>JAVJNR010000003.1:0-847447 GCA_040217195.1 Leptospiraceae bacterium | reverse complement strand
AGCGACGAAGAAAGCGACGAAGAAAGCGACGAAGAAAAAAGCCCGGACGGTCCGATGAAAGAGAATCCCAATTCCTTTGCAACCTTTGTGGAGGATCTATTCAGCGACCTGGGGACCGTGCAATGCAGATCCATGTTCGGTGGCTATGGTGTTTACTTCCGAGGACGAATGTTTGCACTGATCGCCGACGATCGTCTCTATATGAAAGTGGATACATCGCTCAAAGAAGAATACAAATCAGCTGGTTGCGAACCGTTTATCTATCACTCCTCCAGAAAGCCTATTGAAATGTCTTACTGGTCTTTACCTGAAGAGGCCCTGGAGCAACCTGCACTCGCTGTGCATTGGGCTCAGAAATCTCTAAAAGCCGCAGCCAGTGCGGCCAAAAAAAGTGCTAAGAAAAGTGCTAAGAAAAGTGCTAAGAAAACCGGAAATGTAAGGATCAAAAAAGAGGACTGGGCCGGAGGTTCCCGCAAGAAGCAAGGGAAAGCGAAAAAGAAAGAAGCGGTAAAAAAGAAACGGGCAATTCTTACAAAAAAGAAAAATAGCTGAATCGATGATCTAGATTAGCCATCGAAAACAGCAACATGATTGAGGTTTCGATACAGTCCGGCCGCATCCAGGCCATAACCCACCACATACTCTTCGCCTATGGTAAAGCCCTGGTATCTTACCGGTCGCTTAGTCTGATCCACAGTGCTACGAACCAGCAGAGCGGCGATCTCCAGGGAAGATGGTTTTTTCAAATGAATATGTTCGAACAGAAAATCGAATGTCAGGCCAGTATCTACAATGTCTTCAACAATGAGCACATGGCTGTCCTGCACCGGATGCTTGAAGTCTTTTATGATTCGAACGTTGCCGCTGGATGAAAGGTCATTACCGTAAGATGAAACCTCAATAAAATCGATATGCAGAGATCTGGGAATTGCACGAACCAGATCAGCCATAAAAATGAATGAGCCTTTAAGGCAGCCAATCAATGTCAGGGGCGAATCACCATAATCGGATGCGATTTGTTTGCCCATCCTGTTTACCGCTTCCTGGATAGCCTCCTGTTGCAGCAGAATTTCCTGATTATACTGGTTTCGCCCGTGCATGGTGTACTATTGCCTGGTTGCTCTATCCATCAATTCAGTTTATAAATCTGCAATGGGCGGATTTGTATCTTCATACTGGATTGCCGGCGGATTTCTTCCATCTGAATGTCCATCTCCTGTCTTGCCTTCAGGATCAGGTTTTCGGCTCTGGTAAGCCTGGCTTTCCTTTCTGGCACCGGATTCTGACTGAACTTCATTCGCTCAATGTCTTTCTTTTCCTGCAGCAGACGAAGCTTCTTTCCATAGCTTATTTCAAGCTTGTATTCTTCTTTCTTGAATACAGGATGAAGCTGTTCCTTCAGTTCTTCTGCAATTTGCTCAACTTCTGTTCGCAGAATTGATTCTGATCTGCGAAGAAGCTTGATCAGATCCGGATTCATGTACAGAGCATTTTCCTCGGAATAATTTTGCATTTCGCTCGCTTTTGATGTATTGGAGGCATTCAGGACTGGCTTTCTGGTTGCATTGCGGCTCCCTTTCGATCCTTTCTGCAGGTACCCTGGTGGAATGGCAATCTCCCTCTGAAAGGAAAGCTGCCCATCAGGACTGGAGTGCACGCCCATTAATTCCGTTCGCTGAAATCCATTCTCGAACTGGACCAAATAGATGAAGTAATATCCTTCTTTGAGTTCTGGCGTAGCCTTCATCTCAATGTAGGTTTCTGCAGATGGATGGCTCAAAAAATATTCCAGACATTCATCCACTAAAGAATGCCCCACGGCCAGAAAATCCAGGGATTCATTGGTCAGTGCAAGTTCGCTATCAAATGTTCCAGTTCTTTTTTCACCTGTGCGATAGCTGGTAAGCTCGTAGACCCTCTCTCCCAGAGCCCTCAGCTCGTAGCCGGAGAGTTCCGTTTGATGGCAATAGTACAGACATAGATTTTCAATTTCGGAATTCTTGATGGCACGTTCTTTTTCAGTAATTCGATAGTAATCATTGAGATTGAAATCCACCATCTGCGGCGCCACAAGCTCATTCAGCCTTTCATAGCTACTGCGAGCCATGGCCACTCTTTCCTCCACAGTGGATTCGAAGGTTTCCTTATCCAGCTTACCGGATACAAAATCCATTAGAGTTTTATTGAATTTTAGATCGTCTTCAATGCTGCCCAGTAGCATATCTGAAGGACCAATGGATTCTTCAAATAGACGGATTTTGTTTTCCAGAACTTCCAGGATTCGCTCAGCAACTGTATCCCTGGTGGCAAAATTAAAGATAAATACATCTCTGGTTTGTCCGAATCGATGGATTCTACCAATCCTTTGTTCGATCTTTAGCGGTGACCAGGGCAGGTCATAGTTGATCATAATACTGGCAAACTGAAGGTTTCTACCTTCGCCGCCGGCTTCGGTGCAGATCAGAATTTCCTGATCTCCTTTGAAGTTCTCGATCGCCTGTTCCTTTTCCTTTAGATTCAGCGAACCGTGAAATAGTTCTACCTTGTATTCTGGCAGGTTTTCCAGGAGATAATCCTGAGTTGTGCGAAACTGGGTAAAAATAATGAATTTAGCATGCCCTTCTTTCTTCAGCTTCTGCAGGGTTTCTCGGAGCTTCACCAGCTTCTTATCGTACTTTATGGCTTTTCCCAGGTGAATAAGCTTTCCCAGGGTCAATACTTCCTTTCGCAGATCCTTGTAGCTCTTCTGAAAACTACCTTCCTCGACCGAAATATCATCCTCTTCCCAGTCATCGAGCAGCTCCGGATCCAGGTCTTCCAGTTTTATCGAGTTACACTCATCTGCCAGAAAGGAAGTCTGATGCATTCTCATTTCCAGCATGGCCTTTCTTTTTTCCAGAGCTCGCAGCAGAGCTCTGGTGGATGAGTCCAGGAGTTTCTGAAAGGCAATCATTACAAAGCCCACAGCTCGGTTCTTTTCCTGCATGGCCAGGTTATACTCTCGCCGCACATAGTCTGTGGTTTCGTCATAGAAAGCCCTTTCAGGCGGGGTGAGCTCGAATTGAATGGTGCGGGCAAACCGTCTGGTGAAGCCACCCACCTCTACTTTACGACGACGAAGAAGTATTCGATCCAGTCTGCTCTTTAAGTCTTTTACGCTTCCTCCAGACCGGGAAGGTAGTACATATTCCATGAAGAAAGCGTTTCTGGGCCCCAGAATATGCGGGTCCACAAGTCGAACCAGGTAAAATAACTCTTCCAGTTTGCCGCGAAATGGAGTGGCTGTTAATAGCAATAGTGCATCCACGCGAGCGGCCAGCTTTTCAGCAAAGCTATAGGCATGGGTAATCTTGGAATCGTCTCTTCTCAGCCTGTGAGCTTCATCAAAAACCGCTATGTCCCAGTTTGTTTTCAGTACCTGCTCTCCGTACTTTTCATTCTTTATGAAATCGATGGATACCAGGATTCTGGGATACTTGGACCAGCGTGCCGCAATGCGTGCGAAATTACTGCGGTCCATGATAACAAATTCTTCATTGAATTTGGATTTCATTTCCTGCTGCCACTGAACCGTGAGAGTGGCAGGCGCAGCTACAATCACTCTCTTGTAGCCTTTTCGCAGCATTAATTCTTTGATTACCAGGCCAGCCTCAATCGTTTTGCCCAGACCCACTTCATCGGCCAGAATAAATCTCGGTCTAAGAGCTTGCACCACTCTATGAGTGGCTTCAATTTGATGAGGCAGAAGTCGAGTACGCGAATTGGAAAGACTGGAAAGCTTATCGTAAATATGATTTAACTTAACTCTATGTGCATCCAACAGGCGAAAGGCAAAATCCGATTCATGGCTTTCGAGCATGCGAAATCGGGAGGGAATTGAGGTTCGGTCCCTCTGGGCGGCCACGGATTGCTCGTAGTCCAGGTGCAAAAGCTGCTGGTGCATGGACAGTCAGTTTGTCGGATTATGTCTCACTGAGTCAAGCAAAAGGGATGCGGATGGGGAAAAGTCCTTTTCATGGTTCTACCATCCCGCATTGCATACCTGATGGGCCGCAGAGCACAGGCAGATGGGAATCAATGTTGGGGTAATCCGAATCGAAACTGTGATTTCGATATCGGGCAACAACTAAGCCCGGTAGTCGGTATGGGCAAATCGGTCGCTATAGAGGGGTGGACTCTGACCCGAATCCTTAATGCCGGCTGTGGAATGGCTCTGTGCATCCTTCTTTTTACCGTAACCTCCTGTTCTACCATTGAGTCCTTTTTGTTTGAGGACCTGAACCGCCAGGAAAGGCGCATCTCTGTGGACCCTGCTTTCTTTCATGGTCCGGCAGCAGAAGATAACTATCTTTCGCAGGAAGAGCAGGAATCATTACTTCAAGTTTGTCTGGGAAAAAGGCGAATTGGAAACCTTACCGGGTACCGAATCAGTGAAGCCGCACTGATTTGTGCGGCCAGGGGATCTCTGGAGCAAAGCGATATTCTATTTCAGCAGGCCCTGGAACGATCTTCTGGACTGGATCGAAGGCGAATCATGCTAAACAGGCTGATTCACTGGCATCGCATAGGTAGCGATATTCGAGACCAGGATCTGTCTCCTGTGCTAACTGAACTTTCGCATGGCACGGCATTGCAACTGGTAGAGGAACTACAAAACAAGAGACAGGATTTCCTGGTTGATAGAATCTATAGTTTCATGATTCCCCGTAGTAGCGGTGTGGCTCTGGCCGATGTTCTTTTACAGAAAGGGCTCTATGAGTATTCCATGGGAAGACCGGCTGTGGCCGCTGCAGCATTGCAGGAGACCTTGAAACTAAGAAATAATGGAAAAGCTCATCTGGCTCTTGGTAGAATCTATGGAGAAGGCAAGGACTATGAACGTGCAATAAAACACCTGGACCAGGCATTTACTGCAGAGCCGGATTCCGACACCGCCTTTCTCCTTGCCAGGTTCGAATTTTCCAGAGGAAACCATGCAGAAGCACTTGGCTGGATCAAGAAGGCCAATGGCCGGAAAGCGGATGTGGTGGAGCTCCATGGTCTGATATTGCTGGCCACGGATGTGGGCGCCGATCCCAGACCATTACTTAAATCCATTGATTTCGAGCAGAGCAAAGCTTGCCTGCGGGAAAACAGGCCCTTTCTGGAGAATATCAGGCTTTGTTCGTTCAGTAATGCTTATAATGTGTTGAGGCCTATTCGAGGTCGAGGTAGAATCATGAGAGCCTGGTTCGGTACGGCGCATCCACACAATCGTGAAGGTACCCTGCCATATCTGAAAAACCATTATTGAGTTTGGAGATTAAAGAGGCTCAGGAGGAAGATCATGTGCGGTCGATTTGCTCTAATAAACAATCCATTGCTGCTTATGAGCCTATTTGATCTACCTCCGGAAGATGGATTCAGACCGGTTTACAACATCGCTCCTTCCTTTCGAGTGCTATCTGCCTACAAAGAAGATGAGAAAATCGTTCTGGGCCGTAAAACCTGGAATTTTAAGCCTCATTGGGCCAAACAAGAAATGAAATCCGTGATCAATGCAAGAACGGAAACCGCATTTGAAAAACCATACTTTCGCAGTGCAATCAAGAAGCATCGATGTCTGGTTCCGGCTACAGGATTCTATGAATGGAAACCGCCGGGGCCGGGCGAGAAAGGGAAAACTCCAGTGTTCATTCATCCGGAAGATCAGCAGAATGGTTTCTTACTGGGCGGTGTTTTTGAAGGGGATGGACTTGCGATCTGCACAAAAGATGCGAGTGAAAGAATGAAATCTATTCATGATCGCATGCCAGTCATTGTTCCTGCGGAAGCCGCTGAAGCCTGGCTTCGCAGCGAAGATCGCTCGGAGATTTCGGAGATCATCGAGAATTCCGCAGATGTAGACCATGCTTATCCGGTGTCCACCGAAGTAAACTCTCCGGGCATGGATAAAGCGGAGTTGCTGGAACCGGCGGGCGAATCTTTCTTTTGATGGTGGCATCCGGGAATCTGGCAGAATTCTGTAGTCAGCAAGACTGCCAGATACGGTTCTCAAGATTTTTTAGATGAATATTTGCATTTATCGACCTGGAGCGCTGGGGGACTTGCTGGTAATCCTTCCCTGTCTTCAGAGGCTGTATGAGAATCCGAACGTACATATTACATTGATCGCTTCACCGTCATGGTCCGTGATTGCAAGAGGCATGTGTAATCGATTCCTGTCCTGTGAGGATACAGGCCTGCTACCTCTATTTTCAGGCTCCCTGGATCTGCGGAATAAGCCTGCCTGGGTTCCGGATACAGGATTTGATAAGACTTTTCTGTTTCTGGTTAACGAAGATATCGATCTGCGAAGCAGCTTTCTGCAAATCTCATCTGAAGTATACCGGGTACAGAGTCGGCCCGGGACTAGCGAAAATTTCCAGAAGAATCTACCTAACATCAGAGATTTTTTATTCTCAGGTATGTTTCCGGAGGTAACTGGAGGTGCACGACCCAGGGCCTGCTGGCCACTCACTCAGCTTTCTCAGGATCCCATCGAGGCTGGTCTAAAGGATCCAACCGCGGGCTTAAGTACCTTGCCTGGAATTGTATTTCATGCAGGCTCCGGTAGCCCGGAAAAGAACTGGCCACTGGAGAATTATCTTCAGATGGCAGATATCTGCATCGATGGAGGGCGCCCTGTATTCTGGACCCTTGGTCCGGCAGATGATGGTCTTAAGCAGAAACTTCTATCCGATTCGTCGCATCCGCTGCGAATCCATAACGATGCCAGGTCTGTGGAGGTCTGGAATGCTAAACCAGAAATAGGCGCCAACGATGAAATGCATCTATTGGAATTGACGTTGGATGATCTGGTAGTTGTCCTGGGTCGATTTAATTGTCTCGTGGGAAACGATTCTGGAATTACCCATCTGGCAGCAGCCATGGGCTTGGATGTTATTGCCATTTTTGGCGCCAGCAATCCAGCGCTCTGGACTCCGGAGGGCCCCCACGGCTACAGCCGGTTTCTGGGCAAAGAACAGGAATTTCCTGATCTAAAATCGGTGGAAAAGGTTTTAAGCGTTGTATTGAACCGCTAGTCCGGCTCTTTACTGATTGGTTAAAAATTAGGACGGGGACAGTTCGCTGTCCCCTGAATCAAAGTGTATTCGCATAGCAAATTCATACAATTGCCATCTGCGAATAGATCAGCCAGTGGTTACGGAGATTTTCTTTTTTTCTATTGCTGGCTTGTCTTTTTTCGGAAGTTTGATGTGAAGCACTCCCTTCTTATAGTTTGCTTGCGCTTTTTCATCTTCTACTTCGCAAGGAAGAGTTACGGTGCGCTGAAAGCTACCGTAGCTGCGTTCAATGCGATGGTAACTGTCTTCTTTAACTTCCGATTCCTGCTTTTTTTCGCCTTTTATTGTAAGCGAATTCTTTTCCAGTGTTAGTTCCAGGTCTTTTTCTTCTACACCCGGAAGCTCCACAGTTACCTGGACTTCCTTATCTGTTTCATGAATATCCACAGCAACGTTCATGCTCGATGGTTCCATTTCATAGAAGTCTCTGAAAAACTCATTGAACAGATTGTTCATCTCTCGATGAAAGCCAAGAAAAGAATCATCCCGGCGTTGCGGGCTGGATGTCCCTTTCTTATTTATTAGATCTTTTAGTCCCATTTTTATACCTCCAATGCCCTGGCCTGGTTAACTTTGTCCAGGCCAGGCGTCATTATTCATTCCGATTTAACCTGAATCTTTCTTGTTGAGGGCTGGCTTACCGGAATGATCAGTTCCAGAACTCCGTTGCGAACTCTGGCTTCGATGTTTTCCACGTCGATTTCTTCGCTCAATCTAAAGCTTCTTTCATAGTCACCTATGCCATATTCGCTGTACAGAAGATTGCCTTCTACCTTCTGCTCTTCTGCCACTGCCTTGATTGTAAGTATGTTCTTTTCAACACTTACATCGACAGTGTCTTCGCTGGCCCCTGGAATATCGGCGTATAGATGAAATTTATCGTCCCTGCGATATAGATCCACAGCCGGTGAATACACACGTCTTTTTGCTGCGTTGCGTTGTTCCAGTTCGCTTCGTTTTTCGGTTCTATTACTTACTGCTGTTTCCATTGTTTTCTCCTTCATAGTAGTTCTCTTTCAGGGTCCGGCCCGGAAACCGGGCTTACCCCTGTCAGGACGCCGCTACGGCAATCTTTCTTGGTTTGTCTTCCTCCGCCCTTTCCATGCGAACGGTGAGCACACCTGATTTGAGGCTTGCATTTACCGCCTCATGGTTTGCGCGAAACGGAAGCCGGACCGTCTTTTCGTAGTCTCCCTGAGGACGTTCCCGACGAACCGCTTCGCCTTCTTCCACAATCCTCTTGAGTTTAATATTCAGTTCATTATCCTGGACCTGAATGTCCAGATCCTGGGCAGATACTCCGGGCACTTCGGCCTGAACCACTGCTTCATTCTCATTGCTGTATAGTCTAACGCCAGGATAGCTGCTTCGATACCTTTGAGGGGATTCCAACTTTGAAAGATCCTCCCATAGATTTCGTTGCCATCCGTACCAGTCATTCCAGAACATGTCGTGCCTCCTTTAATGCTTGCTGTTCTCGATTATTATATAGCAAGAGCTGTGCCAGCCTCCAGAGGAGCGGAATAGGCGATTGATACCGGTAATGAAATCCATGACTGACAGAGTGACACTCTGCAGCGTCGTTTTGTCAGTTTCCTGGTTGGCCTACTGTCAGCCGGCGCGCTCCATTCCATACCCATCTACAATTCAACCGGTGGCTTTTCTAATAGAGAGAGTGGCCGGAAGCCGGATGAGTCAGGCCCTGGTACATCCCGGTCGTAATCCTGAAACCTATGATCCTTCGGTGGCCGATCTAATGCAGTACAGGGATTGCAAGGCTCTATTCTACGTGGCTCCGGTTCTGGACGGCTGGGCAGCCAATTTTAAAGAGTGTCCCTCCTTTGCTCTCTTGCCGGAAGCCAGGGCAGGCTATCATGGAAAGGATCATCAGCATTCCCACGGTTCAACGGGAAACGCTGATCGGAACATGGATCCCCATTTCTGGACGGATCCACACAGGGTGGCCGAGGTTCTACCCAGATTGCAGGGACTTCTGATTCAACAGGATTTGCAGTCGGAACAGAGAATTAGATCTGAAATTGCCATTCTATCCCGGGAAATGGAGACCCTGGAACTGGAAGCTGCAAAGAGATTAAAGCATCTGCAGGGAAAGAGAGCTATACTGATGCATTCTACCTATGAAAGCTTTTTGACCGAGCATGGAATTGAAATTGTGGCGATAGTGGAGCCAATTCCTGGAAAAGAGCTGAGCATCAAAGAATGGAGATATCTATTGTCTTTGAAACCTGTGGACATCATCGTGCATGAAAAACAACTTCCATTGAGACAGGCTCGAATCCTGGCCCGGGAATTGGATGCACGAATTGTGGAACTGGATCCCATGGGCTCCAGCGCTCGTAACCTATCGGAGCTATTGAGCAATCAATTGGAGGCTCTGGCAGCCCTGCGTTTCTGAGGTACTATGTTTCTATGAGTAAATGCATCCAGCCACAGACTCTATCTGACTGCAAAATCCTGCCTCTCTATGATGCAAGGAGCAGACCGTAGACGGTCCCTGGATTGAAATGAAAGAGTACCGATAAAATGAATTCTAGTTCAATTCAGAAAGAATCCTACTGTCTAAAAGTCGAAGGGTTGACTGTTCGATTTGGACGAAATGTGGCCATAGAGGATCTGCATCTACAGTGCAATCCCGGAAGTTGGACCGCAGTTCTGGGACCCAATGGCAGTGGAAAATCTACATTGTTAAAGGCTATTCTGGGATTGGTGGAGATTGATCATGGAACGGTTCAGGTCTCCTGCTCCGAATCTGGAATAGGATATGTACCTCAGGCCAAAACCCTGGATCGCCGCTTCCCGGCCACAGTTCTTGAAATGGTAAGCACCGGTTTACGTTCACGTTGGCCATTTTATGTACCCCGTCCCGTAAAACTAAAAGTGGAACATTGCCTGGAGCGAGTGGGGCTCCGAGGCTACAATGGTCATTTATTAAGCGACTTAAGTGGTGGAGAGCTTCAGAGAGTTTACCTTGCTCGCAGTCTAATTCGTAACCCGGCCCTAATCATTCTGGATGAACCGGCCACAGGTCTGGATCGTTCCGGCGAAACAGATATGTATGAGTTACTGGATCATCTGCGACAGGAGCATGGGACGACCATCCTGATGGTTACCCACGATCTGGACGCTGCCTATCATCATGCTACGCATGTTTTAATCATGAATCGTACAAACCTGGCGTATGGAACACCGGATTGCCTGACCCAGGAAAATCTCAAGGCTGCCTTCGGACATGGCGGCCATGAGCATCCGTCCGGGCCCTGGCTTTAGTCCAGAACCCGAAGTATTGTGGATTACTTTACGATTCGAATCGTGGAATCCTGACCAAAGTAACTGAACATAGAAAGCACAGTCTGAATCTGAATGGACTGATCATCCCAGCTCATAGTAATTCCCAGAGATTTATCTTCGTTTACAATAGCCATCTTGTTCTGCGAACGATAGATGTAATGTTTGACATTGCCTGAAAAAATACTACCAGCGGATTCCATGACTATCTGGTCTCCATTCTTACGAAAGCTGGCTATCCGGCCCACGAGGATGCTTTCGTCGGATGCGCGAACAATTTTCACAGGTCCGGCCTGAAGCGAATCCTTCGAATTAATGGTAACCTCTGGAGGGTCATTGCCGATTTCAATTCCGAATATAGTAGTTTTCTCCATACCCTCATATCGAATTCCGTTGGCATCCTGAATCAGCTTAACGTTATCTTCCAGGTCCAGTCCACGTGGTGTAATACCAATTCGCACTTCATCGTCCAGAAAGATTCCTGGTTCAAAAAGAACGATCTGATTTCCATCCCTGGATACCCTGGATTCCTGACTGCTAAACCAGGACGAAGAATCCCTGCTCATAGTAAACTTCTGCAGATTTCTCAGACCGGTAACGGTTACCAGGTCGATTGCAATATTTCCTCTAACGTCTACGAACAGTCCATTGCCCAGAAACACTCCCATAGGAGAGTAGGGGACTGGAGTGCAGTTTCTCTGAGTGCTCACGGATCCGTCTGCATTGACGGTTGTAGTGGTGGTGCAGTCTTGCTGTCTTATGATATCTACTCTTTGATAGTAAGGCTCAATTCCGGCCCGCATTTCCATGGGCTCTGGATCCTGTAGGTCAGGTCCTGCCGGTATTCGAGTTTTGTCCACGGAGGCGCAGGACGTGAACAAGACTGTCATGGCCAGAAATAGGGAATATTTCCTGAGTGCAGGAAAGAGCTGAATTGTGAATTCCGTATAAAGTAAACTTTTTCGCATTTCACAGAAATGGCAGAAGATACTGTAATATGCAACAACTTTCCCGGGCGAAGGTCGCATCCCCGCCCGGTTTCGCGGCTCCCCCTCCGTTTTTTAGCGCTGAAATCAGTTCAGGCAGTAATAGATTTTTGTACGCCAATACCGTCGATCCTGGAAAAACCAGCGCTAATGATTGGAAGAAAGAATCAAGGCAGCATTAGCCGGTAGATTCACGTGGTTTGCGTCTAGATTTCCTCCGGCCAGGCTAAATGAGGTTTCTCTGCATTCATTGAATCGTTCCGGTACATTGAATCTCAGTTTCTTATTGGAGAAATTCATTAGAATTAATGCTGTATCTTTTTCTTTGCTTCGAGCATAGGCCACTACATCGGATGGGATTTCATCTGCAAGAAGTGAGAGATCGCCGGAATTCAAGGAGGATTTTTGTCTGCGTAAATGCAACAATGCCTGGTGGATTCGCAAAAGCGATCCTGGTTCATTTAGCTGAGATTCCACATTGCAGGATTGATAGTTCGAATGAACCGGAAGCCAGGGATTATTACCTGATGTGAAACCTGCATGGGAGCTGCCATTCCATTGCATGGGAGTCCTGCAACCGTCTCTATTTATGTAGAGCTTAAGCCATTTCGCCAGTTTAGCAGGCATCCACCAGTATGGATGGGCCGCTGCATCAAGGGCTCCTCTGTGAGAGAATTCTCCATCCGGAATACCCAGCTCATCGCCGTAATAAGTGATGGGCACTCCCCGGGCCGTGTATTGTAATACTACAAGAAGCCTGGCAAGAGCCGGATTTTCGCCAATTCGGCTCATGTATCTGCGTCGATCATGATTTCCCAAAGAAAGTGTTGGCAGGTGCGGCGATGGATATTCCTTTTCGTAATAGTTGAGTATTTCTCTGATATCTGCAGCCTTCGCTCCATGTAACTGAATGAGTTCGAAGAGCAATATCAGGTTTAATCCATCCTGGTTTTCGCCCAGATACTTTTTTACCACTCCTTTTCCAAATACTTCCCCTACCACGAAGCGATGTGGACTGTATTCATCTATGAGGCTTCGCACCTCCCTGGCCAGTTCGAAGGTTTCCGGACGATTCAGATTGTATTGCAGTTTCTGGAAGTATCCTTCATCGAAATCCGAGCCGGGGATGTACTTCCAGCTGAACGGATTATCTCTGAATTGCTCATCCTTGTATATGCTGTGAAAAATATCCAGGCGATATCCATCCACTCCCTTATCCAGCCAGTATCGGATTGTATTGAACATCGCTTCTTTCACTTCCGGATTGCGAAAGTTCAGATCAGGTTGAAAGCTTAGAAAATTGTGAAAGTACCATTCATCGGTATTTCTATCGTAGGTCCAGCCAGAGCCGCCGGGCAGACAGGCCCAGTTATTCGGCGGCTTCTTACCCTTTCCTCTTTTCCAGATATACCAATCTCTTTTTGGATTGTCTTTGCTGGAGCGAGACTCCTTAAACCAGGCATGCTCATCGGAAGTATGATTTAGAATCATATCGAAAATGATTTTCATCCCCCGATTATGAGTTTCTTTGATGAGTTCAAGCGCATCCTCCACGGTTCCGTACCGAGGATCAATGCTGTAATAATCGCTTATATCATATCCAAAATCTCGCTGCGGACTCTGGTAATGGGGAGAAAGCCAGATGGTTTCAAAACCCAGATCCTTGATGTAGTCCAGCTTTTGAATGATTCCCGGTATATCTCCAATTCCATCTCCATTAGAATCGAAAAAGGAACGCGGATAGATCTGATAAATAGTGGTGGCCTGCCACCAGGGAGTGCGGTCGCTCAAGTCAGTTCTCTCTTTGTGTTGTTGCTTCGTAAACGGAGGCCTGCAGATGCGGGGCCTCCGAATCTCAGTCTTCTGGTTCGAACTTCAATGACAAGGAATTAATGCAGAATCGCTGTCCTGTGGGTTTCGGACCATCTGGAAACACATGTCCCAGATGCGCATCGCACTTATTGCAGAGCACTTCCACACGAACCATTCCATGAGATCGATCCTCTTTGCTGGTTACCACATCGTCGCTGGCCGGTTGCCAGAAACTTGGCCAGCCGCTGCCAGATTCGAATTTCTCATCGGATCTAAAGAGCTCTTCTCCGCAGCAAACACATCGGTAGGTTCCTGCTTCCTTATTATCCCAGTATCTACCTGTAAATGCTCGTTCCGTGCCACCCTGTCGGGCTACTTCATACTCTTCCGGACTGAGCTGCTGCTTCCACTCTTCTGCTGACTTTTGAATCTTATCCATGAGTTTAAAAAAGCAATGCATCGGCAGGCAGGTCTATCATTTTAGACTCCGGATGATTGCAGATCTGCTTTCCCTGGATTTTTTTGTCCGCTCACTGATTCTCACAAGCCTGGTTGCATTCTTTGCCGGGTATTACGGTGTATTTGTGGTGCAGCGGCAGATGAGCTTTCTGGGCTCCGGTCTGGCCCATGCTGCCTTTGGAAGTGTGGCCCTGGCCATGCTTCTGGACACAGAACCACTCTACATTGCAGTTCCCTTTACACTGCTTGGGGCCAGTCTGATTCACTGGCTGGGAAATCGAGGTTTGAGCGCGGATTCTTCCACTGGAATCCTGTTCTCTGTTAGCATGGCTCTGGGGATTCTATTTTTATCTTTAAGGAATAGTTTTGGTCAGGATGCATTTGCCTATTTGTTCGGATCCGTGCTCTATGTAGAAACAATAGATCTGTGGATTGCAGGTGGATTGCTATTGCTTACTATCGGAAGCTTCGCTTTCTGGGGGCACTGGGCCTATGCTGGTCTGGATGCTGAGCTGGCCAAAAGCGATGGGCAAAAAGTGGATCTCATGGAATGGCTTCTGGTGGCATTGATTGCTCTTGTGATTGTATTGTCCATCAAGCTCATTGGTGCAGTGCTAATCACTAGCTTTCTGGTTTTACCTGCATCCGCTGCTCGAATGGTTAGTCGAAGCTTTGCTCAAATGACGGTACTTTCCATTGTTTTTTCTATTCTGGGGGCACTGGCAGGGTTGCTCATCAGTGCTTTCGCTGGAACTCCGGCCAGCGCAGCCATTGTGCTGGTGCATTGCGCTATTCTGGGGATCTGTCTTCTGTTTCAGGCTAGGTTTCGCAGTTAAGGCTTTCTATGAAATCGTGCGATTGATCCAGGGCGCTGGTCAATGCAATATCCAGCAATCAACCGGAGCGAACCGCATTGCCTCTGGATGTTAGATAATCCCAGAATGGCATGGGCCTGGAAATATAGTATCCCTGACCGTACTCCACACCCATTTCGGTGAGCTTTTCCATTACATCCCTGGTTTCTACGTATTCGCCTACAACTTTGATATTCAAAGCCTGTCCCAGTTCTCGAATGGAGCGAATCATGGCCAGATCCACCGGATCATCGCATATATCCCTTACGAAAATGCCGTCGATTTTCAATATATCAACAGGAAGAGTTTTAAGATATGCGAAAGAGGATAAACCGGATCCGAAATCATCCAGAGCAAAATGGGCCCCCAGCTTTTTTACCGCAGCAATGAACTTCATTGCACTGGCCATATTGGCTACAGCTGCTGTTTCTGTAATCTCGAAGCAAAGCTTGCCAGGTTCTATACCGCTATCCCGGATGGCAGCCAGAAGGAAGTCTCGAAAATCTTCGTCGCCCAGGGTTGCTCCGGACAGATTAATTGTGAAATAATTGAATCCATCCAGGCCATCTGCATTGTCCCTGCAGAAGTCTTCGATAATTTCAAAGAATCTTGATACGATGTGTTTGTCCAGCCTGGACATCAGACCAAATCGTTCCACTGCAGGAACAAACATTCCAGGGGCTACCAGGTTATTTCCGGACTTCATTCGAACCAGTATTTCACATTGATGTCCGGTCCCTCCCTGCAGATCTGCAATGGGCTGACAGTACAATTCGAAGTTACCGGCCTCCAGGGACTCCTGAACCTGGTTCACCCATTCCATCTCGGCTCGGCGTCGAGTGAGTGCTTCATCATCTGGATGGAAAATATGAATTCTCTGTCGTCCCAGTTCTTTGGCCGCGTAGCAGGCAGTATCTGCATCGCGCAGAATTTGAGTTTCATTCTCTGCGAATTCGTCGATGAATACAACGCCAATGCTACATCCAACAGTGAAAATCTTATCTTCCCAGACGAAACGAAACTCCTGAACTCCATCCTTGATGGCATTCAGGCATTTCATGGATTCTTCCAGGTTCGAATCATGCAGCAGAATTCCAAACTCATCGCCACCAAGCCTGGCGAGAACATCGCCTGCAGGCATTAATTTCCGCATGATCTGTGAGAGTTGTCGGAGCAGCTGATCGCCGGCCGAATGTCCGCTTGTATCGTTTACTACTTTGAACTGGTCCAGATCCACATAGGCGAAAGCATGTACTCCTTTGCCGGCTCGGGCGGATTGAATCGCATCATCCAGAAATACTTTGAATCGATTTCGATTTATTAGCTCTGTGAGCGGATCGTGATTTGCCTGATGAGCTAGAATCCTGGCGATTTCGCGATGCTGGGTAATATTTCTGAAAATGTAGGTAGTTCCAATCCATTGCTTTCGGTGATCTTCCATTCTGGAAGAGGTTATTTCCACAATCACTTCTGTATCATCTTTGCGAAGTAATACTGCTTCCTGTCTTCTGGCTCCATCGCCTGCAGGTAGTAATGAAGCCAGGTCCAGCCATTCCCGGGATTCTTCATCCATAATTCGCAATACATCTTTAACCGAAATGCCATCCTTTCTTCTGGCTCTATTAATGGCTTCCTCCGATTCCAGTGGATCTGTAAGAGATGAAAGAGGAGCCAGTTTCTGAATATGGTCGCTATCCCAGCCAGTAAGCTTTTGCGCCGCTGGATTCATATATTCGATTTGTCCGTCCCGGTCTACGGATATTACTCCTTCTGAAATGGAGTTCAGAGTAATTCCCATCCATTCCCGAGCTGCCTGCAATTCTTCTACAATCTTTTCGCGATCACTAATATCTCTAATAATGGTGCTAAATACTTCCGGACTGTTCTTTCTGTGCGATATGATAATCTGAGAGCAGGGAACTTCTTTTCCATCCGGGCTTCGCAGAGAGGTTCGTCCCTTCCAGATCCCATTCTTTCGCGCAGCCGGGATGGCCTCTTCCAGAATGAATTTTGTTACATCTTCCGAATGAAACTCCGGAATCTGAAGCAAGGATGGATCCAGGTCCTGGGAGGCTCCTACAAACTCTCTTCCGGCCTTGTTCATGAATAGATGCTTTCCGGTGTCATCGGCGATTGCAATGATGTCTGTAGTATTATCCACGACGTATTGCAAACGCTCCATTTGTCGCTCGGTAGCTATGCGAGCGCTAATATCGCGAACGCTTACCAGGTAGAAATTCTGTCCGGCCATTTGCATGGGGACTCCGGAAATAGCTCCTTCGAAATGGGATCCATCTATGCGAATCCCGGTACCGTTGCCTGATAGTTTACGTCCCATTCGGACAGCCCGGGAAATGAGTTCCACCGGCCGCCCTTTCTCTGGTTCCAGTAGATCACGAATCGCGCGATCCATCAAATCTTCCCGGCCAGCTCCATGAAATCTACAGGCAGCCGGGTTAATAGCGATCAGGATTCCATCCCGGGTAAAAAGATACAATCCGTCCGTGGAATTCTGAAAGATACCTAGATATCTGTGCTCAGCTTCTTCCAGAGCCTTGACCGCATCCATTTCTCTGGTAAGATCAATGCCCATCCCCACGATATAGGAATTTGAACCAATGTCCACCTTCCGGCCGGTTAGAAAGAATGGAATTAGTCCACCGGTCTTCGTCTTTATGGGGGCCTGCAAAGTGGCTTCTCCAGAACGTAAAGCCCGGACAATAGCTTTCTTCATGGGTTCAAAGTAGGATGGATCCGTGAAATAGGTAGCATGATGTCCGCGCATTTCCTCCGGGCGATAGCCAGTGGTTGCGGCAAATCTAGAATTAAAATCCAGAACTCTGGCATCCTGGTCCAGGACGTAGAAAATGCCCGGTAGGGACTCAAACAGGGCCCGGGTTAATTGTGTTTCCCCGCTACCTGAAAGATGAGAAATCCATTCGCCCGCTGGTTGTGATGTTTTTTCCTGCATAGATTAGCAGATCATTTCGGATCTGCTCTCCTTCTTAAAAATACAGCCTGCTCCATATGTCCTGTATAGGCAAAGCAATCGGCCAGAACAGCATGCACGGGTTCGTAGCTTTCTGCAAGTACAGTTAAGTCCCTTAGCTGCGTTTCCGGATTGCACGAAATATAGAGCATGAACGGGGCTGGCTTGGTTTCGGCAATTAGCTTGCAGAGCCGAGGAGAGAGCCCTGCTCTTGGAGGATCGGCAACGATCAGGGTGGAATCCAGTTCTACATTGGACTCCGGCTTGTTCAGGTCCAGGGTGTGAAAATTAGCTTCTACCTTTGAATCCTTAAATCTCTGCCCTGCCTGATCTACGGCGGATTGCACAAATTCATATCCAAGAACGCTATTGATCCCGGCCCACTTCTCCAGCAACAGGGCTGAGAGTACCCCGGCACCGCAATAAAGATCCAGAACTCGAATTTTTGTGTCGGGCCCATCGGCAACCAGAGCCGCATCAAGTTCTGTAGAAGCCAGCTCCAGAATCCTCTGGAATAGTCGGCTGAATGCTACCGGGTTGGGCTGAAAAAAGGAATCGTATGGAACATGAAATGGAATTCCCAGAAGCTCATCGACGTAATCCGGGGTTCCGTGCAGGGCGATGCCACCGGGTGTACAGGATAGCTCCTGGCCTTTCTCTGTAACAGTTTCAACAATGGAGAGCGGATAGTTTTGGCTGGCGCTGAGTTCCTGTACCGCAATTTTCAGTTCTGCCAGAAAATCCTGGCCTTCCTGCATGTCTCCCGAAGTGGTAAGGACGATTACCCCTGAATGGGATCCTATTCTAAGCGTTACATACTTTAGCCAGCCCGTTTCCGATGATCGATTCCATCCTGCCGCCGGAAACTGGCCGAGCAGATCGCGCACTTTGTTCAATAGTTCCTCGCCCGGAGTGCGAAGTACCGGACATTCCTTCAGGGCCAGCACTGTTTCGAAGTCCTGAGGTGGCCTGAGTCCAATGGAGGTGCCTTCCACGGCAAAGTCCATTCGATTGCGAAAATGCTCTTTCTCCGGCGCAGAAAGCAGTTCTGGCTCCAGACCGTACTGAGATTGCATGGATTCTACTATAGGAGCGGATTTCCATCTCCATTGAAAATCGTAATCCAGGTGTCTGGCTCTGCAACCGCCGCAAATCCCTGCATGCTGGCATCCAGGCTCCGAACTTGTAATAATCTCTTCGGGAGGTTGATCTGCTTTTTCGATATGTACTACCTGAAACTTGCTTTTTCTCCCTTTTCTGAGTAATCTGAACTGAACCAGATCTCCAGGAAGGGCAAAAGGAACGGAATATTTCTTCCGCTTGAATTCCATTTCTCCTTCAAGTTTTGCATTTAACTTCTGAACTGGGAGCGCCATACGTCAAATTCTCACCCCTGGCTGACGATTCTATAGAAAAGACAATTCATGGAATGGATTCTACTACTATTACTGGGCGGTTTGGCCGCGGGCACAGCCTTCTGGGCTGCCGGGGGGAAAGAGGATACTTCGGACCTTCCCCGGGGAACCGGTCCGCGTAGCAGTCCGGATTTGCCAGAGGCCGGTGGTTCTGGCAGGGATCGAGATCGCGGTCAGCCTGTGGTGATTGGCTCTGGCAGTCGGGAAGAGGCGGCCAGAGCCATTCGTCAGGCATTCGACAGGGCGCCGGATTCGGTGCAGGGTAAACTGCTTCAGGGAGAACCGGATAAGGTTCAGGAAACGGTAGATAAATTAAAAGAGGAAAGGCGAAAGAAGAGACGAAAGCCTCTGAAAGTAACCTTTGGCACAGATGAGATAGTTCCCAGGTCATCGCCACATGCGCACCATCGTCGGCCGCTCCAGAGTGCTGAATCTCTGGTGGAAAACCAGCAAGCGGATGAAGCACTTTCAATATTTGAACGTGTGATGAAGCGAATCCCGGATGAGGCACCCCGGGAAAAAATCAGCACCAATATCGAAGATATAAAACGCTGGCAGGAAGGCCTGGACCTGGAAGAGGAAGAAGGTTTTGAATTTCCTGAGATTATTATTCCGCTTACAACGCAGGCTCTGGCTCTTGAAAATCTAAGCGAAGGACTGCGAAATCTTTCGGATACTCTTTCAAGACAGATCGGCGAAGCTCTGGCTCATGCCCTTTCCAGACAGCCAATTCAAGGACAATTCTCCGGCGAGTTAAGATCGCCAGGCAGTCCCGGTTCTGCACCCACTGCTGAGGCACCGGCGGCCACTCCGGCTCAGCCCGGTCCGGCGCCTGCACCTACTTCTCAGCCCGGCGCTGCTCAGGCATTCTCTGCTCAGCCCGGTGCCGCTCCATCCGCTCCATCCGGATCTGCTCCAGCCACGAGTACCACTGCTTATTCTCCGGTGGCCTATTCTGGAGGGGAAGTGCCCCCCGGAATTCCTTATGTGGCTGTTCCATCGGCTGCTGTACCTGCCGGAGAGATTGTTCAGGGCTATGAGCCGGAGCAGCATGCGGACTTTGGTCACCATGGACTGGACGTGGATCCAGGTGGTAACGTTCGCACCGATGGATGGACCGATGCAGACTTCGAGCGAGAATGGGAGAAGTTTAAGAACTTACCGGCCTTTGATCGGCGGTCCGGAAAGGAGAGGCGAAGCGGTTCGGATCGCAGAGGTAAACCGGATCCAAAACGTCCGGACAGACGTTCGGGCGAAGATAGAAGAAAAAAGGATCTTTTTAAAGAACGGGATGAATTCCTGAAAAAACTGGAACAACATCGCGAAAACAAGAAAAAACTAGACGAACTAAAAAAGAAACCCCCGGAGCCAATAAAATATCCGATGGCTCCTGCTGCAGGAGTTCCGGAGCCGGAAAAAGATGAAGCGGTAATTCGAATTGAGAATGCCAGAATTGAAATAGGCGAATGGCCCACGGGACCGGCGGGCGAGAGGCCGGAACCTGAGCCTGAGCCCCAGAGAAAACGGGAGCCAGAGGTCAAGGCAGAACCTGAGCCCGAAAAGAAACCTGAGCCAGAGCCGGAACCAGAACGGGAGGGAGAACCGGAAACCCAGAAAATCGATCATGTGGCTGCCACAGATCTGGAACCACTGGGATTTCCTTCTCCTCTGGAGGAAGACCTTTCGCCTCTGGAACAACCGCAGTCTGAACCGGAGCCAATGGAAACCCGTTCCTCTATGGCAGAGGATGAGCTGGGCGAAGGAGTGGAAGCGGCGGAATTCCCGGACTCTTCACCGGATGAACCTCAACAGGTGCAGGAGATTCGCGGCGTTCTGGAATTGAAGCCGCCGGATGAAGACGATGCTCCTTTCCTGACCCTGACCTATGATTTTGCCAAGATACCGGACTCTTTTAAGCTGAGCCGGGATTATCATACCATGGAGTACGCGTACTACAAGTATAAGCCCATGTTAATTAAGGCTCAGGAATTTACCAGACGTAAGATGCTCAAGAATGCATTGAACTACTACAGGGTTATTAAATCTCAGAATATTCCTCCAGAATTCAAGAGAATGATCAATCGCAATATTCGAGATATCACCGATTACCTGGAGAAATTCCTGATGAGCCGGAGCGAATGATAGCCCTTACTTCTCTGGGATTTATTTGCCTGGCGCTGGCGGTGGGAATGCTGCTCTATTACAGAGTAGGCATTTTTCGCCGGTATTTGATTCAGCCTGCGCTCATTGGCGGCGTGCTACTGCTGGCAATGGGCTCCCAGGGCATGGCCCTGATAGAGAAAGCCAACTACGACGCCTGGTCCTCCTGGCCTGGATTTCTAATTTCATTTCTTTTTTCTACTTTGATTCTGGCCGCGCCGGCCGGCGGATCCAGAGGTAAGCCACTGGGAGCCGTTTTCTTTCAGGGCGGATACGTCTGGGTGCTGGCCCTGGGGCAAATAGCTGTGGGGCTTCTGATCATTTCATTTTTCGACCCCAGATGGTGGGTGGCAGGCCATATCATAGAGATAGGTTGGATGGGCGGCCATGGAAGTGCTGCAGCTTTGATTGCAGTCTCGGAAGATCTGGGACAGAGGGAGGCAGCGGAGCTGGCTTTGTTTTCAGCAACCATCGGACTTATCTACGGATCTGTTAGTGGAATGGTGCTAATTAATATACTGCAACGAAAGGGAATCGGTATTCCCAATCATACAAATGCTGCCATGCAAAGTGAACAGAGTCCAGGCAACCTTGCTCAAAAAGACTCGCATGGAGAATCAGAAAAACGTTTTTCGCCTGCCTCATCCATGGAAAATGATTCAGGGAATGCAGCACTGCTTGACTCCAATGCTTCCTGGCTGGTTTCATTGATCGCTGGAATACTACCGGTGCTTATTGCCTATTTCTTTATGGACCTGCTGGCTGAACTCCTGCGTTCAATTTTTCCCGATACGGCGTCCTATCTGGATAAACTTCCTTTGTTTTTTATTGCATTGTTATTCGCATTTCCTGTGCGAAAGATTCTATCAGCATTGAATCTCCTGGATCCTGATAAGGCCAGGATTCTAAACAGTCTGATCCTCGAGTTCTTGATTGTATCAGCCATTGCTACTTTAAACCTGGGTCTGCTTCTGGAAAGCTGGAGCATTTTGCTGGCACTGACTCTGGGAGGAGCCCTCTGGACCGCACTGTGCTTTTTCTGGATTGCACCGAGGCTTCTGGATCAGCATCCGGATCTTTCTTTGATCAACTATGGAATGTCTACCGGGGTCACTGCACTCGGATTACTTCTTCTTCGCTCTTTTCGCAATCGCATCCCGGAAGAGCCGGCCACTGTGTATGGTCTGGCTGCTCCGTTCTCAGCGCCCTTTATTGGCGGTGGAATCATCAGTTTACTATTACCGATCTGGACTATGGAGCTGGGCCCTCTGAGCATCTCCACAGGAGTTTTTTCGGTCATGATTGCTTTACTTGGACTTTTGCTGTTTGTTCGTCACAGACTTAGAAATCAAGTTTCTCGCCGCAGCTTTCAATAATAATGAGCGATGCACTGAAACAAGATAATGCGAAGCCATTGGGACCTGGTTCCGATTTTCACGATCCGGAGTACGTATCCAATCTATTTGATCGCATGGCATCCACCTATGGAATCTTAAACTACATCACTTCCTTTGGGTTTTCCGAACGATGGCGCAAACAATGTGTTGAGGGCGCTTTCTCTGGCATGAAGGATAAAGACTCCGCCAGTGTCTACGATCTAATGAGCGGCATGGGCGAAACCTGGCCTTCTTTGTTTCGCTTCCCGGTAGGCTCCGTTCTGGCAATCGATCTGTCTGACCGTATGTGCGAAAAGGCATCCAGGAATGCAGCCAAGTACAAAAGTACCATTAAAGTTCTTCAGGCAGATGCTCTGGGCAGTTCCGTTCCCCTGGAATCCGCGGATGTTCTGGTTTGTTGTTTTGGATTGAAGACTCTCAGTCCAAAACAGCGCGGTCAGCTTGCGACCAGGGTGCGAAAATATCTTAAGCCGGGAGGACATTACTCCTTTGTGGAAATATCCAGTGCCCGGGGCTGGTGGCTTGGTCCGCTGTACCGTTTCTATTTATTGAAGGTGATTCCTGTGCTCGGTCGGCTCTTTGGTGGAGATCCGGTGGCTTACGGCATGCTGGGTGTGTATACGGAAAGATTCGGCAACTGCGAGGATTTTGCCGGGCAGTTGAAAAATGCAGGACTGAGCACCGAATACTCAAGTCTGTTCTGGGGATGCGCCAGCATGGTAACTGGTTCAAAACCTGGTTAGTGCAGTGCCTGCAATGCCCGGATTCTACTGAATCTCGCGTCGGCTTAATACAATCTCGCAACGGCTTAATACCGGCTGAATCTAACATTGATTATGGTAAGGAAGATCGGGATTTCTGACTCAATCAGGTACCTGTATTAGTGAATCTTAGGAATCCGCGGTGCTCCGCAGTGACAGATGCATTGGCGCCCCGGGACTTGCAGAGTATCGGAATTATGGTTTTGCCTGGCGATTGCCCTTGATTTCTGCTTGAACCGATTGGCGCGAGTAGCGTCCAATGTTTTGTCCCTGGACCCGAATATGAAAAATAGCAGTCTTACGATTTATACTTACCGAATACTGGGTGCTTTGTTGCTTTCCGTTTTGGGAACTTGTGCCGTGGGAGCCGCGTTCAACGACAGAACTACCGGAAGCTACGAGGAAGCGGAAGAGACCTCCATGATGCCAGAAGAGGCCAAGCGTTCTCGGCGGGATATGGAAGATTCTCCTGCTTCTGCAGATAAGCCGCAGGAGCGAATGGTTATCTATGAAGCTGGCCTGAAAAACTCAGTTAATGAAATAGAGCCATCTTTGCAGAAGGCAACCAATGTAGTTAAAGGGTATAAAGGTTACATTGAAAAGCAAGAGGTGAATAAACAGAGCACATCTGCCTTCATTGTGATTCGAGTTCCTGTAGTTCACTTTACGGATGCTTTAACAGACCTGTCAAAAATTGGTACAGTGGTTCACAGAAACATTAAAGCCGATGACATAACCCGGGATTTCGCGGACCTATCCCAGCGTCTGGAAAATCGCAAACAATTACTGAATCGTCTTTACGAAATACTCAAGAAAACAACTGAAACAAAACAGAAGATTCGCATACTAAATGAAATTGCCCGACTGAACAAAGAGGTGGAATCCATGCAGGCCCGGCGGGACTACATGGCCCGTAAAGCCGCCTTTTCTACCATTGAATTATCTTTTGTCGCTGAAGCTAAAATGAGCGTAAACCAGGGATCTGCCATCCCCTGGATTCGTTCTCTGCGGCCGGATCGTCGCACATTGAACCTTTCTGCGGACTTTGAATTCGCTCTGCCCGATGGTTTCCTGGATTACTCGGAAGACTATGGCTCCAGCGGGGACTACATCTATGCCAGTCCGGATGGAGTGCAGATTCGTGCTGCAACCATAGACAACAACCCCAGAGCGGATGCAGCCTACTTTGAGCGGGCCCTGCTTTATGAACGGGATCGGTATCCTGAAAAGGTAATGAGCTCTGATCGCAGCGGAAATAGAATCAGTCTGACAACACCACAACAGGTAGGTTATGACCGAGCTTTCTATACCATAGTCATCTTTGTGGACGGCGATGACCTGCATGTGATTGAGGTTTTCTATCCCAATGAAGAGATCTACAACAAGCAAAAGAAAGTAGTTGAACCGGTGCTCAAGTCGATTGAGCCCAGGTCTTTGATTTTGCAGATTCTGGATGCATTAATATGAGAAATACTGGAGTTAGTATGAATAATAAGCTGATTGCAGGCCTGGCCTTACTTGTGGCCAGCGTCACATTCGCCGAGAGTCCTGAACGGGATGTGGAAGTTACCAGTCTTGAATTCTCAGTTCGCACAGAATCATCGGATAGGTTTACAGATGAAATGATGAGCTTTGCCCGAAAATCAGGTGGTTACCTGGTCACTCTTCGCAGTGGATTCATGGAGATTCGTTTACCGGCAAAACTGGGACGGGATGGTGTGGAAGCTCGCATCGCATCGGTTCCAGGAACCAATGTATATAAAGCTTCGCGGGCCACCGAGGATGTATCCGGTGACCTGGTGGACCTTAAAGCCAGATTAAGGGTAGCGGAAAGCAATCTGAGCAAACTAAGAGCTTTGTCCCGGGAAGCGGGCATGGATGATCTGCTGGACCTGGAGCGGGCATTGAATCGTTCTCTGGAAGAAGTGGAGAAAATCAAAGGTGAAATCCGCTACCTGAAAGAGTCTGCCACCCTTTACTCGGTGAAGATACAAATTAATTCAGCTACCGGAACCTCCGACCCGCAGAAGGTTAGAATTCCCTGGGTCAGAGGACTTACTTTGAATCAAGTTCTTGGAGGACTGGAATGAAGAAGCTAGCAATAATGATCGTTTTTCTTTTTCTGATTCAATGCCAGGGACCAATGATTCAGGCTCCTTCCGGGTTTGCAGAATACGAAGGTAGTTCCGGTACATTTCAACTGGTTTCTCCGGATGCTGTGCGGGTAAGGGTATATCGCACAGACAATCAACCCAGAGGAAACTTGAGCACATTGAAAAGTGCAGTGGAGTTGCATTTTGAATCCCTGGGCTATGAAATACTGAGAAATGAATCTATCGAAACGGCGGATGGTTTGCAGGGCCGGCTCTTTATCACATCTGTCATGACCATGAACGGTGAGTACCGTTATATGGCTTCATTTTTCCCCGTAGAGGATGATGTGTTCATAGTCGAGGCCGGAGGGCGAAAAGAAGACTTCGAGCCCTACGAAAAGGACCTTATAAGGCAGATACGCACATTGAAGCAATAGTCTCTTACCAGGGGAATCGATTCAGTACCAGACGGCCTCTCTTCGATATTTGATCCAGGAATGTTGAATTGCAGTAGCGGAGGCCCCAACGGACTCCAATACCATTTGCTCGGGAAGGGCACCAAAGAGATCTTGAATATTGCTTTACAGTACGGATCGAAAAAAATCTCAAAGGGAGTGGCCTTTCTGCGCTTCCTGATTGCTCTATTCGTTTTGCTGCCCGGCATAGTCTCCTGCAGCCTGCAGGACGAATCCTCGCTTCTGGAACCTCCAGCGGGCAAGAAGCTTGTTCATAAAACGGACCAGGGAAAAGAGATCTTCCTATTCTGCCCTGAATTTGTTACTGTAGAATTCAAGAACTCTGTTTACAGGCCACATATGCGAAGAGGCACCTGGAAAAAGGAAGGGGATCATATAAAGATAACCTGGCAGCGCGAATATGGGGGGCAGGGTTTGGGG
Organism: Leptospiraceae bacterium; assembly: GCA_040217195.1. Taxonomy (GTDB): domain Bacteria; phylum Spirochaetota; class Leptospiria; order Leptospirales; family Leptonemataceae; genus UBA3465. The sequence continues at coordinate 821,213 of JAVJNR010000003.1, read as the reverse complement.
GAACCCATCGGGGATTGTTCGGTGGAATGTCGCTATCCATCCTATAAAAAGTTCAGTAAATCCATAGAGGAAAGTTACTCATTGGATTGGAACTATATTCAAGAACATCCTTTTGGTGACTGGGCAATCTCAGATCATCCTATGGAATGCCAGGTGTCCTTGCAGTAGGATTGTATTTCCTGAGCAGTACCCGCGTATCGGATTCTAGATGAAACCCCGGTGCACTGCTGCATCCACCCGTACATTCACCCTTCATCCACGAGTTCATTCCCCAAATATTCGGAAGCCTTCAGTTTTCGGCTGACGAAAGACTAACGTTCGTGGTACTGCTCAATTATCGATGTGGGAATCTGCATTTTTGTCCAGGGCTGTGGTCGAATGGGTACCCTTGAATATAAGAGGTACGCCTCCTTTAACGCTGGAACAATCCGTCTAATAAAAGGGAGTCACTTCCAGTCCAATGCAATTACCAGAGAAAGAAATCTTAAATGCAATGCCTGTGATTGGTATGCTGCTGGACCGGGAGGCCCGGCTGCTCTATGTAAATCCACATTTTGTCAAAGCTACCGGTTTTAGCGAAAAACAGGCTCTTGGACAAAGCTTCTTCAATCTTCTTGTTCTGGAATCCGACCGCGAAGAGGCAAAAAAGGTATTTAGAGAGATCATTAATGAAGATCTTCCAGATCGCAAAACCGGCCCTACCCTGACGGCGAATGGAGACTTGATTGTAGTGGAATGGTGCGGGGCGCCCGCCGCTTCAGGAAATGTGACGCTGATTGGCTATGAGCTTAAGGCCGCCAGAAATGAGCCTTCCAGGTTTAAAGAGATTCTGGATAGTCTACCTGCCAACATCGTACTTCTGGACCGGGATGCCAGAATTATGGAAATCAATGCACTTCCCCTGGACTCTGCTGGAGTCAGGCATTCTGATGTTGTTGGTCGTCCATTCATTGATCAACCCTGGCTTGAAAAGGATACGGAAAAACATAGATTTCGAAGACTTTTCGAATTGGCCCTCAGCGGTAGGACCGCCACCGATGATTTTACTCTTCGGTTTGGAAATAATGAAAGAATCGTTGCCGGGGCCTTTGCTCCCATTCTGCGAAATGGAGCAATCGAAGCCATTGTTGGCTTTGGAACCGATATCACTGAAAGACGTCAGGCGGAAGATTCGGCCCGGAGAGCCCAGGCCACCCTTGAGGAAGTTGTATCTGGTGCGCCCATCGTTCTATTTGTTGTGGATTCTCTGGGAAGAATGATTAACTGTCAGGGAGATGCCTGGCATTTTCTGGGCCCACCTGAAGATCTAATCGGAAAAGGCATTGATGAGGTTTTTGCCGGATTCTCTGTCTGGAAGAATGCTACTGAGAAAGCTATGAACGGTGCTAGAACTACCGTTGAAGCTGAAATAGGAGGTCGAATATTCGAATTAACTGTGATTCCTTCCACCGATGAGGAGAGTTCCAGGTTTAGAGTTACCGGTGTAGGTTTTGATGTAACGCATCGGAAAGCTTCGGAACGCAGGGTTCAGCAGCTAAACCGGGAATTAGAGACCCGTGTACTTTTGCGCACCAAGGACCTGGAAGAAAGTGAAGATCGGTTTCGACAGATCGCAGAGAATGTCAGGGATGTATTCTTTCTTGCAAAACCAGATTTGACTGGCATTCGATACTTGAGCCCATCATTTGAAGATCTCTGGGGAGAATCTCCGCAATCCTATTTGAATCATGATGCAAGTTTAGTTCGCAGAGTACATCCGGCGGATCGCAGTCGTGTTCAGGAGGCTGTGAATCGAAGCGTACTGGATGATAGTCCTTTCCAGCTAGGGTTTAGAATAAAGAGATTGGATGAACAGGAGCGATGGATTCGTCTGCGCACTTTTCATCTGCCTGGATCGGCCGAGCCGGAGGTGGCGGGAGTTGCCGAAGACATTACAGATGCAGTGCGAGATCGAATGGAGCTTGTTGCCTCTCGAGAAAAAGCGGACAGAGCGAACCGAGCCAAATCCGAGTTCACTGCCAGAATTTCCCATGAGCTACGAACCCCGTTGAATGCTATACTTGGCTTTGTTCAGGTATTGATTCGTAAGCTAGGAGCGGAACACCAGGATGATCTCAAGGAAGTAAAGGATGCAGGACAGCATTTACTTTCTCTCATGGATGACCTTCTGGACATTTCGCGAGTGGAAACAGATCAGCTGGCAATAGCTTCTGAGAATTTATCAGTAGACCGCTTAATCAGTCGGGCCAGTCGCTATTTAACCAATCGAGCCGGTAGAAAATCCCAGGAAATGGTTATTGGTTCGGATTCAGATTTATGGGTTCTGGGAGATAAAACCCGCATCGTTCAAGTGCTAATTAATCTATTGAGCAATGCCAGTAAATATACACCTCCCGGTGGCAAGATCTCAATTTTTGCAACGAAGCTCCCGGAAAGTATCAGGATTCATGTGCAGGATACAGGCCCGGGAATATCCGAATCAAACATGCAACGGTTATTCTTGCCATTTGAACGATTGGGCGATGGAGACCGCACCGGTGTGGGACTTGGACTTTATTTGTCTCGAGTGCTGGCCCAGAAGATGCGTGGTAATCTGGGCGTCAACTCCACGGAAGGTGCAGGCTCGGATTTCTGGTTGGAGTTGCCCCGAGGATTACCAGAAGAGATGGAACAGGAACCATCCCGGCGCTCCCATAGGACAGACAGAGATCTGGACATCCTGTATATAGAAGATAATCCGGTGAATCTAAAAGTAATGGAGTCTCTATTTCGCACTGTGGATGGAGCTAAATTTCGGGGTGTGGACAATGCAAGGGACGGAATCCTGGAAGTACAAAAAGAAGCACCGAACGTAATACTCATTGATATGCATCTCGCTGATTGTACTGGCTACGATGTACTTCAGAAACTACAACAATTACCGGGTCTGGATGGCATTCCCAGGATTGCCGTATCGGCGGATGCCATGGAAGGGCATATTCAGGCAGCCCTTGCTGCGGGTTTCTCCGGTTATGTTTGTAAGCCCGTGGAGCTGGAAGAATTGCTGGATTGCATCGACGGTCTGCTTTCTTCCTGGTAGGCGACGCAGAAATGTGCATTCGCGACGAATGCGAATCAATGCGAATCAAGTCAGAAATTCGGCGAAATCGCACCCGGCCATAAAGGAGCAAGAGCGAAGAGCCAGCCAGGAAAGTTGCTGAGGCCGATCTCTCGGCCTCAAGCGATTTTACATGAAGCCTTTCAGCACACTCATCCCGGTCTTTAGTAGGGATCCGTCTGCGGACTGCTGTCCATCTGGCGTGAGCTGATTAATGATAACCGGAAGAAGCATTGCAAGAATAGGTGCTACCTTCGAAGTATCAATACCTAGTTCGCTGGAAAGGTCGGATATGGTACCGCTATCCAGTGCTCCTTCAATCTCTGAGGGATCTACACTTGCATTGGCACCATTGCTTATCCATGAGGAAACTTTGTCCTCCATGCCATTTTGTTTTAATACGGAGACAATGGTATCTATGCGAGAATTGCCTCCGCCGGAAGAAAGAAGTGATTTGGCAACAGATCCAACGTCGAGACCACCAAGATCTGCGCCTCCGCCGGAAAGTTCACCAAGTACATTTTCAAGAAAAGCCATGCATCTATAATAGGGAGAAAGGTGGGCTGGCAAGCAAAATCGAAGAACCTGGTCCAAAATGAAGAATTCTTGCGGCCTATTCTTCGGTATACAGGTTATTTCGCATCATTTTGTCTCTGGTTTTCGGCTAATCCTTCGAATCCACCCAGGCGTACTTCTCATAGGGAGGGTCCATTTCCTGGATCTGGATGTGCCCTTCGCGATTGAACTTGTCGATGAATGAATGCATCACTGCCAGGGCTGTAGCATAGTGTCCACGTTCTTCGATCTTTTCGCCCATAGCCTGGATGGTCAAATCTCGTAAATCAATGAATCCCTCTTTCAGTCGATTTTTTACGCCCCTCTCCAGTATTCCAATTGTGCGAATCAGTAGCTTGATGGCTCTTTGAGGTTTATCTGGCTCATCAAAATGGGCGGGCATGAGCCTGCGAATGGGAAGGTTTAAAAGACGATTCAGGGATTCTTGATAATGACTCAGATTTCCATCGAGCTCAGCATACACTGCAGAGACATTTTGCAATACAAGGTCCCCGGTGAAATAGATACCTTCGCCCACCAGATACGGAGTTAGATGCCATTGGTTGTGGCCCGGGGTGTAAAGGAAACCCAGTTCCCGGTCCCCGATGGGAATAACATCCCCTTCCTGCAGTTCCACATCCATGTGAAGTACTGGATCCACTTTATGGTCCATTTCCACAGCATCTAGAAAACGAATGAATGAATTCTCCGACTTTCGAGCAAGGGTTCTTCTTTGATCGTGGTCTGCCTGGGATTTGTAGATGAGCCTATTGTTGGCTCTCTGAAATCGAAGCATATGGTCGCGATAGTCTCCTACGTGAGCGGCCATACCTACCATGCCATAGAGTCTGGCATTTGAATAGCTACGCATTACTAGCGCGGCGCTGATATGGTCTATGTGGTCATGAGTGTAGAAGATTTTCTTAATATGGTGTAGGCTGTATCCTATCCTCCGCAGAGCTCTCTGTAGCAATCCCAGGTTCTGAACGTAACCGCTATCGATTAGAACTGGCTCCCCGGAATCAATAAGGTAGATGTTGTTATCTTCGTAAAAAGGCTGCGGAATCTTCGCTCTAAATATCCCTTCCCCCAGATCTTCGAACTCAGGCACGGATTCGTAGGGATGGACACGCATAATATCCAGCCTGATCCATGGGCATTGCTGGCAAACAAAAAAAGTATCCTCCAAATGACGGTGAACTGAGTCTTTCTGGCGTTAAACCCGCCAGAGTGCATCGGGTAAAAGGCTTGCTATAGTGTAAGGAAATTGTATGTCAGTTAAATGAGATACTGCATTATATTAATGATGTGCAGTTTGTTCGCCCTGTCATGTGCATCTGCCCGAATCGAAAACCCGTTGCCACCGGAAGCGTTGCAACGGTATCAGCAGGATTTGCATTGAACGGACGGAAAGCCGGGACTTCGCCGGTGTGGAGGGGATTCCCTATCTTCAGGTTCCCCGGGAAATCATGAACCAGCTAGGTATTGAAGTAGTAAGTTGCGACGATAGCGATTATCGCATTAAGGTATTTACTACATCCAGGCCCATCGGAGCCACCTATTCGTCCATGGATGGAAGCGGCAGTTTTTATAAATACACCGGTGCCGAAACCAGCGGACGATTGAGGGTCGATTTGGCCGGGCAACCGGCAATGATTCTACGATTTCAGCACCTTCGGGAGCCGTCTCGAATCGCGTTCCGGGACGATGGTGTGTTGGGCGGCTATGAAGAAAAGGACGCTCCCTTCGCCAGTACCTTCTCTCCAACTGGTGCTTACTACGATGCCTGGATCTCATTACTCTGGAATCGTGTACCGGAAGAGAATTTTGTTTCGCTTGTCCAGGTTCAAGACAGATACTGGCAGGCTGCTATTCTTCGCTTTATCGATAAGAAGGATATTCGTAGTAGTGCCCCCTATTTGCTACGTCAGCTGGAAACTCCGCTTCCCTCTAGCGATCAGGCCCGATTATTGCTACGGTGGAACGATGAACGAGTGTTGCAGCCGCTGCACAAACTAATGCCTCGTATAAACATGATACAAGACTACAAGATGGTTTTTGTTGCAATGAAAGCATTCAAGCACTTCAAGAAAGTGGAATCGGTTCCGCATATACTGCGGTTTATGGAACGAATGGACCAGCGCTACCCGAAGAAGACTTACGATGGGAGAGTCGAGGCCATTGAGGCCTTGAAGGCCATTTCTGGGAAGGACCTGGGTTCGGACCTGAATTTATGGCAGAAGTGGGCTGCAGATAATGACCTCTGGAGTCCATAAACCGAGTCAGGGGGGGATCAGGAAGGCCGACGGGTAACGATTGCCCCCGGGGAGTTTTTGGAATTTAACCGTCCCGAAACCACCTCGTTTCGAATCAAGCCAGTTACCGCATGGAAGTGGGATCGATGGTCGCTAAAATGCATCACCGAGTACTAGAAAAAAAGTATCCCGGCCAGACAGTTCTGCGTCCATATAGTCAGGCCGCGCGCCCGGGCGGCCTCCATTCAAAGAGACCGGGTAGGAGATACAAAATGAAACGTATCCTGACAGTAGCCTTAATGGCTCTGATAATTACTAGTGGCCTGTACGCCGATGAAGGAGAAAAGATTCTCGAAGAGTGTCTTATCGAGGCTAACGGCCGTGGCTATGACATTGAAAGTGATGCATTCGCTGAGCGAGTAGCCACTGCGATTCTGGAAGAGGATGAAGATACCATGCTGGAGATTTGTCCCGAAACCTTCGCAAAACACGACGATTAATACTGTCTTAACGGGCCGCTCAAACCGAGCGGCCTCTGTTAGAATTTCGCCAATCCCTTGGATCTTACAGTGTCTCGCTTCCTTCCTGGACACAGACTCTGCATGAGATTATTTTCACTTTACACTCGGTTAGTGACTGATTTCCATTGGTTATGACTTATAGATTGTTACTATTATCGATAATTAGTGTTTTTTCTATACAGTGCGCTTCGGTACCGGAAAAACTAAAGACAGAGGCAAAATCCCAATCCTTGACTATTGGAATCGCTTCCGTAGAGGACCTGGGGCGTAGCTATACCACTGAAGTAGGAACCTATACTACTAAAGATCCATCCGTTCACTACGTTCAGTACCAGGTTGTATTCAAGAACGAATCCTCCGCCCCGGTAGCCGTATCTCTAATGCAGTTTATTGGGGAGCCGCTGATGGAAGCCACACTTGATGGTGAACCCGGGAAGCTACCGCCTTCTGCAAAGGGCTTTGATCCCTGCTGCGGTTTGTCTGCATTCTGGTTCGACATCGCTAACGGCACAAGTATTTCCTCGGGAAATGGTTCCGGCAATCATTACCGCGAACTGGAGCCAGGACAGAGTGTTGCGGTGTATGTGGTATTTATGGTGCCCGCCAATAAGAGGCATTCAGTCTTGAATTACAGCCTGGATGATAAGGATATTGAGAGATTGAAGGAGATGGAATTGAATGACATTTTTTCCAGTCCAGAAGCTCCGTATCTGAAAACCTCTCTGCAAGTTCCGGTTCCTCAGGACTGATTGCCGGGACCTGGTTCTCATTCTTAATGCTGAAATCCCGGGATGGGTCTGATGAGTCCACGGTCCTGGGGGGGAGGGTTGGTCCGATTTTCCTGCAGATCCATTTTCCGGGCTGGTTTATCCGTTTGGATCCATAGTCTGGGTCGCCATCGTTTTTTCGAAAGCCGCCTCTGCGTAGCCAGCTTTCTTTAGGGTGAGTCCCGTGGCTTTCAGTGGGTGCCTGCACTTTTGAAGGCATCTTCCCGACTTCCATAAGGCCGTCAGACCGCTCTCAGAGCCTGATTCAGGCACTTTTCGGTATTTCTGGTTGACCCGGTACAGGCGCCCCGGAACCTGCACTTTGCGAGGTAGCCATCATGTATGCAATTATTGAACTGGCAGGAAAACAGCACCGAGTGAGTAAAGATCAGGTATTCGTTTCGGAACGTACCGGAACTGAGCCTGGAAAAGATCTTTCCTGCGAGTCCATTCTGGCCGTTGGAGAAGGTTCTGATCTAAAAGTAGGTCAGCCTTTCGTTTCTGGAGCTTCTGTAAAGCTGAAGGTTCTGGAAGATATTCGAGGACCTAAGATTAAAGGGTTCAAATACAAGGCCAAAACTACCTACAGAAAATCCTGGGGACATCGTCAGGATCTTCAAAAACTGCAGGTGGTCGAGATTAAGAATTGATTGAAGTCCAATTCTGGACAGATGATAATCAAAAGGTTCGAGCCGTTCACATAACAGGTCATGCAGGCCTGGCAAGCAAGGGAGCGGATGTGCTCTGTGCAGCTGTAAGTGCTCTAACCTACACATTGCGAGATGGGATTCAGGAGATTCTGAATCAGGAGACTCGCTCAAGCCAGGAAGATGGCGACTTTTTTCTGGAGCTCAGGTCCGAAGGGAATGCAAACACCGAGCTAATTTTTGCCACGGTGATGCATACTTTGAGTAAATTGTCCCGGCAATATCCGGACCGGCTACAGATCAGGAGAAAAGAAGATGGCGCATAAGAAAGGTGGCGGTTCCACAAAAAACGGTAGAGACAGTAACTCCCAGAGGCTGGGCACAAAAATCTTCGGTGGTCAGGTAGTTCGTGCAGGTAACATTATTGTTCGTCAGCGCGGCACCAGAATTCATCCCGGTGAGGGCGTAGGCCTGGGCCGAGATCATACTCTTTTTGCTCTGGTTGATGGTAGAGTGCAGTTCGCACACATCAATCGTTCCAGAAAAAAAGTATCCATCGTTCCTGCTTCCTGAAGCAGCCCAAGCTGGCTCCGTGACCCTTGAAATTCATCGACTCGATAGAGATCCTCATTCGAGGTGGGCATGGCGGAGCCGGCGCAGTCAGTTTTCATAGAGCTAAGTACGTACCCAAAGGCGGCCCTGATGGCGGCGATGGTGGTCACGGAGGCTCTGTTCAATTCATTGCCACTAATCGAGTATCCACTCTAGGCAAATATAGAAGTAAAAAAGTCTATTCAGCTCGTCCGGGACAAGCCGGGCAAAAAAGGAATCGTAGTGGCTCCGATGGTGAACATCTAACTCTACAGGTTCCGGTGGGCACCGTAGTTACCGATGCAGACACAGATGAGATCATAGCGGATCTAAATCTGCCCGAATCCAGCGTCATCGCAGCCCGGGGAGGCCTGGGAGGCCAGGGAAACGCTCGTTTTGCCAACTCCATTAACCAGGCCCCGGAATATGCTCAGCCAGGCTTACCTGGCGAAGAAAAACGCATTCAGTTAAACCTTAAGCTCATCGCAGATGCAGGGCTGGTTGGATTACCCAACGCTGGAAAGTCCACTCTATTATCTAAAGTTACGGCCAATCAAGCAAAGGTTGGTGCCTATGCATTTACAACCCTGAATCCGAATCTGGGTGTACTGGAAAACGATGAGCACCGCCGAATTCTAATGGCAGACATCCCTGGTATTATAGAGGGCGCCTCGAAGGGGGCCGGTCTGGGTCTGTCCTTTCTAAGGCATATTGAACGAGTTCGAGTAATAATCTACATACTGGATCTAACTTCAGTAGATCCGGCTGCGGATCTGAGAATGCTGCGGATGGAACTCAAGCATTACAATCCAGAGCTTACTGAACGCCCCGGATTTATTATTCTAAACAAGCTGGATGAAATCAACTACGATGAGGATTTCGCATCGGAGTTGGCGGAGGCTCTTCGAGAAGAAATGCAGGGTCTGGCTGAAGATATTGTTTTTATTTCTGCAAAGGAAGAATCCGGTCTAAAGGAATTCCAGGAGAAGCTATTTGCCTGCTTTCCCCAGATCACTCAGGCCGAAAGGATGATATCGCTGAATGCGCCAGAATCAGTTGAAAGCTCTGAATGATTGCCGTCGTATTGTCATTAAGATAGGCACTGGCCTACTGGCAGATGAGTCAGGCTTCAGGCCGGATATGATCCAGAAACTGGCCCGCGAAGTGTTGTATCTTAAGAGGTCCGGAGTTCAGGTGATCCTGGTTTCTTCCGGAGCTGTGGGAGCAGGTCGCGAAGTACTCAAGAGAAGAAAGGATTTTGCTCCTCTGGCAGAACCCGGCATTTCCCGTAAACAGGCCCTGGCTGCCATTGGTCAGGTGCATTTGATCTCGGAGTATTCCAGGATTTTCGCAGAATCGGGAATTCACATTGCCCAGTTGCTTTTTTCAGCCAGGGACTTTCGTGATCGCCGGGCCTATTTAAACATTGGCCATACTCTCAATGAATTACTGGCCCTGGATGTTGTTCCTATCATTAATGAAAACGATACGGTTTCCACAGAAGAGCTTAAATTTGGTGATAATGATCTATTGAGTGCAGCCTGCGCCGGATTATTTCATGCCGACTGTCTAATAATACTGACTACCGTTGAAGGATTTCTCAAAGACGGGCAGAGAATTCCATTTATTGAAAACGTAGACCAGGAAGTACTCTCTCATGCCGGCGGACCCACAGGGCCTGGCAGCGGAGGAATGAGAACTAAAATGGAAGCGGCTCGATTGGGTCAAAGGGTAGGTCATTTCACAGCTATCCTTCCTGGCAAACAGGAACATCCAATTCGTTCTTTGATGGAAGGCAGAGACCTGGGAACTCTGATTCCTCCTTTTTCCCAGAACTTGCAGAGAAGACTGGCCGCTCGAAAAAAATGGATTCTGTACGTGCCCGGAGAAGGGAAACTCATAATTGATGGCGGAGCCCGAAGTGCATTAATGGAAAGAGGTGCTTCGCTGTTATCGGCCGGGGTTACCGATGTGCAGGGTCGCTTTCGTCAGGGCGATGTTGTGGAAGTTCTGGATTCCACCGGAATGGTCATTGCCCGGGGGCTGGCCTCAATACCTTCAGAAGCCCTGGTCCAATCCACTTCCGAAAGCATAGAATTAATCCATCGTGACAACTTGATACTGGATCCGCATCCCGGGATTCGAAGCTAAATTCTCTTTGCCTTCGTCCGGGTATCCCGGAATATGCTGCCACAGCCTGGAGCAGCTAATGAAAACCCTATACCTGGAAAGCGTTGGTGGAATTGCCGGCGACATGTTTACTGCAGCATTCTTGAATGCTGGTATTGTAGATTTGCGAGAAATGAATAATATTCTGGAGATACTGAATCTTCCAGATGTGTCCATAGCAGTTCAGGAAACACGAAGAAGGGGCATCCCCTGCTCTTATCTTGAAGTTAATGTAGCCTCCGATGCCTGGAAGCAGAGATTTCATTTCAGAGCCGATGGTCGATTGCGAATGTACGAAATGATTGAATACATTGCAGGCCTGACACTGGAAAGCCAGACCCTGCGACTGGCCCGAGAAGTGCTCTTAATCCATGCTTCCATGCGAATGGGAAAGCCCTATTCCGGTCGTGGAGTGGCCGCCAGAGTCAATGAAGAGAATTCTTCAGTGGTATCCAGCGAAGCGAATTCTATCGGAACCGCTCAGCCCTCCGGATATAAACAACCAGATTCCCTGCAGGATGCCATCGACCCAAACGATCCAGCATTGCAATCCCTCTATGAAGCGGAGGAAGTGGTGGACCTGCTTATTGATGCGGTCTTTGCAGCCCACTGCCTTCGTCGAAGCGAAGCCACCTCCTTCTACGCTTCCCCGGTGCGTTCTGGAGGAGGGTTGCATGACGGAGAAAGACATCCGGTTCACCCTACAGCTGAATTGTTCAGGGGATTGCCCGTACAAAATTTAAAGGCCAATCTTTCGGATGCTTTGAGGGAGCTTTCCACACCCACCGGGCTGTCTATATTGAGAGCCACAGATCCTCAATTCCTGCCTACCTGGCCTGAAGGACGAGTCAGGTACATGGGCGTTGGAGGAGGGAAGTTTGATTCCGATGAATTCGCCAACTTGTTTCGCGTAGTGCTGCTGGATAAAACCACTGATCCAGGACTGTACAGTGAGTCTCGCCGAGAGCCAGAGGGCTACGTTTCCATTCAATACGATGTACGATGTGGGTTGAGCCCCACGTCTCCGGAAAAGATGGCGGGCATTCTAGATGAGCTGGAGAAGCAAGGTGCATCGGAAGTGAGACTCTATCAGAGAAAAGATGCAAAAGGTAAACCTGGTCTGGGGCTGGCATTCATCTGCAACGATGATGATCTGACGGCCCTTTCTGACTATCTTCTCACGAATACCACAGCATTTGGTATTCGCTATGAAAAGATTCGAATGGGTGGCGGTTCTGGAAAATTGCCAACTGCAGATAGAAAAACAGAGTCTGGCAATGCCGATCCCGATGGATTGCTTCCCCCTCGGTCTCCTGGAGGCTCCGGTGCCTCTGAAGAAAACCCCTATAAATGAAATTGCGCCGGGATGATTCTGTAGCTTTCCAGAGATTTTAGAGTTACACACGCAGACGCAAATTCGAAAGGCTGGTTACCTGACGTCCGGAAATCCTGGTCCATGTTGCAGTGCGTCAAAACTCTCACCGGGCAAGGTGCCACAAAAAGTGGCATTCATTAAGTAGATTTATAAAACTTTTTCTCCGAATGCCCGTAAAACTTGCAGTTTCTTCAGTATATCTCCGGGGCGGCCTGGCACAGCAATTGCAGATATTCGCATGCGGATTCATTCACATTGTGCAGATGGATCTAGCTATAACGAATGTTAGGAATATGGAAGGAAGTCGTAGTGTCATGGAATCCTCAGAGAGAGCCATTTTCTCTCGCGTTGCCGGTCGATCGGGTCATCGACTGGACGTGGGAGTTCTGAAGGAGCCCGCCGGGTACAGGGTAAAAATTGAATCCGACGGAAATGAAGTGGGCGTATTGTTTCGCCTGGCAGCGGTGCTCTATTGTCATAATTGGAGCGTAATGGAGGCCAAAATTAATACTCCTGAGCGCGCATTGATTAGCGATGAATTTTTAATTCGTGCAGGGGAGTCTGGCCAGGAGCTGGATGAGAATGCATTGAAGATGATGATCGATGACCTGGAAAGGTTACTCTTCGATGGAGTGTCTGTTCTTGGATATTTAACCGAGCATGCCAGAGAAGCTCCCAGACCTGAAATCGGCTACGGTGAAGGTCAGGTATTTATTCGCGATCTAGATGAAGAGGTTGTTATTGAGGTTCGAGGTCAGGACAAAGCCGGTCTGCTGCTGGCTCTTTCTCAGGCATTCTATCTAATGGACATCAGTATTTTGGAAGCATCCATCTTTACAGATGAGAAAGCTCAGGTGCATAATCTGTTTCTGATTGATAGCTCTGATATTCGATTTCGCAATCGAGAGTTTAGAACCCGATTGACCGAAGAGCTTCGGTATTTGATCTAATTGCAGGGCTCCCGGGAGCCCGTCGTTGCTTTTTTTAATCTGCTGTCCACATAGCACGGCAACGCAATGAGCTGAAACCGAAAGCTCAAGTGCGCCAGCCAGCGAGCAAGTGGCCCGGTGGTAAATTGTAGAACAATCGATAGCCAGGATTGGATCTAGTCTGCCAGAAAGATCCCCGTAAAGAGTTCAGAGACACAAAGGTTGCCAGTAGATTCGCAATCTGATTACAGGGTAGCGTTGCCTGGAATCTGTCCAGTCTTCGCTACCCATTTTGTTCCTCGGGCTGATTGGATTTCTGTCTTCGAACAAACATGTAGAGTAGAGTTCGCCGATCTATGGATTTATTTTGCTTCCTTACTCATCGAATTCAATGGGAACGAATAGTACTCGATAGGTGATTTTCCCCTCATTACGAGTTCGAGAGAAAATGAATTTTAGAATTGAGAATTTTTCGTATCCGGCTCCGGGCTCTGTTTCGTAGTCCCATAGAAATCCATAGACGCTTCCCCATTCCCGGAATTCGTTTTGACGCCCTCGATAGCGGTCGTAGTAAACCAGACCACCCAATAGAATACTTCTAAAGTGTTTTCTTTCCGCCACATCTCTGGATCGGTACCAGAGTAAACCCAGGCCCAGGCCTTCGGACGTTTCAGACGGAGAGGAGAAGGACCAGCCCAGCAATGGAGGTATCCATGCATCCATATTAGATCCATCCGTATCCATATAGTAGAGCGGTAGGAAGCTATGATGCCATCCCTGATCCCGGTCCGCCATTACGAAAGTGAGTAGGTTTGCATTCCATCGATCGCTTCCACTGTAGGATTGGTAGCCTCCCAGAGCGCGCCATAACAAAGCGGTTTCTGTATAATCTCTGGTTTTCTCATAATACATGGAACCCAGAAGAAAATCCGTTTTTCCATGGTCTGTGCTGCCCGAGCCGGTATACCATTCAGACTCGAATAGAAGAGGGGTATAATACCTATCGTAATTTTCTCCGTCTTTTTCAATATAAACGGGTCCCTGGAAGCCAGTGTATCGTTCCCCTTCCCAGTTGTTGAATGTTAGCAGAGGAATGAAATGAAAGGACGTGGAGTTTGTATCGCTTTCATACCAGTACAGAGGCAAAAAGCTATTGTGGTAGTCGTTACCTCCATCTGCGATTACAAACGAAAGCAGATTGAAATTCCAGTCTGAGGACCCTCCGGGCCGACTGCTGGACTGTGGATAGTTGCCGGATTCGTATCCCATCAAGATGCGATACAGAATGCCAAAGTCCGTTTTGTAGGGATCATTCTCGTAGTAGAAACTATTGAGCAGGAATGAAACGGATCGTCTTTTGCCGGAGCCACTCCATTCATTTTCGTAAAGAAGGGGGATGTATTGTTTGCTGTAATCCGGAGACGAATTGTAGTAGAAGATTCCGTAGAAACCGGTATAGGAGTCTCCCTCCCACCAGTTGAATACCAGAGGAAGTAGATGAAAGCTGGAATCGTCGCCTGCATTTTTCTCGTTAGAATAATATACCGGCCCTACCAGCCAGTCCACAGAGTTTGAAGTGTTTTCGTAGTAGTACAGAGGCCCCCAGTGGGTCCTGGATCCGGAAGGTCCAAAGCCGAAATAAAGAGGAAACAGTACCAGATGGTCGTTTTCCTCGTAGTAGAAGACTGGAAAAACTGTGGCATCGTTGGAGGCACTATCTCCACTTTGCCAGCTGATTAGCCAGAGCAAACGGTGATCTGTGCTTCCTCCATAAGAATCATTCCAATAGATAGGAGAGATAAACGTGGAGTCCCGGGGTCCACTTTCGCCATAATAGTACAGAGGAAAAACCGAGTGATAATCCGATCCGTAAAAGAAAATAGGAAACAGGCGGGCATGCTGAGTGGTAGTGCTTTCATCTGATTCCACAGTACTCTCTCGATGGGCCAGTAATAGAAGGTTCTGAGTCTTCTGGTTTCCTTCTACGCCGGAATAGTACATTGGAATGGGAAAGAAGGACCAGCTTTCATCGTACTTTCTGTAGTGCAGACTCGATGACAAATAAAGAGGCGAATAGAAAGAACTGGTTATTCTATCCGGTGTGTTTGAGTTCCCCTCATAATACTGGGCTTCGCTGGAGTAGGAAATGGGAGTTATGCTATACTCAGAGTAGCTCTTGCCGTCTTCGTACTTCTCTCTCTTGTTATAATAGACTGGTAATAGTCGACTACCGGATTCATCCGGTGAATCGTACTCATTATAAAGTGGCCAGACAATACTGGTTTCTGTCCTTTTTGCAATCTTGTCCTCCTCATCCAGATACAGGAACAGGCCATAGGAATGTAGAATGTAGTCAGGAGTTTCCTGGGAAGCGTACACCGGAATAAATAGAGGAAATAAAACGAAATAATGCTCCGGTGCCTCATCGTAGCTCATATAGGCCCCTGGAATAACAGTTACCTGGTCGGCCGAAGCATCGTCCCAGCTTAACCAGAACAGAGGTAAAGCCCTTGCATGATGTCTTGTATCTGCAGTTTCCCGAGCGAACAGTCCAAATAGAACGCTCCAGCCGGAGAATCGAATTGAATTCTCTCGATTGATGGAAGTATCCTTCTTGATGGCCACTCCTTGCTCTGTTTCAATTAGTTCTGGCTGCTCGGTACCCACTTCATCTGGATCAAACGTGTCCACAGAAAGTATCTGCGATCCTTCAGGTATATCCTGTACTGTTTCTGAAGTTCGTACGCGGGTATCGTCGGTCTCCTGTAATGGAATACGGGCCGAATAGCTGAATAAATTGTAGAGCCACCCAATGTCAGTATCCAGCACCGACACAGCTTTCGTTTCCCCTGTTACAGTGTTTACTCGGACATCCAGGCTTTCTTCGGAGAGAGATATACCACCCAGGTTAACGTGATAATTTTTTACTGGATCTTCATAGTTGAAGTACAATGGAATCAGAACATTTCCGCTAGAAGCGGATTCTTCCTTGTTAATCCAGGAGTAATAAGGAAGGACCCATAGATACTCTGTAGTTTCATCCTTTCGAAAAAAGTGCGCCGGCCCAAAGTTCAGTTCCCTTTCCGGGCTGCGATCTTCAAAATAAAATGGGACTACATGAGTGTAACCTTTTTCCCCGTCTTTCCAGAAATACAGAGGGGCCAGAAAGAAGTCTTGAAGTTCATCGTTTTTGCTATTCCAGTTAGTTATAAGCAAGATATTGTAATGATCCTTTCGAACCAGGCCTGTGGACTCAGACTCTATATCATGCGAGTGGTAATACGGAGGTAAGAATCGAAGATAGCCATCTTCTCCATCGCGAGTGTAGAAAAAGGTAAGATAGTTCCGCTTTGTTGTGTTTCCATCGGTTCTGTAGGCATATAGAACGGGAAGAAGAGGCAAGAAGAAGGATTTCTCTTCTGGTTCCTCATTATAATAGTGCAAGGGGCCCCAGGTGTTAAAGGAGTTCGGTGTGCTATTCTGAAAATACAAAGGGATGAAATAGGCGTAGGATTCCTGGTTGTTGCCTGGGTTCGCAAATCCCTGAAAATATAATGGAAGGAAGAAGAAGCGATCCATGGACCCATTGGAGCTTTCCCAATCCAGCAATAGAGCCAGATTGTAATGATCCACGAAACCTGCATCGGAGTCCTGACTCCGGCTCCCAACCACTGGACTATCGCCAGGATTCCTTATGGAACGAAACGGTGGTAGCTCATCCTTTCGCGAAACGGCGGCCACGGCTTCCAGGCCTGCAGAACTTAGCTTTTCCCTGGAGTGATAATACGGAGGAACGAAGGTCGTGCTACTATCCGGACTGCTATCCCAGTAAAAAACAGTGAGAACGTTGTGGCGGCTATAACCGGGCTCCGATTTAGAAGCATAGATTACAGGTATTATCGGAAATCCGAGAATGGAAGAATCTCCATCCTCGCTATAATAATGCAGTGCGCTGAAATTAGTATCTCCTTCTGGTTCTCGGTCGCTAAACCAGAGAGGGGGTAAATGAAAGTACCCATCTTCGCGCGTGTCCTCGAAATAGAAGGGTAGCCATCGCACACTGTAGTCAGGATTACTCTCCAGGTAATAAAAGGGCGATGAATAGGAAGAGCTGTCTTCATCACTGGTGGCATTAAAAATAGTCAGGTAGTTCGTATCGCTGGAGTTTTCGGTTTGCTCGGTGGCATACAGAAAGGGAAGAATCGGAAAACCGGTGCTCACGGAATAGCTTTCAGTTCCGTTAGCATTCGTTGCGCGGTCTGCATCATGGTAATGTAAGGGGCTAAAATGTGTGCTTGATTCTCGACCGGGGCCATCGTCGCTTTCGTAGTAGAGTAGCGGAAGAATGATCGAGAAATAATCCTGCCCGGAGTGGGACCTTGACTCATAGTAATAGAGTGGTAAGAGTGTGCTGTAGCTTTCTCCTCTGGCAGGATTGGACCCTCCATAATAAAGAGGGAAGAAGGCATGATCAAAGTCTCGGTCGGACCTGGGACCTTCCTCCGAGGAATAGAAAAGGAATAAGTATAGATCCCATATCTTGTTGGATCTACGGTCTATTCTGGAAAACCAGAAGGTAGTATTGATTCTGGTCTCATCCGAATCAAATCTTCGATGATAGAAGAGTCCCGGAAAGGGCATAACAAAAAGGCTCTCGCGTTCATCGATCTTGCTGTCCAGGCTGTAATAGAAAGGAAAGAGTCTGGTGGATCGAAAGCGTGGATAATCTGTATGCTTATACAACCAGAAAAGCTTATTCGAATAATGTCCTTCCCAGTCTTCCTGAACCCAGAGAATTGCATCCACCGGTACTTTCCGGGCTTTTTCCGACCCGTAATAGGTCTCTGGTTCTGGATGAAGGTCCGACCAGTCCTCCCGGGCCTGTAAAGGAGAAACGATTGCGGCTGAGACCGCTGCAAATAGAATGTAGTATACCAATCTCATGGATTCACTTGAGCAAAAGAGCGATCATTCGGAAACCTCAGGCATGCAGCCAATAGACGAGTCTACCAACCGACTGGTTTTCCTGATTTCCCTGGATAATGAACTCAGAAACGATCTTTCTGATCAGTTAGCCAACTATGGCTTTGATATCCTGCCTTTTCCAGACCTGGACGCTGCCAGAGTTGCTATGCAGGCCAAAGTTCCACTGGCCATCATTGCTGACCTTTCAGAAGCTCATGATGAAAATCCAATGACCCTTGCAGAACTCAAGCTATTTAGGCAACAGGCTGTTCCAGTTTTGATTGTATCCAATGAAAATGGATTCCTTTCAAGGTTACAGGCTGTCCGGTTCGGTGGGGATTTTTATTTTCAAAAACCAGTGGATTTATTTAGTATTGTGGAAGTTTTGGATCGGCTGACCGATTCCCTGGTCCCTGATCCTTACAGAGTGATGGTAGTGACCGGTCCTGCCACAAACAATGCTTCAGTGCAGGTACTGGATGATTCTCCAGACGTTAGTATTTACCGATTGAAGCATCCAGATCAGATATTTGATGCTTTGCTGGAATTTGATCCAGAGCTGGTCCTTCTGGATCTATATTATCCGGAATGCCTGGGAATGGAGCTTTCAGCCGTCATTCGTCAGCAAGATGGTTATGGTGGACTTCCGATTCTATTTCAGTCCACCGAGACCGATCCAGTCAAGACTCAGGCAGCGCTAAAGCGCGGAGGGGATGAAATCCTTTCTTCTTCCATAGATCCAGGGGATCTATATAGATCCATTGCATTGCGAGTGGAGCGTTATCGTACAGTTATCTCTCAAACCGTTCGTGATAGCCTTACCGGTCTTTTTAATCATACAACGACTAGAAAGAAACTGGAGCTCGAAGTTCTAAGATGTCAGCGGCAAGCCGAGCAGATGGGATTTGCCATGATAGACATCGATAAGTTCAAACATGTGAACGATTCCTATGGGCATTCAGCCGGTGATCGAGTCATTCAGAACCTGGCCAGACTACTCAAACAACGTGTTCGAAGAGTCGATGTTGTGGGCCGATATGGTGGTGAAGAGTTTGCAGTTATTATCACCGGATTATCAAAAGATGAAATTCGTCACCGGCTGGATGAAATCCGGGAGGATTTCTCCAACGTTGTACACAGCTATCATAATTATCAGTTCCAGTGCAGCTTCAGTTGCGGTCTGACTTTTTTTCCGGATCATCCCGGAGCTCAGGAATTGAACGATGCGGCAGATGAGGCTATGTACGCAGCCAAGTCCAGGGGCGGAAATCAGGTTCAATTTGGCTTGCCTTCCAGCCAGTAGCTCAAAATTCCTTCCCTTCGACCTTTCCGGTTTTAGACAGGCCCTGGCCAGAGAAAGGAAAGCCCTGATTGTGGGGTTTCCTGATATGGACCAGAGAACATTTCAGGGTGAATCCGTTGGACCAATTTCTCTTAATGCTAGTAATGATTAATCCATTTGCTCAGGTGCTGTACCTGTCTGAATTAATGAACGAGCTATCCTTCAAGGACTTTGTTCGAGTTCACTGGAGAGCGACGTTGATTAGCGTGGCAATCTTTCTGATCTTCGCATTCTTCGGCAGGACTCTGCTTCAGCATGTCTTCCAGGTACAGCTGGCTTCGCTCCAGGTGTTCGGTGGAATTATCATGCTCTTTATAGCTTTTCGATACATTTCCCAGGGTCCTGGATCGAACCTTTTATTCCGGGGCGATATTTCAGAAATGGCTCCTCAGATTTCATTGCCTTATATGGTTGGTCCTGGAACGATCTGGATTTCCATCCTTCTAGGAGAGATTTACGCTCCGTACATTTCCATGCTGATTATCATGGCAGTTCTGGCCGTGAACTTTCTATTTGTGATCTTGATCTGCCTTATCTTCGAGCGAGTCTCTGGAATGAAAGAGACTCGTCTGGGTAAGTATTTCGCCATTCTCATGCGTACCAATGCATTGTTTATTGGTGCTATTGCCATGGAGATGGTGGTGACTGGTCTGAAGGCTTCATTCCCTCTGTTGGACGGCTAGGCGGTTTTCCTGAGGCATGATCAATCAATCCGTTGATGAGATCTTGATGAATGGCGCTGGATACAATACCTGTGAAGTAGCCTGAAATATAACCAACCACATCCAGAACTACAGCCACCATGGAGCTGTCCTGAGCGAACAATCCCTGGTTCTTCTGATACTCAAAGATTTGCAGTGAAATCTTATAGTCCACATACACACCCCAGACGCCGCAGGTAATAATGACCAGGAGCAGGTCCAGGCCATAGTCATTATCCGTGGGTGATTTGCCTGTGAGGAAAGTGAGCTCCTGATATACCTTGTAGTACCAGTACAGTAAATAGAAACCACAGGTGACCAGGCTTAGAACGATTACCATGGCCACGCTTCGCTTTTCCAGGATCATACTTCCAGCCTGACCGGTCGGAGGTCGGTAGTAAAGCCATTTACAGGGCATAAAGGATTGACGGGTCGGTTCTGGCTTACTTATTCGTAAGGGTGGAAACGGCAACGCAACATAAGAGCATAGAAAAAAGCGCCGAGCAATTTGGCCAGGATGCCAGACTATCCTTCCGGGAAATACGCAAGGTATCTACAGCAATACGCAATCAAATCCTTCTGGATGCGGCTGCCTCTCTTGAGCAACCCCGGGTGCAGCAGGAATTGCTGGAGGCAAATGAAAAGGATCTAATCCAGGCGGATGCCATGGGCATTAGCGATGCCTTGAAGGAAAGACTCACTCTGACCACTTCCAGGATTCAGTCCATGGCAGACTCCCTGCGAGAGATTGCCGCTTTTCCGGACCCGGTGGGCGAAGTAATTCTCGGGCGTACGCTGAGCAATGGAGTAAAGATGGTTCAGAAGCGAGTGCCTCTGGGTGTTGTATTCACCGTTTATGAATCGAGACCAAACGTAACCATCGATGTGGGTGCGCTCTGTATTAAGAGCGGCAATGCGGCCATTCTTCGCGGCGGAAAGGAAGCGATTCATTCCAACATTGCACTTCATACGATCCTGGTGAGCGCTGTGGAGCGCCATGGTTTACCGCGAAACTGCTTACAATTTGTTTCCGATACGGACCGGAACTTCATGTTTGAATTACTCAAACAAAGCGATACCATAGACCTGGTGGTTCCCCGGGGAGGAGCCGGTCTGATCAAGGCTGTGAGCGATAACACTTCCATTGCTGTGGTTAAGCATGATAAGGGAGTCTGTAATCTATTTATAGATGAATCAGCGGATCTAGAAACCGCGGCCAGAATTGCCGTCAATGCCAAGCTGCAAAGACCTTCCGTTTGCAATGCAATCGAGAATCTGCTTATCCATAGTAGTTTTAACCATATTCCCGCGCTGCTGGAGAAGATAAAGGAAGCGGGAGCTATCCTTCTGGGCTGCGAGCGAACCCGGGAATTCTTTCCCGAGGCGGGCAGGATTGATAACCCGGACGAAGAGTATTCCACCGAGTATCTGGATCAAAGGCTTTCAGTAAAGATAGTGGACTCTACGGAAGAAGCAATTCAGTTCATCGATCGCTATGGAAGCGGTCATTCCGAAGCTATCATTTCCGACAGTCAGCAATCCATCTCTGTATTTCGCGAATCTGTAGATACGGCAGCCATTCTGGTCAACTGTTCCACAAGATTTCACGATGGAGGGCAGATGGGTATGGGTGCTGAAGTTGGAATTTCCACAGGTAGAATGCATGTTCGTGGTCCTATGGGAGTCAAGGATCTCACTACCACTACATATGTTCTTGAAGGGGAAGGACAGATTCGCTCCTGAATCTGAGATATAGGCTTATTCGTATTTCATGAGCGCTCCGGCCTATCTCTTTGGAGGTTCATTCGATCCTCCCCACAGGGGGCATCAGGTTCTAATTGAGGCTCTGGTACAGAATGCGAATTCCGACGGTGTAAAGGAAATTCGAATTGTTCCGGCAGCCATTTCTCCCTTCAAAGAAGATCGTCGTCATGCAGCCAGTCATCATCGGCTGCAAATGCTGGAGCTCATGATTCGCGAATTCAAGGTGGGCTCAGAAATAGCAGTGGATGAGCATACGGCCAATACCAGGCAGGACGAGAGGGAACTCCCCGGGAAGCTGAAGCCAAGATTCTTTCGCGCTGCCGGTATATCCATCGTAATCGATCCATTTGAGATGGAGCAGGGCGGACTTAGCTATACATTCAAAACGGTGCAGCACCTACAATCAGAAGGCCTGGATCCAGTTCTGGTAATTGGAGCGGACAATCTATTCACGCTGAGAAAATGGAAAGAACATTCTTACCTTCTGGAAAAGTTATCAATTCTAGTCTTTCGCCGGGAAGGTCAACAGGAAGGAGTTGAGCAGGAAAGGCAGACACTGGCCCGTCAATTCGATCTTCGCAGCCTGAGGGTTCTAGATATCTGTCCTCCCGGTTGTTCCAGCACCGAGATTCGAAAGGCTTTGCAGCTCAAGCAATCAGCACAGGATTTCAATGCTACCGGGGAAAGCTCAAACCCGATTTTCCAGCAGGCTATGGACTGTCTTTTACCTTCCGTTCATACGTACATCTTAAAACATAAACTGTATCAAAGTCCTGCTTAGAATCGCTGATCTCTCCGGCCGGTAAAAATCCCGGATCTGAAATGAGCGGCGCGCATGGCAAAAAATCCCGGATCTGAAATGAGCGGCGCGGATGGCAAAGAGAGCGGGACCTGAAATCAGCGGTGCGGACGGCAAAAAATCCCGGACCTGAAATCAGCGGTGCGGACGGCAAAAAATCCCGGATCTGAAATCAGTGGCGCGGATGGCAAAAATCCCGAACCTGAAACCAGTGGAGCGGACGGAAATAAAGCCCGGGAACTGAGACCAGCATAGCGGATGGCATTGAGGCTAAGACTTCAATGCCGAGGTGGGCTGGCAACAGGACCTGACCGGTGAATGAGTCTGAATGAAATTCAGGACTGAGCCGTGGGAGCCAGGCCAAAGGCCTTCTTAATGAAAATTATCCCTCCGTAGATCAGAGGAGTGTCCAGAAGGGCCAGTGCAAGTTTCACCAGGTATGTGGTCATAATGACTTGCACCACCGTAACTGGCTGATCTTCCGTAGGGACCAGGTAGGGCATCTTCCAGTAAAAAGTCAAAAAAATACTATTTACTATGATGGTATCCAGTAGCTGAGAAACAGCTGTGGATCCATTATTTCGCAGCCATAGATGCTTCCCTTTGGTCAAGCGCCGCCAGAAATGAAACATGTAATTATCCGTTAGTTGCGCTGCCAGATAGGCAAGCATGGAAGCGAAAAGCAACAATCCCGGTGCATCGAAGGTAAAAGTGAATGCAGTTTGAGCAGCAGTGGAACTGGCCCCAAGGAGCTGACCGTCGCGGCCTATTAAATGAAATTCGTCTGCGAATGTCTCTGCGAATTCAGGGGGTATTCTCCATATTTCGGCCGGGGGCAAAGACTGTACAATCTGCAGGATGAGAAGCATTAGCATGCTGGCCACAAATCCGTATACAACCATCAAATCCGCTTTTCTCTTTCCGAATGTTTCAGAGACTATATCGGTGAGCCAGAAAGTAAAAGGATATGTGACAATTCCTGAGGTTAGAACAACGGAAAGAGGATCATAATTCGGAAACAGAATGAATAGCTTGGTACCCAGCATGTTCGTGAGCACCAGCATGGTAACGAACATACTGGAAAGAAATACGTAAAGATTCCTTTGATTCTCGGTAGGATGTGGCAGGAGAGGCGGTAGATCTGGATTCACTCAGAGGGTTCCCGGGATGATTTCTTTACTATGATTTTTCGATGGGTGAGAATACTCACTGTCTTGCCGTCAATGCGAATGCCTTCACCCCATTCTTCCAGAAAATCGTTCAGTTTCTGCTTCAACTCCTGATTCTCAGCCCTGAGTTTAAGCAATTCATGATCTGCAGAATCCGAATCGGAAGTTTGAGGGCTTTCAGAGCTCTCAGTGGCAACGGTTGCCATGGAATCCGAATCATGTGCATCCTTATCCTCTTCGCCGGAATCGGCTGATTGCAGATTGGTTTCCTGTAAGACCGTTCCATCTTCGGAGAGCTGATACCTGTCCTGTTTGTAATCAGTTTCTACAACCAGCAAAGGTCCATTGGGATTTTCAACCGGGTCTGCGAAATTCAGTGCTGGAATCAGTGCCATCATCTGCTTTCGCAAAGAGCCCATGAGCTCGGATGATTCCTCTCCGGTCTGTACCAGCTCCTGTATGTAGGATTGTAGATGGGCCAGCAGTTCGCCCTGTAGCTTCTGCTTTCTGGCCCTTCCAGGTTCTCGAATGGCCAGAAGTTCGAATAGTCCGGCCCGAAGCTGGAATTCGCTCATTCGGCTGACCAGGTCCTGGTAATCCTGGGCTTTGCGCAGTGCGGCCGAACATTCATCTCTAACCGCCCGAATCCAGGAGAGCACGGTATTGCGATCTTTTTCTTCCAGAGAACTGGAAAACACTAGCTGTTGAAGCTGCTCATCCAGTTCCGCAGACTTTAAAGCATCTCTAATGATCTGATTTCCGCTCCGCATCTTCAATCCAATCGGTTAATTCACCGTATAATTCAGCATCTGCATCCGGATGCAAGAAAAGATCGAAGTGATCGTAATCATTCAGTCGGTTTGCCTCACTACCTTCCAGCCACATAACCGGATTTTCCGTATCATAGGGATCGTACTCCTTGCGAACCTCCTGTAAGTAGGTCGTCTCTCCCCAGATTTCAAAGATGGGAAACAGGGTCTCCTCCGGGCTGAATCCATCGATCTTTCCGTAGATAAATGCAACAGGAATGGTCATCCTTCGTATTGAGGGAAACATTCGAGCGGTACTTAGATCTCCCGGGGCCAGGGCAGGGGGAATGGCTCTGAGCCTCAGTCCGGCCTTAAAGTGCCTGCCTGGAATGAAGCCCAGACAGGGCGCTCCCAGATCCATGCAATTCTGGGAGAGATCCGTATTTATGGGATATCGGTTTCCTGTGTAAAGGGAACCTGGATAGGAATAATCCAGCCCGGCTCCCAGAAAAAATACAGAGCGGATTCGAGTTCCTCTGTTATCGACCATTATATCGTCGGAACTCTCCAATCGCTCCAGATAGGGTAACCAGCGCTGACCACCCAGAGAGATTCCTCCGGCAACAAAATCCGAACATTCGCAGTCTGTTCGTGCCATGGAAACGGCCTTTTCGATCTCTGCTCCCATTAATACAGTCTGGATACTATCACCGGGAGATTTCCACATAAGTAGATATACATTCAGATCATCATCCAGTAGAGATTGAATCAATCCGTCTTCTCTGGCAAGGATGCCCGGTTGAAAGAGCATGGGGTCGAGCAATGCCACTGAGTCCTGACCTTTTTGCAGAGCACCCAGGCGAAAGACGGTGAGCTTATCGGTTTCTGCGATTCGAGTGGCTGTAATTCCATCTTCGGGAAAGCCCATTGGATTTCTTTCTGCGATCACAGGTGCAGCGCTGAGGAATAGAAGCAGAGGTATGATTATTTGTTGAGTTTTCACTGAAAACCAGCCTCTAATTTCTTTCATTGAGCCACTCCGTTACTGCGGGGATCACATCTTCATGAGCGTTGATTCCTACGAATAGATCCGTATGACCATAATCCTCCTGCTGGCCATTGGAGCGAGCAGCGATAAACAAAGTCTTATCGGAGCTGCCCAGAGATTCATAGATTCTTCGCAGCATATAGGGAGACCCCAGGTGATCCCGTCGGCCACCGACAATCATCACGGGTATGCGAATTCTTTTCAGGTTCTGGGTATAATTCAATTGTCCATCTTCGCTTCGCACATCGCCGGTTTCTACGGCATCTGCAAATTGGTCTGCTACGCCAATGGCAATGTTATTGGCAACATGCACTTTCATATCGTCCAGCATGCCTTCTGGTAAATTCTCCGGATACCAGAACATATTCATCAGATATTTATCGGGTGAAAGGGATATGCAACTATGCCTTTCCATTCGTGCCAGGTTTCCCATGGGAAGTACAGGAAGCATGAAGGAGCACATACCAAGTGTATTCCAGGTGTTAAGATTCTTGGTGGGAGTCTGAAAAAGAAAAGGAGAGCCCAGGGTTATTAGATTCTTGATTCTACTTTCGTTCAGGGTACCGATTCTTGCATAGGCAATCATACCGCCCATGCTATGACCTATCCAGTTCACTCCGTTGCGGCCGGTTTGTTCCAGGACGAATGAGATGGCCGTATCCATATCGCGATGAATGTAATCATCCATATTATAGTCGTAGGTGTAATCACCAAAAAAGACAGAAGGGGAGCCAGCGTCCGGACGGCCCCTTAAATCCAGCAACCAGACATCATAGCCCTGCTTTTGAAGCTCCATTGCCAGAGACCGGCTTCCATTCATCTTGAAGTATTTACGGCTGGCCATGAAACCATGACAGAGGATTACGGGAAACTTGCGAGAAGGTGCCTGAGCACTGGCCGGAAAATGCTCCAGAGTGAGCGGATAACCGTCTTCCGTAACCGGATGAAATACTCGGCCTTCCGGTAGAGTTGTGGTGGTTGCGCAATGAGAGAAATATAGTACCAGCGTTACTGCCAGTCCCAGGCCTGCCCGTCTTAACATCCTGCGAGTTTTCGGTATCCGGGCTGTAAATGCAAGTGCAAAGCCCAACGGTGCCCGAATTCAAAGCCAATGGCTGCGATGCCAGTCTCCAGGTACAGTATTACAATTTACCGGCGTTCTGGAGGGCTTGCTCCAGGGCATTCCAGGCAAGAGTGGCACATTTGACTCGGATTGGGTATTGCTGTACTCCGCGAAGTGCTTCCAGATCTTCCAGTCCATCGGGAAAATCTATCTGATGCTTTTCCACGATCATGGATTTGAATTTCTCAATCAGATCTTCGGCCTGCTCCACGGTCATACCGTCCACTGCATCGGCCATCATGGATCCAGATGCTGTGGAGATGCTGCAGCCATGCCCTCCCATGCCGATGGATTTGATCACCCCATCTTCTACTTTGAGATATACCTCAACCTCATCACCGCAGCTACGATTTACTCCAGATTCGTGTAAATTATGGTCTGCAGGAATATCCCGGTGGGATGGTTCCTGGCTGTGTTCAATTATTAACTCTTTGTATAGATCTTCGCTCAGGGACATTTTTTACCTCTGTGCCGGTCCAGGCACTTTGTTCGCAGGCATTTTGAAGATGCTTCGCACCTTGAGTAGTGCATTCACCAGTGCATCCACATCCTCCGGTCCATTGTATAGATAAAAGCTGGCTCGCACTGTACCGGATATGCCTTCTTTTTTCATGAATGGTTCGCAGCAATGATGACCTGCCCGGACCGCTACCCCTTCTTCATCCAGGATACTGCCTATATCGTGGGGATGCACACCCTCCAGAAGAAAGCTTATGACTCCCCCTCGATGTTCTAACTCCTGGCTACCGAACAGCCGGATGCCGGGAATCTTCTTCATTGCATCCAGGCCATATTCCAGAAGAGCCACTTCATGATTGTGAATATTCTCCAGACCTACCTGACTTAAATAGTCCAGAGCCACCGAAAAAGCAACCACGCCTGCGATGTTCGGTGTACCTGCTTCGAATTTCATGGGCAGGGGTGCAGGCTTGAAGGAATCCGCAGAAACCGTAAGGATCATATCGCCGCCGCCCAGAAAGGGTTCCATATTCTCCAGGATATCGCGCTTGCCGTATAGCGCTCCCACACCTGTGGGCCCCAGCATCTTATGCGCACTCAATGCATAGAAATCACAATCAAGCTCTTCTACATTTACATTCAAATGACAGGCGCCCTGAGCACCATCTACAACAAACAACGCTCCGGCTGCTCTGGCGGCCTTGCCAATAGCCTGCAGGTCATGAATGGTACCCACTGCATTGGACATATGGGCAACGGATACGATTCGAGTGCGATTGCTAATTACTTCAGGTAGCCGAGTCAGATCGTAGCGTGCATCTTCAGTCAATGGAATATGACGAATCACAGCCCCGGTTTTTCGGGCGGCCATCATCCAGGGTACCAGATTGGAATGATGTTCCAATTCGCTTACCAGTATCTCATCGCCGGGCTTTAGTTCATTCATGGCCCAGCTATAGGCTACAATGTTAAGTCCTTCGGTAGTGTTTCGTGTGAAGATTACTGTGTCTGGATCCGATGCGCCTATGAATTTGGCCAGTCTGGCCCTTGTTCGATCATAGAGGTCTGTGGCCTCATAACTCAGTCGATAGGCACCTCGGTGGATGTTTGCATTTCTGCAGCGGTAATAATCTTCAAAGGCTTCAATGACTCGCCGTGGTTTCTGGGAGCTGGCGGCGCTATCCAGAAATACCAGCGGCTGCCCATTCATCTTGCTGGACAGAATGGGGAAGTCCTCTTTAATTTTTTGATAATCCAGTAATTTTCCCGACATGGAATGCCAATCTCCCGGTACGAAACCTTTCTCCGGTAAAAAAATAGCCAGCACCCTGCCTTGCCAGTGTTTTTGTCGGCAAAGCTACTGACCTGAGCCTCCGGCCTTTCGGGCTGGATTTGAGTGGTAATCTGGTCTGGTTCCAGGCCTTCTAGGCGTCCAAATCTACCATGACCTCTCCGTTCTCCACTTCCACAGGATAAATCTCAATACTTTCCGTGGCCGGCATCCGGGTGGCCTCCCCGGATTCAACGTTAAACCTGGCTCCATGCCTGGGGCATACGATTTCATTTCCGTCCAGAGTGCCCCCATTCAAGGGGCCTCCATCATGAGTGCAGGTGTTCTCAAAGGCGCAGATCTTACCGTTCAACCGAGTCAGGGCCACCCTGCCAATCCTGGTATTACAGGTGAACACTTCACCTTCTTTGATTTCTGATTCTGAGGCCAGTTTTTCAGCCATGTTCTCTCCTGTTGCGGAATTGTTTCTTCTATTCCCGTAGCGACCAGGCAAGTGGCCGGTATGGACGACGGCCCAACCGGCCTGAGCTCAGCACGGAAAATTCGAGTTCTGTGGATTTAACTCTGGAGTATTGGAAACAGTTCATCGCGCATGCTGGCAAGATCTTCTTCGGTCATTCGTAATTCGGAGAGAATTTCTTCCATGAATCCTTCAATCAGGATGCGTCTAGCTTCCTCCAGAGGAATTCCTCTGCACTGCAGAAAGAATAGTGCCTGTTCATCCAGGTCACCCACTGTAGCTCCGTGTTCGCAGGAAACATCTTCCGATTGAATAATCAATCTTGGCATGGACTCAGCCCTTGCCTTCTTGCTTAGTAGTATGTTATTGTTGGTCTGATGGGAGTCTACCTGTTTGATATGAGGCGGCGCCACCAGGGAACCATTGAAAATACTGTGAGCTCTGTCGCGGAGCACTGTCTTGTAGAGCAAAGTGCTGACGCAATGGTCTGCCTCATGGCTGATTTCCATTTCCATATCATGCAGCTGAGCGGAACGTCCGGTGTACAATCCTATTCCGCGAAAGAAGGCTCCTTTTTCTATCGCTCTAGTGCGAACAAAGCCCTTTCCGGTCAATCCACCGCGATGTACGGCACAATAGTGCACATTGCTGTCCCGACCTTCAACTACATCCAGTCGATGAAAGTGAAAGCTAAGATCATCATGTTTTCTGCTGTCTACAATTCGCACTCGAGCATTGTTCCCGGCATCAATAAAAGTAGTGCTGCTCCACATACGTCCCAGCTCTTCGGAGTTCCCGTTGGGATCGGAATATTCAATGTACAAATCCAGTTCTTTGTCCGGGTCCACCTTTATGTAAATGGATGGTAGGTACAGATTACCTTGGCCGGCCTCATAGCGAATTCGTAATGCAATGTCCTGCTGGATGTGCAATCCCACTGGCTGTCCATAGCCAAGTGTAGTTAATTCGAATGGATCTCTGGTGTCTCGAGCACGATTTATTAGCCAGGACCAATGTTGACCAAAGGTTCCTTCGCCGGGCTCAAGAATCTTCATTCCTGCCTGTTCGTAGCTTGTCTGCGCTCCCTTTGCCGGGGAGGGCAATTCGCTGTAGCTATTCAGAGGAACGCCGGATTCCTTGCTGTAGGCCAGGTCAAAGCTGAATTCTCCAGGCTTTCGAGAGAAAACATCAACTCCATCCAGGCGAACCTTGCGCCATTGCTCGCTGGACCGATCGGGCAAATTCTCCGTACCGGCTTTTAATGCATTTATGGCTTCGTTCTGGATCTGGGCGACCCCGCTCATGCATTGCCTCCGGCAGCAGCGGCTTTGCTTACCCAGTCATAACCTTCTTTTTCCAGACGCTCGGCGAGTTCAGGACCACCGCTGGTCTGCACCCGTCCATCCAGAAAGATATGTACCTTATCCAGGGATAAATAGTTCAGGATTCTCTGATAGTGGGTGATTACCAGCATGGATCGATCCTGGTTGTTCTGTTTCTCAATATTCTGGGCGATGATTCGTAGTGCATCAATATCAAGTCCGGAGTCCACCTCATCTAGAATGGCCAGCCCTGGTTTCATCAGGCTCATTTGCAGGATTTCATTTCTCTTTTTCTCCCCGCCGGAGAATCCATCGTTTACATATCGTCCCATGAAATTGGAATCCATCTGCAGTTCTTCCATGGCCTGCTTGACTTCCGTGCGAAATTCCCGAACCGGCACATCCTTGCCTCGAACATTCTTCAAGACATTACGAAGGAAGTTAGTCACTGTAACGCCGGGGATGGCCGTGGGATACTGGAAACAAAGGAAAAGACCTTTACGAGCTCTTTCATCGGTGGACCATCCTAGAATGGATTCTCCTTTGAATAGGATGTCTCCGCCAGTAATCTTATAGTTGGGATGCCCCATGATTGCATTGGAAAGAGTACTCTTGCCTGAACCATTGGGCCCCATTATAGCATGAATCTCCCCGGCAGGGATAGAAAGGTTTACACCTTTTAAAATTTCTGTCTCTTCGACCTCAACATGAAGGTCTTTAATCTCTATGATTGCAGTCATATTTTTTTCCTTAAAATAATTCGCCGGCCAGCATGGCTGTACCGGCTGATTTTATGCATTTAGCGTCTGCAAGTATGATCCGGTCACGGTACTGACCGGAATAGAAACGCTTTAACAGGCTGGCCCGGACACGGAGGCCTGAGGCACTTCCTGTTTTTTCTGATCCTTTCTTTCGATGGCTTTTCCATCCTCAAGAATCATTCGAATAAGCCGACTCATTTCTACCGAGTATTCAACGTTAAGATCCCTGACCACACCGTCGCAGAAACCGTTTACGATAAGAAGCTTCGCTTCATCTTCGTTGAGACCTCGACATTGCAGATAAAAGAGCATGTCCTCATCGATCTTGGAAACGGTAGCCTCGTAGTTCAAAGAACCATCGGCGCCGGCCACATCATTGTAAGGATATGCATGGGACTGACTTCTATCATCCATCATCAAGCCATCGCATTTAACATGACTGAAGGCTCCGGTGGCTGATTTGTCAAACTTTACAAGGCCTCTGTAGGAGTTGATTCCTCCGTCCAGGGAAACGCCTTTGGCCAGTACATTGGACCTGGTATCTTTTCCAACATGAATTACCCTGGCACCTGTGTCCTGGATTTGATTGGAGCCTGCAAAAGCCAGGGATAGAATGTCACCGGTGGATCTATCTCCCTTGAGAATAATTCCCGGATACTTCATAGTCTGAGCGCCAATGTTGACATCAGTCCATGTGATATGCGCTTCCTTTTCTGCCAGGCCACGCTTCACAGTCCAGTTATACATATTCTTTTTCCAGTTCTGGATTGTTGTATAATGGATTCTAGATTTCTCAAGAGCTACAAGTTCTACGACAGCCGTATGGAAGTTCGTACCTGCATCTTGCAATGAGGTGCATCCTTCGCTGTAGACGATTTCCGCTCCTTCATCTGCAATCAATAGAGTTCGCTCATATTGTCCCGAGCTGGCAGCCGTAACCTTGAAATAGGCCTGCAAGGGCATGGGAGTTTTTACTCCTGGAGGACAGTAAGCAAAAGAGCCTCCACTAAAAACGGCACTATTCAATGCAGCAAATTTGTTATCATCTGGAGTTACTACTGAGCCAAGGTACTTCTTAACAAGTTCAGGATACTCCCGGATGGCTGTATCTATATCGCAGAAGATAATATCCAGGTCTTCCAGTTCTTTCTTAACGTTGGCATAGACCGTCTCTGAATCGTTCATCGCTTCCAGGCCGGCCAGGTATCTTCGTTCATGTTCTGGAATGCCCAGTCTTTCAAAACTTTCCAGTACATCCGGATCCACTTCATCCCAGGACTTTTTCTTTTTCTTATTCGAGCCTACGTAGTGAATGTAGTCTTCCAGGTTGATGTTGAACTGAGGAATAAAGCCCCAGGTTGGCATGGGTTTGGACTGAAATGTTTCCAGGGCCTGAAGCCTGAATTCGGTAAGCCATCCCGGTTCATTCTTGATGTGGGAAATGGATTCTACCACCTTTCGGTTCAGACCTCGGGGAAACCCATCGGCCTCGTAAAAAGCTGGTTCATTCTGATCGGTTCTATCTATTAATTCTGTCGACATATCCGCTCCCTATCCAGAAAGAACGAACTCAGGCCGGGCTCGGGCAAGTACTATTTAAGATGAAGAATCTGATCTGAATTCGGGCCTCAGCCGGCCAATTCTGAGGCTGTCTGAAGGCGGGTCCGGACCACCTGAAGATGAAAAACCGTATGTTTGAGCACAAAATGAGCAAATAGTCGCAGGCTCATGCCCCCAAAGAGCCCTTTTCGGCGGTCCATTTCTTCTTCATTGCGCTTCTGCAGGGATTTTTTGAACCGTTCGAAACTTCGGGCCAGCCCCTGGATTAGGGCCTCCCTCTTTTCTTCCGTGCAGGGCTTGCCGGGCTTATAGGTTCCGTAATCGTACCTGGGCGGACGATTGGTGGGCCGCACTGATTCAATGGGTGGCATGGAGGCTTTCGCCTTTCCGAATAGAGCTATAAACCAGGCCGGGGCCCCTATGAACTTGGAAAATAGAGTCAGGCTGTTGCCTACATGTTTGATGTTGCGAGCCGGACTCCATCCTTCAGGATAACCCTGCTCATTCAAATACTCCAGAGGTATCTCTCGGATAAAGGTCTCCACAGCCTTTTGAATGGACTCGCACTGTTCTAACAAAGCCGAAATCGATTCTGTGCTATGCACTTCAGGTAGGGGGCGCACAGCGTGACAATTCAAGAGCTCGGCAAGCATGGGAAGTCTTTTTTAGAGTTGGTCTTTCGCAAGCCCTCCTGGCTTGCGACCTCCCGGAAGAATGGCGGTCCTTCGGACCTTGCGGACTTCCTGTCCGCCCGTTCCTCCGGAACGGTGGTCTGCCGCAAGGCCTCCTTGCTTTTGAGCTCCGGGAAGAGTGGCGGCTCTGCGAGCCTTGCGGACTTCCTGTCCGCCCGTTGCGCCGGAACGGTGGTCTGTGGCAAGGCCTCCTGGCTTGTGAGCTCCGGGAAAAGTGGCGGTCCTTCGGACCTTGCGGACTTCCTGTCCGCCCGTTGCTCCGGAACGGTGGTCTGTGGCAAGGCCTCCTTGCTTGTGAGCTCCGGGAAGAATGGCGGTCCTTCGGACCTTGCGGACTTCCTGTCCGGCCGTTGCTCCGGAACGGCGGTCTGTGGCAAGGCCTCCTTGCTTGTGAGCTCCGGGAAGAGTGGCGGCTCTGCGAGCCTTGAGTGGGCTGCAACGGGGACTTTTTAAGTCATTTTGCTGAACCCCAGACAAAATGGTTGCGCCGTAGTAAGGACTTTTTGACTATCTGTGTCTATGCTTCAGCTGATCTGGAATACCATCGCCTATAGTGGGATGACGGGGGTAAAAGATGAAGCAGAGCAGAAGAATGTGCTGCTGGTTAATACCCTGGCCGTTTTGATGCTACTTTTTACTCTGATATTTACCGGCATCTCCGTTGCCATTCTTCCAGATAATCTGCAGCTCCTGCCCAAAATCCCACTCGTATACAGTCTTCTATTACTTGGTGTGCTGTTTCTAAACGGAAAAGGATACAGACTGCTGGCCCGGCTATACTTTTCTCTGAGCGGCATGATCTTCATGGGTTTGATGAGCTTTCTTATGGGGGCGGAGTCCAACTTTCACTTCTTTCTGTTTCCCGTCATACTGGCTCAATTCTTCATTTTTCCGGCCAGACAGCGTAGCTGGATGAACTTCACTGGCTTTGCCGCTCTTCTGGAACTGGCAGCTCTGCACATTTACTTACCGGAGATGGGGCGCAATCTGAACTGGACCCAGCAGGATATGCTATCCATCTCAAGGGCCAATTTGCTGGGTGCAGGGGTCCTGACCCTGGGACTTGCGGCCTATATCAGTCGAATCTATGAAGTGGCGGAGACCTATTTACACCTGGAGAGATCCAAATCAGAGAAATTGCTGCTGAACATTTTACCCGCTTCCATTGTGGATAAGCTTCGCGAAAGCCCGGATACCATTGCGGAGCGGTTCGAAGAATGTACTATTTTGTTTTCTGACATTGTGGGATTTACTGAAATGTCGCATTCCATGAGTCCTGTGGATGTTGTGGATCTGCTAAATCGCATCTTCTCTGAGTTTGATGACCTGGCAGAAAAGCATGGTCTGGAGAAAATCAAAACCATAGGCGATGCTTATATGGTGGTTGGCGGATTACCAGAACCAGACCAGAAGCATGCAGAGAGTGTAGCCAGATTTGCCCTGGATATGTTGGAAGTGGTGCGGAGATACCGTGAGGTAGAGGAGCTACCACTGGAGATTCGCATCGGCATGGCATCCGGCGATGCGGTGGCCGGGGTAATTGGAAAAAAGAAATTCGTCTATGACCTCTGGGGCAAAAGCGTAAACACTGCGTCTAGAATGGAATCCAGCGGGGTGCCAGGTAAAGTTCAGGTTACCGAATCTACTTACTCTCTACTCAAGGGCAAGTTTCAGTTCGAAGAAAGGGGCTTTGTGGAGCTAAAAGGAATGGGGCGGGTAGCCAGTTATCTGCTCCTGGCTGAAATGAGTAGCGTTGCGGATTCCCTGAGAGTCTGAATCTAATCTCTGTACAGAGCTTCCAGAATGATAGTACCCATTAAAGTATAGCCTGTCCGATTGGGATGAATGGCATCATCCTGCGGATACAGGGGAGCTCCTCCGGTACTTAAATGGGTTTCAAACGGTGTGTCCAGGTCGATTAACCTGGATTCTGCAGGGAGGTTACTCTCCAGTAATGCATTGTTGGAAAGTATTCCGTTTTGAATAGGCAGATAGCGACTTCGGGGCACCTGGGTATAGAATACAGTGGCACTGCTACGTTGCCGGATGGCCTCATGAAATTGATTCACATTGTCCAGAAAGTCCTGTCCGCTGAAACGCGCCGCATCGTTGGAACCCAGAACCGTAATGATTCGATCCGGTGATGGAATCCCTGCAAATGCCTGATCCATTCTAAGATACCAGTCCCTGTAATCATAGCCGTCCACGCCCCGGATGTACACCGTTAATGGATCTGGACTGAGGTTTTCCAGGTAAAATCCATCCGAACGCTCGGTGAGCGAGTCTCCAATGATTAAATAGTTTCTGGATTCCGGAAGCAAAAAGGTATAGGGCTCGCTACCTGGGCTACAATGAAAAATCAGAAGAAACAAAACGCAGGCCAGATATGGGATGATTCCTGCCTCAACAGCATCTCGCTTATTGGTCATTCTTTGTCTGGATGGGTTCTGGTTATTTGGATTCGACTGGAATCCTCTGTTCCAGAGGGATTGGGATGAGAATATCGATGAGGATTGCGAATCAAGCATCGGTTTGCGCCAGTAGCGTCTGTCTATATGAATCTGCCGAAACCTACAAGGACCAGAATTCCAGGTTCCACCAATTGTTATCGTCAGACTGGTATGGTAATGGATTGGGCTCCTGCTTGAAGGAACGCAGAAGCTGATGCATTTCTTCCTGGGACGATAGGGAACGAATCCGATTGAAATCTTCATTGCTCCAGGGTTTCCATCCTCCCTGGAAGGCTTCGTCGGTGCGCACACCCAGATGCATGGTATAATGGGATACTCGGTTCCCACCCTGGGCCGGATCAGTTAGCATAATATACCGGGCTTCTTTATAGTAGTTCCGGGCCCAGGTCATGATTTCCTTGAAATGCTCAAAAGGGAAATTGTAGCCTACCCGGATGCCAGCAAAGGCTTGATCGGAATAGGGAATGGGAGCCCGGGGCAGTATCTTTACCGGTACCTTCATGTCTTCCACCAGGATACTGCAGCGATAGGCTGCCCGGTGATAGGTCAGATGCACCTGAGGTTCTGGATTAACCCCGTAGAGTTCCTGAATGAAGTCCGGTGTGCTACAGCCGCCTAGAAAGGCAGCCAGTATTACAGACAATAAGGTTCGACCAATTCGGCCGGATGGAATTCTAGAAAGCGGGTCCACTTAAGTCGATTTCCCATTACCCTGCTGCTCCGCAAGAAGGAAAAGGCTTTCCATTCCTGCCAGTTTTGTTTTTTTCCTCTGAGAGATGGACCTGTACCGCGCTTGAGTCGACATGGTCATCCCGGGCCAATCTGGGCCCTTAATACTTCCAATGGAGAGGATTTGATGCTTACAAAAGATATTACTCCTGATATGTCTATGATGGAGATCATGGATATTTATCCCAGCGCCAAGAGAGCACTTTTTCAAAAATACCATATTGGCGGCTGTTCCAGCTGCGGATTCGCTCCCAGCGACACTCTGGAAGAGGTCTTCATCAATCATAACCGTCCAAATTCAGTGGGCGAGGCCATCGATCATATCTATGAAAGCGCTCGAGTGGATGAAGAGATGCAAATCGATCCCCAGGAACTGAAGTCCAAACTGGATGCCGGCGAGAACTGGAGAATCATCGATGTTCGAGAGCCTTTCGAGGCGCAAATGGCAGAGATTCCCGGCTCAGAAATGCTTACCCGGGAAATGGCCTACGAAATTCTCAACAAATGGGAAAAAGATACTAACATCGCATTCTATTGCCATGTGGGTCAGCGATCCCTGGAAGCGGCCAGCTATTTTAAAGGTCATGGTCTTCCAAACGTAAAAAGTCTGCGTGGTGGAATTGACCGTTGGTCTGAAGAAATAGACGACTCCATTCCAAGATACTAAGAATTAAGGTCCGTTCGGATGGTCGTATTGTCCGGCCATTCCTGGCGGGCCTGTCTCTCTGGCAAATTTGACTCGGAATCAGTTCCCAATCAGGCAGGGAAATGCTCGGGTAACCTCATCCTTTTATCCAGGTCTTCCTCCATAGGAGATAGAATCTGAGTTTTGCTCAGGCTTGCGAAGGGTCCCTCCGGTCGAATTTTCCAGCTGCTATCGAAGTCCAGATAGTTCTGCCATTCAAGTAGTAGTTCAGGAGATATGCGACCAAGCTCAAACGGCGCCGGATGATACAGCTGTCCGTCGGATCCAAATACTAGTTGTTCCGGCCTCCAGTTAAACTCCAGGGATGCTGCAAAAATCAAAACCTTACGCTGGTCGTTTAGCTTCCTGAAAACAAAGGGAGCCCCTTCGCTTCTGATGAAATTCATCTCTTTGCCGCAAGGTGAAATGTATGGATAATCTGGATTTTCCCCCGTATCGTTGGGCTTGAGACGCTTGAAAAAGAAATCCAGGAACTTCGCATCATCCTGCAAGGTGCCATCATGGTAAAGTAATCCCTTGCCATCGATTTTATAGAAATAGGATCGAATGTATCTTTCGCCCGGCATATTCACTGATTTTTTGGAACCCATGGATTTCTCCATGCAAATACTGAATCATTCTTCTTTTAAGATCTTCTACCCCCAGCTAAATCAGATTAAGTCTGGCAGCCCACCATTTAGGCAGGTGGCGGCGAAAATCGCCTGATGGTATAATCATCCTTTGAATGTCCACCGGCGACTAACCTAAGCTTGCAGCATTAGAATCTTGGCCTGCAACTATACCCTATCTGCTTGAGAATGTATCCCTGGACCTGGCCGAATGGTTGAAAAAATTTGCTTTAGATTTATAAAATACTTGATCCCAAGTATAACGTACACTATACATGGGGGAGATAGGCCAGCTCAGTCAGAAAGGCGAAACCATTGGGTCTTAGGAGGCTTCGCCCGAAGATCCCACGCGAAAGTCTGAGTTATCCCGGGTTCTATTTTACATTCGCGGCACAGAAAGCATCTGCATCTGCCGCGTCATTTGGGGAGAGGAAAATCATGGCAAAGCTTAATCGTATAGAAGGAATCGATGACAGGGCAGCGCAGAAGCTGAAATCAGTTGGCATTACTACAATTGAGAAGCTTCTGGAGCAGGCCAGCAGGCCGCAGGACAGAAAGCAGATTTCAAAGGAAGCCAGGATAAGCGAAAAACAACTGCTTAAATGGGTCAATCATGCAGATCTGTTTCGTATCAAAGGAATTGCAGGTCTGAAGGCCGAATTGCTGGAGGCTGCAGGCGTAGATACCATTAAGGAACTGTCCAAAAGAAGGCCGGACAATCTCTATGAATCATTACTGGAGATGAACAAGAAGAAGAACTTTGTGGAAAGAGTGCCTGGTATGGTTCAGGTGAAGCGCTGGGTTACAACGGCCAAGAGACTGAAGCCCATGGTGAAATACTAGGCCAGGGTAGGGCTTTCGGCACACTTCACCGGGGATGGGCCTGGAACACTCCTACCGCGGCGAATTAATATGTACCTGAGCCCAATGGGAAGCAGGGACACGGACATTGGGCCAGATCTGAGCAAATACTCACTGGACCGGCCTAAATGGCTTTCAATCCTGGTTCATGATCGACAATCAGACAGCTGTCATTCTGGGGCTTGTACAGGGCCTGGCGGAATTTATTCCGATTTCCAGCACGGCGCATCTTCGAATCATTCCTGCCTTCATGCAGCTCAAGGATCCCGGTGCGGCCTATTCGGCTGTGCTGCAACTCGGGACTCTATTATCTCTGGTTGTCTATTTTCGCAAAGACCTGGGCGAATTCATTGTGGCAACCTATCGTTCATTGTTCCCGGCCCAGGGACAGAGGCTTCAGTTTGCCCAGTTTCGAGACTGGGACCTGGACGCCAGGATGCCCTACTATCTGATTGTTGGAACCATTCCAGTTTCCGTTTTCGGTCTCATACTTAAAGATTACATAGTGGGTCCGTTTCGATCACTCTATGTGATCGCTGGCAGTTTAATTATCCTGGCTGTATTTCTCTGGTGGGCGGACCGCACCGGCAAAAAAGAGCGGCTCGTTAACAGCATTACTATGATGGATGCTTTCTGGATTGGTATGGCGCAGGCACTGGCTCTGGTTCCGGGCGCATCCCGATCAGGTACAACTTTGATGATGGGATTGTTCCTGGGGCTCACTCGTCAGGGCTCCATGCGATTTTCTTTTCTGCTTTCGATTCCTGCCATCGGGCTTTCTGGAGTTTATGAGCTTATCAAAGACTTTGATGAGCTGAAAACCCTGGGTCTGGAAGGGCTTTTGCTGGGTACAATAGTGGCTGGTCTGTCCGGCTACATTGCTGTGGCCGGTTTACTCCGCTATTTAAGGACTCATAGCACTCTCATTTTTGTTGCCTACCGAATCCTGCTGGGTATACTGATTCTGGTGCTTCTGGGCGCAGGCTGGATGATTGACAATCCGGCCCAGTAAGTCCGGCTCGGAGGTTTCAGGTCGGATCTGAGGCTCCGGAGGCCCGTCGGGCCGAGGTGCGGAAATTCGGTGCCTGGAATGATTACAACTATTAAGCCGAATTGCCATACCGCCGATAGGCAAAGCACGGGAGTGATTCAATGGCCCTAGCCAGAAAAAGCCAGTACGACGCCTACAAAGATACCGAGATCCAGACAGCCAATCAAGGCAAGCTGATAGTCATGCTATACGATGGTGCTATCCGCTTTCTCAGAATTGCACAGGATAATCTGAATCCCAGGACGTATGATGTAGCAAATGCAAACATCATTAAAGCCCAGGATATTATCACCGAGCTAATGCTCTCTCTGAACATGGAGGGAGGCGAGGTGGCCCAGAACCTGTTTAACCTGTATGCCTACATGAAAAAGCGGCTGCTGGAAGCCAATATGGCCAAAGAAGGAGCAGTCATCGATGAGGTTATTAAACTCATCGAACCGCTAAAAGCCGCATGGGAAGAAGTCCTGAGCCGAGAGGGATCCGGCACATCCGCCCCTCGTCCAGCCACCGGTCGACCGGAAGGCGCTGGATTGAACATCCAGGGTTGACTTCTTTTTTACGTTTCCTGCTCAAACGGTATCGTGGCCTTCTCTGGAAGGCCCATACCTTGCTGCGGGATGCGTTGAAATCGGAAAACCCGGACTCTCAGGCAGAATTCATCGGCGAGAATTATGAGCACCTGTTCTATGATATAGACTCGGTCAGCACCGAAGTCCAGCAGTTACTGGATCAAACCTACGGTGCCAACCCAATCCCTGAATCTCAAGTTTACGAGAAAACCTACCTGCGCCATAGCCTACTGCTGCTGGATGCAGTTGACAGAAATCTAAAGCAGCTAAAAGATCGGGCCCTCAAGGATGTATTTCAGAAACATGTGGGTGATCACATTCGCCTATTTCTGAAAGGAAAGGACCACTGATCCAGATTCAGGCCCAAAAAGGCCGAACCAGGTTGGACAGTCCTCGTCCAAAAACCAGAGGATGGTAGATCTCGAAATACAGTACCCGGAAAGCAGATTCTTTCTGGGAGATTACCAATACGGATGGATTCTATGATACGAAAGATGCGATGGCTGGTGATGGTAGTGGGCCTGTTTGCTGCCCTGGGCTCGGTGCAGGCGAAGCGAGTAGCTGTGCTTTTTGGCACCAACTACACAGGTAATTCTGCGGGCATTCCACCCCTGGAACTCTGTGAGAAGGATGCCGCTCTCATGGAACAAACCCTGAAGTCCCACGGCCGATTCGATGATGTCAAGGTGTACCTGGGTCGCATGGTTACGGCCACCAATGTTGAGAAGGCCATCGAAGAAGTGGCGGATGAAACCGATGAAGACGATACCGTAGTCTTTTACTTTTCCGGTCATGGAACTTACCAGAGGAATAAAAATGCTCCGGATGGACTGGACAATGTTATTGTAATGTTCAACCGGCCGCACATTAGCGAGCTTCAGCTAAACGAATGGCTCGAAGATGTTGAATCTACAAAAACCGTATTTGTATTCGATTGTTGCCATGCCGGTGGTATTGGACGACAGAACAAGAAGCAGCGCGGAACCGGGGATGTACCCGTAGGCGATGGCAGCTCCGGAATCGTACTGCAGAACCGAAATGCTACACGTTACTTTGATAACAAAGTAGTAGTTGCCTCCAGCGATGCAAATGAGACTTCTATTGAAATCAGAGGCGGCATTAATCATGGAATCTTTACCTACTATTTCGCCCAGGCATTGAATCCAGCCAACGGAGACCTGAATAAGGACCGGACGGTTACAATATTTGAAGCCTTTGAATGGACCCGCAAGAGGGTTACCGATAGCGCGAAGAAATATAATCATAAGCAAACTCCCCAGCTGATTGGCGATGGATCAGGAATTCAAATTGCAGGTCAGTTCAAGCCTACGCCACCGGCTCCACAGCCAGGACCCAATGTGGTGGATCCTCAGCCCAATCCCAACCCTTCGCCTGTGGGTCCACCACCCAATCCGGTGGATCCGGTAGATCCAGTAGGACCCACTGAGCCAGAAGTGGTAAATCATGGAGAGCAGGGAAAAATCATTCTGGCCACGACCATCCTGAAAAGCAAGTATGCTGTGAGTTCCATGAATCCCAATGAAATCATTGGAGAAAACGATCCACATGCCATAATCGGTGAAACCAGCCCTTATAAGCGAAAGCCGGGTGAAGGAAAGAACCGCGAACCCAGGAAAGATGAAGATCGCCGGGTGAAAGCCACCGTGTCAGGGAAGGAATTCCCAGTTAAACTTCAATGGGTTAACGAATATCAGCTGCGCCAGATTACGGGTGAGCAAATTCCTCTGGGTGTCTATTCCTTCAACGGTGTAGTCAAAAGAAATCAGGTAGCCCTGATCGTCATTTCTGATGTTCCCGCAGGGGTTCATGAAGTTACCATTGAAGCAGATGGTTATCCAGCTCTGAAACGAAGAGTTGGTGTAGAAAAGAATCAGGTTGCAAAAGAGCTGGTGGTTGCCAGTATCACAGGAAGAGGTTCCATCGAAGGAAAGGTATTCTATAAGAACTATGAGCAGCCCATGGCCGGTCATGAAATCTGGATGCCTACCGTTACAGGGGTGAATCAAATTCATAAATTCAAAACCCTGTCTGATGGATCCTTCTGGTTCTTAAATCTGCCCGCCAGCGCGAACTATCAGCTGATGGTATCCTTTCTGGAGAATTCTCCGATCGAAAACAATCGATTTGAGGTGAGACCGGGGGGCATAACCAAGCTTGACGTGGTACTGACACGAAAAAGCGTTAGGGATAGATGAGGCTTATTCTCTACGCTGTACTGCTATACATTGGCTATCGATTGATCAAATCCTGGCTCCTGAAATCATCCGGGGGCCACCAGGAGGAGCAGCCGCGGTTTTCTGGTAAAGAGAGCCGCTGGTCATCCTTCTCTGGTTCCAGAGAAAAGGATGTCACCGACCGCTCCAGGGTTCTGGACGATTAGCTACAGCCCACGGAAGAAAGTCCATTCCGGTTTTCTCCAGGTTATTTTCCGGATTTCTAAAGAGCCGGACCTTTCCCTATTTTTTCCATGAATTCCAGTCACCGGTCCGATAATTCTAATGGGATGAACTATAATCTTAAAAACTGGGCTATCTATGCCGTAGTCTCTCTGACTCTACTTATTGTGCAATGTTCCGGTCCATCGGTTCAAGAAC
The DNA here is from genome assembly GCA_040217195.1 of Leptospiraceae bacterium. GTDB lineage: Bacteria > Spirochaetota > Leptospiria > Leptospirales > Leptonemataceae > UBA3465. The sequence goes on along the minus strand of JAVJNR010000003.1, from coordinate 778,492 downwards.
CGGAATTCTATGACAGGGCGCAGCAGCTCATTGAGGAAGGCGGTGGAGATGAGGTGGCCCGGCAGATTCTGGAGAACAGCTCCCAGATTCCGGAAAGCCAGAAGGACCGTTCTATTTCATTACTCGATTCTATGGGCCCGGAGTCCGGACGGGATGCACTGATGAAACTTTATGGCTCCGGCGGATTTTCCGAGAAGCCACAGAAAGAAGCCATCATTGCCCGATTACTCAAACGAAATGATTCCATAACTGCAGATTTTATTCGAAGCCGGGTGAATCAGGACCCCGGGTTGTATAACTCCGTTGTGGGAAAATACATGATTCAGCAAGGCGATAAGCCTTCAGCCCAGTTCCTGCTATCCATGGCTGAAAAGGATCGAACCATTCTAAACGGCGATATGGCCCGGATTTTCGCCGAGCATGGCCTGGAAGAATCTGTCCCTCAATTGAAATATATGGCTGAAAACAGTATCGATCCGGCTGCTGCGTTCGATGCAATGTCCAGAATCAAGACTGGCGGCGCAGCAGAGTATATGCTGCAATCCGCCGCCGATGCGAATCATCCTACACGACTGTTCGCCATTCGTTATCTAACTCAGTTGAATGATAATGATCTGGTAGTGCCTGTTCTGCGTTCCATAGTCCTGAATTACAGAAATGAAAATTCAGAAGTCCTGCATCAGGCAATGGAATCTCTGGGCGAAACAGAATACTCCGATGAAAGCTATAATGCGCTGAAGAAAGTATTTCTGAACGTTGACGGAACAGAAACTCAGGCCGCAGCCATCGTTGCCATGGCCCGTATGCGAGATATGGAGCCTCAGGCTTTGCTGGAAGAGTTGAAAGACGAGGCCTCAAAAGAGCCCAAGCGCGAAGAGAAAAAGGAACCTGAAGTGGCCGTTGATACCGAGCCAAGAGTTCGTCCCCAGCCTCGTCCCCAGAAGAAGCCCACTGTTACAAGAATACGTCCGGGAAATTATTCCAGGCTTCCATACACCGAGGCACAATCTAAAAGATATGTTGGTCTTCTAAGCCAGATCATGAGCGAGAATCTGGGAAGCGAATCGGCTCGAAACCTGATGGGGCAGATTCATAATTCATTCAGATCCTATGCAGAGTCGAATACAGAGTCTTCCCAGTTCTTCAGACGTTCCTACATGAAGTACTACGGAATCAAGGAGGAAAAGGCTCTGGAGCTTATGGGTAAAGGAATCAATGTTCCTGGTTCATTGAATGCTGTACTTAGGAACGTAAAAAAGGAATACGGAAGCGAAAGCATGCAGGTTTACGCTCTATCCAGATTCTTTGCCATTGCTCGCTGGCAGGCCCAGGTTCTTTTGCAGACCTATTCAGCGGGAGATATGGGTAAGTAAGATGCTTTCCCGTTCAATCGGAAGACTGCCGGGCATCCTGTTCTTTATTCTGCTGGCCCTGCACTGCGGCAAGCCCGAGCCCGGTGATTTTGGCTGGGCTGCCTTGAATAAAGAAGGAATGGGCGAAATTGAAGAGAGGCTCCTTCATCCCAGGGATTATCGCATTAGGCGAGATCGGCTTTTCTTTTCTGAATCACAAACTATCTTCTGGATTTACCGCATTGATTCTGGCTCTTTCGATCAAGAGAAATTTCTGGCCGCATTATACACTACCGGCGAAAGTCCAGAACCGGTGGAAATTGACCTTCGAAGATTGGAACTTGAGTCCGGCGCTGGAGGAGTTGTATTTCGGCAGTATTACGAACCTCTGGATCCCGGTTCCTACATTCTAAAAATAGCCTATGAATCCATTCCCTTTGATCAGGTGGAATTCCAGGTACTGCCTGAACCAGATCCCTGGCAATATGCGGACAGTGAATCGGCCGAGGAAGAGGGCTTTGATCCATTGCTTTATTACAGCACCGGAGACACAGCCTATGAAAATCGAAAGCGGTCTCCCATTGAAAACGAAGAAGGCTGGGATACCGAAGAATGGATCTATGATCCTGCGGATCGGCCATCCCAGGGGCTCTAGATTGGTGTAATTCGGTCCAGGTCTGATTGTAATCAAAATAGTATGATCAGTAAGAATGCCACCGGAGCTGAACCAACCCGGCAGCCGAATCTATAAACGGCACTCAAATCCAGACCCATCTGGCCCAACTCTCAATAGATACTTTTAGATTCAGTCTTTATGGGCTCGCACCGTATCGATCATAGTCTGAACATTTTCCAGAGGAGTGGAAGGATGAATTCCATGTCCTAGATTGAATATATGCTTCTTTCCTGCGAATCGCCGGATAGTCTTTTGAGTAGCGTCCATGACTCTTTCTTTACTACCGTAGAGTATGAGCGGATCCAGATTGCCCTGCAGCGTTAGTTCCGGGGGCAATTGCTGAATGGTTTCATCCGGCGTTCTCCAGTCTATGCTGATTCCATCCGGCTCCATAGCTGCGATTTGATCCATCAAATGAGCGGAGTTACCGGTAAACATTATAAATCGGAAGGGCTTCTTTGCTTTTTGTCTGACGGTTTTTAGAATCTGTCTGTTAAACTGACCGGAGAATTCTTCATAATCCTCTGACTGTAAGATTCCGCCCCAGGAGTCAAATAGCTGCACTATCTGCGCACCACTTTCAATTTGATACACCAGATAATCCGCTGTGATCTCTGCCAGCCTTCCCAGCAGCTTCAAAAAGAAATCCGTGTCACGAAAGGCGGCTGTCTTGGTTAATTCGAATTTTCTGGTTGTGGATCCTTCTACGATATAGCTTGCCAGGGTAAAGGGAGCCCCTGCAAATCCTAGCAATGCGGGCCTTGCTTCCGATTTTAATTCCTGAATGTATGATTGAATGCCCTGCAAGGTTTCGCCTACATAGGAATTATCCCGGGCTGGATCGTAGTTGTCTATTAGTTTGAGCTCATTTTCGCTGCGAATGGTCTTTTCCAGAACCGGGCCCCTACCTTCCTCAAAGTGCAGCGGTATTCCTGCTGCATGAACAGGGGTTAGAATGTCGGAAAACATTATGATGCCATCCATTCCATAGCGTCTATGTGGCTGCAGGCTAACTTCAATGGAGAGTTCTGGGTTCATACTTAGATCCAGAAAAGTTTTTCCTTTGCGAATTTCATTGTACTCCGGTAGATAGCGTCCAGCCTGTCGCATGTACCACAGAGGCAGATAATTATGATTTCTTTCGGAGAATGCTTGAATTAGCGGATAGTCAGACATGAGGAAAGAAAGTCCGGCCAGGGGTAGGTAGTCGATTCAAATTTAGGTGAATGCTAGACTGCATGGCGCAAGCAGACCTGGACTGCGCAGGAAAAAGTAAGACACTCCGACTCTCCGGGAATAACTGAATGGTTTTACCTGGAGTATCCTCGGTAACCGGTCAGGGGCGAGCCAGTTCATATCCCTGTCCATGGCGTGTAATGAACCAGCGAGGGTTAGTTGGATCATCCTCAAAAATCTTTCGGAACTTAACTATGTAATTGTCTACTGTGCGATTTGTGGGACTTTCCGCGCTGGACCAGGCATGGTCCAGGATTTCATTTCGATGCACTGGCCTGCCTCGGTTCTGAACCAATAATCTCAGTATCTTGATTTCACGCTCATTAAACCGAATCATCTCATCGGACGGGGAGGTGGCGACCCCTGATTCCAGTTCCAGTTTGTATTCTCCAATGGTCTCGGATACCTGAGAGGCAGGGCGGTTCTTCAATCTTGCCTGTACCCGTACCAGCAATTCTTCCAGTTCAAAAGGTTTGGTTAAGTAGTCGTCCGCTCCGGACCGAAAGGCTTCTAGTTTATCATCCAGACCACTTCGCGCGGTCAGAAAGATCACTGGAAAATCAGACCGGGCCCGTATTCGACGGCAAAGTTCCAGGCCATCCAGTTCCCCCGGAAGCATAATATCGAAAATCCCAAGAGCGATATCCGAGAAGGAACTTTGCTGCTCCAGAACCTGGTCGGCTCTTTCAAAGTCAATGACCTGATATCCCTCTGCTTCCAGGTTCAGACGGATTCCTTTTCGCAGGAATGGTTCATCTTCTACCAGAAGTATGGTTGTAATTGAAGAACCGGACATAAATCAGGTTGATAGGCGGGGAATTTCCAGGTTCATTCTCAGGCCGCCTCCTTCTCGCACCTCTGCCTGTATTCCGGCGGACCATTGATGCAAAATCTCCTGAACGATGTAAAGCCCCATGCCGGTGCCTTTGATATAACCTTTGTGATTATTCAGGCGAACCAGTGGATCGAAAATGTGGCTCAAATCCGATGGCGGAACTCCAGGCCCATTATCTTCGATGACCAGATGACAGTGTTCTGGATGCTCTTCCGTTCGAATCCAGATCTGTACACCTTCCGGTCCGTACATTAAACTGTTTTCGATAATATGCCCCAGAGCCCTTCCCAGAAGCACTTCCGGAATGGCCAGATGCACCTCGGGTATGCTTTGATGAATTTTAGCCTTCTTGCTGTCTATTAGTGCCCTTTGGTTTTCAATACCCAGGCGCAGAGCTGATTCCAGATCCGCGGTACGTTTGCCTCCTGCATCGGATGTTAATTCCCCCGGTAGCAACTGGGCCACCGTGGAATTGAGGTTGCGAATCTGTGAAATGGTATCATCCAGGATCTCTTCTCGCTTGGATTCATTCAGATTTCTTTTTTGTAGAGTCTGTAGGTTTAGTTGCAATCCTGCAATGGGTGTTTTTAATTCATGGCTGACGGAATTTAGAAAAAGCTCCTTTTCCTTCAGGAGCTCCTTTTCTTTGCGAAATGCGTTGATCACATAGTAAGAACCTGCTCCCATTACGGCAAAAGCAAATAGACTTTCAGAAAGTAGCATCCATCGTTTTCGCTGACTTTCGTTTTCTCGCTCTTCAATGACCTGGTCTTTCATCTTCCAGCCAGTTTCTGTGCGAATGGCCATCTCGGTTTCCTGGAGGTCAGGCTGATCCGGGGAAATCTGATCTAGCCTTTCCAGATGTAATGCATCCAGCTCTTGCTGCATTTGTGCCATTTTCTGATCCTGCATGCGAAAGAAGACCATCCACCAGATGAGCTGTCCAATGATAACCAGAAAGAGCACCGGTAGCAGAAATGTGGGAATAAAACTACGTCTTCTCGCTGGCATGTCAGACTCCGGGCGCATTCTTGAAGAATGCGAATATAGTATCCAGAAAGTAATCCAGATCCTTTTGCTGCATGGCAGAGCTCAAGAATCCAACTTCATAGCCGGAGGGAGCCATATAAATACCATGATCCAGACAATGATGAAATAAAGCCGCATAGGTTTTCATAGAATCACGATCAATGGCAGCAGATGTTCGCGGTGCCTCACCCGAATGGAACCAGAATATGGAGCCAATTCCGGTCATTTTAAAATCGAAGTCCCTGGAATTAAACGCTTCTTGCATCTGATTTCGATTTGATTCAAGATTCTTATATAGTTCCGGAGTCAATAGCTTCATCTGTGCAAGACCGGCTTCCATGGCCACTGGATTACCGCTCAATGTGCCTGCCTGATACACCGGTCCATCCGGTGCCAGCAACTTGAATATGTCATCTCTACCTGCGAAAGCACCAACAGGCATTCCTCCACCTATAATTTTACCGTAAGTAATTAGATCCGGTTCTATGCCCAGATACTCGGCAGCACCGGCAAAGGCCAGGCGAAAGCCGTTGATCACTTCATCAAATATCAATAGCGATCCGTTCTGCTGTGTAATGTCGCGAAGGTACTGCAGGAATTCTGGTCGTTGAATCAATAGTCCATTGTTGGCCGGAACTGGCTCAAGAATAATGGCAGCAATTTCCGATCCATGGGATTGGAAAGCCTGCTTTACGGCTTCTTCGTCGTCCAGTGGCAGTACGATGATATCGCTGGTCATGGCTTCCGGTACTCCGCTTGAGTCGGGAATACCTGCCGTAGCCAGGCCGGAACCAGCTTTTACCAGAAGTGCATCGGAATGGCCGTGGTAACATCCATCAAACTTGATAATCTTATTACGACCTGTGAAGCCACGGGCCAGCCTCACCGCGCTCATGACAGCTTCCGTTCCGGAGCTTACGAAGCGAATTTTTCGAACCGACGGTAATGCTTTGCGAAATCCATCCAGAATGTATTCCGCCAGCTTCACTTCGCTTTCAGTGGGAATTCCCAGAGTAAGAGACTTATCCAGCTGTTCACGAATAGCCTTCACTATGTCCGGGTGTCGGTGGCCGCATATCAGCGGACCCCAGGAATTACAGAAGTCCAGATACCGATTGCCATCCACATCTACTACTTCACAGCCTTCACCGGATTCCATAAATACCGGAGTACCTCCCACAGAACGAAAGGCACGCACTGGACTGTTAACCCCGCCTGGAAGTACTTCCAGCGCTCTTTTGTATAGCTGCTCGGATCGTTCGCGATTCATTCCATTCTCCATTAAGGACCTTCTATCTTCCATAGAAAGCCCGGGCTGATTGCTGGCTCCAAAGTTCTGCCCGAGGGCAGGATTTCTACAAAAAAGATGTGGCCTGGTCCGATCCACTGGAAAACGCTGAACCATACCGAGGAAGATTGTGGCAGGCAAAAAGGACAGCTCAGGGCAGAAGCGGGTCTTGAAATTCAGGATACCCGGTGACCAGTTGATATATACTGGATTCTTGCTCATAGATTTGGATCGCTCCCAGGTAATGGAATGGAGCGGTAATGCTGGCAGCGGCAGCGAATATATGAGCATTCCTCTGGATGCACCCTGGAAGGAATTTGGCGGTTGGCTTCGCACAAGGGAGTTTCAAGGGCAGGTGGATCCAGGAGCCACTCAGGACATTCAGCGCTTCCTCCAATCGCATAGCGAAAACATCGTCAAAGCGGACCGTATGGTGGAGCTTCTAAACTCGGGAGATCTTACAACACTGGAATATGAGTGGGCCCAGGATCTGGAGGTTTCCCTTGGACTTCACAGTCCGGAAATCGAATTGCTTATTAGCGATCTGGATGAAGAAAACAAACGTACCGAAGCTGCAGAACTGGATGCTGCCGGGATGCCATTAAACTTTATTATTTCTCCATTCCAGGGAATTCCACTTTTCCGATTACAAATAGATCAAAGGGTTCATGTTCGCTTCAAGGATGTAAATGCACCGGGAACAGAGAAATACCTCAAGAATCAGGGGATCGAAGTTAAAGACGGAAGGGCAGAGGCTGTGGGAAGAATTCTTTCCATGAAGCGAATGTCCGACAGCAAAGAAACAATGATTCGAATCCAGCTTCCAGGGAAAGGGGAAGGCTACATCCTGGAAGAAAATACGAATATCAAGGTACGAACATACACTCCTTCCTCCAAAAAGCAGGATGCATCGGCCATGGGTGGCCATCATGCGGGTATTGCAGGCGATATTTCAGTCATGCAATTTGCCATCTTTGGCGGACTACTTCTTGGAATCCTGGTGCTTGGTGCCATCGTATGGTCGTTGCTCTAATTCTTATCCTACTGGAAACACTCTAAAAAAGTAACCGAACGGTTCGCAGTTCGAACAAATCTACATGAAGCCTTTTCCGATTCTAATGTTGGCTGGTCTTATCCTGGGCTATTCGTATTGTTCCGGACTTCCAGATCGCACATATGAGCCACCGGTTGGAATGATATCAGTAACCAATCTGGATCCTCTGTATAGTAGTTATACGAATCTGCTCACCGATTATGTTGAAAACGGAAATGTGGACTATGCAGGAATGTGCAAAGATCCTCGGCTGGAGAAGGTAATGCAGGGATTTAGATCCGTGGATACCACAACCATAGAAACCAGAGAACAGGGCCTGGCATTCTGGATCAATGCATACAATGCATTTACCCTGGATTTGATCTGCCTGGGTTATCCAGTGGAGTCCATCAATGATCTTCATGGGGCCGGAGGACTGTACACCTCCACGGCTCTGGGCCAGACCATCTGGAAGATTCATAAATTTCCTGTTGGAAACAATCAATACACTCTAGACGGAATAGAGCATCAGATATTGCGACCAGATTACAATGACTACCGAATTCATGCAGGAATAGTATGCGCCAGTGTTAGTTGTCCTCTTCTTCTTACTGAAGCGTTTACGCCGGAGCGAATCGACGAACAGCTGGACGAGCAACTGAAAGAATTTCTGGCTTCTGAGATTCGCAATCGCATAGATCCGAAAACTCGAACCATCTATCTTTCGCGTATTTTTAAATGGTTCGAGAAGGATTTTACCGGGGGCAAAACACCACTAATCAATGTATTGTGGAAATACTTTCCCTTTTCCTGGCAGGAGTCCATGGAAAGCCCGGAGAATGCTCTCCGATCCTGGGATGTTCAGTATTTAGATTATGATTGGTCTTTAAACGGAAAGTAGTTGGGCGCAAGTCCAGGCTGCCTTGATTTTTCGCGCCAACTCAACAGACTCTGCAATTTTAAATTCACCGGAGAAACTGATTTAGTGGGCAGAATGACATTGATTACTGATCAAATCAGTGGAACTCCGGATGCCACTGTGCACCCGGCCGAGCAGGAGCTCAGATGTAATTTCGCCCGATGCTATGGCAAGGGCATCTGTGTACTCTGGCAACGCCGTCTGTCTTTAATGTTCTAGTGGAATATTCAGTGTCAGGTCTTTTCGCTGGAAGAAGGGGGGCCTATCCACATCATGGGATTGTATGCCAGTTCCCATAGATATCCATCCGGGTCTGCGAAATATCCACTGTAGCCACCCCAGAACACCTTCTGCGGTTTTTTGATCAGCCGGGCCCCGGCGGCTACCACAGTATCCATAACTTCATCCACTTCTGCTTCACTGCTCAGGTTATGCGCCAGGGAAAAACCAGGAAATTGACTCTCTGAGAATTCCACTCCGGCATCTTTTGCGAGATCCTTTTTTCCAAAGATTCCCAGCCAGGTGCCGTTCAGAGTAAAGAAAGCCACCTCCGGGGATTCGAAATCCAATCGGGGCAATTTCAGCCCGGATTCATAGAATTGAACGGAGCGTTGCACATCGTCTACTCCAAGAGTGATCATGCTGATTCTAGGTTCCATAATCGATGGTGGCTGAACGGTTCTATCAGTATAGTTTTTTTGTATTCTACTCTGGTTTATCCAGCTTATACTTCGAAAGCGTTGCGGAGCTTTTCACCGGGCCATCTTTCCGGATATAATGTTTGGCTCCCCCAAGTATGATAGGCGGGTGTTTCGAGAAATCTTGAGCGCCGGGAAATTTGGATCAGGAATGCATACGACTCTTTGCTTTCTGGATTTGCCTGGCCGCCAGGGGCACTGTATAGCTATTTTGTGGAAGCCAACGGCAGCAGAGTATGCGATACTGAATTATGGCAAAGAAAAATCGAGGCTAGAGATGCGAAAGGGTAAAAAGGCAGCAAAACGGATGGGAATGACTCTTTTTCTGGTTTTTGGCCTGGCATACATGCATTGCGAAACCTTCAGGGAAAATCCCGGGCTTCTTCCCTGTAAGAGAAACTGCGTTGAATATCAAAACATATGTATGCTGCAGGCCCGAACCTCTGCGAATATTGATCAATGTAAGGAAACCCTGGCAAGATGCATCCTTAAATGCGAGGAAGACTTTCGCTAATGTTATTCAGTCCTGATCAGAAATATAGCAGTCCAGTTCTTTCGTATCTCCATTGTGCAAAAGCCCTCAGAGGGTTGCTATGTGGCTTCGTCTTACTGTATGCTTATACCGGCGGAACATCCTGCTTCTTTCATAGTTCTGCCTATCGTTTTCCGTTAGCGAATGAACCGTCTGCCATTCTCAAGCTAAAATTCCATACATTAAATCAAATTCCTGAGTCAACGATTCATACCGAAGTTAGTATCCAGGGTGGAACAGCAGGAGTCTTCCATGAGGCGCTCCACGATTATACAGGCATCGATCGGCCTGTAAAAGGAAAACAGAACTCGAGGAATATCCCCCGCCTGGCAATGGACGCTGGAAGGATTGCTCCCGGTGAGTCAAAGTTAACAACGCAGATGTACGTTCGGTGGCAAGAAAGCAGGATGGAACAGGTAACTTATTTCGATGGATATAGTTGGAGGCTACGAGTCACTCGGGTCTCTGTTGAGCGAAAGTCAGGATGTAAAACCGAAGTGCTATTGAATGTTCATCCAGGGGAAATCTATCTTCTGGACTTTACCTGGTATTCACCGCAGGAATGCCAGGTCACTGTTTACAGGCAAACTCTGGAAGAAAATGGGTTTATTCTGGAAGAAGTGATCCGTTCAGAAGACTCAGAGTCCATCCTCTGGCCTTCTGACTTTCGCTGGGGACTGGAACCCTGGGTCTGGTATCCCTATCGCGCTGAGCCTTATCCATTTCTGAACTAAGCCGGGCGGATTCTATCTTGTTCCAACTTATTTCTTAGCCAGAGAAACAGGCTTTTTACGGTTTCATCGATTAGCTCTGAAGCTGGTCTCCACGGCAATTCCGGAAGCACAATTAAAGAAAAGCTCATTCCCAGTACCTGCAGTATGATATGCTGACGGAAGAGTGGAAGATCCTGGGCGTTGATCTGGCCATTCCATTCCAGAAGTAACTCATCAATGATTTCGCTCTGGGCATACCCTTCTGGTTCATGTGCAAAATAGGAATCTTCGTCTGATTCCAGTCTGTCCTGGTTTAAATAGAGAATGCGAAAATCATCCGGTCGATCCAGCCAGAAGTGAATGGCTGCTCGCAAGAATCCCTCCAGGCGAAACTCCGGACTCTGAATTCGGCTGATGGAATCCTTGCAATGGTCAAAGAAGTTGGTTAGAATGTCTGCCCAGATAAATCGGATGACTGCACGTTTGTTTGCAAAGTAGCGATAGAACATCATGGGAGACCTGGAAGTATGCTCCATGATCTTTCTAATTGTGACAGCTTCGTAGCCATCCTTCTGGAACAGGGAGCGAGCCACAGACAGAATATGTTGTCTGCCTTCCTCCAATTCTTGTGCTGTTAAGGCCGGCCTTCCGCGTTTGGCCCCGGATGGGCCTCTGGTTGCTGAGCTAGACATGGAAATTCTCTAAATGGCTGAATCTGACTCTTCTCGGTTGCCTGGTCTATTTTCGAGACTACACGGCTCCAAGTGTATGAGCCAGTTTGAGCAGAGCGAGCAGAAAAAGGGATGCATCCGAAAATTTAGATATACGCGTATATTTTAATGATCAAGAAAGGGAAAGCAGGGGGAAAAAATGGAAGAAGTGAAGGATGTCATCATTGTAGGAGCCGGTCTGGCTGGCCTGACCGCAGCCCATGAGCTAAAAAAGGCAGGCCGGAGCGTTCAGGTTCTGGAGGCCAGGGATCGAGTGGGGGGACGGACCATGGAAGGGAAACTCCTGGACCGGTCTTTCGATCTAGGCGGTCAGTGGGTGGGCCCTACCCAGACCAGGATCATGGGTTTAATCCAGGAATTGGAGCTGAGCACATTCCCTCAGCACAGTGAAGGCTTTCAGCTGGTGGAAATGCACGGTAAATTGACCAGGTATAAAGGAGTCATTCCACGCCTGCCAATTCTCTCCTTGCTTTCAGCAGATCGGGCCATCAAGAAGATAAACCGGCTTGCCCAATCCCTGGCTCAGGAACCCTGGAAGGACCACAGGGCAGAGGCTCTGGATACCATTACAGCCGAGCACTGGATTCAGGGAGTCCCCACTAAAATTGCCAGGGAAATGATCCGAATTGCCATTCGAGCCATTTTTTCTGGAGAATCCTCTGAAATTTCCTTTCTCTATTTTTTGAACTATATACAGGGAGCCGGCAGTTTTGAGCTCCTGGCCGATGTAGAAGGTGCTGCTCAGCAGGATCGAATCCTGGGTGGAGCCTTTCAAATTGCCAGGAAAATGGCGGATCGAATGGGACCAGAAAATATCTCACTTTCCAGCCCGGTGCTCTCCATAGAGCAAGATGAGTCGGAAGTCCTGGTCCGCACACAGAGAGGGCAGCACCGAGGTCGATTCTGCATAGTAGCTCTTTCTCCCAATCTAATGACCGGAATTCATTTCTCACCGGCTCCGATGGAGCGACTGAGTCTGGCCCGTAGAATGCCCATGGGCTCGGTAACAAAAGCCATAGTTGCTTACGAAAAGCCTTTCTGGAGAAGCGATGATATGGCAGGTATGGCCATTAGCGATAAGGGGCCGTTTGGTCCAGTTTTTGATGCCTGTTTGCCGGACGATCCTCGTGGATACCTGGTGGGCTTCCTGGAAGGTGAAGAAGGAAGGCGTTATGCCATTGCCACTGAAGAAGAGAGGAAGGCTGCTATTATTCGCACTCTGGTACGCTTCTTTGGTCCGAAAGCGGACAGACCCATCGGTTACGTTGAGAAAAACTGGACCATGGATGAATGGAGCGGTGGATGCTATACTGGACTTATGATTCCGGGTACCATGATGCATTACGGTAAATACCTTAGAGAGCCAGCTGGTCGCATTCACTGGGCAGGTACAGAAACGGCCGAGCGATGGATGGGATATTTCGATGGAGCAGTGGAATCCGGCCAGAGAGCGCGAGACGAAGTTCTGAGCAGAGTCTCATGAAGTCAGCCTTAGATTTCAGGAATTTCATCCTCGATGGGGCCTGCTTCGCTTCGTAGAGGGCCCCTTCCGGATTTGAAAAAAGCGATTTACTGATTCAGGGATCTACGTCAAAACCGATCCCATGTCCAGACTTTCCCTCGTAAAGAAGATCCTTATCATCGTTGGTTCCCTGCTTTTACTCTTGCTGGTGATCACAGCACTCTGGACTGCATCGCCTCTTGAAATGGCAGATGAAGGCGAAATCACCAGACTGGACCCTCAAAAAGCGCAGAATATTAATTGGCCTGCGGTAACGGATGAAGCCACCGGCTATCTGCAGGATCTACTTCGGATGAAAACCATCCGGGGCAATGAGCATCAGGTTAGTCTCTACATTAAGAAGATTCTAGAAAGCGAAGGAATCGAAGTTCGTATTTATCAGCATCCCGAGGATCCCACTCGCTCCAACCTTGTGGCTGAAATCATTCCTGATAACATGGATTCTTCCATGAAAGATGAAGGAATTATTCTAACGGGTCATTCCGATGTTGTAGAAGTAAATGAAGAGAAATGGCGACAGCCTCCTTTCTCCGGCGCCCTGATCGATGGTAAAATCTGGGGCCGTGGTGCCATCGATATGAAAGGCCATGTGGTAATGGGATTAATGTCCATGTTACTGGTGAAACGATTGGATGTACCATTGAAGCGAAAGCTAATGCTGCTGGTTCTGGCTGATGAAGAAAGCGACGGAAAATATGGCGTCAAGTACATGGTGGATCAACACAGGGATGTGTTCGAAGGTTATAAATATGTATTCAATGAAGGTGGCCTGGGCACTGAAGGTGTGGCCGTAGAAGGAAGTAAGATATTTAACATCCAATGGGCGGAAAAAGGTAAGATCTGGGCGGAACTTTCCGTTAAAGGGGAATCCAGTCATGGAGCGCGTCCACCCGGTGAATACGCACTTCTGAACATGGTAAGATTCTTAAATGCGCTTCAAGATATGGAAACGGATCTTACCATCGTGCCGGAGATGGAAACCTTTCTCTATCAAATGGGTGAGGCCTATAGCTTTCCTGTATCATTCTTCATGAAACGCAATAACAACCCTCTGGTAAGACCTTTGATTTTACCTGCATTGAAGGGCAACCGATACCTGGTGGCCATGACCAGCAATACTCGAGCCCTTACCGGGTTGAATACCAATGAGGATGAGGGAATCAATGTAGTGGCAGATCAGGCGTTCGCCAAGGTAGATATCCGACTGTTACCCAACACCACTCCAGAGAAGTATCTGGCAAAACTGGAAAAACTGGCTGAACCATATGGCATCAAGATCAAGCCAATAGGTACTATCATGCCCAACTCATCGCCCATGGATTCGGAATTCTTCAAAGTAATGGCCAGAGTTAGTGTACAGAATGTGCCCGAAGCGGTTGTAACGCCGCTGATCACTCCAGGAAACACCGACAACACCTATCTGCGCGAAATTGGATTACTCTGCTATGGCCTCACACCGGTGATGCTGAATTCAGAAGAACTGGGCAGCACTCATTCGGATAATGAATACTTGAGCCAGGACAACCTTAAGCTGGGAACCAAGATCATGTTCGAAACCGTAGTCGGAATGAATTAATAGAATAGATAGCCTTTTAATATACCTTCATAGGTTTTTTCCAGTAGGTGTCCGATTTTCGGCTACGGCAATGGGCCCTCGCTTTCTGCGTACGGTCGGGCTATTGCCTCCTGGTCCGCCCATTATGGATCGTTGGAGTGCTCGGGCAACGTGTAGATTACCGGCTCGGATCAAGACGCTTCAATTCAGACAGATGGTTTTATGCCAATCGAATAATTGTCCGGGCAGCCGGCTGAACAAGGATCCTGTTTAAATCTCCAGGATCCATACAAGCTCCCGGTTCCAGCCGTGGTTATAGACCTATGGTTCAATGCAACGGCCGGTTTGGAGAGGCTGCTTTTCTTATTCGGACACAGCTCCGCCGCAACTTGAGCCTGCCCCGGCCGTGCATCCGTAGCAATGCTGATGAGTACGAATGGTTCGACTCTCCAGAAGGTTCTGGTCAAAATCTCTTACATGGCCTGTATACTGGTCTTCAATTCGCATATCCAGCATCTGATTGAAATCGCAATCATATAGGGTTCCGTCCCAGCCAATAGAAATAGTATCTCTGCACATCACTCCAGTTGCAGCCGATGGATTGAAAGCTTCAACCAGCCTGGTCATGTATTCTGCGTAGTTTCCGGATCGAATCAGAAACTCCAGATAACGACTGATGGGCATATTGGTGATAGTATACAATTCATTGAATTGCACGCCATGCTGGTTTTCCAGTTCTCGCTTGAACTCGGACTGTAGATCGCTCTGATTGCCGGGCAGAAAGGCTCCTGCCGGGTTATAGACCAGGTTTAACTTCAAGTCTGAATCTGGCTGAGCATAGCCCATCCGATTCAGTTCCTTGAGTGCATCCATGGATTTTTGAAACACTCCATCTCCTCTCTGGCGGTCTGTTCTACCTTCCGTATAGAAAGGAAGCGAACAGATCACTTCTACCTGGTTTTCGGCGAAGAATGAAGGCAGGTCGCGATACTTTAATCCAGACATAATTACAGTCAGGTTGCAGCGGACCATTATATGCTTGTTTCGCATGCGAAGCTGCTCAACCAGCCAGCGAAAATCTGGATTAATCTCCGGGGCACCTCCGGTAATATCCACGGTGGGTATATCGCTTCGGTCAAGAGCATCCAGACATTCCTGCATTGTATGTTTGGACATTACTTCTGTACGGTCGGGGCCAGCATCCACATGACAATGTTTGCAGGTCTGATTACAGAGCTTACCCAGGTTCATCTGAAAGATGCCAATCTTTGTGGGCTTGAATGGATCCAGGCCGATAGAAGACAGTCGCTGCTCAAATGACGGCAGTATCTTTCCGTCCGGCAACGGTTGCGAAAGGATTCTCAGCTGCTCTTCGGAGCTGGCCAATTCATTTCCTGATTTTGAAAGTGTGGGCATTACATTAGTCATCTTCTGGATTCACCTTCTTATTCAATGCGCTAAAAAATTACATGGAGAGTTCGCTTGCTCGATTCATCATTTGAACACCATGAACCAGAGATGCACCGCCTCGTATTGCAGCCGCTACATGAACTGCTTCCATCATCTGCGCTTCCGAGGCTCCCTTTTCCATTGTATCCACAGTGTAAGCGTCAATGCAGTAGGGACACTGAACAGCATGTGATACTGCCAGTGCAATTAGGGACTTCTCCCTGGCAGTCAATGCTCCTTCCTGAAACACCGTTCCATAATAATCAAAGAATTTCTTCGCCAGTTCTGGCTGAAAATCAGCAATGTTGCCAAACTTCTTTAAATCTTCGGGATTGTAATAGGTTTTCCCATTTTCCATGTTTTTCCTCGTTTTCTGTTCTATTCGGATTTCATGATCCGGAGTTACAATTGGATAACATCTCAGACCATGACCAGTGAAAAAACCTATCCCGGGTTCTGGTTGCTTGAGTTCAATGGAACCCGGAATACCAACATAGGCCGTCAGCGGATCAGCCTAATCGTTCATTGATGCTTGCAAGTGCATTGTTGATAAAGTATTCAGCTTCGTTTGCATCTTCCTCAGAACTCTCAGAAAGAATATGAAAATCCCCCACCAGAGCTTCCGAGCCCTCCATACTTAAATTTCCGTAATCAGCTCCCTTTTTCATAATCGCATAGATTCTAATTCTGTGTTGTCTGTAATACTGATGAGTCTTTGATTCATGGAACCAGACGTAATGTCCGGGCGTTTCATGGGCCACGCGAAAACCCTGCACATATATGAGTGAAATAGAGGTATCCGTATCTTGATTCGTGATGAGGGTATGGTCCTCAATGGAAAGATAGTTGGCAGAAAGTCGAATTTTTAGCTGCCAGACATCTTTGTAGTGCAGAATTGCAACCAGAATTGGTAGAACGGCTATGATCCAACCGGAGAGACTCTGGTTTTCTGACAGATAAAGTATCCCTGCAAGCCCTGCAGAGAGTAAAATCCAGAAAATAAAGCCTGCCAATCTTTCCCAATCGGCTTTGCCTCGAAGGACCAGAGAGGTGCCCTCTATAAACTTTTTTACCAATAGTCCATTACTCCTGGTTACGGCCGGCGGCAGGAATTCCCCGTAAAGGGAATTGTGTTTCAACTGATGGTCAGCCTGTTGGAAATCCATGCGATACCAGTTCAAAAGGAATAATGCCAGCATCGCATTCAGGGCTCCGGAAACTCCCAGCAATGACATATTCTGATTGGATGCCAGGTATATACAAAATCCTGAGAAAGCAGGGAAGATGCCCAGGTAGATTAGGTTCGCCCGGGCCTTTTCACGGGATACCGACCAATCCTGGCCGCCTCTGGGCCCCAGGATCAGGGCAAGCAGCAAAGCCAGGCAATGAATGCCAAGAGCTATGTAGCCGGAGATTTCGCGCACTTCATATTCTATGGTCGGTGATGTAATCGAAATGCGATAAAGAATGAATACTGAAGCGGCTTCCAATAGCAGAAGTAGAAACAATCGCAGCATGGGCTAAATACCAGTAGCAAAAATTCACATGTCAAGAATCTGTTCAGGGCATTGTTAGCTGTTTTGTTTCCAGGGCAGGGTAGCTTTTATGGTGGCTGGATTTACAGTCGCGGAAGTATGTCTCACTCTACCGAGCGCAAGCTACGGCCACCTAAAGGCTTTTCCTATGAACGGATCTGCGGATGGAGAATTGAAAAAGTGCTGGAAGGATTGGGCATGTCTCTGATACGAATTATCGAAATTCAGGCAGGTATAAAATGAATCCAGGTTGTTTTTCCATTAGTCTTGCAGTGAAGGATATTCAGAAATCCAGGGATTTTTACGAAGCCCTGGGTTTTCAGGTATTCCATGGGCAGCAGGATCAGGGCTGGCTAATTATGAAAAACGGGGATTGCAATATTGGCTTATTTCAGGGTATGTTCGAAGGCAATATTCTAACTTTCAATCCAGGATGGGACCAGAATGCAAGCGAACTGGAAAGTTTTACAGATATTCGCGAAATAGAGAAAAAGCTCAAGGATCAGGGGATTTCCCTGGATAGCGAAACAAAGAATTCCGAAGGTCCTGCCAGTTTTACACTTAAAGATCCAGACGGAAATTCCATCTTATTTGATCAACATCGCTAAGCCAGGGGCATCCCCTGGCCAGGATCATTCCTGGACCAGAGTTAGATCCCGTTTGTCCCGACCCAGGGCAGGTACCTGCAAATTAGTTAACTGCGAGTTGGAGCAATCTTTTCTGTTTTCCGGGGCACTGCAGACTCCATTTCATTGGCCAGTTCCGTTAGAGCGGCCAGGCTGGAAGCATCTGGAGAAATTCCCAGTGCATGAACTACTTCGCCTACCACTATGATGGAAGGCGAAGCCAGGCCTTCTAAATGAGGAGCCGTAGCCAGATCAGTGATACGAACCTCCTGGTTGGATCTGGTGCCGTTTCGAATGATGGCTACCGGTGTTTCTGGTGCTCGGCCATGTAGAATTAACTGCCTGGAAATTTCGGGAAGCTTTTTAACGCCCATCAGAAAAACGGCGGTGGGTATACGAGCCGCTGCATCGTAGGCAATTCCTGAAGTGCGATCCGCTTCATGTCCGGTGAAAACTCCAAAGGCAGTGGAGATTCCGCGAAATGTCAATGGAATGCCAACGTTTTCCGGAACGGAATAGAAGGAGCTTATACCGGGTATTACTTCGCATTGAATGCCAGCATTCCGCAATATCTGAAGCTCTTCGCCTCCTCTTCCAAAAATGAACGGATCGCCTCCCTTCAATCTTACAATGTTGTAGCCCTTTCGCGCATAATACACCATTAGCTGATGAATCCTGCGCTGCCGGGTTTCCTGGCACCGACCTGGTTTTTTACCCACTGGAATCTTGATGGCATTTCTGGCATATCGCAGAACGGCTGGATCGATGAGTCGATCGTACAACACTGCATCTGCTTTTCGAAGAGCTTTGATGGCTTTTCGCGTGAGAAGATCTGGATCCCCGGGGCCGGCACCTGCCAGTACCACACTTCCCTGGTATTGCTGGGATTTCGCTAGACCTTCCGCAGAGCTGGCACCGGTTTTTTGATTCTTAGCTCCAGAAAAGCCTTCTTGCTGGCGCATCATTTGGAGCCTCCTGCATGTAATCCGCATTCTTTATGCTCCGGATTCTCCCACCACCACCGGCCGGCCCGTATATCCTCTCCAGGTTGCACAGCCCGGGTACAGGGGGCGCAGCCAATACTCGGAAAGCCCTGCTTATGCAGAGGATTCAAAGGTACATCGTTTTCTTCTATATAGTTATACACATCGGATTCTTCCCAGGAGGACAATGGGTTAAGCTTTAGTATTCCTCCGTGATCCGTATCCAGCTGGAATACCGGTAGATTCGCTCGTGTTACGGATTGGGATTGTCTGAGTCCCGTAATCCAGCCATCCAGATCTCTGAGAGCCCGGCTCAGAGGTTCCACTTTTCGCACAAAGCAGCATTCCTTCCGGTTCTCAATGGAATCGTAGAATGAATACAACCCCTTTTCTCCAATGAGATGTTCCACAGCAGCCTGGGCCGGGAAATAGCCTTTGAAGTCCAGTTCTGGATAGATTTTTCTGCATTGTTCCAGGGTTTGCAGGGTCTCTTCGTGCAACCGTCCGGTTTCCAGGTAGAATACATGAATTCTTTTTGCAGCTTCTGGCACGGCTCGAACGGCCCTGGCCAGGTGATCGATTAAAGTGGTGTCCTCGGCGCTAAAGCTACTGGCCAGCCCCAGATTCAGACCGGAATTTGCTGCCCAGTCAACAATCGAGTTAGCGGTCTGTAACTCGGGATCCTTATTTAGATCTGCGATTTTCTTCCAGTCCAGTTGTTTTGTGGCCATACCGGTTTCCTATAGAATGATTCCTATCTGAATACTATGAATAGTCAGGATAACAGTCCAGGGTTCATCGACAAGTATTTTTGCGGTTTGGTCCGGGAAAGGAGCGGATCCGGGAGTCCACTAACATAGAAAAAAGGCTGCCCTCTGAGCTACGGAAGAGTCTTTGAGCGATATGCGCCGAAGGACTCTGAAATCTACTGGATTGGACTCTGTTCCGGGTATTTCAACCGGCCCGGCCTGGCGGTTTGCTGGCCCAATTGCAATCACTCTTGTTCTGATGATCCTGGGCTCTGGTTGTAAGCCAGAATCAGATTCAGTGGCCAATTCGGATTCTTCGAGCAGCAGTCAGGGCCCGGAGCTAAAATCTGACGCAGGCACCGCCGCTGAATTGATCCGCGTGGCCGATGGAGATACATTTACAGCACGGCTGAATGGTCGTCAGATCAAGGTTCGAATGCATGGCGTAGATGCTCCGGAACTGGATCAGGAATTTGGACGGGATGCAAAAAGCTGCCTGCAAGAAATACTGCAAAAAGAAGCGTTTCGCATAGAAACCGAGTATGAGGACCCCTACGGCAGAAATGTGGCCACCGTTATGTCTCTGAAAGGAGTAGATTTGAATGCTGAACTTGTTCGCAAAGGATGCGCCTGGGCTTTTAGAAGATACTCGAAGAAGTATTTAGATGATCAGAAGCAGGCACAAGACGATCGCGCAGGTCTCTGGAACAGATCGAATCCTCAACCCCCCTGGAAATGGCGAAAACGATAACCTGTAAAAACAGACAGGTAGTAAGCCTTTTTTTGCATTGCGCCAGCATATTAGGCCGTCCGTTTCTTAGTATAGGCCGTAAATCGGCGGGGGAATGCAATGCGATACACATACTACTTTGCAATATTAACAGTTAGTGTTTTCAGTCTGGGATGCCTGGGAACCACGGGAGCAGGGGATAGCCTGTTGTTTGGTACTGCTTTTCAGTCAAACGACAATTCCTGTACTTCTGATATTACCGTCACCTATCGAGAGATCTCTCTTCTAGAGGATGGTGATGTAATAGCCACTTTTGATGATTCCGAAGACAAGGGGATCGCAGAAAATGACGTAAACGGTGGCACATCCTGGGGCTACCGGTCCTTCGAAACCTGCATCTATCCTAACGTTGCCTTCTCGGGTAGTGTTGAGTTTGGCCTGACTACTAACGGCTCTTATGATGGTCGAGTGGATGTTACCCGCTCCTTTCCTACTTCTGTGGATGGAGACCCGCTTCCTGCAATGCTGAGTTTTGATGCAGAGGGAGTAGCGGAGCGACAATGCTTTACCTTTACTCGCGTGGATGATCTTGATAGAAATACACCTGAAGATCCTCTTGAAATTACCATGGGCCGGGTTACTGAAAGGGATTCAGAGGGTGAGATTAACGAAGACGGATCCTATCATAACAAGACTCCATGTAGCATAACAGTTCAAATGGAAGACGATGAAGGGCCTGGGATTCGAGTTTCCAACATCTCGAATGTTATGGAAGAGCCCGGAGTGGCGACACCAAATAGCGGAACTTTTTCCGTTGTTCTGCGTACTGCACCTCTGTCAAACGTTACTATCCCAATAAACGATACTGCGGACTCCACTAATGCCGGTAATCGTGAGGGCACAACCAGCCCTACAACCCTGACTTTTACTCCAGGTGATTGGAATACACCACAGACCGTTACGGTTACTGCCGTGGATGACCTTGAAGTTGATGGAATCAAGATATACACAATTGCTGTGGAGAGTACATCCAGTTCCGATGGCGATTATAACGGTATCGATCCAAGGGATGTTGTGATATATAACCGTGACCAGAGCGTGCCCGGGTATGCTTGGGAATTTTCCCATACGGCTCCTGGAGAAACGAGTTCTGGTAGTACAAATTCTGGAGGGGGTACCATTGTCGGATTTGCGACAGATGAAGCGAATCAAATGGGAGCTACATATGCCACGTTCAGAATTCGCCTGCGTTCGAAACCATCTGCCGATGTAACGCTTAACTTTTCCTCCAATTGCGGTTCAAAATGCAACCTGCTAACCGGTAGCCTAACTTTTACACCGAGCAACTGGAATAATTTCCAAACCGTGCAAGTGGAAGGTGCCACAGACTCTGTAAATAGTGGGCTTCAGGATTATAATGTGACATTTGATGCGTCTTCAAGCGACTCTACTTATAACACTTCAGTAACTGAGCCAGTGTTTCGGATTAGATCCTGCGACAACGATGCAACCAACGTTATCGCTCATTGCAACTTTTCTGGTTCCCCACTGGGAACGATGGGGAACCGGTTCAGCAGGACAGAAGGCGGCACAAGCACTACTTGGTTGATTACCAAGTCTTCACCGGCCGCAGATGTGAATGTAACGCTGTCAAGTAGCGATGCTACAGAAGGCGGAACTCCGGGTAGTACACCAGTGGTGATTGATAGCAGCAATTACAACACCTTGCTGGCTGGCGGCTCGAACCGTGTGATCTTGAATCATGCCAATGACAGTATTGTAAATACGCCGCAGAACCGTGATTGGACTATGCAAACGGCGGCGTCCTCTTCTGCAGATGGCACTTTCAATTCTTACAATCCCGTGGAAATATACGCCCGGACCAACGACAATGAGCAGTATTACTATATTAACCGTGTAGGCAATACCAGCGAAGATGAGGTTACAACTGCTACCATCTACGTGTGCCTGGGGGCCAGCCCCACCGGTACCGTTGTGCTGACTCCTGCTACATCTGGGGATGAGGCAGGATCAACGATCTCTCCGGCTTCGATTTCCTGGGGTGCTGGTGAGCAGTCAGATGCTACAAGCAACGGCACTTGTACTGCCGGTTCGACTAACGTGAAATCGTTTACGGTAAACGGAGCGGACGATGACTTCGCTGATGGTAATCAGACCTTTTCAGTGAATTTCGGGGCTGGTTCTACAGGCACGGACGCTGGCTATTCCGGGCGATCACCTGGTAGCATAAATGTAACCAACGTAGATAACGAGCCTGCTGGAAAGGCTGTATTTATCGCCACCACGAATACTCCGGGTGAGATGACCGCTCAGGGAGTCCAGGGAGCAGACAATATCTGCAATAGCAATAAACCCGGATATGCTCCAAGCGGAACTTATAAAGCGCTGATTGCCAGTGATAGTAGTGGAGAAGTGAATGATCGTAGCACAGGCACAGACTGGGTGATCAACTCTTCCAATTATTATTACCTGTGCACCGGTGCCGGCACCTGTAACGATGAGGCCAGTCATGCATTTGTAGGAAGTTCGTTCGATCCTACCAGTATGGCCAGACATAATGCTAGTGCGATATACTGGCCTAGCGGCACCTACTGGACTGGAATGAACACTTCGCTTGCACCACAGACTCAGGCGAGTACTCCAACCGGGAGCTGCGTCGATCCTTCCACAGTGTATCGACACAATTGCCATGGGTTTACTTTCCAGACCTGTCCAACGGCCGGTAGTGTTGAGTTCTACGGAGAGATTTGGAACTCCAATGGATCCGGAACTTTTACCAACGCAGAAGAAGACTGTCGCAACTCGCATAGTATCATCTGCGTTCAGCAGTAGTCTTAGAATGAGTATCAGAACCGGCCAATGAGCCGGGTTGTCGGGGCTGCCTTAATCAGGCGGCCCTTCTTTTTGCTTCTGGAATTGCATGGACTAATAGGTTTTGCATTAGCAGAGTGCCTGGATGTTTCAGCCATTTCGAAAAACTCAGAATACCAGGTCTGACTATGAGGAACTTCTCAAAGCCCTGGATGCCTTGCTTGAGAAACCGGCTGATACCGACCCGAATAGCTTCTTCGAATCTCGGCTGTATGGTCCTCAATCCCTGGCAACCCTTACAAACTCTATAGCTCTTTTAAACTGGTTTCTTTCGGATGTGAACTGGTGTGGTTTCTATCTCTGGGATGGTGAAAAACTATGCCTGGGTCCATTCCAGGGGATGCCGGCCTGCACTGTCATTGAGCCGGGCAAGGGTGTATGCGGATCCGCATTCGAAAGAAGGAAGCCGGTAATCGTGGACGATGTGAATCGATTCCCGGGCCATATTACCTGTGATCCGGCCAGTAAATCCGAAATGGTAATTCCTTTATTCGCTCCTGGTACACCGCCTCCTGCGCCAGAAACCACCCATGTGTCTGCCCGGCCCATCGGGGTACTGGATATTGATAGTCCTGAAGAGGGCCGATTCGATACCACGGACTCCTATTACCTGGAACGCTTTAATCGAATGGTTTCAGATCATCTGGGCTGATTCTTCTCTTTTGCAGAAGTCCGAAATCCTCGGATTCAGACCCATTTCTTATAAGTCCGGTCGCAGTTTCTTCGGATTCAGTGCATAATTGCCTCTAACAGCCATTTGGATTAGATCCGAAGGGAGGAATTATGAATTTGTTTAAACGATCCAGCAAAGAAAGAACCCGGCAGGTGGAGATAAGAGAAAGGCGAGTTCCCTATGGCGGAGGTGCCATGGACAGGCACTGGTTTGCAGGCAACATCGCAGCCACTCACGTACTCAACAGTTTGCATCTGATCTTTCCAGATGGGGAAAGATTCTTTATTCGAAGCGTAAATCACTATCGAAAACAGATACAGGATCCGGAGCTTAAAAAACAGGTCAGACTCTTCATGGCCCAGGAGATTCAACATGGTGTAGCCCATGAAAGGGCCTGGGACACTTTGCGAAAGCAGGGATTTCCGGTGGATGATTTCCTGAATGCCTACAGGCAGAGCGCCTATCAAAGACTGGAAGGTTTTGTTAATCGCCGTATTGGTCCCTGGTTATCTCTGGCCAATACAGTGGCTCTGGAGCATTATACAGCTACTCTGGCTCAGGCAGTTTTCGATTCCGGAGTGCTCGAATATGAAATGCCGCAGGATATGAGAGATCTTCTGTACTGGCATGCTTGCGAGGAAATTGAGCATAAATCTGTAGCATACGATGTAATGCAAGATGTGAGTCCTGGATATTTCAAAAGGATTGCTGGCTTTATGATGGCAACCGTTCAATTGCTCAGTTTTACAGCCCGAGGCACACGCTTCATGGTAAAGCATGATCCAAATGCAAACTATTGGAGCTTCCATCGAGATTTTATTCGCTTTATGCGTCGCGGAGGGTATCGATTCTTTCTGGCCCTGCCACTTAGATTAATGGACTATTTGCGACCAGGTTTCCATCCAGATGATCATAAAAATCGAATGATAGCAGCCCAGAAACTTCGAGATCAGGGTCTTCCTGTGTCTGAAGAAGCGGCGGCTTAGAATTCTGCTGTATCATAGAATCTGTTTATCTGTCTTTCGGTCATGAAACTTTGAAGCATCCCGGTTCATCTCGAACCGGCACGGGATGCATTTTCTAATGCCCGGATCTGCAGCGAAGATTTCCAGAGCCTATCACTTCTCGATTTAGGATTTATTAATGCCGGGCTATCAGTGGTCGTTCGCTTTACGCTAATGCTTGGTTTTCGATTGCTTCTTTCTGAATCTTGCAGGAGTCATCCCTGTAATTCTTGAGAACTGATCATTGAAGGCCGATTTGGTATTGAAGCCCACATCGAATGCAATGGCCAGAACGGTTTTTTCCGGCTCCTGAATGAGTTGTTCTCTGGCTTCTGCAATTCTGTAAGAGTTTATGAATGCATTGAAATTCTGACTGAAGGTTTCGTTGAGGATCCTGGAAAGCTGATGCGATGACATTTCCAGTTCATCTGCCAGATCCGACAACCTAAGATCAGGATCCAGAAATAACTTCTGATTCTCCATGAGACTTTCCAGCTGTTTTAGAACTCTGGGCACATCCAGTCCGGTTAACTGAGTTCTGGCATATCTTTCTTTCTGGATTTCTCGCTTCATGGATTGAAAGAAGTTCGGGTACCGAAGCATATAGAGAAAGGATAGAACAATGGTCAGCGATATGAGCCATCCTCCCATGTGCACGGCCCAGAGAATCTTAAGCGAATAGCCAGCCAGAAGAGAAATGGAAGCCAGTAACGGTAGAATAAAAATACTCAGGGCTCTTGTTGTATCGCTCAGGTTGTACTCCTTTCCCGTTCGATAAACGAAATATGTGAGCAAAGCAAGGCAGAGTATGGTCTGCAGAATTCCCAGTATAAGACCTATATCAACACTGTTTGCGCCCAGTTCCGTATAAATGGTTTTCAGTATGGCATTCTTATCGTCTGCGGGCTGAAGCTGAAAGTGTAGCTCCACGCCCAGAACCGGCAGTAGAGGGGCAAAATACCATTTACTGCGAAACCAGGGATTTCTGGCCGGCTTAGGTGGATCTCCATCAAACGCTGCATCGATCATCCGTCGGGCCATTTGCATCAATAGAGGGCCACTGGCGAAGACGAAAGCAAAGAGGGTGAAATACCACCAGCTGTTCGGTCCAAATTGCTCCAGGTAGAGTGCTATACGAGTCAGAATAGAAAAGGCCGTAATTCCAATAAGACTCAGATAGGGATTGGAGGGCGCTGCTTCTTCCTGGCGACTATAGTATAGCTGTCCAATTACCATCAGGACAGAAAGCCCGGCTCCAAAGTATATGAACTGCAGGCTTATAGTATTGAGCAGCTCCATCTCGCTAGATGAGGTATTTTCTGAAGCACGGGCACAAGTCTTTTTCGGTAGGACTTATAAGATGCAGGGACTGTATTATAAGACCGGTTGTTTAACACCCGTGTTTGATCTATACTTCACATGGTTTGAAAAAAGAATTCAACTATGAGGTGGATCGGATGCAGAGTGAGAATGTTCTGGAAGTAATCATTGTAGGTGCCGGGTTTTCCGGGATGGCTGCTGCAGCGCGGTTGAAAAGAGAAGGATGCGAATCGTTTCTGATTCTGGAAAAGGCAGATGAAGTGGGTGGCACCTGGAGAGAAAATACCTATCCGGGTTGCGCCTGCGACGTGAAATCCAATCTATATTCTTATTCCTTTGCACCAAGGAGTAACTGGTCACGATTATATGCCACCCAGCCTGAAATACTGGAGTACTTGCAGGACTGTTCCAGAAATCTGGGGCTAAGGCAGCATATTCGTTTTAACAGCGCAGTGCAAGAAGCTAGATTCGACTCCGTTTCCGGCCGCTGGAAAATCAAAACTAAGGGGATGGAACTGGAAGCTCGAATTCTGGTTCTGGCCATAGGCCCGTTGAATCGCCCTTCTATACCTGATATACCCGGATTAAGAGAATTCCCGGGTCCGGTCTTTCATTCCGCTCGCTGGAATCATGATGTAGACCTGCGAGGAAAGAGAGTGGCTGTGGTGGGAACCGGGGCCAGCGCCATACAGGTAGTTCCAGGAATAATTGATGAAGTGAAGGAGCTGAATCTATTTCAGCGGACAGCGGCCTATGTTACTCCCCGAAAGGACAAACCGGTGGGATCCTTACTGCAGGGATTGTTTGATCTCTTTCCATTGCTTCAGAAGCTCCATCGTTTGAAGATCTACGCTTACAATGAACTTATTGCCGGTCCAGTTATCTATGGAAGCGAAACTCTGAATCATCTGGCGAGGCGGGTGGCTCTCAGACATATAAAGAAAGCCATTCGGGATCCAGAGCTCATTCAAAAGCTCACTCCGGATTATCGAATAGGCTGCAAGAGAGTTCTATTGTCTGATGATTATTATCCGGCTCTTGCCACAGACCATGCCCGGGTAATAGACTCATCAGTAGCTCGAATTGAAGGCAATCAGGTGATCGCCAGCAATGGCGAACGGGCTCGGGCAGATGCACTAATCTTTTGCACCGGATTTCATGTGGCGAACATGCATCGGAACCTGGATCTGGATATTCTAGGACCTGGTGGACAGAGCTTAAAGGAATACTGGTCTCTCAATGGGATGCATGCTTATCTGGGAACGACTATCACAGGCTTTCCCAATCTACTATTCTTTCTGGGCCCAAATACTGGCCTGGGACACAACTCCATGGTACATATGATGGAATCTCAGTCCAATTATCTGGCGGACTATCTGAAGACCCTTCGCAAATATCCGGATCATTATCTGGATGTTAGGAGCGAACATGACCGGACATTCAATAAGACCATTCAGGAAAGGATGAAAAATACCAAATGGACCAGCGGTTGTATAAGCTGGTATCTGAATGAAAAAGGGGAGAACCGAGTATTGTGGCCCGGGTCTACTTTATCTTTCCGCCAGGCAACCAGGAATCTGGATTTAAATGCTTACAATCTAGTGAGGCAAGACCTGGTAACCCTGGAGCCATTGTCCCCCAGGGAGGATAGGATGGCCGGCCGGGCCGGCTGAATTCCGGAATTTCGTTTTTGCAGGTCCCGGTTTGATTGTGGTGGAAAAATTGGATGGGCACCACTAATTTGACCCTGGAGTTTCTGTTTGGTCAGAAGACCATATCCAGGAGGAAAATATGGCATTTATTATTACCGAGCCCTGTGAGGGAGTATGTGATACTTCCTGCGTGAACGTATGTCCTGTGGACTGCATTCACCCTACGAAAGAGGAGTGGCCCGCAAAAGGCTACGAAGAGGGCAAACTGGAAGGTAAAATGCTCTACATCAATCCAGAAGAATGTATCGATTGCGGAGCATGCGAACCAGCCTGTCCAGTGCAGGCCATTTTTCCGGAGGATGAAGTACCGGAAAAATGGGAATCCTATATCAAGAAAAACTATGAATACTACGGTCTATAGACCAACTAAGTAAGCTATTTTTCTGGACAAAAGGGGGTGAAGGCCCCCTTTTGTGTTTGGTGCACCGGGCCAACAATATCACTAATCAACCTTTCGCTTACCCGTCTCATACTTTTATTAACCAGGGGCCTACGTACGTTGCGCTCCGTTTCGCTTTCATCCGGGTTTTTCAAATAGCTCACCGATTGCTGGAATGTATCTATGGTTTTCGCGCCCGGGAGCTGGCGATCTAAGAGAGGTATAAATGCATGTAGCTCCCCTAACAAGACACCCTGGTTTCATGGCTGTAATTCTGATGCTGGGAACAGTCCTGGTAAGTTGCTCGCCCACGGCCAGTGGCATACATCGCACAGGCCGACTTTATGTCCCCGCAGAACGCGAATGGAGCGGTCAATCCTTCAGGGCCCGGCTTCTGGGCGCCGAGGAGCTTTATCACAGGGATTACCATTACTTTGGTCAGCATCAGCTTCATATTCATCTCGAACTGGAGCATCTGGGTAATGGCTTACGTATCTTCAACTGTAGCACCAATGACCAGAATATGAGATCGGAATTTATCACTATGATGCGCGATACAGGCCTGTCTCGTGCGAAGCCTGAAGAAAAAGCCCAGATCAATTATGAAAAATTTCAATCAACAGTTGGTCTTTTGCGGCTGGAGCTGGGGATGGATGATCTGGCCCAATCCGATTTTATGGTGGAAACCCATCTTAAGGATGGAATCTGGCTTGGCCGCTGTCGGTTCGGTTATGCGCCGGCAGGACCTGGAACATTGCCCCATGAGGGACCGGCTCTCTGGTTGTGGCCAGAAAGGAAGACCAGGGCCCGAATTACCTGCGCCGTACCCGATGGATCTTATCCATTGAGGCTCAGCTACGGCTCTGAGTGGGAAATCCGGTTTGATAGAAGGGTTCGCTATAGTCAGGATAACAATGATTTACTGGAGGGCCTGGATTTCCAATACCAGTTGCCCCACAATTTTCAGGGGCGTACTCCATGATTCGGTTCGGCTGCTTTTGTCTTCTCGCATTGTTTCTGGGAAGTTGTGCTTCGGCGATATACTATCCGCGGGTGGAGTCCTCTGAAGGTATTCTTCTGGAAAGCCCGGAGCGAAGTGTCCGTTCGCTCAATGTTTGCACTCTGGGAATGACCAGGCATTACGAAGTCGTGAATCTATTACAGGCAAGAGGTCATACGTTGATACCTCTTGGGGCTGACCTGGAAGTGCAGAGAGAGCAGCAACAGGGGCTATCCTGCGATGTTGTATTATTACTGGAAAAATATGGCAGTGTGGATACAGGGACCGAGGAGGAAGATTGGAGAATGGGCTGGGTCATACTTTCCCTGATTTCCTTCTCCGTTATCCCCTACACGGAAACGCAAATACACAGAAGCACAATTCAGATCATAAATCCGCAAACTAGAAAGTCCGTACGTATTCTTGCGGACCTGGAAAGAGTAACCTGGAATAGTTCTGTGGCTTTTCCGGTGCTCAATTATCGCGAACAGAATGGGCAATATGGTAGAGCTCGACTGAGTCTGAGTCTTTCAATCGTGTCAGCGGCGGAAAGTATGGGACAGAGAGGAAGTCTTCGGTTGAAGCCGCAATCGGATTAGGCATTTCTCTGGTTGAGAACCCAGGAATAGAAGGTTTGCAGTATCGACTGCCATTTCGTGTAAGACAAGCGCAGGGAGTTAGACAGGATGCAATTCAGATATAAAAATCTTATCATTTTATCGGTGCTCACTTCTAGTTTGTTATGCAGCACGGCTATCCCGGCTCAGGCCTTTGATCCAACCTTGATTCAAGAGCCGGAACAGACTGAGCGCGAAAAGCAGGAAGATGCCGAACGAAGACAGCGGGAGCGGGAAGAACGAGAAGCAAAAAGAAAAGAGGTTATGGATGATTACTGGGTCCGGCTAAATCCTGGCTTTCTGGTATCAACCAGCAACGTCAGTATTTCCGGACTGGGTTATCGTTCAGGAAGCAATGCAACTCTTGTAAATGAAAACCCATGGACCAAACTGGACTGGATGCTGGATATAAAATCCAGGGACTACCCAATTACCCAACACTGGGGAGTTCATTTACTGGCTCATACTCGAAGCTTTGATCTGGGGTATCAAAGTTACCAGGAAAGGGTTACTGCCGACGATGGAAGCGAATCGTCTCAAACTGTCATTGAGGATCTGGGAACCAGAATGAGGGGATACTATGCACTTACGGTTCCAGTGGTATATTACAACGTAAATGGCGAGGAAGAAGGATTTCGTTTTGGTCTGGGGTATGGACCGTCCGTGGTGCGCTTGAGGGGTACGGCGGCGCTGGATAGCGGTTTGACTCTGGCTCCTCTCTTTCTTTCCCAGGATCGAGCCACAATGACCCGGGACCTGCAATTCAATACCATTGTGCAGGGTAGCATCGACTTTACTCGAGGAGATCCTGTGTACGGATCTCTACTACTTGGGTTGCAGCAGCCGGGCGGCCTGGAACGGATGGGAACCTATTTGATGGCCCGAGGGGATATCAAAACCGATATTACAACGCTATTTCTGATTAACTACCTGACCAGCGGTCAGGCCCCTGGAGATCTATTGCTCACTCCACTGGAAGCTGTGGGAGCGGTAGGTCTGGCCAACCTTCAAGTCGATTTCCGGGAGGATTTTGTCCCTTCCTATTTTCTTCATGGAGAGTATGTCTGGGAGTATGCTACTATTCGTGTAGCTCTGGGTGGGCCCATCTTCAACCGCGACGGATTCAGGTATTCTCTGACCGGAGTCATCGTATCCTTCTCTGTGCCACTTAGAATTTGAATCTGAATGGAATGCGCAGTCCAGGTCTCAGCGCACCTGGTTCTAAAATATTCAGATCCTCCTGGGCAGGGACATAGGACTTTGCCGGACCGAGCGACCCCTGGCTCGCTTCTGCAATGCTGACTGCCGCGCTGTCTGCGAGCCTGCCACAGGATGATCCAGCAGGCCCTTCAGTCGTGGAATTTAGTATTTACTCCGCCCCTTTTGCCGGCAAAGAGGTAACTTTCTGCTCCTATTTTTCCATCCTGTCTATTTTCCCATTGTTCAGATTAGCCTCAGAATAGCCTCATAGTATACTCAGAAGGCCGCTCAGGCGGATTCCGCTTAATTCCTACTTTTTTGATAGGAATACTGTCTTTTTTTCTTGATCTTGCCCATGGGATTACTTCTCTGTCACAAAACAGGAGTACAGGCAGGCAAGAATGTCCGAGAAACCACAGGTATCAAAAGTCGAAAAAATCAAGGAAAGCTCTCAGGGGCTGCGAGGCACTCTTTCCGAAGAGTTGGCCAATGATGCACCGAACTTTAACCAGGATTCTCTCCAGCTTTTGAAGTTTCATGGAATCTATCAGCAGGATGATAGGGATGCCCGAAGCCGCAGCGGCGGAGGCATGGAGAAAGCTTATTCCATGATGATTCGTGGAAGAATCCCCGGCGGTCGAATGACAGCCAAACAGTACCTGGAATTCGACAGGCTGGCAGATCTGTACGGAAATGGCGGTCTCCGGCTCACAACACGACAGAGTATTCAGTACCATGGAGTATTGAAGCATAAGATGAAGGACCTGATCAAAGGAATCCATGACTCCATGCTCAGTACTATCTGTGCCTGCGGCGATGTGGTTCGAAACGTTACCCAGGCTCCCAATCCACTGGGGGATCCGGAGCTGGCAAAATTGGATGAGCCTTCCAATCTCATTTCAGATCATTTTGCAGCTAAATCCAATGCATACGTAGAAATCTGGCTGGATGGAGAGAGAGTGGATCCACAGAGCGAGCAGGAGGATCCAATCTATGGAACCAACTATTTGCCGCGAAAGTTCAAGATTGCCATGACCCGCGCTGGCGATAATTCCATAGATCTATTCACCAACGATCTGGCCCTGGCAGCAACGTTCGAAAATGGTGAAATCACCGGTTATCATTATTATGTTGGTGGAGGCCTGGGGAAAAACCACCGAAATGCAAAAACGTATCCCAGATTGGCTTCCTACCTGGGCTGGTCCTCCGTAGAAAGAATGATCCCTGTATGCGAAGCGATCATCGCCGTACAAAAAGAACATGGGGATCGCAAAGATAGAAAACATGCCCGATTGAAATACCTTCTGGAAGATCGCGGTCTGGACTGGTTTCGCGCAGAAGTAGAAAAACATCTGGATTTTACCCTGGACTTAATCGATGAACCTACCTGGGATTTCGTAGACTATCTCGGATGGCATGAGCGAAGAGATGGAAGTTTGAGTTTTGGGCTGCACATCCTTTCCGGGCGGATTATTGACCGAGAAAATGAGCCAATTAAATCGGCCATTCGAGAAGCTGTTGAAACCTTTCAGCCTGAAGTTCAGATCACTCCGGATCAGGACCTGGTGTTTATGGGACTTCCGCAGAGTGCAAAGGAAAAGTTTGAGGCTATCTTTGCAGATAAGCAGCTTGCTATTTCACCTAAAGGCTCCGTGTACAGTCGTGCTCTGGCCTGTCCTGCATTACCTACCTGCGGCCTGGCTCTTGCCGAGGCGGAGAGGTTCCTACCGGATCTGCTGGCAGATATTCAGGGCAGCCTGGACAAGCATGGACTTACAGACTCACCTCCGGTTGTGCGAATGACAGGATGTCCCAATGGTTGCGCGCGACCATACTCGGCGGAGCTGGCCTTTGTTGGTCGAAGCGCAGGAATTTATGCAGTTTATGTGGGTGGAAACCCGGAAGGCACCCGTCTGGTGCAGGAAATATCCGATACCGTGGCAGTGGAGCGATTGCCATCTCTGGTGGATGAAATGTTCACCTTATGGAAGAAGGATAGAAAAGAAGGCGAAAGCTTTGGAGACTTCAGCAATCGAATTGGACTGGAGCCATTTCAGGCTTTGATCGCAGAGTAGCGATCCAGAGGAGAATACTATGACAGCAGTACAGGCAGATAACGGACTTGATAAGGCAACATTAACCCACCTGGAGGAGCTGGAAGCTGAGGCGATCTACATCATGCGCGAAGTGGCTGCGCAATTCGATCGACCGGCATTGTTATTCAGCGGCGGAAAGGATTCCATTACTCTGGTACGGTTGGCGGAGAAGGCTTTCCGGCCAGGCAAGTTTCCTTTTCCTCTGGTGCACATCGATACTGGTCACAACTTCCCGGAAGCAATAGAGTTTCGAGACAATATGGTCAACCAGTTAGGCGAGCGTTTGATCGTGGGATCCGTTCAGGCATCTATTGATAAAGGTAGAGTTAAAGAAGAAACCGGCAAGTATGCCAGTCGCAATAGCCTGCAAACCGTCACATTGCTGGATACGATAGAAGAAAATGGCTTTGATGCCTGCATAGGCGGCGCACGACGTGATGAAGAGAAGGCCAGGGCCAAAGAGCGAGTTTTCTCCGTGCGAGATGAATTCGGACAATGGGATCCTCGTCTGCAGCGCCCTGAATTATGGAACCTTTACAATGGTAAGATTCATCCAGGAGAGAACGTTCGGGTATTTCCTATCAGCAACTGGACCGAACTGGATGTCTGGAATTATATTCTAAAAGAAGGTATGGACCTTCCATCGCTGTACTTTTCGCATAAAAGAAAACTGATTCGTCGTATGGGGCATCTTTTCCCTGCGTCCGATTTTATTCAGGTAGACCCAGATGAAGAGGTGCAGGAACTAAATGTTCGATTCCGAACCGTAGGTGATATGACCTGCACGGCAGCCGTTGAAAGCGATGCAGTGGAAATCAAACATATTATTCATGAAATCAAATCTGCAGACATTACTGAAAGGGGTGCTCGAATCGATGATCGCCGGAGTGAAGCGGCCATGGAAGAGCGCAAGCGAGCAGGTTACTTCTAGTGCGCAGAGGCGTAATGTTTCTTTCGTTTATGAGTGTTAACGGCTCATTACGCACTGGCAAGCTTTTCTAAAAGGAGAATAAAATGGATTTATTAAGATTTATCACAGCCGGATCCGTAGATGATGGAAAATCAACATTGATCGGTAGAATGTTATTCGATAGTGGAGCCGTGGCTCGAGACCTGGTGGAAGCTATAGAGCGATCCAGCGAAAAAAGCGGATCCGATACAGTAAACCTGGCTCTTCTTACAGATGGACTGAAGGCCGAACGAGAGCAGGGAATTACTATCGATGTGGCTTATAAATACTTCAGCACGGAAAAGAGGAAGTTCATTATCGCAGATGCTCCAGGGCATGTGCAGTATACTCGAAATATGGTTACAGGGGCCTCCAATGTGGATGCGGCGGTGATACTCATCGATGCGCGCCAGGGTATTGCAGAGCAAACCAGACGTCATAGTTTTCTGGCTTCTCTTCTGGGCATTCCACATGTAATTCTTGCGATCAACAAAATGGATCTGGTAGAATACAGCGAAGAGAGATTCAATGAAATTGTACAGGAATACGAAGGCATCAAAGCTAGAATGAATCTGGACGATGTGATTTATATTCCAGTGGCAGCACTTTCCGGTGAAAACGTTGCTCGAAAATCGGAGCATATGCCCTGGTTTAAAGGTCAGCCTCTATTGAAAGTTCTGGAAGAGTTGCCGCATCGCAAAGATGTGGGTCCGGCTCGTTTCCCTGTGCAATGGGTGATTCGCCCCCATTCTGAGCAGTACCATGACTATCGAGGTTATGCCGGGCAATTGCAGTCCGGAGTTCTGGAAGCGGGTCAGGAAGTGACCTTGCTGCCTTCCGGCCAAAAGAGTAGAATCAAATCCCTGGAGCTGGGTGGCGAACCCCTGGAGAGAGCTTCTGCGCCAATGAGCATCACCATTCAGTTGGAGGATGATATTGATGTTTCTCGCGGGGATATGATCGTTTCAAATGATGATCCGGCTCTGACCGGTCGGGAATTTGTGGCCCATCTTTGCTGGATGGATCAAACGAAGCTACAGTCCAGAAATCGATTCCTGCTGCAGCAAACCACTCGCAGGTCGATGGCAGTGGTTCAATCCATTGAAGCGGTTTACGATATCAAGAGTCTGGAGAAGCAGGCCTCGGATAGTATGGAGCTAAACGACATTGGCCTGGTAAGGATTAAAACGGCAGAGAATTTGAGCTTTGATAGATATTCCAAGAATCGTCGCACCGGAAGTTTCATCCTGGTCGATGAGTCCAGCAATGCCACAGTGGCTGCCGGCATGATCAGCGCAGGCTAAGAAATCCTGGAGTTTCGAGAAAGCCCGGTCTTGCAATGATTGCGAATTGGACATTCCATGCATTTCGGGATTCCAGGCTTACATACCAATGCGGCCAGATCTAGAAGTGCCAGGTTAATCTCAAATGGGTCGTTTAGCTCTTTGGATTGTACGGCAGTATCCATATAGTCTCTGGCCAGCTGCTTAAGCCAGGCTTTTCGACGCATTTCTGGATGAAACTCCACATCCAGAAGTCTGCAATAAATACGAGCGACGTTGGAATCGATAGCCGGTTCCGGTTCCTGAAATAGACGACTTCTTAGCATGGCATTGCAATAATCGCCCACACCCGGAGTACTCTTTAGATCTTCATCTGGACTGAGCTTTCGCCTATTGCCATACCTATGGCTTAGATACTGGATCGTTTCTTGAATCTGTTCATTTCGCCAGTTTAACCCCAGGGAACGAATGGTTTCCTGAACACCTTCCGGATCCTTGCTTGCTGCCCGGGCATTCTTATATTTTTTGACAAAGCGCTCGTATACGGCGGCCACCTGATCGGAACGGGTGCGGCGGAGCATTAGCTCCGCAATGACCAGATGAAACCAGTTATGAGTTTGACGCCAGGGATAGTCCCTCCTGGAGCCTCGAAACCAGTCCATTAGCTTCCGATGAATGGATCTAAGAGTTCCTGGGCCTATGACGCTGATGCCAGTTTCGCCCCTACTTTCCATTTTTTGCCGGAAGCGCTCACTGATTGAAGGGCCTTCGCCATGCCTGATGCAATGGCGCTAACAACCGGCACAGCCACAGAGTTTCCGAATTGTTTGTAGGCCTGAGTATCTGAAACCACGATCTGGAAATCCTCTGGAAAGCCCATCAGCCTTCTACATTCGTTGGGAGTAAGTCTTCTTGGGTTCGCTCCGGGATTTCTTCTGGAGGGGCGCTGTTTAATCAGGATCTCTGATCCATCTTTGTAATATCTGGCTGATAGAGTGCGGGCAATATCGGCCGGGCCGCATAGTCCAAATCCAAATCCATGGCCGGCTTTGCGATGTTTATCCCGGTAATCCTGAAGGTATTTCCAAAGATGGTCCGAAAGAGTGTATCTTGGATTCACTGCTTTTTCCAGGATATCGCCCAGTCTGGGTTTATAGCTTAAGCGGTCCTGGATTGCATCGTCCCAGCGAGTTGGTCTTAGCTTCAAATAGTCGGGAAGTGGGAATTCATGGGCCAGTGGGAATTGAAAGGCAGCGGCGGCCCGAGGGTCCAGGAATCCTGCGATGAAGATTCGCGCCCGGTTTTGCGGCAGAACGGCCGATGCATTTAAGACTTCGATGTTCAGGTGGTAGCCCAGCTCTGTCAACTTTTCAACAATGACTGCAAATGTCTTTCCCCCATCATGGCTGCGGAGGTTTTTCACATTCTCCAGAAGAATGGCGGAAGGCCTCTTTACAGCCAGAATACGAAGAATGTCAAAGAATAGCGTTCCCTGGGTTTCATCGCCGAATCCATGTTTCTTTCCCAGGGAATTCTTTTTTGACACTCCTGCAATACTGAATGGCTGGCAGGGGAATCCTCCCACAAGAATGTCCGCATCGGGAATGTCTTCCGCTCCTATGGCTGTAATATCGCCTTCGGGCAAATGACCAAAATTGGCCTCATAGGTTTTTTGCGCGGCACGATCCCATTCCGAGCTGAAGACACACTGGCCTCCAACCTTTTCGAACGCAAAGCGCATTCCACCAATCCCTGCAAATAGATCCAGAAAACGAAACTGCATTACCTGTTTATTATCGGAAGGATGGCCGGTTCTGCGGCTTAATTTGGTGGTTGATGACACCGGTAAGCCCGGCTGAAGTCTTCTGAGTTCTGGCGTTTTCATGGGAACACTCTATATTCCGTCTGTGACATAAGTGAGTCCTGACCAGCAAAAAAAAGAAAGGCCCCGAGGGGCCTTTCCGGTGGGAGCCTTCAACGAGGTTCCCGAAAATCTGCAATTTCATTGATTCTGGCCCGGAACCTGCCCGAGCCAGTAGTATTCGGACCTAGGCAGCTGCAGTCTGGTCTTTAGAAGAAATCTGACGCATGAGCTCCACAGCTTTTTGTTCGTGGAGCCGGTATGTGCGAATCAGTTGCTTGCGAATGTTTTTCATTTCAGTGTGAGATTTCTTTTCTCTGCGCATCTCTTTGAGATTTTTTGCAAGCTCGTCGAATCGGTCCTGTATTCGAACCAGAGTCTTCTCGCCGCTTTCTTTAAGAGCTGCAATGCCCTCTGCGAAGCCAGTGGATTGGGCCTTCTTTTGCGAAAGTGCAATTAGCTGTTTTTCCCGCATTTCCATTTTGGCCGCCAGGATCTTCTCATCCGGAATGCGTTTCAGATTCCATACCAGGCCCAGCTTGCTCAGTGCGAAGATCAGCCATTTGGTAGGATCATACTGGTATTTACGAATACCGTTTCGATAATCTACCGGAAACTCATGGTGGTAGTTATGATATCCTTCTCCATAAGTTACCAGAGCTGTAACCCAGGAATCTCTGGCTGTATGTTTGTCCGAGTAGGGCTGAGTTCCCAGAAAATGGCATACTGAATTGATGCAAAAGGTTGCCTGGTGCACCCAGACAGTTCGGGCCAGACCTGCAATTAAAAGTCCGCCTATAAAGTCTCCCCAGAGGGATGCTACGACGGCAGGAAATAGAAAGGAAGTGAGAAGAGCAATAGGGATGTAGAATCTGTGCTGAAATCTCAGTACTGGATCTTTCCAGAGGTCTTGAACCAGATTTAGATCCACTTCTTCACGATTACCGGTTCCGCGCTTTCTAAAAAGCCACAGAATATGGGCATGCCAGAAACCTTTTGTTATGGCATACGGATCCTTTTCATGGTCTACGTACCGATGATGATTTCGATGGTCGTAGGCCCACTCGATGACGCTCATTTCCAGAGCAGCCGATCCAAAGAAAACATAGAGCCAGCGCACCAGTTTTGATGCTTCATAGCTCTTGTGCGAAAAAAGCCTGTGATACCCGCCGGTAATTCCGATTCCGGTGGCAAATATCATAAATACAGCGAGTGCAATGGTAGCTGGATGAAATCCGATCTCCATTGCTACATAAACCACACCTGCTATTGCGCCAATGGGGCTGAAGATAAAGAATAGAAAGGTGGGCCAGTTTATTTCGTTCCACTTAATCATTTTGTCGCTCCTGCAATTGAGCCCTATTTCTGGCTCAATTCATAGGAACC
Organism: Leptospiraceae bacterium; assembly: GCA_040217195.1. Lineage (GTDB taxonomy): Bacteria > Spirochaetota > Leptospiria > Leptospirales > Leptonemataceae > UBA3465. The sequence goes on along the minus strand of JAVJNR010000003.1, from coordinate 739,929 downwards.
TTTGCCGGGTATCCGGTTGCAGATTTTTGATTTTTTTCTGCATCAAAGCGCATTGACCCAAAAAAACCCCGGATAGAAATTCTGCCATGATGCCATTCTGGAAACAGGCCAACCCACTCTCAGCTGCCGAGGAAGCCTTTGAAAAAGAGATTCTGCATTCGGAAATCAGACGGGTCAGAATCCTGGCAATGCTACTGGCTGGCCTCATTGTAGTTGTTTTCATTCTGGGCACATTTACCAGAATCCTTCTGGAAGATGCAGATTTCCGGGTATGGCAGCTTCGATTCGCATTTCTGACCCTGTCCGTGGCCCTGGCCTATGAGATAGCTGCATTCATGGGCTTTCGTTATTTCTTAAGGCGCGGAAGAATGGTCCCGATCAGCCACCGCTATGCCAATGCCTTGATTGAAACCAGCATTCCAACTTTCATGATTCTGGCATTTACGAACCTGGTTCATCCTCTGGAGGCACTGTACAGTCCTCCTACCTATGCCTATTTTCTCTTTATATTGCTGTCTACATTGAGGCTGGACTATCGGCTCTGTATCTTTACCGGCCTGGTGGCTACTGTGGAATACTCGGCTCTGTGGATCTATTATCAGCCAGCGCTGGTGGGCTTTACGCTTCCGGTGGATGGACCCATTTCGCCGGGTATGATTCTGGCAATGCCAGCCTTCCATCTGGGAAAGATTCTGATGTTTGTTGTGGCCGGCGCTGTTGCGGGCTATGTGGCCCGGGAGTTGAAAAAGGGATTTCTTGAATCTCTAAACACCCTGGAAGAGAGAAATCGTGTTGTGGAAATGTTTGGGGCGCATGTTTCTCCGGAAGTAGTGGATAAGCTGCTGGATCAAAAAACGGATCTGGAAAGCGAAACCAGACACGTTTGCGTAATGTTTCTGGATATTCGCAACTTCACTGCGTTTTCCGAACATCGTACTCCGTCTGAAGTGGTGCAATACCTAAATCAGCTCTTTGATTTCATGATCGATTGTGTGAATAATAATAGAGGAATCATCAACAAATTTCTGGGAGACGGATTTATGGCTGTCTTTGGAGCACCGATCTCCGACGGAAGGGATTCCCGAAATGCAATCCAGGCCTCCCTGGATATTCTACATGCTCTGAATTCCTGGAATCAATCCAGGGACTTTCCTCTAACGAAAGTGGGGATTGGCCTTCATGCAGGAGATGCCGTAACCGGTAACGTTGGATCTTCCAGAAGAAAGGAGTACACAATTATAGGCGATACGGTAAATGTTGCATCTCGTCTGGAACAGATGAATAAAAAGTTCGAATCCGCTCTGCTTATTTCGGATACAGTAAGGCGAGATGCAGAGAATGCAGGCATGGAAATTCTGGGCTCAGAGATTGAACCCATTCAGGTGCGCGGTCGCAAAGAGGCGGTGCCGGTGTACAAACTGGCCTGAATTCGAAAGAAAGTGGTTCAAGAAGCAAGAAACATTGCCAGGGCGCACAGCGTCGGGTTCGATTAAAGAAATATAGGCATGCCTCCGGACTGCGCCCGGATGCATTCGCTTATTGCTCAGTGTCTTGCAAATGACATGAACCGTACATAGATTCGTTTTGGAAGTATGCGATAAGTGGAGAATCAGATTGCCATGCCCGAGTTGGTTCACGATTTTGTTGAATCGATTCGCCAAAAATGGCTAAGAGGTAAGTTCAAACACAGGAATGACACATTTCTTTCATTGAATCGTAGCGTTGGGTGAGCATACATTTCTTATGTCAGCGGCCAATCGTCTACGGATTTCCGTGGTTACAGAAACTCATCTGCCTGAAGTAAATGGAGTCTCTCGCAGTCTGGATCGGATGATGCAGGGCATGCGAGACAGAGGACATGAATTGACTGTATTTCGTCCGGCACAGTCTTCTGATCAAACGCCAGGTCTGGACCTCACTCTTGATTCAATTACCGGCCTCTCCTATAAGACAATCTCCGGTCGATTCTTCCCGCGAAGCAAATCCAGTCTCCGCCGTATTTCGATCGAATCAGAGCAAAGGGTTTCTGCCTTAACCAATGAAACCTCCCGACCAGCATATGACTCAAAAGCCAGGGAAGGTACCACCGAACATCTATGTATTGGATTGCGAATGCCCTTTTACAAAGAGGTTCAGGTAGGATTGGCCAGCCCTCATTTCTTTAGGTCCAGATTTCGCCAGCATAGACCGGACCTGGTCCATATAATAACTGAGGGGCCCCTGGGATTCAACGCAATGCTTGCGGCCAGAAGCTGTGGCATTCCGGTGATAAGCGATTATCGCACCCACTTTGATCAGTACTTTGACTACTATGGTATGTCTGGTCTGGGACGAGCTGTGTCCAGATACCTGCGATTATTCCATAACCTGACCAGAAGAACACTGGTTCCTACGGAAAGCATGAGATCCGAATTATTAGCCTCCGGATACAAAAGGGTTTCGGTCATTGGAAGAGGCGTAGATCTGCAGGCTTATTCGCCGGAGCACAGGAATCCGGAGCTCCGCGAAAGTCTGGGGGTCGGAGTAAATGACCTGCTGGTATTGTACGCCGGACGACTGGCCCCGGAGAAAAACATCGAACTGGCTATCCAATCCTTTCGAGAGATTCAAAATAGAATTCCGAATGCACGCATGCTTCTGGTAGGTGATGGACCTGAGCGTAATCGTCTGGAAAGGGAAAACCCGGACCTGTATTTCACCGGCTTTCTTTCCGGAAAAGATCTATCGGAGCACTATGCTTCTTCAGACGTATTTCTATTCCCCAGTCTTACAGATACATTTGGTAACGTAGTCACCGAGGCGGCTGCCAGTGGCCTGGCTATTCTGGCCTATGATCGAGGAGCAGCAAGGCAACTTCTGAAAGATGAAGAGAGTGCTTTGATCGCATCACAAATGGATCCAGAGTCTTTTCTGGGACTTGCCAGAAAGCTTGCAACAATTGCACAGCCAGGAATGGGGACCAGGTTAAATTCAAACAGTCCGGTCTCCAATCTGGATTTTCAATCCATTCGAGTGCGGGCCAGAGAAATAGCCAGTCTGGCAGGGTGGGACTCTGTGGTGGATCGGCTGGAAAATGTATACTTTGATGCCCTGGTAAAGAAAGTCCGTTTTCGCAGCCTTGTGCAAAGCCGGATGCGAAAGGCACAATTTCAGTAGTTGCTTAACATACAAGACGTTGGGAATCCATTGCGAAGTCCGGGGTGTATTGATTTCGGAATGGGCATCGCACCCATGTCCTGGCCTGCAAGCCTTCAGTTGAGTAAACTGTGATCTGCTGGCTTAACCTCTGGACTTTCGTTCTGGTCAATCATTCTGGCTTCGGTGGCACGGGCATTTTGAGCAGGGTGCGAAACGTTCTGTCCCCGCTAAGTATCGGTGGTGAGTCTTTCCAGATCCTATTAGGAGCCCGGTCTACATCCGGCGGTCCAAGATTCCATTTACCTACCTCCGGGACGAAGACAGCTCTAAGGTGCATCGCTATACCCAGAAAAGCCAGCAGGATAAAGCTCAATGTGAAGGCCGGTCGCTTCCAATGATTGATTTCGCGAATGGCCGGGATGAGCGAATACAGGAGCAATGGTACAAGATCCGATGTAAGCCGAGGCCCCATGCTGTGGCCACCCCACCAGTGCTTGAAGGCCGAAACGGCCAGAAGATGCAGAAAGCAGACAATGAGCAAAGTTCCGTAGATGGAAGAATGAGTTCCATGGGCCGGGGAGCGAATCATCCATACAAACGAATAGAGCAGAATGGGGTGCCAGAAGAACAATCCCCGGGCTGGGGAGAATAGGTTCGCGGCCAGGGCTCCTGTAATGTTATCGTGACCGGGACGATCCATGAGATAGTATGGATGTAACCAGTTCCCAAACAGTGTATAACTCTGAACCACCAGAGCGCCAATTACAATCAGACCCGGAAGTACGAGCATTAGCAAGGTCCGGGGCTTCTTCCAATGGGTGAGAAACAGTTGGATTCCCAGGCAAACGATTAGTATAGCGCTCAGTGGTCTGACGGCAAAGGAAAAGCCCAGCAAGAGGCTGATAAAGCCAATCCATATCGGTCTTTCCGTTTTCCGGTAATACTCGTAGCAATAGAGAATCAGAGTGTACATCAGCATTATGCCTGATTGTTGCCACAACGCCCGACTCCCAGTGGATAGAATGGACGTTCCAAGTCCGGCGATCAAGGCCAGTAACAATGATTTTGGAAGGGAAAGATGATTCAGTCTGCCCAGGCGATAGAAAATAGAAGATGCGAGTGCCATCAGAATGCCGGCAATTATGAGGGCGAACTCTTCCCTGTGCAGGCTTATGTAATTCGGATCATAGATGAGTTGAAGGAAAAGGGCCGGTACCAGTCCAAGATAGACCGTTCCAAATGGAAATGCATCGTAATAATGCCCGTTTATTTTTAGAATCTGGTATTGCTTTTTATAAAGATGAGCGTACTCATCCAGGTTCTGATCTCCATGCTGCAAGATAGAGACAATCTGGGGTACCGCGTATTCTGCATCGGAACCATAATAAACCGGCGCGCTCAAATATATGATAAAAAGTCCCAGTCCCAGACTCGTAGCAATGACCCAATCCCCGGATAGTTTCATATTGACACTGTAAAATAGCTACTCTTCTGCGAGCAAGAGAATGCACCGCATCGGGCAAATCCTGCCGCAGCCAGGAGGCCTCTCTTCCGATTCCTGATCCGTCAAATCCACTTGTGTCCAGGTTCGGACTTCATGGACTGGGTCTGTGTACAGGGGCTTCTATGTTCGTCTTATTGCCACCGCTTTCTTCTGGTCTCTGGCCTTTTTCTCAGTTACAGCGGTGGTTCAGGTATTTCCAGTCTATCTGGCCGCATTCTTTCGATTCTTTTTTGCCAGTGCATTCCTTTCGGTCTTAACAAGCATCTATGGTGGATGGCCCGCTATGCGCACTGCAGCTCAGAAACGGGATCTGCTTTTTCTTGGAATCGTTGGAGTGTTCTTCTATAATCTTTGCTTTTTCATGGGCATTAAGCTCAGTGATCCAGTCACCGGATCACTCATCGTTGCTGCTAATCCGGCCGTAACGGCTCTGGTCAGTAGTATCTGGAAAAAGGAACATTCCAGTGCGATGCGATGGGCAGGGATTGCTTTATCTTTTCTGGGCCTGATTCTGGTCTTTAGCCAGGGTTCCTGGGCTGTGCTTTCAGCACTGGAGTTCAGGATAGGAGACATTTTTATCTTTGGTGCATCCATATGCTGGGCTTTCTATTCCGTAAAGGGAAGAGAGGTGCTGCAATCCCAGCCGGTTCTGGGCACCACCACTGTAGCTTGCATCATTGGAGCCTTACTACTTCTGCCGCTGGGTATACTTGAGTATCTGGGCTGGCTTCCATTCAGTGAGGAGTTCAGTTTTCCTGCCTGGGAGCTTCTGGACATCACTGTCTATGGCCTGGCCTGGCTTCATTTAATGTACCTGGGACTATTTGCATCCGGTTTTGCCTTTCTATTCTGGTATCAAGGAGTGAGAGCCCTGGGTGCTCCAAGGGCTTCTGTATTTATCAACCTGGTGCCGGTATTTGCGATGCTTCTTTCCATCGCCCTGGGAGCCTGGCCTCATATGTATCAATGGTTGGGAGCTTCGATTGTGCTGGCTGGAGTCTATATTACGTCTCGCTCGAGCGTCGCTCTATCATCACAGACGAATAAATAGAAAAACTAATAAAGGATAGGGCCAATGATGTGAGTGAAGTATATAATCGATCCGGGGAAATCTTTCATTCCAGGGATTTTCTTTCGCGTATGGATCTGGCCAGGGTTCCTTTATCTGCATATTCGATGCTTGCCCCGGTGGCGATGCCATGCGAAATTCGTGTAAACCGAAATCCACGGTGAGCGAATAGTTCAGAGATATAATGAGCTGTTGCATCCCCTTCCAGAGTAGGATTTGTGGCAATAAAGATCTCATCAAAAGGATGGGTTTCAATCCTCTGGCTTAATTCTTGAATGCGAAGATCATCCGGGCCTATGCCGTCCAGAGGAGATAGAGCTCCCATCAATACATGGTAGAGTCCGCTGAATTCTCCTGTGTCTTCGATGGAAAAGATGTCCGATGGATCCTCCACAACGCACAGCAGTCTTTGATTTCTATGTGTATCGGAACAAATGTGACACAATTCTGATTGAGAAAGGCCACCGCACTGAGCACAGAAACGCACTTCCTTTCGCAGATGAGCTACGGAATCACTGAGTCGTCTGCTAACTTCCGGATCGGATTTCAGGATATGAAAAGCAATTCGCCTTGCAGATTTTTTGCCCACACCCGGTAAAGATCCAAGCACATCTACTAGCTGTTCCAGCGCAGGGAATTGCATTATCCAAACATTCCACCAAGGCCTGGAATATCCATTCCTGTTGCAGACTTGATTTCATGGGCCACCGCTTCTTTCATTTTCGCTTGAGCATCGTTTACGGCGCCTGTAATCAATTCTTCCATCAGATCTTTCTCTTTGGGATCCAGTAGTCTTTCATCCACAGAAACAGAAAGAAGCTTTCCGGAGCCATCCATTTTGGCTGTGACCATGCCCGCCCCGGATTCACCGGACACCGTAATTCTTTCGATTTTACGTTTGGCTTCTTCCATTTTAGATTTCATTCCGCCCAGATTTTTGAACAAATCTGAAAAATTCATGTTCTCCATTGCATTTCTCCTGATGCCCCTTATTCGTCCGGTTCGTTTGGCACACTTTCCGGATCTACCATGGTCCCAAGAAACTGCTTTTGCAGCTCATCTTCAATCGGAATCGAATCATTACCTTTGATTGTAGAATCGCTTTTATCTGAGGATGGACCTGGTGTTTGATCTTTGCCGGGCGCCGATTGGCCGGGCAGCGGCTGCGAAGGTCGGGGGTTCTGGTTTTGCGGCTGGGCCTGCGAAGTGAGACCGGAATCTTCCGGAAGGTCAGCCATTAAATCTTCGCTCCGGCGGGAATCCTGTCCTGCCAGACTTACACTGAGCTTTTGGATCTTGCTGATAAGTGCGCTCACCGAAGGCTTCTTAAGACGATCATGGATTTTCAACAACTCCATCTCAATCAGAATACGAGATTCATAGGAGTTGCGAAGTTTAAGAAAGAAGGCGGTGGTGAGCAATCCATGAATTTCGTCAAAAATCAAGGATATTCGTGCAGGATCAAACTCCATGGCTCTGGACTTTATATTCTGAATTTGACTTCCCGGAATTCCCAGAAAATCTGAATCTTCCACGCCCGAGCGAATGTAGCGTATGATTCTAAGATGGTCCAGGTAGTCCCAGATAAAACGATTCAGATCGCCGCCCTGGTCAAATATTTCCATGACAGGCATAGCCAGATCCTGCGAAGGGGTGGCCGGATTCATAAGCAGCGTTGTGAGCTGAAGGAACAATTCCAGAGGATAGACTCCGGCCAATTCGCGCACTTTTTCTGATGTTATTTTATTTCCGCAGAAGCTAATTGCCTGTTCCAGAAAGCTCAGGCTATCTCGGACCGAGCCATCGCCTTTGCGAGCAATCCAGAATAGAGCATCGTTTTCTGCTTCAATGTTTTCCTTACGACAAATGTCGGCCATGTATTCCTGAACCCGATGCAATGGTACCTTGCGAAAGGTAAATACCTGGCATCGGCTAAGTATGGTTTCTGGAACTTTATTCAGCTCGGTGGTGGCCAGGACAAAGGCAGCATGCTCTGGCGGCTCTTCCAGGGTCTTTAGCAATGCGTTGAAAGACTCCGTGGTAAGCATGTGAACCTCATCGATAATGTACACCTTTCGCTTGCTATTCATCGGCTGGAACTTCACATTTTCGCGAAGCTCTCTTACATCTTCGATCCTTCGGTTTGATGCTGCATCTATTTCGATTACATCTAGAGACCTGCTGTCGATAATTGATCGGCAGGATTCGCACTGATTACAGGGCTCCCCCTCTTTTGGGTCGGTGCAGTTTATTCGACGTGCCAGGATCCTTGCTATTGTGGTTTTTCCTACACCTCTGGGACCAAAAAACAGATAAGCCGAACCGATTCGATCTTCCAGGGCTGCATTTTGCAGTGCACGGACCGCAGTTGTTTGCTCAACCACATCGGCAAACTTCAATGGACGATACTTTCGGGCCAGCACCAGGTGAGCAGGGCGGTTCATATTGTAGACTCGCTGTTTTTTCCTTTTCGGGTCAAGTGCAACCTGGCCTCTGGCTCCATGTCTGGTTCGCGATTGATGATTGTAGGTCTGGGAAACCCGGGCAATCAGTACAGCAAGACTCGTCACAATGCTGGATTTCTGGCCCTGGACCGGTTTGCAGAGGACCTGCCACTTCCGGTGAGCTGGCGAACCAAGCATGATGGAGATATGGCTGAAGCTGAGCTTTTCTCCATGAATTTGATCCTTTTCAAGCCTATGACCTATATGAACCGATCCGGCGGTCCTCTGCAAAAGGCTATGGCATCCAGCGGCATCAAACAGGAAAATATCATTGTTCTGCACGATGAAGCCGAACTGGCGTTTGGAGATGTACGGCTAAAAAAGGATGGAGGGCATAAAGGGCACAATGGTCTGCGGGATATTATTGCTCGATTGGGTAATGGCAATTTTTTCCGTGTGCGAATCGGTGTCGGTAGACCGGAGAGAGGGGAGATAGCATCCTATTTACTGGGCAATTTCCGCCCGGAGGAACTGGAATCCTTTGGTTCTATGGCTGAAAAAGTGAATCGCGAACTGGAAAACTGGATTCGCGAGAGAAAATCTGCCGGATAGCTGGCAGGTATCCAGTTTAGTATTCCCGGGTTGGTCGTCTGGCAAAGGGCACTGCGAAAGTCCGACCTGGATTGTATGAATGTTATACCTCCGCCGAAAAGGCAATAGGATATGATCCTTCAGTACCGCAGTAATGTGACATAATACAGCATTGCACATGCGATGCGACATAATTTTGCGACCCTGACAAGATGTTACATAATATCTCTCTCCTTCTGAAGGCAACGTGACATAATCCGATCCGATCCCCCCGATGCGACATAATCTACTCAACGGTCCTCTCAGCCGCCCGACAAAATTGGGCCCTGTGTTCACCGGAGGGGGAGGCTCAAAGCGAGCTAAGAAGCGGGAGATATCTGCCTGTAAAACGGGCGATTCAGCAGTCCTGGGTCGGTCGATTTTGCGATTCCTGGCCAATCTGAGTTCCGGCCTTCGGCCCGGCTTCAAATACGACATAATCCGGCCGCTGAACGGCGATGTGACATAATACGGCGCCGCCAATCCTTTATGAGACATAATCCAGGCCCCGGAGAGCTAATGAGACATAATCCGCGCGAACCACCGTAATACGACATAACTCGGCTGGATCCGCCACAGATCCCATCCCATCGGTTCCGGTCCCGGCCGCATAAACCAGGAAATCCAGCCAGTGAGCGGAGGCAGGGCTGATTGGAGTTAAATTCAATCGCTTACGGAAGATTTTGAGGAGCGGAGGGCCGGGAAAGAACGCTCCCGGATGGACCGAGCTCGGCCCGGAAGCTAATGTCTCAGTGCAGTGCAAAAAAGAATTGAAAGTCAAGCTTAGACGAATCATTTGGGCCAATCCATTAGCTTTTTTTGGAATTTTATCAGCATTTGGCCGATTTATAGAGGGATATGCCTTTGATTATGGACGCACAGGGAAATCGAGTGGCCCGCCTTTCTCCCTATGAGAGCGGCGCCCCTTCCAGGCCTTTGCTCCGCCCGGAGCAGAAAAAGAAAATTGCGCATCGGGTAGCACTTGCCTTGCTTTTGATCGTTCCCATGCCCATGGCATCCGTTTTCTCATATAAAGAGGCGTCCGATTCACTGCAGTTTCCAGAAGATAACCTATTTCCTGATGTGGGTCTGGATGTACCTCCTCCTGCCAGGACAGACCGGGCTATTAGCTATGAGCCACCCAGGGTGAGGCTGACTCAGGGACATCGGGAAGCCAGAATTCAAAGATCTCGGGCGGCTCTCAGGGCCGAACAGGAGCTCCTGGGTTACGTTAAATCCGCAGTTTCCGATCAAATTGTACCCAGTGCAGCTGTAGAGATCTATCTTGAAGAGCAGCCTGCAGTTAAAATCTATCAGGGCCTGGATTCACACAGAAGTCAGCCAATTGCATCCCTTACCAAGTCTTTTACCGCGGTAGCTGTTATGACTCTGGTGGAAGACGGATTGGTAGATCTGGATGCCCCCATATCACGATACGGGGTCCATGTCAGTCGGCCTGAATTCGGTCAGATAACAGTTCGAGACCTTCTTCTTCATACGTCCGGGATTTCTTACGGTTCTTCATTACCATCCTATGCTCCTGGAATTCGGCATCAGTATTCCAACGGAAATTATGCCCACCTGGCCGCTATAATCGAAAATGCCAGTCGAATGACTTATCCGGAATACCTGGAACAGGCTATTTTTGAGCCACTGGGCATGCGAGATAGCACTGCCAGTCCAGGAATCAAAGGCTCCTCTGGTATCTCTTCCAGTATTCATGACCTGGGTCGTTTTGGCCGAATGCTGCTTGGCGGTGGAACCCTGGAAGGGGCGGAAATTCTAAGACCAGATTCCGTCCAGGAAATGCTGCAGCCTCCGGCTTTCATGCCCGTGACCAAGCACATGCAATATTACTCCCACGGGTTCCGTGTGGAAGCTCACAATGGACTGGTGAAGACTTTCTTCCATAGTGGACTATGGAACGGTACTTTTTCTGAGATCTGTGTTTATCCTGAAGACAGGTCTGTAGTCATTCAGCTGGCCAATCCGGTTTCCTATCATTCGGAAGCCCTGGGTGGTTATCGCTACAGAGTAACAGTGCTTTCAGCCAGGTATGTGGATCTACTGGCCCGAAACTCACTGGCACCGAGCGCTATGCAGCCAATTACAGCCAGATTCAGAAACAACGCCGATCAGCCCTGATTTTCGTTTGGTCTGCTCTGCCCATGGACTTCTTATATCAGGAAGCCTCCCTACCATTTTCTGGATTATCCGGAATCGCACCGGCCACGGGTTCCGTGTCCCTGAGACCGCGAAAATGATTGATGGCCGTTGCATCAAACTCGAAGTAATTGCAGGTTAGTTCTTCCCCTTTCTCTATATCCCGGAGCGCCAGAGTTACCTCATGGCTGATGGATCTTGTATTCGGCTCATCTGCATGGTTGAAGAATCTTGCATCATCTGAACAGATTACGTATCCCTGGCTTTCCGGGCTGAGGTAGCCATATTTGCCCACGTATTCCTGGACTACCCTGGACTGCTGTGCCAGGTCTGTTTCGCTGATAATCAAATCGAAGGCCGGCAGTAACTGCCAGATCATTGTCCCTGCCGGTATGAATTCATCTGCAAACAATCCTATGCCATGAATTCCACTGCGATCAATATAGGTGCGCACCAACAACATCTGAGTCCTCGGATTTCCTGGAACTGGAAAAATCAAGTATCCGGGGACTGGCTTTCCGCCGGTCAACATTTTCTTTGAACCATTAAGTACGATTCTACTTTTTCCGATCACTGAATCGAAGAGCGGTTCTGAACAATATATGTCCCCGGCTATTTCAAGAATCATTGCGGATCCGAATCGAGATCTGCTGGGAATCATGTCCAATGGCATGGTTATCACCAGAAATGTGAGTCCGGACAAAGGTGTAGAAAGGGCGGAACCAGGCAGGTCTGCTCGATCAGGCTTGCAAAATGAGACCAGACTTTCGGATGAAGAAAAGGCCCTTCTAGATGAATTGAAGGAGCGGGATCGAGAAGTCCGCCTCCATGAACAGAAGCATATGGCTGCAGCGGGAACCCTGGCCAAGGGTGGACCCACATTTGAATATGCCATTGGACCGGATGGGAAGCCCTATGCAATAGGCGGGAAAGTTCGAATCGATACAAGCCCGGTTCCTGGCGATCCGGAGGCCACGGCCGCTCGGGCCAATCAGATTCGTCTGGCGGCCATGGCACCTGGTGATCCTTCCGCACCGGATATGCTTGTTGCTAACGAAGCCAACAGCTTGCAGAGTCAGGCGCAGCGAGAGTATAGAATGAACGGTCCTGAATCGAAGGAAGAACCTCGCCATTTGAAGCTCTGGGGCTAAACTTTGATGGAGTCCCAATCGAGCCTGTGTCGAATACTTTGAAGTGCTCGAACCCAGGCCCGGACAATCTCAGGCCGGACTGCTTTTTGCCGTCAGGTATTTTCGATGGCTTAATCTCTCAATGTAGATTGCTCCGGCGTTCTGCCGGTCCTATAATTCAATTTTATGCCTGGCCTGGCAATGCCTGGGTTGGGTGAGAGCCGAACCTGTCCAGGCGAAAGCGGGCCGTAAGCTTCTGCAAGCCCAGAGCATTTTCATGGAGACTACTGCCTGTATCCTGTAGCTTTTCTGTTCTCCTGTTCATGTCCGTGAGCGAATCGTTCAGCTCGGAAATGGATTCGTAGATCTCTCCAATCTCTTTGGATCTGGACTTTACATTTTCTTCTATAGATTCTGCCATCGTATCTAGCTCGGACATTAGTTCCGGGATTCGTTTTCCCTGTTCGTTTTGATCTTCACTAATACTACGAATCTGTTTGAGTTCTTCATCGATGTTGGCCACTTCTTCAGCAATTGTCCGGAAGGAATTTCTGGTCCTGTCGATTCCAGCGCTGCCCGTGGTCACCCATCGTTGCATTTCAGATATATGACTCTGCGCTTCCTTGGTACGGGCTGCCGTAAACTCTGCCAGGTTATTAATTTCTCCGGCTACCACAGCAAAGCCCATCCCGTCATGACCGGAACGGGCCGCTTCAATACTTGCATTGATGGAAAGAAAGGATAGCTGCTCGGAGATTTTCTGAAGAGTCTTTACGATGTTCATTACCTGGCCGGCCCCCTGCTCAATTCCCTGCATCCCATGGGACAATTCGCCCAGAACTTTCTGGCCTTCGCTGGCTAGATTTCGCCCATTTCCGGCCCGTTCCGTGGCCTGATCGATGCGACTATGAAGCCTGGAAGCAGAATCCACTGTTCGGCCTATCATGGCCTCCACCTGGGTTGATAGATGGTTTTGCTTTTCTGTAAATTCAGCTACATCTTTCACCGCTTTACTGATTAATTCCATCAGTGCATTTATTTCTTCTAGCTGCGCCGATTGTTCTTCTACAGTCGAGTTGATATCCACAGAAACTTCTGTCATATCTGAAGCAGCCATTTCCATTTGGTCTACACTTGTATGAATCTGTGCGATTAGACCGTACATCCTTTCCTGGATTCGATTAAATACCTCTGCAATGGCTCCTTCTGCAGTGGCCGGTTCCACCTCCAGTTTTGTACTCAGGTCTCCTTCACCTCGTGCCATGGAATCCATGGATCGCATTAATTCGAACCAGTTGGTTCTTGCATTGTGTTCCGAAAAGTTAAGACCATCGCTTTCTTCTTTTGCAGTCACTCTCAGAGGAGTGAACCGTTTGATAGTCCAGAAGAAGATTAGAGCCAGACCAAAGGCCCACAGGGTATTGCTGCCCACGCCTATGAGTTGAATTCCCATCTGTTCCAGGCGACTGATGGGCTCACCATTGGTTGTGGCAAAGCTTGATGTATTTCCCACCAGTGCCAGGGCCAGGGTTCCCCAGACTCCGCATACACTATGTACGGTGAATGCTCCCACTACATCATCCAGGCGAAAGAAGTTCTCCAGAAGAATAACAAAAAGAGAGGCAATAATGCCTGCGATGCCCCCTACGAGCAGAGCCATGGCAGGCGACATCATATGGCATCCTGCAGTGATGGCAACCAGACCGCCCAGAACCCCGTTGATTCCATCTTCCACAGCGGGAGCTCTAAAGCGAATCCAACTTACGACCATGGCAGAAAGAGCTCCGCCGGCGGCCGCGATGGTGGTATTTACTAGAATAAGAGGTATTGCATCTGTGTATGCAAGAGTGCTTCCGCCATTGAATCCCAGCCAGCCAAACATCAGGATAAAGGTTCCCAGGGCAGCGGCCGGAAGATTATGGCCTGTGATTTTCCGGGGTTTACCGGATTCATCGAATTTATCCTGACGGGGCCCAAGCATAATGATCGCTGCCAGAGCAATCCATCCGCCAGTGGAATGCACCACTGTGCTGCCTGCGAAATCGATAAATCCCATTTCGCTTAACCATCCTCCGCCCCAGGCCCAGTGCCCGAAGACTGGATAAATCCAGATGGATGCAAACAGTGAAATGAGGATGTAAGCGCTGAACCTCATTCGTTCGGCCACTGCACCGGATGCGATAGTGGCCGCTGTTCCTAGAAAGGTGGCTTGAAAAAGAAAGAAAGCGAACTTAGAAGGCTCCTTTACCTGAGCCAGAAAGAAGTTATCTGTTCCGATCCACCCCAGGTAGGAACTTCCGAACATTATACCATAACCTAAAGCGAAGAAGGCCACAACGCCAATGAAGAAGTCGAACAGATTCTTAAAAGCTACATTAATTGTGTTCTTGGCTCGAACCATGCCGGTTTCCAGCATGAGAAATCCGGCTTGCATGAATAGAACCAGGGCGGAGGCGATAATGACCCACAATATATCTGCTTCTGCATGGGAGAAGGCCGCAACACCGTCACTGGCAAATAAGCCGGAAGGAATGATTAAGAGTATTACACAGGTTGCAAAGATTCGCCTCATAGACCCATGGATTTAAGTACACAGTAAGCATCAACGCAAAAAGCGAATCACAGGTTTCGTAACTCGATTATCCTTGCCTGGAAGAGTTAATGGGCTGGTGGTTGAACGGGTTGCACCGAATGGCAGACCCGCGAAAGACTTCGGTTCATCCGGGTCATTGGATGGGCCCGGATGAACAACTAATCATAATGCTTAGAAACCGGGCAAGTTAACCTCCCAGGTTTTCATACATACGTTTTAGATCGGCGGAAATATTCTTCTGCATAGCTTCATTGGTGCCTCCACCAATGCTAAGCAAGATCGCATCTCTTAGCATTCGTTCTACCGGATATTCGCGGATGTAACCGTAGCCCCCAAGGACCTGAATCGCATTTCTTGCCACTTCTTCAGCCATGCCTGTGGCTACCAGCTTCGCACTGGCTGCTCCCAGGGAGTTGCGCCTGGTTGGATCCATATTCGCTGCAACATTGTAAACCAGTGCTCGGGCTGCCTCCCATTTAGCATAGCTCTCGGAAACAAGTCGTTGAATCTGCCCCAGGTCGATCAGAGGCTTACCAAATGCTTTTCTGTCCCGAATGGAATACTGGCACATCATATCAATGCAGCGCCGAGCAATTCCAAGGGACTGGGCTGCAAGGGTTACTCTTTCGATTTCCAGATTTCGCATCATGGAACTGGTGCCTTTGTCTTCTGTTCCAATCAGATTTTCGGCCGGTACTTCAACATCGTCGAAATGCAACACAGTTGTGCTGGAGGCCTTCATTCCCATCTTTTCCTCTTTCTTACCTACGCGAAAACCGGAATAACTGGATTCTACCAGGAAGGAAGTAATCTGTCTTTTGCTTCTATCGTCGATCTTTGCATATATGATAAAAACATCGCCTTCATTTCCATTGGTAATGAATTGCTTGGAGCCATTCAGTACATACCGATCGGATTTCTTTTGAGCCATGGTCTGAAGCCCAAGAACATCCGTTCCTGCTCCGGGTTCCGTCATGCCCATGCCCCCAATTTTCTCTCCGTTGATTACCCCGGGCAGATATTTCTTCTTTTGAGCTTCATTGCCGCTAACAAAGAGATTGTTAACAAATAGTACTTCATGAGCAAGGTAGCTCAAAGTAAAGGCCGGATCTGCCATGCTCATGGTTTCATGAACGATTACTTCGGCCACAGGATCCATGCCGGCTCCGCCGAATTCAGGAGAAACGGTTAGCCCAAAGATGCCCAGTTCACTGCCCAGGGTATGAAACAAATCTTTATTAAACGTTTCTTTCTCATCGTGCTCGGCGGCCTGTCCTTCCAGGGTTTGCCAGGTGAATTTCTCCACCATTTCTCGTAGCTGTGCATGCTCTTCAGTAGGATTAAATAGGTCGTTGGCTGCGGTTTGGCTATTCAAGGTCTGCATTTTTTCAGATTGTTCTTTTCAGCAAATACTCGCAATCAGAATTGTATCCTTCCGGGTTTTTTACTGCAACAACCATGTGTAGCCTTTGTCTGATCATATCCGCCGTTGTGGTTTCGCTTCTGGCCTTTCTGTCCTACCAGATCCAGACGCACTATCGCTGGTCTTTGACCAGTGTTCAGGAGAAAAGTGCAGGGCTCATCCACTTCTACAGAAGCCATATCCACCGAGTCTTTAGAGATGGTGATTTGAGTCGCATTCCGCTGGAGTGCACCATTCACTATTTCTTAATGCATCTGCTCGTACCGCTGATATTCTTTGGCTTCTTCCTGAGATCCGACATTAATTTCCTGGGAGTGGCAGCGGGAATCCTGACCAGCCTTCAGCTCCTAAAACATATATACCCGGGCCAGCTCTAAAACTGACTGAACAGGGGCACCAAATCCGGGGGACATAAATCGATTCGGCCCGGCAATAGTATCCATCCATTGCCCCTTAATTGTCGCATGCACAGTCTTTGGCTCTGCGGTTTATTTCATTGACCCGAGTCCAATAACCCAAAAATTGTCCTTCGGTTCGACTGCTTCGGCTTGTCCGAACGATGCAAAATTCAAGGAGCCCTTGCTTTATGAAAATTTTCGTACTGGTAAAACAAGTGCCCGATACCGAAACATCCATTAAGGTATCCGGCGCATCAATTGTAGAAGGCGGAGTTAAATGGATTGTATCTCCGTTCGATGAGCATGCTCTGGAGGAGTCTCTTCGTCTGCGCGAAAAGACCGGCGGCGAGATCACCGCTGTATCCCTGGGACCGGATCGCTGCGTAGAAGCTCTGCGTACTTCCTATGCTCTGGGTGTTGACAAGGCCGTTCATATTAAAGATGAATCCTATAACGTCCTGGATACTGGCTATGCAGCTCGTTTGTTGGCTGCCTACCTGAAAGATCAGGCCCCTGACGTTGTGCTCACAGGTCATGTGGCTATTGATTCTTCTTCTTCCCTGGTGCCCACTATGGTAGCACAGCTCATGGGAGCTGCCAGCATTAACAATGCCGTAGAGCTTTCCGTGGAAGGCGGAACTGTAAAAGCCAAGCGCGAAGTAGAAGGCGGAACAGCCAACATGGAAGTTCCTTCGCCTGCAGTCGTTACGGCTGCGAAGAATCTGAACGATCCTCGCTACCCTTCTCTGAAAGGAATTATGGCTGCGAAGAAAAAGCAGATTGAAACCGTTGAGGCTTCCTCTCTGGGAGTTGAGCCTCCTAAAATCGAAGTAACCTCTCTGGAAATGCCTCCGGCACGTCCCGAAGGTCGCATTATCGAAGGCGAAGAGCCTGAAGCTAAAGCCGCTGAGCTTGTTAAACTACTCCGTGACGAGGCCAAAGTCGTCTAAGGCACGATTAAAGGGAGAATAGAATGTCAGTATTAGCAGTAGCAGAAATCAAGGGCGATGCCCTGAAAAAAATCTCCAAAGAGCTGGTATCTGCCGGTCAAAAAATCGGCGGACCTGTAACCGCTCTACTTATTAACGGAACCGATGATCATGCCAAGGAACTCTTTGGCGCGGGTGCCGATGTGGTTGTAAAAGCCACCGTTTCCGATTACTCACCTCAAGCCTGGACGAACATTGCAGCGGAAGTTGCAAAAGAGAAAGGTGCCAAGTTTGTTCTGGTTCCTCATTCCGTTCAAGGTCGAGATTTTGCCGGTCGTCTGGCAATCGCACTGGATGGAACGGCTGTAGCCGACGTGGTTGAAGTTAAAGGCGGCGGCGATGAAGTGGAAGTTAAAAAGCCTATCTATTCAGGAAAAGCTTTCGCCAATATCAAGCTAAAGTCTCCAGCGGTAATTACCATTCGTCCTAACTCTCAAGAAGTAACCGATCACAAAGGACCTGAAACGATCGAAGCCACTGAAAGCAATGGCGGAGATGTAAAGGATGTGCTGAAGGATGTGGATGCCTCTGCGGGAAGCACCGTAACTCTGGCTGATGCCTCTATCATTGTATCCGGCGGTCGTGGAATTAAGGGCCCGGAAAACTGGCCACTTCTGCAGGCTCTTTGCGATACTATTGGAGCTGCACTGGGCGCCTCTAGAGCAGCCGTAGATGCAGGCTGGATTCCCCACTCCCATCAGGTGGGCCAGACCGGTAAGACTGTGTCTCCCAATTGCTACATCGCCTGCGGAATCTCCGGTGCCATTCAACACCTGGCAGGGATGGGTTCATCCAAGTACATTGTTGCAATTAACAAAGATCCGGATGCTCCTATCTTTAAAGTGGCTACCTATGGAGTAGTGGATGACCTCTTCAAGGTAGTTCCAGCGCTTACGGACGAGTTCAAAAAGGTACTGGGCTAAACCAGGCCGACTATCTGCCGCCCCGGGCGGTCGAGAAGCCCCCTGAATCAGGGGGCTTTTTTATTTGATATCCATACTGCAGGTATTTGCAGCTTTCAGCACAGGATTTGACGTGACAGTTAGACAGAACTTGTTGAACCTTGAACCTGTTTACTTGCTTATCAGGAAGTTTTTTTCGGAATAGAACCCAACTCCATGGATCCCACGTTAACACGATCCCAGGCGCACCGGTATTTTGGAGAGCTGTATCAGAAGCAGCGATCTCCAGACGCTCAGAAGCAGGTGGATGACATTGTAAAGAACGTGAGTGATATCTTCGTTCGTATCAAGCGAATTGAAGAGGTGGATGAAAGGGAAGGTGGTGGCTCCCGAGGGGTTGAAACCAGGGGGGGCGATGGTCGCAGACGCGGCGGCGGAAGCCCAGGCGGCAAAAAGGCACCGGCCAAAAAAGCGCCTGCAAAGAAAGGATCAGCGGCGCCAGCCAAGCCGGGCTTCCTTACTTCATTGTTCGGTGGCGACCTGGCAAAGTGGGGAGAGAGAACCGGAACTCTTGATTCCGGGTTCCTTGCACTTAATTTAAAATTATCTAAATCCGTCCCCCGAGTCTTTGATCAGTTTGATGAGGAAAGCATTGTATCTGCTATTCGGGCTTTTCGTTTCGCAGTAGTCAATGCCTGGGAATCCTTTCCTCCTGAAAAATACAACGTACTGGTTTGTGCGTATCAGTTCTTTCAGGAATTAATCAAAGTTCCAGTTCTATTCAAGAAGCAGGACAGTCCGGCTACTATCATTCAGGAAACACTTAAAGCGCAGGTATTGTATTCGCAGCTATTAAAGATGCCAGGCTGGGAAAAGGTGCTGGTTGATGAGTTTCCACCCTGGGTTGGAGGAAGCGAAGATATCTCTAAGCTGGCAAATCCAACGGAAAAGGTAATGAGGCAGCTGGTAGGTTTGGAAAAGACCAGACCCAAGCTTTCCGATTGCTTTTTGGCCCTATACGCACTGGAGCGAAAGAAGATCCTGGGTTGGCCGGAGCTGCTGGATGAGCTAAAAGTCAAAGAGCCCGTCATGGATGAGTACCGGGCTCCAGATTCGGTAATGCAGCGAATCAATAAAAAGATTTCCAAACTAAAAGAAGAGATTCGCACCAGACGAGAGTCCATTGAAGAGATTCAGGAAGTCAGAAAGAATTATTTTAAAACTGACTCCAATGGCAGAGTAACCGTGGATTTTCTGGATCAGATACTGGGATCTGTGATTCGTAAAACCCAGCCAGATAAGGGCATGAATCAGGACTACATCAAAGCCCAGAAATCTGAACCCCATCGGCTAATGCATCTGCTACTGGCGGACTATGAAATGACCGTTTTAAGTCTTCTTACCGGAACGGTGCAGGTGGATCATGAGACCGGTGGAGTAGGGGATGGAATTTTGTTTAAATCGGGACTCTTTAAACTGGAAGCAGATGAAAGTCTGGGCGTGCACCGGGAAATGGAAGAGTTCCTTCGCAAATATAAGAATACCACTTTCACATTTCAAGCTTACATCGCAGGTCTTAAAGCTGGTAGCAAAGATGCTATGATTGCTGGGTTCGCTCATGTGGTGGCTCGGGCCAACAAATTGTTTCGTAGAACCGTGGCCAGTCTGCGGCTGGTACTTCATAACCATGAGCAGGCGGTGGAAAAAGAGGCGAATAAAAAGGCCAGTGACAATTTGCTCAGGACCAAGACCTATCCTATTGAAATTCTGGAGCCTTCCATTCGATTTATCCCAATGCATGATCGCATTCTTGCCGGAAGCACCCGGTTAAACGGAATGCGAATCGACGAAGCTCTGGAAACCATTGTAATGAACCTGTACAATTATCTGTACATTTTTAGAGACGATGAGCTGGTAAGGACTCTAGCATCCATACCCAGGCTTAAATCAGAAATCCAGGGCATTGAAAAACGACTCACCAAATATGGTGTGGAAATTCCCCAATAAGAATCATCGAAATTCCCCTCCAGGAGACCCCTCTGAGAGAGAAGACTTTCGGGCAGTTCTACCATATCCAGCATCTCTAACAATTCCAGCATCTCCAACGATTCCAGCATCTCCGAAATCGTCACAGGACACTTGTTTTCTGATTGCCGGAGCAGCGCAGCGAGCAGGGACAATTGCCGGGCTTTATCGCAACTAATCTGTTATACATCCTTTTGTTCCGAAGGAGGAATCTATGGACCGGGATTCGAATAATGGTTGAATCTACGGAAGCTCCACCCACGTTACCGCCATGCTGAAGAAAATCGCTGTACTCACCTCCGGCGGAGATTGCGGGGGCCTAAATGGAGTGATTCGCGGAGTTGCTCTCACCGCACTACAACGCGGCACCAGGACATTTGTAATTCCTAATGGATATGCAGGATTGTACAATCTTGTGGACCTTCCCGGACTAACGGAACTTACCGAAGACAGGTTGGCGGAAATTGCTGTCTATCTTGCTGGCAGTGAAGCCGGCAACTCCCGGGTTAAAATTGCAAAGATCAAGGATGACAATAAGTACGAACGTATAAGGAAGGGCCTGGAAAAATTTGGCATAGAAGCCGTAGTAATCGCGGGCGGCGACGATACAGGATCCGTGGTGGCCGACCTGGCAGACAAAGGTATTCCCTGTTTGCATGTGCCCAAGACCATGGACCTGGACCTGATGACTTATTCGGTGGGTGGAGATTCCACCATTAATCGCATAGCCGAATTTGCCCGGGATTTACGGACCACCGGTCAAACCCATAATCGAATTATCGTAATGGAAGTATTTGGTCGTTACGCCGGTCATACCGCTTTTCGGGGAGGCGTGGCAGCCCAGGCGGATGCTGTACTTATTCCCGAGCTTCCAGTGGACTTTGATTATCTTTATGAATTCCTTAAGAAGCGATTTATGCATCGTGTTGAACTGAGCGACGTGCGAGCCGGTAGTGCAATGGTTCTTGTTGCTGAAGGTTTGAGAGATGCTTCTGGAAAGGAGCTGGTAGATGAGAATTCTCCAGTGGATTCTTTTGGACACCAGAAGTTAATGGGTGCCGGAAAATACGTAGTTAAGGAAATTGAGGAAAGAATTAAGGAAGATTCCGAAATCAAGGATTTCATGATTCGAACCGGTCAATTTGTGGAAGGTGTCTACGAGATTCCTGAAGTTCGAGAAGTACGACCAGGTCACCTGGTGCGATGTGGATTCACAACTCCAATCGATGCTGCCTTTGGTCTGGAAGCAGGGGCAGGTGCATTCTATCTGGCCAGTCAGGGTATCTTCGGCGTTACGGTAGCTGGCTACAACGATGGAAAGATCAATTATATGGATACCAAAGAAGCTATTGTTCAACGGCTGGTGGATGAAAAGGAAGTTCGGATCTATGAAACCATGGGTATGAGCTTTGGCCGCAATCCGGAAGGGCTATCTGATCCCGAACTGGAAAAGATATCGGGCCGGCCTGTTCGCCCCTACTAGGTATGCCAGGTAGGCAGGAGTGCATGATTCGGGGCTAGACAATTGTCATTGGAACCCTTTAGAGAGCCCCGAGTCTGCATTCACTTTCCACTGTGACGTGATTTGGTTTTAGATCAAGCCACAGAATCCTGTGCTCATCTTTGTCACAGGTTACCAGCAAGCCTGCATTTGGAATTTCCTCTTCTGTATCTTTCTTCGTCCTCGATTCCAGAACGATTTAACTTTTCTACACAGTGGCGAATTGGCTTACTGTAGCATGGCTTTGCAACCGGCTCCAGAGAATCGAGTATTTCAGCGCACCACATACCCTCCCTCTTCCAGTGGTCAGTACGTCGTTTACTGGATGCAGATGCATCGCCGGCTGGAGTCTAATTTTGGATTGCAGCATGCCTGTCATATCGCAGAGAAGCTTGATAAGCCTCTTCTAATTTACGAAGGTCTGCGACCAGACTACCCCCATGCAAGCCCCAGATTCCACGGCTTCATCCTGGACGGAATGGCTGATCATTTCGAATTTTTCCGGAAAAAAGAATGGCTACTTCAACTAACTGAGGACGGAAAACGATTGGTTGGCAAGGGGGCCGGACCGGCCCATTATCTGCCTTTTGTCCCAGAATCCGCTGAACAGAGCCGGGGATTCTTCAAAACACTGTGCGAAAGTGCATCCTGTGTGATAACAGATGAGTTCCCGGTATTCATAGTTCCGGAACAAAATAGGGCACTTGAGAAAAAGCTACGGGAGTCAAAAACTGCATTTCTGACTGTGGATTCCAACGGAGTCATACCGCTCAAGGAAAGCCAGACTGATCCGTATTCCGCCTATTTATTCAGAAAGATCCTTCAAAAGAAATTTGCATCCTGCTACCAGGACTTCCCCTTACAGAAGCCATTATCCATGCGAAAGCAAAAGCACTCTCTGACACTGGAGCTACCGCTGACGAAACTTCAGAAGGAGGGCCTCAAATCAACGTCAAGACTTCTGGAAAACTGGAGGGGGCAGGCCTCTGCCTCCCTTCTAAGCCCATTGCGTCTGGATGAATCGGTGGGGATTGTACAGTCTGGTAGCCGACGAGAGGCGATGAAGCGAATGCAGGGATTCGTTTCTTCCATGTCAAGTTATACGGAGCAAAGAAATGATCCAGATGCAGCAGCCACTAGCGGACTATCGGCCTATCTGCACTTTGGAAGGATAAGCATTCATGAGGTTGTTCAGTCTGTATTTGATAGATATGATCTGAATGATTCGTGGAAGGGACTCATCTACAATAACGGATCCAGAGGGTTTTTCCCCGGACCTCCGGAAGTGGATGCATTCCTGGATGAGGCTTTAACCTGGAGAGAAACCGGTTATCATTTTTGTTTCCACCGACCTGATTTTGACCAATTCGAATCATTACCTGACTGGGCGCGAAGGACACTGTTAGAGCATGCTTCGGATCCCAGAGAACACATCTATTCGGCAGAAGCACTGGAGAATGCAAAGACACACGATGAAATCTGGAATGCGGCTCAGAGACAGCTCAGGCAAACCGGGATCATTCATAACTATTTGCGAATGCTCTGGGGAAAAAAGATTCTGGAATGGACTAAGAGCCCCCGAGAAGCTCTGGAGATTACTCTTCATCTGAACAACAAGTACAGCATCGATGGCCGTAATCCAAATAGCTACAGCGGCGTATTCTGGGTATTCGGTCGATTTGACCGGCCCTGGCAGGAGCGGCCAGTATTCGGCAAGATTCGCTATATGACTTCCGAGCAGACGCGAAAGAAGGTGAAACTCAAGAAATACCTGGAGCGCTTTGGTGATGATAATCAGGGAAGATTACTCTGAGTCCAGAGTAAGAGGCGAATGCGAATCAGTAAGAAATAAGCCCGGTGTGGCTTTCGCTGATTAATCTGCAGTATCACTTCTAGCCTCTTTTCTGCTGGTCCACAGATTTCGAGCTATACTGGTGACCAGGGCCATGGAGAATAGAGTGCCTGTCATAAAATCAGTGAGTGCCGGGTTCGGGCGAATTCCCGAAACGGACTGCACCAGGTAGGCAATGTAAGATCGGGGTAGGTCCAGGTGGCCCAGTTTCCAGAGAATTTGATAATGCCAGTCTGTAAGTGGGCAATATCCCAGTCCATAAAATGGTGCCAGTAGAATCCAGCTGCCTGCAGTCAATAGCAGGGTGAATAGGTTCCAGCGCAGCGTCTTTCTCCATGCCCAGCCAAAAAGATTAAATAGAATAAGACAGATGTGAAATACCTGAAAGAAATAATGCTGTAAGAGCAGTGTTTCCATGGTCCTGTGTCTGTTTCGCTGCCTGCAAGCCCTCTATTCGAAAGTTGGAAGGGTAGGAAAGAGAAAGGGAGGGAATGCGAAGGGCAGCCCCGTCAGTAGATTACCGACGAGGCCCGGGTCAAAGATTGAATTGACTATTACTGTCGTTTATCTACGATTTCAATACTTTCGATTTTGGAGTTCCCATTACCGGCAGCGATAATCTCATTTAGAACTGGAAAACTTTCATCCTCAAGCTGTCCAAAGAAGGTATGAAGTCCGTTCAGATGCGGCGTTTCCACCTGGTTTATAAAGAATTGGGAGCCATTGGTATTGGGGCCAGAATTTGCCATCCCCAGGGTCCCTTTCTTGCCCGGAATCGATGGTAGCTCGTTATTATAGGAATAACCCACCATTTTCAGTATTTCCTCAGCGCTTTTTTGGCTTAGCTTATCTGTTTCGCGTTGAACTTCATTCTGGCGCTGATTGAACTCCTGCTGGCTGGTGATCCCCAGCTGATCTATAGCTATCTGACTGATCTGGCGATTGTAGTATCCTGTTTCGCCGGCTTTCTGTTCATCCAGGCCCAGGGCTTTCGCGCTAATCTCATCTTCGAATTTGTAACCAGGTCCGCCCCGTCCGGTGCCCTCGGGATCTCCTGTTTGTGCCATGAATTGAGGTATCACCCGGTGAAAGATGATACCATCGTAGAAGCCGTCATTGGACAGCTTTACAAAGTTCTCAACGGTTTTAGGGGCCGCTTCCGGGAATAGCTCCACAACAAGCTGACCTTTGTCGGTATGAATAACTGCAAACATTCCTTTTCTATCGGGAACTTCTGCACCACATTGGAGGAAAAAAGAAAGGGATACTAGAGAAAGAGCAATTAGGCTCCTGGAGCTAAACTTCATGATTGGTCCTTTACATGGGGTAATTAAAAAAGCCCGCAATTGTTATCGGGTTTCGACCATTACACATGCATCCATCAAATACTCAAACCCATTTTCATTCAGGTAGTTTCGCACGTCTGGATTTCCCGCTCCGGGCTGAATCCAGACCCGTTTAAGACCCAGTTCATGAGCCTCTTTCAGGCTCTCCAGTGTATGCTTCGGAGGTACAACATAAACCAGCAGGTCCAGATCATGCTGCTGGTTCGCAGTGGCCAGATCCGGATAGGCCTGAACATCGTTAACCGTGGTTGCCCGAGGATTGATGGGAATGATCTCATAGCCTTTGGAGACCATGTCCCGGAAGATTATATTTCCGAACTTTGTTGAGTTGTTCGTAGCGCCTACGAGAGCCATCGTCGGTCCCTCTTTCAAATAGCTTACAAGATCAAGTTCCATACCTACAGCAAAACGTCTCTTCGCCCTCCAATCCAGCATTTTCCTGGGGCTTTTTCCTTGGCGATGAAGAGTGCTTTTGCAGGGTATACCAATGGAAGAACGCTTCAAAGAGATTCATGAAAAACATGCCTGGCAGCCATTTACCCAGATGAAACTAGCTCATACTCCGTACAAGATCGATCGGGCCAGTGGGGTATTTCTCTACGAAGGTGACCGAGCGATTATTGATGCGGTGGGCTCCTGGTGGGTAAATCTATTTGGTCATTGCAACCCAAGAATCAATGAAGCGGTGATCAAGCAATTGGAAACTCTGGAACATGCCATGTATGCTGGCATGACTCATGAGCCGGCCCTTAAACTAAGTCAGGCCCTTTCCAGTCAGTCCGGGGATGCGCTTCCCCGAGTTTTTTTCTCAGACAACGGCTCCACAGCTGTTGAAATCGCTCTAAAAATGGCCTTTCAGTATTTTCGCAATCAGGGAAATTCTCAGAAGTGCGAATTCATTTCTTTGAAGGACGGTTATCACGGGGACACCATCGGTACAATGTCCGTTGGCACCCGAAGTGTTTTTCACAAACTTTATGAGCCACTGCTTTTTGATGTGAATCATGTGGCCTCTCCAGCGGATGAATTTGATTTCGCTTCCGGAAAAGTTAAGGTTGAGGCCAGTGAGGCGGCTCTTGCAGACCTGGAGGCATTGTTAAAGCGAAAAGCAGACCAGATTTGCGGTTTTATCCTGGAGCCATTGATTCAGGGAGCCGGGGGTATGAAATTCTATTCTACCGAGTATCTGAAAGGTGCTCGAAAACTCTGCGATCAGTATGATGTTTTCTTGATAGCAGATGAAGTGTTCGTTGGCACCGGAAGACTGGGCACTTACTTCGCATTTGAACAGGCAGGTGTATGGCCGGATATAATTGCACTGAGCAAAGGTTTATCCGGAGGTTACTTTCCATTTGCTGCCACCCTGTCCACAGAGAAGGTTTATCAAGGATTCTACAGCGATGATAGAATTCATACACTCTTTCATGGTCATTCCATGACAGGGAACCCCATGGGATGTATTGCATCTCTGGTTAGTCTGGAAATCTTTGAAGAGCTACGGCAAAACGGCGTTGTGGAAGAGCTGGAGCAATGGCATCGACGTTTTCTCATTAACTTGATGGAAGGTCCGGCCGGAAAGCATGTAAAGAATTGTCGTTACCACGGCTCTGTAGCAGCTCTGGATGTGAACCTGGATAGCGGCTATACCGGTAATTTCGCGCCACAGATGTTAGCTAAATCTATAGAGAAGGGCGCCTTGATTCGCCCTCTTGCGAATACAGTTTATCTTACTCCTCCGCTAATCATTGAAGAGGAGCAACTGGATACTGTGTATGAGATTCTGGAATCGTCATTGGAGGAGATTGTGGGCGGCGCATGATTGGCGCCGCGGCCGGGTCGAGATCTGGGTAGCAGTGGGTAATCTCGCCGGACAGCTTTTGGCGCGATGCGTACTTTGTAGCTGTATATTTGGGACCTGTTTCGACTTGATTCATGCGGCCGGCTGCTTTGCGAACCGGAAGACTTGAAGTTCAATTCATCATGATTCTTCCAGTCCGCGATGGCCTGGTTCTATCTCCAGCAGCCGGCTAATTCGCAAGCCTGCCCGGGGCTGAAATCCATAGTTAAATGGCAACGCCGCTACGCAACAGCGCAATAAACATCCGAATCCCTTCTTCGATGGGATGATTCCCCGGCCGGGCATGTACCAGATCGGTCATTTCCAGTGTTATGACCCCGAACATCCAGGCCCACATAGTGCGAGCGATGGCCCGGTACTGGTCTCTTCCATGAGGAATGGCTCCGGATTGGCTACCGGAGCGCAGGGCTTCAAGATAAACCCGGTAGCTTGTGGGCAGGGATGGAAAGACCCTTCTATAGGTGGCTCCGCCCATGGCTGTGCCAAACATTACTCGGTGGAGCTCCCGATGCTCCGTGGCAAAATCCCAGTAAGTATAAGCAATGGCCGTAAGTTGTTCAAAAACATCTTCGGAGCTCCTTCGGGCCTTCTGTAATCGCTCCGTTAAATCCGCCTCTCCCTGAATAATGAGGGTGCGAACAATGTCCTCTTGATTCTTGAAATAGGCGTAAGGACTGGCCACGCTACAGCCCAGTTTTCGAGCAATATTTCGCATGCTCAGCTTTTCCAGGCCCTCACGGTGCAGTATTTCCAGAGCGGCGCCCAGGATCTCTTCTCGACTCAGGCTTCCGCGAACCCGGCGCGATTTTTCCATTTTGTCCACCGGCAGCATCTCAGAAGCATTCCGTCCGTATTTGAGCTGACAAGTGATTTCCTCAAATTTTTGTGCACTGCGCCACGGAATGATTGACCGTATCTAACGGGCTTAAATATATGTCGAACACTGTTAGATTTGAGGGGTAACGATGGAACAGACGCTTCATAATGATGTCACGGCGACGCGGTTTTCAGAAAGGAAACTGACCTGGAAATCGATCAAGGATAGTATTCCAGATAGCGCCTATGATAATCCAACCCTTCCTGGTTTGCTTTATTTCCTGCGGGACCTGATCGTATTTGGTGCTATTTTTGGCCTACTGTTCTTTGCAGAGAGCTGGTACCTTCTAATCCCATTGTGGTTTCTTTCGGCTCTAAGTATCAGTTCACTGTTTGTAATCGGCCATGATGCCGCTCATGGAGCTCTGTTCAACTCGAAACGTCTTTCCTGGTGGGTAGGGCAGATTGCCATGCTTCCATCTTTGCATGCATATAATCAATGGTGCTACGGTCATAATCGAGTTCACCATGGACATACGGTGAAATTGGGTGCCGATTTTGTCTGGCATCCGGTGTCCCCTACTGAATTTCAGAAAATGAATCTGATCCAGCGAATGCTTCATCGTCTTTACTGGTCTGCCCTGGGCGCCGGTCCCTATTATCTAGTCGAGATCTGGCTAAAGGGAATGTTACTATACACTGCACCACAGAAAGGGGCCCTGCGCGATAAGCTTCTTGTACTGGGATTTGCAGCCGGCGTAAGTGCAGGACTGTTTCTGAGCGGCGCATTTGCGGGAGCTGGATTCGATTGGCTGGCTGGTCTCTGGCTATGGACAAAGATGTTTTTTATTCCTTTCATTGCCTGGAACTACACCATTGGTTTCACCGTTTACGTTCATCATATAAACGATCAAATTCCCTGGAAGGATCGTAAAGGCTGGTCGCCCGCCTATGGACAGTTATTCGGAACGGTGAATTATCACATTCCAGCTGTATTCAATTTCTTTTTTCACAATATCTTCATTCACATGCCGCATCATGTGCAGGTTCGGATTCCATTCTATAACTTGAAGAAGGCTCTGGAGGGGATCAAATCGGTGTACGGTGAATATGTAATTGAGCGTCGCACTGTCTTTAGAGATTACTTTCGTGCTACTATGAAATGCAAACTATTCGATTCAGAGAAGGGGCACTGGTTGAGTTATAGAGAAGCTGGTCCGGCCCGATTAGGCCAGGCCTCAGCAACATCGTCTTGATTTCGCATGAATCAGAGAATCAGACTTCCGGGACATATCTGTAGACATCTGTGAGGCCGGTTCATGCGGATCGGCTCATCTTGGTGTCCCAGGGGTTTAACCCGGTTAGTGCTCCCGAGCCGGGGCGGATTGCTGGAAATCTGTATTAATCTTAAGATCTGGTCTTTTTTTCGATCCAGAAATCGGCCCCTTTTTGTCTGGCTACTAGCAGATCTTCCTGCGTTGCAGGCAGGGCAAACAGAGGCGAAAGACTGAACCCTTCCACGGAGTAATGTTGCATTAGTCCGGCCATAATGTCCTGGGACAACCCTGTAGGCGTTGGACTTTCGGAGAAAATGAAGTCGCAGTAATTCGCTTCCATCCCGCTTTCGAACAAATGGCCATGGTCCAGAGCAGAAGAGACAATCCAGGGATATCGCGCCAACCGTCCGAGCAGGCCTGGATAGTTTGAACGTAACGGATCCAGGGCTCCTTCCAGGCTGGCATAGGCATAGTCAATACCGGGTGCATCTACATCCGGGCTAAAAAGAAATATTTCTCTTCGTACAAAGTGTTCCGGTTCCTGCTTTATCATCTCGATTCCAGGCATGGGCTGTCTGGACATGCCCAGGGTTGCATAAAGAATTCCATGTTCCAGGCGAAACTCTACAATGGCCAGAGTGGGAAAATTTACATCGGTGAGAGCATAGTACTTTTGATGTTTGCCCAGTATGGATTCGTAATGATTCAGCAAATCATTGCGAAAGCTATCCCAGTCTCCGGAGGCAGTGCGGCGATCCCAGAAATTTAGATTATCCTCCAATCTATCGTAGATTGCCGAGTTCTCCGGTGGCAATGGAAGTGTATTACTTTGATAGCCCAGGGCCTCCCGGCTGTAGCCGGACACATCCTCTTTTCCCGACCAGGTGGGTAATATGGCTTCAAGCTCCCCGTTATGATAGAGGGATACACCGTTGCCTTCAGGGAACCATACGAAGTCCAGACCTTCTGGATCGTAGGCATCTGCACCCTCTGGATGGTTGCATCCCTGCACATGCATGAGCGGCGGTCGACCAGACTGAATGGACTCCCGGTCCGGTTCTTCCGGGGCTTCCACCAGATTTCTAAGCCATACAGCATGTGCGGGCAGATTTTCATTCTTGGTCGGCAACAGGTATAGATACACCGTACGAAGGTCCGATTCTACCACGGCTGCATAGTTCTCGAATGGGTTTTCTTCCTCTTTCAGGATTATGGATTCATCTTCGGACATTGGAAACCTGCTCAGTTCAGTGGATTTGAGCGTAGCTGCTATTTCTTTGCGCCTGGCATTGACAGCAACTAAAATCGAATCGCATATAGAATTTGATTGAGGAAGAATCTACGGCCCCTTTTATTTACTGCATGAAGGGCATTCAATGGATAACGGAAGATCTTTTTGAGACGGTGCTCCACCAGGCTCGGTCCAGTCCCAGGAAAAGAAAGAATTTCAATTTCCACGGATCCATGGAGGACAATCCTCATCGGTTTTTGAATGTAATGTTAAGGGGAACTTACATCAGACCACATCGGCATTTGCATCCTCCCAAGCCGGAGTCATTCTTGATTATTCGTGGATCAGTGGCTTTCGCCATTTTTGATGAAAATGGGAATCTCCTGGAATGCAAACTTCTGGGCGAAAACCTCGGGGATCTATCCAGTTCGGGCCTGGGTGTGGACATCGAACCAGGTCTCTGGCATACCCTGGTTGTACTTTCGGATGAAGCGATTTGCTATGAAGTTAAGCCTGGTCCCTATCAGCCTGCAGACGATAAGGAGTTTGCATCCTGGGCACCCACCGAAGCGGATGAAGAGTCTGTTCCGTTCTTAAGAGAACTCGAAGATCGAATCCGGGCTGAACTGGCGTGAAATCCATTGTGCCTTTTTTTTGACTACTGAGACCGGTGCGAATAGGCCAGTGGCTGGAGGATCCGGGTATTGCAAGGATGCCTCCTTTTTCATTCAATGAATGCCTCAGGATTGTTGTGTGGATACTTGCGAAAGAGAGGGTGCCATGCGAGTGTAGTACAGTTTGGAGGCACCGGCAACGCAGGCAATGGGTGCCAGAAGAGCTCCCAGCAACGGTATGGCCAGTAAAGCCACAAAAAGCAGTCCAAGCCCCAGGATCTCCCCTCGATATCGCGAAAATTCATGTCTGCGAATGCGATTGTCTGGAAAATCTCGTTCCAGTATTACAGAAAAAGCACCATAGCCGTAGAAGTAGCCATCGGCAAGAGCCAACAGGAAAGGCTGAAGCGGGCCGGTAAAGAAGGAGACCACCAGAATTAGCAATCCGGCCAGAGCCTGCAGCAGACCAATCCAGCCTCCGTAAATGGCAGCCCCTAAATCTTGCTTGAATGTAGTTTCCGTTTTCTTGCCGCGATATTCCAGTTCCAGTCGGTCAATCATTGGTCCCAGCAATGGAAAAATCACAATGGAAATGATGAATCGATAAAGACCGATGTATACAAAGAACGATGCGATGATGCTAAGAACCACTGCGATGGAACCCAGCCAGGAAAACCAGCTACTGTCCAGAGCGCCGGTGGCTCCCAGACCTTCAATCATCCAGTATTCCAGCAACGTATAGGTGCCGAATGCCAGGGCTGCACCAGAAACAAGCCCAATGAATGCCGGTAATATGGCATAAATAATCAACCCTTCTTGAAAGAGCGATTTCAGTCCTTCCACTCCGGCTTTAAAGCCGCGGCCCACTCGTTTAGGGAAACTGTTTCCAGGGTTCATATTGGGCTTTAGACCGATCTGCATTCCTTATGAATCCCATTTCGCGGGATTGATTTCAAGCATTTACCGCAATCGGGGGCACTGTTTGGAGGATTCGGCTGCTTTGCGATAAAAGGGATTTTAATGCGGTAGAACACTACCTGGTTAGCACAGTCTGAGGCACACCAGAACAATGATTCAAAAAAAGGACAAGGGTTAAAGAACAGCAGGCTCTAGAATTCGATTGGATTCATCTACATGAACCACCTGGGGTTCAAAATCCATGGGAACTTCGTCCGGGTTGAAAAAGCCGTAGCTAATGATGATAATCTTATCTCCAACCTGTCCCAGGCGGGCGGCTGCACCATTCAGGCAGATGACTCCGCTTCCTCTTTCCCCTCGGATAGTATATGTCTCCAATCGTGCACCGTTGTTCACGTTGACCACGGAAACCTGCTCGTAAGGACGCATTCCAGCCCTTTCCAGCAGTTCTTCATCCACAGTCAGCGAACCCATGTAGTGCAACTCAGCCTGGGTAACCGTTGCCCTGTGGATCTTGGATTTACACAGAGATATAAACATGGCCACTCTCAAAAAAGTCAAGAGCCGAAAGTGGGTCAAGTATTTCTATTGACGAAGTCCTGGTCTGAGGTTCTTCTCTATAGAGACGATTCAGATCTGAATTGACTTGGATCCAGAGGCTCGGAATCCCGGAGGACCGGTTTCCCTCTTAACTGCGCAGGATATGGGGCCTGCTGGCACGAAATTGGGGATGGTTTGGAACAATCCTGGATATATTCGAGTCTACTATGGCAGATGCCAGTTCTGCAGAACAGGTACCTGATTATAGAACTGATACAAAAGAAGTCGAAATAAAAACAGAGTATGAATGTGCGAGATAACCAAGGAAAACCTTCTGACATTGAACCGCTAAAACAGGATCCCGGAGAAACGGAAATCAGCCTGCAACCAATTTGCATTCTGGATGCCTCCCTGTCTCGATTTTCATCTGCGCTGCCAGAATCCATGGATGTGCATGTGCTGCCGGAAAATGATTATCTTCCTCAGCTTGCAGATCATTCCGCCGATGCCCGCTGCATGGAACTTGTGGCCTTTCTGGTCAGTCGAGACTTCCTGGAACGATTCCGTCTGGATCTATGGACCTGGATCAAAGACAGTCCACTTCGAGAGGTTCGATTCATTGTACTGAGCGATGAAGAGCTGGATCCGCAATCCCTGAATCCGCTACCCGAAGAACTGATCCATCTTATACTTCCGGTGCAGGTATCTCCTTCGATTCTGGTGGACGTAGTTCGAAATGCACATTACCAACTTGAGCTGCGCTATGAGCGGCTGAGTTTACAATCCAGACTGGCACTGAGCACCCAGGAAATGCGGCGAATCATTCGCGTGGGTCAGGCCATGTCCACAGAACGGGACTTTGATAAACTCATCGATTTGATTCTGCATCAGGCCAGAGAACTGGTAGGTGCCGATGCGGGTTCCATCTATGTAACTGAATCTCCTAGAGGAAATGAGCGTCCTCAATATATTCGCTTCAAGAAGTCAGCTCTGGAATTGAATGCTAACGAGTTTCTTTTACCCATAGATTCCTCCTCCATTGCTGGCTATGTAGCATTACGCGGTGAATCGCTGCTTATCGATGATGTGTATGCTTTGAACGGCGATGAGCCCTATCGCTTCAATTTTGAATTTGATCGATTACATAGCTATTACACTCGTTCCATGCTTGTGATTCCCATGAAGAATCATGCCGGTGAAGTAATTGGAGTCATTCAATTAATCAATAAGCGGACCAACTTCAATCGGGCTTTGAACCTGGAAGAAATGCGAGGCGGAGAAGTAAGACCATTTACTCAAAAGTGCAATGAGATGGTCAGTGCTCTGGCCGGGCAGGCGGCTGTATCAATTCAGAACAATAAATTACTGCAGAACATCCATAACCTGTTTGAAGGTTTTGTAAAAGCGTCGGTAACTGCCATTGAGCAGAGGGATCCAACTACATCCGGTCATTCCTTTCGAGTTGCCGAATACACAACCCATCTGGCCATGGCTCTGGATCGAACCAGGGACGGAGAATTTGCTCCACTCAAGTTTTCGCCTGATCAGATTCGAGAGATTCGATATGCCAGTCTCTTGCATGACTTTGGAAAAGTTGGTGTAAGAGAGCAAGTACTTGTAAAAGCCAAGAAGCTATACGAGTACCAGATGGAACTGATTCAATGGCGCTTTCGCTACATAAAGAAGGCTCTGGAAAAAGAATACCTGGATAAGAAGCTTTCATTTCTTAAGGACGGAGGCCATACAGGATTCGATTATTATGAGAAATACCTGGATCTAGAATTGCGCGATCGAGTGAAAGAAGTGGAGCATATGCTCAACACTATCGAAGCATCCAATGAGCCTTCGGTACTGGAATCAGCTACTTTTGCCCAGCTAGAACAAATTGCTCAGAATAGGATTTTACTGGAAAGCGGCAAAGAGGTGCCATTTCTAAAGCAGAATGAACTGGTGAGCCTCCAGGTGCGAAGAGGTACTCTGGACCAGGCAGAGAGACTTGAAATTGAAAGCCATGTCACTCATACCTACCGGTTTTTGATTCAAATACCCTGGACTTCGGATCTAAGAAATATTCCAGACATTGCACATGGTCACCATGAAAAAATTGATGGTTCCGGATATCCTTTGAGGCTGCGAGGCGAAGAAATTCTGCCACAGTCTAAAATGATGACTATTTCCGATATTTTCGATGCACTTACAGCTCCGGATCGTCCTTATAAACGTTCCCTGTCTGCAGAGCAAGCCCTGGACATTCTAAAGATTGAAGCCCGGGAAAAGCGAGTGGATGAAAAGATGCTGGATATATTCATCGATGCAGGAATCTACAAAACGGTAGAGCCTCAATCGTTTCAGGCAGAAACTCAAAACGTGATTCGAGTAACTGGTTAGAGAAACCGCGACCTCAGGGTCAACGGAATCACCAGGGAGCGGGGCCTATCTGCAGGCAAAACTCGGACAGGCCTCATAAAACCGATTGGTCCTTTTGATTGGTATCGCCGGTTGCCGAGACTTCTTCGGTGAGCCACAGCCGTCCGGACTTTGCTCTATTCCACAGTCAGCACTACAAGAGTTACATCGTCCTCAAACCCCCGGCCAGATGCGAAGCCTTCCAGTTCGCGAACAATGGTATCTGCCGTGTTTTCGGTAGGCGGCAGGGAAGCAACACCGGTGAGCAATGCCTCCAGTTGAATTCGCGAAAGTTGTTCGCCCTGTCGGTTTCTGCATTCATCGATTCCATCTGTAAACATTACAATTCGATCTCCTACCTCCAGCTGTATTCGATATTTATGTAGTACTGGTTCGGAATGAATGCCAAGTACGCTACCCTGGCCTTCCAGAGCCACTGCCGTTTTACCTGGTCGCAGCAAATACGGAGGCGGGTTTCCGGCTACTGAGTATTTTAGAAGTCGACGACGCGGATGGTAGAAAGCATAGCAGGCGGCTACAAAGTGAAGGTTGATGCGATCGAGAATGGCACCGTTCAGGGAATGCAGGAAATCCCTGGGCTTATGCATCTGTTTGCGAAATCGATCCGCAGCCATTTTGGTCATGCTGGCCACAAGAGCTGCCGGCACTCCATGTCCGGCCGCATCCGCCACAAGAATTCCAGGATAGCCTTCTCGGGTAGCAAAGAAATCCAGATAATCTCCTCCCACTTCATGTAGTGCAAGGTATCTGCTTTCTATGCGAAATCCTTTTCCGGAAGGCATAGTAGATGGAATTAAAGTTTCCTGAATCCTGCGAGCCACTGCCAGTTCATCTTTGATCATTCGATTCTTCGCAGCCAGGTCGCGGTTTACTTTCTGGAATTGATGGGCCTGCTTTTCCAGTTTATTGTTCTTTCTCTCAAGGGATCTTACCAGGCCTCGAATCAGGAAAAAGACGCCTGTGCAAATGATGCTTACAAGCGAAAGGCTCTGGATCGTTTCCAGGGCAGATGGTTGCCGTTGCGGTCCAATGATGTTGCTGGCCGGTACCCAATTTAGCGAAAGAGAAAGCGAAACCAGAGAATAAAGAAGCACTATGTAGATGGTAGCAAACAATCCTTGAGGGATTCTGGAGTTCATGGACGAAACAGCCACTACGTAGACATAGATGAGCAACGCCGTGGATAAACTTCCACCGGTATAATAGATGTAAGCCGTCAGTAGAGTAATGTCCGAGAAGGTTGGCAGAAGGGAAAGGTATCCGCTCTGTCTTTCGGCGCTGACCCAGAAGGTAGTAATAACCAGCCAGATAATGGCCAGAGCAAGCAGAGCGGCCAGAAGCCATCCTGCCCCGGGTTGGTCCGACAGAAAAGCCAGCATACATGCCAGGCCGGTAAACAGAGTGCGTATCGCATTAATCAGAGCGAATCGGAGCCGGGGCTCCCTGTCAGAATGTATCATCATTTCGGTTACAACAACGGAAGGTAGGGTCGGCGCAGTGCAATGAAAAACTGGTCCTGGAACCTATGGATTATTCTGGAATCAGCGAACAAAGACCAGGCCAATGAAGGCCACAGTCCAGAGGATAGTCCTGGGCCAATTACTTAGAGTCAGCTTTCGAATTGCGGAGTAGTCCTTGCCGCTCTGTAATCGATTATGAATGGGTATCTGAACGAAGAAGGTGGAGACCCAGTTCAGGCCAACTAGCGCAGGATTGGCATAGTTTAGCCAGAAAGCCTTGAAGCCATGCGCGCCTGAAGACTGAATCAGAATAACCAGAGCGATGCAGCAAATCAGTTCCAGAAGCATGGTTGGAGCTACAATCCAGCCGGTGCGTCTCACATGCTCCCTTTCATAGTCTTTGAATGAATTTTCCGGTATCTTCTGAAAAAGCGGATAATGATTGATCTGTACGAACCATACCAGGCCGGTCATGAAACCGGTGGCCAATGTTTGCCCGTTGAGGATCCAGGATATCCAGTCTATCATATTATATAAACAGAAAGCTAAGCGAATCAATCTATGCTGTTAGCCTGAAAAACTTCATCATCGCAGGCCTGGAAGAATTATGCCTCCAGAAAAAAGGTCGCAGCAGGTAATGTTGCATACTCTCTTGATAGCTCTGTCGCTCAAGTCCGGCTATTGCCTGTTCTGACTATCATTGAAGCAATACGGGGCCCGGGCGACGAAATTAGATTTCAATATGGTCGCGAATGTAATCCACCATCTTATCCAGACTAACCCTTTCCTGTTTCTTGGAGTCCCTTTCGCGAACTGTCGCTTTCTGATCTTCTTTGGAATCATAATCCACAGTAATGCAGAACGGGGTGCCCAGTTCATCCTGTCTGTAGTATCTCTTGCCAATGTTTCCGGAAATGTCGTAGTCCACCGGCCAGTGTTTTGCCAGGTCTCTGTAGAGTTTTTCTGCGATCTCAGGCAATCCATCCTTCTTAACCAATGGAAAGATACCTGCTTTTACCGGGGACAGATCTGGATGCAATTTCAGTAGTACCCTTTGCTCTTTGGTTCCTGCATCTTCCACGGCATATGCATCACATAGTACGGCTAGGAAGAGTCGATTCAATCCCAGGGCTGGCTCAACCACGTAAGGAACATACTTTTCTTTAGTTTCCGGGTCTTGATACTCCAGCTTCTTACCGGAAAATTCCATATGTTTCCCCAGGTCATAGCTTGTTCTGGAGGCGATGCCCCATAGTTCGCCCCAGCCAAAAGGAAAGTTATATTCCAGATCCACTGTCCCTTCTGAATAGAAAGCCAGTTCCTCTGGATCGTGGGACCTTACCCTCAGATTCTCACCGTGAAGACCCAGTCCTTCCAGCCAGCTTTTACAGAATTCCACCCAGTGCTCAAACCAGTCCTTCTGGGTGCCTGGCGCGCAGAAATATTCCATTTCCATTTGTTCGAACTCTCTGGTTCTAAACACAAATTGTCGGGCTATAATTTCATTTCGAAAGCTCTTTCCAATTTGCGCAATGCCAAAGGGAACTCGCACGCGACATGTATCCACGACGTTCCGGAAGTTAATAAAGATTCCCTGCGCAGTTTCCGGGCGCAAATAGACATTCATATCCGAATCTGCCGTAGCTCCCATCTTGGTTTCAAACATTAGATTGAATTGCTTGGGCTCGGTGAAGTCTCTGGATCCGCAGCTAGGACACTTTAGATCAGGATTTTCCAGGAATTTCTTCTTTATACCATCCAGATCCAGATTGGATGTTTCAATACCCAGCTGATCTTCCAGATACTTGTCTGCTCGAAATCGAGATCTGCACTGTTTGCAGTCTATCAGTGGATCATTAAAGCTGGAAACATGACCGGAGGCTTCCCAGACTCTGGGATGCAATAATATTCCACTGTCCAGACCAACAACATCGGCTCTTTCGCTGACAAAGGATTTCCACCATCGATTTTTCAGGTTTCTCAACAGCTCGGAACCGTACGGACCATAATCGAAGGTATTGGAAAGTCCTCCATATATCTCTGAGCCCGGGAATACAAAGCCTCTTCTCTTACACAATGCTACTATATCTTTCAATGGATCTTCGATGGCCATGCGTACAGGTCTATTTGGCTGGATCATGGAGCAACATTTATTCCTGCAAAAAAAGCCTCCGGACGGCCCTTCCGCCAAAAATGTTTCAAAAAAAGAGACATAGCGAACCGATTATGTAGTTGTAGGGAGCGGAACTTTGACCAGGCCTAATATACTGAAAGAATTCCAAGATTTTCTGTTGGTGGAGCGAGGATTGAGTGAGAACTCCATTCATGCTTACTCCTACGACTTGAAGAAGTTTGAGGACTTTGTGGCAGCCCGTCGCAAAGATCTACTCACCGTAAACACTGAAGATGTGGTGGGCTTTCTTCAAGATCAAAAAGAGAAGCAGATCTCCAGCAGATCACGTGCAAGGGCTTTAGCAGCTCTGCGGCAGTTTTACCGGTACCTTAAAGATGAAAACCGGCTGGAAGCTAACCCAACTGAGAATGTTGATACACCGGAAGTTAAAAAGACTCTGCCGGATTATCTAACTGTAGAAGAGATCAAAGAACTCTTTGATTGCTTTAACGAAAAGGACCCTTACGAAATGCGGGATAAGGCGATTTTCGAATTGCTGTACTCCAGTGGACTGAGAATTTCCGAGGCCTGCAATCTGCGGCTGGAAGATCTTGATCTGGAGAACCTCTTTTTGACGGTTCGCGGAAAAGGCGGGCGAGAGCGACTGGTGCCGTTTGGTCAGAAATCTCTGGAAGTGATTCAGAATTATATGGACAACGCCAGGGAGAAAATTCTCAAATCCCGCTACAGCCAGTACCTTTTTATTAGCAAGAAAGGCGATTTGCTGAACCGTAAGTCTGTCTGGCGGCTTCTAAAGAAATACATCTCTCGGACTGGAATCAAAAAGCCAGTTACTCCGCATACCTTTCGACACAGCTTCGCAACACATTTGATTGAAAACAATGCAGATCTACGAAGCGTTCAAGAACTACTGGGACATCTGGATATTTCGACCACACAGATCTATACTCACATGGCCAGTCGCACCCTGAAAGAAGTGCATAAGAAATTTCATCCCCGGGGCTAATTCCTGCCTGTGAACTTCAGGCCGAATCTGCTCGGCCTGAAGTTCTTTCACTCTATCCACTCGCTAACTTCCATTCAAACCAGAAACCCGTAGCCCGAAGGATATATTTGGGATCCGGTACCGGGGTATTCTGCAATCGTACGCCCTGCGTAGTAATCCCTGGAATGTGACGCTAAGATGTCGACCGACCCTGGGTTATACCGGCGCAGGTTAGGGATGAATTTTTTTGTGGAAATCCTGCTGTAGCGAATGTAGTACGTATTGAGGGCCTGACCGAGGCCCGTGGAAGCACCGGGCAGAACTGGAGGCTTCCGGAGGAGTGTTATGAAGAGATTCCTGGCTATAATTTCATTTTGCGCATTTTCCCTTTCTTCCTGTAGTCTGCTGGGCCTGGAAGAGGAGAAGGATGATAATAGTCTGCAACTGCTGGCTCTCTGGGCTTTGCTACAACCAGGCACCAGTTGTACGAATAACTCCGGCATGGTGGTCTGCATACCGCCAGGATTTGTAACGGATTAGGAGGGATTTATGAATAGAAAATGGATTTTTGGAACCATGGCTCTGCTTGCCTTTCTGGGAGCATCCATCACTATTTATGAAGTTAAGACCTATAGGATTGATCGTCCGATTGAGCTGAGGCTGGACATCTCTGGAATTAAAGAAGCTCAGGCTGCTGAAAACGCCTGGGGCGGGGTTCGGCAATCGGTTACCTGGGCGAATGCGAATTCCAGTTTGATCGACTCAATACTTACCGGGCTCAATAGTGCAAATTTCTTTCAATGGCCAGACGGTACAACTGTAGCTCGAGTGAACGTTCAACTGGGAACTTTCACCGGGAAGATTCATATTACAAAAAATGCAACATCCACGTATAATGTTACCTGCTCTGCCTGCGGGTCAGCGAAAGGCTTTAAGCATAGATTGATCATATGGCGGCAATCAGACGATGCAAAAGCTCTAGAGCTTTTCTTCAACGATTACGGAGATGTAAGTGGATCCGGGGCTCTGGTGATTTATAGAACGAACGTCCTGAATCCTACACAATTCAATGGGAACGATACATTTGTAGAAAGCTGGGTGCAATCTGGCTCAGACGGCAATATTCAGACATACACATGGAGCAATGGCCCTCTAAGCAGCGGTGGACCTACGGATAGAGCGAGAATTTTCTTAGAGAATATGGACGGCGGAGCTTTACTCTGCGTGAAAGCAGTAGTTCGCCTGAACTCTAGTACGGCATCTCAGATTGAGTCGGCAAATCCTCTATGTGATACGACACCTCTTTACTATGCTATCGCCTATGGCCAAAAAACTGCTTCGCCGTTTCAAACTACTGCGAAAGTGGCTGTATGGGAGGGGGCCCAGTACGGAACGGAAAGGACTGCTTGTGGAGTGGATCCGAGTCTGGACTATGGACTGTTCAATGGTAATGGTTTTATAAACGATAACGTAGCGGAAGGAAGCGTACCGGCCGATTTCAGGTCTGGATCGGCCATAGATACACTTTTCGATCAGATTCTTACAGAAACCACCTCCTACGAGGATTTACGTCAGGCAACCATTGATGGACTGAACGTTACCTTTCTGGATCCCGGCAGCACACTGGCGCCATCCAGCGACTCCGGGCCCTGAAATCATAAAAAGAGATAACAGGAAAGCGACAAGCGGCCGGGCCTTCCCGGCCTTTTTTTCTGCAGCGAAAGTCGGAGGCCCTTCGAGAAACATTGATGCTACGAAAAGTCTTTCTGCTCATATCAGGAGTATTCATCGCCAAGAGCTGTTCGCAGTTTCTTCAAAGAGGAAAGCAAATCCTGTCCTTCCTTCTTGCTTAGAGAGCCCAGAATGCTCTGGAAGTGAGACTGTAGTCTATCTGGCACCTCCTTTTCCAGTTTCATACCTTTTGCTGTAAGCTTTATGCGAAAGGAGCGCCTGTCTTCTGGATCCGCTAGCCGCTCCACCCATCCGTGTTCTTCCATGCGCTTCACCATACGAGAAATGGAGGGCAAATCCTGCAAAGTGATGTCCCGTATTTCGCTGGGGCTCAAACCATCCGGGCTTTCCCAGAGTGTATTCATGGTTTGCCATTGCTCGGGCGTCATTGCGCCAAATGGCTTCAATGACCGCCCCAGTTCCCGCCGGAATAGCATGGCCGTCCGATTTAGATTATATCCCAGCTGATCTTCCAGTTTAAGAGCCATGTCTCAAGCTGAATAAATTAGTTGTGCTGACAACTTTTTTTGTCGGGCCTGGCGAAAAATACTTGTCTACACAAGTAAAGGGGTCGCATAAAGTTGTGTGGACAAGTAAAAAATGCCGTTCTTCCTAGAGCGGCCAGGAGTATAAAATGAGAAAAAAAACCTATATTAATGAGTCGTTGGTTAATAATCGTTGGATTGAGATACTGGGCAATGTCCCGGTCTGGTTGATGAGCGCCTTGTTCCTGCTGTTCGGTAGCTCAAAATTCTATCCCTTTATGCCCACGCCGCCAATTCCTCCTGAAGCCGGACGATTTCTGGGGGCGCTTCTGGCCACCGGCTACATCTGGCAATTCGTGGGCGCAGTGGAAATACTGGGTGGGGCCCTTCTCGTAGCCAGAAGGACACAGCTTCTGGGAGCCTTGCTACTTTTACCGGTGATCGCCCATATTGTGCCGTATCTCTGGATTCTGGCCAGAACCGGTCCAGGGATTCCCATGGGATTATTTCTACTGGCAGTAGAAGGTTGGATTCTGTGGAGCCATCGAGATAGGCTGACATCGCTTTTAGACTCCCGGAGCATCCCTTCAGACACGAAAGCATAGCCAGAGTCTCAGGGGCCAACGAATACATCCTTTCTGCCAGGCTCCGGCCTATCCTTTGATTTGATAGGCCAGGGCCTGGGCCAGCGGAAGATAGCCGGATTGCCTTCCATCTTTTACCCGCCTTTGAGGACCAGTTATTTACAATGCAAGCAAGCTCCGCTGCCGGTTCAGTTGCCGGAATCCGGAGAAGGGCTTGCCTACCGGCTTATTTGCCGGGAAGAACTATGCTTCATGGTAGATTGCAGAGGTAGATGGCCGGGGGCCCCGGGGCAAATCAATCTAATTACTAAAAGACCATCATCATTCCAAAATGAACGCTATCCTTTCCTCCTGGTACTACATAGCCATAAACCCGACCGGGAGTTAGAGCTTCTGGTTCCTGAGATAGCCAGGAGCCGCCCTCATAGGAATTTACATGCCAGTAGGTGAGGCCAGCATGGATGAGCGATGTGATCAAGTATCCGCGGAGATTGTTGCGAAAATTGCTATCGGAGTCTTTTTTGGATCGTACCTTCTGAGTAAGAACAGTCTTCACCGGATAGAAACTGTCATTGTACTTAGTTAGGGCTTCCAGTGTTACGTAATTATCTACGGCACTTCTGGTAAAGAAAGCTCCGAAGTCCAGCCCTTGCAGAAATTCATTGGCAGATTGGCCATGATCCAGGGGCCCTTTCCAGTATTGGGGATTGTTCCAGCCGATGTCGCGGCGAAGGCCCGGCATATTGTCGATGGTTCCAAGTGCATAGACTCCCTGCAGAGTGGCGAAAAGAAGTCCGAACTCTTCATCCTCTGTTTCGTAAAAACCACTGTAGAACGGAATGAAACTTCGAGCAGCAGCTCCCATGGGGCTCAGAGATTGACGGTCCAGTCTTACGATTTTAGGACCGCCAGGCCTTTCCCGCTCCAGAATATCTTCTTTGCGTATGGTGAAGGTTCCCGTTCCAGTTTCTATGACCAGAAGCTTGTCCGATTCATCGATTACTTCCCCTTCCAGGATCTGTCCTCCGTTCAGTCGAATGACCTCTGCAGAAAGGCCGGT
This sequence comes from Leptospiraceae bacterium, assembly GCA_040217195.1. Classification (GTDB taxonomy): domain Bacteria; phylum Spirochaetota; class Leptospiria; order Leptospirales; family Leptonemataceae; genus UBA3465. The sequence goes on along the minus strand of JAVJNR010000003.1, from coordinate 696,702 downwards.
AGAGAATATTATTAGACCAATCAAAATTCCAATTACTGTTTTCATCGCAATGCCTGTTTTCATTTCCGGGGTATCCCTATTTTCGTGATTCCGAAGCCAGAATTAAAGTCTGTAAAGCAAAAGAATTCTGCGCAGACCAACGTCGGATGGATTTTAGGCATGGGACCTTGACGCTGAGCAGCAATAGAACCGCTGGCATTCTTGCTGATCAGCGAAATTTCTATGATCGTACTTCGGTACGTGGTAATTGTTTGTAAAAAAAGGTAAATTTAATGGTAGCCTTTGAATGTCTGGTAGGATACGACCGATTTTGAAAGCAGGATCAGGAGGGATTAAATGAATCCATTGCAGATTATTCGAGCGTTACGAACGGCATTTCTAATTGGTATTGTGTCTCTTGCTTTGAGCTGTTCTGCATTTCAAGTGCGACACATAGATGAGACCGGAAAGACTCGCACGTACGTTACAGACACCGTTTTTACCGGAACAGGAACTGTATTGGACTGCGTCATATCTCCTTTCCATTGGGCGGTGGGACTATTCTATCTTCAGCCTTACATGAAGTCCAACGGTATCAATTATCCCAACTTTGGCGCTTCTGGTTGCTTTGGAAAAGCTTATGGCGATGGCATCACCGATCTTATGGGATTGGCTCCCGGTATGCTGAATCCGAAGGGTGGACCGGCAAGGGCACAATTTGTTGACCTCAATGGAAAAGAGATTCTGATTACGGGTGGTGCCATAGAAGTGGTGCGGGTAACCAGACGATTGCACTTCGGTTTCAACTAGGATCTGAATCGCGAAGGAGTGACATAATCCTGCGGGCGTTGGCTGTTCCGGCCAACTGGGTGTTATATTGGTGCTGAACCTGCGATTTTTTCGCAAAACAAGGTCATCGTTCTATTCGTCTATTTATGGGTACGAGGTATCTCATGCGACCGTCCGAAAAGAAAGCTCTTGCAATGGCCCTTGGCATTGGTTATGGAATCTCTGTTCCTGCCTTTGCGGACCTGGTTGTGCTTCGAAATGGAGAGAAACTGGAAGGTTCTGTTACCGGTCAGACTATCTCGAATGTTAATTTCGTAGGCGACGATGGGCGAGTTCAGCTCATTTCCAAATCTACCATCGCCTCAATCTTTTATTTTTCCAGAAGGGAAACGGATAAGCAAGAAATCAAACTTGTTGCTTTGAAGAAAGAGGAAGCAAAGGAAGAACGGGAAGAGAAACTCAAGAAAAAACGCGAAGAGGATAGAAAGCGCCGGGATAAAGAGCTTCGGGAAAAACGTGAAAAAGAGCAACGAGAGGCTGAGTTAGCCGATCGAGAAGATCTTGTAGAGGAAGTAGCCAGGCAGGCTGAAAATGAAATTGGTGAAAAGGAGCCGGGAAATGAAATAGAATCGGCCCGGCAGCAGGAGAGGCGTCGCCTGGAAGCTCTTCGCCTGGAAAAAACTCGAGGCACTGTTCGGCTCTGGAGTGGACAGGAAATCAAAGCTCAGATTGTAGAGAAGCATGGCCAGCATTATGTTCTGGAAACATCGGCCGGTTTTATGGAGTTTCACACCTCAGAGATTGAGCAGATGAAAATTCCGGCTTCCTCCGATGGTAGCCGGCCGGAGAGAATTATTGATTCTTCTGATCTGGAAGCGGTAAAGAACAGAATAAATGCAGAGGATTCTCTGGATCTCTCCAGCGGAATGAATCTAGCCTATGAGACGACAGAATTCGACGGCTACAATACGCAGCTAGAATCAGAATTTGGTAGAATTCAACTGCGTCCTGATGATTCTAGATCGTCCAGGACTCCTGCAGAAGGTATGGATCTTACTGTGGGTCAGCATGGATACGTAATGCTTCGAAGTGGCTTGAAGGTAAGTGGAGATCTAATTCTACGGTCCCGATACGAATGGGTGCTTCAAACCGAAAAGGGCGAAGTACATTTCAATGCAGACGATATCGTTTTTGCCAGAGCCGAGGCAAGAACGGATGATTCCTTTACGGATAACCTTATTTTCTGGCGCTAGACCTGAACATCAATTGAAGCTGTAGGAAGCGAGATTTCGATTCCAGTGCGAAAGCGATCAAATCCTTACTATGAACTGCAAGAATCTAGATTTCTGCCAGATCTCGTGCCCGAGCAATATAATAAACCAGAATGGCATTTCGACCATCTTCCAGCAATGAATGGTTTTTGTGAACGTATCCGCTGACCAGTTCTGCGGCCACACGATCTGTTGTATGATAGAAAATTCGCTCATAAGGCCCGGGTGCTGCTGTAGGCCTTCCATCATTATAGCTCAGAAGGGATAGCATTCGGCGCATCCTGGCCAGAGGTAGGTCCTGAGCTCTTTTTATTTCATCCAGGTCTTCGGTTCGGAGTTCCAGAACATCGCATGTTTCGAATGGATTGGGAAATGGAATCGGACCTTTTTCCGGTGGGATCAAATCGCAAAGAAAGTTCAGAATACCGGTTCTGCGAGTCATACTCAAAACGAATAGATCCCTTCTTTTTTGCCCATGAGACCTGGCCGTTGTGCGGACCAATTCTGGCGGCAATATATTGAAGCTGGATGAGTCATCCAGTAAGTCGTAGGGGAACTCATCCAGGGAGTAATAGTCTGGTAGATGTTTTCCATTGGTCTTTAAGATACCTTTCTGGAAATGCTGCAGTACATCGCTTGTGCTGGCTGCCATGCCCAGGATTCCCACAGCCGGATGCTTCACTTTCCAGATATTGCTATCGTGAAAGAGTACACTGTCGAAATCAAAAATGGCCGCCTGGTTTGCCACAGCGTCAGTGAATGCATATCCTATACAAGATCAAGCCTATAAAGAGTTCAGTGGCTCCGTTACCGGATCCGCTCTGTTCAGGGACCTTGAAAAAGAATTGCCCGGTGCCGGTACCATTTCACAGCGTAGGCATGTCCTTATTCCAAGACTATTCCTGTCACATAGCGTACAAGAAATCCGGAAAACTGGTAGAGGAGGACTTTGAACGCAGCGGCATTGTACGCAGCAGTTCCCGCAATACCTTCCAGCTGAAGGATCAGAGTGGCGAGGATTCTCTTCGTTTCAGGTTAAAACAGCTTTCGGATCAAGAGCTGAATATTGAAAGGTTCGAAGTTCGGTTTAACGACCCCCAGGGCAGATTCTATCCAGGGCAGCATGGAATTCGAATTTTTCAGCATGGTTATCACTCCTGGTCCGTGTGCCAGGTGGTAGGGGCAAAAGATCGGGATCTACAATCGCGCTTTCGCTGGAAGCATGACATGGATGAAAATCCAGAAACTGATTTCCCTTCCCGCATTCCCGGCCGGCTGCATTCTATGGCCCGCCGAGGCTTATTTCATTCCGAAGGCCTGGTTTCTCTGGTGGCCGATTCCGGGAAAATGCTCTTTTTGGGTCAGGCAGAGATAGGCCTGCAGCATGTTCGTTACAAAGTTCATCTAAATCCATCAGATGGTTCACTGAATGACCTTCGAATTATCTGGGACTTTAACGGGCAAAAATCCGTCTCCCATTCCATTCTTCCTCTTTCGCTGGTAAAGGGCTTTCGCACCCAGAATGAGCCACTGGAATTCTTTAGTTTCATCGACAAATGCTTTAATGAGATTAGTCGGGATCTGCCGGATCCGCCCAATCGGTCTGCTAATTTCAGTGGATGGTGTTCCTGGTATCATTATTATACTGGAATAAATGAGGAGAATCTTTCGCACAATCTAATGCTTCTGAAAGCACGGGAAGTTAAGATGGATGTCTTCCAGATTGACGACGGTTATCAGAAAAATATTGGAGATTGGCTTAGCACAAATGAGAAGTTCCCCAATGGTCTGGCACCGCTTGTAAAAGAAATCAAGAAATCCGGCTACAGGGCCGGCGTCTGGTTCGCTCCCTTCCTTGCCAGGCCCGACGCAGATCTAATCAAGAAGCATCCGGAGATACTGCTGCGAAGCCCATCCGGCCGACCTGTGCGAGCATTAATCAATCCGAACTGGGGTGGCAAAACCTATGCACTGGATGTAACTCATCCAGTATTCCTGGATTATATTTCCCGGGTAACCAGGCACTTTGTAGATCAGGGATTTACTTATCTAAAGCTGGATTTTCTATTCACTCCTTACTTCCGTGGTCGCTATCATTCTATGGATACAACTGGATCCATGCGTCTTCGAAAAGCTCTGGAGGTGATTCGTAAGGCCGCTGGCAGAAAGACCTTCCTTCTTGGATGTGGTTGTCCGCTATATCCCAGCATTGGCATTGTAGATGGACAGCGAGTTAGTATGGATGTGAACCATATGTGGGAAAAGCCTTTCCTGGGAAATCTTCTGGGAGATCGCAATTTTCCTGCATTGCGTCCTGCATTACAAAACAACCTGCTTCGCTCTTTTATGCATCAAAGGCTCTGGCTCAATGATCCGGATTGTCTGATGCTGCGAAACCGGGAAACAGAACTGACGGATGCTCAGATTCGATTATCTGCTGTGATCATGACTCTGGTAGGAGGCATGATTTTGATCAGCGATGATTTGCAGATTCTAGACGGAGCCAGGTTTCAATGGCTGGATAAGATCCTGGAAATCAATAAAAAGTGTTCTAGTCGCACATCCATTCCTCTGGCTGGATTGGATCATCCCTTTCCTCTGGGTGCCTATAATCCTGCAGGATACCTGGGCATCTGGAATCCCACGGACAAACCGGCCCGAATCGAAGTACCTTTGCCCGAGGCTCTGACTACCGGTGATCTAAAGCGCCGCGTGGACCTATTTGATGGCCAGCTCATACCCTGGACCGTAACGAAAGACAAAATTTCTGTAAGCATGGCTCCTTATGAAAGCTTCTTCACGAAGCTTTAGCGAACAGGACGCCGGACAGGAAGTCCCAGTGCGGCGAAGCAAAGGAAGTGTGAGAGCCGGGAGATTGTATAGGGCGCAGCCCGCACCCCGTGCTCTGCCATGCAGAGCACTACAGACAGGATGTCTATGAGCTCCGGGTGGAGCTGTTTACATCGCTTTTCCGCACCCTTGGCCGGCCTGGACGAATGTCCGGATTCTATATCCATGCGGGCACTCAGCATGATTTCGTAGAAATCATGCACAAACAGGAAGTTTGTATAGGGCGCAGCCCGCCCCCGTGCTCTGCATGGCAGAGCACTACAGACAGGATGTCTGTGAGCTCCATATGGAGCTCATTGCAAAGCTTTCCCGCAAACTGCAGGACGCAGTTTGCGGGTTTTCAATGGAAGAAACTAATGGCTCTATTTGACAATATGTCCGATAATACCCACAGGTAGCAATATGGCGGACGGTTCATTAACGCAGGAAGAAATAGATCTTTTGTTGCAGGGGGCGGATGATTTATCCGGTCAGGCCTCGGAGGCTGGTCCTGCACAGAATCAGGGTGGGGGCGAAGATCTCTCTCCTCTGGAAAAGGAGAGCCTGGCAGACATTGCCTATCAGGGCCTGAGATCCGGGACTCAATCCTTATCCATGATACTTTCCAGATCTGTAAATCTGGGAAATCCCTATGCTGAGGTTCGATCCGCCGAAGAGGCAGAAAAGGAACTCTCATCCGGTTACGTATATTTTTCTCAGAATCTCACCGGTGCCTTATCTGGCTCCGTGGCCCTATTTCTGTCCACCTCGGATGCTAGCAAAATTAGCTCTCTTCTTATGGGCGGTGATGCCACGGAAGAAGCCGTAGAGACCCTGGATAGTGCTCAGATAGCCACCATCAAGGATGCTATGGGCCCCTTGCTCTTTTCTATGGTGAATCAGTTCTCCGTAAAAGCCGGGGAAGCGGTAACCCCTCTGGGCCTGGATGTTAAGAACGTAGCCGATGAACCCACATTTCCGGTGGGCGGCGGCCGATTACTTCGAGTACAGATTCCACTGAAGATCGAAAATACAGTGGATTCCCGGGTAACGCTATTGCTGCCCCTGGATATGGCCAGATCCCTGCATGAGCGATCTCGTCGTGCGGCAGCCGGCTCCCAGATGATGAATCCGGAAATGGGCCATCAGCCTCAGGGACCGCAGCCGGGACAAAATCCATTAAAGAATGTAGGCTTCCCTCAGCTCTCCAATGCAGGCATGGGCCCACTTACTCCCAACATGGATTTACTCATGGATGTGGAGATGACCCTTACTGTGGAGCTGGGTCGGACCAAAAAATACATCAAGGAAATTCTCAGTCTCGGTGAAGGCTCCATTATTGAACTGGATAAGCTGGCTGGTGAGCCTGTGGATCTCCTGGTAAACGGTAAGCTTATTGCCAAGGGAGAGGTTGTTGTAATTGACGAGAACTTCGGTGTTCGTGTAACGGATATTGTAAGTCAGGCGGAACGACTGAAAGCCAGAAAACAATCCTGAAGTAACGAATGAAAAAGAAAACCTCTACCAAGAAAAAGAATAATAGCACATCAAGAACTGTAAAGAAGCCAGCAACGAAGAAGACACCGGCTGGTAAGAAAAAACCGGCATCGAAGAAAAAGTCGGCTACGAACAAGAAGCCGGTATCGAAGAAAAAGCCGGCTGGTAAAAAAAAGCCGGCCAGCCCCAAAAAGGCCAGTAAGCCTGCCAGTAGTGTAACCGGCCACCGGGCTGTAGAAAAGAAGCATTCGAAGGCTGCCCAAAGGCCTCGGATTCTTCCCAAAGACACTCCCTTTCCTCTGAAATTCTCGGCTCGATCGAACAAGGCCATTGAGAAGTACGTTTATAATAAAAAGAGCGGCATTCATGGAATGGGCGCTTTTGCCAGGAGCCGAATTCCAAAGGGTGCGTATGTGGGATCTTATGAAGGGATTCCATCCCTGGATGATGATATCTACGTACTATGGGTAGAGCAGGACAGCGGATCCTGGAGAGGCATTGATGGAAAGAATGAGCTGCGTTATCTGAACCACAGCTCCCGTCCCAATGTAGAATGGGACGAGAACCGTCTTTACAGCATTCGCGCCATTGAGCCCGATGAGGAGCTCACTTTCCATTACGGCGACGAGTGGGAGGACGTGGAGTAGATTTCTTCCGCGGTATTTGAACCCTGACTGAAGCTCCGTCTGCGGGACCTACTGCAGATGTGGGCTGCCTGGAAGTCCGGTCTGATCCTGCCCTGGATCTGCGTCGCCGTACAAACCAGAAGGCACCCAGAGTCAGAAATGGCAAAAGGAACCATGTATCGCCATAGGTTACGTAGACGGTGTCCTCGCCACGATGCACAGGTACGCGAAAGATTTGAAAATCCTCCACTTCCTGACCTGTAAGTCGCATCCCTACTTCGGGTTCTGAATAGTTACCTGCCAGATCCACCATGCCTGAAGTACCGCTATTTGTGGATCGCAAAAGCGCTCTTCTGGTTTCTATGGCTCGAATTCTACCAAGCTCAAAGTGCTGAAAGGTTTCGATGGTTTTTCCATACCACTTATCCTGGGTAATATTTACCATGAAGTCTGGATTCGCATTGTTCTCATGGAAATAGTCACGAATATAATTGGGGCTCAATACTTCGTAACAGATGAGTGGCATGAACTGACCGGTGGGGAAGAACTGCTTTTCTGAGAGCTCCTCCCGCAGATCTTGAACGGCCTGGGTTTTGATTGCCTTCGGGTCTGACAGTGAACCGTAGCTTACTTCGATGGGCTGCTCTGGCTCCAGAGCAGGGGATTGATAGGGAATTAGGGTAAATTTTTTCCCTGGTCTGAAACGGCTATATCGAACGCTTTCCGGAACCAGTTGGATCAACCCGGTGTCATCCAGAAATTCTGCGTAAGGTATCTGTTCTCCGAATGCGATTAGGATTTGTTTGTGGTAATATCCGGCTCGCTTTCCGTTTCGTGCAAACAGTGCTGAGGAGTTATAGGCATCGATTCTGGGAGTTCCCGTGGACGGATCGCGGCTGGCACCATAGGCATTCTGGTTAATAAAAACCTCTGCATCGAATGACCTGGCCAGTTTAAGCACCAGTTCCTCATATTCCGGTCTGTAGATGCTTGGCATTCGATTGGAAGGAGACAGCTTTCTGGTGATGAAATTATCCTGGGTGGTAAAATAAGGCACGGCGGACTCAGGAAGAACCACCAGATCCACTTTTAGCTCTTTTTGTTTTGCAGCGTTTTGGGCCTTATTTGCTATTTCCGGTATGGTTCCTGTGAGTAGCTTACGAATCACAGGCCAGGTAACATCCTGGGCTCCAGCCTTTTCCAGAGGAGCATTTGGCTGAATGGTAAGAGCCGTTACATGGGGAAGCTCGGCCTGAAACTCCTCAACGCTGGACTTCTTGTAGGCTCCAAAAAGCAGCCCCAGAACAGCCACCAGGGCGATTGGGCTGGCAACCTTCCATCGCTGAATGCTCTGAAACCGTTTCCAGTACTGCAATTTCCAGGGGCTTCCTTTTAGCAACTTGAATGAACCGTAGGAAAGGAAGAATAGTAGAAAGCTCAGGCCATGTATGCCAACATATTCCGCAAGCTGAGAGAAATACGGATTTCCGGCTATCAGGTTGCCCCAGTACCAGTTGAACACTTGAGGAAAAATCAGGTCCAGCGTAACAGCCACCGTTGGCACCAGAATCAAAGAGGGAAGACCCAGCTTTCGATATTTTTTCCTATTCAGCACTCCCAGAGCCAGCATCAGAAATGGGATCTTCAGATTTAGCAGGAATGTATACGGAATAAAAGTAAAGACTGCAAGATATACAGGAAGCCCGCCATACACTGTGAATAGATGGATGGTCCAGTAAAATCCAAAAACACAGAGCCAGAATGCAGCCATAAAGCCAAACCATAGAAGCTTCTTTGCCGAAAGGCTCTGTAGCTGTGCCTGATAGAATAATATCCACAGTGCCAGATATGTTGTTAAAGGAAAATTGAACGGTGCCAGCGACAATGCTGACAGAATGCCAAACAGTATGGCAGAAAAAACCATTGATTGAAAGGGGGCTTTCCAGAGCTTAATCATCTATGACTCCCGGTTCTGCGTCCGATGCGAATTCTTTATATAATCTGATCAAGGATCATGCCTATGCTTACAGGCAGGATCCTATTACATTAGCTTCAGGCAAAACGTCTCATCACTACTTCAATTGCAAGAAGATTACGTTACATCCATCCAGGCTTGCCCTGCTATGCGAAAACATCTATGATGATTTCTTCGGAAATAATCGGATGAGGTTACCTTCTGCCGTCGGAGGACTGACCCTGGGGGCGGACCCCATTTCCTACGGCCTGAGTCTGGAGTGTCTAAGGCGAAATCATACATGCTATCCTTTGATTGTGCGAAAGGAGGCCAAGGGACACGGTACAGGAAAACAAATCGAAGGCGAAGTGGAAACTTTGAAGGGAGCCACTGTTCTGGCCCTGGACGATGTGATCACAACAGGGGGTAGCACCCTTAAGGCGATCAAAGCTCTGAGGGAGGCCGGATTTGTTGTGAATCAGGCACTCTGCATCGTAGACCGCCAGGAAGGGGGGCAGGAGGCTCTGGCTCAGGAATCTGTGGAACTACTTAGCATGTTCAAGAAGTCTGATTTTATTGAAGAAGGCATGAACCGCGATTAGAGTTTCCCGCCTCCATTTTGTCATCTACAGTCTCATAGTCCGGATCAATTGGCTGCCCGGCTTCAGAAACCTGGGCTTCAGGTCTGTAATCGTAGATGAATGGATTGGAATTTCCCTGGAGTTCACGAATAGCAATATCCCTGGCCACTTCAGCTGAAGTGGGCCGATACAATCGATGCCAGTTTTCATAAAGCTTTCGCTCCTCATACGTAAGCCCAATGCCATAAACAGCATCCATATAAAGATAAGTACGGGCTATGAGGCCGCGAGAAGATTCCGGCGGTTCTGCAGTCTTTGTATTCGATGAGATTTCCATATCGCAGGCACCGTAGATCCTATCTTCGCCTGGTATTTCTTCAAAAGAATAGTTCTGTCTGTGACGATTTATTTCTCCAATGGCCGGTCTAAGATTGTGCAAATCTGCTTCCATGGCGCGAAACAGAGTATCCGTTTTTCTACAGCAGCTGCGACCTCCGTATCTTTTTCCATTTCCTCGAATACATGGATCGTCATCCCAGCAGGATCGCCCCTCTGCCAATCGTGAAGCCGGGACCACATGCTCCCAGTGAACTTTATATCTAATGTCTCTGTCTGCCGGATCCCTAGGCGAAAAGGAGCATCCTGTAGCTGGAGCCCATTTTCCTTTCGGATCAAAGTTGCAATTGCAGTAGATTGTGGGCTCCGGTAGTTCAGTATAGATTCCCCGAAGGGCTGTATTTGCCCGTCGGTAATCGGGAACCATCAGCGGTCGATTGCCCTGCCGGGCCCTCTGTACATCCACGTCTGCACCGGGCCGAGTCGTGATTCGAGCTTCGCAGGAAAGAAGGATCAGCAATACAGGAAATAGAAACTGGAAACCTGGAAAGTAACCTGAATTAAAATGCCGCATGAAGCGTCCTGTGCTGCCTCGCTGAGCTGAATTAATCGGAGCATTCCGCATCTAACTTGATTTTGTTCGTCGAGCCTGTTGTTTTTTCGCTTCCAGCCGAGCTCTGGTTTCCTGCTCCAGTTTGTCCACATTGCCCAGAAAGCGCTTGTAACTGGCTTCATTGGAGTTGCCGGCGATTTGAACCCCGAGCAATAGTTCGCCGGATGCCATCTTCTTCTGCGATCGGATCTGGCCAAAAAGAGTAATTGGGGCCTGCATACGAAAAACAAGATCGAAGGTGAATCCGTTTTGACGGGCTAGATAGGTGCGAAGTTCATCGTGCGTAATTCGCACTCGTATTCCTCCACGGGAAACGTTCAGTACCTGCTGCCTTTCCTTGATCATAACCGTGTTCGATCCGCGAATTTTCTCAACCATATCTGCTGAAGCGGTATAGAGTCGGTCCAGGGTTCCTTCCGGGAATGCTTCTCTTCGACTCTGCACATGAATATAACCAATAGGGATGGTGCTGCGATCATGAGTGGTATAGATAACAGGAACAATAGCTTCTGCCCGGACTTTATGATTTCTATATTCGATTATCTTTTCCTGGAGCTTCTTTCCAAGTATGGCTGATGCATCCAGGCAACGGTTATCCGCGGGTCTGTAGGTATGGGGATCCTCTGTATTGGGTATATAGATAGATTTGCTTTGTTTTTTTACCTGATCCAGCCAGGTGCCCCGCTTTCCAAATGCATCGATCTTAACATTTTCAAATTCTTTTTTTAAAATCTGCTCATACTCTCCAAAGCCCACTTTGACAGATGTGGGAATGGTCAACGTATCGGTGTCGATTGTATGGCGACTGGCCAGTATGTTTGTTATATGGGCCTGATCAGCATTCAGAGCTACCCGCATGTTGGATCGCTCTTTTTTTGCAATGGCTGCGCTAACTACTTGAATGCTAAACTTGTGATCACCATTTACTTTGAGTACTTCACAGTGTAGTTCAATATAACGTCCAAGAATTCGAAACAGCTGGAGCTTCATCTCTGGCTCCAGGGTAAGTTTGCGGCTTTCCAGAAGAATTCGATTATTCAGGTCAAACTCATGGACCAGCGCCTCTGCAGGAGGATCCTGCCCTTTTAAGAACATGGTGCGGCCTTTTAGATGTCGGGCCAGCAGATGCTGAATCTTGTCTGCGCTGTACAGGTACTCCAGGTCTCTTTCTTGAACGGGCTCGGACATCTTCCATTAGATGTCGAAAGAGTTATGGTTTGAGGCAATTCCTTTTTTAGCGCTTCTAATCGGATCTGCAAATCATTACAGGTATTGTCCGGCTCCGAATTGCAGCCTGTTCCAGAGATCTAAAACATACTCAATCTGTTTTTGTATTCAACATTAAGACTTTCGACGCTGCAGGTTAAGGGGCAGCTATGTAGTGCGGTATCTTCTTCTGTTTTCTGCGTGGGCATGAGTATAAGATATGCGGAACATTGGTTACCGCAAAAAATTTCCAGAAATTCGGTGAAGAATTAGAAAAAAGGACCGGGAGCGCAGCAATAGATTCGGGGAATGCCTCCAGATCCAGTGGAGTGCACGGAACGCCTGGAAATTTTGACTTCGGATGCGAAATTATTTAAGGCGAGATGCTTATTTAGTAGGCAGAAGTCCAGTTTCAGGGCACCTTGGGCTTTCTGCCCCCTACCAAATGGTCCATGTGCACCAATATTGTTGGCACGGTTCCTGCATTGCTAGGGGCAAAACACAGGAGGATAACACCTTGGAAACCAGAAGAAGTGCAATTAAGAAAACCTGGTCCTCTATCCTGATTGGTTCAGTACTGCTAACAGCAGGTACGGTCCAGGCGGAACCTGGCATCGATGTTGATGCTACCGTAGTCTCTAGCTACATTTTCCGTGGATCCGATCTATATCAGGGTAAGTTCAGCCAGGACGGAGAGAAAATCTCCGGTTTCAATTTGGCTCCGGCCTTCCAGCCGAGCATCAACTTTAATTTGGACAATGGAATGTTCTTTAACGTATGGACTTCCTTTGCTCTAACCGGACGTGAAGACGTAGATACCGATGGTCTGTATCAAACAGGTCCAGGAGCATCTGGCCCAGGAGCCGGGGTTAACGTTCTTTCAGCTACTACTGCAGAAATTGCAGCGGTAACAGGAACAGGCCCTACTGCCACTCAGATTGCTAATGGAACCTATCAGGCTCCCGGTCTCTATAACGAAGCGAACGGTCTGCGTCGTTTTGATGAAGTGGACCTGACTCTGGGTTATGAAGTTGATAGCAAATTTGGAACTATGAGCGGCGGTATTATTGCCTACGTTCTGCCCAACACTACTACCGGTGTTGTGGGTGCTGACCAATTCACTGAATTCTTCGTTGGCTTCTCTCCTGCTATTCTACCCGAAGAGGCTGGATCAATTAGTCTGACCTACTACGCTGAAGTAAACGGCGATGGTAGCGAAGGAACTACTTACAGCTACATCGGTTACGATTACGGAATGGATCTTTCCGATAGCATGAGTGTAGGTTTCAACGTTGGTGCTGGTTATCAAACAGCAAGCGGTTATCAGAACTGGAGAAATGTGGATGCTGGAGTATCTCTGGGATTCGGCAACTTCTCAATTGGACTGAACGCAGTGTATCGTCCGGACCTATCCTGGTTCGACGGTGATACAGCTGGTAAGAACGGCCTGGCATGGGTTAACGGTGGATCCACTGGATTTGATGGCATGGTTGAAGATCCCAGTAAAACTACTGGTCTCTCTAACAGCTATTTCAACAGCCTGGTGTCCACTTCAGTTGATCCGTCCGGTAACTGGACTTACACACCGCGTCAAAAGCTTCCCTCAGTTGTATACTATGTATCGCTGGGATATAGCACGAGCTTCTAATTTAATTTAGAATCTTCCGATCTGTCGCTCTGGCCGCCTTGTAAAAGGCGGCTCTTTTTTTGTACGGCTAGCCTTACCAATAAGGTGCACCGGGCGGTCAGAGCTGCGTCAGGGAAAACCATTGAGAGTGTATTGCTGCTTACTTGTTGATTCGAATGGATTTCTGGTTCACGAATTCAAGGATACCTTCCGGGCCCATTTCTCGCCCAAATCCAGAATCCTTGATTCCTCCAAATGGCATTCGCACATCGGAGCGAAGCAAATCATTTACGGTGACGCTTCCAGTTTCCAATTCTCGAACCAGCAATTCTGCTTTTTCTAAATCCTGGGTCCAGAGGCTGCCACCCAGGCCAAAGCGACTCTGGTTGGCCAGTTCCACAGCTTCACTTTCATCTTTTGAAACGATTACAGCTGCCAGGGGGCCAAAGGTTTCATCCTGCAATGCATGGTTGTAAATGGAATCCGATTGAATGAGCGTAGTTGTATAGAAATATCCTGGCCCATCCTGGGGCTTGCCGCCCAGAAGAAGCTGGGCCCCTTCCTGAATACTTCGCTGTAATTGTTCATGTAGATCATCCCGCAAATCTTTCCGGGCCAGTGGACCAATGTCTGTATCTTCATCCGTGGGGGATCCAACCTTTAAATCCTCCAGGGCCTTGCGGAAATGCTCAATGAAGGATTCGCTTACAGACTCCTCCACGATGAATCGTTTGGCGGCGATGCAGCTCTGACCAGAATTAATACATCTAGCCTGGGCGGCTGTCCTGGCTGCTTTTTCGAGGTTTGCATCTTTCAAAACGATGAATGGATCGCTGCCTCCCAGTTCCAGAACACATTTTTTTAGATTCTGACCTGCCAGGCCGGCCACAGAACGTCCGGCTGCTTCGCTGCCTGTTAGACTCACACCTCGAATCGCGGGATGGGCCACTATAGCTTCCATTTTTGATCCAGGAATTAGTAGTACCTGGAATAGATCCTCTGGAATCTCGGCCTCTAAAAAGATCTCAGCAACCTTAAGAGCCGAGCCTGTAACATTGGAGGCATGCTTCAGGATAACCGGATTTCCGGCGCAGATGGCTGGCACCGCCGCTCGAAAGACCTGCCAGAATGGAAAATTCCAGGGCATGATTGCAAGCACGGGCCCAATTGGATCGTATCGAACATAGCTTTTGAAGCTCTCTGTACTGGCCTGTCTGGGATCAAGGAATGAGGATGCATTCTCTGCATAATATTCACAGAGACCTGCACATTTCTTCACCTCGGCTACAGACTGGCTGATGGGCTTTCCCATTTCAGCAGTGATCAATTTTGCAAATTCATCCGCCCTATCATTGAGAATCGAGGCCATTTTTTGCACCGATGACAGAATTTGTTCCGAGGGCGCCGGTCCGCGGGCAACCATTCGGAAATAGGATTGCTGCGACCTTTCAAGAATAGACTCTATCTGACTATCCGTGTGTTGCTCGTATTCCTGAATAATCTCTTCATTGGCCGGATTGATGGATTTAAGGGACATTACTAACTCCAGATTACTGGATTCCGGCAGCAGCGCACAGTGTAAAGGCAACCTGTCCATTACAGGGCGGATTCCCGGACATTCCAGGCCATCCCGCAATATTTCCAGATGCCCTGGCTTGAAATCCAGGAATGCCAAACTGCCCGAAATTGGGCTCCAAAAGCAGCGCCATGGAAGCAGATTTGCACCCGGGTATGGAACGAATGGTCTTTATCGTCCAATTTCAAGGGCCTATTCGGAATCATGGCTTGAAGCCGGGCCAGCAATAGCGTGGGATAGATACTGTGTTGAATCTTACTTTGTTGCTATTTGGGCCTGATCGCTTTTTACACTAACTGTGCACTAAAACTGTTTACAGAGTCCAAAAGCAAGAGGAGGATTCCGAGAAGAGATTTGCCGATAGGGAATAAAGACCCCTGTTTCAGGTCCGCACCGTTGCTCCCTGAGACTCTTAGACTCAGTATGCTCGGGTCTGGCGGCCTCAAAGGATGGAATTCATGCTGCATACTTATTACTCAGTAGCTGCTCTAAACATGGTAGCTTTCGCTGCATTCTTCAGCGTCTTTCTGTTTAGCATCAAAGGAAAATCGCGGGCCACCTGGAATCTGGCCATCGCATTTATCTTCTATACCAGTATGGGAGTGGCCTATTTTTTCTCAGCGGCGTACGATGATCCGTCCCTTGCCTTTCACCGGTGGCAAACAGTACTGGCAACATTCTTTGGCTGTTTATTTCTTGGGACCTATTTCCTGTCCTTTCCCAGGCCTGTTGTGGGCTGGGTGTATTGGCTCTACTTTGGAATTACTATAGTACTCAGTGTTCTGCTCACCGCAAATTTCGCCTGGCAGACTCTGGATGCGCCCAGGATCTTTCATTTCGAAGGGCATTACTGGGATTTCGCCGCAGATAAGGCATCCCTCTTTGTGGCGGTGTGGATTCTAGGATTCATAATTCTATTTACTGTGCCTGCGGTCTATAGAATGATCAAGGAGAAAGGACTTAGTCGAATTGGCGCAATTGGTGTTTATACTGGTTTTGTAATTGCAGTGATTGTGCCTGCTATGGCTAACGCTTTGAGCCGCGACGGTGCCATCGATCGTGGTCTATTCCAGACTCTCTGGGTTACTCTTGGCGTTATCGGATTGTTCTGGATCCTGGTGTTTTTTGTTTCCACATCCGGCGAGAAGAGTAAACTACTTTCGCGAATCTTTGCCATCAGCCTGGCAACCACGCTTCTGGCCATCCAGGCAATCAGTTATCCAGTATTTGTGGAGAAAGAGAAGGACTTTGACAAGATCTACTATGAAAGGGCTCAGAGGATCCTGCTGGAAGATGAGCAACGTCCAGACGATTTACTCTACATAAGTCATTATGATCCAGATTCGCGAAAGATTAGCGTGGATTATAATTCAATGTCCAGTTCCCCTGTGCAGGAAGCATGGGACCGGGAATATCTGAATGCAGCCTTCAGGCGGCAGATCATGGAGGCCAGAGATCCAGAGGCTTTTCTCAGACGCGCTTACCTGGAAAACTATCAAAAAGGCTACATGGCATTGATTATGGCGGATTCGAACCGCTCCCTGGTAGATCTCTGGGATGCAACAGTGACCGACCGAGCCTATTTCAAATCTAAAATTCGCAAGCTTCCCGACGATGAGTTTCGCGCAAAGGTTCTGGAACTTCTGAAAAAGGATCAGGGCACACTGGAACCTCTATCCAGTGTTATGGAACAATTCGTGGCCAACTCGGAGCTTGAAGGATCGGATCTGAAGTCAGGCATAATGCAGTATCTAACTCCCATGTATGGTCGGGGGGAGCGAATCTATCGGACTCTGGAAAACGACCAGCGTGTTATTTCCTATCTTGTGTATCGACAGGGAGGAATTCATGAAGTGGGCTTCGATTATTTGACCTACCGTCATTTCATTCATCCGCAGGCAGAAAGCTTTATTATTGTCATTCTGGGCATCATGAGTGTTGTAATAATCGGCTACCCTCTATTTTTCTATACAGCGCTCCTGAAACCCCTTCGATCTCTGCTCAGCGGCGTTCGTCGAGTTAACGACGGAGATCTGGATGTTGAGTTAAAGGTGGGCGTAGAGGATGAGCTTGGATTCCTATCGCGCAGCTTTAATGATATGGTTCAGTCGATTCGCGGAGCCAGGAAAGAACTTCGTGATTACGCGGACAAGCTAGAAGAGAAAGTTCAGGAGCGGACCCGGGAGCTGGAAGAGACTCTGAAATCCGTGCGAGAGCTAAAGCACCAGCAGGATGGAGATTACTTCCTGACTTCACTTCTGATTAAACCTCTGGGTACCAATACCGTACCTGAAGGCCCGGTTTCTGTAGATTTCATTCTAAAACAGAAGAAATCCTTTGAGTTCAAGCACTGGAAAGAGCGAATCGGAGGCGACCTTTGCGGTGCTCATAGAATTTATCTGCAGAGTCGGCCGTTTACTTTCTTCTTTAACGTGGATGCGATGGGTAAATCCATGCAAGGAGCCAGTGGAGCTCTGGTACTGGGTTCCGTGATGGAATCGATTATTGAGCGAACCAGAATGTCTCCGGTAGAACGGGATCGTTTTCCGGAAAAATGGCTTAAGAATACCTTCATTGAGCTGCATACTGTGTTTGAAAGCTTTGAAGGCTCCATGCTAATTTCTGGCATTTTTGGCCTGGTGGATGAAGCTACAGGACTTGTGTATTTCATAAATGCTGAGCATCCCACGGCAGTGCTGTACAGAAATAAAGGGGCCAGTTTCGTAGAAGAGAAAAATTATTATCGCAAGCTAGGAACCACAGGAGTGGAAGGCGGCATACACCTGGAAACTCTACAGATGAAGCCCGGCGATGTACTTTTTGTCGGATCAGACGGCAAAGATGATCTGGTGATGGGCGAGCGTGATGGCCACAGAATCATCAACGAAGATGAGACTATTTTCCTGAAGCATGTTGAGAAAGCGGAAGGAGATCTGGAAGCCATCTTTCATTTGATTCAAAACACAGGAGAGTTAATGGATGATTTCTCTTTGTTGCGTCTTGGATATCGCGAAGAGGATTGGCCGGCCAAGGCTGCCGTGTTGTCTGGAGAGAATAAAGAGAAGTATCTTAAAGCTAGAGAGATGGAAAACGAGGGGGATCTGCGAGGAGCTCTGACCTTGTTGGAAGCCGTGGCCACCGATACTCCAGACCTGGACCCTCTTTATCGAAAAATGGCATCGCTGGCTACCAGGCTGGGCGAATACTGGAAGGCAGCCATCTATTCTGAGCGATACAGTATCCTGCGTCCCGAGGATGAGGAAATGATCTTCGCTTCTGCCAGCTTCTACAGAAAAGCCGGCGAATTTGATAAAGCAGCGGATTTTGCAGAAAGGTTGCGTCTGCGAAAGCCGGAGGATCCCCATGTTCATTTATTCCTGGCAGATATCTATATGCGTTTGAAGAATCTTAAGAGGGCAGAACGCATGCTGGCAACTGCGGAACGTCTGGATCCAGAGGGAGACAGAAATGCAAAGATTCGCGAAAAGATAGAGGAACTGAAGACCTCTACTGGAATCTGACCGGAAATAATAATTAATCCCGGTCTGGCGTTAAGGGTGTCCGGATTTTTGAGATTGCCACGGAACCAGGCATAGAACCTTGATCTGTACAGTCCCTTCGGTAGCTTAGAAAAAGCAACACTGGCTGCCCACAGTGCCGTAGAGCCCGGGTTTTGCACCCGGACCGGGAGATCAGGATTGCTTATGCATTAAATTCCTGTGGACACAATTCTATAGACGCCTGGCCTTCCAGAGATGGTGAGTGAAGTAAGAGGCTGGTCCGGCCACAATCAGGCAGACAGTTGCTCCCAGGTAGTCTCCCAGTAGCAAATAACCAGGAATTAGCATTCCGCTGAGGATGGCCACGTTACCGGAAAGCCACAATCGGACATCCTGAAAGAATTCTTTTCTGGCTCGAGCGGGATGGTTTGAATCAGGCCAGAAGCCCGTGGGATCCACCCTTTTTTGGAATCCTTCCAGAACGTGCGATGGTGTAGGGGCTGTGCGAAGAGTAACCAGAATGCATACAAAGGCTGAACCGAGAGCTGTAAATGCCAGGCCATGTTCCGCCTTAAGTTCGCCCCATCCAAAGGTCGATTGTAGTGTAGGATAGATGGAATAGAGAAGTATTGTAAGAAGCAACGATGCCAGCATTCCGGAGATTTCCGTGTATGCATTGGCTCTCCACCAAATCCACCTCAGGATTTGTGGCAATCCCATTCCTGCAGCCAGAGCGATTAAGAATTTCCAGGCAGCTTCAATGCTACCTATCTGTGAGGCCACCATCATGGAAATGGCAGCTACAACAAAAACGGCCCATCGGCTGGCCTGAACCTGTTTTTTCTGGGAAGCTTCGGGTTTGATGAACCGTAAATAGATATCGTTTACTAGATAGGAGCCCGCCCAGTTGATGTGGGTATCCACGGTACTCATGAAAGCAGCCATCAGACCTGCAAATACGAATCCCAGTAAGCCGGCAGGTAGAACGTATTTCATCAAAACCGGATATCCCATTTCTGGATCAACACAGACCATCCGTACATCTTCAGTGCTAATGCCTGTGGCAAAACTGGAAATGGAAGATCCCAGGGGTTCTGCCGAAGAGCACCGGGCAGCAAGTGCATCGCCGGTTAAACCAGAGTCCAGAACTGCCAGCGGAAACAGTGCCAGCGTAACCAGGCCAATCAAAACCCAGGGCCAGGTGCGAAGCATGAAATTTGCGAATACGAACCAGAGAGATCCTCGAGTTGCATCCTGGGGTGTCTTCGCGGTGTTCATTCTCTGGGCCAGGTAGCCAGATCCATCCGAAAAGTACTGGCTCCACCACTGAATCAGGAAATACACTGCGAATAGACTGATGGTCATTGTAGTCAGGTCCGGCATGAGCGAAAGCTTGCTCTGTCCGCCTCCGGCGTACTGGGACTGAATGGAAGATACTACATTGTCCATTCCACCGGCATAATCCACGGCCAGGTAGGCAAATATAAAGGATCCAATCATGGCCATGGCAAACTGAATTAGATCTGTAAGAATAACTCCGCGAATACCACCTAGCATGGAATAAACCACGACTCCTGCAAACAAAAGAAGTAACGTTATAGTATGATTCAGGTTGGAAACATCAGAGTATCCTTCCACTCCAAACAAGAGCATGTTCGGCCAGTGCGCAAGAAGTACAGAATAGATTTCCGGAGAAAGAATCTCATCCCAGTGAACAAAGGGAGTGGTAATTTTGGCCATGGCGCGAAATACCCAGCCAAGAATTATGCTGTTCATGATCAGGCTCATGTATCCGGCCTTGAAAAGCCTGAGCCAGGAACCTGCTGCGGTTCCGTATCTTAACTCTATGAATTCAATGTCTGTTAGAACTTCGGATCGCCTCCATTTTCGCGCAAAGAAAATAGCACCTGCCATGTAAGTAAGTGCCCAGCTCCACCAGAACCAGTTTCCTGATATGCCGCTCTTTACGGTAATTCCAGTGATAGCGAGAGGTGTATCGGCTGCGAAGGTAGTTGCCACCATGGAAGTGCCCAGCCACCACCAGGGAAGGTTGCGTCCGGCCAGAAAGTAGGACTCCATACTGGATGAGGCTTTCTTGCTCAGTGCCAGGCCTGCCAGAAGGGCAATGCCTATGTATATGGCCAGTATGATCCAGTCCAGGGCTGCAAACATTTTTTCAGATGACGATGAAGCCCGCACCCGGCAATTGATTTTCGTGTTCCTACGTTTTCGGGCAGATTTGATGCTACTTCTTTGTGCTCTGTTCTGGGGAGGTACCTTTGTGGCCATTGAGCTGGCCGTAGATCAAATGCCTCCCTATTTGATGGTGGCCATCCGTTTTCTGGTGGCAGCTCTCTGTTTCTTTCCTGGTTTTCTTTATCTCAGGAGCAGGACAGGAAACCAACCTTCCACAGACAAAGCCCCGGAAAGCAAGATACTATCCTCCGGTTTTTCACTTTCAATAGGTCCCCTGGCAGGACTTTTTCTAGGGCTCATTTCTTTTGCCGGTTATGGACTGCAGACCCAGGGCCTGGTCTATACCACTCCGGCTCGATCTGCCTTTATTACTCAGCTACTGGTACTGTTTACATTTCCTATGCAGATTTTCTTTCTGCGCAGAAGGGTGGTCAACGGTGCCTATATTGGTCTGGTGCTGGTTCTTGCAGGTGCCTTTTTTCTGCTGGGGACGCCGGAGGGAGACAACTGGAATAAAGGAGATTGGCTGACCATAGCCTGCGCATTTAGCTTTGCTCTGCTGATTACGTTTCTGGATGTCTTTTCCAGGCGATACTCCACGGCAGACCTCACTTTTTATCAGATTCTGGGGACTGGCCTGGCAGCAGCGCTGGCATCGATCCTTGGGATGGATGATCCGTATCTGGACGGAAAAGGCAGTCTGGAATTTCTGGGCCAGCAGAAATGGGATCTTGAGCTACTGCTAAGTTTAACTTATCTGAGTATTCCGGCAACCATCGGCACTGTATTGATTCAGGTCAGATTTCAGAAGGAAACATCGCCTGCGAGGGCATCCCTGATATATGCCATGGAACCAGTGTTTGCAGGAGTATTCGCTTTTCTTATTCTGGGGCAGTTCCTTGGATGGACAGAGAGCCTGGGAGCGGCGATGATCGTTTCTGGAGTTATAGTTTCAGAGATTCTTTCTGCGAAACAGGCGAATCACAATCAGGGCAGTGCCAATTTGAAGGCTACCCAGAATCCAGAGTAGAATTGGCGGAACACTCTTGGGCGAAAGTAATTGAACTATGATTGAATTCAGGCTGCTTAAACCCTTTTCCCAGTGCTCTGTCTGAAGAGGTAAGGAATCGTTAAATACCAGAAGATGGACCATAGCCAGGATGTGGAGGAAATAGGTGAGAAGTATCCACCTTCCGCGGCCCGGGCGACGAAAGAGCAATAAAGCGGATGCAACATAAAAGCCAATGGATACGATGAATGCCTGAAGAAAAAGCAGCCCGTTTCGCAACACCCAGGAACTGGCAATGCTCTGCCTGAATCGGTTGAGATTCGCTTTCCAGGCGGGTACTCGGGACTGAAGATATCTGTGGAACATGGCCCCGGTGCCACTTCTGGAATCCATGGTCCCATTCAGGCTTAATATAAGTGCCGATCCAGCCAGTATCCATTCCAGAGATGTATTTGGATTGCCCAGACTCATTTGAAATTGAATCATTCCCTTTTGCAGATGGGGCAGAGTCGAAAGTGCAAGCAAACTAATTAACAATAATCCCAGTAACTTACCGGCCCTGAGTCGCAAATAGGAGAGGAGCATTCCAGGAATACTCAGCTTCAGGGCATTCTTCACTCCTGCAATATTCAGCTTTTCATTGATAAATCTGCCGCCGTTCTTCTTGACTATCATGGACATGAGCAGCGGATACTTTTCCACTTCTTCAGGATGTAAATCTGCCAGCAAAGATGCAGTCCAGGAAGGATAGATGCGCAATGGCGAATCTGGATACACTGTTCCTGCCACAAATCTTAAGAAAAACCCTCTGAGCCAGCCATAAGGGTTTCGCATACGGTAGTCCACACCCTGAACTGCGAAGTGCCTTTTGCCCATATTTTTTTCTTCTTGAACAAATCTGTCCAGGAGGGGCATGCAAAGGGAAGGGTCCACCGTCCCGCGGGAAAAATCCACAATTACTTTTCGGCCGCGACTGAAGGCCAGGCCTGACCGAAAGGCCCCGTAAGGTCCGGTGGGTCGGTAATGGTCTACCTTTCGCACAGCATCTGCCTGCAAATTGAGAGGAGGTGGATCCAGATGGGAATCCTCAACGTAAACCAGCTGAGCATCGTCGAATTTCTTTTCTTTCAAGAAGGAATCCCATCGAAGAAGCATTCTTGCCGCTGCTTCCCGATTTTCAGGCATCAGCATTACTACGCTCAATCCGATACGACTTGAAAGCGACTGGGAAAACTTCTTTTGCAATACAACAAACAGCCCCTTGCCCCCGGGAAAAGAAAGAGCGGGAAAGGCGGCCAATCGACCTGAACGAAAGATTCGCTGATACCAGGAGGCGGGCACAGGAAGTCCTTCGCTGCTAATTTTCACTTTCTGCCCGCTTTGAATTGGGCTGGAAAACAATATTCTGAAACCAGTTCCATCGCAGGCCTGTTTTAAGTCCCGTTTGGTCCAGTACTGCTTCGATAGAATCATTACTGCTATCCCGCCGGGAGAAAGAGTTTCTAGCTGCCCGGTTAGCTGGCGCGAATCCCTGGCGGCATCATCGCCGTCCAGATAGATGCCATCCAGACTGGAGGAGGGGGCCAGATCCAGGGGGATTGGACTGGTGCGATCCGGAAATAGGACTGCCAGTTCTGGTCTGGATGGAGGATATCCCACCCTTTCGGTCCAGGGCGGTAGAAAAGTGGCGATGATTCTCTTAGTGAACGTTTTTTCCAGGCTCATTGTTTTTGCAGCCATTGAATGTAGCGGGAAATATCATCCAGCTGCTGGGGCGGGATGTTCTGATAGGCTTGCATACCAGTTCGGCCACCTTCCACTCCGAATTCAATAGAATTGCGAATTTCTGAAGCTGTAAAACCCTGTCGATAGCTGGACGGATCCGTAAAATCTGGAATGCTAAACCTGCCGGAGGCATTTAGCGGACCGCCGCCAGAGCCATTCAACCCATGGCAGGCCTGGCAATTGTGCTCGATGTATGCGTCAAAGCCTGGCTGATGCTCGGTAGCGACCTGGGTTCTAAACTCCTGAACGGCAGGATCCGAAAGCGGGTCCGAGCAGTATAGAGAAAGGCCAAATACTGCGGCGGGCCATAGAGGCCAGCCCTTCCAATACGCAGAGCGATCAAATAAGTCTCGGATCATGAACCCACAATTAAAGTGTATGGGTTTTCGATAAAGCCTTTAAGGGTTTGTAGAAAACGAGCTCCCTCGGCCCCATCAATGACTCTATGATCGCAGCTAAGAGTTACTGTAATGGTTTTTTCTATAATAATCTGACCATCCTTGACCACCGGCTTATCCTCCAATCCGCCCACAGCTAGCAGGGCAGCCTCGGGTTCATTGATAATGGCGGAGAATTCCTTAATTCCAAACATTCCAAGGTTGGAGATAGTAAAAGTTCCATTGGTAAATTCTTCTGGCCTGAGCTTTCGGCTACGTGCCCGCTCTACAAGATCCACAGCATTTTTCGAAAGTTGAATCAAACTAACCTGGTCGGCGTTGCGAACATAGGGAGTAATCAGTCCACCATCGATAGCAACTGCTATTCCAATATCAATGTTTCCATGCTCCAGAACATGATCTTCCCTCCAGGAGCTATTTACAACTGGATGTCTTCTAAGACTGAAAGCCACAGCTCGAGTAATCAGGTCATTGAGAGAAAACCGGTGAGCCTCTTCGCCTTCTGGGGCCATTTCTGCAAGATCTTGATTTAAAGATTTGCGAAGTGATAGCATAGATTCTGCGTTGTACTCCACAGTTAAATAGAAGTGAGGAATATTGTTTTTCGCATCGTGAAGTCGCGAAGCGATTACCTTTCGCATGTTGGACAATTGCACCTTTCTGTCAGGCGGTACATTAAACCCTGCAGATGCAGCAGTGGGGCGCATTTTCTGAAAATCGTTTACATCGTCCTCAGTTACTGTGTCTCCCCGACCGGTTGGTTGAATCAAAGTCAGGTCCAGACCTTTTTCGCGGGCAATTTTCCGGGCCAGAGGTGTGGCCCGCACATTGGCCTTGCTTTTCTTGTATAGAATTCTGTGAGCCGGCAATGCGATGAGTCCATTTTGCGCCGGTGCATCCAGGATAGGTTTTTCCGGGCTGCTAATTCTTACATTTGCCGAAGGTTTGCTTGAAGTTCGACCGGAGAATGGAATGGTGGATTCTGAACTCTCTTGATCTGCTTTGCCTGAAGAGGCGCTTGAAGCCGGGTCGGGTTTAGGTTCCTGGCTTTTCTGGTCTGAGTCTTGTTTTGCATCACCATCGTCCGGGGCCTGGGAGTCTTCGCCGCCATCAGCAGCTTCTTTGGCTTTCTGGAGCTTCTTCTTTGCCTCATCCAGCAAATCGGAAATTTCTTCGCCCATTTCGCCCAGTATGCCCATAGGCGCTCCTACCGGTAACCGATCCCCTTCTTCGGTCAGGGTTGCCAGTAGAATACCTGAATCCAGGGCTTCCATTTCCATAACCGCCTTGTCTGTTTCGACTTCAGCGATTACATCCCCTGGATCCACGGAATCTCCTTTGTTGATAGTCCACCGTACGAAATTACCTTCGCTCATTGTGGGGCTTAGCTGAGTGAGTTCTATTAACTTTGCCATATTCAATTCCTGTCCGAAAGCTATCTATCTACTACTGGTCGAATCGGACCACCGATGCTGCCACCTACGTTTACGCGATAACTATTCAATTCATTAGCTCCTCAACCGCCGCCATGATTCTGGCCGGGTTGGGTAAGCTGGCGGATTCCAGGTTCTTCGCATAAGGCATAGGAACGTCTTCCTGAGTTACGCGAAGTACCGGTGCATGTAGATCATAGAAGCAATTTCTCTGGATTATATCCGCCACATGTGACCCTACGGAGGCTCGGGGCCAGCCCTCCTCAATTAGCAATACTCTACCAGTTCTACGTACCGCGTCGTAGATTGCACTTTCATCCATGGGGCGCAGGCTTCGCAAATCCAGTATTTCCGGATCGTATCCTGCTTTCTGAATGTCATCCATTGCCTCCAGGGCAAAGTGGTATCCTCTGGACCAGCAAATAATGGTAAAATCTTTGCCTTCCTTCTTGAGATCTGCCTGTCCCAGAGGTATCAAGAATTCTTCTTCTGGAACTTCGCCGGTGACGTTGTAGAGAACTTCTCCTTCCATGTAGATTACAGGATTGTTGTCTCGAATGGATGTCTTCAGCAGACCAAGAGCATCGTACGGAGTGGACGGAGCAACCACCTTCAATCCAGGACAGTGAAGATACAATGCCTCCAGGGCCTGGGAATGTTGAGCTGCCAGCATGCCACCGGCCCCTCCCGGACCGCGAAAAGTCACGGGTACCGAAAACTGACCACCGCTCATGTAATACATTTTCGCGGCGTTGTTATAGATTTGATCAAAGGCCACAAGGGAGAAGTTCCAGGTCATGAATTCAATGATTGGTCGCAGACCGCACATGGCTGCCCCAATACCTACCCCTGCGAATCCCTGTTCGGAGATTGGAGTGTCCACCACTCGTTCTTCCCCAAATTCTTTCAGTAATCCTTGAGTGGCCTTATAGGCCCCTTCATAGTATCCCACTTCTTCGCCCATCAGAAATACATCTTTGTCTCGCTGCATCTCCTCGAACAATGCTCTGCGAATGGCTTCTCTGTAGCTGATTTTGATCTTTCCCATTTTATGCCTTTCTATGATCTTCTGTTTTTCATCGTTAGCTATTCTGCGGCCAATTTCTTGTGCCGTAAATTGGCCAGGTCAACGATTTGCTCTGTTAAATCTTCTCGCTGATTTCTTTCCATGAATTCTTGAAGTTTCTGGGACTATGGAGCATACACATCGGTGTACAGGTCCGTGGGAGGAGGCGCTTCAGATTTTTCTGCGAAATCCAGGGCCTGTTCCAGTGTATGGCTCACATCTGATTCGATGCGGGCCAGGTCCTTTTCGGGCACTCCACTCTCCATTAAAGTATCGTAGGCTCGGCGTAGCGGATCCATCTTCTTATAGGTTTCCACCTCATCTTTGGTGCGATACTTGGCCGGGTCAGACATACTATGTCCGCGAAAGCGATAGGTACTGATTTCCAGCAAGGCCGGACCTTCTCCGGCTCGAGCAGCATCTACATATTTCTTAACTTTTTGTTCAACATCCAGGACATCTCCTCCGCTAAAATGGTCTCTGGGCATATCGTAGGCAACGGCACGGATGCTTACGTCTGCTACGGACAGGGAACGATATTCAGGCGTTCCCATGCTATAATGATTGTTTTCACAAATAAAGATCACCGGTAAATTCCAGAGGCTGGCCAGGTTCAGTCCCTCATGGAAGGCACCTATGTTGGCGGCTCCCTCTCCAAAAAAACAGATACATACATTGTCCTTTTTCCTGTATCGAATGGACCAACCGATGCCGGATGCCAGCGCTACGTGACCACCAACGATGCCATGACCGCCCATGAAATTCTTATCTTTACTGAAGAAGTGCATCGAGCCGCCCTTTCCATGTACGATACCAGTTTTCTTCCCCAGTAGCTCGGCCATTAATGCTGAAGGATCCAATCCTCGTTGCAATGCATGACCGTGATCGCGATATGTACTCACTACATAATCATCCTGGCGAAGAGCATTTAGAGCACCTACTCCCACCGCCTCCTGGCCTATGTAAAGGTGACAGAATCCACCGAACTTCCCCTGAGCATATGCTTTCGCGGCGGTCTCTTCGAACCGGCGAATCATAAGCATCTCACCGTACATTTTTAGCAGCAGGTCTCGATCATTGCCTTCTACTTTCTTGATAGGAATCTCTTCCGGTAAAGGAATGGAATGGCTACGTTCTTTCACGGTTCTGAGTAGAACAGTACTGGGTGCCCTGGGCAAGCGGATTTTTAATGAATCTAGAAAGTCTGAGCATGTTTGTCTTTACATAAATGCCGGACCCTGGAATTGAAGAGGCATGGGTGCGGTGCACACAGGACGGAATCTAGCTATGGAAATGGAAATGAATCAGACGAAGACAGGAAATATGAGAGTATCTCTATTAGAGAGAAGAAAAATCGGAAGCCGTACTCTTTCTGAAGTCACTTTGACAACAATATTTCTGGTCTCCATTACACTTGCATGTGGCCCAGCAGATTCGGATCCCGCCGGGAATCTGTCTAACAGACAACTTTATGGAAATACTGAGCCGCATCTGTATCTTTCCGGGCAGTTTGATCCATACACGCATCCAGATTTTATTTCATTGGAGAAGGCTGGATTGCCAGCGTCCAGAAAAGGTATGGTGCTACGCAGAGAAACAGCAGAAGCTCTCAAGAAAATGCTCTTTAGATTCCGGAAAGACAATCCAAATATTAAGTTCTGGGTACAGAGTGCCACCCGTCCGTTTTATTCTCAGAAAGGAATCTGGGAGGCGAAATGGAACGGACAACGTAAGGTTAACGGCAAGGACCTGCGCAGTATCAAGAATCCTCTGGAGCGGGCAAGAATGATCCTGGAATACTCAAGTATGCCCGGAACTTCAAGGCATCACTGGGGCACAGACTTTGATATAAATAGTTTGAATCCGGCCTATTACAGAAATGGAACAGGAAAAGTGATCTATGATTGGATGCTGGCCAATGCACCAGATTTTGGCTTCTGTCTTGTTTACACGGAAGATCGAGATGGCGGATATCAATGGGAGCCATGGCACTGGTCCTTTCGTCCGCTCTCCAGTTCCATGCTGCGAGATTGGAATGAGCTCTATGAGGCGAAAAAGATTCGCACCAGCTTTGCCGGGTCCGATTCGGCGTTTCATCTGGCGCCGGAATATGTGAATACCATCGGCGCAGCCTGTAAATGAAATGAATCTGCGCGGAAACTTGCGCTAAAGTAAAAGGTCTGGGTCTCTACTATTGCTGATTTCGTCTGATAGCTTCGGCCACATCTTTGCGCACTTTCGACATATCCAGATGCTTCCCGGGACATTGAGTGTTCTGCAGTTCGCCGTGTCCAATGATTCGTTCCGGAGGTATGCTGTATCGCATGGATAGATTGGTGAGTAGTTGAATCAATGCTTCATATTGCAGAGGATGCACATCGTGGTTTTCGAAATTTCCTACCAGGGCCACAGCAATGCCCAGATAATTCACATATGAGATACGAGTGCTGTAATTTAGAGTTCGTTTTTCCCAGAGGCCACTAACTTCTATCTGGCCAATGGAAGTGTTCATACTGCCATTATTGATCAAGAAATGGTAAGCAATGTCTGGCCATCCATGCTTCTTTTTATGAAGAGCGCGATAGTATTCCATATTTCCGGAGTCACCGGCTGTATGATGGACAACTATAAATCTCCAGCGCATTTCTCTCCACATATAGTCGCCCAGCAAATAGAGCAGAAACAATGCGGCAGCTAAGAGAATATATTTCAAGTAGGGCCGTCGTTTTCTCGGCGGTAGGGCTGGAGGCGATGGATTGAACCCTCTGGTTCTCTGATACACTCTGGAGGTCATAACACTGGGTCTATTTTATGAAAACATTTTCCATACCAGGATCATACAGGAAAGTGTTTTCCAGGTCGCCAGGGAAAATACAATAGCGGTCTATTGCTCCCGGTCCGGAAGGCGAAAGGAGAATATAGAGCCATAGGGCACTTGCAAATAGAAGGCCTTTTCTAGAGAAGTCTCCAGCAGTATCTCTAAAAAGCATCGAATAACGCCTCCATGTGTAACAATGATGGAAGGCTTTTGATCTACTTTGCTTCTTTCCAGGGTTTCTTGCTTGAATTGCTCAAAAAAAGTTCTGGTTCGTTCATGCAGCTGGAAATAGCTCTCGCCACCGGGCGGTGCCCGATGCACGAAATCATCCATCCAGGCCTTCAATTCTTGCTGCGGAATTTTATTATAGTTCTGTCCTTCCCATTCTCCAAAATTCAACTCCATCAAGCTGGACCTTAGCTCTAACTTTGCAGGGGAATGCAGTGCCCGGATGGAATGGTCCGAACCGGTAATTCCATATATGTCTGATTCATTGTTTCCAGTAGATGCTTCAGTTACAATGGCTGCTCTAGATTTTTGATATTCATCGAGCAAAAACTGGGCCAGCGACTGGCAGCGAATGGAAGGACTGGAATAGATACTTCCAGGATCCGGGCATCGGACATTTAGCTCTGCAAAGACTCTGTAAAAATCCTGAAGATGATTTTCTGGAAGTTCCGGGTCCGTATGACCATAACAGGTTCCCGGTGACGCCGATGTTTGTGTATGTCGAATAATATGAAGTTCCATAGTCTACGAATCCTGTAGGTAGCTTGAGCATGCAGGAGTGAAATATAGCAGGTTTAGATCCAGGACATGGCAGCTGTGAGATAGATGATGACTTCAGTTAGTTGCTGCAGAGCGCCCAGGGTATCTCCGGTGTACCCTTCAATCCATTTTTTTATGAAGCTGGACCAGTAAATACAGACAAATAAAGCGGGAAAGAAGCCCAGCAGAAGGAGAGGAGTATCATAAAACGGTATTGTGGATATTATGAGTGCCAGTAAGCCAGGCAGGCGATAGAGAGCGGGCAGGGGCGTGCTGGCCATGGGTTTGGATTTGCTGCCAGGGCCTGCACCTGAGTATTGCATAAAATCCACAAGCGAAGAGGTCAGGTATCGACTGGCAGTATGTGCAAATATGAGGGTGATTGCAAAGCTATGAGCACTTTTTTGGGCAATAGTCCAGCTGGCTGCAAACTTGAAGGAAAGTATTAGAATCAAAGCCACCGTGCCGAAAGTCCCAATGCGGCTATCTTTCATTATTTCTAGAATACGATCTTTCGTCCATCCACCTCCCAGTGCATCCATGGAGTCTGCAAGACCATCTTCATGAAATGCTCCCGTGATCCAGATGGAGAGAAACATAGAGATCAGAATGGCGATCATCGTGTTCCATACAAATGCTGCCAGTAAGAAGGAGCCGGCAGAAACTAAACCTATTAGAAGTCCAACCAGGGGGAAGTAGCATCTGGAGTGCTGCAGAGATTGGTCACTGTGGGCTATAGTAAATGGAACCGGGATTCTCGTATAAAAGATCCAGGCCATCCAGAATAGGTTCCAGTGTTTCTGAAGAGTTTGCATCGTTCGTTCGGTGTGAATAGATCCCAGGAGTTCAGGCAACACCGAGGAAGGAGCTGTCTCAATTCGCCTGGCGGGTATGGCGATTCTGCGAAAGCCCAGGATTTAGCCGGAGCCCGTTACTCCGGCACTTTCAAAGCTTGCCATTTCATTAAGAAATGCAATGGAACTGCGTAGAATCGGGAATGCCAGGGCGCATCCGGTACCTTCGCCCAGTCGCATTTCCAGGTCCAGCACAGGTTCTGCCTGGAATATTTCTAGAAGCTTTTGATGTCCTTTTTCCTTCGATCGATGACAAAAGACTGCAGACGATAAAACTTCCGGATTTTCGCAGTAAGCAACCAGGAATGCAGCACTGGAAATAAATCCATCAATCAGAAGTAACATTCCTTTTTCATGGCCGATCTTCATCGCTGCATACATTTGCGCTATTTCAAAACCACCGAAGGAACGAAGAACTTCTTCGGGTTCAGTAATTGATGGCTTTCTGTCTCTGGCTTTTTGTAGAACGTTTAGCTTATGATTCTGTTCGTTCAGGTCGAGACCAGTGCCTGCACCTACACATTCTTCCAGACTAACGTTTCCCAGAAAATGCAGGATGAGGCTGGCGCTGGAAGTATTTCCGATGCCCATCTCTCCAAAGCCTACCAGGTTGCATCCGGAACGTTCCAGCCCCTCTATGACAGTTGCAGCACTGTTTTTGCAGAATTCCAGCTGTTCTGAGGTTATTGCATCCTGAATCACATAATCGGCGGTTCCTTCGCCGGCGGGCAGTCTAATTAGGCCGTTGTGCTCAATAGGTGGACCTGCAATACCGGAGTCAATAATTCGAAGCTCCATTCCGCTCTGACGTGCGAAGACGTTGATAGCGGCTCCACCACGTAAGAAGTTGAGAACCATCTGTCTGGTTACTTCCTGGGGAAAGGCACTGATTCCATGGGCTGTAGCACCGTGATCCGCGGCGAAAACCAGAATCGTAGGTCGCTTGAAGGTAGGTTCTGCGGTTTTCTGTCTAAGAGCTATACGAAGGGCAAGGCTTTCTAACTTTCCCAGGGATCCTGGTGGTTTGGTTTTTGCGTCTATCTTTTTCTGGATATTAGAACACAGTTCTTCATCCGAAAGGATTTCTCCGGACGATATGCCGGGATCATCTAATGTACCAGGGGAATTACCGGACGGACTCATACTTAGTATTGCTTCTACAGCTGGCCAAAAAGACGAATGCAGCTCTCCGGGCCCTTGCCCGGAGGAGTCTGCGTCTATCTAAACCCTTAACTCTGATGGTTTTATGCCTGAGGAATCATAGATTCTTTGTCCGCATAGATCTGAACCATGCGAACCAGTCCTAGAAGCAGGCCGGAATAGATCAGGTCACCTGCAAGGGTATTCCAGAAGAATGGAATGGCATTAATGTAGCAAAGAGCCAGACCGGAAAAGCTGTGAGTATACATTCCGCTGAATGCGAATACAGCAAGGTTTGAAATCACAAAGAATGCAATGGACGATCCTAGGCTGGCTACCGGGAGACCGGCGAAGAATTTCTTGTTATCTTTATTTCGTAGCAGTCCACCTGCGAATACAGATATCATAAGTCCGCCGTATACGGCCAGTCTAAGTTCCATGCTTTCAATCCCGATGACCAGATCACTCAGAAGCATGGCTACCATGACAATAGAAAGGCCCCATTTTCTGTTTGCGAAAATGTAACCACCCATCATACCAAGTGCGGCGATGGGAGCGAAGTTTGCAGGATGAGGGGCAACTCTTGCCGCAACTGCAAATCCGATCATGCCTGCGATGAGCAGCGCATTTAATACGATTTCTTTTTTGTTTGTAGATTTCATGTTTTTCTCCTCAATTATTTCTGGGCTTTAAGCCCGCGTCCTCTGGGACATTTTTGAAACGGCCCGTCCTTATTCAGGGGCGCCCGTTTCCTCAGTTGCTGCATTATCAGCGCAGCTCTTTCGATTCTCGTATGTAAGATAACACCAGCGCACTTCATCTCCGCCACTTACTTTCATCGTTCCAACTCCAACGTTGGCCATCTTTCCATTTACTGCATAAATCCAGTACTTTGAGTCATCACCTTCGCCGGACGGGCCTATTCCCTGAATCGTAGTGATCAGAGCCTGCTCACCTTCTCCTTCTTTTTTAAAGGTTAGCACTTTATCATCGCTGGCTTTTTGCATCAGGTCCAGGACGGTGCCCTGGAATTCTAATTTTGCATCGATGGGTGCAGCCTCTGCTGCCGGAAGTTCCACTCTAAGTTGAACTTCTGAGCCGGCACCCGCCTCGGGCTGGGCCGGTTTGTCAGAACAGGCCACCATGCTGGCAACCGTTAGAATTGTAATTAGCGCAAATTGTTTCATCATAATCACTCTGGGTTCCATGGTTTCTTTTAGCATTTTACTTTCAACCGATTCCTTATCATCTATAGCCGGGCCTATCGATCCGCTACGCTCCGTGCAACCGCCCCATCTATGTCAGCCTCTTGATCGAAGGAGTCATTAGCCAGAGGAAATGAGCTGCTATCCCGTGTATAGGCCGTAGTTAGTCTCAAATAGACAAATCCTGAACTTCGGATATTATCCCTGATCGTGGAATTGCAGCCACTGCCTGTGTTTCCGAAGCTGGAGGCATCCAGGTCAAATCCATCGCCGCCCCCCTTTAGATGGGTTCCATAGCTATCGGTGGTCTCTGTGAACAGATCATCTGCAGTTAGAGTATTGGAATCACTTTGCTTGAAAGTAACCGGAGTAATGGCGGCCAGGTCTGAATAGTTCCCTGGGTTACGCAAGTCTGTAGCGCCACTGCTTCCGCTATAGTTAGGATTCCATCCGCACCAGTTGCTGCCGTCTA
This sequence comes from Leptospiraceae bacterium, assembly GCA_040217195.1. GTDB lineage: Bacteria > Spirochaetota > Leptospiria > Leptospirales > Leptonemataceae > UBA3465. The sequence goes on along the minus strand of JAVJNR010000003.1, from coordinate 663,174 downwards.
TGGAAACCTCAACAATGACTGGTTCCAGGAATCGACTGTTGGGATTCGTTCCGTGTAGAAATGGATTTTCGTACACTACAAAGTCTATGCCGGTTGCATTTAATACTTTCTTGTCTGTCCATTCCAGAACAATGCATTTTTCGCCGGATTCGCATTCACTGGAAGTACCGGTGGAATACACATCTGTGGAGCCGGCGGTCCAGCCACCGCCGCATATCTTGTTAGTAGCTCGTGTAGGATCATCGAACGTCTCTGGTCCCACCGCGGCGTTCACCGATGCATCCGCAAGATACGCGCCGACAGAAAATGGCCACTGCTCCAGGCAGGCCTGGTCGCCGGACCCGCCTGAGGGCAGGGCAGCGGCCAGAAGCAGGGATTCATCCCCGCCGGTTGACGGTGAGCAGGCCGAGCAAGCCAGGAGGGTCAGTAGCGCAAGGTGTAGCTTGCCTGGAATTATTTTTTCCGTAAGGGGTCCCATGGTGAACTTTTGCTCAGCTATCTACACGTTCCAATCGTGACCAGGAGAATCCACCACAGCCGCTCGAAGCAGGGTCCGATCGGTCGGCGGTATCGGAAATGGCCTGGGCCTCGGCAAGAGTATCTTTGGCATCGCTCCCATTCAGAGTGCAATGCCAGTAGATACTGCCTTCGGCAAAAAAAACAATTTTGAAATACTTTCCTTTCGTTGCGTCGCCGGAGTAGGCTCCATTGTTCGGTGGATTCTGGGTAATCACATAGCCTGCACTATTATCGTACGCGGCTATCAAGTAGCGCGACGTATAACCACCAAAACCGCTAGAGTCGTCTAACCAGAGTCCAGAGTTTTTACGGCCCATAATCGTGGTAATGGTATCGGATGTGGTAGCATTGCCGGAAAATGAATTCCATGATCCGTTCAGCGCCAGATCTTGCGCTTCGGAAAAAACAAGCCCTGTTGTAAGGCCCAGAATGCGTTGCTCCTGTTCGGCGGCCGAATTATCCTCATCCAGGCCCAGGGCCCCACAATTTGTTGTTAAAAAGGCAGCCAATATCAGGGCCACCGGTGTTGAAAAACGTTTCATCGTTTTCTCCCGTAAAAGTTTATTCCGGGAGATTCAAGGATCGGCGCCTGATCAGTGAATGCCCCGGTACTTTCCTCCGGGGCCCCTCAGACGCGATAGCGTTTTGAGATGCAGTAGCCGTATTTCGCGCCGGCTTGGCTGCAGGGAAGATCTGGCTAAGGTCCGGTATACGTTGGACCATCACAGTTGCGCGTCAGCAGGGGATTTGCACCCCTTTCCTCCCAGAAGAAAGACAATGTCAGTGTTTTTTAGAGAGCGAAATTGTCAAGGCTTCTAATTTATTGAATTGACCTGTCCAGGGTTCTGCACTGCGAAGCTCCGTATCGCTTCGCAGTGGCTGCCTTTGGCTTCTCCAGGCATCAAGGTTCCTGAAAGCCCATCCATTTACCATAGTAGAGACGCTCCAGCAGAACGAATTGCTCCGTCTGAATAAACAGAAACCCTCGCTTATCCTCAGTAGGAAATGGATCGAAAGCCGGAGTGTCCCATGATTCATTCCAGTAATGATTTGCCTTATCGTGATACTTGTAGAGCGGTTTGTATTGCTGTAAAGGAGCGGACACGCCCGTTCTTGAGGTCCAGCGCTTCAGAAAGAAAAGTGGAGGACCGCATTTTGCCTCTGAGCTCTTGGCTACATGTGGGGCACTCAAATGCGTATTGTCTCCGCACAGAAATAGATGTCCGATGCGAATGCAGGCCACCGAGTGCACCCGGCATTGAAAATGGGTGTAATCCTGTGCTCGTCGGGTCCGTGGATTGTATTCCAGAGAAAAATGCTCCATGTCAGAGCGTGGTTCAGGATATTCATTGCTGCGAATATGGAAGCTCTCTGTATTCGCAATGCGCTCTCGGGCTTTCAGGGTCAGGGTGGCTCGCGCCGTTTGATCCGAGCCCTCGCAAGAGCCACGGGAGTCAGTCGCTTGAACTGTAATCGAGTAATCTCCGACATCTTTCGCGGTAATGGGAATGCCGATTCCGGAGTTGTCAGCTTGCTCCAATACTCCGGGACATACCTTTGTCTTCTGATCGCCTACCAGTGTTTCCATCAACGTCAGCTGCTGCGCAGCATTCAGTTCTGAGAAATTTAAACCAGTGTGCAGATTAAAAGGAATTTCTAGAGAAGAAGGTGTGGGTGTTGAGGAGTTCACTATGGAGATAGATGCAGGTTGCTGCCCTACACCGCAGGACTGGTGGTCCGGGTCCCTGTATTTCACCTCAGCCAACTGCCATTTATGAGTCGGGTTTTGATCATAGCCGCCCCAGAAGGTCCCATAATGATAGCACTCCTGGCCAGGATCCACCATGCCAGTAAAAGGAAATATGAGACCTGCCGGAGTTACTACCGGATGACTTCTTGCCAGGCCAAAGCTCATGGATGGCGGTTGATTCCCACGCTTACGATCAAGAAAAGCGATGCCTCTGGTCCCAGCGGCCGGATTGTGCCCGATCAGCTTCCTGCGCCATATTTCTTCCCTTTCTTTATTGATCATTAGTAATCGGGAATGCTCAGCAGTTAGAATTATGGCGACATCCCCGGATTCGCTAATTTCTAAAGTGCTGCCTTCGGTGATGCTGGCATCTGCATCCATTTGCTTGATAAATGATATCGCGCCCGTGGTGGTGTCGAATGCCAGGAGATCCACTGCCCCCACCCGGACAGCAAGGAGCCGATCCTCGGATAGGAAGCCAACACTTTCATAGGTGTACTCAGGCAGGTAGGTGCCTAGCGGCTGCCAGACATTACCTATCTGGCTTTCAAAGTAGTCAAAGGTGCCGGTATTTCTTCGCATAACGTGCAAACCATTTTCGCCTCTCGTAGCGGGAGTTCCCGTCATGACAACAAGGGGATCATCGGGTGCGAATGCGAAGTTTGGTACAAATGCCGGATCGGTTGGCAAAGGGTGGGGCCAGAAGAATCGTTGGTCCAGGACCAGATGCTGCAAGTTAAATTGATCGTTGCTAAAATCTACCATGATAAGTAACGGGACAGATACGAAACCACCATTGTAATAGGAGACTCTGGTTATCTGGATACTCAACCGGTTTTGGTTTGAGTCATAGTTCGATTCTTGGCCTTCCCTGCGAAAGGAGGATGGGCTAGCAGGAGCACCTGCAATTATGGTATCTACGACCTGGTAAGAGCCTTCTGAAGGGTTGATTCTCAACGAAACAAAGCATTGGGAATTCCATATCGTGTCACAATCCACACTGGTTGGCTCTGATTCCAGATGATACGACAAAATCCAGAAATCGTCGTCTGCATCGTAATCTAGAGAGTCAACGACAGCATTGTCTGGAAGCGGCGAGTTAGCAGTGAATATTTCATTTTGTCCATCTTCGCTAAGGAAACGGATGGAAGTGCCATTTATCGCAAGAAGTCCTCCCTGGCCAAAGGCGTATTCTGTATAATCCGGCGAAGGTCCGATGCCGGAGGGAATGCGGGTATTGAAGTTCGCCCAGTCCAGCGGGATTAGGGAGGCCGCTGGATATTCTGCGCTGAAAATTATGAGCTTCTCCGTATAGCTAAAATACGGAAACTCCAGTTCCAGACTGGCCATTTCGCTCACGTTGCCAGCTTCATCGCGTACCCAGAGATTGAGAGTCACTTCTCCCAGGCTTTCGATGGGCCATGTGTTTGGTTTTTCCGTGATCCATTCGTTGGAGTTGTTGGGCAGAGGGGTCGTGCCTTCCGATATATAGTAGCCGGTGATTTCCGATTCATCTTCCACTTCGATGTGAAAACGAGCCATCGGTATAGTATTGATGGTTCTGTTGTCGTTAAAGCCTATGATGACCGGCGCAGTATGATCGCTATGGGTTGGATCTGTTCCTTCTAAGACCTCGGTCAGATCATCAATGCCGTCAGAATCTGTATCATCCTGGGATGGTTCCGTGCCGTTTCCGCCGTAGTAGACGATGGATGGATTGTTTTCATAGTAGTTCGCAAGGCCATCCCCATCATCATCGGGTCCGGTTTGAGCAGACAGAATGAGCGGAGCAGAATACAGCCCGTCATCTGTAACCGCAAAGAAGCTGTAATAGTAGACCATTCCTTCGGTGAGCCCGGTATCTATCATGTACCCTGGGTCCTGAATATCGAGTCCCAAGGCTTCTCCGCGTTCTGGTGACATAGCTGGTTCTTGCAGTCGCCGGCGAACGATCAAGCCCGTGACTTCACGTTCTATCTGCTGGTCCAGTACAATGGAAATGCGGTCCGACCCGGGAATCAGCGAAATGCCTTCTGGTTTGGCCGGACGCAAGGGTTGACCCGAGCAGTCGATACCGGCCTGGGTGGCCCAGTCCCCTTGCGGTAGCACGGCCACGAAGTAGTTTGTATTGATTTGATTGGGACTTCCCAGATCGTAATGGTTTCCCGGAAGAGTAACCTGCGAACCCGCGCTGTAATCCTTCTCGTAGACTTCGTAATAGCGAACATCGTCTGTAGTTTCTACGTAAGTGTCTTCAATAATAGTGAAACCCAGATCATCGAGCCAGCCCGCTCGCTCTGTTCCGCGGGAGTCATACATTACATAGACCTTCGCATCAAAGGGAATGGAAAAATCCAGGTAATCTATAGCCGCGGAATGCTTATGTTGCGCCTCGGTACCGCAGTAGCTACTGGAGGAGGCATGAGTGCCTCCGTTGCAGGTAGAAATGCCCAGTGATTCATTCAGTTTCAGGTCATAGAATTCATCGTTGTGACGGATGGTGTATCCGCGATCGATATAATACTTAAAACCCACATCCAGGCGGCTCCACTTTGGTCCCGTCAAACCCCCGGCCGGGTCCTGCAAAGCGTCCACGATGCACTGAGGTGGTTCATACACTCCGCCATCGGCAGGCTGAGGAAGGGCGGTAATAACAAAAGGAGTGAAGTGGTTTGTGCGTGCGATAACCCGATTGTTTTCTCTATCTACTTCCAGCTCCATTGCGGGAATCCATTGGCCGGAAGCTGCATCGTAGGAGAATACCTGGAATTCTTCAATGAGGCCTTTCTCTTCCAGCATCGCCTCATCGTATTCATAGGTCAGTTCAGCCATCTGTCCTGGGGGAAGCACTACGGTTTCATACTCCTCCGGGGCCCCGGGCATCTGGCTTGTATCTATATCGATGTCAAAGATATGCCCGATGGAAACATAGTGCTCTCCATAAATTGGTACAGCGATTTCCTCTGGCTCAGATCTTTGTTCTACCTGAAACAGCGCCGGGTCATAGCCTTCCATTGCAACGGTGGGTGGAGTGGAAATCAATGCGTTCTGTTCTGGCGAGCTGACGAGACCAAGCAAGGCCCACTTTCGATCCTCTTCTGATTTCGAGTTCTCCGATGTTAGGACGGCAATGCAACTCCAGGAGAGACAGGCGAACAGGCCTGTGAATAATAGGATGCGGGCAAATTTACTTCTCATAGTCGGCTTTCCAGTTTGATGCCGCCCAAATTACGGAGGGCCAGGGTATCGTCTATGAGGATTTGTTGTGATGATTTAAGTCTTCGTTAGTTTATATGTTTGCTTCCAGTGCTTTTGATGGGCCTCATGACTGTAACGCTTCATTGGGCGACGGAAAAAACATTCCAGGGGCAGAGCCGATTGAATGGGTTCCTCGCCATTTTGGTCTAAACAGGTGCAAGACCTAAAATCAGGCTTCGGTTCTGTAGGTTTAGAATGCCGCAGAATCCATGCATCCCATAGGGCAAAGGCTTTTCGGGTTCAGATCATTCCCATCTCGGAAGGCAGTAACAACCGATTGTCAGGATATTGATAGGGGACATTCAGTTTTTACGATTAGATCGGCCAGCCTACTAAAGTGGCTCACCGTCCCTCATTCTGGCCACTGCCTTTGCGGCAGATCGGCCATAAAGCGCTTTCTTTCCTCATCAGAGAGGGCACTCCAGCCTACGATTTCTTCAATGCTGCGAAGGCAGGCTATGCAATGACTGCGGTCCCCCGACAGTTCGCATTGATATTTGCATGGAGAAAGGATGGGCCCTCGGTGCATAGCCCAAGCAGAGGCGAAGGCTACAAATCGCCAATCAAAATTATGAATATTGCTTCTTTGATCGAAGAAGGTTTCGTCCCAGGACAAAAGATTCGGACTCAGTTTTGTCCTGCTCTTGCATCCTTTGTGCTTTTCTGTTTCACTCCGATTAAATGGGTCGGGATACCTGTGCCCGGGGCGATGAGGTTCCGGGAAGACATGCGAAATGAATGTATTGTTCTCCGAGAAGTGGATGTCGAAAGTGGATGTCGAAAGTGGATGTCAGGGAGAACCAGACGGTTCCCTAGAATGCAAAGTAGATAAAAGTAGTTTGATCCAGCACAGCCAGCTGAGTGAGCGTCACCAGTACGAAAGGCAATGCCAGGTTTTCGGCCCAGCGAGGCAGTGGACTTCTGAGATGACTGTCTGAGAAGTACTTCTTGCCAAGCCAGTGACCCACAATCATCGCAATAAGAACTAGAAATACAGTGCGATAATGGGTGGGGCGAATATCCATGGCCAGGCTGCCTTCCACGGCAATCAATCGTTTGAATATTGGCCAGGCATTTCCTATGTCTTCCACGCGAAATAGCACCGTGTTGAATATTGTAATAAATAGAATCTGATATACCCAGCCCATGAATCTCCAGGCACGTTCCCCTGCAGTACCCAGGCGATGAAACCTTTCGGCCAGGGAGCCGGTCCAGGGTTTTAGAATCGCTTCTGCAACCATGGCAAAGCCATGGGTCATACCCCACAATACATAGGTCCATGCAGCGCCATGCCAGAGTCCCGAAGTGGCCATTACTGCGAAAAGATTCACCTTATGACGGGCCGGACCCACTCGATTACCGCCCAGAGGAATGTACAGATAGTCTCTAAACCAGCGGGAAAGTGAAATATGCCATCTTTGCCAGTGCTCCGAAATGGATCCTGTAAGGTAAGGCAGTCTGAAATTTTCAGGAAGTTTAAAACCCAGCAGTCTTGCAGAACCGATGGCCATGTCGGAATAACCGGAAAAATCCAGATACAGCTGCATGGTAAACGCTATGGCTCCCAGCCAGTGTGGAAAAAAACCATAGGAAAGTGGATCTGAATGGATCATATCCGCATAGGGAGCCACGCTATCGGCAAGAACGCTTTTCTTGATAAAGCCTAATAGGAATATTCGACATCCTTCGCGGAGATCATCGCTGTTGATCCGTGGAAATGCAGAAAGCTGAGGAAGAAATTCCCGGGCTGTTACGATAGGGCCAGCCACCAGCTGAGGAAAGAAGGAAACGAACAATGCGAATCGCAGAAAGGAGGACTCGTAGGGGATCACCTTTCGAAATACATCGATGGTATAACTCATGGACTGAAAGGTGAAAAAGCTAATTCCCACCGGTAAAATGATGCGAAACAATAGCTGATGCTGTTCTGGCGGTCCGAAATTCGGGTCCACTGCTGACATCAATGCATGGAATGAATCAACAAAGAAATGAAAGTACTTGAAAGTAGCCAGGGAGCCCAGGTTTACCAGCAAGCTCACAGTAAGGGCCAATTTTGCCCGGCGAACAGGAGCCAGTGCATCCTCTTCGTTCATAGTCTCTGCAATTCGATGCTGCCTGTCTATGTAGATGCCGGCCCAGTAGTCAACGAAGGTGGAAAAAAGAATCAGCAGCCCAAATCGCCAGTCCCAGGACATGTAGAACAGATAGGATGCAACCAGTAAGAAAACGAATAGAACGGTTCGTCGTCTTGCTTCCCCTGGAATACGAGCGATGATATACCACTGAATAAAAAATACCAGGGCAAAGAAAAAAACAAAGATTCCGCTGGAGAAAATCAACGGCTATCCTCCGGGAAAGATTCCGGGTTGGTCTCCTTTTGTGCGGTTCCAGTTTCTGGAAACCTTCCTGGATCGGAATGATTCTCCTTATGTGCCGTTCCTGTCTCTGGAAAATTCTTCGGCTCTGTATGAACCGTCTTCGAAGGTAGCAAGTCCTGAGACATGGTCTTCAGGTCAGCCAGAGGAGGTTGCCGGGTATGCGAAGACTCAGAAGCATCTACTGCCCCTGTTGAGCGACTGGATTCCAGAACAGATCGGATGGCAGTTGTTGGTCCCACTGAATCGACGTTAGCAAAGTAAAGATATACTCCGGCGGCCATCATCAGGCATCCACCTGCCATGAACCAGAAGGGCAGAAACTGACCTGGTTCAGCTTCCGCCGGCAGGAAAGGAAGGAATCCGTACATGGCAAACATTGCAAATAGATTGGTTACGCAATGCACCCAGATTGTAGCCCATCCGAAACGAGAGTAAACGGCCATGTATCCCAGAAGAATTCCCAGAGGCCAGGCGTAGCTGAACTGATAGGGATTGCCATGCACCAGACCGAAAAGAAAACCCTGATAAATCACAGCCAGGTGCAAATTTGTACCTGATTTTAGAAGTCCGCGGAGCATGAAGCCGCGAAAGACCATCTCTTCGCAGAATGGACCGATTAGTCCAACCGTGATTAGTGCTCCGGCCACATCCAGCCAGTGACCGGTTGGCCGGAACATTCCCAGCAGCGTTTCGTAGAGCTCATAGTTAGGATACGCTCGAAAGGAAAGTGTTTCCAGTATTGCAGCCGCTCCCTGGGCCCCCACAGGAATAAGAAAGAATACAGATACCAGCAGTAAGATCCGAGCATCGCCAGAGGCAGGAGTATCAGATACAGATGTCTTCCAGGAAAGGCCACTCACTTTCCGGCCCGGGTAGATATAGACAGCCAGGGTGCCCGCCATGAAAGGGATGGAAAGCAGCAACTTGAAAGCTGATCCAGGGGGAATTTCCAGGCCTTCAAGAAGTGGCAAAGAGATTATCAATTCCCAGATGGAGTTCAGGACTCCTGTTACAAAGCCGGTAAGGACCATTACAACGAGAAATAGAGTAATAATGAGCACCGGCTGGCCATAGCGCTTAAATGCTGAGGACTCCATCTACATCAGAGATCCGGTTTGCCTTTCCGTTGTCGAGTGTTTCCCGGGCTCCGGGAAAGTATGGATGTTCCTTAAAAGGAAGTTGCTTCTGTCGGCGGGCCGGGGCTTCTCTGGTTGTAACTATGATTTGCCTGCATCGGTTGAACAAGACCGAACTATACATCAATCATCGCCTGATCGAAACGGTGGAACAGCATCCAGATACCGTGGTAACCCTTTCCACTGAACGAAAATTCATTGTACGCGAGAGTCCCGAAGAGATTGCGGACAAAATTGCGGAGTTTGAGAGAAAAATTTTTGAAAAAGCGCTGTACGGTAGGGCCGATAAAGGATCATAAGCAGGTTAGTAGATGGATTTAGCGACTTTAGGCGGCATTGTAATCGGTTTTGGCCTGGTTCTATTCGGAACCATCTGGGCCGGTCTCTCTCCTCTGGATATTTTTGATATCCCCTCCGTATTTATTACGATCGGGGGTGGTTTGTCCGCATCCGTTGTGGCCAGTCCGTTGTCACGACTGTTGAATTTTACCAAGTTTACTCGATTTGCATTATTTCCCCGTCAGACGGATGTGGGTCAGCTTATACTTACCCTGGTGAGCTTTTCTGAGAGGGCCCGCCGCGAAGGTCTGCTTTCTCTTGAAGATGATCTGGTCAGCCTGGAAGAGCCCTTTCTGCGCAAAGGAATTCAGCTAGTGGTGGATGGAACGGATCCGGAACTGGTGCGGAACATTCTTGATACGGATATGCAAAACATTCATAACCGTCACCAGGAAGGGATCAAACTCTGGACGGATATGGGGTTTTTCTGGCCGGCCTTTGGTATGATTGGAACCCTGATTGGTCTGGTACAGATGCTCAAGAACCTGGGAGCAGGGGATCCATCTGCTATTGGTGCTGGTATGGCGGCTGCATTGATTACCACTCTGTATGGTTCCCTGGCTGCCAACCTGGTGGCCATTCCCATGAGCCGAAAACTGGCTTTGCGGGATGCAGATGAAATGATGATTAAAGCCATTATGATTGAGGGGATCCTGAGTATTCAATCCGGCGATAACCCTCGAATTGTAAAAGATAAGCTCAGCTCCTTCCTGCCACCTGCAGAAAGAGCGGCCCTGGATGAAAGCACTGCTGGCGCCTGATCCGGTGCCAGCAATACGAACTGATTTCCGCGAATGGCTCGCCCTGGCACAATTTGCAGCAGAGCCCTGGCAAATTCCTGCCAGTAGCTGAGTCAGCAGAGAGTAAACTATGGCTAAAAAAGCAAACTGTCCTCCTTGCGAAGAAGGCTCCCCGGCCTGGATGACCACCTACGGGGACATGGTAACCCTTCTGCTATGTTTCTTTGTAATGCTTTTTGCCACAGGTAAGGCAACTCCCCAGGAAATTCAGTTAATACTATCGGCTTTTTCTAATAGCATGGGTTTTTTCGAAGGTGGTCAGACTCTTTCCAAGGGCCGCCTGGAAGAGATGGGAATGAATCTGGAAAGCCTTCCCTCTCAGACAAAAGGAAAGTCCCTGGCTCGCAGCAGAACTCAGGCACAGACTATTTTTAAACCAGAAATCCAGGCCAAGAAGGTTCGGATTACAGAGGATGAACGAGGCCTGGTCATTTCACTTCTGGGCGCGGACTATTTTGAGGAAGGTAGTGCTCAACGTACCCCGGAACTGGAAAAGGCTCTCATCAAAGCAGCAGCATTGCTAAAAAATGTGGATCGATTCGCACGGATCGAAGGCCATGCAGCGGCCGGCGAGGAAGCCCGATTAAGTCCGGATGAGGATAGTCCCCGTAGAGAAAGGACTTATGCAAATGCCTGGGATCTAGCCGGGGCCCGTTCCATAAACTCCGCTACTTTTCTGCAGGGTCAGGGAGTGCCGCCTGCTTTGATGCAGGTCATAAGTTACGGCTCCTATCGTCCTCTGGCTCTGGAGGGAGACCAGGGCACTCCAGAAGCAGCCGCCCATAATCGCCGAATCGACATTGTAATTCTGCCCTATGAAAGCGCCAATCGGGAGTCAGGGGAATCCAATTATAGAATGCCAGAAACCCGATTACCCGATGAGGAATACACGGGACCGGAGCAGTAGTCCCAGGGCCGGATCAGTCGTCACAGGACCGGATCAGTCGTCACAGGACCGGATCAGTCGTCACAGGACCGGATCAGTCGCCACAGGACCGGATCAGTCGCCACAGGACCGGATCAGTCGCCACAGGACCGGATCAGTCGCCACAGGACCGGATCAGTCGCCACAGGACCGGATCAGTCGTCAATGCCCACTCTGATCCCGGGCCGTAGAATTGCTGGCTTTTTAAGTGCTTGGCCGCAATGGTTCAGGATATACTATCTCCGGTTTTGGTCACGGCTGGACCTATCTTCAAAATGCACATATGCCAATCGGGACATAAAAAAATGGGCAATAATTCTGATAAATGTTCCGATCTCATCTAATAGTAGGAGTTTTTCATGGCAGATGATGAGCTGTTAGAAGAAGGCGAAGACGAAGGTGGTGAGTATCAACCGCAGGCAGCCTCTGGTCTAAATAGAATTGTTAAGATACTGATTTATGTTGCAATTGCAGTAGCAGGGATGCTTCTGATGGCCTTTATCGCTTATTTTGTGGGAAAGGAAGCAGCTTCAGAGCAATTCAAAGAAGTATCGTCCATTGCCGTGGTAAAGCCTCCTCCTCCTCTGGAATCATTTAATTTCACAGAAGAGTTCCGAGTGAATACGGCGGACCAGGGCGAAGCACACTTTATCAAGATGAAAATGAGTCTAGGCTTCGAACAGGGAAACAAAGCCCTGTCTGCAGAACTGGCTCAGCGTACGCCGCAGCTTCGGGACACCATAATCCTGATTCTATCTGGTAAGACCAAGGCAGATCTGGCCTCTCAGAGAGATAAGGTAGAACTTCGGGAAGAGTTGAAAGCATCCATCAATCACTTGCTTTCGGAAGGCAAAGTGAAAGAAGTCTATTTCACGGAATTCATTGTTAACTAATTTAGCTGCGACGATTCGAATCTATGTTTCCTGGCATCGCCGCTGCTGCGATGCCAGAAATCTTAAATTCCATTTTTCGGAAGCCTTCTAAAGGAAGTCCAGGGGAGACCTAAGCGATTGAAAATTGATCGCAGAATAGGGCGGAGGCTCCTTTTCCACTGCTCAGTAGTTTCTTTCCAATCTTTCCCTGACGCTTGCGAAACAGTGAATCCTCTGCCAGTCGAAACATCAGTTCCTTAAGCAACTTCTCACTGGGTGCGGTAAAAAGTGCCCCTTCCTGACGAAGATCTACAGCGATTGGACTGGCTTCAATTCGAGGACCGGTAATGATGGGAATTCCCAGAGCGGCTGCCTCGGCCGTGTTGTGCACTCGATGGTGGTAAGCACCACCAATATAACAGAATTGAGCCAGGGCATAGGCATGTGCCAATAATCCCAGGCAATTCATTATGATAATTCTATTTTCGCTCTTGCCAGGTATATGAGCTGCCAGATTCGGATTGCCCGAGTCTTCCCGGAATACATCTGCACTTAGCTCTTCCTTTTCCAGATTTGCAGATAATTCCTTAACCCGATTGGAATCAATATGATGGGGAAAAATCCAGACCTTCCATCCATGAAACCGGTCCAGCCATTCAGAAAGGATCGGAAATAGCTTTTCATCGCAAGCTTTGTAAGTGGAAGCAAGTATGAGAATCTGCTCTTTCTTTCTCTTCTTCCCGGATTTGGTCTTTGCTGGTGGTCTTAATAGTGCCTGAAATCGTTTCTTATGTTCTTCAGGAAGCCTGGCCTGCTCAAGCTTAAAAAATATTGTATCGAAGCGCGTATCGCCGGTAACAAAAATCGGACCTGAATAAAGCTTTTGGAACCGGCTCTGGTTGGCTTCATCCACTGCACCTATGCCAGTAAGATGTTTATAATGAGGAGCAAAGAACCATTGCCACTTCAACCTTGGAGAGTTCGCCGGCAATGCACCGGATGCCAGATAGGTTCTGGTTCCGTTTCGGGCAAGGTATCGAAGCAGGTTGGGAAAAACATCCCAGGTGCTGGTAATGAATGTATGAATTGGAAGCCGGCCCAGGAGCCTGGACCATACAAATGGAAGATCAAGAGGCAGATAGAAGGCAAAGTCTACGGTATCTGAAGGCAGCTTTTTCACACTTCTGGAAAAGACCGAAAGTATGATTGTGGCTGGCTTACGATCGCGAATCTCCCGGGCCAGAGCCATAGACTGATCCAGTTCTCCGGCACTGGCTGCATGTAGCCAGACAATGGGGGCATTATGCCCGGGGAGCTTGCGCATCTTTTTTTCTGTGCTTGCGAATCGGCGAAAGGCACGCCATCCTTCTTTGCGGCTTCTACGAAAGTCTTTTAGTCCCGGATGAAATAGGGCCAGAAATCTGTACAGTGGGTACAGGGCCATGAGGCTCAGATTATATAGAAGAATTCCCATGAATAGGCCGGAGCCTGCTACGATCAGGTGGAGTGGCGAATATCTTGCGCTTTGACTGAGAAAATTACGTTTTCTGCAATGTTGGTAGAGAGATCACCGATTCTTTCCATGGCCCGAACGATGAGCGCCTGGGAGATATCTGTGGAGACCTCCAGAATCTTTTCTTCAATTGCATCTACTTCCAGTTCCAGCTGAAGGACTCGATTGGCGGAGTCCAGATCTGAATTTACCAGAGCCTGGGCCGCTTCCTTCAGCGCTTCTCTGGCCTTGGAGGCCAGAGTATGAAGATCCTCGCTCACCTGGCCACCGGGAAGACGGAGACTCCATCGAGCAATAGTCTTGGATTCATCTCCGATTCGTTCCAGATCCCTGGTGGTTTTGATTGCACTGAAGATATAACGAAAATCCAGGGCAAACGGCTCCTGAAGCGCCAGAAGACGCATACATTTTTCATCCATCTGGATTTCCATGGCATTAAGCTCTCTGTCCATAGATACAGTCTTCTGAAAAAGGGTTTCTTCCCGCTTCTCCAGGGTTTCCAGAGCCATGTCCAGAATGGCCTCCGCCCGGCGGGCCATCAGGCTAACGTGCTCTTTCAGTTCTTCTAATTGCTTTTGGATCATGGCTTTCTACTGGACATCGAGGTAAGAAAAATCCAGTAGGTCAAGCGAGAATTGTCTGGGCCAATTAGGGCGGAAAGAAGAGCCTGTCCGGGCAGGATTGTGACGGTCGCAATGCAATTGTAACATATCCGTAATACAATTGCTGCATTCTCAGGAGTTACTATGCAAATGAATCGAACTTTTTTAAAGGCAGGGCTGGGACTGGCTCTGATATCAACCTTCTCCTTTGCATCCTGCAAGGAGAGAATCATGGTGGAGATCGATGGATCCAGCACCGTGTATCCAATTACAGAAGCCGTGGCCTCTGCATTTCAGGAACAATCCGGAGATATCCATGTAACTGTGGGAGTAAGTGGCACCGGCGGCGGATTCAAGAAATTCTGCTCAGGTAAAACCGACATCTCCGACGCTTCCCGAGTCATCAAATCCGATGAAATGGAAAAATGTGATGCAGCGGGCATCAAATTTATCGAAATTCCAGTAGCCTATGATGGCCTGGCTGTGCTGGTAAATCCAGACAACGATTTTGTAGATAAGCTTACCGTAGATGAACTGAAGAAGATCTTTCAGTCCGAGAATCCAGCCAAGACCTGGAATGAAGTTCGTGAGGGCTGGCCAGAAGAGGAAATCAAAGCCTATTCTCCAGGAAAAGACTCCGGAACTTTCGATTATTTTATTGAAGCAATCATTGGAAAAGGCGGCCAGGTAAGATCTGATGCACTGTTCAGTGAAGATGACAACACTCTGGTTCGCGGAATTTCCGGTGACAAGAACGGTGTTGGTTTCTTTGGCTTTGCTTATTACGAAGAAAACAAAGACTCTTTGAAACTGGTACCTATCGTTAATCCTCGCAGCGGCGAAGCGGTACAGCCCAGCCTGGAGACTGTGAAAAGAGGAACCTATTCTCCTCTGTCCAGGCCACTTCTGATCTATGTATCCGAAGCTTCAGCGAAAAAGGAACATGTTAAAACTTTCGTAGATTTCTACCTGGCCAATGTTGCCGAGCTGTCCAAGCAGGTAGGCTATATTCCACTGTCCGCAGAAGCCTATGCAAATATCCAGAGTCACTTCAAGAATATGGAAACCGGTAGCGTTCTGAAAGATGTGGATCTGATGGGCAAACCTGTGGAGAGCCTCTACGCTGACTGACGGCTGACTCTAGATGAACGATAACAACCTGGAAATCCTGGTAGAGGCAGTCCAGGGAGACCGAAAGAGGGTTTTTGCGCGCTATGGGCAAAAGCCCTCCAAGGCCCTGGGAGAGAGAACTATCCGCTGGATCCTTAGGATCCTGGGTGGAACTACGGTGGCGATTACCGGACTGATCATCTATATACTTGTATCAGATGCGTATGGCTTTTTCCAGGAAGTTAGCTTCATTGACTTCATAACGGGCACCCAGTGGGAGCCCTTTGGACATGATAAGAAGTTTGGCGTCTTGCCGCTTCTAAGTGGCACGCTAATGATTGCCTTCGGTGCCAGTGCAGTGGCCATTCCCTTCGGATTGGGTACTGCTATCTATCTTACCCAATACTCTCCTTCCTGGTTTAGAGAGATTGCCACACCGGTGGTGGAAATTCTGGGCGGAATCCCTACCGTAGTTTATGGTTACTTTGCTCTGGTAACAGTTACTCCGATTCTTAAGACTCTTTTTGGCGAAGACACCGTTCAGGTTTTTAATGCCATGTCTGCTTCCATCGTAGTTGGTATTAGCATTCTACCGATGGTATCTTCTATGTCTTCTGATTCTCTGCGAGTTGTTCCGGTTACCATCAAGAATGCAGGCTATGCCCTGGGCATGAGCCGATTCCACGTTGTTACCAAGATTATTATCCCTGCTGCCGTTAGTGGCATAGTTGCATCGTTTATTCTGGCATTCGCCCGGGCCGTTGGAGAGACCATGGCTGTAACCCTGGCCGCCGGTGCCACTCCCACGACTACATGGGACTACCTCCAGGGTATTCAAACCATGACTGCATTTATTGTTCAGATATCTCTGGGCGATGCCTCCGCTGGAAGCATTGAATACTTCACTCGTTACGCCATAGGTCTGACTTTGTTTGTTTTAACCTTTGGCTTTAATTTTATGGCCACACGAATTGTCCGCAGGTTCCGGGAGGTTTATCAGTGAAATCCTTCGATCCTGCTCGCTCCCGCAGATACCAGATTTACGGACTGATTTTTCAGTTCACCTGCTTTGTGGCGAATACCATAGCTCTGTTCTTTTTAGGCTACCTTCTGCTGGATCTGATTATATCCGGGGCTGCTGGCATCAGCCTGGATTTTCTTAGCTCCCCGGCCAACCCGCGACCAGAAAAGGCAGGCATAAGCTCTGCGATTGTGGGAACTCTATGGCTGATGTTTCTTACTGCACTGTTTGCCATCCCTATGGGACTGGGAGCGGCCATTTATCTGGAAGAATACGCTCGTAACACTCGCTTCGTCAGATTTATCAAACTCAACATCCAGAACCTGGCAGGCGTGCCTTCCATTATCTATGGTATTCTGGGAGTTACTCTTTTTGTGAATGCCCTGAACCTGGGTCAGAGCCTGCTTGCAGGCTCCCTTACCATGGCATTGTTGGTGCTGCCAGTAATCACCATCGCAGCCCAGGAGGCTCTTCGGGCCGTTCCTGATTCCTTTCGCCTGGCCGGTTACGGTATTGGTATGACTCGCTGGCAGGTTGTAAGATACCAGGTTCTGCCGGTTGCCTCTCCAGGAATCTTCACTGGCATTATTCTGGCTCTTTCCAGAGCTATCGGGGAATCGGCTCCGCTCCTTCTGGTGGGGGCTGCGGGCTTTATCGCCTATCTGCCCATCAGTCCAATGGACGGATATACTGTACTTCCTATTCAAATCTATAACTGGACTTCCCGACCTCAGGAAGAGTTTCATGCAATTGCAGGGTCGGCTATTATAGTGCTGCTGGTTGCGCTTCTAATGATGAACGCTGCGGCCATCTATCTCAGACTGTATTTTAGAAAGAAACTGAGTTATCTACATTCCTGAATCGGCAAAGAACATGGCAGAAAACGATATTAATTTCCAGGTGAGTGCGAACAATTCCGAAGAGGAAGGTCCTCGCGAGATCATTTTTAAGACTGATAAGCTGAATATCTTCTACGATACCTTTCAGGCAATTACTGAACTGGACCTGGAAATCTACAAGCAGCGTGTTACGGCATTGATCGGACCGTCAGGTTGTGGAAAATCCACATTTCTTCGCACACTGAATCGAATGAACGACTTCGTAGAAGGGGCTCGCGCAGAAGGTAAGGTGCTTTTGGATGGGCTCAATATCTTTGCTCATGATGTGGATCCTGTGGAGATTCGACTTCGGGTTGGTATGGTCTTTCAAAGTCCCAATCCATTTCCCAAGACCATACATGAAAACATTGCCCTGGGTCCGCGAATCAACGGATATACCGGCAACCTGGAAGAGCTGGTAGAAGAAGCTCTCAAGAAATCCTATCTCTGGGATGAAGTAAAGGACAAGCTTCAGGAGTCTGCCTACAGTCTTTCTGGCGGCCAGCAACAGAGACTCTGCATCGCTCGAGCGATTGCTATGCAGCCGGAAGTGCTTCTCATGGATGAGCCCACAGCATCCCTGGACCCAATTTCCACCAACAAGATCGAAGAGCTCATTCTGGAGCTTAAGAAAAACTACACAATCATTATCGTAACGCATAATATGCAACAGGCGGCGCGAATCGGAGACTTTACTGCATTATTCTATCAAGGAAAATTGATCGAATACGATTCTACTTTCAAGATATTCACGAATCCGGCTGAGAAACTCACCGAGGACTACATCACCGGACGATTTGGTTAATTTCACTCTAAGAAATCAGACCAGACAGTATGAGCCCTGCCGGGGGCCTCTTGTCTGGAGATCCGTGCTGCAATCGCATTTCTCCTGATCGGCACGTCAAAAAGGATCCTGGTGCGGCGGACTAATCGCCATGGGCTCTTTGGACTAACCAGGTGGGTTCAGATGTGAGTATGAGGCAACTGGCTCTGCGATACACCGATTCTTACCGGGGCTCAGGCGCTTTCAGGTAAACCGGAAGCTCCTGGCGCACCTGCTCTCTTAGTTCTTCGGGCACAGGCTTCAAGCCATAGAACTCAAGTTTATCTTGAAATTCATCGCTCCAGAGAGTGCTGAGATACTCAAGGGTCATTGTCCTGGACTCTTCGCTGCGAAGAGCAAATGGATTAAAATACACTCTAAAGACTGCAGATTCCGGATTTCCATACAAAAGCTGGGCGGATTTTAGGTCCTTTAGCTCCGCTCGGTCTGCCACAGAGCTTTCTTCGAATATTGAAAAAGCACATCGTCCGTCCACAACTGCATCGATGGCCTGTACATCCTCTCGAACTTCTACAGGCGGGATCCTTCGCACATCCCGATCTTGTTCCTCTTGTAAAAAGGCCTCATTGGGCATGAGACCCAGATATAGTGATGTTCCGTAGCTAAGCGCAGCCTCCAATTTTTTAGGTATGATTCCACAAAAACCATCGTTAGCCGGTTCTACTTCGCAGCCAGCCTGGAAAAGAAATGCCCAGGCCAGGGCCGAAATCAGAAAGAGTCGTCGCGCAAAAAAAAGTGCCGATGGAGCAGGCTTCTTAAACTGGCTACAATACATGGTCCAGGGTTGTGGGCCCGGCCAATTCTGGCTATGGAAATACAGCTCCAGGTGATTCCTTCCGGTAGTTTCTAATCGGTGGTAGAAGTAGACAGGGCCGGCACCCGGATTGGCAATCGGATCTTGAAGGCTGCTCCGCCTGCAGGTCGGTTTTCAGCCCAGGTCTTACCGCCATGGATCCTGGTAATCTGTCTTACTATGGACAGCCCCAGCCCGGTACCACCTTCCGTTCGGGCTCGGTTTCTATCCGCCCGGAAAAAACGTTCGAAGATTTTCTCCACCAGATCCGGAGGGATGCCCGGGCCACGGTCGGCCACGGTAATCAGTACATGTGTATCGCTTTCTGATTCGGCCCATACCTCAATGGTGCTACCTTCCGGGCTATGTCGGCTGGCATTTGCAATCAGGTTTACGAACAGATGCTCCAGCAGAAGTGGATCTGCATGTACGGTGCAGTCTTCCATGGAAATTTGAATTTCCAGAGTCTGGGACTTTCGTTCCAGATTTCCAAGAACCAGAGGACGCAATTGTTCCAGGTAATTGGACAGCTTCATAGTCACTGGCTGAAACGGAAAGGCCCGACTCTCAATGGATGAGATGATAACCATATCCTCAATGATTCGTTCCATTCGTTCGGTGTTTCGCAGTATCGCCTGGAGAAATCTAATTTCATGATCTTCGGTGGCCCTGTGGCTTAGAGTTTCTGCGTATCCTCGAATGCTGGTAATAGGAGTTTTTAGTTCATGGGAAGCGTTTTGAAGAAAGTCTTCTCTGAGGCGCATGGTATTGGTTTCATTTGTGATATCAACTACCAGAACCAGATACATGACCGGCTCATTTTCCATCTCCACAGGCTGGAATGCCAGGCGATAGTGCTTTCGATTGGCCTGAAAATCCGAAGGGTCCGGAATGGGCTTATTGCCAGTGATTATTGCATGGATTTGCTCCAGGAGATAATGGTTTTTAACTACCTTGAAGTAGGGCTTTCCGGTGGAATCACTTTCCATCAAATGCTCGGAAAGATTATGATTCTGAAATACAACGATCCCTTTTCGGTTGATACAGATGACTCCTTCTTGTAATCCATTCAGCAAAGTCTGAAGTAATTCCTTTTCCAGGCTGAGATCGCCAATATAGGATTTTAATCTCTTAAGATGATCTTCGGATTTCTGGCGAATCCCTTCGATCTCGGGGATACGGGATCTGACATACGGCCCCAGGCCGTTTTGAGGAAATCTTTGTAGCTTCTCGAGCAGAAATCGCAATGGATCGATGATCTGTTTTGTGATTTGATAGGCCACGTAAGCGCTGACGGTGATCACAGCCAGGCCGGTTATGGCAAATATTTCCAGAAACTCCATGGCCTGCCAGTGACCTGGCTTTACCATGGAGAAATAGAAAACAGCTCCAACTACCAGATATACAAATACAGGTAGCAGTAAGATTCGAACATAGATGCTTTTCATTCAACGGAGCGGTAGCCCTGTAGCTCAGGATTCACCGCGGAAGCGATACCCCACACCACGGACTGTTTCCAGCCGTTGTTTCTCATCCAGAAGCTTTTCTCGCAATCGTTTTATATTCACATCTACTGCACGGTCTGAGACGTACACATCTCGTCCCCAGACTCTGTCCAGCAGCCGATCTCTGGAAAATGCTATATCAGGATTCTCCATGAAGAGCTTGAGTAGCTTGTATTCAATCAATGTGAGATCCACTGGTTTATCGCCAATGACCACTCGATGGGCTGCAGTATTCATCTGGATCTGCCCGATGATCATATTGCCGCTCTGGGCATCCTCTACAACAGCACCCAGCCGTCTTAGAACCGCTTTTAGTCGGGCCATGAGCTCTCTGGGGCTGAAGGGTTTGCGGATATAGTCATCTGCACCCATTTCCAGGCCCAGAACTGCATCTGTCTCTCCAGCTCTGGCTGTGACCATCAGGATTGGCACATCATATTTGCTTTTGATTTTCTTGCAGAGCTCCATTCCGCTAATTCCTGGAATCATCAGATCCAGAATGATAGCATCGGGCAGGTTTCTATCTACTTTGTTTAGAGCATCCATTCCATTGTTGGAAACGGACACTACGTATCCTTCTTCTTCTAGATTGAATCGGATTAGATCACAAATATCCTCTTCATCATCAACGACCAGAATTCTCAGGCCTCTTACATCATTGTCTTTCATTGCAGGTGTCCGGTTTGCGGATCCGGGCTGTCGAGCCGGTGCTTGCTCCATAATAAGAAAGAAATACCGGAATTGTTACAATTGTGAGACGAGCCTGTGAAATATGAAACCAGAAAAGGAAGGCTTGGAGCGGGTGAGGGGACTCGAACCCCCTCTAAGAGCTTGGAAGGCTATTGTGCTACCGTTACACCACACCCGCGCTGAATATCCAATGCCTGCTCCGGGGACGGGCCGTCAAGAGCTTTCCTCATCGGTCAGTCTGGCTTCCTCTTTCTTCGGGGCGGCAATTGCCCTTTGATTTCTGCTCTCCGATCCAGTACTCGCTGAATTTGCCGCAGTAATCCGCGAAGGGCAGCGATTCGAGAAAGTAGTTGTCCGGTCTCAAAAATGGATTTTCTGTGCATCGGGCCCAGAGGTTTTGGAGAATGGACTCCCAGGAATTTCCCGTTCCATCGATTCTCTCCAATAATGGTGCCATCGCTATAATATTCTCCAACCAGCGCAGTTCTGCGGATCCGGAAGGATATGGCTCCATGGCCAATCGAATGGAGCAGCAGGCCAGACTGCAACCGGGCTATCTGGGCATTGAAAGTGTTCGGGATGACTCCGGCAGGGGAATTACGATTTCCTACTGGAAGGATCGGGCCTCGGCTATCGCCTGGAAATCAGTGAACGAGCATACGGTGGCACAGAAAAATGGCCAGGAAACCTGGTACAGCTCGTATATGGTTCGTGCGGCCCGGATAGACGAAGAATATGGAATCCTGGGAAGCAGTCGAATCCAATCCATGGATACTATAGGTCCTGCATTATGGGCTCGTTACAACGCCTGGGCCAATCATCGAATGCTAAAAGCTACGAAAGAACTGCATGAAAACCATTACGATGTAGAGATAGGACGCAAAACCGTTCGAGGACTCTGGAATCATATGATTCAAACCGATGCCACCTGGCTTCATAGATTTGGATTGTCCGGGGAATCTATCCTGGAGCTGGCCGAAATCAAAGGCAATAATCTACAGAGCTTCGCAGAGATTGAACTTCAGCGCAGTCGGATGGATCAGGATATCATTGAGTTTTTTTCAGGTTCTCAGCCTTCCAGGGTGCAGAGTACTTTAAACTATGTGAGTAACGAAGATGGACTCGAAAGAAACCTGGATGTTCGAATCGCATTTTTTCATTTCTTCAACCATCAAACATTTCATCGAGGACAATTGAGTATCATACTTCGTCAGCTAGGTGTGACAACGGAAATGACCGATATAGTCTGGATGATGGATTGAGTTCAGAAAGGGCCCGCATTTTAGTGCGAGCCCTCTATATTCGGTACTCTCGATGGAATCTAAATTAATCCCCGGCAAGGTCCGCCGGTTTATCGTAGTTGATTTCAAAGACATCTATATTTGAATCTGAGACCATTTCTACAAGCTGGGTGGAAAGTCCTATATAATACTCCTGACTGGAGCCCATGGCTTCTTTCACATATGCAGCCATTGTTTCATTGGAGATTGACACCGGTAGAATCTTATCTGTCTGTCGGTTGTACACCAGAGCTTCGTAGGTTCCTACCATTGTGCCCCGATATTCCAGCTTTAGAAACTTACCGTAGATCGATTTATTTCCCTGGGTGCCCGATTGGCTTACTCGCTTTCTGCGAACAAAGTTTTCCGGTTGCTTTGGTAATAGTGCCTTCGCGCCCAGAACCTCAAGGGAGGTCTTGAGTGCTACGGGCTCAATCCTGTGAATCTTATAATCGATGATCATCACTCGATTCATATTTTCGATCATGAACTGATAAACCGCTTTATTATCGCTATCGATGCTGAATTTGACTACCTTCTTGCCTGGAGTATAGCAGGTGCCATCTTCTATATCGCATTTCTCGGTCTTGTCGAAAGTGGCAATTTCAAACTCACCTTCAAAGGAGTTAAAGAAGATTCCCTGGCTTTCCATTTTAGTTACTTTTACAATCGCTCGACCCTCGGCATAGGTGCCCAGAGCAAATGCGGGACCGGAGGTCAAAAGGATAATTAAAATGGCCAGGTACGATGTAATTTTTGATTTCATGAAGTCACCTCTGAGGAACGATTGACGCCTCCTCACTATTTTCGAACAGAATACGTAAAACATCAACCTATATCCGGAGTTCCCCATGCAAATCGATCTGCAATTCAGCACACTTTCCAGCGCCTCAGTTCAAAAAAGCCAGGAGGCACGCAAAGTTCTGGAAAGTCGTTCAGGCTCGGGCAATGATTTTCTGGGCTGGCTCCAATTGCCGGAAGAACAGTCCATCAAGGTACAGGAATATCTAAAAATTGCCGCGGATTTTCAGAAGCTGGATGCGATGGTTATGGTCGGTATCGGTGGTTCCTACCTGGGCTTCAAATGTTTGTATGAGGCGCTGAAGCCAGTCGTGGGGCCTGTTCATGGGCCGGAGATATTGTTTGCCGGGCACAGTCTGGACGGTCATTATCATCAGCAACTACTGGAATATTTAAAGGAGCGAGACTTTGGAGTTGTGGTAATCTCCAAGAGTGGAACAACTACAGAGCCTGCCATTGCCTTTCGACTGCTCTGGTCCTTGTTGGAACAAAAACATGGCACTTCCGAGGCTTCCAGTCGAGTCTGCGCAATCACAGATGGTAAAAAAGGAACTCTTCGCCAATCTGCAGACAATCTGGGTTTTCATTCAGCGGTAATCGCAGACGATGTAGGTGGTCGATTTAGTGTACTGAGTCCGGTGGGATTGATACCGGCCGCCGTGGCAGGAGTGGATATCTATTCATTGCTGCAGGGGGCCATGGAGATGTGCGATCGTCTGAGAAATGATCGCAGTGATGAAAATCCAGCGGTACAGTACTCGGCCTACAGAAATGCTCTTTACGAAGAGGGTAAAAGAATTGAAATCCTGGTCTTTTATCAACAGGCTTTGCAGTACATGGCTGAATGGTGGAAGCAGCTGTTCGGCGAATCGGAAGGCAAAGAAGGAAAAGGTATCTTTCCAGCATCAGCCGGATTTACCACCGATCTACATTCCCTGGGACAATGGATACAGGAATCCGAAAGAAGTATTTTTCAAACGATTCTGGATGTAGAGCATTCCACATCACCTGCATTGCAGAAGCAGGAAAACGATGGCGATGGATTGAACTATTTGGCCGGCAAGACCGTTCATGAGGTGAACCGTGTGGCCCTGCAGGCCACCAGGCAGGCTCATGGAGAGGGAGGAGTGCCTTCACTGCGAATCCTTCTTCCTGCTATCGATGAGTTCCACCTGGGAAGACTGTTCTACTTCTTTGAATATGCTTGTGGCGTCTCTGCATATACGCTGGGAGTGAATCCCTTCGATCAGCCTGGCGTTGAAGCCTACAAAAATTCTATGTTCAAAATGCTGGGCAAGCCAGGTCATTCTTGATGGTTTTCGCATGATTTGCATGATTTGCTCTATGGCCTAACAACGGAAAATCAGATAACCATTCAATAAATGTCCGTACCTCTTCGCATGCAAGGATAGCAATCCTGGAGCAGCCGCCTGGTTCGGATTGGGGGGAAGCAATTACTGTATGGCAGAGTTGCAGCCGGAAAAGAATTCAGATATGGCAGCCCCCGGGGGCCAGCTTCCTTCGCCGGCCTTTAAACTGCCAATCTGTAACTCGCTGGTCAGAGCATACTGATAGGAGTGCAGGTAACAACTGGCCGGTGCAAACTGTTCTGGCACACCTGCATCCACAATCTCCGAAATGCTTGAATTGCAGATTCGAATTCCCTGTTTTTTGAGTTCTTCCAGGGTTAACTCTGAATCTCCGGCCAGAGCATAGATGGATTTCCAGGAGGATCCAAGAGTATACACGGATTCTGGCTTCTGGCCGGCAAAGAAACTGGAATACCAGGGTCTGCTCTTTAGAATCCTCTTTAAAGCCTGGGTGCACTCAAGGAATCGATCTGCGGAAGGGGCCGTATTCTCCTTACAGGCATGGGGCGGCCCGCTCAGTTCTCGAATTGCATTCAGTCCGGCGGGTACACTGCGAGGTTTCAACCCCTGGCCGGCCAGCTGGACTGTAGCTCCTCCGGTTTCTAGAATAACATGGTCCCGTTTTCCGTCCCGGAAGGCGACCATGGCCAAATAGGCCAGCTGAGCTTCCTGCTCGCCGGTAAGGATTCGGGCCTCCGAAGGCTCAAAAAACTCCCTGGTCGTTGATGCCACCAAATTCAATTTCTGAGCCTGAAGATGGGAGGGTAACCTGCGAAATCCACCGGTTCCCAGAACCACAGTCTTTTCGATGTCCATACCCTGTAGCTGCGTAAAGCCACTTTGCATAACCTGACGAATTTCTGATGGATTCAGGTCCGCCAGCCCCCCGGAGGCCTGGATGGAAAAGCAATTCTGCGAAAGGTCCAGATGTATGCATTGTTCACTTATGCGATAGGGGCAAAATCGGGTACCGGAAGATCCGGCATCGATTACCAGGTGAACGTTGCTCTTTTGAGGGCTGTAGAACGGTAGCTGGCAGCCCGCAAGAAATAGAACAAGAAGAAGGGAGACCAGGCGCATATCCGATAGGATGGAATCTTATTCAGAGGGTCGACTTTTTTTTCGTGCAGAACACTGACCCTTCAGGCAAAATGGACGAATGCGTCGCTTTCTCAGTCTGGCTTTCCTATGCATTTTAGGCGCAATGATTATAGGTTATGCTGGCCAGCAATTGAAGCATTATCAGCATCCGGATCGTACAGTATGGATGCTTCGTGCTCAGGAACTGAACGGGGAGCCCATCCAAACAATGATTCTGGGAGATAGTCAGGCTATGAGTGGTATTAGGCCTGATCTATTCAATGCTGACTCTGGTCGGGTCATAAACATGGGACTGCCCAGTGCTCAACCCGAGGCATTGATTTCCTTTATTCCATATTTAGAAGAGCATTCGGTGGATACACTGATTGTGAACATCAGTCCTTATTCACTCTATCACACTGAAGTCTTTGATGCATTCTTGAATTACTATCGTCATGAGTTTATTTCGGTACGCTGGCCTTCTGCGAATCGAATGTACTTGTATGGTAGCAGCGCCGGAGAGGCTCTGGGCACCGTCTTCTCCGGCGTTGGTCTCTATCGGCTTAACTCTGCCATTCGAAACCTTGCCACGGACACCAATAACTCATTCATTGTGCAGCCAGGGCCTTTTCCAGGTATTGGATACGGCATTCCAGAAGGAGAGGCATTACTAAAAGAGCCATCCCTCCTGGAAAAGATGCGAAACATCCGAAGAATGAATCAATCCATAGAAGAAATCCTGAGAAGTACCAATGGATTCTGGACCTGGAGAGACTTTAAGGAGCCATCCCGTAGTCGATGCGACACCGAGGAGCTAAAACCATTGCCTGCTACCCTCCGATTCAAGGAGCGACCCGAGGCTGTCCAGGCCTGGCAGGACTTTCTGAACCTGGCTTCTCCTCATGTAGGGCGAATTGTTCTTATCCGGATTCCATTTTCTAAATCCTGGCATGACACCGTTGACAAGATATTGCCATCGGCAAAGGTATCTTCTGATATCCAGTCTATACTGGGAAACCTGGATTATCCCGAAAAGGTCGTCTATCTGTCCGAGGGTAAGGATTTTCCCAATAGTGAATTTTATGATTGGAATCATTTGGATTACTGTGGAGCCAGGAAGTACACTTTGTTTTTGTTGGAACAGATGCAGGATCAAAAAAAATGACTGTTTTTAGATTCCTCGCTGCATTTCGTGGCTTTACGCATCGCGAAAAGCCATGCATTGGGCAGGTACTTCGCCTGATATGGGAGACTTGAGTTGAGCTGGAACTTTCTAACACCTGAAATACCGGAAGATTCTTTAATGCTGGATTGCCGGTCAGAGAATCAATACCGGGAGTCTACCATCAAGGGAGCGGTAGGAGCATCTTTTGCGAAGAAGCCTTTTGGCTCCGGCCCCCAATCCATGGCCAAGCTGTCTGGATTTGTGGAGGATGTTCGTAACCGGATGCAGAAGCATCGGGGCATACTTATCTTCGACGAAGGGCAGGGCATGTATGCCTCTCGACTGGGCTGGCTACTACATAGTGCCGGGATAAAGGATTTCATGATTCTCTCGCGCAAATTTGATGACCTGGATCCATCCATGCTCGGGCCCGGGCAGGATCTACTGGAAAGCCCGCCGGCAGAAAAGCCCACCACATTTCAGGGCATCTGCTCCATCAGTCACGTTCAGATAAATCTCACCAAAGTTCAGCTGGTGGATGTTCGCACGCCTGAAGAGCATGAAGGTAAGGTTCCCAGGATGCTATCACCGGAGCCAGGTTCCATCTGCGGCAAAATCCCGGGCTCTATGAATTTCGACTGGCGAAGGTTGTACGACAAGAAGGGTAACCTGAGACCCAGACCCGATGTCCTGACTGCTATACGATCCATGGGGCTCATTCCTGAAAGGCCCACGATACTCTATGATTTTAACGGAGCTCGTTCCAGCACTATGGCTCTGGTACTGACTCGCTGTGGCTACAAGCATGTAAGCGTCTATCTGGGCTCCTGGATGGAATGGAGAAAGTCTTCCCTGCCCAAGCAAAACTATAAGATCTGGAAGCCTTGATGAACCGGAAGATTCTGGTTACATCCGCTCTTCCTTATGCCAACGGTCCCATCCACCTGGGACACCTGGTAGAGTATATTCAGACCGATATCTGGGTCCGATTTCAGAAGCTGCAGGGAAATGAAGTCTACTATTTTTGCGCCGATGACACTCATGGAACCCCTGTCATGATTGCAGCCCGGAAAAGGGAGATCACTCCCGAACAGCTGGTAAATCAGATTCGAAAGGAGCACTTTGAAGATCTGACAGCGTTTCAGGTGGAATTCGACAATTTCTATTCCACAAATACACCAGAGAACCGGGCTCTATCCGAGGAGATCTATCTAAAAGCCAAAGAAAAAGGACATATTCATCGCAAGACCTTAAACCAGCTTTTCTGTAACCACGATGATATGTTTTTACCCGATCGCTTCGTTCGGGGTACATGCCCGAAATGTGGGGCGACCGATCAGTATGGAGATAGCTGCGAAGTCTGTAGCTCCACATATAGACCGGAGGAGCTCATTGACTCCAGATGTTCGATTTGCGGGACTCCTCCGGTGGAAAAAGAAAGCGAACACATTTTCTTTCAACTGGCTGACTTTCAGCAGTTCCTGGAAGACTGGCTAAAAACGCCCAATCGTGTGGACGAGGGTGTGCGAAAGAAGATGCATGAATGGATAGACCAGGGTTTGCGTCACTGGGACATTAGCCGCGATGGACCATACTTTGGTTTCGCGATCCCCGGAGAGACCAATAAGTTCTTCTATGTATGGCTGGATGCTCCCATCGGTTATATGGCATCTGCATTGAATTTTTTTCGCAAAACAGGAAGGGATGATCTATTCGATGCATTCTGGAGAAGCGAAGAAAACGAAGTCTATCACTTCATTGGAAAGGACATTGTATATTTTCACACTCTGTTCTGGCCGGCCCTGCTGAGCGCCGGAGATTTCAGGACTCCCACTTCCGTATTTGTTCATGGATTTCTGACCGTTAACGGCGAGAAGATGTCCAAAAGTCGAGGTACCTTCGTTCGAGCATCCACCTATTTGAAACATATGGATCCAGAATGCCTGCGTTATTTTTATGCAACGCGGCTGGGGCCGGCGCTGGATGACCTGGATCTAAATACCGAAGACTTTGTTAATAGGTATAACAGCGATGTAGTGGGCAATATTGCGAATCTGTTTTCCAGGCTTGTATCTGGAATCGCCTCTAAATTGGATTTTAAACTTGCAGAAGGTCTTTCACCAGAAGGTAAACAGCTATTTGACCAGGTGGCAGAAAAGAAATCCGCCATAATTGAATACTATGAGAACCGACAGTATGCCCGAGCTGTCCGGGAAATTCAGTCTTTGAGTGATGCAGTTAATCGCTTTATTACGGAAAAAGAGCCCTGGAAGCAAATCAAGTCAGATAAAGAAGCCGCTCGTCAAACTGTAGCCGATGCAATCAATGCTGGAATGATTCTGGCTCTATTTCTAAAGCCTGTGTTACCTGTGCTTGCCGGCGGAGTGGAGGAGCTTTTGGCTCTGGAAAGCCCTCTTCGCTTTGATTCTGAATTAATGCCGCTACCTTCAAAACATGAAATCAGGGCTTATCGACATCTGGCCGGCCGAGTTGAGACCAGGGCATTCGATGAAATGTTCGACGAAGAAAGGATTGCTGTAGAAGGCAATTCGGCTTCCGGATCCGGCAACACTGAGTCCAGTCCATCTACGCCTGCTTCCAAAAAGTCCGGTAAGAGCAAGAATCAGCAGAAGAAGGAAAAACAATCCGTGAAAGAAAATGAGCAGGAAATCGGTGAAGAGGGCATTATAACTATCGATGATCTTTCTCGTGTAGAACTTCGAGTGGGTCAGATAAAGTCCGCGGACTTTATCGAAGGAGCCGATCGTCTTTTACAAATTCAGCTGGATGTAGGCGAAGACCGACCCCGAAACGTGATTGCAGGTATTCGAGGAGCCTATGAGCCAGATGACCTGAAAGAACTATCGGTTGTTTGTGTCACAAACCTCAAGCCCCGGAAAATGAAGTTTGGAGTTTCGGAAGCAATGCTGCTGGCCACAGGTAAAGGCGATTCGTTGACCCTGTTTGTACCTCATAGAACTGCGGAGCCGGGAGACCGTCTGGGTTAACCATATGGGAGGGCTACGGCTGCTCGCTGGAGCTGGCTGGTTAAGAGCCTGTCTTCTGATTACTGTTCTGGCTGGACTTCCTGGTGGTTCCAGTGCCCAACCGCTAGTGGATCCAGGGCTGGACTATCGAACCTATCGCACTGCCAATTTTGCCATCCATTATCCTCAGGGTTATTTAGACAATGCTATTCGCCTGGGAGAGCTTGCCCAGGAGCGGCACATCTCCCTGGAAAGCAGGTTTCGCTCTGGCGTTGACGTTACCAATATAATTCTAATTCCAGAAACAGATACTGTAAATGCTTTTGCATCTACTTATGTGGTAAACAGGGTTGCTATCTATGTTCAATCACCCACCCCGGGCGAATTCTCCAGATTCAATCTCTGGCAGGATCATCTTTTTACGCATGAATACACTCATATTGTAAATCTGTACCCTTACGAAGGATTACCCAATACGCTAATCCGTATTCTTGCTGGATTGCCTCCCAATGCACTAACTCCAACCGGATTGATTGAAGGTTTTGCAGTATATGAAGAAAGCCAGAGAGGCAAAGGTAGGCTGGAAGATCCTCTCACGAATATGATTATTCGTGCTGCGATACTGGAAAACCGCTTTCCTGAACTGGAGGAGATACTGGCTGGTACCCATCGTTGGCCTCTTGGTAGCACTCCCTATTTATTCGGCGGGCGATTTGTTCAATTCTTGAGGGAATATCCTGCATTTCAGCAAAGCGGCGCCAGCGATAGACTGGATGAATTCTATTTATCGGAAGAAGCTCCACTACTCTCTTCTTACAGATTATCCCGTCTGGGATTTCCGGATCTGGAGGAATTGTATGGTCTCTACAAGGAATGGGAAACGCTTAGAGTTCAAAATCAGGCAGCTTTAGAAACGCCCTACAGACGATTAACAGATACAGGTTTCAGCAAGAAATACTTGCAGATCCGCCATGGCAGACTCTATTTCTTTGGATCTCTGCCTGCCAGTTCTGGAATCTTCAGCGTTTCTCAGGAAATACCTGAGGAAAATGAGATGCCTTCGGTGGAGTCACACAGTCTTTCCTATTTTCGTCGCAGTCGAGCTTCCGGTGGATTTACCTTTCTTAACCCTGAATTAGGCGACAATGGATTGGCGAATGATGCAAATGGAAGGACCGCCAATTCGTATCTGCTGGCCTCCCAGGAGAGCTTTCCAGATTTTTCAGGTCTCAGATATCAGTTGTATCGAGAAGATGGATTTTCTCTTCAGGAAGTGGCCCCTGGAAGTAGAATTCTATTTCCCAGCGCCAGCGGTAATCGTCTGGCTTATATCAAACGCGAAGACCCGTACAGGCATCTAATGGTTGGCAAAGTTGATTCCACCGGCAGGCTGTACGATGAGCATATCCTTCTAACGGCTGATCTGCATGGCATCTTAACCAATAGCGTTCTTTCTCCGGATGGAACGCTGGTCATTGGACTATACAGAAAAGAAGGCACTGGAAATCCGGTACTGATCGGATGTCCCACTCCCTGGAAATTATACTCCAGGACCGAGGGTGGAACATTTCAGAACCAGACCAGGGAAAAGGCTTCTAATGATCAGTCTTCCCTATCGTCTTTGAGTAACTCTTGCGAAGTGCTTGCATCTACCCCGGGATTGATTGCACAGCCTTCATTTTCTGACCGTGGAATACTTTTCACTTCAGACAGAACTGGCGTATACGAAATCTATAGACTGAATCGAGAATCGAACAAACCATGGCTGTCCGTTCTGGAGCAGAAGGAGCCAGACGTGGAGCAGCTCAGTCAATCCTCTACGGGCCTTTTCTATCCAGTTACTGACGGAAATCACCTCTATGCATTTCGCTATTTCGCAGATGGATACGACTTGATATCGATCAATGAGCGGGACCTGCTTCACCGAGACGTAAGTTCCGGGTTCCAACGATTGGAAGAAAGCTCTCCTCTTACCGATTTCGCTCTGCCGGCTCGCCAGAATAGCACAGAAAACTACAATGGTCCTTATGAGGTACGACCGTATTTCGCAGGCCTTCTATTTGGCATTTCTGCAGCAGAAAGTGGAATCCTGGCCTTTGATCCCTTACAGAGGCACCAGATAGGACTGGGCGTGGGAGTACTGGATGAAACGCCTTACTTTTTAGCATCTTACAGTTATAATCGATTTTCGCATTCATTGAATCTGAGCTATGCACGCAGCACCATGGAGAAACGAAAATTCTATTGTGATGCACCCAGGGGCGCTATTATCTTTCTCTGTCTGGATGATACCTATCATTTTGAATACGTTCGTGCCTCCGTAGATCGTGAGAATCCTGGCCGGGAAGTGGATCAGCAGTACACATTCGGTGTGAACCATGAGAAGCATCGAAATGCCAATAGTCTGGCATCACTTGTCTTTCAGGAGAAGGACATCAACCTGAGCTCAGTGTTTTTTGGCTATGGTATTAGTAATGCTGTAGCCTATAGTCGATCCATAAGTCTGGAAAAAGGGTTCTCTGTGTACGGCGAGGCAGCCTTCTATCCGGACTCCTGGGTCGTAATCTATGACGATTACAGCAAGCGAAAGGAATCCGCCGAATTTTATAGTGTAGAGGCACAGTTTGAATTCTTTCTGCCTTTCATCTTTGATCACCATGTGCCGTACCTATCTGCCAACGGGCGCTGGACCAGCGGAAAGGATCCGGAGGTATATCGAGTGCGATTGAGTTCCTATATGCGAGGGTTGGTGCCGGAGCTTTCGCCTTATGGAAGAGGTGCCCTGGTTCTGACGGCAGAATATCGTTTTCCGCTCTTCTGGCTTTCCAGACGTATCCTAAAATGGTGGCCTTCCCTGGGCCTGCGGTACATCTCTCTGGCGCCATTCTACGACTACGGACAGTCATTCGAAAGGCAGGTCTTTAAAGATACCTGGATGCGCTCCTACGGATTGTATACAGACATTGGGCTAAACATCTTTTATCTGCCCGTTGCCATTCGATTAACCTATGCAAGGGGAGAAGGACCGTCCGGGGAAACGAGCTACGGCTTTGGAATTCTTGTGGGTGCAGACGCAATGCTTCCGGGTGCGAAGACAGATCCATTCGCTCGATCGCTGCAAAAGCAATCCAGGCTGGAATCCGCCCGGCCATATTCGCAACCGCATCAGTAGCAAACTTTCTGCTAATCGAGCGCAAGAAAAAGTCAGATAAGTAGACGTCCGATTTTCAAGCGGCCGGAGGGCGTTTCCTATGAAGCTATGA
This sequence comes from Leptospiraceae bacterium, assembly GCA_040217195.1. GTDB lineage: Bacteria > Spirochaetota > Leptospiria > Leptospirales > Leptonemataceae > UBA3465. The sequence continues at coordinate 630,295 of JAVJNR010000003.1, read as the reverse complement.
AGCTATGAAGCTATGAAGCTGATCTCAGGACCGAGAAGTTTAGCTTCTGCCCAGACTGGATCGAACGGCCTGGATTACATCTTCACAATCCTGGTCGCTCATGGCACTATAGATAGGCAGAGAGACGATTCTGGCAAATATCTCTTCGCAAGACGGGAAAGTCTCTTCCTTCAGGTTATATCGCTCCTTGTAATAAGTCATTCGATAGAGAGGGATGAAGTGAAGCCCGGTACCAATTTTTTTTTCATCCAGGGCGGAAATGAACCTATCCCGATCCATGGCTGCTTCTGGCTCGATTTCCAGAGTGTATAGATGAAAAGCGGAGCCCACCTGTTCAGGACAGACTCGGATATCTGGAATTTCTGCGAAGGCCGCCTGGTATCGCTCATGGATGGCTTTTCGTCTTTCCCACATTTGCATGGATCTTTTGATTTGCACTCTGCCGATGGCAGAGGCGATGTCCGAAAGGTTATATTTATAGCCCTGTTCCACAACGTCATAATGCCAGCCAGCCCTCCGATGGGCCGGCGTAGCGATACCATGTAATCTCATCTGTTGCACACGCTCTATGATTTCTGGACGATCACCGGTTAACATTCCGCCTTCGCCAGTGGTCATATTCTTGGTTGCATAAAAACTAAAGGCAGTGACCGGACCTCTTCTACCCACAAAACCGGAGCCATCCCGGGAAGGAAAGCTGTGGGCAGCATCCTGAAGGAGCTCCAGGCCCATTTTTTCGCAGATTTCAAAAAGACCATCCAGATCGCAGACTCTACCGCCATAGTGTACGCAAATAATGGCTCTTATTCGTCCCTCATCGCATACAGGGCCTTCCGTAGTTAATTTACAGCTATCGAGAAATTTCTGCACAATGGCGGGGCTGAGTAAGTAATCTTCACGATCTACATCCAGAAGCACCGGTCGGGCCCCTGTTCGACTCACCACTTCGGCGGTGGCTGTAAATGTCAATGCGGGTACAAGAACAACATCGCCCGGTCCAATACCCAGGGCCACAAGTCCCAGATGAAGGGCTGCGGTTGCGGAGTTCAGGGCTGCCGCAGCCGGGGCTCCAATGAATTCTGCAAATTCCGTTTCAAAGGCATCGGTTTCCGGTCCCGATGTAATCCAGCCAGATTCCATCACCCGTTTCACTGCTTCAAATTCCAGGTCTGTCAGATCAGGGCGGGCAAAAGGAAGTTTATTCGATCTCTGCATTTTCCCGATTTTCAGGTCTGAATTCGACCTGGATGTTATGGTAGATGAATGCATTGCCATGTTTCATCTTCGGATTTTCTGGCGCGGGCTCAATCAGAATCGTACCATTGACTCTGGCAGGGCAAAGAGTTTCCGGACCAAAGAGTATGTCAAATGGAGGATCAATGCAGGCCCGGTACCCCCGTCGTTCCATCTGTAATATCAATCCAGCGGCACCGGGCCAATGGACAAGGTTTTCCTGACTTAGGCCAATTCTATAAATGGCCCGGGATGCATCTTTAAGGTCAACTCGATGGAGCAGGGAATTTAGAATAGCCGCAGGCTGAAACCTACTTTCGGGGGGATGACTATCCCTGGATATCCCAAGAAGCAACAAAGCAAAGGGAAATACAAGTATCAAATAACCAAATCGGCCCGGGTGTATTTGTTCAGGCGGACTCGAATCTTCCCGGGGCTGCCCGGACTGTAGCAATCCCCTGGATTGAAACTTAGAATTGCTATTGGCGAACCAGTTCTTCAGTGGATACCTGGACAGGGCCATGAATAACGGTCGAAGATTGATGGCTAATAAGAGTGCATTTACGGGAAGCAAATGATCAAACAGATGTGGAACAAGCACTCCCGGGGTTCGCAGGGCTCCATAAAAACTTCCGAATGTAAGAATCAGGCAAAGAGCAAGTATTCGCTTCTCGGTCACTTCCAGTTTCTTTCGACCCCAGATTGCATACAGAAGTGCAGCCACTGGAGCGATGATGGGAATTCCATTGCGAAAGGGACCATCCATGGCAGAAAGCATGAAAACCAGGGCTTTGCCTGGTTTGCGCCAGGTGGAGTTTTTATCCAGGTATTCGAAAATGGCTTTCAGGTTGCCTCCATCATTTATGAAAGCTTCATAGACTGGAATTGAAATCCCTGTAAACACTATGAGAAGACCAAGCGTAAAAGGCCAGGTCAATCGACTAATAATCAATTCCCCATTTCGGTAGAGTCTGTACCAAAGATAGAACAGGAAAACCAGCGAAGGGCCCAGAAAGGTAAGACTGCCGGCATGACTATGTAAAATCCAGATCGACGATAATGCCAGTCCTGGCAATGCTGTAAAGTCTGCCTGTCCGGCGCGAATCAGATTCAGACAAAGCCAGAGAATGGGGAGTATAGTTAGGTGGGGCCCCCAGGGACTGAACAATACATGACCGCCCAGATGCCATAGGAATACTATAGTAAAAACCAGGAGCATGAGACGCGAACCAATAGAAAGTCCAAGTCTTCTTGCTGAACGCAGAGAAATCAGGCCAATGAATGTATTGGCCAACCAGATTGAAATTGCATACTGATAATAGTGGGAATTCTCCGCGAAAAGACTGGATGGAAGAATGAAATCAATTAGAGCCATCCAGTAAAATGAAATGGGTCCAATATGAAAAAAACCAAGGCGAGAATAGGCGCCGCGGAGCACATCCCATTCAGATGCCAGATGGACCTGACGCGATATCAATGCGATGTCGCCCATTTCTTCGAATGGTTGCTGAATATAGGGTAGCAGGGCCAGAAGCAAGCCAGCCATATAGAACAGCCAGGCAATCTCAACCACATACAGGGCTATCCATCGCTTAAACTTCAATGGGGCGATTTTTCTCCTTCTTTATTACAATAAAAATAAGCAAGGCCAGAATGATATTGGCCAGCAATTTGATGTAATAGAATGCGGAGAAGCCTCTATAGAGTATGGTATTCCATTTCTCCAGGAAATCCGTATAGATATAAAATGGCGGAAAGTAGAACAACCAGGCTGCAATTAACACACCGCCCAGCACAAGATAAGAATCCCGGATATGCAGAATTCCATAAAATAACAGAACAAGCAAAGGCAGAATCAGCACTACCTGATGGTGATACCAGGTAAGCGGCGAAACCATGGTCATCACAGCCACGTAGTAGGAAAAGTGGAGGCTGCTTTTCCATCTATCTTCCACCATACTTCGAACGTACCGGGTGAGCATGATACAGGATGCAATCCAGCCAGCATTGGTAAGGAATGTTAGGGCCTTTCCAAGCAGTGGGCTGTAATAAAGCACTTCTGTGCCCGCCGGCTCCACAGCGAAATTGGAGATAAAAAGTCTGGAGTATAGACTCTTGAATGATTGATTCAGTGGATGACTTACTGGCCAGTCCAGCATGGGAATCTTATCCGTAAGTAGAAAGCCAAATAGGACTTCCTGGATGTAATACCGAATCGGCTCCCAGGAAAAATATGCAATACTGGCCAGACCAAGAATCAGTAGGGAGCCAATTAGAGATGCGATAAGCTTCCATCGTTTTTCCAGAATTAATTTTAGACCCAGATACAGAGGCGATAACTTGATCACGGCCCCCATGGTCAAAGCCAGGCCCGAAGCAATCGGATACTTTCGCTCTGTATAAAGTGCTACCACCAGGGTGGCCAATGTCAGAACGTTTATCTGTCCATCCTTGAAGTCAGATTCCAGAGGATTCAATGTGGGCAGTATAGCCAGGCCAACTCCAGTCAAAAGAAAAACCCAGTACTTCCGGTTCGGCAACTTGCGATACCGGTCCATTCCCAGCAGGTACAGAGCCATCGATACGACTATTGCTGTCATTAAGAATGCTTTAATGGAAACAAAGACACTCTGTGCCCGCTGCATACTCACTTCCGGCAGAGGAATCATGAACAGATAAAACGGTGGGCTGTACAGATTTGCGCGGAATATCTTGAATTCAATTCCATGATTGGCTGCAGCTTTTCGGATTTCAGGCAATGAATAAACATTCTGGCGGTCCAGGGTCATCTTATGGGCCAGGTAATAGGCAGGAAAATCGAGCTGCTCTGAATTTTGAGCATACCGGCGATGACCTTTCTGGAAATCATAGAAATACCCCATGCCCAGAATCAGTATGATTATAGAAAGAATCTTAAAAAAGAGGCTGCTTTTTTTAAACCTGGGCGGTAATTGGAGGTTTCTTGAACTCATTCCGGGGCTCAGTGCAACACTGCTGAGGTCCGATCTACAATCAATCCGGTTTTTATGGACCCAGTCTACCTCCCACTAATCCTTTATCTAATAATTGTATTTCTGGTACCGTTCCTATTGAAAAAGGAAAGCGGATCCGATGAATCCTATTTTCTGGCAGGCCGAAGCCTGGGCTTTCGTGCATCCTTTCTTTCCGTAGTGGCCACGGAAACCTCCGTTGCAACGGTGCTGATCTTTCCGGCCGCTGGATATGCCGGTCGATGGAACCTACTTGCATTGTGCCTTGGATACATTGCCGGTCGGCTTTTTGTTGCTCGCTATTATCTAAAGTCCATTTACGAAATGACAGACTCCTCGATCTACAGGGCTGTGGGATCGGATACAGGTTCCAGGGTATTTTTGGAGATTTCCTATCTGGCCGCGAAGTATATTTCCAGCGGGGTGAGGTTCTTTATGGGAGGCCTGGCCCTGGCTGAATTGTTCGGCGGAGCTGTGGCATTCTGGATTGTTCTAACAGCGCTTGTAGCTGGTGTATACAGTCTCACAGGAGGTCTTCGGGCTGTTGTAGTTACCGATCAGTTGCAGGGTTTAATTCTTTTCTTTACCGGACTTGTACTGATGGGTCTACTCTGGCCATCCCCGGAATTTTTCTCGGACACGGTTGCATCTTCTTTGTTTTCCTTTAAGTTGGACTGGAAAGATGGGGCGCACACAATCCCACTTTTTGTTGGCGGGGCTGTTGTATCGATTGGCAGCCATGGAGCGGATCAAGATTTACTTCAGCGTATTCTAGCAGTAAAAAACTTAACTCTGGCCAGGCGATCTCTGGCCTGGAGCGGTGCAGGGGCTACAGTTGTAATAATGACTTTCGTGGCTGTGGGTTCATTTCTCTGGGCTCATGATCCCGGATTGGGAGACAAAGGGCAACTGGTGGCATTTGTGAAACAATCTGCAAATCCCATTTTGTCTGGAATGTTTGCAGTGCTCGTGGCCGCCGCTTCCATGTCCACTCTGGATAGTGCAATTCACTCTACAGGAGCTGTATGGAAATCCATGCTCATGTCCAGTCGATCTGGACGATGGTTTTCTCTTCTTTCGCTTGTGCTTCTAACCGGGGCAGCACTTTCCTTTATTTACTTCGAAAAGAAGGCGGACAATTTACTGGCCCTGGCCCTCGGTTCCATGAATTACGTCAATGGAGGACTGATCGGTATCTTTACTTATTTTGTGTTCTGGAAGCGGCCGTTATCACTCGGTAGCATGATTATGGCCATTCCGGCCGGATTTCTTACCACCCTTGCACTGAATCTTCTGGGTATACACTGGACTTATATCGCTCTTGCTTCTAGCGTTGCCGCATTGCTGGCTACCCTGGTGGGACAGCGACTTTTTCATGATAAGGATAGGATCCAGCCAGCGAAGTAGATTTGTTCCCGAAAGGATCTCAACAATGGAATTGTTTATCCGGGAAGGAGCGGCATCATTTTCCAATTTAGACATAGGGAGAGCCAATTTCAGATTTCAAAAATCGGATCTTAAATCGGATTTCACATCGCGATATCAAGAAGAATCGAGGAAGCTCAAAGCATCTGCATGAACTGTTCTTCGTTGATTACTTCAACGCCCAGTTTCTGAGCTTTTTCCAGTTTGGAGCCTGCTTCGGCTCCGGCCAGTAAATGAGTAGTCTTATTGCTCACCGAGCCAGTAATTCGTCCACCTCTGTTGCGTATCTCATCCATGGCCAGGTCCCTGGGACGAAAGTTAGCGAAACTGCCGGTTACGCACCAGATCTGGCCTTCCATAGTCTGCTCCAGATTGGACTGTTTTTGTTCCTCTTGCATTTGAAGGCTGGCCGCGGATAATTCCTTCAGTCGCCTTCGATTTTCATCTTTCGTTAATTGCTCAATAATGACTGTGGCCGTATCCGGTCCGATGCCATCCATATCATCCAGAGTTTCATGGGCCTTCTTCCCATCGACCAGCTTGAGCCAGCTGTCCAGAGAAGAGAAACCGTTCTGGATCAGAACATCAGTAATAAAGGGGCCGATTTCCTTCATCCCGAGGGAAGCCATCACTGTGCGAAATGGCTTCTTTCGCGAATTCTCTATACCATCCAGAATGATCTGAACACTCTTCTTACCCAGGCCTTCTAGCTCACCCAATTGGTCGCTCTTTTCCTGGAGATGGTAAATATCTTCAATCTTTCGCAAGAAACCCTTTTCGTAGAGAAGCCTGATGGTCTTCTCTCCCAGACCTGCAATATCCATTTGCTTTCTCTGGCAGAAAAAGATTAAGGAGTTGATCTCTTTTTCCGGGCAGGATGGGTTGAGACAAAGCCAGTCGACCATATCATCAGGTCGTTCCAGCTTCGAGTCGCAGGATGGACAGCTGGATGGAAATACGAAAGGTTTTCCGGGACCTGGATCCACCACCTCTTCCACAGCAGGAATGATTTCGCCTCTCTTACTGACTTTTACAGTGGATCCTACTCGAACTCCAAGCCTCTCAATGAAGTCTGCATTGTGCAGGGTGGCATAGGTAACCGTTGTACCGGCAAGCTTCACTGGTTTCAGTCTGGCCCTGGGAGTAATTCTGCCTGTGCGGCCCACAAACACTTCGATTTCTTCCACTTCAGTCTGGGCAAGATCTGGTTCAAACTTGAGGGAGGTGGCCCAACGAGGTACTGCTGCCGTAAATCCCAGATCCAATCTGCGAAATCGGTCATCCAGTTTGAGTACCAGACCATCCACAGGAAAGGGAACTTGTTCGCGTTTTCTTTCGAATCCTTCAATGGCTGTCTCTAGCGCCTCTGCGTTTTTGAAAGTGACCAGCTGATTGTCTTTAAATACAGGCAATCCCAGGGAGCTGGCATACGCCAGCAGCTCGGAGTCGGACTGGAATTTCTCCGGATTGGATTGAAGATGAAGATCGAATGCCACCCATCGCAGAGGCCTTCGCGCCGTTTCCCGGGACTTTTTATGCTTTAGAGATCCGGCAGCCAGATTACGAGGATTGGCATAGATACCTTCTGCTTCTTCATTAAACTTTTCAAATTCGGCGAAAGTCATATAGACTTCACCCCGGGCCACCAGATCTACAGGTTCTTTTAAAGAGCCGGGAATGCTGCGGATGGTCCTTGCATTGGCTGTCACTACGTCGCCCAGTTGTCCGGTTCCTCGAGTAACGGCCCTTATAAGCTTACCTTTTTGGTAATAGAGCACCAGAGTGGCACCATCTACCTTCCATTGTAGATTGATTTTTTCTTCGGATTTTATGGTTCTGGATGCCCAGGTCAATGCTTCCTCGGTGGAATAGGTATTCGAAAGCGAGAGGATTGGTACCGTATGCTCAAACTTTTCAAATCCTGCTTCCAGGTCGGAACCGATTAGATCTGTGGGCGAATCAGGCTCTTTAAAAAGAGGATATTCGAACTCCAGGCTCTGAAGTTCTCTGAGCATCTCATCGAACTTCTTATCGCTTATTTCAGGCCTGTTTTCGACGTAATACTTGTGCTGATGATATCGTAATTTAGATGCAAGCTCGGACATTCTTTGACGAATATCTTCGGTGGGTCCGGCCAGCCTGGACTTTGATTTTGTGGCCGCCGTAGATCCTCTGGACTTCTTACTGACGGATTTTTTTTTAAACTGGTTTCCCGGCTTTGTAGCTTTCGCAGGGCTACCGGCTGACTTCTTTTTGCCTGCCGATTTCTTGCTTTCAGCAGGAGGGTTTACCGGTCTATTTGAGGGTGTCTGCTGCTTCTTCTTTGCGCCTTTCGCATTGCCCTTCTTCTTTGAGGAATTTACATTTGCCATATAGATTCAGAGAGTGGTCTTCCAGGTCGAAGTGATTCTTGTTTGCTATTTCCAGCTGAATCTTTTCGATTTCTGGCACAACAAATTCTTCAATGCGCCCGCAATCCACACAAACCAGGTGGTCATGGTGTTCCCGGGCGGGGATATACTCGTAGTACTTTACGGATTGCCCAAAGTTATGCTCTGTGAGCTGACCGGATTCCACCATCAAAGAAACAATTCGATAGATAGTGGCGCGAGAAATCTCCCCTTTCCGGTCCTTCAGGGCATCCGCCAGGGAATCCACGGTGAAGTGAGTGCCCAGTTCAAAAACCTTTTCTGCCACAAGAAGTCGCTGATTGGTAATCTTCAGATTTCGCTTCTTCAGGAAGTTCGAAAAATTGGTAAGTTCACGGTGAATATCTGCAGTTGCCGCCACGGGGAGAAATTAATCATTCATACCTGTGGTTGCAATCAAAACTCTTGCCGAATCCGGGGCTGCGACACTAAATGGATCATGGAAGAAAAGCGCAAGTTTCCCAGGGCGGATCTGGTCTTCCGTATTGAATACCGAACTTTGAAAGAGGAACAGCCTCATACAGGCATGACCCGGGATATTGGTCTGGGGGGAGTGAGCCTGGAAACTGAGGCGGCCATGGAGAAGGGCACGCCTCTTTCGCTAACTTTTTCTTTCCCAGAACTGGAAGGGACCATTCATGCAACGGGCCGGGTAGTGCGGTCCTGGGAAGAGGATGGCAAGATATTTGCAGCGCTAAAGTTTACCGCCGTCCATCAGGATGACCTGGCCATATTACAATCCCATCTGGAGCAATTCTACGATCAATAATCTGCCTTACCTTTTCGGTAAATCCAGGCCGAATACCCTACCCCGAACAAATCAGATGATTCAGGCTTCAGAAGTGGCAAATCCTGGACTCAGATTTCCTTGAAATGCTCGAATCCGGGCTCTGATCCTACTACCTTTCCATCCAATTTGAAAACAGCTCTGGGACTTTTTGATTCGGTTCCGAAAGTACCGATTCGTGCGAATCCGGCTGGTAGCTCGGCCGAGCTGGCCACAAGTAATTCTAGCTCTTCTCCTGAGGAGGCTGCGTACTGTGGCCCCCTGGACTGAATGGAGCTCGGCAGGGGTACCTGGTTCAAATCTATTTCCAGGTTCAGGCCGGAGCTTTCCGCAAATCTTTGACAATCGGCAAACAGGCCATCGCTTAAATCCATACTACCGCTAACGGGAAATGACTGACTCTGCATTGCATTCAACTGCCTGGCTGCTTCTATGTTGGCCATAGGACGCAGATGCTTCCATATAGCGTTTTCACGAACCAGGTTGGATAATCCAGTTTCGTCTAGATTTGCGCTGCCATGGGCTCTATCATCGTTTTCGTTACCCCGCCCAGGGGATGGTCTGGAAACTGCGAAATCAGATAAGGTTTCGTTACCGCTTTCAACGGAATGCCGGCTAACAATAAAATCGGATAGGCTTTCGCTTCTTCCTTCATCCTGCAAGATTTCATAGCCCCATCGACTGAGGCCTACAGTTCCGGAGAGGTACAGTCCATCGTTTGTGGATGCAGTTCTGAATCTGGGATAAAGAGCCGGACCGCTGAGGGTCAGGGAAAAAAGGTATCCGTTGCTGCGAAAGGTATCACCACCTACCAGAGAACATCCATATTCCTGAAGCAGTCCACGAAAGTAGGATGCGAATCTCTGAATGAAGCTCTCATCCGTATATTCAGGTAATCCCAGGTTTAGCAAACAGAATTCTGGTTCTCCTCCTGCAGCCAGAAGGTCAGAAAGGTTAACATGTAGAAGTTTAAAAGCTATGTCTTCGGGATGGGACCAGTCCAGACGAAAGTGGGTTCCTTCGGCCAGGCTGTCGGTTGTATACAGGTAGGCCTGGCCTCCATGTTCTATCAATGCGCAATCATTGGCGCTGGAATCCGGATTCAGACTGCGGATGATTCTGCTTTCCAGGTTGGCCATACACTGCCAGAAAAAGGCTGTACTGCTTTTCCGTCAGGTATTTCTATGGGGCGGTGGAACCGGCAGAGGCACGCAGAATTCTGGGCCTGGAGTCCATGGATGGAGCCCTGGACCGACAGAGGCTACAGCGAGCATTTCATAGAAGGCTATTTGAAATCCATCCAGATACCCGGGCCGGGAAGGAGTCTTCTGACCAACCCATTGCAACTCAGTCCGATGCGAGCAGTTCGACTCAGTTCGGCCAGTCAGCCCGACCAGCCGAAAACCCGGGAAAACTGAGTTCCAAACTGACCCCGGCCCACCAATTATCTGTAGATGCTCTAATTGAAGCGCGAAAGACACTGTTGATTCGGCTGGAGCGGGGCAGCGTCTCGAAAGGTGTTTATAATGATTACGCTTCCGATGTAAAGAACTACAGCGGAAACAATTCATCCGAACCCGAGAATGGAAAATCCGCTGCCGTGGGCCAGGATGGATACAGCCTGTACCGAAAGGCCCTGTTTTTATATTCTGAAGCTGTCCTGGAGTATTTCGAGAAAAGAAAGAACCTGCAGGGACAGACAGTGAGTGAGCCCGGGGCTGAACCGGAGGGTTTCCGACAGAGGCTGGAGGAAGCCCGAGGACTATTTGTTCAGGTTCTGGAACGATTCCCCGGAGGAACCTGGACTCCGGATGCCATAGAGCAGATTGCCCGAATTAACGTCTGGTTGAAGCGTAATGGCCCCGGTTGATGCAAGATTTCTGAATAGATCGTAGAGCCACAAGAAAGGCAAAGCCCGGGAGAATGATTTCAATCTTGCCGATGCATTTCTGAATATTCGGTCCGGATCCGAACGCAGGGATTGAATACGGTTTGCATACAGGAAAGTGTCCAGGTTTCTAAACCGAGCCGATGCGATATCATCCGGCATTCCATAAAGAAGCAGAGATTCCACCAGAACCAGAGCTCCCTCTATGGGATGAAAGATTCTTCGTGCAATTCTCTGCACCGAGGTTCGCATGGATGAAGGATCAAGACCCGGACGATGGAAATCTTTAAGCAGCAGGATTCTCAGCCGGGAGGCCATGGATGGGTTTCGTTTCAAGTAAGTGTCCAGTTCATGGCACAGAAGAAGAGTATCCACTCTCTTGCAGTCCAGGTCTGCTACTACGATAATGCTGGATTCCTCTCGCATGCCATCCAGAAGCAATGAAATGTCCGAGGCACTGTTTAGATCTGTTCGAGGAGTATAACCTGAAAAAAGAAATGTCTGACGGTATAACCTGCGAAAAGGATCGTCCATAATTAGCATTGCCGATCCTTTGCCCGCTTCTGGAAGTTCAGGGAATAAAAAAGAACTTTCCCAACCAGGAAAGAATAGTGCACCGGCGCCCGATGAATAGAGGTCCTGCAACATTTCCGGGCTCTGATATTTGCTTCCAGCGCACAGGAGCACTGGAAGCCCCCAGTCCAGTAGCTCTTCCAATCTTTGTCTCCCAAGATCCGGTATCCAGATGGAGCCTGAGGCTGCATGGGCTGGTTCAAATGAATCTACTTTCTGATAGTAGAAGCCGGCTGCTCGGTGAGCTTCCAGATAAGCATCCACCAGATGTATCTGATATTCCTTCAGACCCAGCCCGGCAAAAACCAGATCCATCAATTCTCCTGTCCTGGATGATAACTCTTCCGGGTACGAAACTTAATTTCTTCTTCCGAGAGGTATGTTCTTCGCAGAATCCGTTTCTGAAACATAGGAGCCTGGTCATCGTAATGGGAAGACTCAGGATTCATGCTACTTCCGTAAGGCTGGGCGGCGAAAGATTGTATCCCATCCGGGGTAAACTCCACGAGCAGGATGAAGGAGTCCCCGGCATAGATTTTTTGCCATTCCGGATGAGTCCAGCTTTGCCAGCCTTCCAGATCCTTCATATGCATAGCGTTTAATACATCGGGTCCTCCACCCATGCCCAGCACCGTATCGCCTCGGATTAACTTCTGGCGACTATGCAATGGATCTGTTAATGTACCTGTATCCAGCAAATAATCCAGAGCCTGACGAAAGGTATCCACCGGATCTGGTGTCTGGTCCGGTGATTTCCGCTCAATCACCAGTGCTTTCCAGATAGGTCTCCAGGTGAGAAGGGCCAGCATCGCTCCTTCGCTTTCTGGATGGGCGGTGCCATCCCAGTTTCGGAGCACTTCAAGAGCCTGCTTTTCCAGCGCATTTTCAGGTTTAAACCGTTCCAGAACCGGATAGACCGCCTCCTGGTAGATAGGAGCTGAAGGATGGTAAACCCGATCAAATTTATACCGAAGGAACTCCTCTCTGGATATGGATGAATCGGAGCCAAATAGCTCCAGGGAGCGCAGGGCCCGATTGGTCAGTCGGCTTTCTATGTAGCTGTATTGCGAATTGTCCTGAACAGATGGATTATACGGAGTGCTGGTGGTATAAAATGGAGTGGAATTGCAGTTCTGAACAAAGCCAGATGGAGGATTGATGACTGCTGGAAGATCATCGTAATCTAGATAGTTTGTCCAGAGAAGTTCCCTGCTATTTCCAGGAACAATGCCTGAATAGTCCGGACCTGGCTTTCGCACGGGCAGTTTTGCATTGTAAACGTAGGCGATGTTTCGGGCATCAGCATACACAGTATGAAACATGGGCATGGACTGCATTTCCATGGCAGATGTCCATTCTGCGAAGCTGCTGGCTTTTGCCATGCGATACCATTGTTCTGCAGAAGCTGCATGTTTTTCCAGACCGGCCACTCTTACCGCAACAATTCCAGTGTCTGTTTCCAGGGCCGGACCGAATACTGTATCGAATACTGTGCGGCTTACTGAGATTTCGAAGAAGAATAGATCCAGGGTAAGATCTATATTTCTTTTCTTCAGTTCTAGTTGCTTCCCATCCAATGTGTATTTACTATTCTCGGAATTGGTTTCCAGTCTAAACAGATCCACCAGGTCCGGAGTATTGACTGTATGGGTCCATCCCAGGGTTGTATTGTGGCCAACGAAAATCAATGGGCTACCTGGAAATGTAGCACCATACATCTCAAATCCGTCTTCGCTTCGCAGATGCGCCTCATACCAGGCAACCGGTCCATCCCAGGGTTGATGGGAGTTAACATTTAATCTGTGGATTCCATCCGCTGAGCGATTTCTGGACACCGCATGGGCATTGCTGGCCACCATAGCATAGGCTTCGTACCAATCCTGGACGGAATCATCTTTCGTCTTGTGTTTCTCTATGACTTGTTTTGCTTTCAGCGGTTGCCGTAAGCCAGTCTCATTTTTCTGACCGGACTGCTCGTTATCCGAAACATCCTGCCTGGGTTCGGCCGCCAGGGCTTTTCCCAGTTCCTGACCGGTTCCTACGAACAGTGGGATTTTATGAACAAATCCCCGTGCCAGATCTATGGCATGTACCGGAAAGAATCTTGCATCCACCTTCTCTGGATGGCGAGCGGCATAATAATTCAGTCCATCGGCGTAGCCCTGAAAAACACTTTTTAATTCTGGCGAAATTTGAGCTTCGTAGGTTTCTTCAGTTCGCTCATTGATGCGAAACATCCCGGCATAAAAATCATTCTGAAGCGATGTTTTAGAAAGTAGTAATCTGGATAATTCTCCCCTGGAGGCTGCTACCACTGCCTGGATGGTTGAAAAATCGTCCTCTGCATGAGCGTAGGCCAGTCCAAAAGCTACATCCCGTTCGGTTTTTCCATGGATATGCGGTACTCCAAAATCGTCTCGACGAATAGTGACCCGTTTGGCCTGCCGCTCCAGCTCTGTTACAGCTGCCGGGTCCGGAATATATCTAATTCGATGGGTTCTTACAATTAAGCCAATAAAGACCAGGGCTCCCAGCCATATAAAGATCAGGGAAGGTATACGAATCCATCGGGATTTTGCCGGTAGTGCCATGGTTTTCTCTGTGTTATCGCGCCGGGCAGGTGTCAAATGCAAACGGAAGAGTGAAATTTTCGTAATTTTTATTTGTGATTGGCGATATCCTGACTTTTCTGGAAGCAATGAGTGTTTTTCGAGCACCTGTGACCCGGACCCTGGTTGGAATCAATGTGGCGATTCACCTTGCGCTCTGTCTCTTATCCGGCGAATTTATAGCATTTAGTCCGGGTAGCGTTGGTCACCAGGTATTTCAGGTTTTTGGGCTGGTGCCTGTGGATTTCTGGACCGGTTCCGTATGGCAGCCTGTTAGCAGTATGTTCCTTCATGGGAACATTATTCATATCGCCTTTAATATGATCGCGCTGTGGTCTCTGGGCTCTCCCATCGAACACAAGGTTGGATCCGCGAAATTCTTTGTGCTGTATTTTGTATCTGGCCTCATGGGGGCCTTATTCGTAGTGGCCTTTCAAAGTGACCTTGGGAATCCAACCATTGGTGCATCCGGGGCGGTCGTGGGTCTGCTGGGAGCCCTGGCTGTGTTCTTTCCGAGAGCCAAGCTATTACTTTTCTTTTTTCCGGTGAAAGCCCGCACTGCAGCCATTATTTTTGGGGTCGGATCCCTTTTGCTGGCCCTGACGAGCCAGGCCCAAGGGCTTTCACACCTTGGACATCTTGGTGGGCTCATTGGTGGAGTGCTTTTTACCTGGCTTGCTCTGGCTCCCTCCAAAGAGGAGCGGATGGACCCTGGACCAGATGTGGGTGGCGGGTTTCGCATGGGCGGTTCCCGAAGGACGGGACCATCCCATACCACCGGGCCTGAAGAACAGGTTCTTAGAATGATGCAGGAGTTAATGCGACAGCGTCAATCCGGGGCCGCTGGCCCTGGAGCCCCGCCAGAAGGCAGGAGAGTTAAAGAAATCAATCCCATGGGAGAGACAGATCGATTCGAGGAGCCCAATCGAAAACCTCCAGAGGACGGGCCTCCAGGAAATGACAATTCACCGGGCAGTGGTAGGCTTTATTACGATCCAGCAAGCGGTCGGTTTTTCTTCAAATAGAAGGGTAGTCTAGCGGGTGCAAAATCCTGAAAGGAGCATCTGCCAGGCCAGGGCCCATAGTAGCGCCACCGAAGTAGCCTGCGCCGGCACCAATTAGAAATCGTAACTTTCCAGGGCCTCTTCTACGGATTTGAAGATCTCAAAAACGGAAGTAAGCTTGGTTATTTCCATTAGATTTTCTACGTCAGAATTGAGCCCGGCGAATACCATGCGGCCTTTAAGGTAGTCCACATGCTTAAAAATGTTAAGAAACAAACCCAGGGCTGCTGAGTTGATGAAGGGCACTTTCTTCATATCGATAATGAATTTGGGTGCTGCGTTGGGCTTGATGTACTTCTCCATCTTTTCGGCCAGGTTATACTCGTCCCCTGACTTGATGGCTCCTTCGATCTTAACGATGTTCACTTCGCCCCTGGTGGTAACCTTTACTTTCATACGGATAATTTGAACCTTAGCATTTCCCCGGCTGTCTCTAGCAAATATTTCCCGGGTACAAAAAGGTGCAACGGGAATGCAAGTGCACCTGAAAGACCAAGGTTATAGCATAGTCTATTTTGACTGTAAAGCGAAATCCCCACAGGTTCAAGATTTTTTACAGGCTCCACCACCAGGAAATATCGATCTTGCACCGCCGTGAATTGATACAGGACCCTGGGATAGGGGTTTCCCAGAAAGCCAGCATCCAGAGAGCCTGGAACGGATGGAGCGCTTTCGGGCAATTGCTGAAGAAGGGCTCTGAGAGCCCGCCGTCCCATGGCCACCCGCCGATGAAGGGCTGCCTTGCTCACATTCAAATAGCTTGAGATCTCTCGGAGACTCATGACAGTGGAAGACCCCCTTTGGCGCTCATGTTCCAGCCTACGACGGATGCCCCGGTAATCTCTGCCTCTGTGCCCCCGATGCAATCTGTCAAAATAAAGGCTCATCTTATGTTTATGCCTTCGCTTCCATTCCTCCTGATGGCGCAGTCTGAGCTGAAATACGCGAAGAAGCTCAGAAGCATTCTGAACACCATGGCGGAGAGTTAAATGTCTTAGCTCTGCCAGGTTCAATGGCCATCCGCACTGTATCTTCACCGGGATTCTGTGTGAGGGCCGCACCTGTTGCAAGGCAAAACTCAAAGAGGAGTTCCAACTGGTGGTTTGGTCCTGTACATATCTGAAATTCTCCACCGGCAGATCACACTGAGCAGGCTCATATTTCTTCACTTTTCGGATAAAATTCATGAAGTCAAAGCGCATACATCGGGCCAGATATCCGGTGAATCTTGAACGTGGGCGTCTGGAAAAGGAGTCAAGAAAGCGGGGTAGCTTTTCCACAAATTGCAGCAGAAAATCCTGGCAAAGATCCGGATCTGCATTTAACCGGCGAGAGTAGCTCATCATCCATAAGAAGGATTCGGAAACGAAGCTATCTGTGCATCGGTGAGTCTGGTATCTTTGATAGGCATCTTCCAGGTCTGGCTTGGCGGTATTGACTTCGGCAGGCTTCATAACCCTTTACTGTTTGAATCCAAATAGGCGTTCTACAAATTAGTACAGGAAGCAGCCTTACCCGGGCCAAAAATGTCTTTCTTTTTCGGATTTTGCTATTCAATTGACAGCATGCGAAATGCCCATGAGCCAATCCACTTTCGCAAAATGGAAGCAACCGGAAATGACTATGTCTATTTCGGCCCCTATTTAAGTTCTACGGGAGACTTTGACCGAAAAAGAACCGATGAGATTCTTCACTGGCTAACAGAGTCCAATATCCGACGGATCAGTGACCGACACTTTGGAATTGGTGGCGATGGTGTGGTGCTGGTCGCTCCTCCCACGGGAGATTCGGCTGCCAGGATGTACATGTGGAACGGCGATGGAAGCCCTTCGCATATGTGTGGAAATGCGCTTCGAAGTGTGGCTCTATTGATGCACCGGGAATCCAGACGCTTCCACTTTTTTCTGGAAACGGGGGATCATACCTACGAATGTAATCTTGAAGAGTCCGCAGAAGAGTTTCTGATATCAGTGGATATGGGGCCTCCTCTCCTGAATACAGATCTGATTCCATTTGCCCAGGTCCAGGCGTCCCTGCTAAGAGAGTCTGAGAAAGGAAGGATCATTCCTGCCAGGATACAAATTGAATCGGAAAACAATAGCTGGCAGGGTTATACCCTATCTATGGGAAATCCGCATTTCGTCATTGATCTAGAAGAGCATGAACTCGGTGGCCTGGACGGTCTGGATTTACGAGCGCTGGGCCCGGGGCTGGAGCATCATCCGGCTTTTCCAGAAAGAGTCAATGTAGAGTTCATTGAATGGAAGGACCAGACTACCATACGGCAGCGAACCTTTGAACGCGGCTCAGGAGAAACCCTGAGTTGTGGAAGCGGTGCCTGTGCAGCTTTCATAGCGGCCCGTGCGAAAGCGCTTTTGGAGGGTAATGAAATAGACGAACTCACTGTAGAGCTCCGCGGAGGTCAGCTGGAGCTTTCGCTACAAAAAGGTCGAATTCAGATGAAGGGTCCGGCCAATATCGTATTTGAGGGCTGGGTATCCGGCTAATGCCAGGTTAAACTATCCAGGGGTGTAATGATACAGATTGAATGGCAGAAAGGAACAGGGCCCAGAGGCCCTGTCTGATTGAGGTTATCGTCCTTTTCGGACCGTTCGAACCTGAGTTTTAGGAACAGTAAGACTTGTTCCATCAGGTTTGATTATGTTTATTAGGTTGCCCTGAATAATAGTCTTTACGTTTCGGTGTACCGTGCCATCTCGCATGATCACAGTATCGCTGAAACCAGGACCAGGTCTGTTTGTATTTCCGCGGCTAACATTCTTGTTATCGCCTTTCACAATTGTACATTGCTGCGAGTAGATCGTCAGAACATTTAGCTGAGTTGTATCCACAGTGCTGATTCTAGTTACTCCGCCATTTTCAGCGGCAGCCGCTACGGTTGCTTCATCCCAGGTCCAGCCAATGAAATACAGAAAGATTCTCTTCGTGCAGGCTTCACCGACATGGGTCTGTGGGATGGTCAAGTCGTTGCCACTTCCCGCGATAGTTGTTTGCTGAAACAACCCACCCATAGGCCCCTGGCCTGCTGGATGTCCAATGAACATACACTGGGCAAAGAGGCTAGAGGCAATAGCCAGCATGGATATGCGTACCAGGTTTTTTGCTAATTTCATTTCCACCCCCTTACGATGGTGCAATACTCGGCCATAATACCAAGAGCACCTTCTGTAGTGTGGCTTACGCTGGCGATTTCATTGATTCCTTCTTCACGAGCAGCGGCCCGAACCGAAGCGTCGCCAATGGCAAAATAACCAAGATAACTGGTGGCGCAGGCTTTACCGGTGACCATGTCAGGCGACTCTGCATTACCCGAGCGTCCTACCCCTCCATTATTGATTATATTCACAAATGAGGGAATCCCGAACTGAGTTGCAAAACATGCTGGCATCATCAGAACCAGGGCTCCCGTCAAAATCAGTGTCTGGATTCGCATTAGTTCCCCCTGACTACGGTGCAGGCCTGAGCGTATACCAGCAGGCTAAATACTTCGATGTCAATGGATTGAACAGAGCTGATGCCCCCTGCATTGGCTGCAGCACCAACGGATGCATCACCAAGTGCTACCAGACCAAAATAGCTCTGAGCACAGGCTTCCCCTCTTTGAGTTCCGTTAGGAGATGTGCCATAGATTCCAATCGTTGTACTGGTAAAGATGCCTCCCTGAGGTCCAATGCCACCACTTGCGCAGCTACCAAGCAAAAATAGCGACGCTACAATAAATAGGATCGATTTTTTCAACTGTTTCCTCCTCTCAACCACCTTGACTTGGACAACAAGGCTGCCCATTGTGCTTGAGCGATCGTGACTGCTTAGCCCGTGAGGCCTTTCGTAAACAAGTATTTTTCTTCTTGATTCCTTTAGGGGATTGGCCTTACTCGTGGTTGAGCAGGGAACCTATGCCTGCCAGGAGTAATCTATGCTTTCTCGTTTGATGGCCATTTCGTCATTATTTGCTTTTACCGTTTCTTTAGGATGTGGGCTATTTGAGTCCGGTAGCGATTTACCAGAACCGGGCCAGGAAATGGATGTTACCGCTGTGGTATTGCTGGCTACCGGTCAGGTCAGTGCCGATGGCCAGGCGATTCGATCAGGATCCATAATAAAGTCCGGCCAACTATTGAAAACAGGTCCCAACAGTTTTTGCGATCTACAGGTAAGGGGTAGCGAAACATCTGCCATGATTCGCCTCAAATCGAATTCCGAGCTTACACTTTCTGGCCGACAGTTCGGTGAGAAGAAAGAAATTCTGGCCGAACTTAAGAAGGGAAATGGAATGTTTGATCTGGATAAGATCACTCAAGGTGAGGATTTTCGCACCACCAGTCCTACTGCGGTCGCTTCGGTTCGAGGAACCAAATTTGAAGTTTCTGTAAATGCGGATTCCACCTCTATCGAAGTTCTGGAAGGAAAAGTATCCAGTCGGCCCAGGATTCCTGCTCTGGAGAACTTACCTCCAGATGTAAGAGAGCGATCTCGCATAGTTCACGACTCTGTAGAAGGATTGAAGCAAAAAGAAGTAGTACTTGAACCAGGCAAAAAGATTGAGATTCAAGCAGTGAAGGTTTCCCCGGAAGTAGAGGAAGCTGCCAGAAAGGCCATGGAAGCTCAATCCAGCGGAGATCCCAAAAAGGCCCAGGAAGTGGCCAGAACTCTGGATGAGTCTGTAGCTCCAAAAGAGGAATCGATCAGGAAAGCGGTTGAACAAACCACTCCTGTAGTGCCGGAGGATATTCCTGAGCCTTTGAAAAAGGAAAAACTGGAAGAATACAATGAGCTGATTCGCATCGAAAAGGAAAAGCTAAAAGGCGATGATGTTTCCCAGGTTGTAACCGAAAGGAATAACCAGAACCAGGGAAAGCTGATGAAGCGAATTGAAAAGGTATTCAATAAGCCTTCCGAGACCCTGGTCCTGAACAATGGAGCTCGTGTTTCTGGAGTTGTCATTCAGGTAGGTGGAACCTATTACGTTTATACTCTCAATGGACAGGTAGCTTATCCAGAAAGTCAGGTATCTGGTATAGAATTCTAAATTCGATGTACGATCTTATCGTCGTCGGAAGCGGCCCAGGAGGCGAAGGGGCCGCCATGAAAGGTACCAAGAGCGGCCTCAGGGTCGCCCTTGTAGATTCTAGAAAGGATCCAGGCGGAAGCTGTACCCATCAAGGCACCATTCCCAGCAAGGCCCTGCGCCAGTATATGCACAACTATGTGGAATTTCGTCGAAATCCACTCTTTCGAAATCATCTGGATCAGTTTACGCTTGAGTTGCCGGAACTACTAAGCAGCGCCCGTGGAGTTATTCGTTCTCAATCTGAAATGCGAAAGGATTTCTATGATCGAAACAATGTGGATCGATTTACGGGCAGGGCTAGATTCCTGGATTCCAATACTATAGAAGTGCATTCGGAAGATCGGGCTCCCAGAGAACTAAAAGGAAAATCATTTGTGATCGCCACCGGCTCTCGTCCGTACCGGCCGGACAATCTTGATTTCAGTCATGCACTGATTCGAGATAGCGATACAATACTGGAAATGGAACGAACGCCACGCACCATCACCATCTACGGTGCTGGAGTCATTGGCTGCGAGTACGCCTCAATCTTCCGTAACATGGGAATGAAAGTGAACCTCATCAATACCAGGGATAAATTACTATCCTTTCTGGACGATGAGATAATCGATGCATTGAGCTATCATTTGCGTCAGCAAGGGGTTCTAATACGACACAACGAGGAATTCGAAGACCTGGTCGCGGAGCCCGATTCCGTGGTTTTACAGCTGAAGTCCGGCAAAGAAATTCGATCCGATGTGCTTTTCTGGGCCAATGGGCGTAGCGGTAATTCCGGCGATATGGGTCTGGAGAGTCTGGGCCTTGAGATTGATCATCGGGGCTACATTAAAACAGACGATTACTACCTCACTACAAAGTCCAATATCTATGCAGTGGGCGATGTCGTGGGCTATCCCAGTCTTGCCAGCGCCTCCTACGATCAGGGAAGGGCCGCGGTGTCCCATCTTGTTGGAGAGGATCTACCGCCTTTGCTACCAGAGAAGATTCCAACCGGCATCTACACCAGTCCTGAAATCAGTTCCCTGGGTAAAACAGAGCGAGAGCTCACCGAAGAAAAGGTTCCTTACGAAGTAGGCCATGCATTTTTTAAAAGCCTGGCTCGTGCACAGATAACGGGCTACGAAGTTGGGATGCTAAAGCTCTTGTTCCATAGAGAAACCAGAGAAATTCTGGGCATACACTGCTTCGGGTATCAGGCAGCAGAGATTTTGCACATTGGCCAGGCCATCATGGAGCAACCAGGAAACGGCAATGACGTGGAATATTTCGTTCATACAACATTCAACTATCCGACGATGGCAGAAGCTTATCGTGTGGCCGCGCTAAATGGACTAAATCGACTTTAAGGGTTTAGAATGCCTTCATTGTGGCTTTCCTTAATTCCGGTACTTTTCCTCATTGCCGGTTTGCTTTCTGTAGTATGGATTTCCGGCGAAGATGCAACCTCGGGACCGTCCCAGGTAGTACTCATACTGGCAGGTTTCTTCGCCGGACTACTGTCTCTGGCTCATGGTCTTTATCGTGCGCGAGAAGACGGTAAGGATGCGGTAGATTCCCATGGTATGAATGAGGCTGTCTCTGGGGGCGTTAATGCGAAGGTTCCTGCTGATCGAGACTATCCGGATTCAAGTGCTTTGCATCCGTTCACTCTGGCCGGTGGATGGAAGAAATTAGAAAACAGTATACTGAATACCATTACAGAGGTGCTTCCAGCCATACTAATTCTTTTACTAATAGGTGCTCTGATTGGAGTCTGGATCCTTTCAGGAGTTGTTCCGGCCCTTATCGTCTGGGGCATCGCTTTATTGAATCCATCTATCTTTTTTTTCTCTGCCTGTATTCTGGCTGCTTTAGTGTCTCTTGTTACTGGAAGTTCCTGGTCAACAGCAGGCACTGTAGGAGTGGCCCTGGTGGGTGTAGGCCAGGCCCTGGGCATGGATCCTGCCATGACAGCCGGTGCAGTGGTCTCCGGTGCCTATTTTGGCGATAAGATGTCTCCTTTTTCTGAGACCACAAACCTTGCGGCTTCCATGGCAGGAGTGGATCTATTCGCCCATATTCGAAACATGGTGTATACTACGGCTCCTGCTCTACTACTGAGCTTGATCGTTTATCTGGGTCTGGGTTATTCTGGTCAGAGCGTCGCATCACCGGATCAGCTGCGAAAAACGGTGGAAACTCTGGAAACTGTATTTTGGATCCATCCAGTGTTACTGCTGGTTCCTGCACTTACCTTTTTGATGATCTATAAAAGGGTGCCTGCCATTCCGGCCATTTTAACAGGAACAATCATGGGATCTGCGTTCGCAGCTCTTTTTCAGCAACCGGCCCTGCAATGGTTGGATCAAAAAGGAATGGTGGGAGCGATTCTGGAAGCAGCAAGCAATGGACTTACCTTTCGCACAGAAGATGTAGCAGTGAATAAGCTAATCAATCGTGGCGGAATGAGTTCCATGCTAACTACTATCTGGCTTATTCTATCGGCCATGTTTTTCGCGGGTACCATGGAAGGATCAGGGATGATCCAATCCATTGCCAGTAGCGTACTGAAAAGAATCAAAACGGCCGGCGGCCTGGTCACCGGAACTATACTTGGCGGCATTTTTGCCAATGTAGTAACATCAGAACAATATCTTTCTATCGTAATCAACGGGCGTTTTTTTAGAGAGGCCTATCAGAAGCGAAATCTTTCTGCACTAACTCTTTCAAGAAGTCTGGAGGACAGCGGCACTCTTACATCCGCCCTTGTACCCTGGAATACCTGCGGTGCCTTCATGGCGGCCACTCTTCAGACGCCGGTAGTTCTGTTTGCTCCTTTTGCCTTCCTGAACTGGATTACTCCGCTCATCGCTCTGAGCTACGCCTGGAGCGGGCGATTTCTGGGGCACAGAACAGAGCCATCTTCCCAGAAATCGAATTTGCAAAAAAACTAGATTCTCTCAACGGATCTCTTATTGGAAATAAAATCCATTTTTCACTTGCAGTAACGTGGGTGTTTCTTATTCTCCCGGATGCGAAAGCGAAGGGGGATTCGATGATGTTTTTTACTTCTACTGACTCAGGCTCCGGAGTAGGGCCTCAGAAATTAACCGGAAAACTAGCGTCTCAGATGTTGTTGGCAGGTCTGATCACAATTTTTTGTTCTCCGTTGCTGGCAGATGCCTTTCAGGTTGGTACACCCGTTCAGTGCAAATGGCAGAAAGTAGGAAATTACTATCCGGGGAAAATTGCCAGACGAAACGGAAATTCCGTATTCATACAGTATGATGACGGCGATACGGAGAATACAGAAATTCAGTACTGTAAACTTCGGGATCCCTCGGCCCGAAAGAAGCCCACTACCAACAATAATTCCGGACCGGGTACCATTCGAGAACTGGAAGCTAGATCTACCGGCTCAGACAACTGGAAGGATTGGTCCATTGAATTGTCCGGTGGTAAGGGCCGACTAACCGCCGATGGCACCGGTCAACATATGAGCTGGGACATTGAACTGCCGGGGCCGGATGTAAAGGTATTAACCTGTATTCAGGGCTCTGAATGGTGGACCAAGTGGCAATATCGCTATGGTGGTACCCAGCTTATCGCAGAAGCATCCTCGCTGACTGAATGGAAAATCGACTCCACCTACAATCGACTGAAGGTTCGCACCAGATGGAGTGGCGATACTGATGAATGGGTGATTTCCGGAAAGAAAGGAGAAATGAAAGTCAGTCGAAATGGAGGATCCTGGCCAAGCTGGGAAATCGAAGATAATATGCCCGGCGAAGACTTCCATATGAAAATGGCCGCAATATTTGCCATTATCGTAGCTACAGAAATGCCGCATTAGCATTGGGGGCCGCCTTGCGGTCCTCCAGACATTGCAGTCAGTCTATTTCTTTTCAGGAAATGGACTGACTGTATGGAAGGATCTGATGGCCTGGGTTATGCATTCCTTTCTACCGCACAATTCTAGAACCAGACCAGGTCCTGCCATTAGAGCGTTGCAGAAGAGCTACCAATTTTCCGGACTTCTGGCCTCTATTGCATTTTCAATGCTCCTGGCTTTCTGTTCCGGACCCGAGGCCCGCGAAAATCAATTCCAGGAATGTCCGGAAGAGATTCCACCGGACATGGCCTGTGTTCCCGGTGGCACTTTCATTTATGGAAGCAACAATCCGGAATGGAAGGACGAGCATCCTCAGGTCCCAGTGGAAGTATCCACCTTTCTAATGGACCGGTACGAAGTAAGCACTGCAAATTATCAGAAGTGCGTTGCGGCAGGGGCCTGCAAAAATGTAATCTCCAACTATTTACACATGCGGGGGGATGAACTTCCCCAGGTGAAAGCCAGCTGGTACGAAGCAAAGAAATATTGCGAATGGAAAGGGCGTCGTTTGCCCACGGAGGCGGAATTCGAAAAAGCCAGCCGCGGGCCATCCGGAAATACATATCCCTGGGGAAATGAAAAGGCCAGCTGCAAGCTGGCTGTAATTAAAGAAAACGGAGTTCGGGGATGCGATTCCGACCATCAACCTACCGGAGGTCCAAAAGCACCTGGTTCCCGTCCGACCGGGATCTACGGTCTTTATGATATGTCCGGCAATGTTCACGAATGGGTCTCGGACTGGTACGAACCCAATCGGCGGAAATGCGCAGACCAGTGCCTGGGCAAGGATCCGGCCGGCCCCTGCAATGGAGCGCCCAATTGCCCTGGATATGCCCAGAAGGTTGTGAAAGGAGGCTCCTGGTACTGGGACTGGGATTGGGCCCGGGCTGCGAAGCGAAGGGCGTACAGGCCGGATAACCGTCCTCCTCATCATTTTGGCTTTCGATGCGCAAAAAGCGTGTTAAGCAATCCTTGACACTGCGGTACTACTGTGCTTTCCAAATTAGAATGAGTTTTTGAATCATTCTAAATAGTCTAAATATCTAAAATATCCAGGGGGCTTTAACAGAGTTTTTCAAAATCGCTTGCCCGGGTATTGTGAGTACTGCGATCTGCAAAGAAATGGAACAGAACCTGGATACTCTTGTTAATCGGATTTACGAGGATGGGCTGCAGAAAGCTCGTAAAGAAGCCCAGGAGATTACCTCCAGAGCCAACTCAGAGGTAGAGGAGATACTGAGCAATGCGCAGAAGGAAGCGGAGTCCATTCTTCAAAAAGCTCGTTCGGAAGCTGATTATCTGAAACAGTCCACAGAGTCCGAGTTGAAGCTTGCATCCACCCAGGCTCTCAGTCGGCTACGAAGTCAAATCATAGCAATACTATCGGAAAGGGTTCTATCGGATTCTGTTAAGGAAGCTGCATTGGATTCACAGTTTATTCAGGAAATGGTTCTTGCTCTGGGAAAAAACTGGAAAGAAGACGGTGCTGTATCCATTGAACTAACTTTGCCGGAATCCATGCGAAAGTCCGCGGATGAGAAATTTCAGGCTGCCATCCAGAAAGAACTGGATGGATTATCGATTCAGTTTTTAGACATAGGTGCAGGTTTCCAGGTACAAAAAAAGGGAAGTAGCTTTCAGCTGGATTTCACAGATGAATCGTTGAAAGCACTGCTCAAACCTTATCTGCGAAAGATTACCGTAGATCGATTCCTGTCCGACGCCGGCAACTAACAATGGCAGAACGCTATCACTATCTGATTAGCGGCCTGCCGGACCTTTATGCGGCCGATCAGTCCGCCGAACGGGACCTGACTACTATCCAGAACGATATTCTGGAACTACTGACTTCTGAGGATGCCCGTCAATTCTCGTATCTTCTGTACAGAAACGATAATAAGAATCTCCTTCGTTTGATCCGGGACCGCCAGGGCATTCAGGATGATTCGGAGATTTCATTTTACCGTCCCTCTGCGTTTTCGCATCAGGATCTAGAAGAAGGAATCCTGGGACTTCTAGAGCTGCCTGTCTATATGCAGCAATTCATTGAAGAAATTGATCTGCAGAAACCACTAACGCTACAAACTGAGAATCAACTCATCGGGCAATATTATGAAGCTGCCATAAGCGATACAGGTGCCTTCCTTTCCGGTTACTTTTCCTTTAAACGAGATATCAAAAATATTATCAGCGCAATTAACGGAAGAAGGGATGGTCGTGATTTGCATTCCATCCTGGTAGGCGATACCGATCTAAATCGTCAACTGGCCACAAGCAATCTCCCTGATTTCGGGCTTGGTGGGCTTTATCCCTTCATCCAGGAATTCAGGGAACTGATTGAGCAAAGATTACTGGATAAGCTAGAAAGAAAGATCGATTCGCTTATCCTTGATTATCTGGAGCAGGAGTCCAGCGGCCATGAATTTGATGAAATAGCGGTCTTCGCTTACTTTCTGGAGTTAAGCCTGGCGCATCGCTGGCTGGATCGGACGAAAGAAGCGGGTCGAGAGAGATTGCGAGAAATTGTTAAGAAGGTATTGTCCAATTCGATTCTGCCAGAGCAGGTTCGGGCTGATGAGCTGGCACTGTAGATAGCAAGCTGAGTCCAGTGAGGCCAAGAAGTTCACGGAGTAAATAAAATGACCAACGGAAAAGTAACCGGTATTATCGCTAACCTGGTAACCATTGATTGCGATGGTCCTATAGGCCAAAATGAGATCTGCTACATACTTCATCAGGATACCAGACTGATGGCAGAAGTAATTCGTATTCAGGGACATACAGCCCAGGCTCAAGTATTTGAATCCACGCGCGGCTTACGCCCGGGCATAGCCGTGGAGTTTACTGGACATATGCTGGAGATCGATCTGGGACCCGGTATTTTATCCAGAAAGTATGATGGCTTGCAAATGGATCTGGAAAAGGTGGATGGAGTTTTCCTGAAGCGTGGATTTGTGGCAGACTCCCTGGATCCGGAAGCTAGCTGGGATTTTGAGCCAATCGCTAAAGTGGGAGATTCTGTAAAGGCAGCGGACTGGCTGGGCCGAGTGAAGGAGAATTGGATCGATCATAAGATCATGGTTCCGTTCTCTTTTAAGGGGCCCTGGAAAATCAAGACTCTGGTGGGCAAGGGATCCTACAGAGTGGACGATACCATCGCCGAGCTGGAAAACGAATCCGGTCAGGTTAAGTCTGTTAGCATGCGACAGAAATGGCCTGTGAAGGTGCCCATCACCAACTTTGTAAAGAAGCCTCGACCATTTCGCCTGATGGAGATGGGAATACGTGCCATAGATACTCTTAATCCCATGCCCGAAGGTGGAACTGGTTTTGTACCTGGTCCTTTCGGTTGTGGTAAGACCGTGCTGCAGCATGCAATGAGCAAGAACGCTGCTGCAGATATGATTATCATTACAGCCTGCGGCGAGCGTGCCAATGAAGTAGTGGAAATCTTTACTGAATTTCCGGAGCTGGAGGATCCTCGCACCGGTCGCAAGCTTATGGAACGGACAACCATTATTTGCAATACCTCCAATATGCCGGTGGCGGCTCGTGAAGCCTCGGTCTACACAGGAATGACCATCGCCGAATACTATCGTAGTATGGGCCTGCGAGTGCTTCTGCTTGCGGATTCTACCTCCCGCTGGGCTCAAGCCTTGCGGGAAATGTCCAATCGCCTGGAGGAATTGCCTGGTCCGGATGCCTTCCCCATGGACCTATCGGCCATCATCTCCAATTTCTATGCCAGAGCTGGATTCGTTGAGCTGAATAATGGAGAAACCGGTTCCATTACTTTTGTGGGAACTGTATCGCCGGCCGGCGGTAACCTGAAAGAGCCTGTAACCGAGAGTACGCGAAAAGCGGCTCGTTGTTTTTATGCGCTGGCACAGAAAAGAGCGGATTCGAAGAGATATCCTGCCATTGATCCTCTGGATTCTTACTCAAAATATCTGGAATATCCTGAATTCAGGGAATATCTGGATGCGAATGTTCAGGAAGGCTGGGCTGGCATAGTCGATGAAGCCCGAGATATACTGCGAAGAGGCACAGAAGCGGCGGATCAAATAAGCATCCTGGGCGATGACTCGGTTCCCATTGAGTACCATGAGGTTTTCTGGAAAGGAGAGTTACTGGATTTTGTTATTCTGCAGCAGGATGCTTTTGACGATATCGATGCGAATACTCCACTGGAAAGGCAGAAGTATATGCTTAATCTGGTAATGGAAATTTGCAAGAGGACTTTTTCATTGAATCATTACGAAGAAGTTAGCGGCTTCTTTAAACAGCTAATTAACGTAATGAAACAAATGAACTACAGTGAATACGAATCGGATTCATTCCACAAATACAGAAAGGAACTGGATAGTCTACTGTCTCGCTCTGCGGCGGAGCCGGTGCCAGGTTAAGGGCGTCGAATATGAAGTCGGCAAAAAGAGTAAGTAGACCTTAATAGACAGGGAAAAGTACCCAGAGAAAGGCACGATTTTATGGAAACCACTGCATTTCAGAAAGTATATAAAGAATTGAGCGCCATTACAAAAGCTACGGTTACGCTTGAAGCCACAGGCGTTGGTAATGAGGAGATGGCATTTGTAGATGAACGACCGGCTCAGGTAGTTAAGATTCAGGGCAATCGAGTTACGCTACAGGTGTTTTCCGGAACAGAGGGAATTGCAACCAATGCGAAGGTGATCTTTACCGGGAAATCACCCACTTTGAAGGTGGGCCCTCAGCTGGCCGGCCGGTACTTCAATGCATTTGGGGATCCCATAGATGGAGGTCCAGAAATTGAAGGTCAGGAAGTGGAGATTGGTGGCCCCACTGTAAACCCGGTGCGTCGGCAGCAGCCCTCGGAATTGATTGCCACCGGTATTGCTGGCATCGATTTGAATAATACACTGGTTACAGGCCAGAAGATACCATTCTTTGCGGATCCAGATCAGCCTTATAATCAGGTAATGGCTGACGTTGCACTTCGAGCTCATGCAGATAAGATTATCCTGGGTGGCATGGGACTGTCTAACGATGACTTCCTATATTATCGCAGCGTATTCGACAATGCAGGAGTGCAGCATAAGATAATCTCATTCATAAACACTACAGATAATCCTCCGGTTGAAAGGCTTCTTGTGCCGGATATGTGTCTCAGTGCTGCCGAGTATTTTGCCACAACGCATCATGAAAAGGTACTGGTCCTGCTTTCCGATATGACTCTATTTGCGGATGGTCTGGCAATTGTATCCAATAAGATGGATCAGATTCCATCCAAGGACTCCATGCCTGGATCCCTTTACAGTGATCTGGCTCGGATCTATGAGAAAGCCGCCCAGTTTCCAGATGGAGGTTCCATCACCATTATTGCAGTTACGACTCTTAATGAAGGCGACATTACACATGCCATTCCAGACAACACCGGATACATTACAGAAGGACAGCTCTTCCTCCGTCGCGATACTACAGTGGGAAAGGTTATTGTGGATCCATTCCGTTCTCTGTCTCGACTGAAGCAAATTGTAATAGGGAAGAAAACCAGAGAGGATCACCCTCAGGTAATGAATAGTCTGGTTCGATTGTTTTCCGATGCGGCCAATGCAAGAACAAAGAAGGAAAACGGATTTGATCTTACCAACTACGACACCAGGGCCCTGAAATTTGCAGAGGATTATTCAAGGTCTTTGCTGGCTGTAGATATCAACATCGATACAGATGCGATGCTTGATCGCGGCTGGGATTTGATGGCTAAACATTTCAAGAAATCTGAGATAGGAATCAAAGATGAGCTTGTGGAGAAATACTGGGTAGATAGGTGAAATATCAATTCAACAAAACTGCCATGCAGCGGCTCAAGAGGGAACTGAACGTTCGCCTCAAAGCCCTGCCTACGCTGAAAGCCAAGGAAACGGCTCTTCGTCTGGAAGTAAAAAAAGCCCAGGAGAAGCTGGAGAAACTGAAGGCTGAACTGGAACAATTTCTTTCAGATACGGAAGGTGTGTCTTTGCTCTGGCCCGAGTTTCCAGACCTGGTGAGAATTGAAAATGTAGATATTCAAAACCGAAATATCGCAGGAGTCTCTCTTCCTGAACTGCAGGCTATTGACTTTCAGGTGCGGGACTTCTCCTATTTCGCAGGCCGAGGCTGGGTAGCGGAAGGTGTGCGAGTCGTTAAAACATTAAACGAAATCAATGTAAGGATTCAGCTAACCGAGCAAACCGTTGAGATCCTTCATTATGCCAGAAAGAAAACAACCCAGAAGGTGAATCTATACGAAAAGGTTCAGATCCCGGAATACAGGGATGCTTTGCGAAAGATTAAAGGATTTCTCGAAGACCAGGAGAATTTGAGTCGGGCAGCTCAGAAGATTGTAAAGTCCAGGCATGAGGCCCGTCAGAAAGAAGAGGATGAGCAGGCAGAGCTTCAAGTTCAGGAACAGGAGGAAGCTTCATGATTGAAAAGATGAAGAAGGTAAATCTATTCCTGCATTATTCGGAGAAAAAGAAAATCCTGGGCCGGTTACAGCGACTGGGTGTAATACATCTGAATACCGTGGCCCATGTGGACGCTCAGAAATATAATCACTTTAAGAAGGTTCGGAATCGGTACAGGGATATGGTCTCTGCCCTGGATGGTCTGGAGAAGCTGGCCCAATCGAAAAGAAAGGAACAGCGGGCCGGAACCATTCCTGATTCCAATATTGCCGGGCTGGCAGACAAGGATTCAGCTCGCAAAAAGCTAAGATATCTGGAAGATAAATTTGATGAGCGACAGGCATTGATGGCCGCAGCGGAAGAGCTGGAACAGAGTCACCGTGAACTTTCGCTCTGGGGTGATTTTCCTGTGGATAAATTGCAGGAAATGCAGGAGCGAGGTATTCGCATCAGGTTATTTATTGGATCGGAGAAGGCCTTTGATCAGTTCGATTTTTCCAGCCTGGATCCCGAAGATGCTCCGGTCTTCTATGTGGCTGTGCTAAATCGCCGGGACGGACGAGTTTATTTCGCACTACTGGAATTCGCCGGCAAAAATCTGGTGCTTCCATTTGAAGAAGTGGGGCTTCCGGCCACAGGACTGGCACAGTTGGAGCGGGAATTAGGCCAGGTGCGTCGCCGCCAGGAAGCCGTGGAGGCAGATATCCTCAGCTGCCATAGCTGGAAGAGTGCTCTTCAAAGGGCTATGAATGTTCTCGAATCCAGAATGACTTTCGAAGCCGCCAAGCACAGTCTTTCCAGGGACTCCAGAGATACTATCTTCTATATTACGGGCTATTATCCGGTAGCAAAAGCCGCCGACGTGGAAGGCTTTTTGAAAAAACAGGAGATTTCCTGCACCATCGGAGACCCAGAGCCGGGAGACATGGTTCCCATTGCTTTGCGAAATGGATTCTTCGCCAGGCTATTTGAACCCATAACCAGGCTGTTTTCTCTTCCAGACTATATGGAGCTGGATCCCACTCCTTTCTTTGCACCGTTCTTTGTTATTTTCTTTGGAATGTGTCTGGGCGATATCGGATATGGGCTTGTGGTTTCCGCGCTTTCTGGCATTCTATTACTATTGGTGCCTCATAACTGGAAGCCCATAGCCGGTCTTGGACTGGTGCTGGGGCTTTCCACCACGGTGGCCGGGCTACTATTAAATACATTCTTTGGCGAGAATATGTTTCAGGTTCCTGGATCCCACAGCAGTATCATAGGTGCTCCTTCAGACCTGACATTATTTGCAAGCTATAGTTCCAGTGGAGCTACCGTATTTCCCGCCATGACATTGTCATTGCTTCTTGGTGTTGTGCAATTGCTGATGGGTATGTCCTTGCAGGCTGTTAATTCATTTCGCATGAATGGTCCTGTGTTTGTGATCAAGCCTGTTGGAATGATACTGGCTACCCTAGGCGCACTGGTTCTGGCCTGTCATACAAACTTCTTGAACCTGGGCTTCGATAGAAGCTTCAGCATAGGCCCTTTGATGGTAGGCACCTGGCTGGTATCGGTACCCTATCTGGCGGGCCAGATACTGGCTGTGGGCGGACTTGCATTGTTTTTTCTGTTTAATAATCCGGATCGCAGCTTTCTGATTCGGCCTCTGACCGGAATCTGGGAATTCTATCAGTTTATCACTGGATTTCTGGGAGACTTTCTTTCTTATATTCGACTGTTCGCTCTGGGGCTTGCTAGCGGTTTGCTGGGTAATGCATTCAATCAAATCGCATTTATGATTCTGCCTGGATATCCGGAGAATACGGAATTTCTTTCGCCTCTGCTGGCAGTCTCCATCATCATTCTAATCGTCGGGCATACATTGAATCTTGGATTATCGCTTCTGGGCTCATTCGTTCATCCTTTACGTTTAACCTTTGTGGAGTTCTATAAGAACCTGGATTTCAAAGGTGGTGGGGTGGCTTATGAGCCTTTCTTACTCAGGCAACGGGTGAAAGAAGACCGGACCGCCAGTTAGCTGGCGGTAGGAGAAGCTCACAGGAGGTGAGCTCTTGCCGAAAGGCAGTTTGGCCAAAAGGCCTAAATCGGGTTACCGGGACAGGAGGTCAGGGGCCCATATGAAAATCGAGGATTGGTTAGATCTATGGAACAAATACTGGCAAGTATTGGACTGGCATTGATGATCGGGCTTTCTGGCTCCGGCTCTGCCATTGGGCTTTCAATCGGTGGAACGGCTGTAATAGGAATGATTAAGAAGAAACCGGATGCATTTGGTAATGGACTGGTGCTATCTGGCTTACCGGCTACTCAGGGACTTTACGGATTCGTGGCCTTCATTCTTTATTCTGCGGACGTGAAGCCGGATATGACAATGATGCAGGCGGCCGTAATCCTGGGTGCTGGCCTGGCCGTAGGTCTGGCAGCACTGGTAAGTGCCATTCAGCAAGGTAGAGTCTGTGCAAGCGGTATCCACGCTATAGGATCCGGTCATAATGCATTTCCCAATACAATGATACTGGCTGCATTTCCCGAATTCTATGCAATTCTGGCACTTGTGGCTGCTATCCTTATGCGCGGGCTTCTATAAGCTATTAGCGCTTCTTTCAGACTGAAATAAGCAAGGAGCTCCCGGCTATTCCGGGAGCCATCCGGTCATTTTAGCGGTTCACAGGCCCTCCTTTTTGGCCGTCCGGGGGCCGAAAATAAGAATGGGTTCACCATGTCCGCTGAAGCTCTATTCTTACATGCAGCCAATGCCATAGTGCTTCTGGCCTTTCTGTTCAAGGACATCCTGTGGCTGCGACTGGTCATGGTTGTGTCCAGCATATTGATGATAGGCTATGGCAGACTGAGCGATCAGCCACTTCTAGCTGGCTGGGAAATACTTTTTCTGGCCATCAATGCATATCATATCATAGTTCTATTTCAAGAAAGGCAGCCGCTTAAATTACAGGGAAAGCTGGGAGAGATTCATAAACTGGTATTTAATGAATTTTCCGAACGGGATTTCCTCAAATTATGGAATTCCGGAATGGATCGGGAGTACAACGGTTCTGTCATTGTTCGACAGAAAGAAACTCCGGATGATCTGCTTTTCATAGTGGATGGGCAGGCAGTTGTTAAGCGAGGTCGCAAGACCCTGGTTAGACTGGATGCCTACAATTTCATTGCAGAAATGAGCTTTCTTACGGGAGAGCCGGCCACGGCCACAGTGAAGGCCACCGGAAAGGTGCGAGTTCACTGCTGGTCTCAAACGGCGCTGCATGATCTGGAATCAGTTGATCCATCGTTAATGGCGCGAATACGAAGCATTCTGGGAAAAGATCTGACCAAGAAACTGGCCGAAAGATTGGCCTAGAAATCATCCCCGAAATTGAAATGATCCAGAATCCCCTCCCGGGAGTGGACTGGCTGAATTCATGAAATCAGAGAAGCTGTTAGCGTTAATGTGCACCGGGCCATCAAGGTTCGGTGCTACTCGGAAGAACTGTGGTTTGCTCTGGGAATCTGGCTTTTTTGACTCTACAGCTCGGGATCCTGGATATTCGCTTCCATCTTATTAATTCTTCCATCCTCTATAGATTCAATTCCTTTCTTGCGCATATATTCGTCCAGGATGGTGCTATAAGCAACAAATGTGCGAAAGATGCTGAAAATTAGATTCGGGTCGGACTGGATTACCCGGGAGAACAGGTTTTTATCAAAGCCGCATATGGAGGTATGTTCTACGGTAACCATGGCCCCATATGGTCTGCGAGCCATTCCTGTAAGAGTGGACATTCCAAAGAAGTCCCCTGCATAAAGGGGGTAGAAGCCAACTTCCTGCTTTCCAAAAGCATGCATCAATTGCACCTCTCCTTTTAATACCATGAACATTTCCCCAGTATCCCGGTCCCCTTCGCCGTAAAGTTTTTTCCCTTTGAAATGCATCATGCTGCGAAGGCTGTGAAGCATATCGGCGATTTGCATATTCTTCTGGCGGTTCTCTATCAGGATGGGTTTCAGGGGATGGGATTCCAGGTCCACAGTAAAAGCTTCCTGTACCATCTGTAATTTCAGTTCGATTCGAGCAAGACGTTGAATGGTTATTCCAATCATCTTGAGCGCAAATTTCATATTCTGTCCGGCTTCTTGAAGAAAGGACTCCGTTGTTATACGTGCCATCCGTACTGTTGATGAGGCGGCAATAACCGTCGCTGTACGGGGGTAATCCATAAGAATTCCCACTTCTCCAAAGAAGTTGCCTTCGCCCAGGCTGTCGATCTGGCTGGGCTTACCATCCATTGTTTTGAAGACATTGACTCTTCCGGACAGAATGAAATACAGTGAGCCATCCGCTTTATCGCCCTCTTCGTAGATTACCGAGCCTTGTTTGAACTCTATAACTCTTATGTTCTTTAAAATATGCAGCATTCTGGTTTCCGAGCACGAAATGAATCAATGCAAAGAAAATGTCAACGACTTGCAGCTTTGTTGAATATTGCCTCAATAAAACTGGTCAGGAAACAAAGGGCCACACAAAGTCCCATCAGTTCATTTACAAAGGATCTGTGGAACATGCCCACCACCAGAAAGATTAGAGCCAATAAGGCAAAGGCAATAGAAGCTCGCCGGGACCAGAGAGCCAGACTGCTTTCAGGAGCATCGGCACGAACCATCCAGAGAAAGGCCAGCCCAATGGAGGCCCATTTAATATGCGTAAAGGGGATTAGCAAATGAACCCAATTTTCTATGATTGCCGGTCCGTTCTGATTTTCGGACCAGACCAGACAGTAATTTAAAGCTTCTGTGATTCCAAGCAGGGCTATGTTTTCCAGAATATCAAATACCATAGCCAGCACTGCCAGAATCCATACTATGCTAAGGCCCTTTCGATTGGAGCCAAAGCGCATACTTCCCAGAAAAACAATAAAAGCGGTGTAGGCCAGAATGTAACCAGAGTCCAGATGATTGATTGCATCCAGAGTGGCTATCCTGTAGCTAGCCTCCGATGTTAACGCCTGGCAGGCTGGTACAATTCCCGTAGTACTTTCCTGCAAGGTAATATCGAACATGGAATATACTTCTTGAGGGCTACGCAGAAACTCGAATGCCATAATAGGAGTTACGAATCCTTCTGGCATACCGGTTACGTTTCCGGGGCCAACCAGAGTCATCATGACGGTAATGATAAGTAGTGCAATTCCAGCCAGAATGGTTAATTTTCGTGCCATAGTCTTACCTCGTTTCCATTTTTCTGACTCAGCCTTTGCCCTGCCTTATGGACGATCTAGATCGCCATGTTCGGTTCTGCAGGTTTCCGGCTCAGGTATCTTCGCGAAAGAATACGAACTCATCGGCTTTGTAGATAGGCCGAGTCGTAAGTGCGCATGAGCTTCATCAATCCTCTAAAAAAAGCTTTGTCCGTTCCATCAAGGCTACGGCGAATCCAGAAATAGGCTGCGGTCTTGACCACATTTCCGCTATATCCACCATCGAAGCCTCTATCTGAAAAGTACTCAAAACCGCCATCAGGGTTTTCTGCAAATCCCGGATTCATGAAATAGAAATACTTCTCATAGTACATTGAGTCCACACTTCCATCTCGAAGCTTGTATTGCAAAGTATTCGCCTCTTTGCGAAGTAGCTCCGGATTGTTCTGGAATTTGCGATATGTAACATACATGATTCGCGCCAGGGAGGCAACATACCGATCGTAAATAATCTGAGTTGCTTTTCTGAATTCTTCACTTTCAGATCCCGGTACTCCATATTCTACGAGCATTTCAACAAATTCTGGGTTGTAATGACCAAAGGAGTCTGCCCTATCCAGTGCTAGGGTTTCACCATGGGGACCGGAAAGAAATATTGATACAGGCACCAGGGTTCGCGCCTCTTCGTAGGAGATGACTCCCTTTATATGACAATAGAAGGAGCGAATCCCGCCATCAGGAAAATAATCAAAACTATTGGGGCAATCGTTGGGTGATTCCGGGAGCTGAATCATTGCCTGTCTGGAGAGAGCTCCAATTGGCGCTCCATGGGAGTTGCCGATGGAGCTCAGTAGTTGGCAGCTGACAAGACTGGTAATCAGGAAAACGGCTGCCAGAACCAGTATCCTTTTGCGAATATCGTGTACTGATTGTTTCATGGTAATGGACAGAGACTGAAAG
Organism: Leptospiraceae bacterium; assembly: GCA_040217195.1. Taxonomy (GTDB): domain Bacteria; phylum Spirochaetota; class Leptospiria; order Leptospirales; family Leptonemataceae; genus UBA3465. The sequence continues at coordinate 593,754 of JAVJNR010000003.1, read as the reverse complement.
ATGGGACCTCTCCGTCGAGTAACTTACGAAGAGCATTATAGAGTCCTGTAGGGCGGCGATAGGCCTAGTGGCCCTTGAGCCTGTACATTTGAACCGGATCCTGCCTGCCTTTTACCTTCATTGGGTCCAGCGCCTGGAACTCCAGACGCTCCCGACTGGCTGCATGGATGGCTCGATCCTGACTTTCTGGAGCCGGTTTGAAAGCCAGGTCTTCCATTAGATAATAGGACGCTGCATCACAGTAGACCCCATCTGAGGCCTGCATGAGGCGGGCGGCCAGGTTTACCACGTTTCCATGCATTGTGTATTCGCTGCGAATGTCATTTCCCATGGGGCCGCAGAAGACCAGGCCAGTAGCCACGCCTGTGGTGGCTCTGTGTCCCAATTCGCTTAATTCTCTTACAATGTCTCTGGCTGCATAGAGGGCGCGCAAAGGATCATCGCCATGAAATAGAGGAGGTAGGCCAAAGGCTGCCAGGATTACGGAGCCTTTGTCTTCTATGCCAAATCGGTTAATGCTGCCTTCATAGCGATAGAGGCAGCCCTGAACAATCTGAAGTATTCTATGCAGTCGTTCCAGAGGAAAACTGAGGGACCAGTCCTCAATATTTATAAAGAGTACAGATACAATTCGCTCGGCGAATTGCTCTTCCAGAGATGTGGGCTTTTCATCTGTGCCAACAATGGTGACGATTGAGCGAGGTATATAGCAGCGAAGGGCCTCTTCGGCTCTTTCTTCAATGGCGCGGATTCGACTGGTCTGTCGAACGCTACCCAGATTTGGATCGGAATGTTTTAGCTTAAAAATCCTGGAGCTGATTTTTTCGCCCATTCCTCCTCTTTCCAGGATTTGCCATGCTCTGGGGTGTATCACTACAGTTCCTGGCTCTGCTTCTTTTTCTGCAAGAGCAGTCTGCCTGACAGTATCTCCGGCGACCAGGATTTCCCATCGTTCAAACAGACCGCCCAGGCTCAGGGCTGTCATTGGCCCGGCTCCAATGCCAATTCGCAGCGAAACCTCGATGTCTCGAGCAATGGGAAAGTTGCTTAATTCCTTCTGGATGGCCAGGGCACATTGAACAGTCTTACGGGTTTGTTCTTTCAGATCCTCCGGGCTTTCCGCTTTCCAGACTGCGAAAACAGCATCTCCAGCAAACTTGAAAATGTCTCCGCCAAACTCATCGATCAGCTCGATTTGGCGGCCCAGGTACTTATTGATGATTCCTGCAAGTTCCAATAAGCCAGTTCGGGACTGGCTCATGATTTTTTCCGTGACAATTGTGAATTGAGCAATATCCGCAAATAGGGCTGCGGCCTGGAAGTTCTCTGAATAGGGCTTCTGTGGAGGGGCCGGATTGGTTGCCAGCCTGTTTAATACAAAAGCCGGCACATACTTTTTATAGAGAGCAAGCATTCCCCTTTAGCGATGATCACACATTCTTCATCTGCTGGCGTCCAGTTTTTTTGACAGCCCAGCTTTAAAAATGCTTCCTGGATCTCTTTTTAATCATCCCCCCTCTGGTTTCATCCACCACGCTTTGTATTATGAAAGCCGATGGATCTATTTGCTCAATATCGGCTCGAACCGAGGCAACCTCCAATCGAGTGAGTACAGTATATACAATATTTATGTCCCGGTCTTCAGACTCATAGCGGACCGGTGCATCCCCTGGTTTGCTCTCTGTGGTCCTTACATAGCCTTTATGGCCCCTGAAAAGGGTTACTCCCAGACCCAGCTTCTCTGTAAGCATGTAGCGGATTTCATCGCTTTTCTCCGAGATGATGGTCATGGCTGTGTATTCTTCCAGACCATGAATAATAAAGTCGATGGTCTTGGATGCTGCAAAATAGGTGAGTATTGCATAAAGCGCTGTTTCCATATCAACAACGGCTGCCGCCACGCCAAAGATGAGAATGTTCATTATCAGAACAATATCTCCCACGGCCAGGCTGGTCTTCTTTCCCAGATAGATGGCCATAATCTCGGTTCCATCCAGAACACTACCTCCCCGAATGGAAAGTCCGATGCCCGCTCCCAGGAAAAAGCCTCCAAATCCAGATATCAGCAATTTATCATCGGTAACAATGGGAAGCTCCAGAAATCGAATGGCCAGAGCCAGGCCCAGAATAGCCAGTAGAGTCTGAATCGAAAATGACATGTTGATGTGTCGTATTCCTAGCAGAATGAAAGGAAGATTAAACACAACCAGAAGGATGGATATATCAACTCCGTAGAGCAAATTTACAAGCAGACTGACTCCGGTCACACCTCCATCCAGAAATCCATTGGGTAACAGGAAAGACTTCAGTCCTACGGTGGCGCTGAGTATGCCCAGGGAAGTTAGAATAAATCGACGTATTAATCCTTTCATAGGGTTGCCTCAACCAGGCCTCGAAGGGAATTAACCAGAACAATCCTTTGGACTCTGGAAAGTTCCTTTAGTTGCAATGGGCGCAGGGCCACATACTGAGGCCATCGTTTTAGAATTTTACTACGTTGAATTCCAGGCAAAAGTCCGCATCTGAGCGGTGGAGTGAACCAGTGACCATTCATCAAATAGAACACATTGGTTATGGATCCTTCGGTGATTTCATTTTTTTCATTGTAAAACAAGATTTCATCATACCCTGAATCCCTTGCTTTTGCAAGCCCTTCATTGTAGCAACTTCTGCGATCCACTTTATGTAGTAACCATCGATCTTTACTGCTCATTGGATGAGATGCCAGCACCAATCTCCAGGGATTCGAATGACTCTGCTGCGAAACATTTTCCAGGTTTTGAATCTGATGAGAGACTTCGCCCTTTGCACTGAGGTGAACCCTGAGGCGAAAAGTACCTGAGCCATGATTGGACTCCAGATCGCTGAAGTAATCGTTTAGAATCTGCTTTGCATTCTCTTGAATATTTGAATTTCTGGAACGGGCTACAGGATCATTTGATCTGTCATTGTCGGATTCGTCGGTATCAGTGAGTCCAGGCACGATTCCCAGGATTCTGGCAGAGCGAAGCATCCGATTTAAGTGTTGACTCTTATTCTTGATTCGGCCCCGCTTCAAGGCCATAGTTTCGATTAATCCAGGTAAGTCTGTCTTTACAGGCCTGGCCTTCCAGTGCAGTTCTTTCCATTCCTGCTCGGCCGCAGATCCCAGAGTAATTCCTCCGCCAGCTCCGTAACGCAATGAACCTTTGCATACCTCTGCTGTGCGAATGGCCACATTGAACCGGGCTTCATCTTTATTGATCAGTCCCAGAGAACCAGTGTAGACTCCTCTATAATGTCCTGCTTCTTCCTGGTTGATTATTTTCATTGTTTCTCTTCTGGGGGCTCCGGTAATGGAACCTGAAGGAAAAAGAGAAGGAACAATATCTGCCAGATTACCGGTTTTATGGAAGCCAGTGATCACGGACGTTAACTGATGAACATAGGTGTAAGATTCAGGCTGAATGGCTTTATCCAGACTTACTGCGCCAGCCGGGCTGATCTTACCCAGGTCATTTCGAAGTAAATCGGTTATCATGGCCAACTCCGCACGATCCTTTGCACTTTCCATCAGCTTCTCTTTTAGCAATTCATCCTGTACTGGATCCTTGCTGGCTCGAACCGTACCTTTCATTGGTCTTACTTCCAGGCGATAACCACTGGAAAAGGTCTTTGTATTACTTTTTGCATGCCTTCGTGCTGCTTTCTCGCCATGGGCCGGGCTGTACGTTTGCACGGACTGCATTTGAAAGAATAGCTCCGGAGAAATGCTGACAATCTGCCGGTCCAATAGATCTATGAAAACGCTGTGAGGAGAGGGGTACCGTCGGCGAAGCCAGTGAAATAGCTCTTCGGGATTGCCTGAGAAGGGCACCTGAACTGGAGCCGTAAAATTTACCTGATAACTAAGTCCATCTCTGATCTTCTCATGTATGGATTCAATATGCCTGGAATATTCAGATTTCTGGAACGGTAATCTGGAGCGTCCAAGATCAAAGCCTGACTGCCGAACCATCTGCGATTTCCCCGGGCCTGTTTGCAGTTCTGGCTTTCCGGGCCGGGTCTGAAATCTGGAATCTCTGATGTGTTCTTGAAGCTCTGAGCCTTCCGGAAGGGCTACAAATTTCCCGGCGGCATCATCTCTGTATTTGGCTGGATCATTTGAATCTGGACTATCTGGTTGCGAAAATGCAAAGGCAGCCATTACAGGATAATCCGGGGGCAGGTTACCTGGCATAGGCAGTCTCTGTAGAATGCATCCCATTTCGTAGCTGAACAGGCAAACAACATGGAATGTCTCTTTCCATAGATCGATTGTGTTCAGTCCATCTAGAATGGTTTCGTAGGATGGGGTAGAACTGGCATTGATTCTCAATGACTTGCGGGGATTGCTATACCGTGCCTGCTCCACCGAATGCCGGCCATCCTGTCCATAGAACAGGATGCGAATCATCCGCTGATGGCCCTATCTTGCTCTGCTGAATTTGTGGCAGTAGCGGATGAGCCCGATTTTAGAGTTTTTAGAGCAAGCATTCCACAGGCCCCATCCACATCTTTTCCCGGGCTACCGCGATTGAAGGCCAGTACGCCTTCATCGCGCAACGCTTGCTGAAATCGCCTCATCTCCGGAGCCGAAGGGGCCCTCCAACCATGTAAGGTTGTGTTCAATGGAATGAGATTAATTTTGCAGCGAACCTTTCGAGTAATATCAATTAGCTTTTCCAGATCTTCGCTGCCCATGTTTTGATCCGGAATCATGATATACTCGAAAGTGATTCTCCTTCGTAGTTCTCTGGTATATCGCCGGGCTGCATCCAGTAGTTCATGCAGTGAATGCTTCAGGGTTACATCCATGAGCTCCTTGCGTTTTTCCGGGTCCGAATGATTCAGGGAAATGGCCAGATTAAAAGGCTGTCTTTCATCGATGTAGCGATGAATGGCAGGAACTACACCTGCTGTGGAAATGGTAATATGTCTGGCCGCCAGGTGAAATCCATCCGGATGATTCAGGATTCTGGCGGCGCGAATTACGTTGTCATAGTTGTGAAAAGGCTCTCCCATGCCCATGAATACTACGTTGGTTATTCTTTCATTTCGCAGATGCATGATCTGATAGATCTGATCCAGGATTTCATAGGTGCGAAGATTTCCAATAAAAGGCAATGTGCCGGTGGCGCAAAAGGTACAGTTTAACGTGCATCCTGCCTGGCTGGAAATACATAGAGTTTTTCTGGTACGCTCATCTTTGCCATCGGATACAATCCACACTGCTTCAAAGATTCGCTTTCTGGTGCCATCCCTTCCAGGCACTTCTTCCGGAGATTCAAATATATACTTCTCGGTTCCGTTGGATGATACACTGCTTTCGCTGCAATATAGTTCTGGAAGGGCATTCAGCTCCTTTAATCTCTGTCGGAGGGGTACAGAGAATTCTGTAAATTCATCAAGAGATCTTGCACCATGGAGATGAATTCTGCGAAATGCCTGCTTGGCACGAAATCGCTTTTCTCCCAGGTCACAGAAACAATCTTCCAGCTCTTCCAGTGATAAATCGTTTAGAGCAATGTTGGTTTCGCTATTCATCCAGAAATATTACACTTTGCTTTCCTCGACGAGGAACAATCATACCCAGTTTGGCAGGCTTTTGTTCTGTCATTGTATCGAAGGGAAGCTGCTCCCATAGTTCGTTTAATCTATTGAGCATACCTGCTGCCGAGTCCTCCGGAACAACAATTAGATAGCCATACCCACAATTAAACGTAGAAAGCATTTCTTTCAAGGGTAATCCTGCATCTAACTGAATTCTACTAAAAGGGGAGGGCAGTTTCCAGGTATTGAATTCTGCGGCCAGGTCATCGGAGAGTATGCGAGGAACATTTTCATAGAAGCCTCCACCGGTTACATGGACCATTCCATGGATGGCTGATTCAAGTATAGGTCGAATCATTGGCTCATAGATGATGGTTGGACGAAGAAGTATGTCATCTCTGAGAAAGGACTGTAGTTCGGAATTCTCCGGTAGTTTGTTATCCGGTAAGTATAATTTGCGAATGAGAGAAATGCCATTGCTATGAATTCCGCTGGACGGAAGTCCTAGAATTACATCTCCGGGTTGAACCTTGCTGCCATCTACGATGCGTGATTTTTCCACCGCTCCTACTACAAATCCAGCCAGGTCATATTCATGAGGCTTCATTACTCCTGGATGTTCTGCTGTTTCGCCGCCTACCAGGGAACATTGAGCCCGTCGGCAGCCTTCAGCAATGGATTCTACAATAGCGGCCATGGAGCGCTCTTCCAGCTTCCCGGTGGCAATGTAATCCAGAAAGAAATGGGCCTTTGCTCCACCTACAAGCAGATCATTGGCACACATGGCCACAAGATCAATGCCTACGGATTCATGGCGGTCGAATAGCTGGGCCAGTACCAGCTTGGTACCCACACCATCGGTGGCAGAAACCAGTACAGGATGGTCATACTCTTTGAGAAAGGAAGCGTCGTAGAGAGCACTGAAGCCGCCTGTGGGGCCTAGCACTCGGTCATCATGTGTGGATTTTACTGAACGGCCAATGGCCTGCACAAAGCGCTGTCCGGCTTCCGTATCTACGCCGGCATCTTTGTAGCTTACAGTCTTTCGGTCCATACGACCGATTTCTTACACCGCTCGCGCAGGTCTTTTCCGTTTTTGTCTGTCAGAATCAGATCTGTTCTCACCGGATGGAGCGGCCTTCTGATCCAGTAATTGAATAGCAGGTGCCAGAGGAGCATTGGGCAGAGCCTCTTCTTCTGCGGATTCTACCAAGCCAGCTTCCAGGTTTTCCATCCGCTTCTGGCATTTGCGACAATGAGACATATGTTGCCTTATACCTGGATCGCCACTACGCCCCAGGCTATAATTCATAATGTCTGCATCATGGAGACAGGCCACGCTAATTCATCGGCTGGATTTTCCGGCCCGGGCAATCATTTTTTTGTAGGCTGTTCCGGAATTACGGAGCGTTCTTTTTTGGCTCTGAAAATCTACATGCACCAGTCCGAATTGGGCCGTGTATCCTTCGGCCCATTCGAAGTTATCCAGAAAGGACCAGTGGTAATATCCTTCCACCGGAATGCCTTCTTCCAGGCAGCGAGCAATCTGCTGAACATGAGAGACCAGAAAGTGTTCTCTTCTACTATCCTGCGCATCTGCAATTCCGTTCTCAGTGATTCGAATGGGCAATCTGTATCTATCATGGAATTGGTGGATGACTCTGTACAGTCCTTCTGGATAGATCTCCCATCCCAGGTCGTTGGTGGGAACGTCTCCAACCTTGTCCTGCTCAATGAATAGCCTGGCAAAGGCCAGAGGAGAGAAGCGAATCTTATCCCGGGAATAGTAGTTCAATCCAACAAAATCCCAGGCCGGTCCATCATGGAATTTTTCATTTTTACCCAGAGCGCCCTGCAGGCGACCATCGTGGATGGAATCGGTCCACATAAGATTGAAGCGATAGTCGGCTTCTGCTGCCCGGTCCCGGTCCAGTCTATTCTCCGGTCTTGCAGGATCGAAGATTCGTACGTGCTTGGCCATTCCCACTGTGGCAGCGGAGAAACCTTTGCGACCATGGGTTTCATGGATCATGTCATAGAGCTTGCCCTGAGCCAGAGCCATATTTCGCAGCACTTTCATGGCCTTTAGATATCCGGTGATACCGCTGCTTGCCGGTGGCCATATGCCTTCCATATAAGCGAACATGGAGTATACGTTGGGTTCATTGATGGTAGTGTATTCGCAAACCAGGTCTCCGGTATTTTCCACTATGTAGGATGCGAAATCCATGAATGGCTGTAGGTTCTTTTCCGATGTCCAGCCTCCACGATCAAGCCACCACTGAGGTACCGTAAAATGATTCAACGTTAGTAGAGGGCGAATCCCTTTCCTGTTTAGCGAATCCAGCATGGATCGGAAATGATTCAGAGCTGCATGATCGAATTCGCCTGGTCTTGGTTCCATCCTGGACCAGTCCACGCCCAGTCGGTAGGCATTCAGTCCCATGGACTTCATAAGCTTAAAGTCTTCTTCGTAGCGATTCCAGTGATCGCATGCAGTGAGACAGTCTTTTCCATCGGCTATATTGCCCGGCTTCTGTGAAAAGGCAGCCCAATCAGAATGAACGTCTCCGCCATCCACCTGGGTGGCTGCTGTAGCCGTACCCCAAAGGAAAGTCTTCGGAAATACTTTCAGATAGGAAGGTGCAGCAGCCGTCGGTTTTGCGGTGATTTTTCTTGCGCCGCTGGCGGTTTTGATTCGGGAGTCTGGTTTAGGAACAGGCTTCTTTTTTACGGCGCTCTTTTTAGAAGCTGATTTTTTGACTGCAGTCTTTCTGGAGGACTTCTTTGCCGTGGATTTCTTTTTTGTTACAGTTTGGTTAGATGCCTTTTTCCTGGTGGATGCCATATGCTCCAGTCCTACGGGCAGGGGCCGAGTCAACCTTTTCCAGCCTTTCAGCTTTACAGTAAGTATTCCCCAATAAAACTGGAAGCATGCGATTCGGGTCCATCTTTCTGGGTTTTGCCTGTACTCTGCTACTAATTCCGGCTCTGACTGCAGCAAGTGGGCTAAGCCTGGAGGAGTGTCAGAAACTATATGCGAAACAGTTGCTCCTGGCCACCCGGGCCGGTCCGCTGAGCCGGGCCCTGGAGCTGAACCAGAAGGGACTTGTGGCGCAGACAACCATCGCTGCAGAGGTAAATTCCTGTAAAAGCCAGGTCAGTCGCAAGATGTACCAATGCCAGATGGCCGCCGAGTCCTTTCTTGAAATACTACTGTGCGAAGAGTCCATAAATAGAGGGCAGCCCGTTTCTTATATCGTAGAACAATTCAAAAAACGCCAGGCAGCCGTAGATCCTGGAAATGATCCTGGTGGTACCGATTCAGTGGACTCTGTGGATGGAGATCCTGCAAATCCTGGTCAGGAAAAGGCAAGTGCTGAGCAATGCGAAAAAGCCTATGGAAGAATGCTCAGTATATATTCTGACAGCGAGTATCTAAAGCAGGATCCGGATCGAAAGCGACTGCTGGAGTCCTGGAAATCAGAGTCTGCACGAGTTTCTTTTCAGAGCCGCTGCGTTCAGCGCTTCTCAACGTCAGATGCGGAATGCATTATGAATGCCGCGGACCCGGAAGGCGTGCAGAAATGCCTTTCCGTAATCCCTGCAAACTAAAAAAGAAATGACATCGCTTTTGCGCGAATACAAACCTGCGACAGGATGCTGACCGCAATGGTTGGATTCCATGGTAAACAGGTAGGAAACCCTTCGCCTGAACCGGGAGAAAGAATTATGAAATTTGATTTTAAACAAAATCGCAAATGGGCCCTGGCAGGGGCCATTCTTGGCGTTATGGTACTGTCTCTACCGCTGATGGGAAAACCGGGTAAAGGTCCAGGTCCTGGAATGGGACAGGGGCCGTGCATGCAGGAGATGAAAGAAGTCTGTCCTGATGCACAGACAATGCTCGATAAGCATAAATGCATGATGGAGAATAAGGATGAATTCTCCCAGGCTTGCCAGGATAGAATGAAGGCCATGCATGAAAAGATGGAGAAAATGCATGAAGCATGCACTTCAGATCGGGAGAAATTCTGCGAAGGAGTGAAGCCAGGTCAGGGTCGTATGATGCAATGCTTGAAGTCTCATAAGGATGAGCTTTCCCAGGAATGCAAAGATGCATTGCCTCCAGGATTTTTTGATCGAAACGGTCCGCCCAGTACTGATGAACAGTAGAGTCAATTTTCAGTAGAGAATGGAAGAGCATGTGCGGTCCCGGGTTGTATGCCGGGATCGCACATGGGTTAGATAGAAAGCTACAGGATCAGGACAGAGGCCCGTTCCGGTTCTCAGTGCTGAAAAATGCTATCATAGCCCAGACGATCCAGCTCCACGCGATAGGGCAGGTAGTCCAGGGAAGCCTGCAGTAATTCAGCACGGCCTTCTCGATTAATAATCTCCATCAATCCCCGCTTCACTGCGAACAGATAGATTACATCGCTTGCGGCGTAGTTCAGTTGATCATCGGTGAGTTTATTGCTGCCCCAGTCTGACGAAGTAATTTGTTTATCCAGAGTCTCTCCGGTAAATTCTCGAACCACTTCCTTCAGTCCATGGCGATCTGTATAGGTCCGGCCCAGACGACTGGCTATCTTGGTGCAGAAAACATTTTTGATCTGTATGTTGGTTCTCATCCGGAGGAATAGACAATCCAGCCGGGCAAAGTGGAAAATCTTTTGAATAGAAGGGTTTTCAAAGAGCTCTCGCATTCTTTGTGGAGGGGACGATTCATCCACCTGCACCAGTGCGCAAGTTCCATCTTCGGAGGCTACCTGGATGAGGCAAAGCCTATCCCTCCAGGGATTCAAGCCCATCATCTCACAATCAACGCCCAGCTCAGTTTGGTTTCGGAGGGCTTCATACAGATCATCCGGAAGATCCTTTTGCACCAAACGGGCTCGGCTCATACTCCATTATGAGTACTACCTAATGGGGGTCAATTGGAATCGTTGCTCGCAAACTGTCCTGCATTGCAGTTTGAATCTGCGGCTTTGATACCCTGGTGCCTGGATCTCAGCATACAATATTTCGTCTGGAACCAGAAATACATTAATCCTACCAAATTGATCTGCCCTGGGCCAGGTTTCATTTTCGAACTGAGTTCTAGATTCCAGTTTCATTCTGGCATTGGACAGAGGTTTTCCGGAAGGATCCGTAATTATTAGTTCCAGCCTGGGTCCAGTGCGAATCTGATTCAGGGCTGCCAGAGAAATAGGCTGCATACCGGATATGGACTTAAGCGCATTTTCCCAGGAAGGTGTGGACATGGAGCCCTCAACAATAAAGGCCATGGTGCCCAGTTCATGATACATCCAGTCCTGATCCGTTCCATCCACTGAATACAGTTTTCTGGCTGCCTCGTACTGACGTGTGGTGCGATAGCTAATACCGTGACGGGCAATCTGCAATGCCAGATGTCTTGCAGGGTCCGGGTACGGATTAGATGCTCCATCCGAAGTGTACGGAAATAGAACCCGGGTAGCGTATGTATGAAAAGAGAAAGATAACAAAAATCGATGCCTGGAAGCCAGGTCCATCATTGCCCTTGTTTCAGGCTCCGATGCAGGCTCCGGTCCCCGGTATTTGTACGAAGAGGCGGATCCGCTGGAGGCCAGCTCATTCCAGGAATTCCAGTAAAACGGATAGTTTCGGTTCAGATCCACTCCATTCGCATTTCTTCGTCCCATATATCCGCTGGAATTCCAGAAGCGATGCAGACCATCCGGATTAACCATGGGGATAATCCAGACCACAAAGTCGTTAAGTATATAGTCCCTTAGTTCTTCATCCATGGTCCTGGAATGTGGATAGCAATGTTCGTTCAGTAGAAGGCAGGCCACATCCAGGGAATAATCTATGCTCAGTACTTCCATTCCATGATGCCCCGAATTGAACAGAATGGATTTCCTGGAAAGGTCATAGCTTCTACTAATTCGTAATGCATAGATAGGTCGGTCCTGCACAGAAGTACCTATACGTACCATCTGCGCCTTGGATGGATGCTGCCTGGCTAAATATCGCAGAATACGTTCTATCATCTCATTGTCTTTATAACCTTGCATCCAGTGTTCAAAATTCCGGGATCGTTTTCGCGCTTTCAGGCCCGGATCGATCCAGAGGAAGGGTCCGCTATTCACAATAGAGAATCCCTGTTTGCGAAAGTAGTCCGCATCTTCTTTCAGGATTCTATACACTTTCTCTGTTCCATTACCGTCGGCGAGCATCATGGGCGGAACATCTTCCATTCGTTTTAGGCGGAGGAATTGTCCCCTTGAACCGCGAATGAATGAGAAGTGGTCAAACCAGTGCACATAGTCCGGTTCATAGTTCATGCTGTATCTGGGATCATCGCTCTGGAAAGGATTCCAGGACCAACCGGATAGCCAGGATGGTAGAATTTGACTTAAGCGGGAATCGTCCTGCGGTTTTTCCGGGGCATTCGACGAAACCAGGCTTTGACAAGCTGCACTGGCCAGAAAAAACAGAAACAGGCAAATGGATGCAAAAAAGAAAAGCCCGGCAGAGCCGGGCAGCTGGGGAGTTGTGTTTGAATCGGATGGCCCGGGGGAGGGCCATCGCTTGAGAGAGTGCTTCGGCATCAATCCACCGAATTTTCAGATGCGGGCCCTTTTTGCAAGTAGGCAAGCTTTTGCTCCTCAGAAATGTTTGAGAAGGCTATCTCTTGCTCGGTATGGGCTTTTCTATAGTGTCTGCGAATTTTGATCCAGTATCGTTCTATGTAGTAACCTCTGGAAACATTGCCTGGTCCTGCATTGTAGGACAGAGCTACCAGACGAGGATCCTTCATCTCTTCAAAGAGATAGTTCAAGTAGGTCACTCCCAGACGAACATTTAGATCGGTATCGTGGAGTTTGTTCAGGTCTGCACGAGTATCGTATTTTACGTTCATCCAGCGAACTGTATCATGCATTAGCTGCATATATCCACGAGCATTGGCGCTGGATACAGCATACTTCTTAAATGTGGATTCCGTTTCAATAAAGGCTGTGACCAGGAGTTCAGGCTCCACAGCCTCTCCATCGATTTTTGCGCTTTCCGGGATGCGGAGGTTACGAGAATGCTTCATAATGGCACGTGCAAGTGCCTCGCTTTCGGCGGTACTCACTCCCGGATTGTACTTCTGAATGTAATCTGCAAGAAACGCATAATGGGGATCTTCTACAGAAATAGCATCCGCTTCCGATCCACGGTTATCCAGGTGGTGTCCCAAAACAATGGCTACAAAGAGCAAGGGAGCTGTCATCATCAGTCTAATCTTAGGGCTTTTCATATTGGCCTCCTGACCTGGTATGGTGCGTTGCACCACTGTCTGGTCAGTTTTTTTTGCGGCGCACTACGGTCCAGTCCTTTTTGTATCGGTCTATTGGCCTTTTTCCTGAGTTTTTCTACTCCCCTTCAGGCAGAAAATGAAAGCAATGAGCCCGGAATTGGGGTTTCAGAGCCACAGAATGCATCGAATGAGTCCCTGGAGGAGGAATCTGAGGCATCCTCCGGTGAGGATTTTTTTTCACCTTATCCCTACACAGGCCTGCTGTGGTGGGAAAAAAGGGGGCAGTCCGGTTTCTTTCCTCTCTATTCCATGCGTTCCGTGGGTGCATCCGATGCTGGAGGTACCGAAAAGGCCTTCCACAGGGCGCAGGGAGTGCGAGCTCAAGTCATTCTGGGAGGAGAATACACTTCCGAGGACTTTGGAGTGTTGCTTCTGGGGGCTGCTCAGGGGCAGAACAGCCTGGTTTCCAGAAAGTCTCAGGCCGGTTTATACGCTGGGTTGCTCTGGTGGGGCTCTCCTTACATTTCCTGGCCCCAGCCATCGGTTTCTGGAGATCAAGTCTGGCTCCGAACCGGTTTTCAGCCAATGCAATCCGATCCTCTGGGTTTACTTTACGATCTGAGGGCCCCGGGGATTACAGCTGGGCAGCAATTCCGACTGGCCGGAGGGCTGATATTCGGTCTGCAATTTCATGCTCTGGATCTTTCGGATGCAAATCCTTACTTCGGAACCGGCCAGAGAACGGGAGAAGCCAGGTATTATGGAGGAGAGTTATCCTTTTTCTGGCAGGGCTGGCATCTGGAGTTCAGCTATGGAAACTATCGCTTAAATGGTCGTAGCGCCAGACCTGATGGTAGAATCCAGGATCTAATTCTATGGGATGGCCAGTCCGCCATCCCCGCTCAGTATGTTCATTACTCCGGTCTGGCACTGAATTACTCTGGCTCGGACTGGGAGATGGATTTTCAGTTCTATCGATCCCACGGACAGCAATCGGCTCGCACAGATTACGGAGGGGAGGAGTTCCTTTCCAGAAAGACCATTCGTGGATGGCTGGCAGCCGGGCGATGGATCTGGCACTTCAGTGCTGGACAGCGTCTGGGAATTTCCGGCCTGGGAAGCTCTCGCCAGAGAACCGATGGAGAAGATTATCAGGGCTTTGCTCCGCTGAACCCACTGCCTCGCATATTGGGCGGCATGGGTTCCATACTGATTTCCTCCAGGCCTCCATTTGACCAGAGTCATCCTCTATCTAATAGAAGATTTTTTGATTCTTTTCCGGGAAGCCATACCAGCGAAAACGGCCGTGTGGTGAATTCCAGAATACAGGACCATGATCTGCTCATTCCGGATCATGCAAACCGGGGTATTCGTATGGGTGGAATCTTCTGGGACACCCGGTTATTCTCAGCCTTTCCAGGAGATACCTACTTTACGGTACATTTGAACCGAGCGGAATACAAGGAGGCCCAGGGAACGGAGGGCATTCTGATTCTAGATTACACTTTGAGCGGAGTGAATCTTACCATAAGTGCGGCCGGGGCTTACATTACTCCGGCTTCGGAGACGCCGGACCCATATACAGGGTTCATACCATCTGCGAAAAGAAGGTATTTTTCCAGGTATGCATTTTATTTTCTTCTACCTCTTTGAGCAGAAAAACAAGAACGATGCCATGGGCCGCATTGTCTAAATATGGTCTGGAGAAAACCGGGCCATTGGAGGAGCAAACAATGAATCGTTCGATCTATAAAACCATTTCTTCAGCACTTTTGGTCTGCATGACTTTCGCAGGTGCTTATCTGCCTCTGGGGGCGGAGCCACAGAATCAGGACAGATTTACTCTTGATAGATCCAGAAGTTCCATAGAGTTTTTCGTAGATGCTAAGCTTGTAGATGTAAAGGGTTACTTTCGAAGTTATAGGTTGAATGATTTTACCTTTGATGGTAGTCGACCAGAAACTTTCAGAGGCGGTCTTCTAATCTGGCCTGCTTCCGTGTTTACCAGGGATCGGGACAGGGATGAGCATCTTCGCCAGGATGATTTTTTCTGGGTAGAAAAATACCCTACTTCTCAGATTCAACTTGAAGAAGTTAAAAAAAGGGCGGATGGACTATACGATTTCGTTTTTACACTTCAGATTCGAGACAAACAGAAGCAGTATACAGTTCCTACAAAGGTCTCCTGGAAAAATGAACATGTCTATATCGAAGGAGACTTTCAAGTCAATCGCAAGGATTTTGATCTAAACGGAGAGCATATTGCCAACCTGGTTATGAACAACGAAGTCAATCTTCGCTATGTTATCGCTCTAAAAGATAATCAGAAATAGATTCACAGGTCCGTGGTTAGAAGCTACGGACTTCTCATTTTAAAGTGAGTTTCAATATGGCAATTCACCGGCCATGGATCGCTCATAAGGTTGAGGAAAAATCTGAATATTGAAATAGTCCCGCATACACTGAGCACTTTAGTCTTATTGCGGGCCTTCCAGTAGCTTCAAAGGAAACATTATGATACACCGTTCCAATCCTGTACGATTCCATTGCATTCTGGCACTAATTCTGACTGTAGCCTCCGCAGAATTGAATGCTGCGCCATCTACCAGGGCTCCAGCATCGTCCATTGTTGTGCATTCTTTGGATGCTGATGGCGGTGCTGATCTAACATACCTGGGTCAGGATGCTGCAGGTCAGCCCATCTATGCAACCGTAAGTTACACAGAAGGACAGCTCAAATATTATACCGTCGCCTCGGATGGAATGCAGGGGAAGGGATATTCGATCGACTATTTTGAGGGAAAAGGCTTCGGTAAAAAACTGGCCACTGAAACCAGAACTTCATTGAACATGCCCATGGGCAATGGAAGTCCTCATGCAGATGTGCCCAGAGATAACTTCAGTATTCGGGCCAACGGACTTCTAAAGGTTAAACGCAGTGGAACCTACACCTTTGTCACTCGAAGCGATGATGGTGTGCGACTGTACATTAATGGCCGGCGGATCATAGATGAATGGAGGCCCATGGGAACCACCGAGTTTCAGGCCGCGATCAACCTGCAGGCAGGCAGGGATTATCGCATTCAGCTGGATTATTTTGAGCAGGGAGGAGCCGGCCATCTAGAGCTTCTATGGGTTCGTCCAGGAAGCGATACTCCGTCCCATTTAACCACCTCCGGAACCCTCAATGCGACGGACCTTCTGGTAAAAGAAGCAGAAGGGATTCAGGGCGCCTGGCAGGCGGAGTACTTCGAAGGAAGAAAATTCGAGCAAAATAAATTGAAGCGCTCGGAAACCTACATTGAGCACGATTTTAACAAATCTTCACCGGCTCCCACTGTTCCTCGTACAAATTTCTCCGCGCGATGGACAGGCAAGCTACTGATCAAAAAGCCCGGAGAATTTACTTTCTATACTACCAGCGATGACGGGGTTCGTTTATACGTGAACGGGAAGCTCATCATAGATGAATGGAGAGGGATGGCTCCTACCGAGCATTCCGGCAGTATTCAGCTCAGCAATGATGCAGATATTGTAATAGAATACTTTCAAGGGGGAGGAGGTGCAAGCCTGAAGCTGGAATGGGAAGGCCCGGATTCCAGGCGACGCTTGCTCGGTCCTGCCGGCGGATTTCGTTCTATTGAATTGAAGGCCTTACCTTTCGCTCGAAGTTTATTTGCCGTGCAGCCTGAATGGGCCCGGGCCACCAGCGATGGCCTTCGCCTGGCTGTGATGGCCGGAGGGATTGAATCACAGATATTGATTCAGGATATAGATTTTAACGGTACTGTTTCCAGGGTTCTCAGTCTACAAGGACCTTCCGACATGCAAATCGCTCTGGCATCTACCGGAATACTGGCATACGATGGCCAGGGAATGTCTTTTCATCCCATCGCAGGCAATCCCTCTGTTTTGCAGCAGAAGCTGGAACTGGATACCCGGCCGGGCCCTCCAGTGGCTCTCTGTGCATCCGGTACCATGATTTATTCCGGGGAGATCTACGTTACCACCACTGATTACAGGGCTATTCAAAAATATAGTGTGGCTCAAATTTCGAGTGCAACGGAGTCCGGGGCTACCGTAGAAATCAAGGCGGCCCAATGTTTGCAGAATGATTTTCTGGTGATTGCTGCGGGCAAACTTATGCAACTGCGAATCCAGGGAACTTCTATTAGCTCAGTGAAGAGCTCGGAGTTTTCTGATTCCTGGATTCAATCAGACAATCGACGGGGCCTTCAGGTCCTATCTACTTCGCCGCTGGTTCTTGCCTACGGAAACCGGGTGTTTCGCTGGAGCCAAAAACTGGAATTGCTCTACGAAGGCCAGGGAGAGCTATCCTGTGTTCGAGGCCCCGTACCGGTTTGCCTGGATAGCGATGCAGGTCGAATCCTCCAACTGAAACCATAGCGCCGTTAAAAGATGTATTGGTCGGTCTGGTCAGTAAACCGGCCAAATCTGCTAGATTCATGGATTCTTAAATCCAGGGCAGCGGAACTCTGGATGCGATGTCTTCAAGGGTCTCCAGCCCGGAGTGCAGGTTCCCTGTTGCATTACCAGCTTCCGGAAGCGCCCCCACCTCCGAAGCTTCCGCCACCACCGGAAAAGGAACTACCGGAACTAAAGCCAGAGCTGGAACTGGAATAGCTTGAAGAGATGTAAGACGAATGACCATGAGAGCCTCCGCTACCACTTCCTCCTTTGCCCGCCGCCGAAAACACTGTACCAAATATTCCAATGAAGAAGGCTAGAATACCGGCGGCGAACAAGCCAAAGGCCCACACACCGGTGAAATAAAAAGCCAATCCTCCTATTGCAGCAGAAACAATGAAATTGGTTATGGAAAGCCACCGTCCTACGATCAACGGAACCGCCACTCCTATCAAAAAGAAAACAGAACCAATAATTGAAAACACTGAGAACACAACCAACTCTTCTTCTGCCTGCTGAGCCGGTACCGGCAACGCTTCGCCCCGAATTATCTTATCCAGGGTATTGACTGCATCTTCAATGCCGGTGTCAAAATTACCGGCTCTAAATGCCGGTACGATTCTTTCCTGTATGATTCGATTGGCCACTGCATCCGGGATGGCTCCTTCCAGGCCATAGCCAACTTCGATCCGCACTTTGCGATCATCTCTGGCAACTATCAAGATTAGACCATCGTCCACACCTTTCCGGCCAATTTTGAGCCTTTCGCCAGCTCGAATCCCAAATTCCTCAATAGATTCTTCTCCTGTAGTTGCTATAATGATTACAGCGATTTGAGATCCCTTGTCCTGCTCCAGTTTCTGAAGTTTTTCATTCAGGTTCGCCTCTGTCTGAGCATCCAGCAAATCGATGCCATCGTAGACATGGGCTTTCAATTCAGGAATGGGAACCGGTTCTGCATGGAGGGATCCGAAAGAGTGAATTGCCACAGCAGCCAGTAGGGCCAGACTCTGAAGTCTCTTGTGGGGCTTTGCAGCTCGCATCACTCGGACCGGCAGGTCTTTGCTACAGTGTTGGGCAGGAAAAAGACTGAGTAGACCTGATGAATTCTGTTGCTGCAATCCGGAAGGCATGGCAGATTGCAGCACATTTCATTTGTTGGGCAACGATTTTTCTGGTCTAGCCCCGAAGCATATCTTCAATGATTCTGGCACTTCTGGGAACCAGAGGAAATGGTCGGCCGCTGCCAGTGGTAAGGGTGGCCTCGGGATCGAGACCGGCCGCTCTATAAAGAGTGGCCGTAACATCCCGGACATGATAGGCCACTTTATCGTTTGCAGGTCTCTGAGCTTTCTTATCGCTTTCGCCAAAAACTCCTCCCCGCGGAATCGGACCTCCACCCATGAGGCTGGTCCATACCCTGGGATAATGGTCCCGGCCGTCCCGTTGTCCTACTACAGGTGTTCTACCGAATTCGGTGGAAAGATAGAAAATGGTCTGATCCAATAATCCGGAGCCTGCCAGATCCTGGATCAAGGCTGCGATGGCTGGATCAGCTTCTTTCATAATATCAGCAATCTTGCCTCGATTGTTGTTATGAGTATCCCATCCTCCGATGGTGATTTGAATAAATGGCACTTCTGCCTGAGCCAGTCTTTTGGCCATTAGCATAGCTTTGCCTGACCAGGTATCTCCATACCTTCGTCTATTTACTGCGCTTTCTTTGCTCAGATCAAAGGTTACCAGTTGATCGCTATTCATAAACTCAAGTGCTGAATCAAACATTCCTCTCCAGACTTGAACCTGGGCTGCCTGGGATTTGCTTTCGAAGTTATCGTTAAGCATATCCAGCAATTGCTCTCTGCGGGCCAGCCTGGCTTCTGAAATGCGACCTGCAGCCGGAGTCAGATTGTTCACCGGATTATCCACATTACCAATGTGGAAGGAAGAAAATCGGATGGGCAGAAATCCATGTTTACCTATTACACCACCTCGCTGGCCAAGTGTAACGGCGGATGGGAAATATGGGCCTTTGTACTCCTTCTTCTTTCCGTAAGCTACGGTGCAACCCCAGGAGGGGATATCGGGAAAGCCGGCGGATTCGGTCATTCTATATCCAGTATTGAGTAGCTTCTGTGCGAAACCATGATCACCGTCCTCGGACCAGGTGGAGCGAATCAGACTTAAATGCTTTAGCTGCGCTGCAGTCTGGCGAAACGGCTCTCCAATGCGTATTCCTGAAATCGATGAGTTAACGCTACCGAATGGACTTTGATCGCTTCTTGGATCCAGGGTATCTACATGGCTCATACCGCCGGCCATGTTAATAAAGATGACGCTTTTAACCTTGCTGGGTAATACAATATCGTAAGGATCCTCGTCAAAGTCTGGCATTTGTTCTGCAAATAAACTACTTCCAGCCCCAGGGGAATTCAGGGCGCTGATGGCTCCGTTGGCCATGCCCAGACTGGCCAGGAATCCTGCGGAACGCTTTAGAAAGCTGGATCGGCTGACCTGTGCATTCATTTCTTTCTTTACGTCTTCCAGTCTCAAACTGTTTACCGAGTGAGAGCTTTGGTGATGATTCCCGGACATCTCCCCGGCCATCTCCCTGGATAACTCCTCTGATCTCTGGCCATTCAATGCTGATCTATCCGTGCTTCTTTTTTTCATCGTAATTCTCCACTGTGGGGCAATTCAATCATTCTGGAAATATTGCTGTGAATTTAGAGTTCAGTTGATATGAATAAACTCCTGACTATTGAAGATGCTCCAGATCAGATCCTGCAGAGCTTCTTGATTGAATCGATCCTTCTTGTTTCCAGATAAATCGGATGATGTTACGGATTGAATCTTTTGCCACTCAGATGGGCTCATATTTCTGGAAAGCAGACTCTGGAAGATGGCATTGGAGGCCTGCTCGATGCTTCCTTCCTTCTGGTAGTACTGATGGATGTAGGATCCTTTGCGTGCAAAGTTCTGGGCCAGGCGATTCGTAAGTCGACCGTTCAGTAGTGTGAGTACCTGCTCGATTGTAGGGGCCATCTCATCGTCTGCTATGTCAATTCTGGGGCCAGCGCCGAATACAGCGAGGAAGGAATTGTATCGCACCGGTCTTTCAACCTCGGCGGCGCTGGAGAAATCTCTTTGATTCTGTTTGGGCGACTTAATGGCTCCCAGCCCTCGTAGATTAATACTTGATAGATCCGGTTTGTTCACACTTAGCTGAATCTTTCGTTCCCGGATGTCAGAAACGGTCATGGCAAAAGAACCTTTGATCAAAGAATTCATCAATTGGTCCGGATCCATCCTCTGTGCCTGAAAATATCTTATGGAAGAATTTGCCTCCGGCGATGACTGCTGTGGCATAGATCGAGCATAGGCCCTAGAACTAACAATATAGAGGACCAGGTCTTTAATTCTATAATTCTGCTGAACAAAAACCTGATCCAGATGATTCAGAATTTCTTCTCCCTGCATATCTGTATCATCGTTCCAGTCATCCAGAGGAGTGAAAAAGCTCCATCCCATGAGCCGGGTCCAGATACGGTTGATCATCACCTTGCGAAACCGATCATTTTTTCTGTCCGCAAACCATTGAGCCAGAATCGTTCTACGATCCACTCCATCTTGAAGCTTTGCTTCGGTGCCGTCTGGATACACAGGCTGAACCAGATCTCCGCCGGGCTCATCGTCACTAATGGGAAAGCGAAGCCCCATTTCTGGAACACGAAAAACTACATCAAAATTCAGTTTGGTTCCATTGCGATGAGCCTGTTTTTGCTGTTTGTTTAACTTGTTCCAGTAATCCCTGTAGAATTTCTGCCAGGCATTGTTGTATTGTTTCTGTTCCTCGGTGGGCAGGTTTTCAATTTCATTTCTGGGAACATATTTTAGCCCGGTAATGCTCTGGAATTTTGCATCGTATTCGGATGTAGTATATTGCTGGGAGAAAAAAGCGGCAAGACCATAATAATCTCGCTTCGTATATCCTTTGTAGAACGGATGATCGTGGCACCTTGCACATTCCAGACGCTTACCATGGAATAGTCTACCTGTGTATTCTGCCAATTGAAGAGGATCGCCGCCATCCCGTACCAGAAAATTCACCGCAGGATTCGTTTCAGGTGAACCTGTGGCTGTTAGCATCTCAGTAACCAGAACATCGTATGGTTTATTCTGGTGTATGGATTGACTTAGATATTCGTAAAAGCTTGCGTACTTTAGATCCCTTCCCTCGGTCTGCTCCCGGAACAGAGAGCCAAAGTAAGTGCCCCAGTACTGGGCATACTCCGGACTCCTTAGAAAGGCCACAGCGTAGTTCATACGTGCCAGTTGCTCATCTCCGGTTCCATAGCTTTCCAGTTCCTGAATAGAAGGAATTGTTCCCCTCAGATGAAGCGATAGTCGGCGAAGAATGATTCCACCCGGGGCGGGCTGAATATCTGCATCCGCAAGATCTTCGTAAAGCTCATCCAGCTTGTCTGGAGTAACAGGAGCCGCCAAAGCTGGAGTTTGAAATAAAAGAAATAGCAGTACCAGTAAAGGGATGAATGGAATATTGGTTCTAATTTGTTTCATAGCAGTATCCGGCCTGGGATTTTCGGATTCGCACCATTCTTGGACGGAGTTTTTCCAGGGCAGGGTTCATTATTTGAAAATCCATGAGCAATGAGGTATGGTCCAGGGTTCATCTTTTTTGACGGGAGGAATGCAGAATTCCGATTTTTCTTTTCGCAGGATCTCAGTACTGACCGGATTTCTCCGACTTGAGCTAAAGCCGGAGAAATGCAACTGATTAGTAGCAGGACCGGGACATACAGGCGCTTTCGCAGTTTTGCCGGTTCCACTGTTGCTGAGGTTGCGCATGGGGTTGGTTCCGATTTAAATCAGGATTGATGTTTCTGGAACTAAGGGAACTGCAATTTCGCATGCATTGGTTTCGTTCTGCCATGCATTCAGAGGAACTTTGATTATTGCTCGAAGAGCATTGCATAAGCAGGCAAAGAAATAGAATCGTTAATATAGGTCGCACCTGGAAACACTCGTAAGGAGGGCCATCCAGGTCAACCGTTTCGGTTCTGTTTGGTGCAGTTGTCAGGGCTCAGCGATGTCCTGGATTAATCGTTCAAGGTTTGTCCCCGACAAAGGCCTGGTTGCTCTAAATGCCATTTTGCTGTTACCCGGTCAGGCAAAAAGAAGGCAGCCACTAGTTGGGCTCCGGCCAAATGGAAAAAATGCGATAATGCTCCTGGTTGAGATGGATTCGGCCGTCCTGGATGCAATTCAGGTGAGCAGAATCGCTTATTTGCAGTAGCTCCAGGGTTCCCTGGTTTTTGGATGCCCGGGCATCGTTTTGTAGCCGCTTTTTAAGAAGTTCTATAAGCGGCTCCTTGCGAAAGCCCCATCGGGCTATTACGAAGTGTAATGATTCGAAGCGTCGGAGAATGGACAGCACCTTCTGCGGTTTTACCTGACCGGCTTCTGCCCAGAACACCGGACGGGCCCGGTCACGGTCCAGAGCCACCGCATCCGGTTTGTATCTATCTCCAATGGATTTTTCCACCATCAGTTGCGGATAGGCAGGCAGGTACAGGGCCCACAGAAAAGCCTTGAGAAATACATGTTCTGAAGATTCCAGGGGTTTCTTGATCAGATGCAAACGGCTGGATTCTGCATGGAAGACCCATTTTCTTCTCAATTCCAGGCTTTCCTTTTCCATGCTTCTTTTGTTGACTCCGATGTCAAAGGGATGAGCTTTGTTTACTATGGCAGTAAGTAAAGACCTTGTAGGTAAGAAATTAAATCCCTATACATTCACCGTGGAGCGGGGCAAGGTAAAGGAATTTTGTAGAGCAATCGGAGAGACCAATCCAGTATTTCTGGATCAAGCAAAAGCCAGAGAAGCAGGCTTTGAGGACACTCCCATTCCTCCTACCTTCCAGACCGCATTCCAATTCTGGGGCTATCCGGAAATATTCGACGATATGGGCAAGATGGGCATCGATGTTCAGCGTCTGCTACATATGAAAGAAGAGTACAGTTATCTCAAACCTATTTATCCTGGAACCGAGATCCACGCTCAGGGCGAAATAATCGATGTAAAGACCGGAAAAATGGATATGGTTACGTTCAAGACTACATACGCCAACAAATCCGGTGAAGCTCTGCTGGAAGCGGAGATGGCCATCGTCATTCGACCGGAGGATAGCTAATCCAGAATTCGCCCCTCGGACAAACGATGCAGATTCTCAGGAAGTGCCGTAATGGCAACACGTCCCAATGCATCGAGCGGGCAGAAATTCGACGGAAAGTGAAAGGAGCAATAATATGAATCGAATCAAACTAAGCGACTACAAGCAGGGAGATGAAATCCCCGAGCTAAAAACAGAAGCCATCCATCACATGGATCTGGTGCGTTATGCAGGCGCCAGCGGTGACTTCAATCCAATCCACACAGACCCGGTATTTGCGGAAAAGGTGGGACTGGGCGGAACCATCGCTCATGGAATGTATGTTATGGCACTGATGGGCCGTTGCGTCACCAACTGGGTCACTCCAGCGCAATTGAAATCCTTTGGAGTAAAATTCAAAGCGATGACCAAACCTGGCCAGGCAATCACATGCTCTGGAAAGGTTAAAAAGATCAAAGAAGAAGAAAAACTGATGACCGTTTCTGTGCAGGCCGCCGATCAAAACGGCGAAGTTAAGGCTGCTGGAGATATAGTTATCGCTTGCGATTGATTTTGCACGGGATGCGCCATGCACCATACTTCGCGCAACCCTGTTCTGAGCGAATCCCAGCAAGCCCGCTTTCTGCAATTGAGTCAGGAAGCGGGCTTTGATCTATTCGGATTCACCTATGCAACCATCGATGAGAAAGACCGTGCCAATCTCTCTGGATTCGCTGCAGAGAACCAGAAAAACGACCTTCACTGGTTTAATGCGCATCTGGGTTTAAGACTACATCCTTCAGATATTTTGCCAGGAGCTATTTCTGTGCTAGTGCTTGGAAGTATCTACAGACATCCTGCAATGGATTCAGCCATGCAGGATGCAAAAGCAAAGATTTCCCGATACGCTGCAGGCAAGGACTATCATCTGGTATTGCGAAAGAAAGCCGCTCGACTGGCAGACCGGTTTTTTAAAGAGCATAAGCAGCAAGTCCCGGAACTAAAGTATAGAGTAACCACAGATTCAGCCCCTGTACCGGAAAAGATACTGGCCCGAAATGCAGGTCTGGGCTGGCAGGGAAAGAACACAAATCTGATTCATCCGGAAAAGGGATCCTATTTCTTTCTAACTGCTGTCTTTCTGAATGCAGATCTGGAGCCTTCCGATTCTACTGGCACAGGAGTCAGCAAGTTATCGAATGCGAAAGCCTGGGAAACCTCGGAAGATTCCTTGTTTCGTCCTGCAAATTTCGATCGTTGCGGTAGTTGCCGTCAATGTCTGGATGCCTGTCCCACTGGAGCGCTGCAGCCATATAAGATCCAGGCAGATCTATGTTTATCTTACTGGACCATTGAAGCAAAAACTGAGATGCCAGAAGAAATCGCATCAAAAGTGAGCGGCTGGGTATTTGGCTGCGATATTTGCCAGGAAGTATGCCCCTATAATCGCGGCGCAAAAGGCAAGCGACAGTTAACAACTGAGTCAGCTTTTTTTCCCAGGGCCAGTGTTGTTGAATGGATGCAAAATCCACTGGAGCCGGTGGACTCAGTCTGGGAATCGCTGAGCGTTTCCTCTCCTCTAAAGAGACCAGGTCAACAAAGATTTCGCAAGAACTGGGAGGCGGCGTCTGGCCAGGATCTTCCGGGAACGGGCAAGGAATTTTTGTAAATTATCTTTAAAATGAAAGGAATCCCAATGTGCAGAAGTACTAAGTCTCTTCATGTGCTTGAAAATGACGCACCTACTGCAAGCTGCTTTTCGCAGTTTTCAGTCTGTCAAGGGCTGGACAGAGCTTCTATTCTGAGCTAAACTGATCCCATGGATATGAAGAAGATCGGCAAATCGAACGTGCATGTAACTCCACTTACTTTTGGAGCCTGGGCCATAGGTGGCTGGATGTGGGGTGGTGCAGAAGAGACAGATGCCGTGGCAGCCATTAAGAAGTCCCTGGAACTGGGGGTTACTACGATCGATACAGCGCCCGTGTATGGCTTCGGAAGAAGCGAAGAAATCGTTGGAAAGGCTCTTGCCCAGGTGCCCCGTGATAGCTATCAACTGCTTACAAAATGTGGGATGAACTGGGAAACAGAAGAGGGGGAGTATTTCTTCGACACAAACGATGAATCCGGACGACCCATTCGAATGCATAAATTTGCTGGTAAGCACAGGGTCATTCAGGAATGCGAAGACAGTCTTCGCCGATTGAAGACCGATTACATCGATTTATTTCAGCTTCACTGGCCGGATGCCACTACGCCTATTCAGGAAACCATGGAAGCCTTTGAAAAGCTCAGAGAACAGGGAAAGATTCGAGCCGCCGGTGTATGCAATTATTCCGCCGATCAAATGAAAGAAGCACTGAAGACAATTGAACTGGCAAGCAATCAGATTCGGTATAGCATCGTTTCCCGGGAAATGGAAGCCGATGTCCTGCCTGTGGCGAAGGAGTCTGGAATGAGCATACTTCCTTACAGTCCCATGGAGCGAGGCTTTCTAACCGGGAAATTTCATTCCGGCTCCGCCTTCAATGCCGGTGATACACGATCCGGTTCGCGATGGATGCAGTCAGAAAATATGCATAAGCTTCAAGAACTGCTAAAGACATTGGGAGAGATCGCGGACGGAAAGAATGCTACAATTGCTCAGGTAGTACTTCGATGGACTATGGATCGCCCCCAGATTGCCACGGTACTTGCCGGTGCACGTAAACCCGATCAGATTCAGGAAAATGCAGGAGCTCTGGAACTGTCATTGGACAATACTGAAAGGGAACTGATAGAATCCAGGGTGGTGGAGCTGGGGCTCATATAAAGACCGTAGCTCAACAAAGCATCTGAAAATTCGGCAATTTTCCGGTTCGCAAAGCATCACCATGTATTGGATGCGATCTTAGTCCATGTTTCTTATAGGACTGGTAGGTTATCCTGATTTTACAGTACTCTGCGTAATTACTTTTACTGGCCAGAAAAGAGTGCGGTTTTCTAATTGTAGCCATACCCCTGCTCTCGAATTTCGACATACAGGTCTGGTGCAGCTATGAACATGATGGAAATCGCATTTCCCATTATCGTGGGACTGATTTTCCTGGAGGTAATCCTGGGTTGGATACAGCATCGTCCCTATTACAGGGTAAACGATACTGTGGCTGGAATAAGTACCGGTATCATGTTCATGCTGGTTGGAGTTCCCACTCTCTTTGGCGCATTGATCATTTACGACTGGATCGAGCGTAATATTTCAATTTTCTCGCTGTTTGGCTGGGAATCCATTCCATTTGACGATCCACTGATATTTGAATCTACCTTTCCGTTTGTGCAAATCAATGCCATTCCATTTCTCTACTGGGTGGTTGTATTTCTGGCTGTGGACTGTCTCTATTACTGGTTTCATAGACTGTCCCATGAAGTTAATTTCCTCTGGGGTTCCCATGTAACCCATCATTCCAGTGAACAATTCAATCTTGCAGTTTCCTTTCGAGGTGGTAGCTTCCAGAGAATATTCGAATACGCATTTTTTCTGCCGTTGGCATTCCTTGGCGTGAACTGGTTCATGTTTCTATTTGCTCACAGGGTTTTGAAACTTTATCAGTTCTGGGTTCATACTGCAGCCGTACCGGAGCTGGGTTTTCTGGAATACTTCATGGTCACTCCTTCCAATCACCGAGTTCATCATGGAAGGAATCCACAGTATATAGATAAGAATCATGGCGGGATTTTCATTATCTGGGATCGGATGTTTGGCACCTACGAACCGGAACGAGAGAAAATCAATTACGGAATCACAAATCAACTCACCAGTTTTAATCCATTGTGGATGACCTTTCATTATTACACGGAGCTATGGCAACAAACCCTTGCTACAAAATCCTGGAAGAATAAGATCAAAGTCTGGTTTGCCAAACCTGGCTGGAAGCCTGAAGATCTTGGAAGCAGCGAAATTGTATATTCGGATCCGGATCGACCGGACTACGATCCTCCGCTGCCTCGGAGAGTTAAAGTTTACGGTATATTTCAATTTATAGCTCTTTCCGGTTCTGGTCTTCTAGCTTATTCTCTGGCCCATGACTCGGCTTTTGGAATCTTCAGACTCCTAATTCTAATCGGATTTACGGTGTATGGCCTAACAGTTGTGGGTGGTATCCTGGATAGTAAATCCTGGGTCTTTCCGGCTGAGATGTTGCGTCTGGTGCTTCTGCCACTAGTGGCCTTTATGACCCATCTAAACGGTTATCTGGAAGTAAGTCTGTTGCTCTACATTGTAGGATACAGTGCTATCTCTCTAACGTATCTGACCTTACTGCGTCGAGCGTTCACGGATGGAGATGGCGATTCCGAAGAAAGTCCTGTAGCAGCTTGATCTAAGTCCTTTGCCGCAGCAAACCCGGGACATCCCAATCCCTTCCATTGCGCCAGGTGGAAGTCTATCTCAACGGGGCCTGGTCTGTCAACGGTCCTATTCGAAGCATCCTGGAATCGCCCCGAGGATGCTGGAATACTATTTACTGAAGAATCGGATTTGTTTTGGGCCCGGAGCAGAAAAAAGAAAACTTCATCCGGATGGATATTCGTCTAAACAGCCATGAAGCCTCCCATTTGCATACTCTGCGGGCATGACTTTAGGGCGCAGTGGGATGGAATGGAAGCAGGCGGTGCCCTGGTTCAGTTTTCGGACTTCAGGCCGGTTCCGGGTGGCGCCGTAGGAAATCCATTGGGCATGGGTTTCTTCTGCTCCAGGCATCTATCCCAGGCCCGCAGTCTACATCATCTACCTCTGGACGATGCCATGCAAATGATGAAAGAAAGTCAGGAGCTCAGCTGAAGCGAAGATCCTCTTTCTGGTAGCCTGCTGCTACCAGCGCTCAGGGAGATTGCCTGATTGCTTTCAATTCCTCTGGCGATGGAAAAATTCTATTCTGATCCAGAAGGAAATAACTTAGATTCAAGAATGCACGACTTTTCAGGTAATGAGTCGGGCAGTGGCTTCCAAGACTTTCCTCTACCACATTGCAGGGACCTTCGCTTTCATGGGGAGGATGAATTGTATAGACTGTGCCTGGTCCCCCTTCTACGGACTGAACATAAAACAGTGGTTCCTGGATCCAGCCGAATAGATTACCATACGCAAAATAAGCGGAGCCCCCTTCGGATTTCATCAAATCCCTCCCAAAGGAAGTAAAATAGGTCTCCTTACCAATGAAGCCCAGAACCGTGGGAAAAACATCTAGCTGCGAAACGATATCACTGCGAATTCCAGGCTGGATTCTTCCGGGAGCATAGA
Source organism: Leptospiraceae bacterium (assembly GCA_040217195.1). Lineage (GTDB taxonomy): Bacteria > Spirochaetota > Leptospiria > Leptospirales > Leptonemataceae > UBA3465. Next base: position 565,013 of record JAVJNR010000003.1, on the reverse strand, counting down.
TTAATAGTGGAACATTGCGATCTTCGTAATAGGATAGAAAGCGATGGTGGCTGTGGTCTGATACAAAAACGAAGACTGTATCTTTGAAGTAAGGAGCCTTTTTGGCTTCTTCAATAAATTCATGAATAGCCCAGTCCGCATAGTGGTAAACATTCAGATACTCGTGGTCCTGCACAGATTCATCAAAAATGTTAAACCTTTCTTCAGGAGTATGATAGGGATAGTGCGTGGTCACTGTATGTACCGTGGCCAGAAATGGCTGATCTGACGGTAACTTCGAAACCTCATCGTGCATGATCTTCAGTATCCTGCGATCGCTGAATCCCCATCCGCCGGTACCCTGTTTCAGGCCCAATTTCTCAATCTCCTCCTTTCCAATCAAAGTGGAGAACCCCCAGTGACCCATGATAGTTCGTTTGTTATTGAAATCCAGGTCATTGCCGGAAACGAAGTAGGTTTTATAACCCAGACTTTGAGCCACTGTGCCCAATCCTGAAAATCGATTTGTGATTTGAGGCGTTCGAACGGCCGTAAGTCCTGGTCTGTCAGGTACACCACCTGCGAGAGCCATCAATCCATTTGTGGTGCGTCCTCCCGGGGCATAGAAATGGGTAAAGAATAGACCTTCTTTTAGTAATTCATTGAAGTGCGGGGTTACGGATTTTCCATCCACTTTTCCATCTGTAATCGGGGAGATGAACTTTCCAGTCCAGCCTTCCAGTATGACTATCATGATATTGGGCGGCCGTCCCTGGCGGGAGCCCTCTAGCTTGCGAAGAAGGGGATACTCATCGCTTACGAAGGTAGCCCCTGGATAATCGATGGCCTGACGAACTACATCTATGGCCACATCCACTTCCATCTTATGCCTTTCTGGAATAGAGGTGCTTTTTAGATCTACGATAGCGGTGTAAACGCCGTTCACTGCCAGAAGGTTTACAAAATGATTCCTGGTGAAAACTGCATCCGTGACTCGTAAAGGATTGGTCTGCACTCCGCCCCGGATTCCAACGACAATTAGGACAATGGCCAGAAATACAGATGCAGCAGGATGCTTCCAGCCTCGTTGATCATGATTGTAGGGGATTCGTTGCAATAACCATATTACCAGTGCAACAAAGCCACTCGTTAATACCAGTCCACCGATTACGGTGAACGGCGCATTTTGCAAAGCGGCACCGAGTATTACGAAGAGCTCGGTCCCAAGGAAGGCATAGGCTTCGTATCCTATATGTTTATTCGCATTCTCAAAGTAGATAATATCTGCTACCAGAATGATAACTTGAAAAAAGAGAACGAAAGGAGGCAGATAAACCCACAATAGTCTGTACAGAGAAAACCGGTTAAGATAATGAATCATCCCCAGAAGGATGAATGGACCCATGATGATGCAAACTGTGGAAATATCGAAACGAAATCCAAGCAAGAAGGCCCAAAGAATATCGGTCCAGGGGCTGTCGCCCGAGCGGTAGGAATAGATGACGAAAAATAAGATCCGGTAAGCCAGAAACAGACCCAGGCTAATTCCAATGTATGTTAGCACCAATCTGAAATTGTAGGGCAACCTTTTCCACATGGAATGAGGCTCTCATCGCCCATTCAAGGGTCAAACGATTTGTGATCTGAGTCTATGCAGAGCCCAGTTTATCAATGACTCTCTGTAAGCGCTCAGTCACCTCACTGGCAATCTCCAGAAGAGCTGGATTTTTGACTGCTTTCATTGATTCCAGAGGATTGATGGCGGCCACTTCCGCGCCTCCGGTTTCCTTTTCCTGGACGATTACATTGCAGGGTAGCATGGTGCCAATTTTATCTTCTAGCGTCAGCGCTTTGTGTGCGTAGGACGGATTGCATGCTCCCAGGATACGGTATCTGCGAAAATCCACGTCCAGTTTCTCCTTCAATTTATCCTTTATGTCGATTTCCGAGATAATTCCAAAGCCCTCATCTTTAAGAGCCTCCGTCACCGTCTCGATTGCTTGATCAAAATCTTGATTTATATCCGCTGAAAAATAGTAGCTCATTTTGTTTCATCCTTATTATCATCAGAGTAATACCGGGAAGGGGTATCGTCAAGGCTGAGAGGAACGGGGGCCCTTTATCCGGGCATCATTGGGCGCTTTTTCTTCCGGTTCTTCTTTAACCTCCGTCCCTTCGTCGATCTCATCGTTGCCAGCATCGTTCGACTCCACTGCCTCGGAGTGAGCTCCTGGATGGGGCCCGGAGGATTCTCCTTGATAGGCCAGAAAGTACCACAGAACCGTTACCGGAAGAAGTACAGTATCTGCAGCGAAGCTCAGCGGAAGATCAACAAGGCCGCCTACCAGGGCAAGTAATGCCAGGCCACCGCAGTCCAGCGGAGACTCAAGCAACCTGGCTCCACCGTAAATCAGCACAATATCTATTTGAGTTCCGCCGTACAGGGTGGGCGGCCCATCTTCGGAAATGTCATTGATCAGTTGAAGGGTAGTGGAGCACCGAAGATTGATTAGTAAAAATAGAAGAGCCAGGCACAGTGATCGAAAAGTCCTGCTCCATACCTGCTCATGAATTCGAAGGTAGCAACCTTTCCACCAGGAATCTACTTGATCGGGATTTTCGCGTAGAAGCGTGATTTTTCTATTCGAGTATCTCATACTTATTTGGATCCAGGTGTTTCTTGTATAGTTTCCAGTATTGTCTGTCAAACAGAGTCCGGTTCAGGTGTTCGCTTTTGAAAGAGACCATCTCTCCATGTCTCCAGCGATAGATTGCACCAGTTTTCTTTTCGCGTACACGACCGGAATGGATTGCATGGCTGGTTCTTCGCAATTTCCCTGCGAAGCTCAAGTTCTTAAAATCCGCGGCTTTTTCAGGGCTTACGAATTTACATTCCATGAATCTGGTGAAAAGTGCTGCATCGTGGAAGTATTCAGGAACGGTAATGATTCCCGATGCATGGCTACGCTCTACGAACTCTCGTATCAAATCCTTGAATACGAACAATACTCCAGAGCCCAGCCCGGGGTAGTTCTGTCCTGGAAAAAGTTTATCGCCGGAATAGTTCAGGTTTTGAGTCAGGAACCAGTCAACCGAGATCAGTCGAAGGGGGGCCGGGCCTGCCACAGGATACATTCCAATCTTCAGTCTCAAAAAGAATAGATCTGTATCCCGGGAATAAATGTGAATTCGATTGTCCTGAAGAGATCCGGTTTCCACCAGGAGTTTCCAGTCAGTGTAGCCGCGGTTTTCAATTTCACGAAACAGACCCAGGTTCTTAAGTACATCCTCTACCTCTGTAACTTTAAGGGATCCTAGAAATAGATCGGAGCGTAATGGCTCGACCAGCCCCAGGTCTGAAACATCAATATCTTCCAGAGGTATTCGCTTTTCATCATCACCGGTGGGAATCATACACAATGCTTTCTCCGTTTCTTAATTGACGAATCCCTGAATTTCCATCTTTATTAGAGCAGAAGATACCAATCATTCTATGGCCGTGCCGAAGAGTTCGACTGATACTTATGATCGTTTGCATCCCCCTTTTCTGGGTTATGCATTGCTGTATCCTCTTGGATTCTTCTTCCATCAGTATTTTGAGTCTTTCGAAATTCAGGACAGCCTCATTCTCCGGTTTCTTATTGGAATCTACTGTATTCTACTGTTTATTTGTTCCGCGGTCCCTTCTCTACGAAGATTGATCCCCTACGGTATGGGGCTGCTACATATTTTTACTCTGGTCTACTCATTTGCTCTGTGTCATTTGAATGAGCTGGGATTAAGTTACACCATCGGACTAACGCTGATTATCGCTTCAACCATTTCTGCCAGCAGAAGTCTCTCATTTATTCGTGCCTACCTGGCCGTTGCTATAACTTCTTCGGTTCTGGTTATTTTTCTCACTGCGGAAAATGCACACATCCATTCCTATCTGTTTTTTCTGGCCACAGGAGCAATCGGTCTTTTTGCCTATTCTTCCAGACAGACGGAGCTTTCGCTGCTTCGAGAGTTAGAGCTGGCCAACGAGGAAAAGGCGGCTTTTCTCAATTCCATGAGTCACGAGGTCCGGAATTCATTGAATGGTATCATTCCGGTAATGGATCTATTGCAGACAGAGGAGGATGCGGATCGTCGCATGGAGCTCCTTTCTGTGGGCCGGCGATCGGGCAGATTTTTATTAAACCTGATATCAGAAGTGCTGGATCTATCCAAAATGGAAGCCGGGCGATTTGAGCTGCAAAGTGAATCCTTTCTACCTTCGCATGTTTTAGATCTTGCGGTGCAGACCTACCAGGTACAGGCACAGGCATCGGGCACAAATCTCACCTGGAGCCAGGAAGGCCAGGAGCAGAGGGCTCTGGGAGATGCCACGCGAATGGGCCAGATTCTAAATAATTTGATCGGAAATGCAGTGAAATTTACGGGTCAGGGAAAAGTGCAGGCAATGCTTTCTGTGCGAAGTGAAGGCAATACTCTGTCCATGGCATTCATAGTGCAGGATAGCGGCCCGGGTATTCCGGATGATCAAAGAGAGCGCATATTTGATGAATATAACCAGCTCAAGAGCTCTGGCTGGAATCACCGAGGTACCGGCCTGGGTCTCGCCCTTAGTCGTAGATTGGCTGAATCAATGGGAGGTAGTATTTCAGTCACCTCCAGTCCTTCTGATTTTGCAGAAACAGGCAGCCGATTTGAGTTTCACATCGAATTGCCCGTTGATCGCACTGCACTCACGGCAAGTCAGACCAGCGAAACTCTGCACTACGGTTTGGCCCTCATTGTAGACGATGATCCGGTGAGTTGTCTTGTAATGGAAAACCTCTTGAGCAGAATGGGTTTTCAGATCCATCGCGCCACGGATCTTTCTGAAGCGAATGATTTTTTGAGATCCAATCAATATGACTATGTATTTCTGGATTTTGAACTTGGCGAGCAGACCGGCGCTGACTTCCTTCGTTCCCTGAGGAACCGACCGGAGGAAGAGACCTATATACTGGTTACGGCCCATTCAGGATCAGAAGTGGCCAACGATGCAAGGTCGGCTGGATTCAAAGAGATCCTAACTAAGCCGATCGATCTGGAAAGGTTACGAGTGCTCCTTCGTGAGGGCGATCCCGAGAAGTAGATTCTGTAATACAGAAAGTCTACCAGGAGTTGTCAGATATCCAGCAGTCTCGCTTTAAATCCAGCCGAAGCCACCGTATCCAGAATCTCATCTCTATGATTCGAGTCTCGAGTCTCTATGGTAAGATCCAGATCGGCGCTTTTAATTGAGAGTGCAGAGAAGATTCTATGGTGCGCAACATCTACGATATTACCTTCGCAGTTGGCGATCAGAGCGCTGATCCGTGCCAGCTCCCCGGGTACATCTGTAATCTCCAGCCGAAGGCGGATCAATCGGCCATCTCTGGCCAGACTTCGCAGTAAGGCAAATGCCAGAATTCGTTCATCGATATTACCGCCGCAGATAATGATTCCAACCTTTTTACCCTTGAATCTATGCGCATGTTGAGGAGATATCAACGCGGCCAGTGAGGCTGCGCCGGCTCCTTCGGCCACAGTTTTTTCCACACTTGCCAGTAGAGCCACTGCTCGCTCGATCTCTCGTTCCGGAGCCAGCAGGATATCTTTTACATTCTGCCGAATGATTTCCATGGTTATCACTCCCGGAGACTTCACTGCGATACCTTCGGCAATGGTGGCCGGGCTTGCAGGGCTGAGCTCTTCTCCATAGAATGCATTGTAAGCGAAAGGGTAGGCATCACTCTGAACACCAATGACCTGGATTTCTCTGGAATGGGCAACGATGGAAACTCCAGAGATCAGTCCGCCACCACCGATCGGTATGATCAGTGCATCCAGATCTGGTTCCTGCTCGAGCATCTCCAGGGCCACTGTTCCCTGTCCTGCAATGACATGAATGTCATCGTATGGATGTACCAGAGTTAAATCCCTTTCATCCATTCGTTGCCGTGCAACGGCGAAAGACTCATCCACATTATCTCCCGCCAGTTCTACATTCGCTCCAAAGTTTCGAGTATGACGCACCTTATTCAAAGGAGTATACCTTGGCATGATGATTGTCGCAGGAATACCGAGCCTCTGACAATGATAGGCAACACCCTGAGCATGGTTACCAGCAGACATGGCTACCACTCCTCGGGATCTTTCTTCCTCAGACAGATTTAACAATTTATTCAGTGCGCCTCTTTCCTTGAATGAGGCAGTGAACTGATGATTCTCAAACTTAAGCCATACATTTGCATCGCAAAGCTCGGATAGGGTCCTGGAGTGCTGAAAGGGTGTATTTAATATAGCCCCATCCAGCCTTCTGGCAGCTTCCTTGATTGATGAGAGGTTGATATCAGGCATGGCTGGTTTATTCCGAAGGCTCAGTAGCTCTGGCAATTCAAATTACATGCATGCAATAGATGAATCAATCAAGCTGCGGATTGAGTAAATAGCGATCCAGGGTTTCATCTATCAAATCCATTTTAGCCTCCACCTCGGCAGGCCATTCAGGAAGACTGTCATCTTCCCAGTACCAGTCGCCCACAACATTGAGTATGGGGGCGGTCTCGGAAAACAGCGCTTTACTTACTCCGGTCTGCAAGTCTTCAGATTCCAGCGGTCGGTAGGGCGCGCTGGACTTTGCCAGAGGTCCCAGTAATCGCTTTTCTTCAGCCCCATTAATGGATGCGAAGTAATCCTTGAACTTCTTTCCAGATTCTTTCCAACCCTTTCGGTAGGATTCTTGTTCTGGATACTGACCGGACGTAATGGCCTTCTGAGATAGAATAGAAATTCCACGTGCTGAATTGCTAACAAACATTCCATATCGCACGCATTTAAATCTGTCCGGATGCTTTAGCGTAATCTGCTCCATGGTGATCTTTGTATAAATCATGGGTCCATAGAGCATCATCAAAGGCTCAAGCCACATGAATCCGGAAAACCAGAGTGCAATTCTGGGCGACAATGCTCCGGTGAGGCGAAGCATTGGAATAACGGAAAATGAGATGCTTTCCAGATATTCCGATTTATTCGCATACTGCACCGGTTTGCCTACAGGACCTCTTGCAGGAACATATACGATAGCTTCCAGAGTCCCTGGTTCAATTGCCTGGATGACTCGCTGAATCGATGCCGGGTCCTGCAGGTTTATTTCTGCTATAGTAATGTCTGCTCCGGAAACCTCTCCCTGCGAAGAAGTGGTGCCAATAATGTGGGATTTAGAATCCCCTTTTCGAATAGCCGCAATGGATTGTTGCCCAAGTACTGCATTTCCGCCAACTACTAGATAATTCATTTTGTTTTCCCGAACTGGTTTGGAGAGCAGCTTACAGGAGGAAGCCAGAACGGCAACCAATTGCTGCACGAAGAGAATCCAAACCAGGAAATATAGAACTCGACAGAACCTACCTCTGGAACGAAGTCTGTTCAATCATAATTCGATACAGGAATTGTGAACAGGAGAGTGTATGAAAAAGTGGAAGATTGCAGGCCTGGGGGCTTCCCTGGCTATTATTCTAATTTTGCTTACTGTAATTCCTATGCTGGCCCCCATAGGCAGCGGCTATTATGCAAAGTATCTATGTTCTCAGGTCTTCGTTTCCGGGCGTGAGGATGTGGACCAGATCGTCAATGAAGAGATAAAACCTACAAACCCATTGTTCAGTCTGGTATCTCATGAATTGAACCCGGAAAACCGAACTGTGCGCGCAGTGACCCTTGGATTGTTCAGTCCTACCATTGCCGTTTTTCGGCCGGAGGTCGGTTGCACCCTGGCTGTTAAGACCACACCGGAGGAGCTGCTGAATCAATCCCGTGGATTGTCTTTTGATAGAAGCATGGAGGCGATGGTGGAATGGCCTCGGGGTAGCCAGGCTTCCATCGCTGAAAAGACTCGTAAGGCATTGGACACATTGAGTAGTGGGGAAACTCAGAATATTGTAGAACAGGATGGGATTCGGATCGACGTTGCCCGCTTGAAACAGGCTTTGGACTGGGCCTTTAGCGAACCGGAGTCTGGAAGAAGGCAAACCCAGGCTGTAGTAGTAGTCTATAAAGGCAAGATTATCGCAGAACAATATGCAGATGGTTTTGATGCGAACACCCCTGTTCTGGGCTGGTCTATGTCTAAAACGGCGACGGCTACCCTGGCCGGCATGATGGTTCTGGACGGAAAACTGGACATATCTGAACCGGCCAGTGTACCTGAATGGCAGGAGGATCCAGAGCGTAGCCGAATTACGGCGAACGATCTTCTGCATATGTCTTCCGGACTGGATTTTTCTGAAGTATATCAACCCTTTAACGATGCACCGGAAATGTTATACAATAGCGCTGACATGGCCGGCTATGCTGCCACCCGGCCAGTAGGGTATGAACCAGGTAGTCGATGGTACTATTCCAGTGGCGATACGAATCTTCTGGCCCGCATTCTGAGGGATATATCCGGAGGTTCGCTCAATGATGCACAGACCTATGCTCGCCAACGCCTCTTCGATGAGCTGGAAATGAATACAGTTTATTTTGAACCGGATCCTTCCGGTACTTTCGTGGGATCCAGCTATATGTATGCATCTGCAAGAGACTGGGCCCGGCTAGGTCTTCTTCTGCAACGCGATGGGGTCTGGAATGGAAAGAGACTTCTACCGGCAGGATGGGTGGATTATATGCGAACTCCGGCGAAAGACTCGGGTGGTCAGTACGGCGCTCAACTCTGGCTGAATGCAGGAAGAGATAACCCGGAATTGATCCCGGAAAGACGGTTTCAGTCCCTACCCAAAAATATGTTTTATATGTCGGGATACAATGGTCAGAATGTAATCATTCTTCCGGATGAAGAGTTGATCGTTGTGCGATTGGGAGTGACTCATGATCGCACTAACTGGAACATAGAGACGCTTGTGGTGGGTGTGATGGAATCTCTGGGACTTTCGGAAAGTAAAGAAGCACTGAACTGATTCGGCGCTGAATTGATCCAGTAGCGAGCCGCCTGTTCTGGATTCTTCCAGCCCTTTAGCCCTTTCGTTCTTTGTCGTTTTCGCAATCTTCTGGCGGAAATGACAAAGAACCCTCCGATGAAAGATTGCCGTTCAAATTTCGACGTCCTGTCAGGAGCCTTCGTATCTAAATATCCGGAGTCTCTAGCACAGCGATTGGTTATTGAAATCAATTGATCGTTTTCTAAACTTTATCCTTACTTCACTGGACAGAGCGAGCGGTGCCGGCAGGGTTTGTCATGCCATCGCTCAAACTCCGAGATTCCATCAAAGAACAATTTCTGCTATCTGTGCATGCAGCAATGAAAAGCAAGCTGATAGATCCCGGGGAGCTCAGGATGCTTCTGGTCTCTCCCACAGATGATCGAAGTGCGCTGACGATTCATTTTAACAACGAATATGATGATTTCCTCTATATGGAATACCTGGAAACGGACCCCATTGGATACATCGATATATCTTCATGGTTGGATGCATGCGATAAGCTGCAAACTTCCAGAATTGCTTCATTGAAAAAGGCAGAGCAGGGGCACCTGAAAATAATGCAAAATCGATACCGTCAGACGGCTCCGGCCATTCCCATGAATGCTGTTCCATCGGGTCCCTGGCGCCAGCGCCTTGAACTCATACGCGAGGAAATGATCTCTGAAGTAGAGGCTGGTTTGAGTGATGCTGCAATATCTCTTACCGGACATTTCGATCATATTGTTCCCATTGTTAGCAAAGGTCTGATCTATGCGAACGAAGACCATAACGGTTTAATCGCATTCTGTCATGAGATGGGCCGGGGACCATTCTTCCCTGCTCTGGTTCATCTGCCAGATACAATTCTGACCTATCCATTTCTGAAGTTCCAGGATAATGCATTCACTCTTTTTTATCCGGAGGGAAGTATTCGGGAAGAAGACGATAGCAGTATTTCCAGCGTCACTACTATCCATGCCAAAAATATGCGATACGCAAGGATGGACTCCGATGGATCTGAGTTTATCTTTCGCATGGAGGATCAATTCGAAGACTGGAGAATCGATGGGGGACACGTTCATGAAGAATGGGGCGATAAAAGTGAAGCCGAACTTCTGAATGGCTTTCGCGACCTATTGAAGAAAAATCCAGAACTGGAGCTCAACCTGGAAAATATGCCGCATCCGGTGAAGGATCGAGGTAATTTTCAGACCTGGTTGGATTCTCTGATCAAATACAATCTGAAGATAAGCTACGATCAGATGTCGGAGCTTCTGGAAATGGGCGAGGAGGCAGTGGAAGCTGCACTCAGTATCATGCCCGATACATATTCTCAAAAACATAGACTACTGATTCGCAGGGCTCAAAAAGCGATGAAAGATGGGGACTTTTCTCGCTCCCTGAAATTATACGAAGCAATCGACCATTTATCTGCCAGTTACGATCCGGAATTGCTGTATCTATACTCTGTGCTTGGAAAAAAGCAGCAATATGATAAGAAAATCTCGAAACTGGAATCAGAGGGAGCGATCAAGGGAGAGCTGCGATTATCTGTGTGGCTGCATGCGGTACGCGAGTATAGATCGATTCCTCAAAAGTTTGCAGTTCTGGAACAGGAGCTTCAGACCTTTGTGCAGGATCGAGAGGGGTACAGAGATCAGCACTACGGTATGTTTCCACTATGCCTGGTCCTGTCAGCGTTGGGTCGAAGCAAGGAGGCGGTGACTGTGTTGCGCAGAGTCGATTTCACGGAAAGCTTTCTGTCCGAAATCGCATCTACCGAGCTGAAAGTGGACCGGGCTTTGCAACAGGCCTGGGAAGAAATGGAGGAGGAGAGAAAGAAATCTGAAGAGATTGTAGAAAGACTGAAGCTCGAAACCCTGAATGGAGAAGAAAAAGAGGAGTGCCTGAATCCTGAACCCTCTCTGGATGAACTGGAGTTCGTCTGGCAGGCTGAATTTGAATATGAGAGAATAAGATGGGCCGATTTTCTGAACCCGCGACGGCTGATCTTGCACAGAGAAAATCGGCTGGAATTGATGGAAGTAGGCCTGGAAAACAAATCCCTGAATACGATCCAAACCATCGCTCTGGAAAACGAAGCTGAGTATTCCTTTTGTTTATTCGAAGATCAAATATTCGTTATGCGGTATGACGGAATCCAGATCTTGGAGTATAGCCTGGGAAATGATTCATTCGAATTGACTGCTGCCTACGGTAATTCGAATCGAGAATCCCGATACACGGCCCTTGGAGTGCACGAAGGGCATCTATACGCTATTGCGGGACCGGCCCTGGAGGTTTTTCTTATTGGAGAATCCTGCGAAAAACCTCTATCGCGGACATTGTTTCAGCGGTCTGGTAATTCTGTGTACTTCATTTCAGGTCATGGAAATACACTCTATGTTGGTTCAAATGACGTTATTTGTTTTGATATTTCGAATCCGTCCTCTCCTGAGTGTAAGAGTCGTATGGCGCCATTTTCCAGCTCTGAACCTCACCATATTTCCTACTGGGATCACTTCATGCTGGCGGACTATTTGTATGATATAAGCGACCCAGTGCGTCCTGTGCCCGTTGATTATATTTGCCGGGACCATGCCGCGCTCCGGGTCTTCCAGAGAGACGGAGCCGATGGATCCGAAATCGAAATTCCCGGGCTGTTTGCCTCCGGAGATTCTATGGGGTTGTTGCGACAGGTGATAGCCCCGGAAGAAAATCAAGCAACAGTCAAGATCTGGCGAAACGTAATGGATAAGGAGAGGGAGTTTCCGACCCGTAGTGTCTATCCACTGAGTAACATGCTCTGCGAAGATAACCTGGTCACTGTTAGTCGCGACGAAATCCGATTCTATACGAGCATGCCGGTTATCCAGAAACCCACCCGGAATGCTCAGAGAGTCCTGGAAGAAGCGATAGAGAATATACTAGTTGAGTTTCAGGAATCAGAGAACTCCACATCGCCCATCGGCGGTCTGTCGGTAGTGCTGGAATCTTATGGCGCAGAGTTTCGCTTGATTGCACCATCAAGTATTCCCTCCGTGAATGCACAGCCCCTGGTTGAAAAGCATCTCTTTTACTCCAGAGATTTGCCGGATTTTCAAGATGGTACGATTGTGCAGGCGGATCCGGAAGGCCTGGCCAAATTCTTTCTATCTCATAAGCTAGTTCTGGAATGGGCTGCAGGTCGTGTGATGGTAAGTATTGCCCGAAGAATTCCTGATAGCGTCGCTCTGGCAGATCCCTACTTTTCGGAGATTACAGTTAAGGGGCGAAAATGGGAACCGTTGCGCGCAGCAACAGAAAACGCCTCGGTGCCACAGTCAGCTCGTGAAATTCTGGCTACGAAGAATAAGAACTTATGGAACTCTCTACGAGAGGAAGCACTGGACAATGATGAAGTGCTTCAGGAGCTCCTGAATATTTCCCTTGAGGAATCACCGGATGGCGGGGATGATTCTTTTGATATTCCTCTGGCCGCCGTGCGGGCCATCTCTCGAATCAAAGATGAAGAACTGGTCAGGCGTATTTTCTTTGCTGGAATAACCGGACATCTTCCAGAGCTTGATGCTACCCGGGTTCGACAGGCTGATTTAAGCGAATTGCTGCCTGTTAAGAAGGATGATATCAATCCAAACTACTTTTTCATTTTGCTTTCGCGTCTGTGGAAAGACGAACCAGACGATCTGGAGCTGTCCATACTAAAGGCAACTCTGGCAGAGATTGGAGGAGATTTAGGTGCAATACTGGCCTTTAGATTGCAACAATGGAATCATCCGGCTTTACAGAACTATGTGCAGAAAACGCTGGAGGATCCTTATTTCCATTATTATCAATTCAGAGGAGATGCCCCAGGTGGTCTTCAGTATCCAGACCTTTCCCTGGTGCCGGATAAACTTCTTAAGCCTCATGCTGAATTGATTCGCAAGAAGCTGCAGCAGCTAACGGAGGCAAGAAACAATGTAGATACTCTTGCACCTTACTGGCAAATGCTGACAACTCTGGGCGAACCGCCCTCCATCTCTTTTCTGGAGGAGCATAACCGGGGCGCTAGGGATTATCTTGAAAGCACATCCTTTAGCTTTGGCAGAGACGATGATACAGAGGATGCCGAGGTGTTTGCTCTTCGTCTTGAAAGAACGTTGAAGTGTCAGGCCATGAATGAACGATTAGGTCTCATAGAAAAAGGGGATGGATTACCTTTATATGATCCTCTATGGAAACCAGAGCCCTACAAGAAATCCTGGGAAACACTGTGGTCCAGATTTCTTGACCTTGGAGAGAAAGAGTCAGGCAATCGAGAGAAATACCAGGCCAGAGTTCTGGCTGCACTGGTGCAGAACCTGCAAATTGAATCAGAGGAGTATTCTTCAGATCTAACCATGGCGCTGCGATTTCTGGATTACGTACTTTCGCGCATTCTGCAGGATCCGTCCATAGCTGAATCCTCGACCATGCTTTTTGAGGCACTTGATAAACAGAAGCATCGATTGCCAGAGAATGAAAGCTTCCGGGATTTGCGACAGAAAGGGTTGCTGTCCTTACTGCAATCTGCCTGGAATGATGTTAAAGAAAAGAATTATTTGCAGGCCAATCAGAAATGCGATGCAGTTCTTTCCATGGACTCTTCCATGGGACAGGCATATTTTCTAAAGGCTCGGTTAATCTGGCTGGAAAAAGGTGTTCAGGCCTATCTGGTTCAGGCAGAGGATTTCTACCAGAAGGCCACCGGCGATCGGGCCGGGCTTGCCAGATTGTATAACTTGACCGGCTGTGCTTACGATGAGCTCAAGGAGCCGGCCCGAGCTATTCCCTATTTCGAAAGGGCCGCTTCTGAAGTCCCGAATGAAGCGATGTACATTGCGAATATCGCCGAGTGTCATTACAAGATAGATAATGCGGAAAAGGCCCTTCAATATGCAATTCATGCCAGGGATAAAGGTGCCAATAGTGCCCTTATTCAAGAAATTTTGCAGAATCAGGGAATACGATCGGCTGCAGCCGGGTCTGAGTAGAGGCATTCGATGGTTTGGCTGACAATTTCATTCAGACGCTCTAGAATTCGAATCACTCCAGTTTCTGGGAACCGGGATTAGAATCACTTTTGCCGGGGGGTAACTATGGCAGCAGGCTCATGGGCAGCCGGAAACTAGAGCGATTTTCTGGTTTTCCAAAAGAGAGCTCGAAACATGGATCAGAGTAGATCTACATCCGGTCTCATCTGTCTGAATTCATCTGCCTCTTCCTGCGAAAAAGCACCATGAGCGCGAACCTTATACAGATAGGGTAGGTCCTTAAGAGCCAGCAGCCCCGTCATATCTGGATTTCCAAATACTACCAGCTCTTCAAGGTTATCGCATTTAGCCAGGGCCGATATATCCGTTATTTTATTTTGTTGAATAAATAGCTCACGCAGTTCCGTTAATTCCGCAATAGGGCTAACATCCTCGATTTCATTGTCGATCAATTCCAGTCTTCGCAGGCCTTGCTGGGCTGAAATGCATTTAATACCTGTTAACTTATTATGATTTAGATCCAGATTTCGTAGATAGGCCAGGGCCGGCAGATCCAGTTCCCCTTCCAGAGCATTGTTGGAGAGGTCTACGTAGGCCAGATAAGGAATCTTCTGCAATGGGGCCAGATCCTTGATGCTATTTTCTTCCAGGCTCAGGCTTCGTAAGCATCCTAGAGAGGAAAGGTCTGGAATTACCTCAATGCCGTTCTTACGAACGGATACCCAGTCTGCTCGTATGAGCCTCTTGAGGGGCTCCAGATCTTTCAGGTCCTTCCTGGAAAGGGAGAAATGGCCTTCCGATCTTAATTCCTGAAAGCTTTCTGCTGTAGGTACTTCGCCGTCCATTTCATCAATTTCGCCCTCCAGGGCCTGCTTCCACTCCGGCGAAAGGGAAGTCCACCATTGCCACCAGTCCTGATATTCACCATCGCTTAACGGTAGTTCCCAGGGTCTCGCTTCATGCCATTTTTCCATATCCTTCTGCGACGGATCTTCATCCCAGTGGGGCTCAATTTCTTTAAGTAATGGAAGGTGACGCAGGTCTTCTACGCTGGAGAAGCCGATTTCTTCCAGCGGATTCGAAAAGCAGGAAATCTCTTTAAGCATTAGATTATCTTTCAGTGGATTAAGGTCTGTAATGCGATTATCATAGATGTCCAGCTCTTTCAGCTCCTTCAGGCTGGCCAGGGGGGCCACAGATTGTATCTTATTATCATCGAGTTTCAGCTCTCGAAGATTTGTGAGCGCCGAGAGAGGGCTGAGATCAGAAATTCCTGTATCAGAAAGATCCAGGTCCTCCATGTGCTTGAACTGGGCGATAGTCGCAAGATTCTTCAGTGGATTGCCGCCGAGTTTCAACTTCTTGAGCCAGGGACTGTTCAGCGGTGATAGATCGCTGATATTGCAATTCTCCAACGACAGAGTGCGAAGTCTTTGAAAAGGTTTTATCCAGCTTAGATCCCCGGCTTCCGAAATGCTGAGATCCAGCTCCGTCCGGCGAAGCATTAGTTCCAGGTCCAGAGCTGTTACCTTTTTGGCATTCTTGTCTATTAGTTCGGACAGACCCTCTTTTAGTTCTGTAGAAAGGGCTTTCCACCAATCGAGAAGTTCTCTAGATCTTTCCGGCGATGGCTCCGGTACCTCCCGATCCATCCAGGACAGGATTAGCTCAAAGATTTCCGTATTCTTGCTATCTTCTTTCTCCTCTTTAAGTCTTCGTATTGCCTGCTCCATCCGTTCAGAGTTGTCAATATACCGGGTGGCTATGAAACCAAAGTATTTGGTGGCTTCCTTTCGATTATCCAGGTGAGAATAGGCCAGTCCTCGATACAGGAAGGAAAAATAAGCGCAGTAATCGTCCCAGAGCATCAGTAGTTTGGGAACTATGTAATCTGCATACTCGACCAGTTTTTTGTAATCCATCTGTTCCAGATAGATGCCCATCAGGTTCAAAGCTGCATGCTTCTGCCCATCGGCGGCCGCCTGCTCAAAAATTGGGATGGCCTTCTCGTAATCTTTCAGATTCTTGAAGCATAGCGCCTTTAAGTTTAACAATGCGGAGGGGAGATCTTTGAAGTGATCGAGGATATCAAAGGACATTTCTCCCAGTTCCGAAAGTCCTTTTTCGATTATCTGAATGCATTCGCTGTATTTATCTGCATCATAGAGCTTTCTGGCATTTGCATGAAGTTCCTTTACTAGCTCTGCTTTGGTTTTTTCATCCGCTGCCAGAAGACTACCCAGAAACTCTTCCAGGGATTTGGAGTGATTCTGGAAGCCGCTTTCGTAGTCAAAAAATAGAACCGGCAGCTTCTTTTGATTCAGATCTACTGCCATATAGAAGGAACCATCGAGATTAACAATATCGCACAGGGGCCAGAAACTCTTACGAACCAGCATCTCCTCGCTATATTCATACTTGTCTTTGAGTTCGCTGCGATCGGAAAAAGAAATCTGAGCCTTTACATCGCTGGAAAAACCATAGAGATTGCTGGCACTTTTTCCCTCGTATTCTTTCCATTCTCCTGAAGAAAAAAACTCCTTCAGTCTTTCGGGAAGCGTTACGTTCCACTGTTTCTCCAGGCTTTCAACAGATAGTTTCTTTGCAGGCATTGGTTCCTCTTCGGATAGTTTATAAAAATTTAAGGTTAAACTATGAATGATTCCCGGCCTTGCAAGTCAAAAGCAATCTCAGGCAGGCTCATTCATCAATGATTTAAAGAATCCTAAAGTTCCATTCTCAGGTGGTCGGACAATGTTGCAGTCGAGTTCGAAAATCTGGATGCTCTCTTTTCTTTGACATGAAAACCCAGAGATTCGTAGAGGCTCAGGGCTGCTGGATTTTCTGCGGATACGTCTAGAATGATTCGGGAACATCGAGAGTTTTTACCTTTTTTGATCATATGCTGCATCAATATTCTGCCAATTCCCTTGTTTCGATGAAGCGGCGATACGCCTACGTGCGCGATGCAAAACTCTTCCCTGTCAGGTGGAACTATCATGGATTCCACTTGAAGACCTCTTCGCATGACACCGGGAGCCCCTGGGCCGTAATGTCTTAGAATCTGCCCTATGGCTACGAGCATAAAGGAAAGGGAGTCTTTACCGGTGAATGATGTGGCCACACCTACAACCTCATTATCTAATTCAGCAACCCGGTGATTCCTGAACCCAAACTCACCGCCGGGACGTTGCAGAGTCTTCTCCAGGAATTGGAGTGCACTCAAACTGGTGTTGTGTGAAAAAATGTAATCGAATGCAGACGGACCGGAACTGTAGACTAGCGGGGCGATGGTTTTCGCATCCTGAGAATTGGCTGGTCTAAATTGAATTTCCTGGGACATGACTAGCACAGCCTTGTCCGGGGCTCGGTTGTCAACGCTTCTTATTTCTGCTGGTTTCGAGGTCTTTCACTGCTGGACGCATATCAAATGCATATTCGAATTGTTGTAGCCTGCAATGGTGCCTGTGTAAAGTGCCTGGGTAGAAGTCGAGTGGGAGTAGGCAATCCAGCCGTTGCTCTGCTCGGTCCAGCCATTTGCATCATTCTGCGATCCACCGACTCCGGGAGCAGGGCCCAGAGTTTGCCAGGTGGAATGGATACCGCCCCAATGCCATTTGGACGGTGGCAGCGAAGTAAATGGATTGGTTAGAGGAAATGAAAATATGCGCTGGGATGTGGTGGTACCGATCAATGCCATATCCTCGGCACGCAAATAGGTGCGATTCGCTCCGAGTACCCAGTTTGTATGGTCGTCCGGATCTGAAGGATCACAGTTTGCATTAATACAGGCGAATCGAGGAATGGCAGCAGTTGTCTGGGTTCCTAGAAGTGCTTTGAACGTTCCTGGAAAGGCAGCGTCCATAGCTTCTGCCTGACAAATGGCATCTGCCTCGTTTACTCCACCTCCGCCACCTTGCATGTTAGCCGGATAATTTATGGCAGTACGAAAGAGGAGTAGAGGTGCGCTGTCCGCCGCGCTGGCTGCATTGGCCTGAAGAATGGCAAGTACCAGGTCTGAGTCTTCGTCGTCTGATTCTAGAGTCTGGAAGGCCGGATGAGCCCAGCAGGCCAGATGAAACACCGAGAACAGTGCAAGGATCAGCAGAGATAGTCGCACAATAGGTATAATGACCGTTAGTTAGCTATATCTGTCAAGGGGATTCAAATATCGTTGCCTTTCAATGATTTGTCCAGATGCACTGTTGAAGTCATACTCTGGTTATTCGCCGGCCAGCCGGGGCATCTAGAGACTCTCCGGCTTATCCATCGTCCCTGATTCCGGGAAGGTTCCATAGTGCGTTGGGATTAAGGAATTGAAAAAAACAGCAATATTCTAGCACTAGAATAACATTGTTGTTGCCTGGATGTATCGCCAGAATCAATCTATTCTAGCACTAGGATAGATGTATGGTTGGTTTCTCATCGCTCCGGGCTCATTTATTCAAGTATTAGATTATTTCGGGGAGGATTCCGATCCATAACCGCAAGAAGAAGCAGCCAGGGAAAACGTCCAGGCAAGAGGATTCGAATTGAGATTGGATACTAATGGATATACTTCCTGAAATCAGCGATACAGAGCTAATGGTTCTGGGCCTGGTAGCTGAAATGCCCCGGCATGGCTACGAATTGGAGCAAATCATAGAGCAGCGCATGATGCGCGAATGGACTCCCATAGGATTCTCGTCCATATACTATTTGCTGGGGAAGCTAGAAAATAGAGCCCTTATAAAAGTGCAGAAGAGCAGGGGAGGTGAAGATGCAGGCCCGAGGGCCACCAGAAAAGCTTCCCCTGGCTCCGGGAAGAGACCCGTAAAGAACTCTAAAGATCGCAAGGTATTCCAGGTTTTACCGAAAGGGCTCCAGGTCTTAAAAAAGCAGACTTTGCACTCTTTAAGGTCTCTTTCTCCCAACCATTCATCGCTTACAAAGGCACTGAAGCACTGGTCCTATCTTTCGAAGGAGGAGGCATTGGATGCATTACAGGATCGGCTTCTGGCATTAAGGGATGAAAGAGAGCGCCTGGAACGGCTACAGCTGGATCAGCAACCATTACCGGACTATGAGAACGCTATGTTTGATTTCGCATTAAGGCAGCTGAAATCGGAGTACGAATGGGTGAAGTCTACCGCTGAATACATGAAAACCAGGCCCTGGAGCTGAAGTTAAGCCTCTGATCCTGGGTGATGGTCAGTTGATAAGTAAATATTGCTAAATCTAGAAATCAGTTAATGGAGAATTGGAATGAATGTAGAAGAATTTCACAATAGATTGAATGAGCTCTATAAGCCGCCGATGGATCGCTTTGTTCAAGTGGATGTACCGGAAATACGCTATATGACAATTGAAGGAAAGGGAGACCCTGAACAATCTGAACTCCAGAAATCAGCGAAGTGGTTATATGCCATTGCGCATCTAATAAAACCAGAGGTTCGCGAAAAGATGGGCAAGAACTTTGTGGAGCCACCTCTGGAATGTATATTCTGGGCAGACGATCCGATGGACTTTAAAGAAAACCGACGGGAGCAATGGAAGTGGAAGGTGATGATTGTTCTGGTGGACTGGATCACTGATGACCGGTTTTCTCAGGCATTGCAGGAGTTAGAGTCGAAATGGGGAGAAATGCTGGGAAATCGACCCGCGCTTACTGTACTAAATGAAGGCAGCAGCGTTCAAAGATTAAACGTAGGTGACTATTCGCAGATTGCGGGACTGTGCAAGGAACTCTACAATGAGCATATGCCTGGTTACAATCTAGCGGTGAATGGCCCATACCATGAAATCTATTTGAACGATCCATCCCGCACAGAGCCCGGTAAGAGGAAGATAATTCTGCGACAGCCGGTTTGTTCGGCCGATGAATGATTGGATATGGTTAGAGCACCCGGACTGTTTCCGGGAGACTATTGGCTCGGGCTATGTTCTGTGATCGAGAAAGTCCCTGAATCAGTTGCACCATCCTGCATGCCGTCATGCCAGGAGCGCCTGAAGCTCCGTGTCATAACGGCTGGCAAAAAGACTGCCCTATCAGGAACCCTGGAGGCCGCCAATGCTCAGTCTGGAAAGGAAGTCTCCCATTTCCTGAGCGGAACGAGGACGGTTGTTTTCCAGCCACCAGCTAAGGCAATGAAGAATGGCGCCAGCATGAAACTGTGCGGCTACCAGAACCTCTTTTGAATCCAGGGAATAGTGCATTTCGAGATGCTCTTGAATGTGAACAGCCAGATGGGCTCTAATTTCGTTAGCGATGGCCGGAATGCCCCGGTTTCCCAGTATCTCTTTAAATAGTGGTGCATTCTTCTCTGCTTCCACAAAGAGAAGTACTACATCTAGAAAGGCGGCTCCCTGATTCTTCTCCAGAGGATCCATCAAGCTATGCACCAGAGTATGCATTTCTTGCATCAGAAGATCATCTTTGCTGCGAAAATGATTATAGAAGGTGGCCCTACCAACATTCGCATGCTTCAGAATTTCCTGAACAGTAATAGTATCATAACCCTTTATTTCGATTAGATGTCTTAAGCTGGCTGAAAGAGCCTGGTAGGTCTTTTTAATTCGTCGATCTTCCGGTATCGTATCTTCGGGTTTCATCGCATGCTCCCAGAAAGTTGAACTTCCAATCCATTATGTTCACTTTCGGACATTGCCATTAGAATGTATGTTGCAACGGGGCTGAAAGTATTATAAGCTAATGAACATGGTGCTCATCTGTGAGAAAAGTGTCAAGCGGCGCAGCGAACGGCAGGGCATAGTCTGAGGAGAAGAAAATGGTAGTTAAAAGTCCTGAAATTGTTTCGGAAAAGAGAATAACCGAGGGGCGTACTATTTCCTGGCCGCGCCTATATGACTGGCTGGCCTCGCTTCTGTATCCGGGCAATGGAAATAGACTTCAGGAGAGTATACTGGATTTATTGCCCGATTCACTGACTGTAAACGATGTACTGGATATTGGATGTGGTACCGGAGAATTATTACTGCTGGCACGAAAGAAGTTTCCAGGAACGGTTAGTCTCGTCGGCGTGGATGCATCGGCGAAAATGATTGAGCGAGCAAGGAAAAAGTCGGCGGAACGTAAGGCTGGCGTGGAATTCAAACAGGCCCCGGCAGAGGACCTTCCTCTGGAAGACTCCAGTTTTGATTTGCTGTTTTCCACATTGATGATCCATCACCTCCCGGAGCCCCTGGTGCCTGCTTCCCTGCAGCAAATGCACCGGGTATTACGGAGGGATGGCAGGGTTCTCATTGTAGATATTCAATCCCGGTCCGGATCCATCCTTGAGAAGCTAAAGGACTCACTGATCTTACTTCATGGAGGCCATAAGCGTTATCAGGATTCTATGGAAACACTTGCTTTGCAAATGCACCAGAACGGATTCGAATTGGAGTCAAAAGGTAGTGTGGATCGACAATTATCCTACTTGATTGCACGAAAAAGTATTTCCTGAGAGATACCTTTCGAGGCCCACTGGAGCAAACATTTGATATCGTTGATCGACAGCCTCAGGAACTTTATTCCAGCGAATAGAAACTACCGGCTGATGTTTTCGGCGCAGTTGATTTCGCTTTTGGGCACCGGTATGTCTACCATTGCTCTGGGATTACTTGCTGCTCGTCTCGCTGGCGAAAGTGCAGGACAGGTCCTGGGAACAGCCCTTGCGATCAAGATGGTGGTCTATGTATTTCTGGCTCCATTTTTCTCTGTTCTATTTGCAGGATTCAATCGGCGATCACTGCTGATACTCCTGGATTTGGTTCGGGCAGGACTGATTCTGGTCTTATTGCTGGTAGATTCCGTATGGCAGATTTATTTGCTGATTTTTCTTATTAACTGTATGGCTGCCGCCTTTACACCTGTATTCCAGGCATCCATTGCAGATCTCTTACCCGTTGACGATGATTATAATCGGGCCATTTCTCTTTCCCGGCTGGCCTATGATCTGGAGAATCTGGCAAGTCCCTTGATCTGCGGATTGATTCTGGGTATTTCTTCTTTTCAGACATTGTTCTGGGTGGATGCCTTAACGTTTCTGGCTTCAGCTCTATTTCTTGCCTATGTTTCACTGCCGGTGATTAATATCAATAGGCGCAAGCAAACCCCGGTGGCCATTGTTGAAGCTACTATGTTTGGAATGGGTGCATACTTGCGTACTCCTCGGCTGAAATACTCCATGATTCTGGGTTGGCTGTCTTCGCTGGCTGGAGCCATGGTCATCGTAAATACAGTGGTCATCGTTCAGGAGAAGTGGCACTTGCAGGCACCCCTGGTTGCTTATGCTTTCGCATTCTTTGGGACTGGCTCTATTGTGGCCGCCTTATCCATTCCTGGATTGCTGCGAAAGATCAGTGTAAGACTGGTAATGCTGATGGGAGCTTCGGTCCTGCTGATCGGTTTTCTCCTGGGCATTCGCGTAGAAAGCTATGCAGGCCTTTCAGCTATCTGGGTCCTTCTGGGCCTGGGGAGTTCCATGCTTCAAACTCCTGCTGGCCAGCTGGTAAGGCATTCATCCAGTCAAGAGACCCGTCAGGACTATTATGCAGCACAGTTTGCCTTTTCGCATCTGGGCTGGCTACTGGCCTATCCTCTGGCCGGATATGCATTGACCTATCTGGGAATGGCAGGCCTGTTCCTGTTGCTAGCATGCAGCACCGGTTTTGTACTACTTCTAATTTTCCTATTGTGGAAGCCCGGGTATGATGCATTCATACTTGAGCATAGACATGAATCCCGGGAAATAGCCGGTTCCCATGGGAATCCAGCCCTGGTTCATTCCCATCATTTTGTAATTGATCGTCAGCATCCGCGGTGGCCGAACAATTCATAAGCACGGGAAGAAAGAGCCGAATCCGGAAATCTATCTGGATTCGGCCCGCTATTAGGAACGCCGGGGTTAATTTTTATTGCTGGCGAAACGCTGCAATCGCAGGGCGTTTAAGGTTACAGATACAGAACTCAAGGCCATGGCTGCCCCCGCAAGCCAGGGAGCCAGAAATCCCAGGGCGGCCACTGGTATCCCCAGAGTGTTATATGCCAGAGCCCAGAATAGATTCTGCCGGACATTGCTCATGGTCATTCTTGCAAGTCTGACCAGGCGTACCAATCCGTGGAGATCGCTGCTCATGAGAGCTACATCTG
The DNA here is from genome assembly GCA_040217195.1 of Leptospiraceae bacterium. Classification (GTDB taxonomy): domain Bacteria; phylum Spirochaetota; class Leptospiria; order Leptospirales; family Leptonemataceae; genus UBA3465. Next base: position 541,914 of record JAVJNR010000003.1, on the reverse strand, counting down.
CGCTTTCGATTGCGATATCGGATCCGCTGCCCATAGCAATACCCACATCGGCTGCTGCCAGAGCCGGGGCATCGTTTATTCCGTCGCCCACCATGGCCACGGATTTACCTGCCTTTTTTAGCTCCTCGATCGCCTGTCCTTTTTCCTCCGGTCGCACTTCTGCAAGGTATCTCTCGATTCCCACCTGGCGGGCAATTGCAGCCGCAGTACGACGGTTGTCGCCGGTTATCATCACCAGCTCCATCCCCAGCTGACGAAGCTGCTTCATTACCTCCGGAGCTTCCGGTCGAATCTCATCTGCAATTCCAATGACTCCCTGGGCTACGCCATCCATTGCCAGGATAACAACAGTCATTCCCTGCTGCTCAAGATCAGCCACTCGCTCCTCCATGATCACAGGCACATTCCGACTCTTTAAAAAGGAGGGCGAACCCAGTAAAAGGGAAGCACCGTTTACTTCGGCCTCCACACCACCGCCAGGATATACTTGAAAGGATTCGGGGGATTGAATTCCCACAGATCGCTTCCTGGCTTCGTTGAGTATTGCCTCTGCCAGTGGATGCTCGCTGTTTTTCTCCACTGCCGCTGCCATCCGGAGCAGTTCCACGTTGGACTTGTTCCCAATACTTTCCAGCGCTCGAACCACCGGCTGGCCTTTTGTAATGGTCCCGGTCTTATCCAGGGCAATGATTTGAAGGGATCCAGCGCCTTCCAGATGCTCACCCCCGCGAAATAGAACTCCCATTTCGGCTCCCCGACCGGAGCCGGCCATTATAGAGGTGGGGGTTGCCAGGCCCAGAGCACAGGGACAGGCGATAACCAGTACAGCTATGGCTTTTTCCAGAGCCCCCGAAAGATTCTGAGGCTCGATGAGAAAATACCATCCAATAAAAGTTAAAGCTGCGGCCAGAAGGATTGCAGGAGTGAATACAGAGGATACCCGGTCGGCAAACCTCTGTATGGGGGCTCGCATAGCCTGGGCCTCTCGAACTGCATGTACGATTCTGGCCAGCGTCGCTTCGCTGCCGACTTTTTCTGTGCGAATTCTCAAGAAGCCAAATTGATTGAGAGTTGAACCGATCACCGAATCGCCGGATTTCTTTTCTACCGGCATGCTTTCTCCAGTAATCATCGCTTCATTCACCGCTGATTCCCCTTCCAGAACTGATCCATCGACAGGAATTACCTCTCCCGGCCGAACTCGGACTATATCGCCGGCTACTACTTCTTCCAGAGGCACCATGATCTCCTGACCATTACGCTCCAACAATGCTGTCCTGGCTTGCAACTGTAGAAGTTTTCTGATGGCGGACGATGTTCTACCTTTCGCTTTCGCTTCCATCAGTTTACCGAGAAGAATCAGGGTAATCAGTACTGCACTTGTTTCATAATAAAGACCTTCATGCGCTGCTCCCTGGATGCTCATATACAGGCTGTAGAAGAATGCGGCGGAGGTGCCTACGGCCACCAGTGTGTCCATGTTTGCGCTCCCAGCCCGAAGGGCTCGGTAAGCACCTGAATAGAATCGTGCCCCAATAATAAATTGCACCGGAGTAGCCAGGATAAGTTGTAGATAGGGATTCATCAGCCATTGAGGCACAGGCAGAAAATTTAGTCCCAGGTGGGCCGCCATGGTGTAGGCCAGGGGAGCAGAAAGCAGTGCTGAAGCAATCCAGGTCCAGAACATTCGATTGTAATGCTGAGCCTGTTTCGACTCCGCGAACTCATCAACTGTTTTGGATTGCTCACGAGCGCCATAACCCAGAGTCCGCACTTTCTTAATGAATTCAGCGGAATCTGCAATCTCCGAGTATTCCACTGTAGCTGTTTCCACCGCGAAGTTGACGTAGGCCTTCCTTACTCCTGGCATTCCGGATAGACCTCGTTCAATTCTTAGAGCACAGTTGGCGCAGGTCATCCCTGATATCTCAAATGTTGTTTTTGGCATTGGTATATCCTCTAGAAATGCCAGCGATCCGGTCTTTTTCAGAGCGGAGTCGCTGGCTTCATTCTCAGTTTTCGTTTGCTCCTCCGGTAATTACTCGGTATCCTTCGCGCTCTAAAGCTCTGCGAATCTCGTCCACGCTGACGGATTCGTACATCGTCGCTTTTGTAATTCCGGTCTCTAGATCTGGCTTCGCCTGGATTCCCAGACCGGACAGGGCCTCTTGAGCAGTCTGTACGCAATGGCTACAGCTCATTCCTTCGATTTTGAATTCTATGGTCTTCATTATCATACTCCTGTTGAACGAACCATTCTGGCCGCTCTATCCAGGGCAAACGGAGCTCAGTCGAGCCGGTTACAGTCTTTTTTTTTGGACGGGCCGTTCCGTGCCGTTGTAACCCTTTTGGTGCCTTTGCGTTTAAAGAGCAGGGGACAACCCCGGAAAAGGAGTACAATTATGGTCAGACTACCCAGAGTAACGTTTCTGTTGATAATGATGTTCATTGGCTGCCGCCAGGACGCTGAGAGAAATCAGCTGATAGAGAAGGAGCCGTTGGATGCCGCGCCCAGGATACGCATCGTGGCGCAGGAAATGGAGTTTTTGCCGATTTCCTTTCGTGTCAGAGAGGGTGACGAGGTTTTGATTGAGTTCAAAAATGACGGAAGGATTCTCCATGACTGGAATATGCGAATCCCTGGTGGGCAAGCGGACCAGTCCAGCATAATGGGCAACGCAACAAAGGCCCATACCCAGAATGCGGATGCCCATCATCCAGATCATAACCACCCTGTATCCGCGGATCAATTACATCTGATGGCAGGTCCAGGTCAGAATGCCAGATTGAAATTTCGAGCAATTCGCTCCGGGACCTATGAGTATTATTGCTCGATTCCCGGACATAGAGAGGCCGGCATGGTGGGACTGATGTACGTAGAGTAAAGTTGCTTTAGCCATTCTCCGGCCGAAGGCAGGATCTACCGTTAATGCGGAAATGCTTTCGGCCGATGAATGATTTGATTCCCGAAATAAGTGAGTAGAATGCAGCAGCCTATCTCTGGCCGAAGACTTCAGTGAATTAGATTGAAAGTCTTACCCTTTCTTGCAGGTGCAATCCAGGCAGCCGTGTTCGGCACAGGTGCGGCATGTCTGCTCCAGTCTTTCTTTGAGCTGCTGCCGGGCTCTGTGACGACGCACCTTTAAGTTGTTTCGTTCGATACCCAGTCTGAAAGCAGCCTTTTCTGGATCTTCATGGCCCAGCTCCAGCTTCTCGATCATTTCCCTGTACTCCGGTTTAAGGGCAGGAAGTAATTCCAGAAAACATTGGCAGAGTTCTTTTTCCACCTCCTGGAAATCCGAATCTGAAAGAGTTGCTGCTACTGATTCTACTCTTCTTTCTTCCGCAGCATTTCTTCTATACTGGTCTATGATGGCATTTCTCAAAACCCGGTAAAACCAGGCCAGCAGTTGCTCTTCCTCGTCCACTTCAGGAGCCTTTCGAATTGCTCGAAGTAGTGCTTCCTGAAATAAATCTTCTGCCAGGTCCGCATCTCCCAGCCGATTCCTCACAAAAGCCAGAAGCTTTGAGCGATGCTTGAGCAGTATATCCACAGGGATCGTATTATCCATACTTTTTACTATTCGGGTGGGACGGTTCGAGCCGGTCCAGCAAAAGACATACCGGTAGAGGCGAGCTAGCGAGGCAGAATAATTTCTAGCGCATCGGTCGTCCAGGGAGTATAATCCATTCGACTTTTTCGATGAAAGGTAATTGGTGGCAGCTGCACTAATTCTCCGTTCACGTCAAAGGAGAGATTCTTCAGTGTAAATGTGTGGAAGGTTATATCTCCGCCTGTGATTGTGAGCAGCCTCAGATCTGCATTGCCGTTCCAGTTCACAGCCGGACCGACGTCCATTCGCTCCAGATCCGTTGCTCCGGTATACCTTTTGATTTGAATATGGTGTGGCGATAGTGTCCTTGTTGTCTCTTCGCAATCAAGACAGTCTTGCCCCGGTCCAATAATCTCTAATGTCCATTGTCCCGGATCAATGATCAATTCGCTTTCTGCATTTGCCTGTATCTCAATGTTTATGTACAGGTCCGTCCGATAATCTCTTCTTACAGGGATTAGAGGTAGCAGGCATGGCCCCACTGTGTGTTGTCGACGTCCGCTCAGGGGAACACTAATTCGAACCAGAAGGTCATCGTTGCTGAACTCTGCGTACGAAACTGGAGAATAGGGTTCGGGCATCTCTTTCTCTCCAATTGTCCAGGCACTGTTTTCGGATACCGGCATTTGATAATACCTGGAAGCATAGGTGCTGCAGCCGAAGAAAATCCAGGCAATTGGTAGAGCTATCACCCACCGGAGAATTGGAAGCGGATTCATTGCGGAACTCTAAGAATCCATGACTCTGAGTCAAGGTGTATAGCGGCTGAAATGAGCTGTCTTTGCAGCGTCAATGGCAGAAAAATCAATGGAATATCTTGATCTAATTTCCCTTTCCGCTCATTGAATACTCTGGCATGGAAAAACAAAGTCGAATTAAAGCAGCGAGTGGGAACACAGGAGCGGACCGTAGCATTCCTGCTTGATGAGCTTAAACTAGAATACAGGGATGCTCCACTCGGACCTCATTCGGAGGTCATGCTGGTACTTAGGCAGGGCAGAGAGACTGAAGCGAAAATGAAATATCGTGAAATAGCAGGCTTTCTCTTTGCGAAGCGAAGTAGATTGTAGGGAAACTGAGTCCGCATTAGCAAGGACTCAGTCTTTTTTCGGATATGGGCCGCTCTTATTCCTGGAGGATCAGGCAAATGCTTCGGAGGATCGATATGGTCGCTATCGACCGGGAATGCCTTGCATATAGAATCAAATGGAGGCAAATATGAAATTGCAAGGTAATACAATACTGATTACAGGAGGAGGATCCGGCATTGGTCTGGCCCTGGCTCAGGAGTTTCGAAATCGCGGAAATACGGTACTGATCGCTAACCGATCGGAGGCCAAATTGAAAAATGCTGCGGATCTGGGATTCTCCACCTATCGCATGGATATGACTGATCCCGGAGAAATCCAATCGGTAGGGCAGAAAATCCTGGCCGATTTTCCGGAGTTGAATGGCATCGTTCATAATGCCGGGATAATGAAATCAGAAAGCCTGGTCTCTGGACCGTCATCGGAAATTCAGATGGAAACTGTGGCTATCAATCTACTGGGACCCATGCTGTTGAATAATGTGCTGATTCCTCATTTCGTGCAAAGACCATCAGCCATGATAATGACAGTTACTTCCGGCCTGGCGTTCATTCCTCTGGCAATGTATCCCGGCTATTGTGCATCCAAAGCCGGATTGCATTCGTATACAGAGAGCCTCCGGTACCAGCTGAAGGATACTCAGGTTCGAGTAGTGGAGTTGGCTCCTCCGTATGTGCAAACCGAATTAACAGGTGAGGCTCAGGCAAAGGATCCAATGGCCATGCCTCTGGAGGAATTTATTGCCGAAGTTATGCAACAAATCGAAAAAAATCCAGATTCTAAGGAGATACTGGTGGAAAGAGTACAACCTCTTAGATTCGCTTCAGAAAAAGGCCATGCGGAATACCAGAAGTTTTTCGATGAATTCAATCAAAGTATGACGGCAGCAAGAGGCGGAGTTTTTTAGTCAGCCTATTTAGGAGTGTTTTCATGTCTGATAATGCACAAATACCATCCGAACTAATAGCAAGAACAATGGAGTTTTCCAGGGCAGGTACGCTGGCTGAAACTCCTCTGGACGCATTGAAAATTATTCGAAGTGATGTGCTATCAGGACCGCAGCACTCTATTTACGAGCCATCGGTTTGTTTTATTGTGCAGGGTGCGAAGGATGTTACGGTGGGGCAAAAGGTTTATCAGTGCGAACCGGGGTTGTTCTTCGCCTCGTCCGCAAACCTGCCGGTGGTTGGCAGGGTAACCAGAGCCACTTCAGCAAAGCCCTACCTGGCCTTAATCCTTAGACTGGACTCTGCCATCATTTACGAGATTGCCAGCGCTACGGACTTTCGGAAACCAGACGATCTCGGTAGTGCTGGCGTATTTCTGGATGATGCAAAAAATGCGATGACAGATGCCTATTTAAGGCTAATGCGATCTCTGGGACGACAGAGCGATATCGAAATTCTGGCTCCGTTGATATTAAAAGAGATCACATACTATTTGATGCAGTCTCGGTTTTCTGGTGTTCTCTACGATCTGGCTGTTCAGGGTAGTGGTGTGCTGCGCATTTCCAGAAGTATTGAGAAACTGAGACGTGATTTTTCTGAAAGTGTAAGAGTGGAGAGCCTGGCTCGGATTGCAGATATGAGCCCGTCTGCTTTCTACCAGCACTTCAAGCAATTGACTGGCCTGAGTCCCATACAATTTCAGAAACAACTGCGGTTACAGGAAGGAAGAAAGCTTCTGGCTACTGAAACGGAGGATATAACATCCGTAGCTTATTCGGTGGGCTATGAAAGTCCGTCGCAGTTTAGCCGGGATTACTCCAGACTATTTGGGCTCGCTCCATCCCGGGACATTAAGAATTTAAGACAACAGTTAGAATCGGCGGCGCAGGACTTGTCTGAACCGATCGAATCATTGGCGATTCAGTGAACCTTGCTCAGAGGCTGGCCGAACCCGAAGAAGCTCAGCACGGCCACCGCCACAATGGAAATGCCAGCGAGGTAGGTCATCTTATTGTCCACCCGCAAGGAAAGATCCAGGGGAAAGGCAGCGAACAAGAACCAGGGTCTTCTGCGTCCCCGGCGACTATGTGTGCGGTGGGAGAACAGGCCTACGGTGGGATCGGCATCAGGGTCCCAGTGCTTGCCCGGAAATAGGTGCCCTGCGTGTTACATGGGAGTCGCTCCCGGGCGTCCAGGTAGATGGCCATCGGTCCTGTCCATCTACAATCCAGGCGAACGTCCGACCCATCTGTGTTGGGGTGCAAATGGATGACATTCCGCTATTTTAGTAGTTGCGACTCCGGCTCTTCTGGTGCAGCCTGTGTCCATGACGACAGGGGCACAGGTGATTCGAGCAGCAGACTTCAGCAGACTGGACTGGCAGCTGTACGCTGAAAACCCCGTGCTCGGTCCCCCACCCCGATCACCAATCATGGCTGACCCGAGCTTCTTGCCTGCACAGGATTGCCCCGATGGGCAGATGCATCTGTTTGCGCATGCGCTTCAGGGCATCTTTCACTACACCTCGGGCGATGGTGTTCATTTCAAACGTCAGGGCCGAGTTGTGCCCCACGCCATGCGTCCTTACCTATTTCGTCATGGCGGGCAGTACCATCTCGTGTATGAGAAGATCCGACGCTTTCATCTGTATCTGGGCTGGTTGCCAATTCGCTGGCGGTCCCAGATTGAACTGCGCAGCTCCGACGATCTATTCAGCTGGAGCAAGCCCACTGTGCTACTCAAGCCAACCCTGGACTGGCATCGCGATTCGCGCTATGGGGAGTCGGTGAGCAACCCCTGTCTACTCCCCACAAACGACGGCTTTTTATTGTTCTATTCGGCCAACCTGGTGCACCTCGACGATTGCGGCTTCAACGAGCCAAAGTATTTTGGCCTGGCGCGCGCCAGAGAGCTACACGGTCCGTACGAAACACTCTCCGAACCGATCATGGCGCCGGATCAGAGCGATCCATTGTTGAACATGGGGTGCGGATCGCTTAAGGCGATGCCGTCAGACAACGGCTTCGTAGGGATGATGAATAGTATCTATCGGGATGGGGAGGGCCGCTCTCGGTCTGCGATTCTGGGCGTAGCATCTGCCGACGGAGTGCATTGGGAGCGCACGGCAAGGGAGCCCCTGATTGCACCGTCGGAAGAGTATCCCTGGATGCGCAGTCATGTCTACGCATTCGACTTCCGCCGTGACGATCAGGCTGGCAAGTGGCGTATGTACTTCAACGCCCGCAATGACTGGCACTGGAGCAAGGGTAGCGAATATATTGGCTTGGCCGAGGCCGCGCTCTAACAAGTAGAGGAGGAATCACAATGCAATTAAACATGCCTGAAGCAACCGACAATGCGCTGGCCATTCTGCGAAGTGGCGCGAACTTTCAGTGGTACGTCATCGCACTTCTGGCGTTGACGGTTTACGTCTATACGAACGAGTACTCGAAGGGCAACTGGAAGGGGATTGCTGCGGGGCTCTCGCTCTACATGGTGCACTGGCTGTTTGAGATCGCAAATGCATTGATACAGCATTTTAGCGGTCATGCCCTCTGGACTGTACCCACTGGAACGGCTTTCCTGATCCTCGTGGGGGTGGGCATTGAACTCAGTTTCATGTTTTCGATTGCGGGCGTCGTGCTTTCAAAGCTGCTCCCCGAGGATCCGGGGGTGCGTATCCTTGGAATCCCCAATCGCGTTGCGCTTGCCCTGGGAAACGCTGCTTTCTTTTCTATTATAGAGATCTTCCTCGCGAAGACACCGGCCTTTGTCTGGGTCTACCCCTGGTGGGGATCGCTCACCGTATTTGTAACCGTTTACATTCCCTTTTTTGTGGTGTCCTTTCTGTGCCACGACTGGCCGCCCCGTCGCCAGGTGATGGTGATCGGTTCGTTGTTCGCGGTAAACGTTGTGCTGCTGGCGGTCTTTGCTGGCATACTTGGCTGGATCTGAGACGGATGAAAGGATAGCGGTTGCTCCATTGCAGAGCTTGGTCGGCAGAAAGGTCTGAATGATCGTAGCCCCGGCCGATGGTCTAACAGATTCGGCTTTGCGGCTCCTCGAGGCTCAACTGGAAGGCGAGAGTAGAGACAGGACCAATCTGGGATTGGCCACCGGTTAGGGCCGAACGTCAGGAAGTCGAGCCAGGAGGGCTCAGTCGCTCTCGGACCTCGTGTCCTCCGCGACACTTGTCCATCCATGGACATCGCCTATTGGGTCTGGTACTTAATGAATGGGGGGGGGTAAGCGATTTATGGGGTGTATCGAAAGGCGAAGCCAGGACGGCTGAGCGCCCGGAAGTCGAGCCAGGGAAGGCTCGCCTTCCGGGCTCGATGGACCCCATAAATCGGAGAGGGGGGGATTCGAACCCCCGGTGGGTTGCCCCACACTTGCTTTCCAAGCAAGCACCTTAAACCGCTCGGACACCTCTCCTTCTGCCGTATCAAGGCCAGAGGCCTGTAATTCGGAGAACCTGTCCATGCTCGAATGAAAGGACGTTGAGTCAAGACAAAAGGCTATGGATTGGGTTGCTCAAACCGTAGGCTTTCGGCGGTCCTGAAAAAAACGGGTAAGTAGGTTTGAGGCTGAATCTTCATAAGCGTCCAGTATCCGCCATGCCGGTCGATGGTTGATGGAATCGCTGAACTTCTCCAGATAATGCCTGAGTCCGGGCCATTGAGACGCTGCCATAAAAGCAATTTCAGGTATCCTGGCATGTATAATCAGACCGCTGCACATCAGGCAGGGTTCCAGACTGGAGATTAGGATTAGTTCCGGCAAGCGTTCTGAGTTAGTGACCTTGCAAGCCTGGCGAATGGCCAGCAACTCTGCATGAGCCGACGGATCGGAATCCTCAACAATTCGATTTCGTCCATCGGCCACTATATTGCCGTGAATATCTACAAGCGCTGCGCCTACCGGGGTTTCGCCTGCATCAAAAGCTTCCCTGGCCAATTCTAACACTCTTTGGCAGACTCGTTCCGATGGATGTCGCATGCTCTATGAGAACTAAAAATCAAACGTCCGCGTTTCTCGTCAGAAAAAAAGAAACAGCCCCTGAATAGGAGCTGTATTTCATCCATCAGCCGCAACTAAATCTCGCGGCCGAATCCTAATTTTGATCCGGGCTGTAGATATTATAATCCCAGTCCTTTTCCTGCAATAATCTCTCGCATGATCTCAGAAGTTCCTGCATAGATGGATTGAACTCGGGCATCTAGAAACGCTCTTGCGATAGGGTATTCAGTCATATATCCGTACCCTCCATAGAACTGCAGGCACTCGTCTACATGACGTTTTAGCATTTCCGAGCATAGGAGTTTTGCCTGAGATGCCTGAACAGTTACCTTTTCACCTTTCATGAACTGAATGATAACTTGATCCAGCATGGCCCGGGCAGCCATTTGCTCGGTGTACATATCCGCCAGTTTAAACTGAGTATTCTGGAATTTCCCGATGGATTTTCCGAAAGCTTTTCGGGTCTTTACGTAATCCACGGTCATTTCCAGGGTGGCTTCTGCAGAGCGCATGTTGCTAATGGCCAGAACCAATCGCTCGGTTGCCAGTTCGCTCATTAAGTACCTGAATCCGTAGCCTGCTTTTCCGATAAGGTTTTCTTTGGGAACTTTTACATCGTTAAAAAACAGTTCAGAGGTATCCTGGGCATGAAGTCCTATTTTTTCTAGCTTTCTTCCTCTTTCGAAACCTTCCATGCCCCGTTCGATTCCAATAAGCGAAACACCGTTCTGGCCGCGAGTGGTGTCGGTTTTTACAACGGTGATGACCAGGTCTGAAAGATATCCGTTTGAGATAAAAGTCTTGGAGCCGTTAACCAGATAATGGTCCCCTTTGTCTACAGCAGTGGTTTGAATCCCGGCCAGGTCGCTTCCTGCATTGGGTTCAGTCATGGCCACGGCCAGAATCTTGGTACCATCCACGATTCCTGGAAGCCATCGCTTCTTTTGCTCATCGTTCGCATAATGCAGAACGTACGGAGCAATTACGTCAGCATGCAGGCTCACAAAAAAGCCGCTTGCGCCAACGCGGGCCAGCTCTTCGATTACTATTACGTTGTAGAGAAAGTCAGCTTCAGCTGCTCCATACTCTGCCGGAAAGTTGGGACAGATCATGCCCAGTTGGCCGGCCTCGGCCCATATTTCACGGGGTACAATCTTATCCTTTTCCCATTGCTCGTGGTTGGGAGCTATCTTATTGTTTACGAAATCCCGGACCATATCCCGGAAAGTATGATGATCGTCTGTGTAGGGTAGTTGACTTGGTAGTCCTTTCATTGCCGCCTCTTTACTGGCCATTGCCAGGTTCTATTGACTCAAAAGTCAACTTTTGAGCAGGCGCACTTTCTGCCAAGAAATATAAAACCCTGACAGCTGGTCAGAATTCAAACATGGTTCCGCTGAGAAATCGACGAAAAACCTCGTACTTTCGAAGGCCGAATATTCGGTTTCTGTTCTGCCGGATCCACTGGTCCTGCTGCAGGTAGCTACCACCGGGTTGCTCCATCCTGCGCATTTCCGTTCCGCGACCATAGAGTGCCCGGAACTCCTTGCGAATCATCTCCAGGGTTCTTGAATAGGTTAGGTAGGAGTCTACCTGTTCGCCGTTTACCTGTCTGAATCGCTCGGTCCACCATTCAATTAGGATTTTCTGTATTAGAATTTCCGGGTATTCGCGGCGAATCTGGGATTGTTCGTCAATTCTGAAAATATCGCCAATGTTTCGCTGGCGCAGGGTGACCATCAGAATCTTATAGATAACTATCGGTCCGCAATGATACAGAAAAACATCAGGATACAGAAGCCCTGGAAAGTCCGATGTGATCAAGGCCCTGGTTTCTTCATTCAGTATGCGTTCAATTAGATCGATGTAGGCCTCCAGATGACTGGCCCCGGAGCCTTTCTTTACCATGGCCCCGGATGGCGTGAGACTTGATGGTTGATCTTCCGGTTTAAGGATAACCAGAAATGCCTCCTTGAAGTCTTCCAGGCCATTCCGATAGTCCTGCACCGAGATTTCCATGCTGTAATCCTGGGACCGATTCCAGTCCCGGCTACCGAGTATGGGAACGGCATACAGACTGGCTCTGTGGATACGCCTTTCTCTGGTCTCCAGGATTATGCTTCTTGCGATGGAAACAGCAGGGGGGCCCCCATCTTCCTCCTGACCCTCCTCCTCCCGGTTTTCCTGGCTTTCCTCGGCCACTTCCCCTTCGGGCCGGGCCATGCTTACCAGCGTATAATCCACGTGGGCATCGTAGCTAAGATCGATTCTGAACCCGCCGGTAACGGTATCTCTTTGCTCTCTATTTACCTGGATGTAGCGATAAAGGGCTCCCAGAAAGCTTTCTGTGCTGCGAATCAGTTTTTGGATTGGTTCCAGGTAGTCTGTTTCCAGGCCTCGAACCAGACGTCTGGTCTCATGGATTACCGAGAAAGTATCAATCAGCTTGTTGATGTTTCTCCAGATCTCTCGGGACTTCTCATTGAAAGTCTTTATCTTTTCGTACAATCTCTTTAGCTTAACAAAATTGATTTCATTCGTGCCGGTACTATCCTGAAAATATTTCCGGACCTGCCGGGAGGCTTCCCGGTTCAGAGTTTCATCGGCGGCTGTTTCTACGTAAACGCGAAACGCTTTTCGCAGGGCATCGATGTCTTTTTTAAGATCCTCGCTATACTGATCGATTACAGCTCTGGTTCCATCTTCAAGGCCTGGCGCAAATAGTCTTTCCAGGATAAGATTTGCAGTGGATATATGGGGACGAAGGACGATTTCTACCGGTCGGAGGAATAGCTGTATATCTTCGTCGGTTTTCGGTTCCGGCTGTCTTTCAACAGTACGCGTTGCACTGGATAAAAAAGCAGCTTCTTCGGCGCGGGCCAGCCCATCCATCTGGAATGGCTGACTGAGGACCTTCTCCAGATCTTCATCTGTTCGTTCCTTTGATTCGTTATCCGGGGAGTTGGCCACTGCTCTTATATTCGTCGAGTATGCAGGGCAGGGCAAGGAAAAAGCCTGGTGGTTTCTGGTATCCTTCCAGGCAGTCAGCCTGGATTCGAAAGGTTCGCTGGATGGAAAGGCCGGGGTTACCCTGGCTGCCTGCGTCTTTAGCTGCAATAAAGGCCAGAGGCCAATCCAGGCCTTTTAGCGCGTTTAGACAGATGTTCTGAAATCCGAAGAGCGAAATCCGAAGAGCGAAATCCGAAGAGGCGGGCAGATTCCTGGAATCTGCCCGTTTTCTCTATCAGGTGGCCGGGGCGGGAGAGTGTCCGCCATCCAACCCGGGAAGATCCTGTCCACCATGGTTGTCCGGCTGGCTGAGCCTTCGCTGATTCTCGGAAGCCAGATCGCCCACAATGTGGTTCAATTCATCTCCGGTTACGGTTTCTTTATCCAGCAATTCTTTGGCGATCCGTTCCAGTTTGTCTTTGTGCTCTTTCAGAAGCTTGCGTCCTTTCTGGAGCTGATCATCCACAATGCGGCGGATTTCCGAATCGATTGTAGAGGCCGTTTCATCGCTGAAGCTTTTTCCAGAAGAAACATCTCTACCCACGAATACGCTTTCATTGTTGCTGGAATAGTTGATGGTTCCCAGTTTCTCCGACATTCCCCATTCGCATACCATACGGCGGGCTATGTTTGTGGCGCCTCGAATATCATCTGATGCACCTGTGGATGTGTCTTCGTAAATCAATTCTTCGGCCAAAAAGCCGCCCATGGCCACACAGATGCGGTCATGCCAGTACCGGCTGGGCTCAGAATGCTTATCCTTTTCAGGCAGCATCATGGTAACTCCCAGAGCACGACCCCGAGGCACAATTGTAACCTTGTAAACTGGATCTGCATAGGGTAAAAGAGTTCCAAGAAGAGCATGCCCGGCTTCATGATATGCAGTGGCTTCTTTTTCCTGAGGAGTCATGTAGAAGCTACGACGTTCCGGTCCCATCAAGACCTTATCCTTCGCTTCTTCCATTTCATCCTGGGTCACTCGTTTCTTCCCTTTTCGTGCAGCCAATAGAGCCGCCTCATTGATCAGGTTTGCCAGATCAGCGCCCGTAAACCCTGGAGTTCCCCGGGCAATTTTAGATAGAGACACATCAGAGGTAAGAGGTATCTTCTTTGCATGAATTCTTAGAATCGCTTCCCGGCCCTTTACATCCGGGGCATCTACCACAACCTGTCGGTCAAAGCGGCCTGGACGAAGCAGGGCAGGGTCCAGTACATCCGCACGGTTGGTAGCTGCCATTACGATGACACCTTCGTTCTCTTCGAAGCCATCCATCTCTACCAGCATTTGATTGAGAGTCTGCTCTCGCTCATCATGCCCTCCGCCCAGACCTGCTCCACGGAGGCGCCCTACAGCGTCGATTTCATCGATGAAAATAATACAGGGAGCATTCTTTTTGGCCTGCTCGAACAGATCGCGAACCCGGCTGGCTCCTACTCCAACAAACATCTCCACAAAGTCCGATCCGGAAATGCTGTAAAAAGGAACGCCGGCCTCGCCAGCGACAGCCCGTGCGATGAGTGTTTTACCGGTGCCCGGAGGACCCACCAGAAGCACACCTTTTGGAATCTTGGCACCAATGGTCTGGAACTTTTTGGGATCTTTTAGAAAGTCTACGACCTCTACCAGCTCTTCTTTGGCTTCATCGCAACCTGCAACATCTAGAAAGGTTACCCGGGTTTTTCCTTCTGCATGCAGCTTGGCTTTATTCTTGCCAAATGACATGGCGCGATTGCCCGTGCTCTGAATCTGTCTCATCATGAATATCCAGAGCAGGGCGATGATGATTACAAAAGGAATCATCTGTGCAATGGTTATCAGAAAGCTGGATTCTTCTGGATTTACCAGTTTATAGTTTATGTTATTCTTATCCAGTTGCTCAAGCAATCCATTGTCCAGCAAACCGGGAACGGATTCCACTTCAAAAGGAACCGTTTTCTCTTTCATTCGCTCTGGATCTTCGTTGGTGATTTCTACACCATCTTTTAGATAACGTCCCTGGATTTTGCGAGGACCAATCTTCAGAACAAAGCTATCATCGGTAGGATTGGGATTATCTTTCTGATACTTGATGCCGCCGGTGTAGATTCTGCCGTAACGTTCTTTTCCGTCCGGCGTCAGCATCTTCTTGAATTGCGAATAGGTGATCTTTTCTGGTGTCTCCTGGCCCGGAAAGATTCCGTTTTGACCCTGAAAAAAGAAGAGGATGATGATGATTCCCAGAAAGAGGAACAGGAAGTACTTAAAGTTTTTGTTCATAGAGAGGCCTGTAGACTAAGATCAGTATAGACAGGGCCCGGGGGACCGTCAATTTTTAAAGGCGGAATTTTTCCACCACCTCATCGATATCGCCCTGGGTGATAGATCGGATGGCGGCTTCTGCATCGTTGATAATGTTAATTAGCTGCACGTTTTCCAGAGGATCAAATTCCTGATTTACGTACTGCTCGCGCTTTTTTTTGGCTGCGCTCTTGCCCACAATGCCTACCCGCACTCGAATGAAGTTGGGGGATTTCAAAGCGATGGCCAGATTGTCAATGCCCGGGTGTCCATGATTTACACCGCCCTGTTCAACCACAATTTTTCCCAGATCCAGTGCGAAATCATCCATAATGACGATGATATCCTCTGGCTTGATTCTCAGAAAAGAAGCAATGTATAGAGCAGCTTCCCCGGCCAATTCAGCGTAGGTTTGAGGCTTCAGAAGCACAACTTCCTCCCCCTCAAACTCGCCCCGGCCAATAAGAGACTTCTTTTTCTTTGTGCGAATATCTATGTTATTGTTATTGGCGATTACATCAAGGATCTTGAAGCCAATGTTTGACCTCCGATTGATGTACTTTTCCCCGGGATTGCCCAGGCCAATAATCAGCTTCATAGACTACCCTCGAATCAGGCTTCAGCTGGAGCTTCAGCTTCCCCTGGTTCATTGTCTGCCATTACGGTCATTCTGGATTGTGCGATTTTACAGATGATAGGGTTTCCTTTCATCATGATGTCCCAATCTCCAGGAATATCCAGGTCTTTTAGATGAATCTGTCCTCCGACCTGAAGATTCGTAATGTCCACTTCGATCTTTTCTTTCAAAGATCCTGGTGGAGTGCGTACTCGTAGCTGACGAATGTAATGCTCCAGAGCGCCACCGGCTTTTACGCCTCGGGCATACCCTTTAGTTTCAACGGGAACATTGACTCGCAGTTTCTGGTCCGGATTGATTCGGTACAGATCTATATGCAGAACTGCACCGGATACAGGATGTCGCTGAATTTCTTTTGCCAGGACTTTCACTGCACTGTCTCCATCCACTGCTAACTGGATTTCAGAGCTCTGACGCAGGCCGGACTGGAGAAGACGTTCGAAATCTTTGCCATCTACTTCCAGGGCCTCTGACTTACCGCTTCCAATCAGGTTGGCGGGGATTTTGCCGGCCACTCGGGATCGGCGGGCAGTGTTCTTTCCTCTTCCATCTCGTTTTGTGGCTGTAATTGTTCTTTCCATTTCTTAACCTCGAATGATTTCCTGATAACTGTACTCTGAATTATGCTGTGGCTGTCTGATTCCAATTAAAGGAAAAGAGAGCTAACAGACTCCTCATTATGAATTCTGCGAATCGCTTCGCCCACCAGGCCGGCCACCGATAGTTGAGTAATCTTTTCGATTTTCTTGGCCTCTGGAAGCTGGATGCTATTGGTAAAGATTACTTCATCAATAGAGCTTTCTTTCAATCGATCTACCGCCGGTCCGGAAAGCACTGCATGGGTGGCTGCTGCCATAACAGAGGTAGCACCGTTCTCCTTCAGGGCTGCGGCCGCTTTAGTAATGGTTCCACCTGTATCGATCATATCATCGAATAATATACAGTTTCGGTCCTTAACATCGCCAATTACATGCATCACTTCGGATTCGTTGGCTCTGGGACGTCTTTTATCGATGATGGCAAGTCCTGCTCCAATCTGGCGGGCCAGAAATCGAGCTCTTTCCACTCCGCCAGAGTCCGGTGATACAACTACAGGGTCCTGGAGCTTCTTTTCATTCAGATACTTCACGAAGACCGGTGCTGCATACAGATGATCCACTGGAACCTTAAAGAATCCCTGAATCTGATCTGCATGTAGATCCATTGTAAGCAATCGATTGGGGCCCATGGATTCGATCAGATCGGCAGCTACCCTGGCTGAAATAGGCACCCTGGGTTCGCTCTTACGATCTTGACGACCATACCCATAGTAAGGAATGACAGCGGTGATTCTCTTGGCGCTGGCCCGACGGATGGCATCCAGCATAAGAAACAACTCCATCATATGGTCGTTTGCAGGCTCCGATGTGGGCTGAACTATGAATACATCCCGGCCTCGAATATTCTCTTCGATCTTAACCGAAATCTCTCCATCTGAGAATTTCTTGATGGTGGCTACGCTCAGTCTGGTTCCCAGGTATTGTGCAATTTCCCCTGCCAGTTTCTGGTTGGCGCTTCCTGAAAAAATTAGTAGTTCGTAGCTCATATCTCCCGCTCGGTTTTCGGCTGAATCCAGCATAGCTCAGGATCCGCTTACGGCTTTCTGCTCCGTATGAAATTTAAAGTATTTCTGTTCCAGGCTGGCCAGTTCATCCACTGTATTGGCCCCCAGAGTCTGGTCCGTATCGTTTAGCACCAGGGTTCCAATCTTTCTGCCCTGGCCGCGATAAACTTGCACCGCATCCGGAAGATAATATTCATTCTGCTTATTGCTGGAGTCGATTTGTGTAAGAACCTCAAAAATACCCGGTGATTCAAATACATAGGTGCCTGCATTGGATTCTTTTATCTTGCGAATCTCATCGTCGGCGTCTTTCTCTTCTACGATCCTTTCCAGGAAGCCATCTGGATCTCGAACCAGTCTGCCATATCCGGTGGGGTCTGGCTGCACCGAGGAAAGAACAGAGGCAGCCACTTCCTGGGATTCTTGAGAATGGAAGAGCTGCTCGAACGTATCTGGCTGGATCAAAGGCATATCGCCTGAAGTGACCAGAAGAGCTCCCGGTTCATTGCCAATGGCTTCTCTGGCAGCCAGCAGTGCATGGGCGGTGCCTTTCTGCTCCAGTTGCTCTGCAAACACTACCTGGGGAAACTCCTTTAGATCGATTCGGTTTCTTACCTCTTCCTGCCGGTAACCAACCACAACAGCGATCTTACTTAGATTTAATGATTTCAGATTTTCCAGAACATGCTGGATCATAGGTTTTCCGGCCACGTCCAGGGCTACTTTGGGCAACTCGGATTTCATTCGGGTGCCCTTACCAGCGGCCAGGATGACGGCCATACGATTTGAGGAGGTAGATGCCATGCGCAAACCAATCGAGCGGGAAGATGCTGGGCCGGGAGGATTCGAACCTCCGTATGTCGATACCAAAAACCGATGCCTTACCGCTTGGCGACGGCCCAATATGTTTTAATCCCAGAGTGCAAACGTTTCAAACGGCAGCTCTGGATATTGGCTTTTCAGACTGTCCAGAGCTGCCTGTGCTCTCTGACCACTGCTATAAAGCCCATACAGAGCTGAGCCACTTCCCGACAAAGAGCAGTAGTCAGCACCAACCCGAACCATAGATTCCTTGATTTCGCCCAGCAACGGATGCATTGAGAGCACCGGTTCCTCGAAATCGTTGGTCCAGTGTGCCAGGCGACCCCATGCTCCAGCGGCAACAGCTTGCCAGTCTGAATCGCTTAGCAGAGACCCAAGTTTTGCATCCTCGCTTTGCTGTAAAGGCCTTTTCAGTCTACTGTACGCTTCCGCAGTTGAAACAAATAGGCCAGGAAAGCAGAGAACTCCATAGAGAGGGCCGGACTCTACATGGTGAATTCTTTCGCCGGTTCCTTCTACCAGGGCTGGCTTTTGATCTAGAAAGAAGCTTACATCTGAGCCCAGAGCGGGGGCCATGTCTCGCGCCTGGTCTATTGTGATCCAATCCTGCTTCACTGCAAACAACAGTATCTGAGCTGCGTTGGCTGAACCGGCTCCTACACCGGTACCGGGGGGAATCCTCTTGTCGATTCGGATGCTGATTGGCTGCGCCCCATGTCCTGAATGTGGAGCCAGCATTTCCGCCGCCTGTACCATCAGGTTTTTATTCAGGTCTGATCCGCGCTCGCTAACTACCTCGAATGCCCGGGAAATCTCATAGGGGCCGGAAATCAAATTCCGGGAATGGAATTCAAAATTGGAGGCAGTGCGAATATCGATGGTATCTCCGTGAAATGCCATGGATTCAATTTCAGCCGGGACGGAGTCTCCGGTCGAAAATGGGCCAATACGGATGGGAAGGAAAAGACTGTATATCTGGTGAAGCCCGTTTAGGTGGGCCAGCCTCGGACCTACAGTGAGGCCCAGGTTGATCTTACACGGACATCGCACAACGGAACCGGGCGCAGGAATGCTCTGGAATGCCCGAAAGGGTTATTTGCTGATTTTCTTCTCTACGAACTTCACATACTTTCTGGCTTTGGGGTCGAACTTGTTCACTTCCAGCTTTTCGGTATGGAGCTTCTTATTTTTGGTCGTAGTGTAGAAATATCCGGTTCCAGCGGTGGACTCTAGCTTGATAATTTCTCTCATGATTCCTTTTTTCCTGGTGGCCTCTGACGTCAATTCACAATGAGCTTTCTCAGAAGTTCTCGCTCTTCTGCATCGAAATACTTCTCATTTTCAGCCATGATGGTCTTTACCATGTCCACGCTCATATAATCGATGGTGCGGCTGTAGGCGATGTCATTGTAGGGCTCGTACCACTGAAAAATGAATCCGCCGGGCTTTTCCCAGATATCGGCTCCTCTCATAGTTTCTTCGTCTACTGTGGAGCGGGTCTTCTGGCCGTAGGTTTTTTCCAGTTTCTCTCCAATCCATTTGGACTGGATGAATGGCAGGATTACCCGGACATGAAAGAGCCGGCCTTCCATGGTGTCGTACTCTTCCTCGGTAAGCTGATGGTTATTTAATTTGGCTACGTTTTTGGGACTTTTGTAGAAGTTATATCTATAGAGAATATCGTTTCTTTTTACCAGGATGTAACGATCCTCCACGGCCATTACAATCTCAATTCTTTCTGGAGTATTGGCTGCTGTTGCCAGATCCTGAAATCGCTTTTTTACAGCCGAGTAGTTAGACATCCAGGGCGCATCGGCAAATCCATTCAGTTCTGCATTTCCCGAGTCCACTGCCGGTTGTTCAAACTCTCCCGGAGCCTCTGCCAGGATTATCTCCCCTTCATCCCGCATGGGCGCTTCTGCCAGCTCCAATGGCTGAAGTGGCCCGGTTTCGTATAGGTTAAGGTCCCTTTCCGCCTCCGTGTCCCGGGCTGTTACCAGGCTGGGAAGGACTACCATGGCTGGAATAGCCAGGTACAGAGCCATCAATGTCAGGCCCCAGAATGTATGCTTACTACCCCGCATAGTTCCACTATCGGATATTTCTTATTTTTCTCCAAGGATTATTATCCGTCCGGAAGAGACCGAGTTATTGCAATCCGTGCATACCGCCCAGTTCTGGCCTTAATTCCCGGGGTAGTCTGTCTCAGAGTGCTAAATTCCTTGAAGTGTCTCGTATGAGTTCCATCCTGGTCGGGCTTTGATTCGGGTCCGCAAAATAGCAAGCCCCCTTCCACTAGCCCATCCCTGGAAATCTACATGGCTTCTGGCGCTGCCATTACTATGTTTGCTCGTCAATTGCTCCTTTTCTCTGGATCAGCTCAGTGGATATGAAAACCTGAGCTTCGTTGAGGATGCCTCTCGCAGGGAAAGTTGCCTCACAATGAAGGATCGTAAGGACTGGAAGCCGGTGGGCTCGGTGCTGAACCTGGGCTTTACCCATTCTTCTATCTGGATTCGAGCCCGGAGACAATCAAATGCAGCGCAATTTATTGTATTTCGTCAGGCAATGATTGGTGAAGTGCTGCACTGCTCAGGCGAAGAAAAGAAGAAGGCTGGCCTGGATGTACCGGTGCATCGCTGGCCAATGAAGATTCGGTATCCTGCGTTCCGTCTGGATGATTCTACAGACGTATCCTACTTTCGATTGAGATCCAGAAAGGTGATCAACTTTCCCATTCAGGTTATTAGTTTTCCACAGCTTCTATCGCATATTCAGCAACGGCAGATAGTGCAGTTTTCTCTGATGGCATCTGCATGGATATCCTCCATCTTCTTTCTGGCGGTGTTCTGGTACTCACCAAGACAGCTTTACCTGTTGTTTTCTTTGATGCTGATGACCGTTTCTGTTACACTGTTTATTATCTACGGCGATGGGTATCTGTACTTCTGGCCTGGCTCCCCGGACATCCAAAGAGCTGCCTTCAATCTATTTTCTATGCTCGGAGCCATGACCAGCAGTCTATTTACGCGACCATTACTCAAGACATGGCAATGGACCTGGCTGGATCGAATCATTCTCACGGCGATCTCATTTCAGGGACTTGCAGCATTAAGTGCTCTCATTCCTGCTCTGGATCCTTTTTTTTACTTTGTTCTGATTGCCGGTCCATTCGTTGGAGTAGCGATTACCGTTCCTGTTGCATGGATACGGTTAAGAGAAGGAGACATTCCCACCAGATACTATTTCGCAGGTTGGCTGATATTCCTGGTGGCCTTCTTTTTCAATATGATGGTCTTTCGTGGCTTGATAGACTATCGCAGTTGGATGGCTCATGCACCCATCGGTGCAGCTCCATTTGCATTTCTTGCATTTGCTCTGGGCAGCTACAGCCGATTACAGCTGGAAAAAAGGCAGCGCCTTCGGATGCAGGAGCGAAACCGATTGCTTCTGGAGCAACTGGAAGAAGCACATCGCTCTATGCTCCGCCGCGAGAAAAGAGATGTGCAATCATCCGGTATAGAGGATACTCCTTCGGGTGCTGAAGAACAATTAGATATCAGCAAAATTGACAACTCAGAAAATAGCAGTCGATCCGAAGGCCCCGTGCGATCCCAGCTCACCGGTGTGGATGTGGAGGCGCGAAAGGCTATGTTGCTCCAGGCAATGAAAGAGGATCATCTTTACGAAGTGGAGGATTTGAGGTTGGAAGCTCTGGCAAGGCATGTAGATCTTCGTCCTCATCAATTATCCGAGCTTTTGAATCAAGTGCTCAACACTTCATTTACCGAATTCATACGAAAATTTCGAATTGATGCTGCCATGAAAAAACTGGGCGATCCGGAATGCGAAGACTCCATTCTGGACATTGGCCTTGCGGTGGGATTCGGTTCCAAGACTGCCTTTAATCGAAGTTTTCTGAACCTCACCGGAATGACTCCGGGGCAGTATCGTAATGAATGTAAGAAGGTCAGGCTAGTAAAATCAGGCCAGGCATAAGTTCGGTAGCAGGCTACCGCAAATGTAGATGGATATATTGCGGCAGCCTGGTACAGATTCCTAGTTGATTACATCTATGTCCCGAATATGACCATCGCCGGTGGCATTTTTTATGAGGGCTGTGCCGGTGTTGTTCTGCCATACCGTGGGGTCCGATGTTCCTCCTGCGTTGTCCGAAAACCCGCCTACGAGTAAGCTACTTCCGGAAAGAGCAATATCGAAGCTCTTGGAATGTTCACCGGCATCCACTGGATTCAGATCCACCCGGTTTCCATCCACCCAGTAGGCCGCGTGGTCAATTCCTGCGGATGTCTGGCTGAATCCACTGATGTACAGTGTTGTGCCTACAATCTCGAGAGCATTCGCCTGAGCCGGGCGGCCTGAATCGATAACGGACAGTGGAGTTCTTACCCCGTCTCTCCAGAATACCGGCACGGGAATGCTGGATGCGTTGTAGCTATTGCCTACAGCATATACGACTCCATTCACCGCTTCCAGATCGGCCACAAATCCATTCTTGCTGTTGTCGATTCTGGATAATTCCTGCCGGGTTCCGTTGGTCCAAACGCAGGGAAGAACAAGAGATCCATCTACGCAGGAACCACCAATGTAGATATTTCCACCATCCACAGCGATGGATGCTGCTTGAGATGATCTGGCTGCATCCGGTACACTGAGTGCAGTCCATTGATTGTTCTTCCAGTACCCCGGGACGTCGGTGCCTGAGCCGTCCGCTGTATAGCCCACAATGTAGAGATCCGCCCCTACAAAGATTGCATCTGTGGCCAAACCGTCTTCGGTGGTGTCCAGTCTGGGCAGCGAATTCCATGTTCCGTTTCTCCAGTACCCGGGGGTCTGGTAACCGGAAGAGTCCGAGGAATAGCCGGTAACTATGATCTCTCCGCCAGTGACCAGAATCGAGGTAGCTTCTGACTCTCCGCTGGCATTCAGGTTCGGTAGAGTGGTTTTCACTCCATCTTTGAAGTATATGGCTCGCCGACCGGTTCCATCGTATTCCCAGCCAGCATAGTAGGTGCCTGCGTTCGGATTGATGGCCAGAGCGGCCAGAAGAAGCATATCGTTATTATCTTCTTCCTGACCGGGCAGCAAGAGGCATTGAGCCGTGAGCGCGGTTAACATTAATCCGCACAGTGCAGTCCGTATCTTTTGGTGAATTTCGTTTCGTAGCATAGTCTGCTCCTGCACTCCAATTGGAGTGATTGATATGACCTGACCCTAGCATAGTTGGGTTGATTTGTCGGTGCAGCTTATAAGCTGCACCTGGAGGAAGGGCTATTGAATAGAGGGGATAGGTTCGATGGTCAGAGTTTATGGACTAAAAAGATCCAGCCTTAAGAATGCATCCGGCGCCATCAGGTAGTAATCCGCGATTCCCAAAACGAAGATTCATTACGAGGATAGCAAAAATGATTGGACAATTCTGAAGAGGGAAACATCTGTTTAGGTTGTGACCCGGTCGGCAGAATCGAAGACTTTCGAACTTCCCTTTCATCCATTGATCTCCAGCTGGTTTCTGGATCGATACGGAATGCCTACAGAGATTCAGCATTTGAGCTGGCCTCGAATAATGGCCGGAGAAAATGTTCTGATTTCTGCTCCCACAGGTAGCGGAAAAACACTTACCGCATTTTTGAGTGCCATCAACTCCCTGGTATCCGGTCAAACTTCCACCGGCGGACTGCGTGTACTTTACATCTCTCCTTTGAAGGCGTTAAATAACGATATCAGGCGAAATCTGCTTGGACCTCTAGACGAATTGCAGAACAGATTCGCAGAGGCGAAAGAAATGTTTCCGGCTATTCATGTGGCTGTTCGCAGCGGGGATACACCTGACTTTGAGCGGCGAAAAATGATGCGTCATCCACCGGAGATTCTGATCACTACTCCGGAAAGCCTGAACATTTTATTAACTTCGAACAGCGGTCGCCGGATCTTCGAAGGGCTCACTACAGTCATTCTAGATGAAATTCATTCCGTGGCTTCCTCCAAACGAGGTGTTCATCTGATGACTGGCGTGGAGCGATTGGAGCTTCTTTGCCCGGGATTTCAGAGGATTGCATTGTCTGCCACAGTGAGACCCATGGAGCGGATTGCAGCCTTCGTTGGCGGATATTCCAGAACCGGAGCCGGGCAGTACGTTCCTCGCAGAGTGGAACTTATTGAGTCTTCTGCCCGGAAGGGTTATGAACTGGAAGTAGACTTTCCTGTATTTTCTGAAGATAGCGGAACGGATCCTGGAGCTCAAAGCGATTGGCCGGAAGACATTTTGTTCGGCTCCATAGTACAGAGATTAAAGCAGGTTATCAAATCCAATCAAAGCACTCTGATTTTTACGAATAGTCGTCGCATGGCTGAAAAAATCAGCATGCTAATTAACGAAGGCGAAGAGAGAATTCTTGCCTACTGCCATCATGGGGCTCTGTCCAGGGAGATTCGCTCGGTGGTGGAGCAGGATCTGAAGGATGGTAGATTGCCTGCCGTTGTGGCCACTGCCTCACTGGAGCTGGGAATAGATATTGGAGACCTGGACCAGGTAGTACTGATTCAAAGTCCTGGTTTTCTTTCCACTACATTACAGCGTCTGGGTCGTGCCGGGCATTCAGTGGGGGCCATAAGCCGGGGATTGTTCTTACCTCTTCATGGCAGGGATTTGCTTCAGTCCGCAATTCTCGCTACCTCTGTAGAAAACCGCGAAATCGAGGAGATTCATCCCATTCAGGGGGCCCTGGATATTCTTTCTCAGATCATTCTTTCTATGTTATGTTCTGAAGAATGGAACTCGAATGAACTGCTCGACTTTTTGCGAAGCACCTATAGCTACCATGATCTTCCAGAAAATCAATATCAATCAGTACTGGAGATGCTTTCTGGCAGGTTTGCCACTTCTCGCATTCGTGAACTTCGCCCCAGAATCCATAAAGATCCAATCCAAAATACTTTGAAGGCTGCTAAAGGGGTCCCCTTTCTAATCTACATGAATGGAGGAACCATTCCAGATCGGGGCTATTACGGACTCAGGCATCTGGATACTAAATCCAGAATTGGAGAGCTGGACGAAGAGTTTGTCTGGGAGCGCACCATTGGAGATACCTTTACTCTGGGAAATCAATCCTGGAGAATCATGGAAATCAATCATAACGATGTACTGGTCAGGCCGGCTCCCTCGGATGCAGCCTCCATGGCACCGTTCTGGAGAGCGGATGCCCAGGACAGGGATGCATTCGTATCTGAGAAACTGGCCAGATTTCTGGAGTCCAGGGAAGATCAAATCAAAGAGGAGGGGTTCTGCGCGGATTTGCAGAAGGATTACCTTCTAACGTCCGGTGCTGCCAGCTACCTTCAGCAATTTCTTATTCTTCAGAAAGAACGGACCGGAGTGCTACCCCATCGCCATCAATTGCTGATTGAACATTACGAAGACCCCATGAATCGAACAGATCGTAAGATGGTGATTTTGCACACTCTCTGGGGCGGCCAGGTGAACCGTCCCTTTGCTCTGGCCATTCGAGGAGCATTCTTGAAAGAGCTGAATCTAACAATTCAAACCATGAGCGATGATGATTGTGTTATGGTTTTGCTTCCCCATGATTTTGACCGCCATGTATTTGATTACGTTCGATCGGACAATCTGGAATCGCTTCTTAGAATTGTGCTTTCTTCCACCGGTTTTTTTGGTGCATTGTTTCGTCAGAGCGCCGGCACAGCCATGCTCCTGCCTGGAAAGGTAAGAAATCGAACTCCATTGTGGCTCAATCGCTTGAGGTCCAAAAAGCTACTCGAAGCAACTGCCTCCTATCCAGATTTTCCAATCACTCTGGAGACCTGGAGATCATCGCTGGCAGATTCCTTTGATTTGATCACTCTGAACCATAGATTGGCGGAGGTTGAATCCGGGCAAATCAAGGTGAAGGAAGTATTCACTCGCAGTCCATCCCCGTTTGCGCGAAATCTAATCTGGCAGCAGACAAATACATTTATGTATCAGGATGATCGGCCGGAATTAAAAGGAAAAGGGCCGGCCGAGGATTTCTTCAAAGACCTGGCTCGAAGTTCTGGTCTGCGACCGTCCATTCCAGAAGCAGTCATACAGAGATACTGTAGCAGAATGCAGCGTACCTCTCCTGGATATGAGCCGGAAAACATAGAGGATTTGCTGGAATTAATTCGAGATCGTATTCTGATTCGCCCGGATGAATATGAATTTTATCTGGGATTTCTGCAGAAATCCGACCAAGAAAAAGCTCTCAATCGATTAAATGAATCTGTGGTCAGCGTCGAGATCCAGCAATCGCAACGCTGGATTTGTGCTCTGGAGGTTCTACCGTTGCTCAGTCCGGCTACTGAACTTGATCTAAACCCACAAACTTCAGACGGAAATCCACTCTCAGCCGCCAGCGAAAATGCTCTAATTCGCCTTAAGAAGGAAGCTCTAAAGGGTCTGGCCGCGGATGACATTCCAGACCCGGACGATATACTACTAAGCCTTCTGCAGTCCTTCCTGCCATTCCGAGGGCCAATCCTTCGCGCTGAACTGCAGCAGATATTCCCCTCCAATAGATTACCAGGCGTTCTGGAAAGGATGCTTGAGGATGGCAAGCTCATAGAAGGGCAGATTCGTAAGCAAGAAGACCATCAGGAATCCGGTTCAGCTCTGGAACTTTGCGATTCAGAAACTCTGGAGATATTGCTGCGAATGACCAGGCAGCACTTTCGACCGGACTTTCAGCCTCTGCCCATCAAGGAGTTGCAGCTATTTCTGGCGGACTTTCAAGGCCTTACCAGACGGGGCCATGAACTGGAAGATCTACAGTCAAGAATGGAGCAACTAATAGGATTCCCTCTGAAAGCAAATCTCTGGGAAACGGAAATCCTACCCGCTCGCTTTAATCCGTATCATACTGCCTGGCTGGACTCTCTGGCAGAGTTCGGACTTTTCTGGATGGGCTGGCCAGGGGAAATAATAACCTTTCAAATGGAGCGAGATCTTGAAATCCTGAAGGATTCGCACATGAATCAACCAGACAGGGATGATGCATTAAAGTCTCTATTCCCCCATGAAAAGGGACGGTTCTCATTTTTTGATTTGCAAAAGGAAACAGGAAAGAGCGCTCAGGATCTCACGAAAGAGCTATGGGAATTGACCTGGAAAGGACTGGTCACAAACGATTCCATGAGCAGCCTGCGAAAAGGTATTGATCACAGATTCCAGGCACCGGCTCTTTCCTCCGGAAGCCAGCGCGTATCCAGAGCCCGTTGGAGCGGAGGTCTGACTTCGGCAGGTAACTGGAGGGCCATTACCGGGCAACCTGCAGAGTCCGGTGTTTCCCTGCGTCTGGAGCAGGAAGAAAGGAACAAAGAGAAAATCCACATTCTTCTGGGAAGGTACGGTATTCTATTTCGCGAGCTATTGCTCCGGGAATTGCCTCCACTGCAATGGAAAGAAATTGTAACTACCTTGCGGCGAATGGAATTGTCCGGTGAAGTTCTGGGAGGCCATTTTTTTCAGGGGATTCAATCTTTACAGTTCATGAGTCCGGGGGCCTTTCGTAGTCTGGCAGAAGGACTTCCGCAGGAGGCCATTTACTGGATGAATGCGATGGATCCTGCATCTCTGTGCGGGATGAGTCTGGCAGGTCTTGCTTTATCCAGACGGGTTGCTGGCAATCATCTGGTCTTTCATGGATCCTCCCTCGTACTGGAATCCAGGCGAAAAGGCAAGGACCTTAAAATCCATGTGGCTTCTGGCCATCCTGATATTCCAAAATACCTGTGCGTCTTTTCCGAATTTCTGGGGCGCCAGCGAAATCCTCCCGGAAGAGTCGAAGTAGAAACTATAAATGAGCAAAATGCAATGGATTCAATCTACAGACAGGACATGGAAAACGGTGGATTCGTATCATCGTATCGCAGTCTAACGCTGCATCGCAAATACTGATAGTTGGATATTTGTTACCTGGAAAAGGATCTTTTCCTTTAAGGCTCCTCCATGATCTTGCAGATCGGATTCAATCATTTTCGTAGACAGTCTGACATCTGCACTGGCGCAGCCAATCTGGTATCAACTGTGGCCGTGCGAATTTGATGATCCATTCGCATCGGCGGAGCCGCAAAACAGCCTGAATCGCAAATCAGTCCTAATCGTATTCATATTCGGCCAGGTTGGGCTACGTTACGTTTCTGGCTGATGCGCTCCCGGCTCTGTACCGCAGGTCTTTGCTTGTGCCAGATCATGGCGGAAGTGTATATGATGGACATGGAAGAGAAATCCCGGGAAGAGTGATTAGAAGTCCGTGTTATCGTCTGGAAGTTGAAGATCTGCAATTCTATCTTCTGCGCCTGGCTTCCGTCCTTTGCTGCCGGATGTCCCACCGGGGCGTTTTTTCGAACTTAAGTCTTCTGGTTCTTCGAATTCATCCGGCAAGTCATCATGGTATTGGGGAACTATTGTATCAGAGTCCATGTCATCTGAAGCAAGATCTGATTGAAATTCTGGTCCTCCAGGAAGGTCATCTGCAAAGTCTGCATCCAGATCGGAATCGTCGTCGGATTCGTAATCCCCGTACTCGCTTTCCAGTCCTTCCGCTTCCAGGGCCTCCTGTTTTTGATCCAGTCTGTAGCCAGCGTATAGCAGACAAATTACCGCATTGATTAAAGCATACAAAAAGCTGGTTTGATGATGCACTCCCCAGACAGACAGGTTCATGGCTGCCAGTGTGCATGTAAGACCAAAGAAAAGACTTATTTCAGTGTTCAACAGTCGCATGAGCAACCCGGAAGAACCACCGGAGTCCTGGGCCAGATCCTTAAAAGAAGGGTAGGCCAGATGAAGTATCAAAACAAACAATCCGGATTGAAAGAAGTAGTTGGGCATCTGAGCGCTGGCCCAATCCGGTTCGGGTCCCATATCAGGGGAGAAGAAACCACCAACCCAGGTCAGACACCAGCCCAATGCAATGCCCACTCCAATGCCTGCGAATTGCAGCAATCGGTCTCTACCTTCTGTGAGATGGAGCAACTGGTCCTGAAGGATCTGAGGAATATTTAGTATTTCTTCCCGCCCGTATCGATCCTTGTTTGTGAACAGCTCATACCAGTAATGAACCACCAGTACAATGCCGGCAAAGATGGAAAACAGTATAACCCAGACCAGAATATCCAGCATACTTTATCCTCGACCTACCGGGCGCCTTCCTTTGCAATTCTTTCCAGTAGAGGTGCAAAGGGATCTTCCTGTCCCCCGGGAAAGGATTCAAAGATTTCAATGTCTTCTAGCTCTACATTGCGCAAGAAACTTACCCTTTTTTGACTGATTCGCAGTCCATTATCAAACTCTTTCCAGTCCTCAAAACTGAATTCAATGCCTCTTGCAGGGATGGCCTGGGTCCACAGCAGCCATCGCTGTGGTTTTCCGTCCGGATCCGTATAGATAAGATAGGAATCTCCCGGAGTGACTCCGCCGGTTTCATAGGTAATTAAGAGGCCTTTATCTTGAGTCAACCGACGCACTGCGCCAGGGGCTCGCAGAGCAGAAAATGGATTGAGCCAGAAAACATCGTTGATATGGGCCTGGTAGGCCTTTTGCAGCCAGGCGCTTTTTTCGCTCCCTTCCAGTTCTTTACCATTTTCAATGACGATTCCTTTATGCGAATCAAGTTGCATAAACACTGTAACTGGCTGTTGTGCTTCTTCTGCAGAATCTGAACTAGAAAGGGCCTGGAACTCAACCCGAATCAACCTTCGGTTTCGATCAAATAGATGCTTTCTATGGGCTGGCTTGAAAACAAAAGAAATGGCATCGGTATTTCGCCAGGCGTTCAGTCCAGTGAAGCCTTCCAGTTTTGCTGTCAGTCTTTCTGCGGCCGGGCCGGGTGTGGCCGAGGGAAGTTCCCTGGTTATGGAAATCCCGATCCAGATACCTGCGGTGACCAGAATGGAAACAAGAATCGTAATATAGGTCAGGGTTTTCTTTTTTAATGCAAGCTTCAACGGAGGCCCCCGTACTAAGACCGGTTTTGGAGTCTGCTGTAATCTCTCCAGAGTACCATCAGGGAGTCAATGGCATCCCTCATGGAAAAGGGAATTTCTTGCTGTTTGGGATCCTGGTCGAAGCGCAGTTGAATTGTATCTGCATCCTGCTGCTCAGTATCCAGGCTCAGCCCGGGTATCAGGGAAAGTCCTTTGTAGATCAGTGTGCGAGCCGAGGCTTCATCCAGATCTTCCAACTGGGAAAGCTGTAGAGACAGATATTGAAATAGAATCAGGGAAACGGCCCGTTTGTCGGGTAGACTCATCGCACACAGCGTACGTATTTTACAGAACTCTTGCTACTGCTTTGCAGATTTCCAAAAGTGTTTTTTGCGAAGCTAACCGTGTAGGCTGTTCCTGTATCATCTTCCACCTGGCTGCCGGACCAGAAATACTTATCGTCCGGAGTTTGAGGAAAAACATAGAGGAAGGTTTCACGATCAAAACCTTCTGCTACAAGATCCAGTTCATACCTTGTGGGTAATCTCCAGTCTGTAAATCCTGCAAAGCTCAGATCTGCACAGGAGGTAAAAGCTGGTCCAGAATCCGACTCCAGAGTGGCCGCATTGGTACAGGTACCGCCTGCATCCAGGGTAGCGGTTTCGCAATAGTTCAGACTCACCGCCCCATAGGTAGTACCGGCTCCTGTGCCGCTACAGGCATTGACACCAGAGTCCCAGACCTGCCCCTGGGCGCATTTCATCCAGATCAGGTTTCCCTGGGTAACTGTGCCATCCCCGTTATCCGAAAAATTTCCCAGGGTTGTAATGGTTGTGGCCCAGTCCGTTTCACTGTCATCGGAGTTCTGACAGTTTGCCGTGGCAAAAAGGGCCAGGATTAGAGTCAGCAGGATTGTTCCAATAGATTTCATGATTCCGTCTCCCGTCCCATCCCGGGGATACCTTCTCAAAATAGGACGATTCCTTCTATAGAATAACAAGTCAGGTTCCGGTTTTTTTCAGAACTTTCAGGATCGACTGTTTCGGACCATCGCTGAATTTCCATGCTTTTTCAGAAGTGCATCCAGCGCATCTCCGGCATGGTATGAAGATCGGACCAGCGGACCGGATTCCACATAAAGAAAGCCCAGCTCATAGGCATAATCCTTCAATTCCTTGAATCTGGACACAGGTGCATATTCGGCCAGAGGAGCATGTTCCCTGGTGGGCTGCATATATTGACCGATGGTCACCAGATGAGTCTGATTTTCATGTAGATCCCGCAACACCTGTTTAACTTCCTCCACTGATTCTCCCAGGCCCAGGATAATTCCGCTTTTTGTCAGAAATCCCCTTTCAGCGCTTTTTCGAATCACATCCAGAGAAACCTGATAGTTGGACTGTGGACAGATGGTCGGGAACAGGGAAGGTACCGTTTCCACATTATGATTTATGATGTCTGGTTTAGCATCCCAGATGCGTTGCAGGTTCTCATCTTTGCCTTTAAAATCAGGAATCAATACTTCAATCGAGGTATCAGGACTTTTATCTCTGGTGGCCGTAATGCATCGTGCGAAATGATAGCTACCGCAATCCTTTAGATCGTCTCGATCCACGGATGTAATCACTGTATGTTTGAGCTTCATTTCCTGGATAGTATTTGCCAGCCGGTCTGGCTCAGTTGGATCCAGGGCAAATGGTCGGGCTGTGTTAATATCGCAGAATCCGCACCGCCGAGTGCATACTTCGCCCATTACCAGAAATGTTGCGGTGCCCAGTCCCCAGCAATGCCCCAGGTTCGGGCAGGAGGCTTCTTCGCAAACGGTCTTCAGTTGGCTGCCCTCCACAAGGTTTTTTACCTCTCTGGACTTACTTTCTGCCGGTGTATCGAATTTGAGCCGCACCTTCATCCATTCCGGTGGCTCGGGAGGCGTGGTTACTGGATAGCGCACCTTTCCAGTAAGAGGCCTTTTTACATGGCATCAACCGTTTTTTGTTTGCCCAGGCCCGGGTCCTGGGCGCCTTCTGGCCTATATGTCCAGGGAACGATTCTCTATCCTTCGAATGATTGGTCTGGGAGATTTGAAAGGGCAGCCTGCCTCCATTCACTTCACCTTCTGGATCATGCTGCTTTCAGCCTTTTTCCTGTTTGCCGATCAGAACCTGCCGGCGGCCAACCTGTCGCGCATTGCAGCAGCCTTCGGCATGACCGATGAAAAGGAATATCGATTCCTCCTGGGTGGTCTTGTAACATTGCCTTTCTTTGTTCTGGGCGGAGTGGTATCGGTGATTTATGGCCGATTGTCGGATAGCATGGATCGCCGGAAGCTTCTAGTTACGGCTGTGGTTCTGGGTGAGTTGCCCTGTTTGCTTACTGGATTTGCCCAGGATTACTGGACTTACTTTGTATTAAGGATGCTAACCGGATTTGGGATTGGTGGCATTTTTCCAATTTTGTTTTCCATTACCGGAGATTTGTTTCGCACTGAAAATCGGCCCACGGCCAGCGCCTGGGTGGGACTCGCAATGAGTCTGGGCATGGGAGTTGGCCAGGTCTTCGGTGGCGTGGTTGCTCACGATGTGATTTTTGGACTGGATGGCTGGCGCTTTAGTTTCATAGCCGTGGCTGTGCCTGCTTTTCCTATTGCTGCTCTGTTCTATTTCTTTGCAAAGATTCCCGAGCATGGAGCGGCGGATGCCCTGGCTCTGTCAGAAGGAGGGGCTGGTGTGGATGTTGTAGTGGCTGAGGAAGCTCCGGTTACTGCGGAATCATTCAAAAGGGTCTTTCGCACCAGGACGAATATCTTAGCTTTCCTGCAGGGAATTCCTGGAACTGTTCCCTGGGGATTTCTGTTCGTCTATGCCGTGGACTTCTTTGAAATAGAAAGAGGATGGGATGTTGATACAGGTTATACCATTGTTACTCTATTTGCCGGCATGTCCATTCTGGGTGCATTTCTGGGAGGATTCATAGGCAAGAAGCTATATGCTATCAATAGGCAATGGTTCCCGGCATTTTGCGCTTTTACGGTCATGCTGGGTGCGGTCCCTGTATTCTTTCTGATCAATTACGATGGAACTGAGTTGTGGCCAGCATTCGTTTTCGCATTGATTGGCGGATTGATTGTTCCCATGACTGGAGCCAATGTACGAGCCATTCTAATCAATACAAACCTGCCTGAGAATCGGGGCGCTGTGTTCGGAGTTTTCAACCTGGCAGATGATCTGGGAAAGGGTGTGGGCCCCTTTATTGTAGGACTGTTTATCCTGGCAATGCCTGCTCTGATCGCCTATAATGTGGCCATCAGCATGTGGATCGTTTGCGGTCTTGTATGGCTGGGAATTGTCTTTACGATGAATGCCGATGAAGATAGAGTAACGGAGGAACTACGTCGAAGGGGGAAAACTTGAAAACCGCTGTATATCCGGGATCCTTTGATCCCATGACTTTCGGACATCTGGACATTGTGGACAGGGCCCGTTGTATGTTCGATAAGATATACGTTGCCATTGCAATCAACTCTGCCAAGAGCACTCTGTTTTCCCTTGAAGAACGTCGGTCCCTCACTCAGGAAGTTTTAAAAGATCGCAAGGATGTGGAAGTCGTAACATTCGAAGGCTTACTTACCGATTTTGCTCGAAACGTTAATGCTACAGCTATTGTAAGGGGGATTCGGGCTGTGACCGACTTTGACTACGAATATGCAATCTATCAAGTAAATCGACAGCTGAATCCAAATGTAGATACTGTATTCCTTCTGGCATCGCAAAAGTACTCTTTTATCTCAAGTACCATTATCAAGGAAGTGGCCCGGTACGGTAAGAGTCTTTCCGAATATGCTCCACCTGAAGTAAGCCAGGCATTACTCAAGAAATTTGGCCATATGGCCTGAATAAGAATTCTTAAAGGCCCGGATGGATCCATTGAGAATCCATAGAAAGACTCACTTCCGTTAGAGCCTTGAACCAGGCGCAAATAGATCGGACCAGTAAGGTTTGCCAGGCAAGGTTGAAAGGACCGGATTTTCAAGTTGAGATTTTCCAGAAACAAGAACCATTCAGGACAGAGTTAATTCTGGAATTCAGGACAGTTCTTTTCCATATAAACCGGTTCGAAATTTGGTCGTTTGAAAAATGGCAGAAATCCGATTAATGTCTTTCCACGCCAGGGTACCTTCCTGGGCGAAATGTCCTTACCCGTAGCATCCAGAACAGCTCTCCAGGCAAGTTCGGTGCAGAAGAGCTCATCGGCGGACTCCAGAGTCATATCGTAATCGAATCCTCTTTTTTCTCTATGGTAGGTCAACGCAGCAGAGGCAATTGCATTTCGAGTTTCGGTGGATCCATTATATCTGGTAACGCAGAAATGGTCGGGCCGAGTATTCTCTACAAAGCTTTTCAGGCTTTCCTTTCTGACATAGTTTGCGAAGTGATCGCCAACAATGTGAATCACGTACAATCGATTGGACTCTTGAACTAAAATCCCTACATGGCTCAGGTTGACTTTCTCCGGGGAAAGAGCAACAATTCGATCACTCATAAAGCTGTTTCCATTTCTGAAGACCAGGTCACCATGCCGCAGCTGTTCCGGATCAAAGCTTACATTCTGCAACTTAGTTATTCGTGCATCTTCCGGCGCGGCGTCTGAGGAAGGGCCGGAACATAGAAAGAAACTGAAGCCCAGAAGCAGGGCTGAACCGGATGTAAGAATTAGATGCCTGGCTTTCATTGGATTGGGGACTCCAGAGGAGCCCCTTTCTTATTCTGGAATCTTGCGAAAATTATCGTTTAGTGTTCAGGGACTTTCTTCGAGGGTCTCTGCGGAGCTTTCCGTTGGAGCTCCTTCAGTTTTTTCATCTTCTTCGCTACCGCCTTTTCTGAAATCTACTTTCCAGACCCCATTTTCGCGCACTAGATTCATGCTTTTGTCTTTGCCTTCTGGTGCACATTGGGCTTTGTCACCATCCACTTCGCAGGTCATGGATTCCAATTGCTGCTTGGCTTCTTCAATTTTCAGTTTTTGGTCTTCGGTTTGATCCTGCTGAGCGGCGGACATCATTCCAACGATCAGCGGAAGTAGCATGTGGGTGCGACTGGTGCTGTATTCTCGGGCCTGTTCCAGGTTTCCTTCCAGCAAGGCAATGGTAAACTGCTGCGTTACATACTCTGGCCCCTGTTCTGCGCGAAACAGACCCTGCATATCTTCCGAGAATCTTGTTGTGAAGCTGGACTCTTTTAGATTCACTTTCCAGCCCAGGCCATCCTTTTCAAGGACCAGTTCGGAATCGTTATTTAATTTGCAGAGGCTTCGATCCGAACCCATGTAGCAGTTTTCAATTTTAAGTTCAGCCACCTTGTCCCGTGCCTGCTTCGAGGCCGGCGAGTCTGCATTCTGAAGTTTTTCCAGACTTTCCGTTACTTTCTTTTTGCTGCTGACATCGGACGTAATGCGGCTATTAAAAGATGCGATGTCCTGCTGCTTGATTGTTTCCAGAAATGCATCTGCATCCGGAGCCGGGTTCATTCCGATGGTTATGGTCTGGCATCCTATTAATAGAAATGCCAATAAGGCGGGAAAAAAATGTTTCATGAAATCCTTTCTTGGGGGAGATAAAATCCAGCCCCAATGTTTCCGGGGCCAGGAGCATGACAATTAAAAAAGCCGTGCAGCGAGCCACGGTTTAGCCCAGGCGCTTACTCTTCGGAATTCCTCTCTTTGCTGAAATCGACCTTCCATTCTCCGTTTACTCGAAGTAGCTTCAGGCTCTTGTTCTTACCTCTGGGTCCGCAGCTGGCCTGATCCAGGTATACTTCACATTCCATGGTTTCCAGTTCTGCATTTGCATCCAGCATCTCTTCGGGGGTCATTTCTGAAAGCTTCGAAGAGACCACCTCCACTACGATAGGGATGAGTCTGGCAGTCTGCTCTGTTCCAAGGGACTGGCATCGTTCTGCATTTCCTTCCAGCAATGCCCTGGCGAACTCGATGGCCACTTCCCTGGGCGTTAGCTCGGCCAGGATCAAATTTCTGGAATCCTGGTTATATTGTTTAATGAACGTAGATTCGGACAGATCCACTTTCCAGGAAAGTCCGTCTTTTATCAGGCGTAATTCGGTGCCATTGTTCAGAAGGCAGATTGCTCGAACCTGCCCAACGAAGCACTCTGAAATCTGTACGCTTTGCAGCTCCTGGATATGGGATCTGGAAGCGGCGGAGCTGGATTCCTTTACCTTTTTCAAGTTCGTTATGAAGGATTCCAGTTCTTTCGCATCGTGGGTAACCATTCGCTCCAGGGATGCTGTATCCAGACGTTTCACAGAATCCAGAAATGCTTTCGAGTCCGAATCTGGATTGAGGCCTATAATAAAGGTCTGACAGCTCATTGCGGTCAATGCGAAGAGTAATGGCAATAATCGTATCATGAAAAGGTCGTTAATTAGTTCTGGTGAATAGTCGTCGGTGCTATGAGTATTCCGGGCTGTAGGAGCCCAGTGTAGCCATTAAGCTATTTTAGCCGGAAATAAAAAAGCCTGCCGCATATGCAGCAGGCTTTTTTAAGTCAATGCCGGGTGTATTAGCCCTGGCCTCGACCTTGTTTGTTGAAATCTACTTTCCAGTCTCCGTCTACCTTCTTCAGTTCCAGGCTTTTGGATTTTCCTTTAGGACCGCATTTGGCTTTTTCACCTTCTACATCACATTCCATAGTAGCAAGTTCAGCCAGAGCTTCTTCTTTCTCTTCGTCGCTCATTTCGCCAAATTTATTGGACATCATACCAATAATCAGGGGCATAAGCTTTGCAGCATTTTCGGTGCTAATATCTTGAGCCGTTTCAACATCGCCCTCCAGCATAGCTTTGCCGAATTTTTGGGCAACATCTTCGGGGCTTCCGCCACCGCAGCTGGCGAGAACAGAGATGCTCAGAATAGCAATCGCAACAGCGAATTTTTTCATGGGATACCTCATAGGTTGTTTTACCCCACGCAGGGGTGGGAGCGATTGGAATCGTTTATTCTCCTCTGTAAAGAGAAAAAATTGAATTGTCGTTGCCTGTCGTTTTGCTTCAGGCAAACTTGAGTCGTGCCTCTGGACAACTCAAGAAGCGTATCCATTCCCGAGTTCTGGGAAATCAACTACAGGACAGCCGGGCCGGTGGCCAGGTTTCTGGCGTTGCTTTTGGACATGATCATTCTCTATCTGATGCTTTTGATCATACTTCTATTGCTTACGTTTACCTTTTCCGTAGCCGGCTTTTCTGGGATGTCGGAATGGGGCAAGGTATCGGTATTCATTCAATTTATGCTATTCTTTGTGGTATTTTGGGGCTATTTCATGATCTGGGAATACTTCTCCAGGGGACGCACTCCAGGTAAGATGATCATGGGGCTGCGTGTAATCTCTTTACGAGGCACCGGGCTCAATGCCAGTCATTCTGTGATCCGCAACATGGTTCGCATTGGAGATATGTATCCATTCCTGTTTCAGTTCGGTTTCTTTTTTATTCCTTCCTATTTCGTTGCAGCATTCTTTCTGTTTCTTACGGGACGGAGCTTTCGCAGGCTGGGAGATATCGCCGCCGGTACGCTGGTAATCCGGGACCAGCGGGGAACCAGGGCAAGCCGGCGTATGCTGGAATCTGCAAGAACCGATGCCTCGGGCATTCGACCTATGGCATCATTGTCACCAAATCTAATGCGAGCAATCCACGAATATGCGGTACGTAGAAACACCATGAATCCGATTATTCGAAAAGACCTGGCCGACAGGTTTGCTCCCAGGATTGCCGAATATTTTCAGGTGCAACGAGAGTTTCAAAGCAACGAAGAAC
The DNA here is from genome assembly GCA_040217195.1 of Leptospiraceae bacterium. Classification (GTDB taxonomy): domain Bacteria; phylum Spirochaetota; class Leptospiria; order Leptospirales; family Leptonemataceae; genus UBA3465. The sequence continues at coordinate 504,085 of JAVJNR010000003.1, read as the reverse complement.
TGATGCTGGCTATCTATACATATCTTTTTGAATCCAATAATCAGATCAGTGTAGATAAATCCATTTCCATTTAAACGTAACTATCTATGGCCAATGGCTATTCGAGCAGGGTCATGCAGCAATCTACCTGGCCCTGGAGAAAGCTCAAACAAAGGGCCTGAAAATCGATTAACTGTAATTAGGTAGCTTACCGGCTCTGGCCCAGTTATCCCGACTTACTTACTTCTTCGACTCTGCAGGTTGCCTCCGGTGGTTTTCCCGCCACACCTTCCAGAGTTTTTGTGAACTGGGCTGCGATTTCTTGTTTTTGCTGCCGGCTGAGTTCTCCGGCCACTCTAACCTGTACATAAGGCCTGGCACTGTTTTTTAGTGCCCCGTTACATTGTCTGTCGTAGATATCCCAACCCTGACCTGCAAGTCGTAGTAATGCCTGAGTATAGGGCTCCGGAAATCACAAAGAAACTCCAGGAGTTACTGGAAAAACAGGTCGGGGATAGCGATGACAAATCGGCCGCCATAATAGCCCTGGAAAAAGGAGCAAGAATTGGGCCGGACACAATTCTACGGGCAAAAATAGAAGGCCAGGGCTTCATTTTCGCGCTGCTAAAATTTTAGCAGACGTTCGCTGAGATGTTGACTTCGGATGGGGTAGGTCCGCCGTTCGGCCATAAACATATGAAGTGCCACAGTACGGTTCGCATGAGTCGGTGCAAATGCATTCTAGCAGCATCTTTAATTTCGATGCTGTTTCAAGGTTGTATTATTGCCCGGGTGGGCGACTACAGTCAGAGCACGGAACTGAACCTTGGCTACATTCTGGGGCTGCTTCTACAGATCTGCAACAACCCGGACAGAATTGCTTTTAACAGTTTAATCGATGGAGACAACGAAATTTATTCCATGGATCTCGCTGGAACGGAGTTGCAACAATTAACTTTCAATTCTACATCCGATACCTCTCCATCCTGGAGTCCCAATGGGATGCAGATCGCATTTCAAGGAAACCGGCTAGGAGTGGATGGAATCTATCTTATCAATTCGGATGGTAGCAATGAAAGAGCCCTGGTGGTGGACGGATTCGTAAATCAGCTACCTGCCTTTGCACCGGACGGCCAGGGAATCTACTTCGCATCCAATCGAGGAGGAAGCACTCAGGAGATTCACCATCTGGATCTAAATACCTTCGTCATTACTCAGATCACGAATTCCGCCGGCGCCTACGATAATGTGTCCCCGGCCGTTTCGCCAGGATCTGACTACGTATACTTCAACACTACCTTTAGCGGAAATGATGATATCGCAAGAATTCGCAAGGATGGCTCCGATTTTTCTGTAATTGTAACCGATCCAAACTCGGATCTGGAGCCGGCCATTTCTCGAGATGGCACAATGCTTCTATTGACAGCGGACCGGGACGGAAACCAGGAAATCTATATGGCCCAACCAGATGGCCTCAATCAAATAAATTTCAGCAGCGACGGAGGAAACGATGGCGCAGCAGCCTTCAGTCCCGATGGACGGCAGATAGTTTTTGCTTCGGACCGGCCCATTAGCGACCAGGAAATCTATACAATCTCAATGGATGGAACCGGATTAACGCAGCTAACCAGTAACAGTACTCTGGATACAGATCCCACCTGGTCCTGTCGATAGCCGCTAGAGACTCGGCACCATTTCCCACCATTGAAGGGCTCACTGGAAGTGTCAATGGCGGTCATTGTGCACTGGCGGCGTTACAAACTTCAATCACGGATCAAGGCTCATTCGCCTGCAGGCCGGAGCTCTCGACCACAACCCTGTCTCTGCGAAGTTATGCCTACTTTCGGCCGATTTGTCCAACTTTGCCGGGGCAGAACTCGCTTCTGCTATGGAAATTCCGCTTTTCGGGAGACCGGGGCTTAAATTCGTGGCCGTAGTGGGCCGCTGAGGTGGCTGTCCGCATGGCACTGTTAAGGCAGTGCCCGCAGAAAAGCCAGTAGGCCCTATCTGTAGACTGCAAGAGACCCTTTTTATCAATGGAAATTCGAAACATCGCAATTATTGCGCACGTAGACCACGGCAAGACCACCCTGGTGGATGGATTGCTTTCTCTGGATAGCCAGATGAGCACCAAAGCCGGCACCGACCGGATCATGGACTCCATGGACCTGGAACGGGAGCGGGGCATTACCATCCGGGCCAAGAATGCCAGCGTTCATTACAAAGACACCAAGGTGAATATCATCGACACTCCAGGCCACGCCGACTTTGGCGGAGAAGTGGAGCGAGTTCTGGGTATGGCCGATTGCAGCTTGCTGCTTGTAGATGCCGTGGATGGACCCATGCCTCAAACTAGATTCGTCCTGGATAAGAGCCTGAAAATGGGCCATAAGCCAATTCTGGTGATCAACAAGATCGACCGGGAATTTGCGGATCCAGATGCTGTGATCGACAAGGTATTCGATCTATTTGATGAACTGGGAGCGGATGGCGATCAGATGGACTTTCCCATTGTATATGCCAGCGCGAAGAATGGCTTTGCTTCTCTGGAACTGGAAAAAGCAGGAACGGAAGACAAAGACCTGGCGCCATTACTGGATTTAATTCTAAAGCATGTGCCTGCAGCGGCGGGTAATCCCGAGGACCCACTTCAGTTTCAAATCATGAACCTGGACTATGACGATTATATGGGTCGTATGGGCATTGGCAGAGTATTCAAAGGAAGAATCTCCAAAGGCCAATCCGTAAGCTTCATTGGAAAGGAAGGCACCAGTACCGGAAAGATTACCAAAATGTATGGCTTTGCCGGACTGGCTCGAATCGAAGTTACAGAAGCGCAAGCCGGGGACATTGTTGCAATTACTGGCATTGAAGATGCTGGCATTGGAGATACAATTTGCCAGGAAGGAGTCAACGATCCAAGACCGGCTATTACCGTGGATGATCCAACGGTAAGCATGTTCTTTCTGGTTAATGATTCTCCCATGGCCGGACGGGAAGGTAAATTCGTAACCACCCGGCAAATCTCGGAGCGATTATTCAAAGAAATTCAGACAAACGTTGCCATGCGAGTCTTTGAAGATCCGGAACGAAAGGACCGTTTTCAGGTGCAGGGTAGAGGCGATTTGCACCTATCCGTACTTGTGGAAACAATGCGAAGGGAAGGCTATGAACTTCAAGTTTCCAGGCCTGAAGTGATTTTCAAGAAGGGCGAAAATGGCGAGAAGCTGGAACCCTACGAAACGGTAATTATTGACCTTCCGGAAGAATACAGCGGAACCATCATTCAAGAACTCAATCGCCGAAAAGGGGATATGAAGACCATGGAAACCTCTTCTCATGGTACCACACGAATCGAATACTCCATTCCCACTCGAGGACTGATTGGCTTTAGAAGTTTCCTGATCTCTGAATCCAGAGGCTCTGCTGCCATGACATCTCGCTATTCGCATTACGATGCGTATGCAGGTCCGATTCCGGGACGCAAGAACGGCGCTCTGGTATCTACGGAACTGGGATCAGCCATTCCATTTGCACTTTTTGGAATTCAAGAAAGAGGGACTCTGTTCATTGAGCCGGGCACCGGTGTTTACCAGGGAATGGTCATTGGTCAGTGCAGTCGGGAAAGCGATCTGGAAGTAAACCCCTGCAAAGAAAAGAAGCTAACAAACGTTCGAGCCAGTGGTTCCGATGAAGCTGTTCGACTGACACCGCCAAGGCTGATGACTCTGGAACAATGCCTGGAATTTATCGATGATGATGAGTTACTGGAAGTGACTCCTGGCTCACTTAGAATTCGAAAGAAATATCTGGATCCCAACGAGCGCAAGAAAAAGGCCAAGCAAGCTGTGGCTGTAAAGTAGAACCTGGATCGCCATCCAAAGGCCTGGAATGCTTGTGGGTGGCTACCCATGGAACGGAACTAAAACAGGAGAGAGAATCGAGAAATATCGGCCAACCGTCTATCATGGGCACCGAAGAGGAAATTGGACAACAGCAAAAACCCCGGGAAGTGGTTCGTATGCAGTTTCCTTCCCATCCGCGATTTGTGGCGCAGATGAGGCGCTTTGTCTTTGATACCTGCATCGGCTCCGGCTTTAGCAATGCAGCTGCCTTTGACCTCAAGGTAATAACCGGAGAAGCACTGACCAACATCATCAAATATGCCTACGATAATCGCACAGACAGACCAGTGTTTCTGGAAATGTTCTTCTACAGGACCTATCTGGAAATGCGAATAAAGGATATGGGAAAACGTTCGCCGGTGGGGCAGAACCTGGCCAGGGATTTAAGCGATTATCGAGAATCCGGACTTGGCATTTTCCTAATCTCGCATTTATCCGATTACCATTATTTCGATCAGTCCGCCGATGTGGGCACAACCCTTGTGATCAAGAAGAGGATTCGATAATGTTTCTGGAATTGCCCGATCTAAAACCGCGCAATCCTTACATGTCGTTGGCACTGGATGAGGCGGTTGCACTCTACTATGGCAAAGGAAATGGCCATAAATCGGCCACTGCCGTGGTTCGTTTCTGGACCAATCCGTATTCAATCATTCTTGGCCGCACCTGTCAGGTAGGCAAGAATTTGATTCCAGAATACATTGAGCGATTTCGCGTGAGCCAGAAGAAAGAAGTGTGGAGCGCTCGACCGCTACTCTGTCGCAGGTCCTCAGGCGGAGGAACTGTGCTTCATGGTCCCGGTAATCTGAACTACACAATTACTGTTTCCGTAGAACAATTTCCGGACCTTTTCTCATTGAAGAAATCCTACGAAGTATTTCTGGGATTTGTGATTCGGGGGCTGGAAGCTCAGGGAGTCATAGCTCGCCAGATGGGCCTGTCGGACCTGGTCATCGATGAATCGGACGGAATCCCCAGAAAGATCTCCGGAAATGCTCAGTTTCGCAAATCTGGCATGATTTCGCATCATGGAACTTTGTTGACGCGATCGGACCTGATTCCATTTATAAGTAGATATCTGACTCATCCTCCGGAAGAGCCGGATTATCGCCAGGGTCGGACCCATGAGTCCTTCCTGGGTTCATTGCCAGAACATTTTGATTTATCGTCATTCTACAACTTCCTGGTATCTGAAGTCTCCAATCTGGTGGGACAGGGATCGGAGGGAATCATCCCCTCGGACGATCGTAAAAATATCTTCGCCCTTGCCAGAAACCTGGTTCGCACCCGCTACGGACAACCGGACTGGATCATGCATGGAAAACTGGAAGGTACAGTTCAGGGTAGCAGACGAGCCTCTGGTTAATGCAGGATAGGGAAAGCCTTTCTGGGAAAAGGGAAGGCACTGACTCTGGAATTTAGAAGTTAAGTTCATGGGCCATATATTCATAAGGAGAAGCAAATGCTAAAAAACCATCTTAAATCTCAAGATGCTGACGTTTATTCCGCGCTGGTAAAGGAAGACGAAAGACAACAGAATAATCTAGAAATGATCGCCTCCGAAAACTTTGTAAGCCAGGCGGTTCTGGAAACCTATACATCCACACTGACAAATAAGTATGCCGAAGGATACCCGGCCAAGCGGTATTACAATGGCTGCGAAAATGCAGACCTGATCGAAGATATTGCCATCGATCGAGCAAAAAAGTTATTTAAATCCAACTACGCTAACGTTCAGCCTCATTCCGGAGCTCAAGCAAACATGGCCGTATTTCTGGCAGCTCTAGAGCCAGGCGATAAATTCCTGGGAATGGACCTGGCCCATGGCGGCCACCTGACCCATGGTTCCAAAGTGAACTTTTCCGGTAGAGTGTATCAGCCGGTAGCTTATGGTGTGCGGGAAAAAGACCATCGCATTGATTTTGATCAGGTTAGAAGCCTGGCAAAAGAGCATAAGCCCAAAATGATTATTGCTGGCTTCAGCGCTTATCCACGTGAACTGGATTTCGCTGCTTTTCGTGAGATTGCCGATGAAGTGGGAGCCCTGCTGATGGCCGACGTGGCCCACATTGCAGGTCTGATTGTAGCCGACGAGCATCCCAATCCTGTAGGACTGGCACACATTGTTACAACCACCACTCATAAGACCCTTCGTGGTCCCCGGGGTGGTCTCATCGTATCCAATGAAGAGGACTACTTCAAAAAACTAAATTCCAGGGTATTTCCCGGGGTACAGGGCGGCCCGCTCATGCATGTGATTGCTGCCAAAGCCGTGGCCTTCGGAGAGGCTCTGCAGCCTTCCTTCAAGGATTATGCAAAGCAGGTAAAAGAGAATGCAAAGGCCCTGGCTGAGACTTTGATGTCTCGTAACTTTCCGATAATTAGCGGAGGAACCGACAACCACATGGTCCTGCTCAATGTAGGCGAAAGAGGCCTTACAGGAGCCGCGGCTGCAGATGCTCTGCATAATGCCGGAATTACGGCCAACAAGAATGGTATTCCTTTCGATCCTCATCCGCCGGCTGTTACCAGCGGTGTCCGATTGGGAACTCCTGCACTGACCACCCGTGGATTCGGTACAGATGAGATGAAAAAGGTAGGAAATCTTATTTGCGATTTACTGGAAAATATTGAGGATGAAGGGAAACGCAAAGCAGTGCAGCAGGGTGTTGCTGAACTGGCCCAGGCATTCCCCATGGATCGCTTTAGACTGGATTAATACTCGAATGCTCAATGGCCGGGTCCAAAAGTCCCGGCTGCGATGCAAAGAAGGCGGTTGACGGTGTTTAGCCGCCTATAAAAATCCCGGAAATTGCTTGCATACAATGCAATTCCGGGTCTGATACGGACGTGCGCGAAACTATGGAAGCCATTGCTTCCCTTGCGTACTGGCCCACCGGGCCCCGGTGCACCGGGTTGTGCACAGATCGGTCCTTTTCGGGTGCCTAGCCTGAAGAGTCCGGCTTATTTTAGATGGAGGTTGAATGGCAAGAAGGAAATCCCATAAGGCGCCACCTCGCGCCAAGGAGCCACGCACAAATCGTCAAATTCGGGCGGATAAAGTGCGGCTGGTAACAGAAGGAAAAGGAATCGAGGTAATAGATATCCGCGTCGCTCTGGAACGGGCGGAGCAAGCAGGCCTGGATCTGGTAGAAGTGTCTCCGGACCAGGACCCACCGGTATGTAAAATTATCGATTACGGTAAATGGAAGTTCGAGCAGCAGAAAAAGAAGAAAGAGCAGGCCAAAAACCAGCATACCGTTAGCATTAAAGAAATCAAGATGCGACCCAAGATCGGGGATCATGACTACGATATCAAGAAGCGCAATGCCATCGGATTTCTGGAAAAGGGAGACAAGGTCAAAGTCAGCCTGCGTTTTCGGGGCCGAGAGATTACTCACCCGGAACTTGGAATGAAGCTCATGGACCGATTGGCCCAGGATACTTCGGATATTTCCCAGGTAGAAAGCCCAGCAAAAATGGAAGGCCGTCAGATTGTCATGGTACTGGCTCCCAGATCCGTAGCAAAAAAGAAGCCCACCAAAGCAGAAGAGGGTGGTAAGCAAAAAGAGGTTGCTACCAAAGGCGCGGGCGAAAAATCTGGCCCTTCGTCGGAGTAATACTTCTATGCCAAAGATGAAGACAAATAGAGCGGCCGCCAAGCGGTTCAAATTCACCGCCAGCGGAAAGGTGAAGCGATCCAGCGGCTTCGCGAACCATATCCTGACCAAAAAAGCCATGAAGCGTAAGCGTAAGCTACGTAAAGGTGGCTATGTGGCAGAAGCGGATCTGAAAGAGATTCGAAATTTGCTCCCTAACGGAAATTGAACTGGTAGAAAGTAATGAGAGCTAAAAACGGCACACTTCATAAGAATCGCAGAAAGCGACTGATGAGAAAGGCGGAGGGCTACCGCGGAGGTCGCCACCGTCTCTATAGATTTGCACGCATTGCTGTGATGAAGGCAGGATTCCATGCCTTCAATGACCGGCGCAGAAAAAAGAGAGATATGCGTGCTCTGTGGATTCAGAGAATCAACGCTGCTGTGAGAGAAAGAGGACTTTCCTACTCCAGGTTCATTGATCTGGCAAACAAAGCCGGAATTCAAATGAACCGAAAGACTCTGGCCGAGCTGGCATTCAGCGATCCTAGAGCATTCGACGTGGTTGTAGAAACAGCCCGAAAAGCTGCCTGAGTTTAAATCACAACACTTGATTTTCAAAAAGGCCGGTTTTTTCCGGCCTTTTTTGTGCCCATTCACTTCTAGCGCCTTTGCTATATACCTGCTTTTATGGATTAATCTTTCCACCCAGGCTCCGAAAAAAAACTTCTTGTTTCTTCAGTGTTATGCCGTCATTAGAAGCAGAGCACAGCTCTGCTATAATGCATAATCAGGATAGGCTGATCACAAGGAGACGTAATGATTACACTGGAGCAACTGGACGAACTCGAAGGTAGAATTGTTAGGGCCCTGGACCTGATCGGGGATCTGCGTTCTGAGAACTCACGCCTGGAGTCGGAAAACGACAAGCTCCGCTCCGAGCACGATGAAATGAAACTGGCTCTGGATAAGAAAGAGCAGGAAATGGTTTCGCTGAAGGATCAGCTGGAAAAGACCGGAGCAGAACTAAAGGAACTCAAAGAGAAAGAAGGGGTTCTGGAAAAACGTATCAACGAGATGCTCGGCCGCCTGGCCCATATGGAATCCGGCGGTGGTGCTCCATCTCGATCTGCATCCCCTGCAGCTTCCGTGGCTCCCGCAGCGGCGGTGTCTTCGGAACCGGCAGCAGCTATGGATACTCCGGCTTCTGCCGTTGAAACTCCCATGCCCGATCTGGAAGAAGAGACCATAGTTATCGAGGACGATGACTCTGATTTCGATACCTCCAGCTCTCTGTCCTCTGAGGATGAAAGCGTAGTAATACTGGATGAAGAAGATCTTCCGGCCACAACTCCGGCCAGCACCCCCATGGAAGAGCCCTCTCCTGCATTCTCAGACAGCGCGCCACAATCAGACCCGGCAGCCACCATGGAAAGCTCTGATGTCGTAACGGAAGACGATGAGGAAATCATTGTACTGGACGATGAAGAAGAGGATGATATAATTTTCGCTCAGGACGATGAGCTGGAAATAATCGATGAATCGGACTCTTCCGGGCCGAGCTCATCGGCTGCGCCAGCATCGGATACCACAACTGTGGAAATCTCAGGTGGCTCTGGCGATGATGAAGAGATAGTTCTGGATGACGATGATTCCCTGGGTGTCTTCGACGTAGAAGATGATGATGACTTTTTGATTGTTGAGGAAGAAGTGAAATAATGACTGCGGCCGCTTCTCAGAAAGTTGCCAGAACTACGGTAGATATCTTTGGCGAAAAGTATGTTGTTCGCGGAGATGAAAGCGTAGATTACATTGCAGATGTGGCCAGACTGGTGGATGATCGAATGCGTGAGCTTGCCAGAAACTCCCGCGGAATGTCCAGGAGCCGTCTGGCTGTGCTTGCAGCGTTAAATCTGGCAGATGAATTACTGCAGGAAAGGCGCAACCCGTCTCGTCAGGGGCCAGAGGATGAAGTTCTGGCCCAGAAGACCAGATATATGATCACTCTACTGGATGAAGGACTGGCTGGAGATAGTATTTACTGACTCCAGGCCAGCTAACAAAAGGGGCGGGGGTACCGCCTGTGGCGTTCTTTAACTTTTCCGGCCTTGTAAAAACAAGTGGGGTTCCTATCACAGGTTTCTATCTTCCCCGCATTTAAGGGGCTTGATATCCGCCCGTAAACCCGGGTCCCCTTCCAGAAAATATTTGAGACCAGGAAAAATTGAACTCGCACACTGCAGAGCCCCGCATCTCCATTATGACACAGTCCAGGATTGTGTCAAGTGCAGTGATGACTGAAATGAACTCTGCGCCTGACCTGGATCCTTACGATTCGCATGACATTTCCCGCCTCTGGCTCTGAGTTCCGGAGGCCGGGCCGATTCTGTCTATGTTGCCACCAATTAAATCCAAAGTTCATGTGCGCAATGAATCCAGAGAATTCTGGAAAGAGTTTCTGGCCAGTTCCGAAGTAGCAAGTTTGCACCAAGCATTTTGCCAGTTCTTGTCCATCCAAACTGAAAGAAAAAAGACATCCCGGTGCCTTGCCTATCATCCGGTGAGATCCGAATTTAATGTACTCAAAGATCTTGAGGCTTCTGGCTGGGATGTGGCTCTACCGCTGGTGGGGCAGGGATTTTCGCTAACCTTTCATCTCTATTTGGAGGCAGGGGAGCAGATACTCAATCTTGAGCCGGGCGCCTATGGATTGATGGAGCCACCGGCCACGGCCCCGCAGATGGTGCCCCGGAAATCGGATGTAATCATAGTGCCTACGATGGCGGTGAATACAGAAGGGTACAGGCTTGGCAAAGGGGGCGGGTTTTATGATCGATTGATGGATCATGAGCCCTATGCAAGCATGGAGAAGTGGGCCATCCTGCCTGAAAAACTCCTGGACGCTCCTTTCCCCGCGGAGCCTCATGATTTACGGTTGAATAAAATTATCACCGAAGAAAGGATCGTTACGTACTCATGACCGACAACACAGCATTAACCGAACGTAGCTACTATGACGGGGAGCAATCGGAAGAATCTCTGGTGGAAAAGCTCCAATTCCTGGTTTTCCAGTCCGGCAACGGTTTGTACGGAGTAAACATCCTGGAAACCCATGAGATTTTGAAGCCTGTAAATGTGACCCGGCTTCCCAACGTGGAGTCCGAAGTCCTGGGTGTAATAAATCTGCGTGGAAATATCATTCCAGTTGTAGACATCTTAAAGAAATTTTCAGACGATTATGCAGAAATCAAGGATACTACTCGCATTGTGGTCTGTACCTGGCAGAATAAGAACCTGGGTTTGCTGGTGGATCGGGTTGTGGAAGTTGCTTCCGTAGCGGAAGAGGATATAGAAAGTCCGGAAGTTAAGGGACTCTCCAATCACTACCTGAAAGGAGTCGGACGTAGTTCCGAACGAATCTTTTTGATCTTTAATCTGGCCATTCTGTTTTCGATGCAGACAGCGGACCAGGATGAAGACCTTCTGGAACTGTAAGTATGGCTGATCGTTACACAGAACTATTCCTGGACGAAGCGTCCGAGCACATTGAAGATCTAAACCAGAATCTGCTCCGGTTGGAGCGGGATGGATACGATCCAGAAACTATCAATGAAATCTTTCGCTCTGCTCATACACTGAAATCCAGTGCAGCCTTTGTTGGGCTGGACGGTCTTTCAGCGCTTGCGCATCATATGGAAGACCTATTGCAAAAGGTGAAAGATAGCAAATTGCAGATTACCACAGAAGTGGTAAACCTGTTCTTTCGCTGCCTGGATCGTATCAAGGCTGCGGTGGCCATTGTTGCCAACGGTGGTAAGCCCGATGATTCTTTTCAGGATCTAATCGATGAACTGGTCTCTCATGTTCAGCCTTCGCCAGAAGAATCGCCATCGGCGGTGCCCGATAAATCGGGCCCAGCAAATCCCGGTACGGAGGCTGGCGACCAGAAAAGCCCTTCCGGGCCCGTGGAATCAGGCGGCGCATCCAGAGATTATTTCATTAAGCTATCCGATTCAGAAGCGGAGGACCTGGTTGAAAAAGCAGGAAAACATGTGGTCTTCGATGGTCATGTGGTGCTGGATCCAGAGGCGCCCATGCGAAACATGCGGCTATTACTGCTTCTGATCAATCTGCGTAAAATTGGAACTGTTTACCGCACCAATCCGCCAGAAAGCGACCTGGAGTCCGGGGCCTACGAGGGGCATACCATGGACTTCATTTTTTATGGGGATGCGAAGAGAGAAGCAGTACTGAAAGTAAGCCAGGTAGATATGGTGGAGGAAGTTTACCTGAATGAGCGCTCTCTTCCAAGAAAGGGCGAGACGAAAGAAATACATGATGCTCGTACGGCTGCCACTACAACGGCCGATGAAACAATTATCAAGACCAGAAACATCAAGGTATCATCCGAAAAGATTGATTATTTGCTGAACAGCGTTGGTGAACTGGTAATTACGAATTCAGGTCTTCAGAAGATTTATGAAGATCTGAGTGAAGAAATTGGCGAATCCCATGCTCTGGGAGAATTGAAGAGTAAGATCGATCAAGCGGCGCGAATTGCACGTGATCTGCAAAGCGGTATCATGAAAACCAGAATGATACCTGTTGGTCTAGTATTTCATCGCTTTCCAAGGCCGGTGAGAGATCTGGCCTTGAACCTGGGTAAGGAAGTGAATCTTGTCTTTCAGGGAGAAGATACGGAACTGGACAAGAACATCATCGATGCGCTGAATGATCCACTTCTACATTTGCTTCGCAATGCCCTGGATCATGGAATTGAAAAACCCGCAGAAAGAGAAGAGAAAGGAAAAGATCGTACAGCAACTCTAGTGCTCAATGCATATCAAAGCGGAAACAATATCTACGTTGAAATAAAGGATGACGGTCGAGGAATGGATCGAAAGGCCATTTCAGAAAAGGCTGTATCCCTGGGCCTTGTAGACGGCACCGAAACCATGAGCGATGAAGAGGTGTACAACCTTATTTTTCATCCAGGGTTCTCCACCGCATCCGAAGTAACCGATGTTTCCGGCCGTGGCGTGGGAATGAATGTTGTTCGCAAAATGGTGCAGGAATTCAAGGGAAGCATTCAGGTTCAGAACAATCCTGGCGCCGGATGCAGCTTTGTTCTTTCATTTCCTCTAACTCTGGCTATTATCAGTGCCATTCTGATTCGTATTCGCGGCGAAGAGTTTGCTTTTCCATTATCCGATGTGGTAGAGACCATCCGGTTAACTCAGTCCGATATTACAACTTTGCAGGGAAAAGATATTATAAATCTCCGTGGAGAGATATTACCGGTTTTCAGGCTCAGAGAGCTGATGGGCCTTCCCCTGGATGGCGAAGAAACAGAAGAATTTCCTGTGGTTATTGCAAACGTGGCTGGCCGCAAAGTTGGCTACGTGGTGGATGCCATGGCCGGCAAGAAAGAGATTGTTATCAAGAGTCTGGAACAGAACTACAGAAGCATTCGAGGTTTGATTGGAGCCTGCCTTATGGGGGATGGTTCCATAGTTATGGTTCTGGATGTTCATGGATTGTTGGATCTGGCTACCAGACTGCAGGCCAGAAGACGCAATAAGCAGCAGCAACAAGAACAGGTTTTTGAGGCTGTATATGCCACGGACTCCTACAATAAAATGGTTCAGGCCATTGCCTGGTCCGGCAGACGTCGCCGGGGGAGCAATCGTAAGTCTGAAGCCGAACAAGAGCAACCAGAGCCAGTTCTGGTAGGTGCATCCACCAGTACAGAGGATAAATCTTTATCTTCCGGAACTCAGGCCAGTGAAGTGCCCGGTGGAACGTCCCATCTAAAAACATCCGGACCTCCAGGTGGAACTTCAACAAAGGTAGATCCAGTTACATTTTTCGATGATAAGTCAGGCCAGGAGTCAAAAGATTTCTCCGAATCGGTTACACAGGAACTGGCCGGCGATATCGAAAAGCAAGAGAATCGGCAAACGTCTGATACTGGTTCAGGGGCACATCTAAACGGCGATGCAAGTTCTTCTGGTGACGGGGATTCTGCTGGAGTCTCCAGGGCCATTCATGAATTCGAAAAGGAAAAGGCGGATCGAGTTCGCACCGCCAGAGAAATCTATGGCGGCAAGACAGATCATGGTCGGGATCTTTCCGAGGAAGAATACACCAAATTATACTCGGTAATCAACACTGGAATGATCAATGCTGGTCTGGTACTTTCGCAGCTACTGGGAGTGACTGTGGAAGTTGCTGTACCTGAATTTACCACCGTAGAGTATTCGGAACTGACAAAATACGTGCCCGGCGAAAGGCTCATTTCTGTGGCTCTGGGCACCGAGGGCGATTTTTTCGCAGTCCTATTACTTGTTTTCGACGAAACCACAGGTTTTGAGGCTGCCGGCGAGCTAATGGGGCTTCCCGAGAATTCCAGAAATCCCGGGTCCATGTCCATGGAAGATGTACAGAGTGTATTGAATGAGCTAACCAACATTGTTGGGTCTTCCATACTCAATGAGCTGGCCAATAAAACTGGACTATCCATCACTCCTACAGTACCCGAATTCATGTCTGGAACGGTACAGGATCTTCTGGAGTTGGTTCAGAACAGAAGTCATCCGGATCTGGATTCCAAACTGATCTATATTTCCACCGATTTTTTCCGCGAGGATACAGAACTTCTTGGACGGCTTTTCATGCTGCCATCCAGACCGAACTTGCTGGAGCTGGTATCCAGGCTGCCTGGTTAGGATATCCATGAGTTTTCGAGTCCTGATAATCGATGACTCCATGCTGGTTCGCCAGATCGTTGGAGATGTGCTTCGCAGAATACCGGATGTAGAAGTGGCCGGCGAAGCGCGAAACGGTCAGGTGGGTCTGGAACTAATGAAGCAGCTTGAGCCAGATCTAATGATTCTGGACATCGAAATGCCGGTCATGGACGGGCTGACGTTACTATCTGAAAAGAAGAAGCTTGGAAACAAAACGCCAGTCATGATGCTTTCCTCTCTGACGCAGACCGGCGCCGATATAACAATGAAAGCTCTGGAAGCAGGGGCCATGGAATTTGTTCCCAAGCCAGCCGGAGATACCGGAATCAGATTGCAGGATCTAGAATTTCAGATAGAACAAAAGGTAGCAGGCCTGGTTCAATCCCTGAGGGACCGGAGAGTTCGCTCCAATCAGCCTCTGGGCCCCAGGTTACAGGCCGGAAAGCATCAGTTCAAGATGGCATTCATCGGTGCATCCACCGGAGGACCGCAGTCTCTGCAGACCGTATTTTCGCAGATTCCGGCCAGCTTTCCTCTGCCAGTGGTAGTGGTTCAACATATGCCTCCAATCTTCACCGCAGCTTTCGCACAGAGATTGGACCGGGTGAGTGGACTGCAGGTTTTTGAGGCCGAAGAGGGAATGGTAATGCAGCCAGGGCAGGCCTACGTGGCTCCTGGCGGGAAACATCTGGATTTTAGGAGAAAAGGGGAAGGGATTAGCTTGCATATTGATGCAGAGAGTCCGGCCCACAATGCCCATCGTCCGTCGGTGGACTTCTCGTTACACAAAGGCATCGAGCTTCTGGGAGGCGAAATTCTGGCTGTAATTATGACGGGTATGGGCAAGGATGGAGTGGAAGCACTGGTCCGATTGCATGACAAAGGCGGAGTGGTGCTGGCACAGGATGAGGCCTCCAGCATAGTATTTGGAATGAATCGAAGAGCCATTGAAGCCGGAGCGGTGGATGAGGTTCTGGAACTGGAAAAACTGGGCAATCGTATGGCCGAATTGGCCGGTCGATTGGAAGGGCAAAGAGTCTAATCCATATTTCTCTTTACAGAGAAGGGTAAATAAAGCGAGACTACAAAATCATTGCTGCAGTGGGTAAAAAATGGCGCGCATATTGATCGTTGATGATGCTAAATTTATGAGAACTCTGGTTAAAGACGCTCTCACGGCTTCCGGACATGAAATTGTTGGAGAAG
Organism: Leptospiraceae bacterium; assembly: GCA_040217195.1. GTDB lineage: Bacteria > Spirochaetota > Leptospiria > Leptospirales > Leptonemataceae > UBA3465. The sequence goes on along the minus strand of JAVJNR010000003.1, from coordinate 488,647 downwards.
CAGAGAACGGAAACCAGGCGGTTCAAATGTACGGGGAAATGAAACCGGATCTGGTGACCATGGATATTACCATGCGAGAGAAGGATGGACTGGAAGCAGCCTCTGAAATTCTGAAAGCGGACCCGGCAGCCCGAATCATTATGGTAACTGCTCTTGGACAGGAAGACCTTCTGGCTCGCGCCATCAAGATGGGCGTGAAAGATTTTGTAGTAAAGCCTTTCCCACCCGAGCGGCTGCAGCAAGCGGCGCAAAAGGCTCTGTCATAATCGTCCCTTGCCGGGAGTCTGAATTACTGTGAGTCAGGAGGAGGAACCACGTACTTCCCAGAAACATCCTGAGAATGAAGATCCAGGTCCATCATCAGACGGATCTTCTAAAGAGGATGCCACAGAGCCAACCGGTACTGCCGTATCGTCCTCCTATTCAACTGAACAGAGTTCAGCCGATTCTGTTCAAAATCCCGACCAGCAGCAAAGCGAAGAAATCCAGGAATCCGAAGATTCCGATGATCCGGAAAAGGAAGATCTGGGAGAATTCCTGGTTCAATGGACCGGTCCCGATGGCGATGAAGAGGGACCACTGTCGGTTCTCTGGAAGCTTATAGAAAGCTACCGAATCGACATCTTCGAAATCTCTATTCATCATATCACAGAAGACTTCCTATCCTTCATGCATGGTGCTAAAGACCTTCGCATCTCTCTGGCATCATCATTCACAGTAATGGCGGCCAGGCTTATTTATTACAAAAGCAAGGCCCTGTTGCCGGATCCAGGCTTCGAGGATACAGAAACGGATTCGCGACTTCCGCCGGAACTGATTCAGCAGCTTCTGGAGTATCGGCGGTTCCAGATGGCCTCCGAGACGTTACGTGAGATGGATGAAATCTCAGGTGGTATCTTTGGTCGTCCAGAAAGTCCGCCCATAGAGACGGACGATGCGGAACGGATGCTGGAAGTGAGCCTGGTGGATCTAATTCGGGCCTATCAGAAAGTCCTGAAACGGATGGAGCCCGAACCAGAAGAAGAGGGTTATGAAGTCACCGGTGAAGAATGGTCCGTGGAAGCCAAAATGGATGAAATTCGCGGTTTGCTGGACAGTGCCATATCATTTGTATTCGAAGATTTGTTTGAAAATATTGAATCCATGCGTAAGGGAGAGGTAATTGCCACTTTTCTGGCACTCCTGGAGCTGACCCGCCTGGCCGAGATTATCCTTCAGCAAGACGGTATTTTTGGTCCAATCATGATCTTCAAACGGGCAGCCACCGTTTCCTGAAACTGACCACAAAGAGAATATGTCGCTAAAAAACCGCTTGCTGTACAACCCGCAGGCGCGACATAATCCCTCTGGCTATGGCAAAGAAAAAGAAAGATACGCTGGAAATTGAGAGCTCCCGGGACGATCTTGATACTATGGATGGTGCTCTTCCATCAGAACAGCACGAAATCGAGGATTCGGTGGATGTGCCTGTTAAGGCTTCCAATGAAGCTGGCCTGCCTGAATACAGGGAGCTCAGCCGTGAAGAAATGGATGAATTCCGTGGACTCATGGAAGCAGTACTATTTGTATCCTCTGAGCCTCAGTCCCTGTCTGTGCTGGCCCGGCAGTGTAATCTGGACCGTGTAAATACTCGAATTCTTGTAGATTCGCTTATGGATGACTACGCGGAGCGAGACGGCGGAATTCTGCTTAGAGAAATCAGCGGCGGCTATCAATTTGTTACTTCCGATCGGTATGGCGATCAGATCAAAGGGATTCTGGGTGGTCCCAGAACAGAGAAACTGTCCCGGTCCGTTATGGAAGCTCTATCCATTATTTGCTACCGGCAACCCATAACCCTGCCCGAAATAGAAGAGGTTCGCGGAGTAAACAGTCGACAAATGGTTGCTACGTTACTTCAGAAAAAGTTAATCAAGCCCCAGGGATACAGACCTGTTCCCGGCAGACCTACACTTTATGTTACTACCAGGCAATTTCTGTCCCATTTTGCGCTGAATTCGCTTTCGGAGCTTCCTCCTTTACAGGACGTAAAAGAGCTTCCGTTTGACGAAATCGAATAACCGAAAAACCCTGCCCCGGTCTATGGATGATCTTGCTCCCTACAGAAAGCAGATCGATGAGCTGGACTGGCAAATCGTTGAACTGCTCCTTCGTCGCGCCCAGGCGGCCTCCCATATTGGCGAAGTTAAGCGCCGAAAGAATGAACCGGTGTACAGACCGGATCGGGAGCAGGGAGTCTACGAGAACATAGTTCAGTATGCAAAGAAGATTCGGAAGGAGTGGCAGGGGGAAACATTACCAGAACTTCCGGATTCAACCTTTCGCAATATTTACCGAGAAATCATGTCTGGCTCCATAGCTCTGGAAGGCGGTCCCTCCGTAGGCTACCTTGGTCCTCCAGGAAGTTTTTCGCACATGGCTACCAGATACCGATTCGGAAACTCGGTTCGTGGAATGCCCATGGATACCATTCCAGAGATCTTTCGCAGCGTGGCCAACGTGAAGGAAGCAAGTTACGGTGTGGTTCCTGCAGATAATACGGCAGCCGGTTCCGTGGGCATAACCATGGACTGTTTTCTGGATTCCAGCCTGCAGATCTATGCCGAGCAATTTGTGCGAGTGCGGCACCATTTAATGGCCATTGAATCTGTGCCTCTCAGTTCTATTCGAACGATCTATACCATCCCCATTGGCCTGGAACAATGCAAGCAATGGGCTCAGAAAAACCTGCCCATGCATGAAATCCAAATTGTAGAAACCTCATCTACAGCCCGGGCAGCCCAACTAGTCTCGGAAAAGAAGGATGGTGTGGCCATCGCATCGGAGCTGGCCAGCGAGATATACGGATTAAAGATTCTTAGCAGAGATATTCAGGACAGTTCAGATAACATAACTCGTTTCTGGATCATAGGTCATGAACAATGTCCTGCCGGAAAGAAAGATCGTACAAGCATTGTGCTTAGTTTTAGAGATGAGCCAGGTGGCCTATTTCGCGTACTGAAGCCATTCTATGATGCAAACATCAACCTGACGAGAATTGAGTCCAGAGCTACAAGAAAGAACTACGGTGAATACAATTTCTTTATTGATCTTGAGGGACATAGAGATCAGGAGCCGGTCAAAAGCATTCTGGTAGATCTGGAAAAGAGCACATCTTTTCTAAAAGTCCTGGGATCTTATCCCCGGGGACAGGTGGATTGATCTGCAACCATTTCGCTCCATATTGATCTACGGCATGGGTATGATGGGAGCTTCCCTGTCCGCCGCTTTGCGAAAGCAATCCAATCCTCCCAATATTACCGGAGTGGTAAGAAGCCTCAAAAGCAGGGACTGGATCTCATCCAACAACCTTGCGGATGCAATTTTGCTTTCCGAAGAAACGCAAACCTCTCTGGATATAAAGCAATATGATCTAATCGTTCTGGGTATGCCCATCTCTGCCAATGCAGAACTTCTTAAATCTTTCTCCAGTATTTACAAAAGCGCCACCCCGGATTTAAAGTCCAACGATCCGCAGAGCATTTATTTCTCCGGATTGCCACTCATTACCGATATGAGTTCAACCAGGACCTATCTGGAAGAGTTGGTTTCTTCCTATCCTGAACTGCCATTTATTGGGTCCCATCCAATGTGCGGTTCTGCCGATGCTGGTCCATCCGCTTACAGAGATACCCTATTTGAAGATCGCCTGGTGATTCTGATTCGTTCCACTATGAGACCGCATCCGCCGCAGCAGGCATTCCAGGCTCTCAACCAGTTCTGGACATCTCTGGGTTGTCGTGCGTCTGAGCTGAATGAAAGGGATCATGATCTGGTACTTGCCTATCTAAGTCATGCACCTCATCTAGTCTCCAGTTTACTGGCTACTGTAACTGCGAATCGCTCGGAGGTTCGGAGAATTAACTCTAATTCTCCTATCCCTATAACCGGGGGCGGACTGCGGGATATGCTGAGGATTGCCGGGTCGAATCCGGAGATGTGGAAGGATATTTTGCATACCAATCGAAAATACATTCTGGAGTCTCTTCGGGATTTTCGCACAGGTCTGGATGAACTAATCGATACCGTGGAATCGGATAGCATGGAATGGTGGTCTGACTGGCAGAATCAATCCAGAGTGTATAGAAATGAGATTTGCGGTTACGATGAAAAGTCCTGAGCAAACCGTAGGTCAGATGACTAGAAGTCGTTTCGCTGGCAGCAAAAAGAAGAACATCAAATTCGCACAGGGTCGGAGTTCTGTCGTAGAAACCCTTTAGACTTGCTGACGCAACTAATTTGAGATTATTGGCTTTTGCCTGCCACCATGTGATACCAGAGTCGAAAGCGGATCATGGTAGAGGGTATAGATATGAATTCTACTTCTGCGAAAAGAGTCCGGGTGACATCAGACTCTGGTTTTTCTAAGACTGCGAATATAGTTTAGAGCTTCAAAGGCTGCATGCTCGAACATATCCGAAGAACGTTTCATTTTAGTAAGTAGCATACCTCCATGCATGATAGAAATGCAAAAATCGGCAAGTGAGTCCGGGTCAACGCCTGGTACCATCTCATCGGCTGCCTTTCTTTCAGCAAAGAAGCGCGAAAGGCGACCTCGACTCCATTCCAGAAAACTCTGGACCTCCTGACGCAAGAGCTCCTTTCCTTCTGGAATATCAGTTCCGATGGTTCCCAGCGGACAGGATCTTTGAAAGTCCACCGATCGCTGAAAATCGATGTATTGCTGAAACCAATGATCAAATTCATCCCATGTGTTTATATCATAGCCGGTAGGCGTCTGCCCCGAGCGGATTAATTCATGTAGATATTGCAGTACAGCAAGAATGAGGCCGTCTTTATTTTTGAAATAATAGGAGAACTGGCTTTTGCCCGTATTTGAGGCAGCCAGAATTTGATCAACACTGGTTGCATTGACGCCCTGCCTGTGAAACAGATCCAGAGCTCCTTCAATCATTCGTGTTCGGCTGTCTGTTGCCGGGCTCATAAGATCAAATGTGCAGGCCTGAACGACCCGTATATTCGTAATTTAAGGTAAGTTCCAGAAAAGAAAAAGAATGTTCTGCTCGCAAATCGCTTCTGCATTCGCTCAGGGGAAAACACAGGAAGACCTTTTCTCAGCAATGCGCTATTTGGACAAAGATTCGCAATCAGCTGCATAATTTCTGTTTAAGAAGTAGTATGAATATCTCTATGTACTAGATGGTACAGTTGAATCATGAAAACCGGGGAGGATCGAATGCAGAAAATAGTGCCACATCTATGGTTCGACAAAGAGGCCGAGCAGGCGGCCCGGTTCTATTCATCGGTGTTTGCAGATTCGATGGTGGGATCCATTTCCCGCTACTCGGAGGTAGGTCATGAAATACATGGCCAGCCGTCCGGGCAGGTAATGACCGTGGAGTTTGAGTTACTGGGAGGGCATAAGTTCCTGGGCCTCAACGGTGGGCCCATATTTCAGTTCAATCCTTCGGTTTCCTTTATCGTGAATTTTCCTGACAGAGCAGATGTGGACCTCCACTGGAATAGACTGGCGGAAGGTGGCCGGGCCCTTATGCCACTGGATTCCTATCCTTTCAGCGATCGATACGGGTGGATCGAGGACAGGTACGGTCTGTCCTGGCAGCTGATCTACGCAGACTACATACCGGAGCCGAAAATAGTACCTTCGCTGATGTTTGTGAATGATAACTATGGCCATGCTGAAGAGGCCATGCGCTATTATGTATCTCTATTCGAGAATTCACAGACTGGCGAGATTTTTCGCTACGGGCCCGGGCAAGCACCGGATGAAGAGGGAAGGGTTGCCTATGGAGATCTTACCCTGGAAGGTCAGGCGTTTGCGATCATGGAAAGCGCCCAGAAACACAATTTTACATTCAATGAGGCAATCTCCTTTCTGATTCACTGCGAGGGACAGAGTGAAGTGGATCGCTTCTGGAGCGAATTCACAAAGGAAGGCAGCGAAAGTATGTGCGGCTGGCTAAAAGACAGGTACGGAGTATCCTGGCAAATTGTTCCAGATGAGGCGTTGCAGATGCTGAGTTCGGATGATAGGGAAAAAGCTGACCGAGCATTGGAGCTTCTTTTTACGATGAAAAAAATTGACATTTCCAGACTGAATGAGGCCTTCCAGGGTTCCGGAAAGAGCTGACAAAACCGTGCCGAGTAAGGGCACACGGGAGAATTACGAAATGGCCAGGATTATTTGCAATGAAGATTGTCAGAACGCACCACGTAAACAACAGCTGAAGGATTTGCAGATAGCTTTTGCTAGATGCGATACAAAAGCTATTCTTGAAATGCTTTCTGAAGACATTAACTGGAATATTCTGGGGCACAAAAAATTGAGCGGGTTGCAGGCAGTGTCCCGGCATCTGGAGACTTTGAAAGATTCTCCGACTTCTACGCTAACCATCGATCAAATCATCACTCACGGAAAATCCGCTTCTTTAAATGGCACAACGAAACTGAAAGATGGGGCAGAGTATGGTTTCTGCGACGTCTATGAATTTAGCGGTGCAGGCAAGAATTCCGTTATAAAGAATATCACAACATATTGCCTCAGAATTAGCGAAGATGTAATATAAAATGCCAGAAGAACAAAAAAGAAAAATCCTGTTTGCGCATAGCGGAGGAGCTCAGGGAGGTCCCGGTGAAGGAAGCTACGATCTGGTCCACTGGTTGCGGACCACACTGGGGCCGGACTTCGAAGTGGACTATTCTACGATATCGAATCCCGCTGCACCTACCTATTCGGCCTGGAAGTCCCTGTTCGACCAGGCTTTCCCTGAATTGCCGGCCGGTAGCTTTCTGGTCGGTCATTCCCTTGGTGGCTCCATGCTATTGAAGTACCTGTCTGAATCCCGACCTGGCACGGCCCCGGGTGGCCTCTTTCTGATTGCTTCGCCCTTCTGGGGCGTAAAAGACTGGGACGTTGAAGAGTTCAAGCTTGTAGAGGACTTTGGGGCCCGGTTACCAGAGATACCTAATGTATATCTGTACCACAGCCTGGACGATCCTATCGTACCTTTTGATCATTCAAGTCTCTATGTTTCTGCACTATCGCATGCAATCATGCGCAGGATACAGGGGGATGAGCATGCCTTTGGGCGGGGCCTGACTGAGCTCACAGAAGACATCCAGAACATTGTCAATGCCTGATATAACGGAGTGGCTGCGATAGAAAACCAGGCAGAACACACCATGGCTTCTGTAGAAGTTTATCTTGATGAGGGCCTATGCGAAAACTGACTGTAATAGAATTTATTTCCCTGGACGGTATCATTCAGGCCCCGGGGGGCCCGGACGAAGATACGTCCGGCGAATTCAAATATGGCGGATGGGTTGTTCCCTATTTTGGTGAAGAGACTCTTGAGGCGGCCATGGAAGATCAGATGTCGTTGCAGCAATGTGAGCTCCTTCTAGGCAGAAGGACGTATGAGATCTTTGCCAGTTATTGGCCGCAGAACGCCGATAGTTGGCCGGGCATCAACGAAGTAAGAAAGTTTGTTGCATCGGAGAATCCTGCGCTGGAGCTTGAATGGCAAAACTCTGTGCTGCTTGGTGGTAACGTCGCAGAAAGAATTGAGAAACTAAAAAGCGACGACGGCCCGGATCTACATCTCTGGGGCAGTGGCAACCTGGTACAGACATTGTTGAAGCATGATCTGGTAGACCGATTATGGCTGAAGATTTTTCCCATCATCCTTGGCCAGGGAAAGCGTCTGTTTGCTGATGGCATCGCTTCAACCAAGTTCACCCTTACCAGCAGCACAGTGTCACCTCGAGGAGTGATCATTGCCAGTTATGATCGTGCCGGGGCTGTTCAAACAGGCTCCTTTATCGAATAGAGGAGGTATTCAGTAGAAGAATAAAGGAAAGTGAAAAGATATGAGTAAAATACGGAAGATCGTATACTGGATAGCTACTCTCGTCGTCGCCTCGGGAATGCTTGCTTCGGGAATTCAAGAATTGCTCCATATGGAAGTGGAGGGTGCACTGGCGCCGCCCTTTTTATGGGGCATTGTGAAGCTGGGATACCCGGTCTATTTCTTAACGATATTGGGAGTATGGAAGTTACTGGGTACTGTGGCAATCCTTGCTCCGCGAAGTCCACTTATTAAGGAATGGGCCTATGCGGGTATTTTTTTCCTTTTGACTGGAGCATTGTATTCGCACGTTGCTTCGGACCATGCCTGGAGTGAACTGGTTCCTGCCAGTTTCTTGCTTATTCTCACAGTGATATCCTGGTATTTAAGACCGGTGGAACGAAAATTTGAATCAGAATAGAAAGGAGACTTTATGAAGAAGAAGATCTTAACAGGTTTATGCATTCTGGTGGGGCTGCTGTTCATTAACGGGGGCTTGAATAAATTTCTTGGGTATATCCCGGAGCCCACGGACCTGCCCGAAGATGTATTGCAGGCGATGAATGCAATGAAGCAAATTGTTTGGCTCATGCCCTTACTGGCAGTGGCTGAGATTGTAGGTGGTGCTCTTCTAATGGTGCCAAAACTCAGAGCGCTGGGGGCCGTTATACTATTTCCGGTGCTGGCTGGTATTGTACTGCATCACATCACAATTGCACCGTCCGGACTGCCCATCGCCCTGGTGATCCTTGCTATCTTTGTCTGGGTCGTTTATGAGGAGCGCGAGAAATTCATCTCTCTGGTAAGTTGATATGAGTGACTCCTGAAACCAGGATGCGAAACGCTTCATGCGAGTACTTTTGTAGTCGCATGATTCTTTTCTGGTAACTAGATTTTTGCATCCGGTTCTGCTTCCATCCAACGGATTGCATTTCCCGCTCCGGTATTTTTCTATGATTCCCGGGATGGTTTCGGTATGGCCCATCCGCACGGCCGGGAATGAATCAAGGAGCCCTACCTCCGAGTGCAATCTTGCCATAAATTCCAGGCTTGCCAGAGTGACCGCCTCGGGCTCAATGGTGCCATGACGGTAATTGCACTGGATGGTCCGGCCGGATCTGGTAAAAGCACCATAGCAGGTCTGCTTGCTGAGAAGATTGGATTCCTGCATGCAGATTCTGGAGCAATCTATAGAACACTCACTCTGGCTTACATGCGTCGCATGGGTTCTGGCTCCAATCCTCAGGACTTTGGTGCAGAATTCCAGAAGAGTGGCATCGATCCAGATACTCTGGAAGTCCAGGTGGTGGTGGCGGATGGAAAACAATCCAACCGAATTCAGGGAAAGGATGTGGGACTTGAGATCCGAAGCCCTGAAGTCACTGGCCGGATCCGCTACATTGCAGACAGTGTTCCTTACAGAAATACGGTGAATCGGTTGCTACGGGAATTTGCAGAGCAGGCGGGCCTGGTAGCAGACGGTCGTGATATGGGAACCGAAGTGTTTCCGGACACTACCAGTAAGTTCTTTCTGGAAGCCTCTGTGCAGGTCCGTGCGAAACGACGGTACGAAGAAATGCTTGGCCAGGGTAACAGCTCTCAGACTCTTGCGGAAATCGAGCAGGATATTGCCAGGAGGGATGAAGAGGACCGGAATCGGGCTGTGGGAGCCTTGCGAAAGGCTGATGACGCTATTCTTATTGACACTTCCGATCTTTCTCGGGAGGATGTCTTATCGAGAATCCTGGCACACATCCAGTTCAGATTCTAAATTCAAGATTGTGGCCCATCTTCATCTCCCCAGATAGACCTGCTACATTACGGAACATTTATGGTGGCTTCTACTCCCTTTGACTTGCTACAGGAGCAAAAAGATCTCGCGGACTTCTTAAAAGAAGAAGAAGAGTCTGTGAATATGGCTCAGTGGAGCCGTGGCGACCTTGTGGATGCTACGGTGCTGGAGGTCTCGGACCGAGATGTTCTATTCGACATTGGCCAGAAACAGGATGGCCGATGCCCGGTTAATGAATTTGATGAGCCCCCCGCTCCCGGAACCACTTTCCAGGTAGTTGTAAAATCGGATGCTGGTTCTGAAGGAAATACACTCGTTTCCAAGTTAGAAGCGGACCGGCGGGTAGCCTGGTCCAGCGTCGTAGAGGCCCATGAATCTGGTGCCAAAATTTCAGGATTTGTAGAAAAAGAAATCCCATCCGGTCATGGATACATTGTAAGAATGGGCGGACTTGGTCTATTTATGCCCCGCAGTCAGGCTGATCTAAAAGCCCGTACCAAAGGAAAGATCAAGCCAGGCACTGTGATTGATTTCAAGATTATTGAAGTCAATGATAAGAAGCGTAGTGCTGTAGTGAGTCGCCGTGCTATCCTGGAAGAAGTAAACCACGAACTGTGGAATGAATTCCAGCAGAAGCATAAAGAAGGGGACATGGTAAAGGGCGCGGTTACGCGCAAAGTTTCCTTTGGAGTTTTCGTTAACGTTGATGGCATCGAAGGTCTATTGCATCAATCCGACATTTCCTGGAAGAAATTCGCACCTTTCAAAGATCGTTTCCAGATAGGCCAGGAAGTAGAACTTAAGATCCTGCAGATCGATCAGGAGAATCATCGACTTTCCCTGGGGCTGAAGCAAACTACAGAGGATCCCTGGGAATGGGCGCAGCGCGAATTAACTCAGGGAGCCATTGTAAAGGGAACGGTTACCAGTCTTACCGATTACGGTGCTTTCGTCGAAATTCGCGAAGGCCTGGAAGGCCTGATTCATGTTAGCGAGCTTTCCTGGTCCAAAAAGCTACGTCATCCCAAACGATATCTTGAAATAGGCCAGGAAGTGGAAGCTCAGGTTCTATCTGTGGATCTGGAAAAGCAACGAATAGGTCTGGGCCTGAAGCAACTGCAAAAAGATCCCTGGGAAACTCTGGGTGTGGATGTTAAAGAAGGGGATGTACGGGAAGGAGAAGTGACTTCCGTTACCAAGTTTGGAGCCTTCGTAAAGATTCTGGATGATGTGGAAGGTCTGATTCATTTTAATGATTATTCCTGGGCCGATCATCCGGATCGAAAAATGCTCAAAAAGGGCGATAGTGTTCAATACAAGATTCTGAACATTAACAAAAATGAACGCCGCGTATCCTGTGGGATCAAGCAATTGACTCCAAGTCCTTACGAGGTGCTCAAAGATCGATATAAGAAAAATGCAATCATAGAAGGGAAAGTCACCAGCATTACTGACTTCGGTATCTTTGTAGATATTGGAGATGGATTTGAAGGTCTGGTGCACATTAGCCGAATCCCTCTCAAGCCAGATCAGAAATTAAGCGATCTGTATAAGTCGGGCGACCAGGTGAACACAGTGCTGCTTCGTATTGATTCCGATGAAAAGAGGATCTCTCTTTCCATCAAGGACTATGAAAGAAAGCAGCAAAGAGAAATCATAGACCAGTATCTGAAAAAGGACGATGCTCCTTCCACCAGCTCCCTGGGATCCCTGATTAAGAAACTTCCGGAGAACTAATATGGCAGGCGGAGCCACGCGCAAGAGTAATCGAAGAGTCAAGACAACTGCACAATCCACTAGCAACAACTACGATCCGTTCAGGGATTTCGAAGGCGGGCCTGTTGAGCTATTTCTGCATAAAGTATTCTATCATGTTCGTACCAACCTCAAGCTTGTGCTTGGTGTTCTTGGTCTGTCCGTGATCTTGCTCATTTCTGCTATTAGTTATCGTTTTTACCAGGAAAACCAGGAGCGTCAGGCCAGAGAAGCATTCGATGAGCTCGTGGGCGATCCACGTCTGGGAGAGAACATTGAAAGCACTGCTCCCGGGGCCCGGTTGCTAGATGAATACCGGCAGAAGCATACCACGGAAAGCGCTCGGCGAAGAGCTCTGATCTATGAACTGGATCTTTATCGTCAGGCAGATGAATACGACAAAGCCGGTGATACCGCAGCTTTGCTGGCCGAGGAAATGGAAATGCCCGAGCTAAAAGCATTCTATTCCTATCAGTCCGCAGTATACTATGAGAAGGCAGAGTCATTCGAAAAATCCGCCTCCCAGTTTGATCAAATGCTGACCTACGGTGGCGACGATCCCTTCATGAAGGCCCTGGCCCTGTTCGGAAAGGGACGGGTATTAACTCAGCAGGGAAATACCGAGCAGGCCGACCAGGCTTTTGGAGATCTCTGGGCCATTGAGCAGCAGGATCAGATCCAGGATATCCGTGCTGCTGCTGCGGCTTTTCTCATTGCTCGATGAGCAATCTGTTCACCATAGCCCTTCCGTCCGGTCGAATGTCCGAGGAAAGCCTGGATTTTTTCCGTCGCTCCGGATTTGCCGATTTTCAGATTCCTGAAACCAGAGAACTTAGCTTTGTTGATCCAACCGGCCGGTATCGCATACTACTGGTTCGAAACCAGGATGTGCCTGTCTGTGTACTTCATGGAGGAGCGGATGCAGGTGTAACCGGTCGAGATGTAATGGAAGAAAAGCAGTACGATCTGGCCATTCCTCTGGAGCTGGAATTCGGATATTGCAGACTATCCCTGGCTGCTAGAAGCGAAGATGTGGATAGAATCAAGACTGCTTCCCATCTGCGAGTAGCGACCAAATACCCATCGCTCACTCAAGACTGGTTCTTTAAACGGGGAAAAAGCTGTGAAATCGTTCATCTAAATGGTTCCGTGGAAATTGCTCCCATTGTAGGTCTTTCCGATTGCATAGTGGACCTGGTAAGCACCGGTACTACGCTGCGTGCGAATGGATTGACAGAGATTGAACAGATTATGGAATCAAGGGCCATGCTGGTTGTGAATCGCTCCGTTTTTGCATTGCATACGGAAGAGATCCGCCGGCTAATATTGACCTTTAGAAAGGCAATGGAAGATGGCCGCCAAGCTCACACATCTTGAAGTATTCAGACAGTCTCTGGCTCTTATGGAGCACGGAGATGAGTTTGATCGATCTATTGCCCGGATGCTACACCAGGAGCACCTATTTCGCTTTGGTTGCTTTGGAGCCGTGGCACCGGACATATTCTATTTTTATCATCTGCTTAATAAGAAAAAGAACACCACCGGAATTACCTGGGGCAACATTACACATCATAGAAAGGTATTTGAACTGGTTCTTGCCTTTCTGGATCGAATCCGGGAAGACTCGGTAGCCCGTGAAAAAAGAAAAGCATTTGCCCTCGGATATGTTTCTCATTGCGCTACAGACATAGTTACTCATCCCTACATTTTCTATATTACCGGCGATTTCTATTCCACCGATCAAGTACGATCCAGAAAGGCTCAAGAAAATCATCTGAGAGTGGAATATGCCCTGGATTCCTATTTGATTGCAGAGCGGCTGGGAATGAGTCCGAACAAATATCATTTCTTGCAGTTTGTGGATGTGCGCGACCGACGAAACATGGATTTCGATATCTGGCAAATGTGGATTCATGCACTTTCCAGAGTCCATGAATCGGACTTCAAAGAACATTACATCGGTACTCTGGAATCTATCAAGAAAGGCGATGTACTCAATGAAGCCTTTCAGGGATTTCTAAAGTTTAACAAATTACTGGATACTCGTTCCTGGCTGGTAAGAGGATTCTTGCGAACAATCGACAATCTTACACTTCATAAATGGAAGGCCCGGCATCTAATACTTCCTCCCAGGCATACCATTCCAGAAAAAATGTACAATCCCCACAATCGCTCCTGGCGGTATCCGGCCGATCCAGGCAAAGAGTCCACAGAAAGTTTTATGGAATTGGTGCACAGAGCTGCAAACTTTTCCAGAGAACTAATTAGATTGTGCAATGATTACATCGATGGACGTAAAAAAAGAAAAGACTTTGAAGATCTTCTTGGGTACAATCTGGATACAGGGGTTCGCTCCGAATCTCTGGAAATGCATGCATTTGAGCCTCTGGAAGATTAGTCTTCTAATTGAATAACAATCGCTGCCCGTTGAGCGGGATATGACTTCAACTGAATTATGGCAGAGACTATCAGAACTACATCGAATCTGGAAACTACTTCCCTGGATGATACGGATGCTTCCGGCCATTACAGCGCGGCTGGCGAAGGTTCCTGGAATTTAGAGTCCGTTGATGGAGAGCTAAAACAGGGGCCCATCGTTTTTTTCGATGGGGTCTGCAATATCTGCAATCAATCGGTGAATACTTTGCTCAAACTGGACCGCAAAGGAAGGCTTCGATACGCCTCGCTGCAGGGTGGACTGGCAAGATATATTTTTGGCGCTCTGGAAGGCGATCCGGATAGTATGAAGATTGCTGTGCCGCGAAAGAGAAAAAGCGAAAACGATCGTTCAGAATCGTCCGTCGAAAGCCGGTCCGGCGATACGGATTCTGAAAGCGAAACAGATAGATTTCAAAAGCTAGATGCGAATCGGTCCGAATCTAACTTTAAAGCCGCAAGGCAAGGGCAGCATGGTAATTTGACGTTGAATCGAATTCGAGTATTTGAGGGCTATCAAGCTTTCTTGCAGGTGGGAGGAATCATCTATCCGCTCTTAAAGCCTCTGGCCTACCTGTTGTCCTGGCCTCCGTTTTCCTGGATAGGTCGAGGACTGTACTCATTCATTGCTGCGAATCGTTATAAGTGGTTTGGAAAAAGAGACTTCTGTGACATCTCCAATCTAAGATTCAAAGATCGATTCATTGATTAAGATTGAGTTTCCATGATCTGCCACCAGGATAACCGAAATGGACTCCGGCCCGAGGCAGTCTTTGCAAGGCTGCATGCATAGCCGGGCAAGCCTGTAGGCGCAGCGTAAGCGGCAGTATAATATCGCCGGACTGAATGGGCTACTTCGCAATTCAGCGTGCCTTTTTTCACAGTCGTGTATGCCCCGCCTCGTATGCCTGCAATTATTCTGGCACAGGACGGAATGTGTAGTTTAATGAGCCTGAATTCATTATACCACAATTCTGACTGAATGATTCCCGGGCAGATGGTTTGCTGAAGTCCCGATTGCTCGGAGTAATCAGGCTGGAGTGGACCATACCAGGCCGGCCACGCCCAGAACGGAAATAATTCCACCGCCCCAGGCCTGCAATCCTGCAGAATCCTTTTCCAGCCATCGAGTGAATGGAATGGCTACCAGGGGTGTGGTGGCCACAATAGGTAATACCACACCTCCTGGCTGTTCGGAAAGGGCCCATTGATAACAGGCCACCCCGATGACCGGTCCACACAATGTATTACCCAGGATGTACATATAATCCCGGACGGTCTTCTTTATAGGTTTTGTGTCTGCATAGCCAGTGGGATAGGCATTAGTTCCCGAGATTGTCCGCGCTTTCGCTTTCGCCTGGTTTGTCTCCTTCTGCTTCTTGTACCAGCTTTCTAGAAGAAAGTAGATGCCTGAGATTACAACTCCACCCAGCATCCGCTGATGCGCTGCACTTCCACCATCCACGCTGATGCCAGAAAGCTCCATAGTATCGTAAGCGCGTCTGCTGATAATGGCCCCGGCACCCTGGCCAATGGCTGCCAGCAAACCCATAGCGATTCCAAGTGTATCTGGTTTAACTTCTCCGGATGGTCGAAAAGCAATGGCAATTCCTACGAGAATGATGGCGCCGGATACAATCTGTAATCCTGTTAAGGTAGTGCCCAGCCAGGCCCATTCAATCAATGCAGCGATGGGCGCTGCCAGGCATTGAACCATGAGTAGAGAAAGTCTGGAGCCCAGTCGGGGAAGTGCTACAAAAAGGGCCAGGTCTCCCAGACCAAGACCAATTAAACCACTCCAGAAAAGAATCTGAAAGGACTGCCATTCCAGAGCGGGGGCAAATAGATGTGTGTACAAACCAAGGAAGAGACAGGCCAGAACCAGGCGGGAGAAGTTCGCAAAGCTGGGGCCAAACACTCGTGTTGATCGACGTGCGAAAATGGCGGAAAAAGACCAGAGGATGGTGGTTAAGAAAGCCCCTAACATTCTTTACCGTTGATTCGCTCTTTCCAGTAGTTGTTTTCTTTCTTCGGGACTGAGTTCCAGGAATTGATTTCGCTGTTCCGGAGGTAGTTTTTCCAGTAGCTTCTTTTCGGCTTCGCTTAGCCCGTCCAGGTCGCTGGATGGTCGGCCCATCTCAAAGGGACCATCATCGCCCATAGGGTCCATTCCCATGAATCCAGCCAGAAGATCGATTAGTTCCCCTGCATGAAAAGCAAGATAGATTCCTCCGTATATCCCGGCCTTTAACTCAAAGGAAGTAAGGTAGCTTCCAGGAGCCAGTCCCCTGGATACGGGTTGTCGGTTTTTGGGCTTTAGCAATGGATTCTTGTCCTTAAAGGGAACACTGGTTCCCAGCGGACTGCGTGCCTGGTAGGTTTTCTTTCTAGTCTCCATTTCTGTTGGAGGTTGTGCTTCCGAAGCAGGAGAATCCGGAACCTTTGAATCCTGAATGGGCTGCTCTTTAAGTCTCTTAAACTGCTCAATGAATTTTTCCTGCTGCTGGGGGCTCAGCTGCTGGAATGCAGGCAATTTCTTTATGTCTTCCAGTTCCATATTCTGGAATTGCTCAAGTTGCTCCTGCGCATCCCTGGTATCTTGAGTTTTTTCGGATGGATCGGATTCAGATTGATTCGAATTGCGTATTGTTGGCGCATCATCGCTTTGCGAACTCTTGCCGGTTGTTTCAGCTATTGGGCCTGTCAGTATGTCACTTCCCAACAATAGAGCAGAAAAAGACTGGGACTGGAATTGATCCACGTATCCCTGGCGATAACCCATATCCAGACCTTCACGATCTTTATAGTGCAATCCCATTTTCGCAGGCCCGGCCCGAAAGGAGACTCCGTAGGAATCTTGCTGAATACCAGCGCTGAACAAATCGCCGGAATCCCGGGCGCGATTTGTCCAGTAGGTGGCGCAGTTGGCTGTTAAGGATACGAAGACCAGGGCCAGAAATGGTACAGCCAGGCTGCGCAATGAATTACCCGATAGTCCAGGTAAGCATCTGATTTTCATGAATGGCAGAGTTGGGCAGGATTTTTGCACACCAGGCCGATGATCCATGGATCGGTTTCCATTTGTGGAAGGGTAAGTCTTGCCGGTTTGCATTCCTGAGAAAACATTCATCAATCGAATCCCTGTGAGAAGCATTTCTTGCAGCCCATTACTTTCAGTTTCCTTTTATCTTCCTCAGGATTGGAAAAGGCCACCACCATGTCTTCTTTGCTTAATTTTTCCCTGCACACCGGACATTTTCGAGGTGTCTTTCCACCCAGGCAGAAAGGACAGCCTTTGATGTAGGTGCGCAGATTGCTTTTTCCCAGTTCTAATTGATTGGATCGAATTCTTTCTCCAGTTCTTAAAGCATGACCGCAAACTGGACAATAACCTTTGATTCGGTCCTCCTCCGCTTTTTTCCTTCTCTGCCGGATGGGAACCAGCAAGTAGAGTAGAAAGGTCAACAGGCCCAGGATAAGACCAAACAGAATAAAGTATGTATCGCTCATTTTTGTAGAGGTATTTTGAAAGTCGGGATGGAAACGGGAAATTCTGCCTTTGCCATCCCGGTTGGCTCTGGACTGAGATAATGTGAATCAAGAATCCTTTCTATAACGGTTCGCATGGGTTTTCCCAGCGCTCCCAGCCCCAGTAAGAGAGCAAGAAGTATGATCCATAGTCCTACGCTACTTTTCTTTCTTTGCTCAGGACTCTTCTTAATATAGAGCACCAGCATCCAGAGGGACCATCCGGTCATCATGGCGCCAATTAGCAGCCCGAAATAAAGTAACGACTCATCCAGAATATCCACAAATCCAGCTTCGGTGGAGGCACAGTCGCAGCACAGAAAAAAAATGACACAGGACGGCGATGTCCATTCTGTGCTATTGATGAGAGTTCTATCCGGCATCCAACCCAGCGGACAGTTGCACCTGGGAAATTACTTCTCCATGATGCGACAGATGATCCACTATCAGGACAAAGAGGAATTGTTCTGTTTCGTGGCCAGCTACCATGCGCTAACCACCGTTTTTGAAAAGGAGAAACTGGAAGAAGGGATTCGGAATGCAGTGCTGGATTTTCTGGCGCTTGGTATGGATCCAGATCGATCCACTTTCTGGGTGCAGAGCGATGTCCCTGAAGTGGCGGAGCTTTCCTGGTTACTATCAACTTCAATCACTGTTCCCCAGCTGGAGCTGGGGCATTCATACAAAGACAAGGTGGCTCAGGGAATCAGCCCTTCCGGTGGACTGTTCTTTTACCCAATCCTTATGGCTGCAGATATTCTGGCTTTTGGCAGCGAAAAAGTGCCGGTGGGAAAAGACCAGAAGCAACACATTGAATTTACCAGGGATATTGCAGGTAGATTCAATAATCGATACGGCGATGTTTTTGTTATGCCCGAGTCGGAGATAGGATCTGAGGTTGCAGTGGTGCCCGGAGTGGATGGGCGAAAGATGAGTAAAAGTTATGGGAATGCCATCTACTTTTTTGCGCCGGAAAAGAAACTTCGTAAGACAGTGATGGGAATCGTTACGGATTCCACTGGCGTAGATGAGCCCAAGGATCCAGAAAGCTCGGTACTCTATCAGATCTATTGTCTTTTCTTGAATGAAAAGGAAAGGCAGGAGCTGGCAGATCGCTTTCGCACTCCGGGAACCGGATATGGCCATTTCAAGCAAGAATTGTTTGAGCGGATTATGGATACATTCGCAGAGTCTCGTAAGAAACGCGAAGAGATGGCTGCGGACCCTGCCTTCCTGCAGGAAGTAATGGAAAAAGGAGCGCAAAAGGCCCGATCCGTTGCAAGCGTATACCTGAACCGGGCCAGGGAAGCGGTTGGATTAAAGTATCTCTGATAATTGATCCGGTTAAAAAACGGGGACACCTGGTTCGTAATGAACATAGGTTCGTATGCGGACTCTTTTCTGGAAGGTTGGACTTCTGCTGATTTCCGGTATTCTGATTGAGACCCTGGGTTTTAAGTCTGGTAGAATCTTTCTTGCGCTGGCACTTGCAGGCATTCCCTTTATCCTGCTTCTTCTCATACTTTCTTTTGTCTTCGAACCGATTCAGAGAGTGCTTCCGGCCCGAAGATGGATCGTTTTCTTTCTCCCTGCTTCCTTTCTGTTTCTATCGCTACTGGTTCCAGAGCCTCCGGTTAATCCTCCCCAATACTGGTTTCATTTCAACTCGGATGAACCCGACTATGAGCACCGATTTCTGGCACAGGCCCGAATTCAGGAGTCCATCAATCCGGGTCTGTATCTGGCAAGAATCCAGATTCTCGATTACCAGAAGGATAGGGATCCTACCTACTACGGGGAGGACTGGAGTTCCGTTCTGGATGGCGAAGATCATCGGGACCGGGGGGATTCTTTGCGCTCCCAGAAATCAAAGGTACAAAACTTCGAGGCTTCCGGACATGAGATCTCAACTTTGTTAGATTTTCCAGACGAGATCCAGAGATTAAGGAATCAGCCTTTTCGCACTGCCTTAAGCGTGGATAATCAGCATCTGTTTCCAGGATGCGCTTTGAAACTCCAGGTATTCGGGCGAGGCGTGCCTGAAAGGCCCACCGGCGGCTTCGGACAGTATCTAAGAAGCAAGGGTGCCAGAAGTTATCTCAGGGTATATAAAAAATGGCATGTACTGAAAACACACTGTCCGTCTGGTATCAGGACGGCCATTCGCAGTCGCTTAATGAATCTTCTTTCCGGTCTGGACCAGCAGCCTGCCCGGGTGGCACGAGCCATAATGCTGGGAGAATCAGGATGGATGGAAAGAGACTTTCGCAATCGAATTCGCAGGCTGGGTATTATGCATCTATTTGCGGCCAGTGGATTGCATCTTGGAATCTTCTATGGACTGCTTTTTTTGCCTCTTTCTCTTGGACTGGGAAGAAAACATCCAGCTACTCTGTTTCTTCCGCTCATTCCTTGCGCACTCTATGTATGGATTCTATTTTTCCCGGTATCTCTTTGCAGGGCTTTTGCATTTATTCTGCTTCTGGCGTTGCGTTCTGTCTTGCACAGAAAAATTGGCGTGGAACACCACCTGGCCAACACTGGAATTCTACTACTTTTCTGGGATCCCCTGGGGTTTTATTCATTGTCCGGATATTTATCCTTTGGAGCCGTTTCGGGAATATTGATATTCTATAAACGGATCGAGAGGGGCCTGTTTTCGAGCAAGCACTGGTTTGCCACATTGTTCCGATCCCAGGTGGCTTTAAGCCTTTCGGCCAGTATGTTTATCACTCCTTTGCTGGTTTTTTCATTTCAAGAATATCCGTTCAGTTCCCATCTGAGCAATATCATAATGGTTCCATTTGTGGGTTTGATGCTGCCGCCTCTATATCTGTTAATCCTGCTACGGATGATTCCATTCCTGGACGGTCCGTTTCTTCAGCTACTGTGGCAAAAGGTATCCATCTTGCTGGAATGGTTTATCTGGCTGGCCCGCTCCATGAGTCAATATTGCGTATTCTTTGAATATGATTCCTGGTGGAACTTTGCATTTGTTCTGTCCTGGTTGACCATGATACTTCTAATCGTTAGCGTGACTCCATCGCCACGTCTTGCTCGTTACTCTGTGCGAATGGCCGTAGCATTCATTGTTCTGGGCGCCTTGCTATCTTTGAATTTTTCTGACGGAGAATTCTGGGGTTCTGGCTCCATTTCGGATCGTGCTTTTCCAGAAAGCGAAGATTGACTTCATGTGCAGATACCTCTGCAAAATATTATTAAAGAACCGATGCAATCCTATCCATTCTTCAGTCCATCCCGAATACAACAGGCATTGAGTGCAAGAGGTGGTGCCATTCTAAAAAGCAAGGGCCAGAATTTTCTTACTGATCCGAATGCAGTTCGAGTGATTGCAGAGAGCGTTCTGGCCCTGCTACCCTTTCGAATAGTCAATGCCGGAGATACCGACCCTCCAGAGGATCTTGAGATTCTGGAAATTGGTCCTGGAACCGGTGCTCTCAGTTTTGCTCTATGGGACTCAATCTATGAGCTGGCACTGAGATTTCCAGAAACTAGATTCAAATACCGGGCTCTGGAACTGGACCCTTTATTGTGTTCTATTTTGTCCGAAGAAACGCTGAAGCACTGGATGGACAAACTGGGGATTCATCCTTCGGATACACTGGGCCAGGACTGGCAATCGGCACAAAATGCTACCTGGACAATCTCAAATAATCTGAGTTTCCATTTGCATAACTGCGATGCACGGGTCTGGCTGGAGCGATCGTTTGCCTCGGGCCAGCCGAGCAATTCGGAAATGCGTATTATTTGTGGCAATCTGCCGTATTATATTAGCACCGAATTGCTACTAAAGTCTGTGGCATTAAGGCCACGGGCCTGCGCTTTTCTCGTACAGAAAGAGTATGCTCAGAGGATTCTCGACACTCGAAAAAGCAGTTCCATTTCTGTATTTGTTAGAAACTCCATGGATCCTTTCAAGGGGCCTTCTATATCCAGAGGTTGCTTTTTGCCTCCTCCTTCTGTTGAATCTTCCGTTCTGATTCTAAAAAGTGTGAAGCCTAAATGTGAATCGCAAGTTCTGGAGCCGCTGCTACGAAAGAGTTTCCAGGGAAAGAGAAAGACTTTGCGAAACTCATGGAGAAACAACGTTGCAAATGAAGAAGAATTGAATGAATTGGAAGCGGCTGCGAATCAATCCGGTATAGACTGGGCGAACCGAGCAGAGGATTTGAAGCCTGAAGATTTCTACAGTATGGCGCGATTTATTACTGAGTCAGGCAATTCAGGCTGACCTGGAAGATCGTGTCCTGGCATGAGGGCCGGTTTTTTTTCCGGGGCCAGGTTTCTTTTTCGCAGCACTGCTGTTAGCTTTTTGCCCGGTTAACTTCTGATTTTTACTGCCGGATTTTTTCTTGCTGGTTTTCTTCTTCTGTGTTGCTGAGCGCTTACTGCTCTTTGGTGTTTTCTTGCTTAAAGCAAAATACTCTTCCGGATGACGGGCGGCTTCCATACTGTGCCGCTCGGATTCATGCTCTTCTTTTTCTATCTTCAGAATGTCCCGGAAGCTATGGATATGTCTGGCTTCCCACTCTTCGAGAGTCAGTCCTTCCTTGCGAGCCAGGTTACTGCGGTGCTTGTTCACCATTCTCTTCGTCACAGGATACGTGGCCACTGCTGAAGGGATGGCAAGAATAAGTCCGCCCACCATTGTGGGCCATCCCAGATCATTCAGCAAGAATTGTCCCCAGGTCATCAATCCATCCAGGAGATTCTGACTCATGGCTGTTTTGAGCACTCCTTCGAAATTCTCAAATGTGATCACCATTGGATTTAGTCCAAGCATATCAAATGTAATGTAGCCTATTTTGTAGAAGGCATAATACATGGGTCCCATGGTTATTGGATTACTGATCCAGACCATGGCCAGGCCTACCGCCAGGTTCATTTTCCAGCGAACCAGTTTCAGAAGCAACCAGCTCATAGTGACCAGATACATCTGCACTCCCACCAGCGGAGTCATGGCCCAGAACATGCCGATGGCTCCGCCCCGCGCCAGTTCCTGCACCGGAGCATGCGATTCCCGGAAGGGTCTAACGAGTTTTTCATCCAGGTAAGCCCGGATCTTCTGCCACATACTCCCAGAAAAAAATAGACGCTGTGGCGCACAAATTCAAATTCAATTGCATGCGAACCGTGTACCTAATTCGACACGGAATAGCCATGGAAAGGGAAGAATTCAGTGGTTCCGATCTGGAAAGGCCATTGACCCGAAGTGGGACGGAAAAAGCCCTCCAGGCCATGAAAGGTCTGAGCCGGTTACTAAAAGATAGGACAGAAGTGCCCCGTTCGTTGACTTCCCCTGCCATCCGGGCTCGCCAGACCGCCGAGGTATTCTGGAAAGCCTATGGAGGGAAGGCTAATTCCGAAACCGAGGAAACTTTAAGGCCCGGTGCCAACTGCCTGGATTATCTCAAAGCAATGATATATTCAAGCCTGGGGGAGACTGAAGCGCTTTTGATCTTTGGACATGAGCCAGATATTTCAGAAACCTGCGCGCTGCTGCTGAATTTGCATCGAATACCGGATTACTCCAGGCTCTGGAATACCAGGGAGCCGCATATGGAAACTTTCTCTGAGCTCCAGCACTGGCTACCTTCGGATGAAGGCGAGCATACGGTTGTGGAAGGGGCCATGAGTTTCCAGATTAAAAAGGCAGGGGCAGTGCGGTTCACAATTGATAATTCAGGGGCTGTTCTGGAAGCACTCTTGCCACCTCGAACTCTTCGTTCCATGGCTTAAAACGCAATGAATTATCCGCAGGCTCAAACCCCTGCTTTCAAGCAGACTCAATCCACCGATTTAGACCAGACTAAAACGCTCATATAAATCGGTAGAAAAGCCGCCGGCGCCGGAATAGAGCGCCGGGATTCTAGATGTCCTGAAAGGGCCCGATGAAGAGCATGGATTAGTGCCGAAAAAAGGGACTGGATCCTAGTTTTGCTTGCTGAGGTCTTTTTCGATGCTAAATGGAATTGGCACTTCGCCCAGAAAGGTCTTCAGGTAGGCCGTCCCTTCCATGCGATAGGTTGCCTGGCCGCTCTTTAAGTTTTGCAAAAGGCCCATTCCCACTTCCGATAGAGAAGCGCTGAAATCGATGCTGACTACCTTTCGCTCGGAGGGAGGGATTACAGCTGTTTCATTGTGTTTACCCGAGCCCAGTTTACGGTCTCCGCCATATAGATCAAAAACAAGCTTATCAAGGATAACCTGCTCTGAATTTGGATTCTCAATTCCAACGTCAACGGCCAGCTCAACGCTGGTAAAGCTCATGCTCTTAATGGAAACCGAGTCCAGGTCAAATTCACAGTTCTTGAGATTTTCACGCATACGCTGGAATGCGCAGTCTGTTGTAGCCGAAACCACAAACATAGAAATCAGAAGTGAAAGCAGGATTTTAGTCTTTCTGGAGTTCATATATACCTCAAAATGAAAAATCGTGCAATGATTAAAGGTCTCTACCCCTGTATCGCCTTCGGGGTAGTCAGTGCACAAATATGGATCGGCGGATCATGAAAGATTCGGCTAAAAAGGCAAGCGAAAAGATTCATTTCCTTTCCTGCATCAATCGCATGGCGAACTCGGCAAAATCATAGGCTTCATTTCCGGGAGGCAAATGATCCTCCAGAGCTGCGGTCCAGTGGGTGCAGGAAGTTACCAGCGCCATATGTGTAAATGCCTGAGGAAAGTTTCCCAGGGCCTCTCCGGTATCCGGAATGGCTTCTTCAGCATAAAGTCCACAGTCATTTTCCAGTTGAATCAGTCGTTCCAGAAGACTCCTGGATTCCTTGAGTTTTCGGGCATGGATCAGCGCATCTAGAAGCCAGAAGGAGCAAAGTAGAAATCCTCCTTCTTCACCTTTCAGTCCATCGGGACTCTTATACCTGTAGACCAGTCCCTTATTTTCCAGAGTGGCTCGAATCTTTTCAATGGTTCCCAGGACCAGCGGATGGGTAGGTGGAAGAAAGCCCATGGCCGGCACCAGAAGAGACGATGCATCGGCCTCTTCGCCATCGGTATGCTGGGAGAACCAGCCCTTTCGCGTGGCATCCTCCATTAGATAATTGCGTATACTGTCTCGGTGATTTTTCCAGGATTCAAAGGGAGCTTCAAAACCGTGGGACTCAGCAATCTTAATAGCTCGATCCATGGCTACCCAGCAAAGCAATTTTGAATGAATAAAGTGCCGGGGCTGATCTCGGATCTCCCAGATTCCCTGGTCCGGAAGTTCCCAGCGCCGGGTCACAATCTCGGCCAGTCCAGAAAGATAATGCCAGTTACTGGGACTTACTTCGCCACCCAATCTTGCATAAAGATGTACCGCCTGTAGCAGAGATCCGTAAGCATCGAGCTGTAGTTGTTTTACTGCACCATTTCCAATCCGAACCGGTCTGGATGAACGGTGGCCCGCCAGATGGCTCAACTCCTGCTCCGGCAAAGATCTTCTGCCATCGATTCCATACATTATTTGAAGATCCTGGGGGCGTCCTGCCGATGTGCGACGCAGCCAGTGACGAAATGCATCTGCTTCGGATTTGAATCCAAGAATCATCAGAGAAATCAACGTAAGTGTACTGTCTCGAATCCAGGTATAGCGATAGTCCCAGTTTCTTTCTCCTCCCATCTGCTCGGGCAGGGATGTGGTGGGGGCTGCAACCACCGCGCCAGAAGGTGCATAGGTCATTGCTTTTAGAGCCAGGGCGCTTCGCTTGATTGGCTCTTCATAGGGACCCGAGTATTTGCATTTGCTGATCCAGGTTTTCCAGAATGTTCGAGTCTGTTTCAGTCTGGTTTCCAGGTCTTCCAGGGTAGGATGCTGTTCTGGCTTTCGCTCATCTATCGAGGGTAGCCATTGCAAATCGATGATCAAGCTTTCGCCTTCCTGTAGATCCACAGTAGCGGAAATGCATTCATGATTGCTGTTAATGGGATGGCTGCATGTAATCCAGAGGGCATCGGCCCCGCCAGTGATTTCTGCAGTCGTGGATGATGTACTTCTGAATCGGGGAACGAAGCTTCCGTACTCAAAAGCAGCCTGAATCATGACCTCCACCGTTGCTGAGCCTTCCGTGCAGGTGGCCTTGCGAAGAACGGAACCATAGGCCTCAACTCTTGCCGGACGTGTGGGGTCCAGCGGATGCACGGGCATGCAATCCTGGAGATGAAGAATGCCTTCTTCTGTATGGAAATCTGTTTCCAGAATATTGGTATCTGGGCTGTAGGATCTTTCTACCCTGGAGTAGTCTTTCGCATGAATTCGATAAAAACCGCCTTTCTTTTCATCCAGTATCTTACTGAATACGGAAGGAGAGTCAAAGCGAGGAAATACACACCAGTCGATGGATCCATCTTTTCCCACCAGGGCGCTGGAGTGACAATCTCCGATAAGGGCATAATCTTGGATGCGGTTCACATTGGAAGCTTAGGAAGGGGGCATGGAGGGAAAAGGAAAAAATCCATCGAAAGTAGATAGTTAAGCAAAAAGCGAATCCTGGGCTTTGATAGTCGCTTTGTCCAGGCTGATAAATAGGAATTACCAAACCGGATTCATGAATTGTCTATCATATCAAAGATCTTTCCGGGGTTCAATATATGATCTGGATCGAAGCTTGTCTTGATATCTCGCATTAGCTGCATTTCATAAGGGCTACGGACCTTTTTCAGAGATTCTTTCTTCAAAGTACCGATTCCATGCTCTGCGCTTATAGATCCGTGAAACCTCTGTATTAGTTCTGTGTTCAGTTCATCGAAATAGGAGCAATCCTGTTCAAAGTTTTCCGATTCGGATGTGGGCTTCAGGTTAATATGAATATTGCCATCACCTATGTGGCCAAATAGATAGCACTTAACATTGGGGATCTTACTTTTGAGCAATCCCTCCAGTTCCTCTACATATTCCGGAATGCTTCGCAGTGGAATGCTGATATCATTCTTATGCACCGGACCATGAGACAGACTTTCGCTAATGTTTTCACGATAGGACCAGAACCTCTTTATTCCGGAGTTACTATCCGCTGGAAGGGCATCTCTGCAGAATTCCATCAGTGAGCCAGATTCCAGAAACGAGGCCCCAGCAGAGTCCACCGAAAATTCCAGAAGGGAATAATAATGGCCCTTTTCTGAAAAGGGGGATTTCAATGAATTATATTCCAGCACCTGTTCAAGACAGGCCTGGTCAAAGAACTCAAAGGCATACAAATCCAGACCTGATTTTCTGACCAGCGATAGTAGTTCTAATACTTCTCTGAAATTCAGATGAGCGCATAAAACTGCAATAGTGCTGGGAGGCGATTTACTCAGGGCAACAGTTAGTTCTGTAATGATGGCCAGGGTGCCTTCGGATCCTACCAGCAGTTCTTTCAAGTTGTATCCAGTGTTATCCTTCAAAACTTCTCCACTGAATTCCAGAATTTCGCCTGCGCCGGTTACCGCTTTTAGTCCCAGAATGTGATTTCGCATGCCTCCGTATCGTATGAAACGAATTCCGCCTGCATTGGTTGCTGCATTGCCTCCTATCTGCGATGAGCCTGCAGAGGCGAAATCTACTGGAAAGTAATAGCCCTGATCAATGGCATATTCCTGAACTTCCTGTGTAATGCATCCAGCCTCCACTCGAAGGGCCGGTAAATATGGATCCAGTTCAAGAATATGGTTCATTTTGCCCAGAGATAATAACAGATCATCGCCTCCAGAGCTTGCTGCCCCTGCATAGCCGGTCCTTCCCCCCTGGGGTACTACAGGGATCTTGAATTTTCTACAGACCTCTATAATTGATTGTACCTGTTCGGTGCTTTCCGGTTCTGTGAGTATAAGTGGCGAATCGCTTCCTCTGCCGGTGCGATCCCGGCTTCTGGCCTGTAGTTCGGATTTCTCCAGAACTGTACGAAGGCCTGGAATCCTTTGAATTTCAGCGATGAAATCTTTTTGATTCGCTTTCATTTGGGCCCATCTATTCGCAGATTCCTCATCAGGAACATCCTATTGCCTCGGATTATCCAGTCCCGGCAAAGCTCCGATGCGGAGTCCTGGTAAAACCTGCATTGCATAAGACTAAGGTCTGGTCCGGAAAAATGCAAATAGAAACAGCAAGGTTTATAGGCAATTCTGGATGAATTGAAGGCAGATTAGAGAAAAGAACTGGCATACGGCCCTGGAGCTTTAGTAAGCCCGAGTGGATGCAGGGCTGCTGGCCCGAAAGGAGCGAGGCTCAATCGGGCCAGATCATTTCCCCTGGTCCTTAGAATCTGTAGGAGGCTCCGGGTCTTGAAGCCTGGTGGATAGTAGTTCCAGTAGAAAAAGTAAAGCAGCACCGGCAGCTGCCAGGGCCACTGCGGTGAGCAATGTCGAAGTGTCCGGAGCACCTGATATGTAGTGTCCTGGCCAGATCTTTCGCAAGCTGCCAATCATAATGCCAGTCAATGCAGCCATGGTCAAAGAATGATGCTTTTCCAGCATATACTTGAGAACCCTGACTATAGATAATATTCCTACCAGTAGACCGGCAGCAAAGCTACCCAGAACCACAAGATCCCGGCTTTCAATGGACTCCAGGATGAATTTATATTCACCCATCAACACTAAAATGTAAGCTCCAGAAATTCCAGGAAGTATCATGGCAGATATGGCCAGAGCACCACAAAGAAAGATGTAGCCCAGGGACGTGGATGCCTGTTCGGAAAACGTTGCCTTGATCTTATCTCCTTTCAGGCGAAATAGTACTTCCAGTTCGCCCACGGCCTTTACTTCAGAGCGAACGGACCATTTCTCTGCGGCTTCGGTTTCATTTTCGCTTTCGACTTTCTTCTCTGCTATGCTCAGAGGAAATGACTTTCTATTTCCTTCAGAATCAAAGACATAGATTTCAAAATCACCTGGACGAGCCGGTATTTCAATGGAGCCCTTGGCATCTGTCCGCATTTCCAGAACGGTGCTGACCTTTTCATTCTCTATCTGGACTACTTCAGTCTTTAAATTCTCTACAGTGCTCAGACCAACCACCAGAAATGTTAATAGGGCAAACAGAAGCGCAGCTACGAATTCCTTCATGCCTTTATCCATCTTCTTGTAGGGCACCGTGATGGAAAATAGAATGAGTCCAAAGAAAACGCTGTAAGTCTCAAATGTATAGTTTTCAAGAACGTAAGGAATGATCTGAATCATGATTGCCAGGCCAGATACGATTCCCAGAGCCAGTGGAATGATAAAGCTCCAATGAATACCTCTCAGGTTTCTCCAGGCCTCGGCTCTCCGGGATGGCAGAAGTAAACGGAATACATCCAGGGCATGGGAAGGCTTTACATAACTGATGGCTCCAATTAGATGCTCATATATGCCGCTGATCAATGCGATGGTTCCACCGGAAACTCCAGGAATGATATCGGCCGAACCCATGGCCATTCCCTTGCAATAAAGAATTGCTTTGTTCTTCCAGCTCCGGTATTGATCCATTGTGCCAGAGGCTCCCTACTATGAAACGTGTAAATGACAAAAAGAATCGGTTGCAAGGGCAGAAATCCCGGATTCGCACAGAATTTCTGACATATGGGAGGGTCCGGAAGGGTTTTCCGGAGTTTCCCCATTTAACCGCAGCAATAAGCGCATTCATTCTTGCTTTTGGTCTGTGCGCTCCTTTTAGTGCTTCGCCTCTATGGTCGGCTCCCACTGGATCCGAGGTCAGGTTTGCAGTGGTGGGCGATTTAATGGGACATGATGAGCAAATCAAGAGCGCTTACGACCCGGAATGCAAATGCTATGATTACTCCTCTGTCTTCGAAGATACGGCCGCGATCTTTCAGAAGGCTGACATCGCTATTGGAAACCTGGAGGTAACATTGCCAGGAAAACCTGAAAAATACAATGGGTATCCATTGTTTGGAAGTCCGGATGCCTATGCCCGGGCCATGAAGGAAGCTGGCTTCGATGTTTTGACCCTTGCGAACAATCATACTGTGGACACCGGAAAAGCTGGAGTCATACGTACATTCAATGTAGTGCAGAAACTGGGCATGGTTGGCCTGGGTGTTTACCCGGACATGAAGAGCTACAAAGAAAACCCCATTCCTGTGGTGGAAAAGAATGGTTTCCGAATCGCAATGCTGAATTATACCTATGGTACAAATGGAATACCGGTTCCCCCTGGTGTAAGAATCAACCATATACATCCGGATCAAATTCGCATGGATCTAAAGAAAGCTTCTACAATGAATGTTGATTTGAAGATGGTACTGTTTCATTACGGAGCGGAATATACGCGGCAGCCAAATAACTATCAAAAGCAAATGGTTAACGTGGCAGTGAGTGCAGGTGCTGACATAGTCATCGGGGGCCATCCGCACGTTTTACAGCCTTTCGAAAAAAGATATGTGAAAAATGCCGATGGTAGTCTGCGTCCTGTATTAATTGCGTATTCACTGGGTAATTTTGTTTCTCATCAAATTCGAAGGTACACCGATGGGGGAATGATCTTTCAGTTTACTGTACGCAAGGAGGGCGGAGGCTTAATAATCAAAGATGTGAACTATGTGCCTGTGATGGTATACATTGATCGTAGCGGTAAAAGACCTCTTTACAGAGTGCTGCCTGCCGATCAATACCTCTATTATGAGGATGGAAAACTGAAGCGGAACCCTGATGCGCCCAGAAAGCTAGACAGGGCAGGGTGGTCGCGTATGGTTACCTTTTTCACCGATACCAGTGCCCATCTCAGAGAAAGCAGGGAGAATGCTTCGCCGTAAAAAGAGAATACACATTCCCGCAGAATCATCCAGCCAGGTGGATCTGTTCTGGGAAGGGGACGACTTCTTTAATTCTGTTATTGCTGATTTGGATTCGGCCAATGTATCTATCTGCCTTGAATCCTATATCTTCCATTCCGACCATACAGGCGAACGGGTAATTCAATCTCTGCTGGCTGCGGCCCGGAGAGGAGTTCGAATTAGAGTACTGGTGGATGGAGTGGGTTCCTTTCCTCTCTGGAATCTTCGTAGATATTTTCGGAATAGTACTGCTGCATTTCGTGTATTTAAACCGGTGGGACTTTTTAGCGCCTTCAAATCCGGTTTCCATCGTCGGGATCATAGAAAGCTGGTTCTGGTGGATGATCGGATCGCCTATACAGGCGGTATGAACATAGGCGATGAGCTGTCCCTGGAGGTGCGAGGCAACCGCCGATGGAGAGACAACATGATGCGTGTGGAGGGTGGGGACTTCTGGTTATTGCAGCAGAGTTTCGATGAGCTCTGGACCTACGCAGGAAAAAAGAGCTTCGGTTTGATGCCCCGGTCTAAAATATCCAGAAGGTATCTGGGCTCCCTCAGCCCCTTTGATCCGGGGTGTCCTGACATTTTCTATTTAAGCAACCATAGTCGAGTTCTTCGCCGACGGCAAAGGCACGTACTGGTTCAACTAATCAAGAAAGCAAGAAATCGAATCTACATCGGCTCCGCGTATTTTATTCCTGCTCGGAGCATTCTGTGGCTATTACGAAGGAAGGCTGCTCAGGGAGTGGACGTAAGAGTCATTACAGCTGGAAAAAGCGATGTCTGGCTGGCCCGCCAGGCCGGCCGTTCCACCTACGGAAGCCTACTAAAACACGGGATCAGAGTCTTTGAATTTGATAATCGAATGTTTCATGCGAAGATGACCATTGTGGATGATCGGTTCATGGTAGGGTCTACGAATATGGATTACCGGAGTTTTCTGCATAACCTGGAAGTGGATGCATGGGTTTGTAGAAAATCTACTGTGGCCAGGGCGGTGGAACAATGGCACATAGATGAAAGTAGCAGTCGAAGGATTCATCGCAATCGCTGGAAGAAACGAAGCATTCTGGAAAAGATTCTCGAAAAGATTGCTTTTCTGCTTCGCTTCTATCTGTAGCCACGGGTCTGGCTGCGAGTTAGCTTCCGGTGAAAGCGCTGCCCTGTTTATGACGTAAGGATGGCGGAATGTAATGAGTCTTCAGGGCAGGTAACTGAACCAATTCCCTGGTTTCTAGAATATAGGCTGAAAGTGCTCGGCCATATACACAACCGGAGTCCAATCCAACTGTGTTATCACGAATGTTTAGTCCACGTCGGGCCCAGTGTCCATAGAAGACAGGCTTCGACTCGTGGTAGAATTCATACCAGGCCGGGTTGTCCGGATTCTTTAAATCGATGCCAGAGCCATCCCAGGTGCGAATTGTAAGTAGCACCCTTGGACTGGTTTGCGAAGGATGTTTATATGGTTCCAGACCTGCATGAACAGCCATAAAATCATCGGATTCTATCCAGAGAGGTAAACTCTCAATCCAGGAATGTTTTTCATCGCCTATTTTTCTACGCAGACTTGCATAGGGCTCCAGACCATGATAATGGCGCAAATACTCATCTTCATGATTTCCCTTTAAACACTCGAAGCCCTGTTCAAAAACGAAATCCACAACGCCGGCCGGGTCCGGGCCGCGATTGATTAGATCGCCAAGCATCACAACACGATCCTCCGGTTGCAGCTCCAGCTTCTGTACAAGTAGCTTTAGTTCCTGGGCACAGCCATGAACATCTCCTATGAAGATTGTTCTTCCGTTCTCAGTATTTCTGCCAGTGGCACTCATCAGTTCTCTATCCAGTCTATCGGCTCTTTAAGTACTTTCAGTAACTTTGATTCTGGACTGTTTTCCGGAGGATTATAATCGTACTTCCACATCACATGCATGGGAAGACTCATCAAAATGGATTCAATTCGTCCTCCTGTCTTCAGTCCAAACAAAGTGCCTCTATCATAAATTAGGTTAAACTCCACGTATCGCCCACGACGCCAGAGCTGGAACTCCTTCTGCTGTGGACTGTAAGTCTCATTCATTCGACGATGTACTATTGGCAGATAACTCTGTAAAAAGGCACTTCCTGCATCTCTGGTAAAGGCAAGCATTTGCTCGGGCTTTTCCTGCATGTAGTCGTAAAAGATGCCACCGATGCCCCGACTTTCCCCTCTATGTTTTAGATAGAAATATCGGTCGCAATGTTCTTTTAACTCCTGATAACTGACTACATTCTTATGCTTCTGGCATACTCCATGATACGTAGAGTGGAAATGAATAGCATCTTCTTCAAATAAATAGTAGGGAGTGAGATCTGCGCCGCCACCGAACCATAAACTTTCCACATCTGCATTTCTTTCTGGAGCGCTGAGTCGAGCTATAAAGCGGAAATTAGCATGAACCGTGGGAACAAGCGGATGTTCTGGATGGATAACCAGAGAGATTCCACTGGCGCGAAAATGAGGCGAGCTTCCAGGCATGCTAGCTGCAAAGTCTTCCGGAAAGGTGCCCAGTACATCGGAAACATTTACTCCTCCTTTTTCCAGCAATGCTCCGTTCTGGATGACCCGGGTTCGACCGCCACCACCTGTGATGATTCCGCTGGAATGGCTGTGGTCCCAGAGGTCTTGATGAAAGGTGGCTGCTTGCGACTCTTTATCTTTCGCAAACTCCAACTCAACTTCTTCCAGGCCCGAGGTGATCTCTTCCTGCAATCGATGAAAGAAGTCTGAGGCTTCGTCTAGAAAGGCGAAGTCGGGCTTAAAAGGCATGGTAGAGCAGAGAGGGATTATGTCGTATTGTCAATCCAATTTGAGATCAGCAGGTTGGCCCTTGAACTCCGGACTCGAGCTTCGTTTCTGCGCTGTAAGGGCCCGGCCTACTGAAGCAGCACGGTAAACAATCCAGCATCAATGCATGCACTGGTCCGGGCCGGGGTTTACGCCAGACGGATCTATTCAGGCTGGCTTCTGCGAAATTGCCATTTTCCGTTGCGATAGATACCGGTGGCCGCTCGCTGCAACCGGTCCATCATAGCTTTGCTGCAGGAAGTGCCTGCATGAACTACCAGAACGTCTGAATTGCGGCTCAGCTCATAGAGATCTCTGTAGAGTTCCCTGGATGCTTGCTGCGAATCGGCCCGGTGTCTGAGTATTGCATTCTCGCAAAGCCTGCGTGGAAGAATATCGGCCAGACGAATCGGTTGCGGATTCAAATTCAATACAGCCACCGTTTCATAGGAGGCATGGGGAAACCCGGGATTCAGTTGATTCTCCACTACTTCCTCAATTAGATACATATCAACCTCTGGCTGATAATGAACCGGAAGTAATCCAGGAGACTCCAGGGATTCCTTCTCAGGGCTGGCTACGGCTGTAGCTCTTCTGGCAGTAGCGTCCGGTGAATCGGATCCATTCTTTTCCATTGCAGTTGTTCTCTGTCCGGTTCGGGCTGTACTTCGCGTACCGGGCCTTCTTACCGTGAAACCATCAGCCTCCAATCGATCTTCGTCTATGGTCCCCGGTCGAAGAATGACTAGCTCTTCGCCCTCTAACTTTAGAACAGTGGATTCCAGGCCAATCCTGCATTGACCTCCGTCGACCACGCCAGGAATTTCTCCTTCCAGTTGGGCCAGAACCATATTGGCCGTGGTTGGACTGGTCTTCCCTGATTTATTGGCCGATGGAATGGCCAGCGGGATGTTGCATTGCTCAATTATTTGCAACGTAGTTTCATGGTCTGGCATGCGAAACCCGCAGAGGGGGGAGCCCGCCGTAATCGCGGAAGGCACTCTGCCTTCATGCTCCAGAAGTATGGTAAGCGGGCCGGGCCAGTATTGAGTCATGAGCCTTCGTGCAAGAGCCGTTTCCTTTCCATAGCGGAAGGCCATTTCTGGCGAAGAAACATGGCAGATGACCGGGTTGCGAGCCGGGCGGCCTTTAATTAAATAGAGTTGCTTGAGCGCCGATTCATCCAGAGCGTTACAGGCCAGGCCGTACACAGTTTCTGTGGGTAATGCCACGCATTGGCCGTTCTGTAGCAGTTCCACAGCTTGGTTTTGGTCCAGGTATTTGCCCATATATATCTCCGGTTTACTTGTCTTTATTCTCCGGCAAGAGAATTGCTTTGAACCTGGGACCAGAAAATGTTCTGGCTGCCATTTCTCTAATGTCTTCCAGAGTGACCTGTTCCATCTCACTCAGCGCTTTTTGAACTGGGTCTTCCGTTTCCCCTCTTAATATAGGAACGGACATCATTGTGTTCAACCCGGTGCTGGTTTCTGATCGAGCAGCAATGGAAGTTCGAATACTTGCACGAGCCCGATTGACTCGATCCTCTTCCACCAATTCTGTACAGATGCGATCAACAATAGTGTTTACTTCGCTTTCTAGCTGATCCAGTTCATCCGGTGCTATTCCACAGGAAATGCCCAGAACAGAATGGGGATCATTTCGCATGGCAAATGAATAAATACCGTAGCAAGACATTCCAAGTTCCTCGCGAATTCGCTCGAAAAGAAGACCGGAGTCGTTGCCACCGAGAACATAATTCATAAAGTCCTGCTTGAATCGTTCTGGATGATTGGGCGGAAGTGCAGGATAGAAGAGGGTGAAGTAAGCTTCTGAAATTCCAGGTTTGGTCAGGGTCAGTTCCCCTGCTGTATAGGTTGATTCCTTGATCTCTGGATCTTCGGTTTCATCGCTAAAAGGAAAAGCAGATTTCAAAGCAGATTCAATGCGATCCTGACTTACACCACCGGCCACAGAAATAAGTGTATTGTTGCCGCCGTAGAATCTGTTTTTGAAGTCATGCATCTTCTCTACTGTAGCGCCGCGAATGGTTTCCTCGGTGCCAATGATCGGATGGTAGGCCTCCCCCAGATACATTTGAAGGGCTCTTTCCACAAGAAAGCTATCTGGATCATCTTCCCTTTCCCTGTATTCGCTTAGAATGGGATTGAGCTCTTTTTTGAATTCGTCCGCCGGAAAAAGTGGATTCCGATACATGTCTGCCAGTATATCGAATCCCTCTTCAAATCGATCATTTAGAACGGTAATATAATAGGCCGTATGATCATAGGTGGTATACGCATTCATCTTGCCGCCTATATCGTTGGCGGCCCTGGAAATAGAGGTTCCGCCCGGGCGTTTGCTGGAACCTTTAAAAAACATATGTTCAAGAATATGTGCCAGACCCCACTGCGATGGATGCTCTGCGCAGGATCCCACTCTTGTCAGAATCTGAATGTTTGTAAGAAAGCTGGTGTTTTCAATATGGAGTAATTTCAATCCATTGATCTTCTGAATATCGAATGGGGTTACGCTCTGTATCATATTGTCTTAAATTCTCCTGTTGGTCGGTTTTTTGCTAATCCGAATTCACTTCATTGTTTCTTTCATTCAATCAATTCAGCCGAACGCACTTGGATTCGTTAAAATACCTTTCTCCGTAATCCAACTCATCGGCCACGGAATGGAAATTGGATTCCGTTAGCTCTTTGATAATGTAAGGAATTCGTTCCTCTTGCGACGTCCACTTTCCGTCTTCAACGAATAGATCCACGCTTAAAACCAGGTCCCCTTTTTCGGATTTCTCCAGAATGTACCGAGCTTTAGCAACTCCTTCGCCCAGGAGGGATTCTCCACTGGCCATATCAAAAACTAGATAATGGCCATCTTCGCTGTAAACTTCTCGGAAAGCATCCTCGGGAGGGTTGGATTTATCCGGATATTTCAGTTTACCTTCATCCGCCGGATCCACTGTGTCCACGCAAAGCCATTCTGTACCCTTTAGAAGTTCTGGATTTGCAGCTCCCTTGCAGCTCAAAAGAAGGGTGAAAGCCAATAGTGGTAAACAGTATTTCATGGTTACAGCATGGAATGGACCCTGCATGGGGCCAAGCAGATATTGGTTGCTTTTTTCGGTCTCAGGGAAGTCGCAATGGGCATGAGACTTGAAGAATCGCGCCCTGATTTAGCAAGAACCCGGCACTGAATTATCTCACCGCAACCCGGCCTCTGAAATCAGTTACAATTCTATTCTCACAATCCAGCTAGCCTTTCAAAGCGGGCAAATCTGGCTAGAAAAGGTTATTTTCATCTACCTTCATACTCGATCTTATCAGATCGAATCCAGGTCTTACCTGCTGGTAATCCTCTCTGGGAATATGGTGAGTTATATAGATCCATCGGCTGCCCGCAGACATGCGAAAGAATTCTCGAACAACTACCAGTGTCTGGCCAGCGGCGTTCAAGCTATGGGTTTCACGCAGGCCGGAAACATTGTCCGGGCCCAGCGTACCATCGATTTTCTGGTAATCAATGTCCTGTACGGCTCCTTCCTGAAATTCCTGGGAGTAGAGTTCTGTCATGAAGCCCGCAAAATCCTGCAATGTATCAAACTGCGGTCTTCGAAAATACTGAATCATGGTAATACCATCGCCTGTTGTGCGAATTAGTATGTACCGGCCTGCACCGGTGATTTCATCTTCCATAATGGACCAGTTTCCTGGATACTTGAACTCAATTCCCAGTTTACTGAAGGAATGGGTTTTCTCCAGGTCCGGAGCTCTTTCACAGGCTAGAATGTAAAAAACGGCCAGGGAAATGCATAGTAGGTAAGACTTGTTCGCTGGATTGCCTGAAATCCCGGAAATCTTTTGCATACAGGGAAGTGCAGTGGCCCGGTTCCTAAGCAATCAGATTTTCCCCTTCTTGCGGAGAAGGGAAGCGAAAGGAAAAGCTTCGTTGTTCAAGAAACGGGCCATAAAAACCCTTGCCAGGGCTCAGGTTCTCTCCATAATCAGGGCCGTGCACAATTAGGGGATAATTGTCCGATTAAGTAGCGGAGGAGAGCAATGAATCAAAATTCCCCGGAGCAAATTCCAGCCGGTTTCGATGCAGAAACGTGGAATAAATTAACTCCAGAACAAAAGCAAACGTTTATGGCAGGGCAGCAGGGACAGCAACCTAATGCGCAGCAGCCTTACGCTCAGCAGGCCCAGGGTAATCCTCAGTCAATGCAGGATGATATGATGAAGGATATTAAAAAGCAGACCATGTTTGCCATGATCTTTGGCATGGTGGGCACCCTGATTACATCCATTGTAAGTATGTTTATTCGCAGGAACTAAGAGCGTTACCAGACCGGTCTGACCTCATGAGCCAGATGGCCCATGAGGTCGCATAGTTTTAGTCGCTCAACGGGACTCAATGTTCCTGTATCAATGGGAAAAGAACTTTGGTACAGGGACAGCGCTTCTCTGGAAGAGCGATAACCGGATTCCAGGAGGGCTACCAGTGCCGGACCTTCCGATCGGGCAACAGGCCCTTCAGGGAAAAGCTTCTGGATTTCTGACCAGAGTATTCTTTCTGGGTTATCTCTATAGAGAATAATGCCAGTTCCTGGTACTTCGCATCGAACGTATTCCACTTCATGAAATGAAATCATTAAGCTATCCGTCTTATGCTCCATTGTAAGGCCCTTTCGATTGATGGCCAGTTCAACGGCCCCGGAAGGTGAGCTCGGAATCAACCACCAGATCAATGGGATGAGAATCAAGGCCAGCCACGGAGACGGTTTTCGAATTGCATCCATTCCGTGACTTTTAAATTCGCTGACCGAAAAAAATAGGAATGTCAGAAGCAAGCATATAAGAAACCATATTAAAGCGAATCTGCTCAAAGTTCTTTCCTGCAGGGAATACTGAATTCGCATTCCCTGATTGTTCGCAGTCAAACGAGATGCCGATGGATAATCAGAATCTTGAAAAATATTCCTGGTGGTTCTGTTTTCATTTCTGGCCCGGGAATAAGGATTATTCGCAGATCGGAGTAATGCATTCTTCTCTGTATCCAGTACAAGTCCAGTGTCCAAAACAGGTAGGTTGAGCTTTCGCCTGTAGTCCTGCAGGGGAGCCCAGATATTCGAAAAAGGGCTCTCTGCGAATACCTCCTGTAACCTGAACGATGGTCCATTGGAAAGATGTAATGAGATTGTGGAATTGAAGCCGTTGTCTGTTTGCTCCGTCTCAAGTTGAAAATGACTGACTTCGGTGGAAGTGTAGCCGGTGGATATTCCATCTGTGAAAAACTGTATCCTGCCTTTTTCTATTTGAAGTCTTGAGTCACTGGAGTTCTCTTCGCTGGCCTTTCTTCCATCTATCAACGATGCAACAATTAGCGGCCCCATAGAAACGGTAACTAGCATAGACAGCAGCAGGTAATTGTCTCGCCTGAAAATCCACAGTACCCAGATAGATATAACGGTAAGTGCACAAATTATGGTACAAAGAAAAAAAGCCAGGGCCAGACCGGACGAAGGATAAAGAATGGTGATTGGATCTTCCACTCTAAAAAGACATTGTAAATGAGCTGTTGCCGTCCATTCTAATTCCACCGGTAAGTCTGCAGTATTTTTGTCCAGGGCAGTATTCAGTTAAGATTCAAGGGCAAATGGGTTGTCTGCTAAACGCCGGAAGGGACCCTGGATCATGGATTCCATTACGCAGCTAACCCTTGGAGCGGCCATCGGAGAAGCTACTCTTGGTCGCTCTGTGGGACGCAAGGCAGCGGCCTATGGGGCTGCTCTGGGTACATTGCCCGACCTGGATGTTTTAAGCAGTCCTTTCCTCAGCGATTACGCCCAACTGGCATTGCATCGTGGATTTTCCCATTCCGTTTTCTTTGCCCTGGGAGGCGGAGCCATCATTGCCTACGCCCTGGTCAGGCTGCATGCAAAGTATAAGATATCCTTCAGGCGCTGGTTCCTGTTTACATTTCTGGCTCTGTTTACTCATGCTCTCCTGGATGCATTTACGGTATATGGTACTCAGCTTTTCAATCCAATCAGTAATCATCCTTTTGCCTGGAATTCGATATTTATCATAGACCCTCTCTACACTGTTCCTTTACTCATTGGCCTGGTGGTAGCCCTGTTTCTGTCTCGTCAATCTGTCTGGTCCCGCAGATTCGTAATGGCAGGATTGATTTTTTCAACCCTGTATCTGGCCTGGGGGCAAATCGCCAAGTACCAGGTGGATTTGCGATTTAGGTCTTCTCTTGAGAATCAGGGTATTCATTACGACGCATTCCTATCAAATCCTACGGCTCTCAATTCCGTACTCTGGATGGGTATGGCACGCAATGATGAGTATGTTTATGTTGCGATGTATGGACTTATGGACCCGGAGCACAATATACAATGGTTGCAGATTCCAAGGCGCCGTTCATTGATCTTAGATGGAATTGAGAGTAAAGATAGGTACCTGGACAGATTGCTCTGGTTTTCCAGAGGTTTCTATCGAGTGGAACGAGATGCAGAAGGCCGATTATTTTTTCATGATCTTCGCTTTGGTCGTAGCGACGGCTATTTGACTGACCGAGGAAATTATATATTTAGATTCCAGCTTTTTGAAGAGGAAGGCCGGCCGGGGCACTATTCTGGATTCAAACAATTCCGCCCGGTGGTGGAAGGAAGGGCTGCAACCATCGATCTTCTCTGGAGACGAATCAAAGGAGATATTTCAGTGCAAGGAAGTATACAGGCAGATCTTTACCCGGACGGTTGAGTTCTGCGAATCCTGCATTAAACTAGAATCATGTCAGCTCTATGGATAATCGGTATTTGCTTTCTCGCAGGCATGTTCTTGCGGCGAGCCGATTTGATGCCTGAAGAAGGGGCAAAAGTGCTGGGCACTTATATCATCTATGTGGCTCTACCAGCTCTGGTATTGCTTCATGTGCATGATCTGAGTTTTGATTCATCGTTGCTATTTGCTGCCTTGATGCCCCATGGAGTATTCGCAGTTTCCTTTATTGTTTTTCGCCTATTGGGAACCTGGCTGGCCTGGGATAAACGAACCATCGTTTGTCTTACACTTACCGCTGGTCTGGGAAATACATCTTTTGTTGGCATTCCAATGATTCAGGCATTCTTTGGTCAGGCGCATGTGGGCACAGGCATACTCATTGACCAGGCTGGAAGTTTTCTCTGTCTTTCCACCTCCGGTATCCTCTATCTAATTTTCGAATCCAGTCGTTCTGGTGATTCTGGCTTCTCCAGCGATTCTGGCCAGACGGCCCAGAAAAACCGATTACAGTCTGTTCTAACCAGGATCATTACCTTTCCGCCTTTTATTGCTCTAATTGTGGCTCTTGTTCTTCGCTGGTTGGATTACAACCATATTATGCGAGAGGTGCTAACTTCGATTGGCTCCACTCTAACTCCTGTGGCCATGGTTGCAGTGGGATTCCAGATTCGCTTTACATTTATCTCCGGTAGACTAAAACACCTGACCTGGGGACTGATTTTTCGTCTGCTGCTCAGCCCGGCGCTGGTGGCCATTCTGGCTCTGGCAGTGAATGGAGGCCTGCTGCATAACGGTTTGGTTCTGGAGGGACCCATACTGGGTACATTGCCCGCTGCATTTCAGGTAACAATTTTTGAGGCTGCCATGCCTCCCATGATTACAGCTGGCATACTTTGCATTGAATATGATATGGACCCGGATCTGGCAGGACTGATGCTCGGGCTTGGTATTCCCATTTCATTCATAACACTTCCGTTGATGCATTCGCTGTTTATCTGATGATCGGAATAAAAGCGATGGGATACGCAGACATCTTCGCGGCGAATTACCATCCGCCGCTGGCGCCTCCACCTCCAAAGGTTCCTCCCCCTCCTTTAAGGTCACCTCCAGAACCCTTTCCGGAACTGCCACTTGAGCCGCCGGTTGCTGCCGAAGCAATGGCACCTTTGGCTGCACCCGCTGCTAGTAGAGCAATAGGAGCCAGTAAATAGATCAAGAAAATGGCCCAGTACGGAGGCTTATCTGAAAGTCCCAGGAGTCTTTGTCCTAGCAGAAAAGTGGCCAGGAATCCACAGAACGAGTAAGCAAGTCCTAGAATGGGCATCAGGGAATATGCATTGCTTTCTAATGGTTCATAGAAACTGTCCAGAATCGGAAGATAAGCGAACAGAAGAATCAATGGTAATAAAACTGCTACCAGGAAATGCACTTTCCAACCAATGGAAAGCTTTCTGGTAAGCAATCTGTAGACCAGATAAATCGTTACCGGCACCAGTCCGAGGATCATGGCAATGGAATAGTTTAATAAGGCCTGGAGTACATACTCCTCTGTGGCCTCTTCGTAAATCTCCCGAAGCCAGTAAAAATTTGGATGATTGCTTTTCTGTATTAATCGTTCTGCAAAGGCCCTGACTCGGAGTGCCTGCAAATTGTCGGGTCTGGCATCCTGAACAAAATCAAGTTCGCTTAATTTATAACTGGAGCCCCAGACATCGTCTGCGGCATCGAATCCCAGGCCTGTATGCTCATAATCGAAATCTCTGGAATGATACTCCATGCGCTCCGGCAGCATGAATAGAAATCCATCGCAGCGCTCCTGGTCCAGACTCCTGTATTTCTGCTCATTTTCAAAGTTGTACATACCAAGTATGAAGCATACATATAGTCCCGCCTCATCGCGAATTTGCTGATGTGCTTTATCTATAGCCTCTTGCGTCCCAGTATCCGGCTGCCAGGAATCCACCTCTTCGAAATATACGGGGCTGGCCTGCGCAGCGGTGGACTGCAGAATCATTATACAGAGTAAGAAAGAAAGAGCGAATGCCATGGGCAGTGCCACAGGATTCGGCCAGATTCCTGTGAAAATGATACCTGGCCTGACTCCGCCGAAACTTGCAATTCCAGACCCTCGGTCCTGGGAGCTGCCAGAGATCCATGGAGGATTTCTCTTAGATAACCTGAATAGAAGACTCTTAATGTGAGAACCAGTGGTTTGCCGAATCATTTGCAGGACAGGCTATAGCCTGTCTGGTAGAGGTCCAGTAAGGATTCATTGATATCCGTAGAACTCTTCTGTAAATATATTTCCAGTTACTATGCCCATGGAAGTAAGTGTGTCCCGTAGATCGGTAACGGCCACCGGGGGGCCTGCGATAAAATACTGGGCTTTCTGCGCATCCACCAGGTGGCGACGTATCATTTCAGGGGTAATTCTGCCCACTTCTTCATTCCAGTCCCCCGGAAGATCGCCGGTAACTGTAGGTACATAGAAGAATCCTTGAGTCTGGGAAAGCTGAAGTAATTCTTTATGGAAGAGGAATGAATCATAATTCTTATTGCTACTGATTAGTAGCATTCCGGGAACCTGTGCACCATTCTCCCTATTTGCCAGCAGAGTCCGAATGATGCTGTAAAGGGGGGTAATACCAATTCCTGCAGCGAGAAATACAAGCGAAGCCTCCAGATTTTCTGGAAGTGTAAGAAGGCCTCCCGCAGATGTAGCAATTACCTGGTCTCCAGGCTTCATTTCTAACATCCGTTTCTTAAAATCCGATCCGGTATCTCTGGTAACCATTTCAACAAAGGGATCCTGCTCGGCGGATGCGATGGAGAAGGTTCGACTTTCCGTTCTTGAATCTCTGGGGAATCGAACTTCAATGGATTGGCCTGCTTTGAATTGAAAATTCTCCGGACGATCAAAGCGAAATAAATAGCTGCCTCTTGCTCGAACTTCTGTTGATTCCAGGGTTAGCATAAAAACCCGGTCCACCAGTTCGCAGGCCCGGTTTCGGTCCAGTGCCTCGATTTCGAACATCTTGAAATCGCCGGTCTTTCCTTTTAATGGTGCGCGAAATACTCTGCCTCGTTGCACATAGGGCTGGACATTTTTGTAGACTTCTTCGCTTACCAGAAGCTGGGCTCTGGCCTGTTTGGTTTTGGATTCCAGTCTTGCCGCGGTGTTTACCGAGTCCCCGATTAAAGTGAACGATGCATTGCTATGATGACCCAGCTCGCCTACAACCACGGAGCCGTAATGAATTCCAACACCAATTTTTAGCTCATAGTCCAGATGTTTTCGTGCATATTCATTTACTTTTTCCAGCTTTTCCAGCATCTGCAACCCTGCATTCACTGCTCGAACGCAAATTGAAACCGGATCTGATTCTTTCAGACCAAAACTGGCCATCAGTCCATCGCCTATGTATTTATCTATAATGCCTCCGTTGGAAAGAATCACTTCTCCCATGGCTTCAAAGTATCGGTTCAATAGATGGATTATATCGTAGGGGAGGTTTTTCTCTGAAAAGTTGGTGAAGTTTCGCACATCGCTAAACAGGATAGCTACATTCTCTTCACGACCGGTAGTTCTTACGGATCTGTCCCGGACCGATTCGTAGTCCTGATCGTCCAGCACCAGTCTTCTAATGTGAACCGGACCTTTGACTTTAGTCTGGCAAGCCAGGCGTACATTGTTTTCCAGTCCCCGTCGCCTGGCCAGGGATCGTTCCTGCTCATTTCTGGGTTCCAGGTTCTCCTGACCGTCCAGGATCAGCACACGACAGGTTGAGCAACGGGCCTTCCCACCGCAGGCATGCATATGTTCCAGGCCATTTTTCAGGCTGGTTTCCAGAATTGTATCTTCTGGACCGGCCTCTATGGTCTGGGAGTTTTCATACTGGATTTGCGCCATAATTCAAGATCGGATGTTTTTACGGTTCTGCCTTTCCTTTGTCTAATGGACGCATGGAATGGATTGTTTTCTTTTAAAGTAGATGTCTAAATAGCCGAACCGAAATCAGGGACTAATTTTCATGTTCAAAGTAGAAAAAAATCGTGCCAGCTTGATCCGCCGGGCTCTGCAAAGGCTCATTGGGCCTGGAGGCGGTCTGGCATTGCTTTTTCTATTTGGAGCGCCTTTGTGGCCTCTAACTGGAGAAGATCCGGGCAACCCGGCCTCCCTGTATCAAAAACCGCATGAAATATTTGACCGAGCCACCATCGAAGCTCTGGAGAATCGGCTGGAGAGCGGGGAACCTCTTGAGGCTCTTGCCGGAGAGGTTGAGCGACAAATTAGCCGGTATACATCTCAGTTTTCTGCGGAGAAAAGAATCCAGATAGAAAGACAGCAAATACCGGAAGGAGTCGAGCACTGGGATGTGAATCTTGTGCGATTGGTCCGTCTGGCTCGTCAGAAGGAACCAGGAGCTCGCTATTTTCTTGGATATTCGCCCTATCTATATCGATTACATGTATTGCTGGGACAATGCTACGAAAGACAGGGGGATCTAAGAAGGGCTCTTTCGGAATACAATCAGGCCTTTCGCTACAATCCGGTGGAAATTCCATACAGCGCTCTTCTTCCTGTACGGGATCAAGATCGGGACCTGACTTCGGAAGAACGGGAGAGGATCTATCTATCCATGCTGGACGGATTTGCCAACTCAGATCGCATTCAGCAGGAGCCCAACAATCAGTGGGCTGCCGATGCTAATCGATTTCGTAATCTAATGGACCAATATGTGGAGCTCAAGAAAGATCTGGATCAGCAACGAAAGCAATCGGCTGTGGCTCGATCTGTACTGCTCAGAGGGGGACAGGCAGACCCGGCGGCGGAAGAGCAGCGATTGCAACAAATGGAAAACCAGATGCAGGCCATTGTTGATCGGATGGAAGCCATTCGTACAGGCAGTTACCGGGCCTACAAAGAGGACCGGGAACAAAAAAGCGGCGATCTGGTATTTCGAATGGCAGAGATTACCAGAGAAATTGAAAAGGAAAATAAGCAGCATCAACGGCTAACTCAAAAGTCTCAATTCTACGGCGATTCACCCACGGTT
Source organism: Leptospiraceae bacterium (assembly GCA_040217195.1). Classification (GTDB taxonomy): domain Bacteria; phylum Spirochaetota; class Leptospiria; order Leptospirales; family Leptonemataceae; genus UBA3465. The sequence goes on along the minus strand of JAVJNR010000003.1, from coordinate 443,805 downwards.
CCGGAAAGAACGGAGCTATCTAATTTCGTCGGTTACGGCATTCTTCTGGAGCTGGCTCATCGCATCGATCCAGATCGACTAAAGTTTCTGGAGGCACTGTCAGAAGAGTATTCCAGAAGCAGAAAGACAGGCTATGCCATCGAATTCGAGAAACGCTTTCTGGAACTGGCCAGACAGCGAAATGAAAGGAATCCTGGTTCTGTTGATCCAGAAAGAATTAACCTTCGGATGAGTAATCTTGCGGGTCTTTACACCGATGAGCGGAGATACCTGAAGGCCATTGAGATCTATGAAGAGCTATTGAACCGGGCCGGAGCAGATCAGGATGGAAAAGGCTTACTATCCAGAAATGAGCAGGCAAAGTATCATCTGGCTGAACTGTACTTTCAGCACACAGGAAAGTACCGACGGAGTATGGAGCTGTACAATCAGGTGCTACAACAGGTGCCTGATGCAAGACAGGACGATTTTCGCCTGGAAATGGAAAGACAGAGGATCAGATTTCGCATCCAGAATCATCTCTCTGAAATAAACCGAAAAATTCGTAGAACGAATGAAGAGAAAGCCGGTCTGGATGAAGCTCGCCAGATCTATTTTCAGGTGGAGCAGGAAAGGGACCGCATTGTTCAGGAACAGACGGATCTAAAGGAGAGAATCCTGACCTTGAAAAAAGAGCTCCGAACATCGGATGATCCGGAGGTCCGAAGACAATACTATCGTTTGTTATACATTGAACAGCCAGACGTTGATGAAAGGCTGGGTGATGTGCGCACTAGATTGTCCTCAATGGATATTGGAACGGTTCTGGAACGGAGGGCTTTCCTGCATATTCAGGATCATGAATTTAACGATGCAATTGCTCTGTACAATGAGATGTTGACCCGTGCTGAAAGTCGTGCTGCTTCCAGAGCCAGAAAAAACATTCTGATTGTGAACAAAACACTCCAGGATGGCATCCTGCGTCGTCCTGAATTGCCAGCTCAGTGGTAGATCAATTCTTTGCCTGCCTCCAGACTGATTGTTCGCAATTCCAATCTTCCAATAGTTTCACAAAAGACTGAATACTCCGCTGCTCAAAGGAATTGACATCGTTGTATTCAGCCAGAAAGTATTGATATGAAATTAATATTAAATGGAACTGGTATTTTGCTAGTTCTTGGTCTTCTGGGAAGTTGCGGGCCCACTCTGCAGCAACGTAAAGCGATGATTAACAATCGTCAATTCGTGATCACACAATGCGCCGGACCGGAAGTGGATTCACGTTGTATTGAAGAAGCCGCCAGTTTTAGCTGTAACGGTCGTCCGTTGATGATGTCCATGGATAAGGATCTTCAGAAGGAAGCCGCCAGGGTTTTTGGAAATTCAGGTAGATACTATTTACTGGGTGAGTGTCTGTAAGGATTCTGTATGACTCAAATCTGCTTTTCTTCTGTCCCCGGCAGCGTCCACTTCTTTGAATAGTATTTGTTGGGATATCACAGTCATTGCCTGCGAATCGAACTGGACAATGAATTCGCAACGAATGCAAGCTCGGAGAGTGGATGTATCTCTTTTTTACTTTGCCCTCTGAGTCCTTAGTATCTATTTGTCATGGGGCGGACAAACTGTAGAACCTATCCAATTCATGAAAGAAACGGAAAAGAGATCTGGAACCGGAACAACAATCGCAATTTAAAGATCAGGGTAGCATGCTTCGCATGGCTGTTTTTGTGGAAGGCGGCATGGGATTACTGGCCATCGGGCTGGGCTTTCTATTCGACTATCCGCCTTTGAGTATGATTCATGTAGAACCGGATCGATGGATAGATTCCATAGGTCTGCTCGCCATTGCTCCCATGTTCTTGGTGTTTCTGCTTTTGTCCCGACTCAATTTGGCCTCTGTGAAGTTGCTTCGAAGCAAGCTGGATCAGGTCATATTACCACTGTTCAAGGGGCTTCATTTAAGCGATTTGTTCTGGCTTTCCATCCTTGCGGGGGTGGGCGAAGAGCTACTCTTTAGAGGCTTCTTTCATTTATGGCTTACAGACTGGCTGGGGGTCTGGGCTGCCGTTGCCATAACTGCAATTCTGTTTGGCCTGGTGCATTGGGTTACGCCTCTTTATGGGATCATTGCAGCACTCATGGGACTTCTACTCAGTCTGAGTTTACTCTACACCGATAACCTTCTAGTTGCCATTCTGGTGCACGGATTGTACGATTTTTTGGCCCTCTGGTATTATTTGAGGGTAGTGCATCGGGCCGGACCGAGTGCTGTCCATTAATCCTTCGGGCCTGGAGGCGCGGTCGCCAGGAGCAGTGGACGGCAGAAAATTCGGTTTCGTTCAATTAAAAGCGACCAAAATGCCCTAAAATTTGAAATCTGATTGCGGAAATTGGCCGCCTTCGGGACTCTGAGCCAGTATGGCCACCAGAAATGATCAGCTGAACAGTGTAATTGGCCCCGGTTCCATATTTGAGGGCAAATTTTATATCTCCGGCTCCCTTCGCATCGACGGAAAATTCGAGGGGGAGATAAAAACGGAAGATGAGCTCCATGTTGGAGAGACCGGAAAGGTTAAGACCAACATCAATGCCCGAAACGTGACTATGTCCGGAACCATGATTGGCAATATTAAGGCAGAAGAAGAAGTGCGGCTGGAAAAGACCGGCAAGATGATGGGCGACATTGAGTCTCCCATTCTGCATATTTCTCCGGGCACCATAGCCCAGGGCCGAGTGAATATCACCGGCGGCCAGAAAAAAGATGTGAAGAAAATCGTAGAGGAGGCCTACGGATCAGTCAAAACTCCGGAAAAATAATGCCGGGACTTTGTTGATTGGCCGATTGATCCTATAGCATGCACCACCGCCGATTTAAAAATAGGCATAGCAAGCACCGATTTGAGCTCCAGGGACGTTTTTCCCTGATTCATCTTGGCGGAGGTAGCTTTCTCTACTCATTTCCCGGGAAAACCAGGCCCATAATTGGCCGAGTGGATTTAGCTCTGGGCAAAATCCGAAACCAGGCTCTGGGTGTTCTGGCCCTATCCGTCCTATTCTTTGGCGTTTTCAGTCTACTTTCCAATTCCGGCACAGCCACCACCACCCAGGATCTTACAGAAGTTGAAGAACTGAAGAAGATGGAAGGGAAACTCTCTCCTATAGAGTTAGAGAAGAAATCGGATGCGTTGAAAGAAAAGCTTCTTACCGAAGATCAGCCGGAAGGAAAAGACGGCAAAGTAATCAAATATACAGTCAGAAATGGGGATACCCTGAGCCAGATCTCATCAAAGTTCAAGGTTCCCATGAAGCTCATTGCACGTTCCAATAAAATGGGCGTAAACTCTGTGCTCCGACCGGGACAAAAGCTAACAATTCCCAATCGTCCGGGACTTACCTATAAAATCAAAAAGAATGATCGAATAGCCAAAGTAGCCCAGTACTACAGCGTTAAGCTGGATGATATCCGTCGGGATAATCCGGATGTGGCTAACCTGGATTTGTTGCAACCCGGAGAAACGATTTTTCTACCAAATGCAAAAGTGCCTGAACCACCTCCCACCTGGTTTCGACCGGTCTGGGGAAGGACCACCAGTGGCTATGGCTGGCGTATACATCCCATTTATCGGTACCGCCAGTTTCACGGTGGAATCGACATTGCCGCTCGCTATACACACATACGCTCGGCCCGTAATGGTGTAGTGACCTATGCTGGCTGGATGGGTTCCTATGGTAGAGCTATTATTATAAAGCATGATAACGGGCTGAAGACCCTGTATGCCCATTTAAGCCGAATCAACGTTCGAGTGGGTCAGACTGTGAAAGGCGGGCAGAAGATCGGAGTATCCGGCAGCACCGGTATGAGTACCGGGCCTCACCTGCATTTTGAAATGATTCGCAACGGTAAGCCGGTGGATCCTCGTCTTTATATCAAGTTTTGATGGGAATTTCCAATTCCCTCGTTTTTATCTTTGTTGTTTTTAATTCTTGACCCCGAAAGGGCCCTTAGTAATATATAGGCACCGCTGGCTTAAGCTTCGCGGAAAAGCCAAACGTCGGATCAAATAAATCCCCGAGATCAGACGTAATCCATTGGATTGATCTAACCACGCCAGAAGGGCGAGTTTTCGGATGCTTTCCGTTCTATTCCAGCGCTATACCTAAACCTACCATCGATTATGTCTCTGACACAATCCCACAGGAGTTCATATGCCTGCCGTGAGAAAAACTTCACGCAAAAAATCTTCCCGTAACTCTTCGGAGAACGGACGAAAAAAATCCTCGCCTTCGGATACAGAAGAGCTTCTTGAACAGGAAGCGCTGATGGATGCCGATCATGGATTTTCTGATGAGGACGAGGGTCGCAATGGCCGCAAAAGTCCCAATAAGAAAAAATCCAACGAACCACCACCACCGCCCATCGATTTGAGCGAAATCAAGGCCATGCCCATTGAAGATCTATCGCGGATCGCAGAAGAGATGGGCGTGGAAACCACAGCAGGTCTTAAAAAGCAAAACCTGATTTTTGGGATTCTGCAAAAGCAGGCCGAGCGAAACGGCATCGTTTATGCATCCGGCACTCTGGAAAGGATGCAGGAGGGGGGCTACGGTTTCCTGAGAAGCCCGGACTACAACTATCTGTCCGGACCCGATGACATTTATGTAAGTCCTTCCCAGATTCGTCACCTGGGTCTTCGCACAGGAGATACAATTACAGGGCAAATTCGTCCTCCAAAGGACAGCGAGCGATTTTTCGCCATGCTCCGCGTGGATACGGTTAACGGAGAAACTCCAGATCAGGTAGGACGTCGAATATTGTTCGATAACCTGACGCCTCTGTATCCAAATGAGCGACTGGTAATGGAATGGAATCCAGGACAACTGGATACCCGAATAATTGATCTATTTACACCTATCGGAAAAGGCCAACGGGGATTGATCGTTGCACCTCCACGAGTGGGTAAGACAATTCTGATGCAGAATGTGGCCAATGCCATAACAACCAACAACCCGGAAGTTGTGCTTATTGTTCTATTGATTGATGAGCGACCGGAAGAGGTTACGGACATGGCCCGGAATGTGGATGGAGAAGTGGTTAGCTCCACGTTTGATGAGCCTGCCAGCCGCCACGTCCAGGTAGCCGAGATGGTGATCGAGAAAGCCAAACGTCAGGTTGAGCATGGAAGGGATGTTGTTATCCTGCTGGACTCAATTACTCGTCTGGCCCGAGCCTATAACCAGGTTATCCCTACCTCCGGTAAGATTCTCTCCGGTGGTGTGGACTCCAACGCTCTGCATAAGCCAAAGCGATTCTTTGGTGCTGCCCGTAATATCGAGCATGGTGGATCTCTGACAATCATTGCAACAGCCTTAATTGAAACAGGTTCCAAAATGGATGAAGTGATCTTTGAAGAATTCAAAGGCACCGGTAACATGGAGATTCATCTGGATCGTAGACTGGCTGATAAAAGGATCTTCCCGGCCATCGATATCAATAAATCTGGAACCAGAAAAGAAGAGCTTCTTCTAGAGCCCGAAATTCTGAGCAAAGTATTCGTACTGAGAAAAGCTCTCAGTCCCATGTCCACTACCGAGGCCATGGAACTCTTACTGGATAAGATGCGTTCGGCCAAGACAAATGAAGACTTCCTGGCCAGCATGAATACTCCCTGATTTCAGGCTCCGCCCACCAGAAAGCTGGTAGGGCGGAACGGAGAATCCGATACGAATTGCAGCACAGGCAGCATTTTGTAACAATATTGAAAAAAGGTCCCTCCGCGGAGGGGCCTTTTTTTATGCAGTAACGTTGATGATCCACAGAAGCCATAGTAGGGGCCCCTTTTTGTGGGGCGGGCTCACCCATAAGACCAGGATGAGCTCAGCCTTCGGAGCCATTTTTTGCGGATCTACTGTCCTGCACCGGTCCGGAAAACTACATTCTACCTGGCCTTTTTGCGGAATATTGAACCTCATCAAGAGTTGTTCGAACATGAGACCTGTTATCAACAGCAACTTCTGGAAAATGACACGGATAATTGCTTGATCTTAGCATACTTGTTATAATGTGAGTGTATGTCCAGTTTCGCTCCATTACCAGAGCTAGACGCTGATTTGCTCCAGAAGTATGATCGGGCTGGACCTCGCTATACAAGCTATCCCACAGCGCCGGCCTTCCATGATGGCTTTAAGTCCAGTGACTTTGCAGATGCTCTGGCCGGAAAGAAGCCGGTTTCGCTGGGTTCCTCCAGCTCAAATGTATCCCTATATTTTCATATTCCGTACTGTGATACTCTATGTTTTTTCTGCGGATGCAACATGATTGTGTCTAATAATCGAGAGAGAATCGCGCGCTACCTGGACTATTTAATACAAGAAATAGAACTCAATGCAAGCTTCCTTCAACCTGGGCGAAAGTTGGAACAATTACACTGGGGCGGTGGTACTCCCACACATCTAAATCCGGATGAAATTCGGAAGCTCGGTGATGCAATTCATTCCAGCTATAGTCTGGCTGCGGATTTCGAAGGAAGTTGCGAAGTGGATCCCAGGGAGTTAACGGAAGGCCATTTAAGCGCTCTGAGGGATGTGGGCTTTCATAGAATTAGCCTGGGACTCCAGGATCTTAATCCGGCGGTGCAAAAAGCAGTGAACCGTGTCCAATCCCTGGAGCTTACAAATGGTATTGTTCAAAATGCCAGGTCTCTGGGCTTCGATAGCGTAAATATCGATCTTATCTACGGCTTGCCTTTGCAGACGATCGATAGCTTTGCGGCCACCCTGGAGCAAGTTCTGGAGATGCAGCCGGATCGAATCGCACTGTTTAATTTTGCCTATTTACCCCAGATGTTCAAACATCATTCAGTGATCTATCCGGAGGATCTGCCTTCTGCGGGTGAGAAACTGGAGATTCTAACCCGGTCCGTCCAGAGGATTTGCAGTCGGGGCTATCGCTTCGTAGGCATGGATCATTTCGCAAAGCAATCAGATGAGCTTTCCAGAGCCCAGGATCACGGTGATCTGTACAGAAATTTCCAGGGCTACAGTACCAAGAAGGGATTGGATTTAATTGCACACGGAATCACCGGGATCAGCCAGGTGGGGCGAACCTACAGCCAGAGCTTGAAAACAGAGAAAGAGTATTTTGAAGCCCTGGATTCCGGAACCTTGCCTGTGCTTCGTGGCTATGAGCTTACGGACGATGATTTGATCCGTCGCCATGTAATTACAGAACTAATGTGTCATTTCTTTCTGGGCTTTGATCGATTCAAAAGAGAAATGGATCAGGATTTTCAGCAGTACTTTCGCGCCGAGCTGGAAGAAACCGGTCGCGGAAGCCTTCAATCCATGCAATCGGATGGTCTTTTGAAGATCCGGGACACGGGACTTGAAGTTCAGCCCGTGGGCCGATTCTTAATTCGTAACATTGCCATGTGCTTTGATGCACATCTACCCCGGGCCAGTACCGGGGCAGGCTACTCCAGAACGATCTAAGACCAGACCTGGTGTAACAAACGAGACCCCGGGACGCTCCTCTTGCTTTGGTCTCTTAGAATCGAACTTTAGACGGCCAGAGAGAACAACTTATCAATCGGCCGCAGGGACTGGCATGGTAGGCTGCTACAGAGGTTGGTATACTTAAGGGCGGTGTATGGACAACCATGGCTCACCGCTATAGGGGACCGGACCTTAGAACCGTCGCAAAGGAAGATCGAGCAAATGCTCATCTGGCAGGACTGAATTGAGGTATCGCCAGCTCGATTCTCTTTCACGGTAATGGGTAATCATTTTTTTGCTGGTCGTTCAGATTTGAAAAAAGACTCCCAGGGTCAATGAATGGGTTTCTATGGACATGGCCCCTTTCGCTGTGCGATATCTCATGGGCAGGCCGGCTTTGTATTTGATCAGAAAATGATCGCCCATATACCCTAGCTCAATAATGGGAGCAGCACCGTAGAAGGTGTCGCTTTTTTCCGATGCCTCATTGTCCAGCATGTATAATTTATGGATATCGTTTAGATCATTTCCCAGCAGGGCCAGGACCCCCAGGCTTCTGAAGTCCACATTTCTATTAAGCAGTATATCAGTGATTATGTAATTCTCTCTGGAAAGAACTCCTGCTTTGAACAGCAGGTACCTATCCTTTCGCTCTTGATTTAGATTTCCATCCTGATCTCTGGAATAGTTCAGCACATCAATATGGTCCAGGCCGCCGGGTTCACCAGTATTGAGGTAGGTTTCATATAGAGTGTTTCGTCCAAAATTAAATTGGCCCTCCAGGGAAGAAACACGACCAGCCGCCACGATTCCCAGAAAGAATCCCACTTTACCGCGATACAAATTTCCTGTAGCAAGGTACAGCCCAATACCCACCTCGCCGGTGGTGGCTTGAAGATATGCATCCGAGGTGCTCAGTTGTAGGGTTGATAGATCGAAGTACGGGGAATAATAAACATGGGGAATTAATGGCTCCGGAGAAGATTGCACAAAGAAGGAGGCAGAGCCTGAATGCACGGTCTGAGCATCGTCAAATGTATTTAAGCCCTTGCTATATCCACCGTATTCCTGGCTGGCTGTGAGCGCGTTGTAAGAGCCACTGGCTCCAAGGATGATATCTGCTTTCAGACTTTCAAAGCCTGATACAAGGATCAGTGACAGAAAGACCGGTAGTGCTTTCCATATCTTTTGCGGATGTTTCATTCTCTTCTTCTACATTTCTTGATTTGCATTACAAGCCCAATTGCGGGCCTGAGTAGCCAAACGGGAGGGAAGTTCTATGAATTCCCGTCCCATATGTCGATACTATGCATAGCGATTGGACGCAATCGTCTGTTTCAAGGTTCCCATGTTAAACAAATCTGGAAGCATAACTACGGCTCTACCGGAGCTACTGCAAAGAGATGCAGGCGGCCGAATGACCATTCGATCTTCTGTGCTCCAGCAGCTCGTATCGGAAAGTTCTAATTTATCCCGCCTGGTGGGAGCAACTCAAAGTATCATGGCAGAGCTGGATCTGGATGCTTTGCTGGGCGTTATTATGAACACCGTTACAGAGGTGATGCATGCAGATAGATCAACTCTGTTTTTAATAGATAAGGATAGTCAGGAGCTCTGGTCCAGAGTGGCCCAGGGCAGCGATGAGATCAGGATCAAGTTATCCGAAGGAATTTCAGGTTTTGTGGCTACCACCGGTGAAACGGTGAACATCATTGATGCCTACCAGGACGATCGCTTCAGTCGCGATTATGATCTGCGCACCGGATACAGAACCAGATCTATACTCTGCATGCCCATCCATGATCAGTCCGGTGCAATTATAGGAACCATTCAAGTTTTGAATAAGCTGGATGGAGATCGGTTTGCAGAAACGGACGTTCAGTTGCTGGCTGCCTTTGCATCTCTGGCCGGTATATCCCTGGTCAACGCTCGAGCTTTTGACGATTTGCGAAAAGCTAGAGATTTTCTGGAAATCCGAGTAGAAGAAAGGACCCGGGATCTGGAGGAGTCCAGGCAGGAAATTCAGAAATTAAACGAGTTTACGCTAAAGATTAATGCACTTTCCGAACTGGATGAAATTGTTCGCGAAGTATTCGGTTTCATCGATGAGAACTTTGATATTGATGGAACCATGCTGATCCTGGCAAACTTCGATAACGGGGAGTTTGTTGTATCGCATCTTTCCCAGAGTTTACAGCAAGTGATGGGCGAACATCTGGAGGAGTTGAAATCGCTTCGAACACCTCTTTCTCCGGATGCCGGCACTCTATGGAAAGTGTACGCAGAAAAGAGAAGGCTATATCTTTCTCGCATTCCTGAGGTGGACATTCACTCCAGGGTGGATCGGCTTTTCTATGATGCGCTGGATCTAAAAGCATTCCTGATGGTTCCATTAATCATTCGAGGAGAAACTATCGGCATAGCCTGTTTTACCAGTGTTCGCAAGAGAATGCAGCTGTCCCGGGAAGAGCTGGATTCCATAGGTAGATTCTGTAACCAGATTGCCGGCGCTGTATATAATTCTTCCCTCTACGAGCAAGTGAAGCAGGAAAGAGCCCGGGCCGAAAGTCTGTTATTGAGCATCCTGCCGGAGCAGGTGGCCACGGAACTAAAGCAAAAAGGCTCCGTAACTCCAGCAAGTATTGGATCTGTATCTGTTCTATTTACGGACTTTGTAGGATTTACTGGTATCGCAGAAAGCATGTCTCCCTGGGAATTGATTCGTGAACTGGATGGTTGTTTCTCTCAATTCGATGAAATCTGCAGAAGAAATGGTCTGGAGAAATTAAAAACCATTGGTGATGCCTATATGGCCGCCGGCGGACTGCCAATATTGAATCATACTCATCCGGTGGATGCCTGTTTGACGGCTCTGGAGCTTCTAACTTTTATGGAAGGTCTTCAGGAAATCAAGGATCAAATGGGTCATTCCTTCTGGCGGTTACGCATTGGAGTGCATACGGGCCCGGTTACAGCAGGTGTTATCGGAAAGGCCAAGTTTGCCTATGACATCTGGGGCGATGCAGTAAACATTGCAAGCAGAATGGAATCCAGTAGCGATGCAAATCGAATCAATATCTCTGGGGCCACTCATAACCTGGTGAAGGAATTCTTCGAATGCGAGTATAGAGGCAAAGTGGCTGCCAAAAACAAAGGCGAACTGGACATGTATTTTTTGAACAGAATCCAGCCGGGTCTCTGCGAGGATGCAGAGGGTAAAATACCAAACGAAGAATTTAGATCTCTATATAAGAAACTTCAGACCGCCACCTGATAATGCTATCCGATGTATCGCTGCGATACAGAGTAATTCTGACCAAAGCATTCCAAGATTTGCTCAGCGGTCTTTCCTGATTGCCACATTTCCACGGCATCCCGAATGCGATGGACCATATCTTTATCCCAGTTATGGGGAAGTGTTTCGCTCAAGTAACGACTTACAATGCTTGGGTGATTTCCATCTGCTGCCAGGGTTAATCCCTGTTGCAAATGTCGATCGTTTACTCGGCTACGAATCACCTCATGTGCTGCCTGTAACCCTCTCTCATCGGAGTGGTTTACCAGATCATTGAAGAAATCTGCAATGGTATTTATGTCGGCCCCGGGATGAATCATACTCAATCAGCTATTATATTGGACGACCGAACCATGGTGGCCGCGGGTATAGAACCACTGATACCCGGATTTATTGCATTTTATTTTCTTCACCTCATACCATCGTATTAGTTTTTTAGGATCTTATAATGCGGCTATATTTCTATTGCATTAATCCCGGGACATTGTATTTGCGTTGCTTGCAACGGAGCAGGCATCATGCTGGATTGGTGTGGCATCACATAAGAAAATCTCTGGGTCTGGTTTCTATTCTATGTACTCTGGTGCTTCCTCATTGTCGCCTGGCAGGTCCATTGAACCCGGAATCCACTTTCGTTCTGCAGATTTGCCTGCAGTCCAGTGGAGCTGCGTACTGGTATCAATATGGATTGTTCAACAATAGACCGATTCCCGAGCAGGAACAATTAGGTCCATTTCTGGCCTGGATCGGTGTGACTGGAATGGACTTTGGAAAAACAGTCTGGAGTCTTCCAATTCAATCCGGTCTGGCGCCAGTGCAGAAAGACTCTGGCTTTCGAATTCATGCCAGGGAGGGACAATACCTGTACATTATTCTGGGCCGTGAAATAAAAGAGCCTGTCTGGTCCCATCCCGAGGCAGAGATGGCTATGCTATTGAAGCTGGACAGAGAGTCCAGACAACCTGCCAGCCCAGAGATGTACATTACCTCGGGCCGCCTAACCTATGAATTGTTGCTTAATCCTGATTTCTATCAATCGTTGCGTCTTCAATTGCGGCCCAGAAATGCACAGGAAGACCTGGCCGTAAAAGCCATCCATGAATCGTTCTGGTCCTGGCTTCAGAGGGACGTATCCGGGCAGGCCGCTCTGCAATTGGAACCAGGTGGATGTTCCATGGATACTCGGGTGGAGTCCGACTATGACGGCCAAAAGTAAAAGATCAAATCATAGCAAGGAATTCAGATCGAATACCGGTAAGGATTGTTTGGATGGAAGTCAGGACTCAGGATCAGCTTTTCCAGGGATTTCCAATCGATCTTTTATTTCCGGGAGGCTCGGGTTCCGAGCGCGCAGCCCCATGCGACCATTCAGTAGAATCTTAATCTCTGTGCTTAAACGACCTCTGGTGGCGGGGCTGGCTATTCTATTTGTAACGATTTGCCAGTGTAGTACTCGCTCCTCCTCCTTTGGTCCTGTTGGACGTCATCCGCAGCTAAGCGAGCAGAACGATGTAACTTTGGATTTGACGTTACGATCAGATGCCATGCCTTCCCGGCAATTTCGGGGCTGGAGAGTTAGAGTTCTGGCCTATGACCGGTCAGAACTTGTGGCAGCATCCATCCTCGGTCCTTTCTTTGATGCGGAAAAGAATCCCGCCGGATTACGTCCTCTATTCATGTCGGATGGTTATTTCCTGCACAGCGCAAGGCATTCTATCACATTACCTTCAGCTGGCAGCTCAATGTACATTCGGTTCTTTGAGAACCGAATCCAGAAAGGTGAGACCACGGCAGAGGATGATGAGTTTCTAGCCTTACATATTCAGATGCGTACTGCCAGAGATTTAGAGTCTACTGTGTGCGAAGCATCCTTCTGGTATATTCACAATCCTGTGCGGAAAATCGTTCATTGCTACCTGGAAGCAGATCGGCAAAAGAAACTCGAGTTAAGGCTGGATAGGAAGGATGGCCAGCCCTCGGTAACATTGGATGGAATTTCGCTGATGAAACTTGAATAATCACGGCTATAGCTTGAAAGTAGTTTATAAGGCCGGACCTGCGAAGGACTGTATCTGCTGCTCTTTCCAATAAATCCTATAGTGACCGAATAATAGATTGCATCGAAGAGTGCGATATGCATCAAGGTACATAGATGCTGCGAAGCGCTACGCTGGAGGTGTGGTATGCAAAACAAGGGTACTCTCTGGAAAGGTCTGGGTATTGGTTTTCTGGCCCTGGTCCTTGCTTTTTTGGGATTCTACGGCTACATGGGCGGATTCCAAGAAGTAACTGTTTCCAGAACTAAATTTGGTCCACATACAATTATCTATGCTACACATAGAGGGCCTTACGAAGATCTGGGCGCCAGCTGGGAAAAATTCGAAAATCGATGGAAGGATGCCGGGCTGCAGACTTGCGAAAGCCTGGCTGTATACCTGGATCCGCCTGATACGCCTCCAGAAGAGCTTCGATCCATCCTGGGATGCAGGATAGACCAGCTGGATGCGGCGCAGCAGGAAACTCTGTCTCAGAAATTCTCTGTATTTGAGTTTCCAGCCATGGAATCCATCTATGGCGAATTTCCTTACCGGAACATGTTATCGTTTATGCTGGGGCCCATAAAGGTGTATCCCGAATTTCAAAAGGTTATGGAAGAAGGCAACGTCCAGACTTCCGTGGCTTTCGAAGTGTATGGAGATCCGGACAATATGGAGAAGATACAGTTCATTATGCCAGTGGAAGAGCCGCGAAGCACATTCGCTCCGCTGGAGCAAGCTTTTGAGCAGAGTTTGTAACCGATTACCTATTTTCGCCGAAAGGAATAGTTCCGGATCGGTATGCATTGCGCAGCGATATTCTGTTTGTGAATTTTGATGGGAGTTAAATCAGAGATGAAGGCCATAGAAACCAGAGGAATCAAGAAGCGGTATGGCGCTCACTGGGCTCTCAGCGGAATTGATCTGAGCATTGAAGCCGGTACTGTATACGGACTTCTGGGGCCCAACGGTGCAGGAAAAACTACAACGGTTGGTGTCTTAACCACCCTCTTAAAGCCCGACCAGGGGCAGGCCCTGGTAATGGGATACGATGTGTTGAAACAGCCCGACGAAGTGAGAAGAAGGATTTCCCTTACCGGCCAGTATGCATCGGTGGATGAGGATTTGACTGGAATTGAAAACCTGATTCTCATAGGCAGACTTTACGGTTTCAACTGGAAGGGAGCCAGAGCCAGGGCCCGGGAGCTTCTGGAGGCATTTGATCTTGCCTCTTCGGGAAACAAACTTGTGCGCACCTACTCTGGCGGTATGCGAAGACGTCTGGATGTGGCCGCCGGTCTCGTGGTACATTCCGATGTGGTATTTCTGGATGAACCTACCACTGGCCTGGATCCAAGAAGCCGCAACCAGGTCTGGGACATAGTTCGCGCCATTGCCCGACAGGGGGCTACCGTGCTTCTGACCACTCAGTACATGGAAGAAGCGGATCGATTGGCCCAGCGACTGGCAGTCATAGATAATGGAAAGGTGATTGCAGAAGGCACCGGCCAGGATTTGAAATCCCAGGTAGGAGCCAATCTACTACATATACGTCTTTATTCTGCTTCGGATGCGAAAAAAACCACTACAGAATTGAAGAGACTGAAACTACCGGTGCATCCCGGGTCAGATGCATTCAGTCTTACCGCTTCCATTGAAAAGGATGCGCAAATCTCCAGAGTCTTTCATGCTCTGTCCAGCAAAGGGCTTCGTATGTCCGAATTCTCCGTGGCGCAGCCCAGCATGGATGAAGTCTTTTTTGCATTAACAGGACATGCGCCGGAGCCCGAAACAGTAGCCCAGGGAGAACAGAAATGAGTTCAGCGGTAACTAAAAAGAGTCGAGCGAAAAAGAGTTCAACCAGGGATGGCAGGTCTCAGAAGTCCAGTTCTGCATCCGCAAGTATGCATCAAAACGGAAAGTCCACCCAGGAAGGACCTAACGCTGCTCTGAAAGGAGTGTTCAGCCAGGAGCGAAGACCTGCTGAAGTTTCTGGTCTGGGAGCTACATTGACTCTGGCCTGGCGAGCCATGCTCAAGATTAAACATGTTCCGTTTCAGATGTTTGATGTTACAATCATGCCTGTCATGTTTACGTTATTGTTTACGTATATTTTTGGCGGTGCCCTGGCAGGAACGCCAGAACAGTATATTCAGTTCTTGATTCCAGGGATTCTGGTTCAAACTGTAGTGTTTATTACCGTATACACCGGCGTAGGATTGAATACGGACATTCAAAAGGGACTTTTTGATCGGTTTCGCTCGCTGCCCATGTGGCAACCTTCGCCTATTGTGGGCGCCATGGCAGGAGACCTGGTGCGATATACCGTGGCTTCGCTGGTAATCCTCGCTATAGGATTGATTCTGGGGTTTCGCCCGGAAGGAGGGGTTCTGGGGGTAACTCTTGCCTTGCTTCTGGTTCTATTGTTTGCATCATCCCTCTCCTGGATATGGATGATATTTGGAATGAAAGTTCAAACTCCGGAATCTGTGATGACTACCAGCTTTGTCTTTTTGATGCCTCTTACCTTCGCAAGTAATATTTTTGTGGAGCTTGGCACCATGCCTGATTGGCTCCAGGCTGTGGTACGTCACAGTCCGGTGACGTACCTGGCCACAGCGTCCAGAAGTCTAATGCATGGAGAGCCAGCCGGAATGGCCATCATTGGAGTATTCGCTTACAGCGCAGGCCTGACGGCCATTTTCGCTCCACTGGCTCTGAGGATGTATCATAAAGAGCGTTGATAAGCCATTGGTCTCATAGAATGAAAGAGTGAGCCCATGGCGGACCGGTAAAGTTGCGAGGGAATATGGAAACTCAGAGTAAAGCTTTAAAAATCACTGTAATAGTTCTGCGTAGCATCATGGGGCTTATCTATGTGGCCTCTGCTATCGTGGTGCTTCTGGACATCGTAGAACCGCCGGCCGATTTGCCTGCCAGGGTACAGACATTTCAGGATGGTATGGAAGCCACCGGGTACCTTCTGTATTTGATCAAGATCACTGAACTGGTTTGTGGTCTGTCTTTGATTTCAGGTCGATACGTTGCACTGAGCACGGTAATGATCTTTCCGATTACCTTGAATATCTTTCTGTATCATGTTTTCGTTTACCCGGATGGGCTGATACTTGCAGTATTCTTGCTGGCTGTGAATCTACTACTTGCCTATGTGAACAGGGAAAAATACAAGCCTCTATTTCAGTCCAAATAGGTTCAGAGTTTATTTCTGTCAAAAGGAAGGGCTCACCAGGCCTCCAGGTCCTGGAGGCGCGTTCTCGGCATTGCCAGTTTTTTTGAATCCCTGCCTTCCGTGTCATTTTCGAATTCGCTCACTAGAGGGCTTTTCTTCATTATGCTGAAATACTGATTCCAGTCGGATTCAGTCCAAAAAGCTCAGCGACGAATTATCTATGAGTGTGTACGGGGGCTCACCACCCCGGTCCAGAAGTTCCAGATTATGATGAAATCCGCGGATGGATACGTATCCCACAACTTCAAAATCTGTGCTTCCGGCCTTCTTGAGCAGAATACTGCGATTGAAGCAGATAAGCAATGGGTTGTCTTCTAGATCCTCTGCCAGCTGATGAAGTACATCTTCCATCTCATACCATTTCAAATAAATATCGATGGAGTTTGCCATTCGAATCATTACAGGCCGGCCGGACTGCAATTCCACCGGTCCCCGATCCCTGATTGGCCATCGCTTTGCATCTGAAAAGACCGTTATTAAAGAGTCCCTTCCGTCCGCTCCCACAATGCGAAGATTGGAATGAGCCAGCAGCTCATTCTTTTTGTACGAGGGCACCTGGGTTTGAAACAGACGCACCTGTTCTGGCAGATCCAGGGCCACAACATCCATCCTTCTAAAATCCCTGGCCATGGATTGAGTAGTCACTGCCGGCCAGCGAACATTGGCCAGCCCCGGACCCACATCGATGAAAAGTATACCGTCTCCCTCTAAATCGGATTTACCTTCCAGCCAGTGATCTCTAAGATACTGCAACCCCGGATCTTTCTTCCGCGGATACAGTATGTCCCTCAGAAGAATATTCGTATCATCCTGCCTGCCTGGATAGGTTCTTGAGCGAACACTTTGCTGGTGGTATTGCATGTTAAATGCACCAGTATAGGAGGCCACCTGCGATTCCTCCGAAGATGTATTGAACAATGTGGAACCTTCCGGGACCTCATGGATCGAAAGAAATGTTTCATAAAGTGGACGTCCCGGTCCGTACCCGGAATAGTTTGCCAGTCGAAGAGCCTGAGCAGCCTCCAGGCTTCGTCCCAGTTTCTGCAATGCGAAGGCGGTATTGTGCAGAGCATACCGATAGGGTGGATAGTTAGTTTCTCCAATGGAGCGAGCTCGAACGGCAATCGCATCTGAGATTCTAAGTGCATCGTCATACCGTCTCTGGTAGAGCAGAGATGCATTAATATTGAGTAGTACTGACAGATGCAGGGGACTATTGGCCATATTCGCTTCAATGAGAAAGTCTCGTGCTTTCCTTGAACTTTCAATGGCCCTGGGGTAGATACCTCTCGAATAATGGATGACTCCTTCGTTGTAATGCATAATGGCCAGAATGGCCGGGCCAGGATTCAGATCCCGGGCAAGGCGCTGGGCCGCCGCCAGATGCTGCAAAGACTTGGGATGCTCCTTTCGCATGGCATAAACACAGGCAAGGTTCATATGGCTTTCCAGACCGGACAGGGATTGGTCCAGGCCCAGGTCTCTCTGTAGCTGATAGGCGCTTTGAAATCGAGTGTAGGCCTCGTTGGCTTTAAATTGATACAGATAGACGCTACCAATTGTGTTTTGATTATCTGCGTAATAGGAGGACTTGTATCTGCCTTCAAGATATAGCCAGCGATTGGACTCCTGAAACCATTTACTGGCCAGGGTGCGATCCCTGCTCAGTGCCTTTCTTCCAAAATCCTGATAGGTCAAAGCCACTACCATGGGATCCACCTGGTTTCGGCGCATGAGCACCAGGGCGTGGCTTGTAGTCTGGCGAAATCCTGCTGCTCTTTGTGCATTCGAAAGGTTTTGTAATCTAAATACTCTGTCTCTTGCCTCGCGGAAATAAGGTTCTATGGAAAGGGCTCGATTGTAGTAATGGATGGCCTGGCCGGCGCTGAACAATTCTCTGTAGGCTCCCTGAGAGAAATCCTGGAATGCATCGATGGATGGTTTGAAACGTCGATCGGACTGATCCCGTTCTCGGCGCGAAATCCAGGGAGAATCACCGTTTCGCAGGTCCATCTCCAGTGCCAGTTCATCCATTCTTAGAGTAATGTCGTAAGGTAAAGTGCCCAGCACGCTGGCTGGAGCTATTATTTCATCGGAAGTTGCGGAACGGTTCGAACGTAAATCCCTTAATTCTACGACAATTGAATAACGACCATTTTCCCTGGCTAATTTCCCCGTAAGAATGAACCTGGCTCCCAGCTGGCGAACTCTTTGCAGATATTTTTCCTGATCCAGGCTCAGGTGGATTCCCAAAGGATCAATAACCTGCAACTTTTCATAGCCAATCAGATAAGATCTGGTTAGAGACGTTAGTCCCAGAGAAAATCTTTGCAGCTCGGCGGAATTTTCCTCCGATGAAAAGGGAAGAATGGCCAATGTGACCGGCCCGTCCTGGCCAGGCTCGATGGTGGCATCGTGGCTGACTCCGTCCACTAGCTGCTGCTGGCAAAAAGGCAAAGCCAGTAAGAATGCCAGAAAGGCTATGAAAACCGAAAATCGGACAAACATTGAGAGAGGACGCATGATTTCTTCCGGGAGCCATTAGCCTCCCATCCTGTTTTTCTATTTGGACGTCTCATTCTTAATTTTAGCTAACCGGAATTATACCCCCCGGGGGGATTTTTATTTCTGAGCCCGGCAACCTGGCGTTCAAGGACGTTCGGGGCACATGATCGGGCTTTGCTTATGGAATTTCCATCAATATTACTCCAGGAATAATCCGGTGGCCGGACGGGTTCGACTTTGCTTTACTTGACGCTTACGGTCCCTCTCCAGAATCTGGCGGGATCGGGAGGCAAGGATGAAAACCGGAATCCATCCAGAATACAAAGAAGCAACTATTAAATGTGCCTGTGGGGCCACCTACAAAACCCGTTCTACTCGGGGAGACCTGTCTGTTGAGATTTGCTCCAATTGCCACCCGTTCTATACAGGGCAGCAAAGGGTTGTAGACTCCGCCGGTCGTGTAGATCGATTTAAGAAAAAATATAAACTCAAGTAAGCTCTATCAGCCCACTAGACAACATGAGCCAGCTCCAGTTGGAAGCCTCTCGGAAGGAGGGAATTCCTGTACTAAAAATCAAAGGGCGGTTCGCCCTGGAAGATGCAGTGCACTTCGGTGAAGAACTGGAAAGTCTGGTCGAATCCCTGGAAGAACCATATTTCATTATGGACTTCACAAAACTGGAACATATTTCCAGTGCCGCCATAGGCATACTCGTGAACCTCAAGCTTCGTTTGAACAGTTCAAGGGGTAGCTTCTGGATTTTTGGCGCCAATCAACGAATTCTAGAAGTTTTTGAGCTCACAGGGGTGGATCAGCTCCTGGAAATAGAATCTTCGCTCAAGGAATGCATCGAAGAAGCCAAAAATCAATAAAGGATGGCTGGTTTCTTCCAAAGAGTTTTTGCAAAGGTTCGTAGAAAAAAGAAAGCTCAGCCTCCTCCAACCCACGAACAAATTTCCCAGAAGATTTTAGAGTCCGTAGCGGCCATTCAGTCCAAGCTAGACAGGTTTTTGATAACCCGGAAGGTGGAATCCGGACCTATCCAGAAATCACAGAAATGGTCACTGCATAAGAATCATACCGGCCTTTTTAGATTGGATGCGGCGGGCTTCAGCGTCCTGCTTTTTACGGAACCATTTCTAATTCGCCGACAGGATAAGGTGCAGGGAGTGCTGCCTATTTCGGAAGTGGAATTATGCCGGGCTGCTCAGGGAAAGGAACCATCCGGCTTTCTAAGGGCTGCCACACCTCCCACTGGCAAGGGATATGCCATTTATGAGTCCTTGCTTGGACAGCGTCCCCAGGGGGATGCCCTTCCTTCCATCGATGATTTACTGTCCTGGCCAAATGCAGATCTGCATAGACTGATCGCTCGATGCAGAATGAACATTGTGGCTCATGTTATTGTAAATTCTACAGAAGCCGTCCGAAAACTGATACTGTCCAATACCTCCCGTCGGTACAAAGAAATGATGATCACTGAGCTGGAAAGTCTACTCAGTCCAGGCTCGGACCCGGAGCTAAATCCTGGAAGTCGAAACCTGGGTCTTCTGGAATTCGAAAAAGCAATGAAGGAATTTCAGCAGGAGATGGTAAGGTTTAGAAAAGAAGATGACCTGAGAGAAAGGCGTCGTCGTCGGGCAGAGCTATCCGGGAACTGAGATTTAGAACCCGGGAAGTGGTGGCCTCGTCCAATGCTGCAGCGCGGCCAGGAGGGCCAACTTCGAGCGTACCTCTAAAAAAGGATTGGCCTCAAATTGCTCCCGATGCAACTCTGTAGCTGGTAATCAGAATGAAAAGAACCCTAATACTCTCCGCGATTCCACTGTTGCTTCTTTGCGCCGCTTTCAGTTGCAAAGGTGACGCGTTGGATCTAACACCGGGCGATATCGAATCCCCGATCGTTTTCTCAGACAACAAGACAGAACCCGGTAGGCCGGGGAATTTTCGTTGCCTGCAAGTCATTACGGAGGGCTCGGCTGGTGAAGATATGGCCCGCTTTCTCGGTAACCATTTCTTCGGCAGTGCCAGGCCGCAACTCGGTTCAAACGCATGCACTGCCGTGTTGCCGAATGGGAAATCGGCCTGCAGGGTGAGTATCAAATTGGATTTCACCGAGGCTGACGCGGCGATACAGGGGCTCAAAGGGAGAGCCGGGGTCGATAGTGTGCCGGATACGATTTCCCTTGCTGTTATTCTTTACGAAGGCGGGGACGGTTATTCCTACGTTACTCGCCAGTTCTGTGGGATGTATAAAGATCGGTATGCGGCGTCCCTATTGAAATATCTGGACACCGACGGCGTACGGATTACCAAACTGGACAATGCCTACCGGGAAAGAAAAAAACAGCCCTGAAATTCGGTAGAAGCATCCAACGGGTTGAGAACCGGGTGAGAGAGCGTATCTTCGAACCTTTAATGCTGAGCTTTGAACCATTCAGCCCAGGCGGATGGCTCTTCTCCCAGATCCTGCCCGGAAATCTCACGCAATGCCCTAAGTGCTAACTTCTGATGCTTCGAGTCACGATCTGATTTGGTGTTTCTGACGGTGCGGAGAAATGCGATGAGGGATGGTATCGATCGGCGTTGCTTGAATTGGACATGTGTTTCGAAAACTGGTTCAAGGTCGTAAGGCTTTTTCTCGCTTCCCAGAATGGCAATGGCATAGTCGAGAACCGGTTCGTATTTCCATTCAACCAGAATAGGACAAATTGTCCCACAGGAAAATTCGTTATCGCTGAGCAATCGCATCAATTGCGGACTTGCTGCAGTAATACCTCTCTCGTGAAGGGAGCGAATCAGACTGCCCTTATAGTCCAGTCCGTTAAAATCTTTAAAGGGCAGATTGACCATGCGCAGGAATCTGTCCTGCGATATTTGCTCGAGAAGCAAAGCGTTCATTGCATCGTAGAACCCTCCCGGCAATTCGAAGGCTTCACCGTAGGGCGCCAGGGCCGGATCCGGTTCTTCATCGTCCCATTTTTTCGCAAAGATTGGCGGATCTTTTTCCGATGAAAAGTGTAAAAACATGGGTTCTCGGGCGGTTGTAATCACCTCCAGGGTTCCCGCGCTTCGCACGCCCTTATACGAGTAAAACGTCTCTCGGTCCCGAGTGATGTATCGGATTTTCAATGCCTCCGTTCTCGTGCGAATGATCAAATGGAATTCCGCCCTGTCTTCTTTGACAACTCGGAAGCCCGCCTGCTCGAGTATCCGCTCGGCCATGGGTTTGTATGGAGCCGCATGCACACCAGGATTGCTGGTTTCTTCTATGTGAGCCACGAAAACGGTTCCCATGGCGGCCAGCGACTTCGGCGGGAGTGGGGCTTCTACGGTAGGGTAACTCGCACAGGTTAGCACTAGAAGATTTGTCAGTAAGCCTATGCATCTCCAGAGCACGGCGCTGTCTATTGGTCTTTTTCTACTATTTGTTGCCATCATCTATCCTCTATCGAAACGGATCAACGTTGTAGACCCGATACCCTCGGGGAGTTCCCGGAGAAGGCGGTGGCGATTGCTGCGCCCCGGTGCCCGGCATACCGATTCAGTGATTTTTACTCCTTACCCTGTGCAATGGAACGGGATCAATAAAACCGTTGTATGATTTGCTCTCTATCTGACGGGATTTCGTCGCGTCGACAGCTATTGCCAGTCGGCACCCATTGAAGAAACAACAATGACGTCTCTTTGACTCCAGAGTAGGTGCATAATGTCGAAAATTGGCTCGGCTCGGTGGAAATGAAGTAGTCTCGTCCATTCTCTTCAAATTTCTCAGTCTGGCCTTCTTCCGTGTCGTGCAGGGATTCCAGCAATGAATCCGCATCTTCAGGTGTCACAAAGCTATATACCTGGAACGCTTCCCCATTTTCAGCCCACTGAGTCGAATTAATGGCGCATTCAAGTCCAACACTCCTTGATCGGGATCCGCCAGTCACCACCCGTACCCATTTCTTTTCCAGTCCCATTTGCGCAACCATTGTGTCGCAAGGCTGAGAGTCCCCTCCAGAGCAATAGAGAGCAAATCCGAGGAGAAAAAGGAACGTCACCCTGAAAGGTCGCATCATAATAAGTGCTCTCTGTTTCGTAGGCGGGTCAAGTTAAAAAGGTCGCCATGAAAGCTGCGAAGATGCGAAGAGATTTCCCGGGAGTAGTCTGCTTTTTTGTGGACGATTGATCCGAGATATGGACAGCTAGGAATCTATGCAAATGAAAGCATTGTCCCGTCGCAAATCGCAGCAAGTAGGACGCAGGTGTGGCCAGACCGCTATCCTGCTGTTCGTGGCCGGAGCATTGTTTTGCATTGGCTGTAAAGAGCAGCCCGTAGAAGTGTTGATTGATCTTTCCCGGATTGCCGGTCAGTCCCGGGACTCCATTGAAGCAGTTCATGGAAAACCGATGGTATGTGCGGAGGCTATTACAGGTCCCGAGTGCAAATATTCAGACGGACACCTTCGAATCATCTATCTGGGTGACACGGCGATCATGATATTCTTCAGGCCGCAGGATTCGATTCCTCTTGATGATCGAGCGATCGAAAGGATTGGTTTCCAGGGAGAGCCATTCATTCGAAATCCGGGCGGCTACGAATACCGAGCTCTGAAAGGCAAAAACAGCGTTACGATAATTGCTGACGATGACAACCATGTCTATCGATATGAGGTAAGGAACTACAATGTCGAACTCTAAGGATCGAAAGGCGTTGCGTTCATGAACGGACGAGAAAAAAATCCGGGGTGGCGCAAAGTCCTTCCGCTCTTGATTCTCATTCTTTCATTTCACATCTCCGTGTGTAATATGGGTCATATGGGGCCGGGAGTATCCAAGAGGGATATCTGCAAGGATGGGGACGGATTTCTGGAAGAAGGGGCTCGGTCTCAGCGCGACCAGTACTGCTCAATGAATCTTGCTCTTCGAACTCCGGAGGAATCGGAGGAAAGCAGCTTTTCGAATCTTACGCTCAGCCTCTGTGTATACTACCAGATACAGCTTACTGAGTGCGACAAAGAATCTCGGTACCCCCGGTACTTAATCTTCTAGGATGCCATGATGCGACGGACTATTCTGGTTTTCTCTCTAGTTGGCTGTTTAACTCTAGCCTCCTGCGTCACCATGAATGCGGCGGTTCACAGCAGCGGAGGTTCCGGGAAATATGTGGGCTTTTATGAGATCAGTCTGGGCGTATTGCTGGATTTATGGCTGGCCGGGGCAGCCGTAAGCAGAGGGACCGCGACGGCCGGCTATGCCTATGGAGGCCTAGTGCTCATCGTTTATCTGTCCTACCTTCTTTACACGGAGGATCTCAGATTCTATCAGGGAACCCCGGATGACCCACTTTCGTCCAATGCTCCAACGGATAATCCTTGCCCTCACAACCGGATATTCACTAAATAGGCCCATACATGCAAACGGAAAGCGTTCCTTCATCCTACTTCGGAGCTGCCAAAGAAGGCATTCTCCGACTCATGGCAAACATCAAAACCGTAATCTATATCGATACAAGGAAGCTAGAGTATCTAATCGCCTCCAAGATTGCTGGCGGTCACGTAATGCTGGCAGACTCCCACGGTGTAGGAAAAACCTCTCTGGCTCGTGCTCTGGCCGGTTCCATTCAATGGGGCAGTGCAAATCAGAATCAGCAGGGAGTGGACATTGAGCATTTCAGCCGAATTCAGTGCACAGTGGATCTGCTTCCGCAGGATATTCTGGGTTATAACCGATTCGATATGAAAACGTCCCAGAATCAATTCAACCGTGGGCCCATTTTTGCGCATTTTATTCTCTGTGACGAAATCAATCTTCTAACTCCGAAGACTCAGGGAAGTTTCTTTCAAGCCATGGAAGAACAATCTGTGTCTATTGAAGGCAGAACCTATGACCTCCCGGATCCCTTCTTTATTATTTCAACTATGAACCTGAAGGGTTCCCATCTTTTTCCTCTTCCCGCCCCTCAGCTGGACCGATTCATGCTGCAGATTTCCCTGGGGTATCCGGACGAACAAAGCGAAGGTGATATCATTGAGCAACATGGTAAGGATAACTCCTGGAAGGGATTTGGTCCGGTCATCGACGTAGGGGAACTGCTTGCCTGGCAGAGACTTGTGGATGAAGTTACAATACACCGGGAAGTAGTGGATTACATTGTCGCTCTAATCCGAAAAACCAGAACCTATCCAGGTGTTATCACCGGTTGTTCTCCTAGAGCTGGTATCAAACTTTCTAGAATCGCCCGTGCACTTTCCATAATGCGTGGTAATGACTATGTTTCCATCGATACAGTAAAGGAACTGGCTGTTCCGGTACTGTCTCACAGGCTGGAACTGGAAGATCCCCGAGTTGCACCGGGTGATGTAATCAAGCAGATCCTCAACGAAGTCAAAACCAGCCGGTAGGGGGCGATCCAGCCAGGATAGTCCGCCGGTAGCAACCGGCGCCAGGAATCAATTTGAAGGAATTAGCAAAATCCATCTATAGAGGGTATCCTCTGACTGCCACAGGCACACTGTTGCTACTGACATCATTGTACCTGCTGGGTGTCTGGCATGGCTCCCAGAATGCCTATGCATTCGTTTTTGGAATAACAGCTTTATTCGTATTGATCTTTCTGATTTCCGATGGATATATTCAGAAGTTCCGTTTTCGTCATGCAACTCCGGTTATGGATTCCGGCCATTCTATATTTGCTCGTCTGAATGGTCAGGTTCAGGCAGTGCATCTTGGAGATCAGAAATGCCACTACTTTTACAGGTTCCATTTTTTGATTCGCGGACCATTTTCCGTGGGTCGCCATGCCTCCTTTTCTTTTCGCTCTGAAGGCTCCAGCCCAGATGGTTCATTAATTCTAGTTCCTCTAAACTTTCCCTATAGCGGCCGGGGTGTATTCAAGGGAACATTGATGCTGCGCGATGTGTTTGGCCTGGTTCGTTTTCGCCTGGGCGAAGATGAAAGAGTGGAGATCACTGTAGAGGCTCCTTTATTTCCGGAAAAAACGCCGGTGCACTTTCAGCCAGCTTCCAGTATGGAAAGTAGTCGAAAGATGCAAACATCGGAAGAGGAAAAATACTACATGCGGGAGTACATTCCCGGAGATCGGCTTAAGGATATTAACTGGAAATCTTCCATACGTATCCAGGAGTTGATTACGCGAATTTCGCCCATAAGTCCGGAGCAATCCCATCTTTTGCATCTTGATTTTAGAGCCTTTAATGATGATGGCATGGACAGTCCCGAGGCCATCCTTCATCTTAATTATTTGAAGAGCTGGTTTCTTTCTTTTGTTCGCGTAGTTCATCGGGATCATCCAGAGTATAATTTTCGGATTCGTACTCCGGCCGGATCTACTATGCTTGAAACCGGCGAAGATCTGGACAGATTTTCTCGAGAGCTGGCCGCTCTTCAGTATTTCCTGCCAGGCCAGGAAGCAGGCGATTCTGATTCGCCGCGCACAGGGGAACGCTTTATCTTTACCACAGCGTATGATACTCGACTTGGCTCCTTCATGCAGGAGCATTCAGCGGAGAAGCTCAGCGTATTTGGCACGGTGCGCGGTCCGGGACGGGAAGTTCGTTTCCTGCCAGATTGGGATCTGAGCTGTTTTCCAGGGTTCTGGATGTTTCGTCGCCAGAAGGCCCCTGGAACTTTGCCGGCTCCGGCTGGCGGAAATCTGGTGGAAGAAAAGCTCCGGTTGAGGTTGGTTTAATTATGCAGATCCTGTTTTACACACGGATGGCGCTCTACCTGACCGCCTTCAGTATTCCATTTTTTCACCCTGGAGTGGTCGTTCCTTACGATTCGGTCACCCAGTGGATTGCATTTATAGTAATACCCGGTGAGATGTTAATCGCATTTTATATGCGTCCTCCTCGACTGGCCTTGAAATGGGGACTGATTGCTGCATCCGGTTTACTGGCCTTTTCCGTGCTGGTAGTCTCAGGGCTGGAAGAGGGAGCCTACTGGATACTGGTTGGCGGACTTCTAGCTTATGCCTGGACCTTTCTGGTTTTCCACGGTCAGGGCCGATTTCCGATATTGGCTGCCCTGGAGACTTTTCTTCTGGCAGCATTCTATTATAGAATTCTAACCTTTGCGCGCTCCTCGGAAGAAATAGCTCAGGAAGCTGGAAAGCTAACGCCATTTCTTATTGGTCTCACAGTAGCCCTTTTTCTGATTCATGTTCTGGTATTATATTTTGCTGGCTTTTCTAGATCCATGCCAGATCGCGCTTCCGATGATCAGAAGGCTCAACAAAGTAAAATCAAGAGGCGAAAGGAGGCTCTGGTCTTCTCGGTAGCTGCCCTTGCACTTGTGGCCTTATTCACGTTTCTGGTACCTAGAGATTTCGTAATCCATGACATTAGTTTCAAGCTTCTGGAAGATAACGTACCTCAGCCCAAAGAAGGTCAGGGAAATCTGGACGGTGGCGGTCAAGGAGATGGTCCTGGTGGGCGACCCCAGGGTGGTGGCAACCAGAATGGCAAGCCTCTGGGCGATAGGGGCGAAAAGTATCCTTCTGAATTACAGCAAAAAGGAGAAGGTCAGGGCCAGGGACAAAACCAGGGCGAAGGCCAGGGCGGTCAGGGAAAACCTGATGGAGAAGGCGGCCAGGGCGAAGGTGAAGGTGGACAGGGCCAGGGCAATCCGGATGGCAACCAGGGCGGTCAGGGCCAGAATCAAGGTCAGGGTGGCCGTCAATACGATAACAAACTCTATAAAGTCCCCTCCGATAAATGGGATCAGTTCCAGGATTCTGGAAAAGGGAAAGGTAAACAGAGTGCTGTAATGATTATCGCTTCCGACAGTCAACCAGTGTATGCTGCCGGCGAATATCTGAGCGAATTTGATTCGCAGAAAGGCTTTATCTACGATCCAGACGAAATCCTCAATCGACTGAGGGATCGTCGTTTGCTGGAAACCTGGCAGGATCCGGATCCAGAGCGCCATCCGCGAAGACTTCCTGTGGATGTTTTTTATCTGTCCAGTATTCCTCAACGTGTATTAGCTTACAGGCCCTTCTCTGTGGAGCCCACAGTATTGCAGAAGAAGTATCATCCTTTTGACCTTTCCTATACTGCTACCAGCGCTATTAGCATGTCAGGTCCTGAGCAATGGGCCGACATCCCGGAACCCACACCGGCGGAATTATCAGAATACTCGAAATATCTGGAACTGAATTTACCCCCGGCAGACAAGAAAAGGCTGGAAGAGTGGGTGAATTCTCGCCTCGGCCAGGACGGAACATACTTCGCACGGTTGAATGCTATTCTCCAGGGATACAAAGACTATCGCTATAAGATGGGCTTTACGGAAGATTCATCCGTGGCGGGAGTCCAAAAATTCCTTTTTCAAACAAAAGAAGGGGACTGCACCGAGTTTGCCCATGCAACAGCCATGCTTGCCAGAGCTTCAGGCCTGCCGGCCCGAGTGGTAAATGGATACATTGCCAGTACAGATCTGCAAACCCCGGCTCATAGAGGAGGTCTCAAAGAGCTCAGAAGTAAAATACCTGTGCTGGAAAACTGGCCTCTGGAGCACCTCTATCTGGTTACCACCTCCCATCGACATGCCTGGGTTCAGATTTTTATGCCCGGTTATGGCTGGGTGGACATAGAGACCACATCCTTTGCCATTCCACCGACTCCGGAAAACGATCCTAATGCCATGGATGTAATTATTCCCGACATTGAAGAAGAAAAGAATGCCGAGGAATCTAAAGGATTTGAAATCCCCTGGGTCTTTCTTGGTCAGCTCACTGGCCTACTGGCAACCATTGCTGTGATTTCTTTGTATTCCTTTCGCTTTCTCAGGCTGGCCTATCATGCAAACCTGGCGCGAAAGAACAATCGCAAAGGTCTGGATCATATACTTACTCTATTCTATCTGCGACTTACCGAGCACTCTCAACCGCTGCGGAAATTAAGCGAAACGCCACTGGAGTATGCCTCCCATAATCGTTTTACGGCTCCATTCGCAGGTACATACACTATGCTCCGGTTCAAAGAAACGTTCAGCGAGCGCGAAAAAAAGGAAACCTTTGATCGTCTGAGGCAGGAATACAGGGAAGCCCTGAAAGCCTCTCGAAAGCCCGGTTTCTGGAATATGATGAAGCGAATCTTTACATTGCGAGGCTTTAAATACTGATGCAATTCTGCTCTGCACTTCGATATCGCATGATTGCACCCTTCCTTTTGATAGGGGTTATTCTTCTGTTTTCCGGTTGCTCAGAGCAGATCAACTGGATTGAATATCGCGGCGAGCACGGTCAGGGACATACAAACAATGCTTTGTATCCTCCGCTGGGGCTTCGCTGGAAATTGAAACTTCAGGAGAATTCAGAGAAAGCCAAAGCCTTTAATCCTCCGCTTTTTATCGACGATGTACTCTACTTTGGCTCCACGGACGGCAACTTCTATGCCCTGGACGTGGCCACTGGCTACATGAAATGGATATTCAAGGAGCCGAGAGATTCCATCAATTCGGTACCCTTCGCAGATGAAGATACCATATATTTCGGATCCAATGATTTTAATGTCTATGCCGTGGACAAAGAGACCGGAGAACAGAAGTGGAAGTTCAATACCGGCAGTACGGTTCAATCTCTGGTTCTTCGCTACGAAGATCATGTAGTCTTTACCAGCGATACAGGAGCCACCTATTTTTTAACTCCGGACGGAAAAGAAGAGTTTTCTCTTCCCAATCCAGTGTGGTCCCATCATACATTTCAGGTTTATGATGGTGTAGTCTACTGGGCCCCCAAAGGTCGGCAGTTCGGTGCCTATGATATTGAAAAAAGAGAGTTTCTCTGGCTTGTGCCAGTGGATGTTCCATATGCTCTCTGGTATTCTTTTCCTGCGGTGGACGAAGATACGGTCTACTTCGCATCCAATTTCTTTAAAGGTTTTGAATCTGAACTAAATTTCTACGCCATGGATCGAAAGACTGGTCGAAAGCTCTGGCAGGTAAGCGATGAAATGCAAATTGGTCAGAAAGTCCCAGTCAACCGATACACTCGATTCCTGGATCATGTGGACTTGCTGGATTACATGGCACCTGCGCTTTACAAGGATCTGGTTATATTTACGGCCGGGGACACGAAGGTTCGAGCATTCCATAAAAGCGATGGCGATGAAGCGTGGGAAACGGAATTCGATTATCCCACATCCTCTGCGCCCACCATCGCAGGAAATCGAGTCTATATTGGAGTTCAGGGATCCAGAGTGCTCACTGAATCGGGAGAACTGAGCGAACCGGCCAGTCTTGTATGCCTTTCTGCGGCGGACGGTTCTGTATTGTGGACCATGGAAGTGGACGGTGCCATCCTATCGGCTCCGATTATTTCCGGAAATCAAATGATGTTTGGCACAGATCAGAACTATTTTTATGTCCTGGAAGAGGTCCTCTAGGTTCTGATTCAGGATTCATTCTTACCCCGGGTAGCAAGTCGTTGTTTTAGCTGCGCTGCCTTTGCTGTGGCTGGTTCTATCGATTGGAATACGAACAATAAGCCCGGTCCTGATTGCTCCAGGTCTTCTGGATTGATGATTGAATACAGGGAAGCACCTTTGCATATCAGGGTTAATCAATGAGCTTCAGGTTGCTGGAAGCAATGCGAAAAAGGAGAATCCTAATTGCTATCACCGTAGGGCTTCAAATCGGATTTATCGGTTGTGAATCAGCTCAACGCCCCTGCCTGAAAAATGACCGGCAAATTCTGCCTCTGGCCGGATATTCAGAAGCATCTGGATGTGAACCATCAAGGCTTTACGATGAAGCCAGAATCAAGCCTCCGTTTGACCTGCCGGCCCGAAAAGCCTATCTGCTTCTTGATGATTCCATCGATAGTAGTATCTTAATGCTTCGTTATGAAGATGCTATTGTACCGGAATCATGGCCAGATACGGTTAAGAGTTCTCTAAAGATAAATGAGTCCTGGAGTCAAAAGTGGGCCTACGAGATGCAAGAAGATTGGCCTGAAGCGAGGGCCCATTTTAACAAGAATTATCGGCCGTCCTGGTGGCAGGTCAGGTCCGGGGACAGAGGTTCCCTTTGCTTTGTTCGCGCCACTTCCAGTACCACTCGGCAACGGGGAATCCTGTTATTTTTTGAGTCCCGGTCAGCGTCAATGTGCGATACTGGCTCTGACAAGGTCTCACTTGAATACGATCCAGTCAGAAACCTGTATCTTTTTTACTGGAACTTTCAACACTGGACGTCTCAGTAATTCCGGCATCCAGAAAATGACCCGGGTAGTATTCTGGAAATGTATTCCAATACTAACGTACTGAGTGACCTATTTCTAATCTGAGGCCCCTGGCTTTGAACTCATAACAGCACCTATCTGCAGATCTGGAACCTGAGTTGACCTTCCCGTCCGGTCTAACAGGTTGTTTGCATGGAATCAGTGGATCAGGCCCGAAAAATGGCCATAGCGGAAAATACCTTTCTGCGAGACCTATCCAGCCCTTCTCTGGAAGCCCTGGTGCAATCCGGGATCTATATCAATCTTCCGGAAGGTAGTACATTGTATCGTCCGGGAGAGCAGTCTCAGATGCTCTTAATCGAATCTGGAGAAGGGCGGATGTGGATTGTTCCTCGGATGGTAGAAGAATGGTAGTCCGGCATTTTGGAGCAGGTGAAGTGATTGGGCTGGTTGCCTGTCTGGGCGGCCCCGCGGATCTAACTGTGGAAACGATTCTACCCACATCTGCTCTTGCGATAACCGGAGAATCCGTACGAAGTGTTGCAAGCGCCCGTGCGGACGTTGGATTCTTATTCGCAAACCATTGTGCGCTCAGGGTGTACGGTATCATGGATGAGTTGCATAGCATGACTTTCGAATCTGTATCCAGACGACTCTGTCGGTGTCTCCTACGGCTTTCCCGTGAATCCAGCAAGCCAGTGAATCTTAGAATTACTCAACAAGAACTGGCCGATACAATCGCCACATCCAGGGAGGTTGTGGCCCGCAATATCAAAGAATTAAAAGATATGGGTCTTGTTGCCACAGAAGCGGATTCTCCGGGCTTGATCTTTATTAAGGACCCCCTGGGCTTGAAGCAGTTTTATCGGGGCGAAACCCAGGTGTGACCCAGGTCACACTGGCATGTATCTACAGTCCTATGGGAATACGGCGGGTCAGTGTATAATTGGAATACCAATAAGGAGAAACCCAATGAATAGAATACTCATCGGAACATTATTACTATTGCTACTATTGTTGCTGCAGTGCACCGTAGGTGAGCCCAGAAGACAGCAAGCGGAGGTGCCTCGGGGATCAGATTTTTCGGACTGGAACATTGTATTTCAAGAGCAATCGAGAATCGTGGATTTTCAGGTATTTCATACCGGTGAGGTTGAAGTGCCGGTCAATGGAATGCTCAACAGAGAGCTGGACCCAGGCGAAGCAGAAACAATGTTTGTGGACGTCTATGCATTCTGGTTTTGCCATAAAGTGCGGGGCTGTTTTATGATCGATTCTGGTCTGGACACCAGCTTTGGGCAGGGCAGGCCAGGGAATGTCCATGGGCTGCTGGCCAGCAGTTACATTATTTCCAGCCGACAGAAACAGGGAACGGATATACTTTCGCATCTGAACAAGGATAACCGAAAATCGAGGCTGCAGGGGGTGTTTTTTACACATCTTCATGGGGATCATTCATCCGGTATTCCGGCCATTTCAGGAGACCCGGAACTGAAGAACCTGGATTTCTACGTGGCAGAGGGCGAACCTTACATCAATTTATGGCTGTTGTATCAAGGCGATCATCTCGACCGTGTAGAGTCTTTGCTGGAATTGCCTGTGCGAAAAGGTGTTGAAATGCCAGTTCTCGGGACCTGCCTGGATGTCTTTGGAGATGGTAGCTTCTGGGCCATTCATACCCCTGGCCATTCGCAGGAGCATCTGTCCTATCTGGTGGTAACGGACGAAGGTCCAGTGCTACTCACTGGAGATGCATCACATACCCGGACTGGATTCGAAAACGGAATTGAACCTGGATGGGTATCGGACAGGGAGCAAGCTGTAAAGAGTTTGCAGAAGCTACGGGATTTCTCGAATCGGTTTCCTGAAGTTAGAGTGATCTTTGGCCATCAAAGATGAATGGTGGATGGTTCGCAGGATTCAGATGTAACGGATCCACTAAGAACGAAAGCTAAGGCAAGTCTGGAACACCAATTCCTCGCTTGCCGGGCTTTTTTTCGCGCTATGGCTGCTAATGGGTACATGTTATTCAGGCCGGGAAAACCGCGCTGGTTTCCCGCCTGCGATTTCCGCCGTGGCAAAGTTACCGATTGTGTCTTCTGAGTTGCTTCATATTAATTCATGGAGCGTGGAGTCCTAACGAGCAAGCATGCCTGAATTTACTGGTAATGCGAACTTTTCATGAAAACCGTGTCTTTCTGCTTTCTTTGAAAGTAGCCGCCCGGATAAACCAGGAAGGCTCCCTCAACATTCGCCTCCTTCAGATCATTCCGTGTGTAATCCAGCATGGACCGGCCTTGTCGATCCTTCAAAAAACAGTCCCGCCGAGTATTGATCAGATGTTCCGGATCGTTTCTCCTGAGAGTATGGTGGTCTGCTGCCAGAAACACATTTACCCAGGCATGCACCTCAATACCTTCCGGTGTTGCAAGCTCTATGAACTCCTGCAGGGGGTCCAGTCCAGGTTCGATCCCAGGAGCCGGATTAATGAGCCTGGAGCTATAGACTGCATCTCCACGACCCCGGATCTGGACTATAGCAACGTTGAATCCGTTACGCTTCATGACCCGTATAACCGATCTAATTGATTCTCGAGTCTTCAATTCATTTCGCACTACCCGGAGAGCTCGTATTTCATTTTCAGGCAACGCATCATTGTAGCTATTTAAGGCCTTTCTGTAGTTATTACAATGGAAGGATGCGGCCAGGGAAGTGGTGAGAATGGCGGCCATACTGAATCGGGAAAATGAAATCGGCATAGCCCCCAATAAGACGTCAGTGCAGCATCAATTCCTGGTCAAATTATATGATACAATCCAGACCGGAGTAATTCAGATTTTTTAATCTCTTATACCCCCATGGGGTATATTGTGCTTTACTTCTGGTAAGTATTCTTCATATTGGTTGAATGGAACGTAATTGGACGGGCAAGCTAGCGTCGATCTTTGTCAATAATGGTCGATTATCACTCTTGATCTTATTCACTCTCTTTATCTGGGGTGGCATTTCTTTTTTCTCAACACCCCGACAGTACAACCCTCGGATTGTAGCCCCGGCCTTTCAGATTGTTGTGGATTTCCCGGGAGCGGACCGTTCTGAGGTGGTGGAACAGGTAACCCGACCTCTGGAAAATACAGTTCTGGATGTTCCGGGAGTGGAAGATGTATACTCGGTTTCCATGCCCGGCGGACGCTCCATAGTAAACGTAAACTTCTACGTAGGTGAAGATGCGAATGCAGCCAAGACAGCTCTTAACGATCGCATCCAGAGTAATATGGATCTATCGCCTCTGGGTGTTGATGGTCCATTTATTCGCTCCATCGATCCGGACGATGTGCCGGTTATTCAAATAGCTCTGAAATCCAGCGAAGTGGGGCCGGTGGAGATGCGTAAATTTGCGCATCGTCTGGCGGAACGACTTACCACCGTCCAGGGGGCGAGAAATATCGAAGTTGTGGGCGGACGGAATCGGGAGCTGGCCATTCAATTTGATCCTGTAAGACTCAGAAAGGAAAACGTCGGCATTGGGCAAATCAAAGAGGCTCTTCAGAGGTCCAATGTATATCTTCCGGCAGGGGATATAAAGACGGCCGATTCTTACATCCCCCTGGAGGTCACAAGTATTGTAAGTAAGCCAGAAGATCTGGAAAACATCGTAGTCGTAACCGGCGATTTTGGACAAACCAGATTGAAAGATGTGGCTTCTGTGGTGGAGACAGTGCAGGAAGTGGATTCCTATGTTCGTCTGGTAAGGAAGGGTGCAGATGGTAAGATTCGCACAGAAGATTCAGGAGTCATTATAAGCATCGCCAAGCTTGAAGATGCAAATATTACTGATGTCACGCACGCTGTGCGAACAAGCCTTCAGAAACTGCATGACAACTTTATCCCGGCAAATATTGAATCGAGCATAATAGTAAATGAAGGAAAAACGGCCCAGAAAGAGATTCAAGGGCTGGTCTCCAATCTGATTACGGCCATCGTAATCGTTGTTATTGTCCTTTTACTCTTTCTGGATGTTCGAGCCGCCCTGCTGGTGGCCATTTCCATTCCCCTAACCCTGGCATCGGTGTTCGGAGTGGCACAATTCTCCGGACTAACTATCAACAGAATTACACTATTTGCATTAATTCTTTCCCTGGGCTTGCTCGTGGACAACGCTACTGTAGTCATAGAAAACATTGTGCGACGACTCAAAGCGGCCGGTGGAGATGGCGAGTCGGATGCTCTGGCTCTCCAGGAAAGAAAAGAAATCATTGTGGATGCTGTGGCGGAGGTGGGCCCGGGTCTGTTCATGGCCACTGTAACTACGGTTCTGGCCTTTATTCCCATGGCATTTGTTACTGGAATGATGGGGCCTTATATGGGGCCGATTCCATTCTTTGTTCCGGCAGCCATCGTAATCGCTCTGATTCTTGCCTACTCTTTGAATCCCTGGATGGCCAGTCTCATACTTCGCAGCCCCAGAGGTAATTCGGGGCCCTCTATAGTCGAGAGGCTGCCAGGCCAGGTATCGGACCTTTTACTTTCTGTGGCGGATACCGGTAAGGGAATGTTTCGCGCCTATCAGAATTATCTTCATCGATTACTCATTGATAAACGGGCCAGAAGAATAAGTCTAAGCGTAATTGGTATTGCGCTGCTATTTTCTCTGGCACTCCCTGCATTGACTCTGGTGAAGTTTCGGATGTTACCGAAAGCGGACCGGGAGCAATTCTTTCTATACGTTGATTTGCCCGCCGGAACATCCCTTGAAAAAACAAATGAAGTGACTCAAATTCTGGAGAAGAGGCTAATACAGCATCCAGAGATCATTGAATTACAGAGCTACACAGGGCGACCACCAATTCTGGATTTCAATGGATTGTTTCGCGGAGTGGAAGCCAGGAATAGAGCGTGGCAGAGTACCATCCGTTTAGGATTGACCGAACCGGAGAGCAGAAGTACCAAATCGGAGGATCTGGTTTTGAAGCTGCGACCCGAGATCCTGGCTGATGTACCCAGGCTTATTCCTGACGTTCCGGTAAAGTTGAAGTTTGTAGAAGACCCACCAGGCCCTCCTGTGCGCTCCACATTGCTGGTTCGAGTTCAGGGTTACGATGAGGCTCTTCTAAAGCAGGTTACCAATAGGCTGTATCCAGAGATCAAGAAGATTGATGAAGTAGTTGATACAGACATTTCCATTCCGGAGCAGCAGACTACGGTCTCTCTAAAAGTAGATCATGCGGCTGCAACACGAAGGAGAATTGGCCCGGCCCAAATTGTTCAGGCGCTCAATACAGCCTACTCCGGAGCTGTACTGGGGATTTACCATAATTCTAGCAACATAGAACAGGAATACATAGTACTGAGAATGGATCGATCCTATCGTAATTCCATACCAGATATCATGAGTATATCTTTATTCAATGACCTGGGAATTCGCGTGCCATTGAGCGATATGGTGCGTGTTGTAGAGGAACCTACGGCTATCCCTGTGGAAAGGGAAAACCGACTGGATTCATTTTACATATTGGGAGACATGGGCGATCGTTCCATTACTTACGCTGCAATCGATATCCTGTATTTGCTGGCAGATTTTGAGCCTGCCCCGGGCGCGAAATTGGAGTCATTTAACCTTTTTGGTGCGGATTATCGCATGCCGGATGGAAGGCTGATTAAGATCAATATGGGCGGCGAATGGGAGCTGACTCTGGAAGTCTTTAGAGATCTTGGAATTGCCATGGGTGTGGCTATCTTCCTGGTGTATGTGGTGCTTGTGGCTCAGTTCGGTAGCTATCGTGAGCCAATGATTATCATGTCTACCATTCCGCTTTCTCTTATTGGAGTTTTGCCCGGATTCATGATACTGGACTGGACAGCTGGTATCTATTTTACCGCAACATCGATGATTGGCGTCATCGCTCTGGCCGGTATCGCTGTGAATAACTCTATTATCTTGCTCGAGTACTTAAATGATTTGAAACGATCCGGTATGGGCCTTGAGGAAGCTCTGGTGGAGGCTGGCTCCACTCGATTTCGACCTATCATGCTAACAACAGTCACGACTATGCTCGGATCTCTGACGATTGCTTCGGACCCGGTTTGGGCCGGGCTTGCTTTTGCTATTTTCTTTGGCCTGGCCTTGTCTTCGATTCTGACCCTCATCGTCTTTCCGGTCCTGTATTATATATTAAAGGGCCGGTCTTGGAAAGAACGGATACAATAAAACAGCCTGCGGTGCAGGCTTCTCTGGTTATCCTGGAAGGAGCGCGCATGATTGAGACTTCTGCAGGAAGCAGAAGTCTCAAATTAGAATCTTTTCAGCTTGGAAAGAACGGATACAATAAAACAGCCTGCGGTGCAGGCTGTTCCGGTTAACATGGAAGGAGCGCGCATGGTTGGCCTGATTTCTGTGTTCGCAGACTGCCGAAGAATCATTCTACCCGGTTTGATCGAGAAAGGACAATAGGCGCACTAATCGACCCTGATGTGGGCCCTCTTTAGCGCGTATAAAGGCGTTTGTAGCGTGAGCGTTAACGTTAGAACCCTGTAATTCCAGATACTCAGCGTTGGGTTGCCCTTGTAACCTGATAGAACTGAGGGAAATTTTCCCACAATCATTTGACATTCCGTAAACAGCATCCCCTGATAGGGAATGCTCGTTACACCAAAGAGTAGGTTCTTGACGCTGGGCGGGTTCTTGGTTCTGATATTCCTGTCATTTCTGGTTCAATGCCAGGGTAATCTGCCTTGCCGATACGATGATCCATCCTGCAGAACTGAGACATTGTACCAATGGCTGGGGATTTTATTTGCTCCGGTGGATTGTACCGATGATAATCTGGTCTGGATGGCTGTCCCTTCCGCAGAAGCAAACAGCTGGTGGACTGTTACGCACGGCGACTCGGGTTTTGTGGCTCTGGCAATTGCAGGAACTAATTACACAATGCACTCTGCAGATGGATTGAGCTGGTCTGCGTATCCGGCCGCTGAGAACAATCTCTGGAGGGGGGTTACATTTGGTGAGGGTAAGTATGTCGCTGTGTCAAATTCCGGAACCAACCGAATCATGGTTTCATCGGATGGCCAGAACTGGAGCCCCGTGGCGGCTCCAGAAGCAAATCCCTGGCAGGCGGTTGCCTATGGAAATGGTCGATTTGTAGCGGTGGCGGACTCCGGTACGAATCAATCAATGTGGTCGGAGGATGGCCTGAGCTGGAATCCAGTGGCCACGCCGGAGGCCAACATCTGGCGAAGTATAACGTTTGGATCCGGTAAATTTGTGGCTGTCTCCACAAATGGAACGAACCAGGTCATTGTGTCTACGGATGGAACTTCCTGGACTCCGGTGATGCCAGCGGCGGGGAACCAATGGTTGGCTGTGGGGCACGATTCCAATCGGTTCGTGGCTTTAGCGAACAATGGAGTGGATCGGGTAATGCGATCTGCGGATACATCTTCCTGGACCAGTCACACTTCCACCGTGCAGGAAACGTGGAGCTCAGTTTCCGGTGGCGGCGGGATTTTTGTAGGTGTGTCCGATCAAGGTTCTGCCATGACATCCATCGATGGAAGCAACTGGACTGATTTACCGCCCCCTGCGGCAAATGCATGGCGATCCGTGACTTTTGGAGATAGCAAATTTCTGGCTGTATCCAGTAACGGCACGAATCAAGTGATGTATGCAAGTTGCGACTAACATTGTTTCTGTAACGTAAATTCCTTCAGCTCACTGAATATGAAGGATGCCGGGCCCCAATCCAGTTCTGCGCACGCTCGGTTCCCGGGTGGGCTTCGAGCATGCAGCAGGATTGGCGCTTAGATTTGATTGGTTGCTTCGCCTGTTTCCGCCAGCTTTTTCAAGTTGGACAATCCTCTTTCGAAATCGGGGCCGATCAATGAATCCATGAACAGTCCAAAAAAACGGCCCATCAGGTTCCATCCTGAATCGCCGCTGAAAGCCCAGGTGACTTTAACCGAGTCCTCAGAAATGGGTTCGAATGTCCAGTTGGCCATGGCCTGACCCTGTTCCTGAAAATCCAGAGCCGTATCTATGCTCTGGTTTTCCACGCTCTCCACGATCTCCATGGAACCGGTGCCAGATTTAGGACCCTTCCAGCTGTAGTTGGCCCCTTCACCGACAGTCTTGTCTGACCAGTTAATCTCCATATTGGGATCTGTTTCCCGCCAGGGGGACCATTTCTGTTGTTCCTTCAAGCTGTTTACCAGAGGAAATACCTGGTCTACGGGCTTTTGAATCTCGATGCTTCGAGAAGCCGAATACTCCGCGGGCAAAAAGAGTCCAACGAGCACGAAAAGAGCGATCAGTGAGCCCAGCACAATGCCGGTCCATTTTAGAAATGCTTTCATGAAGCAGAAGAGCACCCGGTTCGTAAACTATGTCAAAGTTTATTTTGGTCAAAGGGAGAATTTGCAGAATTGTTTATGAAAGATTCGTGAACCATCGCAATTTTTCGTCGTATAGGCGAAAGCTGTTTGAGTTTTGAAGAAACGTACCGTCTATGACGTAAAATTTGACTTCCCGAGGTTTGAAACGATGGCAAAATTAGAAGAAATCGAAGGCATCGGCCCCAAGTATGCTAACACTTTGCGAAAAGCCGGTGTACGATCGATTGGGGATCTGCTACAAAAAGGGTCTACACCTGAAGGTCGTAAGACAATTGCAAAGGATTCCGGCCTGTCTCCCAAGCTAATTCTCGAATGGGTTAATCACTCCGATCTTATGCGAATCAAAGGCGTTGGCGAGGAATACTCCGATCTGCTCGAAGAAGCTGGAGTTGATACTGTGGTGGAGCTTGCCCAGAGAAAGGCTGCCAACCTGTACGAGTCCATGGCCAAGACCAATGAAAAGAAAAAACTGGTCCGCCAAATGCCAGGTGAATCAAAAATTCAGGACTGGATCAATCAGGCAAAAAAACTGCCCCGCGTTGTAAAATACTGATTCCAGGGCCCTGCTTGCAGGGCCTTTCTCTGCTGTCTCATGGGTACTACCCTTGAGTCCGAGCGTCTATTCGGTGGTAAGAACCTCCATGAGAGGAAGCATAGTAGGGCTTATTCTCCAGAACATAGCCCAGAGCATCTCCGGATGGTGGATCATCCATCTCCTTCCAGATGAGTTGTTCGATGCTTTCTATGCACATTGCATCCAGACTTAGTTCCGCCAGAAGGTAGGTGCGCTGACAGAATGGGCATCTGCAGAATTCGGCCTGTGGATCCAACTTCTGTAGCACTTCATACTCACCGGACGTTGTGCAGTGTGGACATGGACCTTCCATAGTTCATCCTTTTTTTAACTAATTCACTTCGTCCATTGAAATTGTAACCTCCGAAAAAGCGAAATCGCTGATTCTTTCTATGACTGGATGTCTGTTTTTTCTTGATTTTCAGCGCTCAAGGACGATGCTTAGAATAGCAGTGTACAAACGCTGCGAGCCGCAGGATCGGCGTATCGGTTAGGCACTGCGGTGCATCCGGTAGAACCGCAGGGCCTGAGGAGGGAGTATGACCAATTCGGCCTGGAAGTCTGTATACAGGGTTCACCTGATGTTGTTGGAGCGATTCCTGCAGCAAAGAAAGGCATCCCTGGAATCAGAACACACAGTGTATCTATCTGGTATGCTTGCGCGGCACCTGGACAGGGAATACCAACAACAGATTGAAGACCTGCTTTTTGATGACGTGGAAGAACTGGACTCCACGATTCGCAGGCATGATCCTTACATAGGCCAGAATGCTCCCATCGTCACTGTTTCTCGCATAAATGGAGAACACTTTACCATGGCCCTGGCCCTGGACAGAATAAACGGTGAATCCGAAACTCTGGCCTGGAAATCCAGGGTTCCATCCCGCTGTTTTGCAGTGGCTGCCTTTTACAGTCGCGAAGCCGGGAATCGCCAGTTATCAGAAATCTTTCGTTTCTTTCATCATCACCATCGTCTGGTCCTGGATTTACTTACGGATTACCTGATATTTCTGGAACGGGATGCAGATCTACTGTCTGCGAAGATTCCCTCAGAGTTATGGAAACGCTTTGGCAAGGAAAGAAATTCCAGAAATGAAAGGAAGGAATGGTGGGAGTCCAGGGGTATAGATCTGAAAGGTAAGGAAGTGATATCTAGAGAAGAAGTAATGCGTATTCTGGATCTGGGTGGTATGAATTAAGCATACATTCGCCGTCGCAATAGACCACCGCTTTCCTTCCTCACCCGTTCCAGCCATCTCTGTCGTCTGGATGTATCACTAAATCTCACCTGGTCAAAAACCCGAATTTTTACAGGACTGAATCCGCAGAACTCTAGAACAGTTTTCTTGAGCATATTGATTGCGGGGTTCTTGTAGACATAGCGAAACCACCAGTAGGGGGAATCCATAGTGATGTAAACCTGTGCGCTGCGACCCTTCAGTAGCTTATCCCACAGGGCTGAGTTCTTCCTGTATCTGAAACCGAAACCCGGTAGTAGAACCCGGTCCAAAAAGCCCTTTAGCAGCGCAGGGACACTGCCCCACCATACAGGAGTCACCAGTATAAGATGCCTGGCTCCAGAAATCAGATGCTGGGCCTGCTGCAAATCTTCTTCCAGGTCCATCCGTTTTCGGTAACCATACCTCAGGCTCAAATCAAAGTTCAGGTCTCTCAATTCCAGTATTGTTGCATTGTTCGGGCCCAGGGTTTCCAGAGAAGTTCGGGCGATGGCGCTGCTGAAGCTTTCCGGGTCCGGATGGGCATCTATGATCAACGTATGCTTTGATTCGTTCGGTGAGTGCATAAGTGCACAATAATGCATATATGGATTGAGGTCAAGTAAGATTGTATTGATCTTTGACCTGGATGGGCCCGGGATGGTAAGCATGGCCCGGAAAAAAGATCCTCGTCTTGAGGTGCTGCAGAGAATGGATGAAGTGTTTTCTTCTCCCGTCCTGGGAGTCCTATCCGAGCCAGTTCGAGTGGAGCTTATCAAGCAATTGGCTCTTCTGGGGCGTTCGGATGTTAAGACCCTGGCCGGTCAATTGCCACAGCATGCTACTGTAGTTTCTCGTCATTTAAAGGTTCTGTATGATGCCGGATTACTATTGCGCAAAAAAGAGGAACGATGGGTCTACTACGAACTGAATGGAAAAGCATTCATCGACTCATTTCGGAACATGCTACGCACAGTAGAGGATGTGGTAGAAATCTGCGAATGCGACGGTGAGTGAGCTAGTAGATCTATCCAGTTCTATCAGGTATCTACATTTCGGACGAGTCTAACGTAGTTATTGATACGAATGACATCTCCTTGAGGACCCTGGCCTCTGGGATAGTCCCGGGCATTACCTTGCTTGGGATCGCTTCTTTGAGCTCCGGCTCCATGAACATCCATCAGTCTGGGCGGTCTGCCAGAGTGCGGCGGAGCGAAATAACCAAGCGCTTCGCCAAAGGAAATGTACACTGCGCTTCGTCCGTTTCTAATATTCTGATGCGTTGTGGAAGTCCAGAAACCGGGCCATCGGATCTTTCCATCTTCGCCCTGAATTGTGCTGATCTGGAAGATCGGACTGATAGCCGCCGATTCATCCATCTGTGGTGACCGGGTATAGTCTACAATACTGTGAAGTTCCTTCGCGTCGGGTAATCTCCAATCCGAATATCCCAGGTAGTTCTTCTGATTCATTTCCTGCGCATAGTGCAAGGCCTGCTTCCAGGTCATACCGGTGCCGCTATCCCTCTGAGACCACATCAGTCCCGTGGCGTGGTCTGTAATCGTTCCGTCTTCATTCTTCTGGAAAACGTTCTTCCCATATTCTTTATTACCTCGCACAAAGCGAACCATGAATTTCATCTTTCCTCGAGGATGGACGATTGGATAGCCTTTGATCCGGCCATCGGCGAAATTAACTCCAAAAACGGTGCGGTTGTGCCCCATGGTTCGACCTCGATAAATTGTAGAGGTTAGCATTTGAGCATCGATGGGCCGATTTCCATTAGCCCCGTATTGGAAATCGAAAAAGTCAGTATTGATAAATGGCCGAGCACCGTCAGTGCGAAACGGTGGCGGTCCGCTGGGATCCTTACCACTGAAATCTATGAGAGAGTAGGCCTCCTTTATGGAAGGCAGTCTCCAGTCTCCCGGAGAGGACTGGTTGATTCGCTCCAGTTCCTTCAGCGCGTCTTGCTGAGTCATTACTCGATACTTCCTTTCCCAGATCAGGCCGGTATGATTGTCCCTTACCGTGCCATTGTCCAGAGCTGTATAGGACGGTGTTAACCCGGAGAAAGAAGCATCCTGTCCATAAAATGGATCACCAATCGCCGGCGGATGGATCGTTCGTTCTTCGTCGAAGAAGAGTTTCTGGTTGGTATCTATGATCGGATAGCCAACGCTTTGTCCTTTTTCGCTT
This sequence comes from Leptospiraceae bacterium, assembly GCA_040217195.1. GTDB lineage: Bacteria > Spirochaetota > Leptospiria > Leptospirales > Leptonemataceae > UBA3465. Next base: position 400,671 of record JAVJNR010000003.1, on the reverse strand, counting down.
TCTGCTGGTTGATTGGTCTGAGGAGCTGCGAGCAACCAGGGATGGATCAATGAAAAAATCCCGATCAGGGACAGGGTTATGCATAGAGATTTCTTCATAAGCTGTAGGTTCAAGCATCTATTGAATTCCCATCAGATATTGAGAAGATGCGAATTGCCGGGCAATGCTTTTTTGCATTTGCCAATGGGAATCCTCGTAGCCTGAAAATGAATGTGAAAATCCGCAGTAATCCCGTTTCGCTTCAAAGTATTACCGGAAGCCTCAATAGTTTGATGGATCATTCAGTTCTTCGCAAAAAGGGAGGGTATGAAATATAAGTCTGAAAAGAAGATTTGAAATGGTGCGCCTGCCTGGCGATAACTTACGGCTCGGAGCCAGGGCGGATATTTGATTTCAGATATTCGAAATCCGATTTGCTCTAAGCTGGCCCGAGCACTTTCCCATCTGCGTCTGCCGGATTCGTTTCATTTCTTGTTAGATGCGGGTTAAGGCAAAGACTGCCAGAGAATTTTCCCAAGTCGGTAGGCTTTGCACGGCGCGGATGCCGGAAAACAATCTGTGCGTTAACCATATATACATTGCTCCGGCATGATCGGTATTCATTGGCAAGGAGCTATCCGGCAGGGGATTACGAACCCAGAGCAGGTTATTGTCTTCCATATCTCGTTTCGTCCGCCCGTTGGCCTGCGCCAGCCTCTAGCTTACTACAAAACCGGCATCTGAGAGAATCTAGCCTGGGTTAGAGCCGAATTTGACATCATACAGCACCAGGCAGAACCGATATGAGAGAGAATCCAGGGGGAAAACCTCCGATATGAGACATAATCCGGCCCGCCGGAGGGGTCTAATGAGACATAATACCGCGTGTTTACCCCCCAAAATGTGACATAATCCATCCAGATGTCGCATTCCGCGGCTCCTGGCCAATTCTGGCAGTCGATAGGGTCTTCTGCTAAAAATTTGCGAAAAATGCTTGTCAGCCTGCTTAGTTGCCTTTATTTAGCGAATCGATTAGCAGACTATTTTATCAACTGCTAATGGTTTTTCAGGAGGAAAACGACTATGGCAATCAAACCACTGGGAGATCGAGTATTGATCAAACCCCAAGAGGCAAATGAAGAGAAAGTCGGATCTCTCTATGTGCCGGATACGGCAAAAGAAAAACCTCAGGAGGGCACGGTTGAGGCTGTAGGAGCCGGTAAAACCGAAGATGGCAAGCTCATCGCTCCCGAGGTTAAAGTAGGAGATCGCGTACTTTATGGAAAATATTCCGGCACGGAAATTAAACAAGACGGTAAAGAGTATCTGATCGTTCGAGAAAGCGACATTCTTGCGATCATCTCCTGATCCGGAGGATTAAAATGGCAAAGCAACTAGAATTTAACGAAGAAGCCCGCAGGAATCTTGCCCGCGGTGTAGATAAACTGGCCAACGCTGTTAAAGCTACTCTGGGCCCTCGTGGCCGAAACGTGGTGATCGATAAGAAATTTGGCTCTCCCACGGTAACAAAAGACGGTGTAACTGTAGCGAAGGAAGTAGAACTGGAAGATCCGTATGAGAATATGGGTGCCTCCATGGCTCGCGAAGTAGCCACCAAGACCAACGATGTGGCTGGTGATGGAACCACTACTGCAACGGTTCTGGCTCAGGCTATCGTAAAAGAAGGCCTGAAAAACGTAACTGCAGGGGCCAACCCCATGAGCCTGAAACGAGGAATCGACAAAGCTGTAGCGGCTGTTGTTGAGGAAATCGGCAAGCAATCAAAAGAAGTTGGTTCAAGCAAGAACGATATCGCAGCTGTGGCTTCAATCTCTGCTAACAATGATAAAGAGATTGGAGTTCTGATCGCAGATGCAATGGAGAAAGTTGGCAAAGACGGAGTAATCACTGTCGAAGAAGCCAAAGGTATCGATACCTACATGGATGTTGTGGAAGGTATGCAGTTCGATCGTGGATACCAGTCTCCTTATTTCGTAACCGATCCAGAGACTATGGTAGCTACACTGGAGAACCCTTATATCCTGATCCACGAAAAGAAAATTGGTAACATGCGAGAGCTGCTGCCAGTTCTGGAAAAAGTGGCTCAGTCTAGCCGTCCTTTGCTGATTATCTCTGAAGAGGTAGAAGGCGAAGCTCTGGCTACTCTGGTAGTTAACAACCTGCGTAAGACGATCAAAGTTTGTGCTGTAAAAGCACCTGGCTTTGGTGATCGCAGAAAGGCCATGCTGGAAGACATCGCTATTCTAACCGGCGGACAGGTAATTTCTGAAGATCTGGGAATGAAGCTGGAAAATGCCGATGTAACTCACCTGGGTGAAGCTCAAAAAGTATCTGTTGATAAAGAGAACACTACCATCATCGAAGGTGCTGGTCAGGACTCAGATATCAAAGGTCGCATCAGCCAGCTGAAAAAGCAAATCGAAGAAACCACCAGCGATTACGATGGCGAGAAACTGCAAGAGCGTCTGGCGAAGCTCAGTGGTGGCGTAGCGGTTATTTATGTAGGCGCACCTACTGAAGTGGAGATGAAAGAGAAGAAAGCTCGAGTAGAAGATGCACTGTCTGCTACACGATCCGCTGTGGAAGAAGGAATTGTTCCTGGCGGTGGATCCACACTTCTGCGAGCTAGAAGCGTAATTGAAGGACTTAAACTGGAAGGCGATGAAGCTACCGGTGCAAGCATCATTTTCCGCGCTCTGGAAGCCCCTCTTCGCACCATTGCCAACAATGCAGGACTGGAAGGAACTGTGATTGTGCAAAAGGCACTGGAGCAAAAAGAAGGAATTGGCTTCAACGCAGCAGCTCTGGAGTGGCAGGACCTGGCCAAAGAAGGCATCCTGGATCCGGCTAAAGTAGTTCGGAGCGCCTTGCAGAATGCAGCTTCCATCGGCGGTATGATTCTCACTACAGAAGTGAGCATTACTGACCTGCCTAAAAAGGATAAGGAAGCTGGAATGCCAGATATGGGAGGAATGGGCGGAATGATGTAATTTTCCCCCATTCTCTGTTGCCGAGGGCCCCGATCAGGGGCCCGACTCAGCTGCTCGGGCCTCAGGGCTCAGAGGTTCTGAGAAATCAAGGTAACGGCACTATTAAGGCGCGGTTTCGATCGCGCCTTTTTTATTGGGTTCGCCTGGACTGTCCTGGCATTGCTTCCACAATATAACCTATAATTCTGAAATTACTGAATGTTCTGACAGCCTGGTCCATGAAACTCGGTTAATACAACGTCCGAGCTTGGATTGGCATCGACACTGGCCACCCGCGAAAGGAACTGACCCGATCCATCGTTGATATAGACTCGATTGGCCTGTCCCCCGGCGTCGTTCGCAGCGAATGCATCCAGATCTCCGTCCCCATCCAGGTCTCCCAGGGCTATATCTGATCCGGTATCGGCATCTGTAGTGGGGTTTATTTCGGTGAAAATAAGTCCTCCCTCATTTCTAAAGATTAGGACCGGCCCAGCATTGGAGACTGCAAATGCATCCAGATCCCCGTCGCCATCCAGATCGCCCAGATCTAAGCCCAGGTGAGTGCTAACATCTGGGCCGGCGTTCTGGACTGAAAACGTTCCATTCCCTGCGTTTACGTATATCTTGCTTGTTGGACCTGCATCGTTTACAACGAAGGCATCCAGATCTCCATCGCCATCCAGATCACCCAGCACTATATCACGACTGTTATTTGTATCTGGCGAGGAGGCGTCACTGAGTGAGAAATTGCCCAGACCATCGTTCAAATATACCCGATTAACATTGCCTGTTGTGTTTGTGACAAATGCATCGATGTCCCCATCTCCATCAAGATCTCCCGAGTCTACGCCTGTGGCCGGGAGGGTATCGGTACCGGCATTGAAACCCGCCGGATAGCCGCCAAATCCATCGTTCAAATAGAGTCGCGGAGGTACTCCGCCGGAGTTGACCACCAGAGCATCCACCCAGCCATCGCCATTGAAGTCAGCCAGAGTGGCAGCGGTGGAATTATCTGTGTCGCTGGCCGCATTGAAACCATCAAAAAATCCAGATGCGTTGGATTTGTTGAGATAGTACCGGTTTATTCCGGCGGTTCCATTGGCCACAAACAAATCCGCGAATCCATTTCCATCAATATCTTCGCTTGCGATTCCGGTTCCATTGAAGCCATCACCACTGAAAAGGACCCTGGTGGCGAAATTACCTTGTCCGTCATTTAAATAGATATAGTCCGCTACTCCCGTTGTATTTGCCACTGCAGCGTCAAAGCATCTAGGTGGAATTACATAGAGCCAGGCCCAGACATTACAATTTGGGTCGCGTTCATCGCAAACAGGCTTCAGGCAAGAAATCTGAGAAGATTGGGTTAGAATGCCAAGTAGGAGGAGGGCGGTGGTTTTTTGAAATCTATTGGTGCGATTCATGAATGCTTTCTCGGCCAGAACAGGTGAAAACTTCGCAACTCTCAGCCTGTATAATTTCTTGTCAGCCTATTTCCCGGACCACCGGATTGCGCTGATTCTATGTGTAGGGCGGAACACCCTCCAGATCGGGAGATTGACTCTCCGTGGCATTTCTAGAATCTGGAAAAATGAAGCGAATCACATACATTTCCAACTTCAGCCGACCCCTCAGCCTTGATGACCTGGATTCAATTAGTGAAGTTTCTATAAGGAATAATAAGCGAGATGGATTGACCGGTGCCCTGTTTTGCTTCAGGAATATTTTCTATCAGATTCTTGAAGGCGAAGCAGAAACCGTGGATCGCTGTTTCTCCAGGATCGAAAAGGATGATCGGCACAGTAAGGTGTTTATACTTCAGGTTGAATCCGATATAGATCGACGAAAGTACAGCGAATGGGAAATGCGAACTGTAATTCTCGATGAGTCTACAGACCCTCTGATGCGGCCCATTCGTAACCTCCTTGCCAGTCTGGCCGGTACTCATCGCACTCTGGAACGCTACACTCCCCGGCGAGTTCTCCAGGAGATTGAATCCGGTGGAAATCCGGAGGAGATACCTGCCAGTTATCAGGACAGAACTGTGATGTTCGTGGATCTATTTCGCTCTACCAGCATCTTTGAAAGCTGGCCGGTGGAAGCAGCCACCATGGTCCTACATCGGTTTTACGATAGCTGCCTGAGCGCCATCCAGGAGCACGGAGGTATCATTTCCAAGTTAACCGGAGATGGAATTATGGCTTACTGGCCCGGTGCGAATGCCGGGAATGCGCTGCAGGCATCGGCTAAGCTTCTGGATGCTTTACAGCAATTGCGAAGCAAGTCCCCGGAGGCAGATAATCCTCTGCGACTGCTATTTGCAGGTGTTGGACTTGCCACAGGTAGAGTTCTGGAAGGAAACATCGGTTCATCCTTTTATATGGACTACACTCTTCTAGGCGATACAGTGAATACGGCTGCACGTCTGGAAGGAGTGACGCGAAAAGCCGGCTGGTTCTTAATTTTCGATTCTGCCACGCTGCAATCCGCCCGGGAAAATCCCGTAGCCGGATTGCCCGCAATTCGAAGAGTGGGAAAATACAAGCCTGCTGGTAAAGCCGATGCTCTGGATATATACACTATGGACCTTGAATCCTTGAAAATGAAATCTAGCCATGATCTCCTTCAGGCGGACATTCAAGCCCTGGGGACTTCCCTGGGATGATTGATCTCGACAATGACTGGCTCATTTTCTGCATTCGGTACCAGACCCCGGGATCAAGGTAACTTCATGAAAGAGGCAAGCACTATTCTGCTGATTGATGACAGCGAGGCTATTCGTGAGCTGGTCCAGACCTTTTGTGCAGGCCATCTGGAAGTGCGAGCAGTAGGTTCTGAGTCTGAGGCTCTGGAAGTATTACAGAAAGAAACCTTTGATCTCATATTGCTGGACATTGAGCTTATGGGATCTGATGGCTTTGCAGTTATGAAAAGCCTCCAGGATAATATAAAAAGGGAAGGCCTGCCCATACCGCCCGTGCTAGCATTAAGCGCGCATGATGGCTCTGAGTTTATTAGCAAACTAATAGAGGCCGGTTTTGCCGGCCGGGTCAAAAAGCCATTTCAGAAAAAGTATTTGCTCCAGGTCCTGGCAAACTATTTGCTGAGGGACTGAGCCGCCAGATTCCATAATAGATAGCTGCCAGTTCGGAATCCAGGTAAGCCGTTTTGGATTGACCCGGAAGCATTAAAATCAATTCTAACAGCCGTCTTGAAAAAGGTAAATACAGGTGTAATTGCTGCGGCCGGTAAGGGCACTCGATCCTATCCCAGAACTACATTTATTCCCAAGCCATTGTTTCGAATTGATGGGAAGAGCATTCTGGAAAAGAATATTGAGCTTCTGGCCAAAAAGATCAAAGTAAAGCAGATCTTCGTCATTGTGGGGCATCTGGCCGAGCAGGTGATGGGCGAAGTGGAAAGGATTCGCCCCCTGTATCCGGGTGTGCAGATCGAAACCAGCTTCTGGACTCGCAAAGGTCTGGCCAGTGATGTGGCCTCTCTGGAAGGAAAATTTGAAGGCCCCTTTGTTACCGTGCTTGGTGATGAGCTCTATCATGAATCCAATCATGAAAAGATCCTGGCTACACTGCGCAAGCATCCAGGACTTGCAGCCAGCGTTGCCGTAAAAGAAACGCCTCTAGTTTCCCATATTAAAAAAAACTATTCGGTAGAACTGGAAAAGGATCGGGTACTTCAGCTAGTAGAGAAGCCGGAAAATCCGGCGAATCGGTTGCTGGGCCTGGGTACGTACCTTTTTACTCAAGCCTACTTTGATACATTTCGCAAGACTCCTCCTTCTGATCGCACCGGCGTCATTGAGATCACAGAGGTTATCGATCGGATGGCCAGAGAAACCCATGAAGTTTATGCCACCATGGTGCAATGTGGATATTTCAATATCAACTCGCTGCAGGATTATCACCATGCAGTGTACGAAATTCGAAACGAACGCTTCCATCGATTCAAGAAGAGTCTAATTATCCCTGCTGCAAATCGAGAGCAATCCATAGATGATGTCTTAAATGATTTCAAGCATTCCGTGGACGAAATTATAGTAGTGGATGCGGGTTCAGATGACAGGACTAGAGAAATTGCCACATCTCATGGAGCCCATGTAGTGCATTTTAATGGGCCCCGCAAGCAAGAAGGATCCATGGTAATGGCAGGAATGGAAGCTGCCAGAGGAGATATATGCATCGTAGTTTCTGCCGATGGAACATTTCGATGCAAGGATCTACCCAAGCTTCTGGAATACATGAAAGACTGCGATATGGCCATCGGAACAAGAACCACAAGGCAGATGATCGAGCAGGGAGCGAACCTGAAGACCATTCGAAGAATTCTGAATCTGCTGGCCGGAAAGATGATCGAAGTCTTCTACTGGGGTATGGAGCCCAGGTTTACCGATGCGAGCTGTAGATACTTCTGCCTCTGGAAGGATACCTTTCTAAAGATTCGTCCAAGGCTTCAGCAGGAAGGCTCACTTTATATTGCAGAAATGATGACTGAAATTGTTCGTTCCCTTTATCGCTGCATTGAAGTTCCGGTAACCTTTTTCAAGCCAGTGAAAGATCAGGCTGCGGGTGATATTCGCTCCATTGGTGATCTAATGAGGCTGAGCGGAATGCTGCTCAAAAAGAAGTTTGGTAAGATTCACTGAGCTTGACGGAGAAAGCACCAGAGCATCAATCGTTCTATACACTTAAATTAGAGATAGGTTGGCACTGATTCGATCTATTCTCAATACAGATTGGATGGTGAAAGGCATTTTCAATCCTTCACCGAAAAGAGGATAAAATGAAAGTACTGGTAACTGGCGGATGCGGATTTCTGGGATCCCATGTATGTGAGCATTTTAGAAAAGAAGGCTGGGAAGTCGTTAGCTACGACAACATGACCAAATACGAACTAAAGCGTACGGGTTATGGCACGGAAGCCACCCGGGATTTCAACTGGGACTTTCTTAAAGGTCTTGGAGTGGAAATGGTCAAAGGTGATATTCGAAACCTTGAGCATTTAATGGATCGCAGTACCGGTGTTGATTACCTCGTGCATACAGCGGCTCAACCAGCCATGACCATTTCCTGGGAAGACCCGGAGCACGACTTCACTACAAATGTCACCGGCACTTTTAATGTAATGCAGGCAGCCCGGGGGCACAACATACCTGTAGTAAATACCAGCTCCATCCACGTATACGGTAATTCAATCAATGATTCTCTAACTGAGTCCGAGACCAGCTACGTTCGTGAACCTGTGGCCATCCCGGAAAGTCAGCCTGTAATGGTGGGTGAAATAAGCCCTCTTCATGCATCCAAGATGAGCGCCGAGCACTATGTTCGGTCCTTCCATGACATGTATGATATTAAATCTGCAAGCTTTCGTTTCACCGGAATCTATGGTCCCCGTCAATTTGGAGGGGAGGACCATGGCTGGGTGGCCAATTTTGTAATCAGGGCCGTGTTTGGACTCCCGATTCGAATCTTCGGAACCGGCAAGCAGGCTAGAGACATTCTTTTTGCTGCGGACGGTGCAGACAGTTACCTCAAATTCTACACCGATCCTCGTCCAGGTGTGTATAACATTGGTGGCGGACCGGAACATAAGATCTCACTTCTGGAATGTATTTCCATGATTGGTGAGATTCTGGGAAAGAAAATCGAAGTTAGCATTGAAACAGAGCGTCCAGGTGATATGCGGTATTTTATCTGTGATATAACGGAAGCAAAGAAGTTTGGCTTTGATCCGAAAGTCAAGCCTCGACAGGGAGTCGAAAAGCTCATTAAATGGGTGGAAGAAAACAGGAAGGTGTTTGAGGTTAAGGCTTGAGATCGCTGATCATTATTCCTGCCTATAACGAGGAAAGCACCATCGAAGAGGTGGTGCGCGGCGCTTCTGAATACTGCGACGTTTGTGTAGTGGATGATGCCTCGAAAGATGCTACACCGGAAATCCTGAAGAAGCTTCAGACTGAATTTGCCGGACGAATGACTGGCACTCTACACACAATTCGTCACGAAAGTAACACTCATATTCCAGGGGGCATTCAGGATGGAATGCGATACGCTCTGGAGCAGAATTACGATTATGTAATCACTATGGATGCCGGTATGTCGCATCTGCCCTCGGATCTACCATTATTTCTGGAAGCCGGAGATCAAGATCTGGTCATTGGTCGTCGCCATGAAACAGAAAATGTTCCCTTCTACCGTAAACTGATATCCTGGAAAGCAGCTCGTGTAATGAATTACTGTCTTTCGGACGGTCTTCTGGATATCAAGGGGCCGGGCATCAAGGATTGCACCTCCGGGTATCGAAGATATAGTAAGAGGATATACTCCATCATTGCAAGCGCGGAGCTGGAATCCAGGGCTTTTGACTTTCATATGGAATCCCTGTATCTGGCAGTGCGAAATGGGGCCAGCCATATAGAAGTACCCATCACATATAAATTTTCAACGTCATCATTTAATCGACGGGTATTGCTACAGGCAATGGTATTTGCCCGGCATCTCTATAGAAAGAAACTGCATATGCAGGAGCCTCATGAGCCCGGCAGACTCGTTCGTTGGCAGCATGCCCTGTATGCAACGGTACAAAAACTGGATAAACCGTATATCGCCCTCGGTCTGTTCTTTCTTATTTATGGAAGTGTCACCTTCTTCCATATAAGCAAGTATGAGATGAACTTCTCATCAATGGTACGATTCGGACTGGAATTTGCTGAATCCAATCCGAATCATGTGCCCCCCAATGCAGTATTCTACAAAGCTCAGGAAGGAGATCTGGGCGCGGGCTACGATGGTCAGATCTTCTATTTTTATAGTCGCTCGGTGAGTGAAGGACTGGATTATCCATCCAGCGAAGGTATCGATAGGGATGGACAGATCGATGCCAGCTATCGCGCACCTAGAATCGGCTATCCGTTTCTAATCGCTCTTTTTGGATTCATGGGACCAAACGCTGCTTTGTTCGGGATGTTTTTCTGGAACCTCGTACTAATGAGTCTGGCCTATTTATGTCTACGTCAGCTTCTGGGAACTAACAGCGGTCTGGCTTTGTTCTATTTACTTTCGCCTTTTGCACTGGGAAGCTACCATCTTCTGGTAAGCGATGCTGTAATGGTTTCTATTGTGGTCATCGCTTACTGGGCCTATCAAAGGGACAGGATGTTCTTGTTCTGGGGGCTCGCCAGTCTGGGCCTGATTACCAAGGAGCCAGCTCTTTTCCTGCTTTTTCCTCTGGGATTGTATGAGCTCATTCGTCTGGATTTCAGGAAGGCTGCGATCATACTTGCTACTCTTGTTATTCCCGCGGTCTGGCAAACGTATCTTAGATTTACCCTGCCTGAATGGAGTCCTACCCGACTGGGTGTTTTTATTCAGCCAATGCAGGGAATGAAAGAATACCTCTATGAAGTAATTGCCTCGGTGCAAAACCCGGAACATGGTCTAAAGGATATTGCCAGAACTCTCAGTCGAATGCCGCTTTTGCTTCTCTGGATTACGGGAATGATTGCATTGCTTACTGGCAGGTTGCGAAAAGGATTTGCCATGCGTCTGGGCTTATTCCTTTCGCTTTTGATGATCTTTGTTGCGGATCATTATTATTTCTGGTCGGTCTATGATAACATTTCTCGGATGTTTACCATAACTGTGGCTCTGGTGCTGCTGCTGAAAAGTAGAGACCATAATATTCTGGACATACCTTTTCATGCTGTTTCTCTGGGGATCCTGGTTCTATACATTATTCGAGTGGTCTGGGTGACTCCGGTGATGCCCTATGTAATCCGATGATCCGAAACCAAACAGGAGCAAAGCGATGCTGGAAATAATCGATTATCTGATACAAATGGCCGCTGGAGTGATTAGTCTGGTGCTGGGATTCTTCAATTTGAAAAAGCCCTCTGGACCGTTTGTGGACAGGAAATGGCTGGCGCCGTCTCTAATCGGTGGAGGCATAATTCTGATTATGATTTCCGGTATTCAAATGTACTTTCGCCCCTAACAGACCGGGACCCTTCGTAGAACCAGGATCAGGCTCTACACTTTTTCCAGTGAGGCTCCCAGGGCTTCCATTTCTCGCAGGAACTCAGATTTCCGATGCAATACATCGTCGCCGGTGGAAATCAAATCCTCCAGAATAGCCACTGGCCATCCGTCCTTTCTAAGTGAGATCGCTGTTTTTCGTACACAGTATTCAAGGAGGAATCCGCATATCTGTATTCGCTCAGGTTGAATTTCGGATAATGCCTGTCTGAGATCCGAACTATCCACGGCATCATGATCCGTTTTCGCAAGTACCGTATCAAAATGATCCAGAGATAGTGCAACTTTATGGCCCGAACTGCCCGGGATGCATAAATTCAGTCCAGGCTCGAATTGACCGGGGGTATAGTCAGAATAAATTAATATACGATGCAGTTCTGACCGGCTCAGATATTCATTGATTCTGCCCAGGCAACCACGAATGTCCGATGTGCCATGTCCCCGGTTTGCATAAGCCCCTTCGGTGGACACAAATTCCATTTGAGGGTCGATTACTATAAGACAGTCCATACGATCTTTTCCCGCGGCCTGCACCAATCATCCATGAAACGAAATCCTGAATCAAAGGCTTCCTTTTGTCGTCTTATCGATGGCCATCGACCATCTTGCCCTGGGAAGCTTAGAAGGACGGATTCCGGTAGGTCATGGAAGCCAGAAGCGATGAGGAGATTCAATTTCTGTATTCGATAATTTTGTAGAATTGAACAACAAATCAAGGAAAAATGATTACCGGCATTCCATTGTTTACGAAGGGATCCAGCTTCTCAATGTCTTCGTTGCGAAGGCGAATACAGCCGCTACCAAAGGTCTGTCCCACGCTGGCCGGATCATTGGTGCCATGAATGGCTATTCCAGATCCAATTCTCATGGGCAGTTTCCGTTTCTTGTCCAGGGGTGCGGTTCCTTCCTTTAAAGCCATCTTGTAACGCCAAATATCGGATGCAGCCGGATAATCGATTCCATAGAAACGGGAGCCAAATACATTCTTACCTGCATCTTTGCCGGGCTTTCCGTAAAGACTGTAACCCAGTTTCGCGGTAAGATAATATCCGTTGAGCCGTTCCAGCTCCCTGTAGGACTCTGATTCTTTCGGAGCTTCTAAACTATAAAAGCGAAAAATCCGGTAAATCCCTTCCGGCGTTCGGCCATCATATTCGTATTGCTTGGGTCTCTGGCCACCCTGAGCATCTCCGCCAATCCCTGCTTCAAAACTCAGAATCTCGACTCCGCGTTGATCAAAGATAGAAAGTCTATGTTTACCTTTCCAGATCACAATACCGTAAAGTTGGTTTCTGGATAATAGAGATTTTGCCAGAGCCGGTAAGTCCCGTTTATCGTAGGCTTCTCGGTTTTCTGTGAGTAGCCGATTGGACGGACCCACTGGAAAGTCCACAGACTCCTCCATCTCTTTGAGTTGTCTGGTTAATTCGTCCAGAGCCTTCTGCTCCGATGTTTTCTGGGAATCAGGTTCTCCATTCGTCCGATCCGAATTTTCGGTTCTAATCCCGGTGTTTTCATCTGTAGATGTAGTAGAAGAAGGTCCGGTCCTTTCTTCGGCTTCCAGGCCTCTCGCAAAGGTTAGTTGCAAGCAGAGCAAGGATCCGAGAATGAAAAAAGAAGTTAGAGTCCTTCGATTTCGCATCTTTCGATGATACTCCGGTCGGTACGGTGAGTCGGATGGAAAGAGTACTTTGTATTGTATCATATAGGTATTTCCAGCGAGACTATCCGAATGGAAATTATTGCACTTCATGCTTGATTTCATTCATTCGCTTCACTGCCCGATCCAGGCCACCCAGTGTCATTTCTTCCATATTCAGGATGGATTCGATCTTTTTTAAGGTAAAGGAGCCATTAGGCCAGAACTCCGCCGGAATGGGATTTAACCATACCAGGGCCCCGAATCGATCCTTCAGTTTCTTGAGCTGTTCAATGGAGGGCTCATATTCCTCTTCGCCAAAGTTAATGTTGCCGTAGGGAGAAACCAGCTCATCCGGAGCCATGGATGCATCGCCTATGATGAAGATGCGGCAATCCCGGTTGCGTCGAAGTATATCTCGGATGGCCACAGGTTTTGTGCGCTGCGGATCTGAATAGACATAGGAGTAGATTGTGTTGTGAAAATAGTAGCTATCCAGTTTCTTTAGCTGCTTTCGCATACGCTGGAACAAGTCCGAGGTAAGATGCACATAGGGAGCCATGGAGGTTCCGCCATTGTCCATCATTAGAATCACTTCCAGGCGATCCCGTTTGTCCTTTTCAAAAATGAGTTCAATTTCACCAGCATTCTTGGCAGTTTTTCGAATGCTTTCTGGAATATTTAGCTGATCCGGGGCCCCCGCAGGCTTGAGGTGCTTCAGGTGCTGTAGAGCATCATGAAAATTCTTTCGATTCAGACGTCCGGCTTCGGAGTAATCTACATAGCGGCGCTGACCCATCACTTTCTTTGCACTGAATCGATTGGCCTGTCCCATGACGCGAAAGCCATTCTCTGAAAAACCAGAATGCCCAAAAGGCGATGTGCCACCGGTTCCTATCCACTTGTTGCCTCCATGATGTGCTTCGGTCTGTTCGCGAAGACGCTCCCAGAAAAGCTCCATTAACTCCTTAGGTGACATGGAGTAGGGATGCCGGGGAAGCTCCCCTTTAATCCAGGCCTGGCGTAACCATTGCTGAAATTGCTTCGTTTCCAGGAGGTCAAGGTCTCCTTCGGCCACTGGAGGAAGCTCGAGGCCTTCGAAGAAGTACAGAAAAGTGCGATCATAGATGTCGAAGTACTTCACCTCTTTCACAAAGCAAAGCCGTGCCATCAGGTACAGATCATCCATGGACTGAACCAGTCCTTTTTTGAATGCACGTAAAAGTTCAATCAGCTGATCCGGAGATACAGGAATGTCTGCCCGTCGTAGCTCGTAGGCGAAGGAGAGAAAAACATCGTATGTGCGGACTTCGGAATTCTTCATTGGTTCGTCCTGCTAATCTAATAGGTCTTATCAGCAATTCTCACAGATTCCTGGACTGCCCTGGCCTGGAATTCTATACGTGAAATCCAGCAGCGCCGCAGTGTTCTTCCGGCAGCTGAGACTGAATTATCGAATGTCTAGATTCGACCTGCCCGGTAGTTCTGTAGATCCGCTGCTCGCTTCATCAAGATACCAGGAAAGGGAAGATCGGTCAGGCTTTCTGGCAGCTTTTCGGATCTTTGCAATGCCTCAATCCAGTGTATTAGCTCGCTGGTGGCCGGCGCTTTCTCCAGACCTCGACTTCGTAGATCATAGAAAATCTTCAGGGTTACTTCCACCAGTTTTTCATCCAGATTATCGAAGTGTAAATCCAGGATTTCACGCATTTCCGACTCCTCCGGAAAAGCAATATGATGGGCAAAGCATCGACGCAAGAATGGATCCGAAAGTTCCCGTTTTGCATTGGATGTAATAATGATAACTGGCTTATGGACCGCTTTGATTGTATCGTTTACCTCTCGTATGGTAAACTCCATGTCTTCCAGGACATCCAGAAGATTATCCTGTACATCCGATTCCGTTTTATCGATTTCATCCAGTAAAAGTACGCATCGTTGTTCGCTTCGAAAAGCTCGGCCAATAGGGCCCCAGATTACATAGTCGTAGAACTGGTTCACATCGCGGCCGCTGATTTCGGTACCAAAGCGAGCATCGTTCAGTCGTAGAACTGTATCCTGCACGTAGCAGGCCTCTTCGCCGCGAATGGTGGATTTGGCTCGAAGAACTTCCAGGTCCATACCCAGACTGCGTGAGATTTCAAAGGCTAGCTGTGTTTTTCCTGTACCCGGTTCTCCCGTTAGCAGGAGAGGCTTCTCCATGGCGATGGCCATGTTTACAATGGCACCCAGCTCCGGGGAAAGGTAATACTGATCGGTGCCCTGGAATGTGGATTGTTTCGATGCCCCATTACTCATGGGCCCAGAGTTGCGGGCCCATGGTATTCTGCAAGAGGTTCCTGAAGAGCGTTTGCAGGCCGGCTACAGGTCTTCGTAGCCGGTCCATTGGCCGCCGTACATTCTGTCGCCGCCCCATTTGATGTCCCGTTTTAGAAAAATGAATCCCAGACCTCCGTCTTTGAATGCGAAAGCGGGTACCGGAAATCTAGGGGACTCCCTCTTTGTGTAGACCATACCAAGGCTGGAGTCAAATCCATCGTACAAGTAGGTTGACCGAGCATGCCAATAGGGAATCAATGGGGTCTGTGATCCGCAAGAGGCAAAACGGGCATCAACTCTCATTTCCTCTGTCGATTCGGCCAGCTCAACACAATAGGGAGGGCCGTATTCCTGGCCTATCCAACCACAAGCCAGCATGTAGGTGCCGCATGTGAATTTCTCATACACTCCCGGTTGGTCTTGCGGAGCTGGATATTCGCCTCTGAGGAGATTAAGCTTTTGAAGGCTTCCGGGGCTCTCGGGGTAACTGTCCAGATCTACGAAAAAGGTTCGGGAGTCTGAATGTTTTTCTCTGGCTCGTAACAAGAGCGTGGCGCGAGCCGTTTGATCAACTCCCTCGCAGGTTCCAGCCGAATCTGTAGCTTCTACCGTTATCGAGTAGTCTCCAACCTGTATAGGAGTTATTGGAAAAACGGTTTGAGGCGTGCCATTTGTCAAAAGATTTGAGGGGCAAACCCGGGTCCCCACAGTGCCCAGAAGGCCCTCCAGAATACTTCGAATTTGCCATGTGCTCTGGGTATTGATCTGTAGATTTCCGAAGAGATCCATCGGCACTTCCAGGGAGCCTGGTCCAGGAGAAGTAGTACCCGATTGAACAGGAGAAGCAGGGCTATTTGAGACACCACATTTTTCGGCATCTGGATCCGAGTAGTCCAGGCGGCCAAGGCTCCATTTACCTCTGCGGTCGTAGCTGTAATAATTTGTCCAGAACCAGGAGGACGACTGGCAATCTTCTCCGGCAGTTAATACTCCGCGGAACGGATATATAGGGCCAGTATCCGTTAATATAGAGAAACCGTTTTCTATGTCAAAGCTCAGAGTCGGAGGCTGGTTTCCCTGAGGTAGCTGGTTAAATGCTACTCGATCCACCTCTTCAAGTCCTTCCGGTCGCAAATCAACCAGGGTTTTAGTCCACGAAATCCTAACATTCTCACTGTCGTAGGCAAAGAGCTGAGCACTGTTTCCGTATTTTACCATCCCGATTGTATTATCGGGGCTCATGTGAAGTTGGCCAGAAGTGACGGTCTCCCCGAAGTTGTGGACCGTGGTGCGCGAAGTAAAATGGCGGTTCGCTGGATCGAAAACCAGTCTTTCCAGACCGGTGCTGGTAATTGCAAGTGCTTCCGTTTCGCTTATGAAAGCCACGTCAAAGTAGCGAATCAAATGAAAAAAGGTTCCTACCTTTTGAACCCGCGATTCGGGATCCATACTGGGATCGGAAAAATCCAGGGAATAGACATCGATTCCATTCATACTATTCCATCCGCGCGGTGAGCGGACCCCTGGAGGAGGCGCCGTCAATACCAGGACCTCACCGGAAGGAGAGATAGCCTGTCTGGTCCAACCCTTTTGGTTCAGGTTCGCAGGAATCTCTTCTCCTGGAAGGTATTCCAGGGCCCACTGGTGAGAGAAGAGTAATTCCTGGATTTGTCCATTTTCAATGGTTCCGTGAATTAGAATTACATACTCATGCCAGGGGTACTGGTTAATGGAAGTATCAACGTTTTCCAGGACGTATTGAGCATTCATAGCCATGAGGAAGCCCGGCCCTGATGGATCCGGGATGATTTCCCCCGGATCCCCCCAGCGGGTCGCGACGTCTGGAATTGTTATATGCGCGGAATCCAGGGTCACCAGAGTATCAGTGGACTCATTGTATCTAAGGGTCATGAAGCACTGAGCTTGCTTGACCACCGGACATTCCGTAGTAGGCGAGTATCCCTCTCTAATGAAATAGGAAACCAGCCAGTAATCCTGGTTTGAGTTGTATTCCAAGGAAGAGATCACCGAACCGGGCGGCAGCGGGCTGCTTCCGCTAAAATCATAATCGGCTGTGCCAGTATTCCCAGCATGCTGCACGAATACCGATTGGCCACCGGAAATGGAAAGCAAGTAATTCTTCCCGAAGCTATTGGTTGTTGCATCGGTGCCGGTCTGTTCCAGATAATAGGCCAGATCCGTTGGATTAGTTGTCGTAGTCTGAAAATCATCATCTCTGGGATCAAAGATTATGAAGCGATTGCTGTAATTGAGATAAGGAAAATCCAGTTCCAGGGTGGCCATTTCGCTTACATTACCTGCTTCATCCCGGACCCAGAGGTTGAGGCTTAGCTCGCCAATCTGTGGAACATCCCATGTTGTGGGTTCTTCGGTGAGCCAATCCGTGGAATCATTGGGCGGAGGCTCTGTTCCTGTGGATAGATACCAGCCAGTAATCGGGGATGCATCATCCACTTGAATACTGAAACGAGCTACAGGAATGGTATTGATGGTACCATCGTCTTCAAAGGTTGTAATCACAGGATTTGTATGATCACTGTGTGTGGGATCTGTAAGGTTCAGAATCTCAGTAAGGTCGTCAATTCCATCCGAATCTGTATCATCCAGATTACTATTGGTTCCATCGCCCCCGTAGTAAACAATGGAAGGATTGTTTTCGTAAAAGTTGGCCAGACCATCTCCATCATCATCCGGTCCAGTTTGAAGCTCAATTACCAGAGGAGGAGAATACAATCCGCTGTCCGTGACTGCGAAAAAGCTATAATAATAGGTCATACCTTCAGTGAGGCCGGTATCAATGATGTATCCGGGCTCATCGATGGCAAGACCGACGGCTTCACCGTATTCGGGCGAGAGAGAAGGTTCCTGCAGACGTCGTCGCACAATAAGCCCGGTTACATCCCGATCTATAGTCTGATCCAGAACAATGGATACCTGATCAGAGCCAGGAATGAGAGAAATTCCTTCCGGCGAAGCCGGGCGAAGAGGCTCCCCGGAGCAGTCAATTCCTGCATCGGTGGCCCAGTCGCCCTGAGGTAACACAGCTACGAAATAGTTGGTATCGATCTGGTTGGGATTAGCAAGATCGTAGTGATTGCCCGGCAAAGTCACCTGAGAGCCAGATGTATAATCCTTTTCATAGACCTCATAATATTCGACACTGTCCGTGGTTTCAACGAAAGTATCGGTAACTTGAGCGAATCCCATATCGGAAAGCCATCCCGCTCGCTCCGTTCCGCGGTGATCGTACATGACATATACTTTAGCATCGAACGGCAACGAGAAGTCCAGGTAGTTGGGGTCAGTGTTATATTTATGCTGTCCCTGGGGACCGCAGAAAATACTGGAGGAGGCATGGGTCCCTCCGTTGCAGGTGGCGATACCCAGGGCTTGATTGAGTTCTAAATCGTAGAAGGAATCGGTATGCTTAATCGTATACCCTCGATCCAGGTAATATTTGAAACCAACGTCCAGGCGACTCCACTTTGGTCCGGCCATGCTCCCGGCTGGATCGTCCAGAGCATCCACAATGCATTGGGGAGGATTAAATACTCCACTATCCGCTGGCTGCGGCAATGCAGTAAGCACAAATGGAGTAAAGTGATTTGTGCGCGCAATAACTCGATTGTTTTCCAGGTCCACCTCTACATCGGAAAGTGGGTACCATCGGTCACTTCCTTTGTGGTAGTAATACACCTGAAACTCTTCGATGAGTCCCCTTTCCCGGAGCATTCGCTCATCGTATTCGTAGGTGATTTTCGCCACATGTCCTTCCGGCATGAATACACTTTCATATTCTTCAGGAGCCCCGGGAATCCTGGAGGTATCTACATCAATGTCGAAGATATGACCAACAGAAACGTAATGTTTGCCGTAAACGGGCACTGCAATCTCTTCTGGATCTACTCTCTGGTCCACAGTAAACAGAGCCGGATCGTATCCATCGGCGCCTACTGTCGGCGGGTTTGAGATTAATGCGTTCTGCTCCGGAGATGATACCAGATCCAGCAAGAACCATTTTCTTTCTTCTTCTGATTTGCTTGTGGCCGAAGGAAGAAATGCAATGCAGGCAGATAGAAATGGGATTCCTGCCAGCAGCAGGAGTAATCCGGACTGTTTAATTCTGCGAATAGTTCTTGATTTCATAATTGTAGCACCGGTTCTGAACGAATCAATATTTTATCTGTTAAGAAATTGTAATGGAAAGCATGAAAAAGTTTATAGTACCAAAGTCCAGCGATTTTAGCCCATTTAGTCTTCTAGTCTCCTGTGTCCTTATCTGGAACGTTGGTTGTGCAACCGGTACGGATCCCACAGGTTCAGCGCCCTATATTACCGAGACTCCCACAGCTATGGAACGATCGCTGGCTTCCTACAATGGATCCTACGAAAACTGCAAGGTTCTCCAGGAAAGCCATGTAGTTCACTTTCCTTTTGTGCTGCCATTGAATGAGCCGATTCTCAGGCCACGGAGCTCGAATTCAGATGCAATTCTGGTCAAGTATCGATCCATGAGATGGTCAGACATTGGTTACACAGCTCTGGGTTTCCTGTTTGGTGTAATCACCGATACAGTCGTAATCGCTGAATGTGGAGAAATGGCCGCAGCGGACACAGAGATTCTCCAGTCCGGGGCCACATTGGAGGGCAATCAGCAGGTCGGGGTATTTCGATTCCGGTTCGAAACCGGCGTGGGCTCCAGGGCTACATCGGAAGCACCGCTGGCAGGACTGAAAGAGCGGATCCAGAATCAACCGGATGCCCGCTTTCTTGTTGCTGTAAGTGCTGATTGCGAAGGCGATGCAGACGAAAATCAGAGACTAATGCAGGAAAGGGCGGATTATGCAATTAAGATGCTCGTCAGCCTGGGAGTTTCTAAATCGAATACAGAGGTGCTCTACAGAAATGTTCGGCAATGTGATGAAAGTAGCGAAAGCCGTCCGGCAGATCGATATGTGTACATTATTGCGAAGGAAGGGGAAAGGTAGGTTCGGCTGATTAACTGCTTCAATTTGCCGTGGTTTTGCGAATTTGATGACTTTCGGTGCTCACAGGGGCATTAGAGCTTTGAGTTGAAACGTCCGTCCATGTGGATAGTTTCCGCCACATAGACGTCACAGGTGGTCAGAGCTGAGCGATTTGCTCCGAATAAGCTACCGTCCAATGTTGTCATAGCAGGCTGGCTAACACTCTTGGCGAAGCTTAATGATCCATAGTGCATTATGGATTCGATGTCGTAGCGGCCAATGTCCAGGCCATAAGTGCCAAGCTTCGAGTAATTGAACTCATAGCCAGATAGGATGTTGTCTGTGTAAACCCTTACATGGTTATCGCGATCATTTCTCTGTTGAGTGTGCATGAGGCCCAGGGCATGCCCAATCTCATGTACTGCATTTCCTGCGCTGCAATCAGTGCCCAGATTTATTTCCTGTGCATTTCCTTGATACCCGACAACGGCGCTACATGTGGAACTGGACGTTGGTTGAATAAAGTTAATGTAACCGGCCTCGGCGGTCCTTTCGAAAAAATCTATTTGAGCGTATCGTTCCCAATGGGCAATCGCCGAGTTGATTTTTGCAATTGTTGTGGCATTCGCGCTACCATCGATGATGTAAGGGACCTGAATTTTTCCGTTGCTGATAGGCCAGCGAAGAGTGGCATCATTCCATGCAAGACCGTTATATTTGTTCACACCGGAGTTGTTTGCAGTTCCGATGGGCGCATAATCTGAAACATTCTTTTCAGTGAAGATCATATCTCCCCACCGGTATCCCTCCCTGGATTGCTGTAGAGCGACATAGGTCCAACCCCCGGGGACCAACACGAATTTGAAAACCGGGGCCGAATCAGCATCTAATGCCGCTCCGTCCGGATGAGAGTCATTGAGATAGGAAGGGCCAGAAATCGCAAAGGTTTTTGCCGGAAAGTCCAGCGAACTGGTTAATTTGCTACATTCGGGACCAAGGTTAGCCTCGAAAAGTAATAGGGCAGCCAATACATCGCTATTATCCTCCTTTTCTTCAATTAGTCCAGGCAACGAGCAATTGAGACTGGCTGCGAGCAAGAGGCCGGCCGTAGTGCGAAGTATTTTTGGTTTTATGCCGTTCATGGGATCCTTGGTACCAGATCGTGGACGGAACCTGTGCCGAGTGGCACAGGTTCAGAGTATAGTATTGCCCTGTCAAAGATTGCTGTTGTAAGTGGAGTCCGAGTGAATCGTCTGTGCCCCTGTAACGTCGCAATCAGTTAGCGCTCGACGATTCGGCTCAATTAGACTCCCATCTGTCTTCGTCATTACTGGTTGATCACTGGTGGCAAAGTAGAATGAACCATAGTGCATGATGGACTCATAATCATACGGACCAATATCATGGCTACTCTCCTTATCATAATTGGAGTCTCCATCTGTTCGATCAAGGTAAACTACAACATAGGAATCCCTGTCTGTGCGGCTCTGCTCATGCCAGAGCCCAAGTGCATGACCAATTTCATGGACTGCTGCTCCGAACCCACAATTGGGAGCCAGATTAATATTCTGCTGGCTACCCCTTTTGCCGACGAAGGAGTTGCAACCACTGCTGCCGTCCTGGAAATGAATAAAATCCGTTTCTCCGTTCCTCGCAACGAATCGGAAAAAGCTTCGCTCCTGCCAGTGGGCAATGGCCTGGTTTATCTCATTTATGGTTTCCGCCGGTAAAGAGCTATCTATTGTGTACGGTACTTTGAAGGTGGCTCCGTCCTGTGGCCAGCGATCGGAGTTGTCGGTGGCATATCCGGAGCTCAGGTATGCAGACTCCGCAGTATCCGGATAATCGTATAATTGGTCTTCTTTGAAAAGCATGTCGCTTTCTTTCATATAGACACCGGGCTCATACTCAAAAACAGTAATTGGCTGCGGACCGTAAGGCCCAAGAATATATTTCTGGACTGGCGGGCCAAGATCCGGAAGCGGTTGGTCCCCAATGGGATCGTAGAATGGATCCGAGGCAGAAGCCGCCTGGTCATTTGAGGTACCCCCCTCTGCAATATACTGAGCAATCAATGTCTCCAGCAGCAATCCCTGCTGCACATTGCAGGCACCGTTTCCAATATCAAATAGTTCGTAGAGTAACCATTCCTGAATCAGCTGATCCAACGGATCTTCTTCTTCCTCTTCTTCGCCCTGAAGGGCAGCCAGTTCTTCGGGACTGCAATTCAATTGCAGTCCCAGTCCCAGCGATAGTAATAATGCCAGGGTAATCTTGATCAGCTTTTCTCCGATGTCTTTCATGCTTGCACTCCGTTCGCGCCGGGAAGAGTTCCCGGTCTTTTTTCTTCTTTCAGGTAGTTATCTATTTTAGTTCTATTTCAGGTCCCTTAACATAGTCGTTAAGAACTTCATCACTTATGGCCTTCTCATAAAAATGACTAACATCATAGCTTTTGCCGCAGTCATCGGCGCAGAGTCTGGGGGAATAGTAGCAACGTTTCAGGACTCCACGCTCATCGGCAGCCAGTGCAACATGGTTCTTTTCCGGATCTCGACCCATAATCTCTTCTTCACAGGCTTTGTAGAGCTCGTCCATGGACATTCCGGGAAAGCCGCCTTCGCCGCCAGAAAGTCGCTTCATACCTTTAGTTGCCATCCAGGCTTCTCGGATTTCTACCTGCCGTTTTCCATCTTTGACTCCAACCTTGAGTCTTTTATAGATACGGGCCGTGAGCTCTCCCTTTTCGAAGCGAACCAGTGTAATGTAGGTTTCGCCGGTCATACTTCCCTGTACTCTGATATAGGTATATGAGTTGCCCAGGCGTTTTGCAGTCTCGCTCCAGACGACCCTGGAATCGCTCAAGCTTTCTTTATTAAAATCCAGTTCTCTTCCTTCGCCGGGTTTTTGTCCGCAGGTGGCTGAAAGCGTCATTGCACCAAGAACCGATATGCAGGCCGCCGAAAGCAGCAATTTGGAAGCGTTTTTCCAGGGTATCATTCTTTCTCCAGTAGATCGAGACTTATAGAATTTAGACGAATAATGCTTCAGGATTGCCACCGAAATTTGAGGTGTTGCAGTTACCGGATGCGAAAAAAGAAGCAAGTTCGCAGTTCGGTTCAGATTGGAGAGAAATTTCTTGTAACGTGCGACATAGGCCAGTGCTCGTAGAATTCTGCAACCCTGGAAGGTCCCGGTGTATGATTGAAGATCGTAACGACCGGTAGCTTCCTCGAAGGCAGGGCCAGGTAGATGGGTGGGGCTCCGCGAGTTTTTTTACTCTGGGAGCGCAGAGAGTCATAATTTCTTAATTGAACTCTGGAGGGGAAGGTATTTGTCCATCATGCGAAGCAAAAAAGTGTGATTAGGACGTTGGATTATAGAACATTTAGCGACTCAGGCCAGCGTTCAAATAACCGGCCAGAATCTGGTGAAAATTCGCCGGTGAAAATGGCTTTCCGATGAAGCCATCAAAGCCTGCCTCGACCAGACGTTGCCTGGTCTCATTACTTACATCTGCAGTAGCTGCAATGATGGGACCGGCATAGTCTTTGGCCCGGAGAGCATTCAAAGTTGCAAAACCATCCATGTCCGGCATATGCAAATCTAATAGTATGAGATGCGGATAATGTTTTCCAAGTAAAGTCAGAGCTTCTCGTCCGCTGGCCGCTTCCATGTATTGCAAATTCCATTTCTCTAGAAAGCGGCTTGTGAGCTTTCTATTGTCCGGGTTATCATCCACAATAAAGATCAATTCCTGACGAAAGGCTCGGGATTCAGTTAGTCCGGCCCCGGCCACGGAAAGCGCTTCTGAAATCTCGGATAGCTCGGGAGGCCTGTCTCCTTCCGGGTCCAGAGAAAGTGGAAGCGAAAATGAGAAAGTGGAACCCTGACCCGGAGCGCTATCTACTTTGAGTTCGCCTCCCATCAGTCGCACAAGCTCCTGGGAAATGGCAAGTCCCAGACCGGTACCTTCATGCTTGCGATCCGTGTTAAATCCGCCCTGAAAGTAGCTTTCAAAAATCATGGGAAGCTGATCTGCAGACATTCCAATGCCAGTGTCTTTTACGGAAAAATCGAGCGGTCCAGACTGGCCCTCTTCTTGAGCAGGTGTGACCGAGATTGTAATCTGTCCATCGGATGTGAACTTGATTGCATTACCAATCAGGTTATGCAGTACCTGAGATATTCTATGCGAGTCCCCCAGGTAGCGGTCCGGTATTTCATCTGATAGGTCCAGATGCAAATCCAGTCCTTTGCCGAAAGCCCTTTCCCTGTGTATTACAATCACTCGATTTAACAGTAGTCGCAGAGAAAAGGATCCTTCCTGGTATTTCAGTTTTCCCTGAACCATTCGGTTAAAGTCTAGAACGTCATTTACCAGTGTTAAGAGATGGTCGGAAGCAGATTGCAATGTATTTACATAGTCCGTGGCTCTGGACGGATCCTTCTCCTCCTTTAGGAGGTGGCCTATATGAACTATGGAATGCAGAGGGGTACGAAGCTCATGGCTCATCCGGGATAGAAATTCACGGTTATTTCTTGCGGCAGCATCTGCCTGGTCCTTTTCAGTTTGCAGCTGACCCATGCGTAGATGAACATTTCTGTTCTGCAAACTGGTGGCCACCGCCTGGCATAAGATCAATATTAAAATGGCATCTCCTACGAGGTACTGCACGAGAGCAACTTCATAGACTCGCAGGAAATCTACGATCACTGCGACAAGTAGGGACATCATCCCTGCAAGAACAAACCAGGATCCAGTTCTTCTGTAATAGCTGGCTCTAAGTATTGCATAGGTACAGTATCCTACCACGGAAAAGAAAAAGAAAGCATAGTAGCTCAGAGAGTAGGAGAGTAAAGTCGTGCTTACAAAAATTGCAAATAGCGAAAATGCGCCGGCCACCGCAAAAGATACATAGACCAGTACGCGGTGGACATCCGCAGGAAACATTGTGTACAGATAGTGAAGCGCGCTGGCAACGCTAAGAAAGTATGTGATGTACTGCAATCTGAGGTATACAAAGTAGGAGAGGTCCGGAAAGAAGGAAACGGCTGGTTTCTCGCCCGCTGTCATAATCCGAACCATGGCAATGGCGCAAAACAAAGCCAGGGAAAGATTCGTTTCTGCTCGGCCCTCGGCAAGTCCTACCAGACCAAAATAGACGGCGGTTAGAAGTAAGGCTCCGGCCACGAGCAAATAGCGGCTCATGCGAGAACGGTCCAGTTGCTGGATTTGCTCCTGAGTTCCAACGGCCACCGTTCCGAAGATTCCGCCCTTCCTATGGTGATTGTTTGAAACTTCAATATGAAGCACCGGGTTCAGACGCTCCGGAACCATGACCAGGGTGAATGGACTTGTATTTGGAATGGAATCTAAAGCGTCTGGAGCTACCATTCCCTGACAGTGGATTCTTTTTCCGTCCAGGTAGATACAGGATTCAGTCATTATTTCGGTGAATCGCAAGGAAATGGGTTCCATTCGATCCAGCTGCAGTTGCAGCTGATAGAGTCCTTTGCGATGGGTCAGGGTGGACTGTTCATCAAATAGATCCGCAGTCCAGGTCCCAGGAACCGTTGCGAACCGCTCCGTGGGAAGCGCTTCCGGTCCTGGCCGACCATCGGGAATGAAAGCCCATTTGCCATGTAGATTCCGAATACCTTCTTTTTCCAGGCTGGCGAAATGGATCGTAGCTTCGCCTTCATGGACCAGACTGGCCGGTCCGGGCCCTCCGCATCCAGATATTAGAATCAGAATTGAAAAAAGAAGGGCCGTCCCCGGGCTCCCTGAAAAAATTCCGGGGGCGAGGGCTGAGCTTTTTGGTTTGCGGGCTGGCTCCATGTGCTCAAACAATGGCCTGTGTCCTTGCGAATAAAGATCTCTTTGCTGCTGGCCGCATTGACCTTCTTGTTCCTTTCCGGCGCTCTGTATGCAAGTTACTTCTGGGTCTCCTATACTGTTAGAGCCAGAATTTTTGATTCCCCGTCAGCTGTCCCTCAGAATCGCGTTGGGCTGGTACTTGGCACCTCTCGATATGTGCGGGGAGGTCAGCGAAACCTGTTCTTTATTTATCGTATTGAGGCTGCCATGGCCTTATTTAACCAGGGCAAGATTGATTACATCCTGGTAAGCGGAGATAACAGTACCCATAGCTACAATGAGCCCAGGGCCATGAAAGATGCCTTGATGGCTCGGGGTGTACCTGCGAATCGCATCGTAATGGACTTTGCTGGTTTTAGAACTCTGGATTCAGTGGTACGAGCCAGGCAGGTGTTCGGACAGACTTCGCTAACCGTTATTTCACAGCGATTTCACAACGAACGGGCTATACTCATTGGATTACACCATGGAATCGATATAGTTGGTTTCAACGCCAGAGATGTATACATAGGTGAAGGGGTTAAGACTTATCTAAGAGAGATTCCTGCTCGCTCCCTGGTTCTGGTGGATCTATTTTTCCTCGGAACCAATCCCAGATTTCTGGGAGAGCCCATCGCCATACCACCGGAAGACGAAAAAGACATGACAACCCTGGCTCCCATGCATCGTCCAAAGGATTAGAATTGCATAGGGATGAATGCCTGGAACCGGTAATGGAATTTAGAAAAAACCGGTCCAATTTGAAACCATCAATAGAGTGGATCTGATTAGAAGTACACTGGTCCTGAAAATAAGGAGAACAATATGAAAAATCGATTAATCTGGGTTCTGTCATTTCTGGTCCTGGCCGCAACCGGTCTGGAGGCCAGGCAGCTACCCACAGATTTTGAGCTGGTAGACAAAGCGGGCAATTTGGAGATCAGCCCGGGCGGAACCGCTACAATAGCGCTGGATGTCAAACTGCCGGAGGATCATCATATCTATCTTCGGAATGCCACTTCCATGAGTTTTAATATTGTCACTTCATTTCACATTCCAGAGGACCAGGGCTTTGGTGTTGAAGTTAAGAGTGCACCGGAAGGCGAAAAGTACGAAACCGATTTTATTCTTCGAGGCAAGGGTCGTGCCCAATCCGCCGGAAGATATGAACTCTCCATCTTTGAGCAGAAGGGGCGAGATGCAGGGCCCAAAACCTATGCTGTTCCAATAGTCATTAAGACTCAGATGTGTAACTCCAAAACCAATGTTTGCTATAAACCGCAGGAATTCAAAAAGCTTCTTAGAATCAAAATAACCGGCAAGAAGCAAAACGTTCAATTTCGTTCCACATCAAATATCAATTGGGTCACATCTTACGATGAAGCGTTTCAGAAGGCTCGCAGTTCCGGAAAGAACGTCTTTGTTGTAATTACGGCCCCGGAGTGGTGCGGTTATTGTCGCTACCTGGAAAGAGATGTATTCTCCCAGAGTTCTGTTGCCCAGGCTTTGAATAGCGGATTTGTAGCTCTGCGAATTCTGGATACAAACTCGGATAAAAGTAAATTTCAATTTAGTGGATACCCGACCATGAAGGTGGCCGATCCTTCCGGAAAAATCATTAAGGATGGCGGCATTGGTAGGCAGGAAAGCAGCTTTCTTACTGCCATCGCACCATTTGCACGCAGCGGTGAGGATACGGATCCACCGGAAGTAATTGGCAGCGATAGCTATGCGGCTCAAATCAAGGCCAAATTCTACAAAGAAGGCAACGATTGGATTCTGGAAAGCGCTCTTACGGGCAAGCAGAAATATCAGGAAGCGCGAAGGGATGAAAAATATATTATCCTGAAACATCCGACGCGAAATGAATTTCTGGCCGTACCTTTGAATGGAGACCAGGGCTATTTCCACAATGGTACTGAATGGTTGCCTGCTTTTCAGATTCAGCAATAGGGCTCTTTTTATCCGGCCGGTCCAGATAGAACCAGCAATACAGTGGGCTCAGATTTACTGAGTCTGCTGTGCCAGTCTCTGCCAGCATGCTGCCAGGGACTAAATGGTGCCAAAGAAATGGTTAGTTCTTATAACATCTATCTGTTAACGGTGGCACGATCTCTGGAGCCATTTCCCTCAAGCATGGAGGCAATGGCTCGGATGAGTTTTGACTTACTAAAGGGCTTGGTTAGATGAAGCGAAAAGCCGGCTTCTCTTGAGCGTTCGAAGTCCTCTTCTGAACCGTAGGCTGTTAATGCTATTAGAGGAGGTAACTTTCTACCGGATAGACTGCATCGGCGCTGGAGCTCCGTTGCTACTGCCAGGCCATTCATTTCAGGCATGGCAATGTCCAGCAGGATAAGGTCGTAATCGTTCTGTTTCGCTTTCTCCAGGGCTTCCAGCCCATCCTTTGCGAAATCCAGAGTCCAGCAGGTATGTTCCAGGAATCGATTTAATAGAATGCGATTTTCGGGAGCATCTTCGGCCAGCAGCAGGTTTAATGGTCTGGCTGAGATTTCCTTCCAGGGATCTGCGTCCTGAGCGCTTTCTGATTCCATTACAGAATGGCGATGCTCCAGCTCTATTTCAACAGTGAACCGGGAGCCCTGCTGCAGATCGCTATCCAGAGAGATTCTACCGTTCATTTCTTTAAGTAGTAGCTGAGCGATAGATAAACCCAGCCCCGCACCTTTGCTTCGGGTAGGGCCCACGTCCAGATGTACAAATCGATCAAAAATCCGTTCCTGCTCGGTCCTGGGGATACCCGGGCCAGTGTCTTCTACAATCATGGTTAGAAAACATCGGTCCTTAGCCACGGGCGTACTATGTATGGTAACGTTAACGCTTCCCTCCTGGGTGTAATGCAAAGCGTTTGATACTAGATTTCCCAGTACCTGAATGATTCTGTTTTCATCCCCTAGAAAAAAGCCATCATGATGTCCGGATAGCTCGATACTAAGCTCCAGGTTCTTACTCTGGGCCTCCGAGGAATACAGAGTCTGCAAAGAGTGGATCAAGCTTTCCAGGCCAAACCATCCATATCGTAGCTGAACATGACCTGACTCCAGTTTGGACACATCCAGAAGATCATTTATGATGTTTAGCAGATTTTGTCCGGACCGATCCACCATTTCCAGCATTTCGCGCTGGGATTCATTGCCGGGATCCTCCAGTAATACTTCCGTAAGGCCCAGGATTCCATGGATGGGAGTTCGAATATCATGACTCATATTGGCGATGAATTCGCTCTTGGCCTGATTGGCCTTCTCTGCAAGGAGTCTGGCTCTCAGGATTTCCTGCTCTCTCTGTACATCTTTACCCACGTCCCGGGAGATTGTCTGTAGACCGGTAACATTGCCGGCCGGATCTGTGATTGGATGGGTGGTGGTCTGCAACCATACGTAGGAGCCATTCTTGTGTCGAATACGATACCGGATGCCCAGTTCGCTTTGCCCCTGCTGGGCTGGAATATGACTTAGCTCTCGAATTCGCTTTACATCCTGCGGATGAAATAGTTCATACGGATCCCGGCCAATGAGCTCATGCACTTCATACCCCAGCATTCGATGGGCAGCAGGATTAACATATTCATAGGTGCCATCGGGCCTGTGAAAGCAGATCATATCCGTGCTATTTTCAATGATCTTTCGGTAGATCTGGTCTTTCTTAATTCTATCGGTAATGTCCGAAAAGCTGGCCACGGCGCTTTCCAGATTTCCTTCCCTGTCCAGTTCCGGGGCCGCATTTACAGACAGCCATCGGAGTTCCTTTGTATTGGGATCGGTGATTCCGTGGACCATATCTTTCACCGCTCTTTTCTCGGTCATGGCTATGGCCAGTGGCAGCTCCGATGGATCCATGGGTTTTCCATCCAGACCAACCTGCCCGAAATCGGTACTTTGAAAGTAGGTCTGTGTAAGCTCATCCTGGGTCAAATCCAGGATCTGGCATGCCATTTCGTTGGCAAAAGTAATCTCACCTGCCAGGTTTACGCGAACGAATCCTGTGGGAATGACACTGAGTAACTGATCCATGAGGGCGAAACTTCCACTCAATGGGACGAATGAACCGGTAAAAAGATCAGATTTCTAATTGAAAAAATGCCATAATGCAGAACGAAAAACCGTAATGACCGACACTCTGCAGTTTACGAATTCATGTGGAGGGAAAAAAGCAGATGCAGAAGGGCCAATGCAGCAAGACCTTCCATTGCCATTTCTACTTTCGGAAGGATTGCACTTCCTGAAGCACCGACAATCTCAGGCCGGCGAAGCTTCCGACGATTCTCTATAGCCTGTGAGCTCCAATGGCAATGCCTCAAACGAATACAGCCATTCTTGATCTCTTTGAGCAGCAATGCGAAATTGAAACTCTTTATAGAGGTCCCTGGCTCGGACTATTTCTTCCACAGATCGAGACAATTGGCTTGCAGCGCGAAGAATCTGCGAAGCTTCCCTGCATCGGTGGGCGGAGATTTGCCGTTCACTGTCCAGGAATTGCCTGATCGATGACATGAAGACCAGTCGATTGTGAACAATGGTTCTTCGATTTTTAGGATGGGGAGGGTAAAGCTCTCGAACTACTCCAAAGGCGTACTGCAGGAAATAGTCTGGCTTTTCCAGTAATTCCTGTCTTTCGGCTGGAGTGAAGCTTTCTAGATACAATCGAAAAAGAGCAATACGGGCCGCCTTCTGGGGCGGATAGCTCTCCCGGGCTACCTGGTATATATTACTTTCTATTGCTGTGTCCACAAATAGGGACCAGCCCAGAATACTATTTGAAATTACTTCAGCGTATAAATCAGTATCTGGCTCCAGGTGTTGTCTTTCTGGTTCTTCTTCTCCTGTTCTCATTTGTCTACCCCCTGTCGCTTTCATAGAGTAAGGCAGAGTCTCAGGGCAATGCAAGTCATTTTTTTTAAAATCGCCTTCGCGCAGCAACGTCAGGTTCATTCATCGCCTAACGTCCTGTTTTGGGTCACTTCCAGGAAACGATCGTTATATTCTTCCGGAGATTCGCCTCCATTTATCATGACCGACAGTGTTTTCCCCGCCGGAAGTTCCGCCGAATGCACAAATTCCAGGAAATGGCCATCTGTATGATAGCTGTTTCCAAAGGCAGCCAGGACGAATACCTGTTTGGATGGGTTTTCTTCCTGAAGGCGCTTCACTATGGATTGCAGAGTTTCGGTTTTGCCATCGGCATAGGTTAGAGGAGGGTCCAGTGTGGGCAGAAGCTGACCCTTTCGTTGCTGCAGACGGACTCCATTGATGCGTTCTCCGGAAATACCCAGGGATTCGGCGGCGCCCTGAACAAAGAAATGTGGGCTGGCAGAAATAATGTGATTCTGGATCTGTGCTTCTTCCAGGGCCTTCCAGATCTGGATCGAGCTGCGAAAATAGTAGTTTTGATAAAGTTCGAATCGTTTCTTTGCGAAGGCAGTGATTTCTTCCGGGTCGGCTCCTCCATACTGAGTAGTGAGAAAGGTATAGGCATTTCTATGACCCAGTTCCCGATCCCGGCGACGATACTCCTCTTCGAACTTCCGGGCTTCATCCCGTCGGAATACCGAAGAAAATCCCTGCTCGATGGTCAATTCTACCAAACCGCGATATACGATTTTTCCGTCCTGTCTGAGTCCTTCCGAGCAGTCTCCTTTCAAAATCGTTCCATCGAAGTCCCAGAATGTCAGAAAGATACAACCATCGCTGCAATGCTCTTTTTGCAGTGCATCGCGAGTTTTCAGGATGCTAGATACAATTTCCACAGCATGTGGCTCCTCTGGTTCATCCGGGGAGGAGCAGGCCGCCAGTCCAATCAGGGCGGAAAAGACTGTAACGGACAGACGGGAAAAAGCGTTGTTTGCAGCGATTCGTTTCATATTGCTGGGCAAGACCATGCCCCGTAGAAAGCAAAAGTCGCAACAACAATTTGGCCAGATCTCTCGTACCCTACCACCGGCCAGAGGGAAGAAGAGGCGAGTTTTAATTGTGGAAGGTGGAGGAATGAAAGGTGCCTTTGCCGGTGGTGTCCTGGCCGCCATGAATCAATTCTACCCCTCTCGTAGATTTGATCTAGTGGTAGGTGTATCTGCCGGAAGTTGCTCCGCTGCATACTATGTGACCGAATCGCCCAATGACCTGGAAGCTACTTTAAAGAATTTGAATGTATGGCGATGGGAATTGAGCGATGGACGATTCATAGCCCGCAGACGAATCTTTGGGCAAAAGAAGACCTTGATGGATCAGACCTATCTGATCGATCACTTATTTGGGAATCGATACCGATTGAAAATGGAAAGACTGGATAGCCCAAAAAGCACGCCCCTTTACGTTGTAGTAAGTAATCTTTCCACTGGAAAACCGGAATACGTCCGGGCCACCTCGGAAAATGCTCTGCCATTATTAAAGGCGGCCACTGCATTGCCGATTGCAACAAAAGGCAGAAGCAGTCTGGGAAATGAGCTCTATACTGATGGAGCTGTGACGGATCCCATACCTGTGGAAGCTGTTATTAAAGCAGGCTATACCGACATTACCGTCGTACTGAATTATCCTCGCAGCTATATTACAGGGCGCACCGGCCGATTTCTTAGTTTTCTTTCATTTCCCTACAACCGCTCCATGGCCCGATTTGTCAGGCATGAGTATCATTTGCAGTACAACAGGGCCAAAGAAATAATCAATCATCCTCCGCCAGGGGTTAAAGTGCATATTGTGGATCCGCCCATGAGTTTACCCATGAAGATAGTTACCACCAATGAACAGGTATTGAATCAAGTTGTGGATATGGGATTGGAAGCAGGTCGGAAAGCATTTGAAAAAATGCAGGTTAAGAAGCGACGATTTCGACGCTGGCTTTCCGGGCTTTTTGGAAAACGATAGCGCTGGGTTTTTTCTGGTAAACTCTAGTTCGAAGGAGAGGAAGGCTTCTGCGAAGAGCTATTCAGAGGAAAAGGAAATCCACCGGCGGTCGGTCCATCCACTTCTATTTTATCCGGTAAATCGTTTCTCTGAGGTTTTGGATTAAATACAGAGAGCAACGGTAAATCCAGGGCGCTGAGAAATGGTCCCAGGAAACCCTGCAAGAATTCCTGCTGGAATTCAAAAAAATCTGCATCAAAGCCAAATTGAGGGCCGCTATGCCCTTCTATTTCCAGATAGAATACCCTGGTGTGACCCGGATAATCGTTTTGTGCCTGCAATACCATCTGGAAGGATGTGGTGGCCGCTTCTTCAAATGTAGTCTGTGGCAAAGCGCGATAGAATATATGAACTGTATTTTCAGGGCCAGGTTCGATTCCCGGATTTTCTGGTTTCTGATGTACGGGGCCAACGTGCATTGAGTGATAAGAAAGGTCTGAAGCCATCTGCGGAAAAGGTTTTTTTGATTCTCAGTTCGGTATCTTGATTCCATTCCTGAGATCATCTGGCCCAAAAGAGGCTTCTTCCAGGCTGTTTAGAACAAGGTGAGCCTTTTGAATTTCTGGATGATTCAGGTGCGACTCTTCGGGCACCGCCATTACCCACATTCCGGCAGCCAGAGCTGATTTCACTCCTCCCGGGCTATCTTCAATAGCCAGGCACTGATCCGGAGACAATTTCAATTGTTGGCAGGCTGTAAGATAGACGTCAGGCGCCGGTTTCCCCAGTTTCTCCTGCTGAGCTGAATGTATTACCTGAAAAAGAGAGTGGATTTCCAGACGTTTCAATGCCGCTTCAATGATCTCTGGATAGGAAGACGATGCCACAGCCAGAGGCATACCACTCAATCGATCCACCAGTTCTACAGCTCCGGGCATTGCCTGGCCGCCCCTCTGGATTTGATGTTTCACTTCCTGGAGTACTTCCTGAACGACTTGAGAATCCGAAACCGGAGGATGGAAATTTCGATTCTTCTTCCAGTATTCAACTACTTCATCGATGCGCAGGCCCATAGTCTGCATACAATCTGAGCGGCTCAATTCCAGACCGTATCTGCCAAATATTTGCATCTCCGAGTTTTGCCAGATAGGTTCTGAATCTATGAGCAGGCCATCCATATCGAATACCACTGCTTCAATGGCCGATGTTCGATTTGAATTCATAGTGCGAAAAGGTTTTGCGTCCAATATTCTGCAATATTTTCTGACCTTACCTGAAATGATAGAACAAAGAGAAACAGTAACAGGCTGGGGACTGTATCCATCTGCGGAGAATTCAGTTCTTACCGGCAAGAACCTGGAATCGGAGCTTTCGGATTACCTGGATGTGGTCCCTCGAGGACTGGGTAGAAGCTACGCCGATCAGGCCATGAATTCCAGGGGCTACGTAGTACCATTTACTCATCGAAAGAGATTTCTATCTTTTGATGAAAAATCTGGCCAATTAGAGTGCGAAGCAGGGCTTTCCCTTTTTGAGATTATCCAAACCCTGGGGCCCAGAGGATTCTTTCCCATGATCACTCCAGGTACAAAGTTCGTAACCGTGGGAGGCGCTATAGCCAATGATGTACATGGAAAGGCTCATCATGAAGATGGAAGCTTCAAAAACTGCGTGGAAAGCTTCGATATACTTCTGGCCAGCGGTAAAATAGTTACAGCCAGCCGCAAGAGTCACTCGGATTTATTTCATGCTAACTTTGGCGGGCTGGGGTTGCTTGGATTAATACTTCGAGCCAAAATCAAGCTGCGAAAGATCGAAACTACATATTTTAAGCAACAATCATTTCGTGCGAAGAATCTAAACGAAATGCTGGATCTCATCGATGAAAAAGATCGAGAATTTCCCTATTCAGTCGCATGGGTGAATCCTCTGGCCAGAGGTAAATCCCTGGGCAAGGGGGTTCTTACAGCTGGTAATCATGCCAGGCTGGAAGACTTGCCTCCAGGATTAAAGAAGGATCCATTGAGGATCACAGATAAATCCAGTTTGAATGTTCCGTTCTTTATGCCAGGATTTGCGCTGAACGCTCTGACCATGCGAATCCTGAATGGCGTGATCGATTATGTGCAATCCCATGCTGCCACCTATAGCCACTACGACTCGTTTTTCTATCCTCTGGATGCTATTAATAACTGGAATCGGGGTTACGGAAAACGCGGCTTCACTCAGTATCAGTTTGTAGTTCCGGAGGAGGGTGCTCGTAAGTCCATTCGAAGAATCATGGAGGAAATTGGAACTGGCGGATGTAAACCGTTTCTGAATGTACTTAAGAAGTTTGGCAAAGGAACAAACTATCTTTCCTTTCCCATGCCCGGGTATACATTTGCAATTGACTTTCCTATTTCTCGGAAACTATTCCCTTTTCTGAAAAAACTGGATGCTCTTGTCCTGGATGCTGGTGGCAGGATCTATGCCGGAAAGGACGCTACTCTGGATGCTCAATCGTTCGCTTCCATGTATTCTCAACTGGATGCATGGAAAAAAGTTAAACGAAAGTATGACCCGAACAATATGTATCAATCAGACATTGGCAGAAGATTGGGATTGGTTTGAACTAAGTTGCAATATCCGATGTAAGCGTACCAGTCCGGCTGCAAATCAATCAGATTTTAATTTCTATTTCGCGCGCTGCTGATACCTGCTGCTCAGTTTAATCCGGCGCGAAAGAGCAATGGCTGGCTTTGAAAAATCTGGTAATTAATTCCAGCCGCTTACTGCCATACGAAATAATCCCTGACCTGCGTTGCCCCTGGAAATTCCTGTACTGCGGAAAAGCCTGGTTCCATGGTTTTCTGGACGATAAGCTTCATACTTGACTCCGGGGCGTATCTTTCATTCATTATGAATCCATTGTATGAAGTATTTTCCCAGATTTCAGTTCCAGGATTCCACAAACCTGTCCCGTTCAAAAATAGAAGGCTTTAAAAATGTCCAGGGGTGTAGCCCGGGACAATACAACATCGCTGTTTTCAGCAATTGCAAAACGCTCAACAGTGTATCATCTCTGCCGGGATGGCTCCTGGGCTGGCTAATTCCTGGGATTCTCGTTATTGCTTCTGCTTCTGTCATTGCTGAATCTCCGGCTCCAGTAAATGTACCCATCCCTGAATATTCGGTTGTGGTAGATGCGGGTCATGGAGGAGCCATCGTGCATCGCAGGGATGATCGATGGGATCCCATTTCCAGAAAATACCTCAGTTCTTATTTGACCGGCACGCGATATACGAAATATACCGAGCATGAGTTAATGCTTCAGCTGGCTCTTCGTGTGCATCATTATTTGCAGCTGACTCAGACCGACGCTGGCTGGAAGAAGTTTGAAGAGCTACTGGCTCAGTTCTCTCCCCAGGAGAAATTCATTCGAATCAAGTTTAATTCCCATTTAAGCAGAAAGGATGGATGGAAGGATCGTTCATTGCCTGACAGTCATCCAGATGTAAATGCACCCTATCGATTATACGATTATCCGGACAGAAAGACCGGACGGATTCAGAAAGGACGAATCTCACAGATCAATGATAAAGAACCGTATCTGGTACTATCTCTTCATTTGAATCCGGCACCTCCAAAACATTCCGGTGGTATGGCAGCCGTGCTGGCCCCGGGCTGGGAAACCTTTAATATGCTAAGGGAGGTGTCTCTGAAACAAAAACCGGCCAGTGCATTCTACAAGTCACCCTGGGCAAAACACTGGCTCAGTACAGAACCTGGATGGAGTAAGCTGCAGGCGGCCAGAGCCGATGCCTGGGTTTATATGAACGGGTACTGGAGTAATAAGAGTGGAACCGCGCCCTGGTACAAAAAGGCACGTGGCTTTCGTCATAATCTATTTCAGTGGAGATATGCGGATCCTCCAGGCTGGGAAAAGACGGCCCTGAAAGAAAGGAAGTCTCCAGGCCCATATAGCATGATCTACAGCAAATGGAAACCGGAAGGAAGATTCTGGGACAGAGAGCGAAGTAAGGCAGAGCTCTGGCGCCGGGAAGCGGCGGTATCTGGTAGCGGTATAAGTTACGGAGGCGATAATCATCTGGCCTCAAATGAACTGATGCGTTTTATACAGTTTGGCGTTCGGCAGCAGGTGCCCGAGAAACGTCCATCCAACAAGCTGGGCCCTATCCTGGATCCATTTGTTAGCACCTACACGTTACCGACCTATACAAATGCAATTGTTGCATTTCTGGAGGTAGGGCATCTAAACGTCTGGAGGGATCGCAGAATGGTGATCGATCAAAGGGAAGAAGTGGCTATAAGTCTGGCAGTGGGTATCTACTCGTTGTTTGCCGGTCTTGAACTGAAGAAACCGGGGTATGGTCCATACCGACCCAGGGGTCGAAAGCTGGACTTTGCAAAATATGAGACTCTGCCAGGGGGAAACTACTTTAAGATTGTCGATGACCGCTGAGTCAGCCATCTGATTGGCCCCGGCCCCGGCCTCAGTTCGATGGTTTAAAATTCAGTGAAATGGAGTTAATGCAGTATCGCAGGCCTGTTGGTTGCGGTCCGTCTGAAAATACATGCCCCAGATGTCCTCCGCATCGGGCGCAGTGCACTTCGGTGCGAACCATGCCGTAGGACTCATCTCGACTTTCGCCTACAGCCTCATCGTTTATTGGCTCATAGTAACTGGGCCAGCCTGTTCCGGAATCATACTTTGTGGATGAACTGAACAATTCCTGTCCACAGGCCGCGCAAACATAGACACCTGTACCTTTATGATCATGGTATTCGCCGGAGAAGGCCCTTTCTGTTCCATGGAGTCGCATCACTCTGTAGCGCTGCTCTCCCAGCTGGGACTGCCACTGCTCCGGACTTTTTTCCACAGCAAAGCTTTTGTTTTCCATATTTGTCGGGCTTGCATCCGAAGAACCGGTACAGTTCGACAGAGGAAGTGCCAACAATGCAAGAAGCATGAATGTTAGTACTCCGGCGAAGCTTGCCGGGAGCCGGGCCCATTTTTCTTCTAATGATAAAGTGTAATATCGATCTGTGCTGGTATCCATCGATAATGATTTCGTGGATTTCAGCAGAAGGTTACTCCGGAAAACGAGGTATCGGAGGAAGCTGGGCTGCACAGTCTCTTTTTTGAATTCTTCTGAGGTCCTTTTTCAGGTTTCTTATGAAAAGCCAGAAGTCAATAAATGGGCCCGGACAGAAACCAGGCATCTTGCATGTAAGAAGTGCTATCGAATAGAGGGCGGTCTATGACACAGAGCCAGGCGTCCAGCCGATCTATTGTCGGCTCAGAGAATGAACAAATTCCTTCTTCCACTTTTTGCGTGTTTTCATTTTTAGACCAATGAGGTTCCGGCCATTTTGAACCAGCAACGTGCGACTGTGTACCCAGTCTCCGGTGTTGATCACTCCTATTTCTGGCATATGCAGGAATTGATGGGTATGACCTGAAATCAGTACTCTATTTCCCTGGTTGGTGATTCGGTTCAGTCTTCCGTAATATTTTAGCCGCTCTTTGTAGTTTGTAGGATCTCTTCCGTTTAAATGACGATTGTAAAAGGACTCTGCCTTCTTGAAGAATCCAGGGACAAGAGAGGCCATCCAGTAAAGTATTCGCACAATAGAAATATCCAGAGCCCAGGTGAAACGATTGTACTGTCCCTGGTGGCCATGGATGACTACCATCTCTGAACTCTCAAATCGTTCCAGGATTCTGTATTCCCTTTTCTCCAGAAATGATGTGATTTCCGGAGAAAGCTTCATTGTAAAGCTGGTGGTATCGTGATTGCCTACAATGAAATACTTTAGAGCCCCGGGAATACAGATTGCATCCAGTCGATCAAATAGCTTATTGAATTTCTTCTCACTGGTGCGAAGTCGAGCACTTGAATCAAAGTACCAGTTCTCCAGTATATCCCCCACGAGATACAGTGAGCGAAAGCGAACTCCCCGTTTCCGGAAGCTATTCAATACTCGAAACAAGTCCTGGTGATGATGGTTCTTAATCTTCTTATAGGTAAGATAATGAACATCGGACAGAAAAATTGCTTCGTAGGTCTTTCCCTTTTTGAATTTCATTCAGCAGGAATAGATTCTGGCGGCCAGATCAGGAGGCCAGTATGATACAGTTCTTTCCAGATTTTTTTGCTTCATAAAGGGCCCTGTCTGCCCGTTCGAATATCTCAGATCCGTTACTACCATGGTCCGGATAGCTGGCCAATCCTCCGCTACAGGTGATTTGAATCCCTTCGAAGTCTTCTCTTTCAATGGCCTCTCGAAATCGTTCGGCCACATGCAATGCCTGTTCCGGGCCTGTATGGGGCAAAACCACGGCAAATTCCTCACCACCAAAGCGGCATGGATAATCCTCCTGTCGGAGCATTAACTTCAGAACCTGTCCTACCTTTCGCATGACCATATCCCCGGCGGAGTGTCCGTAATTGTCATTGATTTGTTTAAAATCGTCCAGATCCAGCACTAGAAGTGATACCGGCACCTGATGTCTTTCCGCCCGTTTCATCTCCCTTCGCAAGCATCGGTCAAAATACCGGCGATTATAGAGCATGGTCAGCTCATCGGTCATGGAGTTCTTCATCATTTCATCTACAACGGAGATCTCGATGATGATTGGATTTCTAAGAATTTTGTTCAGGTTAATGAAGTAGTCCAGCATGGCCACGCGAAAGCCAATGGGACGATCCAGCTTTCGCTCCAGTTCTCGGGAATGTTGAAGAATTTCTTTCCAGTGATCCTGGGCCACTCCGGGATCAAATCGATGATGCAGAAGAACTCGAAAAAGATCTACGTAAAACTCGCTATTCGAATTATCTCGGAGGGCTTCAAATTTTCTCAGTATTCGATCTTCACTGAGCGGGTCCTCATCCAGAATCTGGCGAATTAGGTCCACCAGGTCTGCATGCCCGGTTTCCAGCTCTTTTACCTGGTTTTGCAGTCCCATGATTTCTGCTCGGGACAATTCCTGGGCCACTTCCTGAGCATGGATGGTCTGATCTGCATCTACGAGTTCCTTTCTCGAAAGGTCAGTGACCTTTTCATAGGCTCCCAGCAAAGTCTTCAGGCGCTCCAGTTCCTGCTCTTTCTCTTTTAGAGCCCGTTCCATTTCTTCGGAGGACATGGTTGAAACCCACCAAAGATAGTACATAGGTAAAGAAATTTTCGTGGCGGTCTTTAAATTGCTCCTGAGGCTGGTATAATGCCCCTGAACAGGCCTCTATGGATATTCGATATGGACGGAACCCTTACGGAAGCCGTCCATGATTTCCAACAAATTAGACAATCCCTGGGACTTTCACCCGACGCTCCCATCCTGGATTCCATTCAAAAAGCGCAGCCAGACGAGGCGAAACGACTGAAAAAAAAGCTGGATAGCATTGAATGGGACCTGGCCGCCCTGGCCAGACCTGCGGCCGGCATTCATGAATTCTTGATCAATCTGCTGCAAAAAGGATGCAGTCTTGGAATTCTGACCCGAAATCGTCACGATGTTGCACTGGAAACTTTGCGACGGGCAGGCCTGCAGGAATTCTTCGCAGCCGAACACATCGTGGACAGGGAAAAAGCACTACCCAAACCGCATCCAGAAGGAATCGAAATACTCTTGAATTTATTTCATCGTCGTCCAGAGGAAACTGCAATGGTAGGTGACTTCAAGTACGATCTGGAGGCGGGTCGGGCGGCTGGAACTTCCACTGTATATATAGACCCAACCGGCGAATTTCCTTTTCGGCATCTGGCAGATATATGTGCCAGGGACTTTCTGGAATTGGGTCGAGAGCTAAAGTTAAGCTTCAAGGAAACGTCTGGATGATAAGTCTGGATGATAAGTCTGGATGATAAGTATCCGGGGCCATTCTACAGATTCGAGGGCACCAGAAATCTAAATGGCGTTTTTGGACCGTGCCAGAATGGAAAACAAATTCGCATAGCTGGCGGATGGTTTGGAGAAATCATTGTCTTCTGGTCTTTTGCAGAGGAATTCTACCTGCGAAGACTGAGTTAACGATCACAGTGATGGAAGATAAGCTCATAAATAGAGCACCCAGAAAGGGACTGATATATCCAGCGAATGCAATGGGCAGAAGCAGAATATTGTAGGAGAATGCTAGAATCAGATTCTGAATGATCTTTGATCTTGTAGACCGAGCAATCAAAATCATTCGACTGAGATCCTGAAGTCTGTTGTTTAACAGAAGTATATCCGAGCTGTTCAAAGCAAGACCGGCTCCTCCTGCGAAGCTAATGCCTGCATCGGCACTTGCCAGAGCTGCGCTATCGTTGATTCCGTCACCAACCATCATTACTTCTGTTTCAGTGGCGGCCTTTCTTACAAAATCTCGTTTCTGCTGTGGACTCTGTTGAGCATGGAAATCCTGGATACCTAACTGCTCAGCCAGGGCGCTTACATGTGCTTTCGAATCACCACTTAGAATGGTCAGCTTGTATTGTTTGTTCAGTGCTGCTACCGTTTGCCGAGCCTGCGGACGCAGCGAATCGTGTAAGAGGAATACTGCAAGAGCCTCAATCGATCCACCCGGCATTTTACGAAATAGAACTATGGCAGTCTCTCTTTGTGCTTCTGAAGCATCGCGAATTTGATCCAGGTTAAAACCATCCTGAGCAATGGGCTGCGAATCCTGGGCCTCCTCTGTAGAAGGGAAATAGGAATGGAAGATTGGTGATATCTCCTGTGCATTCGAAGGGATTTCTGAAGCGAATGCAGATTGTTTCTTTTTCTGCATCATCTGAAGCCAGAAAAACGATCCCAGATAGTACACTGTACCGTCCAAGTCATCGGGCAGATACCTCCAGGAATCACTTACCGTCAGAGAGAGTCCCTGGCCAGGATGATATTTTAGGTTTCTGCCATCGAACCTGGTTTCTGGTAAATTGCCGTAAGTGGATTCGAAAGCCCGGACCACTGGATGCTGAATTCCGGACCGGGACTCCATGTTACGACACAGGCTTCGCAGCTGATTCAGATCCTGATTTGAGGCAAAGAATTCCCTGGAGATTTCCATCCGCCCGGCCGTAAGTGTACCGGTCTTATCGAATATGATATGCCGGGCTCTGGCCACGGTTTCCAGATGCTGACCATTTCTATATAATATTCCAGAACTGTAGGAGCGCTGGATACCTGCAATAAAGGCTGTGGGTATGGCCAGGTTCAGAGCGCAGGGGCAGGCCACAATCAGTAGAGTGACCGTGACTATGATCGCCTGGGAAAGACCAGATAACTGAAAGTGATAATAAAAGGCTGCTATTCCAGCAATTAGAACGAATCCTACAAAATATCGTCCTGCCATCTCTGCAAACTTCTGACTTCTGGGTGAATCATTCAAACTTTCAGAGGCCATAGTCTGAATCTGTCGTAGCGCACTTTCATCGCCTTTTCTGCGCACCTCCAGTTTCATCTCCCCGATGGCTTTAATGCCTGAAAGTAATAGATCTCCTTTTTTTCTGGTAATTGGTTCAAACTCTCCTGTAAGCAGGGATTGCTCCACTTCTGCAGAATCGTCGAGAAGAACTGAATCGCAGGGCAGACTTTCTCCGGGCTTCAAAAGAATTATATCTCCTACCAGCAGACTTTCGGAAGGTACAATTTCTTGCTGGCCATCCGAATGAATTTTACGTGCAAAGGGAGACTCGGCCTGCTGCAGGTTATCGATTAGATATAGACTTCGAAGCTTTAAGCGGCTCTCCAGATATCGACCTGCAAGCACTGCAAAGGTGACAAAGCAAACGGAATCAAAGTACACTTCTCCGGCTTCGAAGAATGCAGCGTAGATACTATAGAAAAAGGCAATGGCCAGACCTGAGGATGTTAACAAATCCATGGATAGAACTCCATGCTTCAGGGAGGCCCAGGCTGTGCGAAAGAACACTGCGGCGCTATAGAGCATTACCGGTGTGGCAAATGCGAAACTGACCAGGTGAAAGAAGTTCCTGGTAAATCGGTCCATGACTCCGAAATATCCGGCATAGAGGGAAACGCTGACCAGCATAATGTTTCCTGCAAAAAATCCGGCCACGACCATTCGTTTAAGCAGGTTTCTGGCATAATTCTTCTGCGCTTCGGAGGAATCGCTGTGACGAAGGGGTAGCAGGCGATAGCCCAGTTTTTCAATTCTATGGGCCAGCTCTTTTAGTTTGATTACCTGAGGATTCCAGGCCAGGCGGAGGCGATTGGTGGCCAGGTTCCCGGAGGCTTCCAGGACCCCGGGCACCGAACGCAGCATGGTTTCATTGAGCCAGACACAGGAGCTACAATGGATTCCTTCGATTAGAAAATCAGATTGCGCTGCGTTCGATTTCTGGGATGTAGGTTGCATCGCAGGTCTGGAAGGATCGCTGGCCTGGGCTACGCTGGTATCGAAACTGTTGCTTCTTCCATTGACCAGATTCTGTTTTGAATTCTCCGCACCTGAAGAGTTTTCTACGGTTGGGATCTGGTCTGAAGGGCCCCTTTCGTCTGGAATGGACTTTGAATCGTTGCTGGATACCTGGTCGGACTCTGTAGTCTGGATGGGCTGTGAATACTGACTGGATTGTTTTTCTATTAGCTCCCAGATTTCATCGCTGGTCTGGTCTTCTGGTCTGGGCGCATACTCAGTTCTGAATTCATAGTAGTCCAGCATCCCGGAACCAGCGATTAACTCGTACGCACCGGCACAACCCTGACAACAAAATGCATGGTCGCTTCGAAGGATGGGTCTTTCGTCCAGGGGAAGTCCGCAATGAAAACAGAGTGAGTCCCGGCTGACCGCGGTCGAAGATTGGCTGATTTCTTTAAAGGGCTCCGGCATGGCTCCAACGCTTATAAACAATGAAGATTGCATAAAGAATCATTGCAATTCCCAGGATTCGACCAGGCCATCTGGCACGCAAGAAATCCCAGAGCTTGGAGCTGGCCAAACCGATAACCATCAATGCAGGATAGGTACCCAGGCTGAATACAAACATCGTAAAAGCACCGGCCAGGGGCTCCCCGGTGCCCAGAGCAAGTCCGTAGGCAGGATAGAGCAGGCCGCAGGGCAGCAGACCGGATACCATACCCATCAGGGCTGCATTTTCCACTGGATTGGTTCTGCCTCGAAGCAGTTGGCCAATGGAACGATTAAACCAGCCTGGCATTCGAATTCCATGAAATCCAGGGATGGAAGATGGAAAAAGAAAACTCAGACCAAAGTAGAGTAGCAGTAATGCGCCCAGGATCGCTGCAATGGAGTTAACTACATATAGATTGATTGTCTTTCCGGCCAGACCCAGAAAGAATCCTACAGACATATAGGAAAGTGATCGCATCAAGTTATATACTAAATTGATGGCGATCCGGGGATTCTTCTTGCCGGTCCGGACCTGGGATTCGGAGTCTTCGCTTCCTGGTAAATCTCTTCTGCCATTGAGCAGGTGTACAAAAGGTCCACACATTCCCACGCAATGTAAAGAGCCTACGAAGCCCTGCATAAAAGCTACAGAGACCGCAGCCCAGAAGCCAGCGCTTTCGATGCCGTTCATGGATGATCCTAAA
Source organism: Leptospiraceae bacterium (assembly GCA_040217195.1). Classification (GTDB taxonomy): domain Bacteria; phylum Spirochaetota; class Leptospiria; order Leptospirales; family Leptonemataceae; genus UBA3465. Next base: position 356,422 of record JAVJNR010000003.1, on the reverse strand, counting down.
GGCCGTTATGGCTCGGCCTTGCACCGGCGTTGGCAGCCACTGAGTCTGGCGACGCACCAAATTCAGCAGGGATTTCATTCTTCGGTTTTTCTTTTCTGGGCTGAATGCTTCGATCTGCCTGATCCTGTTCATCCAAAAGCATGCGATACTTGATCATTTCCGAGTCTTCGTAGTCCTCATTTCGCACGCTCCAGAGAAAGAATCCCAGGAATGCCAGGGCAATTACAGCTGCAATCGGTAAGGTGATTAACAGACCGGCCATCTATTCTACTCCAACTCTCTGACTGCGATAAAAACGCAGTTCTCCAGCTTTTCCGTCTACGATTACATCCCAGTATCCAGGTCTGGGAATGGTTATCTCTTTCTGGAATACCAGGTTGTTTTGCTGAATCTGAATGTCTTTTGCATCCATCTTCACAATCTGGCGGTATCTACTGGTGGCAGGCTGATCCAGAACCAGGGTAAAGCTTACATCTTCAGGATTTAGATTCTGGCCCTCTGGAACAATCAGCGTCCAGGAGATGCTCTGATTACCTCTAGAAAGTAGATCCGCTTCAAAGACGTCTCCCTGGATTCTATATCCCAGATCTTCCGCTTTTTCCCGGGCATCTATGTGGGCCTGGTAATCCAGACCCTTCTCATAATAAGTTTCATCCAATATTGGCTCTGCATTATCCAGAGCCAGCTTCAAAGTGTAGCCCAGGGCAATCAGCATCAACGTGAAGAAGATGCCAATTAGCCAGAAGGCTGTTTTCATGGATTCTGACATTAATTCTTGCTCCTTCCTCTATTCGATGGGGAATGTGAATTTACTTTCCACTAATTGCTTCATGGAAGGATCCTCAGCACTGGTAACAATGAAAGTTAGCTCTCTGGGCCTTAAAGGAGCTTTCTCCGCTTTGTAAGCTACGATCAACCGTAGTTCTTTGTGCTCCGAAGGATTGAGTGCAATGGTTCCAGGCTGAGAAATAATCTCGAACGGTCCATCGCCCTGTACGCTAACATTCAGTTTTAACCCGCTATAGGACATATTGCCCACGTGTAATTCGTAGCCGTTCTGGTAGCCCTGAGCTGCTTTTATGTTTCGCAGTTCTGCATCCCTTTGAATACTTGCATAGATGGGAGTGCGAAGAATGAGCAAGGTAGTGAACACCACTATCAATGCACCCACCACAGCTCCATATATTGCAGTTCTGGGGCGGACATAGGGCCTGCTTTTATGGTCCACTTTATGGGTCTCTGACTCTGCAATGGTGCTGTAGTCGATTAGAGTAGGCTTATCGAATTTCTGGAGTACACTGTTACAGGCATCCACGCATAGTCCACAGGAAAGGCAGCCAATCTGTAGTCCGTCTCGAATATCAATTCCGGTGGGACATACCTGAACGCAAAGATGACAATCGATGCAATCGCCTGCATGATCGCCTACCTTCTGGCCTTTCTGTCTTCGTTGCTCGCCACGATCCTGATCATACATTACAATAGGACTGTGTCGGTCTATCAGCGCGGCCTGGAATCGGCCGTAGGGGCAGGCATATTTGCAGAGGTTTTCTCTAAAGTATACCATATTGAAGAAGGCAGTGCCGGTGGATGCCATCAGGAAAATAAACCAGGCAGCAGGCCTGTAGGTATCATCGAAGGCAAATATCTTCCCTGTGATCAGGTTAAGCAGCATATCTTCGTATTTTACAAAGTAGGCTGCGAATACAAAAGAGAAAAGAAAAGACAACAGGACCCAGGCAGGTATGACCCGTGCCCAGTGCGATTTCTTCATGGTAGGCTTTCCATAAGAACTACCGCCAGCCAGCTTTCCTACCCAGTTATAGGCTTCAGTGAATATGGTCTGAGGACATGCATAGCCGCACCAGATTCTACCGAACAAAGCGGTGAAAAACAGTAGCATAAAACCCATGGTCAGCAGTATTACATGTAAGAAATAAAGCTCCTGGGGCCAGATAGTAAGGCCAAAAACATGAAACGTTCTCTGGGGGATATCCAGAAGAAGGAAAGGGTGTCCGTTTATTCGAATAAAGGGGAGTACCAGAAACAATGCAAAAAGTGCAATGTTGATGCGATTCTTAATCGTTCGATGCTTGCCTTCAATAGGCCTTGCAATGACCATGTTTTCCTCCCAGGCGGGATTGTATTTTTGCTCTTCCGAAAGGAAGCGGAGGGTAACCCTCCGCTATTAATAAAGGTATCTTTCTTTGATAAGGAAACTATGTCTCTGGAAACTATTTTGTTTTGAGACTCGGATTCATCCTGGACAGCCAGGCCATCACCTGAAGCACCTTTGTACTTCCCAGGCTACGATTGTGCGCCGGCATGTTTCCGCCGGTATCCAGTTTCTTTTGTTCGCCCTGAATTCCATTCATTACCAGACCAAAGACCACTGCATCCGAATTACCATGCAACCAGGTAGCATCTGTTAGATCTGGTCCCACTCTACCTGTACCATCATTTCCATGACAGGCGGCGCACTTGGACTGGAAGTGGCTTTCGCCTTCTTTCACAGCCTCTGCATCGCCGCGCAGAGGGTTGATGCCTTCTTCGGTGAGAGTAACCTTGTTCAAATTCATGGCTTCAGGAAACTGCTTCTGGTAATCGGCCACTTCCTGCTCATAGCCCTTTTCTTGATCCCAGCCTTCCAGGCCATGGGTCCAGAGTACATAGACTACGCCAAAGACGATTCCTGCGATTAGCATCAGGGTCCACCAGGTAGGTAGCCAGCCCCGTCCTTCGTATATCTCTTCATCATCTCTTACTTCTTGAAAATCTGCCATTATACAGCCTCCTTATCCCGGTTGCGGTATTCCTGTGACAGGCCGGTATCGATTTCATCGTCCAGCATATCATACTTGGCCGCTTCCAGTTCCTTCTTTTTGCCCGGTCGGTAAACGTACCAGGCAATGAAGAGAAGTATCATACCCAGCAGGGGAAGGCGCATGCCTTTATAGATCCCCATCCAGATTTCATTTTCCATCGTTGGCCTCCGGGTTATCGGAAGCGTCAGCCACATCCGACTCATTGGCTTCTTCAGCTTTTTCCATGGCCACAGACGTAGTGTCTCGACCCAGCTTCAGCAGATAGCTAACCAGGGCATCTCCCTTGGTCATAGGTACAACTTCGCCGAGCTTGCAGACATTGGCTTCAATTTCGCTTTCGCTGTAGCCTTTCACTACCATGGCTCGCTTCATGTTTTTCTGATCCTGCACCGAGCATTCTTTGATCAGCATGTTCTTGGCAGCCTGAAAGTGACCCGCATTGTAGGGTACCCCGATGGTTTGGAGCGCCCGCATGTTGGCAATTGTCTGCTCAGCATCCACAGGCTCCAGAAAGAGATGGGGATAGGCCGGCATTGGGGAATTGTCCACTGCATCCCTGGGATTGATCAGGTGCTCTGCATGCCAGGCTGCACTTGGGCGAATACTGGATTCATGGGAAAGGTCCGGACCGGTTCGCTTGGATCCCCATAGAAATGGATGATCATAAACGAATTCACCGGCTTTAGAATAGGGAGCCTCTCCGTATGCCAGGTTTGGATCCCATCGCTGAGTTTCCCAGCGAAACGGGCGAATCAATTGAGTGTGGCAATAGAAGCAACCTTCTGCCTGATACACATCACGACCTGCCAGTTCCGGAGCGCTGAATGGAGCCACGGATTCGATCTTCTTAACGTCTCCCATCATGAAGAAGGGAGGAATTTCCACCAGGCCACCAATCAAGATGGCGATGGTGGTCCAGATAGTCAGCTTCAATCCATGGGATTCAACTTTGGAGCTGAGCTTTTCGTACCAGGTTAATTCCTTTGGTATTCTGCTATTTTCTTCTGACATATTCGTTCTCCTGGCTCAGCTTAAGCCTTTTCTCGCAGATCCACAGCTACAAAGCCAGAACCGGCGTTTCGTATTGTCATCCAGACGTTATAGATCAGAAGCAGGAATCCTGCCAGGAACAACGTTCCACCCAGGGCGCGAATTAAGCGATAGGGTTGCAGAATCTCAACAATCTCAATCCATTTATCGTACTGCAGTGCGCCTGTAGCATCCACCGCTCTCCACATCAGGCCTTCGGTAACACCGGATACCCACATGGAAACTACGTAGAGGATAATTCCTCCGAAAGCCATCCAGAAGTGTACTTCTGCCAGTTTTTCGCTATGCAGATTGGTGTTCCACAGTCGAGGCACCAGGTAGTAGATTGCTACAAAGGCCATACCGGCAACCCATCCCAGAGCACCACCATGAACGTGTCCGATGGTCCAGTCTGTGTTGTGCGAAATAGTGTTCACAGCACGCACGGACATCATAGGTCCTTCAAAGGTAGACATACCGTAAAAGGTGAGTGCCACCAACATGAATTTGATTACCGCATCCGTTCGGATTTTCTCTTTCGACTGAGTCAGAGTGAGAAATCCGTTTAGCATACCGCCCCAGGACGGTGCGATCAAGGCCACGGAAAACACCATGCCCAGGGTTTGAGCCCAGTCCGGTATAGGTGAATACAGAAGGTGGTGAGGTCCGGCCCAGATGTAGATGAAAATCAAAGACCAGAAGTGAATAATGGAAATCCTGTGACTGAAAATAGGAACCCTGGCATGCTTGGGCAGATAGTAATACATCATTCCCAGAATGGGTGTTGTAAGTACGAAAGCCACAGCATTGTGTCCATACCACCACTGAATGTTTGCATCCGTCGTTCCACTGAAGATAGAATAGGATTTAAACAGTCCAGAAGGAATGGCCAGGTTGTTTACAATGAACAGGATTGGGATGGTTACCCAGGTAGCAATGTAGAACCAGATAGCCACATAGATGTGCTTCTCCTGACGATTCTTGATGGTCATGAAGAAGTTCAAAGACATGATCACCCACCAGACGGCGATAATCAGGTCCAGGGGCCATTCCAGTTCTGCGTATTCTTTGCTCTGAGTGAAACCCATAAGCAAAGTAACCACAGCTCCCAGTAGTGTAACCTGGTACATCCAGAAATGGACGCGAGACAGGGCTCGTGACCAGACGGAGGTTTTTAGCAAACGCGGGATGGAATAGTACATCGTCGCGAAGATAATACTCAGTGTAAATCCGAAGATAATCCCGTTTGTATGAACGGGGCGGATTCGTCCGAAGCTCAGATGGGGCAGAATGTGCGTCAGATTCCAGGATGGATAAACCATCTGAAATGCTGCTATTACGCCCATGAGCATGGCTGCCACACCATAAAAAATGGTGCTAAGCACCCACCAGCGAACGATCTGGTTATCGTAATCCGGCGCCGGGCCGGCAATGTTGGTCTGTTCCTGCATGTTGGGTCCTCTTGGGAATCAGGTAAGAATCTCCAGGTCTGGCATGCACCCTTTCGCTGCCGGATTGGAGTCCGGTATATCTATGTGCGAAGTTCCTCTTTCATGAGTGCACAGCCAGGAATTCCAGGGGATTCTTGTCTTTCTTACTTCGCGCAACATTGCTAGCAAGTGAGTTTCGGTTTAAACACCATTTACGCAGTGATTATATATGAAACTGAGAAACGGTTTCAATTTTTCCCTACTTGACCGGTAGAGAATGAATGCCTTTATTCATCTGAACATGATCGAAACAAAAAGCCTTGGTAGAGATTACATTCGAGGGGAAAGAGCCTTAACAGTACTGGATGATGTAAGCTTCACAGTCGATAGCGGAGAGTTTGTATCCATAACGGGCCCATCCGGAAGCGGTAAGTCAACGCTTCTGGGCTTACTGGCAGGTCTGGACCGACCAACCCGGGGCAGTGTCCATCTTGCAGGACAGAGTCTGAATGAGATGGATGAAACCAGTCTATCGAGATTTAGAGGCAGTCGCATTGGCTTTGTATTTCAGAACTTTCAACTTGTGCCTACTCTTACAGCTCTGGAGAATGTAAGCCTACCTTTACGACTGCAGGACAAGCCGGATGCAGATGCACGTGCCAGAGAAATGCTAGATCGAGTCCAGCTGACAGATCGTCTGAATCATTATCCCACACAGCTCTCCGGTGGTGAGATGCAAAGAGTGGCCATCGCCAGGGCTTCGGTAATAGCACCTTCTATTCTATTTGCGGATGAGCCCACCGGTAACCTGGATACTGCAAGCGGAGAGAGGGTGATTGATCTTTTGATGGAAACTAAAAAACATTGCACTCTGGTATTGGTAACTCATAACCCTGAACTGGCTAGTCTTGCGGATCGAGAAATTCGATTACTGGATGGCCGGGTAGCAGATATAGTAACACACAGAAAGACAAGTTCTGGGAACGGTAGAGGTACCGTTCGTAAGAAGAATTCGTCCGGTCAGGGGCGGGCCGTTGCCACGAATAAGAAGAAGGCCAGCAAGAAATCTTCCGCCAGGACAAATTCCAGTAAGAGATCCGCCGAAAAGAAACGATCTGCCTCCTCCAGTAAAGGAAGGGTGGCCCGATGAAGCTCGGTTACGGACTGGAGCTTGCCTGGAAAGAAACCCGAAACTCCAGGGGAAAGCTCGCTTTTTGTTTTCTAAGTATTGCCCTGGGCACCGCGGCCATTGCCTTGATTCAAACCACGGTTGACGGAGTGGAACAGAGTATCCAATCCCAGACTCGCCGGCTGGTAGGCGCGGATCTGATTCTGGAGTCTACGCGAAAGCAGGACGGACCCAGAGCTAATGAGATTAAGAAGGAATTGCTGGATACCGGGGCTCGTTCTGCTTCATTGCTGGAATTCAATACCATGGCCCAGCATCGCAATTCCGCCGGTGATGAGGTAAAGTCCACGGCACTGGCCCGGGTTCGAGCTATCGGGCCCGGATTTCCATTCTACGGAAGAGTGCAGACCGAGCCGGCCGGAGCCTGGACAGAGCTTCAGGCCGAACAGGGTGGAATGCCCGGGGCTATTCTGGATCCAGATCTGGCCAAATCCATGGAAGTGAAGCCGGGGGATACGATTCGCCTGGGTTCCAGAGATTTTCGCATGCTGGCTGTTTTTGTCCCGGAGCCCGGAACCGTAGCGTCCGGCTTTGGATATGCAAAAACCCTGTACATTGGCTCACGTTTTGCTGAGTCCACGGAACTCCTGCAACGAGGAAGCCGCGTTCGCTATCATGAGATGTTTATTCTTCCGGAAGCCATGTCCGCGGAGGATGTGAAATCCAAATATTTCTCTGCAGCTCTTCGGGAAGAGAATTTAGAGATCAGCACATCGAAGGAAGGGGCGGATAGCCTCAGAAGAGTTCTGCGCATTGTGGCAGATTTCCTGAGCATCGTAGGCATTGTAACTCTCATACTTGGCGGACTGGGAATTGGTTCTGGAATCAGTGTTTTCCTAAAGGATAGGATTCAGCATGGGGCCATACTGCGAAGCCTGGGAGCCACTCCAGCCCAGGTGTTTGCCATTTACTTTTTCCTGTCTATGATCCCCGGAATTCTGGGCTCTTTACTTGGGGCCATTCCTGGAAGCTTGATTCCTCCTCTGGCCTTTGAATGGCTGAAGTCACTTCTGGGTAGTGAACTACTGCCAGTTCAGATTCAGCTACAGTTCTCCTGGCTAACATTGTTTCAATCTGTGCTCATAGGTACTGTAGCCTGTGCCATATTTGTGTTGATTCCGGTATTCAGGATGCGAAATGTTTCGCCTCTTCGGGTCATCCGAAAAAGCGCCGAGGAGGAGCAAGGTAGAAGTCGGTTGCTGATTATTCTGGGAGTGGCGGTGCTTTCCGTGATCTCTGTTATTTCCGTTGTTTACTGGCAAACCGAATCGGCGGGGGCTTCCATAGGGTTTGCTGCGGCCATCGCCGGTTGCATCGCACTTCTGTTTCTTTTTGCCATGGGAGTAATGCGACTGGCACGGATTGTTCCGGCTCAGTCTGTACATGCTTCTTATGGTATTGCCAGTTTGTATCGTCCGGGGAATCAAACCGCCAGCGTCCTGACCAGCATAGGTCTGGGCATTCTCTTATTAAGCTCCGTATACATCCTGGAAAACTCCATTCAGGAAGAGATCAATGTAGAAACCAGAGAAGATCTACCGAATGTATTTGTGATCGATCTGCAAAAGGATCAGCTCTCAGAATTCCAGGGATTTATTGAAAACAGGGGTGCGAAGGATATATCTATGGCTCCTATGATTCCTGCCAGACTGCAGGCCATCAATGGCCAGGCCCTGGACAAGTCAGCGGTGGATCCGGACTCGGTGAATCGTAGCTGGGAAGATCGATTGCTGACCCGGGAGTATCGGGTTACCTATCGTGATCATACTATTTCTTCTGAAGAAGTGACCGATGGGGATTTCTGGAACGGCATACCTTCCAATCAGCAGGTATCCATTGACGAAGACCTGGCCGAGCAGCTGGACATAGAAGTGGGGGATCAAATCACCATGGATATTCAGGGACTTCCTCTGGATGCAGAAGTGACCAGTTTGCGGGAAGTGGAATGGCAGGCCATAAAGCCAAATTCCTATTTTGTTTTCTCTCCAGGACTTCTTGAAAATGCTCCGGGCATGACCATTGCCAGCTTTCGCCTGGAGTCTGACATTGTAGATTTTCAGAAATCCATGGTGCAGGAGTTCCCGAATTTAACAATAATCGATATTTCAGAAGCTGTGCGAAATGCTAGCTACATCATGCGCAGAATCAGTGTAGTGATTCAATTTCTTTCCTATATGACTCTGGCCAATGGTATTGTAATTCTGGTAGGAGCGGTGGCAGCAGGTCGATTTCAAAGACTTCGAGAAAGTATGCTACTTAAAGTTCTGGGGGCCAGCGCAACAGACATACGAAAGATTCTCACATACGAATACGGAATACTCAGTTTTCTTGGCTGTGTGGTTGGCTGGTTACTGGCAGAAGTTGTAAGTCGGCCGGTGCTTTCCTATTTCTTCGAAAGCGATGCAGCGGTGCCTTACCTTTCCCTGGGATTGCTTTTTGCCGGAACTATCGTGTTAAATATCCTGATTGGTCTATGGATTAGTCGTGAGGTTTTTCATACATCTCCAGTCCAGTTGATTCGAGAGGAAGGATAGGGTTATTCTTTCTTGAGAGGATGACTTACAGTGCCTGGAGTTCCGGTGGCCTGACTCTTAGAATGCGAAGAATTGAGGGTCCCTCCAATCCCAAACCCGGTCTGAAGAAATGCCAAGGTGAGGCGGAATCTGGTTCCATATCATGGCCTTTCGAGAATTCGCGCCCACAGAATGCACAAACAGGGACCAGCAAAACAGAAAAAATAGGATCAATCGAAGCGCAGGCCTGAATCCGGGTTGGGATCTGGAAAAGGTAGATTCAGCTTGCATGTAGCCTGCGGTGGATAGAACAGCTAGAAAGGGCACCGCTTCCGTCCAGAATCTAGGACCGTAGCTCCAGCCGCCCCACCACCCACTCCAGGAGCAAAAAATCAGGTAACCAATTGTTGTATTGCCAGCGCAAAGAAGTAGAATTAGATTTCGGCGGGGGAAACGAAGAACCGTCGCTGCCCGGATACCTCGAAGAATCTGAGGCATTGCGAAAAGGGCAAGAATCGAAAAAGGCATATAGATGAATAATCCCCGACCTGGACTTATCAGGTAAGCGAGCAAAGCCTCCGGTATGAGGCCGGTTAAACCTTGCTCCCCAATGTACGGAGGGAGATAGGTTCCGAAGGTTAACTTGCTTAGAAGGAGCCCGCATAGAATAGCAGGTGTGCCTCCTAGCACTGCAAGACCGAGAGCCTTCCACTGTCGTGTCAATGTGCAGTACAGGAGCATGGAAGACAGAAAGACGATGTTCGTAGGACGAATGATGCAGGCTATTCCCGCAAGAATTCCAGCCGGTAGCCAGAGTAGCAAATGCCACGTTCGATTGTTATGCCTGGAATACGCCGTGGTTGTCAGACAATAAAGCCCAAAGGATAGGCACAGCAGACCTGTAGTATGGGTCCAGATTGCGACGGCCGCGGTACTGTAGATAGTTGTCCCAAATGCCACTGCCACGGTTCCGGATGCTGAAATCAAAATCCTGCCAGATACCCTCAGTAGAGTCAGGTAAATAAAAAGAAGGCTCCAGGCGGCAAGCAAGCTGGCAAAGTTCTGCTGTGCGTTCCGGTGGTCGAAACCTGGAGTCTGAATGAGCACTGGTCCGATGTATAGTGCGTAGGGTACGGCCATGAGGCTACTGCCAAAGGGGAAGTAGCTATACGTGAGACCGTCTCTCTGGATCATCCAGAACTGCATTTCGAATAGAGGATCCATGAACTTATGGTTTCGCCAGATGTCAATGTTCATGGTTCCTGAATCCACCAGCGTCGATGCGATAGGCAAATGCAGATAAGTATCCATGGTTCCACCAAATTCTGCCTGTTGATAAATAAGATACGCGGTCAGTACCACTAGTAGACCCACCGGAAGCCGGAAGAATTCAGCGTTGACAGAAAACGGAAATTTCATGGAATCCATCAACCTATTCGAAAGCAGTTTTTCTGGCAAGAAAAAGGAATCCGGCTTCTGGTTATTCGCGGGCTTTCCGGATCCGGGTTCCGGAATCATTTATTCCCCTGGACTTTTAATTGTGACTTCCTAAGTTAACCGGGATGGATTTGCAAAGAGTCTACAGCCTTCTGGAGTTAAAATTACTGGACTGGGCCGATGCATTAATTGTCAGTCTGCCAAATGCGATTGCAGCCATCGTGGTTCTGCTTCTATTTTTTGTTTTTGCAAAACTACTTCGTCGTACCACTGTCCGCCTGTTAAAGCGGTTTTCCAGCAATGCGAACCTGGTCTATATCCTGGGCGGGATTGTTCAAATTACGATTATTGTCATTGGCCTTTTTGTAGCTCTGGGAGTTCTCAAGCTGGATCGAGCGGTATCAAGTTTACTGGCCGGTGCAGGAATCATTGGTCTGGCTCTGGGTTTCGCTTTTAGAGAAGTGGCTTCCAACTATTTGAGTGGAATCATACTGGCTTTTCAACGTCCCTTTGTTGTGGGAGATATCGTAGAAATTAGAGGTCACTTTGGTGGAATTGTTAAAGTAGGGCTGGGCGCCACAGATCTAAGAACTCCCCAGGGACAGATCGTTGTGATTCCAAACAGGGAGGTGTACCGAGAGCCTCTGAAGAACTTCAGTCGTACCGGATTACGAAGAATCGATCTTCCTTTAGTTCTTCCATTTCACTGTGACCTGGAAAGGGCAAAACAAGTCATGGAGCGGGCCCTGGAACAGCTTACCAGGCGAAAGCCGGAAACAGAGTTTAGCGTTCTACTGGATGAAGCTGGCGAATACGGAATGAAGGTCATTGCTCGTTACTGGATTGAATACCCCAACCAGCAGGGTTACTTCGAGGCAAAGCATGAAGGCTTGCTGGCATTACACAATGCACTTCAAAAGGCAGGCATCCAGATCGCGGTACCGGTTCGAAAACTGGTATTGCCCACGTTCCCGTTTAATCTGTTCAGATAGAGATAGTATTCCGGATTCAGGCTGAACCCTCTCAGGCCCCCGAGTCATTGTCCGCTGAAATACTGTGCCATGTAAACGAATGGCAAAACAGATATTTCTTTCCGGGGAACATCCGAACACTTCCTCCGAACATTCGAGCCTTTCCGCGATTTTTTGCCCGGGGGGGCATCGAAATAGATGCCCAGGATGAACAGCTAGTTCGGAGGCTATACAGCTCCGTAATCAATTTCGTAGCGTAGCTCCGCGAATCCTGTTCCCATCGGCCTGGCATCCTGCAATTTCAACCGCCCGGGCGGGGTTTCCCGGGGAAATAAAGGCATACCCCGGCCCAGGGTCGTGGATCCAACTGTAACTATCATTTCATCGAGTAGTTCAGCATCGTAGAACTGCCCTGCCAGATCACCGCCACCTACAATCCAGATGTTTTTGCCGTCTGCAGCCTTCTTCATCGCTTCATGAACCGGGCGGACATCTCCGTTCGCGGTATTAATATCAGCTCCTTCAGGAAAAGAAAAGGATCGATTGCTGAATACCCAGACCGGGCTCTCATATGGCCAGGGTTTTTCCTCTTCTGTGCCCGGTCTTAAATGGTTGGCTATCAGCCATTCATAGGTCGCCGATCCCATGGCCAGAGCACCTACATCGGCAAAGAATGCATCGTACCCCGTGTCTGCGATGTCACCGAGAGGGAATAGCCATTCCAGGCTATGGTCCAGGGTGGCAATGAATCCATCCAGGGTAGTGGCTGTGTAATACTGTGTTTTCATGATCCCTCCGATTTCAGTGAGAAGCTTTGTCTGCAGGCCATCCCTTGCCCGGTTTATAAAAGCATTTTCAGGCCTCAGGCCCTGCCATCTATGATTACCTGAACCTGTAGCCATTGTAGCAGAGGACTGTGACAGATTTAGCCCGGATTCAAACTATTTCTTTGCGAATATTGTCTGCCGGCCAAACTCCTGGGCCCGGCTCCAGGGGTGTGTGGAATGAATGAAAGTCGATCAGGAATGAAACCCTGGTTGGCAGTGCTAAATGGAGTGCCGATGATCAATGATTTTGAATCAAGGGCGATGCATTAAAAAAAACAGAATTTATTCCGGGGTTACTGACTATCCGTTCTTTTTGGTTCGTATCAATCTTGTATCTGGCAGCCCCAGAACAAAGTCCTTTCCAAACGCCATGGATGGTGTCAAAAAACCCTTAAGACCTGAAGACTCATCCAGGGATTTCAGTGCTGCCAGAGCTGATTCGATAGTAAATCGATACCCCTCCATAGTTTCCAGCTCCACTTCTGCGAATCTTTCTGGCTTACCACCGGACACACTTTTTGCATCCCAGGCTTTCGCATATACGTAGCTTTTCTGGGATTGTCTGGTGTTTTCATCCGGGCCTGCCTCACCCGCATCAATGCGATTCCGCAGAAATGACTGCACGGAGGCGCTTTTAAGAATTCCAGTGAGGGGCCGAATGACCGGAGCCATAAAAACCGGTAATCCGGGAACCATGGAATAGACTGTGATGTTGGGAATGCCAGTGGAGATGCCGGCCGTGAATACATCACCCCAGGGTATACTGAATCCGGTGCGAGGCTTTCCAGCCAGTTCCACCGTTTTTTTCAGTTTCAGTAGGGGTCCGGACTTCAGCTCACCATTTCTTCGGATCTTATTTCCCTCGGGCATTTGAAGAAGTGCACTTTTCATGGTACCACGGGACATCTTACCCAGGGAGAAAAAGGCGATGTCCAGGTCTGTCGCATCGGAACAGAGTTCGGCTACCATGGCGGCAGCACAATCTGTGGGTACAACATCGAATCCTGTGCCTGGCATCAGCGCTACGCCGACCGATTTGGCCTCGGAATCCAGGGCTTGAATACTCTGAAAGACCGGTATCTCTCCAGTAATATCCAGGTAGTGGACTCCAGCCTTTATGCAGGCAGCGGCCATGGGCTTTGCTGTATGAATAAAAGGGCCTGCACAATGGAGCACAGCAAAACAGTCTTTAATAGAAGATACTATGCGATCCGAGCTCTCCAGATCGAATATTCGAAACGGTAGGTCGAGTTTTTCTGCCAGTGGGCGAATCTTGTCTGCGTTTCGCCCGGCAAGGATTGCAGGATATCCCAGTTCCCTGGATTTATTTGCTATTAGTTCCCCGGTATATCCGCTGGCGCCGTAGATTAGAAAGGATTTCATCAAGTCAGGGTAATTTTGCTTGGCTGACAGTGCAATTCATGTATTATCCCGGTACATATGGAAGATCTTACAGCTCGTGCAGGCGAAGTCTCAGCAACTTATGAAGGAGCAGCATTTCTGGAGGACGGTAGCCGGGTGGCCGGCATGCTTCGAGTCATGGAAGGAACCCTTGAGTTCAGGCCCAATTCCTCGGAAAATCCTATACAGCTGCCACTGGAAAAACTGGAAATCACCGCCGGTGGAAATCAAAACCGATTGATCTATTTCAAAAGTCCCGTTCGTGCCAGCATATCTGTGTACACTACGGACAGAGCGATTCTTAAAGAGAGGGCTTTGCAGAAACCTGAACTGGAACCGGCTATCAAGAAGATCGTAGGTCGGCATCGCAGAGTGAAAAGTGGCTACTGGACCCTGGCACTTGTTACACTGGGCCTGGTGGCGGCTGCCTGGGTGGGCCGTGGACTTCTTTTTCAGGCTGCCATTGATCAGATTCCACCGGACGCGGAAGTTAAACTGGGTGAACTGGTGGAAGAAAACATGATGAGCACCATGTCGGTAGTCAAAGATCCGGTAGTGAACGAAGGTATTGAAACCATGACCGGGCCACTCCTGAAGGTGGCCGATTCGCCTTTTCCATTCAAATTTCAAGTGGTTCATCATCAAGATGTGAATGCATTTGCCTTACCTGGCGGATCCATCTTCATTCATTCTGCTTTATTGGAAAAAGCGGACTCCGCCGAGGAAGTGGCAGGAGTTCTGGCTCATGAAATGGCCCACGTAATTCATCGGCATGGCACTCAGCTGATGGTTCGTCGAATTGGACTGTATGTGCTGGTAGGAGCCGTGTTTGGAGATACCCAGGGATTGATCGCTGCACTGGCCGATCAGGGAGGGTTCTTGCTTTCTCAAAAATTCAGCCGGGACTTTGAACGCCAGGCGGATGAAACCGGCTTCGAACTTCTGGTAAAAGCGGGTATCGATCCCCGAGGAATGCTAACTTTCTTTAGAAGAATCCAGGAGATTCAGGAAGAACAAATGTCGGATACTGAGCAAAGTGCAATGGCCATCATGGGAACTCATCCTGCCACCGACGAACGTATTGAGTTTATTCAACAAAAAATCGACGAATTACCTGCAGATCGAAATTTTCAAAAAATTCCGCTGGACATTCAGAAAATTCAGCGGAGGATCAGCCTCCCAGAATAGCCTATGAAAAGTGAAATCACTGGTGCTCCCGCATTCGCGTCCATCCACGTCGAGTTAGAACCAGGCGAAACCATTATCGCAGAGTCAGGTGCCATGGCCTCCATGGAAGCTGATCTGGATATGAAAGCCAAACTAAACGGTGGATTTTTTCGTGCTCCCCTTAAGAAATTCCTCGGGGGAGAGTCCCTTTTTGTGAACGAGTTCACAAATAATTCAGATAAACCAGCCAGATGTTCTCTGGTTCAGGCCACTCCCGGAGATATTCGAGAGATTGAACTGAACAATGAAACTTTTTGTCTGCAGCCTGGTGCTTATATCGCATCCACCCCGGACCTCAAGCTCGGTTTAGCATGGGCAGGTTTCGCATCCTTTATTGGCCGCGAAGGTCTGTTCAAGCTGGAAGTGAGCGGAACTGGTAAACTCTATTATGGAGCTTACGGAGCTTTCGTTGATAAAGAGCTGGATGGTGAATATATCGTAGATACATCCCATCTGGTGGCTTACGATCCAGGTATCAAACTCAAAATGCAATTGGCCGGCGGAATCTTCTCAAGCTTTTTTGGCGGAGAAGGACTGGTGACCCGTCTGGAAGGTAAAGGCCGAGTTGTGCTTCAGACCCGAAGTCTGAGCGGCATGGCCGGATGGATCAACCCATTCTTCTGGGGCTGATAATCAGGAGTAGATAGTACTATGAATACGGAAATACACTACAGACCTGGAAATTCAGCGGCCCGCGTTGATCTTGCTCCAGGCGAATCGTTTACTGCAGAGGGTGGTTCCATGATTGCCATGAGCGGCGACATGCAGATAGAAACCACTACCCATAAAAAAGGAAAGGGAAGCTTGCTCAAATCGCTGAAGCGATTGCTCACAGGTGAATCTCTCTTTTTGAACCATTACACAGCTGGTGCCAATGGCGGCCATGTCTGGGTAGCTCCAACGCTGTCCGGCGATATTGAAGAGGTTACCCTGAATCAGGAGACTCTTATCGTTCAGGGTGGTTCCTTTATGGCAGCAGAGCCTTCCATCGATATGGATATGAACTGGCAAGGTTTTCAATCCATGTTTTCCGGAGAGAGCCTTTTCTGGATCAGCATGAAAGGATCCGGCAAGCTTCTAATGAATTCCTTTGGCACTATCTATTCTGTAGATGTGGATGGGGATTTCATTGTGGATACCGGGCATATTGTAGCTTTCCAGGAGACATTGAGCTTCAAGATCTCCAAAGCCGGAAAGAGCTGGATCAGTTCCTTCCTGGGTGGAGAAGGCCTGGTATGTCGATTCTCTGGCAAAGGTAAGCTGTATTGTCAGTCCCATAACCCGTCCGCTTTTGGCGCGGCCATGACCCCGCATCTGCGACCCCGTCGAGGCTGATCCAGATTAAGCGAAAGGAGTAATATTATGGAAGGACAAAGCTGGAATTTTAAAATGGAAGGTCGTCCGGACTTTTCCATGGCTATAATCGACGTTCCTGCAGGGCAGACCCTGAAAGTGGAAGCGAGTGCCATGGCTGCCATGGACACCAATGTCAAAATGAAGACCAGGTTCAAAGGTGGGTTTTCCCGATTTCTCACCGGAGAGTCTCTGTTTATCAATGAGTTTACCGCTGAAGGCGGAAATGGCAGTGTCTCAGTATCTCCAGGGCCCCCCGGAGATTTGTTTCATGTGCACCTGAACAATGAAACCATGTTTCTGCAAAATTCTGCCTTCGTAGCTTCTACCATGGGAGTAGAAGTGCAGACGAAATGGCAGGGACTGGCAAAGGGATTTTTCTCAGGAGAGTCACTGTTTCTGATCAAATGTACCGGATCCGGGGATCTGTGGTTCAACTCATACGGAGCCATCATCGAAATCGATGTGAAAGATCAATATGTGGTGGATACAGGCTGCATTGTAGCTTTTACAGAAGGACTGGACTACAATATCACCAAGGTTGGCGGTTATAAATCGTTATTTCTTTCCGGTGAAGGTCTGGTTTGTCGATTTTCGGGGAATGGTAAGGTTTGGATTCAGACCCGTCAGGTGTATCCGCTGGCCGGTTTTCTCAACGCCTATCGTAGAGTTCAGAGAAGCAATTCCTGATCGATAGAATCTGTCTGCCGGTTCATCTGAGCCGGCAGACCCACTTCCTCACCCTTTTCACTTAGCAGGTCTCACCTCCTCTATAAGCGAATTCGCCTAAAAAAGGCCAGTTTTAGAAGGAGTCTCCCCGTCTTTCCCGGTTTTCCCTGATTCTAGCCGGCTCAACAATTTGTAGATTCCAGGCCCCGGTGGGTCGATCGAACTTTGTTACCCAACGCTGTGTCAGCTTAATTCTCCTCTTTCTGCCCTGGGTTGCATACTATCTGCTCGTAATCTTACGCAATCAGTTAATAAAGTTTCTGTAAGGAGACGATTCAGGAGTGTTATAGACTGAATATAATGCGAATTTTTTATAAAAAAATGAACTGCCGGCCTGTTGTACCCCCAAAAAACAGTATACCAATAAACATATAGAGCGGGGAGTAAGGCCTTGGTCATTTCCCGCCACCGATTCCTGAGGATAAAAAAAGATATTGGGAGATGATCAATGATACTCAAATACGGAAGACTACTTTCCGTAGTCGCAGTGTCCCTTTTTGCACTGCATTGCCCGCCCAGTGGCGGGGGAAACAATGGCCTGGCTTTCCTGTTTTTAGGTGGAGAGCCGCCAGTGCGGCAGGCCCCATCTATGCGGGTGTCCTACGAGGGAAGTGATTACGGAAGCGGCAACACTCTGGATTTTGGTTCTGAAATTACCAACGCCAGCAGTGGAAAAACTTACACCATAACAATCCACAATGACGGAGATGAGTCCCTGGAGCTAACGGGCACACCGATTGTAGACAAAACAGGCTCCAATGCCTCTGACTATACAATCGCTCAGCCATCCGCAACGACAATATCGGGAGGGGGCTCTACCAGCTTCACCATAACGTTCGTTCCGGGAGCGAATGGTACTCGCACGGCCACCATTACCATCGATAGTAACGATAATGGAACACCAACCTATGAGTTAGACCTTACAGGTGAAGGATCCGGGGCTGCGCCAAGGATGGCTATCACTGAAGGATCAACTACTTACTCGCATAATGCGGAGCTGAACATGGGTAGTGTACAGGAAAACCAGAGTGGTTCGGCCCGTACATTTACTATAACAAACACCGGAAGTCAGAATCTGACTTTTACCAACAGTCCTGCAATTTCAAAAGCGGGCACCAATCATACGGAATTTACCATCGGTCAGCCATCCAATGCGAATCTGACTCCCGGAAATTCCAGAACCTTTACGATAACTTTCGAGCCAACGGTGGACGGTTCCAAAACGGCAACGCTGACAATCGAAACGAACGATCCGGATTATCCTGCGTTTGAGCTGGATCTGGTAGGGACTTCCACGCCGGAGCCTCAGCCTATGATTCAAATCGAGCACAATAGCGTGGACTACACCAGCGGTGGATCCATTCCAACTTTCGGAACGGTTTGGCCCGACGATGTGAGCTCCTCCAAAACCATTATTGTCAGAAATATTGGAACAGAGACTCTAACCGGACTGGACGTATCCATCGGTGGAGGCGACGCTTCCCAATTTGTGCGCACTGCACTTACTGGAACCAGCATCGCTCCTGGCGGATCCATTAGCTTCAATGTTACCTTTGAACCAGACACAATCGGTTCTAAATCGGCCACTCTGGATATAGAGAGTGCCGATGGCGACGATGGTTCTGCTTCTTCTGTGTCCCTGAATTTGAGCGGAACCGGTCATTCTGGAAAAGATATACTGGTAGAATGGGATGCAGCGAAAGAGCAAGGAGTGAGCGATACAGGCGGCGGATATGCCGTATGCTATAGCCAGACCTCCGGATTCGATCCTGCAGACGTGGATGGATCAACTATATTTTGCGATCTAGTTTCCTGGCCAGGATCCGGAGATACTGCCACATCAAAAGTGATTACGGTGAATTACCATGGCACATGGTATATTAAGGTTTATGCCTTCGCCGGATTCAACACCGATGGAGGTCCTCCATCCTCTCAACAATCAGTGGCAGTGCCACAGTAGGAGGCGAAATCATGAAAGATAAGAAAATGAACAATGTTTTCAGAACCAGGCAGCTAGGTGCTGCCCTCGGGCTCGTTGTGGCAGGTTTGCTTACCAGTACACTTCTTGCCGGACCAAACGCAGAAGAACCGGTTTATAAGCCATTCAATGAGCCCTATAAAAAGGTATTTCAGAGGCAAGAGTATGTTCCCGGTGAGGTGATTGTGAAATACAAGCCCGGCCTCAGTGAGCATGCTCAAACTGCAAGAACCACCGGGCTGGGATTACAGACCTCTATTCGCATGCCGCGACTAAAGGCAAGGAAGGCCCGAATTCTCACAGGTGAAACTGTAGAGCAGGCAGTGGCCCGGTTAAACCGTGATCCCATGGTGGAATATGCAGAGCCAAACTACCTCTACCAGAAGTTTGCTCCCGCACCCAACGACACACAGTGGGGAAATCTATGGGGCCTCGAAAACACCGGGCAGACCCTCAGCAGTCCATCCTACACCAGTAACAATCCGGGAACATCCGGAAAGGACATTGATATTCTCAATGCCTGGGATGTGACTACAGATTGTAGTGCCACTACAGTAGCTGTGATCGACACCGGCGTTAACTATTCCCACGAAGACCTTTCGGCCAACATGTGGGATGGTACGGGTTGCGTGGATGAAAATGGTACTACCGTCTCCGGTGGCTGTCCTAACCACGGATGGGACTACGTGGACGATGATAACGATCCAGCGGACGAAGAAGGGCATGGAACCCATGTGGCTGCTACAATAGGCGCGGTGGGTAACAATAACAAAGGCATCTCCGGAGTTTGCCAGACCGCAGATATCATGGCAGTTCGAGTTATTGGTCATGAGGGTGCCGCTCTGGACGATATTGCGCAGGGGATCGAATTCGCAGTGCGCAACGGTGCCAAGGTGATTAACCTTAGCCTGGGCGGTGGTTCCACCAGTTCTCTTATGGAGGATGCCATTGATTATGCAGAATCCAACGATGTGGTAGTAATCATTGCTGCTGGAAATTCGAATCAGGATCTGGCATCCAACAATGTGTATCCTTGCGAGCTAACGAATAGCAACATCCTCTGTGTGGCTGCCCTGGACCAGGATTTCGATCGAGCCAGTTTCTCAAACTTTGATACATCCAGTCAGTCTCTGCGGGCGGTGGACCTGGGTGCCCCGGGAACCAACATCATGAGCGCCTATGGTATAGAAACGGAGCTTTCCGGTAGTACCGTCTACTCCAGCTGGCTGACTGCCGGAACAGGCCCGGCTGCTGATTGGATCTCCGATGAATGTGGTACAGGTGCCAATGCGCTGGATATGCTTACGGTCCCCGATTGTTCTTTCTGGGAATTCCTGGTAGGCGAAACTTCCACAGTGACGGTTATGCCCTCCAGTGCAGATCGACGCATCTACCGAAACTTCTCCGTTAGCTCCAGTGCAACGCATATAGGTCTGCGACATACCATCGTGGCATATGGCGAAGATAGGCCATCTTCTCCCTACTGCTACGATTATACCCGGGCAGCATATTCCTCCTCTACGGGGGATCCGGTGGGTTCGGGGACGTTTCTCCAATTGCCGGATTTCAATAGGGGGCAATATACGACCTATTTCTGCGAAGATGGTGGAACCAGGTTTGTGGCTTCCGGGAACCACTTTCTGGAGAATTGTCTGGGTAGCACCAATTGCACCGTTGGATACCAGATTTTCAGCGATGTTACAGCTAATCGGCCCGGAGCGATTGTGGCAGACATGGTGGTTACGACCTGGGAACCCAGTAACACCGCCTATTCCTATCTGGACGGAACTTCCATGGCTGCACCTCATGTAGCTGGTCTGGCAGCTCTCTTGCGGGCCTATAATCCGGACTATGATGCTGCGGATACCATCCAGAAGATCATCGATGGTGGCGAAGCGGCCACGGATATTGCGGCCAATACCAAGTATGGAGTGTCTATAAATGCAGATAACTCCATGCGGGATCTGGATCAGGTTACGGGAGTAACGGCAACTCTACAATGACGAAACGGTTGATAATTGCGGGGATGTTCCTATTACCTTTCTGTATGGGAGCATCTCCGGATAAACCAATGTCAGAACCAGGACCGGGCGGCAAAGAAATGCCGCCTCGTCGGGTACCCGGTGAGTATATAGTCAAGCTTGAGAAAATGGATTCGGAGGGAGCTCAATCCTTGCTGGAAAATGAACTGGCAGACCTTCCGCTAAAGGAAATCAAGCTGGTTTCGGCTAGCTCCAATCACTATAAACTGATGTTCGACCCTGATCCCGGCCTGGAAGCCATAAAGGCTGCTCTGGAGTCATCTCCGAGAGTGATCAGTGTTGATCCGAACTATCTATATCAGAAGTTCTAGATAAGAATTATTCGGTTGCCGCAGTACGGGCCTCCCCGTCTGTACTGGGGTGCCATCTTTAGAGTCGAAATCTCATCCAGTGTACAATCTCATTGACTGCAATATATCCCGGCGGAGACAATGCAGTTCTGTCTGAGTACAACCTGGAAGGGGCCCGTCAGTACTGCGGTGGACATTAAGTTCCAAGTCTACTCCCGTATACAATCTCGTTGACTAATATTTATCCTGGCTGAAACACTACAGTTTGGTCTGAATGTAGCTTTGTGTACCCTTGGTCTTCATTTTAGTAAGTAATATGAGGAAGGGAAATTCTCTGCTAGCATCAACTGCCGATACTTTAAACTGAGGCTCTCTAACCTGGTCTCGGACCCGAAATCAATTGTGACTCTTTAGCGGCTAAACATGCAAACACAGCTAATTCTTAGATTGGATCTTATCGTATATTCCCTGCCAGTGGGACTGGCAGTGTATTTTCTTATTTTCTTCACCGGATTCAGTGATGCAGAGCTCAAAGCATTCCTGATTGCGGCCCTTCCGACTGCAATTGTGGTCACTTTGCTTTTCGGTAACATCGCGCGATACTTTCAGGTGGTGAAGCCTGCTTTGCCGTTATTCAGTTCTCAGTCGATTAATGAAGATTCCAGAAAGAATCTTAAACTGCATCTTTTGAACTCTCCGGGCAAGGAAGCATTGAACATCTCCCTCCGATGGTTTCTTGGAGTGAGCACTGTGGCCGGCGTCTTAACCCTGATGACCGGGTTTCGGCCCTGGATATGGTTTACTGTAGGCATAGTCTTTCTGGCCTGCTTTCCCATTTCCGCCTGTCTTTATTATTTCTTCGCTGAAAAATATTTCGCACAGTTTCTGGCCCGTCCGGAGCTTGCCTCTGTTCCACTGGAACGAAAGCAGATCGTACGATTTCCTCTGTGGTGGCGAACCCAGCTCACCCAGGTGAGCATTGGGATGGCCTTCCTGATGATTCTGGGCTCTGTAGCCTTTGCATTTGCAACCGGCAATCTTACTTCTGACAACCCGGAGCTACATGTGGGAATGCTTTCCATTATCCTGTTGATCTGTGGAGCAACCACTGCGGGAAGCTATGCAAGTAGCATGGGAACCAATGTAAAAGCTGTGATTGGCAGCCTGGAAACCCTGGGCACAGGAGATTTAAGAGGATCCACACCTACTGTGGGATCCGATGAACTCGGAGAGATGGCTCAATCCATCAGTCGACTGGCTCGAACGCTTCATACTACAGCCACTTCTCTAACTATTACGGCAAAGGATCTGGATCGACGCTCGGATACACTTACCGAATCCGGAGATACCCTGGCTCAAGAATCCCAGGAGAATGCAGCGGCCGTAGAAGAGATTTCTGCATCCATTGAGGAAACTGGCAGTGTTGCCGAATCCATAGCAGGAAATGCCAGAGAGCAGACCAACTCGGCCCGGGAAGTGGAGAGGATTCTGGATACCCTGCATCGCCAGCTGGAATCTACGGTACAGGAAACGGAGCTGGTGTCGCAGGAAGTGAATAGCACCCAGGGTCGCGCGAAAGAGGGGCAAACCATGATGGCTCGATCCATTCAATCCATGCAGGATGTGGAAAAGGCCACCGGGGATATTATCGAAGCTGTGGATAGCATTGCAGAAATTGCAGACCAGGTAGGTCTACTGGCTCTGAACGCAAGTATTGAGGCGGCCCGGGCCGGTGAGTACGGCCGAGGATTTGCAGTGGTTGCCAGTGAGATTTCTAGATTGGCGGATCGCACAAGACAGTATCTGGGAAATATCCAGGATCTTACCTCCGGCTCCTCGGATACAATTCGAAACGGATTGCAGCAGGTGAGCGATGCTTCGCATACAATGATTCAGTATATAGATGAGATTTCATCCAAATTCGAATTGTTTCGTAAGCTGGGTGACCAGGCAGCCTCTCAGAGAAAGGCCGGAGATCAACTTAGCGAGGCATTTCAGGGTGTCTTGAGAAATGCGAATTTTGTTGCCGAGGCCACATCCGAGCAAACCCAGGCATTCCAGGAGATGACCAAGAATCTGGATCAAATCACAAGGCGTACGGAATCTATCACTGCAGTGTCTCAGAATCTTCGGGAAATATCCGGAGAGCTTTCGCAGGAAGCAGAAGGACTTATCAAGGAAACTGAGTTCTTTAAGCTTTAGTCAACCTGCTTTCTGCATACAAATCGGGATTACTGGATTCTCTCTACTCGCTGGACTGGTGTAGCCTTTCCTTTCGAATCAGTTTTTTGCGATGCTCTACTATCTGCCGCTGAATTCTTTTTATACGTTCTAACTCTGTAGTAGAAAGGGTTTGTTCCTGGAAAACCTGGTGCTTTCGGTTGTTCGAATTTCCTTTCATTTTTCTTCGCTCTTTGTTACTCCACCGCTTGCTGGAGGAGTTGAGGGAGAGCCCATCTGCATGCGATTTCCGATTTGCTTTGGCTTTGTCTTTGTCTTTGTCTCCATCCTCCGACTGTCGATACAGCCTGTTTGGTAGATCGTTTCGAATTGAATATAGAACATAGGCTCTGGCAAGGGAGTTTCTGGTTTCATTGACTACAAAACGACGAATTTCAGGTCTCTGCAACAAGTCCATTCGTAGCGCGGCTCGGGCCAGCAGATCATTTTGATATTGCCTTACCGCGAAACGCTGGAAGTGATATTTATCAATTGGTAGCTGAGCCGCATTCGATCCGTAGGTTAGCAGTCGTATTGCTTTCACAGTATTCAAGATATGATCCTTGCTTCTATGAAGATCGCCAATCATGTATCCGCCGGTGCCAACCTTTGCTTCAGTGAATTCTCTGGCAAAGTAGCCCTCCAGGGCCTTTTCGATACCGGGGTCGCGAAGCTTCCCTAAACTGTAAATGGCCGGATAAATCATAGCCACCAGTACCAGAGCATAAATCCATCCTTTGGCCGAATGCATCCAGACTCGAAATTCTTCGAATGGTGTATCTCTTCTTCCGGGGATGGGAGTATCGAAGATTCTAGTAGCACTTTCCGGGTCCAGATCCGTTTGTATTTGCCGCTCCTGCCTGGCCCTATTCTCTAGACCCGGAACGCTATTACTGGCGGCTCTGGAGATTCCGGTTTCGCTTTTTGGAGTGCCTGACTGTTTCTTTCTCGTTTCCGACTTCTTCTGAGTATCGTTTTTCGAAGCAAGCTTACGTTTCTGCGAACTGTTATTAATACTCATTGTGTTTCCTCCAATGGATGATTTTTGTTTCCGGCTGATTTTCTCGACGGAGCTGCCCGAGAGATAAGGACGTAATATGCCGCGGGGATGAGAAAGAGGACGGTGGGAATGGTCACCAGCGTGCCTGTAATTGTAATAAGTGCCACCGGTTTCCACAGATTGGATGCCCAGCCTGAACTGAAGAGCAGAGGTAGCATACCGGCTATGCTGGTAATGCATGTAAGAAGTACCGGACGAAGGCGCATTTGTGCGGCTCGCACTATGATTCGAAAGCATTCCGGTGCGGCCGACTCCCGAAGCAAACTCTGGTTTTTGATTGTGGAGGCCATCAAGATCCCCCCATTTGCTGTTAACCCTCCGAGCATCATCAGAGAAAACAATGCAACTTGCGATAGACTGCCAAATACCAGTACCTGGGCTAATAGTGCGGAAACTATTGGAATGGGGATGCTAAATAGAATAATTAGTGGAATCTTGAAGCTTTCAAAGAGTGCACCGAGAAAGAGGTAGATCAATAGCAGCGCAGCAAATATGGAAAGGATGAACTCATAACCCTGATTTCTGGCTTGCCGATACTTGCGACCCAGAGAAAAGCCAATGTTCCGATCCCTGACTTTACTCTGAAAGAATGAATGAAGTCGCTCCACCACAGTTTCATGTTCTGGTTCCGTCATTTCTACCGTGAGCGATAGTGATCTACGCTTGTTTTTGTGCCAGATTGCCGGTTCTCCCATTGACTCCTTAAATCGTCCCAGTTCTTTTAGAGAGCGAATATCGCTACCATGAGGAATGGGGAAATTCTCTAATTCCGAGAGCCCGTTGGCTGGACTCCAATCCCCCATCAGACGAAGATCCATTTCTTTTTGATCCAGGTGCAACTTGGAGATTACTATTCCCTGCATATTGATCTTCAGAAGGCCGGCAAGCCTGGCCGGTGCCAGAGATTCCCGGGACCGGACCTCCAGGGAAGGCCGAAAATCCAGATACTTCCTTGGCTTTCTAAAATGAAATATCACTCTTCTTGTTCCTGGTTTTCGCACTTCTTGCGCAAAGGATCGTACCACCTCTCGCAACCGGGCAAAATCATTTCCCAGAAAATTGATGCGAATCTTATGATCAAGCCCTGAATCAGTGCTGCGAAAGTGGACGAAAGCCCTGGGAACCTGGTTTAACGACATCCTTAAGTCCTCTATTACCCGGTGCAGGGCAGCGGTCTGGACCAATGACAGATACAGATCCCCCTGGTTTTTTTCAATTCGAGCATCCACATTTCGGACCATGGGATGGAATTTTGCCTTCTTCTCCAGAGAGTTGAAGATCTCAGCGGTTCGTTGCAAATGCATCCCTGTGGGCAGGCTTACCCGGGCATGAATTTGATCCGGAGAATCTGAATTGGTTGAAATAATAGGAGTCTGCCAGAGCAGAATCATGAGCAACAGGGTCAAACCCAGATTTATCGCAACGACCAGTCTCCAATTTCTGGTTAGAACCAGAATTTGTTTTTCTAAAAGAAAGGTCTTGCGCTTCTCTGGTCTTGTTCTGTAACGTTTCTGCCGCCTGAGAGCTCCGGGCAAAACTACCAATGCAAAGAACAGACTGAGTATTAACGGGAAGCTAATAGACAGAGCGAAATCCAGGTACCTCTGGCGGTGGGACCCTTCCAGAAAGAGTACCGGAAGAAAGGCCACCATCGTGCTGAACGTGCCTCCAAATAGCGCACCTGCAGACTCCTTTAGCGATTCTGCACAATTGCTTATGGAATTTGTTCCCTCTTCGAAAAGCGAATGTATGCGTTCCGTGACCACAATTGCATTGTCTATTAAAAGGCCAGTGCTGAGAGCCAGCGCACTGAAGGTAATTGCATGGAGCTCAATGCCGGACCAAAGAAAAAAGGAAAACGATGCAGTTATAGAGAACGGAATGCTCAAAGATGCAATGAGGGTAAGGACCAGATTTCGGATGAATAGAAACATGGTGCCGGCGGCGATCAGCGATCCGAACAGGCATGCTACCAGAAGTGAATGCAGGCTTTCACGAACAAGTATCCCCCGGTCCAGGACAATGCTCCTATGAAGATCTTCCGGTAACGATTTGCTTTCCAGAAGTGACCGGGCCTCTTCTGCAATTCTGAGGATACTGCCCGAGGATTTCTTGCTTAAGAAAACTGATACTCGGCGATGTCCATCGGTGCGAGAGATACTGGTAGGCCTTCTGGAGCCTCGACGAGTTTGCGCCCAGTGGGAAACTGAGTTTGATGAACCAGAAAGATTCAGTCGGCGCAGTTCCGCTACGGAATCGATCGATGAATCGATTCGCACAGTCCGTACTGTTGGTTCCCAGATTTGACCGACCACTGTTTGATTCATATTCTGCCGGACCAGGCTGGCGATCGTTCCGGGTCTGACTTTACTGGAGAATAGAGGCAACGGATCGAGGATCATCTGAATCTCTTCAGGGGTGCTGCCCACAACGGATACATCCGCCACTCCTGGAATTTGATTTAGTTCCGGACTGAGCTGGCTTTCGACAAAGCTTCTAATAGAGAAAAGACTCCGGGAATCACTTTGTAAGGAAAAAGCAAATACAGGTTTATCATTATTACTGTATTCTATGATGTAAGGACGGTTTACGTCTGATGGGAAGTTACCGACCAATGGCTGAATCTTTTCGCTGGTTTCATTGATTCTAAGCTCAATTGGCACATTCCTTTTGAACCAGGCATTGATTCTGGATTCTCCCTCTCTTGATTCCGAGGTAGTACGCTTCAGGCCCCGCAGATCACTGAGAGACTCTTCCAGCGGCCTGGTAATCAGTCGCTCGATGGTTTCTGGATCTTTTCCCGAATATCGAGTAACTATTGTGATAGCCCGATTCTCCGAAGAGGGTATTAATCCCAGGGGTATGCGAAACAGAGATATGCAGCCTACCTGCACCAGTATCACAGCTATCATCAAACAGGCCGTAGGTCGAGACACTATTGCCAGGAAGATATTGTTCTTCCGGGAATTACCGGGATCAGGGCTGCGGTGTCTCATGCTATAAATCTGCGCCGCTCCAGGATATAGTATAGAGTTGGATATACAATCAACGATGCGAAGGTTCCGGATGCCAGGCCGCCCAGCATGGCTGCGGCCATCGGTTGCTGATTCTGTGCACCGGAACCCAGTCCCAGAGCCAGTGGGAGGATCCCGCCCATGGTCGTTAGAGCCGTTAAAAGAATTGGCCGGATTCGCACAGCTCCGGCAGCGCCCAGGATTTCCTTCAATTCGGCAGCATTCCTGGGCGTTCTTTGCCTGATCCGCAACTGGATGGCTTCATGTAATGCGATGGATGCATTGATTACGATTCCGGCCAAAAGAATGATTCCAATGGCTGAACTAATGTTCAGTCCCTGGTCCGTAATAAGTAGAGCAAATGCCACTCCGGGTAGGATTGAGGGAATAGTGAGAATTAAGGCCAGTGCCTGGCTCAGTGACTCGAATTGGGCAGCCATTAGTTGAAAGATTAGAATTCCGGAGAACAGGAATGCAAAGATAAGACTTCTAAGCGACTCCTTAGCTTTAGTATTGGCCGGCGTCACTGAATAGATAGCGCGATCGTTCAGGGCCGTACTGGATTCTATGATCTGTTCCAGAAGATTAGAAACGGCCTCGAGAGTTTCCTCCTTTCGTTCCGGTGCTATTCGGAATCGTAAACTGTGAATCCGCTTTTGATTGAGTCTCTTGAGTGCGGGCTTTTCGGAGTTCTGCCGAGTATTGATCAGTCCTTTCAGGGCTATCTGATGTTTCCTTCCGCTCATTCGAATTTGACTCAGATGTTCCTTCCTATTTCTGAATCGCTCCGCCAGACGAACTCGGATATCGATGCTGCGATCTCCTTCACGAAACAAGGATGCAACGTTCCCATGAACAGAGCTCCTCAATTGCCTTCCTATTTGCAGGGTGTTAAGCCCCGAATGGGCTGCCTGCTTACGATCCACACGAATGTCTAGAACTGGGCTGGTCTGCAGAGAATCTCCATCAACGAAGATCACACCTGGTAAACCCTTAAGCCTGTTGGAGGCTTCCTCCAATACCTGGTGGGCCAGATCATCGCTAACTTTCGAAAGGTAGATTTGGTACTGATTGCTGCCTTCTCCCAGAATGGAATGGATCGGTCCTGGCCGCCGCCGGATCTGCAAGGAAAGAGATTGATCCTCTGGAATCAGGTTTCGAAGGGTCGCTAGAAGGGAATTACCGGGGAAGCCTGATTTGATAAAGAAAACAAAATCAGCTTCGTTGCCTGGCCTGGGACCCAGGGCCAGTTTTGAATGATCATCGCCTTCCTGACCCACTCGAATCACAGATGATTTCAATCCTGGATGCTTTGAGATTCCCTGGTAGATTGATCTGGCAACATCAGACGTGGCCTGGAAGTTGCTCCCGGCGGGCAAGGTCATGTTGGCTTCCAGCGCTGACGGTTCGGGCTCAGGCATTACGGACCGTGGGAGCAGGGCCAGAAGAAATATTGCCAGAATGGATATTGTGAATGCAGAAACCAGTACCGGGCCAGGTCGTCTGAGTGCTTGGCCAATCAATTTCCTGTACCGGAACTCTAACATAGTATTCAAAGCAGCCGCTTTACTCTGTGCAGCGTATTGCTTTTCGCCGGTCTGTGGCATCTGGGTCTTTCCAATAGACTCATCCTTTATGGGCGGATCCTTCGATTTATTAAATTGGATAGTTAAAACAGGTATGAAGACGGTAGAGCAGTAAAGACCGGCAATAGTAGAAACAATAACTGCAATGGCAAGGTCCCGAAAGAGTGCTGCGGCAATGCCGGACAAGAAAACAACAGGAAAGAAAACCACTATCGTTGTGGAGCAGGAAGCAAACAGAGAGCCTATGACGTTGGAAGTGCCGCGATAAACCTTTTCCAGGGTAATGCTTCCAGAATCCAGGTCATGGTCAGAGCTGCGTGCGATAGATTCAGTCACCATGATGGAACCATCTATTAGCATGCCCACTCCCAGAGTGAGACCTCCCAGGCTCATCATATTTAGAGATACGTCCAGAAGAAATAATGCGCCGCAGGATATGAGCACAGAAAGGGGAATCGTTAATGCCACAAAGAGAGATGTTCGAAGGTTATTTAGAAAAAACAATAACAATGCGAAGGCCAGAATGGATCCCAGGGTTGCAGCATTCCGTATGGAACGGATGGACTCACTGACTTTTCTGGACTTGTCTTCAATCATCTTTAGCTCAAGGCTTTTTCGGTATTGACGATTCAACCTCTGTACGGCTTTTCGAATTCTCTCTGCTGTTGCCAGAGTATTTGCGGATGGCTCTTTGCGCAGGCCGATGAGCACAGCAGGTTTTCCATTCAGCAGTAGTTGCCCCTGTCGGTCTGCATATCCGTCCTGAATGTTTGCGAAATCGGAAAGTTGAATGATGGATTCTCCGTTTCGGCCAACAGGTATTTTCGAAAGAGATTCAAGGCTTCTGGCTTTGCCATCGACTCGGACAGTTTTCTCATAATCTCCGCTACGAACAAAACCTACAGGTTTGGTAATGTTCTGCGATCTCAGAGATTGAATGACCGAGCGGATATCCAAACCGAATCCGTACAGACGCGGACGATCCAGGGATACCTGAATTTCTCGCTCGAATCCTCCATCAATTTCCAGAGAGGCCACTCCAGGTATCCTCTGGAGCTCGGGTCGTAGCACAGTATCGATGAAGAATCTGAGTCGCTTGCCGGGGCCCCGATCTCGGGCATGCAGTAGTGCAATTGGTTTTCTTGCAGGATTGAATGGCAATATCTCTGTTCGAGATGCGTTTTTTGGCAAAGTGGTATATATGCGGTCCAGTTGCTGCCGCAGTGCAACCATCGCATGCTCTCGCTCTGTACCCCAGTCAAAGGAAACACGGAGAACCGAAAGTCCTCTCTCCGTTCTAGATTCTATTTCGTTAATGGCTTCCGTCCCTGCGATTGCTTTTTCCAGGGGCATGGTAAGCATCTGTTCTACTTCCCTGGGCGCCATGCCCGGGAAGTGGGTTACCAGAAATATCCGAGGGAATTCAATTTCAGGTAGCATGGATACCTGTATGCGATGAAGACCAAGAATTCCCACAAGGGTCAAAAATCCGGTGGTCATCAATGCTGCAATGGGTCGGCACAGAATGAAGCGAAGCATAGTGAATCAAAGGGACAAATATCTTCTGAATCGCTCAGGGAGGGCATTTCCATCTGAGTCCAGAGCCCGGGTTGATATTTCCAGGGCATAGACTGGGGAGGCCCCTGCGGCCGGTGTCCAGGAGGCCAGGACAATGGCTTCGTTTTTTTCGGCTCCGCGGGAGACACTGTGAACCTCCAACTCCGAGCCGCCGGTATCAATGACCGGGATAAAGCGAATTGCCTCGTACAGAGACGTTAGCTGCATATCCTCTGTGAATAAGATCCTAAACACTAGAGCTGCTCGCATCCCGGCTTCTCCGTTGTCCGTATCTGCAAGCTGGGCGGTGTCTACGATCCCGTAATCTGGTAATTCAGGATCCGGGAAGTATTCGGTTACGGGTTCTGCACCATCAATGCCACCGGGCATGCTCACCTTTCCCTGCTGAATCATGGATACCCTGGGTGCGGTGGAATCCCGGGCATTGGTCAAAAAGAAGAACAATCCCGGGTTGTTCAATGGATTGCCAGCAAGGTCTTTCACTTCTTCGGAAATAGAGAGTTCATAGTAGCTTTCGCCGCTCAATGAAGGCTGTGGGTTAAGGCTTAGAATCGAGTTGGATTCATCCCAGGAAATATCCATTTCTGCCTCTGGCGAAAGTCGGATACCATCTTCCGCAGCTAAAGGGTCCACGGGCTCAGAGAAACTGATTCTAATGGGCCCATACTTACTGACATTTGCGGTGACTGTTCCTTCACTCAGATCTTCTTCGCCTACCTGGACCGAGCTTATGTCTGGAGCATTGTGGTCACTTCCTACCAGAAAAGATATTCTGGTAGGACTCTTTAACGGATTACCTGAAACGTCCACTATGGATTCATTCAAGGAAACCGTATATCTCTGGCCTACAATTAGATGCGAAGCCGGCTGAATAATAATTTCCCTGCCTTGATCCTGAAGGTCCAACTGATATCGCATGGACGGATTCAGGTTCAGTCCATCGTTCAGACCTTCCAGAGAAATAGGCTCAGAGAAGGATAATTGAATATTAACCTCCTTGCTAACACCCTGCTGTCCGTCGGAGGGCACCGAGTCCAGAAGTTCTGGACCTTCAGAATCCACAGAGGTGCTGAATTGGGCTCTGTACTCCTGCTGCAGATCCAGACCAGCCCTGGACTCCGCTTTGGTTCCTACTCGAAGCAAATATTTGCGCCCATCCAGGGATCTGGCCGGAAAGAATTCTAGCTTTCCGGGAGCATCCCAGCGAAACGCCCCCGGTACCTGTCCGGCTGAACCTGTGAGTCCAAAGGCACGTTCCGTGCGAGTTCGATCCATCGGTTGATCAAATAGAACCCAGATGCCCTTGTTCGAATCCAGACCTTCCATTCCATCCGGAGGATAAGAAGCCAGAACTCTGGGCGATTCCTGAAAACCGGGAAGCATGGACGTTGCTACGTCCTTTTCGCTGCACGCACCGGGTAGAAACATGAGTGCAAAGACTACCGGAAGCAGCAATCCGCCAGGAATCATGATTCCTGGAAGTTTCTTTTTGTACATATTTGGCTGCATAATTAATCTGCCGTCGGACGGAAGGCCGTTGCCTCGAAGGCTTTCATTGTTCTGCGGGACGGAAATAGATAACTCGGTCATCGGACATCCAGGTGGACAATTCGCCGGTGCGACCCCGGGAGCGAACTCCTGAGCGGCTACCGCGAATACGAAGGCGATACAGATTGGGAAATAGATTACGTAGCTCCAGGCGAACGATGTTACCCGAAAAAGACTCTGTGCCATCGAATTCCACGGATTTTATGTGCACCGAACCAGAAAAGGAACCAGCCAGACTGGAGATAGTTACGTTTTCTGGTAGTAAAGAGGAGGTATCCACCGGATGACTGAATTCCAGCTGGATAATTGCGGACCAGCCACCACCGTAGGCAGAAGGCAATTCAACGGTTGTAATCTCTGTCTGGTTACTGCTCAATTCTTCTATGTCTCCTGGATAGACCTTCTTCACTCTGAGAAGCGAAAGGAAGTTTGAATTAAATCCTCCGGAGGAGTTATCTACTGTGAAATCCAGTGTGAATACATCCTCCAATCGATTTCCTGCTTGATCTGTTGCCGATGTGCCTATACGAATTCGGTACTCCGTTTCCGGTTCCAGGGGCTCCGAAGGATCAATCTGCAATTCTTTGAAATTTTCGCTCCAGGATAGCTGGGCATTCAAAGCAGGGCCTCCGTCTCGCTTCCGTATGCTTGTTGCTCGAAGCGTTTGCTTGTAGTGCATAGGTTCATCGAACTCAATGGTGAATTTTGAATTCTTTAGAATACCAGTCCCATTATCTGATATCGATACCGGATTGCCTGATTCGTAGACGTTTACGACCGCTGGCGCATCAAAGTCATCACCAACCTGAAAGGTGGCCGAAAATCGATTGGCGATTTCAATTCCCTCAGTATCTTTCGCACCTTTAGCTATGATTGCACTGTAGCTGCGGCCCACTTCCAGGGCTCGGTACGGCATAAATATGAGCTTCTGATTCTGGTTTTCCCACTCAATGGCCCCTTCCACTGCAGGCGAAATCTGGAAAGCTCGCACCACTGAAGCCGGATTCATCGACCGAGAAAATAGAATCTCTATGGCCGTTCCTGGCGGGGCGCTATCCGCGCTGGGAGCCGGAGTCATGCTTTCGATTACCGGAGCATCCACTCTGGATCCTGCATAGAAAGAGAGGTAATAGGGGATGCCCAGAGTTCTGCCATCTTTATCCATGGCATTCTTTCCCAGAGTGAGCTCATAGCTTGCACCGGGACTCAGCGGTTTGTCCAGATCATAGTAAAGTCGATTACCCACCCATCGAAACTCTCCTTCGCTGGATGCGGTACCTGAAAAAGAGAACGAATCCTGCACAGATTGTCGATCCATACTGCGATCAAACTCTATGAATATTGGAGTATCCAGGGCCACGCCATTCTGTCCCGGAAGTGGGCTGGATCTGGTTACTCGGGGGTGTTCCCCTGGATCAGAAAACAGTAGTCCGGGTATGTCTGCGGCCTTCTTGCATGCCGGGCTGAATGAGATAATGCAAATAGCGGCGAACGTTATCCACTTCATCATTGAATCTGCATTCCCAGATCTTTGCGAATTTCGGTGGGCATTTCGAATGCAAAACCTTTTGGCTGTAAGATTCATTTCTCCTCCTTTCTTGATTTGTTGTTCATTCTGGAGATGTCTTTTACAGCCATACCGTCTCGCAAAAGTGATGGGTTTGATATCACAACCCGATCACCGGGATTCAATCCCTGAATGCGATAACGGTTTCCGAACCTGGGACCAATCTGGATACGCCGATGAAATACATGACCATTGCGCAGTACATATATCATTTTCTCGGTTCCTGGAGCGATTGAATCCTCTCTGGAGTCCAGAGCGCGAAGTGGGAGAGAAAGACAATCTCCGGTACTGGCAGTTTTGATCCTAACTCGTGCGAACATTCCAGGGGAAATGTGATGTTCCCTGTCATTGTTTACCAGAACACTAACTTGAAATGATCGGCTCTTTGGATTCGCAACAGGCGAGATGCGATGAATTCTTCCCTCGAACTCCACGTCAGGATACACATCCACCGATACAAATGCTGGCTGATCCAGGTGTAGATTCGGTCGGTCCATCTCCGAAACACTTGTTTGGACCAGCAATTTATCGGTTCTAACCACTGTAAGGAAAGGCTTACCGGCCTGGACTTCTTCTCCGGGCTCTTTCTTTCGAGTGGCCACCACACCTTTCAATGGTGATCGTATGGTTGCTTCCTGTAGCATTCGACTGGCGGTTTCGCGCCTTGTTCTAGCTGCTCTGTAATTTGCCCGGGCCGCTTCAAGAGAGCGACGGTCGGATCGGGAATTAAGTTCTATCAAAGCGGATTTTTGTTCTCTGGTGGATTTCGGAATATTCAAATTGGAATTCTGCAGGTCTTCCTTGCGAAACCCAATCTTTCGGCTTTGAATTGATTGCCTGGTTTTGTAATACCGGCTCACTGCGGCAAGATACCTGGAATATACCGCTTTCATCTTGTTTCTGGACAAACCGCCAATTTCGAACAACTTCCTTTGATTGCTCAGTTCGGATCGGGCCCGAAGAAAATCGGTTCTGGCCTGGATTAGATCGGCCCGAGCTGCCTCAATGGATTGCAGGGTCTTTTCTGAATCCTTTCTGGACTCTGAGAGTTGTACTTTTGCCAGCTTCCAGTGCGACCGGGCACTGGATTCCTTCGCGCGAGCCTGTTTCAGAGCTATTTCTAACTTAAGGGTTTCGAGCTGGGCGACCGGCTGGTTGGGAAGAACGGAATCTCCTGGTTGAACTTTGATCGAGCTAAGGGTACCGGTGATGGGGGATGAAATGGAGGCCTTGTTCAGGTAGACCACAGAGGCGCCTTTTTCAATGGTTCGTGCCAGATCCCTTTTTTCCAGGGTGATAGTCTCTACCTCAGGAATCAGCTTTCCGGGTTTTTGGCTATCGGAGCACAACACCGAGATTACGGAAAATATCAGGAAAATGGAATTGGGCAGCGATATCTTTCTGGATGCGAAACCTGATTTCATTGATTTAGCCCTTCAGAGAATAGATTGCGAAAAAACCTTCTACTATCTGCCTGCGATAAATAATGCGGCTTCAGTATCTGCAATTGCCTCGGGGACAGCCCCAGTTCTCGCTCCATACGTGCGACGAATAAAAGAAGACTGGATTGCTTTTGTCGCAGTTGCTCAGTACTTCGAATCATCCGCATCTCTTCCTCACGGTATTCTTCCAGAGACAGGTTTCC
Source organism: Leptospiraceae bacterium (assembly GCA_040217195.1). Classification (GTDB taxonomy): domain Bacteria; phylum Spirochaetota; class Leptospiria; order Leptospirales; family Leptonemataceae; genus UBA3465. The sequence continues at coordinate 320,963 of JAVJNR010000003.1, read as the reverse complement.
GTTCTCGTATCGAATGGAGTCCGCCTGGAACCTCTTTTTGCCGGTTTTTGCGGTCTTTCTTTGTAGGTCTAGCTCCCGCCTGCGTTGCCACAATTCCTGAATCAAATTTTTCACGCGTAGTGGCAATAGCTCCCGGAGGTTTGCGACTCTTCTCCGGGCACTCATCAGCTTCTTGCGCTGGCGAAGTATTCTGGATTCATTATTCAATTCATTTAACAAATCAAGCTTACCGGCAGAGTTGACACTTCTGGATGTTCCGTTCTGGCTTCTGTTATAGCCCAGGTTATTACTCAACGTACTGTTCAAACCGCGAAAGCTTATACTGAAGCCAAAGCCCCATTCTGCTGTTTCCGGAGGCCAGCGCTGACCAGTTTTTCCATACCTGGCAGTGAGGGCGATTCGCGGTAAGTAATAGTTATTTGCGATATCATGCTCTTCTCGTGCCTGATATAGGGTCCTTCTAGCCTTGATCATTTCAGGATGCTGGTTGCTGGCGCTGGCGCTCAATTCTTCATGAGACAGGCGGTTCGTGTTGATTTGCAATTCGCTCAAATCAAGGAGACGAATGCCCTGGAATCTGGAAACGCCTATCCCTGTGAGAATGCATAGATCCTGCACGGCCTGTCGCAGTTTTTCTTTCTGAGACTTTAGAGATAGTCTGGCAGACTGATGCCGGTTCTTTATTTCCGAATAGTCCAGCCGTGTGATCAAACCATTTCGCAATTCAACTCTGGATCGCTCCAATAAAGCTGCACTTCGTTTCAGGGAAGCTCTTTGAATTTCCAGCTGGGCGATTGCGCGCTGAACGCTCAAATATATCTTTCTGGCCTCAAAACGTATCTCATTTCGAAGTAAGATTTTTCTATCTCGGATTCTGGCCCGGTTCAATTCGGCCAGCTTCGCTCGAAGAGCCGTTTTTCCACCATCGTAAACTGGCTGGCTGACATTGAGCTGCACAGAATACCGACCATTATCAAAATCTCGACGGGCAACGGTGCGATTTCTTCTATAGGATACCGAAACCGATGGAAAGAACTGTCGGTATGAGTTAAAGGTTTCCTCATCGGCCATTCTGGCATCGATGCGATTCTTTTGAAGGTCCAGGCTATGATCCAGAGCCATCTGTTCTATGGACTGCATATCAGGCAGATCGTTCCTTGAACCTTCCACGGGCGAAGCTATTGCAGGTCCTGCTTTTAGTATAAGGTAGAGAATGAAAACTTTCGCGGTCCGCTGTGGTAGTCTAACCTGCATCGTCACCTGCCTCTGATTGTCTATCCATATGTTTCAGAAGCTGTTTGGCTTCTTTTGCATGTGACTTCAGGTTCAGGGCTCGTACTTGCTCTAAATGCCTTCTCGCACGTTCCGGAAGGTTGTTTCGGTTAAGCAAATCCGCCAGCCTGAGATGGGCTCGACTTACAGTAGCAGATACAGAAATGGCCTCCTGATAATGCCGGATTGCCTTTTCTCGCTGTCCTAATCTTTCGGCGCAGCGGGCGAGCAGGTAATGAGCCACAGAATCATCGGGATTTCGCTGAAGCATCTGCGCCAGTACAGCCACTGCTTCCGTCAATCGTTCTGGCTGCGTAGCAATGGCTCTGGCTAACCACTGCCGGGCATACGGATGGTTCGGATTCTTATCCAGGGTTTCTCTTAGTTGATTTTCAGCTTCTCGGAATTTCCTCGTGAAAAATAGGATTTTAGCATTCAGTATCTGTGGAGCAGGCCAGTCCGGATGTTTTCTAATTAGATTCTGGGTTAGCTGACCGGCTTCCGTGAATTTCTGGTTCCGATAGTAGTTCAAAGCTTGATGTAATCTCTGGTCTCGTCTATTCCTATCGTCTGCATTCGAGCAGCTACCTAACAGTAGGAGCAAAATGAGTAGTGGAAGAACGATGGGATACCCTTGTTGAATTGTTATGCGGCAAACTGGCATGAGTTCCTCTGCCATACATTGTCTTCAAAGAAGATTTCGTTGATCAGAAAAGTTGCAAAGTAGGGTCGTGAGATTCAGTAGCCCGGGGAAAGGTAGATGGAGGCGGGGCGAGGTTCGCCTAAAAAGCACGGAAGCGGGCAGAGTCGAACTCGGCGCGGGATGGCCGGAGGCGAGGTTCGCCTAAAAAGCACGGAAGCGGGCAAAGTCGAAATCGGCGCGGGACGGCCCGAGGCGGGGGTCGCATAAAACGCACGGAAGCGGGCAATGTCGAACCCGGCGGCCAGATGAAGTTCGCATAAAGCGCGCGGGAGCGGGCAAAGACGAACTCAGTGCTGGACGGCCGGAGGGGAAGCTTCGCATAAAACGCACGGAAGCGGGCAATGTCGAACCCGGCGCCTAGCTGAAGTTCGCATAAAACGCGCGGGAGCGGGCAAAGACGAACCGGGCCCTGCCCTGCATCAAAGAATGGGATTCTGGGAATAGCTGAGCTCGGCCCCCCCATACCCCCAATATTTCCCATTGACGGAGAAAACCCCGCCTGTAGACTATTGACCGTTCTATAGGAACCCAAAGAGCGGAATTTCCATTATTTTCGGGGATGAATAATATGAGAATACTACTGATTATAGCCTTTCTGGTGTCTGGCTCCCTTTCTGCGCAGATCTTGCCGCAGGATGAAAATGAATCCATCAAAGTGCGTGGAATTGGGGCAGCCAATTCTCCGGAAGGCTTTCGCTGGACCATCTGGTACAAGACCAAGACGGAAGACATTCAGGCATTGAAGCTGTATAATCTATCCGATGGCGAAGAAAAGCTAATTATCGAGTTGAAAGGAAAGAAAATTTACGAGCCGGACTTTAAGAACAGTGAAGTCATTGACCTGGCCCGATTGGACTGGATTTACGATGAAGGGACCACGGTGCGCCTCTTTCGCCTGGACATAGTACTAAAAGAATCCACCGAAACACTGTACATTCCTAGAACCTTCGACGAAAACATTAAGAAAACCCATAGGACCCTGTTTAAGGAACGCCTGGGACATGAAAAACCGCTGAATCGGGTGCGACCCTATTTGTACCTGGACACCCGTAGATGGACCATGTCCGATTATTATTCCAAAGACGAATACGTCATAATGCATTACAGTCTGGATAATCCGCCAGAAGGCCCGGAAGAAAGTATTATGCATGCGATTCTGGCCCCTGGTTTTGATCCGGGCGGATTTCTAGAATACAAGGAAAACCAGATGCTGGAAGAATGCCAGGACTCCACGTTTCAAATGGAGCAACTTGGAACTCAGCTGATTTACTTCGAATGGAGTCACAATGGATGCCAGAAGGATGGTCCCAGGCATGTAATGGGTGTATTCAACCTGAATGGCGATCGAATCTACGATCTTCGCTACAATTACCATGCGAACTCCATGCCAGAGAAAAACCATGAAGTCTGGAAAGCAATTTTGACCAGGCCATAATTGAGTGCTATCGCATAGGCGATAGCACACTGGTAACTCATTTCCAGGGATGTATCATCGTCCAGGGCCCCGGCACCTAATCTACCATCAATAAGGAACAAAAATGAAACGATTCTCGAATACAAACTTTTTCGAAACTCCTGGCATGGTCCGTTCAGGGATTCTGATGGGCCTCCTTGGACTTATTCTGACATTTAATTCAAACCCGCTGCATGCAGATGGTCTGGCATTTTATAGAAGCGATAAGAGCGTGCCTGCCAACATTGAATTGAACGATTACTTCATAGTCCATGGTCTGCAGGTTTACATTATTCGTCCTCTGGAGCTGGATCTAAGCCCGGTGGAAGCGGCATCCCTGATTCACTTTGTGCGTACCAATATGTCCACGGAGGCGGCCAATCAGATTCGCATTGAGGATTACAGAGATAAACCGGGACAGACCTTGTTTATCAACTTCAAACTCGTGAAAATCAAGGGAGATACTCGACTTCTGGTAGTAACAAACTTTGATCCAAAGTCGGATTCACTTACTGAAAAGATGAGCGAAACCAGCTTCGGAACGGCTTACCTGATCAAGGGCGATCGATTTATCTATTACAGAAACGAATACGATGCACAGCGTGAAAAGGAACTCAAAGAGAATAATGATCTTCTGAGCCTGGCGGATGATTACCTTCTGGACGAAAAAACTTCCAACGATGGGGAGGTGCCGGGACTTCTGGATCGCGTGGATCAGGAGGATTTCCCGGCCATAGATAAGACATTCTCTACTCTAACTCGTGCCCAGATAGCCATGATCGACGGTCGTTTGCAGGAAGCCCGGAAGCATTGCGATAAAGCCCGAACGCAGCTAAACTTCATCAAGGACGATGAGCAAAGGGCCATTGCTCGGGAAGTGCTAACCATCTCCCTGCGCGAATTGCAGATTATGCAAATTCTTAGAGATAGAGTGGAGGATTCGCAGCCGGCCGAGAAGCCCACAAGCGGTAAGGTTGGATCCTGAGGTCTGCCGGGATGACGATCCAGATCCGCGTAAGTCCGATTCTCGAGCTATTGTAGATTCTCCAATCAGAATACCAACAAACTCAGGGCGAAAGAGACCGCTTCGGAGGATCCCGGTGGCCCGGTTCATGGACCTTGTTACTACCGCCCGGATAATCTCATGGCCAGATCCAGAAGCTTGATTGGGCGCCTTTTTCGATTTGGATACAGGAGCCTCTCAACCAATCGGTGACACTGGCGAAGAATTTCCGGTTCCCTAAGTCAATCGCTGACTTTTTTGAAAAGCTTCCGGGTCGATTAATCAATCACCGTTACGAAGAATGCCAGGTAGCTCACTCCATCATGGAGACTTGCGAAGAATCACAGAAGCACCTATTTCATCGTACTCATCCTGAGTAATGAAGGTTTCTACAAAAGTGGATTGAGAGGCCATGGAGCTCATCTGCGCAAAACCTTGAAACTGATAGGACATGAAGAATCCTTGTACTCCCAGACCTTCAAAGAATAGCTGAGTGGTTTGTTTTCGTACCGAATCCGGGCTTCCGCTAGCTTCATTCATAACCACAGCGGCTTCGGTTGAATCAATACCTAGTTTGGAAGACAGTATGTGAGCTACCAGCTTCTTGAAAGCCGTGAAATCTACGATTCTCTGATTCTGAACAGCGTACGTAAGCTTCAGTCCGGAACGATCCAGCGCATCCTGTCCATAGTATGTTCTGGCAGATTGCATACCAATCATAGGACCAGAGCTGCCGCCGGTACCAACCACAGCAGGCATGGAGACTCGAGGACTGGATTCGCCGGCAAAGCCAGCTTCAATGTTGTTACCCTGCAAATGAATTATGATGACTCTCTCCCATGGTGCGGCGGCGATTCCGCTGGATATTAGATAGGCAATCAGAAGAAATAGAATTCTAGTGGATTTCGGATTAACACAAGTATTTCGCATATTCGTCTCCCAGGCCTGGCGGCTTTTAGGTTTAGACGCGGGGTTTCTTCATCTGATTGGATTTTTTCCAGGAAATTGATGCTTTCGATCGTTCGTTACATTCACCCGGGGCGAACAGTCACTACTAACGCCCGGTTCTGCGAAGCAGGGAAGGCCCTGGATTTATGAGTTTGCAGCAGTTAAATCTAGATCCAATTGGTCCATATCGAATGAATCCAGAAACTCCGGCCAGCCAGTTGCCTGTTCATGAAGCATTCTTCGGCCGCATTAAACAAGGCCACTCATTATAGAATCAAACCTCCACTGTAGATCGATCTTCGCGCAATTCAAGGGCGCGTTCGGATTGCCCTGTCTTTCTATAGAGTCGGCCCAGAAGATTGATTACTGGCTCAGAGTCTGGCTTTCTACTTAGAATCCGCTCTGCCATGGAAATGGCCTGATCCAGCATGCCCGCTCGAGCGTACTGGACGGCGCTATTGTACATCATTTGCAGGCTTCCAGGTTTCATGTCAACATATGCAGATGCAGCAATGGCAGCGCTTTCTGGCCGGTCAGAATTGCGATACGCTTCAAACAGAAGTTTTTGAATTTCCGGACTATGGGGATTGTTTTCCTGCTCCTGATGAAGTATCTCCAGAGCTACCGGAGGATCGCTCTTAACCAGCGCTCTGGCTTGCTCCAGGGAACTGGATGGACTTGCAATTCGGATTGTTTGAACCGGGGAAAATCGGATGCTCAGCAAAGAGAGGTCGTCGGTTAATTCTCCTCTGGTTTCTAGATTGGCAGCAAGCTCTTCCAGATCTCCCTGGCAGCTTTCTACTTCTTCTAAAATGGCAGTGTGGTCTTCATTGATGGTACGATTTTCCTGGTCTTCGCCTCCAATGGAAAGATCGTCCCGGCCATCTGAACCAACTATAATTGTATCTCCCGGTCGAATTTGAAAGGTTTCAATCCTTGCCTTTTCATGGAGCATACCAACCTTGAAGTTCGTAGCTTCTTCGGAGAGAAAATGAGCCTTGCTGGTGCGAAGCAAGATAGGAAATGGATGTTCTGCATTGATGTAATACAGGAAACCACTGGCTTCATCCACCAGACCCATGATAAGAGAAATGGACATGGATCCATCGAATCCCTGGAAAGCGCTGTTCATATCGTTGAGCGCTTCCTGTAGCCAATGTTCCGGAAAATGTCCGGCCAGATAGGATTCCCTGTGGGTTCGTTCAATCAATGCGCGAAAGGCAGCCCCGAAGACCAGGGCACCGCCGGCCCCCTGCATAGATTTGCCCATTGCATCTCCATTGGCAAATACGCAGTAGCTTCTTCCTCTAAGTACAATTCCATCGGCCACACAAATGTCACCGCCCAGTTCATGATCCTTATCTTTGAATCTAAAGGACTTTTTCTGCTTTACGTAAGTGGAAAGATGAACTGACTTCGAATGATTGCGGACGCCTGCAAGAGGACGAATGAGTAACGATGTAAGAAAATAATCCCCATCCTGCTGATCCTTCAGTCGTCGGACTTCATCCAGTGCATCTTCGTAGGAACGATTCAAAGTGCGAAGCATCAATCCAACGACCAGAATAACCGTTACTGCAGTTACCAGAAAGTCTTCGCTTCTGGCCTTATCGCTGGAATAATCGGAGAATAGGTCTGGAAATTCATTTTGAACAATCTGAATTCCAAAAAGGGTCAGTACGAATGCCAGAATGATGAGCCAATCGTATTTTCGGCCCAGAATCAACATATACATGATAAGAAGCGGAAAGAGCACCATGATATTTGCACTTATTACTCCTCCGCTGTATTGAATTTGCATCAGAGTAGAAATGCCACCGATCAAAAAAGTAGGAAGAATGAGCCATTGGAACTTATGGCGAAACCGGGCTAAATAATAGAAGACAATAGAAGAGCTAAAGGCAGTCCACAGAGCAATCAATCCGCCGGTTTCAAATCCTTCGCGGAAAAACTCCGAAGCCAGTCCCATTCCCATGGCGGCCACACCGGCTAGCAATGTACCGTTCAGTATCCTGTGGCGCATGGCAAATCGCTCCGCCGATCCAAGGAAGAACCGGCCCAGTCTGGCAGGACTTCGTTTGATCTTGCTCAGTAAGTTTGCATGGTTGGACTTCATGGCATTTCTCCGGATTCGCCGGGCAGGGACATGAATCATTCGATCGGACCGTGACCTGGGGCGAATCGGGCCTGGAGAGTAGGCCCAGGGTACTATGATTGGAGTGGCTCCGGAATGTTTGCAATTAAAAATCGACAAAAGTCGAATAAAAAAATGCGAGTCAACGGCTGAATTGGGCCCAGCGCGGTCCCAACGGCTTCATTCGTTGCTCCTTTCGAGCTCCAGGCGTCCTAAAATCTGTATCGCCGGCCAAAAATGTGACATAATCCGGGGCGGGCCGGAGAGAAATACGGATGAATTGTAAACAAGTGTCGGCTTGATTGGGGGTGTTTCTAAATACGTGCAATTCCGGAACGCTCGTCAGGTTCCTGAAATGTGTGACGGGGGCTCATGCCGCCCGGGATCTAAAAGGTTGGTTGGGCAGGCTATTTGAATACAGGTCGTCGTCTTTCTATGATGGAGCGCATTCCTTCCTGTCCATTTTCCGATACCACGGCCCGGGCTAACTCTTCAGTATCGGTTTTTCGCATTTCTTCCAGAGGAGCTCGAAGATAATCGATGAGCGATTTTTTGATTCCCTTTACAGATTCCATGGCCATATCTTTGAACAAGTTACAATACTTCTCGACTCTCCTGGCTGCATCCTCGGTAGAAACTGCTTCGTCGATTACGCCCATTTCCAGCGCTTCTGGAGCCTTCATTGGTCGTCCGGAGAAAAGTATGCTTCTAGCATTTCGAATACCTACCAGCTCTTTCAGAATAAACCCGGGCACAGAGGGAAAATTGATTCCAATCTGCGATTCGGGAAATCCAAAGCGAGCCTTTCCATCGACCATTATTCTGTAGTCTGTGAAAATGGCCAGAACGGAACCCACTCCCATGCAATGTCCATTGATGAAGCTCATCACGGGCTTGGGAAACATGAGCAATTGCGAAGTAGCATCCATAGCAGGTTCCAGTAAGGCACAGACTTCATCAAAATTCTTTCCCAGAAACATTGTGGGCTCAAATCCGTTGGAGAAGAATTTCTCTCCTTTTCCTCTTATCACCAGTACCTTGACCGAATCATCATCCCTTGCTGCAATCAGGCTTTGATTCAGCGCCGCAAAGGCATTGTTATCCAATGTGTTTAGTTCATTGGTGGCAATTTCCAGTTCCAGGATATGTCCATTTTGTTTTTGGTTAATCATTAAATCTCTCCGATGCAGGCTGCTCTTTTAGACAGTTCAAGCGCAGGCTTACCTCTATGAATTTAATGCGATCTCCTATCGCCCTCCCTGTCTACAGGAATCCGGGATGCTCATATTAAATAAATCCCAACCAGAAAAACCAGGGAATCTGGCTCATACCGAAAAGGATTCCTCCTGTTTCTCCCAGCACGGACATAACTGTGATCAATCCTGCCATATCTGCAAAGCCCAGGTAGTGCAACATCCGAGGCAGCATTCCAGTATTGAGTCCACTGAGGCTCACCAGAAACATCCATAGACAACGGAGGACCTGAATTGGGCCCGGGCGAAAATCGATATTACTCGCTCGGCTAAACAGTCTCTGCCGTTCCGGCAAAAGAGTGGTGCCGGGACGGCTGCGATATCGCGCGTTGCTCGTAGATTGCTATCCTTCGCCTGTGGCAGACCTCTCCGGTTTCAGTCAGAAACTCGGGCGATTGCTTTAGGCTATGCAGAGATAGGAATGTACTATGAACCTGTATCAATTTTATTTTAGGAATTTAGCTTTCTTTTCGCATATCTGCTTGACGTTGCCTCTATAATGATTCTAATTTTAAAACGAATATCGCAAGGGCCTCAAGAGCTACAGTCGTTTCTAGTCTATAGAAGGCAGCTCCATGAGGTCTGGAAGATTCAGAAATAGAGCGCAGTATTTGCAGCAAGGGGAAAGTATATGAGCGAAGAGAGTAAATGCCCGTTTACGGGCGCGAAACAACCGGTGGCCGGAAAGGGAACTTCCAATAAGGACTGGTGGCCAGACCAGCTTAATCTGGGGATTCTGCATCAGCATTCAAAGGCATCCAATCCAATGGATCCCGGCTTTAACTATGCGGAAGAATTCAAAAAGCTGGATTATGATGCATTGAAGAAAGACCTCTATAAACTAATGACCGACTCTCAGGACTGGTGGCCGGCAGACTGGGGTCATTATGGTGGACTATTCATTCGCATGGCCTGGCATAGCGCCGGAACCTACAGAACCGGGGATGGTCGCGGAGGCGGTGGAACAGGAAATCAGCGGTTTGCTCCTGTAAATAGCTGGCCGGATAACGGTAACCTGGACAAGGCTCGTCGGCTTCTCTGGCCAATCAAGAAGAAGTACGGAAATAAGATATCCTGGGCAGATTTGATGATTCTGGCCGGAAACTGTGCCCTGGAATCCATGGGATTCAAGACCTTTGGCTTTGGCGGAGGACGCGAAGATATCTGGCAACCCGAAGAAGACATCTACTGGGGCAAAGAAGATGAATGGCTGGCTACAAGCGATAAAGAAAATAGCCGCTACTCCGGAGACAGAGACCTGGAAGATCCCCTGGCGGCAGTTCAGATGGGATTGATTTATGTAAACCCGGAAGGGCCGGATGGTAATCCTGATCCCGTGGCATCTGGTAAGGATATCCGCGAAACCTTCGCTCGTATGGCCATGAATGATGAAGAGACTGTGGCTCTTACGGCTGGAGGTCATACATTTGGAAAAGCCCATGGGGCCGGAGATGCTGCACTGGTGGGTCCGGATCCAGAGGCGGCACCAATTGAAGCGCAGGGATTTGGCTGGCTGAGTAAGCATGGAAGTGGAAAAGGTTCAGATACAATCACCAGCGGCATCGAAGGTGCATGGAAGCCCAATCCTACGAAATGGGATAATGGTTATTTCGATATGCTTTTCGGTTACGAATGGGAGCTTTCAAAGAGTCCTGCCGGTGCGCATCAGTGGCATCCAAAAGGAACCAAAGAAGAGCATATGATTCCAGATGCTCATGGTAACGGGAAAAAAGCCCCTCCGATGATGACTACTGCAGACATGAGTCTTAAGATGGATCCCATCTACGAGCCCATTTCCAGACGCTTTCATGAGAATCCGGATCAGTTCGCAGATGCATTCGCTAGAGCCTGGTTTAAATTAACTCATCGGGACATGGGACCCAAATCCAGGTATCTGGGACCTGAAGTTCCTGAAGAGGATTTGCTCTGGCAGGATCCAGTTCCCGCTACAGACCACAAGCTGGTAGACGAAAAGGATGTAGCGGAATTAAAGACCAGGATCATGGGTACAGGACTCTCTGTTTCCGAGCTTGTGGCTACGGCCTGGGCCTCTGCTTCCACATTTCGCGGATCCGATAATCGCGGAGGAGCCAATGGCGCCCGTATTCGTTTTGCACCACAAAACGAATGGAAAGCAGATAATCCGCAACGAGTGAAGAAGGTTCTGAATGCTCTGGAAAAAGTGCAGGCTGAATTCAATAAGTCTGCTTCTGGAGGAAAGAAGGTCTCCATGGCTGATCTAATTGTTCTGGGAGGATGCGCAGCCATTGAAGATGCGGCGAAAAAGTCCGGCTTCAAGGTTACCGTTCCTTTCTCTGCGGGTCGAACGGATGCCCGCGAGGATCAAGTGGATACGGAAGGACTTACAGTTCTGGAACCGGAAGCGGATGGATTCAGAAACTATCTCAAGACCAAGTTCTCCGTGAAGTCGGAACATATGCTGGTGGATCGTGCTCAGTTGTTGAAACTCAGCGCTCCGGAAATGACCGTGCTGGTCGGTGGACTACGAGTTCTGGATACCAACTTTGATGGTTCAAAGCATGGTGTGTTCACTGATAAACCTGGAAATCTAAGCAATGATTTCTTCGTGAATCTTGTAGATATGAATACAATCTGGTCAGAAAAATCCGGGGATGCCGGTAACTATGACGGTGTATTCGAAGGCAAAGATGTGAAATCCGGGAAGGTAAAATGGACCGGAACCAGGGTAGATCTGGTATTCGGATCCAATTCGCAACTTCGAGCTCTTGCAGAAGTATATGCTCAGGATGATGCGAAAGAAAAGTTTATCAAAGACTTTGTAAAGGCCTGGAACAAAGTAATGAATCTGGATCGGTTTGATTTGAACTAACTGAATCCATTCGAACTTTACTGAAAGGCGGCGGAAAAAATCCGTCGCCTTTTGTTTCTCGTTGTTGTTTTTGACTTTCGCCAGTTCGCCAGTTCGCCAGTTCGCCTAAAGCCATCTCGCCTAAAGCCAGTTCGCCTAAAGCCAGTGGCGTGTAGGCAAAATAAAAAGGAAGAACTGCAAAATGGCTATAGTAAGATCTGCGAAGAAGTGCGCTACCAGAGGAGCTGCCATGCCCCGGGATTGGTGTCGCAGGATGCCAAGAAATATTGACCATACGAAAACCATGTTCACACCAATGAGTCCTCCAGGAAACCCCTGAAAATGCCAGAGAGCAAATACCATTGCCTGCAAGCCAATGGTCGCTACAGTGCTCCCCCAGATAGACTGAAAGCCATCGTAGAGCGCAGCTCTCGCCAGAAATTCTTCCAGAAGGGAATTAACAATTGGAAATATTAGGCCATAGAGACCTAAAAGCCACAATGGCCATAGAGGCACATACCTTTGAAATTTATCCAGGTCTTCTGCGATAAACTGGGCCCAGATAGCCAGGGCCAGTCCACTGAAAACAACAATGAGGATAATCAATGCATAGGTGATTCTATTGAATCCGCCCACTCGTAGCCAGTGGATTTCCCTTCGAAGACCGGGACGCGAAATCACTATTAAAAGATAGATGCATATTGCCGGAAGAAATTGAAGCTGCGGTAGAATCAGATCTTTCCCATCGAGAGCCCAGTTTAGCCAGGGAAATACCAGGGCCTGAATTGCAAAGAATAGAGCGGGAGTGAAGGTTCTTTTCTGATTTCGAAACAGCCAGATCGAAGGAGGGATGACCAGAAAGGAGAATAGCACTTGCGGGAATAGTCTGGCCGGAAGGAAGGAGGGTGCCAGGGCCAGATATAGAATCAAAAGAAAAAGGATAAATTCAGTCCATTGCAGCTTTCTTTGCCAGTGCATAGTCATCTCTCAGATCTCCTGAAGAGGCTCTGTTTCTTACGCGTATCTGGAAAGTCCTTTTCCGCCGCTATTCAGATGGCAATCGTCCCAACGCTTCTAAGAACTCGGCTGAAAGTTAGAGTTCAAAGAAGTTTAAGCGTTAAAAAAAATATATCCGGGGGCAAAAAATAGCTCGAAGGTTTAGACATAGGAAATAGCGATATCCGAAATTCTGGTCTATGATAGATCCCTTTCCCTGGATGAAATCCGGAATGTGGAACACTATTTATTGAAGCGATACAGACCCTGATTAATCGTTTGTCCTGTTTTTTCCATTTTCTAGTTCTAAAAATAGCGTTTAGCAATGAGACCAGAGATTTGCGATGTGAAAATCGGAAACCGGATATATGGGATTTGTGGGAATCGCTGCCGGATACAATACTATCATCAAAGTCAAGCATCCGAGTATGTGAAATTGGCCGGGATTCACTTCTGGGGAGGCTCCTGGATCATGTATGTCAGGGCAAGAGGTGCCTGGTCACGGTATCCCCTGAACAGGGGGTATACGAAGACTTCAGGGACTTTTGGAAAAAAGCTCCTTGCAAAGCTGGATGCCCGGAGGGATGACCACCTAATCTTTTTTAGAGGTTACCGTGGCTACAGCCTCCAATTCTCACCGGGACATTATTTCTTACTACGATACATGCGAATGGGATTATCGCATTATCTGGCATACACATCGTACCCTGGCATTACACTATGGCTTCTGGACTCCTGGTGTCCGGTCCCTGGCCCAGGCCCAAATAAATCAGAATGAATGGATGGCCGAACTTGCTGGTATTGGCTCATCGGACAAAGTGCTGGATGCTGGATGCGGAATTGGCGGTAGCTCTATGTATCTGGCAGCCCATCGGGGCAGTCAGTGCACTGGCATTTCGCTTTCCCGGAGACAGGTGGAGCAGGCGCAGGCATTGGCCGCAGCGCAGAACCTGAATCTCCTGGACTTTCAGGTTCGGGATTTTAGTGATACTGGTTTTGCCTCAGGTTCATTTTCCGTGGTCTGGGCCATTGAGAGTGTCTGCCATGCTGCAGACAAAGTGGCCTTCCTGCGAGAAGCTTACAGGCTACTGGAGGACGGTGGTAGGCTCATCATTGCGGATGGATTCAGTCAGCAGCCGGTCCATGCCATGAATCATGAGCAAGAACGGCTAATGCGGGGATGGCTGGAGCCCTGGGCAGTGGAATCTCTGTCCACAACTGAAGAGTTCTGCCATGCGATGCAGGGGATTGGTTTCAAAGATATTCATAGCCGGGAAGTAACAGACCTGGTTTTGCCTTCCGCGCGAATCCTGCACAATCGCGCATGGATGGCTACAGTACCGGCTCATTTGATGTACTGGCTTGGGCTTCGAAATAAGATTCAGCATGCGAATTTCAAGGCCGGAAAATTCCAATGGAGATCTCTGGAGCAGAATCTATGGCACTACAGTGTCGTGACTGCTAGAAAGTAAGTGCATGCCTGACCTTCCATGAAGCAAGCTTCCCCCGAAATTGAAGAACTGAAAAATAGGATGGCTCCCTATTTCTTCGCCACCGATGTACTGGCCGATGCAGTAGTTGAGGATTTCTCCAGGCTGCGACCGGGGGAAGGTAATGCAATCCTGGCCCTGGCTTTGAAGTTAGGTATCGACCAGGTGCCCCAGGCACCAGGATCTGTAAGAGATATGTTTTCCGACATTGAGAGAACGCCTCTATGGGTGGACTGGGATGAAATCGAATTCGGAGCCAATGCATTCATGCGAACCGGCCCATTCGGTCCTGCGGCTCTGATGTGTCATTCCTTACCAACTGGCTATCTGGATCCATTGAGTAGCAAACCCCTGGTATTCTCCGGTCGGCTGGTTCAAAGGGCCAGAAGGCGATTGGATGAAACCGCAGGGTTTGTATACGAGTGCTGTAGCCCTGGTGGTTTGAGGCCAGGAAGTCGAGGATTTCAGGTAACTATTCGAGTCCGACTAATGCATGCACAGGTCCGCAGGCTACTTCTTAAATCAGGCACCTGGGATACCGAAAACTGGGGCATGCCCATTAACCAGTGGCAGATGCTGGGAAGTAACGTTCTTTTCTCGCTGGCGGTCATTCGGGCATTGCGAAGATGGGGGCTTTATATTAGCACGAAAGAAGAGCAGGCCATGTATTCCATCTGGCGCTATAATGGATTTCTTCTGGGCATTGACCGGGACATACTTCCTGCCACCTCCAATGAATGTGGTCGCATCCTGGAAGTTCTTGAATTTAACCGGCAACCGGCAGATGAACCTTCCATACAGCTAATGTCATCGCTGCTGGATGCGGGATCTTCCATGGCTGTGGATGTTGTGGCTTTACCCATGCGGTCCATTGTGCGTTCCATGCTTTCTGGACTTACCCGGAATTTGCTGGGTGCAAAAAGAGCAGGGGAGCTGGGACTCAGGTTCAATATCTGGCAATTCCTTCCTTACTGTATCTGGCCCTTGGTCAGGTTTGCAGAAGTACTTCGGCTATTGATCCCGGGTGCTGGTTTTCTGGCCATTCGTGTTGGTCAGCTGGTATGGCATAGGACTCTGAATGCCGGCCTGAAGGGAAAGGATGCGAAATTCGAAATGCCTGCGAAGCTAAATTCTAATAGGAAAGGAGAAGACTAATATGTCTCGATCCCTATCTCTGCTTAAAGAATCCGACTGGCAAACCCTCCGTGCCAGTGCGCAAGAGCTTCGCTTTCAAGATAATCAGGTAATCATTACTGCTGGAAGTGAACAGAGAACCATATATGTAATCGTCAGCGGCTATGTTCGAATCGCAGCCCAGGTGGATGGTCATTCCATTACATTACATCGGCTGGGGCCAGAAGAGACCTTTGGTGAGATGAGCTTTCTTGAGCAACAGGGAGCCAGCGCTTCTGTAGTTGCTGAAGGTGATGTTCGGGTAGAAGCAATTGATTCGCACAGACTGGAGTCCCTTCTTTCTTCGGATCCCGGTTTTTCCGCCCGGGTTTTCCACTCCCTGGCTGTGACTTTGTCGCAAAGACTTCGAGATGCTACTGCCTTCGTTCAAGAATTAAATGTGAATGAAGTGGCTCAGGTAAATCGGTTTCATTCTACCCGACTTGGATTCATTACCCAGCGGCAATTGCCGGATGAATTGATGCAATCCATGGCAGGATTTGATTCCACCCTCCGTGGCCTCCAGGGAAGACTAAGGGCCGGCGAAGCCATCCCGGATCTGGATGAACAGGTTGGTTCGTTGTGTGATTCTGTAATACAGGATCTGAAGAGATTTACTGGTCCGGAGGTATTGATCGAGATTGGCTACGACGATTTAATGGGGTATCGGGACACGGATCAGCTTCTGATAGGAATCGGGGCCTACGTTTTCCGGGAGACATTTCGCTGGTTTATGCTCAGCGAAACCATGGCCCATTGCTATATGAAACCCAGGGGATTCTCGGACGACATTGTAACAAATCGACTTATCTATGGAAATCAAGCAAGAGGGGACACTATTCTGGGTGAATCCATAGACCGCTGGTTTCTAAACAGGACCTTCTGCCGGGTGCGACGAGACTCGATCTCTCTCATGTCTAAGACCATGGAACGATTGCTTCAGGGAGAGGCGCGACCAGCAATTCTGGGCCTTGCTTCTGGATCTGCAAGAGAAACACTGGAGTTCTTAAAAGCAACGGCGGCCAGGCCCATTACTACCCTGGTGGATGTGGATCAGGATGCACTTGCCAGCGTGGCAGAAGAAGTGGCCACGGGTATTTCGCATACTATTGATCTGGTGGAACAGAATGTCATGGCTCTGGTCGCCGGTCGAGGTCGTATGACTCTGGAGTCACAGAACCTGATCACTGTGTTTGGTCTTATAGACTACATGGTGGAAAGCGAATGCCTGGCGCTCATGGACTGGATCTATGATAACCTGAAGGTGGGCGGGTATGCAATTATCAGTATTACTCAACCCAATGTGGACACACCTCTTCTTGTGCATCTTCTGGAATGGCTTATGCACGAGCGTACACCCGAGGAATTCAAGGATATAGTGTCCCGATCCAAATTCGCATCGTCCAGTCAGGAATGGATTGAGGACGGATCCGGAGTTGTCAATTATCTGGTATTGAAGAAAGACGGATGAACCCGGATTTCCTTTCGAGCAAAATCCATGTGCCTGCAGTGGCGATTTCTTGAGAGTTGTCTACGCAAAATCGGTAGTTTGGATCCCAGGGTGCAGTCCATGAAACATAGCGAAGCGAACCAAAAACAGGATTCTCAAAAGAGTATTCCTGCCCCTCCTGGCAGGCTTCCTCTGGGATATGCAAATGAATTGCAGTCCGATGTTCTGGGGCTATCGTCCAGATTGGGCCGCGAATACGGAGGTATTGTCCGGGTGCCAATTCCAGCAAAAAGGCTCTACATAGTTTCCGATGCAGACCTGGTGCATGATATTCTGGTGCAAACGGAACAGACTTTTTTGAAAGGCTCTCAGAATGCGCGCTTTGAACCTCTACTGGGCAGGGGATTGGTTCTTAGTAATGGAACACATTGGAAGCGACAGCGCCGACTAATGAACCCTTTCTTTTCCCCGGCTGCCATTCGAAGCTTTGAATCGCACATTCAGAGTGCCATAGAAGAAATCATTTTGCCCTGGAAAGACCTGGCCGGGCAGATTGATGTTCACTCTGAGATGCAAAGAGTGACCATTCATATCATTCTGAGCAGCCTTTTTTCAGGAGAGGCAAAGAAGGACTCGGAAACACTGGTAGAATCCTTTCATACTCTTTCCAACTTTTGTATCCAACGATTCTTTTCTCCTTTTCCACTCCCTCTTTCTCTGGCCTATTTATTTAAGCCAGGTGTAAGAAGGGCCCATGAGAAACTGGAAACTGTTATTCGGGAGCTCATCCGGAATCGCAGGAAGTCCACTGAAAGGCCGCCGGATCTGCTGACCATGCTTATTGAAGCCCGAGATGAGGACACCGGGGAGCAAATGACCGATGCTGAAGTCCGAGATGAGTTGATGACTATCTTTTTTGCTGGATACGATACAACATCCTTTGCATTGACTATGACTCTCTGGTTACTCTCCCAGAACACTGAAATTCGTAAATCCCTGGAAAGCCAGGCGGATGAAAAAATTAGCGGCGCGATGACCACGGAAGAAGAAACCCGAGGATTGACTGGTATCGCACAAGCCTTCCAGGAGGCCATGCGACTTTATCCGCCAGTATATATGGTAAACAGAACTCCTATTGAAGATGTAAATATTGGTGGCTATGTCCTTGCCCGGAGCTCCCTGGTTTTGTTATCCATCTGGGATATCCATCGCTCGGAGAAATACTGGAAAGATCCGTTGGTATTTGACCCGGGTAGATTTTCCGATGAAAACCTGAGCGCAATGCGGCGAACCTTCCTTCCGTTTGGTGGCGGTTCCAGAGCATGCATAGGAAAGAATCTGGCTCTAATGGAAGGGCCCATGATTCTGGGAACTATTCTGAAGCATTTTCGCCTGGATGCACTGAAAAACTATACTCCAAAAATCGAAACCGGGGCCACACTCAGTCTGGCGAATGGAATGCCGATGATCCTGACGGTTCGCTGATTCGAAGTAGATTCACGGTGAATCTGACCTTGTCCCTGGTCCCTCTATTTGCTCTTTTTGTAGTCCGGCACATAGTCCGGATTGTTCCACTTCGTGAATCGTGCGAAGAAGGAAGCGATGCTCCAGCCAATGGAAAGAATGGTTTCCGAACGAATGGAGTAGGCTATCCTGGCCAATCGGTAGCGCAGGAGCAATTGTCTGGTTACTGGATCCTCCAGGATTTCCCTTTTATAACCTCTGGCGCTGAAGTCATTTGCCTGAAAGGCTCTGAACAAATGCCTGGCTGCCACTCGGCCATAACCCAGGGCAAAAGCAATCCCTTCGCCGCAAAGCGGATCTACACCGGCCGCATCTCCTGCAAGTAGAACATGGGGGCGGGAGAATTCATTGGATGGGTCGAAGAAATGATAGGGATGGCTTCGCAGCTTTTCCGCATGATTGTCCATCTCGATTGAGCGGTTGGCCAGAAACGGTCTGAGTTCCTCTTTTAATGATACGGCCGGTCGATTCGAATAGGTTCTGCTATCAAACAATCCGCGGTCCACATATTCAGTTCCATGGTGTTGAGTGGGAATATCCCAGAGATATCCCTGTAGCCCCTGCGCAATTCTCGAGAAGTATAGAATTGCCAGGCCCTGCTTGTGTAGTTCGGGCTGGTGATTTCCACTTAGCCCTGGATTATCCTGGTTCGTTGTAACTTCTGGCGGCGAGGGAAAGTCCAGAAGGCGAGATTTATTCTTCGCCTGGATGGGCCAGTCAATAGAATGTCTAAATGGGCTGCTGGCGCCATCCGCTGCCACAACCATTCTGGCCCGATACTCTCTTTTATCGGTTGCAATGGTCACTCCATCATTTTCCACTTTCGCACTACGAAGAGGTTCATTCTCTTTTACTTCAACGCCTTTTGCGCGCACCTGCATCAATAGCCAGTGGTCCAGTTCCGAACGCTGAAATACCCGGGCCACCGGATTGCCCTTAAAGGAGTAATGATGTTTACCATAGGCCATCCGAATACTTCGAAGCGGAACATGTTCCACCTCAGGTTCCAGACCCAGTCCTTTTAGAACTAGAGATCCGTGGTGGCTCAGCGCTCCGGAGCAAACTTTAGTCCGGGGATTTGTTGCTTTTTCCAGAATCAATATGTCTTTCGCCAGAGCTGGATTGAGCTGGCAAAGATGGAGGGCTGTGGAGGATCCAGCCGGCCCGGCGCCGACTATGATTATCTTCTTTTTACTTTCCATTCGAAGGTACTGCTCGGGATCAGTGTCCCGGATACCGGCTTTCTGACCAGCTTAATTCGAATGAGACTGCAGGCATTAGGAATGCTTATTGCTCCGACTGGGTTCGAACTCAATGCATCCACTGCATTTACGCGCAGGTGAGGCAATAGATCCGTGCGGAGGCGTTCTATTGAGCTAAAGGAATCGAATGTTCAAGTAGGGTAGAATTCGTGGAGCAGGCCTGCCCCCATCGCGGGGCAGGCTTGCATCCAGCTATTTAACGCAATCCGCGCGAATGAAAAGTTTTCCAAAGCCCACAATATAGTAGCTCTGGTTGAAATACTGTGCATCGATGTTTTTGAGAGTGCGACAGGAGTGTCGGTTTCGCATCAATTGTAGTTCCCTTTTTAGATCCAGGGGCTCGCCAGTAGGAATGACACTGAAAATCAAGGCCGCACCCTGCTTTTCATAGGTTACACGAGGTGCATTTACATCTGGATCGTGCTCCAGATAGGTCTTATTTGCCAGAGGCAACATGCAGTTTCCTGCTACGATCATCAGGGAAGTTGCAATCAGTATAAAAAGAATCTTTATAGTTTTCTGTAGCTTCATTATTGTTTCCTTTCTAGTTTTTTCTGCCCCGGCTAGAGGCACAGTTGCCAGGTAAAAGATCATAAGCAGGACAGTCAAATATCTGTAATCACATGGAAGCGCTCGGAGAGAAGAAGAGAGGAAGTGGATTCATTTGTGTCAGCATAAATCATTAACCAATCGGGAACAAGGCAAGGGGCTGTTTCTTTTTTATGGACCCCTGGATCCGGGTTTTCGGTAAGCGGAGGATTGGCTGATTGAGCTGCCTCCCAGTATTTGATGGAAACCAGAATTATAGGAATTCCTGACGTACTCAATGCATCGACTATATTTGCCTTCTGGCCTTTGAACAGAAGCGCCGAAAAGGACGATTTGCATATCCCAGGGGGTAGGACTGCTGTGAGTCTTTAACGGGCCACGTTTAGAATCGCTCAGGACAAAAAACGGAAAGTGGGAAAATTCAGGAATTGCGTATGAACCCGATTGGCTAAAAGCCAGGGCTGGAGACGGAGTGGAATATGGACTCCGTCTCGCCGAGTGGACTAGTTTAATGCGAACTTATTGATTTGCAGTCGTTTCTTGATGACTCGCTCAATGTTTTTCAAAAGAGGAAGCTCTTCTCTGGATACAAGGGAAGTTGCATGACCGGACATTCCGGCCCGGCCGGTGCGACCAATGCGATGAACATAATCTTCAGGAACGTTGGGAAGATCAAAGTTTACTACGTTGGGTAATTGTTCAATATCCAGGCCTCTGGCTGCAATATCAGTTGCTACCAGAACTCGTACGTTTCCAGCTTTGAAACCGGCCAGAGCTTTTGTTCGAGCTCCCTGACTCTTATTTCCATGAATGGCTGCAGAAGATATACCGCTTTGCTCCAGCTTTTGAGTCAGCCGATTGGCTCCATGCTTAGTGCGAGTAAACACAAGCACCTGTTGCCAGTCTCCGTCGTTGATTAAATGCTGCAATAGCTCGACTTTACCTTTTTGATCCACGGAATACACTTGCTGATGCACGGTTTGAGCAGCAGAGCTATTTGGTGTGGCTTCAATCCTGATCGGATTCTTGAGCAAGCCATTGGTCAGTCTAAGGATGTCTTTGGAAAATGTAGCAGAGAATAACAGATTCTGTCTGCGTTCGGGTAGCAATGCCAGGATTCGTTTGATGTCATGGATAAAACCCATGTCCAGCATTCGATCCGCTTCATCCAGCACCAGTGTATCTATTTGAGAAAAATCAACTTCTCCCTGGGATGCAAGGTCAAGCAGTCGTCCTGGAGTTGCCACCAGGATGTCTGTTCCCTGGTTGAGGCTCTTGATCTGTGGGCGGATGTTCACTCCTCCGAATACCACAGTGGATTTAACTTTCATGAATTGTCCATAGGCCCGAACACTTTCATTCACCTGGGCGGCCAGTTCTCTAGTCGGAGTAAGGATCAGTGCTTTTAAGACAGGTCGCTTCGTGCGAGGCTGTTCATAGAGACGCTGTAATATAGGTAATGTAAAGCCGGCTGTTTTTCCCGTACCAGTCTGGGCGGCCGCTAGAACGTCGCGTCCCGAAAGTATGGCTGGAATGGATGTTACCTGGATTTCTGTTGGGTCCGTATAGCCTTCAGCGGCCACGGCTCTGCATAGGGGTTCGGCAAGGCCGAATGAATCGAATTTCATTTTGTTTCCTCGGTGTAAGATAGCTGTGTGTAGCAGCCTTCTTGCGAGGTCGGTGCTACTGGGGGGTAATAAAGTATATCGGGGCCCGAAAGCCCCGACATCATTCGACTTAGAAACGGTCGTTCTTTGGTCGCGCTTCGTTAACTACGAGCGGTCGTCCGTTCATTTCTGTATCGCTCAGAGCACTCATTGCTGCAATGGCTTCTTTCTTGTTTGGCATTTCAACGAATCCGAATCCGCGTGAACGGCCGGTTTCTCGGTCCATAACAATGTTAGCTGATGCTACTTCACCGTGAGCGGCGAATAGGTCTGCCAGAGATTCCTGAGTTGTTTCGAAGCTAATGTTTCCTACATAAAGTTTCATTTCTAATTTCCTTGAAAAGTAAATCGCTTTGCGATCAGTTAGCGATCTAATTTGGAAAAGGGAAGAACAAAGAAGGAGGAAAGGCAATGCCCGTCATGCTGCTCGGGTTCTTGCGCCGAGTCGTGGGTCAATCGAGTGAAAGAAAAGCGTTACCGTCAGGATTTTAGAGGTGCCAGAGGCTGTAAACATTTAATGTGAGAATGTGGAGGGTAATTCGAAACAGGAACGTTTCACTGGTTTTCTGCCCGGGGGGCCTTTCTTTGAATTACCAGCTTATATAGTAGAAAGCAGATGGAATTCGCAAAGTAATGCATACCGGAATGATGGTCAGTTCGGTAATCGCGGGGCGCATCCTGAAGAGAATGCCTGTTTCATAATCCGAGATAATCATAATACCGTTCGCGGAGGCTCCACTGGCATGCCGTAGCTTTGTATTCTGGGATGGGTCCCAATTAAGGTAATGGCCGGCACAGCTTCCCGGGCCAGCGGACTTCATCCAGAATCCCTTTAGCCCCAGGGCTGATCGGGAACCTAAGAAGCCTATTCGTGAAATCCTTCCCTGGCCCAATATGGCCGGAGTTCCAGCCAGGAGGCCAACTAGAGTCTTTAATCGGCGATCTGTTTTTAAAATGGTCAGAATGCATAATAATAGGGCAGAGTGTTTGAACGGTAAGCACTCTTCTGCTGTATTCTGCCTGGAAAGGCAGTTATTTTATCGATTATTGCTGGTCTGGAATTTGCATATTACATCTTACCGGGTTCGTTTGAAGTGGAGTCGTTTCCTGAAAATCTTCAAAACGTCAGGCTCATAGAAAGAGCCGACATAGTTGCTTTCCGAGGAAGGTGCACAAGCAGCCCGAGCATCAAGAATAATCTACCTGGAGTTAAAGAAAGATGAAAACAAAGTTGGAATACATTTGGCTGGATGGTTACAAGCCAACTCAGTTATTGAGAAGTAAAACCATGGTCAGAGACAGCTTCGGCGGAAAGCTAGAAGATTGTCCAATGTGGGTGTTTGACGGCAGTTCTACCGAGCAAGCAGAAGGCGGTAGTTCAGACTGTCTTTTGAAGCCCGTATTTATGGTACCCGATCCTGAGCGAAAGAATGCATTCCTGGTAATGACCGAGGTAATGAACGCGGATGGTACGCCACATGAGTCCAATGGGCGTGCAACAATTGCTGAAGACGACGATGAATTCTGGTTCGGCTTTGAGCAGGAATACTTCCTCTGGGACACAGACCACAACAGGCCTCCTGGCTTCCCTCCTGGCGGATATCCGGGTCCTCAAGGGCCGTATTACTGTAGTGTGGGTGCTGACCGAGCCTATGGTCGTCCATTGGTAGAAGAGCACCTGGACCTTTGCATCGAATCCGGATTGAACATTGAAGGGATTAACGCCGAGGTTGCGGCCGGTCAATGGGAGTTCCAGATATTTGCCAAAGGGGCCAAACGAGCTGGAGATGAAATCTGGATGGCTCGTTATCTACTGGAAAGAACAGGCGAGAAGTACGGTATGGCGATTAACTGGCATCCAAAACCAATGGGCAAAGAGCTGGACTGGAACGGTTCCGGTATGCATGCAAACTTCTCCAACAAAGCGATGCGCGAAGTAGGCGATGAGTCTATATTTATCAAAATTTGCGAAAACTTTGGAAAAAACATTGAGCGACACATTAGTGTTTATGGCGCTCATAATGAGCAACGACTGACCGGTCTGCATGAGACCCAGGCTATCGATAAGTTCAGCTATGGTGTTTCTGACCGAGGCGCTTCTATCCGAATTCCGGTGAGCACTAAAGCCGATGGCTGGAAAGGACGACTGGAAGACAGACGTACCTCATCCAATGCAGATCCTTACAAGGTTGCCGCGGCCATTATCCAGACTACAAAAGAAGCACTGGCATAAGGGCAAGATCTTCGGTAAGAGAGCAGGGGTGGGCGAAAGCTCACCCCGCTTTATTTTCAGGCAATTGGCGCATTCAGTCGAGCCGGTGCCTGGCCTGAATCTAGATAGATCTAGCAGTCTTGCGCGAGTTCTATTGCGAAAGTTTCCGTACAGGAAATCAGCTGTGTAGCCTTTCTTCCCGGAATTCGCGAATATCATCGATCAGATCGCTTACTTTCTGGTAGCGCTTATCTGGATCCGTTTGAACGCATTTCAAACAAATGTTTTCGATCTCCTCAGGAATGGTTCGTCCGGGGGCTTTCTCAGAAGGAGTTGAGAATCGCCCATTGGTAATGTTGTCCATAAGTTCGTTTATAGTTGTACCTTCTATCATGGTTTCCAGTGTTAATATTTCGTACAGCACTGTCCCCAGGCTGTATATATCCGAGCGAGAATCCAGGTTTACGTCGTTATTAACCTGTTCCGGTGACATGTAGAGCGGTGTAGCCTTGAGCTGACCTGCATGGGTTAATCGAAAATCAGTATGTGTATGGGTGCTTTTTATTTCTCCTTTCTTCTCTATTTCGGTTTTCGATGCATCTTTGTGCCAGACTTTGGCCAGTCCCCAGTCAATTAGCTGTACTTCACCATAAGCTCCAATGGCGATGTTCATAGGTTTAATGTCCCGGTGAATAACTCCGTGCTCATGTGCGTAGTCCAGAGCATTGGCTATCTGTATAAAGGCTCCCAGAAGTCGGTTTAGCTGGAACTCCTTAACAATTTCCTTATCGTTCTGTTTTAACTTCTCAAAGACTCCATGCAGGGTATAGCCATGAAGCAGCTTCATAGTAAAGAAATAGTGATCCCTGGAATCTCTGCTAATGTCGTAGACTGGAATGGTATTCGGATGCTGCAACATGGCCGTCACACGGGCTTCGCGTAAAAACCGAACTCTTTCTTCTTTGCTATTTACAAACTCTTTGCGCAGACTTTTATGGCATACGATTCTGCCCAGGTAATTGTCCTTGCAGGACTGGATGAGGCAAACCCCGCCGCGCTCAATGAGTTTGAAGTCCGTATACCGCATGTCCCGGGTGCGGACATGTTCAGGCAATTCATGATCCGTTTCCTCAATGAAGAGTGTCTTGGTCAGTGAGAGAAAATCCTTTGGTTCCGGTTTCATATGTTGGCTTAATGCTCCGGCCTCAAATAGTAGCCGATGCCTCAGTTAGGTTCTCGCCAGGTAAATTATTCGCGTAAAGCAAATTCCTCGGCATTCCAATTCTGCAAAGCAATAGTTGCAAACTCTCCAGCGGAGGATGCATCACGTTCAGTCCATTCGATTTGTAAGCGGCCGTTTAAGCTCACAGTAAAGCCACAGATCATGCAAGATTTTCGGGATCCGGGAAAGCCTGAATCTGAGCCTGGATCATTTGAGTGGTCCCATTTCGCATTCTGGTCTGGATTCCCGTCCTACTATTGATCTAAATACACTGTCGTTTCTTGATCTGGATGCCCCTTGCTGGTGGAACCCCGGGAAAATAAGCCCCCATGTCGTCTTTTCGTGGCCTGGAAAAACGGGAAATTTCTGTTGCACTCAATTATGGATGAGACAATAACGTCTCAGATGATACAGAAACGGATTGATGGCAAAAAAACGCCAGCCGGAGGGGATCGAAGGTTACTGGGATCTGCCGCAGCCGCAATGGCCCAGAATCCCCGGGCCAGCATGGATTCCATAGCCCGGGCCTGTGGCATCGGACGGGCCACACTCAACCGTAGATACTCAAGTCGTCAGGATCTGATGCGGGCCATCGCACTGGATACTCTCGATGTTCTGGATGAAATAACAGAGGAAATGCCCGACGATTCATCCGCCATGGACTATCTAAATAGAATTCTACCATCATTGATTTCGCTGGGGGATAGGTTTCGAGTTCTGGATCAGGATCCTGCCCTCCTAGAAATTCCAGAAATCCGACAGGCACTGGAAAGGCAGAGACAGGAAAGCCTGGAGCTATCGCGAAATTTGAAAGAAGAGGGAGCCCTGGATGTCTCGGTGCCTGATGCCTACTTTGCAGCTGCGCTGGATGGTCTGCTTTTTTCCAGCTGGAGCGGCATTGCCGATGGTTTCCTGGCATCCAACGATGCACCGGATCTAATCTTTCGCACTCTATTTGCCGGTCTTGGTCCCGTAAAAAAAGCCGGGAATTCTGCTCGATCCGCGAAGCAATCTTGAAGCTAAGAAGCAATCTCGAATCCAAGAAGCGAAATTGAAGCCACAAAGCGAAAAAAGAGAACTAATATGCATCTAGAAAAACTGGCCGAACAGGCGATACTGTGGAGCAGCGTTCTTTCTCTGGGTATGCTGGCCGCTGAGTTACTGGTTTCTCTTCTGCTGGGACCGCCGGGGGCCCGAGGGTAGCTACCAGAGCCATCCGATATATGAGGCCAGACTAATGGAGTTTCCCAGCCACCGGTGGCCACATAGCGGCCAAATAAGCTATTAGCTGACATTGCTTGCCATTGTGCGAATCATCCGAATTTATTGCTACCATGGCCAGGCCAGATTCCGAAAAGTTCCTTCTCAAAGACCATCTATTTAACAGGAAGAAGGTTCAGCAAATGGCAGATGAGCTGGACCGGGCTTATTCTAAATTCCAGAAGAAGGCATTTATTGAGGAAGTGCTCGCTGGTTTTAGGCAGCGGGAACTGAAAGCCAGGATCACATGGATGGCCCAATGCCTGCAAAAACATCTACCTTCGGATTACAGAAAGGCAATTCCTATCATTGTAAAGGCCCTGCCTGCACCCAGCGATCCAGCCCTTTCGGATGATGATTTTGGAGATTTTATATATGCTCCATACGGTGAATTTGTGGCTCGGTATGGATGCAAAGAGCAGTACCTGGAAATTTCTCTGGACGCTATTTATGAGATTACAACTCGATTTTCTGCAGAGGATTGTATTCGCTATTTCATAAATTCATTTCCTGAAGAAACGATTAAGGTTCTGAAACGATGGAGCAAAGATTCGCATTATCACATTCGGCGACTTTGTAGCGAAGGCCTTCGACCTCGATTGCCCTGGGCAGGAAAAATCAATATTTCGATTAAAGAAGCTCTGCCTGTGCTGGATCAACTGTATTCGGACCGTACTCGCTATGTAACCAGGTCTGTAGCCAATCACATCAACGATATTTCCAGAGTGGACCCGACTCTGGCAATGAATACGCTGCAGCGATGGAAAAAATCAGGCAAACAAAATGAAAAGGAAATGGATTTCATCATTCGCCACGGTCTTCGCAGTCTAATCAAGGAGGGAAATCCACGGGCAATGGAGATTCTGGGCTATTCGCCAAATCCGAAGGTAAAGCTATCCGACTTGAAGTTATTGAAGAAAGTTAAGCTGGGATCATCTCTGGAGTTTTCCTTTAACCTGAAGTCTACTTCCAGGGAG
This sequence comes from Leptospiraceae bacterium, assembly GCA_040217195.1. Classification (GTDB taxonomy): domain Bacteria; phylum Spirochaetota; class Leptospiria; order Leptospirales; family Leptonemataceae; genus UBA3465. The sequence goes on along the minus strand of JAVJNR010000003.1, from coordinate 293,585 downwards.
AGCCTGATTGTAGATTTTATAATTCATTTTCGCAATAAAGCCGGGGAGCTAAAAGGAAGTAAGGTATTTAAGCTCAAGAGTCTTGTACTGGAAAGAAATGAAACAGTGTTGATCGAAAAGAAACATCCGATGCGAGCCAATATGACCACTCGAACTATCTATCCTGGAAAGCATAGTCTGGAAATTCAGATTAATGGAAAGTCATTCGGAAGATATCCGTTCACCATTCTTCGAAATTGACTTCGAGTCACTTCTTTTGATCGCCGTAAGGGCGGTCTGTTATCTTCGTGTATTATGCCCGGTCTAAAGCGATTGATCATTTTCTTATCGATATTTACAGCCATACTGGCTGCTGCTTACGGCTATACCGCGTACAGATTACTTCCTTTTGCTACCATGGAAAACTCTATTCGAGTTCTGGCCATCACTTTCATCATCGCATGCATCTTACTGGGTCCTCTGTCACAGTTCGTTCGAATCTTTTACGAGGAATCGCCGTTGAGCGATGCAATTGGATGGATTGCCTATATCACGTTTGGCTTTTTCAGTATGGCTCTATTTTTTGTGATTGTACGGGACCTGGGACTGGCCGCCTTCGATCTGGCATCCTTCGCATTTCTGTCACCGGAGAGAATCCAGGAGATTGCCTCGGATCGAACCTTCTGGATTAACACTTTGAATCTAACGATTCTGGGACTTACTGGTGGGCTGACCATCTTCGGCTATTTCCAGGCCAGAGGCAGAATCAAGATCGTTCGAGTTTCAGTACCTATTTCTAATCTGCCCCGGGAATTTGTGGGGTTTACCATCGCTCAGATTTCGGATCTGCACGTGGGGCCCACGATCAAGGAAAGATTTGTTCGAAAGGTTGTAGAAAAAACAAATGAGCTCAATCCGGATCTAATCGCAATTACAGGAGATCTGATCGACGGCAGTGTACCCAGACTAAGAAAGCACGTACAGCCTCTGGCAGATCTTAGATCAGAGCAGGGCACTTTTTACGTCACCGGTAATCATGAGTATTATTCAGGAGCTCTGCAATGGATCGGAGAAACGAAGCGGCTGGGAATGAATGTTCTATTGAACGAGCATAAAGTAATTCGCCGGGGTAAAGCGCAGATTGTCATGGGAGGCGTAACAGACTACAATGCCGGGTCCTTTATTGCCGGGCATAGTTCCAATCCTCAAAGAGCTTTTCAGGACAGTCCGGAAGAGGCCATCCGAATACTACTGGCCCATCAGCCCCGAAGCATTCAGGCAGCGGCAGAAGCGAAAACCCATCTGCAGCTCTCCGGCCATACCCATGGAGGACAATATTTTCCGGGAAGCCTGTTTGTGCCTCTGCAGCAACCTTTCGTTAAGGGACTTCATCGATATAAGAATACACTTATTTTTGTGAGCTGCGGCACCGGTTACTGGGGACCGCCCCTGCGAGTGGGGACCAGCTCAGAGATCGCTCTGATACGATTGGAAAGAGCCGGCAATTAGCCCGGGATGGGCAGTACTCCTGGATGTTTCGCTTGCAAACAATTTAGATACATGAGCGGATGGTTATGTGAAACTTAGCATCATTTTACTTCTCATCCTTGCCACAGTTAGCTGCCAGAGCTCCTATGTCAGGGATCGCAGCGCCGATATGGCCGATATTGTGGATTTTGCCATACCGGTGGAGGGTTCAGCCTTGCTTGTGCAGGTCGGAATTGGTCCACTAAAATTGGGTCTGGGCCACAACAGCACCTGCTTCTATGGGTTGCTGGCCGGCCGATGGGGAACCCATTGTATAGATGAGCAGAACTACCTCTTTTTCGACCAGAAGCTTGATCAGGAATCTTTGTTCTACGACTATCGGTTTGCCTATCGAGGGAAACGTGCTTCCATAAGCATGGCAGACCTTCAGGGAAACGAAGAATGGACCAAAACTGGCATCTTTTTGTGGGCCATTGCAGGAATTAACCCCGGAGAATTGGGCGATTTCTTCGCAGGTCTTTTTGGCTTTGATTTTTACGATGATGACTATTACCAGAATCGTGAGAATATAACGAGCAAGACTCTGGAGCTTACCCATGAATAAGTCAGGTGCACTGACCCTCATTCTCTCTGCTCTCTTTCTATTGGGCTGTGCTCAGTTTCCAGAAGTGAGCAAGTATCGCATTGAACCAATCTACGATTTTGACATCACTGCTGGTCCTTCGAAGATTCAATCTAACTGTACCGAAGGAAAGCTTACCGTTACTCGCACACTGACGAACAAATCCAAATGTAGAGTACAATGTCAACCTGAACAGACGCCGTCCTATCAACCTCCATGGCAGTGCGAACTGGATCTGCCTGACATTATCCAGCCGGGAAAGGTGGCCAATCTAAATATCCAGTGCACCGCGGCTACTCAAAGCGCCGGCTGCGCGGATGGCTTCAATTATCATCTTTCATTGAATTGCGGCTGTCTTACGGAAGATCTGGATGCCATAGATGAAAGACTGAGCAATGAAGCGAAACAGAAACAGATGAAAGATGATGGAATTGAACCGGGCAGCACGGATGGAAGCTCGGAAGCTATAGACGATGGCTCGGGCCAAACACCTGGAAGCTCTGGTAGCGGAGACGTTGATTCGCGAAGCAAACCCGGAAGCTCCGGTAGCGGAGACGTTGATTCGCGAAGCAAACCTGGAAGCTCCGGGTCGGATAGCGGTTCCGGCAGCAATAGCACGGCTCCGGGCAATATCGATGGCGGGCTGTAGGGGATAGAGTAGCTTCGGAGCAATTTGGAGTTTGAGCGAATACTTGAATTGGGTTGCAATAGTGTGGAGAAGTCCAGTTGGAGCTCATTGGCATTATGGCAAATCAATAGCGTGATGGAGCGCGCCGAGATCTTGGCAAACTGTACCCTCGAAAAAGTCATCGGGTCATGCAACATCCTCCAGGGAGTATCTTCGGTGCCGTCGGCTCCCGACGTCCTGTCTCCGCCGACATTAGCGCCTCCGTGCGCGTCAGGCCGCTCACCCTGGATTCGGAACGGATTTTCCGAAGATCGGTCATTCTTGGCGCGTCTGCTCTCGCCCTCCGTGGTCGCTCCCGGACTTCCTGTCCTCCGCGACACTGGGACATCGTGTCCGGCGGCTCCGCAGACATTAGCACATCCATGTGCGTCCTCGCGGCCATCCGGTGAGTCCAGATCAATAGAAGAATGGGTCCGATCTTCGTTGTAGTGCCGGAGGTATTCCTGAAGTCGGGCTCGGACCAGGGACTCACTATGGGGAATGATGCAGTTTAGAAGATCTTCCCGCAGAGTTCTCACGAATCTCTCCGCGATGCCGTTCTGCCATGGACTGGCCAATTGGGTTGTTACGCTATTCAAACTCAGCACTTGATTGATGAATTGCCGGACAGTCCGGTAGAGCTGATCGTTGTCAGAGAGTATATACTGCAAGTTGGCTGACGTTCCGAGAGCAAGCATCAGCTGATCTCTCAGCCATTCGCCGGTGGGCGACGACGTAACATTGATATGCAATAGCTTTGGTCGTTCATGAGCTATGACGAAGAATCCGATCAACGGGTTTCTCCCAACTCTGGGAATGATGAAAAAGTCCATCGCCGCGATTTCAGGCAGATGTAATTTGAGGAACTGTTTCCATTTGAGTGCCCGGAGTGGATCGGGTGTTCTCCGGACCATATATTTACGAATTGTATCCAGATGTAGGCGGATTCCTGCACTGCGATATAGCTCTCCCTGAATTCTGCGAGCGGTCCACAATGAGTTCTCCCGGTTCATCCGCTGAATGAACGATATGGTATCCTCGTCTATAGGAGGCCGACCCATATTGCGGATGCCGGCGGCGACTTTGAGAGTCCAGAAGTCTTTGTATCGTCTTCGATGCCAGTCCAGAACTGCGGCAGGTTGGACTATAAGGCAGACTTCTTTCCAGCAGTGTGAAATCCGGGAGATCCACACCGCCAGCCGGCGAAACCACTCCGGGATAGAGACTGATCTCTCGTGTCGCCTGCGATAGACGGATAATTGGGCCTGAAGAGACAGGTTTCGCAGATAAAGGTGTCGGTTGAAGAACAGAAGGGTGCAGACAAGCAGGAAGAAAAAGAAAGACATGGATTGGGTAAGCGTCGGTTGGAAACTCAGATCTCCTGACGAAAAAGGGATCACTGTGGCCGAGGTTCGGGTTATGGCCGCGCGGCCGTGTTTATGCGAACCGCGCTCAGGGGCCGGTTCGAGTAACATGGAGAGACTGCTTTTAAAAGGAACTCGTTCGGGCGAAGTTCGGGTAATATCGCCAGAAGGTATATAAGTCGAACCCAATCATATTCAGGAAGGAGCCAACAGCTGCAGCGATTAGAATGGCTTGCGCACTTACATTTATTTATGAGATTCGCCCCCATGGGCGATATCCAGAATCCGCACGATGCCTTTGTCCGCAGCGTTTTCCAGGAAAAAGAGAATGCGATGGATCTAATTCGCAGTGCCCTGCCGCAGGATATCGTGAATCGCCTTGATCTGGCGAGTCTTGACGTGATCGACGCATCCTTCGTAGATGAAGAGCAGAGACAGAGCCAGGGCGATCTACTGTTTTCTATTAGCCTTAATCCGGCGGGTGGACATGTTTCCGCCGAAAAGGAAAGCAATCGAGACTTACAGATCTACTGCCTCATCGAGCATAAGTCCTACCTGGATCCGGGGATCTACATGCAATTGATCGAATATCTTGCCAGGATTTACCGCAGACAGTGGACTACAATTCGGTGGTTCTCTCCCGTGATTCCGCTGGTATTCTATCATGGGGAGAAGGAATGGAATCTAGGGAACCGCCTGCTGGAGCAGATGGTGCAGAATTCAGGTCTCGGTGGAGAGGATCTGGAAGTACTGAGCCGCTACATTCCAGATTTCGGCATAGAACTATTCAATGTTCGGAAGATCGACCCGGCGACCTTGCCGGTTTCAGAGCCAGTCCAGCTGTATCTGGCTTCTGTGGCCTTCATCCGAGATCCGGGAGTATTTGAGCATTTAATCCCCTATCTGGAGCGCCAGGGTAACATAGACGATATCGGAAAAAAGGTTGAAGTAGTGGCGAGAGTACTTCAGTATATTTTCAATGTGCAGGATGTGGAATCCGGGGCCGTTTCGGAAGCTCTGAAAATGGCAGGATTCTCGACAGAAGAAAGCGAGGGTGTTATGGCAACGACAGCAGACAAGCTGAGAGCAGAAGGCAAGGCTGAGGGTAAGCTGGAAGGGAAGCTCGAAGCGGCCCGGCGGATGCGAGATAAGGGTATTGATGGGCCGACTATTTCTGAGATTACCGGGCTCTCTCTGGAAGAACTAAAGAAGTATCAGATCATTGATTGATCGCCCGCGACAGCGATGGATGGGTCGGCCCTCCGACCCGGACAGCGCGGTCCCGCGAAGCGGGAGGCGCCCCAAATCCAGCAGGCCCAGCAGGCCCAGCTATCCCAGCAGGTAGGTCTACAGAAAGAGAATTGGGACAACCGTCAGGAAGAACTCCAATACAAGGAAGCTCAATGGGAAGCCAAAATGCAGACCATCCTCAGTCGTGGTAACGATCAATGGGCTGCTGCGGAAAACGTCTTTCTCACTCGCTGGAATGCTGAAAAGAGCGCCGAGGAAGCGGAGATACAGGCGGCTCAGGAGCTCTGGGGGCAGCGAATCGCGGACCATCATGCAGATCAGGCGGTCTGGCAGGGGAGCAAAAACATAGAAACCCCGAAGCTATTGCCCTTTCGAATTATCTTCTTGGGGAGAGTTTGCTTTTTTCCACAGGAAGCTGGGCTACGAATTCACTTGCAACTAAGCTACCCAGGTTGCTACCTCTTGGAAAGAATGGAGCCCCTCTATTGTCCGGTACCAAAGTGGGTAACTTCTTTCGAAACACGACTACGGGGCGTGCCATGGCTCAAACTGCGATTGATGTCAACGTTACTGGTCTGGTGATTGTTCCGATGGAAGCATTTCGCTCCCTGAGGCAGGGCGAATCCTATGGATTCAGCGATATACCCGGTTCTTATATGCGCGGTATGGGCCTCGGTCTGGTGCCGAGCGGTGTTGGAAATTCCAGATTTTCTACCCCACTTCAGCTGGGGATAACGGGGCTTTATTATGGTCTTGTAGATTATTCTAGTGGAATACCCGAGCATGGTCTTACGGGCAACTGGCAGGACCGTGGAACTTCTGCTCTACTCACAGGCCTCGGGGGTGCCTATCTGCATGGATTCGGTCGCTACATAACCGGAGGGGTCAACTCCATGCCCGGCAGCACACCCGGTCAGCTGTTGTTCTTGAGGTCCACGGCTGCGCCCCTGACTATTTTGCCCTATCAATTCTCCTGGGAGGTAACCGATGACTACCAGTGAGGAGGGTAAGGAATTCAAGAATATTTTTCTTGTACCCTGGATGCTGGCGCTGCTTTCGCCCGCTCTGGTCGTTTTCACCATCGCGTTCGGTGGGATGATTGCAGCCGCAATCAACGATGCAATAGAGAATGGGTTTTCGCAATATACATTGATTGGGCTTGGCATGGGCGGTGCCGGTCTATATGTTCATTATGAGTACCTTACTTGGTTTTGGCGCTTGTCAAATGTCGTTACAATCAAGGGCAACACAATATGGGCGAAGGCACCATTTTCTAGCGCAGTAGAGTTGAGTCTCCCTGAAGTGTCCTCTTTGCATCGGGTCCGATTTACAATGGGTGTCATTTTGCAGGTGAAATCCCCCGGTGGTAGCTTTCAGTTTGCTTTGAAAATGGATCGTGCAGGTGAACTAGTGGAGCTCATTCTTTCTAAGACACCGAATCTAGAAGTCTTGGACCTGGGCTCTTATCCAGAGAAGAAGGATCTCTGGAAAAAAGAACCTGATTGGGCATTATTAAACGCGGCGCAGAAACGCGCAGAAGAAAACATGAGAAAGAGAGACCAAGATCAATACGAAAAAGAATGAAGTGAACCAGATATGGTTTCCCAAAGACGCCAGCGGACAGGACATGCAACTGGGCGAATTCTATTCAAATAGAGTGCAGGTGGGCGGTACAAATTTCGAAGTAGAGATTCGTCACCTGCTGGTGGATTCAGACGGGCTCGTTAAAGGTGGGATGAATATTCGAATGAGTCCTGAAGCAGCGGCGGGGTTGGCTCAAATATTGAATCGGCAGATAGGTGAGATGGGCGAGCAGAACGGGTAGGGGATTACTTGGCGGAGGTTCGCCTCAATGTCATCTGAGCGAGCAAATGCGCCCCGAAGGTTCGCCTTAAAGCCCGTAGTGTGGCAAATACGATCTTTGCGTATGCGCTCTTGCTCATGTCGCGCATCGTATAATCTGAGCTAATTCCCATTCTCCAGAACGAGCGCTGCGTTCAACTGCAAGGCGGTAGTGTAATCCGAGAACTGCAAAGCAGTTCATCCACTTTCTATCCAAAGGGAGTCAGGGAAGTCGTGAGCGGACGAGGCGAACGACCGGCGATCTGAATAGCGAAAGATGGCTCTCGGAACTGAATGAATCCGCGCGAGTCGATGACATGCAGGTGATGGCCAAAGTCCAGATTCTAGAAGAATACCGGAATCTGATATATGAATTCGAAACATCCATAGAGCGTCAGAGCGACCCACAAGGAACAGACTAGAGCGTCTGTCCTGACAGCGCGATAAGCCACACCATCACCAATACAACCAGATCAAAGGCGAAATGAATCCCTCCGCGAAAACCTAACTGCGTTAGTAGAATCAATGCGGTGATCGTCTGGTAGGAAGCAAAAACCAGGAATCCTGTTTGCGCACTTAGCCTATTGTATAGAACGAGCATGAGCAATGGCGCGATGAGTATTGTTCCGGCGATGGGCCGTAATCCAAAATAAAGAAAGACTTCGGCCAGGCCGGTAAGATCTGCCGCGGCGGAAGGCATGGGGTAGTCCGAACGAATGCAGCGATTGTAAATTGTTTCGGTTATGTAGACCTTGCAGAATTCAAGCAGTAGAAAGACGGCCACCACGGCGCAGCAGGCAAAGAAGTATTTTGCGAATCGCGCCATTGTTGGAGTGGAGTGGGCCCTGGGGGAGGGTCAACACCGAAATAGTATACTGCCGGATAAACTGTAGAAGCCTTTCGATTCCCGGGGCAAACTACGTGGATTTCTGGAAGTAACCCTTCCTATGATGGGAGCCCTGGGACCTTCAAGCGATATGGGTCTAACTCCGGTGAAAAAAGGGAAAATACTGCTTTTCAGATATTCAATGCCTATGGTCTATTCTCGAAACCTGGGAGCGCCTGTATGCAAAATCGGAAAATAATCCTTACTATGGTTCTTGCTGGAGTTGTTTTTCTGCCGGCCTGTTCTCCGTTCCAATTCGAGCATCATGCTTCTTTCGGCCAGTGGTACAGGGGCAAGTCCGGTTTTGATCGAGCCATCGTATCCAGCAGTTGCGAAACACTGGAGGACCGGCACTGGCTATATTTGCACTTCCGTCTACCGGAGTTGATCTTTAATCCGCAGGGAGGCTTGCGGTATCCGGAACGCTGCTACCAGGCCGAGGGCGGTGGCTGGTATTATGCAGGCGAAGGAGTGGTTCCTCCCTCCGGAAAAGCCTACTTCACCGGCAAAGATGACGGCCTGGTAGAAGTGCTATTCAGTTATCGGTCCCTGAACGTTGACCGAGTGGACGGAGTGCGAGTGGAGGATACGCTCATCATCAGGGATACTGTGAACCGTTTGTTTATCTACCCATTTTCGTTGATTCCGCGTGTGCCTTTCTATGCAATACACGACGTTGTAAAAACGGCGATGATTCCCTATGCTCTTGTCCACTATACAATGATCGGCGAGACTACTTTGAAGGACAATATGCGCTTGCGTATGGAGCAGCACAAAATCATTTCCAGATTGTTTTTCTATCCGAACGACACTCGCGCCCGAAACCTCGGGAAGTTTGTTCATTTATGGCGTGACTATATCGCCACGCGCTCTATTGGTTTTCTACGGTACGCTCCGGAAAATGCCCGAATCCATATTGTAGCCATGCATATAAGTGATGTTGAACTGGCCCGAGATATGGCTAACAATATTGCCTCGGAAATGATGCGACGGGGAATCCCTGCTGATAGAATAAGTGGGCCAAGGGTCAGGCTCTTGAACGACCGGGAGAAACCAATGGACGGGCGGCGGAGCGGCACGGAAATCCGCGTGCTACTGGTGGCGGCTCCGGCCGAAAGCAGCGAAATGTACCGGCCTACTAAAGAAAACTTTCATTTTCGTAATAAGCAAGCCAGTTGGTCCAATTTGGAGCCCTGACTCTTTACGCAGACTTGAAGCCCCGAAGCGGCCGCTGGTATGCCTGTCTTACCGCTCTGGAATTTCGGGCCTTTATGAACCAAATTGGTGAGGTAAAGCAATCCCTAGGTCTTAAATACTGGCAGATTCGAATTGGATTGCATTCCGGTCCGGTTACCGCCGGAGTTACAGGAAATGATAAATCTGCCTACGATATCTGGGGAGATACTGTGAACACAGCCAGTCGGATGGAATCCTCCGGCCAGGTGGAGGAAGTAAGCATTGCGTCTGCCACCCGGGAGCTGGTGGCCGAGGCATTCTTCGAAACAGAGAGCCGCGGCGAAATAGAAGCGAAAGGAAAAGGCAAATTGGAGATGTTCTTCTTGAAGCGAATCCTTCCGGAATTGTCCGCAGATGAGGAAGGACTGGTGCCCAACGATGAGTTTCACCGTAGATAGAGAAAAAATCGATTCAACAGCCGTGCATCCTTCCCGGGCTTCAAAAGCGGAGCCTTCCATCGAAGATTCGCAAATAGAAAGGGATGGATGATAAACGCTGACTGCTCTTCTTCTATTGATGCTTCCCAAAAAATTGTGGACACGCGAAACAATCGAAGGTAACGTCAGATGGATTTTATAATCGTAACAGGTTGCATTCTTCTCGAGACCATCTCAGTTCGGATGAATTCGAATCACGGTAGGAGACCTGCCTGACCAAGGCCATTTTTCGGGAGCAAGCTCAAATGTAGCCCGGTGACGGTTCGGTTTCTGATACGCTACAATACGATACACTGCGAAAGGAGAAGTACGGAAATGAAAGGCATTAGATTTATCAAAGCGCCGCTACATGGAATCCTGGATTACCTTGTGGATATTACCTTGATTTTATGCCCCTTTTTGCTCGAATTTCCCGATCGCCCTTCGGCCATCATATTCGTACCGGTGGGCATAGGGACGGCCAATCTGATCTACAGCCTGCTCACTGGATACAGCCGCGGCCTTGTGGCTCTGATCCCATTTCGCATACATCTGGCCCTGGATTTTATTGTGGGTTTGGTTCTGATTGCGATTCCCATTGTATATTCGGTGGAGGGAATCCCTGCGTTATTTCACTTCCTGATGGGCGGCGGGATCGTTGCGGCGGTGGCCGTCACGGATCCCGATTCGGCCACCACTGGTTAATTCTGTAGCGGCGGAATCAGCCGTCTGCCGGGGCCTGACACCCCTTTACATTGTCGCAAGAGAGACCTGGCTCATGCTTGCTGGAAAGAACGTTCCGAAAGGTGGAAGGTGGAGGCCTGAGTCCGAAAAACAAGGCAATAGGAACACGGCCCTGTTCGGAAGTAGGGAGGCGACTATACCTTCCACTCAAAACTTGAAGTAAACGAACAGCCTGCCGAAATTCTTTGAGTCCTTGTCTACCCGATGATACAGCGCCTTTATGTCCTTGCGATCCAGGAAGCGCAGAACCTTCTTCTTTAACTGACCGCTGCCCTTTCCGGGAATGATTTCCACTTCTTTGATTTTCTTCTCTACAGCCTCATGGATGATGCTTTCCAGCGCATCGTCGATTTTGCGGCCCTGATTGTAGATTTCATGAAGGTCCAGTTTGAGTTTTGCCATCGTGCGTTAGTCCTGCCTGTACCGATCTGGAGCGCCTTGTTAACAATAAAAGCGAAATCGACCGGGTTCCCTTTCAGAAACAGCGAATGCATCCAATACGCCATCGTCTACATCGTTTCTTTAGCCAGTGCATTCTCCGGTCGTTTGCGCGTAATGGACTGATTGTTGAACACTCCGGGACTATCATACATACTCAAGGAGTAGTCCGAGCCAGCCAGGCAATGAATTTGTGAACATCATGGAAGGCCCATCCTTTTTCCTGAGCCCGGTACACCACTGGATGCCCATCGTCCACGAGGTATGCATATACTGGCCCCCCTGGAACAAGAGGTCGGTCCCGCAATAGTCCCTGCGGTTGTATGCGATGGCTCCGTTTTTCTTCAGATGCCGCGCCACTCGTTTCGCCAGATCCATCCCAAAGAGTTCCTTGCTCAAACACTCTAGATCAGCCTTTTGCTCTGAGTTCAATTCCTGGCTCACGAACAATCGTATAGAGGGCAGGGCCGGGCTCACCAGGATGATGCCAGAAGCTGCTCGGGGATTATCTCTGTCGCAGGCAAACAAATGTGTTGTTCTCTATGAACTGCTCCTGGCCAGCCGTTTTGTCATCGATTGCAGCAGAGCGACCTTCGGTCATGGGCCGGTTAGGTGAATTCCGGGCCTGCGAACCGAAGGCCCTCTACTCAAAGTGGTCCGGACCCGGACTTCTATGTGAGAAAATGTAAATACCAATGCAGGCAGCTTGCGCCGGAAATGTTACTGCATCCAGGAGATAAGCGATGGGAATGCCTACCGGGTACAGCAGACTTCCTTCATTGTAGGATCGAATTAATGGCGCTGCGCGAACATCGATGGTTCTCAGTCCCGGATTCTCCGGATCTCTGTAACAAAAGCGGTGAAGCACCTGGCCATCCGGATCCCGTGCATGCACCAGGACGGTTCCGATACTCTCCGTGGACGGAGATGAGTTCTCGTTTGAGCAAGCTTTTAGAAATTCTTTCGGTCGGATTTCGCATGGATACTGATTCGCAGAAATCTCCAGGGTTTCTCTGTCTCCCATGGATGGCAGGCAGAAAATCGAGTACTCGGGTCGGTCGTAGGGATGGTCCAATACGCGAAATCGAGCCGAGATAACCAAACGATCCGATTCATGGCCGATGAACAAAATGGCCTCGGGACCAATGGCCAGGCTTTCATCCTTGCTAATTCGCGGCTGGGCCCGGCTTCGCCATTCATTGACAAAGAAGCAAGCCGGTAATAGAAGAAGGATTCCCGAAATCAGGAAGAGGTACCGTTTCATGTTTTATAGCCCATTGTTTTGATTCGTTCCAGCTGAACTGCATCGGTCGGCGGTGCATGGAGTATAATCAGCGGCTTTTTTAATCCATTGGTAGATACCATTTTCACGAAACCGGGTCTATCCTTGATTTTTATGAAAAGAGTGTACCCTTGCAAATATACTTCGGGTAGCAGTGGCACGGGACTCGAGGTATCATCGCAATCTATAGTGCTATGGGGCGTCAGGATCAGTATTCGATTTTCATGACAGTAGACGGCAGAGCCTGGATAGGAAGCTTCGTGGGCCAGGTAATGCGAATTGTCCTGAAGTTCGCGAAGCGGTGCTTCCTGGTCCGGAAATTCTGAATTGTGCACTTTATCATAGTAATGAAAGGACCAGTAGCTGTTTTGTCGCACTCTGTCACAGTAGAGGCGACCGCGGATTGAAATGCAAAATGATTCTGTGCCAGTCATGAAGGGTCGCCCCACCTCATCCGGTCGAATCGTAACTCTAGCCTGCTCGCTCCACACCATGGCCTCCGTGGCGCAATTCAGAGAGGAAAACAATAGCTTGCAGCCCGGCAAAAACCAGGAATCTCAGGAATGCTAATTTCAGATTCTTCATTGAAAGTCCAAATCTGCCACAAGCCAATAATTCTGGCAATACCATTGTCAGGCCCATTCCACGTTGCGGCTGAATATCTGTGTCCTCAGGTCTCGTGGGGTCGGCGAATAATTCTTCCCTTCAGGGCGAGATTCGCCTTGACCGCGCTCGATACCTCCACCGCAATTCGTAATCCGGAGTAGTCTAAAATGAATCTGCAATCCTCGAATCGAATTCTCGTACCTATGGAATGGCTAAGAAAGGGGATCCTGGCGCTTGCCCTGCTCACTATGCCGGGTTGCATAAGCTGGATGAGTGGCGACGATGCTAGACTGGACGATTCGCAATTCAGGGCTGCGCGCAACGTGGAGGAGGTAACCGTTTCCTTCAGGTACAGCAATGTGGACTATTCCGCGATGGAAAGGGACAAGGCCATAGAGCAGCGGTATGCTCCTCAGCTCCAGAGGTATATGCAGCCTGGAATGGATGCACTTGTATCCAGGGGTGTCTTCAAAAAGGTTGAATTCGTCGGAATTAATCGGGCGGAATCCGGAAATCATTTAGAGATACTCCAGGAGGAGATATCGGGTGCCTGGACAATGACCAATGCTGTGATTGCGGGGCTCACGTTGAACTGGATACCGACGTATACTAATCCGGACCATCGATTTGTGGTTAACTACTATGAGGATGGAGAGCTCCGAAAACAGTATGAATATACCTTCTCTTTCCACTCCCTGAACTGGAATCTCTTTCTTCCAATCTGGCTTTTCTCTTCAAACCAGGACACCAATGACTCCATATACGCGACTCTTTTTTCATATGTCGCCCGGGACCTGATTAAGGATAATGTGATCTAACTGAATTACGAATACTGGAATTCAGTTCGTATTTGATTCTTCGGAAACTTCGCTTTGACATCAGGCGCGCAAGGATCGGCGGGATTTTCGGCAATGAGCTTCACACTCATTGATCGCGGGTACTTCGCTTTCGCTCTTGCTTGCTCTGTCGAATCAGGACAATGACTAGAGTAATCAGACCTACCGGTATTCCCACGACCATCAATAGAATCGCCAGAATGATTATCAATTCGATGGGCCCTGGTGCTTGAAGAAATAGACTGATCATGAGTGTTTCCTTAGCCCTTTCCGGGGTATTTCGTTTTCCAGGATTGTTTGAAAGCTTACGGTATCGTTCATTAGTCAATCTCCCCTCGATATTGAGTTCGGCAAAACTCTGATCTTGAGATAAATAAAAAAATGAAGCCCAGTGAGTTTGATTTCATAAAGTACCCCGAAGCGCAATCGCAAGACTGATTTAGATCGACCCCAACAATCTGGTCAGGCCAACCTAAAGTAAAGTACATTTATGAAGTAATGTCTACGGATTCTTCGCTACTGCTTTTTACTCGCGAGGGAAACGGTTCTGGCGAGGACTAAAAACATATTTGTTCTGATGTCGCGGGGGAAATTGATGCCGGAAAGCGGTGAATTCGCTGCCGACAGGACAATGCTCTTTCTCTGGAAATAGACCCCGAATTCTTCCGCTGATTACAGTTCGGACGGGTCGCTTCTTTCGATTAAGGCTGTGCATTAGGAAATCCATCCAGGTACAAAAAAACTAGCCGCAAAAGAAGTTTTCCCACAGGGCAGATGGGCGGCCAATGGTTCCTATGATCACGTTCTTTCGAAGTCTGGGCCCCGGTTTACTGTATGCCGGCGCAGCCATTGGTGTTTCTCATTTAGTGCAGTCCACTCGTGCAGGTGCGGAGTACGGTTTTCAGTTGATATGGGTCATACTTGTCGCAAACGTTATCAAATATCCATTCTTTGAAATCGGCCCCCGTTATACAGTGGCCACGGGAAAAAGTTTGCTTGAAGGCTATCGCGAACTGGGTCGCTCTGCGGTGGTTCTTTATCTCTTGATTACCGTGGGGAGCATGTTCATAGTCCAGGCCGCGGTGACGGTGGTGACCGCCGGGCTTGCCGCACACATCTTCAAGATTGAGATTCCCCTCTGGGTTATCAGCTCTGGTCTTCTGGCTATCTGTGGGGGTGTCCTGGCCATGGGTCGATACCGGCTCCTGGATAAGTCCATGCGATTGATTATCCTGACACTTACGGTATCGACTATCGTAGCCGTGGTTGCGGCTCTTAGTTCTCCGGTCTCATTTAACGTCGGGTCATTTAAGCATTTCGATTGGAGCGATGCGGCCAGCATAGCATTTCTGATTGCTCTCGTGGGCTGGATGCCGGCTCCCATTGATATTTCCATCTGGCATTCCCTGTGGACTATTGCACGAAAGCGGCAGGACGGACACTTGCCTTCCATGCGCGATGCCATCCGGGATTTCCATGTCGGTTACTGGGGCACTACTTTTCTTGCAGTATGCTTTGTGTCTCTCGGGGCCCTGGTTCTTTACGGATCCGGTGAAGCCCTTTCACCTCGGGCCGCAACGTTTGCCGGTCAATTGATTGAAATGTATACCAGGAACCTGGGCCCGGCATTCTTTTTCATAATTGCCATCGCTGCGTTTACGACGATGTTCAGTACAACTTTGACCGTTCTGGATGCGTATGCGAGAAGCTTACGTCATGCTTTGATGGTTCTACGTTATGAAACAGATCCGGAGCTTTCAACAGACCAGGATGACAGTCGTTCCAGGCATTACTGGATTCTGCTGGTGGCACTTATTGCGGGCAGTCTAGTTATTCTCGTCTTTTTTCTTGAGAATATGCGCGCACTTGTGGACTTTGCAACGTCCATTGCATTTTTGACTGCCGCCATCCTTGCCTATCTTAATGTCCGCGTTATGAGCAGAGCCGATATTCCGGACGAGCACCGTCAGGGACCCATCGCCCGGGGTCTGGGCATCGTGGGCCTGGTATTCCTCGTGCTGTTTAGTTTCTACTACGTATATGTGGGGATGAGAGCTTAGTCAGGAAGGATGCATCTGACAGGGCTTCGAGGGACTCTGAGGAAGGATTCAGTCTCTCGAATGTTTTGATTTCTTACGATGATTTCTATGAAGTAGAAATATTGGAATGCGAGCATCGCTCCCTATGGAAATGACTTTCGTCGGATTCGCTTGACTCAGCTGAAGTTCCGTTCCAGGATCCATTTCCTCAACAAGTCTTTTACTTCGGGTGGGTAATGGATTTCCTTTGTGAGCATATAAGTGTTGCCTCCAGAGTATCTGATCCTTAAATGCATTGTTCCGTTGCGAAGTTGAACGGACATGAGCTTATACGGGTCGTTAGGAAACTCCTGGTGCTCCGCTTCTCCTCTGAAGTATTCATCATTCGTCAGTATTATTTCTTCTCCGGTGTCAGTATCGTGGAAGCGGGCGATCATAGAAGCCTCGGGATCGGCCAGGATTTCTGTCAGTCGTTTCCGTCGCCAGGCCTGGCCCAGCTTGTTGCCCATATACCCGCCCGCGATGAGCGCAGGCAGGCTCAGTCCCAGAACAATTGAACCTGCCAGAGGCATCTCTGAGAAGATCAGCATCATAGAGCCCGAAAAACATCCGCCTATACTGAGAATTAAGAGCAACCCAACAAGGTGACCCTGGAAATTGTAGCTGCGCCTGGTTGTCATGGTTGCGAGTTTGAACGTTGGGCCTCGCCGGCTCGGGGACCGGTATAGGATTCACCGGAGCTGCGGTCAGAATTCGAATTACACGAAGAGCCCTGGAAGTTTATTGTGTTCCTGCCTACTTTTTGATGCAAAGCCTTGATATCCTGACGATCTAGAAGGCGCAGCCCCTTTTTTATTTCAGACCTTTCGGTCCTGAATAATTCTTATCGCGCGGAATCGGCTTTCACCAGAACCTGTGAATCTAGGAGCCTTGAAGAGATAAATACAGGCCCGCGCCATCAGGGGCGAAAGGAACGGGTCTGTAGGAGCCAGGACCTTATGAAGTGGTGGGATTCCTGGCTTTCCCCGAAATGGAGATCTCTCACGGCTCAATTGATTCTCGACGTCAGCCCCGGAGTCCCGACTGGACCGGGGAATTCCGCTGCGGCGAAAGCCCTCTATCGCCTAAGGAACCTCAACAATGCCTCGTTTACCGTTTCCGGCTGATCGCTGTGTGGCCAGTGTCCAGCCTCCGCGATTCGTACCACATCCAGGTCCGGGGCCCAATGATTCGTGGGCAGAGCCGTCTCGATCCCGATTCCATCTCGCTCCCCCCAGATTAGCATGCTGGGAGCCTTCACCGGTTGCACCGCGGACTTGAGAAATTTCATCATTAGGCCTGCACCGCGATAGTAGTTCACCATGGCGGTCAGGGCCCCCGGTTGGCTCATGGCCTGCAACCAGGCTTGCTGGTCCTCCTGCGGCGGCAAGCCACCGGGAGTATTGTGCCCGCTATAAATGCGGCGCAGCCAACTGAAATTACGGGCACGCAGCAGGATCTCTGGCAATAACGGGATCTGAAATACCAGGCCGTAGTAGGTCTGACGGAGGTGCGAAGGCGAGCCCATGGCATTGCGAAAGGCCACCGGATGCATGCCGTTCAGAACTGCAACGCGATCCACTTTCTCCGGGTGCACCATGGCAAATAACCATGCGATCATGGCCCCCCAGTCGTGACCAATCACGGTCGCTCGCTCCGCGCCACAGGCTGCGATGATCCCCTTCACGTCTTCTATCAGTCGATCAATACCGTAGGCTCGGACGCCCCGAGGTTTATCCGAAAGATTATAGCCCCGCAAATCCGGGACTACTACTCGATAGCCTGCCGCCGCAAGAACCGGAATCTGTCTGTGCCAGGCATACCAGAACTCGGGAAACCCGTGCAACAAGACCACCAGCGGGCCGCGTCCGGCCTCAACTACGTGGATTCGCACACCGTTCAGATCGATGTTCCGCTCTTTATATCCGCCTCCCGAATGAGGTTCGGCAGCCGGTGGTGTTTCCGGAGACTTTGTACTTCTTTGCTGTTTCATAACGCCCAGTTTATAGTATATATATGTCAGCTAGTGTCATATATTGCTGCAGTTTTTCACCTCCCGAGCTTTTTTTGATTCCTTGATGCCGAATATGTCATATTCTGTCATATTATCTCCCCCGAGGAATCATGAGAGCTGACCGACTAATCGCCATTTTGATGCATTTACAATCCCACGGCCGCACCTCGGGCAGGGTGCTTGCTGAGAAGCTGGAGGTCAGCGAACGGACCATTCACCGCGACATGGAAGCATTGTCCGCGGCCGGTGTGCCGGTGTATGCGGAACGGGGTAGCACTGGAGGGTGGGAACTGAGCGAAGGTTATCGGACAAATCTGACTGGCATGAAGCAGAAGGAAGCCCTATCTCTACTATTGAGCCATAGCGGTTTCATAGCCCGGGAACTGGGGCGCCAGCAGGATTTCGACTCCGCCATTCTGAAGCTCCTTGCCTCCATGCCTGTTGCGGTTCAGGATCAGGTCCGATCCGCACATCGCAAGATCCATATCGATACTGCGGGCTGGGGAGAGACCACCACTCGTCCGGAGGCGCTCGAGCCGGTCCAGGAAGCCCTGGTGGCTGATAAGAAGCTTTCATTTACGTACTTCGCAAAAGAGAGAAGCCGCAAACGGACGGTGATGCCACTGGGCCTGGTGCTAAAGGGCAAAACCTGGTATCTGGTGGCGCGATACAATCGCTCCAATAGAATCTATCGCCTGTCCCGGATGACTAATACGCGAATACTACCCGAAACCGGGCAGATACCTGTGGAATTTGATCTGGAGCGATACTGGGCCGAAAGCACACGAGATCTCATCCATGGGTTTCCCAATTTTAGGGCAAGGCTCAAAGTTCGCGGTGACTATCTGGATTGGCTGATGAGCTTACCTTATGTGGAGATCACAGAGTTGGGGCGAAACAAGGAATGGGTCGAGGTAGATGCGGACCTGTTGGAAGCGGACCGTGCCGTTGCCATTCTAATGCCTTTTGGAACGGCCATCGAAGTAATAGAGCCGCTCAATCTGCGACACCGGATGCATCAAGCAGCCGAAAGGATTCGGGCGCTCTACCAATGAAGGGATGAGTCCCCGTTAGGGAACCCCGTTAGGTGCAGAAACAGAAAAAGCCGCTCTCGCGGCTTTCTTATTCAAAGCAAATCTTTCAGCCTTCGGCTGAAGGAAGCTGTAGAGTCGCTGGTGCGACTCTACGTTCAAAGCAAATCTTTCAGTCTTCGGCTGAGAAAAGCAGAAGGGAGACTCCGTCTCCCGTTTGTTCATAGCAATTCGTTGAGCCTCCGGCTCACGAAAACAAGAAAAGCGCCTCTCGGCGCTTCTTGTTCATAGCAATTCGATGCGGCAAGACGCATCGAAGGAAACAGTCGAAAGACTTCGTCTTTCTGTTGTTCACAGCAAATCTTCACGCTAGACGTGAAGATTTGCTCCCCCGGTAGGACTCGAACCTACGACCAATTGATTAACAGTCAACTGCTCTACCAACTGAGCTACAGGGGAGTGTCAGAGGCAAAATTCTGTGGACCGGCCCCTTTGTCAACTCTGTCCTGCGAGCAGGCCCACCGGAAAAGGCAAAATTTCTGACTGCATTGCGGATCTTAGACGAAAAGAGCGCAGCCAAAGGCCGGGATGTTCCCGAGTAGTCCCACCGGAGGTAGTAGGGTAGGATTGCTGGATTCGAGTGATCCAGTTCGGTGCCTTTCCAGCCTGCTTGCTGGTTTCGCTTTTCCATTGGCTCGGGCCCTTTCGGACGGTTTGTCTGGAACTTTGACGGCAGAAACGGTCCGGGCAATCTGAGAAGTTCGAAATAGAGGTCGTTGGAAAGGCGGATGGGTATGGGGCTCTACTATTGCGCTGGCCTTTTTTGGTCGGATTCAGCAACTGGATGAATGGCAAATTCGAACCAGGAAAAATCGAATCAGGAAGAGTCATCCGAGAAGAATTCTAGATCCGGTCGACTGAGTTTTGAGGTGCATCCGCTCTGGAGGTTTCTTCAAGATACCTACGGCTTCGAAGAAAGCTTTGATTTCTTTGGTCCCTATCGCGGAGCATCCATTCGTCCCCGTATCATTGACGATTATACAATCGAGGTGCGAATGCCTCTGGAACTAAGTAATACCAACTATGTAGGTACACAGTTCGGTGGATCTCTGTACTCCATGTGTGATCCGTTCTACATGGCACTTCTAATTCGTAACCTGGGGCCGCAGTACATGGTCTGGGACAAAGGGGCCTCCATAGATTTTATTCGTCCGGGCACTGGAGAGGTGCATGCGGTCTTTCATATTTCCAGAGAAGAACTGGAAGAAATCAAGCGCACAGTTGAAAAAGAGCGAAAGAGCATCCGCCATTATGAGGTGGAAATTAAAGGAGAGCAGGGCGAAGTTGTAGCCCTGGTGAAAAAAGAGCTCTACGTCCGGAAGCTGCGTGCCTCCGGAAAATAGGGTTTTCCGTAATGCGATACGGCCCCCGCAGGCCCGGGCCATGCCCGCCGTCAGCACTATGCGGATAGTCGGCGGCATCCAGTGGGATCCTGGCTCATGGACACTTCCCCGGGCGCGCCTGCAGCTACTCCCTACATTGGCACTTCAATCGCCAGGATACTTGTGGGTGCTGTGGCCCGGATGGAAACAGAGGGTGCACCATACAGGCCCAGTCCATCCCTGTATTCCAGGATTTCTTCACCTACGTTGGCCGATCCTTCGATGATAAAGAAATAGGCTCCGTTGGAAGTATCACTCATCGCATAATCGATGGTCATTCCTTTATCCAGGTCCGCCATGGAGAAATATGCATTCTGATTGATCCAGAGAGTACTTTCTGATTCATCTGGCGAGACCATAAGCTGGAATCGGTTCTTGCGATCCTCGCTAAGAAAAGCCTTCTGATCATACCTGGGATGGATATCTCTCTTTTTGGGAAGGACCCAGATCTGCAAAAACTTCACTGCTTCTTCGCTGGAATGATTGAACTCGGAATGAGCGATTCCGGTCCCTGCAGACATAATCTGCACATCTCCCGTTCGAATTATCCCGTCGGTACCTGTTGTATCTTTGTGTTCCAGGGCTCCGCTCAAGGGAATGCTTACGATTTCCATGTTATCATGGGGATGCGTTGGGAATCCTGCTGCCGGGGCTACTTGATCATCGTTGAGCACCCTCAATGCACCAAAGTTTACTCTCTCTGCATCAAAGTAATTTCCAAAACTGAAAGTATGTCTGCTCTGTAGCCATCCAAAATTGGCACCTCCTCGGCTGGAGGATCGATGTAACGTTTTTCGCACTTCCACTGGCGTATTCATAATGCACTCCCTTACAGAAAAATCATTCTGGCCAATACCTTAAGTTAGTGTCTCGTAGTGCAAATCGGTTACGGAAAAAATATATGATCGGGTCTGCATAAAATACCCGAGCTTCCCCTTCCGCGGAATCATTCAGTAACCCTGTGTATTGGCCCGGTTGTCTCAGACACTCTATGTCGTGGACATGATGCCCTGGGTAACCCGTGCGGCGACCTTGATGCCCTGGGTAACTCGTGCGGCGACCTTGATGCCCTGGGTAGTCGGTGTGGTAGCTGGTCTGCGGCCGTTATTCTTTTTCGTGGCCGTAGTGCTCTAGTTGGGCCGCGTAGTGGCCCTGATGGGACGGTACGTCTTTGTAGTCGCTCTGTGGCTTGCCTTAATCTGTGTAATAGCCCGGATGCTTTGATTGATGGGCAGAAATCCTGACCCGGGCATTCTTTCGCAAATCCAGATAAAACAGATTCATATCCATAGGGTGCAGATTATTTTTCTGGAAACTGGATTGATATAGCTCCGAATTTTTCAGGCGAACCCAGAGAATGGAATTCTGGCATCTGGCTTCCAGAAACTGAGTATCCAGAGTCTGGAAATCTTTGCGAATACTTCCCAGATGATCCTTCCGATTGCTAGTTTCATCGGATCTGCGCCAGCTTACTGGATTAATGCAAACACTGTCCTTTAGTCTTGCATTTACATCCTTCGCTCCCTGGATCTCAACACCCCAGACTCTGGAGTTCCAGGAAATATAACAGCTCAATTGCTCTGGAGAATTGCATGGCTTTAAATTGCGAAATTGATCAGTGTAGATTGCTGCTCCGGGTGCGTAGGATACAATGAAACGCTCATCCCTTCGCGTAATCGGTTGATCCAGAAATTCCTGCATCAAGCGAAGAACCATAAAGGCGCCCTGACTGTGTCCTGCCAGGATGTAGGGGCGCCCCTGATTCATATGTTCCAGATAATAAAGAAATGCACGGCGGACATCCGAGTAAGCTCGATCCAATGCCTTATTGCTATCCGGGCTGTCCAGGTCAACAAACGTTCCCATGGTGGCCTGCCTGTACCTGGGTGCGAATATCCTTGCTGCACCATTGAATACAGAGGCTTGCCGAATAACATCCGTATCTGATGTTTGCGTGCGGTAAGTAGATGCATCTGCATTCCAGGTCTGGCCCAGGTAGCTGGTTGGATGTACAAAAAATACATCCACCTTTGCTGAAGACTGTAAATCGCTTAGTCCTGAATGATTAGGTACATGATCGGCTTCATCTGTCTTGTCAGGGGAGGCTGCCCAGAATTCAATTATAGAGTAATCCGGGGCAGCGGTAGCTTTTTCTTCCTCAAAAGAATGGGAGGGACGAATCATCCATGCTACAATGGTGAAACAGCCCGGCAGTACTGCCACAATTAGAAGCGAAAGGATTAGCGGAAATTGCGGTCGTATTACTGAAAAGATGCCTGTCTTTCGGTCAGAAAGGAATGCCAGTATCGCGCTTACCGCCCTGGACGGATGCAATCTAGAAAGAGCTCCGGAAATGCGAATTTTTATTAACTTTAAATTCAAGCGATGGGTCCTCTTCCTGCATCCACATCCAGTCCTCTTCGTAGTAGTTGAACCATCAATCCAATCTGGCTGCGAAGATCGGCTGTTTCCCGGGGCTGCAACGGATTCTGCCCTGAATTGTGGAGCATTGCGAAACCATGCATGGTGCTCCAGACATGAAAGGCCATGATGATGGGCTTTCTCTTTCGAAACAAACCTCGTCTCTGGCAAATGCGAATGGATTCTATTAATCTTTGGAATGCAGATTGGCCGGCTCTGTATAGTTCTGGATATCGGGATTGATCGGGAATGATTCCTCCAAACATTAGATCGTAATGTCGGGGCCTGGATAGAGCGAGATCTACGTATGCTTCCACGCATCGTCTAAAGAAGACCCTGGTATCTGCAATGGGCTTCGAGAGATTCTGATCCAGAGCTTCTCTCAAAGCGTCGAAACCCTGGGCCGCAATGGCGGCCAGCAACGCTTCTTTGGATTCATAATGCCTGTATACGGCCGCTGCACTAACGCCCTGTTTTCGGGCCACTTTGCTCAAGGTGAGACCATGGATACCTTCCAATTGAATGATCTGCACTCCGCTTTCCAGCAAGGCATTCTTTAAAGCACCATGGTGGTAGGAGTCGGGTTTCTGGGCTGAATCGGCCATATCTCCAGAATGATAGAATTCTCTCAATGGTCAGTAAAAAATGTTATGGCCGTTAACATTGGGCGGTGTTTTTCTGGTTATGAATGTTAATGCAATTAACATTGGGCTCCCGGGCAACCGATCAGGGTAAGCCCAGGGCAATGGGAGGAAGGCTATGGAAACTCAGCAGGATGTAATTATCGAGGAATCGGCCATTCTTGAGCAGTTGAAGGCTGCGGCCCCGGAGGCAGAGGCCCAGGGGCTGGAGATACCTCCGGCTGTGTTCCGGTTTATGGAAGCTAAGATCGAGTCCTACCAGCCGGGAAAAAGCCTTCGTGCCTCCTTTCCTGTCAAAGAAGAGTATAACAATCCCATGCATAGAATGCAGGGAGGAATGATTGCTGCAGCCATTGACAATACAATGGGACCACTTTCTCTACTGGTCTCCGGAGGGGCGGCCGTCACTTTGTCCATGAATCTGGACTATGTGCGCGGTATTGCAGCAGGAAAGAGGCTATTCGTTACTGCAACTGTGCTTAGCCGAAGCAGGACAAACATGATAATGGAAGCAGTGGCCAGCGATGAAAGAGGTAAAATTGTGGCCAGGGCAACGTCTCAATTCCAGGTCTTTCGAATGCCTGCTCGAAAATAGACCTCAGTAATATAGAATGCAACAGGTATACTTCCTGGTAGAACTAATTGGCACAGAAAAGCAAAGACCAGGGTAATGCAAGCCGGCAAAGCAAACCAGGAAACCTGACCGGGAAAAGGTGAATAGAATGCTTAATGTAAACAAACTATGGAATGGACTGGATCATCTTGTTTCCAGGATGGCAAGTCCCAGAATGTTTTTCTCAGATGGCCTGGGGGATCAGGATTTTCTTCGAAGCCTGCCAGTAACTTCCCAGGTTTCTTCGGCCCGGGTTACAATTGAAAGTGAGCAAAAGGGCCCCGGATTTGTTCGAAGATTGGCCAGTTTTAGTAGCCCGGCTTCCTGGTTGCCCGAAGAAAGTAAGACTGCCTATATCGAAATGACCCTGCCTGAATCCGGTGCCGGTCATCCCGGAAAGGATATTCCAATCTTTATCCATTTCGCCGCCACCGGCGATGAAAGCACATTGCCTCGCAGAATGCTATTGGCCGAGCCTCTTGCACGAAAAGGGATCGCCTCTGTTATCCTGGAAAACCCCTATTATGGCAGACGCAGGCCAGCGGATCAGAAGGATTTCGTAATAGAAACAGTAAGCGATCAATTCAAGATGAATCAGGCTACCATTTTAGAGGGACTGTCCCTACTGAAGTGGCTGAATGAATTGGGTTATACGAACCTGGGCGTTACAGGAGTAAGCATGGGCGGTGCTATGGCTGCATCGGTGGCTGCATCTTCAGAACTGGCAGTTTCTGTGGCTGCCTGCATTGCTCCCGTAGGTCCAGGGCCTGCGTTTTGCTATGGTGCACTTTCCAATCGCGTGGACTGGCAACGGCTTGCGCCCGAGCTTGCGCAATTCTTCGGAGGGGTAATTTCGGAGCAGGTATCCTTTATAGATCAAGATGTGCCGGCCAATACATCTATTGCTAAGCGAAGGCTTTATCGCTTAATGTCAGTGGCCGATCTTCGCAACTATGCAGCCCCCAGGGATCCATCCAGGGCTATTCTAGTGGGTGCTCATCAGGATGGCTATGTGCCCTATCGATCGGTTCGAGCATTGCATGAACACTGGAAAGGTTCACTGTTACGAACCGTACCTGGAGGGCATGTTTCGGCCGTCCTTTTGAAAGGTAATGTATTTCGAGATGCAATCGAAGAGCTGGCCTTTAGCTCTTGCGCCAAAGTAGCGTCAGGCCAGAAATAACTCTCAGTGTATTCGATAGTACGGCGCTTAATCTGTAGGTTTGATACGAGAAACACCGTAAGCCCACAGAAGCAACAATGGATGAACGACTACCAGTCTTACCCAGCCCAGCCATTCCGGGGTGCACAGGGAGCCTTCGATGCAAGAGCCCACCTGAATAAAATAAACATGCACCGGTATAAAGGCGATGAGCATTGCAAGAATGCCGTAGCAGGCCCAGCGCATGGTTGAACTTACAAATACCATTGCACCCAGGGCTATCTCCACAACTCCGGCCAGAATGTTGATCACTTCCGGGTAAGGGAAGTAGGGTGGTATGATAGCAACGTAGAAATCCGGGCTAATAAAATGATTGATACCTGCAGCAATGTAGAATAGTCCCAGCAGATATCTTCCTGCCAGTTTCAAGTTTCTCTTAAAGGCCATCCATTTTTCCTCGCTTGATTTAAGATGTATAGAAAAGGAATCCACCAGATCAAATCATTGGTGAGTAATGTGAAGCCAAAAGCAGGATCCATATTTCCCTGCAATGCGTTGTATGCATAACCCAGCGGACCCAGAGTTTTTCCCAGTAATCCGGCTGCAACTATGGGCCAGTGTCTGATGGGATCATACGATGCCAACCAGTAGGCAACACCGTAGACTCCTATTACCATGCCCATGCCCTGCCAGATGGCCACATGATTGATGGGCTCCATTTCCAGAATCTGGAAGAAACTCTGAGGGAACAATAGAACGTAGGCGCCCCAGGTTAGATTATAGAGAGCAGCTAGCCGCAGGGTAAGCTTCACCGACCCACTCTGGCTGCTGCATTATTCATCTACCAGCAAAATCTTTCTGCCTTCATGACATCCTGGTAGTTACAATTCTACTTTCTTATTACTGAATTTTGCTTACTGAACAGTCAGCTGAAAGCCATAGCTAATGGGAAGCAAATAGACCATAAGTCCGATCAGTACACCGTAGGCTACGTGACCGGCTATATGAGCGATGGCCACCGAAACTCCTACTTTCTTGTATTCATCTAAAGGATGGTTTTCCGCCACCAGAGCGATCATTATGAAACTAAATACAAATCCATGAAACAGTCCCAGAAGGGCCCCCAGAGATGGCGCTGTAGCACCTGAAGCTTGAGGAAAGGAGCTGATGATAATTGCATACGGGAATGCGAACATCATTCCAGAAATTAGATGAGCGATTAATCCTGCAGGAAGAGCTTTTTCTTTAGTTCGAGTGATTAAAGAGCCCAGCGCTCGAATCATATCGGCGTTGGCTACTCCCATGGCATGTATACTGTACATGACCACCGACATTCCCAGAGTGGCAATCAGACCGGCCACCACGGTGTTAATTACTGTGAGCATGAATCCTCCAATGGCCGCCTTCAGGGTAATGCAGAGGAAAGTTAGTATCAATAAAAAAAAGGACCACTCGTTCAAGAAGTGGTCCCCATGAGATTTAGATGAATGGCTCAGGCCACATCCATTTCCTTTTTCCAGTGCATATAGGGCAATTTAGATGCAACACCCTGAATCAATGACTCTGCATTTCGCAATCTGCCTAACTCATTCCAACCGCCGGATGTGAATCGCTTTAACATTCCATCTGGCATTTCCAGTGATACGGATTGTTTCTCCCAGCGTAATTGCGAATTCTGCAAATCAATTTCCACTTCGCTTCCGGCATGGTTTTCAATCCAGTTCTGCAATTCTGCTCTCTGGTCGGAACTGACTGTAAAGCAGGGCATTCCTGCAGAAACACTATTTCCGCGAAAGATTTCGCCGAAAGATTCGCCAATGATCGCCTGGATGCCCCATCGCTTCAAAGCCTGCACTGCATGTTCTCTTGAGCTTCCACAGCCAAAATTACGTCCCACTACCAAAATCGATGCGTCTGAGTATCTGGGATCATCCATGGGATGAATTTCATTTCGTGCAGAAAAGGACTCTCTTTCATCGATAAATACAAACTTCGCCAGCTGGCTAAAATCCAGGGCTTTCATGTATCTGGCAGCGATAATTCGGTCTGTATCCACATCTTCGCCGTAAATGGGAATCATGGTTCCCTGGATTCTTGTTATTCTATCTTGCATGTAAAACTCCTTATTCTTTTTTCCTGGCATCAGCCAAACACCTTACGAGGATCTGCCACGGCTCCAGAAATGGCGGATGCTGCAACCATGGCGGGTGACATCAAAAGCGTACGACCTGTGGGCGAGCCCTGTCTGCCTTTAAAGTTTCGATTGGAAGAAGAGGCGCAAACTTCATCTCCTTCCAGTTGATCTCCATTCATAGCCAGGCACATGGAGCATCCGGTGGATCGAAAAGAAAATCCTGCATTCTCGAAAATCTTATCCATGCCTTCCGATTGCATCCTTCGGTAAATGGCGGCCGATCCAGGTACTACCAGAGCGCGTACACCATCTGCAACCCGGTAATTTCCGGTGGAAAGGAGTTCGGCAACCTGCTTGAAGTCTGAATACCTTCCGTTGGTGCAGGATCCTATGAAAGCTACATTGATTCTCTGGCCTTCCATAGCCTGCCCGGCGCGAAACTTCATGTATTCCAGAGCTTCCTCCAATCCGGCTTCGCTTTCGGGAATGGACTCTCCCACAGCCACCGATTGCGCTGGATTGATTCCATAGGTTACCATGGGCTGAATTTCTGAAGCGTCCATTTCTACAACATCGTCGAAATGAGCGTCAGGATCGGATGCTATGGATTCCCAGTAATGAATGGCCTGGGCCCAGTGTTCCGGGGCAGGGGAATAAGGTTTCCCTTTCAGAAATTCGAAGGTTACCCGATCTGGATTCACATATCCGCATCTGGCTCCGGCTTCCACGGCCAGATTGCACAATGTCATCCGCTCATCCATCCTCAGCGCTTCCACCGCAGTACCTGCGAATTCATAGGCATAACCTACGCCGGCCCGGGTTCCCAGACGATTGATTATATGCAAGGCCATATCCTTCGCATAGACGCCGGCAGACAGAGCGCCATCGATCTGAATTTTTCGCACCTTCAATCGGCCGGTAACCATGGTCTGGCTTGCAAGCACATCTCGGACCTGGGATGCTCCAATCCCAAATGCTATGGCTCCAAACGCTCCATGAGTACTTGTATGCGAATCGCCACAGCAAACGGTCATTCCTGGCTGTGTTAATCCGTACTCCGGTCCAATTACATGGATAATCCCATGCTCCTGGTTCTCTGGAGAGAAAAACCGAATTCCATGATTCGAAGTGTTTTTTTGAATTCTGGAAAACATCTGTGCATTCTCCTCCGAAGCGAACTGAGAGCTTCCGGTGGGAATTACATGGTCTGCCGTGGCAAAGGTCCTTTCTGGATGCATTACCGAATATCCATTCTCTTCGAGCATGGAAAACGCCTGGGGCGAAGTCACTTCATGGATTAGATGTAATCCCATGAAGAGTTGGAATTGACCTGGCTCTATTTCCTGCACCAGATGAGCATCGAATACCTTATCATATAAATTCTTTCCCATACAAAGTTCTCCTGCTAAACTCAGATTCAGTCTTTTTGGACTGAATCTATTATAGGTCAGAAGTCTTATATCGAGAAATAATAAGAGGTAATAGAGTGTATAACCAGATGTAATGAGTCTCTTACAGATTCCGGCCGGATTCCAGGATCGTCTCTACTACCGGTAAAAGGCCAGGTCGGCCCCTGCGCCAGGATAGATGGAAGTTTCGCACAGCAACCAGTTCTTTTACAGGCAGTACAAACAAAGATTTGTTCACACTTCTGCGAGAAATAAATCCAATACCCAGGCCTGCTTCCACGGAGCGAATGACCGCATCCACGCTTCTTAATTCCATGGTAACCCGGAAAGGGAAACGTATGCCCTGATTGTTCAAATGTTCTTCGATGGTTTTTCGTATGGCCGAGTAGGGATGGTAGAATACAAATTCCTCGTTCAATAGATCCTGCCATTTCAGTCTGCTTCGCGATGCCAGTGGATGTTTTCTGGAGACTACCGGCAGGATCTCATCTTTGAGAAAATCCCGTTGATCCAATTCTGGATGATACTCCGATTCCGTTAGAATGCCCAGATCTGCCTCGCCCCAGAGTAATGCCTCTTTACTTGAACGAAGATCGCCTTCCAGAACCTGAACTGCCAATGCTGGATGTCTTTTTCGCAGATCTTTTAGTAGCGAGGGCAATACATAGGCTGCGATAGTTCCGCCTGTTGAAATCTTATAGTCTCCAGAAAGGGATTGGCTTTTGGTCTGTACTGCCTCCAGGGTTTCCTGCCACAGATCGTTTAATGCCACGGCCTGTTCGAGCAATTTCTGGCCTGCCAGGGTAAGAGAGATTTTGCGAGAGGATCGATTAAATAGAGGCTGCTTTAATTCCCGTTCCAGAAGTGCAATCTGCCTGGAAAGAGCAGGCTGGGTGAGTCCCAGGGCCGATGCAGCCTTTACGAAGGAGCCCTGTCTGTGGATTTCTATAAAGTAGCGTATCTGGCGAAATTCCATTCAAGATCTCCAATGTTCAGTCTGCAGGAATTCAGAGAGCAGAAGAATTACAGATACCGTCGCTGGTAGACTTTTCTCGGAGCCATCAATCGCTTTCACGGACTACCCGATCCATCCATTCCCTGGCCTGCATTTCATTGGCCAGTACTCTAACTGTAGGAGTTCGCATGGCTGCTGCAAAGACCACCCGAATGTCATCTGTATGAGGATGAGGATGCAATGGATCTACGAAGAAAATAATTACATCGCATTGATCGAACAGAACTTCCACAGCAATTTCAATGTCGCCTCCCAGAGGTCCCGAGTTCAGTGGTACGATGCGATCCTTGAGCATGGAAGTAGAATCCATGATCTTTTTTCCGGTGGTACCGGTAGTAAGTATTCTCTTAAATCTGGCCAGTTCGAATTCGAAATCCACACAGAATTCAATCATTCTGGGTTTCATTTCATCGTGAGCGATTAAAGCGATGGTCTTGTCGCCAAAGCTCTGTCTACTGTAGGATACAGAATTCCTGGGAAATTCAATCTTGGTGGCGCCGTTGGATGAGGGTTGCGCTTTCATTACTGTTCCGTCTGCAAGTTTGAACTCAGGTGGGATGGGCTGCAGTCTTCGGTTCTTATCGCGATGGGCTTCTCTGGTAAACCATTCCTCCACAGATCCAAAATTCAACAGTCTCTTGGCTCTCCACACATCGGAAAGTCGAATCAAAGCCAGAAGCTCCGGATTCATCCAGTGAGTGGTTGTAGGAGTTAGAAAGGTCCATAGAAGGGAGCAGCGCTTCTTGACCATCAGGTTGGAAAGCAGTATGACTCCACCGTCCCGGTTTCGCGGAAGGATGGTCGTATTTTCAATCATGAACTCTCGAACCGGAGATTCCAGGCCTGTAAGTTGCCCTGCTTCCTTGAAATCTCCCACATCTTTACCCAGAACGCATCGGTTAAACGTTCCTCTGGTCATGAGAAAGTGAAACTCGGATAGAAGCTCACGATCCTTTTCGTATAATAGTCGAAGGATGGTGGAGAATTCTACATTCTTGCGAACGGAATCGTGACTTGCTATAGCGCCGATCAAAGTCTTCTGCATATCCCAGAAAAATCATTGGCCTTTGCTACAGTCCAACGGAAACCGCATTCCCGGGCCAATTCAGAAAGGTTTTCTATTGCCTGCTACGACGGGAGGGACACCAAACCCGGCCAGCCTCAACTACCGAATGATCGGAATCAAAGGACTTCAGGGGCAGGCCATACCAGGAATTTATGGAAGTTCCGCATGCCGACCCTAGTAATTTTTTTCGCCCCCGGGCTCCTTAACTTCTGCAGGATAAAATGCAAGAATGCAAGCTGGCGTGCGACTCGGAATGAATGCCTCTTACGAAAATGGAATTCTAGTTTCCGGTGACCACTTTTCTAGCTTCCAGGAATTGTCGAGTATTCAATAGAAGAAAGCGCGAAATCAGTCGCATCTGTCGGTCTTCTTCTTCATGGTAGATTCCATCCGCATGGGCCATGCGAAAAAGTGAAATCAGCCATTCCTGCCGGGCTTCTTCGGTTAGATTCTCTACCAGCAATCGACCAAGGTGCGAGAGCTCAAAATGGGAGGGAGGGATACCCAGAAGACGACGGGCCAGATCTTCGCTCTGTGACTCTGATCGACCCAGTTGCTTCGCAGTCAGCTCTATGAAGGCTTTTAGCTCTTTGCTCTGGATTTCATCGTCGGAATGGATCAGTACGAGCATTAATCCCAGGCGAGCACCAATAATTTCATGATTAAATCCCTGATAGGGAATCTCTTGCTTCAGGATGGCAGCCACAGGATTCAAAGAATACAGATTTGCATTTTCATCCACCGCGGAAGGACTCTGACTCTTTAGAGCCCGGCCCAGTGATTTTACTGTATTATCCAGAATACTGGTTTCTACATTCTGCAATCTGGATTGCAGTCCCTGGATGATTTCTCTTTCCCGGTCTGCCAGGATTTGATCGGCTTCCACCATTTCCTGAATGGCCTTTAGAAAATCTTCCTTTTGAGCTCTGGAACGAACCTCTTTTTCCAGGGATTGAATCATGGATTCCATTTCTGTATCATCCAGACGGGCATGTGCGAAGAACTGAATCTCTCTCCATTCGGTTTCATTCAATGCATTACTAAAAGCATAGTCCTGGAGTAGTTCGTATTCCTGAGGATCGATTTTGCCATCGGATCCGGCGATTGCCATT
The DNA here is from genome assembly GCA_040217195.1 of Leptospiraceae bacterium. Taxonomy (GTDB): domain Bacteria; phylum Spirochaetota; class Leptospiria; order Leptospirales; family Leptonemataceae; genus UBA3465. The sequence continues at coordinate 261,790 of JAVJNR010000003.1, read as the reverse complement.
AACAGTTTAAGAAATAGCACCTGGCTTTTTCTGCTTTCCTGGTCCTGGACGTATTCCGGTTCGCGGAAATGTCGTGCCACAGGGTTCTTGTTGGCCGGGTTCAGGAAGGACTTTAATTTCTGATTCAGGGTTTCAAACATTCTGGTTGAGGAAATGCTTACAATTGTCTCCCTGTCAAGGCCAGAAAGTTGTCACAGTATGCCTGTAGTATGTGCATTAGCAAGGAAAGAGAATTAACCTTTCCGGGAGATAGCCATGCGATTGTCCGAATTTTTGAGAAGTCCTTATTCCTCTACCGAGCTTTGCAGCATAATTCCAGCCAGTATACTGGAAATGGATCCGGAGCTTGAATGGGACCAGGAAAAAGAATCCGAGCACCTCTGGAAGGATTATGAATCCTCTTATCCGGAGGAAGTGGAGGTAACGTTTCAAAGTAATGCCGGTGGTTGCAGGTTCAGTTTCGATCAATCTGCGTCGGTAGAAGAGGACGCTCTGGCGGGAGCGGAACAAAACCTTTCTGCCAGGCAGGAAAGAGCATCTGGCCGCTCAAAAAAACAGGGCCATTCCGAGAATGACCCTTCAAACCTTTCGATGGATGGCAGCCTGAAATCAGCCACAGATCTGCTCTCCCTTAATTTGGAGTCAGGTTCTGTATTCCCACCGCTTCCACTAAATGCAGAAATTCGGATGCATGAGGATGGTCAGTTTCGTGGTTTGATCTGTTACGAGTTGAAGCAGGAAAGGGCCACTCTAATCACTCTGGAACCCACGGAATGGCATTCTGCAAAGGATCGGGACTTTGTACAAAGGGCCGCTCTGGCACTAAAAAGCCCTGGAATCAACTGGTACCTGGGCTATGGCTGGGGAGCTCTGGCACAGATTCGTAGCGATGAAGAGGACAGCTCCCTGCTAATATTCAAGGAATCCGAGAATCGATATACCATGGAATTCTATTACCCCGGGGGCCTGCAGGAACTGGGCGAATCGCTCTAAAATCGGGGCTGGATAATTCGAGTGGTACTTCCGTTCTGGACCGCAGTGCTCAGGATGAATTCTGCATCGCAAAAAAAATGTCCTAAAAAGATGTGGGCCACAGAGCCAGAACACAGGAATTAGTCTCAGGGAGACTGTAAGGCCGATTTGGGCCCGGAAACGGGAAAAAAAACCTGAATGACCAACATTTTCCTTGTACTTTGCAGCTCCTGGCGCTGTAATTGGTATGGGCGCCAGAGGCCCTGGCCGGGTCCTGCAAAGATCATGACGCTCCGGAGGCAAAATGAAGCTGGATCGATTTCTCAGAAGTGAAGAAGGCTCTACGGGCCTGGCTCTGTGTATTCCTGAGGAGCTACGCAAGCAGAATCCGGAGGTAGTTCCGGGACCGGAAGATCGCAATGAGCTGGAGTTTGACCTGGAATTCTATTGTGATGAAGAGTTGGTCGGTATGGCTGACTACGATCGAGAAAATGAAATCGTTCGTGTAATGACTCTAGATCCCACGGAATGGCATACCATGGCCGATCGGGATTTCATGGATATGCTACAATCTACATTTGCTGAACCGGTTATAACCTGGTACAGCGGCTTTGAAGATGGATGCATCGGTAGTATCTATTGCATTGCTGACGGATACTCCCTGGTAGCCTATCGCAAATCTGGCGGTGGATACGAAGCGGAATTTCTTGCAGAACCGAATAAGGATGAACTGCGCGAAGCAGTGGATGAAGCGCTCAGGCATGAAGCGGGCATGGAATTTCTGGAAGATGGAGCTTCCTCCGAATGGAGCCCGGAAACGGAAGGCGAGCAATCCGGTCCAGAGGGTAGGGACGCTGCCTGAATTTGTGTAATATCGGATTGCTGAGCTGATGTTAGTATTGTACGACTCCGTCGGCTGGAACCTGGAAGATCTTCCCCGCTGATTGGCCCTGCGCAGAAGATTTCCTGTGCCGGGCAGGGAATGATTCAGTCCGGTTTTTTTCCAGTAGAGTTCCATTCCGGGCTATTCACCTTCCAGAGTTGCCTTACATTTCATTTTTCTGATTTCCATCCAGTTGTAGCTGTCACAGTCCTGTGAAAGAATCTAGTATGGTTCATTCTATGCTACAGCAGCACTCTATCGCTCAATTCTATTGCCGCTTTCGAAACGAAATGCTTGGCACTGCAATGCATACTGTGGATTGAGAGAGTTACATGCGTTTACTGCATACATCGGACTGGCATCTGGGGAAGACTTTGCATGAGCATTCTCTGATTGAAGACCAGAAGCACTTTTTAGATCAACTACTGGATGTCCTGAAAAGGGATCCTCATCATGCGCTGATTATTGCCGGCGACATATATGATAGAAGCGTGCCTCCCAGAGAGGCGGTTCAACTACTTAGCGATTTTCTTTCCCGCTTTCGCAGTGAGATTGATATACCCGTATTGCTCATTCCCGGGAATCATGACAGTGCATCCCGACTGTCATATTTATCTACCATCGTAAAGGATCAGAATATTCATTTCCTGGCAGATCTGGAGGATGTGGGTAAACCGGTGCGCATTGGCAAAGCAGATATCTACGGAATTCCTTTTCTTTCTCCCTACGATCTAGATCTTACTTCACTGGAAGAGAAGTATCAGACCAGAACCCATGAAAATGCCTTGCGAGCGGCTCTGGAAAATATCCAGCTGAATCCCCGGAGACTGAATATATTAATCGCGCATCTATTTGCCACCGGCGGCAGAACCTCGGATTCAGAAAGAGCTTTTGTAGGAGCCAGCGGTGAGATCGACATTCATATCCTGGAAAAATTCGATTACGTAGCTCTGGGGCATCTGCATCGACCACAGAAAGTGGCGGAAAATGCCCATTACAGTGGAAGCCCTCTTGCCTATTCCTTCTCTGAATCCAGCGACGATAAATGCCTTCTATCCGTGCAGATCCAGAAAGAAGAAATTGAGGATGAATCGAAGCCAGAGAAAAGTTCAGAAAATGCAGATTCCTTCGCAGAAGAGGCAACCGAAACCAATGGACAGCTCGCTCTTATTGCCGGCGAGGGGATGGAACCGGCAGAGAAATATAATAAGAAAGTAAGCACAAAATCGAAAAAGAAGGGGACTGCCAGAGCAAGCAAGAAGAAGGAAATTAGCTCTAGAACAATTTCAGAGAATGCGAAATCCCCTGATAAAGCAAAGTTCCAATCCGGCGGTAATGTGGATCTAAATATTGTGAAGATTCCATTGGAGCCATTGAGACCGGTTTCCACGATTTCCGGATTCTATGATGAGCTACTGGAATCCAATAAGTTCGAAGAAGTAAAGAACCATTATCTGGAAATTGAATTGAAAGATGAGACTATCGCCGGAAGTCCTATGAAAGGCTTGAGTCAGCGATTTCCATTTCTTCTGTCCATCCGGCGTCAGCTTCATCCGTCTCGAATCTACAATGATCCATTCCCGGAACGAACCGGAAATTCCATGCAGGACGACTTTCAATCCTTCCAGCAGTATCTGTATGGCGATGAGCCGGGCCCTGAAGATGCAGGCGCAGAGCTACCGAAGGATCTTCAGACGGAAAAACTCACTCTATTCGAAAAAGCACTTTCAGGTCTACAGGACGAAGGCAGCAGTCCAGCATCCAGGAAAAAGCAGAATAGAGCCGATGGAGAGTCAGATTGAAACCGCTAAAGTTGGTCCTGGAAAACTTTGGTCCTTTTCTGGATTCCCAGATGGTGGATTTCACAGAACTGGATGAGATCTTCCTGATCAGTGGACCCACCGGTAGTGGAAAAACTTCCCTGTTCGATGGCATGGTGTATGCCCTCTACGGAGAACTTCCAGGAACCAGGGATCCCCTGCGAATCAAATCCAACTTCTCCGATGAGCAGGGAACGGCGCGGGTCATACTGGACTTCAGGGCTAGAGGTAAAGTCTATAGAATTCAGCGCAGTCTTACTTTTTCTCGCAACCGAAAAGGAGAGCTGAATCCAAGGAAGGATCAGTCTATTTTTGAGTTACGAGGAGAGGATAAAAAAGAAGTTCCGGTCCCTGAAGCAGCTAAACTCTCAGATTTGAATCGCTTTGTTGTGGAACTACTGCACCTATCCAGAGAGGAGTTCTCCAAAATCATTCTTTTACCCCAGGGCGAATTTCAGAAATTCCTGGAAGAGGATAGCAAGGGAAGACAGGAGATTATGCGAAAGCTTTTTCCCACCGAGGAACATCTTCGCATCACTGATCGGATTTCAGAAAGAAGAAAGGAAAAAAGTCAGAAAATCAAAACCGCACAATCTCAGCTGGAAGAACTGGAAGAAGCCCTGAGTCTGGAAAATGCGGAGCGCGAAGAAGAACTCTCCACTGAACTGGAAACTCTGGAAAAGGAAAGAATTCGAGCCCGGGCAAACCTGGAAGCCAGCGTTCGCCAGCAGGAAAAAGAAAATGCACTGATTGGACGATTCGAAGAGCAGGAAAAATATGAATCAGAAGAAAGGCGATTAGCCAGCAGCAGCGCAGAAATGGAGAAGCTGCGACATCAGATCTCTCTGGCTGAAAAAGCGAACTCTTTGATTCCCTATCTTCAGGAGATTGATAGACTGGACCTGGAGACTCGTGAATTAGAAAAGCGAAGAGTAGAGCTGGAAAATGAAAAGGATTCATTGCTCCAGAATGAATCCTTTCTCGAAAAGGAAGCAGAACGCAAGAAGTCCCTGAGCAAGAAATGGCAGTCCCTTCAGGCAGAAATGGGGCAATTGCAGCCACTGATAGACAAGGAAAGGAACCTGGAATTGGTTCGCAATCAATTAGAGAGTTTAGATCAGGAAGAAAAAAAGAATCGAAAATCCATCGAAGAAAATGAGTCGGAACTTAAAAAACTCCGCGAACAACTAGAGCAGACGGATCAAACTCTGGAAGATCTGGATGCAGCCGCGGACAAAAGCGACGGAATTTATGAATTGCTAACTGCCGGTCGGGCAGGTCTGGACCATCTAAAGAGTATTTCTGCTCAATCGGTTCATCTGCTGGAACAGTCAGAGAAGAAGGAAAGAACCAACAAGAACCTTCTGGTAAATGAGGCAGAGTACCGGAAATGGGAGACTCAAAAAAACGCTTCTGTGGCTGCCAACCTGGCCCAGGACCTGATCAGTGGCCAGGCCTGTCCAGTTTGTGGCTCCACCGAACATCCTGGTCCTGCGCATCTGCAGGAGGAGGTATTTACCGAAGAGGAGAAACTGGAAGCTGCCAGGACCAATCTGGAGCATTCTAGAGCGGATTTGGCCGCCATAGATGCTACAATGGCAGCGGAAATTGCAGCACTGATGAGCGAACTGGATACATTCGAGATCTGGCTGGATAACTCCGGCGAGGCTAACGTTAAAAAACCGGTGGATGACGAGGCCGGCGTTGATGCTCCGGGCCAACCATCGGTCAGGGATTCGAAGAAACTAATCGAGACGATGCGTCTATCAGTATCGAATTCTGAGGATAATCCAGGTGACATAGATACCCGGGCCCTGAAAGAGCTGAATCTGATTGCAAAAGATCTTATTGAGCAACAGAATGCGGCGGTGGACTCTCTGGCAGAGAGACTGAATCAGGCTCAGACAGCGAAATCGAAGATTCAGGAAATGAAAACCATTCGAAAGCAGCTGCAATCCAGCGAAGTCTCTGTGCTGGGAATACTGGAGCCGGAGCGAAAAAAACTACAGAAATTACAGACTGAGATCTCCTCGGTAACAGCCAGCCTGAAATCGATGCAGGAGGACCTGGGCGGTCGCAAAGACATCCAGCAAAGCCTGGAATCGTTGAAAGATGAATCTGCACAAATTGAAACAGACATGGCGTCTATCGATAGAATGGAAAGGGAGCATGCCGAGGCCAGCAGTAGCAATCAGGCAAACCTGAAGTCCGTGGAAGAGCAACTCAAACAGGCATCCCTGGAAAAAAAGGATAGGCTTAAGAGCCTTGAAAAGCAGCTAAAGAAAGCCGGGTTTGAATCCATGGATCAGGTACGCCAGGCTTCCATGGATGAGAAAGAGTTCGTCATACAGAATGAGCGACTCCAGGACTTTGACAGGAATCTGGAGCGGGTTCAGACTATTCTCAAAAACTTGAAAAAGGAGCTTTTCGGGAAGACCAGACCGGATGCTCAAATCGTTGCAGATCAGATCCAGCAGATTGGCATTAGAGTGGATGCACTGGAAAAGGAAATTGAAGGCAAGCGATCGGCGCTGGAGGAAATTACCAGACAGAAGAAGCGACGATCCGAGCTACAGGAGCGAATCAAGAATCTTCAAACTCAGAACCGAGCTCTGTTCCAGTTAGCAGATGACCTGGCCGGTTTCAATCGCAAGAAGGTAAACTTTGAGAATTTTGTTCTGAATTACTATCTGAGGGATGTTACGGACCATGCGAATCACAGACTTTCCAGGCTTTCCGACGGCAGATACGCTCTGATAGTGAATGCAGATATTGAGCATCAGAACCGGCAAACTGGACTGAATCTGGACATTATGGATGCCCATACAGGAGTGCCGCGAAGCGTCAAATCGCTATCCGGAGGAGAAAAGTTTCTGGCATCTCTGTCCCTGGCTCTGGGACTTGCAGACGTCATACAGGAGCGAGCAGGCACTATTGAAATGGATTCTCTATTTCTGGACGAGGGCTTCGGTACACTTGATGAAGAGGCCTTGAATCGGGCCATGAACATTCTGGAGGAGATCCGCGAAAACCGAATGGTGGGAATTATCTCTCATGTATCCGAACTAAAACGCACTATACCCTGCCAGCTGCATTTGAAAAAAACAAGCTCCGGGTCCAGCGTGCACCTGGTGCGCCATTGATGATTTAACGTTTCCCGGGTCTTGAAAAGCAGCTGAACTATAGTTGGTCTGGAGATGTCTATTTCTTGCATGGACCGCTATACAGAGTTTTTCTCAGGACGCCGGTTTCGAATTCCGAATGAATTTTTGGCTCTATGCTTCCCTGTAATCGGTATACCAGTTCGCACCGTTTTGCTGGCACCGAGAGAAAAACTTCTGAATTTCTTCGGGCGATCATTGATCCAGCCTCAGGTTTCAGTGTTGTATCGCGAACAAGGGCGCGATCGATGACTCGAACCTCTTTTCTAAAGTCGTATCGATAGACTTCATTTCCGCTACTGTCGTAAGCGTACAGAGTAAGAATCCGGAATAGATCTCCTGTGGGATAATGATGCCCCAGGTTGTTCATCTGGATACTCCAGGTCAGTCGATAGTTGTTTGTCTTTTCAGTCTTCTGGTACAGGCGCTCCAGCTTCAGAGTTAGTTCTATCTCTGGTGTGCTGGAAGTCTGGATTGCGGTTTTTAATTGATGTTCTGGACTGAAATGACAATCAACGCATTGTTTTTTCAGATTGGAAGGCAGAGTTTTGCGATGCTCTGTAAACTCGGCTACTGTGTTTTGCATGGCCATATCGTTTGCATACACGACGAAAGGTTCCAACTTATCTACAAAGTTAAACTGATGACAGCCTGCGCAGAAGGTTTCCCGGCCCAACCCTGGATCGTAGGTCACTGGATGAAATAGTTCTTCTTCTCTACCGGAAAAGTTCGTGGGACCAACAATGGCACCATTCCGTATATGGCAGGTTGCGCAGTTAATTCCCTGAGCGTAAAGCGCACGAAAATCCGGATCTCTGGCGATTTGCTCTGGATCCATGGAGTCCGGTTCCCAGAGGGGGGCATGGCAGTTCAAGCACCAGGCCTTTTTGTCCCTTTTGAATGCATGTTGAAAGATGGGATTACTGAATGATTGACCATGGGCAGAATCGTTCCAGGACTTGTGGACTTTCGTATGACAGCCGGTACATTCCCGGGAGTCCAATTCGAAGAACGGATGCTCCAGAAGTTTTTTTCGCACAGGGTGTATTCCCTTGCTTAGACCCGAGGCGGCCGGTCCGTCCAGACCCAGTTTTACGCTCAGATGGCAACCAGCACAGCCCGGACCCAACCCCTGAATCTTTCCGTAAATCTGAGCACCGGAGAGCCGGGGTGCAACCGTCTGTCGGGCCGGGGAGGCCAGCAAGAGGATTCCGGTGGAAAGGGCCAGAATGACGAGACTGAGCAATGGAATTCGCCAGGGAGACATTCCGGATTATACTATTCCAGGGAATGGCTTATCGGGCGGCCACATTGGAATGCCCTTGAGGTAGACCTGCAATCCAATCCGTGAACTCTTCCTGCACTGGAATCCCCAGAGCCTGTGTGCAAAGTTGATCCATGTAGTAGGTTTCGTTCGTGCTCAGCTTTTTATGGACCAGCAGGGCTTCGATATCTTCTTTCTGGAAAGATTCTTGCGTTAATGCTTTTGCAGGAAACTCAAGAATCAGAAAGCTGTCTTCTGTATTGTCCAGACAGGAAACTTCAATAGTTTCATCCCAGCAGCCTCTTTCGCACATGTGGAAATAGCCGTGAAGTTTTAACTGGGATAGATTCAAGTCTTTGTCGTAGTGCTGTGCCCAGCGTAACCTGGATTCGCTTTCTGCCATTTCCAGAGGGCCTGAATATGTGCTTTCGTCGTGAACATCGATGGCCTGATTGGATTTGATAATAGTGAGAATTTTCCAGTAGGCAGGCTGGTCCATCTGTACCACATACTGGAATTTTCTTTCTTTCTTTTCATATTTTCCCTGTCCGTACTTTAAGGCCGCAAGAAATAGCCGATGCGCATAGTCAGGTTTTTCCATTATTTCATCATCTGACATAGCTTTGAATTTTTGAACCGTGGATGATCGTGCTGCAAGCAAATAGCTGGATTCCTTTCCGGGCTCCAGTTCATATTCATACTTGTTTCCGCTGTCTTTTGCAACTCCGAGAACGACCAGGTTCAATCCCTTTTTGTGGGGCTTTGCGCGAATGGACGTTAATTGAACGATAGGATCGGTTGATACCTGAATGGAAAGTCCACTTCCTTTCGAAAATTCTTTTGAGGTCACCTCCAGTTTCGGTTTACGGTTTTCGCCGGGTTCCGACGTTCCATTGCTTTGCGTCGTGGCCTCCCCCAGGTCGGAATCGGATGATTCGGTTTCCATGGGTTTTTCAATTTCGCTGGGCGCTGGATTTTCGTTTAGCATTTGGTTGCTCTGGGCTGGAATAATCCGTCGGCTGATTGCAGTGTAGCTAGCTTCCTGAAGCAGATCCTTAACGACTCTTTCTTTATAGACTGGCAGGTTCTGATTGTTCATGGCAGAAGCCAGCCCGGAGTTGGTTTTGGCCAGGAACGGGAAATCGTAGTAATAGCTGTCCAGTGAATCCAGGAATTTGGGGCTCACCAGTTCTCTAAAGGCTTGTAGAAACTGCGCCTGCGGAAGAGTCAATTCTCCGGGTAGGGATCGGTCTTCTTCGTGGGCTTTCCTTATATCTTCGAGCCGTGCATCTATATGAGCGATTCGGTCTAATTCCTTGAAGCGCTTGAGGAATGGTTCGAAATTTGGATCGTAGTCTCCCTCTCGCATGGCCTGGCCCAGATAATACCAGCCAGCAATCCGTCCTTCCTGCTCGGGGGCCGGAAGAGAATCCAAAAAGAAGTTTACTGTCGCATTTAGCAACTGCTCATCAAACATTTCCGGCACCTGGGAATTTGCCGGATTCTTAAGCCAGGACATGAGGGAATCGATCTTTTCGCTCTGATTGGAAGGTACAATGAGAAACGGTCTTTTCTTTCGATGCTCTTTAGAATACATCGGTGCAATCTTGCCATCTGGATGCAGTTCCATTGCAAGGCTCACCGGGGCAAATGCGTTGGAACCATTGCATTTTAGTTCTGCAGGGCACTTCAGTTGTAAATACTGATAATACTCATCGCGATACTCGATGTTAAGGATCCCTTCAATCTTTAGTTCCGGTATGCTTTTGCCGTCCCAGGAGATCATCTGCTCTTTTAATGGCTCAGCCACCAGGTCGATGGGTTTTGAATGATTGATTACCCGTAATGACATTGGCTCTTTGGCCGGCTGGAAGGTTTCCCGTTTACAAGCCACCAGGACGGCTAAAAGAAAGATAAGTAGTACAATTCGAAGACGCATGGCATACGCTGCATTTATTCCCGGATATGTCAAAAGTTTTTGAGCAGGACTATACTGGCTTCCGCCGGTATCAGAAATTCTGGGTTTGTCAAGGAAAGATGGCGGGTTCGCCTTATACACCGACCAGTGCTTTAAGTCGCACCTACGTTACTGCAGGCTAATGTGGGGGGGCAAAAGTCTGGAGGCCCATACGTGATTGACAATCAAATTCGTTTCGTAAAAGAATTCGGGTAATAAACAAGAAAACGATATTATACGAACCCCCGGGCGGTGATCGAAAGTGATCTGGCCGTCCAGCATCCGGCGAACGTTTCTCCATGAAAATCGATTCTGCCAGGAAGTTCGACTTATTCCCAGAACCCGATTCTGAGTAGAACCAGGTTTTCTGCCTGAATTATTAGAAGCATCTGAACTATAGTTGGCTCAGAGCTTCCTGATCGTATCTCTGAAATACGGCTTTCAGAAGCTCCATCACGTCCTCAGTCGTCCCATCCATTTCTCGGCGAAACCAGAAAGTGGCTGCATGACCGGGTCCAAAGTTGTATCCGTACGGATCGTTTTGCTCAGCGCTGTAAACATCTTGAAGTGGAGAATCTCGAAGAATAGTATGCTTCATATCCACTCGGCCCTGACCATTCAATTCCAGGTACTTTTCATAATGTTTCTTAAGATCACCGGACCGTTTGAGTTCAACAAGAGTGTATGCCAGGATTCTAGCATTTCGCTTCGCAACAATATCGTAGAGCTTCTGGAAATTGGCTTCCAGAGTCAAAGGAGTATTCGGATCCGGGATCATATTGTCTTTGATCCAGCTAATCAAGGTAGGATTGTAATAGTTGATTTCGTTTGAATAGATTTGGGAGCCCTGTCTTTCCTGAAATATGGGAATTCCAGAAAGTGCAGACAGGCCATGAAAGTAATCTCTTTCTTCCGAAGGATAATCCAGGATTGCATAATGGGTGATGCAGGTAGGCAATGCACTGTATCGGATATGCTGAGCGGCCCCCAGAAGGTGCCCAAATTCATGTGCACCTACCCGAATGGTCTCTCCATCGTTGGCCCACATCCAGGAGGGGTCTTCTTTCAATAGAGCACAGCGAAAGATAAAGGAAATCTCACGGCCGGTTAATTCAGATTTCCAGGGGTTAGCGGGGCCAGCAAATAGGGAAGCAGCAGAAATGATCAGGGTCAGGGCAACAGCCCCTTTAAGCGAAATTCCAGATTTCATTATAGTTAAGACCGGTCCTGTCTACTTCAGGTTCAAGCGAAATCGGCGTTGGATGCGAAAAATGCGGAAGTCTGCGGTTCGAGGTGAAAGGAAAGATACAGGTATGGTCAAGAATCTACGGCTCCCGGCAAAATTCTCCAGGTGCCTGGACTTCGGTACAGCATAAAACATTGCAGCAGTGACTCTGAAAACCGCTCGATGAAAATACCCGGGCCCGAATGGCAGACTCTTAACGTCTGGTAAATCGGTATTCGATTATCGTTTTGCGGACAAAGGAATCTGGATACTAGGGCCTATTTTTTTTAGCCGAGCGTTTACTGGTCTTCTTTTTCGATTTCTTCTCTACAGGACGCGTCGCATTGCCCTTGCTTCGCCGGCCGGAACTTGCAGTGGGGCTTGCTTCTTTTCGCTTCATGCCGCCTTTGGTGGCAACCTCGGATCCGTTCTTTTCAATAAAATCTATAAGGATCCGATTGATCAATTCTGGCTGTGTGCGATGAATCCAGTGTGGACCATCCACGGGAACTTCCCCATAATTCGGCCCGGCCAGGAGTTTTGTCTGGCCATGATACAATTCTCTGGAAACAAATAAATCCCCGGATGGAATAATCTGCTGGGTGGGAATAACCGGCTGCATTGGCCGGCCTGGTCGTCGCCGAATCAGTTGTCGGTACAGATTGATAGTACCAGTTGTTATGGCCGCGAATTCTTCGGTGGACTTAAGGACCAGCGGATCGGATGCGGACATGCCACCTTTTTTCAGCAATCGCCCTCTCCATTCCGGGGGAAGTATGCGAATCGAAAACTCTGGCAGAAATGGAATCTGAAAGAACCAAACATACCAGGATTTGAGCAGTTGCCGCCCGAGAGGTCCCAGGTTAAATCCTTTGAGCTTCTCTGCCATGTAGGTGAGTATGGTTCCCGGGTGCGGGGCGGACATTCCCTGATAGCTAATCAAGTTCTGGCTGTATATTGGATCCGTGGCGTAACACCAACCGATCATGCTACCCCAATCATGGCCAATCAAATGTACCCTTTCGCCTCCCAGGGCCTCAATGGTACGACTGATGTCTGGCAAAATGTTTCGAATCGCATAAGCCTTTCCGGGACGAGGTCTCTGACTACGGTTCACTCCGCGAAGCTCCAGTGCTGCTACTCTGTATCGCCTGGCCAGACCTTCTAGCTGATAACTCCAGGTGTCATGATCGTCTGGAAAACCATGCAGAAAAAGCACTGTCGTTTTCGACCCGGTCGGATTGGCCCATTTCATATAGAGCTTAAGGCCGGCGGATTCGACAATCTGTTCGCGAAACTTCATAGTCCCAGAGTTTGGATTTCCGGGTTTACGGTCAGTAGATTTTCATTTTCATAGCTTGATCTTTCATCTCCTGGCTGCCTGTTTTCTGCAGGCAACCAGGAGGCCGACTGCCATCAAACCGCTGAGTTCGCTTTATCTGCTGTGCTAACCCATTTTTGAATAATGAGACCGGTGGTCGCTCCATAGATCAAATGAAGAATCAGAGTGGCCACTGCGATGGCAGGTGTATGGTTGATTCCAAAGAATCCCCAGCCAATCAGGGGTAGGACCACAAGCTGCATGATGATCCACAGAAAAGCGCCGAGCATGATTCCGCGAATCCAGTCAAAATCCGGAAAGGTTTGGTCCGCCAGAATAGCCCATACAGCTCCATACACAAAATGAGAGATCATGGCTACGAGCATTAGCGGAGCACCTGAAAGAGGTAGCAGACTACCAACGATGGCGCGCGGAATGGGCTCCGGCATAGGTGCCATGCCTGAATTCACTCCAACAAGCATAAGAAGAGTCATAAATAATGTGCCCAGAAGTCCTGCACCTCCGGCCAATAGTATTCTTTTTCTTTTCATAGGTTCCTCCTTGTCTATTCGATTGAGCGTTAGTTGGTTCAATGTAAGCCCTGGAGTGCAGTCCAGGGTCAATAGTGGGGGGTAAAAAAAATGAGAATTGGTGAACTGGGGCGATTATCTGGATTATCGAGAGACACTTTAAGGTTCTATGAGAAGCAGGGGTTGCTGGGAAAAGTGCCTCGTGGCGAAAATGGATACCGGGATTATCCCCCGGAGTTAAAGACTAAAGTAGACTGGATAACTGAGCTCAAGACACTGGGACTTACAATTTCAGAAATCAAAGAATTGACGAATCCCGGGGAGAAAACTGAGTCCAGTTGCTTATCGTTGCGTGAAACGCTCGATCAGCGTCTGACGATTCTGGAAAATTCAATCCGGGAGCTTGAGAGAATGCGAAAGACGGTAAGGAAACAATTGAATCTCTGCAGCGAGAATGGGCCGGACCGGGATTGTGATTTGGCCTTTTGCTCCGAGCCAGATGATAGAATTCTTACTGTTTGTGCGAACTGAATAGCCACGGCTACCTGGTTTGACCGGTCCTATTTTGAGAAATTCATACGCCCGGTCTGGCATTCCGGGATTCTGCCCGGAACGGAGCACTGGAGCCTGCCAGTTGCACTCGATGATCGCATGGCCTATGATCCATACCGTTCATTATTGAGGCCCTGGACCTCAATGATCTTTCAACAAATCCAAAAAGCCTCTTGCATAGTTGTATGCATCTCCTGGCCAACGTGCAGTTATTAGGTTTTCATCTCGGAAGGCGAATCCGCGATTTAGTTTTCCGGGTGAATCTCGAAACAGAGGTCTTGGGCCAATTTGAAAGTCTCCTGGATCCTTTAATGCGGCGGTCACTTCATCCTGACAGGTGGTGTCGGGATAGGTACGATAGTAGTCCTTGAGCCAGACCCTGGTCATGTTGTGGGCGGCCAGTTCCTGAGATTTCAGTAATGTAGTGCATTTTCGGCCGTGAATTACAGAGGTTCCATCGGCTTTTTGGGTTCGGGCCAGAAGCACTACTCCATGACAAATCGCTCCCAGAGGTTTTTTTTCCTCTATGAAAGTGCGAATCACATTCATGATTTCGGTGGATTCCAGATAAGGACGCATTCCGGGACCATGACCACCGTGCAGGGCAAGTGCACGAAATCTTGATGGTTTCATTTCATTCCATTGAATGGGGGACTGGAAGGCCGGGTCCTTCATCATGAGTTCGCACGCTTCCACGGCATCGGCGCGAGCTTTAAGCATTCCGGACCAGATCCCCAGGCTGCGTCCGGTCATCATTCGATCGTCGGGGCTGGCAGGCCGGCCATCGGATGTGGCAAAGGTCACTTCATAGCCTGCTTCATGCAGATGCTTGTACAGTATGGACGCTTCGGTGGGATCGAACTCTTCGCTGGCCATGGGCATTAGAATCATGGTCAATCATAAGTCGCTGAGAACTTCTTGTCTGCCAGAATTTATGGGCAAAACCATTGCACAGTCCGGTGTGATATGATGTATCTGTGTTGCTCCGGATTTTATCTGGACTGCGAGGTCTTGAATGCAGCAGGAATCTTTGTAGAGCCATCTATTCTCTGGTAATGAGCTTGAATGAATTTACGGTCCTCTTCAGAGCTGTAAGTCATAATATGGAAACAAGTTTACAGTGTCAGATCACAGTGAGACTTCAATTTTAAATCTATCAAACTGGTTTTCTGGCCAGAGAGTAACATTGCATTAAACCTTTTCCTGGAATCTCTACTTTCTCTCTCGTTTCGCAGTTGTACCGTTCCTTTACAATTTCGTATGTGGCAGCGGAAATATTTATCTGTCCCGGAGGTGCAAATCGTTCCATTCGACTGGCAGTGTTCACTGTATCGCCCCAGATATCGTAGGCAAACTTATTGGTACCTATAACACCGGCCGTTACTGGACCACTGTGCATTCCTATCCTAAAATTCCAGACCGGATTGCGAGCCATCTCCATTCTGGATTGGTAGGAATGCATCCATGAAGAGATTTCTAGCGCTGCCTCGCAGGCCAGAAATGCATGATCAGCTCTGGATAGCGGAATGCCGGCTGCTGCCATATACGAATCGCCAATGGTTTTGAGCTTTTCCAGGTGATTTCTCTGGGTAATCTCATCAAATGCGCTAAAACAGGCATCCAGCTCAGTTACCAGTTCACTGGGATGCCAGCGCTCGCTAATTCGAGTAAAGTCCACAAAGTCCACAAAAAGGACTGTGACCAGAGGATGATACTGAGGCGTTACCGATCCTTTCTCTTTTAGTTCCTGGGCTACTGAATCAGGCAGGATGTTACGAAGCAGTTCATCCGAACGATTTCGGGCAAGTTCCAGGTCCTTTGTTCGATCTTTGACTTTCTGATCCAGTTCAAGTGTAAGGGTTTCTGCCGTGCGGAAAGCTATGGCAAATCGACGGCTCAGCAAGAATGCCTGCGAAAAGAAGAATAAGAATACGCCCGCAGGAAAGATAAACATGGATTGGATTATTCTTTGAGAATAAAGAATATCGTTTACCAGGGTTGCGATAAGGATAAGGGCTCCGACCATAAAGCTGCGGGCTGTGTCGCGACCGCGAATGGCGGCCACAGTAAGAATCCCCAGGGCATATACAACGCACAGGGCTGCCACAACCTGGTATGATGCCAGGGACTGTGTGTAAAGACCGATGGGTGCAACCAATACGAACAGCGCATAGCTGGCGGACATTGCATAAATGGTCTCATCTGCGAATCGAATCCTTTCTTCAGGGTATAGAGATCTTAAAAAGAGCAGAAAGGGAACGGGAGCCAGATAAAAAGTCAGGTATTCAAGCGCTGTGGATATGTTCCAGTTAATGGGCCAGAAGCGATACGCCAGTCCCTCTCCGGTGACAAGAAGTCGCACCAGAATGATCATACAGAAAAGAGAAAAATACAATGGGGACCGATCTTCCCTTCGCATTGCATAGATACCGAGATGATAGATTGTTAATAGGCTCAGAGCTCCAATGATGAAGAATGCAAAATAATTACTGTAGCTCGATATTCCGGAAATTAGCTTTTCTGTGCCTATCAGGATGGTGTCCCGGAGTCCAGGCCGCGGGTACACCAGGTTACCCATATGAATGACCAGAAGATTTTCTTTCTGGTTAGGCACGCGAACCTGCTGGGGGGCATAGTAAACCGGTTTGGTTCCCTGGAGATCGTCTGTCAGATATCCATTTCTGGCAATTTCCTTTCCGTTCCAGTATAGAACAAAGGATGTATCCATGGATGGTATTCGCAAAGATATCTCATCAATATTTGGATCCAACTGAATACGGAGCCAGAAGGAGGCCTTTCCTTTCACTGGTAATCCAGGATCTCTGTTCGAAACCACTGAAGGTTGTTCCTCGGATGCTGATGTTGTTTCATGCGAAGGTTGCGAAGCTGTGGATGGATAATCCGTCCAGTGACTGGGGACCTTGACCTTACGTAGGTTCGAATCGGTCCTTTCCGGTGGACTGGAAGGGTTAACCCATTCATTCCATTGAAACATCCATTCTCCGGCAAGAGGCAGGGGCGAATCAGAAATGTTGTAAGCTTGCGCCTGCATGAATCCGTCTTGCGCCAGCGGGTCCACCGCCGGTTCTGGATTGCAATTCGTGGCCAACAGTAAGAAGGCCAGTAGAATTAGCAAAAAGGGGGAGCCCACAAAATTCTGGTTAGCAGGGCGTTGGAAAAGCAGACTGTGCATGGAGCGCATACTGATCTGGAGCTTCCATGAGGTGTAAATCCTTTTTGTGGAATCGAAAGTAAGTAACTTTCAATTCAGCCCTGGAATCAATCCCAGGGCCGGTATTTGATGGATTCTATCCCTCACTCAGTTTGGCGGCCACCGTTGAATCATACATTTCTCGATATGTCCCGTCTGGAGGGATGACCGTTATCATATCTATCAGATTACCGTCCGGATCCTCGGTGATGAAATGTCTCTGACCCCAATCTTCTGAGCGAAGCGTCCGGTGGATGGGCCTTCCAAGCTTTTTTAACCGTTCATATTGCTGGTCCACATCCTGAACTTCAAAATTCAGAAGTAAGCCTGTGGTAGGACGACGAAATGCCTCTGGAACACTGGGATGCGAGTAATCCAGAATAGCTAGCTGGAAGCGACCATCTTCGGAAATGAGGCTTATGTACCAATCGGCTTCGAAGGTGGTCTGAAAGCCCATGACCTCTCTGTAGAATGCGGCGGAGCGCTCAACGTCGGCGGTGCCAAGCACAGGATAGAAACTATCCAGCTGAATGTTCATCTTACTTTTATTCATCGATTTTCTCCTTTTTTGTTTTCCGAGCTCTAAGAGTTTTTCCGCTGAATGGAGGCCGCTCTGTTCGCTGGCCAGTTCTCTGGCGGACATGTTATTCAATGTTATCACTCCAGGGCGCCCGGGTTCTTCTCATATCTAGATCTCAGACTTGTTTGCTCACATACATACAGTATGTATGTGTAATTAGATGCAAGGGAGTGGTTGGGGCAAGCGTTTTTCCGTACAGTATGTATGTATTTTGAAAAGGGATGGCCTGAGAGACCAGCAGCAATCAACTGGGGCATGGCCACAAAGAAAGCCAGACGACCGGTAACCAAGAAGCAGCAGGCAGCCGATACCAGGAAGCGATTGATGAAGCTGGCCAGAAGCGAATTCGCACGAGCAGGCTATGCTGGCTTATCGCTGGAAAAGCTGGTAGGGCGGGCCGGTCTAACCCGGGGAGCTCTGTATCATCAATTTGAGGACAAAATGGATCTGTTTCGCGCTGTCCTGGAAGAGGCCCAGGGAGAGATTCTGGCCGCCATTGAAGAATCTTTCAGCAGTGTGGAGGATCCGTGGCAGGGGCTGCGCCTGGGGTGCCATGCCTTTGTGGAAACCGCATCCAGGGCTGATCTGCGGAGGATTGTCCTGGTGGACGGTCCGGCCGTACTTGGATGGCATGAATGGAGAAGGATTGATGCACAGAACGGTGTAAGGGAGCTTCGCAAAGGACTGGAAGAACTAATGAACTCAGGAGTGCTTAAGAGACTTCCTCTGGATGCCTTGAGTTATATGCTAAGCGGTGCCATGAATGAGGCCGCGCTCTGGTTGGCCGAGCAAAAGCAGGAAGCGAAATCTCTGGCGGATGCGCAGGCTGTGCTGGATAGATTTCTGGACAGTCTGATGGCCTAGGTGCCGGCTGCTAATGAGAAGATGCTAACGACCCATTCTGTATTAAATTTCTTGACTTTCCCTGAATAATTGAGCTCATTCGCATAGAAGCTTCAGCTTTTTCGGATTTTTATGACACATCTAGCCACCCTGTAATAGGGTCCGTGGATCGGACCCTCGTCGCGCTGAACGGAATCTATGATCTGGCCATCCCCGTTGGATGCAGGCGAAGGAATCTCTCTGCGGGCCCCTTGAAGCCATCGCCGGTAGCGACCGGTGATCCTATGCGCCACAGGGTTTCATGAAAGACTACGAAGAATTCGCAGGTTACTCCAGGAATTCTAGGAAAAGAAAACAGAGCAGGCGAAAGCCTGGTTTTGACGACGAATCAGAATATGGTTTGTCTGCAGGGGGAGGCTTGCGGCCATTCTCGGACCCGGATGCACAATCGGAATCGAAGCTATCCCTGTCCGATCGGCGAAGGCCGTCCCGGGAGTTCCGATGCAGAAACTGCAAGCATGTCATCGGTATCCCCGAATCCGGAACAAAACAGAGAAATCATTGTCCATTGTGTTTGCATAGTGTTCATCTGGATGTCAGCCCAGGAGATCGTTCATCAAACTGTAAAAGTCTGATGGAACCCATCGCCATCTGGGTTCGCAGCGGAGAATGGGTGCTCCTGCATCGCTGTTGCGGATGTGGGGAGATTCGCCCCAATCGAGTGGCGCCAGATGACAATGAGACCTTGTTGATTTCGTTGGCCATGAAGCCTATCGGTCAGCCAGCTTTTCCATTGTATGTCGTAAGAGACGATTTCTGAAATCCGGGCAGGGAGTACCCGAAGCTGGTCTCCCTGTGCCCCCGGAATAGATCCATTGGCCTGCCAACTGCAAGGCAAAACTAATTGGTTGGTGCATCCACCGGGTAATCAACCTCCAGCTTGTTGAACTGTGAATACTGCAAACTGCCAGACTGTCTGACTTTCTCGTTGTAATTCACCTCCGGGTATTCAGATTCTGGTTATGAATTCATTCTTCAACGATCTGAGGCCCATGGAGGCCTATGACCAGATTGGGGATACTTCTTTCTATAAGGCAGTGCCCCATGACTGGAGTCTGGTCATGACGGACGTAGTGAACAGCACAGCGGCTATTCAGGATGGACGCTATAAAGAGGTAAACATTGCAGGTGCCCTGGCCGTGATTGCTGTGGCCAACTATATGGGCGGTCTGGATTATCCTTTTGTATTCGGTGGCGATGGCATGGCTTTGCTACTCCCTCCTCAAAGTAAGCAAGAGGATTTGAAGTCTGTCCTTGCAGATACGGCGAACAAAGTAAAAGAGCTCTATGATCTGTCTTTAAGAGTGGCCCTGTTTCCGGTTCAGGTTCTTCCTCCTATTCAGGTGGCTCGATTGCGGGTTTCCGAATACTATGATCAGGCCATTATATCCGGAGGCATTCGGGATGCAGAATCACTGCTAAAAACAGATTTCGCAATCCCCTATATGATCTCCGAGGAGAAACCTGAAACCGTAGCCAGCTTTCAGGGATTTACCTGTCGCTGGCAGGACATTCCAGGAAAGAAACCCATAACCTTTTCCCTGGTGGTAGAGTTTAAGCAGGCAGAATTTCCTGCCCAGGATTTGCGAAATCTACAGGAGGCCATGAAGCGCATCCTGGGTGAATCCAACCCCCTGCATCTAGATGGAATTCAGCTAGGCGGATCAAATGATCTGAAACGGGAAGGAAAGGCACAAACAATCGGTCGTAGCAAGCTGACCTACCTGGCCACTCTAATGCGAATTCACCTGGAGCGGTTCGCATGTGCCATCGCCATGAAGTTCGGCTTGCCGCTCAAGTCTGGCTGGTATGAGTTGAAACGATTGGATGAATATCAAATGCTTTCCAGCGATTATTACAAATTCGATGGTTCACTGAAAACCACACTGAATGCAGACCAGCAGAGTCTTTCAGCTTTGATTGAATATCTCGACGGCCTTGAGCGCGAAGGCAAAATTCTATACGGGATTCATGAAAGCAACCGAGCCTTGCTAACCTGTCTGCTACATATGGGTTCCCATCGAGAAGTGCATTTTGTAGATTCGGCTGATGGAGGCTATGCGCTGGCGGGAAAGATGCTCAAGAATAAAAGAGCCATTCAGCAGTAATCCCATGGTGTGAAAATCGAAGGTTTTGATTCTCTCATTGGGCCCGGGATCCATTCGGCCCCTTTTGAATCCGAAAATATCTCCAGACAAACGGTCACAGAGGCTTGATTTAGATGGCAACTGTTTCGCATAGTAGCCTGGACATGGAATACTGAGCAGGGCAAGAGCCATGGCCTCATCCAGGTAAGCGCATCCTTTCTGTCCATAACCCTGTACGAATACTTCAAAAATCGACCCGGATGCAATATAAATGTTGACTAGGAAACTAAATGGGGAGTCCATCCTGTTTCAGGTCTTGCATGAAGGGAAAGAACAAGGAAATCAGCGGTCTGGAGGTCCATCTCGGTTACTGGCTTAGGTATGTATCGAATCAGGTATCCCATTCGTTTGCGCAGAAGGTGCAGGCAAAAGGGGTAACCGTAGCCGAATGGGTTCTACTCAGACAGCTCTACGATGGCGAATCCAGGCCCGGCCAATTGGCCCAGAGCCTGGGTTTGACCCGTGGGGCCATTTCCAAGCTTTCGGAGCGTTTGCTGAATAAAGGACTGATTGACAGAAATCAGGAAGAGGATGGAAGGGCGCATTGTTTGAAGCTCAATGCCCGGGGCAGACAACTGATCCCTGTGCTTTCCAGGCTGGCAGATCAAAACGATGAAGAGTACTTTGGCCATTTAGAGCCTGAAATTCGCAAAATGATTCAGTGCGCTATGGAAGAAATTGTTCAAATGAAAGGTCTAAAATCCAAACCCATTGGATAAGCAAGCCAGGTCTTGAGGGGTTCTGTGCGTATCAGGAATGTTCCCGCCCGGGCGAGTTCTGGAAGGAATTGAAAATTTGATTCAGGAGAATCGTATGGAACAAAATGTAAAAGAATTGGTCCGGGAAATGACCCTTGCCTCCGATCAGGAGAGATTGCCTTTTCCAGAGATTGTGCGAAGCTTGATGGAAGCCGGAGTGGAGCGCTACTATGCAGACATGCTCACCTCCACCAGGATTTACTATTTGGCGGACGGATCCTGGGAATCGGTGCAGTGCCAACAATATCCGAATCCGGCCATGACTTTCTCCGCGGCAGGCATTGAGCAGGCCATTCGTGCAAGTCAGAGCCAGGAAATCCGATACAGAGAGTTTTGCAAGAGGATTGCACAGGCAGGCTGCGTGGGCTACTTTGTATCTCTCGCTGGCAAGAGGGCGGTCTATTTTGGCCGATCCTGTGACATGCATGTAGAGTGGTTTCCCGGCGCGAAACCAGAAAACTAATCAGGATCCGATTCTCACAAAAGGGCTTGCCAGGTTCCTGAATACAGTCTGGGATGATGGGGGGAGCCTACCATTGCAGCAATGTCGCTGCCCGTGCAGGCAGCGAAAAGGCAGGACCATGGCACCTTTCATTTATAAACACCGGAAAATTCTGGCGCTCAGGCACCTGGTACTCCTGCTTCTAACCACCGCAATGGCTGTTCAATGTGTGGCGCATCCCCTGGTTCAAGGCATGGATTCCGATGCAGTAGAAGATTCCAGTAATCTCCTACTGTTTGCCGCCCTGACCCTCTTTCCGCCCATTGATTGCTCGGACGACGGTACGGTCTGGACCCCGTATTCGGCGACGGAACCTAACTTCTGGACGGCAGTAACTTTTGGAAATGGTCTGTTCGTCGCCCTTTCCTCCGGCGGTTCAAACCAGGTCATGACATCCACTACGGGGGTTGAATGGTCACCCTGGTCCTCCGCAGAAGGAAATAGCTGGGCCGGGATCATATACGGAAATGGACTTTTTGTGGCTGTGTCATCGGATGGTTCTAATCGAGTTATGACATCCGCGGATGGCTTTAATTGGACTGCTAGAACGGCAGCAGCCGCCAATAGCTGGACCTCTATAGCCTACGGAAATGGAATCTACGTGGCCGTATCCTCTGACGGAGCGAATCGAGTCATGCGCTCCATCGATGGGATCAGCTGGACTTCTCATTCGGCCGCAGAACTTAATAGCTGGAACAATGTCACTTTTGGCGATGGACTATTCGTAGCCGTATCTAGCGACGGGACCAACCGGGTAATGACCTCCTCCGATGGAATCAATTGGACGGCTCAGATAGCAGGAAGCGCTACCTGGTGGGACGTGGTATACGGGAACGGGAAATTCGTCGGAGTAGAACTTGGCAGCACAACTATGAGTTCCAGCAATGGAGCTGACTGGGACTTTCATTCAGCCGTTGCACCCGAGATGTGGAGTACGGTAACGTACGGCGATGGACTGTTTGTATCTGTTTCGGCGAGCGCAACCACAGACAGCATCATGGTTACCCCGGATGGAACAAACTGGACTTCGCAACAGGCGCCCAACGATCATGCCTGGTTGTCCATTGCTTACGGAAGCGGTACATTTGTGGCTGTAAGCCCTGCCTTAAATGATAATGTCATGATCTCAGTCTGCGATTAATGGATTTATCCAGATTGCATTTACCCTTTCAGTTCGGATAGCGCAGAAGAATCGCGTAGTTTGTTGGAAAAAAGCACCGGCGGTTTTTGCGCCTACTATTGCATCCACATCCGCTCCAGAGGCTTTCTGAAATGCTTTGATAGAGGCCCAGATTTTTCGATGGACCCCTGGCAGGGCTTATTCGCATTCTGGTTTTGATTTCCCCGGTAGCTGGCATTATGGAAAGTCGAAGACAGCGAAAGTTCTTTTTAGAGAAGCACAATCAGGAACTGCGAAAGCTACAGGATGAGTATCTGCGTCTTCGACGTCAGGGTAAATATCGGGATCCTGAGGCAGAACTTAAAGACTGGATCGAGCTGGAAAAGCCTGTCCGTGCCGGCTGGGAGCAGACCTTTGAATTACGAGCAGATGTGGCCGCTCGGAAGGATGCCTCTACTTTCGCGGAGATTCTAAAGCACATCAATCATAGCATTCGTTCACACAGAAAGGATTTTCGCTATCGAAGAAAATCCAGGCAGTACGAAACACTGGAGCCCGAGCTACAGATTGTTCGCCATGAAAAATGGGAGCTTCCCGAACATTACAAGAAACTCTTTGAATTCGGTGTCTTTCAACCGTTGCGAGACCTGGGAGGTCGGATAGTTGACTCTCGCTATCGCGCAAGGATTAAAGGTTATCGTTTTTCCACTCCCTATTACTATCAGCCTATGATTCGTCCTTTTTATGCAACGCATAGAAAGATTCATCGCGCAGACCGGGATTCCAGGATTCGAGAACTGGAAAACAAGATCGAGGCACTGGGTGGTTGGAAGATTCTGTTCAAGGCTTATCATGATTGCAATCAGGGATCCTACTGGTGGTCCCCAGACAGGGCAGAACGATTTGAGATCTATGGCAGACTGGAGTATGGCGAAGGAGTGCGGGAATATCTTGAAGTGGCGGTGCCTCGAGGATAGGGCTCCAGGTGGTTTTAAGGGAATTGTGCCGAGAGGCAGCGGAACCGATTTGCGAGACTGCAGATTCAAAAAATGGGCAAATGACTCATTACTATCCGAACCCTATGAAACGGTATCTTCATTTCACGGGGAAATTCAAAAGCGCTTTTAAGAAAGCCGTGAGCTCTCCATGATCTGTCCTGCCTGGTCCTTATATTTTTTGTCCTCGGCTGGATGCTTACTCGAAATAGGTGCATTCAGGACCCATTCCAGATGCTGCCGGGCTCCCTCCCTGTCTCGAAGTGCAATTAGAACCTGTGCGATATAGAGACGATTCAGGTAGAAGTCTGGACCAAACTCCAGAGCTTTTTCCAGATGCATCAGACCTTTGCGGTTATCTCCCTTGCCCAGAGGCCATGGAGGAACACGATGGAGGAACCAGCCCATGGCTCGGTGCGGACCGCCAAAAAAATAGGATTCATCAATCTGCAGAGATTTGTTGATTGCATTTTCGATTGGATCAATTAAGAACAGGCTACTGAGAATGCCGCGAGCTTCGCCGTAAAACCCATAATTGACGGAAAGCCAGAACTGGGATTCAATATTGTTTTCGTCCAGTTCCACTCCCTTCTTGCCGTATTCCACACCCAGTTGATATATATCCATCAGGTCTTCGTTGTTAATTTCGCCTCTCCAGTACTGGATTTCGCTGAGTAATCCATGGGCCCGAGCATTGCTGGCATCGGTCCGGATTATTTCTTTGAGGGTTGTTTCGGCTCTGTCCAGGTTGTCCGGCGCCTGCTCTCTATCATCAATTAACTGTCTTGCTTTGTCTGTGCCTTCCATCTATGAATCCGCCTTCGCGCCGGACTACCGGCGATCAATTCCTTTGGTCCTATCAGCGATTCTAGGATGGTGGATTCCAGAATAGAGTCAAACCATTACCCGGCCTCTACCAATCGGTCAAGCAGCGCTCAGTATGTACAGCGCCTATCTGTGGTGCGTAGCATCAATCCTGTCTATTAATCTGAGAAATTGATTTGATTTATTTGTTACCGGAATAGAAGTTCTGCTATGGCCAGAAGCGAATCGGAGATAAATCAGAGAATCCAGCAATCCAGACTGGATACCATTGATCAATACTATGATCCGGAATACACAGCCAGCATTTGTCGAAACGTCCTGGATTTTCTGGACAAGTATTACTTCCGTGCGCGTCTGATTGGTTTTGATACATTACCTCATACGGAAACAAAGGAAGCTCCGCTCATTTATGCGGGCAATCACTCCGGTATGGCTTTCCCCTGGGATGCTCTGGTATTTGCATCCACCCTTTACAGAATGCAGGGTTACAGTGAAAAGCACCCTGTGCGGGCCTTAATTGCTCCGGCTCTTTCTCGTATGCGAGTGATGCATCCTTTTTTCATCGATAACTTCTGGCACCGAATAGGGGGTGTAGATGCCACTCTGCGAAATTTCGATGCTCTTACCAATCGTCCACACCAGGCAGTAGTGATCTATCCCGAAGGAATTGCAGGCATAGGTAAAGGTTTCGATCATCGGTACCAACTTCAGAGATTCTCCAATAGTATGATTCGCATGGCACTGAAGTATCATACAGATATTGTGCCGGTTCTTACTGTAAATGGAGAATACATCAATCCCTATGGATATCGAGTGGAGATGCTGAATCGCATAGTGCAGAAAATCGGTTTGCCTTTCCTGCCGGTGGGGCCGCTCACAACCCTTGTTTCTCTACTTCCCTGGTCCTTTTACTTCGGTATGCCTGCGAAGCTGACGTATGTGATGGGTAGCAGAATTCGGCTGCGCGAGCTGACTGAGGAGAGCTATGATAGGATTAGTCAGAAAGAAATGAACCGGTTGCATGGAGTGGTGCAGGATCACTTTCAGAAGGAATTGAACAAAGCTGTAGAAGAGCATGGAAGGGATCCCTACGCTCTGGAGGAATTGGCTGACCTTTGGTGGGAGAACCGGGACAAACTGGCCTACATATTACCAACAGGCTGGCCTCTACTATTTAATGAACATGAAAGAAGATTCCTGGAGGAAAGTGATAAAAAGAAGATTCGCATGGAGCATAGCAATGAAAGTTACGCTGTGGCCATGCTCCGTAACCCGGAAGTGATGACCTATCATATTCCTGGATTTGGCTGGCCCGCTCTGTTGTCACGGAAAGGCATTCGCTGATTCAGAGAGCCCTTACCTGGAAGGGCCAATTAGCATTCATTATACCATCAGCCGAAAGTGTTTTGAGGCAAATTCGCATCCAGGCTGCAGACCCGAGTAAATCCTCAAACGCGAATACTATTTCGTTAGAAGAATGGATAGATTGATCCGGACATTATCATCGATTGGATTCATTATTGAGTCATAGCTGATTCCAAAAGATTTACGGTTAATGCTGAAGCTGCCGTTAAGACGAATATTCCCGGCGGATTGCTGTTTTTTGAATACGATCTGCAATGGCCTGGACGTTCCGCGAATAGTAATTGTGCCATCGGTGGTTACAGAATTCTCATCCGAAGTTATTGATTTCAGTACGTAGGTGGCTGTGGGAAATTGACTGGCGGCAAAAAAATCTGGATCCCTCAGGTGTTCATCGCGGCCGCTATTATTCGTATCAATGGATGCAATCTGGATGGTGACCTGTCCGGAGCTCCGCGAAAAATCTGAACTGACGGTTACACTGGAATCCCAGGTATTAAATCTACCATCCACATCGCCCCAGAAGGAGCCTATCTGAAAGGTAATGGAAGAGGACGATCTTTGTATTGTGAGCGTTTGGGCTGAGAGCGACCCTGGCGCTTGTAGCAACATCGCCAGGCCAGAAGCGAAGATCAATACAGACAAATGTGCCAAAAGCCATGATAGATTGGATCGTAATTGTTGCCAGGATTTTTGTGCAATTTCGAAGGACGAGAAGGCAACACTTGAGTAAAACCCGGGCGTGGCCCCGGGGACAACGGCTTTAATCAACGATCGAGGCTGGAGTCTAGAAGTCATGGAGTCAAAATCCAGAAAAAACAGCTGGAAGTCCATAGCTTTAGTCCATGGCCTTTCTGGTTGTCCCTCCAGAAACCGAGACCCGGTGGAACCAATCCTACCCACAGCAGCAGGCCTGGCGATAAGCCGGAGATATTCGCATGGCCCGGGACGAGCCGGTTGCTCCTGCCTGCTGACAGAAGTTTTTCTACTCTGGCTTTTTAAACTGTATTTCAAATAGTAAATAGGAATCTTCATCCGGCAGATACTTCTGGGCGGAATATGCCTGAGCCACACGGTAGGCTGCAAAGGCATCTTCAAATCGTCGAAACTCTTTTCGCTTTGGATTCCTTCCATCAACGGAAGTGATCAGAGTAACCGAAACTATAGTTTCATTGGGATTACCCGCCGAGCAATTATGGCCGGTAGTCCGATAGATTACACTACAGCTGAAGCCATATTCCGTACCCGGGGAATCATCAATGTTTAGATAGTATCGCTCTTCGTCTAAGGGTGCAGGATGAATTTGATTGATGGGCGGATCAAATTTTGACTGGTGATAACGTGCATCCACGGGACTGTACTTTTCGCGCTGCAAAGTGGCCCTGGTGAGACGATTATCTGATTTTCTATAGGCGGAAAATTGAAGGCTCACTCCATTCAGGTCTGATCCCGGAGCGGCAATCAGTCGAACGGCCACCCGGGCCGGCGCCAGGGGCTTCCAGGATCCCGGAAGTTTGATTTCAGGTTTGAACAGTCGATCTCTCTGGACGGCCTGCATTTCATTCTCTTTGCGAATTCTATCTAGAATAACAGGCTTGTCCTTTCCTGGCTTCACTTCGATCGGAGGCTTTTTTCTTGGATCCGGTCGTCGTTTAGGTTCTTCCTTTTCCTCTTTCTCTGAGTCTCCCTGGATGCATTCCGCATGCAGGCAAATCTGTCCTTTGCGCGAAGAAAGGGATCCCCAGGCTTTCTGCACGAACAGGAAACGAGTGTTACTCACCAGAGTTGCATCTTTGTTGTAATAGGGTTCGTACAGGGCCAGAAAATGAAATCTCACAAAACTATTGGGCCTTCCATTGGTGATGCGAAGATGTGGAATGGCGGCTCCCGAGTAATGGCCATCTTTTTGCGATAGGATAACGATGTCATAATGACTCATCCAGGATTCATCCATGATCAGTCGAAATAAACTTCCCTGACTCTGGTCATATCTGGTTCGTAGATCGTTGATGGGTGCTGGAAAGCGAAGTTGTCCATCTACCAGATAGTATCCCTTTTCCTTGAGGTTTTCGGATGGACCGTAGTTGGTGGGAGTGGATGGCGCAGAATTGCTTGCCCGGTTATAATTCGAAACGGCTGGATTCACATTGAAGGCGCTGTCAAATGAGAACTGTAACCAGTGCCAGAGACTGGAACTGGCTGTTGCCGGCGGGCTGGATTGAGTCAGGGTTACGGTTTTGATGACTCCATAATCTGTGCTTTGCGACAAATAGACCGGGCCATTTCCCTGTAAGCGAACACCCATCCGGACGATGGGTGCATAAAGGCTGATTGTACCGGGAGGACTCTGAGTTAGGCCTTTCAGATCGCCAGTGCTGCCCTGGGCAAGGCGGGTGCTCAGTAGAATAACAGGACAGCAGGGATAGTCCACAACCCTGGGGTTGAAGTTCATTTGAGCTTGTAGCCAGGGAAGTTCTGCGCCGGCGGGCCCCCATGTTCCGTTGTAAGTCACATTGTAATGATACACGGCTGTATCCGGAAATTCGAAAGGGGCAGCCTGTAACGCTGTATTGAGAAATAGAAAAAGAGAAATCGTGATTCCATTGAGATTTCGCATAATGGAAAGGTTGGGAGGCTTCATCGCCTATCCGGTCAATGCAAAAATTCCCGGTCCCGACTTTCCTTGTTTAATGTCAGGCCAGGGATTTCGTTCATGGAAGGATTGAAGCAAGGGCCCGGGCCTACCATGGAATTCCGGAAGGGAACCGCCATGGCCAAAAGGCAAGATACCTGTACTAAGGGACCTGGTCGAATACCGGAAAACCCAGAGAGTTTACCGGAACTACAGTCCATCCATCCTTTTCCAGGGAGCTCCTGGCAGACTTCATCAGTAGATTTCGCACCTCCTCAAATGATGGGGAGCGGCCATCATACTTCAGCCGAATTACAAGTTCACAGTAGGAGTAATCCTTACCGTTTAGAATGGCACTACCTCTAGATACGGAAAACCAGGTTCCTTCTGTGCTTGCGATATCGAATTCCGGGAATGTCTGTATTAGATCTTCCTGTATTGCAGCTTTGATTTCGGGCAATGCTTGCTGGACTGCGGTCTGTACTTCGGCGGCGGACTTATCTGATTGAATGGGAAGCTTGATCCTGTTGGAAGGATTGGTTCCGCAATGGAAGCTGCAATGGATCGCTGTGGTCACAAGGCCAGAGAGCAGAATGAACAAGGATAACCGAATCAAAGTGATCTGCCTGGAACTATTTCCATTCCGCTGAGTTTTCGTATCCCGCAGGGTTGCTTTTTGAGAATTATCAATGCCCATGGTTCATATGCCAGGTGGTTTTCGAAAAATGTCAAGGCCTATAACTAATGTCTGGATTCGACTCTCGAAAGACAGTAAGCTCTGCATCAGAATCGATGTTTCGAGTGTAATTCTGCTTTCGGATCCTGGGGCAGACCGTTTTTCTGCAAAAATTCTTCTGGCGCTGTGACTACTTCAATTCTAAGAAGGGCTCCACAATTCGCATGGAGAAAAAAGATCAACAGGCAAACATCGTACTGATTATCGGTTTCGTGCTTCTCTGGAACTCCGGATTCATTGGCGCAGAGTATGGTTTACCCTTCACCGGGCCATTCAGCCTTCTATTCTTTCGGTATCTGGCACTGGCAGTTCTTCTTGCAATGTATCTAATCGTTACCAGGCAGCTTCGCTGGTCCGGGTGGAAAATTGTCTGGCCCCAGATGTTTAACGGTGCACTGGCGCATGGAGTCTGGCTTTCCTGTGTTCTGATTGCCATCGATTATGGAGTGCCTGCAGGCATTGTTGCCCTGGTGGTGGCGCTTCAGCCTCTGGTGACTGGAGCATTGTCCGGCATCGTTACAGGCGAATCCACTCCCTGGAACCGCTGGATGGGTTTATTCATCGGATTTGCAGGAGTTGCCATACCTGTGGTCCTGCGAGTGAATTTTAGTGATGCAGAAGAGGTATTCGCCTGGTTGATTCCCCTGGGCTCGGTAATCGCAATAACGGTGGCCAGTCTTTTTCAGCGTAGATTGAATCTGAAAGAGGATTATGAATCTATGCCTGGCGGCCTTTCGCTGTTCTACCAGAGCATTGCAACCGTGGGTACCGTAGCCTTACCTGCTATTTTCCTCGAAGGACTGTACGTGGACTGGAATCCGGCCTTTATTGCTTCCATGGCCTGGTTGATTCTTGCCGTTTCGCTGGGTGCCTATTCTTTGATGTGGATGCTCATCCATCGAATGGATGCTACCCGAGTGGCTGCATTGTTCTACCTCGGACCTCCGGTTACCATGATCATGGCCTGGCTGGCCTTTGGCGATGAGGTGCAGGCTGTGGACTTACTCGGGCTGGGGCTGGTATTGATTGGAGTGATGCTTACCTATCTAAAATACCCATCCAGAAAGGGCTCCTGAGGTTCATGATTGAGGTCCGGTATTATTTAACCTGGCTTAAGAATCAGACACCAGGGGACGAGCTGAGCGATGTTATCTTACAGACACTTCCGGTTCTGGCCCTTTGCCGGTTCATCGGTGCGAAACCTTCGAGCTTCAAAGAATAGAAAATCCATTCAGCATAAAAGTCTCTACAGTCCGATCAGTTCTGAAAATAAGCCCTTCTGAAAGGCTCAAGCCATTGGGATCTACCTTCGGCGGGATAATTTCAGATCTAAGGAGTCATGCAGCGGCAGGCTGTTTTCCCAGGTCCCTCAGAAACCGCCAATGGGCCATAAAAGCAGATCGCACCGTTGGAAAGGATTGATATCGAATAGAAAACTCTTCGCAGGTCTGGCGTACAATTTCGCTGAGAGCCGGATAATGTACATGGCAGACTCGACTGAACAGATGGTGTTCGATCTGATAATTTAAACCACCCAGATACCAGCTAACCACAGGATTATTGGGGGCGAAATCTGCCGTTGTCCTGACCTGATGGGTGGCCCAATCCTCCGGCAGTCTTCCGGAATCTGCATTGGCCTCTGGAAATTCTGTGGCCGGTGTGGTATGAGCTAGCTGGAATACAACAGCCAGGGTTATACCAGTTACGATGTGAATTGCCAGAAATCCCATAAGCACATGGAGTATGGGATGGAAAAAAAGTGGTATGGCAATGGTATATGTGAAATAGAATACCTTGGTAAGAAAGAAGAATAGTTTATCGCGTAAAAGAGTCTGAGGTAACTGATGATTTCCAATACGTCCTGTGAATAGCTTTTGAAAATCGTAGAAGGTCAACCAGGAAATGGTTAGCAGGCTATAAAGAGGGAAGGCATACCATTGTTGAAACTTATGCCAGGGTTTCCATTCTTGCGTGGGGCTCAGTCTGAGCAGACCGCCTGTATCCAGGTCATCGTCCAGGTCAGCTACATTCGTATATGTATGATGC
Source organism: Leptospiraceae bacterium (assembly GCA_040217195.1). Classification (GTDB taxonomy): domain Bacteria; phylum Spirochaetota; class Leptospiria; order Leptospirales; family Leptonemataceae; genus UBA3465. Next base: position 230,288 of record JAVJNR010000003.1, on the reverse strand, counting down.
AGTACATTATGCTTGTGTTTCCATAGGTGGCTGCTACCGCCAATTAGATCCAGGGTCCAGCCCATTAAACGGTTTATTCCTTTTCGTTCGCTGTAGCTGCCATGATTCGCATCATGCATAATGTTGAAACCGACCAGAACGAATCCCTGAGCCACAAAGAATGCGGTAATCAAAGCCATAATGAAGGATGCAGAAAAGAAAACTAGAAGTACATAGGAAGCAGCAAGCCAGAGCAGGATGATGCCGGTCTTTACATACATGGAGGCATTGCCTGCTTTACTTTTACGACTGGTCTGGAAGTAGTCATCCACCCTTTGCTTTAAAGTTTGATAGAAGGCACTTCCGCCTGGAAATGTAATACGGTTCATCGTTCCTCTTTATCTGGGCATATTCCCGGACAGGGCTGATTGGGGACCAGGGGCAACCAAAGGCACTGTTTCAGAATAGTTCCGAATCTATGGTCAGAAAAACGGAAGATACTGAGCAAACAAGCAGGAATGCCTGTCCTTAATGGACTCGGGCAATCAAGCGGGTTCGTCTCGTTCCAGCTTTTCGATTTCTACCTTGTTGGATAGAGGGAAAACCGGCGGGCCGAACTGATTATAAATGGCAACATCGGCGGCATCCCTTCCATAGCCGGTGGCAACATATCCGCCTCTCAAGGAAGTTTGAGTAGGATCAAATTTATACCATCGTCCTCCAACGAAAGCTTCGAACCAGGCATGTAAATCCATTGGTTTCAGTTCATGGAGATATCCTACCACCAGCCGGGCAGGGATGGTCATTGCTCGACAGAGTGCAATTCCAAGATGCGAAAGATCCCGGCAGACCCCAACCTGTCTTTGATTCACTTCCACAGCGGATACGGGGATATCGCTGCTGCCCGGCTCAAATCGAATGGAGGACTGAAGCCATTGATTGATAGCTGCCACCTGGTCATAGCCAGGCTTTTCGCCTGCAGTGATTTCTGTGGCCATCCAATTAAATCGATCCGATTCGCAATAACGACTGGGAAGCAAATAATGCAGCACCGATTCCGGTAGGTACTGAACCAGAATCATTGGCTCACCAAATCCCTGATCTATTTGATCCGGAGTATGCACATCGGCGCTTGTATTTAGTTCAAATCTTCCTGGAGGTGCCACCATGCGCTGGCAAAGATTGCCAAAAGAATCTGTGAATTCGAAAACAGGAACCTGAGGGTGAACCATGAACTCTTCGCGGGCCACCCATTGCAGTGGACCACTGCGGGGTCTAAGCATCCAGATAAAGGGTGTGGGAAACTGAATATCAAAGGTAAAGTTACAGCTGGTTCTTAACCACATGGATTCCCTCCCATTTTAGATTGCTGGCGCTACCGTTCAATTGCCTCGCCAGGGTCAGAGATGGAGAGTAAGGGTTCGCTGGATAGTAGAATCGTTTTTACGGGAACTGGTGGCAGCCAGGAAATGAGTGGTAAACCTTTGGCGCTGGATTGTAGAGTTCCTGGCGATTTCGGGAATCCCTGATTGGTACCGGAATCCGGTGATTAAACTAATGGATTACCAGGCTGCGCACAGGATAGAATGGGAATAGGCGCATTCCATGGGCGCGCCTCCGTTGATCCAATTCTCCGCAGTCAGGTTGGCAATGCCTACTGCTCCGGTATCTTGAAGGGATGGGCTGTTCCAGTCAAGGCAGGTATTCAAGTTACTGGATTGTCCATTGACATCGGTTCCTGTATAGAATGTACTTGAGGGGAAGGGCAATACGCCTGCATCGTACATAGAATTCTCGATTGATTCGCCAGTTCCAAATAGATCAGACCAGTTATCAGCTATCAACGAACCGTTCGGCCCCCGTACAGCCAGATCCGCAGGGACCCCTGGCAAACTGATCAAGTCCTGGTCCGAGGTGGAAAGGAATGCCTTGCTCATAGTGCCTGGCGGCTGGCTGGGGGAGCTCTGGCAGAAACCGTTAGCATTCTGGATACCTCCCATGCCACCATCCATACTGCCAGCAGCGTAGAGCATGATTTGCGGGGTAGCAGGCGCCGCATCCAGTCCCATGATTAAGCCTGAGATCAACAAAGCATCTTCCGGCCTTGAGTCATTCAGCCCAAAAAGTTCCCTGGATGGTTCGGTGCCGGTAGCCGGATGCAAAACGCAGGCTGTGGTTAATATCAGGGGAAAGAGAATCCAGAGGCAAGTGAGCTGGTTTCTGATCCGGGAAATCAGCTTTTGGAGATTTCTCCCATCGAGCATACAGAAAAATGGATATGGTAGGGAAATATATCAATAAAAAAAAACAATAAAATATTCCGGGCGGTCCGCCCAGCAAATCCGCGCCTGGAAATTACCAGGCTGCACAGAGTAGATAGAGAATCGCATTACAGCCGGGAGGATCCGTGTGGGAAATCCAGAAATCAGAAGTTTCATCTCCAATTCCCACTGTGGCAAAGAACGAACGGCTGTCAGAGCTGTTCCAGTCATCACAGGTATATCCAGGCTCCGGAAATCCATCTGGAGCAGTGCCCGAGTAAAACTCATTGGAGGCAAAGGGTAAAACCTCTGCATCGCCCAGGGTGTTCAAAATTGTCTGTTCAAAACCGAAGAGGTCGAACCAATCTGTGGCAAGAGGTAATCCGTTGGGTCCCTGAACTGGTAGGTCCAATGGAACACCAGGGAGTAACAATAAAGCCTGGCTCGATGTGGATAGGAAGGCCACTCCAGTGGTTCCTTCTGGTTTGTTGGAGGACGCATTACAAATGGCGTTGGCACCGCTCAGGCCTCCCATATCTCCATCGGTGGTTCCTGCATTATAAAGTGTGATGTGAGTTGCAGAACTGGCGTCCAGGTTGGCCAAGCTAGCCAGGAGTGCTGCAAAAAGCTTTTCATTGGACTGCTCATCAGAAAGGCCAAAGAGTTCCTGGGATGGTCCGGTACCACTTATGGGATGCAGAAAGCAGTTTCCGGTGAAGATAGACAGTAACAGAATAGTGCTGGTCAATCCAGCAATATAGCCTGCTCTCGAAGCGCCATAATGCAGGTTGCCGTTCCTTCTATTATCCACGGCTCGCATAATGCATCCAGTGCAGGTTCGTAGCATCCGGCAACCATAAAAAAGGTTTATTGAAATTCACCCGGAGCTGCAAATATTACCTTCCGGGGGCTTCCAGGAAGCGGTGGAATGCTGGTAACCAGAATCCAGAATTATAAGCTAGATGCGGGGGCTTTCGCACCCGGAAGCTTAATAGGGGTATTCAGAGACTAAACCCACCGGGCGAAGCAGAACCTGGCCTATCAGGAGCGAGGCCTTCGGCTGCGAATGGCTTCCATGTAGGTGTCTCTAATTCGGTTACGCCTGTGTTTGGGTAGGAATTGTTTAGCGTATCGCTCCATACTCTTTGTGTTGGCGCTGAATGCAAAAACAAGCTCCGCTTCAAGATAGATCAATAAATCGTTGCTGGAAGGATCCCCGTAGCGATCAATTTCTTTATCATTGCAAAAACATCCAATCAGAGATACTAGAGCAAGCATGAATTCATAGTAATTCGGTGCTCCATCGGACAGATCGATTTCGATTTTCAGTATTCGAAGCCCTGGATTGATAACATAGGCGAATTTTTGATACCTTGGATGGCTTGCTGCGTTTTTACTGATCCGGCTGCCCCAGTGAATCTCCAGCTGCATCTGCCCTGGATGAAGATTGTAAAGCGAAAGAAAAGGAAGAATCATTCCATTTGCGATCTCATCCAGTTCATCTATCTGGCCGCGGAGCAATCTTCGAGCCACCGAGGCTGGCGCTTTAAATGGGCCTACTAGAAAGCTTTCTTCTCCTATGAATTTCCCTGTAAAGATACAAAATGGAACTTCGGAGGAATTCGAGCCCACTTGCTCTGGCAGACGAACTCCAGACGCTCGAACTGGATCCACACCTGTGCTTTCAATAATAGAATACCGATTTAGAAAGTCATGGGAGGGTCTGATTCGAGGGTTCTTAGACCGAGAATCCCCGGGTTGCATTCCATCCTCGGTGGAATGGTGACTGAACACCTCCTGGCCGCATGGTTCGCATAGCAGGGGCGGCTCCAGTCTGGAAGTGTCGCCTTCGAGAAGTACTTCACAACGATAGCAGTACTCCACAGAAATCTGGCTTTCCGCGGTGGTCAGAACCTTCTTGAATGCCCATCGCAGCAGCGGATGGTCCAGAAACGCAGGCTGGGAGGATCTTCGTTTTATTTCCGGGCGATGGATCTTGATATTTACAAAATCCCTGGAAAGATCTGCTCTGTACCTTTCATTGGAGTCCCTCTGCAAATGGGCCGGATGGGAGGCTTCCGAACGTTTCATAAATGCTCCTCCGAAGCAATATCTTCCCAGTTTTCGTCCAGTAGTTGCGGCACATTCGAAGCCGGGGCTTCCCTGGTTTGAAATGGTATTCTGAACTTTTTCAGGAAAGTGAAGTGTTCCAGCAGTGTGGTGTTTTCTGCAAGACCTGTGAGTATTCTGGACGTTCCATGAAGATTCTCGCCGCAGAGATCGGACTCAATGATTGAGAGCAAGTTGCTGCTAAACACAGGCTTATGAATTAGAGTTAGAAAGATTCCTGAACCGATTTGTACCCTGGTCTCAAGCAAATCTTCATGATTGGAAACTAGAAGAGCGATTCCCTTCTTGAATTCCAGGTCGAATAAATCGATGACTTCGTTTGGTACAGTCATCGGTTCAGATGATTGTTCCGAGCCGGTGCTTTCTGTTTCTTCGTCGGAATTTTCTTGTTCCGGTGCAGGACTGTCAGAATCGAATTCATCAGAAGAGATCAGTACGTGTAGAATCTCATCCGGGCTAAGAATTAATTTTCCGGCAGACTCGGACCTCTCGGTTCGCACATCGGTGCGGCTAATAATGCGATCCGTAATGGCATCTCGATACTCCAGCTCGCCTGCACTCCATTCCACTTCCAGGCATTGCGAATTCCGGGGGCTGTCCATTATTTCCGAAGATAGGGGCGTCCCCGGCCCATCTGGACGGATGAATTGCACCGAAATGGTCTTGTCTCCGGCCGCTACGAACCTGCTTTCAACCTGGTAGTCCGATTGGTTCTGCTGATAATGTTTCCAGAAATCGGTCAGTAGCTGAATTTTTGTTCTGGAGTAGAAGGTCTCATGCTCGGCGCCCAGCATAACGGCAGCAGAGGAACCAGTAGCGTAATTTTCCGCATTTTCTTTTTCTGAAGCCTGGAGCAAGCGACGTCGCTTACCGTCGAATAGCACTACCGAACCTGGTGGATATTTGAACTCAAGGTCAAACGATTCCAGATGCTTGACTTTAGTTGTATTTAATACAGTGACATTTACTGCTGATCTTTGCGATACAGTGTCGAATGAAAAATCATATATATCCTCCAGGGTGGAAACAGCTTCGTAGGATATATGCTCTTCATTTTCCTGAGGTCGAATTTTCCAGGCCGCAACCATTTCCTGGATGCTCAGATGGATCAAATCAGCCATTCGCTGATTCAAACCTCCACCAAAGAGAGATAAAAGATCTGGCTCGGAGTATCCTTTTAGAAAACTACGATCCATTTCTTCAAACAGGCAATGCAAATGGGACTTCAATATAGGCAGAGTCCTGGAATCGAATTCAGGGATGATCAGTTGCGGCGAACTGGAACCGGATCCGGACCATAGACCTGCATCTGACATCAGTCTGCGGGCCCGAATGCGATCCATTTCCAGGTATATTGGTATTAGAATCAGAGGTGCCTCTCCCGCAGCAAAAAGACCCATAGATGATATTAAGGACATGGACTTTCCGGGATCATGGGTAGGGTCGACAACAGCGACTCTGGATTCCAGCAGCTGCCAGGAATTCTCCAGGAAGCCTTCATTTTCGCGGCCCCTCACCAGCTCAGATTCAAGAAACATTGATTTTAGAACATCTGAACGAGCCTGTCCTGAATTTTGTTCAATGTATCTAGCGATTCGAATCTTATCTGCCAGAATCAGTCTTTCGCCGTACCCAAGCAGTAAAAGAGGAACTTGCTGATTTTGCATGGCTGCATCAAAAATGGCCAGTGGGCCGGGAGTTTGTCCTGTTTTTCTTGAATCTACTTTGATGGTGTAAACGTTCTTGGGTCGAACGGGGGCCTGTGAGGCAGAAATTACATTGGCCGGCAAAAAATCCAGGCCGGTCAAAAATGATGCAAAAGCATCTGCGTTGGAACAGTTTTCCAGAGTAACCAGAACCCCCAGTTCAGGAAATCCATCTTCGCCCATCCAGCGGGCGCCGTACCGGCCGCGAAATACCAGACGAACCATGGTGAAGAATCTTCGCAGCACCATAGCTGTATGTAGAGACTGAACATGTCCATGCAAAGAACCCTCAACAATGGCTACAAATCCCAGATTCTGAATAAAATCCCGTGCTCTGGCTCTGGTTTTCAATAGTCCATGAAGCCTATCGGGAGTTGCAAGAATAATGTCTGGCTGCCTTTCGCTGGGCAGTTCCTGCATGGCCAGGGCAGTTACATGGCCGGTGTCTCTTCTGTCCTCATCGCTTGTAAGAATCTGCAAGGATAATCCCTGCATCCAGTGTAAATCCTGGATTTTCGCATAATACCTGGCTTTGATTTCATCGGCAATGCTATCATCTGGAACCAGGATCAGTACGGACTGAAATTTTTGCACTACCTGGTACATGGCAGACAGAAAAACAGAAAGCATTTTGCCCGAACCAGGTTCCATTGAAAGGACTACTTTCTGACCGGTGGCTGTTTTCTGGATTACTTCCCATTGAGTTGTGTACAGACGATCAACGTTCAGTCTTTCCAGAATATCGCTCCAGAACGGATTTTCGGTTTCCAGAGTTTCAAAGCGATACTCCTCATGAGTTTCTGCTACAGTCCTTTTCAGCGCCCCCCTATCTATTTCTTCTATTCGCGGGCTACGACCGCCGGACGTTGGATTATTTTCGAACAGCGGCTGCACCTGACCAATTTTCTTCTGCAAATCTTCCAGGAAATCGAACTGATTTCGCTTAAAAGCCAGATGAATTCCAGATTGATTTCCGGTATAGGGCGGCCGGGATTTTTCTGATAATCCTCTGGCGGTGAATTCCAGAATACCCATACCTACCAGCGCCAGAATGCAGGGCAAAAAATCGGCAATATGTGAATTCTGAAATACATGATGATTGGACTGACTGCTGAGTAGAATGAAAGCCTGGAGATCGTGAATTACAGAGAGGAAGCCACCCATGTCGCGGCCGCTAATAATCTCATACTGCATCTCTGCAGATGGGAATAGCAGCATACCTGCACCAATAAAGAAAAAAATGGATCCGGATACAAAGGAAGTATAGGGCGAAAGTACGGGTGGAGTTTCTGGATCTGAATTCTCAAAATCTACGGGCAGCCTTGATCGCATCAAAGCGGATGGCTCTTGAAACATGCGAGAGAATTGGGAGGTTAGAATTCGATATGCGAAATATCCGATGAGAAAGAGAATTAGCTGCCAGAAATGGACAGGAATAATGTCCAGAATGATCTGAGCTACGGCATCGGGAGTGGCCGGAGCGCCTGCAGCCGAGAAAATGCTTCCCAGTAATTCATATTCAAAGGCCAGAGCAGTTGCCGTGCGAAATAGAATGGAATTGCTGTCTGCATAGAACAATGTTTCTATCAGTGCAGGTACAGAGAGAATAAAGAAAGTAAGGATTCCAGCAAATACAGCGCCCGCACCGGGAGCCAGGTGCTGGAGGGATTTTTCATATTGTACTTTCTTGCCCGAGCGATATCTCTTAAGAGCGGCATAGCACTCTTTGAGATTCTGAATACCATGCATCAGTAGAAACAATACAAAAAAGAAATAGGCAAGCGAAAGGATGCCGTCCAGAAAACCCATCAAAGCGCCTCCTGACTTGCGGAGCGGATGGTCCGTTCCAGTTCTTCCAGGGAGAATCCTCGCCGAACATAGAACAGATGAAACATTTCACCGAAATTGCGGTCCCCCTGAAAGGTTTTGCGCACAAAAGCGCCGCCAGTGTAGTTTTCTGGATTCAGAGATAGAGCCCAGAAGGGTCTCTTGCCTGTGGCTGCCTGCTTTAGGCTCTCGGAAGCTGAATCTTCTACATGTTGTGAAATTATCCGTTCAACTTCATGGAGCGGTAGATCGCGTAGCAGCAACTCATCCAATTTGCGATCCATTATATCTTCCTGGTTTTCTTCGCAGGAAAAGACCTGAAGTGCGGCCAGAAGTTCTCCGGTTAAATCCCTTTCCAGAATTCGGTCTGCCATTCTTTCCAGTTCCCGGGATTTGAGCAGACTGATTTCGAATCGATCCACCATGTCGGACTCTATTGTGGTCTGTCGCAAATGGTTTGCATCAAAGCGAAGCTTCTTTCCTTCTAGCCTGGCTCCACGAATTAACAATTCATGTCGAATTCTGCGAGCCACCTGTCCGGATGCATGATCATAGGAATGAAAATGAAAAAGTGTGCGGCGAATGAGGTTGGCATATTCCTGCAGAAATCTTCCTTCTCGGAAATAGGCCTGAGACTCTAAGATCTGGTCCGGCCGAATCTTCAGAGATTGTAGATAGGAATTCAGGGCTTCATTTACTTCCTCCTGGAGATGGGTTGCCTTGCTGGACTGATGGCGACGAAGCAGGTATGCGGATAGAAAACCAGCTCCTATGAAAATGCCCCAGAAGATTGCTCCAGGTAGAGTGAGGGATGCCTGTCCTGCGAAGAATGTGGCATTTCGCATGGAATCTGGAAGAATTAGATCAATGGCTGTATGAAGTAGATGAAAAGGTAGTCTAACGCTTACTGGAGCGAAAGGGGAGGAATGTATAATTAATCCAGTCAGACCAAGTATTGTTCCCAGAAGAGCTGGTATTAGCAGGCTGAACCTGGCATTTCCGAGTTTCAGGGCTCTTTTTCGAATTTCCTGCAATTTACTGCGAAATCCATTCTCGGATTCCTGCAGGTGTTCCACCGGGGCCAGTCTGCTGCGAGTCAGTCTAAGATGATGAATGTTCTGGCGATGGGTCACAAGCTCTCTGTAAGCTCTTTGCAATACATAAGACAGACCGCGCCAACGAGAGAGAATGGATTTTTCACTGCTTTCCTTGAAATATTCGCTAAGCTGCCTTGCCTGATGCAATGTAGAATCGGATTCATTCACTTCAGAATAATTTGCAATAGATTCCACAACCAGGCTGAATCTTCTTTTGATCTGACTGGCAAAATGCACAGCCTTCTGATCTACAATCCGGGCCACACGCCGATAAAGATCTGAGAACTGGGCACCCAGATCCTCATAGTCTGGTAGCTGTCGGTCCAGTGTGGATTGGAGGTCATCGATTACAGCAATAACATCTGATTGTGTGGATCCTTTTTGTTCATTCTGGCCGGCTTTTCGCAGGCTTCGGGCAAGCTCTTTCAATGCAGGCTGGTCCAGGGAAAGCTTTTTCGATTCTTTGCTAACGCTCTGAATTCGGACCAGCTCGTTCCAGGCTTCGCTACATTCCTCCTGGTTCATGATTTCCAGGCTACCCGGATGGACCTGACCCTGCATTTGGCGCAGTATTAATTGTTCTAGTTCATTGTCCGCATTCTGAAAAACGTATTCTCCTTCTATGAGCTCGGGCTGGGCCAGCTTTTCAATAAGTAGATGATACAGGTAGAGCTTCATCACTCGATTAATTCTTTTTACATCTATGCCATAGTGAATAAAACCAATAGAGCTATATGGACCGGACCAGGGATCAACTACTTCACCCACAGGACTCAGAAGATCGTCCACCTGAAGCCATTTCTCCAGACTATCTGATTGGGTATCATCATCTCTATAGATTCTATATCTGTTTACGAATCCACCCGGTTCGCATAGAAGTCGCAGAGTTAAGAATAAGAGCGAAGACTGTTCATCAGAGTTCATGATCTGACCCCCCAGGTCATCCGAGATCAGAATTACTCTCTTTAAATAGGGTGGATAATGGCTACCATGGAGCTCCGGTGGAGTCGCAGAGCCATACCTGTAGATTTGCTCCATTTCCCGGAACCTTTCATCCAGGGCTCTCAGGTTTGCGAAAAATTGTGCATCGTTTCGGCTGGCGAATGGAATGACCGGAACCAGACGAATGACATTTGCAGAAAAGCTCTTGAGAACCACTGCCAGGTATTGCAGAATCTTCAGAAAACAGCTACGGTCTTCTGCAGCCGTTAATGAGCCATGCACAATGATTCGGACCTGACGATTCATATGATCGCCTGGCTCGAATTGCAGCAATGCCTGAATCTCATCCAGTAGGCATGTATAGATAGGATCTAAGAGCGGTTGCTCCTGATAAATCCCAGCCTGGTTTGCAGGGTCCACCTCATGAACTCCGGAATCACTATTACCGGACAGGCGCAGGATTGTCTGCCCCTTATTCAAAGACCTTAATTCTGCTCGCAGAAATCGAATTCGGTCTTCGGTTGACAATTCATCCTGCAGGTCTTCGTTCAACCGCTGGATTTGATGGCCAATCTGAAGTACCAGGCTGGAAACCTTGGAAGCCATCCTATCGTCCGACTACTTGAGATCCATTTCCAGGTTTTCGCTCTCTGGCTCCCTTTCTGGCCTCCTGGAATTCGACTTCAGTGCCAGAAACCATCTCAACCACAATTTCCGAACAGGCCTCGGCCAGTCTCTCCAGGATATGCGGCGTAATGCTCTTATCATCCAGACCATCTTTGATGCTGCTGGCTCTGGACTGAAAGCTATCCATTAGATGGAATAGTTTATCTGCGAAGTCAAAACTGGAACGGCGATCATACCTGGATCGTTCTTTGCTTTCCTGGTCTGAGATAGCATTACGAAATTCGGAGTGCTTTCGAATCATGTGCCTCAGACCAACGAGTGAATTACGGTAGCTTGAGCCCAGAGGCCGCCATTCCTGATGGGACGGGTCCCTGAATGCAAGATCATACTGATATTCTCCGCGATCCGCATCTGCACATTGAATGATACCGGCCGCTTCGCAGAAAGCGAAGGTTTTAAAATGCTCCAGCTCAATTTCATCGGAAAGCTCTGGCAAGAGATCCGGCCATTCACGATGGATATGTCGATTGATCACTGAATCCACATAGTATCGTCGGAACTCCAATACATTTCTGAATTCAGACATCTTCTGGCCTACCATTGTACGGTAGAAGATGACCACATTGGGATCATCGATACTTCCTCCCTGCGAAACACTGCGATCTCCACCAAACTTCTCCAGAATTTCATGCATTCCGCTATCAATTAGCCCATGATTGTATGCGATAACATTTATGGGAGTTGCATCCTTGAACACATTCGTAAACGGTGCAGCATTGGAAAACGCTATGCCCAGTTGCTCGGCCAGGTACTGCATTTTCTCATCGGTGTCTGCAAAGGAAACTCCCCTCACATATTCTGCCTCTTCCAGCATGGCGCTCAATACATTGTATTTCTTTCGCAAGGCTGCCTCCAGAAATTTCCTGGATGGCTGGATTAACTTTTCAAATACTGGTCCCGGATCAGTTTCGTCATATGCATTCAATCGGAAAGATCTCTGATAGATAGAAGAAATCCTTTGCTTTTCAACTTCCGGGCTGGGTGCGGAAATGCTTTGAATATCTCTCCAGGTAGTCTCGCAGAAGTTGATCAATCCCTGGTAAGTATCCACGAGAACGGAATTGGCACTTCTCAATTCTCCGCCCACAGATTTCCATATGTAATCTTTGGACTCTGGCTGACAATGTACAAGAACAGCGCCTGCAAGCTTACCGCCCTGTAAATTTCGTTGTCTTTTGTTTTCAACATTTCGTTCGAATAATTCGCTGATTGAAATGATTGTATCTGCCAGCCTGTGGACTACATCCAGCAATCCACCCTGACTTCCCAGTTGATCAAACCCCAGGCGCTTGAACAGAGCTTCATAAACCTGCATTTTTATATCAACGGCAAACGCTTCTAGCTCCAGACGCAATCTATCCTTCATCCAGGTGTCCAGATCCTGACTCCATTCTCCGGTACCCGAAACCATACCATGAACAAAGTTATTTCGAAAAGTAACCACATCATGAAATTTCTGCATCACTCCATTGATGCCGGAGCCGGCCATGTTCTGTTCCAGCAACTGGAGTGGAGTTTCTACAATGTCTTCGGTCGATGGATCATCAAAGGCTCTAGAATTTCGTTGAAACTTTCTTTCCAGGGAATGTCGTTCTTTCTTCAGGGATTCCAGTGCCGCTCGCAGACTTTCCAGTTCTCTGGAAAGGAAGTATCGTATAAAGAATATGTTATGCCCCTTCTTTGTGGGGTCGAGAGTTAGCCATCGAATAAGCTGATAATCTTTGAGCTGATCCATTCGCTCAGAAGTTCTCGCGGAGGCATCATCATCTAGACAGTCTCTCACTATTTGGCGGGCCAGGGTGGCTTCAAGGTCGCGTATCGTCTGCTTGATTGCATTTAGGTGGCGATCATTGTTGTGCAACAGTCCTCGCAAATATTCTACCTGATGATTTCGGTCCTGTTGCAGGATACCCACAGTATTGTAATCTCGAATCATGGTTCTGGAGAATCCCTTTTCAGAAATTACGTTATGACTGTCCGTATGGAAATGCCCCAGGATTCGATGTTCTATTTCTTCGTCCAGGGCGCGAACAAATGCGGATTGCTCCAGAACGGATTTTAGATCAGCGCCATGAGGTATACCTCCGGAATGCTCCGTACCTGTGAGATATTTGTAATGGTTGGATGCGGCTACGATTGAGGGATCCGCTTCATCGCCCCGGGCCACTTCGGATTCAAAGTCTCGAATAAAGTCCTGATGTCTTTCAGGCATCTTGACGTTATACCGTCCCTGGTCCTGGGCTCGATTGAATTCCACCAGGTTTTCCTGATGGCTTCGATCCAGTCGTGCCCACTGGGAACTCAGAATACTCTGACAATACTTGTAGCTAAGGAAATCTGAAACATCATCCACCGGAAATACGACTCTTGCAGCACCTACCGCTCCATACCCGGGGAAGTCATCTCCGGATTGTTCTGCAGCAATCTTGTTTATTATTTCATTGTTCTCTATGCTCAGCGCTTTGGATGAAATTGGAGTGAATATGGAGCAGTAAAGTGCATCAGCAAGCATGGACTCATAGGCGCGAAACTCTATGCCGGGTCCCACCGGTAATGTGCCGGTGCTATTTGTAGCATCTACAATATACACCATATCGTATGGACGGTACATAATTGTGCTCAGATCCCGGCGACCATCCCTTGGGTTCCAGATAAAATCCAGGTCCCCTTCATCGAACAGAATTGGTCGATTGATGCGAGTTAGTAATCGATTAAAAGCATTTAGATCTTTCAGGCAGGCATAGGTATTGGCCTTTATGTCATCATGCTGCTCTTCTGGCAGTAGGCCTCCCCGCGTATAGATATCAGCAGTAAAGAAGTAGCCTTTGACCAGAAGCTGTCTTTTCAATTTCCTGGCCGCGATATCTTTCAGCATGGCGGCGACCTGTAAGAAGACCCCTGAGCCGGTTCCTCCTGCAATGGATCCAACTATGGTTGCAATAATGGTTGGACTTTCGGAAAGAACAGTCTTGTTCACGTCGATACTGATCAGGCTACCCAGCAGGTTTTCAAACTGGCTTTCCAGATTCATATTCTGGCATGTATATTCCCATCCGATCCTGGAGTAGAATCGAATTTGGCCAGCCCCGTTTCCCAGGTTATGTGTTTCAAACGATGTGCCCACCTCATCTCTGGGAGGAAACCAGCGAAAAGTACGTTCATCCAGTGGTCTTAACTCATCTTCTCTTTTTCGGGTGCCAGCGTAGACCGGCATATTCACACCTTCAGAGATGAGAATTTGATTCTGCCGCGGCAATCCAAGCTTCTGAAGATCGTTTACGTCCGTATCAATAGCAACAAAATTTAGAAGCCTGTTTTTTTGCAGTGCCTTGACTCGGTCTTTCTGCGCTGAGGTGAGCTCCATAAGTCGCTGCAGCACTCGACTTCCGGTTCCTCCAATTCCCAGTACTAAATGTGGTGTAAAACTTTCGATTTCTTTTGCCATTTCTTCCTCAATGTTATGCGAATCCAATTATTGCATCCAGTGTTTCCATGCGAGCAAGGTCCTGAATGGAAAGCTTCTTAGAATTCGCTTTCTATTATTCTGACTTCTTCTTCCGGGGATAGGGGGCTTCGCCGATAAGTCCGGCCGATTTGATCTCCCAGATTCATTTCCTGATCAAAGCTCAAGTAACCATCGCTCACCACCACATAACCGCCGGCGGGTGTGAGTATGATTTGGTGCTTTCCTACCGGCTCTCTCTGCCGGATACCGTCTTCCTCGTAATATAGATCATGATTGGTGCTTTTATGTCCTCGGGAGAACAGAGTGGCTGAGCCAATTTGAAGGCTGCTTTTTCCATAGAGCCACTTGCTTCGGGGCAGGATATCGCTGCTGCGCTTTCTCTGTCCATGTTCATCCCAAAGGAAGATTCTCATTTTTCTTGGAAACCACACAGCCTTTCGCAGTCCCATTAGAATTGCGATCACCAGCGCAATGCAAGACCAGAATATAAGGGCTCCCAGCAATTTATCAAGAAAAGGGGCCGATCTTACTTCGAATTTGACTGGCAGGCGAACGCTATCCTGACCCGGATAGAAAAACTCCAGTTCGCCTTCGTAGGTACCGGGTGTTGCGCTAAACAATCCAAGATCTATGCCGCGGTAATAATCCGGACGAATTCGCACGGTTCCCGGAGAACGTTCTTTAACATTTAGTTCCGTATTTAATAGCTCAATAGAGTTCCAGTCGGGCCCAGATTTTGGATGTAGTCGAACATGGATGTTTTCTCCCTCTGGATCGGCCGGTTTGTTTTCTGTTATTTGAATGGGCAGACCCAGGATCTGTCCCTGCTGTACCGCCGGGGCTGCATTGGTTTGCCATTTTAGCCTGAACCAGACCTTCTCCTGGAGGGCCAGAAAGTACCTTTCGGAGGTGGGTTTAAAGACAGGAAAGTGAACTCTTACATAATAGCTGTACTGGCCAATTCCATCGATCTTTCCAGTGCCTGCAAAAATCCGATCGTTGGCCTGGCGATCCGCTCCCTGACCATCGTCTCTTAGTTCATATGTTTTCTCTCCACCAGGGCCCCGCACCACCAGTTCGAACCTTGTGCCTCGATAGTACCGCTCTTCGTCCAGGATCCGAGTGCCGTTTTCTGTAAGCAATCTGGCCTGGTCCACGGTTATTGTTTTCTTCAGTGGGCTAACATCTCCCCATTTCACTTCTAGCTTCAGGTCTGCAATCTGGAGCAAACTCATATTGTCCGGGATTCTTGTGGTTTGAACTTTCCACTCTCCCGGAGTGGGTGAAACGATCTGAAGCGAAATGAACTTCTTTCCGTGTCTGGCCTCGTTGCTCGACAGGGCCTTTCCAGCTGGATCATAAACGGTAAAGTTCAAGCTGCCTGGATCATCGTCCGAAAGGATGAGGTTCATTTCAGCGGTAAGCGGATGGGCCTGAAAAACAAAGCCTGTTCCAGTGCCCTGCGGTCGCGAAATCATGGAGTCGAATAGGCGAGCGTAGATAATAGAAAATGTATCCGGTAATTCCTGGGGCTGATTGGCCTGCAATAGTTCTGATTCGTCGGTAAGTGCCAGCAATTTTTCTTTGCTGGGCTCGGTTCCCATTGCAACAGGAAAAATCGTAATTCCCTGGTTCAGAGATCTTAGATGGGCAGCTCTATAGGAGTCCAGTGAGCTCTGATCTGCGCCGTCCGTGAGAACCAGTATTGCCTTCTTTCGTCTGGGCGACGATTGTACATTTCCCAGCATATCCATGCCTTTGTTTACGGCACCAAGAATATCCGTACCGCCATTGTATCGCCCGGAAAGCCTTTCTTTGATTGTATCTCTACTGATATTATCCTGGCCAATTCGCAGAGGACCAAGAGTGCTTACTACTTCATGATTAAAAAGCACCAGGCCAATTTCATCCCCCTGGCTCAGAAGATTCGCCATTAGATTTGCTGCGTCCCAGCTCAGTCGATCAGGATCGTTTACAGACATGGAGCCGGAAATGTCCAGAACAAGCACAACCGATACGAAATGACCTTTACTTCTAGATTTGTCCGGTTTGGCCAGAATTGCACTGGAGAGTAGCAGTAGAACAACTGGAACGAGCTTTAATAAGATTAGCCGGTTAAAGATTCGGCAACTGACTAATTGCATCCAAAAAACTCCGTACTCCTGGAATCGGATGCAGATTTGTTGTCCGGGAAACGATTGTACAAATCCTGGCGATTCAATTCTTCGCTTAATAGTGCACGCATCTGACCCGTGGCATTCACCGATCGGGCAGGGCCTGGCGGTACAATGAACTCTGCCTCTCTATGAAAGTTTATGCTATACTCTGCGGAAGGTGGAATGTGGGATTCTTCCGAGTGATTCGGGAAATAATATCTGTAGAGTCCCAGAAGGATCAAAAGACAAAACAGCAAGTAGTATTTATCACGGTGGGTTCGCAAGCCCATGGAGCATCAGAGCGGGGTAAAAAGAAGTATATGTCAACTAAAAGATTTAAAGTTCAGGATAGTTAGCTCCATTTGTAGCGAATCAGATGTTAATCCCCGTTGGGTGCTGCAATTTCATTGCTTACAGTTGCAAATTCTCGGGCCTGGATTCGCATGGTATCGCCTACTTCTAGAAATCGAGAACGATCCCGTCGAAGAACTGCCTTCAATTTGGCAAACCGGTCCATGCCCACAAGAGTTCCCAGACGGGCCAGCCAGCGTGGAGTCTGGAAAGCTACGCCACCGGGAGTTCCCATAAGAACCAGGTCTCCTTTGCTTAACTTTCGGTCCGGATAATTCTTTTGAATCTGACGAATTAGCTCGGCCGGAGTATAAATCATATCTTCCGTGGAAGTGCTCTGTCGCAATTCCTCGTTCACATAGGTCTCGATTGTGATGCAGGGCAGAGTTGTGGGACCTGGATTGTCGGGAATCCACAATTTGTCCGAAACGGGAAGAAATCCTGGAAAGCTCTTGGACAGTCCCCAGTATTCGTATCGATTTTTCTGTCCTTCGCCCATCACCGCGATGGTACGGGCCGAAACATCGTTGGCCAGAAAAAAGCCCAGTGCAGGAGAAAAATCATCACTCTGAAGATCCGATGCGGAAAAATCCTCCAGAAGAACAAAAGCTAACTCCACTTCATAGTCCAGAAGCACGGGAAGATCTTCGAAATCCTGATCCACAGTCTTGCCCAGCCCTGGTTCGAAGTCCTCCATGGCCTGGATCAAATCCTGTCTTTTGGGCATTGCAATGATTTCAGTATTTCTGGTCAGGGCTCTGGAGTTCTTTTCAAAAATAGGTGGCGGTTCATCAGGATCGAATCCGGATGCAGTTTCTTCAATGTGCTGGCTATAGGCCAGGGCGATTCCATAGATATAGTTCGGGTTTGGTTTAAAGGCCTGAAACCTGCCTTCATTCAGCTCGGCGCAGGAAAAGGTGGCCGGCGAAGGAGCATGGCTTAAGGGACGAAACAGATAGAAACAGAGAATGGCAGCTAGAAATACAATGCCTGTCAGGGCGATGATAAGAATTTGATTCCTGGACATAGGGCATAAACTTAACCATTCTTAATATCTGTCCACAATAACCGAGTTTTCGCGCCCGGTATGATGCGCTCCGGGCTAAAGACCGGAAATCCTGGCTCTCTGCCGGTTTTGGGAAATAACGCGGCCACGGCAGGTCTGGGTTGATCGTATCGTGAGTTACAAAAAAACCCGTTGACATTGATTCTGGAGTCAATATTCAATAGGGCAAATAAAAGATCATAGAGTGAAGTTCCGGGACACAGTCCGGTGACTAGCAATGCGAATCCAAAAAGACAATCTAGTTCATAGGTGAACGCGAAAAATCGAAAATCCAAAAAGAATTAAATAGAATAGATTTTCGAATTGAAGTTTCTATGGATTGCAAGGGGGGACTATGAGCGCCAGTATTTCAAGTGCAGACCAGCCAACGCTGATAATTAATAACGGACTATTGTTTGATGGAACACAGAGCAAAGCTCGCCTGCGGCACTTGCTTATAGAAAATGGAAAGGTAAGTCGCATATCTGACCAGCCTATAGAGGGCGTTGCCGGGGCCCGTATCATTGATGCTACAGGTAAATGGATTACTCCTGGATTTATTGATATTCATACACATTACGATGCAGAAGTAGAAGTTATGCCGGAGCTACCTGAGTCTCTGCGACACGGAGTTACAACCATATTCATGGGTAGCTGTTCTCTTTCTGCAGCTCTTGGAAGCGCCGAAGATGTGACCGATATGTTTACCCGGGTGGAGGCCATCCCCTATGATTCTTTACTTCCTTTGATGAAAGAAAAGAAAACCTGGGAAACCCTGGAGCAATATAGAGATCACTTTGAGACGTTGCCCCTGGGTGTAAACGTAGCTTCCTACGTCGGCTATTCCGCTGTAAGAAGCCACGTAATGGGATTTGAGCGATCATTGACAAAGCAAAAACCCACAACCGATGAGATGAATCAGATCCTGCAATTGATCGAAGAGGGAATTGATCTGGGGTATCTGGGGCTTTCCATAAATACTAACTTCTGGGATAAAGTAGGAGGTAATCGATTTCGCAGCCAATTGCTTCCTTCCAGTTATGCCAGCTGGTCCGAGCTATTTCATTGCATTCGCCTGGTTGCCAGGAAAGACTCTTCTTTGCAGTGTATTCCAAACATTTCAACAAAATATGAGGTCTTTGTTTATCTGGGCCTATCCATGTTTCGAAAACTTAGAGTGTCCCTTGTTTCTCTAATGGACATTCGATCCAATCGATCAATCTATCGCATGCTTCCCATCTTTTCCAGGATGGCCAATTTCTTCAGAGGTAAGTTTCGCTACCAGGCACTGCCTGAATTGTTCGATGTATGGTCCGATGGCATTGATCTGGTGGTATTCGAAGAGTTTGGAGCCGGCTCAAGGGCTCTTGACTATGAAGATCAGGTAGAACAGCGGCGCAAACTATTAGACAGCAAAGAATACAGGAAATGGTTCAAGAGACAATGGAGAAATCCATTCTCACCCAGGGTATTCCATCGTAACTTTGGTCTTGCACGTATTGTCGAGTGCCCGGATGATTCTCTAATTGGAAAGACATTTGCAGATGTTGCAAAGGAACAAAACAAAAGCTCCGAGGATGCTTTTCTTGATCTGGTCTATCAATATGATAAGGCCATCCGCTGGCATACAAAGGTGGGAAATGATCGATTAAAGCCACTTCAGAAAATCGTTTCTTCGAGTCAGGTGTTGATTGGATTCTCGGATGCCGGAGCTCATCTTCGTAATATGGCTCATTATAATTTCCCGCTCAGATTGCTAAAGTTGGTGCAGGATTCGCACAAGGAGGGTAAGCCTATCATGTCTCTGGAGAAAGCTGTCTGGCGAGTAACCAAAGAACTGGCGGATTGGCACGGTATAGAAGCCGGTCATTTATATGAAGGGGCCCGAGCAGACCTGGTATTGATTGATCCGGAACATCTGGATTTTTCCCTGGAGGAGATTCATGAAGAACCCATGGAACGATTCAAGGGTCATGAACGTCTTGTGCGTAGAAACGATGCCACCGTGCCCTTCGTTGTTGTAGGAGGTGCCATAGCATTCGAAATGGGTCAATTCACTCCTGTAGTTGGCAAAAAGAAGCTGGGGCAATTCCTGAGAGCCAGAACTTCGGCGGAAGCCGGAACCAGGAACTTTGCGCGAAAGGAAGAAAGGGAAGCCACGGAAGTAGAAAGCCCGAAGGCAGTGGCCGCCTGATCAATCGTTCATTAATGGTCGAAAAGAAGAGTCCGTGACAATGGTTCCCGAGGGCTGGTTCTGGCACGGAATCTTTTCCGGGCCATGCGCAACCAGGGCATCAATGGATGACTCAGCGGATGACTCAGCCTGCCTTCAATTGAGCGGCTTCTTTCTTTCCGGCCATGCTTGTTAATATTTCAGTATTATCTTGAACGATCTGGGCCACCGAGCGCATCATATAGAAGGCAAATTCCGGAGTCTGATAGTAAAGCTGCAATACCTTTTCGCGCGAAATCTGGTAAACCGTGCAGGCATCATCGCAGATTACCGTACCGGCTCGCACATTGTCCGGAGAAAAAATTCCCACTTCCCCGAATACTGCCCCTGCCTCCATGGTCTTGCCGAATTCCGGAAGCTGGACGGTGCCCTTTTGAATGAAAAAAATCCCATCTGCTGGATCGCCCTGGCGAAAGAGTACATGACCCTTCTCATATTCTTTCTTTGACATATGAGGAATTAAGTAATCTACTCCTGATTCATGGTTGGAAGCCCGGTGCACCTTGTTAATCAAAGATGTCATCTGGTAAAGACGAGTGATATTCAAGGGTAACAGCACCACGTGTAGAACGAAAATGGCCGCCACTTTGTCAAAGACGCCCTCTTGAATTCCAAGCAATGCATAGGCGATAAAGGTCAGATTACTGACGATAGCCATGATTCTAAGCGGGACCATGGTTTTCATAAAGAATGAGAGGAATACGAACAGAGAGGCCGTCCAGGCCACAATTTGCATTAGCATGAGTCTATTGCCAATTGAAGGTTTTTCCGGTCAACGAAACCGCGGTAGAAAATAGATCGCTGGTCACTGGAATGATTCTGCGAATCCTGCGAATGGGGCAATGGGCCTGGACTGTGCCACAAAGTGAGATGTTCAATAATTCAACGGCAATAATGCGGATGGGAGCAATGTTGCCTTGCGCCGAATTTGCATCCGGGGCGTCGCTTTGCCGCAGATTTAGGCTTGATATTCAGAGTCTGGTTCGATAAAGTTAATGAGCAGCCATGAAACCACTCTATATCGAGGACTGGGAGCTATGTGAAGGTACGGTTCGCATCATGCTTTTGCCACCGAAACAATTTCTATATGCCACGGCTCGAATTTCTCATTTCCTGGAGAATCCTGTATTTCAATCAGACCGGTTCAGTATTGGCGATGTACAGGATCACTGGAAATCGGAGCAAAGTCAGCAGTATCAGGAAATCTTCTTCGGAAGTAATTTCAGTGGCGCCGATGTTGTAAAATTTTCTGCAACCTATCCCGAGTCGGACCGAAACGAATACGAATCCTGGTTGGTCCGTGAGTCTGCATCCAGTCTTCCTTATCTGTACTTTGCCTTGCTAAGATCGCCCACAATCGCCGGGTCGGAATGGAATTACCAGTGCGCACTGACTTTGAAGCATGAGATTTCTCATGCAATGTATTATCTGAACAGGGAGTATCGGAGCTTCATCCATGAACTGTGGAACGATGTTCCGGAAGGGCGCCGGGAATATGTACATTCAAGATTTTCTTATTTTTATGCCTCCCATCGCATCGTAGATGAATGGGCGGCCCATATCCTTGCTTCCTATGAGATTGAACAGGTGCTGGATGTATCGGCTGAAGGCTTCATAGAGCTGAATCGACAATTCTGGAAAACAGCAGACAGAATCCGATTCGCGAATACTCTGCAAAGTCTTATCTCATGCTCCGCTCCTGCAGCGGATACAATGACACTTAGCCTACCCGATGAGCACCTGGATGGAGTCCAGGATCAAATATAACCTGGAAAGATAATCGCGGGAGGGGGGACAGGCCACCGGACCTGGAACTCATCCATGTGGCCAGAGCCAGCGACTCAGACTGATTCCTTTTTACGAACAAAGCAACATGCAGCGATCAACGTTGAGAAAGCACATCAATCTACTTGGTAGAATTGACTCAGATATTGCCCAGGCTCTGGAAGAATACGGGTATCCGGCGACTAGACCGATGCGGCAGGGGTTTGAGGCTCTGTTTCGAATAGTCATAAGTCAGCAGATCAGTAAAGAAGCGGCAACTTCGGTTTTTCAGAAAGCGCAAGCACTTTTGCAGACTATTGAGGCAGAAACAGTACAGTCCGTGGACTCCCAGGAATTACGCAACGCTGGTCTTTCCACGCGAAAGGTGGAGTATGTGAAAGGAATTGCGGAAGCCTGTCTTCAGGGTGAACTAGATTTTGAGCGAATGAAGTATCTATCCGATAAAGAGATAATTGAATTGATACAGGCCCAGAGAGGTTTGGGTCGATGGTCAGCCGAGATATTTCTTATGTTCTCGTTGAATCGAAAGGATGTTTTTGCGGCCGACGATCTGGCTTTGCGTCATGCTCTCACTCGCTTGAAGCGAAAAAGAAAACCGCTGTCTGTTTCTCAGGCTCGCAAGGCAGTGGAGCACTGGGCTCCCTATCGCACAGCCGGAAGTATATTTCTATGGCACTATTACAGAGGATCGCCTCAGTAGTTCATTTCTGAAAATATGGAAGCTAGTTCCCTGTGTTGGAAGCGGGCCCGCGGGTATCAGATTTCCAGATGATGTCAAGAGAAAGATGACAATGTCGGGTTCGCCTTTGCCCCCAATGGTGTTTTAAGTCGAACCCGGGGATTGGATTGACAATTGGTCCACGGGGAGAGGGGAGAGCATCGCCCCTCCGACCTGCGTTGCCTTCGGCAAAGTTCGCCTTTGCACGGCTGCTTGGATTTTAGGCGAACCTTCCGATTCGATGAAAAGTTCTGGATAGCCATTCCAGATGTGGTACTATTGGCGGGGGGCTTTTCAATATCAGGAGGTGCGCCCATCCCACCTTTTGGTCAGAATCTGTGGAGATCTTCGAATTAAAGTCAGGGCCGGGCAGACTCTATCTTACGCAGTCCTATTCGCCGGGTAGCAATTTATTGTCGTATGGCGAATAGCCCGCCAGGAACTGCTCCGGAATTATTTCCCTTTATAGTTTGCCTTTCGTTTCTCTATAAAGGATTGGACGCCTTCCGCTGCATCTTCAGTGTCCATCAATCGTAAAGTAACCGGTAATAATTCATTTTTGCAGGCTTCCACTCCTTCCAGTTGCGCTTTGCGAGAGGATGCGATGGTAGCCTGGACTGCCAGCGGGGCTTGATCTGCAATACGGGTTGCCAGTTCCGTGGCTCGTTCCATCAGTCGGTCTTTTTCTACAACTTCCTGAATGAGACCAATGCGAAGTGCTTCTTCGGCATTGAAATCATCGCCGGTCAGCATATATCGCATGGCATTACCCCAGCCGGCTGTTTGAACGAAACGAAAGGTGGCTCCTCCAAATGGCATGATCCCTCGCTGAACTTCAACCTGACCAAATCGGGAGGAGGGAGCTGCAATGCGAACATCGCTGGCGAGCAAGAATTCGATTCCAAGAGTTAGGCAAAATCCATGAACAGCAACTACGGTGGGCTTGGTGCGGAGCCGGTTGGCCCCGTTACCGGCCTCCCAGGGATCTATTGCTCCTTCGGGAAGCATTCCTTTGCCGCTGCGCATGGTTTGGGCTACATCATCCAGTTCCAATCCAAGAGTGAAGGCTTTTCCATGGGCAAAAATCACTGCACACCGGGCTTCTGCTTCATCCTCGTAGGCTGTAAGTGCATGGGCGAATTCCCGCAGCATCTTTGTGTTCATTGCATTTCGTGCTTTCGGGCGGTTCAGTCCAATGTAGCAAATTCGGTCTTTCACTTCATACGTGATAAATTCAAAATGTTTTGATGACATGAATCAAAGTGAAGCCTCTGGCGCATGTAGTAAAGGTTATTTCTCAAGTTCAAGGTTCGGTCCATAAGCGTTAAGTTGCAGCAATCTGCGCAATCCTGTCCGCAATAGCTCCGGCATTGTCTTCCTGTAAAAAGTGTTTTCCATTCAGTTTGGTTACTGCGGCCAGGTCAGCAACTTCCATAATCCTTCGGCCAAACTTCTTAAATTTCAGAGCCCGGTCCTGCATTCCCCAGAGTAGCTGCACCGGGTAATCTTTGTTGCTTACTGCAGCATGGCACTGATTTCGAACTTCCTTCGTTAATTCAAAGCCTTTCATGATCTTCAGAAAGGCCCTTCCTTGATCCTGACGCTTCAGTAAGTCCACATAGGCGTAGATTTCCTGACGCGTGGTGTCTGAGAATTCGTAGATGCCCGTGTAAACAAATAGAAGGTAAAGGACCCAGTGATTGATGGATGCAAGCCAGAGTCGATCTACGATCGGCCATGCGAAAGGAGCCATCATCCATGGTCTGTGAAATTCATCTGCATCAACCAGAGTGTTCAGAATCGTAACTGAGAGAATCTTTTCTGGAGCCCGGGCGGCCAGCATTAGTCCGATGGGCCCTCCAATATCGTGCACTACCAGATGAAATTTCTTGAGCTCCAGAGACTCCGCTGCTTTTTCACAAAAGGTACTCAATCCGGACCAGGAATAATCGAATTCCTTCGGTCGATCGGCCAGACCCAGGCCGGGGAAATCAATTGCAATACCGCGCATACCATTGTGAGCAATTGCCGGAACTACCTTTCTATATAAGTAGGACGATGCAGGTACACCATGAAGGCAGAGCACAGCTTCCCCCTCACCGCGATCCAGGGCAAAGCTGCGTATTCCATCTACTTCAAAATATCTTCCCGACTCCTCATGCTGTTGAATCATTTGTTTAACTTTCATTTCATCTCTCAATCCAGCGTATTAGCCGTCTGGCATGAACGAAAGTTCGGCATAAGTCATACGGAAGCTACAGAGAGTTGCCCCTTTTTTGTCTGCTGATTCTGCTTCTGGGACAGATCCCTGTAGGCCTGGGCCAGACGTTGAACTCCCAGTTCGATGGACTGTGTATCCACTGCAGTGTAGTTCAATCGGATGAAGCTCTTTCCGTCCTCCGGATTGGAAAAGAAGGCTGATCCGGGTACAACGGCAACTCCTCTGTCCAGTGCAACTCGTGCCAGAGCATCCGAGTCTACTTCCGTTCTTAGCCATAGAAACATGCCTCCTCCAGGTGCCAAAAATTCTCCCTGGAAACGTCCCTGCAAATTGTAGCGTCGCAATGCCTCCAGGGTAATCTGTTGCTTCCGGGCATAAATGGTTCGCACGGAGTCCAGATGCCTGGTTAAATCCACATCCTCCAGAAACCTATGGAGCATCATCTGCGAAAACAAATTGGTATGCAAGTCCATGGACTGCTTGAGCGGCAGCAGGCTCTGTATGGCCGTTTCCGGGGCTCTAACCCAGCCGATTCGCAAAGAAGGGGAAACGATTTTAGAAAAGCTTCCCAGCAGAACACTTCTGGCCGGGTGATAGCTTGAGATGAAATTAGGTCTTTCTGAATCGAACAGAAGTTCTCCGTACGGATCTTCCTCCAGCATCCATCCCTGAAACCGGTGCAGAGCTTTGCCAATGATCTGGCGGCGATGGTTCGAAATGACAGAGCCTGTGGGGTTTGCCAGAGTCGGCTGCAGATAAAGCAATCCCGGTCCGCCATCATTGCTCACTCTGCGCGAAAGAGAAAAGAATCCTCCTCCAATTGCAGGGCGGGTCGGATGCAGGGCCGCCAGTAACGCTGCTTCGCAGGGGCCCTCATCGTCTGAGAGAATAGGATGAATATTGGCCTGATGAGCATCGAAATTTTGCAAGGCCCCATTGTAGAGGGGTTCCGTAGTAAATACGGAATCTCCTGGCCTGAGTAACCATCGAGAAATAAGATCCATGCCCTGCTGGGATCCGCTGGTAATTAGAATCTGGTCCGGGTTGCTGGGGAAACCGCGGCCGGTGAGGTATCCAGCGATGTAGCTTCGCAGAGGTTCAAACCCTTCGCTTTTGCCGTATTGCAATGCTGCGGCTCCCTGCCTTGAAAGCACATATTGAGCGGCTCGAGCCATCTCGGCCACAGGCAGGGTGGTCGGATCTGGCAATCCGCCTGCGAAAGGAATCATATCCGGTCGATTGTGAAAAGCCAGAATATCTCGTACCACAGATCGTCTGATAGGAGGGACTGGATGGTAATTGCTCTGTTTCATAGTGGAAGTATACATCCATCCCTAAAAAAATAACAGTTGCAGATTCGGCAAAAAACAGTATAACAGTTGAATGCAGTCCAGAACCGGAAAGAAAGCTACGAAAGTGTCTTCAGAAGCGGCAATACAAGGAACAAGAAAAGCGGGCCCCAATCAAAGAATGAGGCAGCTTTCTACCGTGCCAGACCGGTCGATGACTTCGCTCCCAGGGCAGCTCCCTGGTTCTGTTCAGGTTACAGAGGAAGACAGTCTGCCCATGCAACTGGCACGTAGCATGATCTATTCACTGGAAAACGGTGAGTTCAAGCCCGGAGCCAGACTTCCCTCCATTCGTCAGTCTATTCGCCTATCCGGATTCAGCCAGGGAACGGTGGTGGAAGCGTATCGCATATTACTGGATCTTGGTCGCATACAATCCGTACCGGGAGGAGGATACTATGCTTTGCCCGCAGAGTCGGATGAGGCACCTCGCCCTCAGGAAAGTAGACTACTGCAACGTCTGTCTCTGGATCCTGGCCTGGACCGATCCCTGAACCTGGGAAATCGGTCTGTCCGTGCATCCTTTGGTCTGGCTGTTCCATCGGAAGATATGCTACCGCTGAGTTCCCTGAAGCGATGCCTTGGAGAGGCGTATCGCTCGGAAGGTGTCCATACATACAGTTTTCCGCCGGGGCTTCCAGAGTTGCGAAAGGAGATTTCATATCGGTACCGTCAGGCTGGAGTTGAGCTTAACTGGCAGGAGCTGATTCTAACCGGCAGTGCCACCGAAGCAGCCTACATAGTACTTCGTGAGTTGGTTTCTGCGGGCGATCTTGTGGCCCTGGAAACTCCCTGCTATAGCGGATTCTTGCATCAGGTGCGAAAATTCAAGCTTCGATTCCTGGAAGTACCTGTGGATCCAGAATCTGGACTGGATGTGGATCTACTGGAAAACAGATTGAAGAAAGGTGCCCGGCCCAGGCTTCTGATTACGGTACCAAACTTTCACAATCCCACCGGTGCCTTGATGTCCGAGGAGCGAAGACATAAGCTAATTAGTCTGGCCCATAAATTTGATTTTTTTGTCCTCGAAGACGATGTCTATGGGGGAATTCATCATGGAGCTCGAAGGAGCCCTCCGCTTATTTCACTGGATCGAGACAGGGTTTTTCTGGTTTCTTCGTTTGCCAAAAGTATTGCCCCATCCATGCGGCTGGGTTGGCTGGCAGGCCCATCGGCTTTTCATGATGCACTTCTGGAACGACTTCGTACTCTTAGCCTGGGAAATTCAAAGCTAACCGAGGCCACACTTTCTCTGTTTCTGGGGCGAAGACAGTTTGATAGACACCTGCGAACGCTTCGCAAAGAAAGCAGAATTCGCATGAATGCATTCAGGCAGCGAATATTGAATCATTGGACTATGGATTTGCGAGTTTCCAACCCGGAAGGTGGATTCTGGCTCTGGCTTGAGCTGCCCCCCGGAATAGACAGCATGGAGTTACAGGAACGGGCTTTGGCTGAAGGGATATCTGTATCTCCAGGCAGTCTCTTTTCTCCCTCAGCCGGTTACCGTAACTATCTGAGAATAAACTGCGGCCTGCCCCCCACAGAACCAATCTTGAAGCACCTGGATGTTCTCGGAGATCTGGCCGCCGAGATGCTCGAGTAAAGTGCAAGTTTAGTCAGGCGACGAGGGGGCGACCCTGTCTTTCCGATTGGTATCTACTTCGCGTCCGCCCCTTTCTGTAGAGTTCTATCTGCTAATTGGAGCGCTGCCATCAACCAAATGGATAAGGCAGATAACCCTGTGCGATAGAATACTGAGCTGCTAGATAGGTTAGCATAATAATTGCCTGGTCATACTTAAACGGCTTGATAAAAAGCTGATTGGCCAGCAGGAAATCGGATACAATGAAGCATAGCGATCCTATGAAGGGCAGAGCTACAAAGAAAATTCCCGAACCGGATCCGTTTAACCAGATAGCCAGGGATGTATAACTCATGGCCACGATAATGGATGCATAGAGAGCCACTGGAATCTTCTTATCTGCATTGTCACCTGTAAGATGTGGTTTGAAGTATGTAAAGAAAGCGGCTGCGGCAAAAGCGAATACGGCTGACAGCCCCATGAACCAGATTGGCATTCCTTGCAGATACGCTGTGGATTCTAAAAATGCATAGATGAATAGAGCATGACCCACCAGAAAGGATGCCAGGCCAATGAGAAACATTATGGCAATCCTGGGAAACATTAGAACTACATCGCCCACCCAACCAAGGAGCAATCCGCCCACAATCCACCAGTTTGGATCACTGGTATGTAATAGGTTATAGGCGATCAAAGCCGGCATAAGCAATGGCTTGGTACTTATGCGAATCCGCTTGCGAAGCGGGTCCTGCAGGAACTCTCCTATTACGTGAATTGCACTGAGAGCAAAAAAGACATATAGAAACAGTTGGGATGACATGGTATGAGATTGGATGACGCATTCTGCAGGCCAACTACTGTTCTATCTACACCGGAATTTATTTGGAAAGGGGCAGTAACTTTTCGGTTTGAATCCGCTCTTTCTTTACCGACCATCAATCCAGAATTCCAGCACAACTCCTGGATCAGCCAAACGGATAGGGCAGATACGCCTGCGCGATGAAGAATTGACCGGCCAGGTAGGTAGTCATGTTGATGGCCTTATCGAATTTGAATGGTTTGATAAAGAGCAGCTTTGCCAGAATGACATCGGAAACAATAAAGAATAGAGATCCGATGAAAGGAAGAGCCACAAAGAAAACTCCAGAGCCAGAGCCATTCAGCCAGATGGCCAGAGAAGTGTAGCTCATGGCCATGATTATTGCCGAGTAAAGCGCCACCGGAATCTTTTTGTCAGCATTTTCGCCTGTTAGATGTGGCTTAAAGTAGGCAAATATTGCTGCAGCTGCCAGTGCGAATACAGCTGAAAGGGCCATAAACCATACCGGCATACTCTGCAGAAAACCAGTGGATTCCAGGAAGGCATAGATATAGAGACCATGACCTACGAGAAAAGAGGCCAGGCCAATGAGAAACATTATGGCAACTTTCGGATACATCAAAACTACATCGCCAACCCATCCCAATAGCAATCCTCCAACAATCCACCAGTTTGGCTCATCTGTATGCAAGAGACTGTATGCGATCAGAGCTGGCATTAGAAATGGTTTGGTACTCATGCGAATCCGTTTACGGATAGGGTCCTGCAATAGCTCTCCAATGATATGGGCCGCACTCAGTGCGAAGAAAGCGTACAGAAATAGTTGCGATGACATGGTGTCAGCTTTGGGAGAACTTTCCCGAAAAGCAACTACAGTTCTGTTAAAAAGCGAAAAATATTGCGGCAGGTCGAACTAAACAAGAGCCAGGAATAGTCCGAGTGCGAATTTGAGTCCAATTACCGAGCAGTCTGGATTACGACCTGGATTCCGTCACAGAGTCGTCAGGATTGCGATGTTAATCCTAGCCAGAATCAAAACGGAAGCAGTTCTCGCATGGGAATGGTGGCATTCGGCAGCCAGATAAGCACTCCCACAGAAAAGGCGATGAGAAGCGCTCCTTTCTTCCTGGCCGAAACGGTCCGATTGGCCATGGACTCTGCTCTAAAATAGTACAACAGACAGCCCACAGAGAAAAGCCATTCAAGGATCACCGCCAGATGAGGGAACCTGGCGTAGGAATTCAGACCAATGCTCAGACTTTCCGGTCCAAGAATTTGGTGCTCGAACCCTACAATAAAATCCAGCCATACGTGCGAAACGGTGAGAAATCCGCACCATAGAGCAAGCTTCTGAGAACGGTAAGCGAAAAAGATGACAATGTATGCCAGAATCCCCAGGGTTAAATTGGGCAGCAGATTGTGACTGTAAGTCATATGCACTTTCAAATTTTGAAAGGTGGCATCCAGCAAAGACGATGGTTCCGGTGATTCCACACCGGCCAGGGCCAGCCCAAGCCATAGGAACTCGGCCAGGTTAGAACAAAGCAATAATAACCAGAAAGGAGCCATTCGATTGTGTGGCCGGGCGATATAGGCGGCCGCATAGTGCCCCAGAATCATAGTCGCTTCTCCATCCAGTGTAGTAGATAGAAGAAACCTGCATACACAGCAATCAATGTCCAGATCAAAGAGGAAGTCATCTCAGAGCCCGGAACCTAGCCTGGGCCCCGGTTCTAGCAAACACTTTTTCTTTCAGGCGGCTGGATGCTGTAGTGCAGATGCAAGTTGCCTGGCCGAAGAGTTCTCGGGTTCCAATAACAGGGCTTGTTCCAGTAGGGTTCGTGCCCGGAATCGATCGCCCATAAGCCGGTAAACATCTCCAAGATTAATCAGGTTCTTTACCAGATGGGGATCACGAATCCTGCATCTTTCTCCGAAGTCGCAAGCAAGCTCATAACTCCGTCCAAGTTTATAGCAATAGGATGCCTGAAAAAAAACATCAACACGGGAAGGATCCTGACCTGCATACTCAGAGTATAATCCTGCGGACTTAAGAAATTCTCGATTTCTGTAAGCAGAAGCGGCCCGTTCCAGCAAATCTCCAGTACCGTTCACGCTGTTGCCCACTTCATTTTCTCGAAAGGAAATACGCAGCAAACTCAAATCATCCGCCAGCTCGCCGGATTGTTCCAGAGATTCTACCATAGCGGCGAGATCGGCTCCGGTCTTTTCAACATGTTGAAGAATTGCGTTTTCATCATCATTGAATTGCCGAACTCCATCCGGACCTGTGCCTACGACCAGGTCATCTCTGCCATCCGAACCTGCTAAGATCACATCACCGGCCTGCAACTGAAATGTATTTAAGTGAAACTCATTTCCCAGCCCTTCAATCCCAAATCGCATTGTACTTCTTTCGTCCGGTAAAAAGCTGGCCTTCTCATTACGATAGAGTACCAGACCCGGATGATCTGCATTAATGAAATATAGAAAACCATTGACTTCATCGATTAAGCCAATGCTTGCAGAGGCCTGCATAAATCCATCAAAGGCGGCGAAAACGGTCTGCAGTTCTGTATAGGCATCTCTTAGCCATTGCTCTGGAAATCTGGATCTCTGCGAAGCCACCATATCGGTCCGGGCCACAATGGATTTGAATACGGTTCCCATTACAATTGCGCCGCCGGCTCCCTGGATGGACTTTCCCATGGCATCACCGTTTAAGAATACTACATAGTATCGGTCCCTGAGACTGAGCTCATGGGCCGTGCACAGGTCTCCGCCAATTTCTCCATATTGATCGCGAACTGAAATTCCTTCTTCTGCTTTACAAATTGCTCGATCTGCACGGTTTCGCTTTTTATTTCTTGAGAAGAAAGTGGTCTAAGTAAATGCGAAGTCAGATAGTAATCCCCGTCCTGCTGAGCTTTAAGCGCTCTTACATCCTTGAGCGTATTCTCCAGTTGTAAAGTTCTATCCTTCACCTGCTTTTCTAGATTCTGATTCATGTCTTCTATCTTTTCGTACATTGTGCGAAGACGTTCAATTACATTGTTCAGATGGATAGCCTGCTCGCCGAATTCATCTGCAGTTCTGGCCGAAGCAGACATATCAAAGTGTCCCTCACCCAGCCTGGAAAGCACATCCCTTGTATCTCCCAGGCCGGCCCGCACCGCCCGGGCCACGGCGAAAGCAGCAATGACTGTGGGTATCAGAAATAGAATCAGTACGATGCCAATATGAAACAGAGGGTTGGAAATCTGAAGCTTTCCATAGATGAATTGATAGATCAGATAGGTCTGCATTGTAAGTGGCATGAGCATAAGAGCCACCACCGTAAATAGAAGCCTTGGAAAATAGCCCAGACGGAACAGACCTGGTACCGGAAGACTTCTTAGATCCGGGCCACTTAATGGCTTTCGCAGAACGCTTTCAGAAATATAGAAATAGGCTGCCATGGATACTGGAGTAATAATCAAAAGCAAGAACGGAGTGGATGCATGGAGGGCCCAATGAAACTCTCCATAGTGGTAAGCGAACATCAAATGCGCAAGTGGTACTCCAGTTAGCCAGCGTAATGCAATTACGATTGCCTCCTGAAGAGGATGATTCAATAGCCCCTTCTTATGCTTTAGTAGATCCCCCTGAGCCAGGAATTTCTGTACTTTCCGAAGCCTGAGGTAACGCCAGGCCATACCCAGAATTAACATTAGAGTTCCGCTGATTGTACCTGCAATAAATGCAGTCATTCTCTGATCCTCAGTCATGGGAACCAGAGTGGCCGAAAAATAAATGGAAATGGGTACAGGAACTATATGAGTGAACAGCTCCAGTCGCCAACTAAGGGCTAAAAATGCGTTACCGGTACTGGGTTTGGCTTTCATCCGGAAATACAGAGACCGCCAGAGGAAAAAAGGTCAAGCGGAATCGGAATTTCGAAGTAACGGCTATTTAGCTTTTACCCGCAGCCGAAATCAAAGCATTCCATACCGGGGCGAATGGAGGCGCATAGGCAAAGTCCATCCAGGCAATTTCATCGGCTCGAGCCCCCATGTTGATCAGTGCTGAGGCAGCATCGATCAATCCGTAGCTATCAAGAGGACCGAACATAGCCGCCCCAAGTAGAGTTCCATCTTTTTTATTCAAAAGCAAGGTCATCTTAACTTTGTCCGAGCCTGGATAATAGCCTGCCCTGGAGGGTCGCATGGCGCTTGTTTCTTCGAATTCGTATCCTGCCTCCAGCGCCTCGAGAGCTGTAAGTCCAGTCAATGCATACGCACGATCAAAGAATTTGAATACCTGGGTACCGACGATGCCCGGAAAGGGTAAATGTTCGCCGCTCATATTCATTCCTGCAATGCGTCCTTGTTTATTCGCAGTATGCCCCAGGGGATAATAAACTGGCTTCTTCAAGAGTTTGTGATACACCAGAGCGCAATCACCGCCGGAATAGACTTCAGCAACGTTGGTTAGCCCGTACTGATCAACTACAATGGCGCCTTTCTGCAATTGGATTTCTGAACCTTCGAGAAAGGAGGTGGCCGGCCGCACTCCTACTGCTACAAGTAGAAAATCGAAAGTTTCAATGCCCTGGTCTGTTCCCAGTTCAATTCCATTGCCTGTTTCTTTCACCGATTTTACACCGGTATTCGCATGAAACTCGATGTTATGATCCTTCATCTGAGACACTATGGATTTGGAAAGGCTTTCTGGCAGGCGAGGCACGGGTCTATCCAGAGCTTCAAATATAGTGACCTGAATACCCAGTTCCTGAAAATTTTCAGCTGCTTCAAGTCCAATATAACCTGCACCGATGATGGCAACTTTCTTCGGTTTTTGATTTTCAATAAAGGAATGTATGGCCCGTCCGTCCGGAACAGTTTTCAATTCGAAGACTCGCTGAGAGGCGTAATCAATAAATGGCAATCGCAGAGCCGGTGCACCGGTCCCTATCATTAGCTTTTCGTAGCCAAATTGTTTCTCTCCTTCTGGAGTTCTGGCGGTGACGGATCTAGAATTCGTATCCACTGCAATGGCTTCATGGTTCAACAATACATCTGATTTTGTTTTTTGCCCAAACGTGGGGCCATCAAAATGTATTAGATCATCAAAGGATTTAACGGAGCCGCTGATCGCATAGGGAAGACCGCAGGCGCCATAGGAAATGATCTCAGTTTTTTCCAGAATCCCTATGGTACCTTCTTTGTCATTTCTACGGATCTGCCCAACAGCCGAATTGCCCGCTGCATCCGCGCCTATGATCAAATACTTGTACTGTGCATCCATAGTATAGGATTCGGGCGTATGGTATAAAAGTCACGATTTTTTCTTTATTGTTCGGCTCCTTCGGGAGGGCAGTAATCCGGAGGAACCGGGCGATTCTTCGGACCGGGGTTGACAGTTTTTCCTGTATGCTGGCCAATTGAAAAAAGGAGATAGACGATTGAATGAAAGAATTATCTGAAATAGAACTTGTGGAGCGACCGGACTATCGGTTCCTGTTTGACATCATTATCGGTTCTGACAGTTTCTTTCTGTGAATATCCCGGACCGATTCTACAGGCTGTATTCTTCTATTCCTTTCTCTGAATTGATTCGCTCGTCTGCAAATTATAGGCTTCCGCGAAAGACAGCTGCCCTGGCACTGGTTGGCCTATCTTTCATTCTGCTGGGTAGCTGTAGCTCATTGCGATCCCATTATTCCATGGTTCCCATTCAGGAAGCTGGCTGGCAGGTGAGCGAAAACTCAGCGATTTATCGAACGGAAGACTTTCAGGTTCGGATAAATGTTCCTCTCTCTGGAACCTGGCAGCACAGCATGGGGCCCTGTTTAATTCCCGTTCTGCCTGTAACCAGGGATTTACCAAGACCCCTGGAAGTCTGGATAGAATTTGAGACCAGCCCTGGTTCCAGAATTGATTTAAAGAAGGATGAATGGTTGGCTAGCCTCCGTGCCCAGGAGTTTGGAGAAACCTTTCCGGACGACTATCAAATAGAATCAAAAGTAGCATCGGCCTATGAAGAGACCACAGAAACTGGTGGGACTCGCTTTAAATTGTTTTTTGATCGTTATGACAATGAATTTGTAGATTTCAATCTTAAAGGCACGATTTACCTGAATGGCAAGATAGTTCCTTTGCCATTGCTTTCGTTTGAGCGTGAGTCGGACCTGGATTACACACCATTTACAACAAAGATTCTGGATCTATTATGAAAGCAGGTTGCTAGAAATTGGTGAAACCCCGGCATGACTGAGTGCCGGAGTTCCATCGAAAGGGCGATTCGATTTAATCTAAACTTGCGAATCAAGCGGCCAGACCAGGTCCTGGGCAACAAGTGCCGAATCCGCGAAAAGGGAAGATCAATTGTTCCTTTATGGAGGTCATTGGATAACTAGATTCATTCATAAGTCCTACTTCGCTGTTTGTTTGTTTTCGCTCGGGCATTAGATAGGTCCCAAACATCAGGTCCCAGAAGATCAGAAGCCCGCTGGAATAATTATGATTTGCTATGCTTAGATCCCGATTGTGGTGCCAGCGATGAAGTTGGCCAGAATTGAAAATTAAATTCAAAGGTCCCAGTCTTAAGTCTGCATTAAAGTGGTTCGCTATGGACATGAAGTTGTTGAGTACTCCTGTCATAAAAATAATGCCCGGGTCAAAGCCCAGCAGCAATAGTGGGATAAGCCCGGCAGTCGTATTCCATGCTGTGTTCAACGGATGCAGTCGAAGCGCATTAAGCCAATAGACGCTGCGAGGAGCATGATGAATGCTATGGGCTCTCCAGAGAATGCCGTCCTTTTCATGGGCCAATCTGTGCAAAACGTAGGGCAGAAAACCAGATACGATCAAAGCCAGCGGTAATTGCAGTAGCCACGTTAAAGCGGTTAGGTCCGTCACTGCCAGGTCAATTCTAGATAGAGTCCAGGAAAGAAATACCCCCAGAGCCGGTCCTACAAGAAGCGTAACGATGCTAAACGTCGTGTCTTGTATAAGGGCACCCGGCTCGATACGTCTTTCCATTTCGTAAGGAATGGTCCTTTCGAACAGCCATCCGATAGCTACCACCACTGCCAGAGCCACGTAAGCCAGAACAGGCGAATCCTGGCTCAGTGCCAGAGCAACCGATCCCAGAAGGACCGGAAATCCGGAGTATTTTAATATTTTGATCGGGATCGATTCTTGCGCTGTCCTGTCGCGCGGACTTTGCTCATGTTTCCTATGTTTCATCTTCTGTATTCCTCCTGAATTGAATCACATTTTAGGTACCTGGTTTCGTCACCGGACATCTGTATTGCCGGAAGACCTATAAAACGAGGTATCTAGATGTAACGATATTTCATCTCGGAAAAACCGAGGGCCTCAGTGAATTCTCCCAGAATCAAGGACAGCAATTTTCCAGATAACTGGAAAGCCTCTGCAAGGTGCTGCGAATGGATTGCCGATCCGGCTGATAGTATACCTCTTTACCTTTCTTTTCTCGGTGTAACAGGCCTCCGCGATAAAGGGCCGAAAGATGGGCCGAAACGGTGGACTGTCCCAGTCCGGAGTATTCTACGAGCTCATTAACGGTCCTACCTTTGCCGTCCAGAAAAGCAAGAAGCAGTTTCTGGCGGGTTCGGCTGGAAACAGCATCCAGAAAATCCTGTAATTGCTGATCGGGCAGGGTAGGCTTTTTAGGCAATTTAGACATATCGTTATATCGCAGATAAACGATATGTATGCGTCGAGGCAACACATTTTTTGACTGCGGTCTGGAATTGGTAGATGGAAAACTCCTTGCCCCGGACCAGGACCAGAGGAACCTTTCAATATGCGAAACCGAACCGTTCTGTCTATTTGCCTGGTGTCTGTCCTGTTGCTGCTCAGCGCTGGCTGCGGCAGCGATTCGGATTCCGCGAAATCCCGAGATGGCCTGGCAAAGCCCTGGAGTACCCTCAATCTTGAGATTGAGGGAGCCCAGGTGGTAAGATCCAGTGGAACAGAGCTTCAGCTTGTATTTCCGTTTATTAAGCCGGATAAGATCAGTCTGCCCTATGCAATGATTCTGGATGCAATGAAGAAAGCAGGGTGGAAAGTGTTAGAGCAAGACTATGGAAAGGAAGGTACGTTTGAAAGCCCGGACGGGAAAAAGTATGGCATGGAAGTATTCGCCCAGGGCGACCGAGTGGTAGCAAATCTGTGGGCCCTTTAGTCTTCGACTCAATAGAAAGTAATCCGGAGAGATTCGTTTGAATCTTCGCTGGCTTCGTTTCTTTCGCAAAGGGCAAACGGCCCTTTGCCTGAATTCCTCTTATTTTGGTTTCTACGCCCATGCGGGCTTCTTACAGGGCCTTCATGAACTGGAAGTTTTCCCGGATCATGTTGCCGGTGCCTCCGCAGGTGCTATTGTGGCCGGTCTCTATGCAGGTGGTATGGCCCCGGATGAAATTGCTCGTGAATTTCTGAATCCCAGGTTATCTCGCGTATTCCTGGAATGGAAGGCTGCTTATCGCATGCCAGCATTGATGTTAAATCGCAAAGGGATTACCGGTGCATTTGATGGAAAAAAAGTACAGGCACTGCTCAAAGAATTTATTGGCGATCGTAGGATTGAAGACTGCAAGAATCCTACACTTGCATTGTCGGTAGCCAACCTTACTGCTGGCAGAACGGAAACCGCCCGGTCCGGCTTGATCAGGGACTACGTAATGGCCAGTGCAGCCATGCCTGGTTTGTTTCAGGCCAAGGAAATCGATGGCGATCTATACTGGGATGGGGGGATTGCAGATCCCATCCCGTTTGAACACTGGCTGGAAAATGATAGAATACGCCGGATAATAGTGCATCAAGTGATACCTGTAGCAATGGAAAGAAAGAAATCCAGAAAGGAATACCTTTCCGTACGAGGCGATGCCAGGATGAATCCGGATCATCAAACACTGTATCGCAGTGGTCCTGAATCCGCTCCGGAAAAGTTCAGTTTCTTGAGTGCCCTGGAGCGATCCCATGAAATCATCTCGGATGAATTAATTCGATTAAGACTGGAGATGGCACGTGCCCGGGGTGTAAAAGTGCTCTGGTTTCGCACTGAAACTCCAAGGCTCGGACCTCATCGAATGCGTCGCGGTGGAGTCAATTTCGAACTGGGGCGAAAAGTCGCACAAGAGAATGCTGCAATGCTGAAGTGATAATCCGTTGTTGATTGGAGGATACAAACTCTAACCTTTTGAAAGTAGCTGAAAAGTACCCCCATTATCTGTGCAGCTTGCCTTTCCTTTTTCATCCGGTACCGAATCAAAATATAGGTCCATCTGAATCTCCGTTCCTGCAGAAGCATACTCAGGCGTAAACGGAGTTCCAATGCATCGGGCTTTCGTAAATAGATCCGCGCATTGAGGTTTACCTTTGCCGGGAGGCAAGATTCTACAGCTCTTTTTACCCATTACAATTAGTTGAGTGATGGCGGCAGCGGGATCCGAAGCATAGACCTGCACGCAAAATCCCTGAGGATAGATGCAACTACCAGCAAAACTATAACTCTGGTTAATGTCCGACGGAGGTTTAAGGTCATCATTGCTAGTTTCCGCAGTCACTTGATCTTTGCCGGAATTAAGATCAATGCCAGAAGCTGCAGGGCTCATACATGCACCGGCCGTAGATATTAATATTAGCGTTAAGAATGATGGAAGTCTCATATAACCATTAATTATAACATTGGGCATCTGTCATCCAGGAGTCAGAATTCTTCTTTCCGGAATCAAATCAGCAATGAACTGAAATAAGACAGAGGTCGGAAGTGAGCAGTTTACGTGTAGAGCATCCGGGTTTTGGAGTGCCTGGAGGAGAATTCTTCTATATTTTATTGATATGGGAAGACTGAGGCTCACAGAATCGGAGCTGGCTCGTCTGGGAAAAGTGCCGCGGTTGAATCTTGTGAATTCATTGTCGGGATACAAAAGTGCCAATCTAATCGCTACGGCCAACAATCAGGGGCAGACCAATCTAGCTATCTTCAGTTCTGTAATTCATCTTGGAAGTGATCCAGCTCTTCTTGGATATATTCTCAGACCCGCCACTGTGTCGCGGCATACCTATGATAATATTAGAGAAACCGGACATTACACAATTAATCATATTCATGAAGATATGATTGAACCGGCACATCAAACTTCAGGCAAATACCCCGCCAACCGCTCGGAATTTGAAGCTACCGGGCTTACGCCAGAGACCTGGGAAGGACAGCAGGCACCTTTCGTTGCAGAAAGCCGTATCCAGGTTGGACTTCGGTTCGAAGAGGAGCATTTAATAGAAGTGAATCGAACTCGTCTAATTGTTGGCCGAATTCTAGAAATTCGCTTCCCGCAGGAAATCCAGCAGCCAGATGGCACCCTGGACCTGGAAAAGGCCAAAGTAGTTACCATCAGCGGAGCGGATACCTACAGTCTTCCAGCCACCATTCGCAGGATGCCCTATGTTCGTCTCTGATGTGCTAAACCTATGCTGCGATGGTCTGGAATTCGTATCGCGTTGCATGAATCGTGACTGATGCTTTTTTCTAACAGCCGATTCCCATCACCCGTTGTTCTCTGATAGAATGACAAGAAGGTTAAGATGAAACTCAGTATTGCAGATCAAACCATGCTTCGCACCGGTCAATCCGCTTCCCAGGCTCTGGCAGATACCGTAGAGCTGGCAATTCTTGCCGATGATCTGGGCTACCAGAGATTCTGGCTCACAGAGCACCATAATATGCCTGTGATCGGCAGTTCCACGCCTGAAATTTTAATTTCGCGGGTGGCTCAGTCTACGAAGCGAATTAGAGTTGGGGCTGGCGGAATTATGCTGCCAAATCATAGTCCTCTTAAAGTGGCCGAATGTTTTCGTTTGCTGGAAGCTCTCTATCCGGGGCGCATTGACCTGGGACTGGGGAGGGCTGCGGGTACCGATCCCTATACTGCGAAGATCTTGAATCCTTCCAATGAGTTTAAAGCGGAAGACTTTCCGAAGAAGGTTGAGCAGTTGCAGGCATTTCTGGCGGATGCGGCCATTACCCAGAGGGGTTCCATAATCGCCTGTCCCCAGATTGATACAATACCGCAGCAGTGGATTCTTACCGGAGGAGCCAATGCATCTCTGGCTGCGCGGTGGGGGCTGGGACTTTCTTTACCTCATTTTATTCAAGAAGTAAAAGACGTGGACGCAATACATCGGTATCGCCAGGAGTTCTCTCCGTCCGGCTCCTTCCCTGAGTCCAGGGTTTCCATGGGATTGTTTGTGATTTGCGCAGAAAATGAGCAGAAAGCGGCTTTGCTTGCTCGAGCGATTCAAATGGTCTTTGTGAGTATGGCTCTTTATGGAAGATTTCAATCCGTGCCTTCCCTGGAGGAGGCGAGGCGACATGAGTTTACCATGCAAGAATCGGCTTTCCTGGAGAGTCAGGCCTCCAAATATGTTACGGGAACGCCTGATCAGGTCCGGCAGCGTCTAATGGAGTATGCCAGTCAATTTGATCTGGATGAAATCATTGCCATGATGATGGCCCATGATTTCCAGGACCGAATAAGATCCTACGAATTACTGGCCAAAGAGTTTGATTTGCAATCTATGAACGCTAAATACCCGGAAGAATTGAACTCCAGAACCTAGTGAATTGCCTTCAGAAAAATCGAATTCAGTTGATCGAGATACTTTACATCGCTGGAGATTCTCCACATGGCCAGGCCCCCCTGGTAAATGGTCAAAATCTCACGGGCCAGAGAATTCGCCTCATGCCTGGCGGACAGAGAACCGCTTTTTTGAAAGCGGATGAACTCTGATGCAAGGAATTCAATCCACTGCTGTTCAATTTTACGCGCGGTTCGAATGATACTCGTGTCTTTGCTTCGGCCCATTTCCATCATTATTGTAGCTACCGGGCATCCATTGTAATTCGCTTCTTTTCGAAGGCTTTCCTTCTCCAGACGAATCCATTTCTGAAATAGTTCCTTCGGCCTTTCGCAGTTACGTAGTTTTCGCTCCCAGAGAACCGCAAGCTTTCGACCCCAGAGCTCCAGGGCTGCCTGGATCAATACATCCTTGGAGGCAAATTGACGGTACAGTGTATCTTTGGCCACATCCGCCTCCTGAATGATTTGATTGATTCCAGTGGCATGAACCCCCTGAACATAGAACAAATCCACGGCACGTTCCAGAATACGCCGGTGCACATTGTTTTCGCCGGTAGCCTGTTTTTTTTTCTTGCCTGGCATGAGGAGTCTCCCTTTTTGGAGTTATCGTAAACAGACCAGTCTGTCTGGTCAAGGCCGATTCGGTTGAAATACGACTCTGGAACCGTTCCAGGCTGGTTTCGGCTTCCGGGGTTGGAAATCAGTCTGAGGGCAATTAGCGATCCAACAGACTGGTCTGTCGGACTCTAATAATGATCAAACAGACTTGTCTGTTCGAAAGATGGGGGAGGTAAAGAGATAACAGAATAGCTCTTTAGATACCCTGGCCAGGTCTTAGAATATGCATCTGGTTTCGGAGCAGGCGGGGGCAGGGATCTTATGCGGATCCTGTAGTGTTGGAGGACAGGCGATTCTGTCTGATTTAAGGATCCTTACAGGGGATGTCAGACAGACAAGTCTGTCTGAACGTTTCTGCAGAATCGGTTAGAAGCGATATTTTTGGCTAGTTATACGATTGGGTTCTGGATCCAGGATCCGGGGCCCTGGAACAATAGAAACGTAAGGAGAATGAAATGGCAGTACTAAAGGGAAATCCGAATAGAACTCTTCCGGCTGGGCTGGAAAAGGCAGGAATGCCAGGTGTCTTTCAGTGTGAGTTACCTGTGCTCTGGTCTGATATGGACTCAAACGGTCATTTGAATAATGGTCGCTTTCAGAGCTATCTGGATGAGGCCAGAATGCAGGCATTCGATGGTGCAGGGCTGGGAGTGGCCATCATGCGAGCTAAAAACCAGGGCCCGGTAATCTATGAAGCAAATCTCAGGTATCGCATTCCTGTGGAACATCCGGAATCGTTGACCATTCTGACCTGGTTGGATTCCACAAATCGATCCAGGGGAGTGATAAGGCAGCAGATGTTCCGAAACTCGGATGATCAACTGGCATGCGACGCTAGCTTTCAGGGAATCTTCATGGATTTTAATCGAGGTCGGCCGCTAAACTTTCCGGAACATTTTCTGGAAGCCTTTGGACTGAAGTAGAGCTCCCGGGCTTGCTCAGGCCGCAATTTAAATCCTGCGGTGAATATTCGAAATCTGGATCAGGGATCATCTGCAGAGCCTTCCCGGAATAAGCCATCGGGATTCGAATGATGGATTGAGGGTATTAATGTTTGCCCCGACAAAGCCCATGGATTTTGTTGCAGTATGCGCAGCCCGGACGACGTCCGACACGTCTACATCGACCATTCCCTGAAAGATAGTCTGCTGGCTCAAAGTATTCGCCAGAGATTGGAGGGCAGGCCAGTTACAATTGAGGTGGTGGACAATTACCGCGAGGTGCTTGATCAGTATCAAAAGAAAGGGCAGATTCTGGAAAAGGATTCGCTGCTCATTTATCCATTTCCCGGTCGATTCGTATCTTCCTGTCCAGGCTCAGACGGAATGGTTTGTTGCCAGTACTTCGTAATAAATTTTGGAGTTGGTTGTCTGTACGATTGCCATTATTGCTATCTTCAGAACTTCATGAATCATCCTCTTATGACTCTGTTTGGAAATCTGGAGGATATGTTTGCTGAAGTGGATCGAAAAATCAAAGGCAAGAAATTCCATTTTCGAATCGGAACCGGTGAATATACCGATTCTCTGGCCCTGGAGCCCATAACAGGGCTGTCCAGAATCCTGGTGGAACACTTTGCAGATATTGATAATGCAACGCTGGAATTGAAAACCAAATCATGTAACGTAGATTCTTTGCTTGATGCTCGCCATAATGGACATACGGTGATGGCCTGGTCTGTGAATCCGCCCTCCATTATCAATTCGGTAGAGGATGATACAGCCAGTCTGGATGAGAGATTGGAAGCTGCCGTAAAGGTTCAGGAAGCTGGTTACAAGTTAGCTTTTCATCTGGATCCGCTCATTTATTATGAAAACTGGGAAGCGGAATATCATGAATTGATCGATAGGATCTGTGACACAGTGAATACCGATCGAATAGCCTGGATTTCCATTGGAAGTTTTAGGTATTCTCCCGGACAAAAAGAAGTCATGCAATCCAGGTTTGCAGAAGATAATCTTACTAAGGAAGAAATGATTCAAGGACCGGACGGTAAGTACCGTTACTTTAAGACGATAAGGCAGAAAATGTATGGGTCCGTCCGGGAAAAAATCGTATCGCGTGATCCGCGATTATTCCACTATCTTTGTATGGAAACCAGGTCTTCCTGGCAGAACGTATACGGCTTTGTTCCGGATTCGGCCCGTAATCTGGACGCTATGTTTGATGAGCGTCGTCACTTTGTTGACTCCGTCCCTGGCGGAAAACCCACCGGGGACATCCAGACAGCCAGGCAATGAAACAAGCTCCGATCGTCTGGTAAACCAGGGTCCTGGATTGAATTCTGTGGACTCTCTGGATCGGACCAATACCAGAGATGCCAGAACAGATAGACCATCGGACCAGGAATTGCCTCCGGACGATGAGCCAGAAAATCTAAACACATTGAACGCTCCCGGTGCAGATTATGCACCGTTCGTGGTAGAGGATGGAAAGTACATCATCTTCCAGTCCGAGCGTCCGGGCACCAGGGAAGGCCACGGTCTCTGGTATAGCTTCAATCGAAACTTTGCCGATCGAGCAGGACCTGCTGAGTATTCCGTACCTCTGGAGCTACGGTTTCCGTATCAGGGACTAGATCCCAGTGATACGATGAAAATCCTGTTTGCTGATACCGATGGTTTCTTCGTTCCGGGCAGCGATGGGTTCGATGGGCATCCATGTATTCTCTATAGAAATGGCAGACCAGTGGAGCTATATTTCACATCATCCAGGCAATTGGATGCCAGTGGAAGTCTCAGCCGCGAAGGATTCGCAGGGACCAATATCTATTATGCCCGATTTCGTAATGGTCGCTGGTCAGAAATCAGGCATATAAACGAAATCAATAGCGATTTTTACGATCGCATGGCCTATGTGACTCAGGACGGAAGCCGGATGTACTTTGTTTCCGACCGTCCGGGCGGATACGGCGGAAATGACATCTACTATTCGCAAAGAGACTTACAGACAGGAGTATGGTCTGCACCGGTCAATCTAGGACCGGACATAAATACCAGGTTTGATGAAATCACCCCTCATGTAAGTTATGGCGGATCCAGACTTATTTTCGCTTCCAATCGACCGGGAGGTCTGGGGCATTTTGACCTATATTTCAGCCGTTTCAGTGGATATGATTGGCAAAAGCCGGAAAACCTTGGCCGACCAATCAACAGCGAAAGAGACGATGAGGCTCTTGTCTTAACCAGAGATGGGCTATGGCTTTATTTTTCCAGTGATCGAATGCATCCCCTCGCTATGGGTGGATTTGATCTTTATCGCTTTGCAACTCCAGATCGTCTCCTGGATTCAGTTAAGATACTGCTCACCGGGAAAATCATGGATGCTTCCAGCAAGCTTCCTCTGGGCCTGGATGCAACAATCAAAATACGGTTCGAAGAGCAAACCATCGTATTGAGCTCTCGTAAAACCGTAAAGACAGATGGAATCACTATTAGCAATCAGTTTGAAGTGGAACTCTATTCGGGCAGAATCTATCGAGCGGAGGTAAGTGCTCCCGGATATGAACCGGCAGAGATCACTCTGGATTACCGGGGGGCCATCCCTGCCGGTCGTACCGATGAAAGAATCATCTTCCTTGAGCCAGTTCGACCGGATGGTCCGGATAACCAGAAGGAAGGCCGCATTGTTCCGGGCATCGTGGTTGATGCACAGACCGGTCTGCCATTGCCTGCATCCACCATAAGAAAGTTTGTGGGTAACGATGTGGCTCAGGTACCCGAAGTAGATCAGAAGGGTGAGTTTAGCATTTCCGTTCAGCCCGGGGAGAACTTTGAGCTGGAAGCTCGTTCCCCGGGATACACCATGAAGAGGGTGCGCTTTGAAGAGAATGGATTGGAAAAGATCCGTATAGAGCTTAAATCAGATGGCAGTGATCCCTGTGATGACTTTCAGCCCGCCTGTGTAGATAACGTTCGGGTACTGTTTGCTCTTAATGATTCCAGCATCCGGCCTTCTGAATTAAAGAAAATCCGAAATATTGCTGAGGTAATGAAACGCAATCCCGAAATGCGTATCGAGGTACAGGGCCATGCAGATCGTACCTATCGCGGTCCAGAGGATCGTGCATATGAGTACAACCTTATGCTTTCCAGAGAAAGAGCTCGTGCCGTAAAGAATGCACTTATGGATATGGGAATTCCGGCCAATAGATTGTTCATAAAAGGATACAGTTATTTACGTCCAATAGTACCAGCACAGGATGCTGTGACCGGAGCTATAAATCGCAGGGTTGAGTTCCGAAGATCAAGGGAGTAAATGTCCGGGAGCTTCTATGAACACAGAAAACATCAGCCCCCCGGAAGGCAATATTGTAGTACCGGGTATGGGAGCTATGAGAGTAATAGTAAATGGTAAGAGAGA
The DNA here is from genome assembly GCA_040217195.1 of Leptospiraceae bacterium. Lineage (GTDB taxonomy): Bacteria > Spirochaetota > Leptospiria > Leptospirales > Leptonemataceae > UBA3465. Next base: position 185,300 of record JAVJNR010000003.1, on the reverse strand, counting down.
TTGGGAAGTGCTTCGCGATCCCACCAAGCTAACCTATCTAATCGATAATAAACTGGAGGGACGGGCACTGTTTTTGAAGCATTCCGTTCCGCCTGCGGAGTTCAGTCGTGAACCCTCCGAGAATGGAGTGGTCACCTTTCATTATGCGCCCAACATTCCTATTGAGGGGAACTTTACATTGTTTCTGACCTTGAATCGTCAGATTGAGCTGGATTTTCAAGTTGATGAAATCGTTGAGGCCGGTCATTTAAAGGCCCGACCGGTGGAAGTTCGAATCGGAAAAGCCATGCGTGCCTTCCCTCGAATACCAGTGGGTGATGGAACTGTAATTGTTACCAACTTTCGCGTTAGTAAGAATGAGATAGCTCCCAACAACACCAAACTGCAGATTACAAATCAGGTGATCTTTACAGAATTCGAAAAGAGACTGGGTAGTCGATTTTCGGGTCTTAAGATCCATGCCCCCTATGATGCAAAGTTCCCTGATTATTTAAAGCAGTTCGAAGGTCATGAAGGAGCAGAAGTTGTTACCCAGATGGGTCCTGGTTTTGCGCAGCCCGTGGTCTATGAGTCCGAGGCCGGTGGACAGGCCAACCTGGCATATATGGTAGTTCAGGGGGATCTGGATCCTGTGGGACAACAGGACCTGGCCGCTGCGGCGGATGAAATGGTGAAGCGTATTATCGATGCCAATACATTTCTAATCAAAGATAAGCAAAAAGTAATTAACATTTCTGAAGGCGGCATTGCAATAATGCTCACAAATGAGGACTTGAAAAAATATGCACCTCTGAGGAAATGGATCACGTTTGATTTGATTTTCAAAATGCAGGCCCCTCTCAGGCTACATGGTGCAATTCGCCACATGGAAGAACTGCCCGCCGCCACTGGCGATGATGCTGAAAAGGTGCTGGCAGGACTGGATTTTCAGGGATTGGGACATACGGACTTTCGTAAAGGAAGCAAGGACCGTCTGAAATCTCTGCTTCAATCCCTGGCAGGCTGAGCCTTCGAACCGACCATAAACTGATTCATTTCTATTATGGTCGGCGAGCTTCGGGCTTCATGGACTGCCGCATTCTGAATTTCAAAGTTTCCAGAACAAGAGGCATCCATGGCAAATCAAGGGCTCAAGCCCTATCCAGGAACTAGAGATTTCTATCCGGACGATATGGAATTTCGCAACTGGATGGCAGAAAAACAAAGACAGGTCTGTGAATTATACGGATATCGAGAATACGGTGCACCGGTCCTGGAATATCTGGACCTCTATTTGCGAAAGTCCTCGGAAGAAATTGTAAGTGAACAGCTCTATATTTTCACTGATCGAGGGGAGAGAAAGGTAGCCATTCGTCCGGAAATGACGCCTACCCTGGCCCGTATGGTCAGTAGTCGCCCCCAGAATTATCTATTACCATTGCGATGGTTCTCTATTGCCAATTTCATGCGATATGAACGGCCGGGTCGAGGACGGCTCAGGGAGTTCTATCAGCTAAACGTGGATCTTCTTGGTTCTGAAAGCATTGCTGCAGAGGTGGAAGTGCTGGCTCTTGCAGCAGATGTAATGAAATCCTACGGCGCCGTAGCCTCTGACTATGTACTGCGTTTCAGTGATCGGCGTTTGCTGGATCACAGTTTTCCGGAGCTAAATGGAGATCAACTGAGAGCCCTGGGCAGAATCCTGGATAAGAAAGATAAGCTAAACCTGGAAGACTTCCGCAAGACCGTCGATGACCTGGGAGGTCAGTGGCAAAAAAAGGATCTTGTAAATAGAGTAGAGGAGTTCTACGAGCTTTCCCTGGATTCTGCGAAAGACAATCCAATCTTACAGCATCTAAAAAAGATTCAGGATCGGCTTTCTGAATACGTTTCTCCGGAGTCCTTTCGGTTTGATCCAGGTATTGTTCGCGGCTTCGATTACTATACCGGACTTGTTTTCGAAATGAATGATACTCATCCGGATAATGCAAGAGCACTGTTTGGCGGAGGAAGATACGATAAGCTTCTTTCTCAATTCGGAAAAGAGTCCATTCCTGCCGTTGGATTTGGTATGGGTGATGTGACTTTGCAGGATTTTCTGGAAGTTCATAAATTGAAGCCCGACCTGAGCAATCGATCCAGCCTGTTTATGACTCTGTTTTCTGAAGAGCTGACCGCAGATACGGAAAAGGTGGCGGCCAGGCTCAGAGATGCAGGTGTTCAGGTAGAGCTGGCTCTGGATGGAAAGCGAAAGCTAGGTAAACAATTTGACCTGGCCGAGAAAAAAGGTCATAGCCATGCAGGGGTTATGGGTCCAGAAGAACTGGAAAAGGGACAGTTAAGAATCAAGAATCTGAAAACAGGTGCTCAGCAGGACTTGAATGTGGACGATCTGGATTCTAGGTTACTGGGTTCCATTCAGTAGACATCGAATTCTTTGTAGGATGATACACCCTAAACCGCGACTCAGATAAGAGACTATTTCCTCTATTGGAATCCCGGTTAAGGAAGCGAGTCGTGGATTCCAATCCTTCTGCGGAAGCCGGGCCGTTAGTTTTTTTTTTGCAATCTTCGCAACTAGAGATAGAAAGAATAGTAAAACAAGGTTTGGTAATCTTCCTGTAGACCGATTACATTCCTGAACCCTGCTTTAAGACTCTGTGATTGCAAAATCGAAGGCGCGGATCCTGTGGTATCCGATTTCATGGATTCGTTAGTCCAGGGATCTGCAAATCCAGACCACTCCAGGGGATCTGTGAGCACCAACCCGTAGATTAATACAGTAATTCCGATCAAGACTGCACTTTCCTGTCTGGAGTTTTCAAAACGATTCCTGGACTTGATGGACAGCGGATCCAGAGCATCAAATTCGCTAACTCTCTGGCCCAGACCCTCCGTGCGATGAATCGAATAGGCAGTGTATGTGAGACTGGTGAGAAAGAGCCCTCCGTAAAGATAGGCCTTGTTTTTATTGCCCCGGGAATAATGACCCCATCCCGGCAATATAAGGTTCTTCTGGTAAGCAGATAAGCTGGCCTCTGCTTTGCGTCGGGCCGCCTCTTCTGACCTCAGATCCATCTTGCGAATCCTTGAAAGTTCATTTTCCAGTTCTGCCTGGGAAATGCTGGCTTCCTGTTCCAGTTCAAGAATTTCCTTTTTCATCTCCAGGACTTTCTTTTCCATCTCGGTTCTGGATAGCTCCAGTCGAAGATTTCGGAGCTCATCCAGCGTTCCCGGGGGCTCTTCGGCCAGGGCAGGCTTAACCTGCACAAGTATGGTCAGTCCAATTGCCATTCCAGGTATGGATCTAACAATCCTCATGCAAACGAATCGATAATTATTGTGCCACATGCCTGACCGTTTCTACCATCCTGGGATCCAGAGACATTGTGCCATCCCGGGTGCGGATTGTATAGGGCATACCCCGCAGCCGGGGGGCCAGTATTCCTTCAAGAGTCTGACCGTCCGAAAGAGTAATCTTCACTTTTGAACCGTGGAATTCTTCTGTTCCACTGATGGTAGCCGAGGGCGTGGGCGGGGATTGTATCTCTCTGGATTCATTCAAGCGACGGTCTCTTTGAATCAATGCCTCTCTGGCCTCTTGGGCTATGTCGCTGTTTATAGTCTTTCCTTCCGTTATTCGCAGGGATTTCTGGGCCACAACGGGCAGCACGGTTTCTTTGCCTGTTGAATCGGTAACTGTGGCCATCACCTGACCTTCCAGTACATCCACTCGATCTGTAGCTTTGCTGCTCTGTAGTCGTGCGATAGTGCCAACGATCTGGTAACTTCCATTTGGAGTTGTTACCACTACATCCTTGTCCGGGTCCGCAGAAGAGATGGTCACAGATCCTTCTCGCAGATGAATCCTTAACTTTCGTTTGCTACTCGATATTTCTTCAAAATCCATTCTGGATCCCTCAAAGGTTAGTCTAGTCTTTTCAGAAAGGGAAAGGTCCAGGTAGCCTTCCCGGGTTAACAGTGCACTATCTCCGCTCTGGATGGAATCTGGAGCAGCGATTAGATTTCCGGATCTTTGAATGGTCAGTCCCCGGGCAGAGTCTATGGCCAGGGTGCTGGATCCTGTATTTCCCTGCCAGAAGAACCAGGCCGCGCTTACTGCTACAAGTAGTCCGGCGGCTGCCAGATAGGGTTGCTGCAATGCACTCCAGTTGGTAGCGGGCGCTTTGACCGGTGTACTTTCTTCAATATCGCTTTCGATGCGATCCCAGAGCCTTTGGAGGCGTTGTTCCGGATAGGGTTGATGCTCGGATAATTCAGAAAATACCCTGGGCCAGCGACTACGGTCCTCATGCAGAAAGGATAGATCTTCTTTCATTTCCATCCCTCCATGTTCAGACCTGATCGCTCCATTTCTTGAGCTACTATCTTTCTGGCCTTTTCAAGATTTCGATTCACCTGTCGCACAGACAGATCCACAGCACTGGCTATGGTTTCGGTATCCAGGTTTTCAAAAATTCGCATTTCCAGAATGATGCTGGCCGGAGGCTTTAGAGATTGCAGAGCTCTATCAATAGCTTCTCTCAGTTCCTCCATTTCATTTTCCGTTGAATTCGATGCAGCACTTAGTTGCTCGGATGGAGGAGTGGACAGAACAGCCAGCTTTTTCTTCTTTCTTTCATCCCGGCTTTTTCCCAGAACAAACTTCCAGGCAAGCCCGCCATGAAAAGAATCGAGCCTCTTCTTCTGAGTATAGGCATGGAGAGCAACAAATGCTTCCTGAACCAGATCTTCTGCTTCTTCCATGCTGTGGCCTCTGCGAAACTGCAAGAATCGAATCATAGCGGGCGCTTCGCGCTGAAAGATCTCATGCAGCATCTTCCGTCCTTCCATATATTACATGGCCGGGTTTGGTTTTTCGGACTCTTTTTTTTCGCCGAACAGGTTCAGAGAGTCAAATTCATCGTAATTCAATTCCAGGGTACTGGTCTGCATTTCTTCTTTTTCCAGTGACTGGAACAGTGATTTTCGGGCCTTATCCTCTTGCGGTACCTTGATCAGAATTCCTTTCTCGGTAATCTCCATAACCTCCACTTCAATCGTCCGATCCGAAGATAGTGCAACGTTGCAGAGGCGAGGGAAGGCCTTATTTTCCACCGATTGAATTCTTCGAGACTCAATCCTGGAAAGATGGCCGGCAGGACTTCGGACCAGGTAATACTGCCCGGTCCAGGCCTCCACCAGACCAACCAGACGGCTCCCATCCTTCAGATATAGAATGGATTGGGATTCTGCAAATAAGGACTGGCAGATTATCAGACAAAAGGCAGCCAGAAAAACTCGAAAACGGGGCATGCCACCATAATTCCCGGATTTGGAAGACCGGAAAACTCAATTTTGTCTTCTTTATAGATGCTTTTTTCGACTATGGACGGACGAAACCATCCTTCGGGCCCTTTACCCGGGCTCATATTGAAAATTCCCAGAAAAAAGTAGAAGGCAAAAAAAGTACGTCCTGGGGAGTACTCCCTGCCATGTAGTATTCAGTAAGCGGATTTCCTCCGCGGATACAGGTAACGTTTCATGAGATCTACCAGGAAGATAACCCGGATTTTTATTATTATCAGTTTGTTCTCATTTAGCCATTGCTCATTGATCTTTGGAGAGCCAGATGAAACCCTTCTGGAACTACTGGCCCTTCTGGGCGACGGGAACGGAAGTTTGGTGGTCGGCCAATCCGTGGATCTGGATGGCAATGGTACCACCGATGGCACAGTTCTGGACCGGGACGGAAACGGGCAGCCCGATTCCCTGGATCTGGATGGCGACGGAGAGCCGGATGTATGGCTCATCGATGAAAACGGAGATGGCGTGGCCGATGCCATCGATATGGACGGGGATGGAAATCCGGATTACTATATTTGTCTGGTGGGCGGAGTTAGCGTCACAACCGGAATGGGTTGCTCCGGTAGCGAAGTGGATTTTCTGGATGGAGATTCCGATGGAACAATCGATGGAATCGACACAGATGGAGATGGAAGCAGCAACGATACCATTCTATCTGATATTCAATCAGATGTGACCGCTCCAACAATGGGAGTTAGTCCTTCCGGTGGAACCTACGGAGCCGCTCAATCCGTAACCCTTACCTGCACCGACGATGTTGCACCAGGACTGATTATTTATACCACGGACGGAAGCATGCCGACCACCTCCAATGGCACCGTCAATTCTCCGGCCACGGTGAATTTAACCGTAGGGGGGGCCGGCAATGGAACTTACCCTCTCAGGGCGATGTGCAGAGATGCTGCTGGCAATAGTTCTGTAGTACAAACCGAAACCTTCGTAATCGATGATAACGTACCGGCCATTTCTGGTAGTGCTGGAAGCGATTATGTGAGCACAGGCAGCGGTGCAATTAATTCCACTATTCTGGCCTGGCAATCCGATCGAGACGGAAGCTATTCGGTTCGAATCAACTCAACAAACTGTACAGATGGCACCACAATCGATACTGGCACAGCTACAGCGACGGTAAATGTAAATACTACAGTCAATGCAAGTGCCCTGTCCGGAGAAGGCAGCCATACACTTAGAATCTGCGTTGTAGATTCTGGAAATGGACTCACTGGCTTTCAAACTGCGACAATCGTGAGAGATGATACGGCTCCATCCGTTACAGCCGCTCCGGGGGGAGGCTCCTATGGTAGTATTCCATCCGTCACTCTTTCCTGTTCGGATACTGGTTCGGCCGGATGCGATAAGATTGCCTATGCTACCAATGAAGGAAGTGCACCGGCCAATCCTGCCATCAATGGCAGCAACGGTACCGTTACCTCTGGCAGTCAGTATTCCACGGCTTTATCTCCCTCGGACAATGCAGTAACCTATGTCCGTGCCAGAGCAAGAGACAATGCCGGAAATGTAGGAACCGTGACTTCAGAGACCTACACAGTGGATACAGCTCTGGCTACGATTACGGTGAACAGCCATGACAGTCAGGTAAATGGATCTGGAACGGCTCAGATTGAATGGCAGAGTAGTCGTGACGGTAGCTATCAGATTCGAATCGGTGGCAGTGATTGCAGTACTGGAACAGCCCTCACCAATGGCGGAGGAAATAGCAATGTTACCGGTTCGGTCACTGCAGGCGGCCCGGACACTACCTCACAGATCTCAGTATCGAACTTAAGCGAAGGAAGTAACACTGTGCGAATCTGTGTTAGCAATCTACTGGGCAACTACGGCTCTACAACCAGGTCTGTATCAAAGGATGCCACTTCACCTTCAGTATCTCTTACTTCCCCTTCCAATGCCGGTCCATTTCCCGATGGAGTGAACCTGACAGTAAGCTGCTCCGACACCGGTACTGGAGCCACCGGATGCAGTAAGATCGCCTATACCACAGATGGAAGCACCCCGGCCTTTTCTGGTACTGCAATTACCACCGGTACCGAATATACCGGATCCGTGGCTTTGCCGGACGGAGATTATACAGTGAGGGTCCGGGCAGTGGATGGAGTGGGTAACGTATCCACTCTTGCTTCGCAGGCTGTAGTTGTGGGCAAACCGGATGCACCATCTTCCATTGAAGTTTCTGTGGACAGCGGGGAGGTTACCCTGGACTGGCCGGATGTAAGCGGTGCCACAGACTATTATGTATACTACACTACGACTTCGGGTCAGACGTCCAGTGGCACAAAGGTTCAGGTAGGATCAGCTACTAGCTCCTACACAGTAACCGGATTGAGCAATGGAACGACCTATTACTTTGCGGTTTCCACGGTAGAAGGAAGCGTTGAAGGCAACCTTTCCAGCGAGGTGAGTGCAGACGTACTGGATGCTCTTACGCCTTCTGAAGATGGTTTATGGTGCATATTACAGTATCCAACCACACATAACGGTGCTCTTCCGGTGGCTGTCTACGGACAGTTCTATGTTCAATTTTACACCGATCAGAGTGGCAGCAACGATACCATGCCTTCGCACTTCAAGTTTCAGGTGGGCTACGGGGCGGACGGATCTGACCCCAGGAATTCTACATGGACCTGGGCCGATGGAGCACCTAATCCTTCCTATTCGGGCGGAGGTAATGACGATGAATGGTTCTACACTCTGGATGGTCTGCCCTCGGGAACTTATTCCGTTCTGGTACGAGTGTCCGGCGATGGGGGACAGAGCTGGCTTTATTGCGATAGTACTGGGACGGGAGGGGTGACGGACAGTCCGTTCAGCCCGGCGGATGCAGGGACCTTTACGATTCCCTAGGCTCGGGGGAGGGACAGCCACACCTGCAGCAATGCAGGGAGAAAAGAGTATGGCCCGGAATAGAGGTAGGACTTTGGTTCCTGTTCTTATGCAGACTATCTGCGATGGACGGCTTTAGGCCTGACCGGGAAGGGAGGTCTTTGCACTTCAGCGTTCCGGATGCTGTTGCCACGGTCTTCGACGGAAACGAATGCTTTGCTTTAGGCAGGAATACGAAAGGCCTGGAACAGTGACCTGGACCGGTCCGTGGAGCCGAAGGCAGACAATAGAATGCGCTTATTCTCAGAAAATTGAATCGAAGCACTCCTCGGGCAGGATAATGGTATCCTGCCTTTCTTTTTTCAGTAATCTTCCAGAATCCCATCGATCTCATCGATGATCTGGTATCTCATCTCGCGAAAAGGCTCCAGCTTTTTTTCTCGGATAACCGAGGTTAACATATCGCCAAACCATCGAAGACCCGTGCGAAAGCGGCGACCATGGCGAATGGAAAATCCCCATAACCAGATCAAAAAGAAGAAAGTAATTACAGCCAGTATACCGGCTACCAGCGAAGGATGCTGATTCAGTAGATAGCTAATTGTTCCTGCTGGAAAGGTTTGTTCCGGCCACTGAGAGGCCCATTTTTCCAGGGGAGGCCAGGCAAAGCGTGTAAGGGCCCAGTAGGTAAGCCCGGCAAGCACTGGATAGTTAACTATCGACGTGAAGAATGCACCGAGAACGGCCTTTTCATCTCCGTCCACTCTGGGCATCTTCTTAATATCGATTATATATTTCCTTGCCAGTCCTGCTACACGCCTGGGAAGAAAGCTGGTGATGTAGCCGGGTATTAGCAAAGGCAAAAGAATAATACCCTGAATCAAACTCAAAATTCCAAATCCCAGAGCTGATTTAGATCTTTCTCTTCGCACTACCGCATCCCTCAAGCCGGAGGACTGCAATTTCTTTCGGTATGCACGGATAGTATCCTTTAGAGTTTCCAGTCTGCTTCGTCCATCATCGGTCTTTGCGGCCTTCTGAAATCCGTCCGATAGGTTCTTGCTCAATCGGTACTTCTCTTTGATATTTCCGAATGAATTCATGTACTTCACAGGAGTGAGAATTAGAAGTGCGGTGGCTTCATCTATGATATCTATCAGGCTCAGATCATTAATGGAAATAATCAGATCATTAATTTCCGCTTCCAGGCGACGTTTGCCTTCCACCATAATTCGCTTTTCCAGATCGTTTCTTCTGGAATCGCTCTGGGACATGTAATCTTCCGGTAATTCTACCAGGTCTCGAATGCGAAATGGTTTTCCGAAAATCAAACAAACTGAGCTCTGGAATTTATTGATTCGATCGTAATAGTAGCCGTAAGGAACAATCTTCAAGTTCAGGCGAAAGTTGAACTGCTTTTCTGCCTGGATTACTGCAAACATGAATCCCAGTTTGATCTTATTCAGTTTTCTTGAGTCCGTCGATCGTCCCTCAGCGTAGATATTGAACAATCTACCATCTACAAGATGATCCACAAGTACCTGTATGGATTGATCATTGGATTGTTTCCGTTCTTCTTCGGAGACTTTCGTCAGCGATTGGTCCTGTTTTCTGGCAATTGGAATAAATAGAGCATGGTCTCTCATCAAAGGGCCGACCACCGGTACTCTGGTTAGAGTATCTTTGGCGGCCGTGGCTATGGGATGTCTGACTACGGTGAGAAGATTGAAATAGTCCAGAAAGGAGTTGGGATGGTTTCCTACCAGTAATACGGATCCGTCTGGCGGAATGTTTTCCAGACCTATGACATCGATTTCTGAGTGCTGGATGCTGGCAGCAGTCCTGAAAAGCCAGCGAAAAGGAAAATAGAATATCCCGGCCTTTCTGCGCTGAGAATGAATACTTCTATAGACTCTGTAAGAATAGCCTTCCTTCTTACGACCGAACAATTTACCCAGCACCGGAATTCTCAAATCTCGCTCCTTGTTGCCTGATTCAGCAGATCCTCCGGTGTTGTATCAAATTCCGCAAGTAGAATCCGCAGGTATTCTCGGTCCCTGAGAGCTGGATGGGGAATTGTTAATCGGTCCGAATCCAGACGAAGCTGGCCATAGCTCAGAATATCCAGGTCTATTTCTCTGGGACCAAAGCGAATCCGTTTGATGCGACCTATCTGGTTTTCGTAATCTTTCAGAGTATCCAGTAGCTCATAGGGGCCCAGCTGGGTTTCGGTCAGAAAGACCTGGTTAAGAAAGGGAGGTTGATTCTCCACGAGCAGGGGAGGATTGTCCAGGATCTGGCTTTTCTTCTGGATATTGATTTTGGGGTTTCGATTAATCAAATATTCAGCATGGGCCATGTGGGCCTGACGATTCTCGATATTACTCCCCAGGGATAAATAAGAAGGAATCCATTGTCTGTGTTCGGTCATGAAATGGATCGACTCTCCCTCAGACGGTAATCCTCACCATCCAGATGGATCTCAATGCATACCTGTTTAAGCCTGGAATACACTCTTCCTCCGAACAATTCCTTCCAGGAGTCCATGGGCTCATTGGATGTCAGAATGGTGAGCAGATTCTTTTCATACCGGCTATCGATTAAATCATAGAGTGTAGAGTTTACCCAGGGGCTTTCTCTGTGGACCCCAAAATCGTCGATTACCAGAGCCTCAAAGGAAGCCAGCTCCTTTTCAATTCTACCTCCCATTCCATAGGATTCGCTGGAAGTATTGAAGGATTCGCGAATCCTGTTTAGAATGTCCCGACTGATCTTGGCATAATGGGCCTCCACCTGATACAGACGGATCAGCTCATTTACAATCGTGCAGGCAATGTGGGTTTTGCCTGTACCGGTGGAGCCGTAGAGATAAAGACCCTGGATTTCCGGAGCATCGGGCTCATTTCTCTTACCGTACTGATAGATAATCTCCACAGCATGGTCCATAGCTATAAGCAGACTAATTCCCGGGTCCTGGGTATCCAGGGTGTCCAGGAAGCGATTCTGGAACCTGGCGGGCACTCCGGAGCGCCGGGTCAGTCGCACTATGCGCTGAAGTGCCATATAGGCAGGTCGCACCGGGCAGGGAACCATGGCATTTTGAGTGTCATCAAAAAACATGTAAGGAGCCTCACCGCCGCAGCGGCATCGGTCTTTGTTACACTTGCAGAGTTCATAGGCACCGGTTTTGCCTGCCTGGGCATCAAAAACAATGCCCAGTCCCTGGCATTGAGGGCATCCCTCCACACCGTACCTGGGAGCATTGGCCTGCAGTCGGTTGCGCAGACTGCCTGGTCCATTTTCTTGCTTTTTTCTGGAATTGGAAGCCGTCATATCTGACATAAAGGGGATTTTCATGGCCTCCTATGAGCAAAAGAAAAAAATGAATTCCCTGGAAATAATTATCTGCCACCGTTGATTTGAATCCCTTTTCTCCCGATAGAATACCGTGAACGGAGGAAAATCCGGTCGTACGGCATTTCCCGGAAAGGGAAGAAGGTCAATGGCAGGAGATAATCCAAAAACAATGACAGGTAAGGTGCGAGATATGAAGAAAGCAGCATTGCTTTTATCCCTGGTATTTGTAGTAAGCTCAGTTTATGGTGAGGAGCCTACAAATCCGGCCAACCCAACTCCTCTGGAACCGACTCCAGGTGAGCTGGTATCCGAGGAAGTTGACGAAACTGAGCTCACCGATGAGCAAAAAGTCATCCGAGATCGAAATCTGAGAGCGGAAGAATTATGGAAAAATGCGGATTACCGCGACTATGATCCAGCTTTCTCCGAGTTGCATCAGCTTTCAAAAGCATTTGCAAACAATAAATACAGACTGGCTCTGTCCATGTATCAGTCTGGTGTAAATACCATCATCAAAATGCGTGATGAGGTGGAGCTATTCCGCAAGCAACAGGAAGAAGCCAAGCACCTGAACGAAAAATGGTACTGGCAGGTAATTGACCGAAAGGCGCAAGAAGAGCGCAAGATAAACCGCATGAAGCGTAAGGCCAAACTGGAAGCGGTGACTTATTTTACGCGAGCCATCAACCACATGGATGAGATTCGCAATCCCAATCTTCGAGAGCAGCAAGCGTTCAAACGATTGATCTCAGCTGTATATCGTAACTGGGTAATGTATCAGTATGACCTGGGCAACATGCCTCAGTCGATCCCAATTCTCGAGCTTTATCTTGAGATTGATGAGAACGAAAAAGAGTATCCTGCGCATAAGTATCTGTCGCAGTGCTATGCCTTTCAGGAAAACATGATCAAGAAGTATGGAATGGGCACAGAAGACCAGATGTTCCGATTCCGATACAAGAAGAATGTGCACCTGCTGCGTGCAGCTGAATTGAAGTATGGTAAGACCAGTGCGGAATACAAGCATGTTGTAAACCTTGTAAACCGTGATGAGATTATCTCTGTAATGCCTTAATTCGGCGGTATCGCACCTGACTGCACATGTAGGAAGAAGTCGGCTATGGCCTCCGGCTTCTTCCCTGTCAAAGGCGACTGCGAAAGGCCTTACAGCAATGGGGCAGACCTGATAGGTCTGCCTTTTCTTTTTAGCTGGCCAGGCTACCGTTCAATCTAAATTTAAGTCCGCACCGGCCAGGTCCATGAAAGACAGAAATCCAAAGCAAAAGCTCTCTTTGAAAGCCACCACTTTGCGTGGTCTGGAAGAAGTTCTTATGGAAGAGCTCAAGAATCTGGGAGCTTCTAATCTGGATCGGCAACATGGCGCTGTATTGTTTTCCGGTGATTTTGAGCTGCTTTATCGATGTTGTATTCGATTAAGGAGTGCAGTTCGAGTCCTGATGATTCTCTCAACAACCAGAATTGCAGATCAGCAGGATCTATATGATCTTGGTAGGTCCATTTCATGGAATGATTGGTTTTCTGTCTCTAATAGCATCGCTGTGGACGCTGCGGTGCATTCTAGAATCTTTTCCAACAGTCATTATGCTGCATTAAAACTGAAAGATGCAGTGTGCGATGAGTTTAGATCCGGCCAGGGAAAGAGACCGGATGTTTCTATCCGGGAAGCGGACATTCGAATTCATCTACATATCCATGAACAGGATTGCACCATTTCCCTGGATGGGGCTGGTGGTTCCCTCCATCGTCGGGGCTACAGGGCTCAATCTGACCTGGCGCCGATTTCAGAGGTGCTGGCGGCTGGAATGGTTCAGCTGGCCTCTCCGAACTGGGAGAACCCTTTTCTGGACTTCATGTGTGGTTCAGGCACCATTCCCATGGAGGCCTACATGATCCGAAAAAACCTGGCGCCAGGTGTGTTTCGCAAAAAGATGGCTTTTGAAAATTGGAAGACATATTTTGAAAAAAGCCATCGCAGTATTCTGGCTCAGGAGAAAGGACAATGGACGGAGGCTCAGAAATCAAGAGCAGATAGTGCCACAGAACAGACTGATACTGCCTTGATTCGTGGAAGTGATCGGTCTGCAAAGGCCATTGAAATAGCCAAATCCAACCGAAAGATTCTGGGCCTGGGATCTCAGGATATTTTCTTCGAGACCAGAAAGGCGGAGACTATCCAGGATCTTTCTGAATCAGGTACAGCCATAATAAATCCTCCGTACGGAGAAAGATTGTCCCTGGAAGATGCGGCCGCATTTTATAAGGATCTGGGAGACATCATGAAAGCCTCATTCAAGGGATGGACTGTCTGGGTATTGAGCGCTAACCTGGAAGCCTTTAAACGAATCGGGCTCAAGCCCTCGAAAAAGGTTACCCTGTTCAATGGACCGCTGGAATGCAGCTTTCGTAGATTCGATATGTACTGATTTGCATCCCTTTAATCTATATTCCCCAGAGCCATAGCAAACGTACTATAGAGGTCTCTGGCGATCGCCTCCATGGCGCTGTCATAGGCTTCTGCGCTTCTTTCCGTGTTATCAAATTTGCCCGGGTCTTCAAAAGGCAAAGAGATTCGCACATCGGCGCCGGGTACAAAAGGACAGGCCTCATCTGCATTGGAGCAAACCATTATTGCAGCAAAGTGGCTTCCAGGATTTTGCGGATGATCCAGGAGCTTGGAAAATAGCTCCATTTCATGTCCCCGGGGATCCTGCAGCCGGTAAATGGAATTTCCAACAACGTCGGAGTCTGTATCCTGAAAGTCTGTATGCTTCGAAACGGTTACCGACCCAGATCCTGAAATTGTTGGACTGGAACCCGCTTCGCTGGAGGGCACATCAGGACTGCCTTCTATTAATGAATACCCGGAGCGAATCAAAGCTCGAATCGTATTGGGGTGAACTCTTGTTACTTCGCTTCCGCCGCTGTAGGACTCTATACGCTGAGCCTCTTTGTCAGAATCCATCTCTGTTACAAGCTGATGCCAGATATAGGGAGCCATGGCGCAGGCCAGCTGACTTCTTCTGGCATTGTGAGTGCAAACGAATAGAAGGCGTACTGTTTCGGCGGCTGCAGAACGTTTTGCAACGTACCGGGCCAGCCTTTGCATCTCCTGGTACCTGGAACGTAATTCTTTCCAGTTCATGATCTTGCCTCGTTGGATTTCTGAGATTTATAGAGCCGATTTTGCAGCCACAGAGAAGCTTGCACAAGAAGTACCAGAGCCGGTACTTCAATCAAAGGTCCCAGTACAGCGGCAAAGGCCTGACCGGAATTTAATCCAAACACAGAAATGGCCACAGCAATGGCCAGTTCAAAGTTGTTCCCGGCAGCCGTAAAAGACAGCGCCGCATTCTCCGGGTATTTCGCTTTTAGCAATCGTCCGGCCAGAAAGGCAACAAAGAACATAATAAGGAAGTAGAGAAGCAACGGAAGTGACACTCGAAGCACATCCATGGGCAAAGTGAGTATCTGATCACCTTTAAGAGAAAACATCAATACAATGGTAAACAGAAGCGCTACCAGAGTAAGAGGCGAAATGGCTGGAATGAATTTCTTTTCATACCATTGGTGCCCCCGGATGCGAACTAGAATCAAGCGACTGAGAAAACCAGCCAGAAAGGGAATTCCCAGATAGATTCCTACACTTATGGCCACATCCAATGTGGAAATATTCACCTCATAGGACTCCAGACCCAGCATATCAGGTAGTACACTCAAAAATATCAATGCCAGAGGAGCGTACGCAAATACCTGAAACAGACTATTCAGTGCTACCAGTCCAGCCCCGTACTCCGGACTACCATGTGCCAGTTGATTCCATACAAGCACCATAGCAATGCAGCGAGCCAGGCCAATCAATATGAGCCCGGACATTAGTTCCGGCCTATCCCATAGAAAAAGCACAGCCAGTGAAAACATCAGGAGTGGACCAATGATCCAGTTCATTACAATGGAAAGTGTAAGTATTTTGCCGTTCGTAAACACTAGATGTAATTGGGAATAGTCGACTCGCGCAAGAGGGGGATACATCATCAATATAAGTCCAATGGCCAGGGGGATGTTGGTCTGACCTATAGATAGCTTATGTATGGACTCGGATATTACGGGAAAGGCGGCCCCCAGACTTACGCCCAGGGCCATTGCCAGAAATATCCAGAGAGTTAGATATCGATCTACGAAAGATAGATTTCTCATATTCAGGATCTACTATTTACCGCAACATCCAGGTTCACAGCAAGCATCCGCCTGGGCCAGAACCTCTGTTTGGACTGCTTGAGTTTCGCCTGGACTACTGTTCCCGACCTTGACAGATTGTGCTTCCGGTAGCTGATCTACGGAGAATGATGTGGAACAGCATGCCTCTTTTTCACCGGAATCGTTTGCGAAGGCCGGATCATTGAACTCCACATCTTCATGGAAGTAATATACTTCCCACTGAATTCCATCCGGATCCACAGCCCAGAATTTGTCCTGCTTCGCGTAGCAACAGGCCACATCCTTTTCTTCGAAACTCAGTACCTCATTGGCCTGGGCCCGGGATTTCAGGCGATCCAGCTCCTCCAGGCTTTCTACCTGAATGCCCATATGACCAAAGTTTCCGGCCACTCGTTCCGGGTTTTCAACCAGGGAAAATACCAGACCCGGTGATTCCAGTTGATACTTGGCATAGCCCGGCCGGACTTTCTCCGGGGAGACTTGAAAGAATCGGCTATAGAAATCTACAGAGCGATCCAGATTAGAAACATATAGGGAAGCATGCATCCTGGGAAACATGGCTACCTCCTTAACAACAGTTTTGAGCAATGGGTCGATCCAAGAAAACTTTCAGAGATTCTCTCAGTTCATTGAGCGCATCGGCATCGATGCAGTAGCACACTCGATTTCCATCGATGTTACCCTGAATCAATCCTGCTTCTTTAAGTCGCTTCAGATGCTGGTGCACCGTGGGCTGGGCCAATCCCAGCTCATCAACCAGCAAATGACCCATGCATTCCTTTTTCTTGATCAGAATGTCGATGATCCTCAGTCGCGCTGGATGCCCCAGCGCCTGAAGAGCGGTTCCCAATTCATTGAATTTTTCCGGATGAAGGTCGGTTCTTGTGGCGCCCATTGTGATAGTAGTATTGCAATATTGCAATAAAGCGTCGATAAAAAAATCTCGCATAGAATGCAATTCTGCTGCTCTGAAGATGGACCCGGTCCATGGGGCCGGTGACATAGTAGGACGTACCATCCTGGAGAAACCGAAACGGACTGAGTAGGCTGGAAACGGTATTCAGCTAGATCGTCCGGGATTCAGGACTTCTGTAATAGTAGCCGAAGAGCTTCCTCCGATTCGTTGATGGATTCCATACGGATGTACTGAGGGCCAAAAAAATCCACCAGGGCCTGGAACAATCGATTGCTTTTCACAAAGAATTCGATGCTACCCTGGCTCAACCGTATATAGAGCATGTGAAAATCGCCCACAAAGGTTGGAACCATACGAACATAGTAGGCCGGACGAAAATAGATGAACTTCCCATGATGTTCGAAGGCAGGCGGCATGTTCCTGGTAAACCGATTCATTGCAATTCTCTGAGCAAAAGGAAAGGGGCTTAGCAACCGGTAGAGGTCAAAGGTTTTGAATGGGTAGGTTCTAAACTTAAATCGGCGGCATTTGAAAAAGATTCCATGATGTTCTACCTGAGTGGGGCGAAAACTGACCTGAAAAGAGGCTCCCCGCAAGCGACCGGTTCGAGTGGTCTTACCCTGCACTCGAATTTCCTTATCCGTGGCTTGCAGAGAGAATTCCAGCAAGGAGGGATTGCGCATCCTTGCCTGGGTCTGGAGAACCGGGTTCAGGGCATCCAGCTTGAGCTGGATCCTATATACTTTTTCCTCCAGAGGATTCTCTATTTCCATCAGCAAAAACCTTTACAAAAGAAAATCCCCGGCTCCATGTCTACATATAAAGCTTATGAAAGTATCAGTGCTCGGTAGTGGATCCTTTGGAACGGCCCTGGCCTCCGTGCTGGCCGATAAAGGGGAGGATGTCCTTCTATGGGCCAGAAACCCTGAGATTGTTGAGTCCGTCAACCAGGCTCATGAGAACACCCGCTATCTTCCAGGCATGAAGTTGCCGGAAAAGCTAAAAGCAACATCCGACATACAGCAGTCCCTTTCTGGAGCGGAGCTTATTGTGGTGGCCATTCCGTCCCAGGCTCTTGGCGGTGTTTTGCGGGACATTGCAGCCGATATCCCTGCCGGAGTCCCGCTGGTCAGCGCAGCTAAAGGTATTGAGAAAGGTACCCTGCGCCTGGTATCCGAAATATTTGAGGAGGAGCTACCTGGAAAGTTCCATAAACAACTGACCTATCTTTCCGGACCCAGTTTTGCAAAAGAGATTATTAAGAAGATTCCTACGGTAGTAAGTATTGCAGCGAAAGACGATGAGGTGGGCCATCATGTGCAGCACTGTTTCTTCCATAAATACTTTAGAACCTATCGAACCCAGGATGTCATTGGAGTGGAAGTAGGGGGAGCTCTCAAGAATGTAATCGCAATTGCGGCCGGAGTTTCGGATGGGCTGGAGCTGGGCCATAATACCCGTGCAGCCATTATTACCAGAGGACTTGCTGAAATCACTCGCCTGGGTGTGGCCAAAGGGGCCGATCCAATGACCTTTCTGGGATTGGCTGGAATGGGAGATCTGGTATTGACCTGCACCGGAGATTTGAGTAGAAATCGCACTGTGGGTAAGAAGCTGGGCCAGGGAATGAAGCTAAAGGACATCATTGCAGAAATGAATCAGGTAGCGGAGGGAGTGGATACTACAGCTTCGGCCCATGATCTGGCCAAAAAGCTGAACCTGGAACTGGCCATTACCGATGCAGTCTTTGCCATGCTCTACAAGGACCAGGATCCAGCCGGTGTGGCTCGAGAGCTAATGGGACGAGGATTAAAAAAAGAGATGCCCGAATCTTCGCCCAGACGTCGGTCCTCCGATCGAGGTTAGCAGATAAGATAGATCTAGCGTTGCAGTAAATCGCAATAGGTCGAGTCTGCGGTTACTACCACCATTGGTTGGAATTAAACTCTATTTAATTCGGGCCTGGATAAGCCGGGTCTGGATTACTGGAAGCCCTGCCTGGTCTTTGGACCCAGGTTATTTTTGATGAGTACTTCGATGTTCTCTCAGGGCTGCATGAAGTCTGCTCTTCTGGTCCTCGGAAACTTTGCACTCGGTGATGATTTCATCAATACGCTGCGCATCCAGAACCTTTTCCTTTAGTATCTTTCCTTCCAGTGCATGCAGGAATCGAACGGCTTCCTCCGAGTTCAGGAATCCTGTTTCCAGGGCATGCATGGCAAATCCAGCTGCACCCTCGCAGGCCACCGGGAATTGAATGGTTGAAAAGTCCGGTTTCTGATCCCATTCAGAGGGCAGGCTTTCCTCGATTTCCTTTCGCATATTGGAAGTATCATTGGAAGCAGCCCGGTTGATCCATACTGCAGTAACAGGGTTCACAGCGCCATGGACTTGAAGGTTTCGCTCCGCCAGGGCAACAATGGATCTGGCCGCATCTCTGGTCAGTGCTTCTCTATCTTTGAACTGCAATCTGTAAAGGAATTGCTGTAATCTTTCTCCATGGATCCATCCGGAAAGAATACATTGATAGAAAGTAAAAATGAAATAGTCACTTTCTGTGTCATCTCCCAGGAGAACTTCTTTTGCATTTGTGGGTCTGTAGACCCGCATGCGAAGCAGGGTTTCCAGCTTGTAACCGACCTGATCGAACAAGGACTGAAGACTGGAGCCCATGTACTTCATGGAGCGGTCCAGGGCTTCCGTGAAGCCTTTGGACAGATAGTCATCCATATTTAGAACGGTTTGCACTGTTTTGCGAACCATTTGATTAAGGGTTCCCATGAGATACTTCAATTGAAGGGAATCCACAGGTATTTCATGCCTGGAAAAAACCGACATTAGAGTGCGCCGGAAAAAGTGCGGAGATGCGGAAATGAAGCTCAGCGAATATCCGTGACCTGCAAGCACTCGATAGAACTCTTCCATGCCCGCCAGCGGTTTCTTCATATCTGGAAGCTCCATTAGAGTATCCAGCAATCCCTGTCTGGATTCGATTTTGGTATCCAGGAATGTCTGATCAATGTCCGATGTTATCAGTGTACCTTCAAAATCCTCTGCCAGGATAATGGCCCGTCCGAATCCAATGGCAGAATCATTCTGGTTTGTCTGCTGAATTCCTGCCCCGATTCGGGCAATGTCTGTGAAGCTTTGACGAATGGAGTCGCTACCCCTGAGTATTACCCGGATCATATACTTTCCGGCCGGCAGATCACCGTTCATTTCCACAGAGAAAAAGCCATCATCTTCTCCGTGAAATTCTTCGCTTTCCAGTACAGCTTCTGGCTCTGCCAGGGGTTCCAGCCTATCCGGAGGATTGGAATCCCACTGCTCGGGCCAGGGGACCATTTGAACGGAGATTCTGGGCTTCCTTACTGCACTCATGCCCATATCCTGAACAGCCCGAATCCTTCTAAGTTGCGATACAGGGAGCCCTATAAATGGATCCCAGGCCTCTTCATTGTGGTCTGTCAGGATTGAAACATCCACGACCTGGCCTTCGGCTCGAATTCTTCTACCCGAGCCGATATATCCATTTACCAGGGCAATTCTCTTCCGGTCTATGCCGGGAACGGAGGGTTGTTTGTATTGTTCTGCCATCGTGAAATACTTGAACTATTGAGCGGTGAATCCTTAATGCTTCCGACAGCCTGTACTCTGTCATTCAAAAAAGTAAGAATCATGTCTACATTGCCCATCTTCATCTACTCAGAAAATTATAACATGGATTTAGGGGAACATGTGTTCCCATCTGTGAAATACCGCTTTATCCGCGAGGCTTTGCGCCAGAATGAACGATTCCAGGAGCATAAATTCCTGGAGCCCATGATGCTGAGCTATGAGGAAGCTGGCACGGTGCACAAAAAGCCCTACCTGGAAGATCTAAAGCAACTTAATTTCTCCAAGCGGGTGTACCGAAGCGAGCTGCCGTTAAACCGTACCATCGTAGATGCATTTTTCCTGGGGTCCGGGGGCACATTACTTGCTGCAGAACTGGCTCTTCAGCACAGACTTACCATGAATCTTGCCGGTGGGTTTCACCATGCATTTGCGGACCATGCAGAGGGATTCTGCTATCTGAACGATGTTGCCATTGCTGTAAGAGTTTTGCAGAAACAGAAAAGGATTCGTAAAGCTCTGGTCATAGATCTGGATGTACATCAGGGGAATGGTACGGCCCGTATATTTCGCAACTCAAGAACCGTGTTTACTTTTTCCATCCATGAAGAGAAAAACTATCCGCCCAAGGAAAAGGGATCCTTGAACATTGGACTGGAAAGCGGTACTTCGGATGAAAAATATCTGGAAGTTTTGTCAGACAGCCTGAAGCAGATTAAATCTAGATTCAAGCCAGACCTGGTTGCCTACGTTGCAGGCGTAGATCCCTATGAGAATGATCGTCTGGGTGGACTTTCTATCAGCAAAGAAGGTCTGGCTGCCCGCGATACATTGGTGCGAGATGCCTTTCAAGAGATTCCCATGTTCGCAGTACTTGCCGGAGGCTATGCAATCAATACCCAGGACACTGTAGATTTACACGTACAAACATGCGAAGTTCTGGCAGGTCTGCGTTAATGGGATTGTTTGGCGACTCAGATAAAGCCAGCCGCCGGGAAGGCGGTTCCGATAAGGAAATTCAGCTTCCTAATCTGGAGCCACTGGATATTGAAGAAGATTTGCATGGCGGTCCGCTAATTAAGAATCCGGACGGCGAAGTGCGAATCTTTGGAAAGTTCTCAGAAACTGAAATTCGAGAATTGATGGACTGGTCCGGTATATTCGCCGAGCTAAAGGAAAAAGGTTATGCAGAGCCGCTTCTTGAACTGCATTATTTATCCGATCTGGATCAGCGAATTTTTATTAAAGATCCTGAATCGGACATGGTGCTTATCCATATTCGTCTGAAGGTTTCTTATTTTCGCTTTCGTCTTCATCCAGGGGCTCCTCAAAAAAAGCTGCTGTACATTGACTGGTTATTGACTCAGCATCCCAGAAGTAAGAATATTCGGCCGGATCGACTTTTTCCAGGCCAGAATGCTCCTGGTCTGGGAATCTTTTCGCAGATAAGCGATTTTATTACAAATCTTGCTCTGGGTGTGGGCGCTAGAGGAGCTTTCAACATTCCAGAATATTTTCACGATGCATTACTGTTTCATCGAGAGTTTCGTTTTTATGATCCTGCCACAGAAGCTTTCTTTCGCGGTCTGATTCGGGATTTGAGAAAACATGGGGCCCGGGAAATATCCAGAGCCCTTTCCGAGGGTCGGGTGCGTGACGGAAACGGTGAGTCCGTGCGATGGGTTCCAGGGGAAATGATTTCCATTCTTGATCCAGAACTGGAAGAGATTATCTGGTCCAAAGACTATTTTACTCGGGTAGTTCGCCAGCTAAAGAGAATTCAATTTAAGTTACTTTCTGCAGAAGAGATGCCGCCGGGCGAGACAGTAAAGGACGACTAATACAGCTTTCCAAGTTTAATATCCATTGCAAATAGCATATCTTACTTTCATTGCAATAATCGGCGGGACCTGGAGACGGGACCTGGTCTGTCAGGATCGGCTAACACTGAGTGGCTCAAAGCAGCAGCGATTTCGTCCCGATTCTTTGGCCTGATACAGTAGCTTATCTGCTCTGGCGTAGAAATCGGCCAGTTTCTCACCTGGATTATACCGTGTGCCTCCGATAGAAAGTGTAACGCGAATTGGTTCCGGTTCCCAGTCAATGATCAGTGATTCCACAGCCTGACGCAAATTTTCTGCCACGGATCGGTAATTCTCTGCCTGCCCCTTGCGTAACAGAATCATGAATTCTTCGCCTCCGGTCCTGGCTGCAGTAATTCCCTTTGTTTGCCGCCGTTTTAGTTCCGCTGCCAGAACTTCCAGAACCCGATCTCCAGCCTGATGACCCAGGCTATCATTAATCTGCTTGAATAAATCCAGATCCATCTGCAGTAGAGCCGGTGACTCTTCATCCCTTACTGCACTTTCCAGAACAGCGAAGAAGCGACGCCGATTGTACAGGCCGGTTAATGGATCCGTGGTAGCCAATAGATTCAGTCTTGCTTCGTAGCGAAACTTGAAGATGGCCGCGGACAGCGCCGGTACCAATAATTGTAGAATCCTTCTTTCCCTGGATTTGAATCGATGATGTTTGCGTAGAATTAATACCAGTCCCCGGCGGTCCTTTTCGTAGAGTACGGAGGCGGCCAGGCAACCCTGATATTCATGGTGTGCAAGATCTGGCACCAGGCTCTGTACGGTTTCCATCCTACGGATGAGCAGCGCCCCTTCTTTTCTCAGAGCCGGATCTACTTGCCAGGGATCCACCGGGTTTTCCCGTCCCATCAAGTCTTTTCTACTTCCTTCTACAAAGGCAATGCGAGAGCCCACTTCCTCTTCTGTAATCAGGAAGCATTCATCGGCATCAATTAATTCCAGTGCTCCCCTCAATGCTCGATGGATGGTTTCTTCCGGGCCAGGAACACGCAGCAAATCCATGAGCAATGCATTGATGCTACGATTGATTTCCAGAGCGTTTCTGAGTCGGTTCTGGTTCCTATGTTCCCTGTACATATCCTGAAGTACTACCAGAACCTGTCTCGATTTGCTCTGAATGGGAATACAGTGTATGTCCAGTACACATTGTCCCAGGCTTACGGGGCCCATATGTACACTGCGTTCCTGTTCCAGGGCACGATTCCAGGGAGCTCTCTCTTCTGGCCTGCGACGATTGGCTCGGTCCCTGGACATTACCCAGATACTGTTTAGATTAACGTTTTTTGTCGAAAGTAGGCCCAGCAATCTGCCGCCGGATGGGTTGCTCTTAAGTATTTCTCCCCGGGAATCCAGCAAAAGAATGCCAAAAGGTACCAGGTTTTGTAGCTGTACCATGGTGGGCAGTTCCTGCTCCTTTTCCCATAGCATCATGATCATATATTCTTCCGAAGGAAGGATACTTACCAGCAGTGCAGAGTTCGTTACCGAGGAATCAAATATAAAGGCGGATACTTCATCGGCTTCCAGCGAGGTTTCCAGCCATTGGCGGGGCAGGTCCGGGATTAAGTCCAGCATTGCCTTCTGTTCTGGCTTATCTTCGCCTAGCAATGCCTTGAATTGCGCATTACTGTGCAGAACCACTCCGCTTCGATCTAGCAGAACAGATGCTTCTTCCAGAGAATTAATCAACTGGCGGTGATTTTCAGCCTCTGCAGCCATTCTACAGTAGATTGCCCGTGGCAGAACAGGTAAAGAAAAATAAATGACACAGTCCAGGGTGCCCGTCCTCTGGAACATCATGGCAGAAGAAGTTAAGCTAGCGGTGATCGGTGGATCCGGTCTTTATGAAATGGAAGACATGAAGGTGGAAAGGGAAGTTCACCCCGAAACACCCTGGGGAAAACCTTCGGATAGTATTATTATTGGAAACCTGGATGGAATCCTGGTAGCCTTTTTGGCCAGACATGGAAAAGGTCATTTCCTCAATCCATCAGAAATACCGGTAAGGGCAAACATTGCTGCATTGAAATCCATGGGAGTGGAACATATATTAAGCTTCTCTGCCGTGGGATCTTTGCGCGAAGAGATTGCTCCGGAGCACTTTGTTCTTCCTTCTCAGATTATCGATCGAACGAAAGGGATTCGCCCATCCACTTTCTTTGAAAATGGCGCGGTGGCTCATGCAATGTTCGGTGATCCATTCAGCGAAAGCATATCATCGATTGTTGAAAAACATGCCTCTGCATCGTTGGATGTTCCGCTGCATAAGAATAAGACTCTGGTATGTATGGAGGGGCCTGCATTTTCCACCCGGGCTGAATCCGTCATGTATAGATCCTGGGGCGCAGATATTATCAATATGAGCGTTCTTCCAGAATCGAAGCTGGCTCGCGAAGCAGAGATCAATTATCAGATGGTCTGTATGTCCACGGACTATGATTCCTGGAGAGAGGAGGAGGAAAGCGTCACTGTAGAGGAGATACTGGGCTATCTCAAATCAAATGCAGATAGAGCCAAGAAGCTGGCCCGGGCCTGCATTCCAGATCTGGCAAAGTTAGAAAATCCAGTGAAAGGTACAATGCAGCATGGAATCATCACCGCGCCAGTTAAGCGTGGTCAGGAATCCATGAAACGTCTCCAATATTTATTTCCGGGATTGAAGTAGATGCATTGTTGCCAGACCAGAGCTCTGGCAACGGCCCTGGTGGCCGTATGCTTGATTTCCACGCCAACTATGGCGCAGACCGTGGGCAGTCCGGATTCCCTGGAAGAAAAAAAGCCCACGCCCAGAGATCCACGATACACGGCACCTCTAGTTCCTCCGTATCTGCGCGATCTTGAAACGGATGGTGCCACTGAACTGTTACTAAACCCGGAAGCCGTTCAGGAAAGGTCTGAAAGCTATCCTGACGTGGAAGAAAGGCGAAGAGAAGAGATTCGCACCATGAATCGTCTGGAAATGGATGGTGATAGAAAGTACCTGGAAGATAGATACCTGCAGCAATACGGCCTGGATTCTTATGATTATCGCTATTCCTATTCAGAGACCTTCAAAGAAGATGGATGGCGCAGAGTGCAAATTACATTCTTTCTTTCGCTACCAATCACGGCAGGCTTTTCTTACGGAGCCATGAGTCTGGCCAAGCAGTCTTCGGGTGAATCGAATAGATTTACCGGTCCTCAAACAGCAGCCCTGGCAGGATTATCCATTCTGTTTTCCGGATTAATATCCTGGTATGACTACGAAAACTGGATGGATTGGAAAAAGGAAAATGAACTGTCCTTTATGATTCCACAACACCTTCGAAGGAAGGAGTCAAAGATAAAACAGCAAGAATTCCTGCATCCGATCTGGCTCGGGCCTTCCATTGCTATCCCACCGGGTCATTCTGCTGGTCTTTCCACAGCGGAGTATGGAAGCGCCGGTCTGGGCTACAGCTGGAGATTTTGATGTCAGAGCTTATTACAAAAACTCATGAAGTTGGAGGTCATGGAAAGATCTTCGAGATCATGATGAATCGTCCTGAAATGCATAACGCTGTGAATGGTCCCATGGCAGCATTGTTCCTGGAAGCATGGCAGGAGTTTAGAGACAACGATTCTCTGGGAGTCTGTATCTTACATGGTGCAGGAGATAAATCCTTTTGCGCCGGGGCCGATCTGACGGCCCTGGAATCTCTGGTAGATCTAAATGCAGGGGAGAAAGAGCGGGCGGAGTATCCGGTCAAGGATCCGGGTCCCCTGGGTGGTTCCAGGATAGTTCAAAAGAAACCTGTGATCACTGTGAGTCAGGGTTATACCTATGCCGGAGGTCTGGAACTATTTGCCCACGGGCACATTCGCATAGCAGAGAAGCAGGCTCTTTTCTCTGTTGCCTGCCGCCGCTGGGGCGTTCCATTAATCGATGGAGGTAGCGTATATCTGCCACGGTTATTGGGAACTGGAAACGCTTTGCCTCTGATTATTACCGGTCAAAGGATTCGAGCCTCCAGAGCACGGGAAATCGGCCTGGTGTGGGAGGTTACAGAGAAAGGCAAGGGACTGAAAAGAGCCTTTAGGATGGCGGAGCAGATTCTTCAGCAGCCTGTGGATGCACTCAGGGCGGATCTTGCCTCGGCCATTGAAGGGTTACATCTTCCTCTGGAGCAGGCTCTACAACGAGAGGCAGCCAACACTTATCCGGTAATTGAAAGCGAAAGTATGAAAGATGGTGTGGCTCGATTCCAGTCTGGCCAGCGATTCTGGTTTTTGTAGCGTCTGAAATGTCCTGGCAGCAACCCACCAGGACACGTATTGCAGATTCAGTTTCATTTCAGTTAATCGTAGGCTTTGCTCAGAACCCAGACACTAACTGCAATTTGAATCTGAGCCAGTAGTTGCAGCAACCAGACCCAGAAAGCGCCGCTAGCCAGGGCCACGGTGGGAGCGCTGAAAATGAAATTCGCCAGCACAATTCGAATTACCCAGAATATAAATACCACAATTGCGGCCCGGTAAAGGGTCTTGCGACTTGCATGGGTAAACAGTGCAGCCAGCAGGATGATACCGCAAATAATCTCGATTACTCCGAAAAGTTGCTCAAGAAGGATATTGTTGTTATTCAGACTGAAGATTCCTTCTTCTATGGAAGGTAGAACTCCCAGTACTCCCAGAACCAGAAAAAATAAACCGGTGATGATTCGAAGCGCTTTGATTGGCATTGTTTCCTCCTGCCGTAACTCATTTCGAAGGCATGTCATGTATGTGGGGCCCAATCCCTGCAATGAAAAAAGGATTGCCACGATCAAAATGACCGACATGTTTCCACTATAATGCGACATAATCCAAAACGGTGGGGCCCATCTCCGGCCGCCTTGCCAGCTATTGCTACATTATTCATTCTAATCCTCGCTGCCGGTCCAGCGTACGCGGAGAAGGAAAAGCCCAATTCCGGTGATAAAAAGGAGCAGAAGAGCCCTGAATCCCAGCAACCCGGGAAATCTGAAGATTCTGCTTCGGAAGAAAACTCCGGAAAGCCGGCTGGCATGGAGGACATTGATCGGGCCTGGATGGATAGCATTCGTGGACAGAAGCGTCCCGAGGGGCGTAGTTTTTCCAATCCAGGATCAGAGTCCGAGCCAGCGGCTGAGCAGAATCAGCCATCAGCCAATTCTGAACCGGGTGAAAGCCCCACTGCGTCTCGAATGTTTTCCCAGGAGGAAGGGCCATCTTTCTTTTCTTTGTTTATCCGGTTTGTACTGTTTATGGGGCTTATGGCCGGCGGCTTCTATGGCCTGGTCCGCTTTATGAAAAAGAAATCTGGCATTGTTTCCAGTAGCTCGGGCGGTCCGTTGAGGGTAGTGGCCTCCATCAGTCTCATGCCGGGTAAGTATATGCAGGTTGTGGATATGGCCGGTCAGCTCATGGTGCTTGGAGTGAGCGATAATGGAGTGCGATTGCTACAGAGCATAGACGATGCCACAGTGGCGGATCGAATTCGACTCTGGGAAGAGAATAAGCCAGAACCTGCAGAGAACTTCCTTCATGGATTGCAGGGGCTGCTTAAAAGCACAGATTTCAGGTTGTGGAAGTCCAGATCGGAAGGACAGGGGAATCGGACCGGTCGTTCTGATTTTCAGGCCATTTTGAAAGGCCGGGCCCCGGATGACGATGTGCCCATGGAAGATCTGGAAGAACTTCTTCATCAGCAAAATCGACGTCTGAGGGCAGTGAGCAAACCCAGGCCTGTTGAAGACGGAACCTGATGGTTCCGGTAGGCCCTTTCTGGTATTGCGGCGCGGATCTGAAAATATCAGCATCGGCAGCTCTGGTTACGGAAACCTGGCTAAAAAACCGGGCTGAATGCACTGCGAATCCGGAGGCCAGTATCGGCACCTAATAAATAAGCGACATAATTTTTTTTGCTTGTACGTGGGATGGCCCGTGCTACACCCCTGCCACAGGGGTAACGTATGCGGCGCCGCAGTTATAAATACATAATACTGGCAGTCTTTCTGCTTCTACCCGGGTCATTGTTTGCCCAGGCCATTCCCGATATCTCATTACCGGTTATCGACGGAATTCGCTCCGCCCGAAACGGACAGGAAGCATCCACATCTCTGATGTTGATCATGCTGGTCACCTTTCTGAGTCTGGCGCCGGCCATCATAATGATGATGACCAGTTTCACCAAGGTAGTTATTGTATTCGACTTTGTGCGAAGAGCCCTATCGCTTCAGAACATGCCTCCAAACCAGGTCCTGTTTGGCCTGGCCATCTTTCTAACTATTTTCATCATGGCTCCTACCATTCAGGAGTTTAACAAGGTAGCTTTGAATCCCTATCTAAGCGGTGAAAACATGAGCACTACTGACTTTGTACAGGAAGGCGTTAAACCGTTTCGCAAATTCATGATTCAGCAAATAGGTAAGGATGGTGCCAGCGAAATTGCTCTATTCGTTGAGATGTCAGGAAAGGACAGAAATGCGATTAAGAGCGTAGATGATATTGATACCTACATCCTGATTCCTGCATTCATGTTATCCGAGATCAAAAAAGCATTCATTATTGGAATCGTGATCTTTGTGCCATTTATCGTAATCGATCTGGTAGTAGCATCAACACTAATGTCCATGGGTATGATCATGCTACCACCGGCTATGATCTCCTTACCTTTCAAGATCATATTGTTCATTCTGGTGGATGGATGGCATCTGATCACCTATAACCTGGTACTTTCTTATTCGGCCTGATGGAGCAATGGAGTAAACTATGCTTGAAACCGATGCAATAAAATTAATACACGATGCGCTGATTGTGGTCATGAAGGCAGCCGGACCTATGCTGATCCTGAGTATGATTACAGGACTGGTGATTTCCATTCTTCAAACCACCACTTCCATTCAGGAGCAGACCCTTACGTTTGTTCCCAAGCTAATAGCTGTTTTTCTGGCCATCATGGTTTTCTCAGCGTACATCATCCATACCACCGTGGACTATACAGTCGGCGTATTTGAACTGATTCGCAGATTCTAAAGAAAAGCGGATAGAGCCCGGGCAGGAACCGGGAAGAGATTATCAGGGGCCTGTAATACAGACCCGGGGAGAAACAAAATTACAGATGGAAGCTCTGTCCACAGGACTGCTATACTACGTATTGATCGTTGCTCGTGTGGCCGGCTTAATCTTTACTACTCCTATTTTCAATTCCCAGGCTGTAGGCTACAGAGCGCAAATGGTTATAGCACTTATGCTTTCCTTTGTTCTTTATCCGATCGTAGCAAACCATTTAAACACTCCTCCTGCGACCATGGGACCATTCATTCTGGAGATTCTGTCCCAGGTGTTCATGGGAACGATTATGGGATTCATGATCCAGCTTCTGTTCGCGGCCTTCCAGCTGGCGGGGGAATTCTTCTCATTACAAATGGGTATTTCATTCTCCGAGGTCCTGGACCCCCAGGCCCAGGTCTCCATTCCAGTGATGGGCACACTGAAGAACTTGATTGGCACGTTATTATTTCTGGCTGTACCTTTCGAGATAGATGGTGTCTATGCTCCTGCTTATTTGCATCTGGTTCGAGCCGTGGCTTATTCCTTTGTAGCTGTGCCCACTATCATCATCGACGGACAAACCAGTGGAGGACTACTGAACTACATGGATGAGTCCTTCGGAGTGATGTTTCTAACAGCGCTTCGCATTGGCATTCCCATGATGGGTATACTCTTCATTAGCTCGGTTATGCTGGGCATCATGGGTAGAGCGGCCCCTCAATTGAATCTTATGAACATGGGTATTCAGATCAATATCATGGTAGGGCTTCTGGTAATGATTACTGTATTGCCGGTCATTGTTCCTTTGATGAGAGACTCTTTTGCATCCATGTATGACGTCATGGGAGAAATGTTCGACACCTGGCCCAAAGCTCGTCCCGGGGGCTCCAATGCTGGTTAAAGTCTGGAACCATTGGATTGGCCGGTTCAATCGCCGGCCATTTCTGTGCGCAGGGCCGGTCATCTACGAGGGCAAACCGGAAATAGGAGTGGATCAGCTTAAGTCCTCTATAGCAGGCATTTCTACGCTTGAGATTCTTACCAGGCCTGTCTCTTCGGATTGGCTGGATCTACAGCTCTTCGCAGCAGAGGACGAGGGCCGTACCGAAGAGCCCAGCGAACGCCGTAAAAGGGAAGAGCGGGACAAGGGCAATGTTCCCAAAAGCCAGGATATGGCTGGTTCTGCCATTTTGATCGGTGGCGTGCTAATGCTATTCTTATTTGGCACTTACATGGTGCAGAGAATAGGCGAGATGTTCAGTCGCTATTTTGGACTAATTGCAACCCAGCAGGGAGTGTTTGGAATCGAAGATCTACAGGTTCTGATGAAGGATCTATTCTATCAGACAGGCATGATACTATTGCCCATCCTTCTAGTAACGATTGTCATGGGAGTGCTGGGAAATGTTGTCCAGGTAGGCCTGATGTTTTCTCTGCAAACGCTGCAGTTTCGTTTCGAGCGAATGAAACCTGACTTCAAGAGAGTGCTTCCAGTTCGTAGAAACCTGGTCAACCTGCTAAAGGTAATCGTTCAAATGCTGATCATCGCCGGTGCAGCCTATCTGGTGATCGTGGATGACTTCATACCCATGCTCAAAGCCTCGGGTATGGGACTTACGCAGGCAGTAAGCATTTTTGCCACCGTGGCTTTGAAACTTCTATTATTGTGTGGTGTACTGCTGCTGGCCATCAGCATACCAGATTTTTTCTACCAGAAGTTCGAATACATTGAAAACTTAAAGGTTACCACGGCCGAGGCAAAAAGAGAACGAAAAGATGAAGAAGGGGATCCGCTGCTAAAGCAGAGGCAGAGAGAGCGTGCCTATGAAATGAGGCAGCAAAAAAACATGCTGGGCGAAGTGCCTCAGGCGGACGTAGTAATTACAAATCCAACCCACTACGCAGTTGCATTAAGATACGATCAGCTGGAATCCACAGCGCCCATGGTAATCGCCAAGGGAACCGATCAGCTTGCTTTCAGCATTCGCAAGGTAGCTCAGGAAAACAGTATTCCCATCGAAGAGAATCCACTGCTGGCAAGAACATTGTACAGAGATGTGGAAATCGGTCAGGAGATACCGGAAACACTGTACAGGGCCGTAAGTGTAATATTCTCCAGACTTAATAAATTCAGGCAGAGGGCAGGCGCATGAAAGAACTGTTGGAGCAGATTACCAAACATTTCAAGAGCACAGAAACCGTCCTTGGCCTGGGCGTAATATTCATTTTAGTACTGATTATCGTACCTCTGCCCGGGGTGCTGCTGGACGTGCTCATTGCAATTAGTCTCATTTCTTCGATTCTAATTCTGATGACTTCACTGGGAACGAACAGTCCTGCAGAATTTACTGCATTCCCAACGTTGCTACTTATCACTACGATCTATCGTCTGGCTGTGAACATCTCCACTACGAGAATGATTCTTACGGAAGGGGATCAGGCCGATAGTGCACTGGTCAGCGCTTTTGGGTCTTTCGTTGTGGGCGGCGGAAATTCCATGGGCTCCTATGTAGTGGGTATCATTATCTTTTTGATCCTTACTCTGGTTCAGATCATTGTAATTACAAAAGGTGCCACCAGGGTTTCTGAAGTAGCTGCCAGGTTTGCTCTGGATTCATTGCCCGGTAAACAGTTGGCCATCGACTCAGATCAACAGGCAGGTTACATCGATGAAAGGGAGGCCAGAAAAAGAAGGAATCTGCTTCAAACAGAAATGAACTTCTATGGAGCCATGGATGGTGCCTCGAAATTTGTGCAGGGAGATGTTCGCCTGGGTCTGGTGATTACTGCTATTAATATTGTGGGTGGACTGATACTAGGTGTTACTATCCAGGGAGAATCCTTTACCGAAGCTCTTGCAATCTACACACGATTCACTATCGGTGATGGCCTGGTATCGCAAATTCCTGCTCTTTTGATTTCCGCAGCAACCGGTATTATTGTATCTAGAAGTACTTCCGAAGATTCTCTGCCCCATGATCTGAAGACACAGCTTCTATCCAATACTGGAATCATGTATGTTACCGGCGGTTTTCTAATACTGGCCGGATTACTTCCAGGATTTCCTTTCATAGCCATGGCTTCTCTGGGCGCCGGTCTAATCTACCTGGGCTATCAGATGGATCGAAGCAAGCAAAGAGAGGTAGAAGAAGAAAGTAAACGGGAACAGGAAAAATCGGAAGAAAGGAAGCCTGAATCCTATCTTGAGCATCTTCGCACAGAACCACTGGAAGTGGAAATAGGTTACAGTCTCATTCCTCTGGTAGATCCCAAGCAGGGCGGAACCTTGCTCGATCAAATATCAAGGCTGAGGCGTAGATTCGCCATGGAAAGCGGCTTGATTGTTCCTCCAGTGCGGATTCGGGACAATATGAATCTTGAGGCAGGGGAGTATAACATCAAACTCCAGGGTAGCTCCATCGCCGGCTCCAATCTGGAGTCCGAGAAATTAATGGCCATTGATACCGGAAGAACTTCTGGAACGCTGGAAGGGCTGGCTTCTTTTCAAGAGCCTACCTACGGACTGAAAGCTTACTGGATTGATCCCACGCAAAAATCTGAAGCGGAAGGTATGGGATTTGATGTGGTGGATCCATCCACTGTTATCGCCACCCATCTTTCTAGCGTCATCCAGCAGAACAGCCAGGAAATCATGGGCCGTCAGGAAATCAAAAGTATCATAGATAGTGTTCGTGAGGATAACCCGGTTGTGGTGGATGAACTTATGGGCAAAGACGGTATGACCCTGGGGCAAGTTCAAACGGTGCTGAAGAACCTCCTCAAAGAGGGAGTGAGTATTCGAAACATGACCAAAATTCTGGAAACTGTTTCCGATCACCTGGATCGCGGTCAGCCCCGAGATCCCTATTTGATTACTGAATCTGTGAGACAGGCATTGAAAAGACAGATTGTGGGCGATCTACTGGGAGGAGATAAAAAGCTTCGAGTGATTACCCTGGATCCTGGTCTTGATCGAAGACTTCGGGAAGGTATTCACAGGGATCCAGAACTTGGATTTGTGATGTCACTGAAGCCAGATGTTCAGGTTGCACTCAGAGATTCCCTGGAAGAAGAAGTGAAGAAGTCCCAGGATGCCGGGCGAAATGCAGTATTCCTTACCAGTGCAGCGGTGCGGGCCGGCATTTTTTATATACTTGAACGCCTGTTTCCCATCAGAAACTTCGCAGTACTGGCCCATGAAGAAATCCCCTCGGACATTGAGGTGGAGGCTGTCAGTCAGCTAAGTCTGCGTAGCAAGGCCGAAGAAGAAATGGCCGGCGCTCAGGCTTAATCCTGGCATGGCTTATGCTACAGTCCAGGCGGGCGGAGTAGTAACTTTATGAATCGATTTGTGAAATTTCTTGTGCTTCTGGCAGTTCTGATGGCTGCCTTTTTTCTATTTCAGTGGATTCGAGGTTTTTTTGCCGATGATGTGGCTGCTCGTATCGCTGATGAGGAGCCATTTTCCATACGTTTCTCAGTGCAGAAGGATGAGGAAGGCCCTCTCTTGAGCTTCGCCAGGCTCATGCTTTATCCGGCTGAGAACAAAGCGGTGTTTTACTTTCTGAATACTGGCAGCCATTATCCGGATGAAGAGGAGAATATCTCAACTCTATCAGCCTTTTCCGCGGACCGTTTCAGACAATGGGTGGGCAGTGGGGCCGACTACAACCTGTATTTCACAGAGAAAAACATGGGCCGATTCATCGATTTTCTGGGCGGCATGCATATATTTCTACCTCAGCCGGTGGTGATCAAGGATGCCAGGTACCAGTATCCACATGGTATCCAGTTTCTTTCCGGTCATCAGGCCATGGAATTTTCGCATGGGGCCATACCGCTGGAGCGTGGATCGGATCACCTGGCTCAGATGGATCGACTATTTCGCACAGAAAGCATTGTTTTGAATCTTTTATGGCAATTGCCCGAAAAGCAGGAATTTCTGGAAGGGGATGGGGTGATCCCATTTCTTTACAGTCTGGCGGAAACCGATTTAACCACCGAAGAATTTGGCTCCTTGCTGATGTATTTTGCCACCGAAGAGGAACTGGATGTATTTGCTCTGGAAACCCCGCTGCAATTCGAAGAGGATCCAAAGAACCCCTACGAAAAAAGACTGGCTGTGAACGAAGAGCGTTGCGCAGAACTTTATGAAAAGTTCCTCCAGGAGATGCGTACAGGCGCTCTGGATACAGCCTCTTTCCCCATGGATGTTCAGAATGGAACTGAAAAAGCCGGCCTGGCCGGACGAGTGAAGCAATTCCTGCATGGAAGCGGCACCGAAGTTCTTTATGCAGACAATTTTGAGCGAAAACCGTTGCCGGAAAGCGTGGTTCTTGAGCGTTCCGGCAGTTTTTCCATAGCACGCCGGATTGCCTACAAAACTGGTCGGCCCCGGGAAAGGGTATTCTTTCTGAGGCAGCCTCTGGATATCTATGGAACCTTTATTCTGGGAGATGACTTTCAGATTAAGGATCTGAAGTACTGATTGATACCAGAGCCTATCCCCGGGAAATGGCAACTGAATGTCTGAAGCCCGCAAACAGAGTGTCCGTGGTGGATCGGCCCGAGAAGCTCCCGGCAGAGCGCTAATAAGCCAGGGAGTGGATCCAGAAGCTCATGGACTGGCCAGCGAAATCGTGACCGTCCTGGAAGAAAAGTCCGCCGGCCGAATACTCTGCATGAACCTGGAAAAGGTAAATCCGTATTTCTGTATCTTTGTAATTGCAACTGCCAATTCAATGGTACAGCTCAAGACCCTTGCTCGTGAAATCCAAAAACGATTGGGCCATCAGCTGGTAGCCCGGGGCATTAAAGCCGAGGAAGTGGAATCCGGCTGGGTAATCCAGGATTTTGGTGACGTAGTTCTTCATCTATTTTTGCCGGAACAAAGATCCTTCTATAACCTGGAAAGACTCTGGGGTGATGCTCCGGTCATCTATCAGTCTGCAGACCTGGAAAAAGAATCCGCCTCTGTTGCAGAGGATTCATAGCAATCCCTACAATAACCGTCCTTACCAGAGTATGATTTATCAGAGATTGATTTATCAGAGACCTACTCATTGATTTCAACCTGTCTCTGGTGGGCAGGAACGGGGCCCACCGGGCCTGCAATGCGCCCATGTAATTGATTGGATCTTCAGGCCCTGAAGCAGAGCGCTGCAATCGTCTTATCGCTGCGCATTTAGAGGCTACCCAACGAACGAAAGCAAAAGTCGAAATTTCTGAACTGTACTATCCGTTTCAGGTATTGTTGCGAAATCGATTGCTGGAAAAGAACAGAGCCAGGCCAAGAGTAAATACAGCCACGACCAGAAGACCTGCTACCGGGCTTTGCGACAGAGTCGAAGGAAATGCAAACAGAGACATGGCAATCCAGATTCCTGAAATCCGAATGATACGATGAGACAGCAGATTCTTTTCTTCTCGTTTGTAATAAGCCCAGACCAGAGAGACTCCAGGAATTAGAAAAAATAGCATGGTTAACCAGCCATATGGGGCTTTTTCCATTTGAGCCAGCCAGCCCATCAGGTTCAGGGATGCAATTACGCAAAATGCAATT
The DNA here is from genome assembly GCA_040217195.1 of Leptospiraceae bacterium. GTDB lineage: Bacteria > Spirochaetota > Leptospiria > Leptospirales > Leptonemataceae > UBA3465. Next base: position 149,518 of record JAVJNR010000003.1, on the reverse strand, counting down.
CCGGATACCAGAACCATGCGATACAGGCCTTTTGTTGCTCTAACTTTTATTTCAGAATCTTTCTCTATATATTCCATTTGTTTGCCGGTTCCTTACGGTCGAGCCGGATCCCATTCCAGTTTATGCATTCTTTTCAGAGTTGCTGCAACCACCTGGAAGGTGAGTATGGCTCCCATTCCAGCATACAGTGCCATGGCCCCCGGATCGGTCCAGCCAAGATCATGACGAAAATGAAACTTTAGAAGATTATAAAGTGCAAGAGCGGTAAAGATAACCGCAAAGGATCCATGCTCCTTGTTGATCAGTCGCTTCCAGGTAAAGCTCATCCCTTCCGTGGATTTGGCCCAATCCTTGAGATTGCCCAGCATTAGCCGATTCACTTCCTTTTCATATTTGTCGTATTCAGCGCCGAATTTACCTCGGAGGAATCTTTCCTCGGCGAAGATGATGGAATAATACAGAAAGTAGACCATGGGCAGAACCGCTACCCAGTACCAGAACTGATTCACAGATACCAGAGCACCGGTAGCAATTAGAAGATTTCCCAGATACAGTGGATTGCGACTGTGCGCAAACATTCCCTGTCGTACAAGTGTTTCTGCGTAGATCTTCTTGTTCAGTCCGCCTCTCTTTATGTAGGCCCAGCCTATGGTCACGGCTCGAACAACCTGACCGGCCACAACGATCAAAAACCCAATTAAGGAGATAAAGATCTCATTTGTCACAGAGATTTTCCAGGTCTGTAAGCCGGCAATAGGTGGTAGATCCTTTCCCGGGTAGGCCACCAGAATCAATGCAGCTACAAGAATCAGGCTCAGTACAGTATCTCTCCATTTGAAGAAGAAATTTCCAATCGATATCATTAATGCTTTCATTCAAAATTCCTATTTAATGGCCAGGAAGCCTTCGAAGCAGATATACTTCATAATGACCATCATATCCTTGAAGCCAGCACGAGCCAGCATATCCAGATTCCCCTGTGTTGAGAATGGTTCCAGAACTCCCTTTAAGCTCTTGGATTTTCCAATAATCTCCTCTGGATTGAATCCTCTTTCCAGTTTGAAATCGTTATAGAGTCCGGTGAGTATGTCCTGAAATCTTGCATCCGGTCCCCTGGTTTTTTCAAATAGTAGCAGCGCTCCGCCCCAGTTCATGCTTTCGTAGATTCTGTTCACAATAGACTGGCGATGGGCCGGCCGCACGAACTGCATGGTATAATAGGAAACTACCAGATCGGAACTTTCCATTTCCAGATCCAGGAGCTCCTGGCATTGCATCTCAATCCTCGGTTCCTCTGCAGTTCGCTGACGGGCTTCCTGAATCATGGCCTCTTCGCGATCGATTCCAATCAGTCTTAGATTGGGCTTTCCTTTATGCTGTTGGGCTAGTCTGGAAAGGAGGCTGCCGGTACTGGCGCCCAGGTCATAGACCACAGAGCCATCCGCCAGGAAATAGTCCGAAAGTGCTGTGATTAGATTATGCCCTTCCTGGTATAATGGAACGGATCTGCCCACGTGGGAGTCGAATGTGCGGGGCACATCGCCACCGAATGTCCATGATGCATCGGTGCTTCGGATGTCATCCCCTACATTAAAGTCCATGATTACCGGGATGTTGCATTACCGGTAACGGTCAATTGAGAAAAATCAAAAGAGTGGCCTGCAGGATTGGACTCAAAAGGATGGCCTCAAGAGCTTTACTTTGGTATTTTTCCGGCGTCCCCCCGGAACGGTACGCGAAAGCCCCGCAGAGGGAAGCCCCCACTGCATCCGGGGCAATCCACAGAATTTTAAAGGATCTTACATGGACCTGAAGAAGATAGAATCCCAGATTCAAGAAGCTCTGGGAAAAATAGAGCATCCTGCTTATAAAATGTCCCTGGCCGAAATTGGCATGCTGGACAACTTGCAGGAAGAAGACGATAGCATTCGATTAAACCTTAAGTCGCCTGACCCGGATCGAAAGACCCAGATCGCCCTGGAAGCCCAGATTCGAGGCTTTCTAACGAAGCTGGATATTCCCAAAAAGTTTAAGATTCGATTCACAGTAGATGAATCGCTCAAGCCCGAAGAAATCGGAAACCGAATTCGAGGTATTAAGAACATCATCGCCATAGGTTCTGGTAAAGGCGGAGTAGGTAAATCCACGGTCAGTGCGAATCTGGCTGCAGCCATGGCCAAAAGAGGGCTGAAAGTGGGCCTTCTGGATGCAGATATCTATGGTCCCTCTATAGGCAAAATGTTCGGTCTGGGCGGTAAGCAGCCACTGTTCGGCGATGGAAAACGCAAAGTGGAGCCGCCACAGGCTCATGGAGTTAAAGTAATTTCATTTTCCTTTCTTTTAAACCCGGACCAGGCTGTAATCTGGCGCGGGCCCATGCTGGGAAAAGCAGTGGAGCAATTCCTGTATGAAATCATCTGGGGAGAACTGGACTATCTACTAATCGATCTTCCACCCGGTACCGGAGATGTTCAGCTTTCTCTGGCTCAACTTGTGGATCTGGACGGGGCTTTAATCGTTACCACTCCTCAAAATGTAGCCATTCAGGATGCCACCCGAGCTGTAGCCATGTTTCAGGAAGTTAAGGTTCCTGTTCTGGGGATCATCGAGAATATGAGCGAATTCATTTGTCCTCATTGTGGCAAATCCAGCCATATCTTCTCCAAGAATGGTGGGCCAGCTTTCGCAGCGAAATACAAGGTTCCATTTCTGGGCAATCTTCCATTAATGACTGAAATCATGGAGTCCGGCGAAGATGGTACCCCTTATTCCATTCTTGAAGAAAGTCCGGTGCAGAAGAGCTATTTCGAAATCATTGATCGAATTGGCACAGAAGTAGAAAGATATCGATAAAAACGATATATCCAGCAAGGAGCTCCCTTGGGACCTCCTTGCTGGAGCCGCGGAATTCCCCGGGTATTCATTCCGGAAGATTTTCACTCGCCGGAGTCCGGAGTTAACATAATGAAGGATTGGTCCGAATTCGAAAAGATTCAGCGAAAAAAGTTCCCGGAGTATGGTGAGGCAGTATTCGAGCTATTCTGGCCTGCAGGGGATATCACCGTTCTTTCCAGGGAAGGTTTGCTTTCCGGTCCCCTGCCAGATTCAGACCTGATCTTCATTACAGGATATAATCCGGGAAGGCTCAGGCCTACGGATCTTCAGAACCAGAAAGCCAATCAATATCTTCAGTCAGCTCTCCAGAAGGCGGAATTGAGTTTCTATCGTGCTCTGGGTCGGAATCAAGAAAGAACCCATGAAGAGCCCTCTTTTGCAGTGGCTCTGGAAACCGGTCCTCAAAAGTTTCAATTGGCTTATATCAGTAGTCTTGCAGGCTCTCTGGGGCAGGCTGCACTGTTCTACTGGGATGGCAATGCCAGAAAGGGGCGGACCCTCTGGTTGGTCACAGACGAAGAGTCATAAAACGAAAAAGGGGCCGCTCCAATGCGACCCCTGTGTAGCGGAACAAGCCGCAGGAATCAGGGTGGGCTTATCCCAGGAAGGAATCCGCAATGCGATCTGCAATGCTCTGGGCCACTTCATCGGTAATTTCATTGTAATCACCGCGGGCCAGTTTTTCCCGAATTTCATCCAGTCTCTGGCTTCGGGAGGTTTCCTCTGTATGAGCCAGCTTTTGAATTCTCGCTACACTGGCAGCGCGAGACGCTTCCTCGGAGATGGTTACTTTATCTCCGGACTTGGCCGGAGCCTCGTTGCGAACCTGAGGTTCCGATTTCTTTGGACCGTAGCCCGGGCCAACGCCGCCAATTTTATCAACTACCATTCCAGTTACCTCTGGGATTTATATCGGCCCCTTGTGGGATTTTCTGAACGATTTTTCTATTTCCGGAGCCTTTTTTCCAGTTTAAAATTACAATTTTCCCCGTCAAACCCGGGAATTTTGGGATTTTGGCCCCGGATTATGTCTTTTTCAGCCATCTGTTAGACTACCAACCATCCTGAGAATCCGCAGCTTCTGCTTCTTTTTTTATTGATCTTGCAGGACCCATAAGGATCACAAACTCACCTTTTTCCGTAAATTGGGGCATTTCCCTTTCTGGCAGCCACTGAATCCATTGTTCATGAAGCTTGGTAATCTCGCGTCCCAGAAGTATAGGCCTTTGGGGCAACTCCGCTCTCAGAAACTCCAGGGTTTTCTTGATTCGATGGACCGACTCATATATTACCAGAACGGCATCTGCGGAACCTGACTCCAGAGCACTTCTCATTTTGCCTGGTTTTCGCGGCAAGAATCCCAGAAATGTGGTGGGATTAGTCTGCCAGCCACAAATGGATAATGCAGCGCTCAGGGCTGAAGGGCCAGGAATGGGGATGATCGGGCAATCCGGTAAGTCCTCTCTTACCTGGCGTACAAGATGGCTTCCAGGATCCGATATGCCTGGCGTTCCCGCATCTGAAATCAAGGCCAGGGTTTTTCCCTGCTTGAGCTGCTCCAGGGCATGGGCCACATCGGCGCGGATTTGATGCACCCGAAAGGATTTCTGAGTCGTTTGAATCTTATATCGTTGCAGCAATCGCTGGCTTTTTCGAGTATCCTCGCTTAGAATTACATCCACACCGTTCAATACCCTCAAAGCACGAATGGTAATATCTTCCAGATTTCCAATGGGAGTGGCCACAACATAGAGCGTCGGTCCTGGAGGAAGGCTTTCATCCCAGGGATGGCCTAGCGGAACGGTCCATTGAAACTCAGGCTCCATTCTTCAATTGCAGGAACTATCTGTGGGACAGAGGGTGGAATCGTAGAATGCACATCCGGAGATCTCCGGTCCAGGGGCCGATTCAATCCCGGTCAATAGCACAGCCTGAAGCCTGAAGAAGTATTTCTCACAGACTTGAAATGGAACTTCACCCGGAGGAGCCTTTACGGCTGAAATTCTACGAGTGATTAGAGCGGAAGATGAGGTGTCTGCCTCGGATGGACTGTGATAAAAAGATGGCTCATAACCCGCCGGTAAATAGGGATCGGTTCCAATTCCTGATAGAATGGCTTCTGTGGACAGGCTGGTAGTAGTAATGTACAGATTGTAACCAATGAATTCAGGTTCCTGATTGGTTACGTAGTACTTCACATCAAAGCCGTATCTTAGCTTGAAGCCCGGAGTACCCAGCAGTCCTTCGGAAATATCCACCGGGGCTACATCCACAATGGCCGGAGCAGCCACCGAAAGTATGGAAAAGATGGAATAAACAGGCCGGTCTGTGTTGGTTCCACAACCGGGCAGGCTGGACAGCAGCAAAACTGTCAGCAAAGTAATCGGGCCGAAGCGCTGCATCTATACCTGCCTGTTCCATGCCCCTGAACATACAACGAAAAAACTTGCCAAACCGCCTGTTCAACTGCATCGTCTCAGATATATGGGCTATTCCAATACTAAAGCTAGAAACGTCTTTCTCGTAGTAGCATTTTTTATCCTGGTATCCGTAATCTGGAGTGCTCCTTCCTCCAAACCCCAGATGTCCGATGCAGATCAGGCCGCGCTGAACATGTTTGGAGTGAATACCGATGATTCCGGCCCATCGTCCGCTCCCATGGGTCGCGGCACCGAGCCTGGCGATTCATTGTTCGACTCCGGTTTCATGGATTCTGGAGTAGGTGACAACAACCTGCCAGATCGACCCCAGGACAGGCAAAGAGAATACGGAGATCCAGAGATTCTGGATCCGGTTAGCAAGGGAAATCCTGTAAATCCTCAAACCGGGCAGCCCTTCACCGACCGCCAGATGTCTCAGTTTGATAAGCTTCGAGAGAAGTTTCCTGGAAACACGGTTATTCCTCAAAGAATGACTCCTGAATTGAAGGCTCAAAAAGAGGAACGTCGCCAGGAGATCTATCAAATCCAGACCAGAATCGTTAAGAAAGATGCCAGCGCAGAGGAAGTTAACGAATACTACGACTACCAGCAAAAGGCTCTGAATGACCGCCTGGAGCTAATTGAATACGTTCTAAATAAAGCAGATGCCAACATGTCCGATGAAATGCGAAAGAAGTTCGAGGATGTGAAGAAAATGAATCAGCGAACTCTTAAGAGCTACGATGATGCTCGAAAGAGAGCACTGAATACGATTCAGTAATGCCCGGAACAGCTTCCGGAGGGAGAACCTATGTACCTTAATGAACTTCCGACCCGGAGGCTCGTCTATAGATCTATGAAATCCCTCCAACGGTTTTCGCTGATCCTGACTACCTTTACCTTGATTATTAACAGCGTTAGTCTTCTGGCCGAAGAAAAAGACTATCGATCCATCCCTTCCAGTATCACCAGAGTCCACCTATTCGATGGACAGGCTTTGCTTCTTCGTACCACTACCCTGGATCTGCCAGCCGGCCGAGTTCGTCTGGCATTTGAAGATTTACCCGAAAAGCTCCTGGATCAAACGGCTCGACTGAGACTTAAAGGCTCCTCTGATCTGAGGCTTCTGGATCTAAGAGTGGAAACTGTGGTAGAGAAGGAATTTCGCACCAGAGAAGCTGAGCAGGCAGAAAAGGAGCTAAAGGCAGCGGAACAGGAGTTAAGGGAGGTTACAGCACTGTATCTGGCTCAAATCGAGCAGAGAAAGGCTCTTTCTTCCATAGATCTGAAGCCTACGGGAGAAGATCGACCTATTATTTCAATTGAACGATGGAAGCATATCTTTGGATTCGTAGATTCATCGCTAACAACCATAAATGGAAAAATCAATGAGCTTCTGGGCCGTATAGACAATGCCCGGCGAAGGCTGGAAATTGCACTTACAGTGGCTGACCGATACAAGAGTCAGAAAGAAACCAGAAGAAAGACTGTAATTGTGGATCTGGAAGCTCCTAAAGCAGGCAGTTATGATCTGGCGCTTGAGTATGGTGTGGAAGATGCCGGATGGTTTCCACATTACAGGCTGACGCTGGAAGAGTCCCGTTCTTCCAGTCCGGCAGTTAAGCTAACTTCAGCCGTCTACGTTTACAATGAGTCCGGAGAGGACTGGAACAATGCCAGTCTCACTCTATCCACTGCAGATCTTACCAATCCCAGCCGACTACCTGAACTTCGTCGCTGGACCATCGCTTCTGTTATTCGGCCTGAATATGAGCGAACGGCTCGCAATGAGAATGGTGCTTCAGACAGCATGGTTGCGCAGTCCTCGGACGATGAGGCGCCGGCCGGGTATTCAGATCGTGAAAAGAGAAAGGACTCTCCTTCTCCGGAGCCTTCCACATCCTATAAACCTGCGCCCAAAAAGGCCATGGAGCAGCAGCAAAGAATGGAACAATCGGTAAACGATGTTCGAGGCTTTTACAATAAGAATCTGGCAGATGTGAAAGAGGAACTGGCGGATCAAAAGGCCCGGGAAGCTAGAGATTTAATGGAAGATTTCCGGGAATCGGTAAATGAGCAGGAAAACTACTACAACAAAAGAGATTTCAGCAATGCCAGGCAGCACGCTTCCAGAACTCTGGACATCATCCGTCGCCTATCTCCTTCCGAGAAAACTAAATTTCAAAGGGAGATCAAGCAGGCTCAGGAAATCCGCGCCTGGTCCTATGAAATGGAGCAAACCAGGAAGCTGAAAAGTAGACTCACCGCGCCTGGAAAACAGGTCCCTGGAGATTTCTCTCTGGATGCTCCCTTAAAAGTCTCGGTTAGTTCGGACGGGGTGTTACGCTCCGTCTTTATTTCGGAAAACAGATACGATGCTTCTTTAAGCTATGAGGTATCTTTGAACCGGAGTCCAGGTGCCTACCTGACTGCCAATATCAAATACTCGGATAAGCAGGCATTGCTGGCTGGTCCCGTGGATATTTACTATGGCGAAGATTTTGGAGGCACATCCACCCATCCCATGGTGGCCCCCGGCGAAAGATACGATCTGAACCTGGGAAAAGATCCGGATATTGAAATCAATCGAGAAGACAGACAGTATGAATCCTCCGAAGGATTGTTCGGCGGGCGCAGGGCTGTGCGCTACGAGCAGGAATACACCATCCATAATCGCAGATCCTATGCTGTGGATGTCGTTCTATATGGCAGTGTACCACGGGCAGCGGATGATCGAATCAATATAGAGAATGTTAAACTGAGTCCAACTCCTGTGAAAAACGAAGATAATGGAATTGTTCGCTTTGAGTTAAAGGTCAGACCTGGAGTCCGGGAAAAGATAAAGATTGAATACCAGCTAATTCATGACAGAGATGTAGTGCCGGTAATGGCCAATGAAGGAGGCTCACGATGAACCGGTACTATTCATTATTTCTGATTGGTCTGTATCTGGCAGGCTCCAATCTGCTGGCAGAAACCAGACCATTTCCCATCGAAAGTGTAGTTCTTTACAATGATAGGGCCCTGGTGCGAAGAGCTTCCAGTGTTCCTCTCAGTGCCGGTCAAAATCGGATCATTTATCGCGGTCCAGCGGTTAAGCTTAAGTCAGAGACCCTGGTGGGATTCTGTGCAGAGAGTAATTGTATAGTTCAAAGCATCTGGACCAGAACGGAGAAGGCAAGTCAGGCCATCGATGAACGATTGGCCAGCCTGGAAAAGAGGCGGAAGGAATTGCAGACCGAGCTGGATGCAATTAATCGACAGAAAGATAAACTGGAAGCTCTTGCGAATTTAAATGACCGATTCTTGAAAATCCTACTGCAGGGCGTATCGGATGCTGCCTTTGAGAAGAGCTCTGCTCAGCTGGCTGCCTGGCAGTCGGCCAGGGCCCATGTGTCCAGAAGCAGCGATGACATTCAGCTAGATATTCAGCGAATACTCAGAAAGAGAGATACCTTAAAAGAAGAACTGGAGTTAGTGGAATCCAGAATCAAGCAGCTGGATTCTGATCTTTCCGATGAAATTCGAATTGTTGAACTCACACTGTACGTTCCGAAAGCTACAACGGTAAAAACCGGCTTTGACTATATGGTGGAAGATGCCGGATGGGATGTATCCTACAATCTAGAATACAGGAAAGGATCCACCACCATACCGGGCAAAGTTGTTGGACTGATCCAGCAAAGTAGCGGTGAGGACTGGGTAAACGTTGAATTGGAGCTATCTACTTCCAGACCGGATCGAGGTGGCAATCGACCGGCCCTTTCTGCAATACGGGTGCACGCCAGGGAAGTGGCCGCAAACACCGAAATTGTCACCCAGAATCAGGCGGTGGATTTCGATGGAGCGGAAGGCGAAGCCTCCGAATCCGAGATTCGAGATCAACAGGAAAGACAGGTTCGATTTCGTATTCCAGATCGAGTTAGCATTCCCTCGGGAAAGCGATATCAGCGCATCACTGTGGCCGCGCTTGAATTGAAAGTCCTGGATGAACATCTTAGAGTTGTAGGGCAGGTATCTTCAAGTCCTCACCGTGCTTTGCAGCTAAAGAATGAATCCAGGTATTCCATGCTATCCGGAAAGGGCTATATCTATGGTCCAGACGGTTACATGGGTATGACCTACATTGAATACACTCCTCCTGGTTCAGAATTGATGGCTGGCCTGGGAGTCACCGGCGATGTGAGGCTGAATCGCAAAATCTATCGAAGTCAAAAAGAAGCAGGTCTCATATCTTCCAATCGAATCTTCCAGACCGAAGTCAGGCTGGAACTGGAGAATCCTACCGGCAAAAGCCAGAGCATCAAACTGTATGAGCGGATCCCGGTAACTGCAACCGAGAAAGTCAAAGTTCGCATACTTGAAGATACCAGTGGTGGATACAAGGAACTCACCGGAAGTAGCGGTATTCTGGTCTGGGCATTGACCTTGAAGCCCGGAGAGAAACGTACCCTGCGACTGGGATACCAGGTAGAAGTTCCGGAAGGCATCTCTGGAAATTTCTATGGAAACTAAGGTGCTCTAAATCAGTCTGGTCGGATGGCCGTTCATGTACTTTCGGCAGCAAGAATGCCGGTGCAAAAATCTATGGAGCAGGCGTCCTGGGAAGCGGGCGCCTCTCTTGTTAAGAAGGCTCTGGAGCCAAGCGGCCTGGATTCGGTGGATGCAGTCTATGCTTCCAGTATGATGAGCGGTGAACTGGAAGGTCAGTATCATCTTGCATCTTTGATTGCCGATGGGGCCGGACTTTCCGGCGTAGAAGCCATGGATATTTCATCGGTTTCTGCCAGCGGAGCCGCCGCTATTCGAGCAGGGTTTCTGGCCTTAAAAAGCGGCGAAGCTAGCTCTGTGGCAGTGGTAGGTGTGGAAAGGATGTCCGCCGGAGATGCCAATCCGGTTTTGCGAAAGGCTCTTCATGCTGTGCGAGAAGCCGATCAAACGATGGTAATCAAGAATGCAGTGGCCCTGGCCTGGTATCTGAAGAGCCATTCTATTGACTATTCTTCCTTTGTAAACTTTGCTATCAATGCACATCGAAACGGGTCCAGAAATCCACTGGCCCTGTTCCAGAAGGAAATTGATAAGCAGGAGGCTTTGCAGTCCAGGATCATCGCAGAGCCTCTGCGGCTATTCGATTGCTCTCCGGTATGCGATGGAGGAGCCTGTATCATCATGAGTCGTTCGGATTACAAGTCAGGAGCCGTAAAACTCACTGCCAGCTCCTGCTCCACCGATCGATTTGTTCTGGAAGATAGACTGGATCCTCTGGATTTTCTGGCTTCCAGAAGGAGTTTTCGCAAAGCCTGCGAAGCCAGCGGTAGAAGCACCGAAGACTTCAAATTCTTTGAAGTACACGATGCTTTTAATATAATGGCCTGTCTCTGTCTGGAGGCCTGTGGATTTGCTGAGAAGGGAAAAGGGGTGCATCTGGCAGAGGAAGGGCAAATCTTTCCTGAAGGGAAAATACCTATCGCAAGCATGGGAGGTTTGAAGGCCAGGGGACATCCCATCGGCGCCACGGCTCTCTATCAGGCCTCGGAAATCTTTGCTCAGCTCACTGCCTCTGCAGGCGCGAATCAACTACCGCCAGATAAGATCGGGCCTGCATTGATGCAGAGTATTGGTGGGGCAGGCACTACGCTGTTTACTCATTTCTTTGAACCGGTATGATATATTCCTGAATTCTACGTCTGAATCGTATGTCTGAATCGTATGTCTGAATCGTATGAGGAAGCGAATTCTGGATCGATTGAGTTCCCTGGCCTTGTTGTGGCCAAAGCGTTCTACACTAGTTTCTGCAGGCGGATATCGTCTCGTCCGTACTGGTTGATACAAAAAAGGCAGAGTTCTTATGCTCTGCCTTCTGGTTTAGATGCAGCAGGTTTCTGCTGCATCCAGGTTACTGTTTTTCTGTTCGAGTAAGAATCAGGATTTGTCGTTTTGATTCAGCGATGCAAGCAGTGCTTTTCCAAAGCTGGATACTTCTTCTTTTTCCTCGGGCTGATTATCCTGCATATATTGCTCGTATTCTTTGCGAGCATCCGCATCCTGAACCCGGCGTAGAGATAGACTGATCTTTTCTCTCTGACGGTCTACATCCAGAATCATCAAACGTAGCTGCTCACCCCGATGGAATTCCTTGTCTGCAGCAATTCCTCTGGGAAGGCCAGTTTCGCTCATTGGAATCAATCCGCTAAAGCCATCTGGTAAACGAGCGAATACTCCGAAGTTCTTAATAGACTCGACCGTGGCTTCTACGATGTCGCCTGGAGCGAAAGGCATTTGCCCCTGCCATGGGTTTTCCAGCAGGGATTTCAAAGATAGTGTAATTCGATCTTCTTTCCAGTCAATGGACAGCACTTTCACTCGGATTGGCTGACCGGATTTCACAACTTCCGATGGGTGACGAATTCTCTTGTAGGAAAGCTCGGAAAGAGGAATCAATCCTTCCATTCCTCCGATATCAACAAAGGCACCAAAGTCCAGTAGATTGGTGACAGTGCCCTGAACAATGGCTCCTTCTTCCAGCTCATGCTGAAGAATCTCTTTTTGACGTTCCCTCTCCATTTCGCGAAAGGACCGGTTGGAAACCACAACCTTGCGGTCCGAAAGCTCTATTACCAGAAAATAGAGGATGCTTCCAGGGGCAGGATCGCCGTCCATCTGAGACATGGGGCAGAAAGCAGATGCTTCGCCCATCATGACTTCGTAGCCACCTTTGATCTTTCTCTGGATAGTGCCCAGGACAGGTAGTTTTTCCTGTAGACTATGTTCCAGAATGGCCTTTTGCGCTTTACCGCTGGGAAATAAGGTAAGATGTAATTCACCGTTTTCGCGGGACAATACGTAGGCTTGAATGGTCTCGCCGGGATTTACCGTTACCAGGTTGTCCTGGTCCAGCAGCTGTGCTTTAGGAATTACACCTGCGCCCAGCTGAGTGTTTACAAAAATAAAATCTTTATCGCGAATGCTGGCAATGCGTGCCTGTACCGGGGTTCCAGGACGTGTGGTCTGGCCGCCGTCCATACTGGCCTCCAGCAATTCGGCGAAAGATGAGTCCGCCTTTTCCTTTCCGATCTGCTTACTTTTCATAGGATACCCCTCTTGTTGTGCTTGCTAGTATGAGTTCTTAGAACGATTACGGAATCATGCAGGCTGGTTCACAGATCTCCGTCCCTCCGGTATCCCAGGGTGTACTCAGGATTCTGGTACTTCTGGGGTCCGCGTTCGTTCTGGAAGTCATCGCAGGGTCCATGGGGACGCAAATTAGCCCGCTGGCCCTGCATTTTGGTCAGAATTTTCACCCCGCCCAGATTCTCACTCACATTTTTGTAACGGACCCTCGTCCTGGAGCCCCATTCTTTGGTAAGTTCATATCCATTCTATTCGAGGTGATCATAATCTACGGTTTCGGATCCCAGCTGGAGATTCTGTGGGGCCGGCGCCATTTCCTGAAGTACTACTTCATTTCTCTACTGGGTGGAGTCATGGTCTGGGCTGCTGTTGGCGCCTTTCTTCCTGTGGTGGTCTGGGGCATGGGTGCTGGAATTGCCGGAATGCTGGTCGCCTATGCTGTAATCTGGCCAGATCGGCAGGTTCTTCTATTCTTTGTCTTCCCTGTGAAAATGAAATGGCTGGTTCTGGGTCTGTTTGTATTCATTTTTCTTTCCGCTCTGGGCGGAGGGTTGGACACTGTGATTCTGTATTCTGGTGGAGCCCTGGCGGGAGCTCTCTATCTGTTCTATCATGCCCGAAGGGGACGAGTCATGGCTGAAAGTCAAAGTGGCTTCCAGAGTTCCACTCGTAGCTCCTCTATAAGCAGCGGTATTGGCGCCGAGCATCTCAAGGAAAAGGAGGGCGGCGGGCTCTTTGACTGGTGGGAAAGTCGCAAAAAGAAGAAGCGCCTGGCGAAAAAACAAGCCGAGATAGATCGTCGCATCTCCATGAAAGAGGAGGTGGATCGATTGCTGGAGAAGATTAGCACCGAAGGGATGGATTCGCTCACTCGAAAGGAGAAAGCTTTTCTGGATCAGGCATCCAGGGAATTCTAGCAGCCGCAACTGAGCCCTCTGGGGACAGGCATAAGAGAGAATACCCATTGAATGCCCATTGCAGGGCTGAAATAGTCAGGCATATAGCTCCAATTCCAGCGAATAAAATACGATGAACTCCCGAGACCTTCAGTCTCAGGGTGCTATGCAAAGATGAGGAAGGGTGGAGGTTTTGGGTGAAAGCTGAGAGTCAAAAGGCGTGGCTGTGGTGCGAATCTGAAAACCATCCGTGAGGGCAGAGTAAACGGCTGTAGTAGATACCCAGACGCCGGTGGGACCATTCGGGAAGTAAGCATCATTAAACATGCGACCGCTGGAACTTGTATAATCCGGAATGGAAAACAATTCCAGAATTGTTGGAATTCTCCAACCATAAATTCCGGCTGTACCATCCAGAGCGGCGCATTGCTGCAGCGCTGTAGTCCAGTTGGTACTCTGCAGGGGTCCGGCACAATTGGAAGAGGTGTCCAGAATTCCAGAAGCCATTAATGGGCAGCTGGTCCAGTGGGAGCCAGTGGTTAAATCCTGAACGACTCCCGGCTGAACTGTGATAAAGTTTGCCAGAGGTAATTCAGGCCCAGTTACACATTGAACGTATCGCGTATTCGTTTTAGCATAACTGAGCACTGCGCCAGTGGCAAGGTTAATTGCCAGTGCATTCGCCGTATTCGCTTCCAGGGTTCTATTGGACCAGAGTCCCAATGTCGTGGGGTAATTCTGAAAAACGCCGGAAATAATTGCCGGACTGCTTCCCGAGTATTGGAAGAAAGTATTCAGCTCCCGGAAATTGGGTAACCTCCAGGGCCCGTAGGGCGAATCTGAAAGAGCTGCACATTGACTTTGAGCATCGGCATAATTCCTGGCCGTCGCCGTTCCGGAACAATTACTTCCGTCCCAGTTCTGCCCCAGAAGGCATCGTCTCCATAAGATCCCTGTTTCCCGGTCCCTGGCTATTTCGCCATGATTCAAACCTATAAACGATCTGGCTCTAAAATGGTCTGCGTCCTGACGGGGAAAGCCGGACACCGGACAACTCTGAGCGGCCGTGCCATCGTAGCACAAGGACTGCTGTGTATGAGGCACCTGAAAATCCAGTGAGGTGGATAATAGCAAAGAGCTAAGCGCGAAAGCATTGCAGGCGCTGTCTTCCAGTCGGCAGTCCAGGCCAGGCTTGCATTGGACGGCCATAGACAGGCAAAGAAATAAGATGATCAGACTGTTTGCGAGAGTTTTTAACATCTAAGATCTTTATACCATTGTTCCATGTTAGTAGCTTGCAAGTCTGATTCTTCCAAATTCAGGCATCCAGAAACATTCGCAAAGTCTGTACAAAGGCTTTCTGGGCGCTGTAATGCAACCAGTGATCTGCTTCTTTCAATTCAACCAGTCGACTGGATGGAAAATATCTTGAAAAAAGCTCCCGATCTCTGTCCTGAATATAATCGGACAATTCACCTTTAATAATCAGCGCAGGTCCTTCAAATACAAGATCCGGAAACTGCTGTTGAAATCCGTCCAGATAGGTAGCCTTTCGCAACGGCCTGACATTAATGCTCCAGCGATAGCCACTGGAGTCCCGGTCCAGATTCATCTGTAGAAATTTTCGCACCGCCGCTGTTGGATGTATGGTAGCCATTGCCTGGTCTATTTCAGATCGACTTTTAAAACCAGAGACATCCATTTCCAGGGCCTGAAACTCCAGGTCATGATGTGGTTCGTAGCTACGAGGGGCGATATCAACTACAACAAGTTTCTCTACAAGCTCTGGAAAGATCAGTGCCAGTCCCATGACTGCCAGTCCGCCCATGGAATGTCCCACATAGACGGCTTTCTGCGAAAGATTTTCATCGTGCCATCGCTTCAGATCGGCAACCATGTCATAAAGTGTATGCGTCTCTGTATGCGGACTATTTCCGTGGTTTCTCTGATCTATGCTGTAAACCGGACCTCTATCAGACAGATCCTGTGCAATAGATTGCCAGTTTCTGGAGGAACCGAAGAGGCCATGAATCAGCACCACCGGAGCAGCCCGGGCATTGGACCGGGTCAAGGAATAAGAAAGGGCCACAGAATCTGTGGCCCTCAAGGCTTGCTCTATTTCTGATCGGTGGGAACTATCAGGCATCGCAGGCTTTTCGAATGTTGTCGAAATAGGGAGTGGAGACTATTCCATTTCCGGCGCCGCCCACCGATGAGGCCAGTTCATGCATTTGCTTCACTCGCTCTTCTGCCGGTGGATGCGTGGTCATTGCATCGTTTAGTTTTGAAAACAGTTCGCTTTCATCGTCACCGCCGGATTCAATCATGTACAGTTTTTCGTAGAACTTTCCAACATAGTCCTTATGGTAGCCAGTCTTTACGGCTGTGCGGAAGGCCACCCGATCTGCTTCCATTTCATCTTCCTGGGAATTTGCGAAGAATGCATACTTGCTGATCAGATACCCGGCTCCGGCTCCCAGTCCGGTGCCAATAAGAGTGGCCGAGGTCACACAGTCACTATCGCCTTTGGGACATGCTGAGCGTCCGATGCCGTAACCCAGCAGAGCTCCAATCAAGGCTCCGATTCCAGTGTAAAGCCAGTCATCCTTTTCATCCTGCATTCTCTCTGCAGTGTGTCTTGCTTTGATGTGGCCTATTTCATGTCCCAGCACTCCGGCCAGTTCTGCTTCGGTCTCTGCCATCGCTACCAGCGGGCGGGTAACGAAGATGGTCCCTGCAGGAAGAGCAAATGCATTGGGATACGGAGCTTCAACTACTCGAAAAGTGTAAGTGTATGGATTTCGTGCCAGTCCATTACGAGCTACGATAGTTTGACCTACGCGATTTACGTACCCCTGTACAGCTCCATTCTGCATTCTGGGGAAATCCTTTTCCAGCTCCGGAAGCACGGCTTTAGTGAGCTGCATTTCTTGTTCAACAGTAAGTGCGGAATCCTGACCGGTGTTGTCACCCTCCCGGGATCTATCTCCGGAAACGCAGGCGGCCATAAGGGTAGGGATTGCTGCCAGGAAGGTTTTTCTTCCGTAAGGTGTGGAGGTCCACTTCTGCAGTACATGTTCTAGTTCTTCATTATCAATGGGCTGAGGCATGGAATCTATGGTAACTCTGCCTGTTTAGAATCAAGGAAAAAAAGTGCCGGTTTGACCCTTTTTAATGAATAAGTCGATGGATGTTTAACAGCAAAGGCAGGCAGTTGCAGGATTCTTCTTGACCACTATACCTGGCTACGTCGTAGATCGGACTTTCCTATGACCCCTGCAGCCTGGATAGAGAAATGCAATCCCGATTGGAATCGCTTCCAGACTTTATTGCAGCAATTGGAATACAATCCCATGGGAGCCGGCTCGGAGGAGTTGCGCGAATTTTCCAGACTCTATCGAAAGGTGACAACAGACCTTTCCCTGGCAACGGTTTATCGCCTGCCAGAGGATCTTACAGATCGATTGCAAAACCTGGTTAGCCGGGCCCACAGTTTTCTGCATTCCGGTAGAAAGGATAGAGGTAGAATCCGGAAGTTCCTTCTGGAGACTCTTCCAGCCGGAGTATTCTCTGACAAATATGCCTGGAGCTGCATTGCGATTTTCTATATACTTTTTACCATTACCGGAGTGCTGGGCTATCAGTATCGCGATTTCGCTTCCTCCATTCTGGGCGAGGCAACCCTGCAGCAGTACGAGTCCATGCATTCCGGGGACAGGGATGAACTGAGTGCAGGCGATGCCTTGATTGGAAGTAGCGGCTATGTTTTAAACAATCTTAGCATATCGCTTCTATGCTATGGGCTGGGAATTCTTGCCGGTGTTGGCTCGCTTTACATGCTGGTGTACAATGGATTTTACCTGGGAACGCTGATCGGATTTTTGCTTCATTCTCCGGCAAGAGACAATATCTTGAACTGGATATTGGCTCATGGTCCCTTTGAATTAACTGCAATTGGTCTGGCTGCAGGAGCCGGAATGCGAACAGGTTTTGCATTCTTTAGTCCCGGCAATCTAACTCGTATTCGTGCTGTGACCGAGGCCGGATTACGAAGTGTTCCCGCTCTGGTAGCAGATGTGATTTTGACTTTTATCGCGGCTTTCATTGAGGGATTTGTTGCTCCTTCGGATCTGCCAACTTATGTAAAGGGAGCCATTGGGGGCACCTGTCTATTGATTCTGTTCCTTTATTTCATTGTTCTGGGCTGGAGGGCTCATTCTGGACGTACGACGGATACAATACGAGCTACGTAAACGAAGAGCAGAGGAAATCCTGGATTTTGCCTTTGTAGTAATCCGGGAAAAGCTGGGGCAGATAATTCGAATTCTGTTACCTGTGATGATATTGTTTCTTCTGGTAGATGCCGGGCTGATTCTGCTGCTGGAAACCTCTTCGGAAGGAGATCCGGAGGTAGTTCAGATTCTCATGCTACCTGTATTGAT
Source organism: Leptospiraceae bacterium (assembly GCA_040217195.1). Taxonomy (GTDB): domain Bacteria; phylum Spirochaetota; class Leptospiria; order Leptospirales; family Leptonemataceae; genus UBA3465. Next base: position 131,731 of record JAVJNR010000003.1, on the reverse strand, counting down.
GCTTCAGGTCATGGTGTTGCAGATCCCCATTTTTCACATGAATGCCCGCTGGCTTTTTGAAGCCGATGTAAAGGACAAGACAATCTGGAAGGATACATTTCGCACTCTCTTTCCTTTTATCTTTCGCATTGTAATTCCATATTTTATTCAGCTCACCATTCTGGCTCCACTTCTAATTACAATATGGAATGTTCTGATTAGAGGCTTCTACAGGCCCGAGGTGCTTTTTCTGGAGGGGCTTCGTGGAAAGGACATGCGAAAGAGGATTTCATCTCTTACCAGTGCATTGCAGGTGTTTACCTTCTGGCTATTTCATCTTATTTTATTCTGGATTGCCATCTTTCTGGCCTTTTCCTTTTTTGAAGCCGTTTTTGAAATACTGAGGATTCAAAACTATGAATCGTATACATCCTTTTCGCTGAGTTCTTTGCTGTTTATCTTTCTAGTCTTTTGCTACTCTATATTCTTTGCTGTGTCCAGATTCCTGTTCTATGTGGATGCGCGAACTTTCCTGGAGGGCTGGGACCTGGAATTACAATTCATCCGAGGTCTGGATGAAATGACTTCTCAAAAGAGGATTTCCTGATGGGGGGGGATTTTCTTAGATCGTATTTTTGGCAACCAGGGATGTACCTGAAAAAATGCATTTCGCCACATGGTAGCACGGTTCGCAGCAATAGTAGTGCCAACCGTTATTCTGCTAACCCTTTTTTGCGTTCGATGCCTCGCATCTGCGCTTTGATCTTAATTTCCTTTCTTGGTCTAGCTTCTATTTCCTGCGAAGATGCAGCTGATTTTATTCCAGGGTCTGGCGATTCGAAAGAGGATTTAAGTACCTACGAAAAGAAGCTCAAGGAAATGTCCTGGTATGATTTTGAAAATCGGGACTACAGAACTTATACCGAGGAGGACCTGGAGCCCTATACCCGGAAGCGTCCGGAAAGGGAGCGTAGTAGCGGTGGTTTGCCGGTCTTTAATCCAATTATCATTCTATGGGTGGCCCTGGGGGCTGTAGTCGTCTTACTTCTTTTTTACCTGTTTCGAAACGGAGTTTCTTTTCAACGTAGAGCTCGGTCCACGGAAACGGATTTACCGGATCTGGCCCATTCTACCGAGCAGGTCCGCAAAAGAGATCCTCTCTTCGATGATGCAATCAGGGCTCTGGAGGAAGGGCGGTTTTCCGATGTAATGGAAACACTGCTTGAAATTCTAGTTCGCTTCAGTCATTCGGAAAAGTATCTGGCCAGACGGACTGGCTTTACTCCACGGGAATTCCAACGTCTGGTGCGCAATGTGGCCCCCACTTCATTCGTTGAGCTGGCCGATGATCTATCGCCAGCCTTCGAGGAAACCGTGTATGCTTTGAGACCGCGATCGCCGGACTTCTACCGTCAGTTAATCCACCGGATGGAAAAGCAATTGCAAGGGGTGGGCCGTTAATGTCTGCTCTTCGTTTAAACGTTCCAACGGTGGTGGGTACCCTGGCCCTCTTTCTAATCGGCTGCCAGGATCCCCTGGTTGTGGAATATTATGGCCTGGATAATGTGGAAAGCGTGAATGGATTTGATCTATTCGAAGAAGCGGTGGGCCAGAATGTTGATCTGCAGAGAAAGGGTTTTCTGGAATCTTCATTTTTCGAGCAGCAGGATGTGATCCTATATCTGGATCGATACGGAAGAGATGATGCATTCCAGAGGTTGGTACCTCTTCTAAATGAGCTAAACAATCGTTGGGACGATGAGGAAGTAAAGAGCCGCGCTTCCTTGCTCATTATATTAAAGGACACCGATGCAAATGCAGAAGTCTGGCGCAAGATTGCTCTGGATATGCCCGAGGAAACCCCGGCCCGTGAGATAGCAGAAAAGATAACCGCCTATGAAATAGCCAGAACCTATAGGCAGCGAGAGGTTTATCCTCCCATTCTAGGTATGGAACAAACCCGCCCCAGATCAGAAGACCGATTTCCGTCCGAGCTTCCTGTGAAATTTCAGGGCGATATTCCCATTCTAAGCGAAGATAACTGGCCTCCGATGAATCAATGGTATTCCAAAATTGAGATGCCAGAGCAGGATCGTTCCTGGAATTACTATCCTCACTGGCGATCCGATGTGCCGGATCTAGAATCCGCAAAAGAGAGATTCGGCAATCTTCCCATGCAGTTGCCGGTGCGTCGTTCAATGCAGCCTTCAAAACAGCCAGGATTTGGGCCGGTGAATATCCCGGAATCGGAACTGGACGAAGAAACTATTACAGAGCTGAGTGATTACAGATTGTATCGAACCGGACATAGAACCATCATTTCCGTGGCCGGCAGACCATTGCTGGTACGAATACAATACGGTCAAATTCCGGTCTATATCCTGGCTGGCAGTGAACCTTTCCTGAACTGGCATATGGCCCGATCGGAAAACGTATCCTTTCTAGCATTTATGCTTCATGCAGTGAGCGAAAATCCGGTCAGAGAAGGTAAGTTAAAGGTTACCTATGTGGAGCGAGGTCTGGTGAATGCCGGCAGGCGGGCCACCGAGGAAAGGAGCTTAATCTTCCTTCTGGCAGAGGAGCCCTGGGGACTCATACTTCTACAGTTCATACTGGTTCTAATTGTTTTTATCTGGGCCAGGTTCCCCCATGAAAGAACCCCACTGCAGCCCCAGGAATCCGGCACCAGAAACTTCAAAGAACACTTCGAGGCTCTGGGAAGTCGTATGGTGCGATCCAGGAATCGTATACAGGGTCTGGCACCGCTGAGTCGTTGGAAGAAAAAGCAGAGTATTGATACCGTATTTCCGGAACTAAAACAGAATATCAAAGTTGATGAGGAAACCATTCTAAACAGGATGCGAAAACTCTGGGAGTAAATAATGTTAGGCGAGCAGGAACAGGCGCAGATGCGCGATGTAATTCGAAAACTAAAGGAGCAAATGTCCAGAGTTTACGTTGGGCAGGAAGAGCTGGTCCGTGGAATCCTGGCTGCCCTGTTCGGTGGAGGACATGCTTTGATAGAAGGTGTGCCGGGCCTGGGTAAGACTTTGCTGGTGCGGACTCTGGGAAGTCTGCTGGGATGTGATTTTAACCGAATTCAATTTACGCCCGACCTAATGCCTTCAGATATTACTGGTTCGCATATCTACGATCAGAAAGATCAGAAATTTGTATTCTATAAAGGACCAGTATTTACCAACCTTCTTCTGGCAGATGAAATTAATCGTGCCCCGGCCAAGACCCATTCGGCTTTGCTTGAAATCATGCAGGAAGGCACTATAACAGTGGATAACAGCACCTTTCAGGTAGATGCACCGTTCTTTGTTATGGCTACCCAGAATCCAGTGGAATCGGAAGGCACTTATAACCTGCCAGAAGCTCAGCTGGATCGATTCCTTGTAAAATTGTTTATTGATTATCCTGCTGAAATGGATGAGTTTCGCATCTATTCGCAACATGCAGGGCAGGGAGAACCTGAACCAGAAAAGCTGGAGCCTATTATGGATTCAAAGGGGGTGCTTCATGCCATGCAGCTCTGCGAAAAAGTTACCCTTTCCGACAGCATTCTGGAATATGTTAATCGTCTTGTGCGCGAAAGTCGCAAACGAATCGAGGTCCAGCTTGGATGTTCCCCACGAGCGGGGATAGCTCTAATACGAACCGCTCGAGTAATTGCACTGATGGACGGTCGGGACTATGTGATCGCAGATGATATTAAGGAACTGGCACCTGCATGCTTTCGTCATAGATTGATGCTTACTCCGGAAAGCGAAGTGGAGGGAATGAAACCAGACGATGTAGTCAACAGCTTACTGGAAAGCGTGGAAGTGCCCGGAACCTGAGATGTTCTATCCTACGAATCGATTCTGGTATCCTTTGCTGGTGCTGGCCGTTGTATCGGCTGGCACTGCGGGGACACTGTATTTCCTGCCCTCCCTTCGTATTTATTATGATCCAGCCAGACTTATTATTCTGGGCGCACTTGCCTTCTGGGCTGTATTCGGACTGCTGGATGCATTCACCATTCCTGGAAAAAAAAGATTCTACGTGGAACGCAAGACTGATAGAATCTTTTCTCAGGGATTCAGACATCATATTACTCTGGATGTACATGTTCGCCGAACGCTGCAGGGCAGTTTCCGTATAAAAGTGGCCGATCATGAATTCGACCAGGCCAGAGAATATGGAATGCCTTTTGAGGGTCGGTTTCGCAGAGGAATCAACAGTCTTTCCTATCGTATTAGGATAGCCAGAAGAGGATTGTATCAGTTTCGCCATGTATATCTAACTTGCTTTTCTCTGGTGGGGCTCATGCGAAGAATCCACGTAATGCCTTGCTCCACCGATGTGCGAGTATATCCGGATTTGAAAGCCATTAGCCGCTACCTGCTTCTGGCTCGTAAGAGCCATCTGGGCCTGATGGGTGTGCGCAAGTTTCGCCGTCGAGGAGGGGATCAGGAATTTGAAAGACTCCGGGACTATACCAGAGACGATGAGTTTCGCCACATAGACTGGAAGGCCACAGCTCGAAATCAAAAGCTAATTGTTCGTGAATACGAAATGAATCGGAACCAGAGTGTTCTATTTCTGGTGGATTGTGGCAGAACAATGACTGCCACGGATGATGCCAGAAGCTATCTGGATTATGCCATCAATGGTTCATTGTTGCTCTCCGCAGTTGCAGAAAGACAGCAGGATCGGGTTGGCTTTCTGGCCTTCTCCAACCGTGTGCTCAGATATGTTAAACCGGCGCGGAACAACCGGGAGAAGATAGTGCAGGCGGCCTATGACCTGGAAGCAGATTATACAGAAAGCGACTATGAAGGTGCTTTTCGATTCCTGAATACAGTTCTGAGAAAACGCACATTGCTCATATTGCTCACTACAATTATCGATGATCGAACGGCAGATATGGTTCATGCTTATCTGGGTACTCTCAGCGGGAAACATCTGCCTTTTGCAGTGATGCTCAATCCACCGGATTTACATCATAGCCTGGACCATCCACCGGAAACACTGGATGAAGCTTTCTTTCAATCCAATGTGGCAGACTATCTACTCTGGAAATCGGAGCTCCAGCAGAAGTTAAGAAATCGAGGCGTTTTGGTTATGGATACGCTTCCTGAAGATTTAAATGCAGGAATCATCAACGAATATCTCAGGATCAAGGCTCGTAATCTACTTTGAGTTTCGCGCTGGATTCCAATCTTAAAGCATCTGGCTCAGGAAACGATTTGTAGCCGAGGGTCTGAAGGCTTCCATTTCCTTTATCTGCATCTGGCTGACTGCGCCTGGAAGTCCGGATATATCTTTGTTCTTTCTGGCCGACCGGGCCCGGAGGTCTGGATTTACTTGAATTTTTTTGGCTACCTGCGCCGGAAGTCCGGATATATCGGACCCCGGCTGTCCTGGCCAGGAATCCGGCATCTCTGCTTACTCTTGCTTCTACTTTTCTCCGACAGATTTTGCAAGGACTGGCCTGATGCTATTCCAGATATTTTGAGCCATGATTTTGGTCCCTTCAACGTTTGGATGGATACCATCGTTTTGATTCAGGTTATCCTGACCGGCGACCCCTTTTAAGGGAAAGGCAACTAAATGTAAGTCCAGTTCCCGGGCCAGTTGTGGAAACACCGCTTGAAAGCGATTCGCATAATCTGGTCCCATGCTGGGAAAGGTATGAAGTTCGTAGAGAAAAATCTCAATATCTGAATCAAACTTCCGGGTCTTTTCGACGATATCCACCAGGTTCCTGCGCATTTCTGGAATGGACAGTCCTCGCATGCCATCGTTCGATCCCAGGCCAATGATTAGAAATTTGATTTCATTTTCTTTTCGCAGATACCAGTCCAGACGGGAAAGGCCGCCAGAGGTGGTATCACCGGATACTCCAGCATTGATTACTCTTAGATTCCAGCCTTCTTTATCTATTTTTTGCTGAATGAGTGCCGGTGCAGCCTGAAACTTCTCCAGTCCCAGACCGGCAGTGAGGCTATCTCCTAAGAATAGAATTGCAGGTGCTTTCGTATCCTGGTTTTGCATTTCAACTTTGCTTTGCTCTTCGCCAGGATTGCAGGCCGTAAGAATCAAGCTTGAAATAAGAACCGCGGATGCCAGGCAGCGATCCAGCGCAAATGATCTGAGGGTGTTGTTATAGTTTATCTGGACTTTCTCTAATGTTCGCATCTGTTTTTCCAGGTTACGGCCGATTTGATTGTCTGGCCATGAATATTGGAGCCTTCGTTGTTTCCCCGGCCGTTTTATTGTTTGGACGATAGCCTGGAACGGATTTCCAGTGCACGGCCGGGATAATCGGTCATCAATCCATCAACATTTCTTTCAAGCAGAGTTTTCATATCTTTCGCATCATTAATTGTCCAGTAATGGGTACGCAATCCCCTCTGCCTGGCCCATTCCAGAAAGTCTGGATCGGCACGCAGTGCCGGAAGAATGGAATTCGGTCGGTAGGGTAGTTGCAGTGCCTGGAAGTCAAATCTACAGCGTGCCTGAAGTAAAAAGCAAACCGATGCCTGGATAACTTCTGAAGTGTGGGCTGAAGTGGGAAGAGAGGAATGACGTCGAAATTCTTCCACGGCCTCTGAATGAGCGCTTCCTACGATTACATCCTTTCGGTCCTGTCTGCTGGCAAGCATGGTGGCTACCAGGCGGGCCATTTCCTTACTTTCTGTTTTTAGCTCAATGTTGGTAGGATGATCGGGAAACGATGTGAGAAACTGCTCCAGAGTTGGTATGGTCTGACAACCATCCAGGCATCCGTAAGGTATGCGCAGTTGCTGAATCTGGGCCAGACTCAACTGGGCAATGGTTTCCGGTCGACCGGCCAGTCGGGTTAAATCCGAATCATGAAACAGTACTACAGTACCGTCCAGAGTAATTTGCACATCAATTTCCAGGACATCCGTTCCGAGCTCGATAGCTCTTTCGAAGGATGGAATTGTGTTTTCAATGGTTCCGTCGGTGAGGCCACGATGAGCGAAAACCAGATTTGTAGCCGCTGGCTCAAAAAAAGATGCTGGATACTGGATTTCTTCGGACCGGCCGGAATTGAAAATGGTCACCGTTAGAACGGTGAGAAAATACGTGGAAATAGCCAGAGCAATGAAGCCCACTCCGTAGCGTATCGCAGCCTTTTTGGAAATCATCTTGTCCCCCTGTAAGGAACCTTAACTATACTGGCCCCTCTGTACGGGAAAGAAAAAATATGGCCAGCAAGGGACGGGGAGGCAGAATGTCATCATGCAGGGCACAGATTTAGATGTAAAAGACCGGGAAAAAATCCTTCAGGCGGTAAACGAAGGCAAGCGCATCCGATTTGTGACTTATTCCCTTACAGATACCATGGAAAGGCAACTGGACTTTGTCATTGCTGCCATTTTGAAGAAGCACAATCACCCTGCACTACAGAGTACCCTTTATTCCTGTCTGAAAGAACTGGTAGTGAATGCAACTAAAGCCAATGCAAAGAGGGTCTATTTTGAAGGACTGGGACTGGATATCAATCATCCAGAAGAGTATCGCACCGGAATGGAGAAACTAAAAGGGAACATTTCTGAAAAATGGATTCGAGAGTACGGCGAAAAGGCCAGGCAGAAAGGCCTGGAAACCTCCATTTCTTTTGATCATTCGGATGATGGGTTGCGAATCCTGGTATTGAACGACACGGACTTAATCGGTGCAGATGAATCCAGGATTCGAGAGAAACTGGCCGAAGGTATGAGCTACGATGATTTGCTTTCTTTTTATATGGCCAACGGTGATCAAACCGAAGGGGAGGGAATGGGCCTGGTTATGAATTTGCTTCTTCTTAAGGGAGAGGAAATTGATCCTGCGCTGTTTCGCATTGGTAATGTAGACTCGAAAACCATGGGTCGAATTGAGATTCCATTCACAGAGAAATTTCAAAGCGTTCGTGGCCAGGACCCTAAAGGATGGAAGGAGCGTCCGGCAGAAGAGACTGTGAATTTGAACTTTACCGGGGAATCCTGATAAGCTTTCGCTGCGGATGATCACAACCGGTTGAGGTCGCAATATTCGGGTTCTAAACTATCCCGGAGTTCTTAGCGTAGACTGGATTCACCATTCACTGGCAGAACAATATCTTCACTGTGGAGAATTCTTTTTATCGGATAGAACTTTCGTAACCGGGCTACCTTCCCGCGATAAGGTTCCGGAACCCGGGCCGATGTTTGCTCCATGTACTTTGCATTTTTCTCATTCAGGCGAATATGGATGGCTTCCAGGCGTAATCGCGCCGGTTTTTTAGCCATAGAGATTTGTTCCTGCCATACTCGCACCTCACCGGACTTCAACCGGTTATCCTCTAGTTGAGTTGCCTCCGGTTCCCATTGCCAGTGCTGTCCCAGCCTGTAAGTCCTGGTCACTGTCTTACCATCAACAAAGATCGTGAGTATGATTCGAATGAATCTCTCCGGGTCTCCGGTGGGAAGATAATGCCCGGTATTCAGATTACGCATTTCCACGGTGAATCGGAAGGATTTGTTTTCGGAGTCCCAGTGCGAATCCAGAAGTGAAACTCTCAGACCACTACGATAGCCTCCCTTATCCTGAAACTTCAGCAGATCGAACTCCTTGGGAATTCCACCGCCAATGAAATAGTGCATGTGCGAAAGTCTTTGAGGAAAGTTACCTGGTAGCTGTACTATCTGGCGATTCACAGAAGGCATATGGCAATCGGAACAGGCTTTGTGCGAAAGATTGGATTCAGACAACTCATTGCCTGAATTGAAAAAGCATACCAGAGAAGAGGACACTTTATAGTTAACATTATGACAGTCCAGACATCGGTTTTGCAGGGCTTTACGATCTACCAGCACCGGATGGGGAGCCCGACCGGTGCCCAGGGGGCCAATTACAACGGTGCGGCCGTCTTCCTTCTTCAAATGACAGGTGGCGCAGGTCACTCCCTCTTCGCGCATTTCTGGATTGAATTCAGGATTCTTCTGGGCTATGGGCTTGAGTAGATCTCCATTCTGAACGTAGCGAACAATTTCCTGCCTCTGATTGCCCACCGGGATATGGCAATTCAGACAGAGCCATTCCGGGGAGGACGGTTTGGCAAGCTCAGACTGGAATTGAATATCGGAAAGTGCATGGGCATGGGTGGATTTGGACCATTCCTGGTAATGCTGTCTATGGCAGTTTCCACAGTCCCGGGCCGTAATCCCCGGACTACCTTCCAGTGGGCCCATATTCTCCATGGGCAGCGCCCAGCTTTCTCCGGGAAAAAGCTGCGATACATCTACCTTGCCCTCAGATTCTTCTGACGAGCCACAACTGAATAAGAATAGCAAAATCAGGCCCACCGAAGCGGTGAAAATGAGGTGTTTCCGGATCTTCAAGGATACCAATTCAATGGTAACAGGAGATTGGCCGGATTGCTTCGCTCTACCGAAAACAGTATTCAAGACAAAAGAGGGTAACGGTTTGGCCCTGATGTATTTCATGGGCGAGAATCCGACTGACCGGCGGTAAGAGGGAATTCCGAGTTAGAACCTCTGGACCATTGCCACATACCTCCGGAATAGTTGCGAGCATTCAATCCATGATGCCTTAAAACGGCTGTAATGAATGCGGATCTCACGCCTCCTGTACAGTAAGAAACAAAGATCAATCTTTGAATCTCTTCATCTGTGATATCGGATCCACTGGGAGCTACGGAATCAGGACTGGAGCGATTTGTGTTGCCGGACCCTTCCTGCCGCAGGTTCTCAATGGCAGTTTGAATAGCTGGATACGAAATCAACAATTCCTTGAGCTCCGGCAAACTCAGAATCCGTCCATCTTTTCGTAGGAAATCTTTAAAGTATATATGGATCGCTCCGGGAATATGACCACCTCTGGTTTCTCCATAGGGAGTCTGGCCCAGATACTCTCTTTGCTCTCTACCATCAATTACTATGACCGTGGCTTTCTGTCGAATATCGTTGAGTTCTTGATTCGAAATGTCCACAGAATCCGTTATACCCTTCCGGGAGTTTCTTCCGGGAAAGATAGATTGCCTTGAATTCTTGGCCAGGACTTCCTGTTCGCCGGCGGCCGGCCCATAGGTTAAGCCCAGCAATGGATGTAGTTTTTCGAATCCGCCATTTACTATGTACGTTTGTGCAAACCCTGCTTTTCTGAGCATCCAGGCGATGCGACCCTCTTCGCCCCATCCCTCCAGAGCTGCTCCGTAGACTACGATGGAACCTTCCGGCCGTAACGTTTCGTCCAGAAGCAAATCCAGTAAATGGCTGCGATCCACCAGAAGTCCGGTGCCTTCCTGCACAAAATCCTTCCAGGAAATATTCCTGGCACCGCTTACATGCGAAAGTGCATATTCAGCGTAATGGCGGGCATCCAATATTTGGGCTTCGTTTTGAACCATGTCTCGAGCTTTTTCAGGTGTAATAAACCACATTTCTCTGGATTCGCTTAGCTCCTTCTTGTAATGTTGATCCGCTGCATTGTCTGGACCAACTCTGTCTTTGTTGATTCCGCTACAGGCGGTGACGCAAAAAATACAGATTATTGCAACAAAGCCAAGGGCCCTACCAGGGCTCCCGGGACGGCCTTCCATGCACTTTCCTGTTGAATGATCTATATCCATTGTTTTTGAATCTATTCCATATGCTGTCTACGGAGGAACTGCTACCTTTATTGGAGCAGAGACTATTGGATTATCCGGCAGCCCGGACCGAAATAACCTGCTAACAAGGTTCGCGGCATACCTGTTACGAGTTTCAAAGGAATTTAGAAGACTAACCTTCTGGATTAGAATTCTATGTACCTAGCCATGTTCAATACTGGATTTGCGCTGATCCAGGTCTGCCAGGTATTTTTTGTGAAATTCCACGGTTCGTTTTAGAGTTTCCTCTATGGGCCTGATTTCAAGTCCCAGTTCGCGAATTCTTGAATTGTCCAGTAGCTTTTTTCTACCTCTCTGTCGCACCCGATCCACTGTAAGCTTGGGAGGCCTGTGGGTAAACCAATCAGATACTTTCTCAAGGATGTAACCCACAATGTACACCAGGAATCGAGGTAATCGCAGGGAAGGGGCTTTAACTCCGCTGGCAGATTCCAGATATTGAAAGAATTGCTTTAGAGATACATCATGACCGGCCAGGATGTATCTTGTTGCCGGCCGGCCTTTTTCCATGGCCAGAATCTGGCCTTCAGAAAGATCATCTACGTCAATGACATTGAAATAACCAAAAAAGTAGAACGGAACCTTACCTCTCAAAAAGTCCTGGACTACCTTACCGGTTGGTCCTGTATCTCCGGGCCCAAAGGGACCGGATGGATTGAGAATTACGATTTCAGGCGAATCGTTGGACTCAATGAACTTCCATACCTCTTGCTCGGCAAGATACTTGCTCTTTGTATAATGGGAACTTTTCTTGAATTCTTTAAAAGGAGTGTCTTCTGTTGATGGACCTCGGGGATTCCAGCCAATAACATTTTGCGTACTGGTATAGACAATTCGACGAACTCCATGCTCCTTACTTTTCTCCAGAAGCAATTTGGTCCCATCCACATTGACTCTGTACATTGGACTGAAGTCCGGCATCCATTGGGCATGAACAGCCGCCAGATGAAATACGCACTCTATGCCATCCAGAGCCCGATCCAGATCCAGGGCACTGGTAAGGTCTCCGTCCTGGATTTCAACATCCAGTCCGGTCAGTCGGTTCCTGGGTTCAGAAGGAAGGGCCAATACTCGTACTTTGTGTTTTCTTTCCAGCAGACTTCGAACTACATGAGATCCAATAAAGCCGGCGCCACCGGTTACCAGGCAATGCATTATCCTGAGTGCCGTTGGGGGGTCGGGATGTCAAGACCACAGCGGAGGCAATGTTGAAGCGAATTGAAGTAATCACAATTGTCCAGGCAGATCTGAACACCGTACTGGAATCCTTGAATCTGAGCCTATTTCGAAAATTGAATCCACCTTTTCCACCGGTGAAAATCATTCGATTTGATGGAACGCAAAAGGCGGGGATTACGCATTTGAGCCTGAACTTTCTGCTGTTCAAACAGGAATGGATCAGCGAAAATGTGGAATCCGGTTACCTGGATTCTGGTAGAGTCTATCAATTTGTCGATGAAGGCAGGAAGCTTCCTTTTTTTCTGCGATTCTGGAGGCATACCCACAGATTTGAAGAAATTGCCATCAATTCGACTCATTCAGAAACTAGAATCGTGGATTCCATTCAGTTTCAGGGCAGAGGACTCATGGGAATATTTTTGCAACCAATACTGAAATTGCAGTTCCTATACCGCAAGCCGGTGTACCGGCGTATATCCAGTGGTGCCTTTCTGAGCCAGGAAAAAGAGCTCCGCAATTGAATACGTGAGAGATCAAAACAAGAATAAAGAGGGTAGCGGTGTCCAATATTTATAAGAAGTACGAAGGTCATCCCGGTAAGAAACGATATGCGGTTTTTCTGCTGGAGTGGTTCGGTCAGATCTACACACGACTCAGGTTTAAAGTTCGAGTCCAGGGAATGGAGAATGTTCCCCGGGAAAGCTCTGTATTGATTCTGGCCAAGCATGTTCGCAATTCTGATATACCTCTGGGCCTGGTTCGTGCCCTGCATCCGGTTCGCTGGGATGTATGGTGCATAATGAAAGACACCCTGGCCAAAGGCCTGGCATCGAAATTCTTTCTGCACTGCGGCGGCATTCCAGTAGATAGAAAGAATCCTGAAAAGAGTAAGAGGGACCTACTGCTTGCACGTAAGATTCTGCATGATGGACACCTGGTTACAATCTTTCCAGAACAGACGCACTTCAAGGGTAAGATGGGTCGTGGCAGGACTCCAGGTTTTAGATTTGTTGTGGGCCGACCAGAAAATCCAGTGCAGGTTGTTCCCCTGGGCTTCGAATACAAAGATCACAGTTTTCCGCGTAGAACCGAAGTATTGATTCGAATTGGAGTTCCCACCGCATACGATCAGCATTCCGTTCCGGAAACATTTCTACATGAGAGAATGCATGAAATCGCCGAGCTAAGTCGATTGAAATACACTCATGAACTGGTGGCCAGAGGAAAACCTACAGGCGCAAATACCTGAATCGGTTGGCTTCGTCCGCGAACTTGCACCTTTGCAACACTTTCAAATCCGGTGGATCCAGCCAGATCCACCAGCTCTTTACTAACTACAAGACGACGACCCAGTTTTTTGCATAATCCTTCCAGGCGAGACGCTGTATTGACTGCATCGCCCAGGACCGTGTATTCCAGTCGGTTTTCGGAACCGATGGTACCTGCAAAGACCTCTCCGCAATGTAAGCCAATGCCAATGTCGAGCCTGGCAGGCAGCCATTTCACCAGTTCCCGGTTAAAATCTGGTAAGGTAATTAGCATTTCGCGTGCACATTCAACGGCAGCCCGGGAATCCTCTTTAGATCCATTACTCTCGGGCACACCAAAAACTGCCATTACAGCATCACCAATGAACTTATCGATCATTCCTCCGTGTTTGAAGATAATCTCGGTTACCTGCTCTCGGTATTCAGTGAGCATTCTGGCCAGGTCCTCGGGTGGAAGATGCTCGGAAAGTGTTGTGAAGCCTCTAATATCGCTAAACAGTATTGTTACAAATCGTCTATCTCCGGTACGAAGCTGATCTGGCTGAGATGTCAGTCTCTGGGCCAGTTCTGGACTGAAATAACGCGAAAGTATGGTTTTTTGCGCTTCTGCGCTGGCCAGCCTGCGAAGCATGCTCAAAGATCTGCGAATGGTAAGTCCTGCAGTCAAAGCCACCAGGCCAAAGAGCATGGGTCTGGTAGGAATCAAATCCGCCAGAATGACTCCTTCGCCCATAACATAGGAATACCAGCTATTGGTGGTTTCTGCTCCAAGATGAAAAGAAACCAGTATACTACCTGCATGGATCATGAGGAACAGGATGTAAGAAATTACCACGTATTTGATTCTAAACTGAAAGGTTGGAATAAGTAGTGGAATCAGATAGTATAAATTCGTCGGATTCTTGAGCGCAAAGCCAGCATTTTCCGGACTTTCTGTAACAGTCCAGAAAATGATCAATCCGGTAATAAGAATATAGTCAAAGAGCAAAGTGAGATAGTTAAAGCTCTTGATCAATAATGGCTTTCCCCATCGAAGTACAATTGTATGGAGCATGGTTATTAGAGCAAAAGCCCCAAATGATACCATGTTTGCGATTACACCGGCTCCTTCTAACTGTGAAGTGTTCCAGATAATTGCAACACCGATGAATAAAATGGCTCCATATCTGAATCGGTTACCAAGGATGGCTCCGTGCACCTCTTCCTGTTGCAGAATGTCATTTACGGTTCCCTGCTTCATTGTTTTACCTTTGATACCTGTTTCGGCTGATGCCAGGCAATGTTTCAGCCGGATTCTGGCTTAATGGAAAAGGGTTCATTCAAAACCGATCGCAAGATGCGAGACGTGGCCGGATCATTCAGGATTTGAAAATGATTTCTACCCAGGACACAATGTACTCGATTCACTGCATTTTCTTTTTTCGCATAAACGCGAGCTGAAAGATAGGCTAGAGAGACTTCTTCCACCACTCCATCGCCTACCCAGGATTCCCAGACATTGTTGTTCTTGGTAATCAGACTGTAAATTTGAGTGGCAGGTATTTGATCCAGTTCTCCGTAGTATAGCCGTCCAGGTTCCTGTTCTTCCGCTTTGCGAATTCTGCCCAGACTTAAATCCTCAATGGCTGCACTTCGTTCCAGTTCCGGATAATTAAGAAGTTGATGGGCCAGCTGAGAAAGGCCGGCCAGGCCCAATCCAATCCAGAATCCCATTTTTTCCAGAAAGGAGCCTGCATCCGGAGAACTGATCATCAATGCATGCCGGATCATTGGAATGATGTGTGAACCGTTTCTTTGATCCTGATCCAGTGCGGAACGTAAAACCAGTCCGCCTTCGCTGTAGGCCACCAGGTCCACTGGCTGATTATGATGTTCTTTTAATGAGAGCAGTAGTTCTAGAAGTTCACGGCCGGTATCTGGAATGGATTGCAAAGGAGGAAATCTAAGGAATGCGCAAAAGCCATCCATGGAATCCACGGCTTCAGAAAAAGGAAAAGGAGTGCCTGAATTCTGCCATAGACTTTCATCCGAAAAGAGTCCTGGAAGAAATATTACCATTCGTTTTTTGCCCGAGGAACGGTAGGCATCCAGCAATTGCTGAACTCCAATGTCTTGGCCGTCCATCCGGAAGGAAGTCTGGATAGTCTCACCGGCTTTGAAGCTTGAGCCCAGAACACTGACCGCAGGAACATTTTCAAGAACTGACCGTCGCACCGAGCTATCTGCCAGACGATAGGATTCCACTGTAGATTCAAAGGCGCCTTCAAATGCCTGATGAAGATCGGCCAGTGTGGTTTCCAGAACCTGGGGTGCATCCTGAGCCGCCTGTTGCAGCCGATCTCCGGCAGACTTTACCGCATGGGCAAAACCGGTGCGGTCTACAAACGGGGAATCCGAGAGCTTTTCCAGTTGCTGACCGGACCAGGAAAGGCTATGAGAAAGGAATCGTTGCAATCGCTCGGCTGCGGCGGTGGGAATGGCCCGGTGGATTTCCTCTTCCAGTCCCGGACGTCCCTTCTTCTGGCTTTCGGACGGGTCGGATTCTGCCATAATGCAAGACACTGGTTGGGGGCCTGAATTACAAGCCTTTCGGAAAAAGCTTGTAACCCTGCTTCAAGAACGGTCATGCTGCCTCATATTGCAGGGTAAATGGAACAAGTTCATGGATCCTCTTGCCCTGAATTGCTTCATGGAAAGCAAATGAATCTGAAGCCGAATCTATGGATTTGGCCAATGGGGGAATTATGTCAGACACAATCGTACAGGACCGATCCAGCGCACGGAGCAAACAGGCCTTCAGCCCGGCCACCGGCGAAGTAATCGGAGAATATGAGTCCACAGATATGAGCGTTTTACCCGAGGTATTTGCCCGGGCCCGCAAAGCGCAAAAGGAATGGGCCAATTACAGCTTTGGTCAAAGAAAGAAGCAGATTCTTAAGATGCGAGACTACATTGTAGAGCATGCTGAAGAGCTGGCAGATATAGTAAGCAAAGAGAATGGAAAATCCAGAGTGGATGCACTGGCCACTGAAGTGGTTCCCTGTGCTCTGGCGGCCAACTGGTATGCCAAGAAAGCAAAGGGTATTCTGAAGCCTTTTAAACTTTCCCAGTCCACGGTCTTATTCTTTAACAAGAAAAATCAGATGATCCATGTTCCTCTTGGAGTGGTGGGAATCATCAGTCCCTGGAACTATCCGCTGTCCATCCCATTCGGCGAAGTGGTGATGGGACTGATGGCTGGAAATGCCATAGTTCTGAAAGTGGCCGGCGCTACAGTAATGGTGGGCAAGGCCATTGAAAAGATAGTCGCTGCAGCGGATCTACCTTCCGGTCTTTTCGCTCATATAATTGGAAGCGGATCGGCTGTATCCACAGCCATGTTTGAAAATGGAGTGGATAAGATTTTCTTCACCGGTTCCGTTCCTACTGGCAAAGAGCTGATGAAGCAGGCGGCGGATACACTTACACCCCTCTCTCTGGAACTGGGCGGCAAGGATCCAATGATCGTTTTTGAAGATGCGAATCTGGAAAGAGCTACAAACGGTGCAGTGTGGGCCGGGTATCAAAATGCCGGTCAGAGTTGCGGAGGAGTGGAACGAATCTACGTCCAGGAGAAGGTTTACGATAAATTCGTGGATCTACTGGCTAAAAAGACTTCGGCTCTTCGACACGGTCCGGACCTGGATTTCGATGTGGATATGGGCTCCATGACTACCGAGGCTCAGAGAAATATAGTGGATCGGCATGTAAAGAGCGCTCTGGATCATGGTGCCACTGTACTGGCCACATCCTATGCAAAGGATCCGCAGGCAGAACAAAAAGGGTATTTCTATCCAGCCACATTGCTGGCCAACGTGGATCATAGCATGGATGTGATGCGCGAAGAAACCTTTGGCCCTGTATTGCCTGTAATGAAATTTAAGACCGAGCAGGAAGCTGTGGAGCTGGCCAACGATAGCACCATGGCACTGACATCTTCTGTATGGACCGGCAACAAGAAACGAGCTCGTCGTGTGGGCGCTGCCCTGCATTCGGGAGTGACGACTGTGAATGACCATCTCTACACCCATGGTCAGTCCGAAACTCCCTGGGGTGGATGGAAGGAATCTGGAATTGGTAGAACTCATGGAAAGTTTGGATTGCTGGAGATGGCACATCCTAAACTGATTAACTATGATATTCTGCCCACCAGGCGAAACCTATGGTGGCATCCTTTTTCCAGAAGAACCTATGATGCACTTTTGCAGGCATTGCGATTCAACTATGCAGGCGGGAATCCTTTTCGCAAATTATCGAACGGCCTGAAGCTAATGGGATACATGATTCCCAAGATGTTCGGTAGCTGGAAGGTGTAATCGGGTATTGCAGCCCAACAGCGGATTCGCCTCCGGCGGTCCGCTCGTTTGGGACATGTATTGTCATCTATGTTGTTGGAAAATCGGAAACTTATCCGTAATGGGTTCATTCTACGGCGGATCCGATTGCCAGATTAAGAAAGCTCATCAGGCCTGATCCTGGCCGCGAACAGGCGGCACAGGGATTCAGACCAATTCGTAAATTAAAGAAGAAGAGAGTAAGGATCACACAAGGAACGAATCGAAATATGAATCTGGAAGGAAAGACTGTAGTAGTAACTGGATCGGCCTCGGGACTGGGCTATGCAATGATTCAAGCATTCGCAAAAAAGAAAGCCCGGGTTGTGGTGAGTGATATAACTTCGGACAGGGTCGACCATGCTGTGGCCACGCTCAAAAAAGAGGGATTCGATGCTCTGGGCATTGCATGCAACGTAAGCGATGAGAAAGAGGTTGAGAATCTATTTGAAAAGGTAGTGAAAGAAACGTCACGCCTGGATGTGGCTGTACTGAATGCAGGCATTCTTCGCGACGGAAAACTGGTAAGTGTGGATCGACAAACTGGCACGGTAAAAGATAAGATGAGTGTAGCTCAATGGCAGTCTGTAATCGATGTAAATCTTACCGGTGTATTTCTATGTGCTAGAGAAGCAGCCGCGGCCATGATCAACTTAAAAAGCCCTGGAGTGATTATTCCCATCTCTTCCGTAGCCAGACATGGAAATCCCGGTCAAACCAACTATTCAGCCGCCAAGGCCGGCGTTGCCTCCATGACAAGACTCTGGGCTCTGGAGTTAGCTCGCCATTCCATCCGAGTGGCCGGTGTTTCCCCTGGATTCATCGCTACTGAAATGGTATTACAGGTCATGAATCAGAAGGCTCTGGAGCAATGGCAGCAAAAGATCCCCATCGGCCGCCTGGGTAAGCCAGAGGAAATTGCAGATACTACTGTATTTATCGCAGAGAATGATTTGGTGAATGGAGAAATAATGGAAATCACAGGTGGGGTTCGAGTGTGAAATTAGATTTTCAGTTTCGGATATTTATTTCCGGCCTTTTTCTGTTCTGCTCCTCAGCAGCCTGGGCTTCGCCGACTGAGCCATTGGTGCTAAGCGAAAAAATGAGCCGTACTGCCATTCAGCCCCATGCTACATACAGTACAGGCGAAGGGCAGCCCTTACAGAAGTGGAATGAGCGAAATAATTTCCAGAGGCTGGACGACAATTCCCTGGGCTATGCCGAGCAAGCCCACTGGGTGCATTTTCGAGTATCCAATCCAGATTCTGAATCTCGAATCCTGTATCTTGAATATGATTTCTCCCCCTTTGACGATATCAAGATCTATCGCATTCGAAAAGGGGAGGATGCGGCACAGGCACTCAATAAACCGGTGGCAGTGGGTGGAGATCGATATCCTTTCTATGATCGCGAAATCGCGTACCGAAATGTAATTTTCTCCCTGGATCATGAACCTGGAAGCGAATACGATTACCTGATACGACTCGAAACCACTAGCTCCATGCTTGTTTCAATGTATGCCTATAGCTACGACGAAATTAGCTCTCGTATTGGCGGCGAACAGATCATACTGGGACTGTACTATGGAATCATGCTGGCAATGGTTGTTACCAGTTTGTTTCTTCTTTTTTCTACCCGGGACAGAACCTATATCTTCTACATTCTCTACATTCTGGCCTACGTTCTATTCCAGGCAACTTTGAATGGCCTTACCTATCAGTACCTGTGGCCCGAGGCGATCACCTGGGGAAATAACAGTCTACCATTCTTTATTTTCCTGGCCTGTGCTTCCATTCTGCTGTTCTGTCGTTCTTTCTTGAATTCAAAGCAGAATACTCCGCGTACCGATGGACTGTACTGGATTGTCCTGGTTTTTAGCATTACGGGAATGCTTTCTGCACTATTTCTGTTTAATTACCGTATTAATCTAATCGCTTCTGTAGTTCTGACTCTGGTTACTCTAATCTTGATTCTAGCAAATGGAATTCATACTCTGATGCTTGGAGTGCGACAGGCGCGATTCTTTCTGGCGGCCTGGGGTTTCTTTTTGCTGGGTGGTGCCTTGAATATTCTCAAATCAGTGGGTGTGTTGCCCGATAACATTTTAACTTCTTATGGAATTCAGGTAGGATCCGCTCTGGAAGTGATGGTTCTGTCTCTGGGTATGGGAGACAGGATCAATCAGTTGTCTGCTTCTTTACAGAAAAATGTAAAAGCATTAAGCCAGGCCAGGAATGAATCTGAAAAAGTGAGTATCCGGCTGCAGACTCTAGTCGAGGAGGCGGACGATTTTATCTTCACCCTGGACGAAGCCTGGAATTTTACCATGGTAAACAAATCATTCCAGCGAGTTTTGAAGTTTAACCAGGAAGAACTTTTAAGTATGAACTTCCTCGAGCTAATATATAATCGGGACTGGAAGGACTCACTGAATAAAATCTTCGCTCTGGAAAAACTGGAAGAACTGTCCGCTCCCGGAAAATCGGTTTCGTTTCAAACAGAGTTCAAGCAGAAACATGTAATGGAGCCCCGGGACAGCCAGGTTCGATTGCAGTATTTACAGTATGAAGATGGCCGGCGAGAAATCCTGGGCCGGGCAAGTATAATCACCGAAGATGTACTGGCACGGTATCTAATCAAAGAGAGAGTTGAATTCTCAATTGAGAACTATGTTCGCAATGCAGAGATTTTGAGTCAGAGATTGAGCTCATTAATATCACGTTTCGCAGATGCAGAGGTGCAGATGACAGTCCGGACCAGTCTGCGAGAAATTATCATCAATGCAATTGAGCATGGAAACCTGGAAATCACATTTGATGAAAAGACAAAGGCCCTTGAAGAAGGTAGCTATCTTTCTTTGATCGAAGAGCGAAGAGAGAATCCAGAGTACAAGAGCCGAAAGATTTTTCTGGAATACTCTATCAATGAGGATCGAGTGGCTTTCAGGGTTACCGATGAGGGAAAGGGATTTGATCATCGAAAGATGCTCAAGACCGATGAAAAGAAATTGAACGAAGACTTTATGGCTCACGGTCGCGGAATCATGATGACTGTTTCTGCTTTTGACATCGTTCGTTACAATGAAAAAGGCAACCGGGTTGCCCTGGTGAAATACTTCAAGAAGAACCGATCCTGAATGGAAGCCATTCAGTACCGGGGAAGACTGGCTCCATCTCCTACCGGCTTTCTGCATCCCGGACATCTTTCCACGTTCCATGTAGCTGCTCAAAGATGCGCCGAAAGTAAAGGAACCCTGGTTTTCAGGATGGAGGATCTGGACCGAGCCAGGTGCAAGCCAGAATTCGATGCGGCCTGTATGGAAGACCTTCGTCCCTTTTTTGACTGGCAGGAAGGACCGGATGTAGGGGGAGCATTTCAGCCCTATCGTCAATCGGAACGTCATGCCAGAAGTACCTATTTGCATTACTGGACCCTGCTTCGAGATAGAGGATGGATATATCCCTGCAGTCAATCCAGGCGAAAGATTCGCGCATCTCAGCAGAGTTTGAGTATTGTAAGCGGCCCGGGCGGTGAGATTCCCTTTCCTGTATCTCTTAGAGGTGATACGGAGCAGGCTAGAATGTATGATACTCCGGGACTTCAGGCTTTTCGATTCTGCGTTCCGAACGAAACCATTGAATTTCAAGATATAAATATTGGCAAGGTAAGCTACCGAGCCGGCGAGGACTTCGGTGATTTCTTGATCTGGAGCGTGGAAGGATACCCATCCTACGAATTTGCTGTGGTGGTAGATGACTTCCTGATGAGAATTACCGAAGTGGTTCGTGGTCAGGATCTGTTGCTTTCAACTGCCAGGCAGATTTTGATTTATCGTGCACTTGATCTACCCATTCCGGCTTTCTATCATTGTCCCCTGTTGCTTAACAGTTCCGGCGAGCGGCTTTCCAAACGAAAGGGTTCCGTTACTATACGAGGATTACAGGAGGATGGATGGAGTAAAGAATCGATCCTCCGTGGATGCAATTCGCAATCTCCTGATCCAGCGTTGATCTAGGCAATTTCCCGGGACTGATACCTGTCAGGAAATACTGGGCACCGAAACCAGGTCTGGATCTTTGGTGCCTGTGTCTCCTTCTGACGATTTTAGAGAAAGCAACCAGACCAGGAATCGAAGTCTTGGACGAAAGGATTTTCTGAAGCTCTCAGCCGCCGCTGGTGCCGGTCTGGTATTGGCTCAGTGCTCAAGCATCCGAACTCTGCGAAACACCTTTCGCAGGATGTCCGGTGATTTCGATATAATACTCAAGAATGGAATCATTGTGGATGGCACAGGTAATCCAGCGTATCGAGCAGATATTGGAATCTATGAAGATGAGATTGGTGCCATCGGAAACCTGGAGCAGGCCCGGGCCGGTACTGTATTCAATTGTACCGGTCATCATATTTTTCCAGGGTTTGTGGATCTTCATTCTCACAGCGATTACGTAATCTTTCAGGACAGGCGTGCATTCTCCAAGATTTTTCAGGGTGTGACCACTGAAATAGTAGGCCAGGATGGTCGATCTCCTGGTCCGTTCACAAATTCTCTGGGAAAAGCAATGCATTCGTATATGCAGTCCCGCTTTGGAACATTGCCATACTGGAAAAGCGTAGGTGGCTACTACGATGCGCTGGAAGAACTCCAACCGGCAGTAAATATTAAGACCATGATCGGATCCGGCGTATTGCGACAGGGGCAGGCCGGATACGAACGTCGGAATCTGAGCAGAAAGGAAATGTCTTCCATCCGTGCTTTGATCAACGATGCCATGGATGAGGGAGCCTGTGGATTGAGTAGCGGTCTGGAATACATACCCAATGCTCATTCCACAACCGAAGAATTGATCCAGATGTGCAGGGATGCAGGTGTATACTCAACCCATATGCGAAATGAGGATGATCGAGTTCTGGAGGCGATGATAGAAGCAATCAAGATTGCTTCCGAGTCCGGTGTTCGATTGAACATCAGCCATTTTAAACTTCAGGGAAAAAGAAACTGGGATAAAGTCAATTCAGCATTTCATCTAATTCATAAGGCGCGGTCAGATGGTTTGCGATTGACTATGGACCGATATCCTTACACCGCCTATCATACATCTCTAAATAGCCTTTTTCCGATCTGGGCTCAGAAGAAAGGAATCAATCTGTCTCTTGCCAGGGGGCGAGACGGAGATGTGCTTCGCAGACAGGTGGATGATAAGATTTCCGGAATTGGTGGCTATGATAGGATTCGCCTGGGAGTTGTTTACTCCCAAAAATATAAGAGGTATTCTGGGAAAACTCTGGCAGAGATTTCTGCATCAACCGGGCGGTCCTCCTATGAGTTATTATTCGATATAGCTTCCAGCGGAAGTGCCTCTACCGTCGTATTTGCTATGAGCGAAGAAAACCTCATTCGTATCTACCGCGATCCCATGGCTGCAGTGGCCTCCGATGGATCGGCACTCTCTCCTGGAATGAAAGGAAATCCTCATCCCAGGAATTATGGTACCTTCAGTCACTTTCTGAAGTATTTTGTTCTGGAAAAACAGATCATGAGCCTGGAGGAAGGAATTCGAAAATGTAGTTCACTACCGGCAAGCATTGCAGGTCTGAAGGACAGGGGGCAGATTCAGGAAGGATGGAAGGCAGATCTGGGTATCTTTAATCTGGACAAAGTCAAATCCTATGCCACCTATGATAATCCAATACGTCTTTCAGCCGGTGTGGAAGCCCTAATTGTAAATGGAGAGTTTACCATTCGAGGAGGCCGATTTACCGGAACCTATAACGGATTACCGCTACGAGAAAAAATTGTTTGAGCTTTCTGCAAAAGGAAACTGGTTCTCATTCTTTCGATTTTTCGCAGGTCCAGCTTACAGGCCCAGATCTTCGCGGATACTTTTCAGGTAGGTACTGCCCACCGGAAGCACCGTTTCATCTTCGTTTTTTAGTATCATCAGAAACTTGCCATTGTCCTGAGTCTCCAGCCGATCCAGAAAATCCAGGTTTATGGCATATTTTTTATGGATTCGCAGGAATTGACTCTCGGGCAATCGCTCCAGAAGATCCTTGATTAGATTATTGCATTCCAGATCCTGCTCCAGAGAGTGCAGTACCGTGCTTTTATTGTTTGCAGTCAGATAAATGATGTCCGAAAACTTCACAAAATGATGGGCTCCCTTCTGTTGAAGAAATAGACCCCGGCTTCTCTCTGAGTCTTCAACCGGGCTTGCTGGTATCAGGGAAGCCGCTTTTTCTACCGCTTTCTTGAATCTGTCCCGGCTAATAGGCTTTAGCAGATAATCCACAGCGCCAAGTTCAAATGCCTCCACTGCATATTCTTTGTACACCGTGGTGAAAATAATATAGGGAACATGATCCAGCTGTTCGATGACCTGTAGACCGTTAAGGAACGGAAGGTTGATATCCAGAAAACAAAGATCGAATCGATTTTCTTTCAATTTCTCCAGGGCCTCTCTGCCATTTCTGGCAACAGCTCCCAGATTTAATTTATCTTCGGCAATTACATATTCTATGAGCAACTCCCTGGAAGGAGCCTCATCTTCCACCACAATGGTGTTTAGATACATAATAGTACAGAAATCTTTATAACTTCTGGGTCAACGCAAAACGGGGACAAAAAAAGGCCCGGATGGGCCCGGAGTTTTTGCATTGCAACGGGGAGGGGTGGCTCCCCGTAATTAGTAAATGCGGCTGCAAGCAGCCGTGTTGGTAGTTTTAGAAGATGAACGTTACAGCCAGATTGAATCGATCAATCTTATTGTTGCTGCCATTCTTTTCTTCAATGTCTGCGGTCAGATCCGATTTAGAATCCCAGCTTTCATAATCCGCTTTGATGGCCACATTGGGATGCGGAAAGTAGGCCAGTCCATAGGTGACAATCCTTCGATCCAGAGTGCGGTCGGCCACTCCCTGAACACCGTATAACTCGGAGCCGGCACGAGAGCTTGAAATAACGCCTACGTCGCTGTTGCTGGATACCTCAAAGAGACCGCCTGAATTGCTTGCGATGGTATCCTGAATGTCTTCCGTTCCCCCTTCATAGCGACGAACGGTCTCTTTTTGAGTGTTCACATATTCGTTTCGAACAATAGCCATCAAACGATGATTTGTATCGAAGAAGCTCAGTAGATCATAACCCAGTTCTACGTAACCGCCTTCAACTACTACGCCAATGTTGCTTCCATTGTTCGCATTAAGGGCGCGTGCAGTGCTTTCATCCATCCAGCCCCGTGCGAAGAGGCCCTGAAAGTGAAATGGACCTGTCTGATAGCGAATATGACCTTCTGCAAGATGAAAACGGGCTCTTTCCTGTCGACCGGCCTGGAATTCTCTTTGCGCATCAGATTTCAGGATAGGGTCCGTAATGCCAAGGTTATCGAAATCCAGTCTGCTCATGAAATCCACTTTCTGAATTTCATCCTGCCCGGAACCGCCGTAGTAGTAAGAGCCACCTACCATCAGTCCGGCCAGCGGAAATACATCCAGGGCTGCTACGTAGGCCAGATCCTCGCTTTTTACTTCACTTCCTTTGGTTCGTCCGCCGCGAATCCAGCTACTGTTGGAAAAACCACTTCCTTTCATTCCTGTGAGAACACCGAATTTATATCGAAGTAAGCCTTCCAGGGGCTCTCCGTGAATCAAGATTCCAATATCTCTCCAGGTGCTGGGGATGATGTTACTTTCTGTTTGAGGTCTTTCTACTGTGTAGAAGGTGGTAGGCTCATGCATGTAGTTCGTGATTCCCATGGGAACCAGTTGCAGACCGGCGGCTACCTGAAACCAGGGGGCCAGTTTAAAGTCCAGGTAAGCAAACTCAACGAAAACTTCCCCTTCATTGAAGCTCTTGCTGCTGGAACTACTACAGGTTGCATCCGAACATTCGTCCACAGATGCGGTTACGAAACCTGCATGCTCGTATTCGATTTCTGTATTAAGTACGATCCAATCGTTGAATTTGTAACCGGCGTATAGAATGAAACGGTGAACGTCGGCTTCATCGGCCTTAACATCTGAACGATAATCTCTAAATTTGATCTCGCCGTAGCCGCCCCAGCTCAAGCCTTCATCTACGTAATAAACTCCAGAGGCCGCAGGCCCCAGTCCGCCGTACGATTTGTATTGCTTGGTAGCTCGATTGAGCTTCATCGTTTCGATTTCTTCTTCCAGAATGCTAATTCGGTCTGCATTCTGATCCTGTCGTCTTTGCTGGGCCGCGGGTCGTTCATCTGGCTCTGGTTGCTCGGTCCAGATTGCAGTGGTCCAGAGAAGGACCGAGGCTCCGATGAAAGACCGGAGTGCCCATACGGTTTTCTTTTTCATACTCGTCATTGCTTCCTCAGGTGAATTGGGCACTAACGCCCGTTTTTGCGAACGAGAATCAGAATCGGTACCCCGGGGTCAATCAAAAATGAGAATTAGTCTCATGCGCAGTGCAGTCTGGGAGCCATTTGCCAATCCCTCCTGGTTTGTTGATTCTCAGGAAGTGTTTCAGCTGAGGCTATCGGTTGTTATAGTCGGCCACCAGGCCCGGGAAGGCCGGGCGAACTTTTTGGCTGTCCGAATCCGGGGATTCCAGAATCTGGATCTATGAGCCTGCAGATATTTGGTACCAGGAAATGTAAAGCATCCAGAAGGGCTGAGATGTTCTTCAAGGAAAGGGGGGTATCCTATCACTTCGTGAACATCCAGGAAAAACCCATGAGCCGAGGGGAGTTGGAGTCTGTTTCCAGAAACATACCCCTGGAAGAGCTCATAGATCCGGAGAGTAAAGAATACAAAAAGCAATCACTGCAGTACATGAAATACGATCCCCTGGACAAGCTACTTGAGTATCCATTGCTACTAAAGACTCCAGTGGTTCGTAGCCGGGAACGGTCCACCTGTGGTCTGGATCTGGAAGGTTGGAAATCGTTCCTCTGATAATTGTCAATAAATCATTCGTTGCTTCGGGTAAAAGCTTGAATCCTTATCCTCTCTATGTCACATTAGCGGTGAAAGGCGAGGCTGGAATGCCTTCGCAATTCAATGGAGTATTGAAAGGAGTTTGTATGAGCAGATTTAAGAAATGGATTGCAGCTCTTGCTGTAGCCAGCATTTTTCCTCTGGCCTTTGGCGGGTGCTACGGTCACTTCCCTCTGGTTAGAACTATCTATAAGTTCAATGGTTCTGTCACTGTTGGTGGACCCAAAGCTACTGGAGTTGTTCAAAGTATTCTGATGATTCTAATGGCAGTGATACCAGTTTATGGCTTTTCCATGTTTCTGGATATCGTTGTGTTCAACCTGATTGAGTTCTGGAGCGGACGCCCTGTGTTCACTGCTCATGAAGGACCTGATGGATCCAGGGTTACCATGAAGAGCCTGGACAAAAATACTCTGGAAATCACCATGGAAAAAGATGGCGAATCCAGCACCTACTATGCACTGCGCGATAAGCCTTCTGAGATTTTTGTGATTCGAAATGGCAAATGGGTTCCTGTTGAAGCCAGTTATGTAGATGCAGGAGAACTGCGAGCAGTAACTGTACGCGAAGGCGACTCAATCATAGATTCTGGAATGCAGCTAAGAGAAGAAGCCGTTAAAGCGGCAGATCGACTTAGTTTGATCGAAGCTGAAATGACAATTCAAGCAGCCAGATAATCGAATATGCTGCTTCGGACAATCCGGAGCAGCAATTCCCTGCCACCAGAATTCAAAAGTAAGTCAGGAAACTTCCGTATGGTTTTGCAGCAGATACTTCTTCAGAAGCTCTGCTTTTCTTCCAGTAAATCGATAGGCTTCTTTTCTGCGAAAAACAACCAGGACTTCTCCGTTATCGTCTACCTGGATTCGTCGAGCCCTCTTAATATTCAAATAGGTATCTTCCAGCTTTAAAAACTTCATTCATTTACTCGTAATTCGCTTGTTCTCCACCCAGGCTGGTATTCAATTTGGATCTGGCAATACAATTCCTATGCTCGGCTCAATACTTAAACTAACCGCAATCTTCGCTGCCCTATGTGCAGGCACATTGCTTATTCCGGTCCCCGCAGGATGGCATTTTCTGCTTCTGGTTTTGTTTTTCGCGTTGCTATTTGGAGGATTCTCCTTCCTTAACAGAGAGCGCTTTCCGGAGCTCTGGGCTATCTGGCTTTTCTCCACAATAGTAAGCATCTTTCAGGTGCTACCCGATTGGTTTCTTTCGGCTGTCCTGGGGGTTCTTGTATTTCCCGAAGACGGTGTTTTGAAGATAGGTACTGTCAGTGGCTATATGGCAGGACTGTGGGCCATTCCATTCTTTTTCATTCTACTTTCCGGTCGACTGTACCAGGGAGCTTTCACATCCGAGCAATGGCTTTCCCATGGATCCGAATTCAAGGCTGCATTGCTTTGTGGATTTGTAGGACTTTTAATTTTTGCCGCCTCTGAAGCCAGTCTGTGGATGCTGGGATCCTGGTATGCCCGTAATGTCAGCATGGTAGGCCATGTGGCTGTGTATGTTCTGCTTCCGGAATTCATGCTTGGATTCTTTCTGTATCAGCATTTCCATCTGAGCCAGAACAAACCCTGGTTTTACTGGATATTCAATGGATTCAAGATTAGTCTGCTCTACACCGGTGCCCTGGCTCTGTCCTATCTATTGATGGAAAAGGTAGCTTGACGAGCTACCGCTGGACGATGGTTTCAACGAATGGATTGGACCGGAAAGAGAATTCTCCTCACAGGCGCTACCGGGGGCTTCGGCTCCCGATTGGCCCGACAATTATCTGTGCGCGGAGCCAGCATCCTGCTTGCCGATCTAAAAGTAAGTCCTGCCTTCCTTAAGGAAATCCAGGATGTATCTAACGGAGAAATCTTTTCAGAAAATTGCGACCTTTCTACGGAAGCTGGCTGTAAGAAGCTGGTACGCAGTGCCATTAAGAAGCTCGGAGATGTAGATCTAATCGTTCACAATGCAGGTATTGCGCGAAAAGGTTCTTTTCAGAATGTTCCGCTGGTAGAAACGGAGCGTGTGGTGGCCGTGAATCTTCTGGCCCCTATTCGAATTACCCATGGCCTGCATGATAGAATCAAAGACGGTGGCATGATTGTGCATATTTCTTCTGTGGCTGGATTGCTGGCTCCGGCCGGACTTGCTTCCTATGTAGTGAGCAAATGGGGAATTCGCTCCCTGGGTGATGTGCTAGATCAGGAATTGGCCGGAAGGAACATTCGGGTACTCAACATTCATCCTTTCTTCACTCGAACCGCCATTCTGGATTCTCCAGGATACGGTGAGGATCGATCTTCCAGTATCCCTTCCTGGCTGGTGGATGATCCAGACAAAGTGGTGGCGGGAATGATTCGATCCATGGAAAAGAGAAAGCGAAGGTATTTACCGGGTATAATGGCCCGGCTGTGCTACTTCGGTGCTCGATGGATGCCAGATGTAATTCATTTCTTCAGTCGTCGTCAGGTGGCTCAGGGCAAGCATCCCATTGCTACTTGATTTCTGTCACAGTTAACCGGTAATCTGCAGAAGTGAGTATGGAGCTCTACATTGCAGATACACTGGAGCGATTGCTGAGCAAGCTCCAGTCTCAGCTGGCTTCTCATTCGGATCCTCTGCGACCGCCCAGGTTGCTTATTCCCAACCGAAATCTGCGACGCTGGATGCAAATGCAACTGGCAAACAGTAAGGGAGTGGCGGCCAATCTGAACTTCCAGTACCTGGAACAGGGAATTTCCAGTGTGCTGAGCGCTGGTCTGCAATCCAGACAGGCATCCGCCGGTTTGCAGCAATGGGCCTTGATCCAGGCTCTTCAAACCGATCCGTCCATTGATCCATCCCTGGGCAGCGCACCGGATTCCCTGGAACTCTATAGACGATCGGCCCATCTTACCTATCTATTCCGGGATTACGAGTATCATAGAAATCCTATGATTCGCTCCTGGCAAAAGGAGCTGTCTTCCAGTCCCACAACATTCGATTCCGATATCTTCGGATTGGAAGAAACATTTTCCCTGGAAGAGAACCACCACTTTCGCACACAGAAAAAGCTATATTGTTCTATGCTGGAGAAATTACATTCGGCAGGATTTCTGGGATTCTCAGAGCTAGCAGGACTGGCGCTTGAACGAGGAGAGTTTACGGAGGATCCTCTCTATGTATTTGGCCTTTCGCGGATGTCCCGACTGCATCTTTCTTTGCTGTTTCGACTATCGCTACATTTTCCGGTTCGAATCTTTCTTTTTGATGTATTCTCATCCTCTCTTACTCATCCGCAGGGCACGGAATGGGAGCAAATCGATCCTCCAGTATTCCAGACCAGAAAGGAAGATGAGTCTCTTCAAGTGCTCCACAGAAATCTCAGCGAACAGGAATACAGTTTTCAAAGGGATGGACAGGAACTACTATTTCTATTCCGCAAGGGACAATCCTTTCTGGAGTCTAAAGGAAGTTACCTTTTATGGCATCGATACCCGGGGAGCAAATCGGCCGGGGTACTGAAAAGCCTGGGACCGGACACATCGCTTAAGATAGTGGAAGCTCCAGGGATGCGAAAGGAAGTAGAATTCATTCATGATGATATACTTATCAAACTAAGAGACGATGATTCGCTGAAGCCAGAGGACATCGGTATTCTGGTACCCACCATGCATCGGTATCGGGCTCATTTCGAATATGTATTCGGCGGCAGGAATCAGTTACCTTTCAATCTTACGGATTTTTCTGCCAGAGAGACCAGCCGACTGGGGGATGCGCTGCGAACTCTGTTGAAATTTGATCAACCTCTGGATCGCAGGAATGTATTTCATCTTCTGGCCAATCCGATGATCCGCAAGAAATGGGGATTCCAATCGGAGGACTACCAGAGCTTGCTGCAAAAGGTGGATGAACTGAATATCTTTCGAGGAAGCTCGGACACTGTTTTTCCGGTTCATTCCTGGAAACATGGGCTGCGACGATTACGACTTTCTGATATCATGGTAGGCAGGGCCGGGCCGTTTCAGGGATACCAGCCAGCACCCAGAGGCATCTTTGAGCCAGATCTCTTTGGTCGGCTCTGGGACTTTATTGAGCAACTTGAGAGCTTTCGCAAGGAACTGAAACATTCCGATGATCCATTTACAGTTATTCGGGAACTAATTCAAACCTTCGTCAGTATTAAGGATCATCGCAAAGAAAGCCGGATTTATCTTTCCTTGATGGAAAGTCTTCAATCCGCCAGAGAGGAATGCAAAAAAATAGGATTCATACCCGCTCCATTGATGGCCAGGGAATGGGTTCTGGAATCGTTGAAAGAAGTGGCCGGTGGCATTGGAGAATATCTGATCCAGGGAGTAACTATTTCAGCTCTGCAGCCCATGCGCCCCATCCCGTTTCGCCATCTCTATATAGCTGGACTGAAGGAAGGGGATTTTCCTGGATTTCCACTATCTCATCCAGAAGACCTTCGCAGACAATTTCGATTACCTGGCGATTCTTCATTGCCGGATGGA
The DNA here is from genome assembly GCA_040217195.1 of Leptospiraceae bacterium. Classification (GTDB taxonomy): domain Bacteria; phylum Spirochaetota; class Leptospiria; order Leptospirales; family Leptonemataceae; genus UBA3465. The sequence goes on along the minus strand of JAVJNR010000003.1, from coordinate 100,794 downwards.
AATCGATTCTTATTTCTCGAAGCGATTAGCAGTTATGAGGATAGTCTTACTCTGAGCTACGTGGGCCGGGATCTAGCCCGAGATGATGAATACCAGCCATCTTCGGTGATTCTGGAGCTGGAGGATTTCCTCAAAAGGGAGAAACGTCAGCTATTGCCTTATCTGTGGATTTCTAGAGAGTATAACAACAGTGAAATTCTAGATCCCTTGCATGTGAAGGTATTGCGCGAAAGATGGTTCGCAGAGACTCAATCGTCCAATCCAGTTCCAGAGAAACAGGAGCCTTCCGCTCTGTTTCGCAAGAGTTTCAAACCCCATCAGCTTGTAAGACTATTCACGGAGCCCCTGAGAGCTTTTCTGGATTTTAAGCTAAATGCCTATCCGCTACGTCAGGAGGATGCATCGGATGTTTCGGATGAGCCCTATCGACTGATTCCAGGCCATAGAAATCAGCTCAAATATCTGATGCGGGACCTGGCAGCCCATTTTCTGGGCTCCAGTGAAGCATACAGGAAACTTCTGGAAACTCTGTATCAGGATCTAATATCCAGAGGGGCCGCTCCGGCCGGTTATTTCGCGGATCTGGATTACTTCACTCTGGATCAGAATCAGCCATACCTTTCCCTGGAAAATCAGACTTTCATAGATCTGGTAGCTGACGATGGTGCCTATATTTCTTCCATGCGTCCGGATCTGCGGCCTCTGCCATTCATGCAACTTGAATCTCCGTACTCCATTCGAGGCATGGAGTTTCATTTTTCCATTCCCTATTTTTCCAATCAATCAAGACGGTTTATTGTACCGGCAGGCAATGCCCTGGATAGCCGCACTCTTATTGGCACCTTCATGAGCCTATTGTTTTTCGCACTGCAACGAAACATGGAACTGAAGCATGAGGTTTGCTTTCTCAAATTATCTGGCGAAGGAAAGCTGGAAGTTCGCCAGCTATCGGTCGGCCTGGATGAAATGAAAGAAATGGCGGAGTATCTTTGCGATGAGCTACAGATATACGGTCCATTGATGTTCCATGATTTGAAGGAGGGCGACCTGAGCCCACACCGTATGGAGGAGCTACTTCTGGACTCCTGGCAGGAACTCCAGGAATCCACTCATCCGGTACTTGGTATGGTAATGGAAAAGCTGGATGCTTCCCGGCTTATGGAGCTAATCATGCAATCTGGAAGCCTGGGGGCCGATTCCAGTGAATTTGAGCGGAGAGTGGAAATGCGCACCAGGATTGAGGAGGTCTGGCAATGAACGATGTTGCAAGGCATCTGGATCCGTATGAGCCAGAGTTCCTGGGTAGCGGAAAGCATCGAATTATTGAAGCCTCGGCCGGTACTGGAAAAACCCACTTTATTGAAGAACAGGTCCTGTTCTGGATTCTGCACGGGGCTCATCTGAACGGTAGCTCCGATCTTCGAGTGCCTGAAATACATGAAGTTCTGGTTTTGACATTTACCGAGAAAGCCACTGGAGAACTCAAGCTACGCATTCGACAGAGATTGGCTCGATTTGTTCGCGAAGGGCTTGCCAGTCTCTCGAAAGTTCCTGAAGGGGCTGACGAAGCCACCATGCAGCAAAGAGCGAATCTGGCTCTAAAGCGTTTTGATTCTGCCTGCATTTTCACAATTCATGGATTCTGCAACCATATCATTCGCACCACCGGCCTGGCCGGAGATGCGGATTTCAGAATTGAACAGAATGATCTACTTCGCCAGGAGGCAATTACTGAAACCATTCGCAAGTATCTGATGGATTGGTTCGCCGATCAGTTGCCGCTGGCATTATCCATATCCGATTTCTTTGATTACCGAGTGGGTTTTAGCACAGATGGATTCTCTTTTGATGATCAGCTTCTCAACTTGCTGGAGCATATTCGCGAGCAGGGATTGCCACTGGATTTCTCAGATTCTGCGAAGCCAGCAGGTCAATCCGAAGATCTGTTTCCGTTATTCGGCGCACAGACAGAGACACAGATTCATATTCCGTTCGTACCGGACCAGGAGTTGATTCCTGCAGAGATTCAGTTGCGGATCCAGGAATTGAAGCAAAGACTTCTGGATCTGGATGAAAATCTTCTTTATGGCCTTTCTTTACTAAAACCCCTTTACTCGGATTCCTGGAATGCTCCGGAACAATTGAGCAAGGATTCGCAACTGAACAAAGAGTTGCTGGCCACTAGAAAGCAGTTTAATAGCAGGGTTCGATCCGCATCTGCCACCTGGCAGGAAAGTCTATGGCAATTGTTTCGATTTCTGGCCGATTCAAAACATCACAGTTCGGAGTACTTCTGGCCATTACTAAAGTCTGCTGGAGAGCTCACAGTACAGAACATGGGATCTTCAGAGGATCCCCTGTGGGATGGGGTTGAATCGAATTTAGGTGAATTCCTGCATGAGCTGGTGAAGATCTGGGAGGCAGGTAGACAACAAAAAGCTCCGGTCTATGAGCGATTCCTGGAACTCTGTAGTCTGCAGGTGGATCGGATAACCGGAAACTGGAAGAAAGCCAATCGAAGTCTGGAGTTTCAGGATTTACTTAGATTCGTGGATCGAGAGGTGGAGCACAGTTCTGACCTGGCCGCTCTGTTAAGGGACCGTTTTCCATTCGCAGTCATTGACGAGTTTCAGGATACAGATCCAGTTCAATGGAGTATCTTCAAGAATATCTATCTTGTATCTGCCCCCGGAGCCTCAATTACAGTGGTGGGCGATCCCAAACAGTCCATATACGGCTTCCGGGGAGCGGACATTTCGGCCTATGAAATGGCTCGAAAAGCGATCACTGTCGATGGACTGGAAGGTAGATTATCCATCAGCTACCGCTCCCATGCTCCACTGCTTCGAGTATTCGATAAACTATTCTCCCATAGTAACTGGTTTGGAGACCTATATCATTCCGTTGACGCTGCCTCCGACGAACTGAGAAAGTGGAAATGGCCAGACGGTGTGGATACACCTCCGGTAGAAATACATGATTTAAAGGATGCTGGAAATCAGCGTCTTCGTATGTTTGAAACCGCCAGATTGATAGCCGGAGACATCAATCTGCTGGCCGGAAAATTTCAGCTTCTGGAAGGTCGAAATGAATCTGAGATTAAGCGAAATCTGCAATACGAAGATATGGCCATTCTGGTCTCCAGGAATAAGGATGCACGCCTCATCGAAAAGGTACTCAGGGAACGATCTATTCCATGCAGTATTTACAAGGAGTCCGGTCTGTACACCAGTGTGCCTGCCTATGAATTTCTGGTATTACTGCACAGCCTTCAGGATCTACACAGACATTACAATCAATTACGATTGACCTCCTTTTTTCCAGCTCCCCTCGTATCGGTGGCTTCTCTTCCGGAGCCTGGCCTGGATCATCCTGTGGTTCAGATACTCGACCAACTGCGGGAATTGGCTCTTCCTGGAAAGTGGCCTCAATTCTTTCGCAACCTCCTGGACTCAACGTTTGTTCTGCAGAAGAGGGAAAGCAATCATCTCTATGAATCCCGAATCTCGGTGACTTTGCAGCTACTGGAAGAGTTTTCGGAATATGCGATCGGATATGGAAGTAGCCTGGAAGAGCTCATCCAGTATGTTCAGCGAGCCGCCTATGGAGCAGACATTCAGCAGGATTTAATGCGAAGGAAAAGGGAAAAGCCCGGAGTCTCCATCATGACCATCCATGCAAGCAAGGGACTACAGTTTCCGGTAGTATTTTCTGCACTTCAATTTACCTCCAGAGGAGGCTTCCCTGAAATCTTGCGTTACCAGGATTCGGGCGGCATGAAGCTAAGTCTCAGTCATGATGAGCAACGGCGGGAAAGGCATCGGCTGGAAAGCCTGGGCGAAGACAGGCGTCTTGCTTACGTTGCCTTCACTCGAGCAGCACTAAAACTATTTATCTACTTTGTTTCGGATGCGAAAGGGATTCATCCGTTACAGAAAGAGGTGCTGGGACCGGTGATGTCCGATCTATCCGAATCCGGGATTGCAGAATTGATACGTTTTCGAAATGCACCTTCCTCCGGGAGCAGCCCATCGCAGGACATTGAAGAATCTTCGCAGGAAGAGGAGTTGTTTAATTTTCATAGCCCGGATCTACAGCTTTCCTTTCATCGAAGCGGTATTCATTCTTTCAGTAGCCTTCTCAGCCGAATTACAGCTCCCCTTGAAGTGAGATCCTTGCAGGAGAAGCTAGAAGAGATGCTCGGAGCCACGCGCCTGGAAGAAGAGATCATTGAGTCCGATTCGCCGGATTCAGGCCAAGCGTCTCTACCTGCTGGCATTGACTTCGGACTGATGGTGCACAGTATCCTGGAAGACCTGGATTTCCAGGACATTCTGGAGGGACAGATTCAACCGGCCATTTCCAGCCGAGCCAATCAATATTTTCCGGATCGAGCCCGGGATCCTGCATTTCTTTTAGCCATGGAGCAAATGCTTCGCAATACTCTGACAACCGTTTTACCCGGTGCCGGGGTATCCCTGTCCAGTGTCCCATCCAGGGATCTTCTGGCAGAGATGGAATTCTTTATTACAGCGAATCCTGCAGAGCTTGCTTCCTGGGCCGGCGTGGATCTATCAGAGCTAAATGAGGTCTATTTACGCGGCTTCGTGGATTTGATCTTTAGAGTAGACAATTGCTATTACCTTCTGGACTGGAAGACCAATTCATTGGAGGCCTACGACAATGAACATCTCTCCAGGGAAATGAAGCATCACAGATACGATATACAGGCTAGAATATATTTTCAGGCACTGGCACGCTGGCTGGCCATCACGATTCCCGATTTCAATCCTGAGCTGCACCTGGGGGGAGCCTACTATTTATTCGTTCGAGGTATGAAAAATGGCAGCCAGGAGGGTATCTATTATCTGAGTCCGGAGCAGTTGCATGTCTGACCATCCATATCTGCAATACTTTCGCAAGGAAGGATGGCTGGATCTGCATTCGATTCACCTTTGTAATGATCTAAAAGAAATGGGTGGCCTGGATGATTCCGCAATGTTCTGGCTATTATCCTTGATGATTGCAAATTCGGCGGGCAGTCTGTGTATTCCGGTGCATTCCCCGGATTCCAGGCTTGAGGCTATTCTAGGAGCCGCACTTTCCGAGGAAGCGCTTCAGTGGTGGATGGAGCAACGAAGCAAATTCAACCCAGATTCCTTTCGCGCGATAATGGCTTCCATGGAGGAAGTTGCATCATCGGGGATTGAAGATGTGCCCTATGTGCCTCTGATTCATCATAGAGGTTTTCTTTTCTTCCAGGCGCATTACTACTACCGCCAGAAATTCCTGAAATCGGTGCAAAGCAGGCAGGGTATCCAGGGTTTGATACCATCTGAAGAGCTTCTGGATGGCTTATTCAGAATGTTGCAAAAGATGGATCTTACGGCCGAGCAGGCCTATGCGGTTCTACTGGCTGGAACTCTGCCCATGGTTCTTGTAACCGGCGGCCCCGGATCAGGTAAGACCTCAACGATCTATGCAATTTTGAAAGTGGCCATGGAATCCGGCATCGATCCCCAGGATATTCGCATTGCCGCTCCCACCGGAAGAGCGGCCAGTCGAGTTCTGGAAAGCCTGGAGCAAAGGGCTCGAATCGATCCGTCCATTCAAGACTCAATACTACAGGTAAGAAGCAGTACAATCCATAGATTGCTGGGAGTCAGTCCATCCGGCTACTACCATGATGCGGACCTACCGTTGCCGGCCAGGCTGCTGGTAATTGATGAATTGTCCATGGTAGATGTAACATTAATGGGCCGATTGCTGGAAGCTGTGGACCCGGCGCGAACTACCCTGGTGCTTCTGGGAGATCCTGACCAATTGCCTTCGGTGGAGGCCGGTGCTGTATTGCAGGACTTTTTGCGAATCAAAGAAGATGGAGATGCTCATAAGAGGATGGAGATCATCTATTCGCAGCTCAGAAAGAGAGTTGCGGATTTGCCTGAATCCATGGAGGCGAAGCCTGCTTTTTCTGTATTTTTAAAAGGTAGCCATCGATTCGGCGGAGCCCTGATGGATTTTGCCTCTGAGCTTCGAGAAGGTAAGCTTTCGGCAGCTTCCCTGGAGCAGATTGAAAGTAATGTGGTAAATGGAGTGGATCTGGATCAGGACGGGGTTCAGTTCATTGATTCTTCGAAACTAAGCCTTGTAGAACTTCTTCTGGGATGGATGGGAAATGCAAGTGCAGCACAGTTTGGACCCGAAATGGATCTAGAGGAAGCTTTCGCCAGGCTCAATGCTATGCGAATTCTGAGTCCGGTGCGAAAGGGCCCGGCCGGAGTGGAAGCAGTGAACCGAGCCTGCAGTCAGATTGTTATGGATCGGTTTGGTCTTTCCGGCAATCCGGGCTGGTTTTCCGGAATGCCGGTGATGCTTCATCGCAATGACAACATCAGGCGGCTATACAATGGAGACACTGGAATTGTGGCTCCTGCAGCTGCAGAACCCAGGGCCTACTTTCCCTCGGCGTCTGAATCCAGGCAGGAAACCACATTTCGATCTTTTCAGAGGGATGCATTACCGGAGCATGAACCGGCTTTCTGCCATACAATTCATAAATCCCAGGGCTCGGAATACGATGCAGTGCTGATCCTTCTGGACTCGGTGAAAGGGTCCAGACAGCGTCTGAATCGAGAATTGCTCTATACAGCAATCACACGAGCTCGAAAGAAATGCATTCTCTACGGCAATGCAAGTGAAATTGCAGATGCTTCGCGCAACCATCTCATACGAGAAACCGGGCTGCATATTGCTGATTCCTGAAAGTCAGACAAAGAAGCACTTTGAAACCTGAAGCGGCAGGAACAGAACAATTTGAGCGATAGTATTCGAGTTTTACAGGATTCGATTAAGATGTCAGAAACCGACGATGTCAGGAACTGACACAATTAAATTGCAATGCGTGGGCAACGTGACGTATGAGTCTGATGATCGGGACTGGAGTAATTCGCCGGCGATAAGCAGTTCTGCAGAGGTTGGAGAATAGGACAGGCACCGGACTCAGTAACGTTCGATGAGCTGTATTGGCGAATTGTCCGTAAAAAAGGTCCGAAGCCGGATTTGCCTGGTTTTTTGGATGAATGGTGCAATTCTGACAATCTAATATAGCTGATGAGTCCTTGCCATCTTGAACGTACCTTCCTGAATCTTTTTGGTCACTGCAGAGGCTTCCACCGGAGGACTGAATAGATACCCCTGGCAGCGGATGCAACCCAGGTCCCTTAAGATTTCAATCTGGGATCTGGTTTCCGTGCCTTCTGCCACAACGGTAAGTTTCATATTTTTAGCCAGGTCTATCATGGATTTAACTATAGCCTGATTTCTATGATTCTCTGGCAGACCAGAAACAAAGCTCCGATCGATTTTTATACCAGTAATCGGAAATGTGCGAATTGCAGAAAGCGAAGAGTAGCCGGTACCAAAATCATCCAGGCTGATCCGAAGGTTTCTGGCTCTTAAGCGTGTCATCTGCGTTTCTGCGATTTGTAGGTCCGAAAACAGAGCCGTTTCAGTCACTTCCAGCTCCAGAAATGGTTCGTCATCCTAGAACTCTTCCAGAAGGGCTCCAATCTTCTGCACCAGATGAGGATCTCTGAATTGAGCCGGCGAAAGATTAATGGCGATGGGTAGAGTGCGGCCCAATCTGGACTTCCATTCAGATTCCAGTCTCAGAAGTTCCTGAAAGAGAAAATCGCCCAGATCTAGAATACTTCCAAAGTGCTCTGCAACCGGTATAAACGTTGCAGGCGATACTTCGCCTTTTTCCGGATGATTCCATCGCATCAAAGCCTCGAAACGAAAAACCTCCTGGGTTAGAACGTTAAACTCAGGCTGGAAGACCAATCTAAATTGTCCCTCATTCAGGGCGTTGTAGATTTCCTGATGCAATTTCAGAGTGTTTCTACTTTCGCGAACCATCTCTTCGGAAAACTGTAGTATTCTACCCGGTCCTTCCTGGCGGGCCTGGTCCTGAGCAATTTCTGCGCAATTGAATAGCTGCTCGAAGGAACCTCCATCTAGCGGAAAGAAAGATAACCCACCATGGATTTCCCTGGCCCAGGTATGGTCGCCAATGCTAACGTTACTGCCGGCGGTTTGAGCAATCTCGTACGAAAGCTTGACCGCTGTTTCTGTATCCGGGAGATCTTCTAGCAGGACGGCAAATACATCGCTATCCAGACGAAACAGAGTGCCATTCTCAGGTAACTCTGATTTGAGCATATTGGCAAGTTCTTGAAGGTATCGATCACCTCCCCGGAACCCCATTTGCTCATTGATTTCTTTGAATCGGACCAGGTCGAAAACAAACAGTCCGATCAATTGCTCGTCCGGACGGGCGGCTTGAATGGTGGCACTGAGTACCTGTTCGAATCGTTTTCGATTGGGTAGGCCAGTTACACTATCGAATATGCTAATGCTGCGAATTCGTTTTTCTGCTTCCCTGACTTCTGTAATATCTTCTTGAACCACCGATAGATATCGGATCTGTCCAGAATCGTTTTCAATGGGTGTAACGGTGAGAAATGCAATTCTATGGTCTCCTTCCATGGAACCTTCTATGATTTCCCCGGTCCACACTCGACCGCTAAGCAAGGTACGGCCAAGTGCTTCCTGGTAGTCCCTACCTTCAAGATACGGAATTTCCGATATTGATTTCTGAAATAGTTCCGGCGGTCTCAGATTACTTCTTTCTTGAAAGGCACGGTTGGACCAGACCATTCGTAGTAGATGGTCCACTACAAAGATTACATTTGCAGCCGAATCCATGGCTCTGGAAAAAAGCTCCAATCGCTCTTTCTTCAGCGAAAAGCTAATAGTAAGAGATAGTCTTTCTGCTGCCTCATCCAGCTCTGCTAGAATTTCATCCCGGAATCCCTGATTATCTTCCGAGTACAGGCAGAACACCCCAATAGAACGACGATCCACCACAAGAGGGAAGGCTACAGCAGTGCGCAGGTTATGAGTGAACATGGCCACAGCCCAGGGGCCCATATCCATTTCTGGTTGATCGGATCTGTATACCTGCTGGAATCGAATGGCTCTCCCTGCCGGACCTTCGCCGGCAGTACTTTCATCCCAGCGAACTGAGAGATTGCGAAGATAATCCTTTCTGGGTCCAGCATGCGCTGCGATTCGAACAGAAAAATCGGGCTCGGCCACTCCAATCCAGCAAAGAGGAAGCCCATAAATTTCCTGAAATCGATGGCAGAGGAAATGAAAGATCTGATACTGGGACTGCTCATTGATAATCATTTGATCCAGGTCTCGCATTGTACGCTGGATCTTATCTCTGCGATAGGATCGGGTAATGTCGGTTAACTCGAATCGACGACCGGACACAGTCTCTTTGGACTCCCCTGCAGACCTCAGAAAACATCTAATGCGAAATGCTTTCTGGTCCGGACTCATTCCGGAGGATTGCCACAGAGAAAGCACTTCCGGAGTTCCGGGTGCAGAGAAATCAGCATCGATGATCTGCGAAACCTCGGGAAAGAAATCCTGAATATACTGGTTCAGGATTCTCTTTTTTTCCAGTCCTGCAATGGCCGCAAATCGATCGGATACATACTCCACGCGACCCGCAGCATCTGTTTCTGCAATTCCACTGGGAAGACTTTCAATAATATTCCGGAGCTTGTTTCTGGAATCCTGCAATCGCATTCGGTTCGCATCCAGGTTCCTGGTATAGAAGTATACCAGAGCAAACAGTAGCAGTGATGAAGCGGTTACATAGGCCAGACCTTTTAAAGTCTGAAGCTGATTCATAGCTACTGGATCCGTAACTTCCGACAATGCGATCTTGTCGGACACAAGAATCCAGAGGCTTCCCAGGATGAAGTAAATCAATGGAATATAGAAGATGCCTCTCAGATCTCGTTTCATAAAATTTTTGCGTGCAGTCGGCTCCCTGGAACGGGAGTAAAGGTACTAGGACCGTCGGGTGAATCTTGATAGGACCGGAGACATTGGCAACAACACAATTAAAAATATGACCAGGCCAATGAAATAAGAACTTCCTCCGGTGCTCCCCCCGGCATACAGAATCCACAGAGCCAGCATAATTCCGCCCAGGGCTTCACCAGCTATTAGGCCGGAACTGTAAAGCAACGGATCTCCCACCCATCGATTCAAGGTAGATTTCCATCCGCCTTCTGTTTCGGATGCAGGCGAATCGGACCCGGCTTTGGCCCGGTTCAGGTCTGAATTCTCGTTGTTTTCTGACTCCAGGGGACTTGCAACAATTGAATCCAGAGCTGCCGTGGCCTCTGACTTGCTTTGCGAAATTGAATCCTCGGTTCTGGATCCGGAACTCCATCGTCGATGGGCATAGAATAGAATACCTCCAAGTAGTAACGGACTGGAAACACTTAGAGGTAGGTACATACCTACGGCCACGGGCATGATGGGTATTCGGTAAAGTCCATAGCGATTCCAGAAAAAAAGCAGAGCTCCAAGCAGTGCTCCCACAGAGATCATGAATACAGGCAAGGGAGCATCAGAGAACATGCTCTCTGCCAGAGAGGCAAACAGAGTGGCCTGGGGCGCTTTGAGTAGCCCCTGGTCTCCAATACCATAGGTTTCATGCAGTAGCTGCAAAACCAGAGCAAAGAAAGGAGCGCTAACCGCTACTCCTAGAATTTCTGCCAGTTGCTGCCTGTAGGGCCGGGCTCCTACCAATGAACCGGTGCGCAAATCCTGGGCTATGTCGCCCGAGGTGGCAGCTGCACAGCAAATCATTCCCGCAACCAGAAGCATGGCCAGTACTCCTTCTTTTCCATCCAGGAATGGTAGAAGCAAAATGCCGGTGAGTAGCAATACTGTAAGCGTTATTCCAGAAACAGGTGAATTCGAGGAGCCCACGAGGCCCACCAGGTAAGCCGCCACGGCCACCACAGGAAATGATAGAATTAAGATCCAGAAAATGAGCGGAAGAGCCAGCCAACCATTCATGTTTACTATTAGAGAGCCAGCCACGATGGATGTGAACAGAATAAGGCCTGCAACCAGCCAGGGAGGTAGATCTCTTTCCGTTTCCGACATTGGAGCAACCGTCTTAGCCTCTGCAGCCGGACTGGAGCCATCGAATAAGGATTTCAATTTATCCTTTAGGGAATTCAAAGAAAAGGTTCGCAATACGGAGGATGCAAGTAGCAAAGATTCTACGGTGCCAATGAGCATAGCTCCCACCCCTGCGAATCTGCCATGGGCCGACCAGAAGCTGAATACCTGTGGTTCCAGAGATGTAGCCGGATTTATCGGTCCAAAAAGCGGCAAAATGAACATCCAGGTAATCAGTCCCCCTGCAAATACCATGGCTGCAATGCGAAGACCAACAATGAAGCCCACGCCAGCAAGAGCTACAGAAAAGTCCAGACCCATATATCCAACCCGGCGACCGGATCCGCTCAAAGGCAATACGAAGTAGGCGCTGGATTTAACAAGTAAGGAAGTAATGAATTTGAATAGGATTCCAACTGTCATTCCTGAGAAAATGGACGTAGCCTGACCGGACTGATCTCCGGTTTTTAGAACCAGAGCGCAGGCTTCGCCTTCCGGATAGATCAGATCCTGTTTAAGCTCCGGTCTTTGTTGGTCTGTGGAAATGAACGGCTTGCGAAATGGGATCAAAAACAGAATACCCAGCATCCCTCCTGAAAATGCCACCAGAGTTGTGGGCCAGAACGCAAAATCATGCCAGTTTCGGGAAATAATAAGAGCCGGTATTGTAAAGATTACCCCTGCCGCCAGGGATTCTCCGGCAGAAGCCATGGATTGCACAATGTTGTTCTCAAGAATGCTTCCGGAACGAAGCACCTTTCGCAGTATAAACATGGATATAACAGCGGCCGGGATGGAAGCCGATACGGTAAGCCCTGCATAAAGCCCCAGGTATGTATTGGCGGCCCCCAGGACCACCGATAGAATCAGACCCAGAAAGACTGCTCGAAAGGTGAATTCTCTATCTTGCAACGGGGATGATCCTGGATTGACGTAAGAGAAGATCAAGATATTTGCATCAGGTGGGCCTCAGCAGGGGCAAAAAAGACCCATATCTTATTTACTTTCCATTTGCCATGACCCGGAATTTGAGTAACTCTTTGAGCTCTGAGCACACAAATAGTAAGATGAACGGTTTTTCTTTTATTAGTCATGGAGCGCCAACCATGGTCATGGACAGTGATCGCGGTGAGCAATACCTGAAATGGCGAAAGCAGCTCTGGAGTTCGCATGATCAGACTGGGCCGGAACTGATAATTCTAGTTTCAGCTCACTGGGAAAGCAGGGAATTGATACTGGGAACTGCAGAAAGTCTGGATTTGATTTATGACTTCTACGGATTTCCTGAAGAGCTTTATAAGATTCAGTATCCTGCGCCTGGAGCACCAGAAGATCGAAGTTCTTTGCAGCAGTATCTTCAGAAACAGGGACTTACTGTGCACCAGGAAGAACGCGGATGGGATCATGGGGTCTGGACTCCTATGTACTGGCTTTTTCCCGAGGCAAATGTACCCATTCTACAGATCAGTTTGCCCTCCTATACACCGGCAGAGCTATTTGCCCTGGGCCAGCATATTGCCAATTGGATGGGCAGCAGAAAAGGAGTCTGGTTAATAGGAAGCGGAGGATTAACGCATAACCTGGGGGCTATAGATTTCTCCGGTGGAATGGAGGTGCCGGCTCCGATGCAGCAATTCCAGGATTTCATTAAAAAAGCCCTGGAAGACGGCGACGATGAAGCGTTGCTGAATTATAGAAGGACTGCTCCACATGCACAAATCAATCATCCATCGCAAGAGCACTTTCTGCCTTTAATCGTTGTGGCGGGGGCGGCCCGGACGGCGGCTCATAATAGAATTCAGTATCCTCTGGACGGATTTGAGCTGGGATCCCTTTCCCGGACTACAGTGGATTTCCTGGCGAATTGACCGTTCTGATTGAAACGATCTGATTTAGTCGATCTGATTTAGTCGCACAGGCGCTGACTTCCAGCGCCATTTTGCATCATGCGAACACAGGAATGTTTTGCCCGGCTGCTATACGAACGTTTGTTGTATAACTCCATGCTAGCTTCTAAAGATGCGCGCCTGATTATTCAGGATTACCGGAATATCACTTAGAATGTCCTGGGCCGATTTCAATCCAGTGCTCAAACATTTGCTTCTGACCTGGTTCCAGAATCGGTATTTCCCATTGCCCTCTGCTATGCATGAACATGGCATTGGTGGGCGCAGTCATTGGCTCCAGACATACGAATCTCTCCGCAGGAGGACTATATACGATCCCCACAGGAAAATCTTTGCCACAGTGCAGATTTATGCTGAGGTCCGGCCGAATCAGTTTGAAAACCGGGTCCTCACCCTCCAGGTCCGTAAATACTGTGTCGAATTTATGGCTTCCCAGTATTAGATTTGCATGATCCGGCCATTTCTCGGTGACAGATAGACTGGAACCATCCGGAAGATATTGACTATCCAGGCCCATAGAGTTGCGCGCTGGTATGGAAAGTCTTACGTTATTTCGTTCATATTTTCCCAGGGAAAAGTAGGGATGAAATCCTGGAGTTACGGGAAAAGGGCTTCTATCTCGATTCTCCACTTCCAGCAAAATTCTAAGAGTGTTTTCCTGGAGCTCAAAGGTTAGCAGGATAGCCTGTGCGAATGGAAAGTTGTTTCGCATCACTGCATCTGACTCAATGTCAAACTCAAACAGAGCTCTTGCGAAATCTCGGGATGCATTCAGATCTTTCAAAGTCCAGGAACTGGATTTCAGGATAAGTCCATGGATTGGTAAACCATTTCCATCTCGATAGATGCTTTCGCCACTCAGCGGGAACTCCTTTCCGCGAAAGGGGATTAAGTCCTTTTCCAGTCGATTGGCCCAGGGGTATAATACTGGAATTCCTGCCAGGTCCTTGCTGGCTCTATAATGATTGAGATTAAAGGGAAAATGTAAAAGCTCCTCTCCCTTAATTCGAAGCGAAAAACATGTGCATCCAACCTCAGGACAGATTTCCGCTTCAATGGATTCATCCGGGCCAGCCAGGTACACCGAAGTAAGTTCTTCTTCTCCAGGTGCCACGGCTGTGCCCGGCTGTCTTAACTTTCTATGTTCTGCATTAAACATTCTAGATCGAATCAGCTCTGAGGACGCAATTTCCAGGTAAAGGAAAGTAGAATAATGGCCAGGACCATACATATTGCAATCGCTGAAAGGGAGGCGTTCCAACCGTAGTTTTCTGCAATCCATCCCAGGCCTGTGCCCTGTACTGCGCGACCGGCATATCCGAACAGACCGATGAATCCGGCCGCGGCTCCCACAGCTTTTTTAGACGTAAAGTCCAGGCCTGCCACGCCCAGTAGCATAACCGGAGGATAGATAAAAAATCCAATCACTCCAAAGAAGAATAGATCAAGGTAAAGATGACCGGGCGGAATCATCCAGATGGCAATGACAGAGCCCAGTATGGGAATCAGGCAGAGCAATGATACCATTCCTCGTCGTCCGCCCAGTCGGTCGGAAAGCCAGCCTACCAGTAACGTGGAAAAAATGCCGGCTATTTCAAATATGGTATTGCTATTTCCACCTTGCAACAGTGTAGCCCCTTTTTCTTCAGCCAGGTATGTGGGCCCCCAGTCCAGAAGACTGTAGCGACCAATGTAAACGAAGAAGTTACAAAATGCGAAAATCCAGAGCGCTGGATTACTGAGTATGTAGTTGAAGAATAATTCCTTTGTACTCAATTCCCGTTCCGGATCATCCACTTCAGGATGATGTAGAATCTCAGAACCTATTTCCTTTGAGCCAGAAGCGGGGTACTGCTTACCCGAAAAATCCAGCGCTCGATCCGGATGTTGATTGATATAATTTTCTACCGGTGGTAATCCCACTGACTGCGGAGTATCTCTTAATCGCCAGATCAAATAGGCAGCTCCGATCAAAGCAATGATCCCTGGTACTATGAATGCATTTTCCCATCCGTAGTTCTTGGCCAGATAGCCGGACAATGCACCAATGACAGCACCACCCACATTATGAGCAATGTTCCATACTCCGAAAATGGTTCCCCTTTCTCGCAATGCGTACCAGTGTCCCAGGCTTCTTCCACAGGGCCCCCAGCCCATCCCCTGAAAGAATCCATTCAATGACCAGAGAAATAAATGTGCCTGATAGTCCTGAGCCATTCCAAAGAGAAAATTACATATAGCGCTAAGGATCAGACCAGTGGCCATAAAGACCCGGGGATTGCTTCTGTCTGACATTCCTCCCATTATGAATTTACCCATGCCATAGGAGATTGCAGTGGCTGTAATTATTGTGCCCAGCATCGTCTTATCATAGCCCATGGCTTCGCCGAAGGCTGCCTGGGCCGGAGCCAGGTTATTTCGAACCAGGTAAAATGTAGCGTATCCCAGGAATGTAGATTCCAGGATTTGCCATCTCATCCAGGGGTACTTTTTCTCAACTTCAGCAGAGGAAAGGGGAGTTGTGCTGGGTGCCGGAGCATAGAATCGTTTTATGGAGCGCTCCAGGGCATTAAATGGGTTCACAGACTCTTGAAAGGCCCGCTCAGCCTGATGTGTCAAGAAAAACCAGGTGAATTGACTTGACTGAGTCATGCCCTCCAGGCGTTTTCCCAGAGATCTATGGCGCGTAAGAAACAAGAATCCATACCGCTGGATGACATCGAGCTCTTGAATATTCATAATTATCCCGAGTCCTATCCGAAATCAGTGGTGAATCAGGTTAGAAATGACCGTCTGGCTCAGAAGCGATTGGAAGAATTACTTCGAGAAATGCCACAAAGAGGCAAGAGAAGAAGATCGGAAGCAGCATTCCAGGTGGATGAACAGGCTCTGGAAAAGATGCAGTCAGATTCGAGCAATGAATCCAGAGGACTGAATTTCTTTAGACGAGGCGATGAGGGCAAATCATGAATGAGCTTCGCATAGCTCTTCTGGGTGCCGGTACCGTTGGTCAGGGCCTGATTGAGCTAATTGAAGGTAGAGCCAGAAACCTCTCCGAGCGAATCGGAAAGAAAATTAGAATAGTCGCTGTTGCAGATCGTTCTCATGCCAGAAAACCATTCTTAAAGAATCGGGATTTTGATGTAAGCGACGATGCCCTGGCTGTAATGTCCAGGCCGGATGTGGATGTAGTAGTAGAACTGATCGGTGGCCTGGATCCTGCCCGGCAATGGGTGCTAAAGGCTCTCGAAAATGGAAAACATGTAGTCACGGCCAACAAGGCATTGCTGGCCAACCATGGAAAAGAAATATTCGAACAGGCTCAGAAAGCCCGAAAGGAAGTGGGTTTTGAAGCGGCTGTTGCCGGAGCACTTCCTGTTATCCGAAATCTTCGCCGGGTATGGGTCGGTAGCGAAATCCGGGAAATGTTTGGAATCCTCAACGGCACCTGCAATTTTATAATCACCAGAATGCAAAAAGAGGACATGGCCTACGAAGATGCGCTTAAAATCGCTCAGGAAAAAGGATTCGCAGAGGCAGATCCTGCATTCGATGTCAGTGGCCGGGATGCTGCTCAGAAGCTGGCTATTCTTTCAACTCTATCTTTCGACCATCTGGTTCAGGAATCGGATATCCGGGTAGAAGGAATTACAGAACTCAGTCCTCTAGATCATGCAATGGCCATGCGAATGGGCAAGGTTATACGCCTGCTGGCTGTGGCCAAAAAGAAATCCGATGGATACCATCTGCGAGTGCATCCAGCTCTAATTTCAAGGGAACATCTGCTCTCCTCCGTTGAAGAGGAAAACAATGCATTGTTTATGGATGATTCCTATTCGGGACCCACCATGATTGTTGGACGAGGCGCCGGAGCACTTCCCACTGCCAGTGCCGTTCTGGGAGACATTGCTGCCATTGCCCGGAATCCGAATAGCGATCCGGAAATCTGGATGTCCGGGACAGGGACCCTTGAATGTGCAAAAGATGCAATCTATCGATTCTATCTTCGATTTAGAACACTGGACCGGGCCGGAGTACTGGCTGGCATTTCCAGGGTTCTGGCGGACCATGAAATCAGTATTGCTACAATGCATCAGGAAGAAGGCCCGGAGCCTGTGGATGTAGTCATCGTAACTCATGAGGCCCGGGAAAGCGCATTGTCTGGCGCACTTAAGATCATTAACGAGATGGAAATGGTTCGAGCGCCTACAGTGGCTCTTCGCCTGGAGGAGCCAGGACAGGGCTGATGAATGTGCTGCGCTTCCATCTAGCGCACCATCTAATTGGTTCGGGGGCCCATGGGGATCTTTTTCTGGATACCGGTGAACAGAGTCTTCCCACATACGAAATAAGCGAGCAGGATTTGAAGGCACTGCAGACTAAGGTTTCTGGATTAGAAAGTTTCAGGTTTGAACTATCAGCGGATGTAAAAGCTCGAGCCCTGGGATGGCCGGTTCATCGCAAAGCAGATCATCGCCGAAAATACCTGGAATATGAAGGACCCATCTCCGGCGACCGAGGATACCTGAAGTCCGTTTTTAAGGGTAATGCAAATTTTTCTTTCCCCCTGAAGCCGTTACCAGAAAAACTGTGGTTCGAGGTACATACCGATGCCGTGTTGGACTAAACCCTATGACTTACGGCATGGCATATTCTGCCTGGAATTGGCAGGTTTTTTTACCCTCGGGAGTAATTCGCCATGATTTCTTCGTCCAATCAGTCAAATGATACAGGAGTCCAGTATGGAGCTTGAGTTCCCGGAACTCAAAGTACGGGTGGAAGAGAAAGAATTGAATTCATCTTCCATTCGCGTGGTGAAACTTGAAGGACGTATTACCAATTCCAATTCCCAGGAGTTTAATCGTAAGTTCTACAAGCTCCTGGCTAACTCAAGCCAGATAATGATCTTTGATCTTTCCGAGTTGGACTATATCAATTCCACCGGGGTTGCCATCCTGTTTTCGATTCATTACCGGGCCCGCGAGAATGGCGGGCGACTTGTTATTGGTGGACTTCATAATTTTCTCCGAAAGGTTTTTGGCTTGATGGATTTACCCCCCGAACTGAAGCTCTACCCGACTCTGGAAGAGGCTCTGGAAGCAACCGAGTCTGACCTTTCTAACTAACCTGCGGCGGCGTACATGTCTGTACCTTTTATAGAACTAAAACGATTTGAAGATGGTTTTCAGGATACCTGGAATGCGAAAGTGGCTGATCTCTCAGTGAATACTCGCTTCATGGGAGGTCCGGAGATCGAAAGCCTGGAAGCTACTCTAAAACAGGAATGTGGTGTTTCGCATGCTATTGGTTGTGGCAATGGCACCGATGCATTGCAGCTGGCTCTTCGAGCTGCTGGTGTGGGTCGGGGAGATTCGGTCCTTTTGCCGGACCTCACTTTCTGGGCTACCTTTGAAGCAGTAGTGAACGTCGGCGGTGATCCAATCACGGTAGATGTGTCTGCTGAAGATCTTCAGCTTGACTTTGATCTATTCTGCAAGGCCTGCGAAGAGCATAAACCCAGGGCTGCCATTCTGGTGCATCTGTACGGCTGGGGCTCTGGCAGAATCCAGGATTTTCGTAACTTTGCCCGAGAAAAGGGAATTGCACTTATTGAGGATGGAGCTCAATCCTACGGAGTAACTTATAATGGTGAGTCCATCTACCAGGGGGCACAGCTATCCACCATTAGCTTTTATCCTGCGAAGGTTTTTGGTGCTGCAGGAGATGCAGGAGCAGTTCTAACTTCCGATGATGAACTGGCCCATCGAGTCCGCAGTCTGGAAAACCACGGAAGAACCACCCATTACTCCTATGGACTGGTGGGCTGGAACTCGCGTATGGACTCTTTGCAGGCGGCCTATCTGAACGTAAGCCATCCGCATTTGAAGGCCAGGCTGGAAAGTCGAAGAAAATCGGCCGAATATTATCGCAAAGAATTGGCCAATCTACCCATTCGAGTGGTGGAAGCCCCTTCCGGGTATGTAGAGAATGGCTACCTCAATGTTCTGATCGTAGATCAAGAAAAAAGACCCACTCTGGAAGCTCTACTGAAGGAAAAAGGAATTGGCTTTGGTATCGTATATCCAGGCCCAATGTCTGCACAGGAAGCATCGCCAGGTTTCTTAAAAGCCAGAGTAGGGGGCGAAACTGCGGAGAGGCTTTGTAAGAGCGTTTTGAATCTACCCTTATTTCCTTACATGAAAGAAGAAGAGCTGGCTGAAGTAGTGACTGTGGTTAAGGATTTCTTCAGTTAATACTTCCCGGTGAATTTAGGCGGCCTTAGATTACTCAAAACGTATTTGGCTTTGTCCCTGGCTTGTTTCCAGTCAAGCTGGATCTGTTTTACAAATGTTGCGATCCCCAGAGATCGCATAGATTCTTGCGAACACGGGCATATCTTTTCCAGGTTGTCTGCGATTCCGATTCAATCTCGGCTTTCAATTGTTTGCTCTGTATTCGCATCTGTATGCCAGGCATCTAATAGCAAAAGTAGTAGATGAAATGGAAGAACAGCGGGGCCGTAAAGGTAAGAGAATCAATCCGGTCCAGGATTCCTCCATGGCCGGGTAGCATAGAGCCACTATCTTTGACTTTGATATCTCTTTTTACTGCAGAAAGAGTGACATCTCCTACAAAACCGGAAAAGCCAATTAAAAGTCCAGCTCCCAGGGATTGGTATAGATCCAGTGGGGTGAGCCAGGGTGCCAGGAAATAGGAGAGTACTGTTGTAGTAAACAGACCACCTATAAATCCTTCGACGGTCTTTTTGGGACTTACCTTTGGAGTTATGGGATGACGACCGAGTAGCTTTCCCCAGATATACTGGGCCACATCATTGGACTGGGTCAAAAGCAACAGAAATAGCACCAGTCCGGGGCCACCGCCTGCAGGATTCGTTTCCTGGGGCAATACCATCAAATAGGCTCCATGGCTGATGGAAAATACACAGGTCATCAGTCCCCACTGTAATGTGCCCACTGCTTTCAAGAATCCGCTGGTCTCCCCAATGCTAACCATGGCCAGAGGAAAGAAAAGGAATGCATAGACCGGTATAAAAACTATGAACATTCCATACCATTGCTCGTAGATCCAGAAATACTGAATGGGAATTACCAGAAATGGTACCCAGAGAATTTTTCTGTCGGGCTTTCGCAGCTCTATGAGCGAAAGGAACTCATACAAGGCCAGCACGCTTATCAAAGCGAAAAATAGAATACTCAGTTCAACGGTGCTCAGTAATACTGCTGCAATAAGGCCCACCAGAAGCCACCAGGTGCGAATGCGAAGGTTCAGCTCAGTGAAGTCGCTTTCCTTCTTTATTCGAGTAAGCGCAAATGCAATAATCGAGGCCAGAATCAGTCCGGCCAGGATGCCTCCAAAGGTATACAGAACGTTTGGGGTTAGAGTGTTAAATGTCCATTTCATTCTTTCAACGCCTTCCGGGCTCGAACCACAACCGTTAGAAGGGCCAGGGCTGCAAGAAGTGCAAAGAAAATTTCAATATATGGCCTATCCGGGCCGCCGAATGCCAGATAAATTGCCAGAACACTGCACCAGAAAGCTCTATCGGATTTTCCCATCGGCCCATCGTAGCGACGGCTGGCTCCCGTGGCCTGAGATAGAACGCCCATGAATTCTGTGATGATGGCAAACTTAACAAAGGCAACGACGCTTAGAACAATGAATGGCTCCGGGATTCCATTCTGGATTCCGTAGATCGCAAATGGTAAATACAGGAAAGCATCGGAAAGTACATCTCCCAGTTCATTCAGGAAGGCTCCCAGATGGCTTTTCATGTTATGCTCTCTGGCAAGCATTCCATCGATTGCATTAAGGGCCATTCTGATAAATAGCAGTGCAGGTAAGCCAAGCAGAAACCATTTATGCTCTGGATAATACAGAAAGCGAAAGGCCATGTAGGCGCCAAAGAAAAGAGAAAGCAACAATGCCAGAACGGTAATCTGGTTGGCCGTAATTCCTATGCGAGCCAGAAATCTGCAGAGCGGACGAAGTATATCTTGAAAACGAGACTTTAACTGATAAATGCTTGCCACCACTTTACTTTGCTTTAGATGAAGGATGGGTCAATATAAAAATGGGTCTTTTTCCTGCAAAGTCACTGGAGTTAAGAAATAATAACTCTGATGCGCTGCTCGTGCTACCTGGCATCGGTTATGGTCCTTCCGGTCGCAAGGCCATGCAGCATTTTTTTCATACTGCAGAGGTGGATCTATTTGTTCCGGACTACATACAGAAATCTGGCCTCGATGATTCAGTGAAATTCCTGCAAGACTACTATGCCAGAAATGAACTTTTCAAATATCAGCGATTACATGTTTTCTGTTTTATCGCCGGCGCCTATGTGCTTCGCAGATGGTTGCGGTCCTCGAATTTGAAACCATCTAGTGTGATTCTGGACAGAAGCCCATATCAGGAAAGAGCTCCGGCCATTGTTACTACACGAATTCCATTCATCGCAAGGCTACTTCTGGGAGACTTTGTATTTCAGCTGGCAAAGGAAAGCTATCCAGATCTATCAAAAGATCTTCACGGAGCTATAAAGCCGGGACTGGTTATCGAGCAGAAGCGTACTTTGATTCTAAAAGTCTTTGCCGGCCAGTGCAGACGTATGGGACCGATTCACTGGCAGCCTGAGTCCATGCAAACATCGATTCAGGATCATATCTACGTGCCGTATCATCACGATTCCATTTATGCAAACTTTCACCGATTAAGCCCACAAATCATGGAATTTATTCGCAGCGGCTCCTTTGGTAAGGCCAGACGAAATCCACCCCTTTTACAGGTCTGAATCAGCAGGGCTTTCTGCACAAATGGAACTATACTGTATTTGGGCCGCGCATCTACAATCAGGCGAAATCCGATGAGCGAATGAAATCCCAATTTCAAGATGCAAGAGTTTCAGGATCGCTCCGGCCAGCATCTGTAATGTCCGGTTCCAGTTTGACCGGTAACGTCGCAGCGGAAGCTCCAGCTCGGGCTTCAAATTGTTCATCGTATTGAATATGGTTTGTATTCATCCAGCGATCCCACCAGTTGAAGTAAAGACCGTAGTTACAGCTGAAATACTTATGATGCATATTATGATGCGTGGAGGTGTTGTGCCAGAAGGTTAGCTTTCTTCTGGTGAATCCAGAGGGGAATAGTTCATATCCCAGGTGTCCCAGAACGTTTAAAAAGGTCATGTAAAGCAGAAAGAGCATCAATGCAAGAGGGTGTACGGGATAAAGAAAGGCCACCAGAGGTACAATGCCCGCCTCAATGACTGCTTCCAGCGGATGAAAGCTAAAGGCTGCCCAGGGAGTAGGGTTGGTGGATCGATGATGCACCAGATGCACATGTTTGAAGATCCTCTTCCAGTGCATGAATCGATGGGTCCAGTAGAAGTAGGCATCGTGCAGGATGATTGTACCCAGTATGGAAAATAGGAAATAGGCCCAGCCGTAATCGCCAATGTCACGATAGATCCTGGTCCAGCCATTTCGACTGGCTTCGAACATGAAGATGCCAACCAGCCCAAATACAATGAATGTCAGGAATGAATATTTGATTTCATGCCAGATATTGGCCCGGTCAGGTTTTCGGTCTGGCTGGATATATCGGTGGGCCAGCCGTCCGGACAGTAATTTCCAGATAATTAAAAAGGCCAGTCCGGCAATGATTGTATATCGAATTGTTAGAATGCCATAGACAATTGCGAATCTCTGAATCCATTCAGATAATTGAAAATCCATTGTAGTTCCTCGGGATGGATATGGCTCCGGGCCGTAGAAAGCTGTAGAAGTTAGGATTCTGCCGGTGCTCCATTATTTGGACGGCAAGTTCCAGGGTTTTACAAGTACAATAAACTGGATTCTGGAGGGAAAAAATCAATCAACGTGAAATTCGATCTTTCGAATCACATCTTTATGTGGAAAGGATCTGACTCCGCTGGGCGGACCTTCCATTCCGGTGTACCAGCTTCCATCTTCTTTTTTATATAGATCCATCCAGTAGGTGAAGAATCTGACCCGGCCATTGTCATTTTCCACATAGAAGCTCTCCCAGAAGTTGGGTAATCCATTATTCACCTGCAATGTGTACCCATCCTTGAGTTCTATGCGAAAGGAGGTTACCTGGAATCGATATACATCACCCTGTTTGTTTTCGCCCACTTTTTGAGGTTCCCATTTCTGGAAATGAAGGGCTCGAACATCCCGGGCATGGATGGTCTTTTCGTATTGTACACCCTCCCGATTATGTTGAAAAATAAAGGATTCAGGAGCTGTGAATTTGCTTTTTCCAGAGACCACCCGGTCATCGCCCAGAGTGATTTCAGCCCGGGCTGCATACTCGCGCATCTCCGGACCGTCTTTGCTGGATGGTTGTTCGGCATAGGCAGCAAAACTGGCCAGCACAAGAGCAATTAGAATGATGCCTGGACGTTTCATGCCGAATCTTGAGAAATTCAATCTAGAGCATACCCCGCAAAGAACTGGAAATTCTCTCAACATTGTTCGCTGTTAGAGCCGGGTAGACTGGCACGCAAATAGCTTTCTGGTAGATTCGTTCTGCGTTGGGAAATTCCAGTCTGGGTAGATCCAGGAAATGATGAAGAGGTTCCGGAACTCGGGTAATTCCAATCTGAAGTGAATTGTAGTAACGTTCCACTTCATCGTGGGTTTTAGCCACAACAACCGGAAATATATGGTAGCAATCCACTCCAGTTTCTTTGAAATAACTTTCATGTTTGGTCTGGCGAAGGGTTTGCAGATACTTCTCTCCAATCTTTCTTCGACGGGAAAGAGTTAGTCCCAATCGATTCAATTGAATTAAGCCCATGGCAGCCTGGAAATCCTCGAGACGGTAGTCATAGGCAGTAGCTTTACGATCCCTTTTATTTCCGTATCGCAAGCTAAGCATCTTCTTCTGGATTCTGGGTTCAGAAGTTACAACCATAGCACCGTTTCCGGTGGTCACCAGGTCATATTCGGAGAGTCCGCAAACGGCCACATCTCCGGTCTGACCTGTGTAGGATCCTTCTGCATCGGCACCGGGCATTCCAGTGAAATCTTCGACTAGCAGGAATCCCTGTTCTTTCAGCCAGGCAACATTCAGAGGACTACGACTGCCATAGGTATGATCCAGCAAATAGACTCGCTTCAAGTCCTTCTTTTCCTGGTCTATGCGAAAGCCGGGATCTTCCGATACCGGAGCCTCTTTTTGATCCGAGCCAAGTAATTTTTCAATACTGTCCTGCTCAACATGAAAGGAGCTTCGTGCAGGATCCAGCAGTCTGGGTGTGGCTCCAACATAGCGACATGCATCCAGGGCGGATATAGAGGACAACGCACTCATCCATACTTCATCGTCCGGACCAATTTCCAGAGCCAGAAATGCCAGGTGATAGGCAGCGGTTAATGAGTTAACGGCCAGGGTATGTTTGTAGGATGCAACTTGAGCAAAAGATTTCTCAAATCGTTCGCATATGGAACCCGATCCAAGACGATCCTGAATCAGACAATCCAGCACGGATTCCAATTCTTCCTTGCTTAATGCCGGGCGCTGGGCCTCTATGGGACCAGGCTTCTTTTCTGTTCTATAAATTCCTGCCAGAGCCATACCATTCCTTTGGGGCGTTATTGGCAAAGGGTAGTGAGTTCTGGAGCCTTTGCACAGCCTCTTTCTGTCCCCTGTAACTGGATTATGTCACATGGTGTGTCAAGATAAAATCCCGTAAGTACTACAAATTTGTTGGCTGTCCGGGACCTGCAATTACCACCTGGGCCTTCTGAGAAGAGGATAGGGAGTATTTGACTCCGCTGGAAAGGGGACCGGCCGGCAGCAGCACACTTCGACCGGGTAATAGCTCAAATTCCTGACCATTGGCTTGAAAGATGGCCGTGCCCGAAAGAGATAGTGCAATGGCCGGGAAAAGATCATCGCTGAGCGCCAGACTCTGATCCGAGGCTTCCACGGTCCATACCTGAAAATCCTCCACAGGTGGCCGGTAAATCCGAGCATTTTCCTTCTGGATCGGGTGGATGGTATCTGGCGGCCCCATTCTGTAATGAAGCATATCCACCAGAGTATCCACATCCACAAACTTGGGAGTCAATCCGCCTCGCACAACATTGTCCGAACAGGCCATGCATTCTATAATAGCTCCCTGCAAATAGGCATGGGGCTCCCGGGCTCCCATAAAGAGCGATTGGCCGGGCTGGAATTGCATCAGATTTAGCAGAAAAATAGAAAACAATCCTGGATCCTGGAATCCATGTAGCTGACAGAATCTCAGAAAGTAGGAATCAGAAGGATTACGACCGGCATCGGATTTGATCCTTTCATTCAGTTTGCGGGCCACGGTTTCGATTTTCTCTGCAGGCATTCTGTACAGATGTTCGAAAGCCTGCTTTAAAGCCTGTCTTCCGTTTCCATTGCTTTGCAGCAGTCCCGGCAGCACATCTTCTAACTCCGGATGCCTTCTGATGTTTTCCTGGATCTGGCTTAAATCCCTGAATCCGGCCATGGCAGTAAAACCAGGTCGCAGGCAGATTGCTATTTCCGGTTTATGATTTGCATCCGGGTAATTATCCGGATCCTTTCCATGTAAAGTTCGGGCCAGCTCCCGGTCCGGATGGGCCTGTATCGAAAGAGGACTCTGACTCTCCAGAATTTTGAGCAGGAAAGGCAGTTTACCATCCGCTGCGAAGCGTCCCAGTATATGCTGCGGCTCCTTCTGGATTTGCTCGGGCAATGGCGAGCCATCGGGAAGAAGGGAGGCACCGGAAGGGTGGTCCCCGTACCAGAGTTCTGCATAGGGCCCCGGCGGGATTTCACCACCGGTATTCTTTCGCAGCAGGTCGGCAATAGCTCCTTCCGGATCCACCGAACCCCAGGCGTAATCCTTCAGGGCCGGGAAAATGGAATAGAAAGTAGAACCGGACTTCATCCGCGGCCAGCTCCGGAATTCTCCAGGAGAGCAGGGAAGTCCAAATCGGCCAGAGCAACGCCATTTTGCAATGATGCAGCAGGAATTGAATTGGTGGGGCCCAGAATGATCCTGCCTTCCGGAGCCTGATCTATACAGCTACCACCGCCAAATAGACGGAGGCAAAACGTGAAGAAGGCCAGGTATAGCAGCAGCTTCAGGAAAAAGAAGCCATCAAAGGGAGGGGAAAAATCCTCCTGCAGCATGCGACCGATTTTCTGGAAAAAAGCCACGATACCATTCTTGGCCGCCTTGCCAGATAGGAAAGTAGATTTACTCTGGTTTTAATGAGCGAAGGGCTCTATAATGAATATCTGAGGCAGGTTCGGAGCAATACCGAATGGAGCCCTTCATCTATGAAATCGCTGGAATCCTGGCTGATTCAGGAGATGAAGGATGGTCTTGTTGTAGCCGCGTCCGGTGGGCCGGATTCGCAATTACTCCTGTATTTGCTTTCAGATCTGTGCAGGCAAATGGGTCTCCCTGCTCCGTCTGTGTTTCACTTCAATCATGGACTGCGCCAGCAGGCAGATGAAGATGCAGACCTGGTTTCCCGGACGGCCCGGCAGCTTGATTTGAGCTTTTTTCAGGAAGCCCAGGATGTGGCCGGCTTTGCGCGAAGAATGAAAATGAACCTGGAAGCTGCAGCAAGGTTCCTTCGCTATAGAGATCTTTTTCGCGCCAGCAAACTCAGTCAATCCGGCGGATGCTGCACCGGTCATCATGGAGTGGATTTTGCAGAAACGGCCCTTCAGCGATGGATTCGCTCTTCTGGCAGGGAATTGAAGGATATTCTACCAGCCAGTAGCGAACTTCCTATCTGGTCTTCTTTGAGAAAGAGCAAACGCTTCCTGGGATATCTGAAAGTCATTCGACCTCTACTACCATTGAACCGATGGGACATTGAGCAACTTTTAGAACAACACTCCATTCCTTTCGCAACAGACGAAACGAATCTGGACACACAGTTTCAGCGAAATTTCATCCGGACAGAAATTATCCCGGGGCTCAAACAGCAGGGTTTAAACCCGGCTTCGCTGTGGTCCGTGCATCATGGTGCACCGGGAACTGTTGAATCGAAAAAAAAGAAGCCCAGGAATAAGAGCTCTCAGCTGGAGCCATTTATCCGTATACCGAATACATTACTTGGACGATTCGAATTAACAGATCTGGCAACACTGATCAGGCTGGCGCTCAAGAACCTGGGCCAGGATATGATATCTAGATCTATGCTTCATGAAATCCATGAAGGACTGGCCGGTATTAGAGGCGAAAATTGGCTCAGGGTCCAAAACCCGGTCTGCGAGATATGGTGGGCCGGCTCGGATTTATGGATTTATCCGTTGCAGGGAGAAATCTGGAATGAGCCTGTATCTATGATCGAAAATCAGCTCCAGGATGGAGCGGCCCAAGCTACAGATTATCACTCCAGAACTGAGAGGCTCAGGGTGCTGTGGCTGGGTAGGGAAAGAATCTACGACCGGTCGGAACTGGAAGTGAAGGCTGCAAGGGATGTAACCGCTTACAGATTTCAAAAGGAGAATAAAATCCATACCGGTAAAACTAAGACTCTATTCCAGAAGGAATCTTTGCCTCCACCGATCAGGGAAAATCTACCCATTCTGGTGGATAAGCAGGGGTTTGCGGTTCGGGCCTGTCTTTCTTTTCTCGGTCAGGAAGATCGAATATTTTTCCTTGCTTGACTTTCAGGGATCTTGAGTAGAATAGCGAGTCCAGCCATGGCACAAAGGCGTTTCTTTCAAAGTCCCGATTGGCGGGAATTTCTGGGCAAAGACCTGGACTATTTCTTATTTCGCGGAATCACACATGGATTCCTGGATACCATCCGGGAGTTTACGGATCTGCAAACCGAGGGGCTGGAAAATCTACCTCGTACCGGACCGGTCATCGTTGTTCCCAACCACAGTGGAGTTCTGGGCTGGGATGCAATGGTTCTTCAAAACGAGATTCTGAAGAAAGCCAAACGAATGCCCAGGACCATGAGCCACAACTACTGGCACAAAGATGGATTTCTAAAGATGGCCAGTGCCAAACTGGCCTATATTCCGCAGGATTTCAAGGTTGCAATTCGAGTTCTTCGTAAACGTAAGCTATTAATCCTGTTTCCCGAAGCTGAGTCCGGAAACTTCAAGTCCAGTGTGGAAATGTATCAATTGAAGCCATTTAATCCAGGCTTCATTTCTCTGGCTATTATGACAGGCGCCACTATTGTTCCAGTATCCATTCTGGGAGCCGAGGAAACCCATTTGAACCTGGGTACTCTGGACTGGACTGAGAAATACTTTGGAGCCAAGATACCGGTTCCGCTTAATTTGATTCCTTTACCGGTGCAATGGAAGATCTGTTTTCTCAAGCCAATTACGTTGCATGGCTTTGGCAAAAAGGATGCTAGAAGCATTCGATTTCTGGAAGAAGCAGCGGAAATTGTGCGAATGAAGGTTCAGCACAGGATTAACCGTGAACTGGTGGATCGGGGTATCTTCAAGTTCACTCTGGATGGTTAGATCCCGGAATATGAAACCATTCGAAGCGAATGTTCGGATGGGTACCGCAGGAGCAGAGGAGGAATGCTATGTCAATGATCGATGAAATCAAAGACCACGGTCTGAAAGAAAAGCTACTTCGCCGAACGCAGAAGATGCTGGAAGCAAAAGTAGACGATGTGATGACCAGAGAAGTGATTACCTGCGATGCCAGGGATCCTGCTGCTGCCGCTGCCAGAACCTGTCTTGAAAACGGATTTCTGGGTGTTCTCGTCATGAGGGATGGCACTCCCCTGGGCACAATTACAGTGTTCGATTTGCTTCGACTATCCTATGAAGAAGCTCTGGATATTGAAAGAAATTACCTTAAAGTCACGATTGAGCAGGTCATCGAAGGAAAGGAGATGGTTTCGGTAACTTCGGATGCTTACCTGCGAGAAGCGTTGAACTTGATGATTGCAAAGAAAGTTCGCAGCCTTCCCGTGATTGACGAGGGAAAGGTAATGGGTATTCTGTCCTACGTAGATATGGTACGATGGTATCGAAGAACGCATGATGAGGTCCGAACCGGAAAAATTTGATCCATACTTTGCTCCTGACCCTGGCTGGATAGATCGCGAAAAACTCAAAGCCCGGAAGCTCCGGGATAGCGCCTGGTGGAAAAAGAAAAAGTCATCCGGCAAGTGCTACTACTGTGGGCAGTCCTTTAAATCCAATGAATTGACCATGGATCATATTATTCCCCTGTCCCGGGGAGGTTCCTCAGAAAAGTCCAACATCGTTGCCTGTTGCAAAGAGTGTAATGGTAAGAAGAAGTATTATCTGCCCCATGAATGGCAGGAATACCTGGATTCCCTCAAACTTTCCCCTCCATCATCAGAACAAAGCACGGATGGTTGATCTATCCCATGATCTAACTTTATTTCGCTCAGACTGGCCCAGGTTTTGGATTCAGATCGAGCCGGCAATAGGCATAAAAAAGGGCTGCCAACTGGCAGCCCCTGTATCGCAGCTCATGGCTACGATTTAGATCTAAATGAGTATTAGATATCGATTCCGTAGCTAAATGCCACGAAAGCAAAACCTTTGGTTTGATTCTGATCCTGAAAGTCCCAGAATACAATATCTGAAATAATTTCATCTACAGTGGCATTTACACCGCTGGCATTGGTGCGAATGGCCAGATTGAAGTATCCAGGATAGCTGGTTTTCTGAACTTCCTCTCGAATACCAACCTGAATGTAGGCATTTTTATTGAAATCGTACTGAATACCCAGTGTATAGCGAGAGAATTCTACCTGGTAACTGGATTCCGCGCGATCATATCGGAGGACTCCGTCGGTCTGTAGAACAGTCTGTTCGAACTCCATGCTACCGCCAAAATTGGGGAAGATGGACGTTGTCATCAGGTCGAAGTACAGAGCAACTTGAGGCATTAGATAGAACTTAGCGCCCAGGGCAATATAGCTTCCTCGTGCATTACCTGAAAATGGACTGTCCAGGCTAATGGCAGATGGGCTACCAATGGTTAATTCATCGTAATTGAATTCCTGAGTGTGCCAGCGAAAGCCCAATCTAGGAGTTAGAAAAAGCTTATTTCCTACCAGAGGGATTTCATACCCGGCTTCCAGTTCCCAGTCTGTAGTGGAAAAATCTTCCAGGGAAACCAGGGCAACAGAGCCGGTACTGATTCCGTTAAAAGAGTATTCCGGTGCATACCGGATATAGTTCGCGGTGAGCACCAGTTGACCGGAACCCATGGGCTTGAAATACTGCAGTCCAAGAGGGTACACAGTGGTGGTATTCTTGTTGGACCAGGCCAGATCAATTCGGCTGGTGGGTTCTACAAGGTCGTCCAGAAATAGCCGGCTTTCCAGTTCTGGATCCAGTTCGCCTGGCCAGAGTCCGACATTTAAACGTAATTGGTCAGCCGATGCGGTTGAGACGGCCATTACTGCTAGTAAAAGAGCAACATTTCTTGCTCGTTGTATTGCCTGCATAAAGATATCCTCCGATTCTTGAGGTAAGATACCGGAATGTTCTGGATCTGCCTCTGGCGGGTCCACCAAAAATTCGTATGCCATGGAAAAGTAAAAAAAACCAGCTATTTAGCTGCCTCACTCTGGTTCTGGTTTGGGCTACTCTTGTCCAGGCAGAGGAGCCAGCCGAAAGCTGGAAAGACAGACCGGTTCAGTCGCTGGTTACTGCCCTGGATGCCAGTCTTGATTATCCGCCTGGAGTCTATTCCGGGAAAATTACCATCATAGATGAAAAAGGTCGGCCCAACATGCAGGATTTTCAGATGCATGTTTCGGAGAAAGGCCGCTTCCTGGAATTAACGTCTCCGGCGCGTGGAGTGACTCTACGAATTCTATACTTGAGACAGGGTGAGGATATCTGGGTCTGGGATGCCCGGCGAAGGGATTTACTTCAATTGAGAGGCGCCGACCAGTATAATGCAATCATTCGTTCGGGTTTATCGTTCAAAGATCTGTCCGGTTCCAGTCTCGAGGCTAACTTTCATCCGGCCACTGCAGCCAGAGAGGTGAAGATCGAAGGTGGAGGAAAGGCAATTAACTATTCTTTGATTCCCATGCTTCCGTCTTCTTATGGCCGGATTTCTGTGATTCAAGAGCCCGGAAGTCTGCGAGTTATGCGACTGGATGTCTATGATCGAAATACAGTTTTGTTTAAGACCATAGAGATAAGCTACGATATACCTGTATTACACCTGGGAAAAAAGAAAGACATTGTACCTGCCTGGCCGGTGCGTATGGAGGCTCTGGACCTGGAAACAGGAACAATCACTCGTCTGGAAGTTTATACTTTCGACGATACACTGGAGATTTCCGATTCACTCTTTCGACCGGATTTCTTGAACCGATAATGTTGGCACCAGTCTATTGAATTGTAGGGCAGCGTAATTAGAAACAATGTTTTTCGATGATGCATTCAGTCTTTTTCTCCAGAGTATTGGCCGAAGCGAAGAGATAGATTTTTATCTTAAGAAATTCAGGCAAGGTGCTCCAGGACTATTTGCTCTTATTGTTCCAGATGCAGAAAGCGTAGCCCAGGCGCCGGAAATTCTACGAACTCATCTGTATTTCTTAAGCCGTCTGGGACTTTTTCCTTCTGTATTGCTTACCGAACCGGTGGCTTCAAAGCAGATCCATCACTTCGCCGATGATCGCACCTTTAATATTCAGGATCTGGATCTGAGACTGAAGCCAGAGCACTCGGACCAGCGTAACTCTGAAAGCAGTGAAGAAAGAAGAAGCATTTCTGTTCTTCGCAGTGCCAAAAATCTTGATGAAACACTTGCACGGATGGTGCCCTCCTGGACTCGAAGGGTCCACTTTGTGCGATTGAGTGGAGCCATTCGATCCGATTCTGGAGAACCATTGTTTCATTGTCATCCCGGGGTTCAATCTAGATGGGAAGATCGGGCCTTATTGTCTATGTGTCGAAGTATCCTGAGTCGGGACTCAGGAGTGCATCTTTCGGTTACCACACCTTTTGATCTGTTAAAGGAGATATTCACAGTTAAAGGGGCCGGAACCATTGTAAGAGAGGGAAGCGAAATTCTTTTTCTTGTTTCGATGGATTCCATAGATCGTCAAAGACTCATGAATTTGCTCCAGGAGAGCTTTGGCCGGGAATTGAAGGATCCATCCATCCTTTCCAGGATGATTGAATTTCACATTGATTCCAGGTATCGGGGCGCTGTGCTTCTGGAGGAGCATCAGGGTATGCGTTATCTCTCTAAATTTGCTGTAGGTTTGCAGGCCCGAGGAGAGGGTGTGGCTCAGGAGCTCTGGGAATCCGTTCTTTGCCGGCCCGGTCCCTTGTTCTGGAGGTCCAGACGTACCAATACCATCCATCGATGGTACGAAAGGCTGGCCGATGGATTTCATCGACTGGATTACTGGACCGTTTACTGGAAGAATGTGCCGTCTGAAAAGATTCCAGAATTGATTGAGTATGCCAGCACTCGGCCGGAGGATTTTTCTGATTTTTCTTTGCCCGCAGAGGGAGAATCCCAGAATGACTCGTGATCCACGATCCTTGCCAGTCCACAGATCCTGAAAAATCGCCAACCAGCAGCAGAGAGAGGCCCACCACGATTGCCCGGAACGGAACAGTCCAGCTCCTCCGGTCTTTGCGCAGGTCCGATTTCCATAAATCACTACAGAACGTTTGTAAAGTTCTTCCATTCCAGCGGAGCAAAACAGCAAAGACTATCCGCGTAATCGGCTTGATGTTGGCAGCACTGATTCTGGGAGCCAACCCGCTTCAGGCCAGGGATCTTACGGACGCTTTGAAATCCTACATTCCATCTCTTATGGAGGATCAAAACATCCAGGGAGTTCAGATCTATGTATTTCGACCGGGTAGAAGCTATGCCGAAAGCTTTGGTCTTGCTTCCTCCGAATCCGGCGAAAAGCTTACAAATAGTACAGCCTTTGCTGTGGGGGCTCTGAGGGCTCCGCTTTCTGTATTTGCATTTCTGAAGGATCTTCAGAGCAGAGGATTGCCCCTGAATCAGTCCGTGCAATTACCTTCCGGAGAAACTGTTAGCTCCGATGAACTCTTCCTGATGACTGCAGGGTTGCGAAATACACATGAAGGATTACTTTCTCCAGGTGTGGAAGCTCCGGTCGAAGAGGTTCGCAATGAACTTTTAACGGAAACGGTAACAACTAGCCTGGGGGCAGAAGGTCATTACATTTACTCCCCCCAGGGGTATGAATGGCTATTTCATTCCAGGGAACTGAATTCCAATGAACTTGTAAGGCAACATGTTTTGAAAACCATGAATCTGGAAGATACATTCTTCTTTGATGATAAAGATGGTAAAACACTGGCCCGAGGCTATGAGCCCAGGGGAAAAACGCCGGCTCCCATTGATCTACCCCGGGTTGCTTTTACCTCCTATCTGGATCTTCTTACCACTGCAGAGGATTACGGATCTTTCCTTCAGGAATTGACCAGGCAGGCCAGGGCAGGACAACCGGTGGCCCGACATATGCTGGATCGCAGATGGAGTACCTCTGTGCCAGGTGGACGCAGTCCAGGACTTTACTATCATAAACTCTGTGGTCCGGAGGGCCCGGGATTCTATCGTATTCTAACTCAGTACCCGGGATTTGCAGCCGGTGCAATATTCACCGAAGATGGCCGAGGAGCTGTGGTATTCCTGAATGCCAGGCAGCAGATGACCCTTCAAAGGATTTTAGATCGAATTATTCCAGATTTGTACCCTGAATGCGGCGCCTTTCTGGAACAAATGCAACCCGGTTACTTGCCGAACAATGTCACTGCAGCCTCCCTGGAAGAACTCACAGGATACTACAGGCCCAGGTATTTGCTGGCTGGCTCCGCTGATATCTTTCGTTTTCTGGCCGATACGCGGCTGGAGTTAAAAGGTACCCAGGTTCGATTTTCCGGATTCTTTGAAACCGAGCCTTCCATCCATCTGATCCCTCTGGCCCCGGATCTATTCTTTGCAAGAGGGCAGGCCGGAATGGATGGGTGGCTGGTTCAGGTGCAACGCAATCAAGACGGAGAAGTAACGGGCCTTCAGACAGATTTAATGTACTATGATAAGATCAATGTAATGTTTTCCATCGGTGGCATTGTAGGATTCTCAGTGCTGGGCCTTGTAATGCTTGCCATCGGAATGGTCTGGTTTTTTGTTCGGCGAAGGGAGTCTGAGTAATGGATAAAGCGAAACATGTAGTAATCATTGGCGGCGGATTTGCAGGTATTAATGCAGCCAAGCGTCTGGCCAAGGAAGATGAGGTTACCGTAACACTCATCGACCGCAGGAACCATCATCTGTTCCAGCCTCTGCTCTATCAGGTTGCCATGGCCGCCATCAGTCCTGCTGACATTGCTGTACCCATTCGGTCCATTCTCTCCGGCTACGATAACATCGATGTGCTTCTGGGAGTGGTTACAGGAGTGGATTTGAAGAATCGTAAGGTTCGTTGCGACTTCGGTGACCTGGAATATGATTATCTAATATCCTGTGCAGGAGCCACGCATAGCTACTTCGGAAATGATCAATGGGAGGACCATGCACCCGGATTGAAATCTCTGGAAGAGGCCACAGAAATAAGAAAAAGAATGCTCATTGCATATGAGCTGGCAGAGAGAGAAACCAATCCTGCAGTTCAAAAAGAATTACTAACATTCGTAATTGTTGGCGGAGGCCCCACTGGAGTAGAGCTGGCCGGGGCCCTGGGAGAGATTAGCCGCTATACCCTGGAAAGAGATTTCAGGAACATTGATCCTAGAAGAACAAGGATCATACTTGTGGAAGGTGCCTCCAGGATTCTAAATCAATTCTCCGAAGAAATGTCCGAGCATGCAAGCCGGGAACTGGAAAGACTGGGAGTTACCATCTGGACCAACAGTATGGTTTCAGATGTGGATGAGCATGGGGTGGTAGTAGGCGAAGAGGTAATTCGCGCGCAGACCGTTCTATGGGCTGCCGGTGTGCGTCCCACCGAAATCAACTATACCCTGGGTGCTGAGCTAGATCGGGGCGGCCGGGTAGTTGTTCAAAGCGATCTAAGTCTGGAAAAGTTTCCCGAAGTCTTTGTGGTAGGCGATCAGGCTTCTTTTTCCCATACACGAGATGGAAAACCTTTGCCCGGTCTGGCTCCAGTGGCCATTCAGCAGGGCCGTCAGGCAGCTACCAATATACTACGAACCATTGCTGGCAAAACCAGAAAGCCGTTTTTCTATAAAGACAAAGGAATCATGGCAACCATCGGTCGGGCCTCTGCAGTTCTGGAAGTGGGCAAATTAAAAATGAGCGGCTTTCTGGCCTGGATTGCATGGCTCATCGTGCATATATACTACTTGATTGGTTTTAGAAATCGTATGATGGTTCTGGTGCAATGGGCCTGGTCTTACATGACTGTACGTCGGGGTGCCAGGTTAATTACCAGCAAGATCTGGAAGACACGGGAATGGGAAATGTCCATTGCCCGGGGCAATACTACAGATGCCCGGAAACGAGTGGGCCTGGCCGGAGTCAGTAAAAAGAGCAAAAAGAGTAAGAAGACTGCCACCGGGAAATCCGGCCGGGCCTCCAAAAAGAATACTGCCGGAAAGAAATCCACCGGATCTTCTAAAAAGAAATCGGCTACTCGAAGCTCACGAAAAAAGTAATCGGCCCTTCAGGCGTAAGGCTGCGGAGGAGTGATTGCAAAGTAGCCGGACAGCTATTGCTTCTAAACGGTTTCGGTTCCATTTATGACGGTCAACGTCAGAGAATAATGGAAGCGTCGGAACTCCATAGTTTCCAGCGGGAACCCTGTTGAGTTACAGCCGAGAATTGTTCCAGACAGTGAGATTTTTGCTTTGTTCAGTAGATTCAGTAGATCTACATAGAGCGAAACCACTATTTGCGCGAAGGTTCGTCAGAAACCCCTGACTTTTCTGTAGCTCTGGAAATCCCCAGTCGATCGCCTTCTCCGAGAAGAAATCCCAGGGCAGGAAAGGACAGTGCCAGTTCATGAAGCGCCAGGGCTGTTAGCCAGGATAGAGGTATTACCACCTGGGTTTGATAATAGGGATGTAAAAAGCGAGTGGCTTCAATCCACAGTGGATGTAGCAGATAGACAAGAAAACTGGCCCTGGACAGCTTCTTTACCCAGTCCGGGGATGACTTCTGCGGTAGTGCCAGCAGAAATACGATCAATGCTACAGCATACAAAGCCACCGAAATTCTCCACACTCTGCCGGCCGGATCTGGATGCAGACCCGCTTTGTAACCCAGAACAAAATCATTGAAAACCAGAAGAAAGCCGCCAACAACCAGGCCTCCTCGTAGAATCAATTGAAACAGGCTTCCTGCTTTTAGATTTCCCAGACGAGTCCAGAGGCCATTTCCTTCAGGATCTAAATTGCGGCTTTGAAAGCTGAGCTTGAGAAAGGAATGACGTTGAACGATCTGTGGCATCCAGAGTCCAGCCATGAAAAATGGAACAGCGAAAGCAAAATACTCCAGCCAGACCACGCTGGCTCGATTGTCTGCGCCTCCAGGTTGTTCCATGGTCAGGTCACCCAGTTCGGCCAGCCGGTGCCCCAAAAAAATTGGCAGAGGTGCATCGTAGCGAAAGGAATTGATCAAATGTAGAACTATGCCCACTCCAATGAGGGTGAACAGATACGAAGGCTTGTAGGGAATTTCACGTAGCAACGGATAGCACAAATAAAGATACAGCAAAACTGCAACGAAGTACAGATGATAATGAGCCGTACCTGCAAAGAGCCAGCCAACCGGGGACAGAAGTTCAAAGGAATCACCGGATGCCAGAAAAAATATCAAAGAGAATAATAGGAAAGGAGGTAGAATTCGCAGCAATCGGCTGCGGTAGAATCCAGCAATGGTCAGGTGTTCCCGCTTCCCCGAAAATGCCAGGCCGGAAAGAAATAGAAAGAATAGTACCGAAGGTTTGCCCAGCTGATTGAAGATGGCTGAAATGTGGGCCAGCATGCCACCGGAGGCGCTGGCCGAAGAAACAAAAAGTGGCCAGCTCACGTGGTTAAACACGATGCAGGTCACGGCAAAAATCCGGAGCAGATCTGTAGCAATCCGACTCACAATGCAGCAAAATTATATGGTGCGCTGCACGGCAACTCATTAAATCGACCGAAATTCTGGATTTTGTCCCCTGCCATGTAACCGGGCAGCTCTGGACTCAAGGATCCCACTTCGGTATTACTAATGACTAAAGCCATTCGTTCCATTCTATCCATCCCATTGCACTGGCAAATCCTGGCTGCACTGATCCTGGGCGGGCTGTACGGATTTCTTCTGCCTGGCGAAGCCGGCTACATAACCTGGGCCGGAGATCTATTCCTGCGAGCTCTGCGGATGATTGTGGCACCTCTGATTCTATGTTCCATCATTAGCGGCGTAGCAGGTCTGAAACAGAGTCTGGGCGCGGACTCCGAGAAAGGTGAGCACTCGTCCGGAGCTACGAGCGTTCTGGGGCGTCTTGGACTGAAAACCCTGGGCTATTATGGTCTGACCAGTCTGCTGGCCATTACTACCGGTCTGGTTCTGGTAAATCTAATTCGTCCCGGGGATGGTATGGAGCCTCCAGAAATTCTGGACTCATCCATTGAAGTGAAACCATTGAGCCAGACCTTGCTTGAGATTATTCCGAGAAACCTATTCCAGGCATTAATGCAAGATGATATGCTTGGAATCATCTTCTTTGCCTTTTTGGCCGGGGCAGCCATCCTTCGTATGGAAAAGGAAAATGGAGACACTTTGATTCGCTTTTTTCAGTCAGCTTTTGAACTGATGATGCGAATTACCGACTGGATTGTAAGATTCGCTCCTCTTGGAATTCTTGGAATTGTTGCCGGAGTGGTTTCTGAGAAGTATCTGGAAGGTAATCTAATGCAGTCCATCCAGAGCGTGGGCACCTATATGGCGGTGGTAATCATTGCTCTATTCGTCCATGCCTTTGTCAGCCTCTTTGCCATATTACGATTTTACGGTGGATTCAATCCTCTCAGGCATTTGAAAGCCATGGGCTCAGCTCTACTGATGGCTTTTTCCACTTCCAGTTCCAGTGCAACGTTGCCATTGACCATGGATTGCTGCGAAAAACAGGGAGGCATTTCCAATCGCACTACCAGTTTCGTATTACCACTGGGTGCAACGGTAAATATGGATGGCACGGCTCTGTATGAATGCGTGGCCACTCTATTTATTGCACAGGCCTATGGTATTGAGCTCGGTGTTGCGGAGCAGCTAATTGTAGTTTTCACTGCATTACTTGCTTCTGTGGGGGCCGCGGGAATTCCTATGGCCGGCCTGGTAACTATTACAATTATTCTGTCTGCAGTGGGGCTTCCTGCTGAGGCGGTGGGTTTAATCATTACTGTGGATCGAATTCTGGACATGTTTCGCACAGCTGTAAATGTTTGGAGCGATTCCTGTGGAGCTGCTGTAATTGCAAGAAGCGAAGGAGAAGCAATTTACGGAACCTCCGGCGCCTGACTGATTTGATGCCTCCCGGAACTGGCAAGGATTGCCCTGGCTGCTTTTCACCCTCAGGTAAGTAATATAACCGGGAACTGAATGGGATGTGCAATTCTGCCTGGCAATTCAAGGGAACTATCTTTCAGGCTACAACGGTTTTTAGATAGACTTTCGGTTGTGGATCAGACTCGCATCGAGATTGCCGGCTGAAGGGACGCGCCGTTATACCTTCGTGGAATCAGGGCCCACGTCCAGACTGCCCCTCCGGTAGAAAGAATTTCGCACCGATGGAATGGATCCTTCTAAACGAATGCGCAAAGCTTCAGTACTATAATAGAGAACCAACCTGAAATACGATCCATGCAGCTACATAGGCCAGTGCCGTCATATAGATGAAAGTGTACACTGCATATTTCCAGGAGCCCAGTTCTTTTTGAACAACTACCAGAGTACTCATACATTGAGCACACAGCGCAAAGAATACCATCATGGTGATCGCATGAAGAGGACCGTACATAGTATTGCCCTGTTCATCCTTTGCAGACTTCAGACTCAGTTTCAGGCCTTCTTCTTCATCGGATGCATTATAGATGATACCCAGGGTAGATACAATTACTTCACGGGCAGGAAAGGCACTTAATACACCAACAGTCAGTTTCCAGTCAAACCCTAGAGGAGCGAAAGCTGGCTGCATCCATTTGCCGGCCTGGCCCAGATAGGAACCCTCCAGTCTGGCACCGGCCAGAGCCCGTTCTTTCTTTGCTTCCATTTCTTCCACCGGCGAAAGAGCCTCTGTTTCTTCAAGGCTGGTTTCATCGGAATCTGAATCCAATCCAGGGTTGTGTATTTCTGTGGCAGGCAATTCGGCATTTATCTCTGATTGTAGATTTTCTATTTTCTGGTCAAATTGCAGTTCCAGGCTCTGCATCTTTTCGTTGCTAGATGGAAAGTAACTTAAGGCCCATATCACAATACTCAATGCGAAAATCACCGTGCCGGCCCTTACGGTGAATTTCTTGGCGGCCTCGTAGACTCGAATGGCCACGTTTTTAATCATGGGAAGCCGATAGGGAGGCATTTCCAGTACAAAGGGGGAGGGAGGCGTTTTTAGAAATCCTCGATTCAGAATAAATGCAACGGGCATTGCAACCAGAAGACCCAGAAAATGCATTACAAATAGCATTACCCCGGCCCACAGAGCACCATAGGTAGGTTCTATGAATGCACCTATAAACAATACATAAACCGGTAATCTGGCCGAGCAGCTCATAAGCGGAGCCACCAGAATGGTAGCCTTCCGGGCTCTTTCATCGCCGATGACTCTGGCAGACATGACTCCAGGAATGGCGCATGCAAAACTGGACAGCAGAGGAATAAAGGAACGACCATTTAGACCGGTCCATCCAAGCAATCGATCCATCATAAAGGCGGTTCGTGCCAGGTAGCCGGAGTCCTCAAGAACTGCAATAAAGGCGAATAGGATCATGATCTGTGGCAGAAATACCAGAACAGAACCAACACCTGCAAGAATGCCATCCACAAGTAAGGACTGAAGCACCGGGGAGCCTTCCAATCCGGATCCGGCCAATTCACCCAGTGCAGAAAAGATCCACTCAATTCCATCCATAAGAGGTCCGGCCCAGGCATAGATGGATTGAAATACCAGTGCCATTATAACCAGAAAGGATGTAAATCCTGTAAAACGGCCGGTAAGGAATCGGTCCATGCGATCCCGGAAAGTGGGCTTCGCGGCTTCCACCCGTTCAATGGTTGCATCGCATATTTTTCGAGACCAGGAATATCGATTTCGAGTTAGGAAGGATGGGCTTTGCTGATCTGCTTTTTTGAGCTCTTCCGAGGCTTCTTCGGACAACTCCAGAACGGCTTCATTGGGTTCCCATTGACGCTCGTCCCGGGGAAAGAATAGCAACTGAATGGCTTCCTGCCGACTCAATTCATGGTGTTGTCTGGCACGACTCAGAAAGCTATCCAGAATTGATTCCAGAGGTTCTTCATACTTTAAATGCTGAACCGGTAATGGGGATTCCTTTACGAAATCATCCAGCCTTTTACGAAATTTCTGAACTGAATCCGAATCTCCGGCCACCACAGGAACCACCGGGCATCCCAGTTCTTTTTCCAGAGAATCAACATTCAGTTTCTGGCCGGATTTCTCAAGCAGATCCGTCATGGTTAGTGCAACCAGCACAGGCACACCCAGCTCGCGGATTTGACTGAACAGATATAGATTTCTCTGCAGATTGGTGGCATCGGCCACAAATACAATGTGGCCGGGCCGTTCCAGTCCCTCCAGACGGTCCAGAAGTACTCTGGCAGATACCCGTTCATCGGGAGAGGCAGGTCTCAGGCTATAAAGCCCGGGCAGGTCAATGACGGAAAAACTATGATCATTGTATTGTGAAGGTGGAACCAGGCCGGTCTTTTTCTCGACTGTTACCCCGGGATAGTTACCCGTCTTCTGTCTGGCTCCGCAAAGAACATTGAATAGAGTTGTCTTGCCTGTATTCGGGTTTCCTACTAATGCTATTCGAACGGTCTCGGTAGTTGTTTTTGACATCTATATTTCTGCTCTGGATTAGCTGTTCATTTGAATACGACGCGCTTGCTCCATGCGAATACACATGGAGGAATCCATAACTCTAACTTCCAGCGGATCGCCCAGAGGGGCCCTTTTCAATACCTGGACTGTTTCCCCGGGAACAAATCCCAGCTCAGCAAGTCGAAATAGAAAGGGATCTGAATCGTCCAGAGAATGGATGATACCGGTTTGACCCGGATTCAGATCAGCGAGAGTCATTGCTGCATCCGCAGGAAGAGGAACAATTCCTGGCTGGCTTTCGAGCCAGACGAAAGAGATTGATTGCTCGAAAAATTAGATAGGTGCCCGCCGAGGACACTACCAGAGTTATGATTGCCATTTCCCAGATTGTCATGATTACCTCATTGCTTCTAAACTGGATTTCACCTCTTTCTCAGCCATTTCCGAATGATCAGAAAACGGAGACTGACAGTTGGAGTGTTCCATTGCAGTATGCTTTCAAGAAAGAGGACAGGACCTGGTTCGTCAAAATTTTTTTGAGAATCAGTCTCATGGTGCAGGCATGAAAAAAGCCGCAGATTTCTGCGGCTTTTGAAAGTGATCTCCTGCATATCTGAGATCAACGTTTGGAGAACTGAGTTCCTCTTCGGGCTTTTCTCAGTCCGTACTTTTTACGTTCCACCATGCGAGGATCTCTGGTCAGCAACCCCGCTTTCTTCAGAGGTTCCCTTACCTGGGGATTCTCGGTTTGAAGAGCCCTGGCCAGAGCCAGTCGAACAGCTCCTGATTGAGAGCTAATGCCTCCGCCTCTGACATTGATTTTCAGATCCAGGGAGCCTTCTTTTCCAGCCAGTTTCAGGCCTTCTGTGGCATGCTGCATCATTCTGGGAACAGTGAAGTATTGCTCAATGGGCTTACCATTAACGATAATCTGACCTTCGCCGCTACTCATTCGCAGTCGCGCAACGGAGGTTTTTCTTCTGCCCAGGTATGTAGGTTGTGTACTTGCCATAGTCTCTTATTCTAAAATTTAATTCTTACGTTCGATGCGCTGGTGTCCAGCTTTCTGGTTTCTGGGATTGATGGGGATGATCTGTCCCTGCATAAACCTTCAGATTGCGAAACATTTTTCTACCCAGAGAGCCTTTGGGCAGCATACGTCTCACAGCCAGTTCCATTGCGGACACAGGGTTTTTTTCCAGTTTTTCGCGCAGAGTCATGGATGTTAAGCCGCCAGTGTATCCGGAGTGCTTGTGGTAGATTTTCTGGTCCAGTTTCTTACCGGTTACCTGAATCTTCTCTGCATTTACAACAACAACGAAATCTCCCAGATCCTGATGCGTGGAGAAATCCACACGGTGTTTACCACGCAGTCTGTAGGCAATCTGAGCTGCCAGGCGGCCCAGGTTCTGCCCATCTGCATCCACCAGAATCCATTTTTTTTCGATGTTCTTCTCCGCAATTAGCGGGGTTCTCTGTGTAGGCAATAGATGGCTCATACTGATCTGGACAGGATTCAGTCGCCTTTGAGGCGGTCAATCTCCTTTTCCAGTTTTACTCGCGTACGCTTCATGTTTTTCACGTCGTTCAGCAGAGAACCAAGCTGTTGCTTCAAGTCTCCCAGGTCGGAAGAAGCAGCCGGATTTTCGGTGCCTGCGGCGGAGGAAGGAGAGGCAGTGTTCTCCTTCTGGCCGGTGGAAACGGGACTGGTTGGACTGGATGGTTTTTTGCCGGTACCGGATTTGGCCGAAGAACTACCTTGATTCGCGGCTGGGGCGGACTTCTTGCTAGAAGGAGCTGATTTCGCTGGCGGAGTTTTTGCATTGGTCGGATCGGCCACCCCCATCTGAAGTCGTATGGCCAGTTTCTCTATCAAGGCTTCCTTTTGCTGCTGCAATTCTCGCAGACGAGCGACCAGGCCCTGCAATTGCTTTAGCTTTTCGGTGCCTGCCTGAAGACGAGCGTCCAGCAGTTTTACTCGTTCGCCGGCCCGCTTGTGCTGGTTGCGGAGATCCTGGATCAGACGAGCCCTTTCTTTCCGGCGAGCCTGCAAATCCTTCTGAAGCTTTCCATTTTCATCTTCAAGCTGTTTCAGCTGGTCCAGGATACGCTTCAGGTCCCCGGACTGAGCTTGATTTTTCTGATTCTGTTTGTCTGCCAAGGGTGTCTCTTTCTCAAAGGAAGTTAAGTACACTCACTCTGATGAATCTGGATTCTAAGGCAAGAATTTCCCTGACCGTTCCAGTGGATTCCCGGAGATATCATTTTCGAGCAAAAATCCAGAATATAGAAAGTGGTCCGGTATTCTGGAGCTTGCATCTGCTAACCGGTTTCTGTCAGGAGCCCAGATACTTTCGTTTTGCTTTCACATGCTCCTGAAAGGTTTTCGAAAAATGGTGGGAGCCATCCGGTTTGAGCACAAAGAAAAGGAAATCTCCCTTTTCTGGATGAAAGGAAGCCTTCAAAGCTTCAAGGCCAGGATTGGATATTGGACCGGGCGGCATTCCAGAATTCTCGTAGGTATTGTACGGGCTTTTTATCTGCAGATCCTTTTCGTATAACTTTTCTCTGGGTTCTGGCAGCAGATATTGAATGGTGGCGCAAGACTCCAGTCGCATACCTTTATCTATGCGATTGAGAAATACCCGGGACATATGAGGAAGTTCATCCTTTCTGGCGGCCTCTCGTTCGATAATCGATGCAAGTATCAGTTTCTTATGTAGATCTTTGGCAGATAGGTTTTCTGGCGGATCGGCTTTCTCCAGCTGAGCGAAAAATCTTTGAATCATCGCTTCATGAATCTTTTCCAGTGGATAACCGTGGCTGATTGTATAGGTTTCCGGAAACAGATAACCCTCTGTAGTTTTTGCAGGGATTTTGTATTTTTTGAGTATCTCTGGATCACGGGTCAGATCCAGAAATTCATCCTCGCTCTGGGCAAAGCCACGTTTCACCATCAGCTCTGCAATCTGTCGGTTATGCCAGCCCTCGGGAATGGTG
The DNA here is from genome assembly GCA_040217195.1 of Leptospiraceae bacterium. Taxonomy (GTDB): domain Bacteria; phylum Spirochaetota; class Leptospiria; order Leptospirales; family Leptonemataceae; genus UBA3465. The sequence continues at coordinate 56,756 of JAVJNR010000003.1, read as the reverse complement.
AATTGTACCATGCGGACCCGCCCTTCGGTGAGAACACTGGCCACTTCATGGGTGGACATTCCATCATTCAGTTCATAGGATCCGGCTTTTAGCTCATCCTGCAATCCGGTGATACGCATATATAGCTTAAAATAATCCGGGGAACGTACGATTCCTGCTTCGCTCAAGTCTCGGGCTACACTGTAAGCCCCGGAGCCATGCTTGAGATCATAAACCAGCTCATGCTTGCCATCGCCAGCAGGCCGGGCGGGGCTCAAAAACTGCATATATAGTACAAGGCCCAGTCCTACAAAGATCAGGGCTCCGGCCCAGTAACGGATATCTTTTACCTTCTTCATTCTTCACCACCTCCGGAAAAGTTCTGAGGGAAATGCACAGGCTTCTCCGGAGTTTCTTTCTCTCCATAAGATAGACGAACATTGGAGGGTCGAGCAATGAATTTACGGTCCAGTTCGTAGATTTTCGCAAATTTAAGAAAGGTAGAAAAAGCCGATGCCACGGCAATGGCAAAGCCCGGAAATCCGTCCAGGAAACCCCTTTTAAATAAGTAGACTTCCCAGAATTTGCCCCAGGGTTTGTAGAGCACCGGTAGCCAACGAAACCGGCGGCCCTTGCGAAACCTGGTAAAGGCTACAATGGAACTAAACTTATTTACGGTATCTACCTGGTGGGACAGGTCTTTGAAGCTGTAATGGATGATATCGCCTTTTAAAACTCCGCCCTGGCCCTGGATTTCCACAAAATCATGGGGATTCTCTCCAGCCCACTGGGCCTTACCTTTGCGAAATAGCCGGTATCGTCTTTGAGGATACCAGCCAGAATGCCGTATAAATCGACCCATATGGAAGGTCAATCGAGCCAGGCGAAATCCATTTCTATGCTCATCTGATTCCGCTTTAAAGGCTTTCAGACTGGACTGCAGTTCCGGAGAAACCCTTTCATCTGCATCCAGCGAAAGGATCCATTCATGGCTGCAGCGATCAATAGCTGCGTTTTTTTGCTCTATGTGACCATCAAAATCCCGGGTTTCGAAACGTACTCTGTCATAGCTTCGAGCAATGGATTCCGTCTTGTCGGTGCTATGCGAATCCAGAATAAGAATTTCATCCGCCACTGGCAGACAGGATTCGATACAATGTCGAATATTGCTCTCTTCGTTGAACGTAATGATGGCAGCTGAGAGTTTTTTCATTGAGCTCTTCCGATTTTTGCCCGGGTTAGGGCGCCCGGACAAATTTCAAGTCAGCGGGAGTTCGGGCCCCGGGCGGCTGGCCTACTATTTGTCTTTGTATTCTGGACTTCTCTTTTCCTGAATTGAATCCATGGCTTCCTTGAAATCAGCCGTGAGATAGTTTTCCGCCTGACTGGCCGCTTCGTATTTCAGTGTTTTCTCCAGGTTGGAATCTCTGTACAGTCCTGATTTCAGAGCGCGAACCGCCTGCGGCGCCGCGCTTGCGATCTCCCGGGCCACTTCAATTGTCTTATCTAAAACGGAATCTTTTGGATATATATTATGACACAGTCCCCTTTGCATGGCCTCTTCGCCGGAGATCTGGCGACCTGTGAGCAGCAATTCTTGAGCCTGGTGCAGCCCGGCCACTGAACGAGCCAGAAAGCTAGACCCCATACCTGGATGAATGCCAATCCTTACAAAATTAAAGGCATATTTTCCGTCTGGAACGAAGTATCGCAGGTCGCAGGCCAGAGCCAGGGCAAGACTGGCCCCGATCGCATGGCCATTCACTGCAGCAAGAACTGGAAATGGCATGTTACGCACTTCCAGAAATAACCGGTAAAAGGATTCCATGAATTCTTCATTGTCTTTACGGGTTTTTTCCATGAAAGAGCGCAAAAGGCCCAGGTCACCCCCGCTGGAGAATAGGCCATTCTTTCCTGTAATAATCAGTGCACGGGGCTGCGGATCAGCTGCCGCCAGGTTATGGAGTTCTCGATGAAAACTCAGTCCCATTTCCAGGGTCATTGAGTTTTTGGACTCTGGATTATTTAAATATAGAATGGCTATCTGGCCATTATCGATTTTTTCCAGGGAAATTGAATCACTCATATGGTCATTCATCTCGATTCATATCAGGTGTCTCGTCCATTGTGGAATGCATATGCTCTGTGGGGTCCGGTTTTTTACGCAGAATCATAAACAGAGTCGTTCCAAATAATGCTGTAACAAATCCCACTGATAGGGACATTACTATCCATCCGCCGATTGTCATAGATCCTCCTTTTCCTGCCGGCGCCATCGCCGCACCGCTGCTGAAATCAAAATTAAGAAGAAAATGGAAAGCACGATCAGGAAGGTTACGGTGAGCTGCATTGTTAAATCCTTGCCCATTGCCTCCATCTTTTTGGGCAACTCCTGCTGTATCCACAGAACAAAAATTCCAATCAGAAAAGCCGGGGAAACGTATTTCCAGATGAACCCCATCCATTTAGGTAACTTCATGTAGGATCCACGGTTGGCTTCATCAATGGCTTTTTCTGCACCAAAAAACCAACCTCCAACCACTACCTGCAACATAGCCAGAAGATAGATGGCAAAGGTGCCCACCCAGAAATCCATATAGCCCAGGCCTTTATTGCCCATACTGAAGAAGGCCACGAATCCCGTACCTATCAAAGTGATTAATCCAAGAAAGGTTACCGATGTCTTTCTTTCCAGTCCCAGACCCTCTTCGAAGAATGCAATGGCTGGCTGCAACATGGAAAGCGAACTGGTAATGGCTGCCAGAAATAATAGAAAGAACCAGAGAAAACCAAAGAAGTTACCCACGGGCATTGCCTGGAATACCTGTGGCAGAGTCTCAAAGCCCAGAGCGAAAGTGGAATCACTGATTCCGGCAGGCCCAAGGAAGATAAAGGCTGCTGGAATGGTAATCAGTCCACCCAGTGCTACCTCGGCGAAGATATTTCCAGAGGCAGAAGTGGTGCCCGATAATACCACATCTTCGTTGCGACGTACATAGCTAGAATATGTAATTATTACACCGAATCCAACGGAAAGGGAGAAGAATACCTGACCCGCAGCTTCCATCCACATTTCTGCATTGAGCAGTGATTCCATGAAGGTCTTGTTCCTGGGCTCCGGGTTCCACATATACCCCAGGCCTTCCAGCACATTTCGGTCCGGAAAGTTGACTGGATCAGGAGTGCCCAGGGAAAGCACTCGAATCAGAACCAGAATCGCACATAGAAAGAGCACCGGTATGGCTACTCGGGTTACAATCTCAATACCTTTGGAAAGTCCTCTATAGATGATACCGGTATTCAGAGCGAAGCAAATCAGAACAAAGAGCAGTATGGGATGCGTACCTGTAAAAAGACTTCCATCCGCGCCCGATCCGGTGGCTGCGGCGAACAAATCCTTAAAAGGAGTCCCTCCACTCAACGCATTGAATTCAGGAAGACCGCCTACCAGATAGAGATACGCATAGTACAGGCATAGCGCTTCGATAAAAACGTAATACATGTAAATACCCACCGGCACAAGCAGGCCCAGAAAACCAAAATAAGGAGAGCCTTTCCATTTCCAGAGGGCACGAAAAATACCAGGACTTGAATGATAGCCTCGGTCACCGCCATATCGACCCATGGACCATTCCAACCAGGCGATGGGTAATCCCAGCAATAACAGGGCGATGAAGTAGGGGATCATGAATGCTCCCCCTTCGTACTTGGCGGCCAGACCAGGAAATCGCAGAAAGTTTCCCAGGCCGATGGCGCTACCCATTACGGCAAGTATGACTCCAATTCTGGATCCCCAGCGTTCTTTATTCTGCATAAATCTATTCCTTTCTTATAGTTACGCTCGGCGCATTGCTTCCTGTAATCCGCCTGGCGTCATCAATGTTGCGCCACTACGTGGCTTGCGATCATCCTGATCGCGCAAAACTCCTTGAGTTTTGCCCGGTCCAGCAGGCCCCGGTCCGCTCGGCGCATTGCTTCCTGCAACCCGCCTGGCGTCGCCAGTGTTGCGCCACTACGTGGCTTGCGATCATCCAGATCGCGCAAAACCCCTTGAGTTTTGCCTGGTCCAGCGGGCCCCGGTCCGCTCGGCGCATTGCTTCCTGCAATCCGCCTGGCGTAACCAGTGTTGCGCCACCAGGTGGCTTGCGATCATCCAGATCGCGCAAAACTCCTTGAGTTTTGCCTGGTCCAGCAGGCCCCGGTACGCTGGGATCCTTGCATTTACGTTGGGCCGGCCATCCAGAGCTGGAATGCATCTGCTTTCCAGGCTCCCCGGGAAGCTATTTCTTCTATAGTAGAGATACTTTTTTTGCTGGCACCTTCGTAGTAGAGAACGGCAAGTGCTGCCCGGGCCCTGTCAAGGGTATTCCCATCTACTGATGGCATCCAGTTTGCCATTTCCTTCTCAACAAAGGCGGTGGAGAAATCGCCGCTTCGGAATTGTGGATTATCCAGAATAGCTTTCAGGTATTCCAGGTTGCTTTTAGGCCCAAAGAGTACCACATCATCCAGGGCATTTCTTAGATTCACAATTGCCTCCTGCCGTCGTGCCCCTCGAGCAATGATCTTTGCAATCATGGGATCGTAGAAAAGCGATACAGTGCTTCCCGATTCCACGCCAGAATCCACTCGAACATCCAATGGAGTCCTGAACCGGTGCACTTTTCCGGCTGAAGGTATGAAACCGGCGGACGGGTCCTCTGCATACAGCCGAACCTCGATGGCATGTCCATTCATCTGGATTTCAGACTGATCTGGCAGGTGAGACGGGTCCATGGCCACCAGAATCTGATCTCGAACCAGGTCTCTGCCCGTAACCGTTTCCGTTACAGGATGCTCTACCTGCAATCGGGTGTTCATTTCCAGAAAATAGAAGCTTCTGGTCGTATCGGAGTACACAAACTCCACTGTTCCGGCCCCTCTGTAGTTCACAGCTCGGGCTGCTTTTAGTGCAGCCTCGGTAATCGAGGCCCGATCCGCCTCTGTCAGGGCCGGGGATGGGCTTTCTTCGATGATTTTCTGATGTCGACGCTGTATAGAGCATTCTCGCTCGAATAAATGGATGCAATTGCCCTGGCCATCCCCAAAAATCTGAATCTCTATGTGCCTGGGGGTTTCCACAAACTTTTCCAGAAACACTCCATCGTCTGCAAAAGCCGATGCAGCCTCTCTTTTGGCCGAATCGATGCCCTCAAGAAGCTCTTTTTCGGATGTAATAAGGCGCATACCCCGGCCTCCACCGCCGGAGCGAGCTTTTACCAGCAACGGATAGCCAATATTATTGGCGATGGCGATAATAGCCTGATCATCCTCCGGCAAATCATCGTTTCCGGGCACTACAGGAACACCGTGAGCCTCCATGATCCTTCGCGCTTCCACTTTATTGCCCATAGCAGCGATGGTTTCTGGCGAAGGTCCAATAAATGCGATCCCATTGTCTTCGAGTGCTCGGGCAAAGGATTCATTTTCCGAAAGGAATCCATAACCAGGATGAACTGCATCTGCACCGGTACGTTTACACGCCTCAATCAGTGCCGGAATATTCAGATAGGATTGCGAAGGCTCGGATGCCCCCAGATAAATTGATTCATCGGCCATTTTTACGGCAGGACTATTACGGTCTGCATCCGAATAGACTATGATAGATGTAAGACCCATTTTCTGGATAGTTTGTATGATTCTAACCGCAATTTCCCCTCGATTAGCTATAAGAATGCGTCGAATGGCTTTCATTGGTCCCAGATGGACAAAATTGCCTGTAAAATCCAGCTTTTCTTTGCATTTATCAGCTTCCAGAGCAACAAATTCATTCATTGAGGCATTGTATGACTGTGTCTTCTTTGCCACAGTAGCTTTGCTCTTCTGTTGGCGAAGGTAATGGCATTGAAGGTTCAATCCGGGTTCATACTCGATTATTCGTTACACTGGCATTGTTTAACCGATGGTCGAGATGATTAGCATCAAACGTCGAAGTTTAAGCAACGTTTGAGGGATATGGTAGCCTTTATCACTTAAAAACATCCATGATGTACCGTTTTTAACGTTTTTAAGGCTGATTCAAGCGCGCGAAGGCGAATTTCGCATGCGATATCGCCTTCGCAGGTGCAAAAAGGGGTGTTTTTGCAATTTTTTTTCCAATGAAAGGCGATGAATTGCAAATTTGATTGACTTCGCCTGGTTTTAACGTCTATGTTTCGAGAAAATTAAAAGAGAGGTTAGCCCGATATGAGACATTGGTCAGACCTGAGCGAAAAAGAACAAAGAGAAATCGAGAAGCAGTACGCGCAAGGCAAAGAGCCAGGCGATATTGCTCCCGCTTACGGCTTAAAGCCAAAGCAGATTTCTGACCAGGCTTATCGAAAGAAGTGGACCCGTCCTGGCATGGCTCGTAAGAAAGCCACTGTTAAGAACGCGGTAAAAAAGAAAAAGAAAGCCGCTTCCAAGAAGAAAGCTGGAAAAAAGAAGGCAGCCAAAAAGAAGAAAACTTCTAAGAAAAAGGCAGCGAAGAAGAAGACTTCTAAGAAAAAGGCCACTAAAAAGCGCCGTTAAGTCTTCAATAGAAAGGGGGGACCTGAGGTTCCCCCTTCTTTTATTCTCGTTTTAGATCCATTCCCTTGCTGCCTGGCCCGGGACAATCGTAAAGGAAGGGCCTGAAAAGGTCGATTCTTACTATACTATGATCCGCAATCCAATACTGGTTCTGGCAGTAATTCTACTGCTGGCAGCAGCCTGTCAAACTCCTGAAACCCAGAACGCAGAAACCACTCAAGAACAGCCCGTGCAGACCGGTAGAGCCTACCTGGGCATCATGTATCAGGAAGATGCTATGGGTGTACGGATTGTGCAGGTATTTCCCGGCAGTCCTGCTGAAGAAGCTGGTCTGGAGATAGGCGATCTAATTGTCACTGCCAATGGTTATCCCGTTCTGGGCACCTATACCCTGAATAAGAGAATTCTCTCTCTGGACCCGGGGGATGAAGTGAGCGTAGAGGTAATGAAACGTAACGGAAACAGAGAGCTGAAAAAAGCTATACTGGCCCCTTTGCCGGATCGCTACAAAGAACAATACAACAATCCTGCGGGATATCCCCATTGAGAAATCATTATACTAAGCCGGTAGATACTCTGGAGCTGGCCGATTGTCAGACTATCATAGATCTTGCTATCCAGGAAGATGCACCCGGTGGCGATCCTACAAGTGAAGCCATCTTTGAGAAGAATCGGGACGCTGTGGCCCTGCTTGTGCCGCGAGAGCCCGGAATATTCTGCGGTAAATCTCTGGCAGAGCATCTATGCCTTCGATACGAAGCACTGACCGGGTACTCAATTGCGATACACAGTGACATTGAAGATGGCCATTCATTCGAAAAGGGGCAGGAGCTCATGCGGCTTTCTGGCTCTCTTCGAGGCATTCTTCGCCTGGAAAGACCTTTTCTTAACTTTATACAGTATCTTTCGGGCATAGCAACAACCGTGCAGGCTGCGGTTCAAAAAGCAGGCACCGGTATCGAAATTCTGGATACCCGTAAGACATTGCCGGGTTATCGTAGGTTGGCCAAGTATGCAGTGTACTGTGGCGGGGGAACCAACCATAGAATTAATCTTTCGGATATGGCAATGATCAAAGACAATCATATCCTGGCCGCCGGTTCCATTTCTTCTGCGATCAGCCGTATCAGGGAAGAGTTTCCTGATCTTCCCGTAGATCTCGAGATAGATGAGCTCGCTCAGCTGGATGAAGCTCTGGAACAATCACCGGATGTGATACTACTGGATAATATGGATGGGAAACAGATTCGCGAGGCTACCAGGCGAATACGAAGCCATTCCAGTGCTATTCGTATAGAGGTTTCCGGTGGCTGGACGCCCGAAATGCTTCAGGAGATCGGCGATGCCGGCCCTCTGGGCGTAAGTATGGGATATATTACACATACAACTCGATTCCTGGATCTTAGTCTGGAAATGCAATAAACAGACAGCTGCCATAGAGGAAGGCCATGAATGAAAAACAGCTCTACAATGAGGCTTTAAAGCAAGAGAAGGCTGGAAAATTGGATGCAGCGGTTAAGCTATATCTTAAATCAATTCAGCAAAATCCTGCCTTTCGTCCGGCGCTCATGAATCTAGGTGCCATTCATGGAAAACTTCGAAGGCCTGCACAGTCCATACAGTATTACGAAGCTGCGTTGAAGATTCAGGCGGATGAAGCCGTGCACTTCAACCTGGGTAGCGAATACTATCAGAGCAAGAAATACGATGTTGCGGCGGCCCATCTAATCGCCTGTCTTAAGATCAATGCTAGATTCCTGCGAGCGCATGTTCTACTTGCTTATGTATATGAGGCTCGTGATTTACCTGATAAAGCAGAGATTTATTTTCGCAATGCATTAAAAATCCAGCCAGGCAGTAGAATTGCAGTTTTGGGGCTGCTCTTGAATTTGTCCCAGAGGCAGATGTACAGGGATGGACTGAAGGTTTGCGAAGCCTACCTGCAAACCAATCCAGGGGATGAAACCGTACTGGGCCTGCGTGCAGGCCTCTTGATGGAGGTAGGCGATTACCAGGCTTCTACAGAAGAACTACAGCGGTTGAGCAAGGAATCCAGCGGTTATAGAAGCTTTGGCGATCATATACAGAAAGCCCGGCAGTCCAGCGAAGAAGAGTCCAGGGTATTCTTTGACGGAGTCAGGGAGAGAATTCAGGACAGGTCCCGAAGTTTGCGTTCCAGAATTGAAGAAAGAAAACGGGCCCGGCAGGCCGGCAAAGAACCGGATACAACAGAGTTAAAAGACGATGCCCGGGATATGATGGATTTAAGTTTGATGTATCTTTTCTCTGGAGAATCGGAAAAAGCCATGCAGTTTCTGGTCCAGGCAAAGAAACTCAAGGATCGCTCGGCCAAAAATTCAGATTCGGAATCTTAGTCAGATGCATCAAGTGGGAAAGGAAACAGGCAGCCTCTCAATGTCTCGGATCGTCTACTTTATGGCGTCCGGTCGAATCGTTACATGATAGCATCTTTGATTTCTTTCATATATCGCATATAACAATCCTTCCTCCTGAAGCTGTAATAGAGTTTCGGCCAGGGCGGCCCGGAATTGTCTTCGCAGGGAAGCCCCCAGCAGGAATCCAGATCTAAGTCGCAGGTTGTCCAGCGCGGCCGGTATAGATCCTTCCACGGTCTCAGGCTCCCTTAAATTCACATAGAAACTGTCATAGAACAGATCAAAGCTAAGACCATAGCTATGCGAAGATACGAAGGAGGCATTGGCATTGCTCTTTCTTAGATCCCTTTGATAGGCTACCGGGCGAAGAGCCGAGGAAATGGCAAACTTAACTACCAGTGGCTTGAACTGATCTTTTCCATCCAGGTTTCGGTGTAGTACCTTCTGGAATCTCTCAGCCAGGAGTAATAGACCCTTCTGCGCATCCGGATGCAGGTATCGATGTTCCTTCTTAACATTGTAAAAATAGTAGGGTGTGGACTGGTCCTGCTCCAGAGATACTAGCTGGCCATTTTGATCCATAGATTGAATCATCTCAGCACTACTTACAGGCTGAAGCCCCGCTTCTTCCACAACTCTTAAATGGTCTTTCAGCAGAAAGCGCCGGAGATTGGACTCTTTTTGTGTATCACTCCAGTCTTCGTAAATGGGTAGATTCTCAATATAGAATCGTTCAGTATTATAGAGCTCTTCTTTGAACTCTTCCAGACGCAGACTCAGGTCCTCTTGCTGTTTATTTAGAGAATGGAAGTGATAGAATAGACCGCCAGCCAGAACGATCAGAAAAAGGGCGCCAGGACCAAGAATAGACTTCATGGTCCCAGGTCATGGCTTCAGCCTCTACGATCCAGCAGAAATCGAACTATGTAGTTGGTGGCATTTAGCTCAGAAACCGGGTCATCGGATCCGCCGGGCCATACATGGCCGGTTCGTGGTAATTCCAGATACTGCACGGAGTGATTACTGCAGCGAAACACCTGGGATTTATTTTGCAGTTCCCGGGGCAGATTGCGCATCGTCTGTTTTCCTGAATCGCATTGTTCAATCCATTGAAGCAATGTTAGACTAACCGATGTACTTCTTTCGATAGTGGAATGAGGTAATCTTTCGATAGTGCGATTCGGCGGAATAACCGGGTCCTGCCTTCCAGTAATATAGAGGAGGTCTTGTCGTTTCCAATCCGAGGGTTGAATCCAGGATACACCAGCGACCACAGCCACTCGATTGAATAGTTCGGGCATTTCCCGGGCCAGTCTGAATGTCATGGAACCACCGTTGGAAAATCCGACTATATGATTCTCCTTTGAGTCTACTGGAAGCTTTCGTTGAATATAGGACAGCAATGCCCGAATGAATTCCAGATCGTTCTGCGGATGCATTCCTGCGTAGCCGCGACCGGAGCCATCGGCCCAGACTCTTGGATTTTCTGTACTGACCTTTAGCTCTAAATCCAGTGGTAAAGCATCTGGATACACAGCCACAAATCCCCGTTGCTGCGCTGCTTCAGACATCCCTGACTGGATGGCAACCGACTGTCCGTCGCTACCTGAACCATGAAGAACAAATACAACCGGTAGCTTGCGATTCTGAAATCCAGCCGGAACATAGATTCTGGCCGTTCTTTTGACACCATCTATCTTAATCGAGAATTCCTGAATTTCTCCAGGCAGTCCGGATTGCACAGATGGAGCTCCTTTACAGGCAGATAGAAACAAAACCAGAAATAAGATCTGAATAGCAAGACCGGCACTTCGGCGAAGTACTCCCCTTCCGGACCGATGGTCTTTGCTCGGGGCACTGCATTTGAGGCCACTGCCTGAGTATTCGTAAATTGAATGCTTCCGCACTATCATTTCAGAACCTGCATCGGGAATCGTTATAACCTTCATAGCCGTATATAAAAATTAGACGCCAGCGTTCGATTTGGATAATGCAAAATTCGTCTGGTTTGGAGCTTTTATCCTGGCAGATACTTGATAAAAAATGAACCCGATCCGCAAGCAGGTTCGGTGTAATCTCTCTACGGTAGTACTTCATCCTTATAAAAGTCTTCCAGTACATCCTGTAGAGTATCTGGCATTTCTTGATGAGGATTGTGTCCGCTATCCAGTTCTACCCTGGTAAGATTCGAAAAATGAGAAAGTATTTCATCGATCTGATCCTCTGGAGGTTTCAGGGGACTATGCTTTCCGTACACAAACAGTGTAGGGCATTGAACTCTATGCCATAGCTCTCGGCTCAAATCAGGAGGGAATGGGATGGGAAGCATGCGATTTCGCAACGCTGGATCATGCTTCCATCGGTATTTAGTTCCGTCCTGGGAAGTCCAGAGCCGGGCCAGGATCTTTCGATTTTCTTCCGGGGTGCGAGGATGAGCCCTGGCAAGCAATTCCTCCGCAGCCTTCAAAGATGACATCGGGTTGTCTTTAGCTGGTCTTTCCTTTCGCAGTTTAGCAACCCATTCGCTCATCCGATCCGCTTCTTTTTCTACCGGCCATCTGCCGGAAAATCCTTCCAGCAATACCAGGGACCGAACCTCGGATGGCACCAGACCCGCATGACGAGCCCCCAGAGCTGCACCCATACTGTGTGCCAGGATATGATATCCCTGGGGAGCTACCGAGCCGGTAAACTGAATGAAGTCAGCCAGAAGCATTCCTGAAGAGTAGAACCAACCCGGGGGAAGATTCGGCGAGTCCCCATGTCCTCTCCAGTCCGGAGCAATTAAATTGAAGTATCGGGAAAGGTATTCCTCAATGAAATAAAATCCCCTGCCTGTATCCTGAAAACCGCTCAGTAGTAGAATCGTTTCTGCCTTGCCGTTATCTCGATGAAAATAGCGAAATCGTCCATTGAAGTCTTTGCTGTCCATGTTGCGAATGCTCACAGAATCACTCCTAATAGGGTATGGGAAAATCTCGACGGATCTGTTCAATTTCCTTTCGCAGTTCAGTGGAAAGCTCCATCTGGAAAGCCTCCAGGTTGGAATTCAATTGTTCCATAGTAGTTGCACCAATGATTACAGAAGTCATGAAACTCTGTTGATGGCAAAACGCCAGAGCCATATGATTCAATGCTATTCCATGTTTTTTGGCCAGTTCGGTGTAAGCTTCCACCGCTGCATGGGCCTGGGGTGTATCCCTTTGATTATGGCGACTGGATTGAATCTTCCATCGGCTTCCCTCTGGAATTTTTCCCTTTCGGTATTTACCGGTAAGCAGGCCGGTGGCCAGCGGAGAATAGGCCAGCAGGGAAATGTTTTCATACCTGGCAACCTCGGCCAGGTCCGGTTCGAATAAACGATAGAGCAGGCTGTACTCGTTTTGAATGCTTACCATTGCCGGTAGTTCGAATCGTTTGGCCAGTTCCAGATACTTCATTGTACCCCAGGCGCTTTCATTGGAAATACCGGCATGTCGTATTTTTCCGGCTTTGATTAATTCTCCCAGGGTTTCCAGCACCTCATGCAGATTTTCTGTAATTTGTTCTGTATCTTTTCCCCTGGGCGCGAATCTCCAGAACTGTCCAAAATGATAGAAGGGCCGATTGGGCCAATGCAGCTGGTATAAATCCAGGTAATCTGTCTGTAGTCTTTTTAAGGAATCATCGATGGCTAACTGAATGTTCTTTCTATCTATAATTGCATTTCCATCGCGTACCCATCGTAGTCCTCTACCGGCTACCTTGCTCGCCAGCACTATCTTTTCGCGAGTACCGGGGCGTGCAGCCAGCCAGTTCCCGATCATAGTTTCTGTTTTGCCATACGTCTCCGGGGATGGAGGCACCGCGTACATCTCAGCCGTGTCTATGAAGTTTATTCCAGCATCCAAAGCTCGGTCCAACTGTTCATGGGCTTCCGGCTCCGAATTCTGTTTGCCAAAGGTCATGGTTCCCAGGCAAGCAATGCTTACTTCCAGGTCGGTATTTCCCAGCTTTCTCTTTTCCATGGCCTCAGATATGGGCAGGGGGGCTCTCACTCAAGTGAAAAGCAATGGCTAAGATCCCCGGTAAGAGACGGTTGGTGTATTCTGGTTCAGGAAATTGTTATCGGAAAGTTGCGAAAACATGGGTCCAGTGATTGGTCACCGAGTAATGGCCAATGCCATGTTCACTTAGTCTACAGTTTTCGATATTCTTTCTATGGCCGCTGCTATCCAACCAGCTCTTGAATACTTCAGAGGCGGATCTCTGACCGAATGCAATGTTTTCTGCAGCCCAGGAGTAGCGCAACCCGGCGGCCTTCATACGATCAAAGGGAGATTCGCCATCCGGGTTGGTATGGGAAAAGAAATCTCGGGCAGCCATATCCCTGGAGTGTTCGACTGCTATGCGTTGTAGTACCGGATTGAGTATTAACGCCTGGCATCCCACCTTTTTTCTGTGCTCGTTTACCAGTCGTACGAATTCCTTCTCCTGGCTGGTTAGCGTGGGCTGATTATTTTCCTGGGAATCTGAATTATTGTCTATTTCAATTTCGGAATGATGGGTTTCGCCTGTTTCCGGATCCACAGAAACCCTTTTCTTTTGGATCTCCGGGCCCTGGCACTGAAGAATCAAAACTAAAGGAATCAACGAACAGATGCTTAGAATTCGCATACTTCAATAGACGATTTAGGAAGCCAGTGGGCACGGCCTTTTCTATTGCCGGGAATTGCTTTTCCTTACTTCAAGAGTTCCAGGAGTTTACCGACGGCCACATGCTCCTCCAGAGAATGTCGCAGCTTACGGTCCAGGTAGATCTCGTAGCGATTTCTGCGACCCTGCTTGATTCGCCGTAGTACTCCAGCTTCTTCCAGATCCAGAACAATTCCCTGTACGGCCCTTTCAGTGATATTGACTCTCTGCGCCACATCTCGCAGTCTCATGTCTGGATCTCTGTAGAGACAGAGTAGTACGTGTAAGTGATTACTCAAAAAGGTCCATTCATGGCTCTGGGTTTGTGGGCTCTTAAGCGTATTTTTCTGTCTCATTTCCATGATGATACTCTCCATGTGGCCCTGATACCTATGGGCCGTTTTTGGGGCTGCCATCGATTACCGAAAGTATTTCAGTAGCCTCACCTCATTGCCCCTATCATTGTACTCCACAAGGTCAAATGCGTTCCGGGTAATGAGGATTCCTCGACCATGAAGCGGCAATGCCTCGCTTTCGGAAACTGATAATTTTTTGCCCAGGCTTGCATGGTCGAAGCCCACTCCCTGGTCTTGAATCCTGTAAATGACGCCATTGGCATCAAGATTGTAATCCACGGTGACGGTTCGCTCCCTGTAGCGTGGATCGCCCTGTCGCAACGCAATGAATTCGCTGTAATTTCCTGCTGTGAGTTCCTGGCTCTTTTCTTCGAACGTAATCGCCAGATTTCCATGCTCAATTGCATTAATTAGAATTTCCCGCAAACCAATGCGAATCATTGCGGTTTGCGAAATATCAATATACCTGGGCAGATTTCGCACCAATCTCTGAGAGAGCTCTTCCACAGCAATTAGTTCATTTCCAAGATTAAATGTGAGCTGCTCTTTTTGCAGAAATTGGAGTAGATAGTCTTCTTTCAGCGGCATGAGCCGCCCCAGGATTTCCCAGTCCTCATCTCCCTGCATTTTCTGAAGGGTTAGCTGAAAGAGAGCCGGCTGTGATTCATTCCTGCTGCGAACCGGAATTTTCATCTGCAGGCTTTCTTTTTCTTTGCGAAACACCTCGAATCGCTCCCGAAAGAATTCCAGAGTCCTGTACTGATCGGATGGATCACTATGAATCAGTGATTCGATGGGTCGGCCTTCCAGATCCTCCGGACCAATTCCCAGCTCAAGTCGAGAAGCCCGGCTGGCCAGAAGGATTACTCCGTCGGAATTAAGGGATAGTATTACATCCCTGGAGCCATCGATCAGGTGGCGATATCTGCGTTCAGAAATGCGAAGTCTGGAGTTGGTTCGATTTAATGCAGCCAGATTATTCCTGAGCTTTCGGTTCAGGTTCTCCACCATTTCATTGAGAAAGAATAACCGGTTGGCAATTCGCAGTGCTGATCCACCCACAAAAATCAGAAATACGTACCCTATGATTCCCTGATTTCCTCTTCCCTGGGATGCATTGACAATGTCCAGAATGCCGGCGATGGCCACTAGAATGGTTCCTACAAGAAGGTTACCGGGCACCGTATTTAATATTGCTTTCTTGAAAGATTCTGGCATGCCATATCGTATTCGAAATAGCCGAACGTAGCGCCAGAAACGAGCCGGAATAGCGATCAGAAAGTAGATCAGTATCAAAATAGCCAGGATTCTCCAGAATGTGATTAGATCCTGGATAAAGTTTACCGAAGGCCACAATAGAGCAGCTATGAAGATTCCATGACTGATCCACAGAGCACGTAGAAACCAGGAATGTAATCCACCCTGGGCTGCCTGAATGAAAGAACCGAAAGATGGCAACAGCAGGAATAGAGATAGTAGCTCAATGCGAAGAGTAATGGCATACTGTGGAAGCAATTCATAGATTAGCGGTGAGCTTGAATAAAGCCACGCAGCCATAAAAATTGAAAAGAGACCGAAATACACATTGTACCGATCCCTTTTCTTCTGGAGGAAGAAAAGGGTATGGAAGAGTCCGATTGCCAGATAGATGCTGATCAAAGCCAGTTCCAGGGACTGGGACTTGTTGGCCAGTATGGTCTGGTACTCCACCACCTTGTAGGGGCCGCCATAATAAAGACCGGTTTCCAGGTTAACCGGATCGCCGCGAAAGTGAAACAAAAGACAATTCTCACCTGGTAGAAGGTGCCTGATGTCCAGCGGGTACACCAGGGCCCGGCGGCTTCTGGATTCCGCCACATTCAGGTTGCTAAATACTTTGTTTCCATTTAGATAGATGGCCCATTTCTCCCCAATGTGGGCCAGACGCAGGGCGGGGGAGGTAAAGTGCTCCAATTGGTTCTTGTTTAGAGGAAAACAGATTTCCATGGAAAAATCTTCCATGGGTAAATCCCGGAGCTGTACCGATGATCGTTCAGGCATTCCTGGAAGGTGGAGAGAATGCATTCGCAGGGCTCGCTGAGTGCCAGAAGCAGGGGGGACAGTGAACCAGGTATGCTGAGTCTCCCGTGAACCCGGAGAGACCAGGCCCAGAGTTACCCGGGCCTCATATTGATTAAGGTCCACTTCTGGGAAAGACTGACCGGGACTGCAGTGGACCAGGCTCAGAAGCGCCAATAGTGCTAGATTCAGGTTCGCAGATTTATTTCGCATTAGCCCGGTGCCGGCAAGGCCCTTATATCTAATCTTGCTTTGCCAGTAGAATCACTGCCATACAACCCAGTCCTTCCGCACGACCCAGGAAACCCATTTTTTCCGTAGTTGTAGCTTTGATTCCTGTGCTTTCTTCCGCAATTGCAAGCAAGGACGCCACTTTTTTTTTGATCATGGATCGATGCGGGGCCAGTTTTGGTCTTTCTCCCATCACAGTAAGGTCCACATTGTTAACTCTGTAGCCACGGCTGTTCATTTCCTTGAGCACTGTGGCCAGAAGGACGCTGGAATCGGCATCTTTTAGAGCCGGGTCTGTATCCGGAAAGAATTCTCCCAGATCTCCCAGAGCCAGGGCACCCAGAATGGCATCTGTAATTGCATGCAGGATTACGTCTGCATCACTGTGACCTTTCAAGGCTAGCTGGCCTTGAATTTCCACTCCTCCCAGCATCAATGGCCGATTCTGATCTTCAATTAATCGATGGAAATCTATGCCCTGACCAATGCGAAAATCCATGGTACTGTAATTCCGGCACCGGCGGATTGTGTCGACAAACTCCCGAATGAAATTCCATTCGGGAGTTTCTGTGCTTAATTGGTTGGAATTCGATCCAGGGTGCTTTCCAGCTCATCCATGAATTGACCAAACATTTTCCAATCGCCTTTGCCTGCAGCCGATTTGGCCTGTCTCAATGCTTCCCGGGCCTGACGAACCAGTTGTTTGGGATCCACAGCGGTGGACGGCGCATTTTCTGCTCCTGGCTTTGTTGTGCCAGTCCTATTTCGGGCCACTGCTTCAATGGCCTCTTGCAGAGTGTTTCGCATGGCAATGTTTGTACCGCTGGCCACGATCACTCGTTTTAGTTCTGGAAAAGGGCTTTCATTCGATTGAAGATACAGCGGTTCCACATATACCAGTTCGTTTTCTATGGGCAATACCAGCAGGTTACCTCGAATCACGGAAGAGCCCTGTTGATCCCAGAGAGATATCTGAGGCGATATTTCTGCATCCTGATCAATCCTGGCTTCAATCTGCATTGGGCCATAGATCTGGCGGGACCTTGGAAAATCGAACACCAGGATTTCTCCCAGACCTCGATCTACATCGCATCGGACTCCCATCCAGGAAACCAGGTTTTGTTTGTTCTTTGGTATGAATGGAAGCATGATCACAGTTTCCGGTTCTTTTTCGCCTGGAAGTTTGATGATTGCGTAGTACGGTTCCACCAATTGCTTGTTCGAGTCATACAGTTCCTGGGAAATTTCCCAGCGGTCTTCCCGGTTATAGAAAACCTGGGGGTCTTCCATGTGATAATCCGTATAAATAGAGGCCTGGATCATGAAGATGGCTTCCGGATAACGAAGGTGAGCTTTTAGAAACTCGGGAAACTCTGCCATCGGTTGTATCAACTCGGGAAGGAACTTTTTATAGGCAGCCAGCACCGGGTCCTCACCATCAATGGCATACATCTTTACTTCACCGGAATAGGCATCGATGATCACCTTTACAGAATTGCGAATGTAATTTATTCCACCAAACTTTCGTAGGTTTAGTCGGTTGGAGAGAGAGGCCAGGAATTCCGGATTAATACGTGCACTGTAAGGATACCTGCTGGAAACGGTATACGCATCGAGAATCCAGTACAGCTTTCCATCCTTTCCAATCACCGGATAGGCATCTTCATCGAACTCCAGAAATGGAGCCAGTCTTCGCACAGCCTCATGAATGTTTCGACGGATCAGTAGCCGACTGTCGCTCTTTACAGCGTCCGCAGTGAGTAGCTTGTAAGTATCGAATGGCCAGGAAATCAAAAGTCGGTGTAATCCGGATCCAAGAGGGATTCCGCCCTTTCCTGCGTACCTGGTTTCAGCAAACTCCTGACCTGCTGGATAATCGATTTCATTCATCCCGGTATTGACTACTACGTAGCTTTCCTGGATTTCTCCGTAGTAAATTCTTGGTTCTTTGAATTCCGGCAATCCTTCCTGTTTGATTTCCGGTGGAAAATTCTTAATCCAGAGTTCTGGCAAGCCATCTTCCGTTACACGATTGGTAGGGCTCATTACCACACCATATCCATGGGTGTACTGTAATTTCATTGGAATCCAGTTTTTCTGAACGTGAGGAGAAAGTTCCGAAGCATTCAGTTCTCGCGCGCTGAGCATTACCTGTCGCAGTTGTCCGTTGATCCGATAGCGATCCACATCCACATCTGCAAACTCATAATAGGGTCGAATTTCTTGCAGTTGTTTGAAAGTAGCTTTCAGCGGACGGTAATCCCAGAGGCGAATATTTGAAATTAGCTCCTGATTTCTCTGAACGGTTTGAGGATCAATGCCCTGACCTGGCTCAAAGTTACTTCGTTGAACTTTGTCCAGTCCGTAGCCTTTTCTGGTGAATGCAATACTGTGCTTGATGTACTCCTCCTCCATGGTTAATTCATTTGGATTCACCTGGAGAGATTGAATCAGGAAGGGAACCAATCGGACGCCTACCAGATAGAGTACAAATACAGAAGCAACGGCAATGCCCGCGGTTTTATAGGATTTGCGAAATAATGCAAACAGAGTAACAAGTGCCGCCAGGCCGGATATGACGGACAATACCCGGTAACCATAAAGAGTAAAGTTTGCATCCGTGTAGGCTGCGCCGGCAACAGTACTGGAAGTCCCGGAAGTGATTAGTTCATAGCTATCCAGCCAGAAATCAATGGCAAGCACACCAAGAAATAGAGTACCCAGGATGGAGCCCAGAACAGTAATGCGAAAAATCAAGGCATCTTTGTAGTTCAGCTTTCCTGAAATCCCGGCTGCCTGCACTGGAAGATAGAACATGGCCGCGCTATATATAAACAGTGCGATAAACAGTATCTGAAAATAATGAATGATTCCTTTGTAGAAAGGAAGGTCGAACATGTAAAAGCTAACATCTACTCCAAGCACTGGATCGCTTATGCCTGCTTCCGCGCCATAGAAGAAAAGAGGAATGGAATCGGAAAGGGTGACTGCAGATGGACCATGGAACAGAAAGGCAGCTGCAAAGGGAATGGCGGCGAATAGATAATTCCATCCCTTTGTAAAAAGCCCTTCGGAGAATAGTAAGCGAAGGCTCTTTGTATTGAACTTGTAAACCGGTAGATAGAACAGTAGAGCAAGCAAAAACCCGCAAATGAATGGAAGCAGGTTTAGCCAGAAATAGGTGAAGAAGAGTCCACCCTGGTTTTGTGACTTGAACCACTGTAAATCCAGGTAGTAGTTACTGATAGTGCTAAAAGATAGTAATATCAGCAGACCAATCCCGATAGCAATTGGTACGGTGTATTTTTTGATTTGTTCCATTTGGTCTTCCTGATCCGATGGCTACCGCTGTATTCCGGCTTAAAGGTCCGGAGGATACTGTTGCGGCGGGTGCGGGCAATCTCAAATGAATGCCGGGCTGATGCAATATCTTTCTGCAATACCCTTTTCTACTTCAGTACCCTTACTACGTCTCTGACTGAAGAAATAAGTGGCCAGGCCATTTCCAGGGATTTGCCAGTTGTCGGGCACGGCGGCCGGATGATTATCCGATCTCAATCATCCGTTCCACGGATTTGCGGGCCTTATCAATGATTTCCTGACTCAGTTCAATCTGAAATTGTTCTTTTAGCAGCGCATCCCGCACTTTGGTAAGAGTAATCTTCTTCATATGCGGACAGGTATGACACGTGGAAATGAAATGTCGGTCTGGAAACTTATGTCTCAGGTTATCGCCCATGGAGCATTCGGTTAATAGCATAATGTTTTGTTCTTTGCTGTTTCGAATAAAGTCCTCCATTTGAGATGTGGATCCTGCAAAGTCCGATGCTTCAGTTACATCTGTATCGCATTCCGGATGGCTGATAACCACCAGGTCTGGAAACTGACGGCGCATATCTCGAACATCGTCGCCAGAATACAACTCATGAACCATGCATTTTCCATTTTCCCAGGCGATAAGTCGCTTCTTGGTTTTTAGCTGCATGTTCTTCGCCAGGTATGCATCCGGTAAGAATATGATTGTATCATCTGGCAGGCTTTCGATTACCTTCAATGCATTGGCGCTGGTGCAACAGATGTCCGTTTCTGCCTTAACTTCTGCAGAGCAGTTAACGTAGGTAACCACAGGAACACCAGGAAACTTCTTTTTTAGCTCCTGTACGTCCTTTCTAGTAATGCTTTCTGCCAGAGAGCAACCGGCTTCCAGGTCTGCGATCAGTACTTTGCGTTGCGGGTTCAGAACTTTGGCAGTCTCCGCCATGAAGTGGACACCGTTAAACAGGATAATCTCCGCCGTAGTTTCTGCAGACAACCTTGCCAGACCCAGAGAATCGCCCACGTAATCGCTGACTCCATGGTAGACATCAGGGGTCATATAGTTATGCCCCAGGATGACTGCATTCTTTTGCTTTTTCAGATCATTGATTTCATGAATCAAAGGCAAGGCCTGTTCCAGATCATGAGGCATCATGGTGGCCGAAAGGGTATTTCTCAATTCTTCATCGGTGGGCACTGGGAGTCGATCCATGGTACCAAAATAATCAGTATTGAGAAAGAAATCAATGGGAATCGGATTTTTGCTGTTGCAAATGAATCTGGTTTCGACGGGATCGTTCTATGGCTCGTGAAATTCCCCTGATGGTGCCAGATATTGGCGATGCAGAAAAAATTGAAGTGGTCTCCTGGAATGTAGAGGAAGGGGCCAGCGTCAGTGAAAACCAGGAGTTGTGCGAACTGGTAACGGATAAAGCAGCTTTTCCCCTGGAGTGTCCGGAGTCCGGAACCCTTAAAAGCATCCTTAAGAAGTCCGGGGAGTCGGTGAAGGTTGGAGATACACTGGCCATTCTGGAAGCTTCCTGATAGTGGGATCCTGGCGGATTTAAATCGTAAGTTTTGCGCCCATCAGATAAAGAATTAAGGAAACGAGGCATACTCTTTCTGGGAGATAGCTTCACTGAGGGGTTTGGCTTACTACCAGAACAGTCCTATCCATCTTTGATTGAAGCTAAGCTGGGCCAGAATTCTCCCTGGCAGATTATCAATGGTGGCATCAGCGGCGATACTACCATGGATGCATTTTACAGGCTGGCTCCCCTGCTAAAGAGACATTCGAATGTAGAGGTTCTGGTTGTTTTTCTGGGAGCAAACGATCTATTCAATCAAATCAGTCCGGAATTTGCGTATAGCTACTTTAAGAAGATTATTGAAGAGGCTCGCAGCACTAATTCCTCTATGAGAATCTTTGTGGTGGAGTTTCCCTCTATTCCGGGCATGGGTGCAAAGCTGGCTACGGATTTTGAATCCATTTTTCCTCGACTGGTAAAGGAAATGGAAATAGAACTACTACCCTTTTTTCTCCAGGGAGTGATGCTTCAACCTGAATATTGTTTGGCCGATGGAGTGCATCCCAATGCGGCCGGGATGGAAAAGGTTTCTGTTACAGTCTGGAATGCATTGTTTCAAAATTCCAGCAATATCATAGATCCATTGTCTCTGGCTCCGGAATCATAATACAACTGGCGAACATTTTCGCAGCACTGTTTTAGTTCCCCATTCTGCACCAGATCCAGTAGTTGATGGTTGGGCATGGATTCCCAGATCCCATCGGTGGCCAGTAGCAATCGCATGCCCGGCTTTCTCTCCACGGTATGAAGTTCCAGATCTGCTATTTCTTCTTTTGCCTGGATGCATTGTAGCAATCGGTTTTTCATAGGATGTGCGCGCACCTGTTCCAGGTCCAGTTCTCCGCGTAGAAAATTTTGAAAAACCAGGGTATGATCTGTACTTATAAGCGATTTTCCGGCATCAGATATTCTATAGGCCCGGCAATCTCCGCAATGAATCAGAAACACCTGGCTTTCCGTGCAATAAAAGGCGGTGAGAGTGGAGGCCATTCCATCGGCTCCCCATTTTTCCCTGGCCTTCACCCTCAACGCTTCGGATAAGAATATAGAAAGCTCGTTCAGGTTGGATTTTTCATGAAAGGGCTGGCCGGAAGAAGTGAGGCTCTGAAGCAAAGTTGCGCTTGCAAGATTGCCCGCCGGATGTCCACCCAGACCATCGGCCACGGCCACCCAGGGGAATTCTCCTTCAAGTTCCAGTATCTGCCTGGGAGCATCGTCCTGGATAATCCTGTCTCCTAGTAAAGCCGCATCTTCGTTTCGATTTCTTACGAAGCCTGGTTCAGAAAATCCAGCCAATCTCACATTCGCAAAATGCAGTTGCGATGATGGGTGTCAAACAGATGGAGATTTTTACAGCAGAATCTGCGTAGCTTCATTTTCCGGATTTTTGGCCCAATGGGCTGGATTCTACTCTGGCTCCAGGGTTAAACGATAATTGGAGGACTGGATGGCGCCTTCTTCGCTCAGAGGGGACGGACGGTACCGGCCATTAATGTAGTTTTCGATCTGATCATCATAATGAGGGCTCAGGAATTGACCGCTTATTCCAGAAGGCAATGTGGTTACAGAAGCATCCGGATTACCTGTATCATAGATCATACGCTGGGAGGCACCATGAGTTACACTGTAGGTATTCTGAGGCCAGGTCTGAATGTCAAATCCTGCAGGTGCCACGGTAGTCCAGCTTCCATTTACGGAATAAGGGCCGCGATTGAAGAAATAGCCCAGAAGACCCGATTTACGTCCAAACGGATGTTTGTATACCAGGGATTGCACATCTTTCCATTGCACACCGGTACCCCCATGCGCTTCCATAAGAGCTTCCATGCCATTGCGAAAGGAACGGCGTATGAATGCATCCCGGTTCAGGTCTTTTCCATCTACCGTATAAAATGGATGAAAAGCATTTCGTAACGTAACCTGCAATGTATTGAAAAGTGTGTAACGATTCCTGGCGTAATAAGGGAAGAGTTCCGTTCCAATTACAGGCTCAAAAAGATCATGAACCAGGGCCAGGATGAAATAATGATAGATTACAGCACCTGAAGAGGTTCGATCATTCTGCAGATTCCAGTCAAGTAGCAGGTTTCTAGCTTCTTCCAGGTGACGATCCATGGGACGATTATCAGTAGCTTCCATGGGTCGATTCAAAGCTCTTCGGATATAGGGCATTAAAGTGCGGGCCTGAAAATTAAAAACGTCCAGCTGTAAACGTTGATGATCCTTCAGGTCCAGTCCATCGGTGCTACTGAGAAGTTGTTGTATTCTTTGATATCGGTCCGGGGTTGCATAGTAGTTACTGATGGTATAGGGATAGGTTCTGGAGTGCCTGTTGTTTGCAGAGGCAATCCAGCCTTCTTTCGGATTGCGAATACCGGGTTGCGCTCGGGTGGGTACGTAGCCGGACCATTCCTGCGTACCATCCCAGCCCCGAAGTAAACCCATTCCATTGAATCCCCGGCGAATAGGTATACCGGCGGCCGCTCTGTATCCAATGTTTCCCCGGGAATCGGCGAATACCCAGTTCTGTGCAGGCATCTTAAAGTGTTCCAGGGCCTTTTCCAGATCATCTACGGTGCGAGCCCGGTTCGCCTCATATAGTGCAATGGCTGCATCGGTATTGTCGTAAAGAGTCCATCGAATAGAAATCGGGTCGCCTTCCAGTAGTGACCTGGCATTGGGCGAAGGTTCGGAATCCGAAGATAGAAGAGGGTGCAGATCGGTAACTATGGGACCATGAGGTGTAATTCGAATCGTATGCTTAACTGGATCCTGACCTTTTACATTGAATGTAGTATCAATCTCTTTGATGTCAACGTAGCGATTTCGATACATTACACGACTGGAATCGTCCGGGTCCAGTCTTTCGCGGTAGAAATCTATATCGTCCAGCATTACATTTGTAAAACCTCTGGCTGTATTTTCATTTCCTCCTGCAATTACGAATGGCACTCCAGGTAAGAGAACACCGGTGACGTTCAACTCCGGGCTGATAATATGAGCCTGATACCAGATTCCCGGTATTCCATGACCCAGGTGCATATCGTTTGCAACGATGGCTGTACCTGTGGCTGACTTTTCGGGAGCGATGACCCAGTTGTTCGAAGCTCCAGCCCCTGGACTGCCCAGTAATTCTTCGTATGCGGAATGGGCCTGCAGTGCCAGCAAAAGGGAGTTATTCGTGGCCATCGGTTGCGGTTTGAAGCTCCATGGACCGGAAGCAAGATTTTCAGCTATGGCTTCAGCAGGAGTGGCGCCGGCCTGCATGCCTGTTAGAATTTCCGCCGCTCCGTCCGGATAAGCAGTGAATAGATATCCGGCTATCTCCGAGCCCAGTCTCTGCTCAAGAAGGAAGTAAAGAATCTCCTGGTTGAATGCCGGGCTTAAATCCCAGGACATGATATACAGTGCAGACAGGGAATCCGAGGGATTCCAGGGCTCCGGCTCATAGCCCAGTAAAAGAAATTCCACCGGGAGGGATTCTTCTTCCATTGCTAGATTTATACCTTCGCTAAAGGCAACCAGCGCAGCCTGAATCTCCGGTGGCATATTCTGGAAAATAGTTTGCGCCGGAATTGGTGCTGTAATTGTGCGAAACAGAATGTCTGTTTTTAGTAGTTCCGGTCCCAGAACTTCGGAAAGTCTTCCTGCTGCAGCTCTTCGCAGAAGATCCATCTGAAGCAGTCTATCCTGGGCCATTGCATAGCCCAGACCCACATAGGCATCTCGTTCATTGTCTGCAATAATGTGAGGCATTCCTGCCGAATCGCGATAAATCTCTACGCTTGCATTGATGCGATTGGTTCGCACAGTACCATTGTAGGAAGGGAGACGAAATATAAGGATCGCATATAGAGCGAGAAGAAGTAGAATTATCACTCCCAGACTGACATAGATTGCCGGAATGACCCTTTCTCGAAACATTGCTCAGTTTCTCTGCCGAAGGTATTCTGTAAAGACTTCGTTTCCGATTTTCTCGCACCTTTCCAGTATCCAGAGTTTGTTCTTAAAATCGGGAATGCATTCGGAGCCATCTACAAAACCTGGAAGTCTGGAATCGCCCAGAACGTAGGGTACAATAGTCAGGTACAGTCGATCGACCAGATCCTGCGCAAAAAATCCGGCATTCAATCGGGGCCCGCCTTCCAGAAGCACTGTGGAATATCCACGTGTCTCCAGCTCCTCCATAACGTACCCGGGTGACGGTTCTTCCAGGCAGACCATTTCGCACAGTTTTTTGATCTGATCCGCTTCGGCGCTGGCAGCCAGGTCCGGAGTTGTAAAAAGCAAAGGATTATGCTCAAAGAAACGTAGATTCGCACCCGGAAGCCTGGAGCGACAAATCATTACAGGTCTCGGTCCCGGACGCCCATCCTTTAGAGCAAAGATGGGATTGTCCTTCTCCACCGAGTTTCTACCTACGATTAATGCCTGAGCCCTGGAGCGGTACTCATCCATAGTGCTACGATCGATGGCGGATGTAAGACCGTGCCATTTGCCATCCGGAAGCATTACTTTACCGTCCAGAGTCATGGCCATGTTTACAGATAATTGAGATTTTGCCATACCCCAGAATCGGTGAGCACCGCAGTTGCAAAAGCGTTTTCTTCTTTGCAGCTATCGCAAGTGTGTAAGATTGATCTATGGCAAATCCATCGCAGATAAATTCTCCAGAAGAAATGCTGGATCAATGGAAAGACTTTCGATCTCAGGTTACAGATTATCTTAAATCGATTCCTGAAAGTGAATTTCAATCAGTGCCGGAAGCAGGCGGCTGGTCAGCTTCTCAGATTGCAGAGCATTTATATCTAACGCAGTGGTCTATGGCACGTGCCATGCCGGCAATACTTGCCGGTAAGATTGGACTTTCTGGCGACGAGTGCCAGAAGGTGGACTATGAGGTCTACGAGAGCGATATTCTAAAAACCGGAAATGCTGAAGCGCCGGAGGTTGTAATACCAAAAGAAAACTGGGATCTACAGACCTGTCTGGATCATCTGCAAAAGGCAATGGAAAAGACCGAAAAATCCATTTCAGGTAAGAGCAAAGAAGATATGGAAAAGAGAGGTATTCCGCATGCCATCTTTGGTGGTGTGAACCTCATGGACTGGATGTGGATACAGGCCTACCATGAGATCAGACATTTGAATGCATTAAAGCGAAAGCGCGGCGAAGATTGATTCTGCATTAAATCTATTTCCGCTATGGTATGTCGATGCAGAAATGACACTCTGAAAAAAGCAGTCTGGATACAAGCACCTGGAATGGCCAGGCGCCAGATGCGATCAATTGATCCCTTCAATCTCCCGGGCCTGCTTCAGGATTTCCAGCATCTCTGTATGTAGAATTCCATTGGAGGCCACCAGGTCCTGCTGTTTAATATGGAAGATTTCCCCGGAGAATCCGGATAGTCTTCCTCCGGCCTCTTTGATAATTACAGAAGCAGCGCAGGAATCCCAGGCATCCACGCCCCTTTCCCACATGGCATCAAATCGGCCTTCTGCTACATAGCAAAGGTCCAGAATAACGGAACCGGTTCGTCTAAGTCCAGTGCCGCTGGAGACGAAAGCAGAAATATCGGATATTAGTCTGGTTATGATTTCTTTTCGTTCGTAGGGTAGGCCTGTGGCCACAAGGGAACGATCCATTTCAGATATTCTGGATACGGAAATGGGCTGGTCATTCTTGAAAGCTCCTGAGCCTGAAATAGCCCAGTACATATCCCCCAGCACTGGCACATAAACTGCCCCGGCCACAGGAGTATCGCGAAATGAAAGCCCAACGGACATACAGAAGAAAGGCAATCCATGGATAAAGTTTCGCGTACCATCCACTCCATCGATCCACCAGGTAAAGTCTAGATGATCGCCTTCCGGATCCTCCATCTCAGCATGGTAGGTGTCATCAGGAAATATCTCTTTTAAAGAGCCCAGCAACGGACCTTCAATTTCCTGATCCGCTCTGTTCATTAGAGTAAGATCTGATTTTGAATTGGCCGAGTTTTCTATATGTAGCTGCGATTGAATCTGAAGTAGCTTCTGTCCCAGAGATGGTAATATCTCTCTGGTAAGGTCCAGGCGCTTCTGAATCTCTTCAAATGGGAACTCCGCAATCTGACTTCCATGCATGTTGCCAGCGGACTCAATCCTGTTCAGGAAATCAAGTCGGGTTTTTGCTTTACAGACCTGGAAGCATCAGCCCTTTACATTCCATGCTTGGAGAAGGAATCTGGAAATGGGGCGCAGACATTGTGGCCGAAATACAAACCTGGGGACTGCCAATCATCCCTTTTGAGCTGGTCACCTACCTGGGAAATGAGACCTTCTATTTCATTCTGGTGCCCATATTCTTCTGGTTTGTCCAACCTGCCATAGGAGTACGATTGCTGGGCATTCTACTTTTTTCCTCCTATTCGAATTCTTTCTTCAAGCTTGTGCTCACTGAGCCCAGGCCTTACTGGGTGAGCTCCGAAATCAAGGGTTATGTATTCGAAAGTAGCTACGGCATTCCCTCCGGGCATTCTCAGAATGCTTTGACGATCTGGGGTTATCTTGCATTTGCCTTGCGGTCCAGCGGCAAATGGATTTTCGCTGCTGCCTTTCTGCTTATTTCACTGATTTGTTTTTCCAGGCTGGTTCTGGGAGTTCATTTCCCTCAGGACATCATAGGAGGCCTTATTCTTGGAGCAGCCTGTCTATTTGTCTATCTTCGCACGGCAGATTCTGTTCTTGGCTGGTTCGAAGCCCTTCCATTGAATCGCAAATTAATCTATCCTGTAATGGTTTCCTTCCTATTGATTGCTCTGGCTCTGGGACTAAACAGTCTAATTGATCATGAAGATCCGGCCAACTGGAGAACCATGGCTACCATGGCTGTGGGGCTGGAGTCTGCAGATCTCCAGGAATTGAAGAAGGCCTTCGATCCAAGAAGCATGGATATCTTTATCTCCATTTCCGCTACTCTGGCAGGCATGGGAGTGGCCCTGGGCCTTTCGCAGAGCAAGAATTATTTCAAGATTGAAAGAAGTCTGGTATCTTATCTGGGCATCTTTGTTGTAGGCTTTCTGGGTATTGGTCTATTTCGAGTGGTTCCCAAATTACTGGTGGATGGACTATTCGATGAAGTTCCTATTATCCTTGAAGGTGTGGTCCGCTACATTCGATATTTTCTGATTATCCTGTGGGCTGTTTACTGGGCGCCTCAGCTATTCAAAGCCCTGGGCTGGGCAAAACCTCTAAAGCCAGAGGAAATGTCCGGATTTTTGAAGGCGAAAGCCTGAAACAGAGCTCACAGTTTTGCTATATCTGTTGTTTCTGGTCCAGAGTGAACGCCGAACAGACCCGGCTGATTCCAGGCTCAATTACGCCTGGTGCATTTTGATCTAGATGCCCTGGCATCCGGAGGAATTTTTTGAAAGAAATGGCAATGTTTCTGTCTACCCGGGCCGGGGCCTATCATTCAATCCTTGCAATGGCTCTAATGATTGGCTGCCACTGTAATCTTGCCCTTCCTGTTTCCAGTCCTGATGACCCGGTATCGCCGGAATTTTCAGATCACAGCGATGCAGCAGATTCAAAAAGCGAAAGTCTGAGTTATCCCAGGATTGTTTCCGATCCCATGATTGAGGATCCTTACTCTGAAATGTACAAACCAGGGCAGAGTCGGAGCATTCAATTATCCGATGGTACAGAGATTCATGCCAGAACCGGCGAAGATTATGTTGAATTGCGTTGCATTCTACCGGATGGCACCCGGAAGCTTTACAGGCAAACAGAACAGCCGGATGTTAATTACAGAGTTATACCTGTGGGCAGATACGTCTTGATTGTGTCTGGAGTGAATGCAGGGCCTTCCGGTGTGGGAGAGCTTCTGGATCCGTTGAACGGAAAGCGACAATCCTTTCTATCGGAAGAGGATTACGGGGACGGCACCAGCCAGAAATATCCAATAAGTTTGTATTCCCTGAGTTTAATCGAATCGGAGCCGGGGATTTATCTTCTGGCAGGCACCGGAAATCGAGAAATGTTCCAGGTTGATGTTCGAAAGGATCCTCCACAAATCCAGAATTTGCCTTTTCGAGAGGTGCCTCTGGATGCGCAGTTCGGAGCTCTCATCAAAGACCGAAAGATTTACTACCGATTCAGGGATTCCTATAGCGAAGAGCCTTCCTGGAAAATCTGGCCCCTTAAGGGTG
Source organism: Leptospiraceae bacterium (assembly GCA_040217195.1). GTDB lineage: Bacteria > Spirochaetota > Leptospiria > Leptospirales > Leptonemataceae > UBA3465. Next base: position 27,415 of record JAVJNR010000003.1, on the reverse strand, counting down.
GCGATTAGAGGATTGCAGAACCGGTAAATGCGCTACGAGTAGCCATTCCGGAAAACGAATGCAACTTGAGTAATCCGGAAACCCGGTCCTCATCTGAAGACTGCAATCGATTCATTGTAGCTCTTTGCTGTTATAGGCGAAAAGAAGTGCCAATCCCCTGGATCTATGAAAGGCGGATGATTCTTTCTGGTCGGGGGAAGTTTCCTGAAATAGAAAAAGGGGGCCCGAAGGCCCCTATCTTCGGATTGCACTGATTGGACGGTCCTGGATGATTCCTGGTTCATTGAAATCTTCTTGCCTGAAAGACAATTCCGATCCCTTTTTAAATCAAGCAGATGCCTCAAGAATTGATTCTGATACCTCTTACTCTTTTGTTCTTTCTGTTTATGGGTGGCCTCTATGCGCTCACTTCCGTCCTGCGCAATCGTATGGATCGTAACCATGGATTGAAAGGTAGTCTATTGGAACTCAAAGAAAGGATTCCCGAATTGAAGGGACTCTACATTGGCCAGGATCTTTACGCTTTTGCATTTCTGGGAAGCCATCGATTCGGGATCAAGAAAAGCTATAGCTCCAGGACAGATCCGGATAGCCAGGCCCATCCTATGTTCATCCGAATGAAAATAAGAGAAACAGAGCATGATCCTTTTCATTTGATTGTACAATCTGACCGGGAAGTCTCAGCCGAAAGCCTGGAAAGGGAAATTCAGCCAGACTGGAATCTACAATCGGATGGGGTTTTCATTGGTGACCTGACAGGAGTGCCTCTGGTTGATCAACAGGCTAGATTCTTCTCATTGTCAGCAGTTACAATATCTGCATTAAGAGGACTGGCCAATCAGAGCCCAGGACCGGTAACCATTGGTCCGGACTGGGAGATTAACTGGATTGGACGGGACGCTGCTTTGCGGTTGCTGGATCAGGACGGTGTGGCTTTGACTCAACTGGAGCTACAAAGCTGGATTCCCGGTGATGCAAGCTCTACTGCCATCTACAATCATCTGCAGAAGATGGCGCGAATTACGGATATGCTGGAAAAGGAACTACCCCGGGCTTAGGGCCCTATGCGAAGGGCCACAGAGGATCCATGGATGTCCACAGGCATCCTCCTTTCCCTTTCGAATCAGCTATCCCAGCCGCGAATGGCCCGAAGTGCGCAAGCTTCGGCAGCCACTCGACTACCCAGCAGTTTCCATATTGGTAGCATATCCAGGGCTGTGGCGGCTCCACCGGTAACCGAATCTGCAGCATTCATAATACCTGGAAGGGAACCCTGTACTCTTTCCATAAACGGATCCAGATAGCCTTTCACTTGAACCAGAGTGCGGTCCATGGTCTCTCCAAAGGTCTGCAATATTTGTCGAACTTCTGAGATAGATCCCTGACCTGCGAATTCCGCAAATTTCTTTTCTGCAGCATCCCCTTGCTGATTCAGTAACTGATTGATCCAGTTTCCGGCTCCTTCCAGCAGATTGTCTGTGAAGGGTAGAGCGATTTCCGCTCCAGCGAAATACACAGCCAGTTCCTGTCCTGCCCTGGTCTCAAAGAATCTCTGCACTTTTTCAGGAATTGAACCCGGAAATAGGTCTCCAATTAAATAGGCGATGGTCATGGCTTTGATGCCTGCATCCGCTGCCTGCTGTGGATCTGCTTCGAAGGTTCGTATTCCTTCTTTCTTTTTTATATGATCGTAGGCATTTTTGATTCCGGTAAAAACTCCCAATCCTCCATCGGCAATGTCTACGGCAGAAGCTACCTTTACAGCCCGAATCATATCATCGCCTTTTGCCAGTTCCTTGGCCCTGGCAATCGTCTGAGCGCTTGCCGATGCATCCAGGCGTTTTACAGCTCCTTCTACGTTGAAATAGTATTCAAAGTCCGGAGAAAAGGGAAATGTATTGCAAATCAGTCGACAGACCTTTACACTCAGATCATCTTCCTTGTATTGAACCAGGGTATCATCGATCTTATTGTCTGATACTTTGTATTTAGACTGGATCTCCGCTCGAAGCAAATCTCCTTTCTGTTCGCTGGCCGTTCCCCGGGCTTCCAGAATAAGTAGATATTCTTTTCTGGAAATCAGCGCATGGATAATCGGGATTACCCAGGCTGCAACTACCAGGCCAAAAATTGCATTGTCAATGTTCGAAGACCTGGTTTCGCCATCCGGGTGTAGATCTGATAAATAGAAGAAGCCTGCCACAAAGGCCAGATATACTACAGCTGCCAGAAACCATTTAATCTTTTTGGATCGCAAAGATTGATAAAGAAAAGCCAGCCAGCCTGTAATTCCCAGAGGAACCAGAGTTAATAAAAAATGCCAGGATTGCATAAGCTCCCAGCCCAGACCTTTCTTTGTGATTGCCATTTCTTCCTCCAGATATGCTGCAAAATATTAGAGGTACTCTCTCTACAGGAAAGCAAAAAAAGAAATTAGAAAAGCCCCATTTGCCGGGACTCTTCGGGGTTGGATCCCGGATCCGGTACCCCCGATTTATCGTAGGATTTCTGTCTGCTTTTGCTTTGTTCTGCTTTTTTGCCTGGTGAGGAACCGCTCTGGTTTTCCGTCTGTGAGCCATGCAGTTCGGATTCCAGACTCTGACGTCTGACCTGCAGGCTGTGATTTTCCAGCTGGGCCAGGATTCCTTCTGCACGATGGAGTACAGAAGAAGGCAGTCCGGCTAGTCGGGCCACATGGATGCCGTAGCTACGGTCTGCATTTCCGGGAATGACCTTTCTTAAGAATACAACCTTCCCATCATGTTCCTCCACCTGCACTGTGAGATTGAAAATCCCGGGCCGATCGGAAAGGTCCGTCAATTCATGATAATGAGTGGCAAACAGACATCGCGGCCGGCTGTCCTTATCTGTTAGATATTCGGCCACACTGCGGGCAATGGCCAGTCCATCGTAGGTAGAAGTTCCCCGGCCAATTTCATCCATTACAATAAGAGAATCCCTGGTATGCTGATTCAAGATAGAGGCGGTTTCCAGCATCTCCACAAAGAATGTGGATTCGCCCCGACTTAAATCATCTCCTGCACCAATACGAGTGAAAATCCTGTCTGCCGGACTCATGCGAGCCCTTTGAGCAGGTACAAAGGAACCCATCTGAAAAAGAATCTGAATCAGGGCAACCTGACGAATGTAGGTTGATTTACCGGCCATATTCGGCCCGGTAATCAAAGCAAAACTCTGTCTATCTTGATCCAGGTAGGTATCATTTGGAATGAACTGTTCACCGGAGGGAAGGTATTTCTCCACCACCGGATGCCTTCCTTCTCGAATCTCCAGACTTCCATCGTCTACAATCTCCGGTTTAGTCCATCGACGGTTTATGGAAATGCTGGCCAGACACTGGCATACATCCAGCTCCGAAATCTGTGACATCAGTTCTCGTATGGAACCGGACTGAGATAAGATGCGTTCGGTAAGTTCTTCCAGGTACCTTTCTTCGACTTTAGCAATGATGTCATCGGCGGAGAGAATCTTACGTTCCAGATCTTTCAGTGGCGCAAAGGTAAATCGTTCAGCATTTACAAGAGTCTGCTTTCGTTCATAGTCGGAAGGAGCCTGCTGCGCCTGGCTTTTGGAAATTTCTATAAAGTAGCCGGATACACGATTGTATTTGATCCTCAGGTTCAGTCCTGTGCGATCCTTCTCCTTTTGCTCCAGGTCCAGAATCCATTGGGCACCCTCTGTGCGCGCTTTTCGCGCCTCATCCAGTTCTTTGTCTACTCCATCCTTGAGCAGAGGTCCGTTTCCAAATAGTGCTGGAAGCTCATCCTTCAAGTTCGCATCCAGCCAGACGCACAATTCCTGTAGCTCGGCAGCCACTTCCACGGAGGCGCGGTTCTGTACCGGCGAAAGCTCATTGGATTCTAGTTTTTGCTGGATCCTTTCTGCGGCCTGTACGCTTTGAATTGTATTTCGAAAGTCCCGGGGGGCCACTTTACCGCTTTCCATGCGACCCAGTATTCTTTCCAGATCACTGATTCTATCCAGCTGTTCGGTCAGTTCTCTTAGATGGTCAGGATGGCCAATCAGGGAATCTATAGCATTCTGACATTGCTGGATTTCTGAGACAGAGCGAAATGGGGAAAGCATCCTCTTTCGTAGAGCCCTTTTTCCGGGAGCACTTCTGGTTACATCGATTACATTTAATAGAGTGGCTCCGGAGTTGCGATTTTCCACCAGCTCAAGATTGCGAATTGTCTTTTCATCTAGAATCAGGGAGTGGGTAGCAGGGGCTCGCAACACGGGCGCCTTTAGATGAGGAGGGCGGGCCGGAAAGGATTCTGCGACGTAGTGTAAAAGAAGAGAAACTGCTCCGGCTGCCACCGAGTCTCTCTGAAAGCCCAGACCCTCTACTCTGGAATGATATTTACCCTCTATCTGTCGAATTCCTTCGGAGATGGATGCTTTGTAGCTCTCCAGCGGGCGAATCCTGGAACGAATGCTTTCAGGCATATCGTCCAGTTCCTGTCTTTGATTGCTTGCCAGAAGGATTTCCCCTGGCTGGTATCTGGCGATAAAATCTCTGGGGCCCATTCCATCCAGAGTGCTTCGCGCCAGGGTTTCATAGCAGAAGAAATCGCCGGTGGAAATATCTGCCAGCGCCAGACCGCACCTGTCCGAGTCGAAAGAAAGTGCCATCAAGTAATTCGCATGACTGCCAGTAAGAAGCCCTTCTTCCAGGAGGGTTCCTGGAGACAGGACTCGCACCACCTGTCTTTGCATCAGTTTGGGATTTTCTGGATCCTGTTTTTGTTCTGCAATGGCTACCCGGAGGCCAGCATTTACTAACCGGGAAAGGTAGGTATCCGCACTATGATAGGGAACTCCTGCCATGGGAACATCTCCCTGGCGACGAGTTAAGGCGATGTCCATAATGGGCGCTGCGGTCTTCGCATCGTCCAGAAACATCTCGTAGAAGTCCCCCATTCGAAAGAACAAAATACAATCCGGATATCTGGATTTCATATCCAGATACTGCCGCATTACCGGCGTATCCAGGGGGTCGTTACTTCGGGCCACTACAGGTCTAGATTTGCTACCAGTTTGGCGTTCTCTTCAATAAATTTTCTGCGAGGCTCCACTTCATCGCCCATCAATATCCGGAATGTATTTTCAATCCTTTCGGATTGCATTCTCTCAATATCTATGGGATCCACCTGAAGCATCACTCTCTTCTCCGGGTCCATGGTGGTTTCCCAGAGTTGTTCCGGATTCATTTCACCCAGCCCTTTGTATCTCTGGATTACAGTCTTGTCTGAGTTAAACTTTTTGACCAGCTTGTCTTTGCCTTCTTCGGTATAGGCGTAGTCGAACTGCTTTCCATTTCGGATCAAATACAGAGGCGGCTGTGCAATGTACAGGTACCCATTATCAACAATCGGTCTAAGCTTCTTGTAAAAGAAGGTAAGAATCAAGGTGCGAATATGGGCTCCATCTACGTCCGCATCAGTCATGATTATTATCTTATGGTACCTGAGCTTATCTAGATCTATGGATTCATTTCCGAATCCGATTCCTATGGCTGTGATCAGAGTCTTGATCTCTTCGTTTTCCAGGATCTTGTCATCTCTAACTCTAAAGACATTCAGGATCTTACCTTTCAACGGAAGAATGGCCTGGAAGTTTCGGTTCCTTCCTTGTTTCGCGGATCCTCCGGCGGAATCTCCCTCCACAATAAACAGTTCGCAGATTGCAGGGTCCTTTTCGGAACAGTCCGCCAGTTTCCCTGGCAATCCGCCACCTTCCAGAACGCCTTTTCGCTTGGTCACCATTTCCCGGGCTTTCCGGGCGGCTTCCCTGGCTTTGCTGGATAGAATACATTTTTCCAGGATTGGTCTGATCTCTGCGGGGTTCTCTTCGAAGAATAAAGTCAGATGTTCTGAAACCAGCTGCTGCATGAGCCCTTTCACTTCTGCATTTACCAGCTTTTCCTTGGTCTGAGAGTTGAACTGCGGATCAGGAAGTTTTACGCTAATCACGGCAATTAAGCCTTCGCGTACATCTTCTCCACTCAAGGTGGCTGCGCCAATCTTCTTCTTTAGAGGTTCATCCTTCTTAAGATATTCGTTGAGTGTTCTGGTAAGTGCGGTGCGAAAGCCTTCCAGGTGAGTACCGCCGAGATTGTTATTAATTCCATTGGTGAAGGTGAATATAGATTCGCTCTGGCTATCGCAGTAGGCCAGAGCTATTTCGGCACGGACATGCTCATTTCTACCTTCGAAGTAGATGCTCTTTTTGTGGATTTTTTGTTTCTTCTCGGCCAGCTTTTCGATGAGCTCCTGGATTCCGCCCTGAAATAGAAATTCTTCCTTTTTTACGTCCTTGGTTCGATGGTCTTCAAGATAGACTTTCAAGCCTTTGTTCAAGAATGCAATTTCTTCAAAGTGCTGACGGAGGGTGCTATATTTGAATTCAGTGGTAGTAAAGATTGTGGTGTCAGCCTTGAACCGGATGGTAGTACCATGAAGCTTGGTTTTTCCAATCTTCTTCATGGGTCCTTCTGGAATTCCCTGCTTGTATCTCTGCTGATAGATGGTGCCGTCCCGATGCACTTCCGCTTCCAGCCATTCCGAAAGAGCATTTACTACCGAAACACCAACGCCGTGGAGGCCTCCAGTAATCTCGTAGGCATCATCTCCGAATTTACCGCCTGCATGTAATACGGTCATTACCACTTCAAGGGTGGGAACTTTCTTGGTAGGATGAATATCAACAGGAATGCCTCGTCCATCATCGATCACTTCAATAACATTGTCCTTGAGGATCTTTACGATGAAGTGGGTGGCATAGTCCGCCATGAACTCGTCCACACAGTTATCCACCACCTCATAGACCATTTTATGAAGGCCGGTATGATCCTGTGTTCCGATGTACATACCGGGACGCTTCCGGACGGCCTGGAGACCTTCCAGGACCTGGATTTTGGAGCCACTATATTCTCCCAGCTGCTTCTTGGCGGCCGGCGCTTGTTCAGAGGATGCCTTTTTCATAGTCGTTAGACATAATTTTGAAAAAGCACGCAAAAGTCATCCATTATCCGGGCATTTGGAGCTCGGATGCAAGGTGGGAGGTGATTTCCGGAAATTTGGAGAGGCGGCCGACCGAATAATTCCGGCCGGTGCTTGTATCCAGGCTGGTTTACTTGGGTTCCTGACTTTCGATCTGGGCAGCCTTTTTCTTTTGCTTTTCCATTTGTTCAGCGTAATCCACGGTGTATGGGGTCCAGGGAATTGCATTTAGACGGGCTTCCGGAATCGGTTTTCCAGTTCCCTCGCAAACTCCGTAACTACCATCTTCAACCTTTTCCAGGGCCCGGTCGATTAGCTTGATTTTTTCGAAGTCCATATCGGACAGTCGATTCATTAGCTCATTGTTGATTACTACATCAGCAATATCAACCAGGTCCCCTTGCTCGCTGTACATTATATTCTCATTTTCCAGCTCGATTTCGTGCAGGATGTCCGCTTTGGACTTGAGCAACATTTCCTTGTACTTTGCCAGCTTCTTCTTATCCATATAAGTATACCTTTCCTGTTCGCATCAGTATAGGGACTCACATCGGAATCGCCCTTTCTGTGATGGCTTCCCGTTCCTTCTGTGGACGGGAAAAACCCGTCATAAACGATGAATCAGGCAAAACGTAAAGTTTTTTCTGTAAAAAAGATCCCGCTCAATTTGAAGTCACCATGGACTCTTCGGGTAAAATCGATGCAAAACCAGATCCTTTAGGCCCACACCGGCATTTTCTGGATCTGAGAATGCCATTTTAGAACTACTATTCCTGAAAATTCAGACATTAAAAATTCCCGAAAAAAACTTACCCATTGTCAGAAAATTGTTTGACAGTTGGTGCAGCGCATAATCCTATTGTGCGACGCACTACAGCGGGAGAATCAAAATGAACAATCAACAACTACAAGATCTAGTCAATGCCGGAATCGGACTCTACAAAGCCGGAGAGGAGAACCTGCAGGGTTTTCTATCTACATTGCAGAAATCCTTTGAAGATCTAAAAAGCAAAGGCGCTCAGGATAGTTCCGAAACAGCAGCCAAACTTCGCGAAAGTCTGGATCAGACACTGAAAGGTGTGAAGGATGTTTCAGAAAAAGCAGAGGGAAACCTGAAGGCAGTTCTGGATGAAGCCAAAAAGAACTATTCCCAGGTTTTCGAACAAATCAAGAGCGTTGTGGGCGAAGAGCGAATTGCCGATCTGAACACAAAAATGAATGAACTGTCCAGTCTCATTCAAGAAAGAGCTGGCAATATCGTGCCTGGTTCAGCGGAATCCAAAACTTCGGCGAAGCCAGCCAAGCCTGCCGCTTCCACTACCAGCGTTTAATAACTGCAGAGAATGGAAATCGGATGGGCTCGCTCCAGGAGGGCGGGCCTTTCTTTTGTACCGAGTGACAAGAATAATGACCGGCGCTACTCGGGCCCGCCGAAGAGTGGGAAGCTGTCCAGTAATTCCAGAGAAACGGAATACTAATGTCCTTGATGCCCGGATTGTTCCTACTGTCCGGATCGTTCCTGATGGTCTGATAATCAAATATCGTAATATCGAAAAGATTGTTTGTGCAAGCAAATATTGGATTCAGAAAAAGGCAGGAAACCTTGCAGCTCCCGGCCATATTTGCGGGGTGCGATTGGATGCAACTTGCCAGGAGATACTCAGAAACCCGGACCAGAATGGACATCTATATCGATAATGGATTGGTTTCATTCCGGCCAGGCACTCTGTGTTTGGAGCTTTTCAAATCGGCATCAGAGACCTGCCGCCGGTGCAGTCGGCCTCGTTTCATCAGCTCTTATGAACAGAAGGCAGGACAATCATTGCTTCGATAAATGCCAGGGCAGCAACAAAGATTCCTTCCAGAATCAAATGACCGGATCCAGTCCAGAACGAATCGGAACCAATCCACCATAGCTGAGTGAAGCAAAAACCGGCCCATGCGCTGTTGGCAATAATTAGAGTAATTACCATTGGCTCCAGGCTGGACGGATCCTTGCGATAAAGGAGGAACAGTATTCCAGAATAGCATCCATAAGCGATGTTAACAATGGCCATAAAGAGCACCAGGGCCTCCGACCAGTTATGTAGATCCGCCAGTAAAGGGTATATTAGCAAGGTAGCTATACCTGCAATGAGACCTCCCAGGGAATCAGCTGAAATAATTTGTAAGGGTTTCATTCTTTCTCCGAGATACGATTCAGTTCCGGTCGTAGCTTTGTTCCTTCGAGGCAACGTCTTGCCTCCACCGGGTAGTCAGTTTGCGAAATGGAAAGGATACAAGAGTTACAGCCAGAGTCAAAAAGTACAGACTATCCAGTACCGGAAGTAGAAAAACTACCATATCAGTGATTTTAACCTGAAACGCCTGCTCAGTCCATTCGCTGAGTTGGCTGATTGGAAACAACAGTCCCACTGTATATATCATCCCGGAAGCAGCAAAAAGAAAGGTCAGGATTGCCAGGTGATTTCTTTCAGCTCTGTTAAGCGAGGAAGTAAAGAATGTGGCGAAGGCAAGAGCCAGAGGCAGGTCTGCCCAGCGGCTGCTGGATCCATGCAGGAAAATCCGATTGGCTTCAATGGCTACAGCCGACTCCATTGTGCCTGCAATCATATAGAAAAGCAATGCAATCCACATGAACCGGTTCCTGGAGCGATAGGCCAGACCAACAATCCATAAATAGGCCAGAAACCAGGGAATGGCAGACAGTATCTGAAATGGCCACATTGCCAGAGAGCCGGACCCGATTATGGAAACAGGCAGGGCTGAAATCAGGTTCCAGACCATGCAGCCCAGTGCCCAGAGTGAGGCGATCTGAGCAATAGGGTTCGCTCTCTGTAAGTCTCGATTATCTGTATTGTAACGGGGATCCAGCTGAAGGTCCTTTCAATGGATGATACCTACCTGGTCGACTATCGAAGATCCACCGTCACTATCTTTCTCTATTCATGGGCCGTTCTGGCCTGAAGTTTCTGCATTCGAAAGTATTGGCCGGATGGCGGGAGGAATAGGAAGACCAGAAGCAGCAGAGTATCCACAATTCGCAGAACAGTGAATCCGAATAGCATCAGCTCATTTTCTTCAAGGTAGGTTATTACCTGAGCCGGGCTCATCAGCAGGCCTGGAATGCTAAGAATTAAGAAAACATATCTGGCCCAATTCTTACCGTTGATCGCTTTCAAGATTAGGAAGAGAATTAAGCCTGAACTGAGTAGAGTTCTCAGTATCAAACCATTGAAAACAGTTCCGGCTCCCAGTTCCAGGTGCATCACAGGGAGTTCCAATAGATTCAGTGCCACTAAAATTAGGCCCAGAGTTAAAGCGATTTTCAGGGGCAATGGTCGAGCTAACTTTTCAGGCATGATGCCTCCTTATCATTTACGTATTGACTATGAATGTTTAAGGCAGGCCTATCGTTTCACCTTTTCTGTGCTAATTCTGCACTTTCTTTACCGGGATCTAAAACAGAGATTTATCCTTCATTGTAACCTTTGCCCATCATTACCCTGGATTTGCATTTTTCGATCCGGTTCAGCCTGGTCTTTTCCTGTTTGGCCTGGGTAATATGTATAATATAGCTACGCTGCCGTCCTGGAGTTAAGCCCTCAAAGGCCTTTTTGTAGGCCGGGTCAATTCTGAATCTTTCTTTCAGTTCCGGGGGTATTTCCGTCTTCGCGGTTTTCTTGAATGGAAAGGGAATATCTTTCTTTTCCAGCGCTACCGCTTCAACTACAAGATCTTTGAGAGCCGCCCTGGCAGATTGGATATCATCCTGACTTTGAAATTCCAGCCTTCGCGCTGACTGTGAGTTTGGCCCCTGAGATTTTAGCAGGTCCCCCGGAGCCTTTAACAGGGCTCCTTTAAAGAACATCAATGATAGATGTTGTTTGAATGGTTGAATGATGGCGATGTTTCCTCCTTCAGCGGAATAACAGGGCTTGCCCCATTTGAGCTCCTCTTCCAGACCAAACTTCAATAGAAGCTCCCGCAAGGATTTCATTTCGGCCTTCCAGATAGAGGCCCGATCCAGGAATTTATCCACCTTTTCATTCTTCTGCGGCATATCGGTTCGTCCCGGACCTGGTGTTCAGAATCAATTATATTTTCTGGTCATTGCCAGCGGCGGTTTCAATTTTTGAGTTTCTGTACAAAAGAGTTGACTTAATTAAGCAAAAGCTTAAATAGGTTGTATGAACGCTTTTGCTGCCCTCTCAGACGGAACTCGACGGGATATCGTCAGATTGGTGGCTCAAAAGGGGGCCATGGCTTCCAGTGAAATCAGTACAAATTTCGACATGAGTCCGCCAGCAATATCGCAGCATTTGAAGGTGCTCAGGGAGGCTCGCGTGCTTCGCATGAGGAAGGAAGCTCAGAAGCGTATCTATACTCTGGATGATTTCGGTCTGGGCGAGATGGAATCCTGGCTTCTGGAGACCAGAAGCCTCTGGAAGAATCGAATGGACCGACTGGAAACGCATCTGGAAACCAAAAAGAAGGAGAGAAAAGATGGATAGTTATCGTGTAGAAACATCAGTGCAGGGAAGCAGGGTTATCTACGAAAGATACTTTGATGCTCCTGCGGATCTGGTTTTTGAGGCCTGGTCGAACCCCGAGGACCTGGCTCAATGGTGGGGGCCAGACGGCTTTACGCTGACCACCACCAAAATGGACTTTCGCGACCAGGGGATCTGGGACTTCATCATGCATGGGCCAGATGGAACTGATTACAAGAATATGGTCCGGTTTTTGGAAATCAAGGAGTCTAAAAAGATCGTATACCAGCATCTGGGTGATGGAGGTTCGAGCGAAGATATCGACTTTGCTACCACCATAACGTTTCAATCCGAAGGGGAAGGGACTCGACTGATCATGGAACAGGACTTTGGCACCGAAGAAGAACTGCGAAGGGTAAATGACAAGTACGGAGCCATTGAAGGCGGAAAGCAGCACCTAGAAAACCTGCAAACGTACCTGGATAAGAAAAAGACTCTCAGTTAATCTCTACCGGGCGGGCCCGGGTGGCTTTGATTGGCCGGGCCCGGGTCCAGGGCTCCGGGATCAGGAATCTTGCTACGAGGGCCATATGGTCGGTACCCTGGATCCGGAACGTACGAGAATTGGCCAGAATGGGTACAGACTTTCTATTCATGATCAGCGCATAATCGATTCTGGTAAATGCAACGGGTACTGTGTTGTCGGCAGGCCAGGTTGCTGGATTGTCATCGCTGCAACGTCCTGCATCAATGGAATCTTTGTACAGTCTTTCATACTCTGGATTCTGGTCGGATAAATTCAGATCTCCCAGCAGAATGGTCGGATGGTCTTTTGTCTGGCTCCATGCAATAGATTTCTCTAGCTGTCGGTCTCTTTGACTTTGATCATATCGCACCAGAAGGCAATGAAGTCCACGGCAAGGACCTCGATAAAAGGGAACACTTAGATGGAGAGCCTGAATTGAAAAGGGCATACCATGCAACATTAAAGAAACTTCCAGCACGAGCCTGGAGTCGAAGTTGCTGAATCCTGGTCCAGGATCGAGTACTCTAGTGGATTCGATTGGGTAGCGGCTCAATAATGCCTGGGTCCAGTAGCCCTCCGGGGAAGCTCTATAGGCTTCATAGGGTAGAATCGCTTTCAATGACTTCCCTTCCGTTTTCCAGAAGTTGGGCGTTACCTCTTGCAGGGACAGTACATCGATTTCATTGTTCTTTATGAAATCATTCAGATTACGTCCCGGCACATCGGAACTGCCTGCAAGATTCAGAGTCATAACATGAATCTCTTGATCTGTAGAAATGTTATCCCCGGCACAATACTCTGGCTCCAAAAACAAGAAGTAAGGCAATCCCAGTGCCCCAATAAAAGTGAGAAATGTCCAGCGAGAGCAGGGACTTCGTAGTATCAGGAAGAAACCTATGGTAATGGCCGGTAAAAGAATAAACAGTCGAACGTTCGATAGAAAAAGTACAAATTGATGTTCGTAACCCAGCAGAAAAAGAAACGCCAGGAAGCTTGCTGCAACGAGATAAATCTTACCACAAAATCTTAGAAAAGGGATTAGCATCTTGAATGTATAGGCCTATGCTATGTATTCAATCGAAAGCAGTGAATCAAAGCACTATCCCTGTTCAAGCTTTTCAGCCAGTATAAAATGCATTCCTGAGATGGTTTTCGTAATCTTGATCGAGAATCCAGAGTTTTCCAACAAGGAAGACACGCCTTCAGCCACCAGTCTCACCTTCCTGTAGGAGCTGGTGAACATTTTCCAGTCTGGCTCCTTGCTGTAGATAATATCCGTTACGTCCACAAATCTATCGCTGAATTCCACGAAAGTTGTGGCGATTAAATTTTCGCCGGAATAGAAAGGAATGAATCGGTTTTCTCCCTCCAGAGCAATAGATTGATCGCGAAAGGAAATTAGGAACTGTCCGCCACTGCAAAGTTTCCGATGCACCATTTTAAATAGAGTAAGTATCTGCTCTTCATTATTTAGATGGGCGATGGTATCGGTCATGCAAAGAACCAGATCCAGCGGGGCATTGGAGTAATCGGGCAATGCCATCAGATCTGCCTCAATGACTGTGACTGAATGGCCTTCGATGCTCTCTAAATGCTCGGCATTGAGAGATGGGTCCAAATCCAGAGCTAATACTGAATATCCGATTTCGGAGAGTGGAACAGAGAAGAATCCAGTACCTGCCCCCAGATCGGCGGCCTGCATTCCGTCCCTGTAATTGCTGGAGATTCCGAATTCTTGCAGGATAGATTTCGCCCGGGAATAATTCAGGCTTCGTCCGCCGTAGACCTGGCTGTAGAACTGTGCAAGTGTTCTCTGGTAGTGCTTCTGAAATGAATACATATTCTTATCTCACTATGGTCAAAAATAGCCAGGCCTTTCAAGAAAGCGCAGCCTCATTTTCATGGGTCGGACTTTTCTGGGGTAGTCCCTGAAATACACAGACCGATGATTACTCGAGTTCGAATAGACTACTTATTTCGGTAGGCTTATATGAGTCTCCTGTTCGTTTCTTCGAACCGGTCTAAGTTGCAGCATATGCTGAGGCGTTCCCCATCAGGATTCACTTAATTCTATCTGACAGAAGCATAGAATTAATGCGGATGGACTGTGGAAAGCCCCGGCTTTTGGAGCGAAGTGATGCAAATGAGATCGAATCCACAATCGATCATTAGTAGTACGGATCCTCGGAAATAAATATTGAAAACATTCGCCCATCGCGGAGCTCGAATGTGCAGGCAGAAGGCTCATAAAAATGCAAGTCTGCATCCTTATTGTGCCTGATTCTCAGGTCTCGGCCGATTGCATCCTCAATATCCTTTTCTTTATCTCCAAAAGCGATGCCGGGCATTAATTCCATGTTGGATCCAGCATAGCTAGAAATCTGGATCGAACTCACATAATCGGAAAATTCCGGTCCGCCATCTCGCAAGTACATAGCCGTTTCCGTATCCTTTTCGATCAGGAAGATATGTACCCGTTGTCCCCTTTCGCTTTCCAGAGTTTTCACCGGTTTACCGAATTTCTCCTCGGCTCTTCGTAACGATTCCTTGAAGTTTGACCTAATCTTGAATCCGAGAAGCTCTTCGGTGAAGCAGGAGTGTTCTGGTATGTGCTGCACATTGAAATCGATTCTGTTTAGAAACAGAATTCTATCCTTCCTGTCGAAGCAGCAGCCAAGATACGTAAACATGGCAGTAAACTCCTCATTGACCTCCAGCTGGTCATGGATTCGGGTTGCCAGGGCTCCGTTGGCAGGAATCCAGAGCTCTCGATCCATTCGATCCTTGATCAGGATTTCATGATCAAAGAATGCAGTTTTTCCGTGGAATACATTCATCCCTTCCAGCAGATCCATGGTCTTCTTTTTGCTCTCGGTCAAGGGTCTGTACTTTCCCTGGTATCGAACAACGGCGCTGAATCGTAGCAGACGCATATCCATCTTGATATCAGAGTCTCCTGGCTCCGGTAAGGGAACATTCTGTCTGAAATACTTAAAGGTAGTTAGCGGATAGGAGATCTCCTCTTCGGCAAAGGACTGAACCAGAGGGCTAGCAGACAAAAGTATTAAGAGGACAGAAATGGGTAATTGTAGTTTCATTGTTTTCCGGTTTATTATCCTTTAAATTTGGGAACTATCAATCCAAAGAAAATGAAGAGTTAGATAACAGCATTGCGCAAGGGTTTGAGAACGATTGCAAGCCGTTCTTTGACTGAAGGAGGGCCGGTTTCTTGCAGTCAAGCATGCCTTTGCATTCTCGCCGGGCAGCCCATCCGTTTCATTGCAAGAGCAAAATTCAATAGTTTTTCGAATTGAGAAGAAACCTTAAGCACTGAAGTCCCCCGGTTAACGGAGGACCGAGTGTTTCGGGCAGGCGAAACGAAAGTTGAACGCCCCAAAAAACTTTCAGGCAAGAAACCTGTCCCATTTACGCCACTACTCATCAGAGGAGAGCAATGAGTCCCACTCCTTGATTGAATGACTTTTATGTTCCCGGCTGCTGTAGCTGGCGAAGCCAAACTGAAATCCGGTCTCGATCTGAAATGAGAGGACATCGTACTGCGAAATAAAGGGGGCCTCCTTTTTGAGATTATTATAGATTTCGGGCAACTCCTGGCTGAGCTCTTCGCTGTCCACTCTGGGCCATACACTGATGCTGATGTATTTCACTTCCGTGCTCGGACCAGAGCTGCTACTATGATACGAAGTTCCCATAGTGGCTCTGGCTGTTCTGACACCAGGGTGCTGGCTTACTGTGCTCTGCAGCTTTGATAGTTGCGCCACAGTGTTCTGGCTTTCACTGAGTCCACCAATCAAATGAAGAATCAGTAGCACTCCTGCTACGGTGCAAATTATTCCATAAATGATATGCAACCAGCGTGGCGTAGCCGGAGGTTTTATGATCCCTTCAATATTGATTACGTGTGTTGCGGTAAGAAAGTCATGAACCGAGCGGCGATTCGCGAAGTTCAAAATGAAATAATAGAAAATGCCAAAGTAAGCGAATAGTATTAGAAGAATTATCGGTGAAAGCCATAGAATAGTTTCCATGCCTGGATCAAAATGGATTCCCGACATATGCAATGGGACTAGCATTAATGCAGATCTGCCCAGAGAGCGACCCAGGCTAATTTCATTGTCATCTGCGCCCAGAACACGAAGGCCAAAAATTCGCTTCCCAATTGTTTGCCCCCGGCCGTGCTTGCTGTTAAGGAAGCCAAAGTAGGCAAGAGCAGGAAAGATGCCCAATAGTCGGCCTACACTACCAATGGATGAAAAGAAATCGTAAAAGATTAAGCCGATCAGGAACAGTGGCACTGAAACCAGAATCATGTCTATTACGAATGCCAGGCCCCGTTTCCAGAATCCAGGCTTCAAGGAATTTGCCCCGGATTTCCCGGAGGGGGTTAGGGGGCCCGGGTCCTGCATTGCATCTTCTTTCATTTTTGTATAGAATCCGGTCTTTTCGAAGGATCTAGATTCTCTGGAAAGACCGGATTTACTGACTTGAGTCCATGTTACCGATCAGTCGCGAATAACCAGCCTTAAGGTTGATTTAGCAGACGAAGAAAAGTAGGTGCCCTGGTGCAGAGTGGTGCTTCTGCCATCCTGGGCTACAACGAGGACGTCAAAGTTCAAACGAGAGTCACCGGAATCATATAGCCAGGCCGATTGAGACTGGTTTAGCGGATCCGTTGTGAATGTATGTCTTCCCCGGGGGATGGGTTCTCGAATATCCAATAATACCACCGGGTTTCCTGGATCCGTTACGTTCACGACGGTGAATCTGGATGCGTCTACCAGAAAAGCTCCTCCGAAGGCCATGTGTGGCTTTCCATCGATGACCTGCAACCCGGCCATACTTAAATGAAATAGTTCTGACCTGGCGGGAGATGTGCTGTATCGAGAACAGGATATGCCGGCAATCAGCGCCAGAGTGGCTGCAACACAGAGTAGTCTAAAAGTTTTATTCATATATTATCCTCTCTCGAAATAGCTTGGGTCCGGTATATTGAATGGGCTAATCCAAGTAGTCAATGAAATATATTAATATTCTGAATCGCGATACGCAGTAGAACCTATAAAATCAGTAATTATGCGCAGGGCCCTCAAGATGCAGTAGGGCGCCCTACATATCGGGGATCTTTGAAATCTAATCGGATTTCTTTCTCAAGGAAATAAGGGCCCAGATGCCAATGGGGATGCCAAGAATTACTCCAGGTGATGCTCCAGGCACCACAGACCAGAGAGCTGAAATCCTCAGAGCCCGCAAAGACTCAGTTGTGAGGAATTTAATTAGGGCTATTGAATGTAGAAGATGAAAACCAGTGATTATTAGCACCGTTAACAGGAATAGTCTCTGGCCACGTTGGTAGTCCTGGGCAGCCATTTCACTTGCAATGACGCAACTCTCCAGGCTGCCATTCCCTTTTATTGCATCTTGCTTACACCGATTGAAGAACTCATTTTTCCAGGTCTGAGGCGATCCAGAAAAGAACTGATCATGTATTGTATCTGCCGAAACAAATCCCAGTACGAGTAGCCCAGGTAAAGCAATTGTTAGAAGAATCCACGCTGCTACTTTCATTTAAGATTAGCCTCCTTGAAGATGGAATAGTTTTAAATGTTAGATATCCCTTCTTTATGTGGGATACAGGCACAGCGTTTCATTAAAAACGAGTTGGGGCGCAAGTTTTTTTATGTATTCACCTGTCTTTGGGGCGTATCATTGCAGTGGCGCACCTTTACTCCTCCGTATTGGGCCGCAGCAGGTAATAAAGCAGTCCAATCAACAAAAGCACTGTGGAGAATCCGATGAAGTAAGCGATTGCTGCGTCCAAGCGGACGTTGTAGCTGAACTGAAAATTATTGCGCAGCCATTTGGCGATGGGAATCGTCACCGGGAGGCATGCTATGGCCAGAGTACGGCGAAATCGCCAGAAGATTTGAGGAAGGGCCGGACCCGAAAGATCCTTTATCTTTTCTGATTTAGCTTGCCTGTCGATGCGCAGAATTTCTGAGGCAGCCGAGTATTCTTCGATATCCGATTGTCCGCTAATCGTGCGAGCTCTCACCACCCGGGCCCGTTGCAGGGTAATTTCCAGGTACTCTGATGAAACGTAGAAAGTGAATCCGGTTAACCCTGAATCTCCGGGATCCTCTTCAATATGAACATCGATGGAAAGATTTTCCAGTTCCTCTTCTAGAGAATCCGCTTCGAGAGGGTCTGTAGTGTGAAACGCTTTTTCCATGCCTATTCATTCTAGCAGTCAGGTTACCATTCAAAACGGATAATTATTATCCTCAAGGCAATTCTCAAGTTCCAAATACCAGTAAATGCAAAGGGCCCTGGTCTGCTCCTGGAACTGGGAGACTCTGAGGTTGTAGTCTGCATCCGACTCTCCTGGGTTTCGAGCGGGCTGAGTGGATGCCGCTGTACAGGATAGGGTGAATAGATCCAGAACCGATGTTTCCGAATTATCGTCGCAAAGATCGGATGCGGAAGGAATACAGGCAAGGAAAGCCGAAAGCATTAATATGCTAACGATGCGCATTAGCTTGGATGGTAACATACGAATAACTGACACTTCTGACTGTATGCCGAAAAGGCCAGGCTTTTTTTGATTCTGAGACTGGTTACCAGGATGTTAATATTGCATGGTGTTACTACCCGGCAGTAGGTGTTGCAAGCTACTTTTAAAGGGCCAGGTCTGTCCCGGGGAAGGATGTTATTTGATTCTGTCTTTCTGCGTATCCTGTGTGGGGCCAGGTTCCGGGAGGATTTGATTTAAAGTTATGAGAAACGATGCCTGTTCTCTTTGATTCGGACGGCTGCCTTCGATATTAGGGCCAGAGCCTCATTCAGTATTTGTATGAGTAGATAACAGTTCTTATCCGTGATGTGCTCGGAAATGGATTCCATATCTGCGTCGTTTGAATTTGAATGCAGGCCATAACCATACAGGTAGATTTGAAGAAATACTCTTGCGGACCCTCCCGGGATGGGTTCGCACTCGAATCCCTCCAGAGAGGATTCAAGATTTCCACTATTGAGAAAATCCTGCCACTGATTTAAGATGGGGAGAAAACTGGAGTCCAGAACGGGATCGAGTACCGATGCTTTTTCCAGGGCCGGAAACGATGTAGATTCATCCGGAGAAATAAAGTAGCGAAACACTCTCAGAGTGTTTTTCATCTTCTGCCAGATTTGTTCCATCGAGTAGTTTGAATTTTGCTGCTGGTAGAATTCAGAGTGTTCAGTGATCTCAGGCCGTAGTTTCCAGGTCCTTTCGGCGAAGCCGCGAATAACCTCATCCGTTTGCAGCGCCTGTTCGCGCTCCATAAAGAGGTCAGGGTCAAATCGGGGGATTCGTTTTCCATCCATGGTGAAGTTAATACCTGATCGGAGAATTATCGAACGGAGCAGAGGGGCTGGGCCCTCAGACAGTGGCGCAAAGAGTATCTGGAGAGCCAAAAGAATAAACCGGAGCTACGTAAGCGAGGCAACGATGCGGAAGAGAACAAGCGGCTGAAGGAAGAGATCGCATATGGAGACTTCGCTTGTGGCGGACTCTCTTGAAATGGCAACTCTACAACGTGGCATCCATCAAAGGCTGATCTTTCATTCAGGTCCTGCTTCTCAGTATGCCAGTCATGAGTTCCGGGAGACTCTGGGGCGCCACGGGTTTCCATCCATTATGAGCCGGAGAGGAGACTTCCGGGATAATGCTTGCGCGGAATCCTTCTTCGCCAGTATAAAGAAAGAGAGGAACTGTAGATCATTCGAGAGCGAAAAGGATGCTCGTATTCGGATATTTAACTGTATTGAGTTGTTCTACAATCGGAGAAGGAAACACAGCTACCCGGGGACTATCTCCCCGGAGCAGTTCGAAATGCAAAAGGTTGCCTGAAGGTATGCGAAACAACTGGAGCAGTCCAAACACTATGCCGCGTCGGAATCCGGGAGTTCGCATTTCGTGAAAACGACGCACTTTCCTGGATGGTTGTTGTTAACGCGAGAAAGGAATCAACAGAGCTACCATTGTTCATATGTTACACGGATTTTTGTAATCTCATTTAGGCTTATTTCAATAATTGTTCCGCTATCCCCGTAGCAAATTAAGTGCTCATTCTTGATTTCAGCCCTACAGATAGGATTAGAAAAAGTAAAGAAAATAGCCCAAATTAAGTCGCCATTAACACTATTTGTGGAAGCTACGTATCCCTCATTTCCCATACCTCCATCTCCAAACACTATTTTTTGATCGTTATAATTAATGGCGCCATGAAAAATATCAACTTCTGTCCAGATGTCATCATCATACTTTTGAATTCCTTCTAATGTAGTATCACACAATGGAAACCAAAACTGTTTTCTTTCCCGAGTTGCTGTATCTATTGCACTGTATGTATTTGCAATGACAATCGATCCATCAGCGTAGGCAATACAATCATATCCGGGCAAAAAGCCTTGCTTCCATTTTTCTTGGATTTTATTAGTCATCATAATGGGTATATGGCATCATCTGTAAAAACATCTAATATTGAGGATAACACTTCATATACTTTTTCGGGTCCCAACCCTTCTGGATGAGATACCTTCCAATGGCCTTGACTGGCACTTAGCGTTCTATAGAACCCAAGGAGCAGATACACTAAGTGTTTCTCAATCCATTTTTTGCCCTGATAATACTCCCTGATGGAGTTTACTGCCTCAATAAAGGCATCCAGCCGTTCTACCTCTACGTCGCTGCTCATTCGGAATAGAACAAGCAGACCAGTGTCTGACTCCCATTCTTTGTCAATTAATGACAGTGCTTTTTCTATTTCCATAATACCCTATTATAAATCAGGAAAAGTCTTCCGGGTCTTTTCGGTATTCCTATAATTTTCTTTGGCAAACGTTGAGTAATCGTTTCTGTTCCTGAACGTCACATGCATTTCCTTCGACATGACATGCACGTCCTCGGCTTCGGTGCAGCGGTTGGCGTGGACGTACCGGACCTTGTCTTTCAAACCAGCTTTCTGTCCAGTCCCAGCCTGGGTACTTACCGGATCGTGGGTTCACCGGGTACGATCAGCTTCAGCGCTTCTACAGGCACGCTTGCGCTCCCGGGATATGCCCAGCGCTTCGACGATGAGCTCCATGCTTCACGAAGCCTACGCGGCAGGGAAGTGCCGCAGGACCAGATGCAGCAAGCGACATTGCGGCGGGCAGAACAAGAGCGCTGGATGCTTGAGCGAGCGACCTGCCGAGCGTCTGCGGCCACTTGCGTATCCAGAAACGTGCTTTGCCCATGTCAGATCCGGTTCTTGCCGTAGAAGCTCGAATGCTTGTCGCGGGCCGTGCCGTCGGCAAGAATTTCAAAGCTCTCCTTGTCGGCATCCTTCAGGACAAAACTCATAAAGTAGATCTTGTCGCCGCTCGTCGAATAAGGCGGCTTGAGAAACTTCCAGTCATCCGCCCTGGCGCCGGCCAGTTTTTTTGCGTTGTAGAACACATTGCGGGCATCGCGCGAAAAGCCATTCGCGCCCATTGTCCAGGTCGCCGAATCAGCGCCCTTGATGAGTGCGCCTTCATAAAAGCACTGGGTGTCCGTCGTGGCGGCAGGAATAGGATGCTCCCCGGTCTGTTCGACCAGCTTCAGGGTCATTGGCAAGGTACAGCTCGTGATCGGCCGGCCGCAATAATAGGCGAAGGCGGCGTCGCGCGCATATCCAGCACCGATGACCTTGAGCCCCTGGGCAGAGCCGCTTTTCAAGGGCTTAATGCTGGTTTCGAATTCGCAATAGCCGCAATCCTTGTCGCGAAAATACCCATCTCCAAGCGGGGTAAAACTATCGCGATCGACGGTCTTCATCGTCGTCCAGGCATGGTACACAAAGGCTTTGTCACGGGCGATGAAGTCAGAGCCTTCCAGGACTTCAAAGCTTTCAACATCCGCTATGCGGTTTACCCTCGTCTGATGTACAATCTTTCCGTCCCTGATTTCCCAGAATGACTTTGCCCTGTCGATGTGCATGGGCACCCGTTGTTCCGGCAGATCGGTCAGCTTGATCCAGGTCATGTTAAGGCCTCCATCCAGTGGATATGCTCAATGGCCGACTTGCGTGGCTTGCCTGACAGTCTCTCATAGGTTTCTAGCAGCGAGTCGAGTTTCTTGCGATTGCAGACCGGGCAGAAGGCCCGTTGTCTTGCGCCGATCGGCTTTATGAGCCCCTGTGCGCCGCACTTTTCGCACGCATCCTCAGCATAATTGGCCAGGAGGTGCGGCACTGCTTTTTCGCAGCCGTCCGGCAGATATCGTTCGAGCTCCGCATAGAACTCAAATGGGTGATGAAACGGGCTGATATGAATATAGCGAAGCTTGCTGAAAGCCTGAAAGTCCGCCGCGTTGAACACCGTCTTCTTGCTGAAGAATTTCAGGTGTTCGAGCTTTGTCAGGGTGAACAGTGCATCGGTGTCCGGCAGAACGCTGCCGCGTCCATGCAGGTCGCCTTCAATCGCGAACTCGCGGAGATTGGGCAGCGTGGCCAGGGCGCTGATATCATTCAACTTTAACAGCTCTGACAGGAAGAGGCTCTCAAGCTGCGCCATGCCGCGCAGGAATGACAGGTCGGCCTGTTTCTTTACATCGTACAGGATGAGGTATTTCAACGCCGAAAGCGGTGCCAGCGACGGCCACGTCTCCTGGCTGTCATGGCTGATCTGCATCACCTCCAGCTCTGGCAGCCGGGACAGGTCATCGAGCAGTTCAGCCGAAATCGTGTTCCTGCCCAGCCCCACATAACGGACTGATTTGAAGTCCGGCAGAAGATGCAAATTCTTTGTCTTCGCACCGAAACTGATCAGATCCGACTGCGGGTCCAGATCTGCGAAATCGCTGACTGAAACCTCACCCTCGTAGATGCCGAGATAGGGCATTTCGTAGCCGCCATGTATAGTAGTGGTGAATGTCTTTTTCGTCATTGTGGTCTGTCCTCTAATACTGTTCGTTCGAAACGGTATTCACTCTTATTTCAGTTTTCGCATAACAATGCGCCAATCTAGTCGGTGAGGCTGGTGGTCTTTCTGAGTTTCAGAAACGCGCCCAGCAATTCGTCGTGGGAAAATGTCTGGAAATTGTTTGGTTGCAGATTGTGCTGTCGAAGCAGCTCGGCTTCCGGGCTCAGGCAATCGGTCTTGTAACCGATCTCACCAGAATATACTTGCTATAATCGGTATTGTCATTACTGTAGACAGTCTCGAGAAATTGGAGAATTTTCGACAGATTCTTGTATGGCATACTCTTCTACTTAACGGGCAATGGCACAGTATTACGACAAGTTCTGGTCGACAATTAAAAGACCAAAGGTGAACATACTATGACGACATTCCAGTTTCAGCCGAAATGGAAGGAAGAACTGGTCGTCATCGCATCGGACGGCAGTTTCATTCTCGACTTGACCATGGGGGTTCTGCACGCTTACCTGCCGACCGAGGAGAACTGGCCGAACATCGCTCCTTCGGGGGCTAAAGACCTCTATCCTGTCCTTAAGGAAGAGCTAGAAGCCTGGTGCAAGGCGAACAATGCGGGTTTCGTGATCGACGAGACAGCTGGCGTCTATTGACGTTTCGCACCAGCTTCCGCGCCGCCTGATTGAACGCGTGTGTGGCTTTGCAAAGAGAGGAGATCATGGCACTTGCGGAACAGCATCTAATTACCGTCAGAAATGATTTCTCCGAGGAAAACACTCCGAGGGTAATCGCAGAACTGGAGCGGATCACCGTGGCGGAGACCATGGACTCAGACTACAACTTACAGAACGCCATCGGCGCTATTCTGAGTTTGAGCAAGGGCGACTTCGAGGAACTGAGAAATCTCGTCACGGCCGCGAAGAGTGATTTCCGGGATGTGATTTACTGGTGGTATCTGGAAAACAAGAAGGCCACACACCCCGAATGAACAAGCCAGCAGAATGAGCCGCTCAAATGCCGAAAACATCAAAACCGTCCATGAGGGCCGGGGCGGCTATGTCGAGTTTGAAGGCGTCCGCTACACAATCGATCACGTCGCTGAAGGCTGTTTCTGCATCCACTTTCCAGCAGGCAAGGCGCGTATGGAACGCAAACGCCACTACGACGTCCTGACCGCTTTTGCAGAAAGCAAGGATCCGAAATGGTATGTAGGGTAGCGGATTAACCGTGCCGACATGGGCGTGGCCTGAAGCGGCAGGCCAGGACTTCCGCGCCGCTATCGGCGATATATTCCGCATACCAGTAATGAGGATCGTTAATCCCTCTGAACTGCAGCCCGGCTGCATCATGGGCTTCGGAAAACCGGTATTCCAGAATGACCAGTCGCTTGCACGTCGGCGGCCAGTCTGGCACTTCGGCGATCTCATTGCCGGAGGAGAGCTCTGCTTCGAGCAAGGCGTTCAGCGCCAGATTTTCAAAACCTACATCCATCGCGCGAGGGCCGAGTTCCAGGTTATCTGCTTGAAGTCTTCCTCCGACAGCACGTCTGGCGTGTATCCCTCGAGCACTTCGAGATCCAGATGCGTCCCGCAAATCCGGTAGAGCACATCCATGACAGACGAATTGAACGTCAACAGGTCCGGAGCAGGCAGCGTTGTCTGCGCTTCTTTCAGGAGATCAAGGATGTCTGATCGTATGCGCTTGTACCTGGCGCCATTGTCATAGTCTTCGAACGCTTTTGCTTCGAGCGAGGTGAGCTTTTCCATGAAGGCCTTCATTCTTCGCCTTCTCTAGAAATGACGGAGCATTGGTAAAGAGCGAAACGCTCGCTCGTGTCCCATATCATTTCAGTGGCATCGCGCCTTGCCAGGATCGCATCGGCTTGCCCTGCACCGACTTGCTTCAAACGCAGTTCGGAGTTCAGCCAGTTTTGCGGACGAAATCGGGTATACCCCTTCGAGACGCCTTCGACATGCACGCGGCCCCTTCGTGGTGGATCGCTCTGGGCCTGGGCTTCCATGCCGGTGAGACCTTCAATGCGATCCGCTGAAACGATGAAACTGATCATCACATCCTTTGTATCGCAGCTCCTGAACCAGGTGCCGTGAATCCAGCCATGCTGTTCCAGTACAGAGGGTTCCGGCCCGCAGCAGACGAGAGCGGCCATCGCAGCAATAGCAGCGATCGCAATCTTGTGCCAGACAAGTTTTGTCATGCGCCAGCGCCGGATCATTGAGTCGCAGCAGCCGGATTGATATTGAACAGTTTGCACAGCGGGTGTTCTGCACCGTCATAGAAATAGTCTGAACCCTCCCAATCCTCCTGAAGTGGCTCAGCGCAGACCGGATGATACAGAAAACTCGGATCGTCCTGGCAACCCCCTATGTCCTTCCACGCTTCAACCAGGCGCGGAAACTCAACCTGAAAAGAATTTAGCTCGGCCCAGTAATATCGTGACTTGAAAATGATCGGTTCGGCATCCGTGCCATGAGAATCGTAAAACCGAGAGAGACCGCTGGCCTGGGCTGCGCAAACCCCTACTTCCGATTCTTGAGGGGCCTGATCACCTTCTTCCAGCCAATAGCCAAAGCAGTCCTGAGGCGGCTGATAGTTCTGGTTCTGTGGCCACCCTGCGCGTAGGAACGTCTGTTGCGGTCCCAAATCCTCGATTAGCTGCCTTTCCGCCGCATCAGCTTTCGCGAGGAAGTCGCCTCCGCGTGAATTCCATGCGGAGATGTCGCGCTCGGCCCCTGACTGCGTGCTGCTTTCGTTTGTTCTCAGTTTGAGCGACGAACATGACACTATAAAGTAGATGAGCGCCGATCCGAGTAAGCCTCTATTCAAACCACTGAATTTCATTGAGAATCGCATACATCCGCACCGGTCAGAAGGTATTACAACGATATTTTCGGTTGTACGTCCTGTCACATAGGTAACAAAATAATCCGGGGACATAGGTAACACTTTCAGGTCTGATGATGAGCCGGGAAGTGCAACCACTTTCCGGTGCCGAGGTCATAAACTCCGAGAGCCAGGTGATAGAAATGAACGCGCCATTGTAGATCAGAGATCTGTTCGAAGGCTACCCATTCCTTGTCGAGGGCTGATGTAATGAATATCTCTTTTCCGTGGAGCTTGACACTTCCTTTGCAGCGAACTCGTTTGGTTTCATAAGATTCTGGATATTCTGGCTCCGGAACCTTTGAGGGAAATGGTTTCACTGAGTGTTTGTAGTGCATATTCGGAGTGTCATCTTCCAGAGCTTCGTGTGGCCTGACTTCGTTGTATTCTTTTCTGAATCGATCGAAGGCCCTCTGTTGGGCTCTGCGATTCCTGGCCGCAGGATTGGCCGTCTCTGCTTTTAAAGTCCGGTGCATCCTTTCATGAGCCCCATTTTGGTATGGCTTTCCAGGCTCAATTCGCTGCGGGGTTATTCCGAGTTTAGCGAACCACTTGGACAGTTCGGTGAATCCTCCCAGGCCTTTTGAAGATGCGAAGGGTGATCCATTGTCTGTGCGTATGGCATCCGGTAAGCCATAGCGCTGAAAAAGCCTTATAAATGCCGGAATTGTGGCTTCTGAGCCCAGAGAATCCATACATCTGCATCCGATAAGAAAGCGGCTATATTCGTCTGAAACGGTGAGTGGGTCTACCTTGTATCTGTCTGCTGTGTGAAACGGTCCTTTGTGGTCGGCACACCAGACCTGGTTGGGTCGATCCGGAATATCTCCACGGCCTCTGTAATACTGGCCATTGGGTCTTCGTTTTCGCTTTGATTTTACCAGTCCATGGCGGTTGAATATTTCTCCTGCCGTGCTCAGGGCAGGCCATTCGATGATAGATGGATTGTCTCTCTGGAGTACCTTTACAATCTTCCTGGGTCCCCATGTCGGATAGCGATGTCGTGCATCAACGAGCATATCGATCATTTGATCTGATACACGGTTCGCCTGATGATGAGGGGCTCTTGATCGATCCTCGAGTCCCCATGGACCGAGGTCTCTATACCTCTGAATGAATTTGTAACCGGTCTTCCTGCTGATCCCGTATTTTTTGCAGAGATCCGAGATAGACCAATCTCCTTTAATTGCCTCGTGGACAAATTATAGTCGTTCATTTAACACATTTTTCTCCTTCCAGGGCATCGGTTTCCTCCAGATGCCCCCAAAATGTGTTACCCATGTGATCGGTCTAAAACGTTACCTATGTGATCGAGTTGTACACCGACATTATTAGGCCGGTTGCGCAACAGGCTGGATCTTATCCAGTTCCTTCTTCATGGTCTGCTTTTTGTTTCTGACATCGATATCAGATTGTAGATTTAGCCAGAATTTCTCGGACATACCGAAATACTTGGACAGTTTCAGGGCCATTTCAACAGAAAGGCGCCTTCGGTCATGAATTAGATCCAGAAT
>JAVJNR010000010.1:0-81963 GCA_040217195.1 Leptospiraceae bacterium | reverse complement strand
GCCTAAAACGAGCAGCAAAAGGGAAAGCCCCACGATCAGGGTTCTTTTTTGTAGAGCCCGCGAAAGCAGGTAACTGTATCCCCGGTCCAGAAAACCAAAAAGGGACATACCTTCCCTGGGCGCATGCCCGCGCAAAAAAGTACCGGCCAGTGCAGGGACCACGGTAAAAGCAAGAATGAACGCTGCAAATAGAGCAAAGCAAAACGCGGCGGCCATCGGGCGAAACATTTTACCTTCAATACCAGTAAGCGCAAAAATAGGCAGAAAAACAACCAGGATTATAATCTGACCGAATCCGGCAGCCCGGCGAATCTGGATAGAAGCCTCTGCAACGGCAGATTTGATTTCGGATCGACTTAGAGTCCTGCCTTCGGTGGAGGCACGTGATTGCACACTGTGCACGCATTGATCGATTACGATAACTGCGCCGTCGATTATAATACCGAAGTCCAGGGCCCCCAGGCTCATGAGATTCGCTGAAACGCCGGTGACATACATAGAAATCAATGTAGCCGCCATAGACAGCGGTATTACGGCCGAAGCGATGATCGCAGCCCGAAAATTCCCGGTAAGAAGTAGCAGAACCACCACCACCAGCAGCGCGCCGAAGACCAGGTTCTCCTGCACCGTCTCAATGGTGCCATCCACAAGATAGGATCGGTTGTAGAGTGTTTTGATCTCCACGTCCTCTGGAAGGGTCTTACGAATTTCGTTGACTCGTTCGTCTACCCGGGAAGAGACAGTGCGGCTGTTTTCTCCCAGAAGCATAAATACCGTCCCCAGCACCCTCTCTTGTCCGTTGACCACTGCAGCTCCGGTGCGGATTTCCTTATCTTTGCCCACCGAGGCCACGTCACCCACGCGAAGTGTTGTCAGATCCGGAAGTTGCTTCAACGGCAAGGACTCGATTTCTTCTGGATTGCGGATGAGTCCGTCTCCCTGAAGAATGAGCTGATTCGCCGTTTGCTGGATGTATCCACCTCCGGCGATGCGATTGCTACGCTGTAGAGCAAGCTTCAGATCATCGAACTGAATCCCGTATCGAGACATTTTCACGGGATCCGGTTGTACAAAGTATATCTCTTCATACCCTCCGATTGTATTTACCTCGGCCACGCCCTGAACCGCAAGCAATCTGCGTTTAACCTCCCATTCCTGGATGGTCCTCAGTCGCATTAATTGTTCCAGCCTCTTCTTCGGATCGGTGGCGGGCTCCTTTACTTCGATGGAGTAATGATAGATTTCCCCCAGGCCGGTAGCGATGGGCCCGAGGCGGGGCTGTGCATCCTGTAGATCCAGGGTGGCCAGCTGCTCGCCCACAAGTTGTCTTGCCAGATAGATGTCCGTGCCTTCTTCGAAGATCACCGTGACTACAGAGAGCCCGAAGCGGGTAACCGAACGGATCTCCTGTACATTGGGAACAGCGCCCATAGCACTTTCAATTGGATACGTAATATTCGCTTCAATGGTTTCCCCGTCGAGGCTTTCGGCCCGAGTCATCACCTGCACCTGTACATTGGTGATATCAGGCACGGCATCGATTGGAATAACCTGATAAGAGTAGAATGCGCCACCAATGAGCAATAGGGCCAGCCCGAAGGCAGCGCCGGGGTTGTAAACGGAGTACTTTAGTATTTTATCAAACATAGAATTTCCTGCTGAATCGTCGGTCTGGATGGATAGAATCAGTGTCCATGACCGGATCCCGAAGCGCCAAAAGCTTCCAGAAGAGCCAGATGGATTATATCCACATTTTCTACAGCAAGTTCGGACTGATCCCAGTCCACAGCCGCCGCTTTTCGCAACGAAGGGATTTCCTCTGCGCTCTGCGAATGAGTGGAGTTGCCCAGATTCACCGGAAAGATCCAATCTCCGTTTCTTACATATACCAGCTGCAGCCCGGACACATGAACCAGGCTCGAAGCAGGAAAATTACCCTTATACTTCCCGGGGGCTGCAAAACGAATCCCACAAATCTTCAGCGATTGCTCGGATAGCTGGATACCTTTTTCTTGATTCGCCTTCAAGACGGCGTACTGCGGCCCTGCATTCTGGTTTGAACCGGAGGAATCCGTTTCATTGTGTGTATGGTTTGAACTACTTTCCTCTGAATGTTGTGAGTCGGATTCCTCCGGCGCTCCATGATCGTGAGTGCCTTCCTCAGCATGGCTCTCCGAATGACCGGACTGAGAATTCGCATTGGCGTGTTCCGGCGACTCGCCACAAAAGGAGAGCAAGGTGAGCATGCAGCCCGCCAGGCAGAATCTTATTTTTGAGCTTTCCAGGCCCGGTAGGGCCCTTCTTCCCCTGGATAGGTCAAATACTACGGATAACGTCATCGTCTAAAACCCTCCCTGATAGAGCATACCCTCTCCAGAGCAAGCGCAATGCCTGAAGCTGGGTTGTATGATATTGATGCAGATAGTCCGCATACGTTCGATGGTACTCAACAAGCATGGGCGGACTCACCAGCCCTCGACTCAAGTACCCGAGTATGGCATACCTCTGGCCGGCCATCGATTCCGGCGATGCAGTACGTTTGAAGCCATTGACGAGAACAGCATAGGATCGTGCCATGGAACGGTATTCGCTTTCCAGGGAAAGCTCGGTTGTCTGTCGTTGAATCTCTTCGGATTTTTTCCGGGCTCGAGCTTCTTTCTCCTGTCCTTCATATTGATTGTAGAGTGGAAGCGTGACAGAAAAAGAAACTCCTGCATTCCATCGTCCTTCAGATGAACCAAAATCCAGAGGGCCCGATTCATTTGGGCTGTAGGAAAAGCGTGGGCCAATACCCAGGTCCGGCCACTTCCTGCTTTCCTGGAGCCTGAGATTGGCAGCAGAACGTGCGACGCCTTCTTTAGCCAGAGCCAGTTCCACCGATTTTGAATATTCATCGGGCATTTCCGGCCAGTTTTTTGGATGCTCGGCTGCAATGGCCGTGAGTGCAGCATCCGAAATGCGCTGACCGGTCCATCGTTCGAGATCTGCGCGAATGGACTCTCGCTCCGTATCCATTCGAACCCGCTGCTGTTCAATGCTATTTCTTGCCAGAACGTAACTAAACAAACTTGCCTGCTGATTTGCGCTTCTGGAAGGTAATCGGTAAAGCCGCCCGATGGCTGTATTGAAGGCATTTCGGGCTTCACGAAGAAAGACCTCTTCCTCCCGCAGTTGTTTGAGGCGGTATAGAGCGATGGCTGTTCGCATCACTGCATTTTGCAGCGATAGTTCCACTTGAAGCGCTGCTTCTCGCTGTCGGCCCTGAGCCACATTCGTGCGGAGTTCTCGCCGATTGCCCAGCTCTATTATGTGTCTGTATTCCAGGGTGTAGGACCTGGGCGAACTGAGGTCTGCCTCGGCTTCCAGCTCAGGGTTGGGCCGTTGCTCCGCAGTTTCTATGGCCGAGATTCTTTGTTGCAATTGGGACCGTGCTTTTCGCACGTCAGGGTCATTCTTCTTTACGCATCGTAGAACATCGGCAGGGCCGTTCAAGCTGCATTCCTGTAGCTCCAGGGAGTTTGTAGCCTCCACAGAAGCGGTTTCGGGCTCCTCTGCATCGATGGAATGCATGGCTGGAACCAGCAGCAAGGCCAGCCAGCCAGCATACAAGTAGTACTGTTTCATTGTTTCCTCCTTTAAAGATTGACTATCTTCAGGAGGCGGGGGGGGCGTTGGACAAAGGAAGAGCTATATCACGGATGATGGCCACCTGGCGATCATCCGAATGCGACACCAGGTAGTATCGACTCGAAGGAAGCAAGATTTCTGGCACCGCCGGGCAGGACAAAAAGTCCGGAAAAGGCGCGAAAAACAGGGAGCCCCCTTCTGCGAAATGGCTCAATGCTGATTCAGGAGGCCCGCATTCGGACCGACAGTGCGAGAATGCTGTATGCCAGTGCTGCTGTGTTTCAGATCTGGATGCCTCGGTGGCAAAAGAGCCAGCAGCCAAAGTTGTTGCCTGCAGTTCGGAGCCGCTCCATCCTTGATGACAGAAGATCGGAGGCCCAATTACTATTCCCAGAAATACAAGCAATGAAAGCACTGCTGTCCTGTGGGTTAGTCCGCGCACATATCAATCGCAACGTTTTGCCAGGGGCTGTCAACATTATTTTGTAAACCGTTGAATGTGGAGTCCCCGGATCGAATTAAGGCTTAGAACCGTGCCGAGCGCCTGCACCCGACAGGCAGAACTAACATATCGCCTTCGTTTCGAGGCGAAAACGGTAATTTTCGGATTGCAGACGGGCGCATTTTGAAGATAGATTTTAGTATTTAGGAGATTCGACTTTTTATAGATATGACTCGGTCGCTTCTATCTTTATAATGGTTGTCACCACTATTCAGACTCATTTGTATTTACCAAGAGTATCCATGGAAGATATCTTTACTGTAATCCTGCTATCCTTGTTGCCCGGTGCCGGCAACTTTCTCGGAGCCCTCGCCGCAGAAGCAAGGGCTCCCTCAGCTCGGTCTCTGAATTGGGCTCTTCACGCGGCGTCGGGTATCGTTATCGCAATCGTAGCCGTGGAACTCATACCAGGTGCTCTTGAGCAAATCGCGGGCTGGTGGGTTGCGCTTGCCTTTGCCATAGGTGGCTTAAGCTACATAGCACTGGATTCCATAGTCAAACGCCTACAAGGCACAAGTGATGGTGCAGGGAACAGACGCATGTGGATGATTTATGCCGCCGTAGCCATCGACCTTATGAGCGACGGGCTGATGACGGGCACGGGTGCCTCCGTTTCTTTGAAGTGGGCCCTAGTTCTATCTGCCGGCCAGGTGCTCGCAGACGTGCCGGAAGGGTACGCAGCGGCTGCAAACTTCCGCAGTAAAGGTATTGTCAGGGCTCGCCGAATATCTCTTTCCGTTTCATTCTTCGTCTACGTTGTTGGGGCCGCTGTGGCTGCATACTTTCTTCTTCGCGGTGCCCCGGGGCAAATAAAGGCGGGCGGCCTGGCAGTCGTATCCGGCCTACTGGCCGTGGGCGCCATCGAAGACATGCTTCAGGAGGCCCATGATGTTCACGTGGATAGCCAACCGTCCGTAATTGCTTTCATCGGCGGGTTTAGCCTCTTCACCTTGGTATCTGCTGGGCTTGGTGCATTCGTCGGAAGATAGTCGCCTGCATCCGCCCTAAATAAATTCAGCATCGAAAAATGACCGGAGGATCTCTTCAAGGTAATTTGGGAGATGCAGAAAGATCACTTTTCCGTCAGCTGCAGCAACATAGGCTTGGGAAGCTTGTTCGTATGAACCGGGACTCAGTTTCTTCCGAAGCGCCGCCAGTACGTACTCGGTAGAGAGATCGGTACTATGTACGGGGGCCGAATGTCCTCCTCTATGAGCTATTTGTCCGCCGGACACGGACTCAATGTCCGCCTCTCCGGACAAGGAAGTGGTCTTCTCGGGGATGTCCGGGGTCAATTTGTCCGCCCCTCCCTCGTCTGCCAGGGCTCCGAGGCCACGCTTTGTCGCCCGGCTCAGGCGGATGTTGCCAACGATTTTTGTCTCAATGAGCTTCTCATTTTCGAGTTGGCGGAACCAGCGGCGAATAGTCCTGGGTTCTACGTCATAGTCCGCTGCCAGGGTATCGTTTCCCGCAAAACACCATCCAGAGAATCGCTGAACGTTATGATGGCTAAGTCTTTCAATTCGGCGAAGCAGGCTCATTCGGGGGCCTTTCTTCCCTCGCGGTTTCTTTTGTGGCTTTTGGCCAGGCTCTGCGGGCACAAGCTGCCCCGGCCCGACTATCTTCTGTCGTGCAAGCATACCTTCCCCCTCCCCTGTTATCGCAGGGTCCGGATAATCAATGTTGAGGGCTTCGTGCCCGGGTGGCTAAACCTTCCGCAAAGCGGGTCAGAGAGGTGTAGCCAGTACGCACCCTAATGAGACATAATAGTCCGTCAAGTTTAAATGCGACATAAAATCGGGGCGGGCGTATTGGGGAGAGGAAGGGAATGCGGAGAGGGGCTCTGACCCCCCTGCCCCGCCTGGTAACCCGGGCAACACAGGTTAGCGTTGCTCTGGGTAAACGTGTACTGGCTAAGTACATGGCGGTCAAGAAAAAAACTGCCTGGTCCCAGGTAGTCGAAGTCAGAGGACCTCGAAGGCAATTCATGGGTGCCTGGCTCCAGGCAGTTAGTTATGCCCGGTCCAGTGGTCAGGTAAGAGCCATTGGTGAGCCATGATAAGCGTATGGTCTGGCAATTCGTCGAGGTTGCTGAGTAACCTCTCTTTTTCTTCAGGGCTCCATTCCGTAAGAAGGTCCATCCCCATGGCCTTCGCGGCCAGTTTGATCTCGGTAATGGTGGTTTCCCGGAGGTCCGGATCCATTTTTCTTTCGCTATCCATCTTTCCGTGTAGAATGAATTGACCGGTGAGTTTGCGTCGAGGACGTTCCGCCTGTGAAAATCATTATTCTGTCATCCCTGAAAGGCGGCGTGGGAAAGACGGCCATCAGTATCCACCTGGCACTCGAATTGAGAAAACGACACAATGTCGTTTTCCTGGATCTGGATCCCCAGGCCAGCGCCACCGATTTCCTTCTGCGGGATACGGATATTGACCAGCTCGACCGGCGGGGAGCTCTGCAGCTATTGACGGAGGCTGCGGACCCACGCGAGCTCATCTGGGAGACAGGTTTCGGGATCGACTGTATCCCATCTACCCTGCATCTGCATCGGGCCGGGATTGAAATGGCAGGGGACCCGGGAGCAATGCTGCGGATTGCTAAAGAAGTGCGGTGCCTGGAATACGATTATGCGATTGTGGATTCTCCTCCAGGGCTATCCTATGAATTCCGCCAGGCAATCAACATGGCAGATATTGTCCTCTCTCCAATGACCTATGATCGATGGGCGGTCCAGGGAGTTGGGATGCTTATTGATGAGGTGGCGAAAGCCCGGAAGAGCGGGGGATCCCAGAGGCTGCTTGTGGTGCCTTCTATCGTCTCCGGGTCTGAGGATGAAAAACTGCGCCAGGATATGGACGGGGAAGTGGAGTTCTCAAGGGCATCGATTCTCCGTAAAGGGGTGGTGAAAACAGCCCTGGGTCGGGGCCGTCCCCTGCCCTCTGGATCCGATTCGGAAGAGCAGTTTCACAGGCTGAGTAAGGAGTTGTCGTGAGCAAGAAGACTCTCAGAGGCAATATCTCGGGCGGACTAAAGCGCCGGGGGCTCCAGGAAAACGACACAATGTCGTTTTCTATCGAGGAGAAATTTCTGTCTCCGGTCCGGGAGCTCTCTCCTAATCTGCTCCGGGATCATGAAGACAACTACCGGTACTTCTCCAACGATCCCAAGAAAAAAGCCGAGGTAAAGGCCTCCATCGATCTGTCCGGGATCCTGGAGCCGATCATTTTTCTCCCAGACGATCCAAATAACTGGCAGGCCGGGGGCAAGATTCTCGGTGGCCACGTTCGGAAAGAAATCGCTATAGAGCGCGGAGATGAAAAAGTCCCGGTCCGTTACGTTACCAGAAAGCTCTCAAAGGAGGAAGAGCTGCTGGCCCTGGGTGGCGACAACATCACCGCAAAGAAGAATGATGTGGAAGGCAAAGTGCTCCTGCTGGCCGACACATACCCCGATTACTTCAGCCGAAAGCGGGGTCAGAACTATCACCTCGATGAACTCGTAGAAAAGACCGGGATTCAGCCCAGGATGCTTCAGCGCTATAAGAACCTCTACGATGAAGCAGCAAAACTGGCAAAGGGCAGGGTGGAGCGGAAGGATATCCAGGCGGCAAAGAAGGTTCTGGCCCAGGACCGGAAAAAGAGTCAGAGCGCATTCAGTACATTGTCCAAGTTCGAGAAAGAGCTGGAAAAGCTTTCAAAGGCGGATCGCCAGGTAGCTGTGGAAGAGTTGGATCGAATCATTCGTAAACTGCGAAGCAGCTAACACTGTAATTGTGTCGCCGTTCGGTGGCCGTTCTTTTGCATTCTATTTGCATTCCGTTGCCCAGGAAGTCGAATTGGTTCCATGTATCTTGTATACTACGATGAGTCGGGTGACGATGGCTATCCGCAATTTTCATCTCCATTGTTCGTCCTATCCGGAATCATGGTGCATATGGCCATGTGGCAGCAAGAATATGAGCGACTGCGTAGTTTCCGGCAAAGGCTGACGAAAAAATACAAGTTTCCCTTGAAATGGGAGATTCACACGAAAGAGCTTCTCCTTAATAAGGGGGATTACAGGAGCCTGAGTCTATCGGGCCGCCAGCGCGTCGCCATTATTGAAGCTTTTGTTAATGAAATATCCCGATTGGACGTACGGATAGTGAACGTGGTGATAAACAAGCACGCTATCCAGAGGGGCGATTATGGTGTCTTAGACAGCGCACTCAGCTATTCAATTCAGAGGATGGAAAATGACCTCAGCAATAGGGACCCAACGGCGAAGTTCTTGGTCATAACCGATGAAGGTCGAGTCGGAAAAATGAGGTCAACGAGCCGCCGGATTCAGAGAGTAAATTTCGTGCCGTCGCATTTCGGTGGAGCAGTCAACAGAAAGATTACAAGGCTCCTCGAAGATCCCCTGCCGAAGGACTCCGGGGAAAGCTACTTTCTACAAGCGTGCGATTGCGCGGCCTACATTGTTTATATGCATAAGCTTTTGCAATTGGGAGTTGGTAATTTGGCTGGAAGAATCCCTCCTTTGGTCAACTCTGCACGATTGGATCGGTGGTTGAGGAGGCTCGAGCCGGTATTGAACCTAAAGGCATCGAAAACGGATCGGTTTGGAATTGTAGTCTACCCCAAATAAAGAAACACCACCTACAGCGCATTCGCGCTTTCAGTGGTTCACCACTATTATATTGTCCAGGGCGGAAAATGTCAATCCGTTTCTCGGGATCGGATCGCCTCAGGGTGGTGCAAGGCTAAACGGATGTGGGGTATTGTTTAGATCCTCACTCGTTGCAGCTTCAGTGCCCTGCATATACGATCCATGTGCGGCCGAAGGGCAATGCTCACATCATATTTGGCGTAGCGTTTCGGAATGTATCCGACCGTGAATGTGTGAGCCAGAATGCCTTTGAATCGGGCAAGCTGGGTGCGGGTGAGGGGAACTTCTGGAAAGAAGTTCTGCGGGATTCTTCGGGGGATCCCTGGATGGCGCCGCAAGATATCATCCATCAGTAGAATCAGACTGTCCACCTGGGTATCCGTGTAGGCTTCATAGAAGCGGCTACCCCTCCAGGGCTCTGGATGCTCATAGATTGGATACTGCTCCTCTGTGATCTGTTCACCATATCGATTGTAGAAGCTGCCGTCCCGCTCAGTGATGATGCCCAGGTTCTCGAGCTCGATGGCAATGGATCTGCGGGCTCCTCTGCGCCCCGTGCCGTTGTGGTGCGCCCAGCATCGGTCATCGAATGTCTTGATGGTCGTGCCATCACGATCCAGCCACCAGGCGACTCCGACGGAGTAGTGCTGGCCCCGGCTGTCTCCGTTCACCCGGGTCTGGATAGAAGATCCTTCCAGGTAGCGGGCACTGGCGGCGGCGGAAGTTCGACCATCCGTGTGATGGAGGAATAGCTGGTCCTTTGGATAGTGCTCCTGGTAGTAGGCCCGCTCATCCCAGGGCATCTCCACTATGGACTCTTTCCATTGCTTGTGGAGCGTTTCTGTGATTGTCTCCACGGCGGCCTCTGCCCCTCTGCTCAGTACCGACTGACTCATACTTCCGGTCCCTGGAAATTGCCTTTAATTCGCTTGATGATGGCCTCATAGAAGCTGGTGGCCAGGAAGTAGGACAATACGTTGGCCTCCGGACGGGAAGGATCGATCCAGTAGGAAGCCACGGACACAATGACCGCTACAATCATGGTACCGTAGGTCTTCGCACCGGGATAACGGAAGTTCTTCCGGATGATCTTCGGGGAGTGGTCAAATAGCCAGTAGCAGATCAGGACTATACCGATCACTGCTTTCAGGTCGATCAGGTTCAGGATTTGTTGTATCAGGGTTTGTTCTACCATCAGTCTTCCTCCAGTCCGCAGAGCGGTTTTGGGATCCCGCACTTAAAGCGGGGGGTAAAGGCTCCGGGGAGCCATTGGTCTTCCAGGGCGCGGACTCTTTCGGTCTGGCAGTCGCGCTCCCATTCAGTGATCTTTCTTACGCATTGCTCGTACCGGAGGCACCGGGCCAGATCGGCGCAGTGATCTACCAGGGCATTGTAATGGGAGTTCTGCAGCCGTTGCCCTGGCCGGACCCTGGCTGCATCGGGGATCTGAATGTCCGAGCAATAGGAGTCCCTGGTTTCCCGAATCTGATTTTCACTGCTCTGGCAGTTTAAGACGATCATAGTCGCCAGGAGCAGGGATGATAGCATCCTGAACTTCATTTGGTTCCTCCGGAGAATTGATTGCTTGAGACGCGCAGGCGTATCCGCGCCAGCCGCCCACTATGAGAAGAAGTAGTGCGAAGATGATGATATAGGGGCCAAACCGGCTTGCGACCAGGTCTGCCAGTAGTTTCATTCCGATGCTCATTGGTTCCTCCAGGATCTGATCTCTTTCTTTAGCTCCGAAAGGCCGTCGTGGAAATGCTTCTGGTCATCTTCCAGTTTCTGGAGTATGGCCTTTTCAGAACGACCGACCCGGTCCTCCATACGGCGCTCGACTTCATCGATGCGGCCCATGATTTGATTGGAATAGCTTTGAAGGCCCTCCATCTGCTGACGGAGTTTTGCGTTGTCGATTTCCAGGGAATGGTGGAGGTTCAGGGAGTGTTCGCGCATGCTATCGAGGCGCGTTTCCAGTTCACGCTCAAGGCGTTCACGTTTATCGTTCAGTTCCTTTACGGACGCTGAGCTATGCTCTTCGAGGTTGTTGATGCGCTTTTCCGTCCGATCTTCGGACTCCGTGATCTTGTCTGTAAGGTCAGCCCTGACCTTCTCTACTTTTGGAAGGATTTCTTTTTCAGTCTTTCGGAGGGCTCCCCATATAGATAATCTCCAGAAGCCTGTTGCGAAGGCTGTAATCAGGGTAGTCCAGAAAATCCAGGAGGCTTCCGGGAGCAATCCGGCGAAGTTTAATGGGAGGCCTGCTGCGGGCATGCTTCACCATTGCAGGGAACTGTGTATCGGGCAACGTCAGAGGACTTTGAAACCGACTCCTGAATAGGCGTGGGCGCGAGTCTTGAACCAGTTTTCTTCCCACTTCTGCTTTTCGGCAATCCTGGCACCATAGTAGGCGCTGGTTGCTGACATGGTGGTGCCGATGGATTCAGATAGCGAGCCGACAGAGACACTGGAATTGGCCAGGCCACCGACGATCCCATCCCCGTAGGCGCTCATTACATCGATAGTCATGCGGTTGATCAGTAATTCTTTCAGTTCTCGGGGCACCCGATCCGCGTGGTCATAGCCCGTTGTGTAATCGATGAAATGCGCGGCCGCATGCCTGCCTGTTCCGAACCGCCATTGGGCAATGGGCATCCCGCTGTATCCGGCATAGGATCCGGTGTTAAAGAGAGCGGCCCGCATGGTCCCCCGGCGGTAGTTGATGAGAGCATAGTCGGTCAGATTGATCAGCGTTTCTCCGGTGAAGGGACTCTTCACTTCCCAATTATGAAGTCTGGCCAGGGGACGGCGCCTGAGCTTCACGAAGAAATTCTTATCGTGCTGGTTGCCGTCGAACATATAGAAATCGTCCCATTCGGCATAGGGCTCGATCTCCCGATGATTGATGTTGCGAACCGGCCTGGATCTCCAGAGGCGGGGGTAGATATCGAACTGGAGTCTTTCCTGGAGAACCCGAACATTATGGTCCAGCCAGTTCTTCAGCTGGTAGTTGGTGAGCTGTTCCCCGTTTACGGTTACGAGCAGGCTGTTGCCAACGAAAATGACTCTTCGGAGTTCGTCGGGATGCAGGAGGCAGCCCCAGCGGGGAGGGGGATCCTCTCCCGGTGACAGGCGCATCCCCAGATCCCGGTACTCATAGTCCTGGGACTGATCGTTGAACTCTCCCTGCCAGTTAGCCATATCCAATCCTATCGAGCGCTATGATTTCGGGCAATGCGGGGATTCAACCCAGGTAGAATCCTACAATCCGGTCCACGCCGGTTGTGTCTGTGAAGTGCGCGGCGGTGACCGGGTGGTGGAACTCCCTGTTTCCGCTCCCGGAACGAGTACCGCTCTTCCCGCTGATGCAGTCATAGGTAAGCGTCCACCCGGCCCCCGCTTCGATAGCGGTGACAATAAATACCTTTTTCGGATCCTGAAAAAGGGCGTCCCCAGGGGGCAGGGAGAAGTGGTTCTCCAATGATTTCCGTTCGATGTCTGCGATATTGGGTAGGGTCTTGCGCATGTCCGGACCATAGCAGTCCACGGGCAATCGGTCAGATATTTCAGATATTTTTCCCCGGAAAAAACCTGGAAAAACCCGGTAAAAATACCCTGTCGGTTCTCCGATGGCCCGCATTCTGCTACTGTTCGAGCCATGGCAAACGGAAAGCCCGGTCGACCCAGAGGCCCGAACTACGAAAAGAACCTCCAGAAGAGACTCCGGGCAGCCCGGAATCGACAGTCCCAGGCCCAGCGTGCCCGGGAGGATATCCGAGAATTCAAGGACTCAAGGATGTACGCCCTGGCGAAGTCCATGTTCCACGGTGTCCAATCGAGAGAACAAGAAGAGAGAAAACCGGTCTTTACATCCGAAGAGCAAAGCCTGATCAACCAGGGAATCCGGCTCCGCAATCCTGACCGCCCCTCTTTCAATGACCTCCGGAAACTATCCTATTCAAATACTCTGGTCGGTGCCATCCACAAGGTTCGAATTGATGACCTGGGTCAATTCGGTCGGCCATTCCGAGAAAAGGAGGGGTTCGACTTCGACCTGCAAGATCCGGACAAATCCCCGGGGGATGGGGACAAGGAGCTTATCCGGGATGCCAGAAAATTCTTCGAGTTCATGGGCGATAAGGTGGAGGGCTGGCAGAACCGGGATCGGTTTCATGCCGTCTTCCAGTTCATGATCCGGGATACTTTAGCCATCGACAGTGTGGCCTTCTACCTGGTCCGTAATCGGAGGGGTCAGGTTGTCGAAGTCAAATATCTGGACCCCGCAACTATCTACCCCACAACTGAGTCCGGATACAAGAATGACCCACGGATCCGCTGGGTGCAGATCGTGAACAATACAGTGGTCGAAACCTTCACAGATGAAGAGATCATTGTGCGGCACCAGAATGAACTTAGCGATGTTCGGTACCGAAACTCGGGGTTGTCTCCAGCGGAGGTCTCCGTAATGGAAATCATCGCCACTATGAATGCCTTGAAGTTCAACCGCGATCGGTTCTCGAACAATCCGCCTCCCGGATTCCTCTACCTTCCCGGAAACATGCCCCAGGAAGTACTGGATGATCTCCAGGTGCAATGGGAGAACATGTTTTCGGGAAACAATAACAATCACCGGATCCCCTTGATTACGTCCGAGGCCCAGGACCTCAAGTTCACCAACCTCAATACCCTGAGCGACATGGCATTCGAAAAGCTGATGCAATGGGTCACGACCTTTACCCTGGCCGCCCATGGAATGGACCAAGCGGAGCTCGGCCTGCGTTTGATGGGTAGCCAGGGACTGTCTGAAGGGTCCATGGATGGGCGGATAGATGCCGCAATGACCAGGGCAAAGAAGTCGATGCTATCCTATTTTGCAGACGTATGCAACGATATAATGGAGACTGTGGACAGGTACGAACCACTGGTTTTCGTCTTCAATGGAGTTGAGAAGGAAGATGAAGATAAGCGGCTCGAAAGGGACGAGAAACTGGTTAAGTCCATAGAGTTGATGGATGAAGTTCGGAGCCGAAGGGATATGCCGACAGTCGGGGAGGCGCTCCGAAAAATCTATGACCTGTCCGATGAAGACTTCGAGCAGGTGAAGTACGCCGGAGCCTTTGTCCTGGATACAAACTGGAGTCAGTCTGGAGCTCAGCTTGTGCAGAATCTTGCCGGTGGCGCAGAGGGCGACATGGGGATGCCGCCAGAAGCCTCGGAGCAACAGGAATTCGATTTCGAGGACTATGACCCTTCCAAGGAAGAGAATGCCCCGGAAGGGGACTGGGGCTGACGCAGCTTACCAGGGCCATCCGGATTCCGCGTTGTAGTTCTTCACGCCTTCCGGTCCCAGCGAGTTGACTTCATCTCGCTTTGTCCATTTCACACTGTATAGAGTCTGTCCGGCCTGAAAGGTATCGAGGTCGACTGCATCCCGGATTGCCTCGAGGTAGGCTACGCCCGGCACCGGGTGCGGGTTGTTGCTACTATCCAACCAAGCGGAAACCGGGTGGGTGGAGTACAATGAGATGGCCCTTTCAAGGTTTCGAAGGTATTTCTCTCCGGAATCCCAGTCTATCGAGTGGACGGTGACCGTGGAGCGGTAAGTGAATTCCTTGAATTGCCGAATAGCTTCAAGCTTCGAGATCAAGTTGGACTTTGCTTCCGCCAGCTTGTTGGAGTCGACGGTCCACCTGGATTCTTCTTCGATCCAGGGGCCTGTTTCGAATTCCCCGGGGACCACGCTGGTCATTGTAGAATCCGGGCTCTGTCCCAGTTCCAGTTCTACTTTTGCGCCCGTTGATTTATTGTAATAATCCAGACCTCTGAAATCAGGGACAGCCAGAACGGATCCACTCTGAAGAATTAAGGTTTCGTTTGGGCCGCTTTCCGGTATTGATAGGCCGGATTCCAGGACGCTATGCGGTGGAAGTAGAAACTCACCCGGATTCTTTTGATCCGGTATTGCCGTTTCATAACGAAGGAACTCTCCTGTGTCGGGGTCGAAAACCAGTGCTCTATTCATAACGAATCCCCCAGTGGATCGCGACCGTGACTCCACGGTTCTCGTCGGTGGACCGCGGATCGCCTGAACTGTTGCTCGCAGGCCCGGCAGTGT
Source organism: Leptospiraceae bacterium (assembly GCA_040217195.1). Taxonomy (GTDB): domain Bacteria; phylum Spirochaetota; class Leptospiria; order Leptospirales; family Leptonemataceae; genus UBA3465. The sequence continues at coordinate 67,066 of JAVJNR010000010.1, read as the reverse complement.
AGGTCTGTGTTACTGCCTCATTTGGGTGGCCGGTGCCTGAATAATAGATCCAGAAAGTGGAGTTCCCATAGTAAACGTATCCACTCACATAGTGCCTGTGGTCCTTCAGGCCATCGAGGAGTACGTCGAGCAGATTGCCTCCATCGTAGTAGTTGCCGTTTGCCTTTTGAAAAGCGGACGAAGTACCCGCTCCACGGACTCCGATCCCTTTCCAGTCCGGTAAATCGAATGTAGTGCTGTCATCACCGGGTCCGAACTTCTGTTTGTCGGATCCCGTATCATCATATAGTTCCGGATGGTTCTGGACCCAGGCCCAGAGGTCTGAATAGGAGGTCCGGGATAAGCTCGCCCGGTTGAAGTAGACCACTCCCTGTGGCGGCGTCGATGTAATAAATATTCCAATTTCCCCGACACGGCTGTTGGTGGCCGCCGCCGGGAGCTGCGCTAACGGAACGGTCCCAGAGCTGTCCAGGGAAGCATACCCATTGGCAGCCCCTTTCTCTGAGATGTCCTGCTTGGCCGCCAGGGAAGTGGCCAGCGCGTTTTGGGCACGGGCATCCGTGAAATAGCGATTGGTGGATCCTTCCGCCAGGGCATCCGTAGTCTTGCCGGAAAGGGAGAGTTGGGAGTCAGGAAGCTTTCCGGAGGCATTCAACGTGGCAACGCCGTTCGCCTGGCCGAAGGTGGTCCGGAGAGCATTGAACTCATCGCGTATCCTGCCTGCTATGCGCTTCAGCTCATTCATCGTATAGTTTCACTTCCCTATGCCAGTTTGATGGCCGTCAGCATCATGTTGCTATTGGCAGAATTGATATAGAGCGCGTTGGTGGCGTCGGATATAGCCTGGACCGTTGTAAATGTGAAGGGCAGGGGGCCAGAACCAGTGCCATTGCTCTTTGAGAATACGGGGGCGGTGTTATTGTTTATGGCCAGTTCGTGCGAGGCCCCTGCCGCAATTTCGGCGAACAGGACGATCAAATATGTTCCCGGCGAGGGAACGGAATACCATGTCTGATCGCTGGCCGGATCCTGGTGTACATGATCTGTTGTCTCCGCCGGGAGCTGGGCGGATGGCACTTGGCCGGATCCGTCCAGTGACGCATATCCGTTTGGCTGGCCTTTCTCCGAGGTGTCCTGTTTTGCCGATAGCGCTCCGGAAACGGCGTCAGTTGCTCGGGCGTCGGTGAAGTATAGATTGCTTCCTTCGGCAAGATCATCCGTAGACTTGCCAGCCAGTGAAAGCTGGGTATCCGGGAGATGTCCCGAGCCATCCAGGGTGGCCAGACCATTGGAACTCCCGAACAGAGCGCGGATTGAATTGAACTCCGCACGGAGACGTGCTGCGATTTTCTGGAATTCCTTCATCAGTTCAGCCCGTTCTCGAATTCAGTTATGAAGTCATTGGCCGTACCGTAGTCTATCCGGGGCCGGAACAGGAAGACACCGTTGGAATCAATCTGGCCGAGGATTACACTGGTTTCCGTCGCCGGTTCCGTGTCGGAAATGGCGCCGGGAGTGCTCCCATCAAGATAGGCCCGTCCGGTAAAGGAGTAGTCGCCGGGATCTCCCTGGAGCCAGCCGTAGGTCAGTAGAACGAATTGGTCTGGACTCACGACGGCCGCAACTATTCCGGCCGGAAGTGTCCGCAGGGGATCCGTGCAGTCCGCCAGTACAAAGGTTTCGGTGACCGGGTCTTTTACCAGGATGTCATTTTTCGAAAAACCGTGGCCGACCATGTCCACCACCAGGAAGATTCCATTCACCCGGTATTTGTTGAAGTAGAGATTGATCGATCCTTCGGCCAGTTCGTCCGCAGTGCGCGCCGCAAACCAGTTGGCTGCGTTGGTATCTGTGAAGAATAGATTGGTCGATCCTTCCGGGATATCGTCGGAGCTTCGGTTGTTCAGCCAGGTGTCTGCAATGCCGTCGGTGAAGTACTTGTTTGTCGACCCTTCCTGTAGATCGTCTGTGGACTTTGTATCAAAGAGTTCTACTCCATCGATCCGAAATTCTTTTCCCGATTCCAGATCGATGTTTTCGGAGAAAACCCAGGCATCTCTCGATAGTATCCACCGGATCCATTTCTTTACGTTGCCTATTAGATCAATGCCACCACCGTCCGCTTCTGCATCCGTGGTGGCGTTCCTCGCAATCTCAATGTTCTTATCCTCAACCTGGAGAGTGCTGGTATCGATCTGGGTCTGAGTGCCTTCCACAAACAGGTTGCCGGGGATCGTTACGTTGCCGTCATCATCGACTGCTATACCGGTTTCTTCGATGGAAGAGCCTGCCTGGTTCGTCCGAATGAGCTTTGCCCCGGTGGCCGGGTTTACCCTGTTCGCGTATCGATTATCTGCATAGCCCAGGGGGACGAGATCCTGGGGTAGTGCCGGGTCAGCCCCACGGAACCGTTCCAGCGCAGAATCGTCATTGGTCCGAGCCTCCAACCCTTCCGAGGTGGAGCGGATAGCCTTCCCGCCTTTCCCGAAGCGGACCAGGGAAGCAAGCCCGGAAAGTGTGAATCGACTCTCCCGAAGCATCTACAGTTAGCCCATCAGTACTTTGAGTTCAACTTTGCCGTTGGTTACAGGGGTGCCGACTTCCAGACTCGTCACATCTCCAGTCAGAACATACAGGCCTTTGCGCGCCCGATCCTGGGTGTCGCCATCCACCCGGACGTGGAAAGGCGCAAGGTCACCGGCCTGGACTCCAGCTTGCGTATCATCCTGGGTATAGGTGGCTCGGATAATCAGGTAGTTTAGCGTGGAAGGAATGATCGGGATGTTTACCAGGTTATCCTGGTCATTGATCCAGTAGGTAAGGTGCTGTGGTTCCTGAGTCTGGGCCTCCAGCTCGATCTTCGGGAGAATAGAACGTTCTTTCTGCGATTCGCTGCGGGCCAGAGTCTCCACAATAATGCGGTGTGTTTCCATGGCTGGAGTATCCCTGGAAGAGGGCTATCGGACAAGGCTGGACCGAAGTTTGATCCACCAATAGGATCAGGTATGCCTATCAATGTAAAACTCGACCTGGACGATAGACAGGCCAGGCAGCAGGTCGAGAAGTTCCGAAAGCAGGCCGGTCAACCCATTAAGACGGCAGTCGACGCCGGCCAGGCAGGGCCTCAATCCTATGCCGCTGTGCAGCGCCGCCGCATGGAGGAGAAGCGGCAAGAGCAAAAAAAGCGGGAAGTCTATCAGAATGCACAGCAGGCCGCCCAGCAGGCGCAGTCCGGCGAAGAAGAGTTCCTTAGAGGTGGATTCTACAATGCCGCAAAAGACAAGATCGATGCGCTGAAGCGTACCCGGGACATGTTCCGCCGGGACAAAGACAAGGACAACAGGGGAGGGGAATCGGAAGGCGGCGGTGGTGGCACCGATGCCCTGCAGAGTGCAGCGAACGCCGGAGGCGGTATGTTCGGCCGCCTCTTTGGCGAAAAAAACGACAAGAAGAACAAGCCCATCCAGCGGTTATTTGTTCAGAACGCCGTCTTTCGAAATGCCCGAGGGCTTGGCGGAAGCGGGTCTGGCAGTGGCTCTGGGACAGGTTCCGGGGGACCGGGCAATCCTGGCGGAACCATGTCCGGGATGGGGAAAGCGGCCCCTTATATTGGCATTGTTTTCGCAATAGCCGGTGCCTTGATGAAGGCCATTTCGGCCATGGGCGAGAAATACTCCAATGTATTGATGTCCCAGCAGCAGTCTTATCGTGCGATAGGATTTACTCATTATAGCGGAGGCCTTTTTAACCATCCGGAAGTAGGTATGGCCAACCTTGAATTTCTGAAACAATCGGGAATGCGAAGAGGATACAAGGTTTCCAATAAGGGTACCGGTGATGATGACATACTGAAATTCGCAGCGTCCCAGGGGATGGGAGCCTCGGAGGCAGCCAGCGCTTTGGGAAAGATTCGCTATGGTGGCATGGACATGAAGACCATGGAGTTCGTGAGGTACATGAAGGCCGCTAATGTACAAAACCTTCGCCAGGGAGAATACCTCCAGGAGATTGCCGGTCATACCAAAGGGATGCGCGATCAGGGATACGGCACCATGGATAAGACCGAGATGAAGAATTTCCTCGGTCTGGCTGCCCAGATGTCCTCCACCCAGTCGAGGAATGGAAGCACAGCAAGTAGAGGATTGGAAATTGCTAAGGCGGTCGACAAGTCCGTTCGAGCTGCAGATAAGGGTGGACCCTTGGGCTCCCTCGTTCTCTCGAGGCTTCTGGCATCCGGAATGGACCCCCTTGAAGCATACCGGCAGGCTGAGCAGGGTATCGGTAATGACCAAAACCGGAAGATTCTTCAGAATTTCAAGCGGCGTAACTTCGCAGCAAATGATTTTTCCTGGGGCATGTTGATGCGGAACTCCCAGATCACGACCTCTGTAGGGGAGGGTGCGAACGTCGATTTTTCAAAGAGGCGGCCCGCAGGGAGCGCTTCCATTAAAACCCATAGTTTAAGTCCTTTGAAGCTGAAAAATGAAACTGATATGGCCTATGAGAGGAGTGATACGGCCAAAAGAGCAATGCAGATCGCCCATGACTCTCAAAAGCAACTTCTGAAAATCATGGAGTCGATGGACGGCAATTTGGAACCCATTGCTAAGGGGATTCAGGAAATTCAAGGAACACTGTTTAAGAGCATAGATGGTGCCATTAAAGGAATGGATAAGCTGACGGAAACTATCAAGGACGTGGGTGATGGTCTGGCAGATTTTCTGGGATAGTTGTCTGGCGCATGACAAAATGGTTGAAATACAAAGGATTCCGGAGAGTATCAACGCATGCGAGTTGTAGCAAATGTCTTTCTGGCACTCTGTGTATCGGGATCCTCGATTCTGGCCCAGCGACCAGAAGTGCTGACTACAGACCGAATTTGTTCGGTCCTTGCCCCGATCATGGAAGAGAAGCGCGATCTATCCGGCGAAGGGCTCAAATTACGGGCAGCAGAGGTCGCGAAGCAAGCCAATAAAGCCTTTTCTGAATTGCTCCGGCCGGGGATTCAAATCAAATCAACTAAGGCAAATCCTTTCCATTATTCCGGTAGCGGCGGGTTGGTTTTGAGGTGCGATGATGCCTTCGGCTGGTATGTGGAAGCAGAAACAAGCTATAGTACTTTCTTCCCAGATCGTTTTTCTGCATCTGAACGCACACCTCGGTCTGTTCAGATGAGATTAGAGGAATGGGCCGCAAGGGATGACGATTCGGTCCTGCAAGCTACGATAGAAGTTCTTGAAGTAGACCTGGACAAGATAGAGGTAATCAACAAGGAAGATGCCCATATACTGAAAGCCAAGATTTTGTCCCTTGAAAGTGTGCCGTCTGGCAAGGCGAGTGATCCCGAGAATGAGAAGGAAAGAAACGAGCCTGCGACTGTTACTGATGTAATCGATCGAATCCGCGCAGACAAATACTCCACTCAGCAGGAAATCGCGAAGGATCTGGAGAGGATTTCTAATCCCTAATCAATCTCGGCATTCATCCATGCGCTTGTCTGGATTGATGAAACAGCATTACCGGCTTCTGAAACCAAGCAACTGAAACTAATCATCGCCCCTCAGCTGCTTCTGAAGGGCCTCCTTCTGCAGCTCTATCTTATTCAAGCCCTCCTGGAGGGGATCAATTCCCGCCCGGGAGATACTGCTGGCCATGCCCTTCGGCAGGATTTCCAGGGGATCCTTGAGGGACTCTAACATTTGGAGACGCAGGGAAGCCTGGGCTCGATTGGTTATGCTGGACATGTCCCCCAGCAGGGACTCCGCCGCGATCAGGAACCACTTCTGATCCGGATACAGGTTGTCCAGTCCCTGGCTGGACGGGAGAGTTTTGTACCGGTTGAGGATGAACAGGTCCATCATTACGTTCGGGTTGTACAGGTGTTTCTGTAGATCCTCCCCCACTATTTTTTTTTAACCCCGCATAGAACTCGGACTGCTTCTTGATGTATTGCTCATAGGCCTCTGTCACGAATTCCGGGTCTGGAAAGTCCATCCAGTCGGTTAGATTGGCCAGTGCCTCCGGTTTTTCTCGGATGGCAACGTTCAGGGTTTCTGCCATCAAAACGTATTGATAGGTCTGGTTCGGGATACTCTGGAGTGGCTGGCCCTCAAGTCTTCGGGATACATTAAGATCGATGGCCAACTCTTCTTTGGGCAGCGGGATCAGCCCGAACAGAGTGTAGCCCTGGACGGTGATAGTGAAGTCACGTTTTGGGTTCAGAATGTTCTGATGCATTAGTTATAGCCTTCCTTGTAGTCGATATCCCGGAGGACGAACTGGCAACGCTGGCCAGACAGTTCATTGTTGGAGATGTTAAATCCCCTGGTATTGATATGCCCGATTGCAGTTGCCACACGCTTTCCCGTGGACTTTTCGTTGAACTCCATGAAGAAGCCTGCGGAAGCGGCCGTTGGGGAACTGGTATCGATCGGTATTACCCCCTCGGTCCCCCTTTTGGTCAGGATGTGAAATTCCATGGACAGGGTGCCATCCCAGCGGGTCGATTTGAATCCCCGTGGCTTCCAGTAGCCGATGGCCTCCACGGGTTGCTGGTTTACGTTCTCTTCGATGTCGACGTTCTTCCCGAAACCGACCGGGGATCCGTTCATCTTGATGGTTACATCACAGCCAGTGAGGACCTCTGGATTTTCAAGTTTGGGTGCTGGCATTTATTATTCCTCCAGTGGCTACAGGGCCTTATGATTGCGCGCTCCCCCGGACAACGTCCAGATTGAGCAGGCTGAAAATGTAATCGAGCGACGTGACGAGCTTCCCGTCCGGGAACTCGAAGTAGATTGCGTTGCCGTCGCGCCTGATAAGGAAGTCGCGCCTCCACGCTGGCTGACCGGTATATACGTTACGGGTTAGCCATCCGAAGTTCCGGACGTAGTCCTGGTCGAATTTCAGCTCGATGAAAGTGCGAATGTCTGAATCCGTGAGAGTTGTCCCGAAGGCATCCGGATCCGTTGGTACTTCACCGAGAAAGGCATCCTGAAGAGATTCTCGCAGGTCCTTGTTCAGGGCGAGGGCCGTGCATGTGGTTGATGCTTTGTTCAGGATCTGATTTGTTGCTTGATAGGTGGTGACGTCCGATTTGATCTTGAATGGACCATTGTTCGGTTTGCGATCCACAACAAGGCCTCCAGACCGGATGGCTCTGCGGATGTCCCCGGTTCCAGGGATCTCCGGCGCATCTTCAATGTTCAGATCCTTGTAGAGGGCGGATTCCCGCATGTTTGAGGATGCTTTGATTGCATTGTGGATTACTGCCAGGAGCCATCCATCATAGGTCTTTGTGGTGATACCGTCTGCCCCTCGAACAGTTACCGGGGAAAGGCCGTAGACCATGTATTCGCTGTTGATCTGCTTTGCGTTGTCGCACCGGGTAGTGAAATCGTCGGTACGGTCGGCTCCGAATCCTCCGAACCGTTCATCGGCTCCTTCCGGTCCGTTGGACTTGATGATGAAATCCGTGAGATAAGCCCCGGCACCTTGATTGGTGGAACAGAGGTTGATGAAGAAGCCTCGAACCTTCTCCAGCATATCGATTGCATCTGTGTAGTCCGTGGGCTGGGCTGCAGTCGATGCTCCACCAGAGAGGTATATGAATCCTACCGTATCCGCCAGGGGCTCCCTGGCTCCGGTAACCTCCAGCTCAATGTTTCCGAGATTGAATAGAACCTGTTCCTGCCGGTAGAGCAGGGCCTTAATCACTGCCCCGGCCTTGGCATCGACTCCACTTACATGGTCCAGGTTTCTGGTGAGAATATCCGGTGAACTATCGACAACGGCATTGTAACCGGCCATCGAATTGATGCGGACGGCCAGGTCGGCCAGGGTTGGAACGCTATCGACCGGAATATCAAGGTTTTCGGTCCCATCGGTCTGGCCGGTGAGAGTTGTTGTAAGGTTGGATCCATCAAAGGAAAGCTCTGCTGTGGTAGCGTCTCCGCTGTATGTGATTGTAATATCCTGGGCATCGAGGCCGGTAGCAGATTGGATGCCATTGGAGTCGCCGACCTCTACTGAATCGCCTGCAGCCGAGATCCTGATTCGAGACTCATTGCCCCGGGGACCGGGAGTAACATACTTAGCGGAGTATTGGGACGCAGCGGTGTTATCCAGACTTGCGGAGGCCCTGGTATTGACCGCCAGATTCAGTGCTCGAATAAGCAACGGACCACCGGCGAATCTGCTATCCCTGGAAGGAGAGAAGGCAGCTTTGATGGCATCGAGTAGCGGACCGGAAACCAGAACCTGCTTGGCTTCCTCAAAGGAAGTGAATTCCATCACTCGCTTGAGCATGGGAAGGCTGGTATCCAGGGCGTTCCAACCGTTGTTCGCTTCGCCGATCAGTATTTGCGTATTGAAGTCCGGAGAGATGCCGCCGGACTGTGGTTTGGCGCGGAATGCGGAGTAAGATCCTGGAACAATGAATCCGCGTCCTAAAAATTCTACTGTTCTTGTTGGCATTACTTACCTCTCCAGAGTTCGGCCCATACGGCTTCGAAGTCCTTGCGGGATCCGCAACGGGCGCGGAATACTTCCTTTACTTTGGCCGGGATCGGACCTTTTTTCTTTTCAAGGTCCGTCAGGAATTGCTCCATGGGCGGGTATTTGCGCCGCTTCGCTGTTTGCTTCGCAGGTTCCCTGGGTTTGTCCTGCGCCTGCTCCGCCTTCTGCTCACTGGCCATTGGATTCTCCTTGAACGACGCTGTACCCAGCATCGAAGTCGAATAGCCCTCGGGTCTTGAAAACCGTGCGGCTATCTTCCATGTGTATATCAAAGCCCGTAATATCGGGGAAGAGGTGGGCTGGCTTTTTGCGGAAGACTCTGCGCGGTTGGCGGAGTTTGATCGGAATCTCGAATCCCCAGACGGGGCTTGCGAATTGGTTCGAGGTAATGTTCACCTCATGGGTTTCATCGATATCAACTTTGACTCCGGGGAATGCCTCCATGATATCCTGGGCCATCGGAGCCATCAGCGATTCGACCGTTTCATAGAGTATGCGGAGAGTAGGGCGCCCTGCACCTCCGGATGTGAAGCCAGCAATGATGACTTCAGATTGAACCATGTGCAGCCAGGTTTCGACGATGTCGGCTTCACCGAGTTCCTCTGCCGCAGCCTCCGGAGCTGCACGGGATTCACGTGGAAGGGAGGAAGTGTAGTTATGAAGGGCGGCCCGAAAACGATCGGTAGGCTTAAAACGGCGGAAATTGTGCCCTATATAGTCTTCTCGAATATCTCTGGTCCACTCCACCCCAACTCGGGGAAAATTGCGGTCGAATCCGGACTCAGAAATCCCTTCAACAAACAGTGGGTGGCCATTGATTACAGGCGCATCTACGTTGCGTGTTCGAAGTCCGGTCAGAGGCAAATTGCCCTGGAGCCAGAGCTTCACCGTATTCTCGGGCGGAGCAATATGAACGGTCAGAATTGTTGGGCGGGGATCGGCCACACTCTGATTGTGGGTCTTTCCTGATTATCGGTCACGAATGAAGCTCTCCAAGGGCTCTGTAAAAAAGACTGTTTACGGAGTGCCCTGTCATTGTTAGAATTGTCTCGATGGATGATCTGGACAAGATCCTGAAAGAAGTGGATGCTACAGAGCGAAAGCTGGAGTCTCTGCGGACTCGCCTGCAAGAATGGATTACCCTTCACCTGGAACCATACTCGACCCGTGAGGCGGCAGATCGTCTGGGTGTATCTCATGCATATATCCAGAACCTTCGTCGCGGAGAAGGTTCTGGAAAGGGGAAACTTCGAACCTCCACAATGGTCCAAATCGCCGAAAAAATTCGCACCGTGGATGCGGTGTAAAATTTACTGTTGACAACCGTTTCGGGCTCGCCTATTTTATTTTTGTGGGAGGATTCGATGGCAGAAGGCCGAAACCTGGTTCATCTCCGAAATTATTGTGCCAAGCGCGTGTTTTGGAGCGGTGAGAACCATCGATGGCTCAAGAGTCATCCGGACACCGATCATATGATCGCTTCTGCGATTTTCGAAGTGTCTGAGGTCACCGGACGGCGAAGGATTGATATACTGAGGAATCCAGACCGTGAGGAGTTTGCTCTCGTAATGCACATTGCCCTCAATCTTCCCGTAATGATCCAGTCTTTGAAATGGGCCGGGATCGAGTACGATTCGAGTGAGGTGGAAAGGTATGAAAGCAGAGACTACGAAGTCGAGGGTTAGAGTTTCTGGTAGATATTTCCGGGAAAAGATCGAAAGTCTTTTTTTGCGGATCCATGAAGCCGGGAAACGGACTATGAAAATGACCGAATCAGAACGTGCGGTGCGTCTGATCCAGAATAGCCTGGATCGAGATTTCAAAGAGGGATTCCGCAAACGTGAGCATGGCCAGGACGCATACCAGATCGCAGAAGCACACCAGTCCGAAATTGCTGGGCAGATTCAGGCGGAGCAGGAAGCCCAGGAGGCGGAATATCTGGCCGAAGTGATCGAAGTGCTGAGGGAAACTCTTTCTGCGGCAGAGATGCGGAAAGCGGAGATCGACAATGGTCGAGGTACGGTGCTCTTTCTGGAGCGCAGGCGACACCTGGCGGAGGCCCAGGCAAGAATCCAGAAGGCCGGGTAACTTTTCTGCCAGTTGCTTGATGTCAATTCTCGGATCGGGTTTCGATACGGGCTTTTAGGATCTGCAGTCCATCCGGTCGAAATCCGAGCGGCCGGGACTTCGCGAAGGCCAGTTCATCGAAAGTGAAGTCCTGGAAAATCCCGTTGGCCATCATTACCTTCAATCCGTCCTCCAGTTTCTGAACCACTTTCCCTATCTGGTTGCGTACTCTGGATTTCGGGTTGGTAATCTGCACTATATCGCCAGCATCGGCTGACTCCACGCTTGCATTGGGTCCTTTGCGTTTTCGCTGCTCCCGTGCTCGTTTCTCAAAATCCTCATGCCGCTGCTGGACAACAACATGATCTTCGGGCGGTTTTGCCGCCATGGGCTTCTTGGACGGCATTCCGCCGCGCTGGGGCGCCATTGTGCGCTTTACTGAGCCTGCACCGGGTTTTTTGGAGGATGGGCCACTATCCTTTTTTACGGGGCGAGGGCCGGGGCTTTCGTCCGGCCGAACCCAGACCGTCTGCCGGTGGCCTGCCTGATTGGTTATGACCTTCTTCACAAGACCCTGCCGGTTTCCGGCTTTGAATACTGCGAGCATTCGGCCCAGATTGGATTTCAGGTTCAGTCTGTCGGCCAGCCTTTTGCGAAAACCGAGATTCTTCCGGATTCTCTCCCTTACCTTGCTCATCGGAGTATCCGGATCCCGGTCTACGCTGGTTGGATAGCGGGCTTTGATTTCCTCGAAGTCATCCAGGCGCATTTCAAACGCTTCCCGCGTGTCGTCTGCACTGTCCTCCAACAGTTTGTCCAACCGGTCATCGATCTGGTCATGGCGGTTTCCAACCTTCTCCCAGATCAGGTCGTGAAGGTCTGTTTGCTTCTCCTCTATCGTCTCCCTTTCGATCTCTATCTCATCTTCTGCTGCTGACTCAGCATCGTCCTCATCCTCGTATTCAGAGCCTACCAGCTTTCGATGCTTTTCCATTATTTCATTGTGACGATCCCCACCTTCTTCAAGTGAAGCCATCCGTTCATCCAACGTTCTCAGTGCATCGGCATACTTGGCGTTTATGTGAGTTTCGTGATGGTCTTTCAGGTACTCGCGAACCTTATCCAGGTAGTCCTCGGCCCGGCGCCGGGCACGTCCTCCAACCTGTTCCGCTTTTACGCTGTGGAAAATCAGCCGCTTCTCCGCCTCTTTGAGCTCATTTTTGTAGTAATCTGAATCGGGGTGCTCGCTGAGTTTGCTCTTGATCCCGTCAATCCTGGACTTCAGGTCCTCCATGGCGAAGCGGTGTTCGCGGGCCTTCTCGTCTGCGGGAGCCATACGTTTTGTGAGCTTGTCCAGATGCTTCCGGACGTCTTTCTTGACTTCCTTCCAGCCCTGCGGAGTTTTCATATAATCGCCATTGGCCCAATGGTGGATCTCACCAAGAGCTGCGCCGCGAGCTTTCAGTATGTTAATAAGGCTTTCAAGACCAAACATGTCGGATAACCTATTCCATCATTCAAGCGGATAAATCCATGGCAGTGGGTTCAGTCATCCACTACCATTTCCACTCCTTCCCCTTCGTCCGCCACGTCTTCCATGGCCTCAATTCGTTTCATTTCTTCTTCGGTGAAGTCCCATTCGTCGCGGGCCATTGCCTGTAGTAGCTCGTCATCGGTTCGCTTTTGCTTCTTCTCCTGCATATCTTCTCCTCCCTTCGTTACAGCAATTCGTTGTTCACGGGAGAGTCTGGACTTGATGATCTGAAACAGCCAGGACTTTCCGATCCTACTCTGGAACTTCGAATAGTGCTCGGAGTCATGGATGGTTTCAGCGGCATTCGTCTTTGTATAGACAAGCCGTGAAGGCTCTCCCAGCTTCACGTTTGTATCATAGATGGCTGCAGAATCAACCATCTCTGCGATCTTCTGGAACCCGTTCGGAATCCCTGCATAGGCATCTTTGAGCACATCATCCGGAACATATCTGCCGGTTTTTCTTGCACGTTGCTTGGCTCGATCCAGGGCCACATCCATCGGGGTATCTGCCATCATCAGTTGGATTTCGTATCCCTGGTCCCGAAGCTTCTTGATGTTCTTTTCGTAGGAAGCGGTCTTTGAGCCGGTACCATCAATAACCAGATTCTTCCGGGCATTGATCGCCTCTTCCCGGATCTGCTTCACCAGATAGCTGGATTCCTCATGTGCCATTGATGCAGCCTGCTTCAATCGGTTGTTCACACCGACGCGATATTCCGGAATCATGTTCTTCACTGCGTCAGCATCGGCGACAACGAAATCCTCCATACTACCCAGGCCAGCGGACTTAACCATGGTCGACTTGCCGGATGCCGGGCCACCCATCATCATTATTGCAACCGGTTTCTCACCGGACGGCACAGAAGGTTTCCCTTCAAGAAATCTCTGCTTGATTACTTTGTGAAGAAACTCACGACTTTCTTTAGGCTCTCCACCTTCATCTGGATGGCCGGTGAAGTGCTCTTCCCAGGTTTCGGAGGGCATCCCCTCCGGAATCCCCTCATTCCAGCGACCCGGGCGGGGTATCGGATCACCTATGTCCGGGTCGGTTACAATGTTGTAGAATGCCTGGGCCTTGGCTGCCTCAACATCGGCAGGAGCCCATATCTGATTAACCCCCGGGTCTTTGTACTTACGTTCTTTCGGTTTCTTCCGGGTGCCCTCTTTATTCTGTCCGCTCTTCTCGGGCGCGTTGTTCCTGGGTTGAGATTCTTTGTTATGGGTAGACTGGTTGGGGCGGGAAGATCCGGCTTCCTTGTCACCGGTCTTTTTTTCGGATGCCTTACCAGACTGGCCTCGACCTTTTTCTTTCGACTTTTCTTGTTCCGGGTTTACGTAAACGGTCTGGCGGCGGCCTTTCTTATTCGTAATGACTTTGCGGACCAGATGGGCTCTGTTGGCCGCCTTGAGAATATGAATGCCATTCATGGACCCGTTATAGCCGGAAAACGGCTATCGGGCATCTGTCGATTCAGTCTCCGGTCTGTAGATCGTCCATCTCCAGGTCGTTGTCCAGAATCACTGCGTATTGGAGCATTTGTTCAACCGTTACTGGCTTCCCCTCCTGCATACAAATTGCGGATAGGGAATCGTAGACCCTATCCGGCCCCAGACTCGCCAGGTGTGGGAAATCAACCTGCACTGCTTCAAAGAGCTGCTGCTTGATGTCTGCGTTCATGTGTTCTTCCTTCACGAATCAACCTGTATATTCGGCTCTTGTATACCGACTTCCCGAGGGAAGAGTCAACCAGCTTTGAGACATGCTCATCTACCATCTGGTCGATGGATTTGTTTGGACGGCTCTTCTCATACTCTTCTTTTTCTCGTCGGTAGCGCTCTACCAGTTCTGATTCAAGCTCTTCCTTCTTTTTGGTTGAATCTGCTTTCATTTGAGCGATCTCTTTTTCCAGAGCCTCCGCTTGAGAACGGAGCTTCTCCACGGTCAGGCCTTTCTGCTGCATCATTGTCTCATGCTCTTCTTTGTCGCGCTTCAATCGACTGAGTCTGGATCTGATGCGGTTTACATCCTCCGCGTGGAAGCGGCCAAGGGTCGAGTTCTTGCCGTACATTTCGGCCCAGCGCTGCGACCGCTTCAGTGACTCGTCCGCATCCCTAATGCGTCGGTCCAGATTTTCTGCTCGATTCAGGGTTGATAGGAGAATGTTCCGGTCGGTGGTCTTATCCTTGATGGCGGCCAGACGCTGCGTCTCATCTTCCGATGCAACCAGCCTGGCCTTTTTCTCCGGGTCGGTCACGATCTCGTATTTCAGCTCATCAGGATTGATGTCCGTGGTTTCGATGAAAGGGGATCCAGTTGCCTTAAAGATATCGTTGATTCGGGAAACCTTTTCGGCATGCTTCTGGTACAGCTTTGTGTCGATGGAGTTCTCCATGACCGGGTAGAACATGTGGCAACGCTCCTGGGTGTTCCCCTGGCGCCATCCACGGCCCTTTTTTTGTTCGTTCGAGGTCGGATTCCATGCCAGGCTGCAGTTATACATGACCCCCGTATTTTTCTGGAGGGATACTCCTTCCTGGATCGTATCGGAGCCAATTATGATTTTCGTTTTGCCATTCGGATCATTGAAGTCGAACTTGATTTCTTCGAATCGACTTTGCCCCTTCGCCTTTGCTTCCTTGCTCCTGGCCTTTTTCCCTTTCTCCTTGGGAGTCATGATCTCGATGGCATCCTCCGGGATTCCCTGGGAAACCATGTAAGCCTTCACTTCATTGAAATACTCAACCCCTCGGGGTAGAAAGATGATCTGGCCCGGAGCATTCCCCTGGGCTTCCTTCATCCGTTTGTAGTATTCTGCAGCGGATTTGGCCACAAATTTCATTTTGGGACTGCGTTCGACGAAATCCTGTCGGTTATCGTTGAATTGATAGTCGTTTACGAGGGCCGGACTGATATTCAGGTTTTGCTGCATGGTCATGGACCTTAGTGCAGCGGAGGGATCTCGCTCATCGGGATCGGGGTGGAAAGCCATATCGTAATAGTTCTCCAGGCTCTGGCGGATCTGATCCATTTCCCTGTTAGAAGGAAGAACGATCTCCTTCTCTACCAGGTCCGGCCGCTTGATATGCGCATCCTCTCCGGTCTTTCGATCGAAGAATTCATTGATTAGCGAGGCAAAGGCATGGGCATTCTTGAAACGGCGGACCGTCTGTTTCTCTTTGATTTTTCCGTTGGGCTCCAGTACCTTTTCGGTCTGAGTCTCTACAAAGGCCGCCACGAAATCCTTTACGTTGTAGATCCCCATCTTCTGGAGGCGTTCCCTGGCCATCGTGGAGAGTAGGGAGTAGACCTGAAGCGGATTGTTCGTAAAGGGAGTGGCTGTGAGCATCATCACATTGCGGTTGTCGTTGGACTTGAGCACGTGCTGGGCTGCCAGCCACATTTTTAGCCCGCGGTCGCTCGTCGCCCCTCCAATGATACCGGAGAATTCATTTGCCTGGGTCTTGACCTTCCCGGTGTCTTGATCCTTCTCCTGTTTTACGTCAGCAAAGATATTGTTGAAGTTGTGCGCTTCGTCCACGGTCAGAGAGTCAAAGCCCGCTTCGTCGAATAGTATTTCATTATACGTACCCGTTCTCGCTCTCGATGCCAGGGCTTCATATTCCTCCTCTTTCTTTGCCTTCCCTCGCTTGGTGGCCGGTTCTTCTGCATAGGGCTTGTGAGCATCCTGGAGGTCTTTTGTGAGTTCATTGAATCGCTCTTCGCTGAAGCCCATCCTCTGGAACGCATCGTAAGACATTACAGTCACCGACCCTTCTTCGATCTCGAGTTTCTTGCCGCCTTCGGTCATTTGATTCAGTTCGGGGGTGCCGATTGTATTCACCGTGAGATTTGGATAAAGCGATTTAACGGAGGCCTCCCAATTGGGTAATACTGAGGTTGGGACCACGAACAGAGGCCTCTTCGACCGTCCCATTTGCATATTGGAGACTGTGGCAATAATGCCGGTCATGGTCTTGCCCAGCCCCACCTCGTGGGCTGCGCAACCGATTCCTTTTGAAAGGAAATTTGCAATGAATCGATGCTGGACATCCCTCAATTCATAGTCTTTACCCTTGAACTTTTCATTCAATCCCTCAATCGGAATCGGCACCTTCGCCGGATCCACCTGAACGTAGGCGTTGAAGCGTTCATTCCAGGCCTGCTGGATCTGACTCTGCTCGGCCTCACCCAGGGATTCCTTGACGAACCTGTCTGCCAGCTTCATTGCCAATTCCCGGCGTTCTCGCCGGATCCTCTCATTCAGGCTCTTGTTGTTGCCCCGGACAGGTATGGCATCACAGTAGGCCCGAACGTCGCTGGCTGAGGCCGCGTAGTCCATAAAGGTCTCGTAGTCCAGATCACCGACCCATTCCTTGAACCGGTCGAGAAGGGAACTTCCGTCTTCCAGGGTGACTGTCTTGAAGAAAGGGTCGATTGGATCCAGAACGACGTCCTTCAGCGGGGTTTGCTCCGGAATGGCTTCTTCCAGCATCTGGCGCTGCTTCTGGTATAGCTGCAGGCCACCTTTCTCGATGATCTCTTCTCTGTCCGATTCCAGCTGATTCAATTTCTCATAGATATCGCCAGTGGCATACAGGTAGTCGGGCATTGCACCGCCATTGTGGAATGACATCGACTTCGGATCGAATGGCGTCTCGGGGTCAATGTATCCGAGAGCATTGGTGCTTTTCAGCAATTCGACATCCGACTCGCTGAAGTTCAGCCCGTATTTCTTGTTGAACTCCGCCTGATTCAGGAGCTTCGGGGGAGGACTCTGCTTTTCTCTCGCCGTGTTCTTCGTTTTTCTCGTCGCATTTCGGACGGCTTTCTTCTTAACCGTCTTCCGGTTTGAACTGGCTACCTTGTGCTTCCCCTTTGCGTTCTGGTTTCCGATCAATCCCCTGGAGATTGCATCCTTGTGGGCTTTTGACATTTCCTTCGGGGCCGCCGGTCTATGATTCAGAAAGGTATCTATATTGCCCTTTGTCCGCAGGTCTGGCTTGCCCCAGCGATCTGTCGTCTCAAACTCTTCTCCGTGAAGATGATTCGGGTTCCGCTTGAAGTATTCATCCCCGAAGGCAATCGCATTGTCTTTGTGCGCTGTAGTATTCTTTCTAAGTATGATCAGATCCGTGCCGATGTCCGTATGGGCAAAAGCGCCATTCGGCAATCGGTGGGCTTCCAGGAGTTCTGCTTTGTTGAATATCTTCTCCTTTGCTTTGGTTTTCCCCTTTCGGAGAAAATTGGAAGGAACGACCATGGCAACTATGCCGCCTTCCTTCACGGTGTCGAGGGAGCGATGGAGGAAGTATTCCTCATAGCGCTGCCAGCCTCGACCTTCGGATGCCTTGTATTTTCCTCCCATTTCGCCGTAGGGCGGGTTCGTTACCACGGCATCGTACAGAGGACCATCGTATTGCTTCTTGGATCGGTTCCGATTATCCAGGAACAGCTCTTCGAATTGACCCTTCCGGACATTTGCATCCGGGTGCAGAATACCGGCAATCTGGCTTGATGTGCCGTCTACCTCCAGCATGTCGAAACTGTAGTCTGATCGTCCCTCTGCGAATCGTCCGGTCCCGGCAGCGGGTTCGAGAATCTTGCTCCCTTTGGGGATATATCTCTTCAATAGCTCCCAGGACTTGTTTACGACCTTCTCAGGAGTATAGAACTCATAAAGAAGTCCCTTGCCGGAGTAATCCGTTTTATCATTTCGGGTCTGCCCGCCCCAGCCTTCGTACTGACGAAGGAGTTCCTTCTGCTCCTCGGTCATCTTTTCCGGTGGCACAGATTTCAGGATCTGTCGGACCTCTTCATTGATTGCATGCTGAGTCTTAACGCCGACCCGTGCTTTACCTGTTTCGACGCTTGCCCTTATGCGGGATTCTCGAATCTGAGACTCCTTCCTTGTTTCCAGGAGAGAGACCCGAGCTTCGTTGCGTTGATCCAGGTCTTCCTGAACTTCTGGAGGATGCACCCTGGAGTTTGCGTATTCCAGCATGTCGCTGGAACGATTCCCGTAGGCTTCCCGGGCGGACTCTTCAAGGTCCCGTTCTGCTGCATTATACCTTGCTTCAGCCTTCTCTATTGAACGAGGATCGCTCTGGATCGATTCGGACCATTGCTCATGGATGAAGCGAAGCAAATCTTTCCGGAACGGTGCTGGGTTCGGAGTGCTAACCGTTCCTTTCGAGCCCGAGTCCTTTGCAGAGTTCGCCGGAGTTTCCGATGGCTCCTGGAAGAGGCTATGTTGCGAAAAAAGGTCTTCGTATTTGTCACGGTGGAGCAAATACTCAACCAGATGATCCACAAAAGTTCCGGCATCCAGGTTCGGGAATCGCTCGGACGCCCGCTTCCAGAGGGATCGTGCTTTATCTCCCTTGACTTCCGACTCTATCTCATCCGGTATATTCCTGACATCCGCAGGGCTCAAATCCTGCTCTCGGTTGTCGGCAGGCCCCCTGGAAACTCCCAGCAACTGCTCCCGGATCTTTTTATAGTTAGCGACTGAGTAAGGGTAAGTAGCACCAATGCTACCCTGATCGTTTTCTCCTTCGATAGGCTTCCCCTTCTTGCCGGTTAGAGAATTCAAGGCCATGTACAGGCCGGATTCTTTGAAGAGATTCCCGAGGACATCGATGAATTTCCCTCTGCGTTTCAGAGTGAACTCCCCGATTTGTTCCGCCTGAGCCTGGTTGGTTTCATCGGGATTCACGTATACTGTCTGTTTGTGACCCTTCTTGTTGGTTATTACCTTGCGCACGAGGTGAGCGCGATTCCTCGCCGATTTGCCTTTGGCTTTGGCCTTGAGGACTTCCAGAAATCTGGTTTTATCGATTACCCCTGTCTCTCGATGGACCGACTTTAGAACATGAATGGCGTCCTGGCTGGCTTCAATCACTGCCATTGATCGGGCGAATGCGAGACTATGGTTCGATGATTCCTCTTTGATCTTATTGAAATTCTGCTCGAGAGTACGCTTGACTGTCTCCAGGTCGTTCATCAGTGTCGATAGCTGATCCATTTTTGAGCGAAACCCGGACTCGCCTTCCGTGGCCAGGAGGCTGTTGGAGAGTTCTTTGAGAGTGGACTCGTTTAGAGAGCCAATAGAGTCCCCGAGAAGGCGCTGAAACGAATTCTGTACGTTATCCAGGAACTTGTCTATTTGCGCTGTGTTCCGCTTTGCCTTTTCTTCTGAACCGAGGCTCTGGACGGCCTGCTTCTCGGCTTCCGTACGGGTTTCATCTACGGACCACATTTGATCGGAGTTCTGCGACTTGAGCTCCTGCATGTAGCTAATCACTTCAGCAGCTCCGAATCCACGATGTCGGTTGGCATTGTAGAATCGGTGGGCCTTGTTCTGGATGGTTGCGTTTTTAGACCCGTCTGGATTCAGGCCATGAGTTCCGATCGCTTCCGCGATACCTACGGGCAGACTTCGGTCCTTTTTCTCGATCAGCTTTTGAAGGTCACTGTGCAGCCCGGTCAATGCTTTGCGTCGCCGGACAGTTCCCGGATTCATTCCGGTCTTTTCTGCGATTTCTGAAACACTGTGGCCCATCTCGGTTAGCTCTCCGATGGCCCGGGCCTCATCCAATGGATTGACAGTGCGGCGAACATTCTCCGACATTTGCGCCATTAGTCGGTCGCCTTTGCTTCCATACTGCTTTACGATGACGGGAATCTGAAAGTTGTCCGGTAGTTTCCCTTCGCTGACCAGTTCCTTTACCGCTGTGAATCGGTGGTGCCCCGAAACGATATTGTAGGTTCCGTTGTCTGTATCGACCTGGAGAGGAAAGGCCGGATTGTAACCATTCCGCAAGATGCTGGCCTTGATGCCATCGATAGTCTTTCTATCGTAGTTGCGCTTGTCTGTGTACTGAGACAGCTCCCGGATCTGATCATGACCAACGAAGGAGAGGACGGTTGGCGGGGGATCGGAAGCTGTCTTGCCCTCTCCATCACTCGGCGCCGGCTTCTCTTTGTTTGAGGCTTCTGACTGCTCGGATTCAACAGGTGCCCCGGATAGAGGATCCTTTCCTGAAGCCCGAGCCTGGTCTTGTGCCGCATGCCACTTCTTCTGGGCCTCCATCCGTTTCTTCTTTGCAGCCTCTACTGCAGGTGGATGGGGACCCGGAGAATACCGCTTGTCTCCCGCTTGCTTGCCATAGGCCTCTTCCAGCGCTGCACTGAATTCTGCATCGGCTCTTTGAAACTCCTTTCGAGCCTCCGCGACAGAGGATGAAGACTGTGATGGTTTTCGAGTGGCAGAAGGTGGGCTTCCGGCCTTGTCTGGCCTGACGTATACTGTTTGCTTGTGGCCCCGCCGGTTTGTGATGACCTTGCGAATGAGGTGCGCTCTGGAGCGGGGGCCTGCCATGGCAGCCCCCATCCGTTCTTTCAACACTTGCAGGAATTTCCGACGCATGGCCGGATACTACGTTCAATCGACTTATCGGTCCACTTCGGCCAGGGCAGTAAGCTCGATTACAGTCTGAATCTCAAAGACAAGCCGGTCTGCATAATGTACCGCATCCTTCAGTGAACCTGGATCCGGTTCGCCGTTCTCGTCTTTGTCCACCAGGGGCTCTGGATCGATAATTCGAGGTTTGTACTCTTTGCGTAGTTCCTTGTTGATTTTTTCGATATCCTTTCTGAGTTGTTTCGGTTGAACCAGAATGGAAAAGAAATCGAAGTGAATAGGCGGTATCAAGATGATCCAGGCATCCGGACGAATCGCATGAAGTTCGCGGGCAGATTCCGGAACCGTTTTCATCTTTCGATGGAGAGCATTGTTGCCGCCAAGATTGCAGACCGTTTCAGCATCGCCAACAAGCCATAGGACGAGTTTCCCGATCCATGTTTCAAAGAAATCGACCCATTGGTCCAATCTCGATCCACCGATACCGCCAGAAATGGCAACCACGTCAAAACCGATCATCACTTTCAAGCGGGACATTACCTCACTGTTCGAATCTCCGAACAGGAAGAGACGTGGACCGCCTACGAGATAGGACAGTATTAACTGAACGACGAGTCTGGGGGCATAATGAATGATCTTGTCCCCGGCGCCGATCTTTCTGGGAATCAATCCCTTGATGGCAAACCAGAGACACTGGAAAATGAAATTCAGAGTCTTTTGGA
Source organism: Leptospiraceae bacterium (assembly GCA_040217195.1). Classification (GTDB taxonomy): domain Bacteria; phylum Spirochaetota; class Leptospiria; order Leptospirales; family Leptonemataceae; genus UBA3465. The sequence continues at coordinate 45,801 of JAVJNR010000010.1, read as the reverse complement.
TGGTTTTCATGCACCCGAGTAGGCCATAGAAAAGGCTATCGGGGAACTGAGTGCCGCACAGAGGGTTACTGGAAATACCTGGTCAGGAATTTTTCGACGTCCCTGGAGATCGCCTCCTGGAGTCGCGGATCCCTCCGGACTGTCTTATCCACTTCTTTCTGGATTTCTGGTTCTATGCGCGCCCCCTGGATAGGTTTTTGAATCCACCCGGAGGAATTCTCCGAGACGGTCAGGAACTTGGCATAGCTGTACTGCATCTCTCCGGATTTCACCGGCCCTTGCTCGAATGCATATACATTGCCCCGGCCAGAGCGGTCTTCAACCTTCCCGTATTTGATCCGCTTCTTTCCTTCTCGATCCATATAGTGGCCGGTCCTTCGGACGACACTATGGATCGTATTATTCTCCTCATTGACTTCGGAGCCGTCTTTGTTTCGGGTCATGGGGATAATGATATAGCGACCGTTCTTCCCCGTCCTTGCCCGGGGCGATCTAAGGAGGGCTGGTTTCATATCATAGGTTCCGCGCCCCTTTTCTACCACTTCGAGGTAGTTGTATTTTCCGGCATTCGCATAGTAAATCTCCAGTCCACCGGGTACCTTGCGAATCAATAGGCCTCCACCGCCACCCGGCCCGGTCGAAAGTGCCATTCGGCCCCACCAGGAAGGTGTGAAGTTCCTGATGTAGCTCTCATACTTGGCCTTAGCAGCCCTGGTAAGGCTGTGCAGGTATTTTGCGGTCTGTGGGAATTCGCCGCGATCCAGTAGCCTTTGTAGGTTGATTGGTTGCATGGCTCAAAAAAAGCCCCGGCAAACTGCCGGGGCCGGGGGTATCTTGTTGGGAGTGATATGCCGGGAAGATTAGATAACTGGCATGTTCTTGAATACGACGAACTTCTCTTCGGCGAAGAGCTGGATGGTTGTGAAATACTCCACCATGCCAACGTTCAGTCGCAGGCCGCCAACTCCCGGAGGGAAGGTGGTTTTGAGCGGGCTCATAAGCTCACTCAGAACCATGGTTCTGGTTTCGTCGGAAGTGGACCGGCTATTGAAGTCGCCCAGGACACCGACGCTGGTTCCGGGGATCGTCTCATTTACGTCCACAAAGGTAGTGTCACCGCTGGTTGCACGCTTTACACGGGCAATCTTGCGGAAATCTCCGTTGCCAGGAGCTGTCTCACGGAAGATCAGGAATGCCTCTGCGAAGTTGCCTCCTGCAGCCGGAGTGATGGTCAGTTCCACGGCTCCATTTGCGGCTACTGTGGCGGATTGTGAGGTTGTGGCCTGAGAAGCACCTTTAGGGCCTACAGCGGCCACACGGTATGCTACGGTGCCAACGTCTCCAGCCTCCCATTTGGAGCCGGGTACGGACGGAGCCTGAGCAGCGACCGCCAGAGCAGGGGTATCCGGAGGAGCTTCACCTACGGCCTTTTCGACCACGGAGTCGGTGGACCGGTCATAGTCCATTGGAACGCCGAAATTGCTTTCATCGATCCAGAGATCCGGTACATACTGAATCTTGTTGTTCAGTGCGAAGGAAGCCTTCTGGCCCTCCACAACTCGGCTGGCATACAGACCTGCACCGGTATTCTGGCCATCCAGGAAAATATACTGCTTATCACCGAGGTCTGCCTGATCAAACAGGTTTTTGGAACCGACGGCCATGTGGAATTCGTTGGCCAGTCCGAAATATCTACTTCGGATCTGAGCTGCAAAATGCTGGATTACGTCGGCACCGGGTAGTTGGCCACGACAATCGTAAACGAAGTCCGAGCCCAGGGAGGAAACTTTCTTAACGATTCCGTCCATTTCAACCGAAAGGGCGTCACGGTCACCATTCCAGAGGCCCCGGGACAGGGAAGTGAGCATCCGGCGCATGGCGGACGTGGACGATACCATTTCCGGGTCGTTTGTGTTCCTGGTTCGGGCAATTACGCGGTTGTATGTGAACCCTTCCGAAAGATACGCCATTTCATCGAACTTTCTTTTCAGGTATGCGTCAGCGAAGTGGGGATCCTCTGATTGCCCAACGAAAGAAGTGCGATACGGAGAGTCTCCGTGGCTTTTCATTTTGTTGTATTCGGCAATGGTCTGGTCCACCGATCGTTTCGGTAGCTTGTTCAGGAAAGCGAAGTCAACATCGCTTGCAACGATGGAGGACATGGTTCCATCGATGTATTGCATACTGAGCGCCGGGCCGTCAAAGAGCTCGGCCACATCAGTAATCCCCGGATTGGCCTCAAAGGCCTTCTTAATCTCCAGTAGTTCGTTAAGTTCTCTCATTTCTATCCTCTCTGTTGTCGCGCTTTCAGGGATCAGGCTCCTGCCTTATTGATGTATTGCTTTGCTTTGTCGGTGAGCACTCGGCCCACTTCGAAGGCAGTCATGTCTTCAGTGGTAAGCTCACCGGCCTGGACTCCTTTCAGAATCAGGGTCTTTGTTTCGGAGGTGGATCTGCCGCTCTCCTGGCCAGCACCTGGGGCCACTTGCTCAACCGTACTCTTGCGAACTGGCTTGCCGAGGTATTCATCCACCTGGCTTTTCAGGACAGCATTCTCCTTGCGGGTTGCCTGCAGCTCGTCCAGGATATGAGTAAGGCCATAGCCGAGAACACTCAGGGCCTCTTCGATTCGCTCCATGGACTTCTGAATGGGGATCTGGTCCGAATTGGCTTCATCCTGGGTCGGATCCTTTGACTTGTTGACGTCTCCTTTGTCCCCGGACCCGTCGCCTTCGCCGGATTTCGGATCATCCTCGGAGAAATAGGCATCTATGATATCTTTGGCAAAATCTCCGGCCTCAGATTCGTCGACACCGTTAGATACCAGGAAGTCCTTAACGGAATCTGCATCCGGTTCAATTTCGCCGTTTTCCATTTTGTTTGCGGCCTGCATTGCCAGGTCCTCGATGGACCCGCCGCCTTTATCGCCGGAGGTCGGATCATCCGCTTTGCGAACGTTTAATGATTGAATCTTGCTAATTAATTCTTCTGCCCATTTCATAAGTTCAGTGTCTCCTCTTCTCTGGACTCTCAGGAGCTATGCCGCTCCGAAGTTACCTGTTAGCAGTACGCCGTTTGCGACTTGCTTGGCTAAATCCGTATCAAAGCCAAAGCTATCGGTCAAAAAGCTGACTATGGGATCGTGTTGCAGGGGCAGGGTGCCGCATTTGATCGCATCCACCACTTCTCGAGCGATAGCTTCCTGCATCGATGGTTGCGAAAGGACCAATCGCGTGAGCCGACCGACCTGAATCTGTAGATCCTGAATTATCTGGTCACGGATTTCTGTATCGGGCAAGGTGTCGGTTGCGCCCGTCTGTTCTTCGGTGTAGTAGTCCTCACCACCCTTGAGCAATTGAACGAGTTTGGACTTGGCCAGTTGAACACTTGTATCCGGATTGATGACTTCCTGGAGCGGGGCGATTGCGATCTTTTTCAGGAGCATCTTCTTGAAAGTGTTGCCTTCCAGGTCCCTCGGGCTCGCAAAACCAGAGATCGAAGCCCCCCAGCCGGACCAGCCGGATTCAAGACCCTTGCGGATTTCCTGGACGTATTCATTGTCTGCGAATAGATACCCCTGGGAATAAACGCCATCATCCCCGACGAACAACGACTTCTCGGGATCGGGATATCCAATGATCGCCCTTGCTTTGGCCTTCTGCAGTTCCACAAGTTCGGTGCCGGAGACACCTTTCATCTGTTTGTCCAGAATATCTGTTATGTGGTTGTAGTCGTAGTAGCCTTCCCTGGAAAAAGACCGTTGCATATCCGGGTCTGCAAACGCGCTCTTTAGGACACGCTCGCCGTGCCGGTCTTCTCCTTCAGTGGAGGCTCGAATCAGAACTTTCAGCCGTCCGGAATTCTCTTCGGCTTTGATAATATGGCAGGGATGGGTAAATTCCATGCCTGCATTTGGGCTGGTTTTTTACTATCGGGCAAGATCCCGGATTATCCGACGCGTACCACGGCAAAGACGGTAGCCTTACCGATTACTGCACCAGGAGCGTTTATGTAAGCGTTGATTGTTGATGTGCCAAGGGTAATCCCGTAAACATCGATCATGTAGAGCCCCTCTTGATTCAGGTCTATTGAATCTGCGTCCGCATAGAGGTCGGAATCGCTGTTGTTTCCGATTGTCATGCTGGCGGGCACGTCCCAGGGCGTTTCTACGCGGACGCATAGAGCAACAATAACCGAATCGTTAGGCAGGGCGTCTCCAACGGCAACGTTTGTTGCGTTGTATGAGACTTCCCCTCTGGCAAGGGTAAGCTGAGCAAACATTTCTTCTATCTCGTAGTCCTCCGGGATATATGGCCCGATGTATGGCATCCGTTAGAGTGCCCTCCAACTCTGGAATCGGTCAAGACTCGGAAGGAATTCCGGATAGGCGATCAATCCATTTCAGGGATACGCTGCTGGAGGCTTCGGCTTCCTGAATGCTGAATGTGTCCTTGACCTGGGTTACATAGCCATAGGAACCGTAATCCTTCTTTGCGGATTTCGGGGCTTCTATTCTGTAGGGCTGTCCCACCCGGAAGAAATCGAAAGTACAGTTCGCCGAGACGCTGGCATTGCGGCGCGGCACTTTACTGTCGCAGAATATTGTAAATAGCCTGTCCTGAATCTTCGAGAGTGCGTCTGTAATTTGATCCGGTCCCATATCGCCCGGTTTAATGCCATCCATCTTTATCTGGAGTGGACGATGGCCATGGGTAGCCCCCAGAAGCCCGGACCATTTGGGCTTGAAAACGATTGCATTGGCCCCGAGATCAAAGGCCGTAAGCCCAACATGCACACCGGTGTATATGTCCGAGTCTTTGTGGCCGTAATTCAACTGGTGGATGTCCTTAATTGTTTCCGCCGGTTCGATCCATTTGCCGGACTGGTCGAACAAATCGAAAAAGGGGGTCTTGCGGAAAATAAATAGTCCCTGCGAATTCTTGACCGTGTACTTTGTTTCCTCGTCGAGCACCCCGTTCCCCTGGAGTGGATCGAAAAACCACTCATACAGCGGGGCGGTGGCCAGACTTGAGATGATCTGGTAGAAATTGGGGCTATTTCCAATGGATATCTGATTCAGGAAGCTAAAGAATGAGATGAACTGCTCGGTGTAGGATGGAGTAGAAAACACTTTCAAAGTCGACAGCGCATCATCGGAACCCACCGGCCCTGCAAGCCGTTTCCCTCCGAAAACCACGGTCCGTGTGCCATACTGCTCGGGGTTCATGAGCGTTACTATGATCTCATCCCAGAAGTTCTCAATCAGGCGCTTCAGCGACTTTACTCCACCCTTGAAGGACTCTCCGAACTGCATTAAAGCCCTGGGGAATGACCCCTCCGGCAAGCCCGCAGCCTCCTCCGGAGTCAGCTTCTTTGCTCCGTTGGGTAACGAGATGAAATAGACCTGGTTCTGGAGCTTTCCATCCAGTGTAACCAGTTCCGGGCTCCAGGATTCTTCACCCTTCGCATGAATGGTTGTCGACGCGGAACTGACATGGCAGAGGTTTAATTGTCTCCATTCATCCCCCGGCTTGCGCTTTACCTGGAGTTGGACCACGGTCTGATCCGTCAGGAGATCCATGACCTTCCGGATTTCTCCCGGGGCCACGCCACGAGTAAATGTCAGACTGATTGATCCGGGACCGAAGCCCCGGTTAGAGCTGATCTTTGTAATCGGATCCAGAGGCACCTCCACTGGCTCCTTATCAAAGGGGCGGTAAGCCATAAGTCGAACTCTGGGTGATATAAACGCCATCAGCTACTCCCAGAAGCCCGCCGGGCACTTCTCCCATGGAATCGCAGTCTTAGCCCGAACGAAACAAGCACAGAGTCCGCATTGTTCCATCTTCGAGACTTTGACGTATCGCTTCAATGCCGGACACTCCAGGCAGATTGCAAGACGTTCATTCCGCCTATCCCTGAACCCTTCCTGGATGGGTGCTGTTGTATTTTTCCGGCAATCTCTGGATTCGGCTGCGACCACCGGTGCCGAGCTGCCGCACTTCCCGCAGGCCATTGCTATTCTTTCGGCTGGGCTCTGGCCGCAAGGGCTTTCGTCTTCGTGGCAATCGCCTTCACGGTTTTGGCTGCATCTTTCAGGGCCGTTTCTCTGTCCTTGCCCTTCATCACATCATTGAAGACCAGTTGGCTCATATACTGAAATATCTGGCTTTCGCCAAGCTCCTCTGAGTCAAGCTCTGAGGCCAGCTTCTTCGATGTGTCGACTATGCCGGAAACGGTTTCCTCGGCCTGCTCCAGAGCCTTTTCGCGGGTCTGGCCCTTGGCCGTGGCATTGAAAACCATCTGGCTCATATATTGAAATATCTGTGATTCGTTCATTTTTCTCTCCTTTTCCCGGCATCACCGGCTATCGAAATACACCTATGAATAAACAAGGCCATCAACCACGGACTGGTAGCGAAACACCCATCCGTGCATAGGATTCGCGGGGTCGAATTCGATCCCGTTCAGTTCCTGCCACTCGGCAGGACGATATTCGTATACATTATAGCGCGTTTTCCAATCCGGGTTGTAGCAGAGCTTATAGAAATTGCTTTCGCATCCGAGGCCACACGATCGGATTTCAGAATACCAACCATTAGGATGGTAGTTAGGGTCGTCCGTAGTATTGCAGAAATAGGTTCCATCAGGCAATGTAACTCCGCAACACCCGAGCAATGCAGAGCCTCCAGGACAGCAACCAAGTGTGCACCCTCCGTATCCAAACCCGGTTTCCTGGCACCGAACAGAGGAGCCTCCAGCATCGAATTGGCTATCCACCGCGAACCACTGATCGCCGACGCTATAGGCTCCCTGCGGGAACACATCGTATCTGGCTGTGCTGACATTGCCCTCCCAATGCCCGTTGGAGCCCCCGCCCGCCACCGGGCCAGACGAGGGCGTTATGCGAAAGGGCGCCAGGTACTCCCATCGTTAGACCAGTAGAGATAATTTCCATCCTGCCGGAAAAATACCTGGTTTCCTGGAGGACCGGGAATGCTTGTTCTGATAAAGTTTTTCAGATCATCCGCTGACTGCCGTTCTGCTATTTCCGTTGTTAGTTCGCTGAAAAGCTGGGAAATATTGTCGGTCACGGTAATCAGATCAAAGTCCGTCTGGATCTGGAGCTGGACATCGTCAATCGCCTGAAATGCGGCCAGCTTTTGATATCTTAAAAGCTCAAACCGGCCCGGGGTGACAGCCGGGTAGCTGGCCGACGTATTGTATTTCTCGTAGACTTTGATCCCGAATCTTTTTCGGGTCGGGCTCATGGCAGGATCCGCTTCCTCTGTGGCAGCGTTCCAGAAGTCCCGGGCCTCCTCGTCCACAATCTCTTCCACAAATTCGCATTCATAGATGCCATAGTGGGCTTCCGGGGTCGGCGTCAAAGTGGTCGGGGCTATTTGAAAGACTGCCTCTTCCGTGATAATGACACCACGCTGAACGGATATTTCCGTAGATGTAAATGAAGGTGGCTTGAATCCCAGATAGCAAGTGTCCGTTAGATCCTTGCCAATGATCGCTCTTGCAACCAGGGTTGCGATTTTAAGCTGAGAACCCTCGAAGTTCACTCCGGTCGCCGTGTTAATGTCCTCAGACTCAATCCTTCTGAGCGGTTCCACATAGAGGATCTTAACTTCATTATCTTGAGAGGGGATTTCCACCGTTGTCATCAATAGACTCCTGCGTAGACCGCGAATCCGGCGGCCAGGGTATCATACAATTTCTTCTTAATCTCGGAGCCGATATGGTCCGGATCCTTTACGTAGACATAGATCGAGTTGGTGCCGAACGTAAGAACTGAGCTCGCCATGCGAACTTTCGTCTTCTTGGGGTCCTGAACACCCACATTGTAGTAACAAACATCCAGGAATGCCCCGACCTGTGCGCAGCCGAAGACCTGATACTTTGGCTCAGGAAAGATGCTCACCAGTGCCGGTCGGGCTGAGCTTACGGAGAGGATGCGACCAATCATGTAGCCGATGAAGTCTTCATCCGACATCGATGGGGGGCGGGGGATCCCATAGATATCTGCCCACTTTCGTAGAAATATTCCCCGCGCATTCCGAAGATCCACTTCATGCACGGCCCGCCGTTGGAAGCGGAGGTGCCATTCGATACTGTTTTCAATGGCTCCCTTGTTGATATCGTTGATTGCCTGGACCGGATCCAGTTCATTCCTGTTCGGATCGCCGACCAGATCCCGAAACACGGGACCGGTTTGATTAAAGAAGGGCAGTAGCTGGAAGATTTCGCTCACTCGGGGACCTCCCGGGGCAGCGCCGTTCCCGATATGGTTCCCCCGGAGACCCCTCCGATCCGTGGCAGGTCTTGATCTTGAATCACGACATCTGATCCTGGAGACAGTAGATTCAATCTCAGGATATCTGGATGAGCCGTGAGCATCCGGGCCTGAAGAGTTTCGAAGAGCACGTCCTGGCCGATGGGAAGGGAGTTGATGTATCCGATGGCCGCCTGCTCAATTTTCTCTTCCGCTTCCTGGTCTGTCAGGGAGCTTCCTTCTACAAGGACGTATTCATAGGATACATTAACGGCCGTCACCTCAACCGAGCCAACGTAGACTCTGGCCCCACCCGCCGCATACCCCAGGTAGTCTGGATGGTGCAGTTCGCCAACGACTACCTTCTTCACTTCATCAAGCAACGATTGTGGAGGGCTCGAGGTTCCATCCGACACATAGACATTGACCCATCCGGTCTGAGGCAGAAGAGAAATAGGGTTGATGTTGTCGTTTACTACGGCTCCGGCCACACCGGGGATAGAAATGACCGCATTGTATATACCCCGCAGGGTGCTACGGCCCAGGTTGTTGATGAAATCCCTGAATCGACCAGCTCGCGATTCCTCCGTCTCAAGCTGGGTGCCTCCCTCAAAAGGGGCCGGATTCCAAACCCGGGTTCCGGGTTCGATCTGAGGGGATATCGTTCCACGACCATCCAGGGTATCGATCTCCCCGGCGCGAATATTTCCGGAAACGCCGGGCTCTATGGCCCGGGATTCTACCAGAACCACATTCTGGCCCACGGGAAGCGTAATAGGTTCCACGGTCTCAAACCGCAGACCGAAAAGATCGATCGTAAAGATCGGATAATTGATTGCCTGGGTATGTCCGGATTTCTCCAGGCGGAGCAGTCCGGTTGCCTTTAGCCCCGGGAGAAGGGGGAAGCCAAACACTTCATAGACGGCATTTACCGCTTCAGCCTCGAAGCCCTGTAGTGTTTCCCGGTCTCCCCGGGCCAGGACGATGGCGATACCTTCCAGCAATGAGCCAATGCGGGATCCGGGACCGAAGTTGGACAGGCGCGAAGCTCTGGAGATCAGGTAGTTGACGAGTGCCTGGCGGTATTCTACGTCCGCACGCGGGATATATCTGCTCAGCGCCATTGCGCCCGATAATAATACGCTATATTTTCATCGGGCAAACGGCTCGCTGCGTGGACCGATGGAGCCTGCAACTATAGACTCAATCCGTGGCCGAGAATCTGTTCTCATTCGAACTCAGGTCCCGAAAGGACAACGGACAGCCTTCCAGTGAAACCCTGGGAGAATATTTCCTATTGAACGGGCCAGTCCGCTACTCCGAGCAATACAAGTTCCGGGTCCGCACAATGCCCACCTTCGGTCATCGCGGGTCCTCCACGGTGGATTACGGCCCGGACAATAACATACTTTCCCTGGAAGGCGAGTTTCACATTCACTTTCTGGCTCGACCGCCCCAGGGCTCCGAAGGCGGATCCTTCCTGGATCGTTTCGATGATGGAGAGGAAGGCCTGGGATTCGGCGATGTTACTGAAGGTGCCAAGTCAATCTATGACGATGCAAAGGGGCTCGTTACTGATTACTCGGGGACAGCGAAAAAGCTATACGATCGCTCGGTTGGTTACATGGAAAGGGTCATTCCGGTCCCCGGGATGGGGGGACTCCGGTCCGGGGAGATGGAGTTCTTTGACTTTCTGGCAATCATGTCCGGGGTATGGGATGAGAAGATTCTCTATGAACCGGAGGATAAGCAGGCAGCTGCAATTCTCACAAAATTCAAGGAGAAGAAAGACCCGTTCAGCTACTCCAACTTTGCTTTAATGTTCCACGATTACGCAAGACGGCGCCATGTGGAAGTGGTAGTGCAGCCCGATGGTTTCAAGATTTCTCGAAGCACTCAGGATACGAACACATACAAGTGGGAAATCGGATTGGTCGTCATACAGGACGAAAAAGACACCGCTTTCGAGCTGCCCAACAAGCTCGAAAGGTACTTCAATGCAAATATTGAAGCGGGAATCGGCGGGGTCATGCAGGATCTGAAGGACATCGTCAACTTCCCTACAGAGCTATCAGGCCGGTTCCTCAGAATGTCGGGTGCCTTCAAGAACCTTTCCCGGATAGGAACCGAGCTCCAGAATTCCTGGGATACGATGCGGGGAGTCTTTTCAAGCGATGGCCGTCTGGCTTCCAACAACTTCACCGAAGCGTTTGCCAACGTAGGGCGGGGCTTTCGGGAAGAGCCAGAAGAACAAAATGCAATTCAGAAGGCCAATTCTGCGAGAGCCGAGTTCCAGCGCCGTCTCCGAGAAATGGCCCAGGAGATTCAGGCTGCCATGGATGAACTCGGACTGATTACCGTCTCTCCGAACCAACCACTGGAATCCTATGCGGCAACCCCGGAATCAAACTTCGAATCGTTGATAGAAATACCTTACTATGAGCAACTGCTGGAGGCGAAATCAGCGGTGATTGATCTGGAGGCCTATATAAAGAAGGCCGCGACAGACAATCAGTACATCATCCACAAAGCCATAGGTGGAGACACCTGGGAATCGCTCGCAGAGAAGTACATGCAGGACCCTGATCTGGGTTCCGCACTTGCGGCATACAATCGGAAGAGAAGAGGGCAGGGAATCGTAAGCGAATCCATTAAAATTCCCTACGGGCATAACCTCCAGGTGTGGGCCTCCCAACCGGCCAGCCCGACGAATGCCGATATTGAACGGGGAGTGCTCGGGGAAGACCTGGCACTTACGGACCAGAGGGATTTCGCCGTGGCTGCGAACGGAGATCTGGATGTGGTCGAGGGTGAGCCAGCACTGATGAACAATGTGATCGACCAGATCGATACGCCGGAGGGCGGACTGCCAATGTATCCTGATTTTGGCAACCCCGCAAAGATAGGGGAAGTCCAGGAAAACTTCTTCAAAGACCGTTACATAGACCGGCTCCTGGCGAAGATAGAGGCAGACCCCCGGATCCGGTCTACGCGAATAACCGGGATCCGCCAGGATGGGAATTCTCTGGTTTATCTGGTAGGTGTCACCTCCATAAACGGCAATCGCACGTTCTTTCTGGAGGTCTTCTGATGGGCATGATTGACGAAAGGCCCATCGGAATCGGCCTCAAGGCGCTCGCCGCTCCACTGACCCGCCGGGGAGCACCGGCGCTCTGGGGATACATTGATAAAGTGAAGAGTCGATTCCGGTGCAATGTCCAGACGCTGACAGGAGACTACCTGGAGAACGTATTACTCCCGGGGGGATCGGTCATAGACGCAGAGGCAAAGGGCCGACTGGCAGAGTTCCGGGAGGGCCAGAGAGTCCTTATCGATTTCGTAGGCGGTTCCCCTGAAAACCCGGTGGTCGTGAACTGGTATCCTACTCCTGGACAGGAGAAGCATTCTAAGGATCTGGAGCAATTCGAGAAAACGCCCGAGTCCGGTAGCTTCGTCGAAGCCGGAGACAGCGAAGACTTTGCGGACTTTCATCCTTCCGGCTGGAGTGTCCGCTACAAGGATGAAGAGTATGTAATCAAGAAGGGAACGGAAACGGTCTTCAAGATCGATTTCTCCAGCGATGAAATCACAATCAAAACGGACAAGGTGCGCATCGAGGGCGACCTGGATGTGACCGGCGAAGTCACCTGGAAGAAAGGTACTCCGGAAGAAATGCCAGCTTCCAAGCATGGGCACCTGAAGGCATCGTTCCCTGGCCCGGCTTCGAAGCCCATGCAGGTTGGACCATAGGACTGGAGGATCAAATGGCAGACAAGGCAACCTTCGAATCGGAGCTCAATGCTCTAATGAAACGGGATGATATCGAGACTGTAGAACAATTCAACGCCGAATATGCAGCGATTGTAGAGCGGTTCATCAAGTCCGGAACGGTCAATGTAACGGTGAACGGCCAGACGGACGCGCATGCAGCCGGGGCTCCGGCGACCATCACGGATCAACCAGGGGAAGGGAGCTGGAGCTAACAGCTGATCCTATCAGTCTGACACCAACGTGGGAAGATTTGTCGCGCTGAACCATCAGACCAGCATAGAAACGAGATCACGGAAGCTCCAGAGTAATTCTGGTCGTCTATTCCCTTTTTGTAGATCGTTTCTTTATGGCTGATTTCTTTTTCGGACGAGGTCGGCTCGGGGGTTCTCGTGCAGGGCTCGAGAAGTTGTCTGAAATTGGCGGTTCATCGCGGAACACATAATTTGGTGACTCAGGGAAGAAATCCTCATACCTCATATAGCCGCATTGAAGAAAATTGGTCCATAGGCGCCTTATATCCGAGCGCGATAGTTCACTATATCCCCGCGTAACGGTATTCATAAATCCATCAAAGCGAAATTCGCTGATCGAAAGGATAGAATCAAAGGGAATGTACGTCTTCCGGTGCGCAGTGTATGGCGAAACGTAATTATAACGAACATAAGACCTTGGCGTATCGACTCGGCGCCCACTTAGGAAGACCTGAAAGACCAAAGTTCTATCCTCTGCATCCGGATCTCTGGTGTGGGCGATATATAGCCCAAGATAAACTTGGCCATCCTGCAAAGAAACAAAGTAGGGTTGATGTGGTTTGAGCCCGAGCAGAGGATCATCTGTCTGTCCAGGCATATTCTTGAAACGAAATAGCCCAACAAGAATTCGGGAGGGCCACCTCAAATGGAGAAACCATATGGAAATGTTTGTCGCAAAGGCCAAGAGAACTGCGACAGCAAATGAGAAGGCATATGCGGACTGGAATGTGGAGTCTTGAAGAAGGTTTTCGATACTAACGCATTCACTGGTAATGCATGGAAAATCGCCCCCACTTCCCGTCATATCTTTGAAGGTGAAAGCCAGGTAAATTGAAAACACCCCCATGAGAACTGCCCGCAACAGGTGTTCCCATCCGACCTGGGACCGATCGGGACGCAAGTAGCGCATTAGTAGCAAGAACACTACTCCAGGTAGCGCGATGAGAACGATATAGGACACGAATCACTTTTTTTTCGATGATGTGGCGCGCTCCAAGGCATTCGCAAACGCCTGGTTTCGTGCCTCATGATCGCTCATGACCTTTTCGATTAGTTCTTCGAGATCCTTGCCTTGGTCTTTTTCGAGTTTTCTGATGGCTTGCTGCGCGGACTCCGCACGAATCTGAGCCAATATTTCTGGGACGGTATTAAAAATCCGTTTCGATACGTCCACAAAAGCGGAAGGAGCGCCTTCCGTTGCTTCACTGGCTTGTTGCGTTCGACCCATGGTAACCCCCTTTTAATCTCGACCCAAAAAGTGTATTCGTAAAGGGCTCCTACAAGCACTTTTTGCAGTACGTAGCAGGAGCCTGCTATGCACTGGCACTGTCCCAGGTTCGATAGATCTCTTCCGATAATACAAATTATGTCTCATTTCTATTGATAAGGAGCGTACATCCACCAGAAATCAAAGGGTTTGGCCTGAATCTCCCAGAAAAAGACCCCAAAGTTGGCAAATTCGGAAATTTTCCCGCATTTTTTAATTGCAATTCTCGGAAGGAATCCTCCGGTTGAATCCATGCAGACCGCTCTCACGTTCAACGAAGCCACACAGATAATCAAGGAGAATGTCGGCCCAACGCTTTGTATAGAGCTTTCGAAGCGTTTGAGCCAAATCTACCTTGATCGGCAACAGGCTGCCCAAGAGCGGAGAGAGGCTAATCTACCGTACAACGCAATATGGCTAGAACATCATGACCGGGCACAGAAGGCATTCCAAATTGTTCTCAAAGCGGGCGGCTACAAAATTGAGCACTCATCAAATGGTAACGTATGGAACTACGTCTACGGAAAGGGGTCGGCAACTAGAATAATGCTGCATTTCTCTTCCCGCCGAAATAAGACCCTCCGGCTTTTCGGCGTCCACCGAGCAGAGCCCTTGTTCCGACCCGATGATATCTACTTTGAAGGCCTATTACCTGTTGTACTAAATACCGTCCCCCAGAATAACGGCCATGTTCGCGTCGAACCTTCACTTTATGACTTGGAAATCGGAGAGTTTGTAAGTATCCACACTCAATCGGCGAAATCAGTCAGCCCCCGTTACTTGGAGGCAGCACCGAGCACTCTTACACCAGCACCCAAACTGAAGTCCCGTGAAGCAGAGGAGGATGCTAGTGCGACCTGAGTTTTCTCGGGAAAGACTGACTGCAATTCGAGAAGCCAGGGGGCTAACAATGGCCGAAATTGGACGGCGTCTCGGCGTCTCCCCTACGGCTGTACAGTCATGGGAAACGGGAAAGGCCGCGCCTACTGTATTGAACGTCAACGAACTCGGCCAAATCCTGGGTGTCTCCAGTCGTTACTTTTTTCAAAATGATTCTCCCCGAGGCCCTGTCCCCGGCAAAGACCTGATCTTTTTCAGAAGTCTGGCAGATCTACCCGCCAAACTGAAAAAGCAAGCAACGAGGCGGGTGCAGTGGCTCCAGCAAATCTTTAGCCTAATAGAGGAGCATGTAGACTTTCCTGACCACAAGGCCTGGGAACAGTTCGATGGAACCCGGATAGACTATTCCAAAAGGGAGATTGAAGCAATGGCCGCACAGGCACGGCGCATTCTCGGTCTCAACAATGAAAGCCCGATTTTGAACCTTGTCGACTCGATTGAGAAATCAGGGATCGTCGTTGCCCAGATGGCAATCGCCAACACAGTCGATGCCTTCTCCTACTGGCCGAAGGACGGTCGTCCATACATTCTCCTCGACTCTATCAAGGACTCGCCTGGGAGACTCCGTTTCAATGCTGCCCACGAACTCGGACATATGGTTCTGCATCGTCGAGTAAGGGAAAAGGATCTAAACAGAAAGCTCTTTCGAGAAATCGAACGCCAGGCGGATATGTTTGCAGCCTCACTGCTGATGCCATCAGAAACTTTCGCGGAACGGGTTCAGTATTTCGGGACCCGATTGGAAGACCTCATGGACCTTAAACGAGAATGGCGGGTGTCAATGATGGCCGTGGTCCACCGGATGAAGGATCTGGAACTGATCGGTTCTCTGGAGGCCCAGGGATTGTACAAGAAGATGTCCAGAATGGGTTTCCGTCGATCAGAGCCCGGGGACGAGTATGTCCCGTATGAAGAGCCCACCTTCCTTCCTCAAGCCTTTGATCTTCTGGAGAGCAGCAACAAAGCTTTCAAGGAATTCATTCGCATAAAAATGGGCCTCCCCGATTCGGATTTGGACTCACTCATTGGGGCCAAGGTATTCCAGAAAACGGAGCGGATTGCTCAAAATGGCGGCGCAAATGTGGTAGATCTATTTTAGCTCAACGCTCGGTCTACTCCAATCCCAGCAGGCTCCTGGCCACCTCGAGCACTCCTTTGCTCCTCTCCGCTTGCCGTCCGTTTTCCGATTCCCTTTCGGCTTCCTCCTCCAATTCTTCCAGTAATCCCATTAGTTGTTCCATTTTCCCTGCGTAGTCTTCCAAGTCCATGGAGCGCCCTCTCTTTATCTGATCGGCACATCGTAGGATCCGAGAGAGACACTACACAAACGTTTACACACGTTTTCCACAACTTTTCAAATTCTTCTATAACCGACCCGTAGGACAATCCTGCCACGGGTTTCTTCTTCCGCTTACCCCTCTCCCAGATTGAACAAGTCCCGGGCCATATTGAGCCATCGCTCCTGTTTTTCCGGAGGCAGCCGCGCCACACGCTTAAGAGCCTCCATGAAATCAGGCTTCATCTGGGCAAGAACCTGGAATTCCGGTCCGAATTGGTTCAGCCAGTAGTCCTCCGGCACCCAGAACGGGTGCTTCTCAGGATCCTCAAACCAGAAAATATTGAAACGGTATCCTGGTCGGCGGAGTCGCTCTACGCAACGCATCTTGTATTCGGCAGATATCTCCAGCTTGCCGCTGGCAATCTTCGAGAGCACTGACCGATTGAACCCCAGTAGCTCAGCCAATTGGATATACTTCAGTCCTGTCCTTTCCAAGAGCATTTCTTGAATTTCGCTATCTATTCTCAAAAAAATGTTTCCTCCGAGCAACATTTGGTTTGACTTGTTGCTTCGGCGCATCTATTGTTTCCTACAAGCAACATCGGCCTAACCGGGGTAATACCATGAGCAAAAATACAACACAAGCAGAAATCCTTTCGGGCAATGAAGTCAAGGCCCGAATAATCCGGGAACATGGGACCATTCGGCCATGGTGCCGCAAGCACAACCTGCGCAATCCAATCCTGACAAGGCTTTTCTATCGGCGCCCAAAATACGCATTCAAAGGTACCGAAACCTACCGCGCAATCCGAGCACTCGAAGCTGACTTCGGCGTCACTCCGTCCGACCTCGGAATCCAGGTCCTGGAGGTGGAGCGGTGAGCGATTCAAGAAAGAAATTAGAGGGCTTGGCTCCTGTCTATGGCCTTAGCCAGGAGGAAATCGACAAGGTCCGCTTTGCGGGCCGCAGTGCCGGTTTACGTCCGAAAGCTACTCCTCCGGGATCCGGGGATCAAATAGCGCATCCTCCAGCATCCGAATGCAATAATCCATATTGTCCATATAATCCTGGGGGGAATCCCGACAAAGCTCAACCAGGCGGTGATTCAGAATGATGATGAACTTCCAGAATTTCGTCTGCACTTCATGTCGATCCGGAGGCCCCTCCCCTTTTTTGGGTAAATCCGTAATCCATTCCTTCAGGAGTCTTTCAACTTCAGCACGTATCTCTTCGTTCATGCACCCCCTATCGGATTGCGATTCGATGGAATTCAAGGAGGTAGAGCGGTGAAACTGGCAGAAGAGTTCTACCTGGCCAACGCGGTCCTGAGCCGGGATCCAGAAGGGATTCGGGATCACATCGAGCATCACTACCCGACTCGGTCCTGGATTGAATACATTCCGGAGAAGCCGAACACCCCTATCGTCGGGTTAGATTCACCGTCAGTCTGGGAAGATGAGCAATTCCAGGAGCTTGTAGACTGCGTTCAGGGCCATGCCCGGACTAACGGAGTCGATATCGCAGTCTGCCTTATTCAACCACAGGAGGTAGCGCGATGAGCAGTCAAAGGACTCTAACACTGGTCCAGCATGAGCAAGAACCGCAGGTTTTCGATTTCGGAGGCCATTCTGTCCGGTTGGTAATCCGGGATGGTGAGCCCTGGTGGGTTGCGGCTGATGTCTGTAAAGCACTCGGCCTGTCCCAGGTTAGCAGGGCAATGGACCGTCTCGATGCGGATGAAAGGGGGTTATTAAAAGTAACCCACCCCCAAAATGCCAGTCTGACGATTCAGGTGAACTGCATAAATGAGCCGGGACTCTACCAGTTAATCATATCTTCCAACAAATCGCAGGCGCGCGCTTTCAAGCGCTGGGTGACCCACGAAGTTCTCCCTCAGATCCGCAAGACAGGCGGGTATCAGGTTCCTCAATCGTTCGCCGATGCCCTGCAGCTCGCAGCGGATTTCCAGCGTAAGATCGAGCAGCAGCAACCGAAGGTTGAGTTTTACGATGCCATCATAGATTCCAAAGACACCCTTCTCATTGGCGACGTAGCCAAGAATCTTCAGGTGCCGGGAATGGGGCCAAACAAGCTCTTTCAGTTCCTGCGAAGACAAAAGGTCCTGAAGTCCGACAACCTCCCCTACCAGCAATATATCGAACTCGGATGGTTCCGAGTCGTGGAGCAGCAATACCCGAAGAAGGACGGTGAAACCGGGGTCACGTATAGAACCCGAGTCTACCAGCGGGGCGTCGACGGAATACGAAAACTCCTAAAACGGGAGGGCCTGCTATGAGTGCCCGGACCCTGCTTGGGCTTGAAGGAAACCTGGAAGCTGAAGAAGAGAACATGGCTTCGTCGGCCCTGTATCTGGAATACCAGGCAGGTCTCCAGCTATCCCCTGCTCTGGCAGAACGCATGCGCCCGGAGATCAAGCGATATGGGCAGGTCGTCAGACCAGAGCACACAACACTCTGGCTGGAATACCTGGCCATGATCGGCATTTTCGCCCCGGACTACATCCTGCAGGTTCTTGATAACAGCAGGGAACGGCTGGAGTCCAAGCACCCGGGCCTATTCTACATCGTGACCGCATCTCTGGTTTCGATCCACCAGCGTCGTTACGGCGACGATGAACCGGAGGCCTGCAATGCATAAAGCACGGGCCACCCAGCACGATCAGGCACATGAGAAGGCCCTTGGTGCCCTGGACAGATGGACTCGCGCCTATCTTGCCCGAGAGGACTGCAGCCATTGCTACCACTGCCCGCATGTCCGACTGGAGCACCACATCCAGGATGCCTATATCTCGATCCAGTGCCACCACCCAACGGTCCTCGCCCAGGTCCGATTCGGAGTGATCGATTCGGTGCTGGAGCACGACCCGGCAAGCGAATGCCCTATTCTACCGCTACAAAATCAGGAGAGCTACAGAAGCAAAACGCTCAATGTCATCGAGGCAAAGGAGGCAAACCATGATCGTAACGAGCACTGAAAGAATGACCGCGCCACCTGCAATCGCACCGGCCCCCTCGACGGGCGGCGGGACGGGCTTTCAGGATATGCTGGAGTCCGCCATTGCAGAGCCCCATTGCGCAGGGTGCGGAGCGAAGGGAGTGAAGCTCTACCAGTACGACAGGTGCTGGAAGTGCCTGGAGCCGGATCTTCGAGAATCACAGCAATTAATCAATACATACAGACCGTAGCGTTTCCGCTGCGTGAGCTTAGAATTTGGAGGGAGTGTATGTCCGAGAAAGACATAGCAATGCGACAGGACCAGTCGCCCGAGCTTCCGGCGCAGTATTCGCTGCCGGAACTCGAAAAGATGGCCCACACAATCGTGAAATCTGGCCTGTTTGGGATGAAAGACCAATCTCAGGCCATGGCGTTGATGCTTCTTTGCCAGGCATCGGGCATGCACCCGATGAAGGCAGTGCAGCGTTATGACATCATCCAGGGGCGACCGGCATTGAAGAGCCAGACAATGCTGGCAGACTTCAAGAAGGCCGGAAACCAGGTGCGATGGATCCGGAGAGACGATCGCGTATGCGAGGCCGAGTTCGCAGACCGCCAGGGGAATGTCATCACAATCAAATGGACCATGGAGATGGCTCAGAAGGCAGGTCTCACGGACAAGCAGAACTGGAAGATGTATCCCAGGCAAATGCTATCCGCCCGGGTAATTTCCGAAGGTGTAAAGGCACTCGCACCGGAGGTCGCCGAAGGCCTTTACGTTCCCGAAGAGGTAATGGATTTCGGCGAAGGTTTTGGTTCTGGCCGTACGGAAAAGACCATTAATGAGGCGCCGGAAGCACCTCAATCCGAGCCTTCCGAAACGTCCATCAGGGCAAACAATGGTATCGAAGAGGCCATGGGCGAACTTGATCTGGAACGCCTACAACGAATCCGAAGCTACATCGAGCAGAAACTGGAAGGCATCGTTACGGAAAACGAAAAGGAGAGCCTGCTAAATGCCGCAGACTCGGCCATCCAACAGGTGACCCAGGCCCTGGAGAACGTGCAACGCCCGGGCGACTCCGAGGAACAGGAAGAACAGCCCGGTGCAGTCGAGCCCTCTGAAGAACCTGGTCTGGGGCTATTCGCGCCTGCAGGAGGTGCCAAATGAGCCTGATCCAGCGGAAAAGTGACGCACACTGGTATACCCGGGACGGGGAGCCAATGCATACAGTTCCCTATGCCGACAAAAAGCGGAAGGACCGAAAGCCAACCACCCTGGCAGACGCTCGAAAACTTGGCCTTCTGCCCTCCGTGACTACAGTGCTAAAGGTCGTAGCAAAACCTGGCCTGGAGTCCTGGAAGCTGGAGCAGGCTATCATGGCTTCCCTTACCCTCCCCCGTAAGAAGGATGAACCGACGGAAGACTTCGCAAAGCGAGTGGTTGAGGATATGGAATCCGAGACCAGCAGCGCAGCGGACACCGGAAAGCAGATCCATGCGGCCATCGAACACTTCGCAAAAACCGGAGAACTCTCACCGGACTTCCGAACCGTGGCTCGTCACGTGGTCGCTTTCAGGCGATGGCTACGGGAGACGGACGCCAGGATCCTGGCATCCGAAAAGGTCGTCGTTACCGAAGGGTATGCGGGTACCGCGGACCTCCTTCTTGAGATTCCGGGCATAGGAACCGTCCTGGCAGATATAAAGAGCCAGTACGTCAAAGACGACAAGAAAGGTCAGCCGAAGCCCAACTTCTACGAAGAATGGTGCTATCAGATGTCTGCATACGCAGAGGCCATGGAGCATCAGGAAATGATGACGATTGACGCCGTGGCCAGTCTGGTCATGGACAAGAACCAACCTGGACGCTACTTCAGCAAGATCTGGTCCGACCAGGATCGCTCCAGGGCTCTGGCCGCATTCTCCTCTGCCTTCCGAATCTGGACCATCCAGAAGAATTACGACCCCAGCGATTCCGCCGACGCGGCCGCATAGGCCGCTTTCGGCAATCATCCGTTTGGAGGGAGAGCACAGCAATGGAGTCATTGAATATCAATCGAACAGACAATGAGACCTCTGTAGCACCAAAGCCGCCCGATTATGGTCGAAAGGTCTTCGAAGGACGGATCCAGTACGCGGACTTCCAGCTACTTCTGGACGGTCATCCAATCGAAGACCGAGAAACGGCCCTTCAGCTACAGAAAGACCTGGCCTTCGCCATAACGCGCCTGCAGCGCTATTCGGGGAAGGTCATAGAGATTCCGGACTATACAATCCGGATAGAAAACAGAGAGCGGCCTTCAGGTCGCCGCCACGATTACACGGGAGACTGAAATGGAAGCAACGATACGATCCAGCTTCTTCGCATCGGATATGCGGCATCTCAGCAGAAAGCGGAGAGCGGACCGACACCGAAACCGTCGGTTCCTGCTCATATCCTATGGAATCAGCATCTTGCTGATCTTCTCCGTTTATTACGCAATACATCCCTGGTGAGGTAACAATGAGTCACAATCCAAACATTAGCATAATATGGGCAAAGGTTCCGCTTGCTGCGATTGCCCAAATGACCCGGCAGGAACTGCAGGTATATGCGGCATTGGCCTCCTTCCAAGGCAAAGACAAAGTCTGCTTCCCCACTCTGGAGGCGATAGCCGAACGACTTGAAGATCATGGTCAGTCGCAAATCAAAACCCGCAGAATAAGCCAGGTGATCCAGCAGCTCAAGCAAGCTGGTTGGATTACGGTACAGAGACGCGGATATGGAAGGAGCAACTTGTACCAAGTTCACACTGATTCGCAGAGAAGTGAGAATCTCACCGCCCATGAGAATCCAGAATCGCGGCCCAGAGCAGCGAAACATGAATCGCGGTCCAGAGGTGCGGAACATAAAAGATCACCCCAAAACGGCACAGGGAAAACAACACCACCCGGCCCCAGGCTGGAAGCATTAGGAGCCCGCCATGCAGGCAACAAAAACCAAACCTACCCAGACCCACAACGGGCAGTCGGAAACGCAACGCATCCGAAAGGCGTATGCCATGGAGATTTCCAGAAACAGCGGTCTATCCGAGCACGGGATCCAGGGTCTCGTAAAAGACGTTCCGGACAAAATCCGGACGCAGGTCAT
This sequence comes from Leptospiraceae bacterium, assembly GCA_040217195.1. Taxonomy (GTDB): domain Bacteria; phylum Spirochaetota; class Leptospiria; order Leptospirales; family Leptonemataceae; genus UBA3465. Next base: position 23,964 of record JAVJNR010000010.1, on the reverse strand, counting down.
GAGAATGGCCGCTTGGTACGGGAAAAACCATCCAGAAGCAATTATCCGGACCATTATGGCAGAACCCGAAAAAATGATCCGGCACTTTCAAACACGAGCCGGGAGCTTACGGTCGAACAGCGAATAAATGCAGAGTTAGAGCGCATGGAGCGTCTCGGGATAGATGGGTATGGGAACCCAATACGAAAATCTGGATAAAGACTCAGGGAGCGAGCTCAGCGAGAGCATCAAGTTCGATGCCCGCCTTGCTCATTGCTACATCCTGGGCTTCGAGTGGGCCATTGTAGTGGGAAAGCAGATCGAGGCAGCTACGCGACAGCGCCCAGAGCAAGTTCCTGAAGATGGACAACTGATCCATCTTGCAACCTATCAAGGAGTGCGAAATGAACAGAGATAGAATTAGATTCAGAAAGATCAAATACACCGGGGATCCACTTCGGGTTTCCCTGGTATGGGAGAAGTCAAACGGGGATGCCTGGGACGAATACTCCATGAGCAGCCTGGATGAACCACATCCAGATTTTGTGGAGGCCCTCCAGGGATTGATCCCTTCCGTTATCGAAATCTGCGAACTGCACCCGGAGGACATGGAAGCCGAATTCTATCGCCACTCCATCCGTGGAGTCACCTTCGGCTACGCAGGTGAGGACGAGATCCTGGGAGCCAGCATCACATCGATGCGAGGACTGAACGACTCCAACAGTCCACTGGTCCTGAATACTCCGTACCTCCCCGAAGAGGACCTAAACGACATGGATGGTCCGGTTCTTCCCCAGAAGTGCATCCGGGCTCTTGAGGTCCTTATGGATGAAGCAGAGGCCTACCTGAATCGATCAAAGCGATCTCAACCGGAGCTCTTTGCCGTGGAGGCCGCAAAATGAGCGCCGTAAAGGTCCAGGAAAAGCCCATGATCTTCAGCGGAGACATGGTCCGGAGGATTCTGGACGGGTATTACTCGCCCGGCAACGGAAAGACCATTACCCGCCGGATCATCAATCGACTTTCCGGGTGGGGACAAATCAAGAGCATTCGAGAAAGCGATTTCAAGCAATTCGACTGGCTGATTCAGGATAAACAGGGCCGGTATCACAACCTGACCAACGCAGAGCTATTGGAGCGATGTCCCTATGGGCACGTCGGAACCCGCCTCTGGGTTCGTGAGAATTGCCGCGCCAAGGAGCTGGAGTCTGGATTGGACGGCGTCCAATATGAGGCCGATGGTTCCTTCATCCCTATTGAGAATTCCGAGGAAGCCAGCGAAGCCTGGGGCAGGCTGGCCAGTCACAACGGTGCCATTTTTGGCGGCCAGGTTCCCTCCATTCACATGCCGCGATGGGCTTCCAGGATCTTGCTGGAGGTCACAGCCTTAAGAGCCGAACGACTCTGCTCGATTACCGAAGCCGATGCGATTGCCGAAGGCGTTTCCACTTGTGGACCGGTTCCCATCACCGGTGAGTACAAGACTCTTTCAGCAGTCGAAAGGTTCCGAATCCTCTGGGATTTTCTTAACAACGGGCGTGGCCCGAAGGAGCGGCGACGATACGGTTGGGCACAGAATCCTCCGGTATGGGTGCTATCGTTCAAAGTTCTGGAGGTACGAAAATGAAGCTCCCCAACAAATCCCAGTTCCGGAAGGAGCTAAGAAGAATCACCGATGCAATTCGCTTGTCGGCACTATTCAAATTTGTCGATCAGCCACCAGCGATCACGTCAGCAGGCTCCCTTCATCTAAAGGGCGACGGTTATACGGTGGTCGACCGCGACTATGTAATCCTTGTGGTAGAAGGAGACCACGTTCTTTCCTTTCGCCGAGATGAACTGGCCCAGGCGTTGGCCAGGGCCTCGTCCGGCCAGGAAATTGGGCCGCTCTCTATCCATAGACAAAAGCAGAGAGGCCGGGAGGTGCGCAATTGAAGTGCACCGCGAACGAAATCCTCCGGCTCCTCCGCTCCCGCCACAAGGATGATGTCTTTGTCGATGAGGTAAAGACCGGACCCACGGGTAACGGCTTGCTTATCCTGGATGCTTGGGCCATGAAAAAGTCCTGGAGCAGGCCGAGTGCTATCGGCTACGAAATCAAGGTAACCCGCTCTGATTTCACGAGGGACTCAAAGTGGCATGGGTACCTGGACTATTGCAATGAATTCTATTTTGTAGCCCCTCCTGGAATCATCCGACCGGACGAACTGCCTCCGGAAGCAGGACTGCTTACCGTAGCCAGCACGAAAACGAAAGTCTTCACGAAAAAGAAGGCGGTCTACCGAAAGGGACCGATCCCGAACAGCCTGTATCGCTATCTCCTTATGTGTCGCTGCGAGATAACCAGAGACATATCTGGCCGTGATGCACGAAGGGACTACTTCCAGGATCTCAAAGATGGAAAGCGGAGCGATCGAGAACTCGGCCACTTCATCGCCTATAAGACTGCAGAGAAGATACTAAACCTTGGAAGAGACAAAGCCCGCCTTGAACGCCGAAACCAGGAGCTTGAGATGCTCTGGGATCTTCTAAAAGAAGCCGGATTCGATCCGGGACAACCAGACCGCATTTATGCAGCCCGGGAATTCATCAAGCTGGCAACCGGCGGCCTGAAGCAGGAGGACATTCAGAAACTGGAGTCCGCCAGGAAAGCCATAAACGAGGTAATCGTTTCTAAACGCTGAGAGGATCCATGGAAAGACCCGTTCTGAAATACAACGGCTCGAAATGGCTTCTCACCGACTGGATCCTCGAGCACTTCCCGGCGCACAAGGTGTATGTTGACCTTTTTGGCGGAGGCGGATCCGTGCTTCTGCGAAAGGACCGCGCCCGATTTGAATACTACAACGACGTGGACGGAGAGCTCTGCACTTTCTTTCGAGTGCTCCGGGATCGACCCCGGGAACTGATACGCTCCATTCGATTCACCGCTTACTCGCGTGACGAATTCGAGATAACCCGGACTTCGACGGAATCCGAACTGGAAACAGCCCGTCGATTCTATGCCCGTTGCTGGATGAACATGAGCAATAACCGGGCGGGTGGCTCATTCCGGTCTTATGGAAATGTATTCTCCAGCGGCGGATACCGACCGGCCTCGATGTTTGCAGACCTTCGGCCCTTGTACCGGACTGCAATGCGTTTTCGGGGAGTGGTAATCGAAAGCAAGGACTATGGCAAGCTCCTCAAGGAGTGCTCCAGCCCCGAGACTCTCTTTTTCGTCGATCCTCCCTATTTGGGAATCTGCCGCAAGGCCGGAAGAGCCTACACACATGAGATGATGAGCATCTGGGAGCACTTCATTCTATTTCTCAGGCTCCGAAAAAGCCTCTCCATGATCGTCCTCTGCGGCTATCCATCGAAGCTCTACGAAATCACTTTTGAGCGAGCTGGGTGGAAGCGAGTCGAAAAGCGAACCAGAGACAACAAGCGAAATGAGAGAATCGAGTGCCTCTGGCTGAATCCGGCCTGCCAGAAGGCCCTCGGTCAGCAGGATCTTTTCCCCGATTTCGTGCATGCGAGATAACAATGACGGCATACTACAATGAAATAGACCCTTTCGCCGCACAATGGCTCCGGAATCTCATAGATGAAGGGCTCATAGCCGACGGCGACGTGGACACTAGGAGCATAGCGGATGTCAGAGCAAACGACCTTACCGGGTATCGACAGCACCACTTCTTCGCTGGAATCGGAGGCTGGAGCCTTGCCCTCCGACAGGCAGGATGGCCGGATGATCGGCCCGTCTTTACCGGATCACCACCATGTCAGCCGTTCTCCCTTGCTGGAAGACAGGCGGGAATCAGAGACGAAAGGCACCTTGCCCCCCAATGGATTCGTTTGGTCAGAGCCCTCCGGCCTTCTGTCATCTTTGGTGAACAGGTTGCCGCTGCAGTCGACCGGGACTCCTGGCTCGATGATCTACTCGATACACTGGAAGACGAAGGTTACTCCACGGGGGCGACAGTACTACCAGCTTGTAGCGTCGGCGCACCGCACATCAGACAGCGACTCTGGTTTGTTGGGTGGCTGGGTAACACCGGCAGCACGGGACTGGAAAGACTCCCCGGGGCAGAGCATTGCCGGAGTCAACCCGGACGGATCCCCCCGAGTCCGCCTCGACCAGCTCCCACGACAGGCTGCGATAGCGGGTCTGGCCCCTGGGACGGATTTGACCGCATCCCCTTCCCCATTGGTAGGCCGAGGCCAATACAATCCGGGCTTAGCCCGATGGCTCATGGGATACGCGCAAGAATGGGACGATTGCGCGCCTATGGGAATGCCATAGTCCCGGCGTTGGCCGCCGAAGTAATCAAGACTCTTATGGAGCGCATAGAGGTACCGGTATGCTCCTGACGCACTCCCAGCGCCTTGCCGAGATATACCCGGACTTCCCGGAGTTCGCAAAGCTCTCCATGAAGACCGAATGGGCAATGCGGAAACGCAAGAAGCTGAACGGGGGCCGCTGCAGAAAGACCGGCGGGAAGCCCTGCGATTCAGCGCATCTGCTCCCCCGAAGATTTCCGCATCGGGATTACTGCGCCTATGATCCCGAATGGATAACAACGCTCCACCGGTTCTGGCACTCATGGCCAGGAAACCCGCAATGCTATGATAAGCAGATTGCGGTTCGAGATAAGTGGCTCTGGCTTCTGGATCATGGCCTCGATAGAGAGGCAGCCATGCTGGAACCATTAGTAATGAAAGGATGGTAAAAAGAAATGAATGAAGAAACTCTAAGTGTAACAGATTGGAGAAGAGACCTTTCAAGGATCGTCAGTGAAATGCTCGATACGCCTTCGCCGGAAGGAATCTACCCGACGACGGAGTGCCTGGATAGGCTGGAGCAGCAGATAGCCAAAGCAGTCATCTACGGAGTTGGCTGGGCTCACGCGGATGCCTGTGCGGACATAGACAATAAGCGCGATCCCCGGGCGAAAGACATGGGCGATATGTTGCGCCGGGCAAAGATAGACCTCGGCCTTTCAAGTGGAGAAAACCCGGGGGGAATCAATGCCAGTTAGGAGCGATGGGCTGCTTAGAGGCCACCCAATCTACTGGGACGGCGAGCAGTATCGCTACCTCGATAACGATGCACTCACAACCAATGAATGGCAATCCCGGCCGTGCGGATTTTGCGGCCTTAATCGAACCGCTGAAGGATTTGATGGCTGCATTGGGCACATTCCCGGAGCAATCAACGCCTGCTGCGGACATGGCCAAGTAGCCTGCGCCTATATCCAGTATGCGGGTGGATCGGAGGTTCGTGGGAAGGACGCCATCCCGGAGATTGAATTATACAGATCAGGAGCGAAGAACATTGCCAGTCGAGACATTGCCCGATAAACGAAAAAATCAGAAGAATACCGGGTATGGGAGGCAGAACACATTGAAGAGCCACCATGCCGAAAAGGTCGTGGATCTGGATATCGCCGATCTCAAAGAGCATCCAGACAATTACATATTCAAGGCCAGTGCACAATTCATCAAGAATCTGGCCGCTTCCATTGCCCGGGATGGCCTGGAAGAGCCGATTCTCGTAAACCGAGAAGGATATATAATCTCCGGACACAAACGGGTCAAGGCCTGCAAACTGCTCGAATGGATCAGGATCCCCGGAAAGATCCGTGATATCCCCCTGAAAAGCAGCATAGGAAAGCTCATTCGATCCAACACCGGTCGGCAGTCGGTTACTCGCAGGATCCGCAACCGCATCTATGAGAGAATCGCGCCGGAGTTCTGGGACCTGGAGGCCCGAATAACCCGAAAGAGAGTGAGAGAGATTGCACCGGAAATCGGGATCTCCGAAAATACGGTCCTCAAGGATCTCTCCTACATCCGTGGCGAAACGAGCGAAAAGGTCACTCAGGAAATGGTCGCCCAGGAATGGCGCTCAAAATACCGCAAGGCAAAGGTGAACCTGATCGATGCCGGAGACGGCCTCTACATCTGTCAGGTATCCCTGCACAGCCAGCAGATCAATTCAGGTCCGGATAAGATGCAGGCAGTCCTCTCTGACAGCTTAAAGAAAGCGCGCTCACGGTACTGGGAGCGGGACTCACGTTACAGCGCAACCGGCCTGGAGATCCGAACCATCCGCAAGCAGCTCGGGCTTACCCAGTCCGGTCTTGCCCACGCTCTCGGGATCTCGCAATCCTACCTGGCGGAGGTGGAAGCCGGGATGTATGAAGCTGCAAACTCAATTCTACAGCAGGTCCAGGATTACCGCGAAGAAGTTCGTGGATTAAGGTAACGCAACAGAGGGAGGATACTTGAAATGATCTGGGAGACAATCGCATACGCGGCCCTGGGAGGGGCTATTGGCGGCGGCATAACGACTCTGGTAATTATTGGCATTCGCTGCATTCTGGAAGGATGGGAATAGTGAGAAAGGACGCTTCAGAGGCTCGCTGAATGGCAAAGCGGAAACGCATATCACTGGACCTTCCCTACCCTCCCACGGTCAATACCTACTGGAGAAAATACCGTGGGAAAATGGTCCTCTCCGCAAAGGGCCGGAGCTATAAAGAAGCGGTCCGGTATCCCGTCTTATCCAAGACCAGGGGCCACGTCTTCAAGGATCCAGATCCTCTGAGGGTCATTGCCATTCTGTTCCCACCGGACCGGCGCAAGAGAGACATAGACAATTCCCTGAAGGCGCTACTGGACGCCCTGGGGAATGATGTTCTCTACTCGGATGACTCTCAGATTTCCGAAATCCATGTATATCGCGGCGACGTACACCGTGCCCAGGGTGGCAGGGTAGCAATCACAATCGAAAGGATCTAATCATGGCACGAAGCAAGAAGGCCGCAGTACAAAAGAAAAGGGCAACAAATCAAAGCGATGTCCCAGATGTCCCAAAAACTGTCTCACGAAACAATGCAAAGACTGGGAACGAAAAGAGTGCTGCAAAGAAGTCAAAACGGTCTACAAAGGCAGAACAAAAGCCAGCACTAAAGGAGACGGCCTTCAGCTTCCCTGGATTAAAGGAGGATGAAGCGCGGGCTGCAGAGCTGGTGGCTTCTGGTATCAATTTCAAGAAGATCGCCAAGACGCTCAAAATAGATCGGAGAACCCTCTACCGCTGGAGGAAGAAAACCGCGTTCATCGAAGCTGTGAAGTTCCTTCTGGATGAAGAGGATGGGGACCTTCTCGCCGAGGCAAGGATCACTGCAAGGATGGCCAGAGCAGCTCTCCGGAAATCCTTTGAGCGACAGAGCCCCCAGGATAATGCCATTGCCCTCCGCTACCTGGAACGCACCGGCCTGCTCTACGTGACGGACGAACAGGCGGACAGAGAAAAAGCCATCCAGGAGGCCGCTGGAATCATGGCCAACATCCTATCCAAGCATGGCATCGAATCAGTCAATTAGACAGAGGATCCTTTCGGAGCTGGGGTCTTCCGGACTGAATCGCTTTCCTCCGCAGGTTCTTGAGCTGGCATTTCGGAGAGTGGAACGGGAATATGCGGGCCAGATTACCGAGTCTGCAAACCGGGAGAAGTCCGTCTGCAGGCGCAGGGCAACGGGCAAGCGCGGGCAGTTCCATTTCTTCCTTCGGCACTACTTCGGGCACTACTTTGGAAGCCCGTTCGGCCCCCAGCAAAAAGCGTTGATCGAAGACATTCAGGCCTTACGGGGACGGCAAAGGGATCCGGTGAAGATGACCCGAGCCCTCTCCCGTGGATTCGGTAAATCCACCGTACTGACGCTCTGCGGCACGCTCTGGCTCATTCTCACACGGACATGGAACTTCCCCATAATCATTTCCAGCAGCCTCGAATCTGCAAAAGGATTCCTGCAGGCGATCATCGACGAATGCGAGGACAATGCAGTGCTCCTGGAGCATTACCCGGAGCTGCGACCGAAGAAGGACCAGAAGGGCCAGACCGTTTCCTGGAAAGACGGAGACATCGTATTCCAGGGCGGAGCCCGGATCCTGGCGAAGGGATTCCTGAACAGTATCCGCGGTAAGCGACGAAAAGAGTCCAGGCCGGATGCACTGCTTATCGATGACCCGGATGAAGAGAAGGACGTTGCCAGCGAATCGACCATGGTCCGCAAGATGCGGTGGCTGGACCGCGCGGCCCTGCGCCTGGGCGGAGCCTGGGGCCTGGATGTAATCGTGGCTTACACCACCATTGCCCCGAATTGCGTCGGTGAGCAGATATTCACGGATAACCAGAAGTACGGGCACTGGGACCGCAAGAAGTTCAAGGCCATCGAGGTGGATGAAGACGGAAACGAGTTCTCCACCTGGCCGCAGACATGGCCACTGAAGGCACTCCAGGAAGAACGGGCACAGGATCCCATCGGATTCGCCCAGGAACGACAGAACGAACCGCTGGCCGAAGTAGATCAGCGATTCAAAGGCCTAATCCAGAGGTACCGTTTCCCACCTGCCCCGAGCTGGAGTGACTGGACGCTTGCACTTGCCGTGGACCTATCCCTCGGCAAGTCCGAGAAATCAGACTACAGCGCCATAATAGGCGTGGGTCTCGGTCCGGATGGGAAGTTCTACGAAGTCTACTCCGACATCCAGAGGCGGCGACCGGATGCTATCGAACGGGATCTAATGCTGGCACTCCAGACGCTCCCCTGGAATATCTGCGGCATCGAAAGCAACGCCAACCAGGAATACTTCCTCCTGAACTTCCGGCGATTGGTATCTGAGTTCAATAAGGCCAGTGCCAAGAAGATAACCATACCGATTGTGGAGCTGTCCAACACCTCCGACAAGGAAGCCAGGATCATGGGCGCACTGCAGCCGTTGGTAGCCTCCGGCCTTCTATTGCTTCGCGATGACTCCGAAACGCTTTTTCAGCAGCTAAACGAATTCCCCTACCGACACAAGGACGGGCCGGACGCTCTGGAGATGGGAGTCCGTCTAATTCGGGAGATGCCGGGAATACGGGCATCAAAGCCCAAAGAGCAGCCTAACCAGAACACCGCAAGGCAGGTGCAGGAAAGACGAAAGAACACCATTCAGAGCAGGCAGTATGATAGCCTGTTGCGAAAGCTGGGCTACGATGGACCGAATGATCCACGACTAAGGGGACATTAACCATTCAATGATTCCCCTTTTTTTTCAACCTCATTGGGTTCGTTTAGACTCGTACCGCTGGGCTCTGGATTTGGTTCCACATTTATTGCATTTGGGTCTGGGTTACTCGGCTCAACAAGCAGGCTTTCCTCGGAATTTGTTTCCAACGGTTCATTTATAGTCTGGTCCTTCTTTTCCATTTCTTCCATGGTATTCAGGAAAGCAAAACGTACATCCAAAGCCACAATAAATTACCGCCAGAGGCTTTGGCCCGGAATAGGCCAGTCGCTCGGACTCAATGGCTGCCCGATAATCCAGAAGTCGATAGTATCCAGCCATGGAAAACGAAACACAAGCCGAAGACATTCAGCAATCGGAGCCAGGGAATCCGGAAATCCCTGCAGAGGATACCGAGCAGGAAACCGAAAGCACTGAAGGAGTGCCGCCGGATCCGGAGCCCGAGCCTGAGAAGGAATCCGAGCAAGCGGCCAGCTATGCGAGCGTCCTGGCAGACCACATTTCCAGCCTGGACGATTTCATCCAGCAGCGGCTCTGGAGCAAGATCCAGTCCTATGCTACCCAGAAATTGCCGCCCGCCACAGCATTGAATCTGGCTGTGAGAGCAATCGAGGCCGAACTGCGCAACTAAGGCGTTGGCAGAGAAACGCGAACAGTTCGAGGGTCCGTTCCTGCCTTTCAGGTTTCTCCGGGAATGGCAATACGCCTGGCTGGAGTACTATGCCTGGATGCAGGCGACCCTTGTAGGCGGGACCGTCTCCCGCATACAGGTCAACAAATCCATGCTCGGCGATGTCTGGAAGCGGGCCAACGGCTTCCTGGGACGCCTCATGGAGCGGATTCCCTTCCCTGCCCCATCAATCCAGGTTGGCACCGAGCTGGATGAAGATTCCCTGAATGAATACGAATCGGAGGCCTTCGACTGGCTCCGGGTGAACTACAACGAAGTCTACCGGGGCGAGAACTACAAGGGTACCGTGCTCGGAATGATCGCCCAGCACTTCCAGCGCAAGGGATTCGACCTGAACCGACTGAAGGAATTGAGCCTCCAGGACCTGGACTCGGAGATGCAATCCGAAGGATACGCAGGTCTGGGAAACCTGGACGACTTCCTGGAAAAGACCGGCGTCCGGAAATCCTCAATCTACGCCTCCATCTTCAATGAGTCCGAGGGAGCCCGCTGGCTTGCCATCTACGACGAAAACGGCCAGAGGGCAGGCCGCAGCTACGAGGTTACCAGGGACATGGTGCGCGACATCGTGCAGATCGCTATAGACAATGATCTGTCCCTGGATGAGATCCGCCAGGAACTGATCTACGCCAGTACGGAAGCACAGTCCGGAAGGTATATCAATCCTGACGGATCCATCGATGAGAAGGGATTCCAGGAGCTCATGCTTAAGCACCTGAACCGTGACATGGTCCGCGTGGCTGTTACCGAGGCAGCAATATCATTCAACAACGGCCTACTACTGCAGCAAGTCCATGAGGGCGGGAAGTATGTTATATTCACGTGAATCCGGACACCACAGAGACCGTGAAAGAGAAAAGGAGGCCCTGAAGAGCAGGATTGGCATTCTTCAGAGTTACCCGGAAGCACTGTATGCTGCCTCTGACCTTCCTGATTCTATGGATGTACCATTTTCCGTCAAGGGTCAATGGGAAATTGATAAAGGAGGTGAGGCTGACGGCAAGATGGGCCCCGATGCCGATGACGGTGAATCAGCGGGATTCTCTGATTCCAGCCTCAGTATCGAGAGTGGCAAGAATTTCAGCGAAAGTCAACAGAAATCAGGCCTGCCCCGTGTTATCTTCGATATTACGAAATCCGAGGAAAGCGGCCCCGGATCGCGCGGCGGAATTGTGGTCGGTTACTGGCCGTCGGGGAAACCTAAGTATCTTTCGGAGCTGCAAGGTTACGATGCCACCTCTGGCAACATTAGCATTTCCACGGACGAATGGAGGCATTTAAGTCATAAAGCAGCACGGGAAAGGGCCAGCAAGGCAGCGCAAAGATTCACCGAGAGTAAGGTCCTGAATCTTTCCACGGGGTCTGAAATCACTTTTCCTTCAAACAGAGGATTCAAGAAGGCACTCAGCGAGCAAAGGACTACATCTGACTTTGCCGTCGTCCCGTCGTTGCCTGCATTAGTTGCAACGGCCAAAAAAACAGGAGCGGCCCCAGATTCAAGGGGACGCACTAACGTCTACGGAATAGATTACTTTTCTGCAGAAGCTATAATCGATGGAAAAAAGCGAAAGGTGGACATTGTCTGCCGAACGGTGGATCGTAACCGGCAAGAAGTACTCATGTTTTATACTCACAAAGTAGAGGAAAAGCCTGGACTACAGCCCGCGAATCAGGCGTCGACCCACGCCTCTAATTCCCCCGGGAGCCCAGGCGATTCCAGTTTGGCCGATCAAAATAATGATCGCAAAAAACCCGGAAACAGTCAACAGAAATCATCACTACCCCGAGTGATCTATGAAGCCAGTCCCACCACCAAGGAGCGGGATGAGCCTGGATCGCCGAACCGGCATCTACCACCGACCCCGGGCACTATAACCAGTAGTTCACCAGGCTCCCACTTGGCCGGTATCGAAAATAATACGGCAGGATTCAACAAAATCAAACAGAAAACCCCGCCGCCCTACCAGGTCCAGAAAGCAGGCCTCGTTCCAAAGATGTGCGAGTATTGCCGAGAGTGGGAAGCCTCCCAACCCATCCTGCGAGTCTTTGCCAGCTACGCGGAGTTTGCACGGTCGGAATTCTATGCTGGCGGCGATCTGATGCAGAATGATCCCTACGCAGAGTATGCGGTCTGGCCCGGCAAGACGAACGCCAACCGGCATTATTCAGACTGGTGGATCTGCACACCGGTCCACCCTAACTGCAATCACAGCTACCAATCCTGGGAGCCCCCGGATGAAGAAGACTACGACTTCAGCGAGCACTTTGCGGACCTGGACAGGCGCATGGCCGAACGCCAACAGAAGGCCGAAGAAGAATACTACGGGAAATCTCGGATCGCTCCTATGGAAGTGCGCGGTGTCTGGCATGAGCGGACCTGCGCTTGCGAGGATCCGGCCCATGATGACCGACCGTCCTGGGTGCGGGAGTATATTGCCCGAAGATTTCCGGTTGTTGTAGGGTAAGCCATCCACGTTCGGAAATTCCGAACGGCAACCGGAGGTGCCCTATGAATCGCACTATTCTCACGACTTTGCTGGCAACCCTGCTTATCGGCATTTGCCTGCATCCCCTCCCCGCAGCGGACACCGAACCACAAAGAGATTTATACCTGGAAGCGGCCTTCTTGAATGGACTGGATCCGGACATTGTCCGTGCTGTCGCAGAAATCGAGTCTTCTCATCGGCCCTATGCAATCTCCCATGCTGGAGCCCTTGGACTCATGCAGATCATGCCAGCGACGGGAGCATGGTTCTGCGGCCTCCGGGGCCGGGCGCTTTTCGTGCCCAGAAATAACGTTCATTGCGGCACTGCCTATCTGCGATACCTCCTGGACAAGTTCAACGGCTCATTACCGTTGGCCCTGGCAGGCTATTACACAGGCCCGGGAACCGTGAAACGGAATGGATACCGGATCCCGAAGCGGGCCTATTCCTACATCCGGAAATTCCGTGCAGCGTACTACCGCCTGAAGCAGAGGACTCCTGAGCAGAAACTGGAAGAGACAATGAGCCTACTTGAGGAGGCCCGGCGATATACTCCCCTTCTGAGGCTTTCCGGCGGAGGGTTTCTGATATGAAACGAATCCGCTGCTTTGCCCTGGCCCTCTGGCGCGGCGCCTTCGGGTCACGCTGGCGCACGGCGGGCCTTATCAAGGTCACAACACTGAAACAACGAGTTCACAGGGAGTATCTGGACCTGGTCGATCCCTGGAGCAATGCAGAGCAGGACGTATACATGCGCCATCCGCTGATCCCCCGAAAGCACAGGCGTATCGTCCGCAGGATTGGAACTCGGACCATCCGGCACCGCCGGTCCTTCATCGACCGGCTCGCAAGAAAAGGAATCGCCCGGCCGGTAGAGGACTGATTCATGAGAAGGGTACGCAGGGGCGGATTTACAGCCTTTAACCCGACCATCCGGCCCAACATCTTCAGCCCGGTCGGAGTCGAGGATTTAATCGAGCGCAAGGGAGAATCCGCGCTCTGGTTCCGGTTGCAGCCGTGCCCCTGCCCTCCCGAGGAACGTACACCGGATTGCCGTGCCTGCATAGACGGCTACGTGAAGTCTTTCCAGGACTCCATAACCATCGAGAATGAAAAGGTCTACTGTGATGGGAACTATATCTATCCCCGTTTTGCACCGGTGTCCGGAGTGCAGTCTACGGAATGGCTGGGCGAAGGAGAAGGCAGACCGCTCTCAATCAAGCGTATAGAGTCCGAGCGGATCCAGGTGGAGGAGTATCTGGAGGACTGGCATGCAGTTGTCGCCGCCTATGACGTGGACCTGGTCGAAAGAATGACCCTCCAAGAATTGCCCATCGAAAACTCGGAACGCCTGGATCTACCGATTGACGGGGTTCTGATTGGCGTAGATGAACTCTACATCGATGGCGCACCCCTGAACTGGACCGGCTTTGGATTTCAGCATATAACCCTGGCGGAGCGGAAAACCGGTTTGGTCAACGCAGCCATCAGGGTGTTCAATCCCATCAAGGTCGCCTACAGGACAATGGATATGAAGAGCGAGGGAACCGAGCGAACAATGATGCCCCTGGAGACTGGAGAAGTGGAGTTCACAGTGCCAGGCCGGATCCTGATGGGAGAAGGAGACATCCTCACCCTTCTAACGACGACCGTCCGGAACGGCCAGTATGTCCCCTTTCGTGAAGGGCCATCGGACCGGCTATCCTATGCGCCCGTATCCAAGATTTTGAATTGCTTTTCGAAGGAAACCGATCAGCATGGACGGGAGCGTTTGCGGGAATACAGGGTCGGGAGAGAGCTTATTCTGGAGAGTTCCGAGCGGGTCCGGTGGCTGATCCCGAAGCCCCGAACCGGATACACGATCATGTATGAATATCACCCCAGCTTCAGGATCCAGTCTGACACCACTGTCTCCGGCTCCATGGACCGCACTCTGCCAAGAATCTACAAGGCGAAAGCGGCGAGCTCGTATAATCCGCGATAGCTGTCAGCCCCGCCGCGAACCGGGCGGGGCCTTCGCTAACCTTTCAAGACTCCCTATCTTTTTTCATCACTATCCGCGGGAAGCTCTTAAAGATAAGTATCGGACGACCCAAGCGACTCCCTGACTCCTTACAATTCCGCCCCGGGATTTCGCTGGATCGGTTCCGGACATCGGTTCATGGCTAACTGGCGCAGCAACTTAATTTTGATACATCCTTCCCAAAAGCTATGGCTGCCAGTTTTACACCTTCGCCTAGCGTCAGGTATGGGTAGAAAGTCTGCGCAAGATCCTGTACGGTTATTCCGTACCTGATCGCCATACTCAGTTGCATGGTGAGCTCTCCGCCCTCCGGTGCAACTATCCTGGCGCCCATGAGTTTATCATTTTCCGAATTCCTGATCAGCTTGATGAAGCCGCGCATGTCCTGTGCAGCGATGGCTCTCGGAACATTTTCCAGACCGAGTTTAGAAACCTCATGCGGAATACCACTGGCTTCGGCCTCGGCTTCATCCATTCCCACACCTGCCACCTGGGGGTCGGTAAACACTACCCATGGCAGATAAGAGTAGTCTGCATGGTGTCCCGGGGCACCGTAAGCATTCTCCACAGCCAACTTGCCTTCAAATGCGGCCGTATAGACAAAGGCGGGGGTATTTGTTACATCGCCGGCTGCGAAAATGTGGAGCAGGTTCGTTTCCATCCTGCTATTTACAGCAATTTCCCCCTTTGGTGTGAATTCCAAGCCTACATTTTCCAATCCCAGCTTATCGGTATTGGGTTTTGTGCCGGTGGCGATGACAACCCGTCCTTCCTCCACCACTTCCATAAGCGATCCATCCGGACGTTTACAATGAATAATTGTTACATTGTCTTGCTTTTCGAATTTCACTGCCCTGAAATTGGGCAGTATTTCTATACCTTCCTTCCGCATCTGAGACTCGAGAGCGGCGCTTATATCTGGTGTCTGTGTCCGTAAAACACGATCCGTAAATTCGATAATTCTGATCTTCACACCGAGTCGATTGTAGGCCATTGCAATTTCCAGCCCTATATAACCGGCCCCCATGATAGTGAGACTTGCAGGTCTCTCCTCCAGATCAAAAAGAGAAGTATTTGTGAGATAATCAATTTCGTTCAAGCCTTTGATGCTCGGAACATTAGTCGTAGCCCCCGTGGCGATCAGAAATTTGTTACCTTTGTATTTTACACCATTCACTTCAATGGTTCTATCGTCTAGAAATGTAGCCCACCCCGTGAGCAGGGTTAGGTTCTCGAAGTCACGGATGACTTTCATATACTTTTCTTCCTGTAGGGTCGAAACCAAGTGTTTCTTTTTTTTAATAACGCTAGCAAAGTCAAGATCCACACCTCGAGGTTTTATACCCGGAAAGTTCGAATGCCTGCCTTGATAAGCGGCTTCGCCGGCACGGATCAAGGTTTTTGAAGGAACACAACCTACATTCACGCAGGTACCACCGAACGGCAAGCCAGCGTTTACCATCAGTGTCGAACGACCCAGTTCCTCGGCCTTGATGGCTGCGGAAAACGCAGCCGAACCTCCACCTATAATAATGAGATCGAATTGCTCCCCGCTACCGCCCTCAGCAATCGAGACCTCACCCTCAACCCGATATTTGTCTGTACTATTGATGCTATTGATGATCTCTTCTCTGGTAGTTCTGGAAGGGTCAAAGGAACAGGCACAACTGGCCCCGGAATAACTCGCCGTTGCATCCGTTACCCCATCTTTACCGGAAAGCAGCTTTTCAATGCTTGTAGCGCAATGATTACAGGTCATTCCGGAGACTCTAAGATTTATCGTTTCATTATCCATTCTATCTCCTCCCCACGACATCGTAGCCGGTGGCGTTTATTCTTTCTTCAATTCCTGCGAGGCCAACTCTGGCTCGGTCGAACTCAACGCGGACAACCCCCTCCCGGTAACTCGCGGTCACCGCAACAATACCCGGAAGCTTATTGACCTCATTTTCTACGTGCGCAACGCAACTATTACAGGTCATGCCCTGCACGGCAAAAGTCACGGTTTCAACGTCAGAAGCATTCACTACTACAAGGTCTTTATTGCTGCTCGAAGGAAAGAACACCCGGGAATAATATGGGAACGCAAGCATCAGGGCAGCGAAAACAGTAACGATCCCCAAAAACTTTTTCGTCTGGATAAATGGCTTGTTCCCATCCTCGTCGCATTCGCACTCAATCTCCTCGGCAGTCTTTGGCTTGAGCTGCTGATACCAGGCAAACCCCAGGATCAGCACGGTTAAACCAATGAGATACGGTCTGGCAGGCTCCATCCAGGAGAATGCCGATGCTATACCGGATGCTCCAGATATAAGTGCCAGCACCGGAGTAATGCAGCACAGCGAAGCGACTGTTGCAGACAATAATCCCGCCCCCATGTATTTACTGGTGGTTTCCTTGTTCTTCATCACACATCTCCTTTGGTTTCCAGATCGGACTCTATCCCTGATACGCTCCCGCGACCTCTCGGGTGCCCCGGAGTCTCTTGAAAATTCAAACGCGCTGGCTCAAAATCGATTTCCTTGTTTCGATTTACCAGGTTTTGTTTTTTGGGTCTTTGCACTTTTTTCCTCCATCGTTTCGTCTATGAGCGATGAGATGGCAGGACAGAAATCCACGCCTCTGGTCACACAGGCCTTCTCCAGTTTTTGCAAGGCCCGATCCATTTGCTGCATCTTTTGGATCCTATCGCTTAATTCGTTTCGCCGCCGCTGAATCAAAGCCTGCACGGTCTTACATACCTGAGAGGTAAACTCTTTCCCCTGTAGATTTAGCAGCTCGGAAATTTGCTGTAGTTCCAATCCGGACTGCTGTGCCTTTCGAATAAACAAGATCCGGTCCACGCATTTCGGATCATACAGCCTGTACCCGGATTCCGATCGATTCACGGGCTTAACCAGACCTATAGATTCATAATATCGAATGGCCGAAACAGCCAGGTCGGTCCTTTTTGCAACTTCGCCTATCTTCATGCTCATATTCAATGTAAAGCCTCAAGCAGGGTTTAGAGTCAATAGGCAGGAGAGAAAAAACAAACAATTGCCTGGGTTTTCCGAAAATTTGCCCATGCGCAAATTATGAAGGTCTACCCATAGTCCGAAACCGGTTTGCTTCAATTTTTTCGGACGCCCTTCGGCCAATTTTTTGCATTGCAAATTGATTACGGGACTCATTTTCGAGATATCTACGCTTTCTTCTCCGACTGGAGGCCGCTTGATGTAGTTAGATATCCGATTCCGAGCCTGCAGAGACCCAGGCAGTATTAGAAAGCCAAGCTTTATTCAGGCTTGCTCCATAAGATATCCGCTTTAGTAAAGTCTGGACCAATCCATTTTTTGTTTTTGGAGGGGCTCCTCTTGCGATGGAATCTTCCGAACCATCCCCCCCCCTGAAACTATACGGAGTATTTTTGACTTCTTCATCTTGACCTTTTACTCTGAGATTTTCCAAATGGGTGCCCACAATTTATAGAGCCCCTTATAAGAAGAGTCCTGATATTCTATCAAACCCAGCAAAGAATCCCGCCCCGCGTGAAACCGAAATGGTTGTCAGCGTATCAAGCCCCATCCAATGGATCAGACGGCGAAAGCCGAGTTTCAGCCGGGTTCAGTCCGCCTATCGATAGGAATGTTGGGACACCACTCTCGGCCAGACGCACCTGGTCTTTCCCGGGGATTCTTGTCCCAAAGGCTCAGGATCGCAGGAACAATGTAACCGAGCAAAGAGAGGCCCCGAATATTTCAGAGGAGGATTCTCTATATGATGAATAACAAGTTTGAAAAAATGACCTGGGCGGTGGGCATGACCCTGGCCGGCGGACTCATGGCGGCAGGCTCGGCCAATGCGCAGAGTTCGCAAAATCCGTTTAGTGCAGAAATACTGCCGCATGGCTACCAGAATACCATGGCCGTGGAAGGTAAATGCGGCGAGGGAAAGTGCGGTGAAGGTAAATGTGGCGAAGGTAAATGCGGAGAGGGAAAGTGCGGCGAAGGTAAATGTGGCGAAGACAAGGACTGACAATCCTGCATGACTTTGCTGGCTCCGTGAGACTCTTCTGAATTCCATGTCATACACGACCACTGAACTCTATGCCGGGCTGGGCCTGCGACGGGATATGCTTGCGGCCCTGAACGGCCCCGAGTCTGCAACTGCCAGCAACCTGGATTTTTTTGAGGTGGCGCCGGAGAACTGGATGGGCATCGGGGGCCGACCGGGACGGATCCTTCGCTCCTACACGGAACGATTTCCGTTTTTCTGTCACGGTCTGTCCCTTTCCATCGGTTCCCCGGCTCCTCTGGACCTGGATTTCGTCAAAGAGGTAAAATCCTTTCTCGAAATGCACGCGGTGTTGTACTACAGCGAACATTTGAGTTATTGCAGCGATGATGGACATCTGTATGATCTTCTGCCCATTCCATTCACCGAAGAAGCCATCGAATATGTGTCGGAACGGATTCGCATAGTGCAGGATATCCTGGAAAGGCCTCTTATCCTGGAGAACGTTTCGGCCTATGCGCAACCCGGGGCGGAGATGTCAGAACTGGATTTCTTTCTGGAAATCATCGCCCGATCCGGGGCCCGGATCCTGCTGGACGTAAACAACGTTCATGTTAACAGCCAGAATCATGGATACGATGCCCGGGATTTTATTTCCAAGATTCCAGCCCGGCAAATCGAATACTATCATATTGCAGGCCATCTGAAAGAGCTGGATGGAACGCTGATCGACACCCATGGAAGCGATGTAATCGATCCGGTCTGGTCTCTTCTGGCACTTGCCTATGAATTGCATGGAGTAAAACCAACGCTTCTGGAAAGGGACTTCAACATACCCGAAATGGATTCGCTTATGAAAGAAATAAATCGGATCCGCCAGCTACAGAATGATGCGGCCGCGGATCCATCATCGGGTCAGGCGCCCGGTGATATTGACATGTATGATTAAGCCAATTTCAGAGGATTTTCGAACGCCCGGCTATACCAATGTCTCAGAAATTTCAAATGACTGGCTAAACCAATGGAAAGGGATTTTCAGAAACTTCAAAAGCGGTTCACCGCCCATTTACGTGCCCCGGATAGCGCCCGGGCGCCCGAGCAATACCATAGCCGGGCCTGCGAAATCTATCGGGATCTTGTATTTAACAATCTGGAAGGATTAATTCGACGGGCCTTTCCGGTCCTGCACAGCATTGCAGCAAAAGAAACCTGGCACCGAGCCATCCGAACGTTTCTCACAGAGCATCGATGCCAATCCCCGCTTTTTCGCAACATTGCCCGGGATTTTCTGGACTTTATCTCGGCGGTGCCCGAATCGTTTCCCTTTCCGTTTGTCCGGGAGCTGGCCTACTACGAGTGGCTGGAACTATTTCTGGAGCTGTCCGAGCTGGAAGAAGATTTTCGGAACCCGCCGCCAATCGATTCTGGCGATACCCTACGGCTGAGCCGGCTTGCGGTGTTACATGAGTATTCCTATCCAGTGCAGCTGATTTCTGCTGATTTCATTCCCGAAACACCCGCGCCCACGTTTCTGGTTGCCTTCCGAAACAGCGAAGACCGCGTTCAATTCATGGAGCTAAATGCAAGCACCTACACGCTTCTTTTACTTCTGACCGAACAGGGCCTTTCCGTAGGCCCGGCGTTGAATATGGTGGCCGAGGAGATAAAAGGGGATCCCTCTATCATAATTCCATACGGAACCCAAACGCTGAACGGGCTGCTGCACAACGGAGTTCTATTCCAGACCTGATTTGGGAGGGGCAGTAGAAATTATGCCACGCCGTGTATATTTACGATTATTAACCATGCATTCATAGGCTATACATGCAACCATCCTTGAAACTCATATTACGGACATTCCAATCAGACAGGATTCGGCGGGTGGTCCATTTCAGGCGCTCCAATTCAAAGCGAGTACGAGGGCGCCTCAATTATCCGGCATTCCATCGAGCTCTGTAGAATTCAGGAACCACTCAACTTCGCACCACACTTAAAGTGCCTTAGTCCGAAGAATTCTTCCCTATAGGATTCGGAAACCCCGAATACATCTTTCCTGGTATTCGCGGGTGACTGAACCTGGAAACATGAGACTATTCATCATCTTCGTCGAATCCAATCTTGTTTGGTTTGTGATGGGTGTAGCAGCCCTGGGCTTGCTATTTCCTGGGCCAGGAAAGCTCATAGAAATTGCCATCGGGCCGCTGCTTGCCCTTCTGATGCTGGTTATAAGCCTGGCTTTCGATGCGCATGAAGCACGAATCGTTTTTCGTAAACCCTCACAGCAACTTCTGGCCATGGGTCTGGTCTACGGGCCCATGTCTGTAGCTGGATTATTGACCGGTCGTCTTTTTTTCGGGAGTGGCCCATTGGCAGCGGGCCAGACCCTGCTTGGCACACTACCGACCGACGTGTCTTCCCCGCTTTTAGTATTGATGGCCCGGGGCAATGTTGCCATGGCTGCCGTTTTCAACGCAATCAACACGGCGCTATCTCCGTTTATCGTTCCATTCTTATTTCTGTCATTGACCGGTATTCAGCTGGAAGCGCCCCTGGGCTGGATCATTCTGGAATTGGTCTTGATTGTTCTGGTTCCGACCTTGCTTGGCGTAGGCCTTCGTACAATGCTTCCAACATTCTTTGCGCAATATGATTCCACATACGCAGGGCTTGGCTCAATCATATATCTAATGATATTGCTTGCTGTAGTGGGGCCGAACGCAGAAAGCATCATCGGGTATGGCTGGTATGCCTTTTTGATTGCGGGTGCCGCACTGAGCCTGAACCTGATCGGGTATCTGGTGGGAATGTCTTCGAGATTCCTGACTGCGGACCGCGCCAACGTGATTGCCTTTCTCTTCACAGTGAGCAAGAAGGAATTTAGCATTGCTGCTGCATTCGTAGCGGCATCCGGCCTGCCTTCGGAAATAGCGATTCCGGCAACTTTTTTTGCAGTGATCCAGATGATTACCTCGCCTGTTGCGGCGAGGATAATAGCTAAAGGTTCAAAATATCGATAGAATCCGATCAGCATGGACGGGAGCGGCGGCGGGAATAGACGGCTGGGAAAAACCATATTCTGGAGAGTTCCGAGCGGGTCCGGTGGCTGATCCCGAAGCCCCGAACGGGATACACAATCATGTATGGATATCACCCCAGCTTCCGAATACAGTCTGACACAGCGGTTTCTGGCACTATGGACCGCACTCTGCCGAGAGTCTACAAAGCGAAAGCGGCGAGCTCATATAATCCGCGATAGCTGACAATCTGCTTGCCAGCTTTTCTCGCTCATAACGTCATCCCGCTCTATCCAGGATTGAGATCTCGGAAACCGGTTATTTGGCCAGCTTGAGAATTCTAATTGCACCGAATACTACAATCACGAATACACCGGTACTGACAATAAGGTCCGGAAAGCGGGAAGCACACCAAAGGGGCAGGAAATTCTCGATTCTCAACTGTGCCTGGAAAGATGGCTTTCTGCGAATTTACTTCGGGCTCGTTAAGGGGGAAAATCATTTCCAGTGCCCCGCTCAACAACTGGGCCACGCCCTGACCGGTGGGGTTAGAGGACATAGCCAACTCGATTGTAGCTTCAGCGGTTTCGGGATAACACTCCAGCAGGCGGCCAAGGAGAAGGCCGCTCAAACCAGGGTAGGCGCCGGCCCCCGGTAGAACACTCAACCCGGCCTTACGGGCCGGTCCATCCAGATCAACAATACGCCGCAAATGCTCCTGCTCCGAAGCTATGTCCAAGTAATGGGCTCCCGCATCGATGGCTATTTGTGCCATCCGGCTACCATGGAGGATGAACGGTCCCACGCAGTTTATGACTGCATCTGCCTCGTTCATAGCCTGCTTCAGAGCAGTAATGCCCGCCTCGGAGTTGTCCGAAACATCCAGCACGCAGGTTTTCAGCGACGTAGGCCGGGCCTCCGGAGTAGGCGTAGATCCCGGGCTTCTTTCCAGTTCCAGGAGTTTGTTCCTGTTTCTACCGGCGGCCACCACCCCGGGCCCTGCATCCAGGAGGCTTTCCACAATGCTACGGCCAGCCAGGCCGTAGCCGCCCAGTACGAGAACATTCTTTTTCATTGAAAGTCATCCCCCTGGATTTTGCCTGCTTCGCCGCGGTTCAGGACTCCTTCTAGGAATGTGTGAATGACCGGAAAGAAAAATAGAATCACAAACGAAGAGGTGAGCACTCCTCCGACTACAACGGTGGCCAGAGGCCGCTGAACTTCAGCGCCCAGACCTGTGGCCAGCATCATGGGCATGAAGCCAAAAATATCTGTTAGTGCCGTCATGGCCACGGCTCTAAGTCTGCTTCGCGCGCCCTGCAAGGCCAATTCCTCTCCTTCGATACCTTCCTGTGATAGATCCCGGTAGCGACTCATGAGTACGACTCCGTTCAAGACGGAGATACCGAAAAGTGCAATAAAGCCCACGGAAGCGGAAATGCTGAGGGACTGGCCGGAAATGGCAAGTGCCAGTACGCCGCCCACCAGAGCGAAAGGTACCCCGGCCAGCACCATGAGGGTCCGAATCCAGCTCCGAAATGCAGAATAGATCATCAACGAAACAATAAGAAAGGCCAGCGGAGCAACGATCAGGAGCCGGCTTCTGGCCTTCTGCAGGTTTTCGAAGCTGCCACCCCATTCGGTGTAATAGCCTGGTGGCAATTCCAGATCCTTCAGTGCCCGGTTCGCGACTTCCACAAAGCCCGCCGTATCTCCGCCGGTGGGGTTGATTAGAATGGCACCCCGTCGTTGCATGGAATCCCGTTTGATCATTTCGAAGGTGCGCGTCTCATAGATCCGGGCAAGCTTGTCCAGAGGTTCCGTGGAGCTATCGGTTACTCCTACCGGCAATTCGGACAGCCCGGACAGACTGCGATCTTCCTCCTTCAGCCGAATTCGGATAGGGAATCGACGCACTCCTCGATAGAGAAAGCCGGTATCATGGCCGCCCAGGCCCATCTGCACCGTGTCCAGTATTTCCTTTCGCGATAGCCCCAGTCTTTGCAGTACTTCGGTTCGGGGTTCGACCTTTATGATGGGTATCTGTCCTCGAATCTCCGATTCAGGGTTCCCGGAGCCGGGAACGGAAGACAGCAACGCTGCAGCTTCTTCGCTTAGATGCTGCAGCTTCTCCAGATCGTCTCCATAGATCTTGAGCGTTAAATCGGACCGAGAACCTTCCAGAAGCTCATTGAATCGCAGCTGAATAGGCTGACTCATCAGGATTCTCTGGCCGGGAACGGCCTTCTGCACAGCAGACCTTAACGCATCCCTGAGCTGATTCGGCGTGCGAACTTCACCGTCTACTTCCGGCCACTTCTGCCTTGGTTTTAACATGATGTAGCTATCCCCGATATTAACCCCCATGGGGTCGGTGGCAATTTCGGCCGCTCCAATTCGAGTAAATACCTGATCTACCTCCGGAAAGGATTGTATGACTTTATGGGACAAACGCTCCAGCTTTACCGAGGAATCGACCGAAATGGATGGAGGCCGGACGAATTGCATGGCAATGGCCCTTTCGTACAGTGTAGGAATGAACTCTCCTCCAAGGCTCCTGCCTACCCATCCGCCTAAAACGAGCAGCAAAAGGGAAAGCCCCACGATCAGGGTTCTTTTTTGTAGAGCCCGCGAAAGCAGGTAACTGTATCCCCGGTCCAGAAAACCAAAAAGGGACATACCTTCCCTGGGCGCATGCCCGCGCAAAAAAGT
>JAVJNR010000009.1:0-234430 GCA_040217195.1 Leptospiraceae bacterium | reverse complement strand
TCATCCCGGCTCTGGCAAGTCGGGCAATGGTTTCTGACTTGGCAGTGGCCGGTCCAATGGTGCAGATTATTTTTGTTAGACGAAAATCCCTTCGGGAAGACATTGATTACCTGGATCGAGCAAAGATACGTCCAAAAAAGTCTTCTTTCGCTGTAGCAACATCAAATTTTTCCTGATTTGGCATGGATGCCTGGCGCTGCTTATCGGCCTCATCCATGGCTTCTTTGTACAGCTTTCTACCATGTCTCTGAATATATTTCTTGGAGATCAAAATGGGCCATACATATTTGGGATCATCGTTTCGAATTCTAAAAGAGTAGATTTCCTTTCGCCCATGTTTCTTCAGAAACATTACCAGGCTGTCTTCATCAAAGTCCTTTAGTTGCTGCAGAACGTGGGTACGGTTGGGCAATTCCTTTCGATCCCAGGCTTCATCCAGAATTTTACCGATTCGATCAATATTCTGCTTAACCTGTTCTTCCAGCTCCATCCGCTCTTTGGATTTTTCGATATCCTGTTCCATCAATCCCTGGGGATTATCGGCAGAGGCAGTCTCCACGGTACGCTGGGATTGATTTTTCTTTTCTTGCTGTTCCTCTTCGCCTTTTAGCCGCTCTTCCACCAGTTCCTTTTGCTTTCTTCTGGCTTCCGATTTCTGAATTCTCAGTTTTTCCTGCTCGAATTCTTTACGTAGCTGATTCTTTAGCTGAGCCATCTCATTTGGCTTCAGTTTTCTACCACCAAAGAGCGATCGCCACATTCTACGAAACCAGGGCAGCATCTTGAAAAGCGATCTCTGTTCCAGACCTTCAAACGATTTGAGCCGTTCTCCATCAAGAAATCGCTCAGCACCCATTTCCGAAAGTATATGCACTTCCAGGTCTTCCCCTTTTTGATCCAGCAACTCTCTGGCGGCCTTGATGGCCGGTTCCAGGTTTTCTTTATGCAGAACGTAGGGAACCAGACGGGAACCTCTGGGAATATTTGCATGCAATACGGAAGCATTGGACTGTAGAGTTTGTAGATGCTCCTCATCCCAGTTAAAATGGCTGGCAGGCACTACCTTTTGAACCTTTTGCAGATCGGTTATGCTCTTGCTGACCTTTTCCTTTTTCTCTTTTTCCTTTTCCTCTTTCTCTTTCTGCTCGAGCAGAGGAAGAATCAGTCGCATTTCTGCAATAACCTGGGCATGGCCCCGGGGCATGGTTTGACCGGTGGCCTGCTGAACCAGTTTTCTGCAGGAGGATGGGCTGAACCCCTCGGTGGACATTTCCTTTACGATCCGGGTCTTGGCATACCGATACAGCATATCCAGCCTGAGTGATAGATGTTTTCGCTCGGGAATCAGTACGGCGCGGTATCCTGCTTTGGCATCCTCCAGATAAACCAGCTTCCGCTGATCTATGAGAGCCTGAATCACGGGACGGGCAAAACGGTTGTATGTAACCTTTTTCTCATCTGCCGTTTTATCGAATGGGACTACCAGATATCTGGCAATTTCCGAACCTACATGAGTATCGTTTAGATGTCCCTGGTCAGCCCTGGTCTCTACGAACTGAAATCTTTCATCATCCCAGGAGGCATCCCTGGAATCGATCCAGCGCCCCACGGCCTGAATCGTCTTTTCCTGGTAAAAGTCCACATATCGCTTGGCCGAGTTCTGGTCCTTTTTATTGGGTCTGCAAAACACCACTAGCTGCGATAGGCCTGGCCGGCTTCCAGAAACAAAGTCCAGAGCCGGAAAATTATACACGCATACCAGTTTGGAACTGCCCTTCCCCAGAAGCTCTTTCAGAAAATCCTGAAATTTCTCATCTGGAAGGGTTACTTCTTTTCGAAGCTGATCCATTCCAGGCAGAATTCGGTTAACATCAAACCGATTGGTCCAGTCCAGGATGGTATTGAATAGAGCAAAGATTCCTTTGTATTTAAAATCACCGCGAGCCTCAAGAGCCTGAACAAACTCAGTGCACTCCTGTAAATCGGCTACATCCGGTCTGGATGGATTTGTCTCGGTTGGGTTCGACATGGAAAACACTTTACCCGGCAGTGGGCTCCCCGATCCTACTTCAGAGGCTCCAATGCAGAAGGCAACAATGAAAAACAGTACTGGGTACACTCTACCCGATCAAGAGGAAAAGGCATCCTACCTGCAGAAGAACTTCGATGAAATTGCTGCCTCCTACGACCGCTTCAATGATCTATTCACCGGTGGGATGCACCGGCTCTGGAAAAAGCGGACCATCCAGAAGGCTCTGGCAGGAATAGATACAGGAACCATGGCTTCCCGGGTTCAGGTTCTGGATCTTTGTTCTGGCTCCGGCGACATTGCCCTGGGATTTGCTCGAAATGAGCCCGATCGACGGATTCTGGCGCTGGATTTTAGTGCCCGAATGCTGGGAGTACTCAATGCAAAGCGGCCAGCCAGCATGAATAACCTGAACATTGTGCAGGGCGATGCGATGAATCTTCCGGCCAACTATTCCGGGGTATTCGACATAGTGAGTATTGGTTATGGGATTCGCAATCTATCGGATCCCCGGGCCGGGCTGCAGGAAGCCTACAGAGCTCTCCGGCCAGGGGGGATGCTTGTGATTCTGGAAGTTGGTGATTTCTCGCCAGCCTGGATAGAACCAGTGGCCCGCTTCTACATGGAAAAAATCATTCCTGTGCTGGGTCGAATCGCTCAGGGTAAGAAGCATGAAATGTATGAATATCTTCCTACCTCGGCCAGAGCCTTTCCAGGAGCCATTGAATTTACAGACTGGATTAGCGATGCAGGTTTCGAGAATGTTCAGTTTGAAAGATATATGTTTGGAGCCAGTATCCTGTATTCCGGACGTAAACCCAGGCCGAATTAGTAAGTGGAAGCTCTGCCAATGTTTGTGATCTGTGTTAAAAGAACCAAGTGGCAGAGAGATCTGGAACGCTACGGGGATCAGGACTTTCTAAAAAGAATCTACGACCTGCAGAATCATGCATTCGAAAAAGTCTATTCTTCCCATGAAAGACAGATACAGAATCTGGAAAAGCTGAAACAATGTCTGCCAGAGGCTGAGTACATTTTTCGAGAGGACCTGGTAGCCTTTGAACCCAGGCCAGATCAAATCCTGGTTAGCCTGGGTGGAGATAACCATTTTGTGTACTGTGCTCGATTTGCAGGTAATGAGCCCATCCTGGCTATCAACTCGGACCCGGCCACGTCCACCGGTTCATTACTCTATTTTGATACAGATTCATTCTTGAAGAAGCTGAACCGACTGAAGGATTCCGGTCAAAAGCTAAGTACAGAAATCATCCGACAGGAAGCATGGACGATGGTGGAAGCGGAACTTCAATATCCGGATGGTAGAATTATCCGAACCGGCCCCTGCATAAGTGAAATCAGTATCAGAAATGCCTTTCCAGATGCCATGAGTCGATACGTTCTATCTCTGGATGGTGAACCGCCAGAGGAACAAAAAAGCTCTGGCTTACTAATTGCCACCGGAGCAGGCTCCACCGGCTGGTTTAGAAACTGTTTACCTCCATCCATTCAGCGCTCCTCCCATGCCACTTTTGGTAGAGAAGAATCTGTATTTCGCATCGTGGCTCGGGAGCCTGGATTCAAAGCTGGTCGGAAGTATCGCTACCGCTACAGAAGTCTGGAAACCGAGCAATTGAAGGTAATTTCAGAAATGGATGGAGAGTTCACTGTAGATGCCCATGAAGAAAGGCGGTTTCCTTTCCCTCCGGCTACCCAGGCAATCATCCAACTGAGCGAACAGAGATTGCATGTTGTAAGGGACATCAAGAATATAGCCGGCTAAAGATTTCTTTTTTCACCAGAATTTTCTGTCCAGGCCCCGGCCCGGGTCGTCAACCGAGACATGATTATCCGTACCTGCAAGGTTTCCAATTACCAAAGTACTTGCCTAAATTGCGACCTGGAATCAAACTCAAAGTGTGCCCAAAGAAATAACGCATATCCATGTTGCCGAGCAGATCCGAGACAGAATGGACCATACAGTCCGCAACCTGCTGCATAGAAATGACAGACCCTACAGCTTTGGGTCCATGTCACCGGATCTATACTATTACGATATCCGACTTCCTCTGGAAAAGAAACATGATCTGGAACTGGGCGAAATCATTCATGGCAGATACGGAAACGATAACTCCATGCATGTGCTCTGGATGCTGGAACGATGCGTTCAGATCAAAGAGAAAAACCCGGCCTCTCTAGAACCACTGTTTGCATTTCTGTGTGGTTACCTGACTCATGTAGCAGCGGACACCATATTTCATCCGTACGTCTATTCAGTGAGTGGAAATTACTATGATCCGAATCCGGCCGAACGGGCCACAGCGGAGGGAAGGCATCGACTGTTCGAAACTCTTCTGGATTTCCATATTCTAAAACTACGAAATCAATCCTTAAAGGACTTTCAACTTCTGGAAAGGATCAATCCAAAAGAACATAAAAAGGATCTACTGGAATTCTTCAGCAAAGGGATGAGCCATGCCAATGGGCCGGACGGACAATCCATGCCGGAGATGAATAGCATTCACTGGATTACAGAACGCTCCTTTCACAGATCCAGAACCATGATCGGAATGTTTCAAAATAGACCCCTGGTTGCAGGATTAAAATCGCTGAATAAGAGAATGAACGGAAAAATCAGCCACATTGCTTACCTGGGCTATGTAAGAAATCATGTAGCAAGTAATGAGATACATTTCTCAGAATTGGATCCTGCACCCCATCCAGTAACCGGGGCAGATTACGGTGGCCCGGTTCCAGAGCTTATTGAACGCTCCACCAGACGAGGCAAAGACTATCTGGATGTTTGCTGGCGTCGCCTTTCCGGCGAAGTCTCTGCAGAAACAGCCCGGGAGGTCCTCCGTCCATTATCGCTCAACAATGGCCTGGAAATGACTCCCACCGAAGAGATGGTGCATTACCGTATCCATCCAGCTTTGAATTTTGTATAACATCTGTAGCGAAACCGTGAGTTTCAGCTGCTGCTCTCAGGATTTTTGGGCCATTTCACTTTACCGCAATTCGAAAAACAGGATTCCGGTCAGCATACCCCTGCAGATTTTCAGAAGTTCAATCTGCAGGGGGCCAAAGACCCGGAATTACTTCCAGTGCAAACTATCCAGAGCCGTCTTGGCATTTCGTTTAGTTTGATTGGGAAAGGAAGATTGAACCACTTTCATTAATGGAACCATGGCCCTTTTATCCCGGAGAGCTCCCAGACTAACACATATAACCGATGTGATCGAGATGTTATCTGAATTAGGCCCTCTGTCCAGTTCCTTGTTTAGAGCGGAAATCAGTGCTTCCACAGCAGCTGACTTATCCTTGTGAAAGTCAGCCAGAGTGCGAGCTGCCGCGGTACGAACATCTTCATGCTCATCGCTATCCATCATCACTCTTCCCAGAGGACCTATTAGCTGATTGCTGCCATCCAGATCTGAGAAATTACGCAACGCTTCACATATGGCAATCCGCAGAACATGGTGGTCCTGAACATTCTTCTCAGGTCGCAGGGCTCCCAGAAGTGGATTGTAAAGCCTGGAAGGCTGAACATTACTGCCGGGAAGCTGCCGGGCAAGCTCCGCCATTCGATTTACAGCATATCGCTTTTGTTCTACGGAAACTTCCGGATCTGAAAGAGCCCGGGCCAGTTCATCCACTCCATCCAGAGTTACCCGATTGAAGTAAGTGGGACTGATTTCCTGCGCCGCCAGAAAGCCTGGAAAAAACAGCGAAATCAAAAAAATAAATACTACCTTCTTCACTATTTAACCCTCTTTTCGATCACCTCATTGAGCAGAGATGCCAGTTCCTGAAATTGATCCCCTTTTCGAATTCGAATCGGACCTGCAGGTTCTCCATCGATCAGCTCACGCAGGGAATTCTTAATGCTGTGAATGGGCCCTGCCATGCTGTGTGAATAGAATAGACTGAAAATAACGATAATTACCAGGTTCAAAATGCTGGTAAAAATCAGAGGTTTCCAGTAAAGCTCGAATGCATCGTAAGGCTTAACCGGAGCTGGCAAATCGGCTGCGCTACCATCTGGATAGGTACAGGAGAGCACCTCTGCCGAGTCGGTACTCCAGAGCACACCGCTGTTGTCCGGTACCAGGCCAAAGGCATTCTCTTTTAGCAGCCATAGCGCCCCCACTGTAAAGACCATCACCAGAACAATTACCAGTGAAAACCGTACAATGAATTGGTTTTGAAATGATCTGTCGATATAGTATCGCCAGCGCGCTTGTTTTTGATCTGTCTCTTTCAAGGTTCCTCTCCCTGGCGCCGTTCGCCTGAAAATACCTATAGGATGTTATATAGATTACACACCCTTCTCTCTGTAAAAGTGCACTGCTTTCAGTGGGTCAATAATAAACCGAAAGCAACTTGCTATCGAATTTGCCCGGCACCTCTTTCCAGAGCACCTTGCCTTCACTGTCGATTAGTCGAAGGGATCCATCCTGTCCAATATAGAGTAGTCGTCCTTCGGGTAATGCATGAAGCGATTGTCCAGGGCGGGCTGCCACGGGAAGGTTTATGCTCTTTACAATCTCCCCGGATTCCAGACTATGCAACTGCTTACCGCTCATTGCATAAATCGTTTCGCCTGCCATATCCAGCCAGTCCAGTTTTAGAGTTAAACGGGAGGATTCTTCCAGGTCATCTTCATCCAGAAAAAGTACTCCCTTCTTATGAGCAACCAGCAGATCCCCGTTCCGGGCATGAATGGAAAGCACATCCTGAACCGAATGTGTGGAAGTTAGACTTTCGCCTTCAAAGGATACCTTTGTAAGGGTAACCTTTCCTCCAGAAGGAGCTGAATGGTAGAATCCGCCGGAGTAGTAGAAAGTACCGTTAGAGCTGGATACAAAGTTCTGAGGCGATAGAATCCTCTGCTCCGCTGTATCGCCCAGAGCCCTCAGTTCCTTTTCTTTTCCGGCCCCGCAACTGGTACCGGTAATGGCTGCCATCTTACCATCCGCACCAAGCAATCGGCAAGTATTGGGCATTTCCCATTGGTCCACAGTTTCACCGGTTAATGGGTCCAGGCTAATTATCTGATTTCTAAAAGCTACATAGATCCAGTAGTCCTGGGCTCCATCCAGGATTGGGGCTGCGAATTTACGAATATAGACCGGCGTTTCCGAGCCAAGAGGGGCTGCCACTACTCGATTTCTTTCTATATAGATGACCAGATCACGATGACGCACCACCTTCACCGGATCTACAGCAGGCATTTCCATCGGAGATAGTGTTCTGGCCTCTCCACTGGAAAGCCTGGATAACTTCAAACGAACTTCCTTGCGATCCTCTTCCGGTAAACCGGGAAAATCCTGAAGCAGACTTCTGTAGGTTTTTTCCAGGGCTGCTCTTTGACCTGGCATCTTTTCCAGAATCCGGGCCCGGGCTTTATGATAATCCGCCGTGGTTTCTAGCTCAATGGCTTTGTCTATGTGTTTCAAAGCGGCTCTGTAATTACCGGACTCAAAGTCCAGAAAAGAGAGATGATAATGAGGATCGCTAAAATTCGGATACATCCGGACCATATCTTCAAGGGCCTTCCTGGCCCGGCTCACTTCATTGGAGTTTAAATCGATCAGGGCCAGGTTCAGTCGAGCCAGTTCCTTTCCAAAGGTATCATATTTCAGAGCTTCTCTAAAGTCTTTCTCTGATTCAGACTGTTTGCCCTGCTCATAGAGTGCAACGCCTCTTGCCAGTCTGGCCGGGATAAAGTCCGGCCGATAAATCAGTGCAGTCTGGAAGGAATCAAATGCATCTTCTGGATCATCGTTCATTAGATGGATGATTCCCAGCTTGTAATGACTGTAGTACGCATCCTCCTGGGAGTTTACAATACTTTGAAAGCCCTCTCTGGCTTCATTGGAACGCCCGGCTCGAATAAAATTGGCAAACATGGCCTCCCTAACTTCCATGCTGGACGGATTTTCAGAAGCCGCTTTTTCCAGAAGGCGAAACCCTTCCTGTTCTTTGCCCTGCTGAATCAAGCTATCTGCGATTCGAACCAGAAAGGCAGGCCGGGGCCATTTGGCATGAAGGGTACGAAATAGTTTCTCGGCACGGGCAAAACGACCGGACTGGTATGTGTCTTCGGCCCGCTCCAGCTCAGGAAGATATCGTGCATGCTTCTTATTATCCAGAATCACTTCTTTGGCACTTGCAAGTCCTGGAAGATCCGGATCCAGTTTTTCGCTACGAGCTATTAGCCTCAGTGCAGCATCTGGATTGTTCTTTCTGTTCTCATCCAGGGCCTGGCGGTATACCACATAGGATAATCGACGTCGAATCAGTTCATGTTCTGGATAACGCTTCAGCAAACGCTGGTAATGGGCCTCTGCCTGTTTCCAGTTTTCATCGTCTTCATAGATGCGACCAAAGGCCACAGCTGCTTCTGGATTAGTTTCGCTGAGCTTCTCCAATCGGATCTGGATATTCCTACGAGCCACGGCATTCCCTGCCTGGGAATAGAGGCGAAGCAGTCCTTCCAGAGCCTGTACATTCTCCCCATCTACCTGCAGTGCTTTCTTATAATACTTTTCAGCTACACCGAATCTACGACGTAATAGTTCCGTTCTTCCCAGGGAATTCAAGGCCGCCGTGCTTTCCGGATCAACTTTCAGAGCCTTTTGATATTCAACAACGGCCTGGTAGAATGCATTCTTTTCGAAATAACGATCTCCGGTGCCCAGATAACGAGCCAGCTTGAAGTACGTAATGGCCTGTTCCTTCTCTTTGTCAGGCATGGAAAGTTTTTGCAGTGCATTTAAGTGCCTCTCTGCTTCATCGTATCTGCGAGCGTCAATGTAAGTATAGAATGCATTCAGGCGCGAAGGATAATGCTCCGGCTTGATTTTCAGTGCTTTTTCAAATTGCACTAGAGCACATTTGGTATCTCCTGCATCTCTGCAGGCCAGTCCCAGCTGGTTTAGAAGTTCTATTTGTTCTGGATCCCTGGCAAGTCCCTCCTCCAGGACCTTTCGCGCCTGAAGTGTCTTGCCGTTCTTTCGCAGTGCTGTGGCATGAATGACTCTTCCGCTTACCGAATCAGGGCTTATTTTGATTCCTTCCTCGGTGTAAGGAAGTGCCTTCTCTGGTTCATTGTTCTGGAGATATGCATTACCCAGCAAGAACCTGGGTGCAGCTGAACCCGGGCTGGTTTGCACAGCCTTCAAAAAAATCTGAATTGCTTCCTTTGTTTTTCCTTCTTTAAGAAGCGCATTGCCCTGATCCATCAATCGGGCGGACTGACTGGCATTCCTACCGTCAGCCGCTTCTTCCATCTTCGGGTTTTTCTTTCCAGCCAGTGCGAAATACTCTTCTGACTCTTCGTATTTCTTCTGTTCCAGGCAGACATCACCCAGCTGCAGATAGGCCTGATCGATATGCTCGAAATCATCTTTTAAAGATTTCTTAAGATACTCATAGGCCTTATCCAGTTTACCCAGATTCTTGAAGCCCACACCCGCTCTGTACCAGTACACAGGATCATTGGGATAGGCTTCGGTAAGCTTCAGGTACTTTTCCTGGGCTTTCTCTGGCTGATTCAAAGAATCATATAGCAGACCGGACGTTAACAATAGCTGCTGATCGGTGGGATCCAGTTTCTCTGCCTGCTCGAATGCCTGCAGAGCTTCTTGCTCATTACCGGAGCGGCTCAGCGCCAGGCCTTTCAAGTAGTAGCCCTCAAATAGAGGAAGCACAGCCAGAGATTGATTGGCCAGATCCAGAGCCTGAGCGTACTGCTTTCGAACAACGGCCAGGTTTCCCTGACGAATGAGTTCTCTGCTTTTGGATAGTTTGGCTGGATCTACATTGGCAGGAACGTCTCGGTCCACTGCATCCGACCTCTGAGCGGATTGACAGTGCACCATTCCCAGGATCAAAACAAGAGCAATAAGGACGATGGATTTAGATTTCATTTTCATTCTCGACAAATTCTATGTAAGATGGCACTTCCGGGACAATAACCAGAATCTACTTCCCTTCTCCTGCGGAGGTTTCTTCCGGCACTGGACGAAGGCGACTGTACAGACCCAGAGACCGACCCAGACTGAAAATCATTCCACGGCCCCAGCGAACAACGGCATTGCCCAGGATGGGTCCTGCATGAACTTCCATCTCCTGTATGGGGAGCAGATTGGCCGGACCAGATAGATAAAGACTGAAGTAACCGGAATTCTGATACGGGCCATCGTAGACTTCAGCCCCGTTTAGCAGGATTGTAAGCTCACTGTCTTCCGCTTCGTATCTAATTTCAAGGACCTCGAGCTGGCCTTCTGATGGCACTGGACGAACATACTCTGCCGTGGAGCCGCTACCAGGAGCGTTGAATAGAAGTTTGCTTCCCTGAAGGGAAAGATACGGACGATCACTTCCTTTTCCGGAACTCAGACCAAAGTTCCAGTCCTTGCCTGGCAGGAAGCTGATTCGAATTCGCTGATCCATGGCTTCCAGAGGATGAGAAAGCAATCCAGGAGGCAGACCGTCCTGATTGCGAACCGTTTCCAGCTTCAGCTGATCTGAATCCTTACGAACTGCCTTTAATGCCTGATTGGAAGCCCATAGATTTCCGGCTTCCGGCGCTCTTTGAAAATCAATGTAGTAATCGAAGGGATAATATCGAGTAATGTCTTCTCCCTCGCCCATGGATACTGTGCTCTTTCGCATTACGAAAGCTTCACCGGAATCCTCTTCCTTTCGGGCAATCTCTACCTGGATTTCACCGGACATCAATGAAGGAAAAGCCAGCGGAGCAGCCCCCTGCACCGTACCTTCCAGAGCGACCTGCAATCTGGGAGGAGACGTAAATACAGAAAGAGAACTGGCACTTTCATCGTCTGGCCAGGACATTAGTAGCACATCCTGGGCGGCGGGACGAACAATCAATGTTCTAATGCGAGGCTGCATGCCCTTTCGCTTAATTGTAAATTCATAGGCACCGGCAGGAAGATCCAGCACAACAGGCGTTTGGCCGGAATGCACCGACTGTCCATTTCTGTTCCTGATCTGGACAGAAGCTTCCTGGCCTGAAATTACTTTTACCTGACCGGTTCCCAGAAGAGAGACCCAGTCTCGCAACTCATCGCCGCTGGATGCAGGAAAGGACATGGATGGGCCGGTGCCATCGGACAGGAATGCAGAAAGGCCACTGAACAGTGCAAGACCCTCATGATCGCCGCCTGGATCCAGGCCAAAGTTTCGCTTGAATACGGCGTAAGATCGGCCGGAGGGATTATGCTCCATCTTTGCATTCAGTGAATACTCATTTTCTGCCTCGGATTTAATTTGAATCCGAAGCGTATAGGGATAGCCCTGCGGAGGAGAGTCATTGGCTGAAATTCTAAAGGTTGGCAGCACAGCTCCACGGATCTGAATATTACGAAGCCATCCGTGGATGCGCTGCTCCACGATTCGACGAAGCTCCGGAGAATCCAGGGATTCAAAATCGATGGAATAAGCCAGAGTAACGGGTTCCTGCTCCAGTTCGGCCAGACTGGCCACCGGCCGATCCGGTAATGGGTAATACTGGACCTCCGGAAAGCTCAGATTTGCCGCCGTGGGCTGCTCCACCTGCTGAAGGCCGGCGCAACTCGCTACCAGAAAGATTGTGAGGGGAAGAAATAAGGACCTTGCCATAGGAATGCTCAGGGTATACCCCCCGACCATTCCATTGTCAAGCGGTTGTTATCCGGTTCCCGGATTATGCCCGGCAACCAGGAAGAATTTCGCTTCCTGGAATCCCTGGACAGGCGATCAGGACGCTGCGGATCGGCTCAAAGCCTTTTCCATAGTATCCAGCCAGGCACAGTAGTCTTTATGATATCGTACCAGAGTCTTCAGATACTCCCGTCGCTCTTCCATCAGCAGGCTACGAGCTTCTGCAATAATATCGGCGATGATCTCCCTGTGAAAGGTGAGATGGCTGAGATAGAATCGGCGAATTTCCTGAGGAATCTGCTCTGCGGACCACTGGCGCACGGTAAGACTGAATTGCTTCAGATCATCGAATGCCTGCTCCAGATTGGATTCGTAGACGCTATTCATGAGGGATATACGATCAGTGATTTCAGAAAGCACATCGAAGACCTGCTCAAGCTGCTCCATGGTGAGCTCTTCTGGCTGAACTTCCTCTGGCTGAACTCTCTCTTCCGGGGACTCCATATCCACGGTTGCTGTGGAAGAACTGGCTGATGACATTTTGCTGGTCTCCTTCATATTTGTTACCCTCCATGACCAAATTTTTTTAGGCGGCCACGGGGTAAACAAAAAACACTTTGCATCAAAAGCGGAATGGGACCTGTGAACCGTATCTGGATGCAGGCCCTGGGTACATCTTCAAATTATGACGGTGGTGCATACGGGGTTGCATGCCTGGATCTGTCCGAAAAGCAGCAAAAAGGAAAAATAGGCTGCTTTCCTGTGCGGCCAATCTACAAAGACATTCCGGACAGGTCCGGCAGCCGAAGGCAAGAATAATGAAAGTCAAGCTTTATGGAGTAAGGGGATCGTTGCCGGCACCACTGAGGAATACCGAGTATCGATCAAAACTGGAGGAGATTCTAAGACGTTCCATCGCCTCTGGTTTGACCAATGAAGAGCAGATCTCTTCCTTTCTGGATCATCTTCCAGGACATCTTTCCCATGTGGTGGGCGGCGATACCACCTGTGTTCGCGTAGAATCCGATTCTGGAGAGATATTTATCCTGGATGCCGGTACCGGGTTGCGTCCTCTGGGCGATGAACTAATGTCCGGGCCCTGGGGCAAAGGTCAGGGAAAGATTCATATATTCTTCACTCATACGCACTGGGATCATATTCAGGGACTTCCTTTCTTCAAGCCAATCTATATACCGGGAAACGAACTACATCTATACTCACCTCTTCCAGACCTGGAAGATCGAATGGCCTATCAAACCACAGATCGATTCTTTCCCATGCCATTTCATGATTCAGCGAGCTCCAAGCATTTTCATCAGCTAAAGCAAGGTCAGCCCATTGCACTGGATGGGCTACAACTGGATACACATCCACTGAAGCACCCGGGCGGAAGTCAGGCCTATCGCTTCCGTTCAGAGGCCGGAACCTTCATTTTCGCAACAGATGCAGAGTTCACCGGCGAAGATCTAATGAGCCGACCGGATGACGCTGCTTTTTTCCATCAGGCAGACCTTCTAATTATGGATGCTCAGTACACACTGGATGAATCGTTCTCCAAGTTCGACTGGGGCCATACCAGCTACACCATGGCCGTAAACTGTGCCGTACACTGGAAGGTTAAAAACCTGGTACTGACCCACCATGAGCCAGCTTACACCGATGAAAAGGTATTTGAAAACTTCAAGAATGCCATTGAGCACCGGATGGCGCTTCAGCATTCCAGTCCCAGGATATTTCTGGCCCGAGAAAGCGCCGAATTCGATCTTGCAGCCATGAAATCCGGCCCACAGGGAGTATGAGTCCGGCCCGCGCTCCGTACCGAATAGCTGGCCTGCTCTGGACTATGGTCTTTGGCAGCCTGGCATTGATTCTGTACTGGCAACATTCCCTGGATCAAAGCCTGCAGCAGAAAATTGAGCGGAATGGAAGAACAACCTTCGTCTATCTTAGCCGACTGCAGAGAAAAAAGAAATCACTGATACCGGAAGCGGGGCCCGATTTCCTTCCAGCACCGGAGGTCTCCTATTTTTACACTTACAGTTATCTTTATAATGGAAGAAACTACACAGTAACCGAGCAAGTGTCGGTGGATCTGTACTATCTCCATAAAGATGGGGAAAATCTGGAAGCCATTCGCTATGTTGATTCCAGAGGAGTTCCGCATATACGCCTGAAAGACAATCCTCCGCAGAAGGACAATCCGCTTCTATTTCTGCTGGCAGCTGGAATTGCCTGCTTTGGAATAATGCTCACACTGATTGGCTTTATACCTGGAAAGAAATGAAATTAGCAATCTCTCCCTGCCCCAACGACACCTATATTTTTAACTGGATGATTCATCATCAGCAAAACCCAGGATTTAAGCCGGTGTATCTGGATATCCAGGAGTTGAATGAAGCTGCCAGCCAGGGCCTTTATGAGCTAACTAAACTTTCCTGCTACGCTTATCTAAAACTTAAAGACCAATACACCATGCTGGAAGCCGGAGGCGCTCTTGGCCGCGGATGCGGACCATTGCTGGTTAGTTCCGGCACAACAGAAGCCTCGGAAAAAAACTCCGCAGAATTGCTCGAATATCTGGCCCGGAATCAAAAACCCATACTCATTCCCGGGATGGAGACCACCGCGGCGCTAATGCTGCGAATGTATCTGGATTCCCTGGGCCTGAAAGTTCCATTGCAGTTTTTACGTTACGATCGAATCCTTCCAGCATTGAAGGCCGGAGAATTTGAAGCAGGACTGATCATCCATGAAGAACGATTTACGTATCCTTCCTTCCAGGCCGGTCTGGTACAGGATCTGGGACAATGGTGGGAAGAAACTACAGGGTCTCCCATTCCTCTGGGTTTGATCGCCATTCGAAACGACCACCTGAACAGTAAAGAGCAGATCACAGAAATAATCCGCAAGAGCTTGAAACAGGCAAACAATGCCCCTGCAGAAGGAATGGAATACATCCGCTGCCACGCTCAGGCCATGGATGATCAGGCGATTCAGGATCATATAGCCCTGTATGTTAACGACTATTCCCTGAACATGGGAGAGGAAGGCCTGCAGGCCATGCAGGAGCTGGAACGTCGGGCCAGACAGGCCGACGCTCTTTAAGAGCTCCTAATGAATCTGGTTCTTCTGGCCGCCAGGTCCAGTGGAATAGAAAGCTTATCCAGTCAGGGCACGGAAGAACAGATAACCGGCATACAATAGCAAAAAGATAATTCCCTGACTTCTTTCCAGGGTATGCTTTTTTCCCACAAAGATAAACAGAAAAAGAAACAGACTGGCCACGATTACAGCGAATAGATCCTGATTGGCCGCTTTCGAAAATGGGATTGGTCGAATGGTCATACTCAGACCCAGTACCCAGAAGATATTGAATATGTTACTGCCAACTACGTTGCCTACAGCAATATCCGAATTCCCTTTTCGCGCAGCCACCACCGATGCTGCCAGCTCAGGAAGGCTGGTTCCCACAGCCACAATGGATAGTCCTATGATATCTTCGCCAACATCCAGGTCCCGGGCGATGGTTACGGCGCCCTGAACAATCCAGTCCCCGCCCAGAGGAAGAGCAAGCATTCCTAGAATGGTAAAGAAAATTGCTTTGCCAACACCCAGGGTTTCCTCGGGTAAATCATCCAGAAGGGCATCTGCCTGGCCCTTCATGGCCATATTCACAACATAGTACATGAAGATTGCAAAAAATAGCATTACCGTGAGCCCATCGCTGCGGCTCAGTAGATTACTTTCTGCCCCATCCAGCAGTCGATCGTTGGCCACCACGAACAGAACCAGTACAGCCAGGAAACTAAACGGGATCTCTTTCCATACTGTGCTGGATTGAACTACCAGCGGCCGAACCAGGGCTGTAATCCCCAGAATTAAGAGGATATTGGCAATGTTACTTCCAACAACGTTAGAGACAGCCAGGTCCGCACTTCCTTCAAAACTGGCTATGATGTTCACTGCCAGTTCGGGCATCGATGTACCAAAGGATACGATGGTAAGTCCAATGATCAGGTCCGACACATGAAGCCTTCGGGCAATGGAACTGGCTCCTTCCACAAGCCAGTCCGCCCCCTTTATCAGCAGAAAGAAGCCTGGGAGAAATACGATGTATGGTATGTATGGCTGTAATGGTTCCGGGATCATTCTGGCCGCCATTGGTGCCACTGCCTTTCCAGGTTCCAGTAGAATCCAGACCTAAGAATCAAAATTTCGGAAAGGCCGGAAAACCCATCAAAGAAGGACCGAACAGCAAATGCCAGAGTACCCGAGTTGAGCCGGCAAAAACCAACCCCCGGTAGCGGAGGCCTGAAATAGTGGCAAAAAAGGTACGCTTCAAACAAGGTTGCCAGGTGTTGGAAACTAAAATAGACTGGAAAAAGAAGTAGATCTCCACGATTCTGTAAGCAGGTGTTCGGGCTCAGGAAATATACGGTGGCTACCCTGGTTCTGGGGTTGGCCCATACAGCCGCTTTTTCGGCACCCATGGATCGGTTTGCCACTTCCCTGCCGAATCCGGCCATGGATCCATTGTTTCGCGGTCCATCAGGAATCACCAATGTTCCTCTGGTTTTGCCCCTGGAAGCAGACCTTTATGAGTATAAACTTCAGGGCGGCTCAAAGGGAGATTTGAAGCTCTGGGACATTCAGCCCACGCAGAACCCTATCTACCGAAACAGTAACCGCTATCTATCTATGAGCGATGATTCCGGTAGCTTTGCAGTACAATTCAGGGAAAGCCGACTCTATCACAGAGCAGCCATGGAACTCACTTTGCTGGATCCCAGACGTGCCTATATTCCAGGCTCCCGGGCCCGAGAAATGGACCTGTTATTTCAAATCCGAAGCAGCCGGTTCAGCCTGCTATTTGACCTGGGCCATGAGCAGGACCTGGCTCTGGAAGATGAAGATCCGGACCAGCGTCTTTCGGCTGGACTTTCCCTGGGCTATGGTCTGAGTTCACGCTCTCCCGTTTCGGTGCTCCTTGGATTACAATCCAGGCATAAAATCACTGATCCTTTCCGGGATAATCAGATTATTGGCGCTCAATACGGAACTCTGTTTTTCACTCCCGGAATTCAAATCTCCACCAACTCACTGATCCTGGAAGCAACCCTGGAAGTGCCCATGCATACCTATGACCTGCGACCGGATCAGTCCAGCTCGGCGCCGGTGGAAAGTGATCTCAAAGCCCGCTTTGGGATGAAATATTTCATTGAATAAGCCGCTCCGCCGGGCCCAGTCCTCCAGTCATTCTTTTGTCATTTCCTCAATTTCCTGGAATGGTCTTGCGCATTCTGGATTTCTCCTGGATGCCGTAGTCCGCACGAAGCTCAGGATTGCCTTTTCCTGTGCGAACATAGATCTTACGGCCGGATCTGAACTCCAGTACGATGATGGAATCGGTGGAGTTTTCCAGAGCCTTCTTGAGCTGAAAAAGAGACTGAGCCTTTTCATCGTCAATTCGCATCAACTGCTCCCCGGCCAGGCGTTCAAATCCACGGGTAGACTCTGCAGGAAGCACATCGGAAAGCACCAGGATTCGATCCTTTGTCTCGCCCGGTTTATAGTATTTAGAGGAATCGTATACAGCGGCCAGAGCCAGGGCCCGGTTCTGCCATTCTGCACCAAACCTTTCCTTTAGAAAAGGCACGCTGAGTTCCACAAAGATCAATCCTTCATGAACCACGTAAGGCGGCGGTTCCGGCTCCGTCCAGGCGATACGCTCTGCACCGCCTTTATACGATTGGAGTTTGATTGTGATTTTCTTTGTTTCTCCGCTTCGCACAATTTCCAGTTTTAGTTCCTGGCCAACCCGTCGAAGAGCCCCTTTTATATCCCTTACGAATAGCAAATCCACCGGCTGCCAGCCCAGCTGCGGATCTTTGTAGTCCCCGGCCGGATTCACCGAGTATCCATCCACCCGGGTCAGCACATCGCCGGATTGCAATTTTCCGGTTACAGAGCAGCCATCCAGAACCGTAGTAATTAGAATTCCATCCTGAGAATTTTCCAATCCATAATGCTTTCTGAGCGAAGGGTCCTCCAGTGGAGAATAAAAAAATCCCTGCACCGGAAATCCTGTGTACTTCTCTTTTTTTCGTTGAACTGGCAGGGACTGCACCGAATCCACCATGCCTTCAAAGTGCTGCAGTCTGGAGGCAAAAACGGCCTCTGCCTGGTCCTGGCCATCCACGAAGCCAATCATTCCTGAAATGCCTTCCCCATCCAGTATCAGGCCTCCAGATTCAAATCTGGGCGCGGAGCGGAATATGGCCACCGGAAGACGGGTAAAGCCGTAATCCGCTACGGGCAATAATTCAGAAACGGTAACATCTGTACTTTCAATACTGAAGCTACTGTCGATCCGAGCAGCGCGATAGGTCTGCCCCAGAAGAGGATCTCTGGAGAATGGGATGGGCTCCAGGCCTTTGAAAAACTCCGGATCATCCACGGTAATCATTGCCAGGTTGGCTTCGGAGTCGATCAGGATGACCTGGCCCTGGTATTTTCTATACGATCCATGTCGGGTAACTTCAATATTGGCCGCATCCCGCACCGGGCCCGCAGACAGTAAAATCCGATTCCCCGGTCGAACCAGTCCCGTCACATCGAAAGTAGGACCAACCTCTTTGCTCCAGGGACGGGCCGGATTATATTGCACGGTACTGATCCGAATCCGAACCAGGCCTGCATGCATGCGATCCTGGGTAAAGGACCATCCTGAAACAGACGAGGAAACGCCCTGACTATCCGCCAGCAATGGCCAGCCCAGAAAGGCCAGACCCAGAATACAGAATGCCAGAATCGTATGATGTAATGAAGAAAGTCTCATGG
The DNA here is from genome assembly GCA_040217195.1 of Leptospiraceae bacterium. Lineage (GTDB taxonomy): Bacteria > Spirochaetota > Leptospiria > Leptospirales > Leptonemataceae > UBA3465. The sequence goes on along the minus strand of JAVJNR010000009.1, from coordinate 215,892 downwards.
AGATTTATCCGTGTGAAATAGATTCTTAATCCCGTACCGGCTGGCAATGTCCTGGTCGGCATCCCCTTGCAGCTGAGCCGCATCCAGGACAAGAGGCACCTCTGAGTCCCGGAATCGAATAACTACATCGCCTTTCTTTCTGCCCTGCTGCACCAGTCTGGAAAAATGCCCAAAATCCAGGACATTCTTACCATTGACCGACTCTACAATTTGATTCAGATACCTATCCCCGTATGCATTCACAGGATGTGCCAGACGTCTGGTCAAAACCACATCCACATTACCTTCTTTATAGAGCCCATGGAACAAATGATAGTGATAGCGATACAAAAGCTGCACTCTGCCTTCGGAAGACCACTGGCGGCCCATGGCATCCATCAGGTTTGCATCCAGAGGTTGAAACAGATATCCATGTAGAAGATGATACTGCGGTGGCTTACCGTAGGTCCGTCTTTTGAATGTTAGCACATCACTTCGTCTGGACTCTAGAGAAACCTTACCCTTCTTACCATTTCGGATGTACTCAATCTCAATGGTATCACCTTCGAATACATGGTCCACCAGCTCCAGATAGGGATACAGGGCCCCCTCTATTTCAACATCGCCTTCTCCGGTAATTTCATGCCCATTGATGGAAATCAGAACATCTCCCGGCTTCAGGGCTGCAGCCGCCGTAGAACCCGGAATGACCCGATAGACCTGAACTCCAAAGAATGGCGATGGACGGGTAGCAATTTCTAGAGCCTGAATCTGGGCCGGATTCTGAACCGGACTGTCCAGAACACCAAACTCAACATAGCCTTCATACGTTCCGTCCTTAACATCCTCCAGGAAACGCTGCACCACCACAGGAGGGATTAGATAACCCAGGTTTTCCCCGGAAGTAATGGCCTGAAAGGCAACACCAATCACTTTACCATTCTGGATGGCCGGCCCTCCGGAATTTCCTGGATTTATGGCAGCATCTACCTGGATAATTCTATGTGCATCCACGCCACTGTGGCTGTACACATCCATATCAATTCTGGATACCACTCCTCTGGTAATGGAAAGACGATTCCCTCCAATGGGAAACCCCAGTACCGTCACAGGAGTATTCAAGGCAGGTTGGCTTCCAATTTCCAGCGGTCGAGAACCGGTAAAAAAGTCAGGATCCTCCACGGTCAGTATGGCAAGATCGCAATCATGAGCAATAAAGGCCACCCGGGCCGGATAATCTCTCTTCTGGGAGGGACGTTTGATCCGAATCTGCACAGCTCCACTCACGACATGAGCGTTGGTCATGATCCGGTTTCCTTCTATAATAAAGCCTGTGCCTCCACTACCCTGAAGTTGCGGGGACTGCCAGGGATCCGTATAAGAATAGGCAATAGATTCAACATTGATCTGAACCACTGACTCTGAAATCCGGGAGAAGTCTTCGGAGTTTTTCTCTGCATGCGCGGCTGGAAAAACAAGAAGGGACAGCAACAGAACACAGATCCCGCTCAGAACGAATTTACTGCTTCGGGGGATTAGCCTGAATCGAATTCTATGGGCCGGGATAATTCTATGGCCGGCTCCCCGAAGCATCCTGGTTGCCCCGGCTGCCGGATTATTCAGGAAAAGGAAGGATCTGGACATCGGACGGATAATGGACTGGTAGCATCCGGAGTCCAACGAAAACCGGCAACTCAGGCCCGGCTGGCCTGCAAATCCTCTTTCATCGCTTCTAACTGTTCTCTATTGATGGCCTGGCGATAACTGCAGGCAGGATGCGTAATCAGAATCTCCACATCTGAAGTGGACAGGAATGCATCCGCTGCTTTCTGCCCCAGAGGGAAACGCAGATAATGAACCGAGGAGATTTTTCCATCCGTGATCTGACGGTCATCAAATTCCGCCTGCACCTGATAGTCCTTGTCGATGAGCAGGCTAATTGAGTCCTGAAGACCGACCAGTTCTCTCAACTTGAATGCCCGGGCGGCAGGATCATCAATTTCAATTAACAGGCTGGCCGTGATTTCATTTGGATCGGGCACCAGCTCATTGTAGGTTTCAATTTCATGCTTTACGGCTTCCGCATCTTTCATCACTTCCACGCGAGCCATTTCCTGAATCTGATACTTCATCGTATCCGCATTCTCAAACAGGAAATTCAAGTAATCTCCAACGTAGACGCGACGATGCTTCTTGATTTCGAAGATTCTCTGTCTGTATTCATCCCGGACACTGTCATACTGTTCCAGGGGCATAATGTCAGCTGGCTGGATCTTTGCCATGGTTTCCTCCTCCGCCAGTTCTTTGCGATAGAACTGCACGGTATGTATGGTACTAATTCGAATAATACAGTTTCAATGGTTCGGCCATCGGTTTTGCTTCGTCCGTCGGTTTTGCAGGACTCTTCCTGATGGATCCTACGCCACCCATGGATTACTCACTCTCCAAAACGGCGCTGGGAAAACCGCCTTCATCCGGAGATTTGTAGGCCCGATTTAGAATTTGCACCGGATGCATTGGCCTTTCATCAAGCTCCATTCCCTGCTCCAGCTGAATGGCAGCCAGAGGGCAGTCTGTAGTGACTACGTTGGCCTGCTGCTCTTTCAGTTCATCAAAGGCCTTCTTGCCCTGCTTCATACTTAGTTCAAAGTATTCCTTTCGCATGGCCCAGGTTCCGTCATGGCTGCAGCATTCTGAAACCAGCCCTATTTTGTTTCCAGGAATTAACTTCATCAAATCCCGACTACGAAAGCCAATGTGCTGAGCTCTTAAATGGCAGGGCACATGATAGGCCACCGATTCGGGAGAGCTCTTGAAGTTCCGATCAAATTTCTCCTCTCGTTTAAGTTCAAAAAGGAATTCATGAAGATCTCTGGTTTGCTTTGAAATAAGCTTTGCTTTCTCCCTTTCTTCTCCTTCCAGGAAGTTGGGATACTCCTCTTTTAGAGTCAAAGAACAGGTAGGATTGATCGCCAGAATACGGTATCCCTGCTCGGCAAAAGGATAGAGAGATTTCAGATTGGCGCGCATCTTCTTACGAACCCATTTTAGATCTCCGCTTTCCAGCCCGGGCATTCCGCAGCAGTTCTGGGAAGGACATTGAATTTCACACTTATGCCGCTCCAGTACTTCCACAGCATCTTTGCCCACCTGCGGATTGTTGTAGTTCACAAAACAGGTAGAGAATAGCACAACTTTGTTGGCCGGATCCACTTCCAGAGAACGGCCATCCTTCTCCATGCGCTTCTTTCGCAGATGGAACCATCTGTGGAAGCTGGTACGATGGAAATCTGGCAGTTTCTTTTCTTTATGGATTCCTACAATCGTCTGCGCTATGGCCCGGTGAAAATTGCTGGCCAGAGCCTTATTGGCCAACCGGGAAATCAGACCAGTATTTACCTTTCCCAGAAGATCCGCATTCTGCAGCATCTTGCGACGAATGGGCACTCCCTGCTTTTTGGCCCTCACTATTACAGCTCGCTGCATCAATGCAGGATAATTCAAATTAAAGGCATGATCATCCTTATCTGTATAAGGACAGGCAACGTAGCAGATTTTGCAATGATAGCATTCATCGATGACCTGATTCTGGTCGGCTTTCTTGATCTGCTTCACATCCCCGTCTGCATAGCCATCCATGAAGCTGAACAGAGTGGGAAAACTCGGACAGTATTTAAAACACATCCGACATCCATTACATATATCAAAAGAACGTTCTAGCTCAGCCTGCAAGGACTGAGGGTCCCAGTATTTTACATCTGTGGGATCATAGATGGCATTGCTTGTATCTGTTTGCTGTATCAAAGAGTCTCTCCCACCGGTTCATTACCTGATAATTTAGAAATCTGAAAAATGGGTGAGCCGGCCTTGCAGCCGGCCCTACCATAACTTAACTGATAGACTTGAGCCCTTGCTCAAATCGACCAGCGTGAGACTTCTCGGCTTTGGCCAGAGTTTCGAACCAGTCAGCGATCTCATCGAAACCTTCATCTCGAGCCGTTTTGGCCATTCCAGGATACATATCTGTGTATTCATGGGTTTCGCCAGCAACAGCTGCTTTCAGGTTCAGTTCAGTATCGCCAATGGGAAGATCTGTGGCAGGATCACCGATCTTTTTCATATACTCCAGGTGACCGTGAGCATGCCCGGTTTCACCTTCCGCTGTGTCACGGAACAGCCCGGCAATATCAGGAAATCCTTCTACGTCAGCCTGCTTTGCGAAAAACAGATAGCGACGGTTTGCCATGGACTCCCCGGCAAATGCATCTTTCAAGTTCTGATGGGTCTTGCTCCCCTTAAGTTCTGCCATATAAATCTCCTATCATCCTGAGAACGGGACCATCCCGTCGGATTGAATCATTCTGGATTTAGAACTAATCTAAGGCGGCTGTGATTTCCATCAAAAATTAATTTCGGCGAAGGATACGGAACAAAACTGCGACGCAGTCTCAAAACGAATACCGTCAGAACGGGAACAGGTAGTATGGATGGAATACAAATCCGTAGAATCGGCAGAACTTTGATGGCAAAACTGAAAATCCGGTCCGCCCATGGATTCTCTCAGATCTGGGCCGCAGCTCCAGCTTACTTTGATTGAATTTTTGGACAGAACCTTCTGGCAGACCTTTGTTTCCGGTTAGTATTATAGAAGAAACCCACCCCGGGACCATTCTGTACATCGGTTCGACAAAATACTGTAGAAGAGAAACGCCCATTGGAATCCCAGGCACCCCTACTGAGCACCTTTCTATAGAAGAAGGTCTTCTTTTAAGGCCCCCGAAGCCTCAGCTTTGCTTCTTTTCAGCTCGCTCCAGGATCTTCTTTTCCTTGATTTCTAACTGAAGCATACTCAGAAATTCCTGCCTGTCATAGTCCTTCTGGTCCCCGCTGAAATAATTCCTGGCGTTGATATGACCAGAGCTCTGCTCCTTTTCACCCACAACCAGCATATAGGGGATCTTCATTTTTTCGGCATTACGAATACGCTTTCCAAGGCTTTCCCCTATATCCAGGGTTACCCGGATATCATTCTCAAGAAAGAATGCCTCCAGGGATCGGCCGTAATCCAGAAATCCGTCACTCACCGGCAGAATCCGCACCTGCTCCGGGGCCATCCACAAAGGAAAGGCTCCAGCAAAGTGCTCGATCAGGAATCCGATAAACCTTTCATGAGTACCCAGCGGGCTTCGATGAATACATACGGGCCTTTTATAGGTGCCATCTGCAGCCACATAGCTCAGATCAAATTTTTCGGGCATGAACAGATCCAGCTGACAGGTACTGGCGGTGAACTCCCTTCCTATGGAGGACTTGATCTGAAAATCCATCTTGGGGCCGTAAAAGGCCGCTCCATCTTCCTCAACCACAAAGTCCACCCCGGACTCTTCCATTGCCTGGCGGGTCAGCGCCTCTGCCCGGCGCCACATTTCCTCATCACCATGGTATTTATCGTTCTCCGGATTCCTAAGAGACAATACCATATGGTATTCATTGATGCCCAATATTCTGTAATAATACTCATGAAGTTTAATCACTTTCTTAAACTCCTCAACTGCTTGTTCTTCCGCACAATAGATGTGAGCATCATTCATCCACATTGCTCGAACGCGCATAGTGCCGAAGAGTGAGCCGGAGTCTTCATATCGATGACAGACTCCGTACTCGGTAAGCTTCAAGGGTAATTCTCGATAGCTCCTGGGACGGTCGCTGAATATGGTGTGATGGAATGGGCAGTTCATGGGCTTGATATAATACCGTGTATTGTCCATCTCCATTGGCGGGAACATATGGTCCGCGTAGTGCGGCAGGTGCTCGGATGTGTAGAACAACTCCTCTTTTGTGATCACAGGGGTGGTGACTCTGGCATAACCCTCCGCTTTCTCGGTTTTTTTTGCCCACTCTTCTAGCTGATCTTTAATCACATTTCCTCTGGGGAGCCAGAGGATCAATCCTGGCCCGATCTTCTCGCTGGTGGTAAACAGCTCCAGTTCCTGCCCCAGTTTCCGGTGATCCCGTTTTCGAGCCTCCTCCATCATCCATTCGTATTGCTGCAGCTCCTCCTGGGTTTCGAATAATAGCCCGCTAACCCTCTGAAGCTGGGGGCCAGAAGAGTCCCCCTTCCAGTAGGCGCCGCTCACAGAAATCAGCTTAAAAGCACCCAGTTCTGATGTCTTATTAACGTGAGGCCCGTTACACATATCTATGAATTCAGTTTGCCCATTTTTAAGCACATTCTTATAAAATGACAGGTCCACTTCTCCCTTTTCCTTGAGAGCCCGGGCCATTTCTATTTTAAAGGACTGATTGTTTTGCTTGAGATAAGCAATGCCCTCATCGATCGGCAGCTCATACCTTTCAAAGACCTGGCCCTGCCTGGCTATACGCTTCATGCGCTGTTCCAGGTCCTTCAAATCCTCCTGGAGCACCGGCGGATCTGTCATTACGTCGTAGAAGAAACCATGCTCTGTATCCGGCCCGATAGCCAGCCTGGCACCCGGGTATTTCTCCGTAATGGCCTGTGCCAGAACATGTGCAGCGCTGTGCCTGCGGGTTGAGACGGGAAAATCGGTCATCTGTTTGCCCATATGGCTTCATAAAATGTGCGGTGGAGCGTGGCGGCAACCTAAATCAAGATTGCTTTCTGTGGATGAGTTTAAATCTGAAATTTGTTCTTCACGGTACAGCTGGGACAGATGCAAATCACCTCTCCCTTTACCCGGCGGCCCTTATCCGATTCAATCTTGCCCGTGGCAATAAAATCAAATGGAACCCCTTCTGCTACGTAGTGACCGGACCCATATTTGGCCGTTCCGCGGATTTCATTCCCGCATGCATGACATTTCACTTTAACCCGAATGGACTCCGCCATAACCCAATTTCAACCCGACAAAGAAGAAAAACAAGCCAAAACCGGACCTTTCTCCACCGGACCGGTGCAATTATTCATTCCGTGTGGCGCTACTGCTGATTTTTACGCAGCCCTATCCGGCTAAGCCTCCGATCGAGCTAATGTGCTTATCTCTCGGCAGTCATATGCCGGCCAGCTTCCACCCACACTCTTTTACTTATTCCTCACCACTCTATTCAGCCAAACCAGTCTGGCCGCAGCTATTACTGCCCATTTTTCACCACCTCCAGTCTCGGCGACCCTACCAGGAGCCCCCCATTTCCAGGGTCGACCCGTCTTATACCACGGTTGCCACGAACCCTTCCGGAAAAGTGCCCTTGCCTGGCCCTCTAACCTTAAGCACACATCAGCCAAAAAGCCTCTGAAACACGGACCCAAGCAGGCCTCCAGAAAGCTCATCGAATGCAGAGACCATTACAGGTGCTCCTTCCGCCCGTTCCTCTCGCCAAGGACTGTCATCATTGCCTATTTTTCGGCACCCCCCCAATTAAAAAACATTCAACTTCAGCCAGATCTACGACCTGCTCCGGCAGCGGCCCGACCTTCTGGCATGGACGAACCGCCGATTATACCACCGATAACACCCGGCCCCCCACAGAACACAGCCCGCCATCCTGTCATCCGCAGGCTGTCCGACATGCACATGCCATATTGGCAGTATACATAGTTCTTCCTTCCTTCTCTCCTGCCCTTTTGTCTCCTTGCATGAACTGATGCCCGACAGCCCCCTTCGGATTGCAGCATAACCCGCCCCAATCCCCCGGATTCCCACTTAAGGCTGGTCTGGCCTATGCTAACCTCTGCTCAAACGGATCTTTTTTGCCCCCAGGTGCCTAATTGGGAACACTTATGGCCAGATCTCGGTTCAGTCCCTGTTTTTAGTGCCCGAATGGGCCTCATTTGCGGTTCAGGCCAGGCTAAGTCTGTCCCGACCACTTGCCAAGCAACGATCCGGGAACACTTAGGCCAGACCCTCAATGCTGACACCCAGGGAACATTTACAGGTCGCTCTTTGTCGAACAGTTGTGACAGAGGGTCCTATCTGCTCGAATCCTGCCCAGACGGACGCTATCTGTGCTGATTCGGGGGCCTGGATTGAGAAGTGTTCTGCTTTGACCCGTGTCCGAATAAGTGTTTATAAATGGGCATATATTATCGTAAATGCCCGGCTTCTGCCACCTGGTCGGCAGCGATGCCAGAAATGGCGCCCCCTGTAGATGGGCGAGGATGATTTGAAGGCCGCCTTTTATGATTCCGGGAGAATCTCTTTTGCCGTGCACCCGGGCTCCTGAATAGCAAATCATCCTGATTTGTAGGCGGAATCCGGCTGTAATAGTGGCCCGCCCTCCTTGAGACTGGCTTGGAGTAAAAGGAACTTGTGTAGTATCTGGGCTTCGGGGATGCCATGGAGGCTATGTAGGTAGCTCAGTTCTTCCAGGACTGCATCGGCCTATTATAGATGGGCACTCTAAAACCAGGGTCCTTGTTCGCATTCGTTGAGCTTGCGGGAGGAGCCAATGTGCCTGACCATAGCAAGAGTCTGAATATGGATCTGCATAATAGAAATCCTATGGAGTAATATGCGGATACAGGAAGACTGGTAGAAACAACGGCAAGGCCCGGCCAGGAGCCTGGAGAGAGCAGCAGCCCATCGCCAAAACTGTGTGCTTAAATGGATGATTCATTTCTCATTGATTAGTATTCGGTGGCTGCTGGACACATGCCGATTACGAAGCAATCGCGATCAAAGGCCCAGAACCAGGCAGATTCATAAGCTATGCCCAAAAATGGGCGACCCATTCGCCGGTGCTCAGACTGTGGATGCTTCTACAGAGAAGAATTTGTCCGGGCCACGGCTGTAGCCTGGGGGGGCCGAAGGATCCATCTGGCCAGCGGCTCCCCCCCCTGCAACCAGCTACACCGGCCGGTTGGAACAGAGGAGTAACTGAGGTATTAGAGATTGGTGGATGGCAGCTCCAGGCTCCAGGGAATTGGATACATTGGAACCGGGCCGAATTGCAGGCACGGTCTACTGCAACCGGAGGGCCTCGGCCAGGCTCCGGGGAGGCGACGCTCTCCAGGTCTTTATTTCAGATTTAGATTCAGAATAGCAGAATTGCTTTTCGGGGGCCAACGACTGAGGGAGCGAAGGGGCGACCAATGAATTCGTACATGGAACGATTCCCGCTCGCATTCCCCGGCTGCCACAGGGAAAGATTTATTGGCTTGTAGAACTCTTCTTTGAAGCTTTCTTCTTGGCCACTGCCGATTTCTTTCGCGTGGCGCCGCCCTTTCGTGAGGCTTTTTTCCTGGCTCCGGTGCCAGCCTGCTTCCTGCTTTCGGTCTCCTGCCTCTGCTTCTCTCTGGCCCGGTCCTCTCTTTTTACCATGTAAAGATAATGCTTCACGTACTGGGTATAGGGTTCGGACACCGCAGAAGGATCGAAATCCGCAGGACTCTCCAGCAGACTCTTTACAAAGGATGGGGGAAGATCCTCTTTCTCCGAGTTGATCAGTATTTCTAGCCGACGGCAGATCTCCTGATCGTTCACTTCTCGGTTCAGTTTTTTCATGGCCGACAGAAGTCGAGCCACGCCGGGATTGCTCCTCGACATAACGGCAAAGCCTCTCTATCTGGGGTTTAAAGGCCAGAGTTACAGGGACAGGTAGCCGGGCAACCGTGTTTCTAGTCGAATACTGGGACCGGTGCTCCGTCAACTGGGCGGCCAACAGGGGCTCCATTGGCCGGGCCACTGTAGCATTCTTCATCGGCACACTGGAGTTTTTTCGCAACTTGCGGGCCTTCAGGAGGCCCTTTTCTGCCAGTAAAACCCTTCCCCGCTCGGACTTCCCGGCAGTCTGCAGAGCTGAAAGCCCATTGGAATCCGGGTAAAGGATTTGAACTTGCCCGTCTTCCAGGTCTTGCAGGAAGCCCGGGGAAAACCCCTCTTTCGGAGCATCCCCTGGTTTAGATATTTGCCCGGATGGCAAAACCGGACTCCCCCGGTCTGTCCTGACCACCTGTGAGGGATTCTGTGATTGGTTAATAGCCTTCCCTTTTTCCGAGTTTCGGGCCAGGAGTTGCCCCCGATCCCTGGCCACGACTCTGGTATGGTCCATCAGGCCGGAATTCGAGGCCTGAACTTCGACATTGTTCGGGCGCAGCTCGGGCGGGCTTTCAGGAGACCCCCCTGAAAGCATTCCGGCTGACAAAATGACAGTTGCCCAGAACATCTTATGCTTACTCCATAGTCATTCCGCCGGTTTAGCAATCATTTTTTTGCTTCAGCTGGGCGGGTTTTTCTCCGATTCCGGGCCACCCGCCAGCTCATTCAGCCGGTATTCCCATTCCCAGTACCGGATTTGCCTTTCCCTGTCCGAGCTCAAAGATCGCATATTGCGCACCACCGGCAAAAGTTCGGTGGCCAGGGGCTTATCCAGGCCCTTTTCCAGAGCGCGGTCGAATTCGTCGGAATCCTGGAGAGCCACAGATAGCAGGCGATAGAACTCATCCAGACGCTGAAGTCTTTCTTTGACTCGGTCCAGCTCCGGATTTTCGCGTTCATTTTGAATCATGATGCCCAGAAAGGTTCGTATAAACTCCACTTCCTCGGATTTAAGATTAAAACGAACGGGAAGCTCGGCCATTCGATCCAGGGCGAGGTTTCGCAGATGGAGCCTGGCCTGGAAAACCGGGTTCGAAGCATGCTCCCCTGCCCCACCCTGATTTACAATATCCGTGGCCCGAACCTTCTCCTCTGCAGCAGGGGACGGCTCGGCCGCCTCACCTGACTGGTCTTTTAAAAGAAATGTTTTGAGGTCCGGCCGATGAACCTTCAGGCTCATCAAATCGATTCTCGCCACTTGAGGCTCCAGGACCACATAACGCCAGGGGGCTCCGCGATAGAGTGTTCCAGCATCAATTAGCTGACGGGCCGAGGCGAAGTATGCCACCACAATTGGAAACTGGTCTGCTGCGGAACCACAGGGCAATAGAATATGCCGCCCCATGCTATCCCCCAGGCGATAGGGAATGATAAGCCTTCTGGACCGATTGGGAACCAGGAGGTACTGATCCGGATTCAGGGAAGGCTCGAAGGACTTACCAATGAATATCACCCCGGGGATCTGCTGATCGGAGGATGCCGCCCCACCCTGCGGAAATTCAAGGCGACCATCTCGGGAGACATTGCAAACCCCCCGGTCCGTAAAAATGCGGATTGAAAATCCGGCGGGGGTCACCATTTCCTTATGCTCTGTCACTCTTCTCTTCCACCAAGGCCAAGCTTATTCATTCTGTATTGAAGAGACCCCCGGGAGATCCCCAGCGCCCGGGCCATCTGCACCTGATTGCCACCATGTAATGCATAGGCCTGCAATAACAGAGATTTCTCCAGCTCCGCGGTACGGTGGCGAAGATTCAGATCATCGGCCTGCCCCTGGTTCCAGTTGCCGAATTGCAGATCCACCCGTCTGAGCTCGGACCCAGGACATAAAAGAAATGCAGATTTCAAAGTGTCCCGAAACTCCTGCCAGTTTCCTGGCCAATCGTACCCTCGCAGAGCCTCCAGGGCCTCCCCGGTCACAGTGATATTGCGACCAAACTGCCGCCGAAACATCCGAAGCAACCTCTCCGCTTCCTCTGGAATTCTGTCTCGCTGGTTTCGCACCGGAGCAAGCAACAGCTCACCTTCCCGAATCGCGCGCAGCAGAGCTGGCTGGAAACGACCGGCCTCAGCCATGGCCCCCAGATCCCTGGAGCTGGTAAAGATCCAGGACACAGGGCTATCCGGATCCGAGAGCAGGGCCAGTATTCTCAATTGCATGGACTGGGAAAGATCAGACACCTCATCGATAATGATGGCCCGGGCACCGCGCTCCAGCACAGGCACCACCGAGGCATCCCCCAGGCGGGCGCTTGCCTGGTCCCCGAAAAATTCTCTGAGCTGCACCTCTTCGGACAGACGGCCGGGATGGAAAAACACAGTATCGTCCATGCCAAAGCGGCCATCCACAAGCGCCTGCACCAGGAGCTCGGCGGCAGAGCCAGGCTCGGACAGAATGAGAATCGGAGATGGAACTCGCATTAAATATGACAGGGAATCCTCAAGCCAGACAGGCAGATCCACCGGGTCCGCTCCTCCTTCTTGAGCTCCCAGCTCCGCCAGAAACAGCAGCTGCAAAAACTCAGGCGAAGGCAGAGTCCCTTCCGGGGCATCCACCACCAGAAGATGCTCCACGCTGGCACCGCCCTGAACGCCCACGAAAACATCCCGACCAGGAAGACCCACAAGGCTTCCGGGAATCGTCTGATACCCCTGACGGCGGGCCTGATCCCACCGAGCCGGATCAGACTGGAGAAAGCCATAGCGCTTTCCAGCCTCGGCACCAGGGAGCCCCTGAACCGGGGCAAAAGCCCCCGAGCGCCTGCCAAAGAGCACATAACTGTACTGATCCCCCAGGGCCGAAAGAAAGCCCGAGCGATACGATCCGCCTAGAAGCCTATTTAGCAATTCCTGCTCAGCCATACTCTGTTAGTATCGACTTGTGACTCCCTGAAATTCAACGATGAGCGCTACCGGCAACTGTCGGACATCCGACACCCTCAAAACCTCAGGAGCCCTAATTCATGATCGGACCCGGCCTGCGCCATGCCTCCGGGCAGACGAATCGGCACCGCCAGCCAGGACAGGTCGGACGTCCGACAAATAGCGACTCCCAACTACTGGAACTCGGGCCTGGGCGACCGGCGCCCGAGACAGAAAACGGAACGAGACCAGGAGTCCAAATAGTCGGATGTCCGACAACTCAGCCGAGTTTTGCGATTTTTTCATCCGCAATTAAAAGTTTCTTGAAAAAATGCTTCCTTATTATTATGTCGCATTAATTGTGAAAACCAGAATCATAGCGATCACAAACCAGAAAGGCGGAGAAGGCAAAACCACCACCGCCATTAACCTGGCCTTTGGGCTCGCAAAGAAAGAAAAGAAAACGTTGCTGGTGGATATGGATCCGCAGGCCAACACTACCGGATTATTCGCAAATCCGGACAGCCTGGATGTGACCCTGTACAATGTTTTCAGCCAGGGCCGGGCACTGAAGGATGCAGTGATTGAAACTGGCGAGCCAAATCTCTGGCTCGCTCCATCCAAAATCACTCTGGCCGAGGTTGAGTCCATGGGCCAGAACGTGGATGCACCGTACATCCTGCGGGATGCGCTGCAATCTGTAGGAGACTATGAATTCATTATCATCGATTGTCCGCCAAGCCTTTCGATCTTCACGGTAAATGCCCTGGTGGCCGCCACTCACGTTGTGGTTCCGGCCCAGGCCGAGAAATTCTCCATTGATGGAATGACCGGCCTTCAAACGACAATCAACAGCATCAAGCGCCGAATCAACCCGGAGTTGCAAGTGGCCGGCGCCGTAGTAACCCAGATCAAGGCCAAGACCGTGCTGACCAAAACCATCCTTCCAGTGGTATCCCAGTTCTTTCATGTATTCGAATCCAACATCAGCGCCGGCGTTGCCATTGGAGAAAGTCACCTGGCAAGAAAGAGCATTTTTGACTATGCTCCAGAATCCAAGCAGGCTAAAGAATACTCGGACTTCCTGGAGGAACTTCTACGTGAGCTCGAAACATAAAAAGCTGGGTACCCTGGCCGATATTTTTCAGGCCGAGTCCCTGGATGGCACCATAACCCGGATCCGACTGGACCGCATCCATCCTTCCGAGGAGCAGCCCCGTAAGGACCGAACCCTTGGGGTCGACGAGCTGGCAGAAAGCATCAAGAAAGACGGCCTCCTGTCTCCCATTGTTGTAACCAGAGCAGGGGAGGGGTACCGAATCATTGCCGGAGAACGCCGATTTCATGCCCTGAACCGACTGGGCTGGAAAGAAGCAGAATGCAGAATTATTTCCCGGGAAGAGCGGGATTATTACCGAATTGCTATTATTGAGAACCTTCAGCGAGAAAATCTTTCCGCTCAAGAAGAGGCGGAAGCGCTCCTCAGGTTGAAGCAACAGGAAAGCTACTCCGATGCCGAACTGGCTCAGCTTGTAGGGAAATCAAGAAATTACATTACAGAGATCCTGGGAATCGCGGGCCTTCCAGCGGATGCGGCTCGTCGCTGCAGAGAAGCGGGGCTGGAAAATAAGAACCTCCTCATCCAGGCCGTCCAGGCCCACAGAAAGAATCGATTCAATGAGTTTCTATCGGCCTACGAAACCGGGTCTATCCGCACAGTCCGCTCCGCAAGAGAGTTCTTTTCCGATGAACAGAAAGAAGCCGACTCGGAGACTCAACCCTCCAGCGAAAGCAAGAAATCCAGCCACGTTTCACCGCAAAAACCAGCCAGCACCAGTGAGCGAACCATAACCCGCAAGGGCAGCGTCATCACAATCGATGCCGGGGATGCGCGCTCTGCACGCAGCCTGGAGAACTGGCTAAAGAAGAATATCCAGCACACCCCGAATTGATACGTACTTTAAAGTACTTGACAGATGTAGGTTATGCGACATAATCCAGTCGCGCGTCTCATAAAAATATAAAAGCGCAAAAAAAATACCCCTCAGGAATCTGAGGGGCTGGGGCTTCCATTGGGAATGAATGGTTGGCGACATAATGACCTGATTATAGAGCATGTCAACCTTTTTTTGGGAGCCTCTCATCAAGCAGATGAGGTGGCGAGATGTCAGCAGATGAGCTGCAATATTTTAAGTTTGTTTCAGATATTATACGATCTGGACTCTGGGCCGGGCTATCCCCGGCCGCAAGAGCGTTGTACCCGGTCCTTTTAAGTTTTTCGGACCGGCATTTTTCGCCTGTTTTTCCGGGCTCCAACCGACTACTAGAACTGACTGGCTTTAAGCAGAAATCCAGTCTTAGAAGAGCCCGAGAAGAGCTTCAGGAGGCCGGACTGATCATAGTCAGAACGGGTTCTGGCCGAACAAACAGTACATACCACTTCATTTTCGACTCTCTGCAGGGCGATGGAGCACCCCCGAGAGGTGCGAACAGACAACTCCCTCGGGAAGCCGAGAGGACCCCTCAGCCCGTCGACCCGGGCACTCTCAGAGGCGCAGCCGAGCAGGGTGCGTACAACCAGATCCATATATCCATACAAAATCAATCAGAGCCAGTACCT
Source organism: Leptospiraceae bacterium (assembly GCA_040217195.1). Classification (GTDB taxonomy): domain Bacteria; phylum Spirochaetota; class Leptospiria; order Leptospirales; family Leptonemataceae; genus UBA3465. The sequence continues at coordinate 200,859 of JAVJNR010000009.1, read as the reverse complement.
AGACCCGGGGAGTGGGACAAGGCCAGAAACGAATGCTTGATGGCTGGAATCCCGCCCACCAATGAGAATGTTCAAAAAATCCTGTCCCGCGAACAAGGGACTGGGCCAATGGCCTGGAATCAGGTTCTGGATGAGCTCCGGGGGAAGATGTCCGACGGCAGCCTTGGATTGTTGCAGGGATGCTTTCTGGGAGAGCAGAATGGTTGGATTCGCCTTAGCGATGAAGTTCCCGAGTACCTGAAGACGATTCTATTGCAGATATGCGACCAAATTCTATTTGAACCTGAACAGAGACCTGGCGTTACTACGGAGCGCCACAGACACTGGAATCAACTGATATGAAACCTATTCGAATTTCTCATCCGCAGATTTATCCGTTCCAGGATTTCTCCGGTCCAGGCACCGGCGAGATTGAAGAGGGTCGGGTTAAATCCTGGGTAAGCGAAGCATCCGAGATCCCCGGACTCGTGGCCTGTATGGGTAGCTTCACCGACGATATCTTCTTTAATCAAATCGTGCTGGAGAAACATCCGGATTATAAGAATGCATTTCCTGATAATTTCAGGTTCGAAATCTCTCAGGACGGTCAGGTCTGGGAGCCTATTCTGAGAGAATCCGATTTTCGGCATGAAGGAAAGGAGGTAATGACCTGGAACTTTCCTCTTATTACAGCTCGTTATATTAAGTTTCTGTTTATTCGAGACAAGAAGTCTGAAGAAGGCTACATCTCAGCCTTCGGCAGTTTCCGGGTGATGGTTTCCGGCATTGTGGATGTACAGGTGTCTGGAGAGCTGGACCGGCTGTGGGTAAAAGATAACCTGATCGATCAGAGAACTGATTATGGCTGGTCAAGTCCCCTGAGAAGCCGTCAGGAGGATGAGTTTATTCGTCTGGACCTGGGCTCCGTAAACCGGGTAAGCGAAATTCGCCTTCTGTCTCGTGACGGGGAGGATCCTCTTTTTCCCGAGGGGTTCCACATCTCCTATAGTGAGGACAATATTTCCTGGCACCACTTAATGGAAGAAAGTGGCTTTCTTGCGGAGCCAGGGCAATGGTACAGATGGCGTTTCCTTCCTTTAAATATACGCTACATTCAAATAACAATCTTTGAAAGTGCCCGAACCAGAGAAGGGAAGTTCCTTTCCCAGATCATCGAACTGGAGCTATTTGCCTCCGCCGACCCGGTAGAGAAACAGGATCGAACTCTGCCCGCCGAGCCCATACCGCATGCTTCCGTTTTAAGGTCCGGAATAGTCCGGCTGGCGCTGGATGGAGAAGCCAGAGATGGTGTGGTCATTCAGGGTAGTGATCGAAGGTTGCGAGATGCTACCACAGACTTCAAAGGTATTGTAGAGCTTGCATCTGATGGGGAGGATCGTGAAGGGGTTGCCGTTCAGGGCAGTGACCGAAGGCTCCGTCCTGCCAGTGAGGACCTGGCCGGTATTGTTCGACTGGCCAGAAATGGAGAGGAACGCGGCCTGCATGCAGTTCAGGCCGATGATGATCGTCTGAAACCGGCCACCGATGAAAGACCTGGTCTGGTGGAGCTGGCCGAGGATGGCGAAGACAGAGCCAATGTTGTGGTTCAGGGTAATGACTCCAGGCTAAAATATGCTTCGGAAAAGGCCTCCGGTATCGTGCGTCTTTCTCCCGGAGGAGGGAACCGGCCATCGGAAGCTGTGCAGGGAAACGATCCGCGGCTTCGGGATGCAACAACGGAAACCAGGGGGATTATGCGATTTGCCCGTGCCGGGGAAGCAGAGGCTGAAACAGCGGTTCAGGGAAGTGATCCCAGGCTACGTCTGGCATCTGAAGAGACTCCAGGTATTGTGGAACTTGCATCCGATGGAGAGGCCAGGAAAGGTGTGGCGGTGCAGGGGTCGGACGCACGACTCAAGCAGGCTACATCGGATCATTCTGGAATTGTAAAGCTGGCCCCGGAAGGAGCTGTGCTTTCCGGTCATGTGGTTCAGTCCACGGATCCCCGACTCAGTGATTCGCGCAAGCCCCTGGAGCATGAGCATGATTATGCCGCCAGAGAGCATGATTTTTCCAGCCATACGGGTACGATTCGCATCGAGTCCACCATGGGTAAATCCTATGACAGTGTTTCGCCTCCTCCGGTTGAGCATGCTCCAGTGCAGGGTGTCAATAAGAGCGATGGATCCGGTGTTACCGGCCGTTCCGAGGGTGACGGCGTGCTTGGCTATGGGGAACAGTCCGGCCTTCTGGGTCTGTCCAGAAAAGGGGAGGGGGTCCGGGGTGCAGCCGGTTCCGGTCCTGGCGGACGCTTCCTTTCCGAAAGTTTTTATTCTTTGATAGCCGGCGGACATGATGACCGGGGATTTCCGGTTTCTGACCTGGGTTTATGGGTTAAGGGGCTCAGTCGATTCTCTGGCACCATCTTTGCCGGCAAAAGCGGAGAAAGCCTGCAGGCTCCGGTGGCTGCTTTCATGCCAGTTCGACAGAATGAAGTTCTGGGGATTGGTGATGTCCTGGTTGCCACAGATGAGTCTGGGGTTCTGGCTCGATGTTCGCAGAAAGCCAGTCGTCGAGTGATTGGAGTTATTGTGGAAAAAGCTGCGATGATATTGAACCCGCCGGTGGATTACCTTCCGGAGGTTCATAATCGAAGCGGCTTACAGAAACCGGAAGGGATGGAGCTGGTAGCCTTTTTTGGCATAGCTTCGGTCCGGGTTTCGGCCGAGGCAGGCAAGATCGTTCCCGGGGATTCTCTCATTTCATCCTACCAGCCAGGTTGCTGTGAGAAGGCCTCTGATAACGATGCAGCATTATCCGTTGTTGCCAAATCTCTGGGGTTCCATGAAAAGGGCGATGGTATTGTGCCGGCTCTAATCTCCATTCGATAGCTTCTGGAGCCGGCAGCCGGATCGGCTGTCAGTGGAATCTTGTTTGATGGCCGGTGCTCTAAGTTCCTGGTAGAGTTCGTTTGCAGCCAGTATGTACTGGCCCACTTCGTTTTCCGGAACCTTCTGCTCATCCTGAATTTCCTCACCTGCCATTCGTAGCTGGGCCACGCGTCTTGCATGGTCCACCGGTCGAATGACTTTTCGGATAAGGAAGGTATTATTGGTGAGTAATAGAGCGGAAATCATGACAAATCCGGTAATTAGAATCATTAGTTCCAGAAGTTTCTGTCTTCTGTGTAGATCTTTCAAATTGAGATAGATGCCTTCTCCTGGATTTGGACCGGGTAAATAGAGGAAGTCTCGCTCATACCGATAGGTTACTTCATCGCCTTCGCTGATTTTCTCTTTGGGCACATTATAGATTTCAAAACCACCGTCTGAGCCTGCTTTTTCTACGCCTATAATCCATTCCGGGATCAGAAATGGCAGCCTTTGAATGCCTTCGGCCTGGGCATATTTCTTAACTGTTTCCGTTCTAACCTTGGTTTCGCTTTCAATCATCCTGGAGTGTAGATGACTGGTTGCCAGGCCTCCAAGAAATAGGAATAAAAATGCAACCAGCGATGTTCGCAGGGACAGACCGTCCAGAGTGCTCGATGAATCCGGCCTCAGTCCAGCCTGCTTTTGCTGCCTGAAATATTTTAGAGCAGGCACAAGTCGCAAAAACCGGCCACCTTCCAGTAATAATAACCCTGGCGGATAGTCTGCAGGCCCATCTGCGGCTATGTTTAGTCCAAATACAATTGGAAGCGGAAGCAAGGCCCAGGCATCGAGCACAAAGGAACTGCGTGCATAATGACCTCTTTGAAAGATAATCCGTAGCAGTGTTTCCAGAAAGAAGAGGCTCAAAAGGAGCATATCTGCATGCTTGAGCAACTGGGCCGTGCTTAATTTCAAGTCTGCAACGGCAGTACCTAATAATAGAAGAATACCGGTAAAAGTCAGTGCCACCGAGAACAGGTTATACACTGGATGGGAGAGGAAGGCTGTGCCGCGGCTGCGAAATGACATTGTGTCCTGGATTGCGGGCTTTCTTTTCCTTGAATTACCCGGCCTGAATGCAATATCGGTAGTTCAATGAAGAAAATTGCAGAAATTCTCAAAGAAGAAGCCGGAAAGAGACCTGTTTTCTCGTTTGAATTCTTCCCTCCCAAGAAGCCGGAGGGTGAGCAGACGCTGATGAATACAATCCAGCGACTGAAGTCTCTTGATCCGGATTTTGTTTCCGTTACCTATGGAGCAGGTGGCTCCACCCGGGAAAAAACCCGTCAGTGGGTAAAGGATATCCAGGATAAACATGATATTACGGCCATGGCCCATTATACCTGCGTTGGACATGGTCGAGATGAGATTCTGTCCAATCTCAAAGATCTGTATTCGGATGGTATTCGAAACATTATGGCTCTGCGAGGGGATCCTCCAAAAGGTGAGAAGAACTTTACTCCGCCGGAAGATGGATTTGCCTATGGTAGCGAGCTCATTAAATTTATCAAATCCACTGGAATGGACTTCAGTCTTGGTGGAGGAGGATATCCTGAGACCCATCAGGAAGCTCCCTCCGCCGATCAGGATTTGCAAAATCTAAAGAAGAAAGTGGACTCCGGTGCCGAATTTATAGTGACACAGCTTTTTTTCAGGAATGATCACTATTTTCGCTATGTGAAACAGTGCCGGGAAGTCGGAATTACCGTGCCCATCATTCCCGGGATCATGCCCATTACTTCATTCAACCAGATTCAGAAGTTTACTGAAATGGCTGGATGTGAGATACCCAATGAGTTGATCGAAGATATTAAAGCATGTGGTGAGGATCGGGGCAGGCTTCTAGAAGTGAGCCTGGGCTTTTCCATTCGGCAGTGTAGAGATCTGCTGAAGGGTGGGGCGCCTGGTATTCACTTTTATACATTGAATCAGAGCCAGGCAACTTCAACAATTTTGAAGGCCATTAATTAAGCCTGGCCAAGCGGGGGATATGAGCAGGGACAATGTGCTAACGCTGGCTAAAATCAGCGATATTACAACCAGAATCAATTCCGAGCAGGATCTGCACAGTCTATTGACTGTGATTATGGATGCTGCCAGGGAGTTGCTTCATACCGAAGGCGCATCCCTGCTTCTCTACGATGAAGATTCCGGGGATTTGATTTTTGATATTGCCCGGGGTGATCGAAGCCAGCTACTGGCGGCCCGGCGTATCCCCAAAGGCCTGGGCATTGCCGGTCAATGCGCTGAAAATCGCAGACCCATTATTGTAGAAGATGCCCAGAACGATGCCAGGGTTTTAAAATCAGTGGATGAAGCTACCGGCTTTGTAACCCGAAATCTAATTGCAGTTCCAATGCTTGCCCGGGACCGATTGATCGGAGTTCTGGAAAGTGTGAATACTCTGGATGGCCGGGACTTTGACTCCAAGGATGTGCGGCTTCTGACATTCCTTTCTGGAATGGCAGGAATTGCTATACATAACCGAAAACTCTACCAGGACCTGCAGGGTCGGGTAGAAGAGCTTAACTGTATTTATGAGATTTCTCGAACGATTCAGCAGCATGATACCATTGATGAGCTTCTGAACTCGATTCTGGGTGCCATCGAAAGGGTCCTTGAATTGGAAAGGTTGTCTCTTATGATGGAAGATCAGTCCGAAGAGGGAGGCTATCGCATTACTCGGACTCGAGGCTTTGATGTTGCAGAGGATGATATCCGGATTGGACCGGACCAGGGAGTGGCCGGTATTGTTCTGCGGTCCGGCAAGCCATTGCTGGTACGTGATGTTCAGAAAGACCTTGGCTTTACTCCGGAGAATGCCAGCCGGTATAAAACCGGATCTTTTATCTCGGTTCCCATAATGCAGGATGATCGAGTAATCGGACTGTTAAATGCGGCTGATAAGAAAAATGGAATGCCTTTTGACCAGTTCGAGCTGAAAGTACTATCAACGGTAGGCTCACAACTTGCCAGTGCTTATTTGAGAATTATTGCCCGTCGCAGAGAATCCGAAATTCGTCAGTATAGAAAAGATCTGGAAACTGCAGCTCAGATTCAAATGAATTCTTTGCCCGAAATCCCGGGAGAGATTGCCGGCATTCGCATGGCTGCCAGGTACGAGGCCTGTCGTGATGTGGGTGGCGATTTCTATGATTTTCATTATCATTCAGATCGAATCCTTTCTCTGGTAATGGCCGATGTCTCAGGAAAAGGAGTCCCGGCTGCTCTGTTTATGGAGTATTCCAAGACGTTACTTGCGTCCAATATTCCAATATTTCTTCATCCAGTGCGCACCCTGGAAAAGGTGAATGAAGAGATTTTTCGTGGGTCGCGAATGGGTCTTTTTGTTACTGCCATGCTTATACAGGTGGAACGGGATCTTTCCCGTTTTCGCATAGCATCGGCCGGGCATAATCATCAAATTCTGTATCGTAGAGCTACAGGTGATATTGAAAGCCTGTCAGCCGGAGGTCCGCCTCTGGGCGCATTTCCCAATGCGAATTATAAAGAGACCATTGTTCATTATGAACCTGGCGATTTGTTGATTCTTTACACGGATGGGATTACGGAAGCTCATAATAAAGACTTTGAGTTATACGGTGAAGAAAGGTTGTTTGCTCTGGTCCCCACTATTGGCGAGGAAGAGCCCCAGGAAGTGGCTCGCCGGATAATTGAAGAGGTTGCAACGTTCCGGGATGGGGTTGAGCCATCCGATGATACAACCCTGATGGCAGTAAAGCTATAGTAATCCGAAAATTCCTGGTTGTCTATTGAAGATAATCTGCAGGCTCACTGCCTTCCAACGTCGCTTTTGGATTGTCATTCTGCGATCAAATCTCAGTGGCTACATTTATCCCGTAGTCAATAAGTCTTTTTTGCGAAAATGGTTTGCCAGGCATGCTGAGTGTAACACGGTTCAGATGAGAGATAACCATGAAAACAGAAGTCGGAACAGAAATGGAAAATGAAATAGAAGGGCCAATAGCAGAAACGGAGGATCGTTCTGCAAGGGAGCGGATTCTGGACGCTGCCCGGAAGGCTTTTTCACAGAATGGGTACTTTGGTACATCAATTCGGCAGATCAGCAACCTCTGCGGGTTGAAGCAGCCCAGCATTTACCATCATTTTGACAGTAAAGAGAATCTGTTTCGCAATGCTTTGAATTCATCGCATAAAGAGATGATGGATTTCATTAATTCCAGAACCGGAAATGGAAAGGATCTGGCAGAGGATGTTATCCAGGTCTTCAATGTGTTTATGGAATTCCATAAGGATAGGCGAGGGGCCTTGCATTTGCTGGGAAATTTGATCTATTCTGCTCCAGACAATCTACGGGATGAGTATGCGGAGCTTTATGGTCCTGAGATGACCGGTGTCATTGAAAGGATGTTTAAAAAATGGGATCCTGAGAATAACCAGGAAGAACTCAAAATCTGCGTAAACCATACTCTAACCGCCTATCTGATTGAGCTTTCCGTTCGGGACCAGGGCCGAGAAGATGAAAGCCTGATACAGGCATTGCGATGCGTGAAATACATCCTTCGTATATCCAATTGATGAGTCTATCCTGACAGGTCTTCTTTGAAGGCCTGAACTCCCTGTCCGTCCTCCAGAAAGTCTGGATGGAGCCTTTGTGTTTCGGTCTTGCCTGATTCTTCTAGCATCGATTGGCCAGAGTGGTGCGGCTTGCTGCTTGTCGGAATTTCCTTTTTCCCTTAGTTTAAAGTGCAGCTGCGGATTTCTTTTTTGTTGACATATCAAGATATCTTGATATAATGGTCATGTAATGTCCGAGGGCGTGCAAATCCTGAAAGCTCTGGCCGATGAGTCCAGACTTCGAATCGTTCGGCTGCTGCTGAAAGGACCTCTTCATGTAAATGAAATCCTGGATGTGCTCCAGATGGGGCAGAGCCGGGTGTCCAGACATCTTAAGATCCTGGCCGATGCTGGATTGCTGGCCGGGCGAAGAGAGGGATCCCGCATTTATTATGGTATTAGTCCGGAGATTCGTCAATCGGACCTGCTTTCTTCTTTAGAAATGATGCTTGGCTACTTCGAGCTGAAAGAAGGGGCCGCCACGCGGCCGGGAATGTGGTTGCCGGAGGAATCTCTGCGAGATTTCGACCGCCTGGCCAATGTACTGGATGCCCGTAAAAGCCAGACCCTGGATCATTTCTTTCGGTACGGAGCTTTGCAGGATGAAATGCAGAGAGATTACGTGGATGCCCCTTTCTATAGAAGCGAAGTTGTATCCATGCTTCCGGATGGCCCGATTTCCATTGTGGATCTGGGATGCGGTACCGGTGAGTTGTCTCTGACTATGGCCGGGCCAGGTCGAAGTATCATACTGGTGGATCAAAGCCAGGCGATGCTCGATGAGGCTCGCAAATCCCTGAGCGACGTAAAAGAAGGGGATCTGGATTTTCGTCTGGGTTCCATGGAGCATCTGCCTCTTGCAAATGAAGAAGTGGATGTGGCCGTTCTTTCTATGGTTTTGCATCATGTGCCCGAGCCATCGGGAGCTTTAAAGGAGGCCTCCAGGATTCTCAAGCCAGGAGGGCTATTGATTCTGGCGGACCTGGATCATCATAATGAAGAAGTGATGCGAAGCAATTTTGCAGACTTCTGGCTGGGATTCGAACAGGACACCCTGGAGCAGGATTTAGCCGATGCAGGCTTCCAGGTGGATGATCGACATACCGGTCAGGGTGAGGGCAGTCTTGCCTGCTTATTTTACAGAGCCAGCAAGCAACCTCAAGAAAACCAGACCAGGGACAGGGATGTGGCTCCAACTGCATCCAGTGCTGTCTCTGGCTAACGCAGTTTTACAGTTAATGTAATAGCAAAAAATAACGTGCAGGAGAATCGAATGATTACTGAACAAAAAACTGACTACAAAGTGAAGGATATCTCCCAGGCCAAATGGGGCCGTGAAGAGATTATTCTCGCTGAAAAAGAAATGCCGGGCCTGATGGCTCTGCGTGAAGAATATGGCAAAGACAAGCCTCTGAAAGGAGCTCGAATTGCTGGATGTCTTCACATGACAATCCAAACAGCTGTTCTGATTGAAACACTGATTGAACTGGGAGCGGAAGTACGCTGGTCCAGTTGCAACATCTTCTCTACTCAGGACCATGCCGCTGCAGCCATTGCAGAAACAGGCGTTGCTGTATTTGCCTGGAAGGGCATGACTGAAGATGAGTACTGGTGGTGTATAGATCAGACTCTGACATTCGAAGGTGGCAAAGGACCTAACATGCTGCTGGACGATGGTGGAGACCTGACCGCATACGTACACAAAGACAAATCTGAACTTCTGGACGAAATTCGCGGCGTTTCCGAAGAAACAACCACTGGAGTGCATGCACTCTACAAAATGCTGAAAAAAGGCGAGCTGAAAATGCCTGCCATCAACGTAAATGACTCTGTAACCAAGAGTAAGTTTGATAACCTGTATGGTTGTCGCGAATCTCTGGCAGACGGTATCAAGCGAGCCACTGATGTAATGCTGGCCGGGAAAGTTGCTGTTGTTGCCGGATACGGTGATGTCGGTAAAGGTTCTGCACAGAGCCTTCGTGCCTATGGATGCCGTGTGATTATCTCTGAAATCGACCCCATCTGTGCGCTGCAGGCAGCCATGGAAGGATACCAGGTTGATACCATGGAAGAATGGGCTGACAAAGCCGATATCTTCGTAACCACAACAGGTAACAAAGATATTATCACCCTGGATCACATGAAAAAAATGAAGGATGGAACCATTGTTTGTAACATTGGCCACTTCGACACAGAGATTCAAGTAGCTGCTCTGAACAATTCAGGAGCCAAGAAAACTGAGATTAAGCCTCAGGTGGACAAATACACTTTCGATAACGGAAACAGCATCATTCTGCTGGCCGAAGGTCGACTGGTGAATCTGGGATGCGCCACAGGTCACCCCTCATTCGTAATGTCCAGCTCCTTTACCAATCAGGTAGTGGCTCAAATTGAGCTGTTTAATAACAAATATGAACTCGGAGTATACGTGCTTCCGAAACACCTCGACGAAAAAGTAGCACGACTGCATCTGGAAAAGATTGGTGCAACACTGACCAAGCTTACTCCGGAGCAATCCGAATATCTTGGAGTGCCGGTGGAAGGTCCCTTCAAGCCGGAAAACTACAGATACTAAAAACTATGCGCCCCGGCCAGGCCGGGGCAGCCTTTTGCAATTATACATTATTCAAAATCAAGGGCTTTCGACCAATTCGAATGGAGCTCATTGGACCCGCCGGGTCGCCTCGAAGTCGGTGCAGACTTCATTACATAGAGAAAAGGAGACATTATGAGTCAGACAGAAACAAAGGATAGAACCAGGTTACTCTATGAGCAGCTGGAAAAGCGCATCCTGGTGCTCGATGGTGCCATGGGTACCATGATTCAGAAGCACAAGCTGGAAGAAGAAGACTTTCGCGGAGATCGATTCAAGGCTTATCCGGGAGAATTGAAAGGCAACAATGACCTTCTTACCTTAACCAGGCCTGAATTAATCCAGGAAATTCATGAAGAGTTCCTGGAAGCAGGATCGGATATAATAGAAACAAATACCTTTAGCTGCACCACAATTTCTCAGGCAGACTATGACCTGGAAAGCCTGGTGGATGAGTTGAACATCGAAGGAGCCAGGGTGGCTCGCAAGGCAGCGGATAAGTACACCGAGAAAAATCCTGCCAAACCTCGCTTTGTGGCCGGCGCCATTGGGCCGACGAATAAAACTCTGTCTCTATCTCCGGATGTAAATGACCCGGGTTTTAGAGCAGTAACCTACCAGGAAGTAGTTCTGGCCTACGAACAACAGGTAGAGGGTCTGATCAAAGGTGGAGTGGACATCCTTCTGGTGGAAACAGTGTTTGATACTTTGAATGCCAAGGCAGCCTTATTTGCCATCGAGAATGTATTCGATCGAATCGGCTACACCCTGCCAACCATGGTGTCTGGAACGATTGTGGATCAGAGCGGTAGAACCCTTTCTGGTCAGACTACGGAAGCGTTCTGGATTTCCATTTCCCATATGCCGCATCTGCTAAGTGTAGGTTTGAATTGTGCCCTTGGCTCTGCTCAGATGAAGCCATTTATTCAGGAGCTTTCCCGGGTGGCCGGATGCCGTGTTAGTCTTTATCCCAATGCAGGTCTTCCCAACGAATTTGGTGGATACGATGAGACTCCCGAGTATATGGGAGAGCAAATCCACAACTATGCCAGCGAAGGCTGGGTAAACATCATTGGAGGATGCTGCGGAACCACACCCGATCATATTGCAGCCATGGCTAAATCCGTTGAAGGGATTCAGCCCAGACAGCCTGCCAAACAGGAGCCTTTTTTAAGACTTTCCGGACTGGAGCCCCTGGTGGTTCGACCGGAGGCCAACTTTTTGAACGTAGGAGAGCGTACAAATGTAACCGGTTCCAAAAGGTTTGCCCGATTGATTCGGGAAGAGAACTATGAAGAGGCTGTGGCTGTAGCCCTGGATCAGGTGGAAAACGGTGCCCAGGTTATTGATGTGAACATGGATGAGGGTATGCTGGATTCCGAGGCTGCCATGGTGAAGTTCCTGAATCTGATTGGTGCAGAACCGGACATCTGCCGAGTGCCTATCATGATCGACTCTTCCAAATTCAGTGTTATTGAAGCCGGCCTTCGATGTGTGCAGGGTAAAGCCATTGTTAACTCCATCTCCATGAAAGAAGGGAAGGAGCAATTCGTAGAACAGGCCCGGAAGGTCATGCGCTACGGTGCCAGCGTCATTGTAATGGCTTTTGATGATAAGGGCCAGGCGGATAGCTATGAGCGAATGATCGAGATCTGTGGTCGTGCTTATAAAATCCTTACCGAGGAAGTGGGCTTCCCCGCCCAGGATATCATATTTGATCCGAACATATTCCCTATCGCTACCGGAATTGAGGAGCATAACAATTACTCCGTAGATTTCATCAATGCAACGAAGTGGATCAAAGAGAATCTGCCGCATGCAAGAGTGAGCGGTGGGGTTTCCAACATGAGCTTTTCCTTTAGAGGAAATGAACCGGTGCGCCGGGCCATGCACTCGGTGTTTCTGTACCATGCAATTCGTGCCGGTATGGACATGGGTATTGTAAATCCGGGCCAGCTGGATGTTTACGATGAAATTCCCCGGGATCTTCGGGACCTGGTAGAGGCCGTGGTGCTTAACAAGGATCCCGAAGCTGGAGAGAAGCTTGTGGATTTCGCAGAAAGCTACAAGGATGAGGGTGAACAGGATGAAGGAAAAGAGAATGCCTGGCGGGAAGCTGATGTGGGTGAGCGAATTCGTCATGCACTTGTAAAAGGAATTGTAGAGTTTATCGAAGAGGATACAGAAGAAGCCCGTCAGAAGTTCGATCAGCCTCTGGATGTGATCGAAGGTCCTCTCATGGATGGAATGAATCATGTGGGCATGCTATTTGGTTCCGGTCAGATGTTTCTGCCCCAGGTTGTTAAAAGTGCACGGGTTATGAAAAAGGCTGTGGCCTATCTAATTCCATACATGGAAGAGGAGCAAAGAAAGAACCCTGGTTCCAAAAAGGAAGCCATCAAGGTGCTTCTTGCCACTGTTAAGGGCGATGTGCACGATATTGGTAAAAACATTGTGGGCGTGGTTCTGGCATGTAATGGTTATGATGTCATTGACCTGGGAGTGATGGTGCCCCGGGATAAAATCCTGGATGAAGCAGAAAAGCAAAAGGTGGATGTCATCGGTCTTTCCGGGCTGATTACCCCTTCTCTGGATGAGATGGTGGAAGTGGCCCGAGAGATGGAAAAGCGTAAGATGCAATTTCCTTTATTGATAGGTGGAGCCACCACCAGTGAAGTGCATACTGCGGTGAAGATTGAGCCCCACTATTCAGGAGCAACCGTCCATGTACTGGATGCTTCCTTGAGCGTTCCCATGGTGGCAAACCTGGCCTCGGATACTCACAGGGATAAGACTGTGGCACAAATCAGAGAAAAGTATGAAGGTGTGCGGGAAACTCATAAAAATCGCCAGGATGAGAAGGAGATTTTATCCTTCGAAAAGGCTGTAGCGAACAAACATAAAGTGAAGTTTGAAGGAAATACCTTTGAGCCAAAAATGACCGGAGTATTCCAGATCGAACCTAAAGTGGAAGATTTGATTCCTTACATTGACTGGACTCCTTTCTTCTTAACCTGGGAGATGCGCGGAAAGTATCCTGATATCTTAAAAGATCCCCGGCTGGGCGAGGAAGCAACCAAGCTTCATAATGATGCAAAGGAGTTGCTGGACCGAATTGTTAAAGAAGAACTGCTGCGCCCCCGAGGTGTATATGGCATTTTTCCTGCCAATTCTACCGGAGAAGATATTAAGCTCTATAAAGATGAAGATCGAAAGGAAGAGCTTGCTGTAATCCATTGCCTGCGTCAGCAGGCGAAAAAGCGGTCCGGGCAGCCCAACCGGTCTCTGGCGGACTATGTAGCTCCCGAAGACTCTGGCGTGAAAGACTGGCTGGGCGGCTTTGTCGTCACTTCTGGACTTGGGCTAAACGCTCTGGTTAAGGAATTTGACGATAATCAGGACGATTATAATTCCATCCTTTCCAAGGCAATGGCGGACCGTCTGGCGGAAGCCTTTGCAGAATACCTTCATGAAAAGGTGCGAAAGGAAATCTGGGGCTTTGGTTCTGGAGAGAGCCTGTCCAATGAAGAGCTGGTAAAAGAGAAATACCAGGGAATTCGACCGGCACCAGGTTATCCGGCTCAACCAGACCATACGGAAAAGCTAGATCTGTTCAGGATTTTGAATGCTACCGAGGATGCCAGTGTTCAGCTTACCGAGAGCCTGGCCATGATGCCCGCTGCCAGCGTAAGCGGACTGTACTTCTCGCATCCGGATGCGGAGTATTTTAATCTGGGTAAATTAAACAAAGACCAGTTAGAGGACTACGCAAAACGAAAAGACATGCCATTGGATGAAATGGAAAAATGGCTGGGACCAAACCTGGCCTACGATCGATAACGATTCTCTGCTAAGACAGGAATCCTGGACCTGGCTGGTTCAGGGTTCTAAAACAAACTGCCGGCTTCTGAGTAAGGAGCCGGCTTTTTTTATATGTGGTGGCCGGTTGGTCAAGCGGCGGATGCTGTGCAAGTGCAGGCGGGAGCGGACTGTGCGGATAGACCCGGAGTTTGAATCAGGGCCGAGCGCAGCCGGAAGTATCTCCTTTGTCCCTGATCTTTTTCATTTTTCGCTGAGCTTCCCAGTATAGTAGAGAGTTGCCCGTGGAGGCCCATTTGAATTCACTTGGATGAAATCTGTTAAGCCTCTCTGGAACATCCGTAATATAATAATCAGGTGGATACTTGAGAAAGAAATCTTCGGTGTGTCCGAACTTCTCCAGAGGGTATTTGATACCCGTTCTCGTATGAATCACCTCATCATCGGGCAAACCTTCAAGATTACCTACGGAGGGGTTATAGGTCAGATCTTTTGCCCCTCGGGAGACTAGCATTTGTTGTATTCTCTGCGCTTTCGGGCCATATTCGTTTTTCTTTTTCTGCCAGGCCATGCGCTTAAGGTAAACATTGTCGCCGCAGGTATCAAATACGTTTACATCGGCACCGCCTGAGATGAGGACCATGGCCACTTCATAATTATTGGACCACAGTGCTTCGTACAGGGCGGTATGTCCCCTGGTGGTCCTTTCGTCCGGATCTGCACCGGCCTCCAGGAGCAATCGGGCAATATCTGAGTTTGCGGCAAACATTAAAGCCGTTTTTCCACCTTCCCCGGAAGACGCTGAGGTGGCTCCTCTTGGGTAGCAGACCGGTGATCGTGTATTTGGGTCCATGCCTCTTTTCAGAAGGGTGCGAACCGTTTGTGTGTCTCCAATCCCGGAAGCAACCATCAGCGCATTGAAGCATTCCCCCATCCGGGCAAAGTCTTCGCTGGATTGAGCAAGATTTCGCGCCTCGGGGACGCGCCCATCAATCAGCGCATCTATGAGCGCCGTATTGGCGCTGCATTGGAAGGCGGCAAGCGAGATGAGAATAACCGTTATTATTCTGAAAGTTGAATGCATAAATAATCATGCAAGTTCCTGGGGCCGGGTCAAGGAGAAATCTGGCCGGGTGCGGGTGTGACCTTCGGTCAGGTGGGAGGCCCGTATACAGATCGGTGAGTCCGTTCGATAATGTATTGGGTTAAATCGTTGGAAGATGGCCGCCTGTTATCCGATAAAGTTTCGAAAGTAATCGATTATTCCGCTCAGGCCTCCTGGTGCCGAGAGGGCTCCAATTACAAAACCCACCAGGGCGCCGCCGATGTGCGCTTCATGGTTAACGTTTCTTGCCTCGGTTCGGGCCATGTAGATGCTTCCGGCAATGTAAAGAATAGCAAAGATTGGAGCAGGAATCGGTATGGGCAGCGGGAAAATAATAATTCCATTTGCTGGATAGAATACAATGGAACAGAACAGAACGCCGGCCACAGATCCGCTGGCTCCCAGACTTGCATAATTTGGATTCTTCGAATGTATGAGAATTGTTGCCAGGTCCGCGCCCACCGCTGCAAAAAAGTAGGTCAGCAGGAATACTCCCGGGGCAGTTTCTTCCAGGCTCCTTCCGAAAAAGAATAGAGTGATCATATTGAAGATCAAATGACTCCATCCGCTATGGGAAAACTGAGAGTAGATTAGTCCCCGGATGCCCTGGCCTTTTGCCACCAGATACGGAAAGAACAGAAAATCTCTGGGTTCCTCCTTTTGCATATAAATGAGGGTGACAAGTACGTTTATGGCGATTAGAAACAGTGTTAGCATCATTTTGGTTTTTACTGCGGCAAAACGGCCGCTGTTCCGATCTTATAACGGAGCAATTCTATGTCAGCCCGGGTCCAGAAAAAAATTGAAGACTATCACAAAGACCGTTCCCTGCAGCAGGATTTCCTGCATCAATGCAAGGCCGTGCCCATAGAGGCCATCCTCTGGCCGGATAATTATTCCAGCCATTTTTCTGCCGATTATCTAATCAAGAAGGGCAAGAAAGAGATCCCCTATCCTTTAGTCGAAGTGGATGATCGAATTAAGGTTCTGCAGGGGCTTTTTCATCACTGGACTGGGCCGGATGCAGACAGCCCGGAGCATCCCCTGGTTTTATGTTATTATTTGAATGAATTTCAAAAACAGTTCAGGCCCCGGCAAAAAAAGAAAGGTACTGCCCTGCAAAGAGCCACCCGTACAGTGCTCAACGAAAAGAAGGGGAAGAATGTTTCTGCAGCCGAGCTAAAGCGTCAGGAAAGGGAAAAAGAAAAGGAAAAGCATTATAAGAAACTTCAGACCCTCAAGAATAAGCTTACTGTAGAGAAGAACTTGAAGAAGGCCGAATCTTCTGAGATTCAATGGTCCATCTTTCTCGCGTTGAGAGATCTTGTGCGGCAGAGAGAGGATGTGCTGGAAGGCACTCATGAAATTCGCAATGAAAAAGTAAGAGATGTAAGGACTCCGGATTCAGATCTAAAAAAGCGTCTTGAGGAAGTTCTGGAGCAAGAGGATGATCTTAGAGCTCAGCTGAAACGCGAAACTACAAGGGCAGATCTTCTGGAAGAGGAAGTGCAGCGACTGGCCGAGCAGATCATATCGGCGCCTACTACAATTGTGACCAGAGGCGATGCATCGGAAATGGAAAGTCTGAAGCAGGAGTATAGCCTGCTGTCTCAGAAGTATGATGCTCTGGTAAGTAAGAATATCGATCTTGCCAACCGCCTGAATCGAGTGGATCAGGCGGTCAGGCTGGAGCAGGTCCTGGATAATATCCGAGACCGGGTAAACAGCATTATTCGTTCCGGGGTATTCAAAGAAGAGATTCTGCTTTCAAGAATTGGAAGCGAAGTGGAGCAACTGCAGCGAGCCAGGGTTTACCTGGGTCGGGCTCTATTTGATATGGGAATGCTCTATTTAAGAATGGGAAAAAAAGAAGCTGCCTTTCAGGAACTGCGAGCCGCCAGGGAACTGGGTGTGGAAGATCCGGAAGCGGATCGGTTTTTGCAGTCTGTGCATTCCTGATTTTCTTTCTATGTATGCATTGATTCAGAGGGTTCTGGAATCCAGCGTCAAAGTGAATGGTGCAGTCATTTCATCCATTGGCCCGGGGATGCTGATTTTTCTGGGAGCTGTTCAGGAAGATTCCCTGGAACATGCAAAGGCGCTGGCCGGTCGTATAGGCAGATTCCGTATCTTTGAAGACAGTCAGGGTAAGATGAATCTTTCGGTCCAGGAGTCTGGCGGGGCCATCCTGGTGGTTTCACAGTTTACCCTTTGTGCCGATTTGTCTCGTGGAAATCGACCTTCCTTTGGTCCCGCTGCGGCTCCGGGTAAAGCCAGGCAACTATACGATCAATTCTGTAGCTATCTGGCTGAAGATGGGATCTCTGTAAAGAAAGGGGAATTTGGTGCAGATATGAAAGTCCATTTGATTAACGATGGACCGGTTACTTTTATGCTGCAGGAGCCGCGGTAAAGTCACAAGCGATCTTGTCAGGCCATAGAGGGGCGAACTGACCTGTGTAAACAGTGTAAGCCTTCCCGGTTTTAGCTATCAATCAGGCTATACCTTCTTTTCGCTTAACATCCACCGATACATGAACCTTATGCTTGCCCCCGCCAAAGAGAACTCCTCGAAGCGGGCTAACATCCTGGTAATCCCTTCCCACAGCAGCCTGAATGTATTCATGGGTGCGTAGCTTTCCATTTGTAGGATCCAGATCCATCCATCCCTGTCCCGGCAAATAGATTGAAACCCAGGCATGGCTGGCATCGGCCCCCTGGAGCCTGGGCTGCCCCGGTGGTGGGTAAGTTTCAATGTAGCCGCTAACATAGCGGCAGGGCAGGCCCAGGCTTCGTAGTGCGGCCAGAAATATATGGCTGAAGTCCTGACAGACTCCCCTGCGAATCTCGAGAACTTCTTGCAGGGGAGTTAGAATGGTCGTTGCTCCAGAATCGTATTTGAATTCCCGGTAGATTCGACGAGTGAGAGAAAGTGCAGCCTCTGCAAATGGTCGACCCGGGCTGAAATCCTGGGCGGCCAGCTCTGCATATTCCGGTCCGGTGGGTACGAATCGGGACGGAAGAGTATACTGAACAATTTCCAGCTCCTCCGGCTGCAGGGCTCTGCGGATTTGATCTCTTACCTGCTCATACGGAGGAGTGCCCGACAGATCCAGAGGTTTCGGATCTTCCGTAAACAGGTCTGTAGTGCTCACAAATTGAACGTGGGAATGGGGCTGCTCAATGGAAAAGTAATGCACAGCATTTCCGAAATAATCCTTCCTTCTATCGTGAACGGCAGGAACAGGTTCGCATTGCAGCGTAAAACTTCGAACAGTCTGGATCTTGCTGTCCTGAGGTTCCATCAAAGCAAGATTCTGGCACAGTGATACCGTCTGCTCATAGTCGTACCTGGATATGTGTGTAACAATGTACTCAGGCACCCAGATCCTCCAGTTGCTGGCTTTGCTCCATATACTGGAAGTACCGATCGCTGATTGAATCCGAGAGAGAATGGGTTAGCTTCTGACATTGTAAGGAAAAAGCCTGCAGTTCCTCTCCCAGAAGAGTGCCATCCGGTGCAAACAGGGATTCAATTTCTGTGAGGTGAACCCTGGTATACAGCTCCAGAGCCAGCTTGCGTTGTCGGCTCTTGTCCGAATTCTCCACTCCTGGGAGTTGCTCGGTCATGGAATACATTTCGTCCACTTGAAAGATCAAAGAACGGGGATTGGTGCGGTCAAACAGAAGAATGTCCAGCACGCTGCGAACATCCATTCGGTTGCGATATCTGCGTCTGTATGTAATACTGATGTCGTTGATTCTAAGAATACCATCCAGAAGGTCCCACCAGCCCAGCGATCCGGACCGGGACATGGAATACACCAGACGAAGTATGAAGAGCGATCTTTCCAGGCGCTTTCCAATTCTGGGAAAGAAATACGAGGCTTCCCGGCTCATATTCTCGGACAAATGCCCTGTGAGAGAAGTAAGCAGCAGGATGATTTGAAACAGCGCTTCGGAGGCCTCCACTACATCATCGTCTTTCAGAGAGGCAAGAGTGCTTTCCAGGCCTGAGATTACCCTGCGAGTATCCTCTGAAAGTCTATCCCGGATTCTACGTCCGGCTCGAACCAGAGCTTGCAGGTCATGGGCCATGGAGCCATTGTCATTGCTGGTTGCGAGCATGAACGATACAATGTCCTGATTGTAGCCCGGGCCGGCACTGCCGGCCAGTCCGGTTAGTAAACCTGAAAGCTCGGTTTGCAGGGCTGTGGTGCTGGTTTCATCGTCTGAACTCTCAACAATCATGCGAAGAAAACGACATTGATTCTCCGCTCGTTCTGCATACCGGGCCAACCAGAATAGATTGTCCGCCACTCGACCTGGAAGCCCAATTCCTTTGCGATAGATTTCCGTAGTATCTGCAGATACCGACAGCAGGGTTTCCTTTTTCTGTGGCTCGCTGGCCAGAATCCAGATATCCTTGCTTAATGCACCGGCCTGGTTTGTGATTATGAAACTTTCTGGATTGATGGTAAAGCGTGCCAGGCCGCCTGGAAGTACAATGTATCCTGAGTCTGCAGCCGCTATGAAAGTTCTGTAGATTCCCCGGGCCGGAATAAACTCACCGTTGTTTATGACCGGACAGCCACAGCCAGATAGTACTTCTTGAGCAATGTAATCATAGGGTCTTTGCTGGATCCTGGCCCATAGCTCCCCTCGATCGGAATCGCTCATGTATTCCAGAAAATAGCCCTCTTCACCCAATCTGCGGATGGAGGGTTTGATGACCAGGTCCTTTCGATTCATTACCTGCTGCATGTGGCTTTCATCGCCCAGCCAGTAGGTCTTTACATTTGGAAGTATAAGTTCTTCGCCCAGAAAGTGGCGACTGAGCTCGGGCAAATAAGCGAGAAAGGACCGATCCTCCAGAATACCGCATCCTGGTGGGTTTAGAACTGTAACCGTGCCGGCTCGAATGCATTGCAGCAGACCGGGTACTCCCAGAAGTGAATCTCCCCTTAATTCCAGGGAATCCAGGAAGGAATCGTCCACCCGGCGAAAAACTATATCGACTTGCTGAAAGCCTTCTACCGTTTTCAGATAGAGCCTCTGCTCGCGCACGGTCAGGTCATCTGCCTGGGCCAGGGTAAAGCCCAGGTATGAAGCCAGGTAGGCATGTTCGAAGTAGGTTTCGTTGGCCGGTCCCGGGCTCAAAAGAATGGTCAGAGGATCTTTCTTTCGAATCTGTGCTCTGCGAATCATGTTTCGCCGTAGCGTACGAAAGTAAGTTGCCAGTCTATGTACCTGGCTATCTCGATAGATGCTGGGTAGAACCCTGGAAAGAACGATTCTATTCTCCAGACTGTAGCCTGAGCCAGAGGGCGCCTGAATGCGATCGCCCAGAGCTACAAAGCTTCCATCCGGATTCCTGCCTACATCCGTGGCAAAATAGGAAAGTGCACTGCTTCTGGGAGCGTAAAGATCATGACAGGGGCGTAAAAAAGCCCGGGAGCGAAACAAAAGATCTGCAGGGATCTGTTTTTCCTGGATGGCAGTTCTTTGATTATACAGATCAGTCAGAAGCAGATCCAGCAGTTCCGCTCTTTGAATCAGTCCTCTTTCCAGGGGAGACCATTCATCACTTGGAATAATAACCGGGATCAGATCCAGAGGCCAGGTCCGATTCTCGCCGGTGGGGCTGCCGTAGATGCTATAGGTGACTCCGTTTTCTCGAAGCAAACGGTAGGCTTCATTTCGGCGCTGATTCAGCCGTTCGCTGCCCAGGCTATCCAGGCTGGAAATCAGAAAATCATAGTGGGGGCGAATCTGTCCGTTCTGCAAAAACTCATCGTGAATCCCGGCAATCGGTTGATAGCCGGACAATAGTTGCCTTTGCAGGGTTTCCATCTAGGAGTCAGACAACTGCTCCTGCGGTTTTGCGGCCAGCCTTAAATCAAGGGTACAGGGGAACTCCCGGTTCTCTATGGCTACAGGTGCAGGGGCCGAGGATGAGCCAAAATCACCAGACTGGAATCGGCTAATCCGCCGGCTTTCTGCTTCTAGAGCATTTACTGGCAGGTTTTCATAGCTGCGGCCTCCAGGATGAGAGACATGGTAGGTGCAGCCAGTTACATAACGTTCGTTGTAGGTATCATAAACAGAGAACGTCAATGGATTATGCGGTTCAATATGTGGATGCATGGTGGAGGCGGGATTCCAGGCTTTAAATCTAATGCCGGCCACCCGCTTCTCTGAGCTGACTTTTTTGAGCGGCACTGCATACCCGTTGCAGGCCAGCCGGTATCGGCCGGCTGCATCCCCTTCCAGGGTTGCCTGCATCCGTTCTGTGGCAGAGTCCACGGCTCTTGATGTGCCACCTGTATGTGCTTCCTCACCCAGAACATTCCAGGGTTCCAATCCCATCCTCAGTTCCAGTCGAATCCCTGGATATTGCACTTCTCCATACACAGGAAAGCGAAACTCAAAGAAAGGCTCAAACAGTTCCATGGAAAAGTCCAGACCAATCTCTTTCAGGTCGATCAGTACTGCCTGCAAATCTTCCTCTATGTAATGAGGTATCATGAATCGGTCTCGTAGGTCCAGTCCCCATCTAACCAGGGACGGCCCGGGAGGATTCTTTCTCATAAGACAAAGAATGGCTCCTATCAGTGCTTGCTGCACGGCACTCATCTTCCAGTGAGGAGGCATTTCGAAGGCTCGCATTTCCAGCAGGCCTCGTCGCCCGCCCAGGGAACCCGGATCAAATAGTTTATCGATGCAAAACTCCGCTCTATGGGTGTTGCCGGTAAGATCTGTAAGATGATGCCTTAGCAGTCGATCGATCATATAGGGCGGGCATCCATCCTTTTCGTATTGATAGAGCTCCTTTAATGCGATTTCCAGATCATACAGAGTGTCTATCCTGGCCTCATCGATGCGAGGAGCCTGGCTTGTAGGTCCAATGAATAGTCCGGAAAATAGATAACTGAGAGATGGATGTTTTTGCCAGTAGATTAACAGAGCAGGCAGCAGAGATGGGAATCGCAGAAAAGGACTTTCCAGAGTGCTTCTTGCTCCCAGCGTAATGTGATTACCTCCGCCAGTGGCAGCCGGTCTGCCATCGATTAAGAATTTTTGAGTCGTAAGGCCTTCTTCTTTTGCGGACCGATACAACACCTGACTGATTCGATTGGCCTGGTCAAGAGAGCTAGACGGCTGAAGGTTTACTTCCAGAACTCCAGGGTCCGGTGTAATGGAAAGATGATTCAGTGCCGGATGCGAAGGAGGAGGGTGGCCCTCAAATCGGTACGCCACTTTCAATTCAAGCAAGCAGCTTTCCAGGTGTGCTATAAGTGCCAGATGAGAAATAACAGACGATGGAGGTGGTAAGAATATATGCAATATATCCCTTCGAATTTCCACAACCAGGGCCACTCGCAAGGGAGGCCTGCCTTCGTCTTCTTTCAGAGTGTATTTCGATCCGGACAGCTCTCTGGCCAGATGTTCCGGGTCTGGAAGATGGGTTGGTTGCTCTGTGGGGTCTTCCAGGTAGACGCTACGAAACTCATCGCCCAGAGATCCGAGAGGTAGTCTCAGTCCGGCCGGTGAATCTCCAGAAAGCAGAAATAAATGACTGCGAGTGCTCTCCCATCTGGAAGACGACCACCGTTGACTCTCTGGCTCAAAGGCCAGGGGAAGTACAAATGCTGATGGGGCGGACAGGTCCTGCTCCATTAATTTGAGGATACGATTCCTTTCCAGGGCATGAAACGTCTCCAGCTGCTGGAGTTTCTTTGCATTCTCGGGCAGCGACGCTTCCTTTCTAAGCTGCTCCAGAGGATCCTCATGTAGAGGTTTCAGAAATTCATCTGAGAGATTGAGACGTTTGGCCAATAATTCAAGCAAGGTGGTTGCATGCTCCGGTGTGGCTTTGTCTCGTTCGTTGCTCTCCGCATAAAGAAGGCTCAGCGGTTGACCATCCAGTCTCCAGTGGGTGAAGTAAGCCCATCGAGGTAGAGGCTCTCCCGGGTACCATTTCCCCTGGCCAATAACATGAAAAGGAGAGGGAAGAGCCAGATTATGAACCATGCGATTTCGCAATCTCTCTGCAAAGTCCCGTTTTTTCTGGTCTCCGTCCGGAGCCATGGCCTGAAAATTCCATTCCGGGCTGTCAAAATCATCGTCTGCGATGAAGGTAGGCTCTCCTCCTATGGTCAGTCGCATATCCAGTTCATTTAGTTTTTTATCGATAGCCGGGACCATTTTCTGGAAATGCTGGAACGTTCGATCCTGGTAGGGCCTGGTTGTGCGTGGAGCCTCTCGAATTCTTTCCACTTTCATTTCAAAGTGCAGTGTGGATTCGCAGAAATCTGTGGCTCCGCTAACCGGGGCTGCCCGGGCAGGTTCCGCTGCGGAAAAAAGAGGTATGTGCCCTTCGCCGGTTAGAAGTCCGGAAGTGGGATCCAGTCCAACCCATCCGGCTCCGGGTAGAAATACTTCAGCCCAGGCATGCAGATCTGTAAAGTCCTGGTCCGGTCCGGCCGGACCTTTTCTGGGAGGCTCATCAGCCTTTAGCTGAATTAGATAGCCAGAGCAGAAGCGGCTGGCCAGTCCCAACCTGCGAAGTAAATGCATTAACAGAAAAGAAGTATCTCTGCAGGAGCCTTTGCCGGACTGGATGGTCTGACCACAGCTCTGAATTCCTGGCTCCATGCGAATGACGTAGCCCACTCGACTGGCTACAAACTGGTTGATGCCCACAAGCATGTCTACGGTGGTCATCCCCGGTTTTAGAACCTGGCTACGAACCTCTTTTTCCCATTGCAATAACTCCGGATCCGTTAGTTCGGTTCTCTGGTAGATGGCCAGGTCCTGAAGCAGTTCTTCGGGGTATTCGAAGGGGAAATTACTGGCAGCCGGCTCCAGAAAGAAATCGAACGGGTTAACGGTTCGTAACTCCACGACCATATCTACCTGAATGCGCAGTTCCCAGGCATTCGCCGGAAATACAACTCGAGCCAGGAAATTACCTGCTGGATCCTGCTGCCAGTTGAGAAAATGCTCCGGGCTGACTTTTAATGAATAGGAATGGATATGAGCTCTGGTATGAGGAGCCGGCCTCAGTCGGATCGAATGTGGATGAATCTGAACCGGCCGGTCAAAGCGATAGGATGTCTGATGATAGAGCGAAACACGGGTCATGGCTACACCGCAAAATATCGTTCCACAATGTGGCCACCGATATCATTCAATCGGTTTTGAACGGAGTCCAGGTATTCGTGCATGCCTCTATCGAAGATTGCATCAATATCTGTGTAGTTCAGGTCAGAAAGAAGTATGCCGGTTTTCCGTTCTGCCTCATTGGAAAAGGACCGGCCGGCGTTGCCCGAAATGGAGCGAAGGTTTCGATCCAGTTCGGACAGGCAGTAGATCAATGCTCTGGGGAAGTCTCGATTCAGAATCAAGAATTCCGCAATGTTTTTGGGAGTTACCTTTTGATAGATTCGGTTGAACATCTCATGGGCACTGGCTGACTTTAGAAGAGAAAGCCACTGTATTAGATCCAGAGTGGTTCCTACATCCTGAACACTGGGCAGTAGAATAAAATACTTCATGTCCAGGATTCGGGTGGTTTTGTCCGCTCGTTCCAGGTAACGACCTGTGAGGGCAAAGCGATGCACTTCATCGTGGGACAATGTGGCATCCATGGTTCCATAGAAAAGCAAACAGGTTCTTCGCACACGGGTATAGAATCGTTCCAGGCGCTCCATATCCGAAATATTGCTTTGATTCTTTATTTCAAGGTACAGCTCGTTTAGAATCTGCCATAACTCGGTGCTTATGTTTTCCCGGATGGTTCGCCCGTTTTCTCTGGCCCTGCGAATACAGGAAAAGATGGAGCTGGGATTTTCACCGTCGAATGTCATAAATTGAATGACATTTTCCCGGGTGTAATCTCCGTATCTTTCCTCGAAGATCACATTGTCTCCAGTGGTGGTAACCATGGGTCCCCACTGATTGGCGCTTTCCGGTGAATCCAGGGAGAGCTGGAAATTCACATCCATAAAGCGGCAGTAGTTTTCGGCCCGCTCAATATAGCGGTTCATCCAGTATACGGAATCGGCCACTCGACTAAGCATTCAGGTCCCCATTACCCATGTGTCTTTTGTGCCTCCGCCCTGGGAGGAGTTCACCACAAGAGAGTCTCGGGGCAGGGCCACTCGAGTCAGGCCTCCGGGCATAATGTAGATTTCTTCCTCGTAGAGAATAAAAGGTCTCAAATCCACATGGCGGCCTTCAATACCTTCATCCACCATGGTGGGCACTCTGGACAGGCCCAGTACCGGCTGGGCTATAAAATTCCGTGGCGCAGACTGCACTTTCTTGCGAAAGGATTCAATTTCTTCTTTTGAGGCGCTGGGCCCAATTAGCATCCCATAGCCACCGGCTCCATTCGCTTCTTTAACTACTAGATCTTTCAAGTTTTCTAACACAAATTTTAGATCGTCTGGTCTGGAGCACAGATAGGTGTCCACATTGGGAATAATTGGTTCTTCATTCAGATAGTACCGAATCATTTCAGGCACAAAGGTGTATATCACTTTGTCATCGGCAACGCCAGTCCCTGGAGCGTTTAGCAAGGCTACATTCCCTCGGCGGTAGGCCTCAAATAATCCTGGAACTCCAAGCAGGGAGTCCGGATTAAATGCCTCAGGATCAAGAAAATCATCATCAATGCGACGATAGATTACATCCACAGGTTTTAGCCCCTGGGTGGTTCGCATATACACTCTGTAATCTCTTACTATTAAATCTGTGCCGCTTACCAGGGGTATACCCATCTTCTGGGCCAGAAAGGAATGTTCATAATAAGCGGAATTATAGATACCAGGGGTGAGGATTACGCAGGAGGGTGCTGCTGCATCGCTTAAATACTCCATGGCTCCTCTCAGACGAATGGGGTAATCGTAGATAGTGCGGATCTTGTGACTGCGAAATAGGTCCGGGAAGGTGCGTTTCATTACTTCTCTGTTTTCCAGGACATAGGAAACACCTGATGGGCATCGAACATTGTCCTCCAGGACTCGAAACGTGCCTTCTGCATCCCTTACCAGGTCGGTACCACCTACATGAATCCAGATATCTCTGGGAGGTCGAAACCCTTCTAGCTGTTTGAGGTAGCTGGGGCTTGAATACACATAATCCGGATCCACGACACCATCTTCCAGGATCCTTTTGGCACCATAAATATCTTTGAGAAATTCATTCAGGGCCGTGGTTCGTTGCTTTAAGCCTTTTTCCAGGGGGTCCCAGTCCTTTCGCGTGATCACCCGTGGAATAATATCAAATGGAATGATTCTTTCTTCTGCTTTGGCATCTCCGTATACACGAAATGTAATTCCCAGTGAGATCAGGGCCTGCTCTGCTTCATCCTTTCTATGCTGCAGTTCTTTCTCTGTCATGGATTGAATCTGATCTCTCAAAGGAAAATATCCGGGTCGCGGTTCTCCATCCGCGGCGAACATTTCATCAAAAAAAGCTCCGGTTGCATAGTTCTTTAACATCATAGAGTTCCGATCCTTTTCTATATCATGGGGCCTGTGATTACAAGGGAGAATTCTGACTAACGTCGCTCATTGCAGCCCCGATTGCCATTGTCGGTGCCAATGAAAGTCGAATCCCTCGTATTCCCCTGTAGCCCGGATTAAAAATGCAAGTTCCGTACCTTCGCGCAAAAAACCTCGAACGGCTATCCCGGGCCAAAAAATGTAGCTAATTCGCCAGGCGGTGGTCGGGGGCTGCCACTAACTTCTAATTCATCGATCTGGAGCTTTTCGGAGGGTGAAAATCACCCCTTTTGGCGCAGGAATCCATGGATTCTGCTACATTTTTAGCTCGAGCTGAGCCGTATATCAGACCTTCAGTAATTCCATGGCCCGGCAAATGCAGCACTGCCCTGCCTCAAGCATAATGCCTTTAAAGCGTACAGGCAAGCGTCTTACTTGAAAGGATCATGCTTCAGAATGGAAATGGTTGCCTGGAGGGTGGCCTGAAGACTTTATTGAAGGAAATGTCGCAAAACTACAATCCATTGATCGAAAAAAAGACCGGACCCTCCGAAACCATTCCATTTGAAGAGGTGCAGGCTGAACACTTTCTGCCGGCGCTGGAGCACTTCAAAAAAGAAGCGGAGCAAAACGTGAACTCCATTGTTCAATCCGCGGAAGAACCAGACTTTCAAAATACAATCGAGGCCCTGGAAACTTCCTCTGAAGAGCTCAGTCATGTGGCTTCCATTTATTATGTTCTATTTAGCGCCCATGCCACCGAAGGAATACAGAAGATTGCCGGCGAGGTGTCCAAGTTTCTTGCGGGGTTTTCTAGCGATGTAACGTTGAATCAGGATTTGTTTAAGCGAATCAAGTCTGTGTATGAATCGCGAAAAGGCGTGGATAATGCGGAGCAGTCTCGCCTTCTGGAAGAGACTCACCAGGACTTTGTTCGAAACGGAGCGTCTCTGCCAGAGCCCAGGCGAGACGAACTTCGCTCCATCGATCAAGAGCTGGCAGCATTGGCTCCCAGGTTCTCGGAGAATTTGCTAAAGGCCACCAATCACTTTAAGCTTCATATCACAGATAAGAAGGATCTGGCCGGCCTGCCAGAAATGGCAGTGGAGCAGGGAGCGGCCAACGCTGCCAGTGAAGGCAAGGAAGGCTGGATCTATACACTTCAGTTCCCTGATTTCATGCCATTTATGACCTATGCAGAAAGTCGTGAGCTGCGAAAGCAGATGTATCTTGCATTTCGAAGCCGGGGTATGGGGGAGTTCGCATCTGATTACGGTCAGCCGGAAGATACCGATAATCGGCCGGTGGTTCTGGATATTCTGCGACTACGGGAAAAGCGTTCCAGGCTGCTGGGTTACTCCAACCATGCAGAATACATACTAGAAAAGAGGATGGCAAGAAGTCCGCAGAATGTGATATCCTTTCTGGATCGACTGGTTGAGGCAAGTCTGCCGGCTGCGAAGAAGGAGCAAAAGGAGCTGGAGGAATTCGCCGGCGAACTGGGCTATGAATCGGTGGAGCCGTATGATATACGTTTTCTGTCTGAAAAGCTAAAACAGAAAATCCATAAATTCGATTCTGAAGAGCTACGGCCATACTTCCCTCTGAATCGGGTGATGGATGGTTTATTCTCCACCGCGGAAAAACTGTACGGGCTTAAATTTAAACTCCAGGAAGGTATCCAGGTCTATCATCCAGAGGTGCAGGTCTACCAGGTGAGCGATGGGGCCGGCCAGGATGTGGGATTGTTCTACGTAGATCTATTCCCGCGGGAAACCAAGAAAAGCGGAGCCTGGATGACTTCCTTTCAGGAGCAGGGGCTCTTTCGCAACAAGGTGCGACGTCCACACATAGGGATTGTATGCAATTTTACCAAACCTGGCAAGGACCGTCCATCCCTGCTTTCCTATGATGAAGTCAGGACGCTTTTCCATGAGTTCGGCCATGCATTGCATGGTTTGCTGTCTCGCTGCACCTACAGCAGCCTGGCAGGCACAAACGTATACTGGGATTTTGTGGAGTTACCAAGTCAGTTCATGGAAAACTGGGTTCGAAAGAAGGAGGGTCTGGACCTATTTGCCGCGCACTACGAATCCGGAGAAAAAATACCTGCCGACCTGGTCGAAAAAATGCAGGCCTCTGAAACATTTCGTGCCGGTTGGGGATTCATGACCCAATTGAACTATGCCACTCTGGATATGGCATTTCACACTGCATCTGCAGATGAAATCAAAGATGTGGAACAGTTCGAAAGGAAGGCCACAGAGAAAACCAGTCTGGTGGACGATGCACCCCGGACCTGCTTTGCCACTGGCTTCGGTCATATCTTCGCAGGAGGCTACTCCGCCGGATATTATTCCTACAAATGGGCTGAGATTCTCGAAGCGGATGCATTCGAGTTGTTTGAAGAAAAGGGTCTGTTTGATCGTGAAAGTGCAGATAGGTTTCGTGGATTCATCCTGGAAAAAGGAAATACCCAGGACCCGGCCGAGCTATACCGTAACTTCAGGGGGCGGGACCCGGATCCAGATGCATTGCTGCGGCGAGAAGGTTTGTTGAAATCAGCCTGAAGCAAGCTACAGCCCGGGCCCTACCAGGTGAGCCAGGGTTGGCTCGCCGGGTAGATTAATCGTTTCTAAGACCTGGTCGGCGCTCAGCTGCGCCTATTGCTTTACGCTCGAGAAGCTACAGTAGATAGCTTTTCGAGCGTACCTACATGTGGATTCCGTTTACAGCGTCGGAGATGCGACCATTTACTTTGATGATGAAGTAGTTCGTGTAGTTTGTGATATCTTTTCTGAATTTGGTGACGTATCTTACAGCCCGGGTTTGATCCAGCTCAAAGAGTCGACTTTCCATTTCTCGTAAAGATTCTTCCATCTCAATTAGAATATGCTTTAGATCACGAAACTTCTGGTTTGCCTCGATGAGCGCTGGTTTTTCCAGGCTATCGGTGGAGATGTCCACCGGAAAAGAAGAAAGGATGCTTTCGCTGGCTTCTGCAAACTCTCCTGAAATCTCTTCGATTTCTTTCATGTACTCGGAGTCCAGTTCGCTGTGGTATTCCTGAAGAGTGTACTGGTTGACTCTTTCGCGCATCTTATAGAATTGCCCGATAATTGAGCCGCGAATTAGCTTTAATCCAAAGTGCTCCCTTCGGAGAGTCTTTAACGAGAAGAAGTCTCGACCCAGGTATAGCTTGTCTTTGTAGTTTTCTGGCAGGTCATTGGCTGCAATGGTGTACAGTTTTACTTCGAAGCGCTGATCCTCTCCTTCTACAGGAACGAATCTGGATATCAGTACATGGCCATTGGAGGATATATAATAGGAATTCGTTTCCAGAAGAGCTGAATACAGGCTGAGATCGTACAGTAGATACCATTTCAGTTTATCCAGAGTTTCATTTTCCGAGGCCAGCAGCTCTTCCAGTCGTTCCAGTTCCCCTGCAGATGTAGGGCCTGTAGTCATATAGTTCAGGTCCGGTGTAACAAGTACTCTACATTGCTCCAGAAAAAACTCCAGATATAGATTATCCAGGACACTTTTCTGGAATGCATCCAGCTCAAAGTGAGGGACCCGTATCATTTCTACCCTGGTGATATCTTCCAACGTCTGCATAGGTTCCAGAGTCTTAGATTGGAAGCAGCCTACGGTCAAGCAAATACCAGCATCGCATCGCCGTAGCTGTAGAAGCGGTACTGCCTTTCGATGGCCTGCTCATAGGCTTTCAGGATTCTGTTTTTTCCAGCAAAAGCAGCCACAAGCATTAGAAGGCTGGAGCCGGGTAAATGGAAATTTGTGATCAGGCCCTGAATGGATGTTATCTGGTCCGGCGGATGAAAAAAAGCCCTGGTCTCAAAGCTGCCGGGTTCGAACCTTCCATGCTGTCTTACATTGCTTTCCAGGGCACGAAGGGTCGTCGTTCCCACGGCAACGATTCTGCCTTCTGGATGGTTCAGCAGTTCGGCCGTGGCTTCCGGCATGGAGAATCGTTCATTATGCAATTCCTTTTTTATTAGATTTTGCTCGGTGAGGGGTGCGAAAGTGCCCAGGCCAACCGCCAGTCGAATGCTTGCTATTCGAATTCCCCTGGCTTTCAGTTTTTCAATTAGATCCGCTGAAAAATGCAAACCAGCGGTGGGGGCGGCAGCACTGGTAAGGTCTGAATCGCCGGCAAAAATCGTCTGGTATCTTTGCCGGTCCGACTCCTGTTCCGGCCGACCCAGATAGGGAGGGATGGGCATCTGGCCGTAAGACAGAAAGAATTGGTGCATCTGGATTTCTGGCTCCGGCCTTAAAAAAAATGTATCTCCCTGGCCTGGACTGGTCTGGCGCCGGAAGCGAAACCCCTGGCCGCTTTCTGGCTCAATCAGGATTTCATCTTCTTTGATTCTGGCTGCATTTCGAATCAGACAATTCCAGCCTGCATGGCCGGACTCAAGAAATAGGGCTTCGATGGTTGCTCCGGTCTTTCTTTGCAGGATGACTCGTCTTGGCTCCACCAGTGTATCGTTCCAGACAAGAATATCTGATGGTCTTAGAAACTGGTACAGCTCAAAGAAGCTCCTGTGTTGAATTGGCTGGCTGGATTCTGGCAGAACCATTAGTCGAGAACGATCCCGGAATTGGGCTGGAAAGCGGGCAATGAGCTCATCGGGCAGTGAAAAGCTGTACTCTTTTTGTATTTCTAAAAGTGGCTTCATTTGAATGCTGTAAATTGGTTTTGCCAGAATGGGCCGATCTCAGGCATTGTACCCATGGCCGGATTCAATATTTCGGCGCTGCCCTGTCCACGAAAGTGATTTGCGGAGGTACGGTGAATTTACTAAAAAAGATTTCCGGATTTTGTAAGCGTTACGGAGTTTATCTGTCTTTGATTGCATTTCTGGCTCTGTTTATTGCCGGCCTTCGTGTGCTGGATGAGGCAGATGGTGGATTACTGCAGCTTCGTAGCGCTCGCAGCGATTTTGAAGATTATTACAGTGCCTCTGTTCGGATGGCTGACCGCGGCGATCTATACAATATGGAAGCATTGCGTAGCATGGAAGACTCAGCTGACCCTGGTATTGATGTAAATAATCCAGTGGAGTTGCTTCAATTTTCCATGACTCCGGAAGGACGAGCCTATCTGGAATCCCTGAAAGGGGCTGGTTCTTATCTTTATTTACCTTTCTTCGCATTTCTGTTACTGCCCTTGAGTCTGGTGGGCTACGAAGTAGCGGTTATTGTATTTCAAATTTCATCGCTCTTTTTGCTCTGGTACTTCTTTGTGCTCTTTCGCAGGCACCATGAAACCCTGGATCGAGAGAAATTCTGGTACATTGCATTGCTCTGTATGCTGCCCGTGGCCTCCTTTCTATCTGAGAATTCGGCCAATGCAAATGTGGGGTTCTTGCTTATCTTTCTGACCGGCGGAGGTTTGCTCCTTGCATCTCCGGATCTTGCTGGAGGGCAGGCAGAGAATACCGGATCCCGAAGACTGGCCTGGATTGGAGGAGCATTGCTGGGGCTGGCTGCGGTAATCAAGATTATGCCGGCCATCCTGGGATTGTATCTGCTGAGCCGCAGAAACTTTCGCGCCATTGCGGCAGCAGTGATTACCGGTCTGGCCTGTTTATTGATTCCTGCAATCTATGCAGGCTGGTCTATGAATCTTCAGTGGCACCTGGAATGGTATGATCTAATGATTAATACCTACAGCCAATATGGAGTGGTGCGACCGTACGCAAACAATCAAACTATATCCGCTGCTTTCTCCAAACTATTTGTGGCCGGCTCCGATCCGGAAAAGCAGGCGGTGGCTGGCCTGCCATTGCTATTTCATTCCCTGGAGAACCTTGGTGCATCCGGCGCATTCTGGCTTCGCACTGCAATCAAGACAATTGTATATAGCCTGATAGCCGCTGTATCTTCGATGGCCCTGATATTTGCACTGAGACGTAAATTCACGCGTCCGGATAAGCGACTTGCCAGAGTCTATTTTGTGCAAACACTGATTCTTGTAAGTTTGCTGGTCTCCGGTGTAAGCTGGTTTCATGCCTATAGCCTGCTATTACTACCACTTTCCTTCCGTCTATTCGGTTCCGAAGCGTTAGTTAATGAAGAAAAGTGGATGATTGGTCTTATCGCTTTTTCCGGATTCGGAAATCTTATCTTCTCCGGTCTGTTTCGTGATCTTCTGGCCATGTACAGCGTGCATGCCTGGCTGATGTTTATTCTCTGTATCTGGAGTATTCTGTTTACACTGCGCATAATGCGCAAGGAGGCACACTATGCCTGAAAGCCGCCGATTTCTTATCTTTCCTGTGGCCCTTTTCCTCTCATTTTTTGCCGTGGATAAATTGATGTGTCTGGATTCGGTAAAAAGATATACCCAGGACGACGCAACCTATATCTACTACGACTATAAGCCCGAGCTTTTAGATGAGTTGAAGGAGTTTGATCGGCTTCGCAAGCTTCCGCCGGCGGATGAAGAAGGGAAATGCCTGGAAGATGTCACCGGACCCTGTTCTGTCCATTCCGGGAAGCGAATCCTGGTAGTTCTGGGCAGTTCTCGTTTGCTCTATTTCAATTACGAAAATTTCAAGCATGCTTATCCGAACTGGGAAATGTTTAACTTCTCAGCTCCGGTAAGTTCGCCTGCCTATTTCGATTATATGCTTCAGGAAGTTCTGGCCACCGGAGTGAAGCCCGATTACGTAATCGTAGAATCAGATCCATTTCAGTTCAACGAAAACTCTCCCGGTTTTGTAAAATCCAACCTGGCTTATAGCTTTGATTTCTCCTATGTTTTGAATAACTTTTATTTATTGTCCGGAGATCGAGGTTTTACTGCGGATGAAGTTAGTCAGTTTCTGGCCAAGAATCTATTCGCAGGGTATCGTTTTCGTCCACACCTGGATAAAGCTTTTGAGCGTCTGGCCGATCCCGGAGATAAGTTCCTTATCGCCATCGAGAACATGGATACCTTTCAACGCCAGAATCGAGGAGGGGGCATGTCTCTGATTCCCAGACCTGATTATTATGAGAGGGACTATGCGAATCTTGCGGCTACTTCAGCCATGACTGTGCGCTGGATTTATGGAAACTATGAATTGTCGGAAAGGCAGTGGCATTTTCTGGACCAGCTCATTGAGCGATCCCGGGCTGCTGAAGCCCCTCTGGTATTTCTGCGACCTCCGGTATCCAGGCCCATGCAGTCTATTCTCGACAAGGATGAATTGATTCAGGAAAACACCAGAATCTGGAATCGTCGAATGGATCAGAGACTTAAAGGTGAGATGTTAATCGATCTTACAGATGGGGATCCTTTCCATTGCAATACCTTTGCAGACGGGAGTCATATGTCGTTGCAATGCTATAATCCGGTTCTTTCTGTTGCCATGGATGCTTATCCACTGATTCGGAAAGGGGTAGATTAAACCTGCTGGATCGGCTGCAGGTTTGAACCGCGGATTCGAATGGCGGTTCGCTTCGGTTTTCGTTGTTGGATTTAAGCTCTGGACGTCGAGATATGAAGTGTTCTTGCCGCCAATTTGGATTTCGTTGAAGCTGCGGCACCAGCCAGAAAAAGCAAGGCTTCGAATGCTTATGGATGAGTTTCGTTGATCCGAAGGCCCTTTCTTTACGGCGAAAAGGCTCTTACAGTCCTGCCTGCTTGAGAGCCTGGATCATGGCCGCTGTGTCCAGATAATCCTGGCCTTTCCAGATGAGTTCATTTCTTGAGTTCAGTACGGCAAACAGCGGAAGGGATTCATTTAGCTCGGAAAATCGTCCCTCCCTGGAGTAATGGTCAAAAGCCACGTCTGTATCCACCACTTTGAGGATTACAGAGTTCTTCAGTGCCTGGTTCAACGCCTTATCTTCCAGCATGCGGCTCTGGAACTTAACACAGTTGGCGCACCAGTCTGCATAGAAATCCAGAAATACCGGTCGATTCTTTTGCCGGGCTATTCTAAAGGCTTCTGCCGGATTTCTGTGCACTACAAGGTTTCCATGTTCTATGGAAGCTATATCTGACTCAGGTGGAGTCTGGTCAGTCTGGCTTTCTGCATTGGCTCCCAGACCGTCCTGGAAGTACAGAAATAGAAAACTTCCGGCAGCCCCCACCAGGAGGCTGGCAACTATGGAAGCTAGAAGTATTGTGCGAAACCGATTCTCCATTCCGATATCCAATCCTTACTGAATGGTTATCGTCTGCCAGGCTGGACGAAAGCACATCCCGGTGATTTCATTGCATATCTGTGTTCTAACTCGCAGGGATGTATCCGCGGCAGGGCTGATTCCAGTAAAAACAAATTCTCCGGTGCCTCGCAATACCGCAGCGCCTGTTTCTTTTTCCTTTTCTCCTTCCGGAGACGATTCAAGTTCGGGCTCTTTAAGAATTTTTCCGGATTCCAGGGCTGGTTTCCAGTCAAAGTCCACCGGTATCAGGTTTTCATGCGGCCCCCGGTTCAGATAGGCATGATGGTCCTCTGGAATGGTGATCGAAACAGTGACTTTTTCGTTTAGAGCTGCAGCCCGGATACTGGCTTCAGGAATGCCATCGCTGCCACTCTGCTCGGTTTCGGTGCATCCGAGAGTCCCTGCCAGGATGCCTGCTAGAAGTAGGGCGGTGAAGGAAGTTCGTTTCATAGGGTTAAACTGCATAGGCTCGAGCCCGCCGGGAAGAGTTTTTTTGATTTAGTAGCCCTGGGGCAGGAAGTAGGTATCTGTTCCATCGATGAAACAATCGATAAGACAGGTCTTAAATGTTTCGCTCTGGCATTCGTTTCGCCAGTTTGAGGGGCCGCATTGCTGATGATCAATAATGGCCGCAGATGTGCCAGCGGAGTTGCACAGGGAGCTATTTCTGGTTGCCTGCCAGTACTGTCGGTTACATTCAAAATGACAGTACCGGGCTCCATAAGTGAATATTGTAGGCGAGTTGAATACTGCAGCATCGATTTCGGAATTGCATAATGCGGTTGCATCCGTGGATGTGCTGTCCGGATTGTAGGTGCTATCTACAGCATTTATGTACTGGGTTTGCCGGCCACCATCATTGGTGCAGGAAAGTGCGATGGTTTCTGCTTCAATGCATTTTGCAAGAGCCGATTCCCTGGTGGGGGCCGTCAGCAGCAAATAAAATGAGGCCGTTTCTTCCGTGTCTGGCACATCGTCAAAAGAATCTGTTTCACAGCCCGAGAATATCCCCAGAGCGAACAGAGAAATGACCAGTAGTTTCTGGCTGCGAATGAGTATTTCGCAGGAAAAATAGACTGGCATTAGAACTGCACCTCCACGCCGAAATTAATCAGAGGAATGCGAAGACCGGCTTCGTTGGATGTAGGCACAACCAGATTCCCGAACTCTGGAGTGACAGATGGATTGGCTTTTGAAAATGGCTGGCTATCATCAAATGAATAAGCTCCTGGATTGTCCCTGAGATAGATATTTAGCGCTTCAATGAAAACGTTACCAAAGCCCCATTCATAGTTAAAGAATCGATCAATGCGAATGTCAAGACGATGGTAGGGCTTCAACCGCAATGTGTTTTCGAAGGGAGAATATACAGGATCAAAAATGGGTCTGCCGTCGTTATTCTGCTGGGCCCCATCATCGCCAATGATCTCAGTGAATGGCCTGGAGGTGGCGTAGCGCCATTTAATTCCAACCTGCCATTCCGGATTGATCTTATAGCCCAGGATTACATTAATAATATGAGTTCGGTCGAAATCTGCATAAATGGCATCTGTGTTATCATACTGCTGCAAAAGGCGAAGCTCATCGGCCGTGTACTGAGTGGAGGGCGCAAATGGACTGGGCCGGAAACGATTGTCGTCTCGAAAGCTTCTGGAATAGGTATAGGAAATCCATCCATACCAGCCTGATTCATTGGGCGGTTTACTGCGCTTAATGTAGAATTCTATACCTTCTGAATAGCCATAGCCGCTATTGGAATAGTAGGCCGGAGTGTTTACGAGTATTGGAGTTTCATACTGAGTGTAGGGATCTGGATTTTCTCGAAAGGCAAGCCTGGCATAAGGATCTGAAATTACAATATCTCTATATACCTGGCGAAAGCCCTCCAGCTTGATTATCCAGTTTCCCAGAACCTGCTCTACACCCAGGGCAGCATGATCCGCCTGTTCCAGCTTCAGTCTGGGATTGCCCGAGGTGGGACTGTATTGCTCTGGATCAGGAACTCGATGATAGATGCCTCCGCCGGCTGTAAATGTGGTTTCTGTAGGAAGCTGCAGTGACAATGTACCTCTTGGATCTGTGACCCGTTGCTTTGTGGGACCGAAATAATCCACTCGAACTCCAGGCTTGAACTCGATCCACCAGCCTCGTAAGGTGAGCATTGCATACCCACTGTTGAAGCTTGCGAAGTTTCTATCATCTACCGGTACCACCGAGAAGTCAGGGTCGGTTGTGTCAAAAAGGTCCGGATTCTGATCCAGAACATCTACCTGCTGAACCGTGGTGCCTTCGAATACGTAGCGAAATCGGCGAGCCTCCAGACCAACATCCAGAAATGCATGTTCTTTCCAGAGCTCCATAAAGGCTTCGGTTCGAAGGGCTGCATAACCGTTTTCCAGGTTTTGCTTCGCATCTATGATTCCAAGAGTTCCATCTGTATAGGCGATGTTGTTATGATTTAGAAGAGTAGTCTTGAGCTGAAACTTCGCATTTGGCTGCCATATATGTCGAATAGCCTCTGTGTGAAAAACACGGTCCAGAGCAATGCTTGCTCCGAACAGAGTCGGACTGATTTCTGTGGTAGGATCCCAGGTAGGACGATTATCCACAGATGCAATTAAAGTGTCTTTTGCTCCCAGAACGTAGAAGTACAGGCTCTGCCTGTTGGTTAGATTGTAGCGAAGTTTGAACTGTGCATCTTGATAGCGAGGAATAAGAGTATATCCAGACGGGACCAGGTTGCCCAGAGTTTTGTCCAGATAGGAGCCGCGAACACCGGCCACCCAGTATCCATCCTCTCCTTTCTCTCCTATTGGGGCTTTGAGCAGAACGCTGGCAGACCAGAGAGAAAAGGTTGTATGACCGCCAAATTTTTCCACCGAATCGATGGTATCAATGGAAATGACTCCACCTGTGGCATCTCCGTACTTAACCGGATAAGAACCGGAATACACATCAATGCTATTGATGATATTGTTCTGAACTACTGAGTTCAGACCCAGCAGATGAAATGGATAGCCTAGAGGAAGTTCATCTAAAAGGTATGTATTTGCGTTTTCATTGGCACCTCGCAATACAATGTCTCCATTGCCGAACGGTGGTGCATTTACGCCTGGCAGGGATTCGATGCCTCGAAGAGCCTCTCCGAACTGGCCCGGAAGTCTTCGCACCTCATCCAGTCTGACGTTGTATCTGGAGAGGTTTTGTTTATCTCTCCGGCCACGGACTACAATGCCTTCATCTTCCACAACCTGGGTTTCCGGGCCGGAAGGCTCTGGCTGGCTCTCTGGCTCTGATGTGAAGATTGTAAGTGTCTGCCCGGCTCCCTGGACCTGCAGTCTTGGCTGGACAAGGTTTCCATCGGGCAATATGGCTCGTACGGTATAAAAGCCCGGTTCCGGCACTTCCAGGGTAGCCATCCCCCGACCGTCCGTGTAGGTTTGCTGCCCGGTTTCTTTGACGATTACCTGCGCATCCGGTACAGGCTTACGACTTACTGGATCATAAACCCGGACCTGTACTTCAAAGGCAGATAGTAAGGAAGGAAGAAATAGTGCAATACTCAGCAGGGCGATGCGAAAGCCACCAGGGGACCGCTTCCAGAACGGTCCTTTGCTCTTCGCATCAGGCTGAGCTGCGAATCTGGCCGGAAGTATCCTGCGAGTCGCTTTCATCTCAGGGGCCTATCCCCGGTAGGTCAATTTCGTACATTTCCACACAGAAAATCGGATAATCATTGAAGGGACATTCCTGTCGAAGAATGGTAAGGGAACAGAGCTCCACTCCGTACTGCGAAGGTTCCCGGGGAACGATCAAAATATAGTTGGGTTGATTACCGCATTCTCGGGCTTTGTAGTCGATGGCAGCGTAAATCTGACTCCATGCCTCATCTTCCGGAACCGTAGTGTTTTCCGGACAAGCAGCTACGAAGGTAATGCAGGCCAGTGCAAGTATGGTCCATACTCGTTTCATTTTTCTGGCCTCTTCTTAAAGCGAATCACATGTCCTTTTACTTTGAATAATCGGACATGCCCCAAAATGGAATAATAATGGGTTTCATGCCAGGTTTTGATATTTATCATTGTATCGCCTTCCAGTTTCTGTACAGCCAGGCCCAGGGCATAGTGTGCATCCATGGGAGGAGTGGCGGGAAAGAGATGGAACAAATAATAGACGGAGGTGCTGGCAGTCTGTTCGCATCCACCTGTGTATTCTTCGGGCGAAACGTATCTTACAGGGGGCTCACCCGGTACTGGCAGTCCTTCTTCTTTCAGGGATTGACGGCGCTTCACTTCTTCTGGATCCGGACAGACAAAGTCATAGGGAGCATTGTTCGTCAATGTGGCTTCCGGAATCCAGCCGGCATGATCTACGAATCCGCCTTCCTCGGACATTCCTCCTGGAAAGCAATTGCCGAAAAGGATGCAAGCCGATAGGAGCACCGGAGCAAGGGCCTGATTGTAAGACCTGACTGACATCAGTTTTGAACTTTGACTACGTCCGCCTTTAAAGTGAACCGATGCCTGGTCATAAACAGGAAAATAAATCGATCGGTGCTGTATCTCAGGTTGATAAGAGCATCTCCATTGTGGGCCTGGATCAATTCCTGTACAGCTTTGTCAATGGGTGGTTCCTGCAGAGGCAGGCCAAGAACCCCGATATCCACGCTCCACCAGTCCACCTGTGACTGACCGTTACCTACGATTCGGTAATTCTTGCCAGTAAGAGGAATGTTGGAAGTGGCAATTCCAGCACTGGATGTGGCACAATTCGCCAGCGCCAGAGTGCTCAAAAGAAGGACAGAAAGTACGGTGGCTCGCATAATCTATGACCAGATTTTGTCGGGTGGTTCAGGAGGGCAAACCTTCTGTGTCACTATAAGAGTTCTATTCTTTCAAGAATTATTACCAACGACAACGGCCAGAATGGGCCCTGTTTATGTCTAAGCGCAAAGGATGCTTCGAAAGTCTCTGGAGTGAAAAACGATATGATCCAGCACTGGAATTCCCAGAAGATCTCCTGCCTCCTGTAATCGTCTGGTAATGTCTCTGTCTTCCTGGCTGGGTTCCAGGTTGCCGGATGGATGGTTATGAGCTACCAGAATGGAGGCGGCCCGGTCTTCCATGGCAGGAGCGAATACTTCTCTGGGATGAATCAATGTTCGATTTACAAGGCCAATTGTTATCGTATGCAATTGAATTAAATCCCCTGCGCCGTTCAGGCTGAGACAGAGAAAATGCTCCTGTTTGCGATCTCCCAATGAGCGAAGGATTTGAAAGGCTTCCTCCGGCCCGGTAATTGGATGACCATTTCTGGCATATCGTCGGCGACCAAGCTCCAGAGTTGCCTGGATCATTCCGGCCCGGATGGTGTGGATCCCGTTCAGTGAAGTTAAATCCTGCAGGGTGGGGGACCGGGATCGGTCCAGCAAATCCATAACCGATTGCGCCAGGGGCTCCAGTTTTCGATTTCTGCTTCCGCGGCCCAGAATGAGCATCCAGAGTTCCAGGTCTGAAAGCTGTTCTATAGTGGAACGAGCCAGCTTCTCTCTGGGGCGCGTAGCAATCACAATATTTCATGTGTGCAACAGGCCAGTTGTTTCGGCCCCATGGTCTTTCTTTGCACCCAAAGAATTCTGGCTTTCGTGATTCAGCGATTATCTCTTCTTCTTTTTGGTCGCTTTCTTCTGGACTGTCTTCTTCGTAGCCGATTTCTTTGCGACCCGGGCTCCAGCACTTTGCACCTGAGTGGGGCGTACTGGAGCGGATCTGGGAACTGCACCTTCCGGTTCCGGGGTCTGTTGCGCCATATGAGCTGCGGTCACTGGATAGGGATATTCTCGATTCAGATGCTCCATTACGGTATCGCCTACATCGGCACTGAAAAGAAGATTTAATCGTCCAGGCCAGTCCAAGATCAGGTCCCGTCCCTGGCCG
This sequence comes from Leptospiraceae bacterium, assembly GCA_040217195.1. Classification (GTDB taxonomy): domain Bacteria; phylum Spirochaetota; class Leptospiria; order Leptospirales; family Leptonemataceae; genus UBA3465. Next base: position 160,198 of record JAVJNR010000009.1, on the reverse strand, counting down.
AATCGGGCAAGGCCGGATGGAACAATCCATTCATCTTTCCAGGGAACAAAAGGAGAGAAGGATGGAAATAGAAGTGCATTCATTCGATTGATGAGCAGGTATTCACTTCCAGGAGTTAGATCATGAAATGCAGGAATGAATGGAAGCCAGTTTAGAAGAGTGGTTCCATGGAAGGGCGCACCCAGGGTGACCAGGTTATGGATCCTCTGGCGCCCGGGATCAGGTAATCCAAGAGAGGTAAGCCCTCCGGAGCCGTGGCAGAGCAGAGTTGCTCGATGGACATTCCATTTCTCCAGGTTGGCCGATAGCGTTCGTGCATGGACGCGAAATCCTTTTAGCGGATTGTAGCAGGAATGAACGAAAACACTGTAACCATTTTTTTTTAGCCTGCTGGCCAGGAGAAAATAAAACAGTGGCGAGGTCAGTATATCTGTGACGATGATAACAGTACCACGCCTTCCTCTTCTGTAAGAAGGCAGTGGAAAGGGCAAAAAGACGAAGATAAGCTGCAGAAGAAGCAGCAATACTTCCAGACTCCAGCCCAGAATCAATCTCAGACGAGATACAGGCTCCATGTAGGACTCAAAACCATTTAGACTCGCAGATAGCAAACAAGTTATGAACCAGACCGTACATTTTATACTGAAAGGCACACTGGATCGGCCCATGGTAGAATCCGTAATGGAAGAAATTGGATCCAGGCCGCACATTCGCTACAGAGCGGATGGATCTTCTCTTTTTTCCGTGGACTTTGCTTCTGCCTGTTTGCTGAAAGATAGAGTGGAAAAAGCAGGCAGCCAGCTGGCCATCCTGGATTTGAATTCAGATTGTAGAGTGGCCCTTCAATATTGCGGATGGAATTTCCATGATGGAATAGCTCTTTGCAGTTCTGATGAGCAGGTTGTGGAAAGCTCCCAGGCAGATGCAGGGCCCACGGCTCGTTGCCCGGATTGCGCAAGAAAACTCCAGATTCAGGGAGCCGGACTTTACGGTTGCCCGGCCTGCGGTACCCATTTTCGCGTGGATCAGCATGGAAGAACGACTCCGTATGAATCACTGGGTGTTTCGAAATAAATATCTATTCCTTCTCATTGTAGCATCGATTTTCCTATCTTATGCAGCTTTGCGTTCCGCCCGCTTTGGTGGGCCCGGATCCTTAATTGGGTTTGGTTGTATTGTAGATGATGTTTGCTTTTCTGGTTTGAACTCTTCTGTGATCCCGGAAGGGGCTCCTGTCTTTTCCACAGGAGGATACGATGGCCAATTCTACTACTACGTAGCTGCTGCGATCTACAGCGACTATACACTTGTTTCTCTTTCTGAACTGAAAGACTCAAAAACGAATTCAGACGTTCTGGTAGTGGATAGCATGGGCTTTCGACTTCCTCGTATTGGATTTCCGCTGGTTACTGGCTGGCTCTTTGGTCTGGGCTCCCGCGCGCTGATGCTGGGGATGCCTCTTCTTTTGCTCCTTGTTCATCTATGTGCATCCTCTATGCTCTTTTCGGCTCGTCCGCGAGCAGGATGGCTGTTCGCTTTGAATCCTGTAAGCCTGCTTTCCTTTGGGTTGAATCTGGCCGAGCCTCTGGCCCTTTCTGCATCTCTGGTTGCGATTCTTCTGTTGCTTCAGAAAGGTTCCGGCAGGATTTCTGGCCAGTCAGGGATGATGCGAAAAAGCCCACTGTTAGTTTATGGAGCCAGCGCTTTCCTTTTGATCCTGGGATTTCTAAGTAAAGAAACAATGTTTATTGTGGGTCTGGCTTTTGGTGCTGGATTATCGGTGGCTGCTTTTACTAAAATTTTCCGGGCTATTGGATCTGGAAAAAGTGGGGCTGCGAAAATAGGTTCGATTCTTGAAAGAGATTTTAGTGTGGTGCTTCGCTGGCCAGTAATCGTAGCACTGCTGCTTTCTGGAGCCATTGCCTTTGCCTGGTATCTATGGGCTGGCTTTTTCTCCGGCGATGGGGCTGGCGGCAAAATGAACATCCCGTTTTCGGGAGTCCTGGATTTTATTCAGACCCGGCCTGCACTAATTAGCGGTCGCGGCCTTCTATTGCCTGGAATCCTCTGGCTGACCATTCTTGCCCTGTTGCTATTTATTCGCTGCTGGAAGGGTAAGGGCTCCTGGATGGAACATAGATTTGTGCTTCCTGGCCTCTGGTTGAATCTTGCACTTATCTCTATGGCCAGCGCCCAGGAGTACTGGCTAACCTTTGCAAATATAGTACGCCTATTTGCGCCTGCCATGGTATTTCTGGCATTTCTGCGAAAGAACTGGATGTTTCGATTGTCGTTTCTATGGGTTGTTTTATTAACTTTGCTTCTCTGGCTCAATGACCTGAAAGCGCTTTTGCAAAGTTAGTTTGAGAGGCTCGGATGGAAGTGTTAAAATCAGCCAGCAATAGCGCTCAACCAGTGTGCGAAATCCTGCATTTCTTCCTGGCAAATCTGATGCCCCATGGGATACTCCCTCCAGTCCAGTTTGTAACCGGCCTCCGAAAGCAACTGGCCATGACCTTCGGATCGCTCATAGGGTAGCACTTCATCGTATAATCCATGGGTCATGAAGATGGGCGTTTCCTTGCTTGCCTCTGTGGCATCGTCCACGCCGCCGAACAGATAACCTGACAGAGCTCCAATACCTGCAAGTGGCAATTCACTCCGAATCCCTGTGTAAAGGCTGACAACAGCGCCCTGGCTGAATCCAGAAAGCACTATACTCTCCGGTGCAATGCCCTGGTGCTTTCGTAAGTATTGGAGGGTTTGGTCTAATAGGCTCCTGGAGTTTTTCAGGCCAGTCTCTTGCTGGCCATCCAGATCGTACCACTTCCAGCCTACCACGTAAGGATCAGGAGCGTTTAGAAATAGATAGGAGATCTTGCTTCCCAGAAGCATTTCCGGGAAATCGAAAAAAGACTCCATACGATCGCCCAGGCCATGCATAATGACCAGCAATGCGGAGTCTCTTCGTTCTGCGGGGATGAAATGATTGCGAAGTGGAAGGCCTGCAATAGGCTTCATCACTCAGCATCTTCCAGGTCTTTGTATCCAGTGCCTCGGCGATGGGCCTGTTTGGCCTTGCTGCGCAGCGCTCTTGCTTCACGTTTCTTTTGCAGTCGCTTTCGAACGGATAGTCTGGTCTTCAGCTTCTTCACTGTCCGGCTCCTTTAGAGGTACGCTCGCAATACTACCTCGTGTCGCATTGCTCCCGTAGTAAATTTTGCGGTCCTTCGGACCTGGCGATCGTCCTGATCGCTTTCTGGCCCGCTCTCCCGAGCGGCCAGAATCTCGCTCGCAATACTACCTCGTGCAGCATTGCTCCCGTAGCAAATATTGCGGTCCTTCGGACCCTGTGATCATCCTGATCACCAAGAACGCTCCGCGTTCTTTTTCAGCTGTGCTCGTCGCGATGCCTCGTGCATTGCTCCCGTAGCAAATATTGCGGTCCTTCGGACCTGGCGATCGTCCTGATCGATTTCTGGCCCGCGGGGAGGCCAGAAAAAGGTGAAATACCATAAGAATCCTCCATGCTCAGCAAACCGGTATACAGGGCAAGTCTGTTTTTTTGGCTGGCCCTATGAATACCTGGCTGGAGATCAGCAGAAGCTCCATTGAGCAGTCCGTCTTGAACTACAGAGCGGCCGCTCCCGATAGCGATTTCTACGCTGTTATCAAATCCAATGGTTATGGTCACGGCCTACAGCAGATGGTTGAGATTTTGCTACCTCTCTATGAGAGAGGAGATGTGCGGGGATTGGCTGTAAATGCCATTTTCGAAGGACTTCAGTTACGAAATCTGGGATTCTCAGGTCCTGTGTTGATCATGGGTCGTAACGATGATCAACAGTACTCAGAGATTCCTGAATCCGAAGACCAGTTCCATATCGTGCTTTCCACGGTGGACGATGTTCGGGCGCTCCAGGCTCGTAGACCGAATCTGCCATTCCACATCAAGGTCGATACCGGAATGAGCCGCCTGGGCGCTCACGATGCCTATCTGGATGAACTATTTCAATACCTGTCTGAGACCCCGGAACTTCCCTGGCGTGGATTAATGACTCATTTTGCCAACGTCGAGGATGTGATGGACCAGGGCTATGGCAGGTTACAATACTCCAGATTTGCAGCTGCCATGGAAAGGGCCCGGGCCATTTTTCAGCAATCTGGTTTTTCGGGTGAACTGATCTGTCACAGTGCAGCCAGCGCACCGGCCCTGATTTTGCCTGAATCCCGTCAGGACTGGATTCGAGTGGGCATTTCACTGTATGGTTTCTGGCCTTCCAGTTCCACCAGACTTAGCGCTCGTACCATATTTGCAGAAATGCCAGAATTTCGACCGGCTCTATCCTGGAGAACTCGTATCGTGCACATCAATCGAGTGGGGGAAGGCGTGGATGTGGGGTATGGCTGCACCCATCGTACCACGGCGCCCACCACCATCGCAGTGCTGCCGGTTGGGTACTATGAAGGATATGATCGCAGCCTTTCCAATCGTTCTCATGTCTTGATTCGTGGCCGTCGGGCGCCACTTCTGGGCCGGGTATGTATGAATATGATTATGGTGGATGTGACCTCCATTCCTGGATGCGCAGTGGGTGACGTTGCCACTTTGATCGGACAGGATGGTTCGGAGACAGTGACAGCAGATGAACTGGCCGATCTGGCAGGCACGATCAACTATGAAATCGTCACTCGCATAGAGCCCGGAATTCCCCGCCTGGTCGTGGACTAGAATCTGGCCCGGTCCAAAAGCATTTCTATAGCTTTAAAAAATTGAACGTTGGTGAAACCTCCGGTGGCTGGATTCGTCTAAGGTACATGGTACGGGGCATTATCTTGTTTCTGGCATTTCTGAGTTCTGCAGCCCTGGGTGCCGTGGAGGAAGCCAGAGGCCTGGATTTTACTTTCTATCGGGGGCAGTTTACCGGAACGACTCTGGGCAACATCATGCTAAAAGGTGATACGGAATATCAGCCCAGCTATATCTTCACCGGTGCTGTATCCGCCCCTGCATCTGTAGATTTTTTTGGCCTGCCCACAGAATGGGAGGGCCAGGTGGTCCATCATTCAGGTGCTCAGAAACATCTAGAGTTCAATGCAGTCCTGATGGCCCGGGTAGGCGACAGTCTGGATTTCTCCGGGGTGCCAGTTAGTTTTGCAGTGGGCGAAGGATTGTCCCTGGCTACCAGGAATCCGGACCTGGAAAATCCGCGAAGCTTTTATGGAATCGATGGGGAATCGGAATACTCTCAGAATCTTTTGAACTACCTTGTATTTGAGGTGGAATTTGGACTTCCCATGGATGCCTATGAGCCCAGGGCCTTTATTCGTCTGCACCATCGCAGCGGCATCTACGGCACTTTCTGTCCTCGTACTTGCGGCAGCAATTACATTGCCTATGGCATAAAGTTCTCGCCATTTGAGTAGCCAGTCGCAGGCTGGGGCGGTCTGAAACCTTCTGCAAGTGTAATCATTCCTTTTCGAAATGCATCCGGCACTCTGTCTGCCTGTCTTCAGTCGATTCTAAATCAGGATCTTTCCTCTTTTGAAGTTATCTTTATCGATGATCATTCCAGCGATGATGGTTCATCCATTGTTGATAGGGCCTCAAGAGATAGCAACTCCGATACAAGTATTCGATTGGTTCAGGCTAACGGCCAGGGACTGGTGGATGCATTGAATCAGGGTATTTCGGAAGCTCGCAGTAGTTATTATATTCGCATGGATGCAGACGATGTGATGGAGCCTTCCAGGTTGCGAAAGCAGGTGGAACATCTAGCCAGAGTGGATATTTCTTGCTGCCAGGTGCAGCCCATCGGCTTTGTTGGTGCCGGTCGGGAAGCCTACTTCGCCTGGCAAAACGGTGTTCTGACAGCGAAGGATTTTTATGTAAATCGATATGTGGAATGCCCATTTCAGCATCCCACTCTGGCACTTCCAGTGAAAGTCCTGCAGGATCTGGGCGGCTATAGAAAGGGGCCCTTCCCGGAAGACTACGATCTGTTTCTTAGAATAATGCAGGCAGGCCTGAGAATGGAAAAACTGCCCGGTGCTCTGTTGCAATACAGATGCAGCGAAGATCAATTGTCATACATTGATTCTCGGTACAGCAAATCCTCCTTTCATGATCTGCGAAAGTTCTATATCGCCGCAGATGAGTCTCTGCAAGAAATACTTCATCTGCGTCCGCTTGTTGTATGGGGAGCTTCTCGAATGAGCCGTAGAAGATTCGAAGCTCATTTTCCGGAAGCGAAGCCAGATTATTTCGTAGATATAAAACCATCTCTTCTGGCTCATCCAGGGGATTCCAGATCTGCGAATCTAGAAGAGACTTTGCCAGTAGAAAAAACAACCCGGCACGAGAATAACTCAAAAAATGCGAGGTTACCCGGCTCCCGTAAAATGAAAGTCTGTAGCCCGGAAGAGCTGTTTCAGGATAGGCGAAATCCTTTTGTGCTGGTCTACGTAAATGCCAGGGGAGCCCGACCAGTAATCGAATTGGCGCTTGCCAAAAACGGATTCAGGGCCGGGCTGGATTATCTATGCATTGGATGATCAGGAAGGCACTCTTGCAGTAACAATTCCGTTCTCCAGATTGAGTACACCTCTCGGGCATACTGCCGAACACAGGCCACATCCCACACAGGATGCTCGTACCACATTCTGGCCGCGCTGCGCATACCATCGCACATCGATGCCCATTTCGCAATAGGTGGAGCAGTTGCCACAGGAGATACATTGCCCTCCATTGGTGGTAATGCGAAATCTGGAAAAGAACTTCTGAATGATTCCCAGGATGGCAGCCATGGGACAGCCGAATCGGCACCAGACCCTGGTTCCCAGGAGTGGATAGAACCCCACGCCAACCACTCCACTGAATATTAAGCCAATGTAGAATGTATATGCTTGCTGAAGGGAAGCTCCCCATCCCGGCAAGAACCTGCCTTCGGTTATGGAATTCAGCCAGAGGACTCCGGTAATCAGGACTATGGCCACGAGAACCGAGTGGATGGTCCATCGTTCGATCTTCCAGGCTTTTAGGCTTTTGTCGCTTAGCTGACGAAACGGATCACCTGCAGTGTTTGCCAGTCCTCCGCATCCGCAAACCCAGGAGCAATACCAGCGCTTTCCAAAGAAATATGTGAGCACAGGTGTAGCCACAAAGGTCATAAAGGCGCCAAAGGCCAGAAAGTAGGTGAACAGTTCAGCTTCTCCGGTAAAGAAAGTGGTGAGTGCTCCCGATGCCAGGTCCGGCCATTTACCAGGATAGAGGTACTCGGGCTTCAAAGGCCAGAAGTAGCTGAAATAGAACTCCGGCTTTTGAAGCGCCACCAGGAGATACGGGATGAGAAATCCAAATCCGGTTTGAACAATGACTACAGATATGGTGCGAATGATCTGGTAGGGAGAATGCCTGTGCTTCAGGATCATCCGTACTCCGAATACGAATACAGCTAGAGTGTACATTAGACTGTAGAAGAACCAATTATCGGCGGGTTGGCCGCGTAAGGCCTGGCTAATGGCATCGAAATGGCTGTACAATCTTTCCTGAAAGAAACTATGCAGAGTGCTGTCTCCCAGGCTGATTCGGTCTCCAAAATAGATTACAACGTAGAGACCCGTAATTACAATTCCAAGCAAAATGCCTGCCAGCCCTCGGCCAGTGACGCTGCTATGGTAAATGCCATGGTTGTCTATTCCAGCCGGTCGGGAAAGCGCACGCTGAGCGGCCATCATAAAGAAGCCAAGACAGAGTAGTCCCGGAAATAATACCAGATAGAGCCCGCCCCGGGCTACGGGCAACCCGGCCAGGCCCAGCACCGGAACAGCCAGGCTGATTGCTATCAGCAAACTGGCCATGAGGTTATAGGGTTGAAATATTTTAAAAGGTACTGAATCGTTCATATAGGTACGCTCAGCGCATTACGTCCTGTAATGCGCTTCCCGTGAAAATTTGTGCGGCCCTTCAGGCCTTGCGGACATCCTGTCCGCGCAGAGTGCTACGCACTCTGTGATCTAGTTGTGCTCGTCGCAATGCCTCGTGCATTGCGCCTCCCACGAGAATTATTGCGGTCCTTCGGACCTGGCGATCGTCCTGATCGCTTTCTGGCCCGCTCTTTGGAGCGGCCAGAATCTCGCTCGCCTTGCTACCTCATGTAGCAGTGCTCCCGTGAAAGTTTATGCGGCCCTTCGGGCCTTGCGGACATCCTGCCCGCGGCGAGTGCTACGCACTCTGCGATCTAGTTGTGCTCGTCGCAATGCCTCGTGCATTGCGCCTCCCACGAAATTGTTTGCGGTCCTTCGGACCTGGCGATCGTCCTGATCGCTTTCTGGCCCGCTCTTTGGAGCGGCCAGAATCTCGCTCGCCTTGCTATCTCGTGTAACAGTGCTCCCGTAATGAATCTTGCGGTCCTTTGGACCTTGTGATCATCCCGTGACTGCCGGGGCCTTGCGGACAAATTCTTTGAAGGCTTTTCGTATTTGCTTCTCCGGTTTTTCGAAGAACTCTGGATCGAAATTGGCCTCCTTGAGATGATCGATTACATGGCGGGGGCTTCGGCCATCCGCAATCCATTGCTGGCATACATTCTGTCTGTAGCGCAATCCGAATACATTGAATCCGGTAACCTGACCAGATTCCGGATTTCCCTGCCATACCATGCGAAAGGCGATACTCTTTTTCGGATGCTGCCAGTAAAAGGTTTGCTCCGAATCAAGTCTGGCAGGCACATATCCGTAGGTCTGATATTCCAGGTTAAAGAACTTGGCTGAATTAAACCAGATTCCCCGATCGTAAGGGGTGTTTTCCGGAAATACCTGATCCGCAACCGGGATATCATCCCGCAACGTTAAGGAATGCTCCTCCTTAATCCTGTATCCCAGAATGGAACCCAGAGCTTCTCCTTGCATCCGCCCGGTGTACCATAGTTGCTCCACCGGGCCGGCGCCTTCATTTGTGCGAAACTGGGCGCAATCGCCTGCCGCGAATACCTTATTATGGCTGGTCTGAAATGAATAATCGATTAAATAGCCGCGTGCCGTTTCCACAGAAGGATGCGAAACAGAAATGTTGGGTCTAACACCAGCCGTAAGTCCTACGAAGTTGGCTGGTATGCTCTCTCCATCCGAAGTGATGACGGCGCTGGCTCTGCCATTTGAATCGGATTCAATGGATTTCAGCTCTGTATTTAGCTTTAACCCAACATGATGGGCATCGATTTGCTGTTTGACCAGATTGGATTCTTCAACGGGCAGGATGTTCCCCCAGTAATGACTTTCCCTCACTAGAAAGGTTGCCGGGATCCCTCGGGTATGTAGCATCTCCGCCAGTTCTATACCAATCAATCCTCCACCTACTATAACTGCATTGTGAATCCCTTCTTTTGTCCAGTATTCCAGGCTATCCAGGTCTTGCATGGAATAGAGACCTTGAACACCGTCCAGATCCTGGCCGGGCCAGCCAAAGCGATTGGGCACTGAGCCTGTGGCCATCACAACGTAGTCAAAGGGTACCTGCTGACCGCCAGTCAGGGTCAGATTTCCGGAATCCGGATCCATGGATTCTACACGGCCACGGATCAACTCCAGACGATTTTCATCGTAGAAATTCCGCTCATAGGGCTCAGTATGTTTAGCTTCCATATGACCCATATAGATATACATTAAGGCAGGACGGGAAAAGAAGTAGTCCGTCTCATCCGATATAATACGAATGCGGATATCCCTGAATTGTTTGCGGACAGTTCTGGCAACCGTGATTCCGGTTATGCCATTACCGATAATTACCAGTACTGGTTCTTTCATGGGCAGTGTGGATTCGAGAAGTTGATTCCACGGTTACAGGAATTCCATAAGATGTCAAACAGAGTAACTACAGGCTGGGCTATTCTTACCATTTCAGGCTCGGACCTTCATCCAGAGGATGTAAGTAGAATCCTGGGTGTGGAACCGGACCGAATTATTCCCCGGGATGCCTGGGGAAGAGGAATCTGGCAGATCAATAGCAGACCCGCAGGCAATGAGCCTATTGAAGAGCATGTTAAGGATTTACTGCGCAGACTTTCTCCTGTGCGGCGAAGTTTAAGGCAATTGGCCCGAGACCATGAAGTTCGAGTCTCCTGTGTTATGGATGCAGGCGATGAAACAGAAGCTTATTTTGAACTGGATAGTCGCTATCTACTTCTTGCCGGAGCTATAGGGGCCAGAATGGAGTTTCGGTTTCACGCTGCCTTTATGGAAGATTAGTTCTGCCTTCTACCCCCGCAGGCCTAAAGATCGCAATATGACAGGTTCATTACCCGAAGTTGATCATTTCTGTGTAATCGATAATAAAGAATTCTTGCAAAATAGGGGCTTGCATTTGTTTTTCGGTATGTAACGTATAGTACAACTGCATACCGCAGGAAGGAGTATTTATGAATCACGAATCCCCCATAGTGAAACCTCTGATGGCCGCACTGGCTCTATTAATTGCTGTGTCTGCCTTTGACGGCCTGAAAGCAGAAGACCGGGCTCTTGTAACTCGCCTGGTTGGAGTGGCTCGCATTCAAAAAGGAGGGCAGGGTGACTACAAAAACCTCAAATTGCGTACCATAATTGAAAGCAAGGATCGCATTCAGACCGGCCCACAAAGCAATCTGGTAATTATCTATCAGGGAAAAGAAATTCGTCTGGGACCAAAGACGGAAGTAACCCTGGAAAACCTGAAGAAGAAAGATGAGCCTCTACAGGTTAAACTCCAGAAAGGTTTTACCTGGATCGATGTGAAAAAGCTTTCGGATCAGGGAGTGGAAGTGGTAAGTCCGACCGCTGTGGCTTCCGTACGAGGTACCAAGTTCTCCGTAAGTCACGATGAGCATGGAAGTGCTACCTGTGTTTGCGAAGGAACCGTGGCCACAAGACATGTGGATGAAGACGATTTCGAAGATGTGAATAAAGGATTCAGCAATGACTTTGATGAAGACGGCAAAGTTCAGACCAATGACTTTACAAAGCTCTTTCGGGGCCTGAAAGTAGACAACGCATTCCAGTCGGCGATCGATAAGGATCCCAAAATGCAGGATTGTACCATGTGTCATAAAATGACAGACCTGGCTACCGATAACAGCCCGGACCCAACCAGTTATTGATCCAATCAGTGCTGCCAGGAAGGCCGGAACTTTTTCGGGAGTTTTCCGGCCTTCAAGGAATTCTGCTCCAGGCTTGACAACAGCGCCGCAGCCCATGGCATTTGCTTATGGCGCGAAAGGACGATTCCTTACTTAAAAACCTGCAGAAAGAACATATTCAGGGCAAACTATGCCTTATCACCGGTGCAACATCCGGGATTGGTAAGGAGGCGGCCATTCAAATGCTTGAACTGGGCGCCCAGGTCGTGATCACAGCTCGAGACATTTCGCGCGGGCAGGCAGTGCAGCGAGAAATCCAGATGAAGTCCGGTCGAAGCCGGGTGGAATTATACGAACTGGATCTGGGCTCAAAGAAATCGATTCAGGAATTTGTTAAGAACTTCAAGAAAAGACATAAAGGCCTGGATTTACTCATCAACAATGCAGGCGTTAACCATCCGGATCGAAAAGAGAGTGCCGATGGTATTGAAGCCACTTTTGCAGTGAATCACCTGGGGCCCTTCTGGTTAACTGAAGCTTTGACCGACATACTCCAGAAGAATGCTCCTTCCAGAATCATTAATGTTGCCTCCGCTTTGCATTATCGCGGCAAAACTGATTTTCTGGCCGGCGGCGAAGCCCTGAATCGAAAGGAAAAATACAGCGGTTTTCAAGCTTACAACGATAGCAAGCTTTGCAATGTAATCTACACTATGGATCTGTTTCGCAGGCTGGAGAGTAAGAATGTATCTGTTTATGCATTCCATCCTGGAGTTGTAAATACAGGCCTGGTCCGGGATTATCCAGGAGTAGTCCATGTTCTCTGGGGTATGATTAGCAAGTCTGCGAAGAAAGCAGCCATTCCTCTGGTGCAACTGGCCACTCTACCTGATCCAGGACCGTCCGGAACCTATTTTCATGGTAAAAAAAGGAAGAATCCATTGCCGGCGTCCAATGACCCGGCCGTAGCAGATAAGCTCCGAGCTCTGAGCGAAAGCCTGGGTTAGAATTCTAAAACTCGGCTGTTAACATGAAATAAGCCCAGTCGCTTCTCGGGTCAAATGCAGGACTTCTGAGATCCGGGCGAACATGGGTTTCATCCACCGCATGTCTCACTGCATCCAGGGCATGGGCCTGACCATAGCCCATATTAAACTTCAATCCATTGGCTTTGAATGAATAGATTAAATTGTATTCATGGAAGAGCTGGGTGCCAAGCTGAGATACATTGTGCTCGGCAATTTTCCCACTGGAGTCCAGGACTTCCATATAGCGGGCATTGGACTGTGTTTCTGTGCTCAGAAGCTCCCCATCCAGGTCTCTTAGGACTTCGCCTCCATTCCCATAGAGGCTGTCTTGCGCTTTATGCTTCTTAAAATGCCAGTAGGCTAGCTGCAGGTTGCCGAATTTACCCAGAGCAAAACCCAGCTTTAAAGCCCGGCCTACCAGGTTGCGAGAGCCCACCAGGTCCATGTCACCCATAGCTCCATGATTGGTGGGAAATAGTTGCTGGTAGGTGGCCACAGCTGCATCCGTACGGTCTGGATCGCCGGATGCCAGATCAGCTGCTACAGCGATTCGCATAAAGTCCACTGGAATGATGCCTATTTCCCCATAGGCAGCATACGCATCGTAGTATTGTCTGTCTGTGTAGATGGGATTTCCGTTAGGGTCTGTCTGATTCAAAATGTCCCATCCGGATTGCACTCTCTGACCGTTGAATCCGGTCTGATAGGCGAATTCAAAAGAGTAATCAATGAAATCCGAAGCACTCTTTCCGTTCACAGTCTTGTTTGTGAATCGAATCCCCAGGGTATGTAGATTATCTCGTTGCCTATCTCTTTGCCTGGGCGGCACCGGAAGCCCGGGAAACGGGGAAGTGGTAGCAGGAATCCATTTCTTGTACACTCCAATGTAATAGGGCTCCACCTGAAATTGGGGATGAAATTTGAGCTCATTGTAGAATACAGCCATGTACGCATCGTCCATTTCCCGGGCCGTATTGGCCTGAACGGTGCAGGCTCCGGTGGTGGCATCACAGTTAAAGGTAAAGTCGGATGCATTGGATCGCCCTACATCCGTGGAGTTGCCGCCGCCATTATTGTCTTCTTCAGCAAGCACTGCTCCCAGAAGGGAGGCATTCCAGAAGCCCAGATCCCAGTGAAACTCCAGAGCATCAAAGCTTCGTCCTACATTGTTCCAGTCGGTTGCTCCGATCTGTCGACCGCCTCCATATTCAAGAATTTGACGGCCTGCAGTAATGCCCAGTGGGCCCAGCAGGTTATCGGATTTAATGTAGCCTTCCCGAAGATCCAGTGACTCTCCCGTGGCATCGTTTGCGGTGGAAAAACCGGTATCCGATCCAGGGCTTCCGCCCCAGAGCCTGGAGTCCTGCAATCGAAGAACTATGGAAGTGTCTTCTGTGAATTTCTTTTGGATTCCAAATTGAATCTTGCTGGCCACAAATTCATCTGTGTCGTCGGTGTTTCGATTAAAATCACCGTTGGCGCGAAACTCTGGCCTCAATCGTGCCATCCCAAATAGAGTGAGCCCATCCAGCCAGGTGGTAGACTCCCACTGCTCAGCCGTCACGGGATTGTAAGGAAGTAGTAATGCGATGGAGGTCAGTGCCAGGATTGTAAAACGGGCATAGGTGCGAATCATTGAATGCTCCAGCTCTAGAAAAGGCTTTACGCTGGTATATCAGAACTGGAGCACATGGAAAAGCAAAATATTCAATTCTTTAGGCACCCAGAAGAATGGCCGCTGACTTCGGGGATAGATTTTTTTTCAAGAATTCCAGTTGTCGATTTCGTATGTCATCCATGGCACTATCGCATAGTTCCAGAATCTCATCTAGCTGAGATTTATTAAATCCGGCACGTTCGCCGGTGCCCTGAAGTTCAATCCATTCCTTCTTCTGATTTTGAACAGCGTTAAGATCTACATCCGCTCGGCTGTCTCTGTCATAGTCCAGATCCACCACGCATTTTCCATCCACCACACCGGCGCTGATGGCAGTGACCAGTTCGATGGGTAGACGGTCTGTGGGGGGTGCTGCCAGTTTTCCTTGATCCAGAGCCGTGCCCAGGGCAAGCATCAGACTTACGGATGCACCGGATATGGCGGCCGTTCGCGTTCCTCCATCGGCCTGAAGAACTTCGCAGTCGCAGATGATGCTCAGTCCTGGAATAGAAGTTAACTCTACCATGGCGCGAAGGGATCGACCGATCAATCTTTGAATTTCCGTGCTACGGCCATCCGTTCCTCTTTTTTTTCTCGGCGAAGTAGAGCCTGGAAGCATATTGTACTCAGCGCTGATCCAGCCCGACGGAGGCTCTTTAGCCGCAAGCCATCCTGGTAGATCTGTAGAGAGGGAGGCTGTGCAAAGAACCCGGGTATTGCCGGCGGAGATGATGACTGAACCGGCGGCTCCGGTTTCAAAGGTTTCAATAATTACATTACGTATATCCATTCAGGTCAGGATTTGAGCGGCCTGTTTCGGGGCCAGACTTTCTATATCGAAGTTCGGCACCGGACCTTTGCCTGGCTCCGGGTGGGCGGAAAAAAAACTCTGGTCTGTAATCGTTAACCTACTGTTCTTGTGTCTTGTCTCTGAAGACACAGGAGTTACCATTTGAGCCAGGAAGTTAGTAGAGAGCAGGCGCTGGAAGCGGTTCGAACCCTCTTAAGATATATTGGAGACGACCCCGAACGGGAAGGATTGCTGGAAACCCCGGATCGAGTGGTGCGATCCTACGATCATATATACAGCGGATATAAGAAGGATTTCAAAGAGATCCTGGGAAAGACCTTCACTTCGAGCACGGAAGAGATGGTAGTGCTTTCGAATATTGAGCTGTATTCCATGTGCGAGCATCATATGCTGCCGTTTACCGGCAAATGTCATATAGGCTATATCCCCAAAGGGAAGGTTCTGGGCATTAGCAAGCTGGCCCGGGTCATGGAAGTGTACGCTAGAAGACTGCAAATCCAGGAAGAGCTCTGCCATCAAATAGCAAATGCAATCTATGAGGAGCTCAGGCCAGCCGGAGTGGGAGTCGTTATTGAGGCTCGTCATATGTGTATGACCTGTCGTGGTGTGGAAAAGCAACATTCCATAATGACTAGCTCAACATTGCTGGGCTCTTTTCGAGAGGATCCCAGAACTCGCCAGGAATTCTTCGATCTAATTCGTTCGAACGGAAATTAATCATACCTGGAAGCGAGCCCGGGACCCGGGATAGGAAGCCGCCCGGTACAGCCTACTGGGCGGGGTCCTGGAAGACTGGAGCAATGGTTTCAACGGTTCAGGTCTTTTGTGAAATCCAGGAGGTTTATGCCAGCTTCCTTGCAGAGTCCATACAGGGCGATGAGCGAAAGGCCAACAACGTTCAGGTAATCACCTTCAATGGATTCGATGAGCAATGCACCCTGGTCCTGAATGCCATAGGCCCCTGCTTTATCGGTCCATTCGTTGGAATCCAGATACCAGTCCAATAATCGATCATCCAGTTCCCGGAATTGAACCCTGGTTTCTGGAAGTGCAGTGTGAAACTGTCCTTCTGGAGTAACCAGACAATGTCCGGTGCGAACCAGGTGTTTGCGTCCAGACAGAGCTTCGAGCATGGATTGAGCCTCGTTTCGATTCCTGGCTTTTCCCAGATAGACCGGGCCATTGGTATTTTCTGTTTCTACTACCGTATCGCAGGTCAGAATCCATTTCCCCCTATGCTGCGCATGAGCCTGTTTCGCTTTTCTTTGCGCAATGTAAAGTGCTGGATGACTGTTAAGAGCCGGATCCAGGCTTTCATCTGCATCCACTGGATGGACTTCAAATCTGAGCTTCAGATTTTCCAGAATCTGTTTTCGGCGAGGGGAGGCGGACGCCAGCTGGAGAATGGTTCTCATGAGTCCATTCTTGCAGCCACTGGAATGGTGCCAATTGCCCTTTTCTTAATACATGATGAAAAGATGAAGTCGCATATGAGTCAGACCATGGATGGGCGACCCAGATTATAATTCGCAACCCTGTTTTGCAAAAGTACAGGCGAAACTCTGGATATTCATTTGACCTGCCTGCAGGGGCTATTTTAATTCCGGTCCGTGCCCGGAGGGGTTTCATACTTCAGGAAATCTATAGGAGATAAAATTACAGCGTTATGAAAGATTATGGTTCAAGGCAGATTTCAGTGCGGAAGGAGAGTCTATTTTATCGCAGGGCCCGATTTCTAGTTCTAATCTTCACTGGCCTGGCAGCTGGTAGTTGCGCCACTGGCAGTGGTGCCATTAAATCCGGTGAGTATTACCGGGATCCAGGAGGGGTCTACTCGGTGCCTGCCCCCCGGGGACTTTACAATGGTCATTACACGCAAGGAGATCGGAGCGTTACGTTCAAGGACGATGGACCTGCTTATTATCGCATTGATTATCGTACAATTGACTTTTCCATTGCGCCGGGCTATGGAGGCCTCAGCCAGAAAGAAAAATTGGAAAAGCTGGCCCGGGAGTGGTTCACTGCCAGTATTCTAAAAACCATGAGGAATTCCAGAGTGGTTGGCACAGAGAGCCTGGTAGAAGATGGGCATGAAATGCATCTGGTAGTCTTTGAGGCTCCGGACGGTGCCATTCGCAAAGCAGGCGGAGGGATAGGAAAGGCTCATTGGGGTATACTTTGCTTCCAATTGAAAGACATGATATTTATGATTCACTACCGAATGTCTCCTCTACGGCTTTCGCCTGAGCCTCTGACGGATCAGGAAATCATCTCCGGTACCCGAAATGGGGTTTTACAGTTCTACCGAACGATCCGGTTTTCCACTGAGTAGTGGCCGGAACAGGAGAATTTGACTGTTTCCGGGGAAAGTCAGAATGACGCTCCGCTACCTGCGATCGGGGTCTCCTTGCGTAGCCAGAAATCTGCTGAACTCTATTTTCGGCCTGCCTGGAGGTTCAGAGCTGAACCTGCCTAACTTTCGTTTTGGTTCAGGATGGCACAAAATCGGATTATGACTTCTGCCTGCGATTAATCCGCACTTAAAAGCAAATCCCGGGCAAGCCTTGCAATCATCCACTCTTCATCTGTGGGAATCGCATAGACTGCCACCGGGCTATGTTCTTTTGTGAGCAGGTTTCCCTCTCTGCTTTCCAGGGATCTCTCATTTAGTTCCCGGTCAAAGTATATACGATCGGCAAAAAGATTCTTCATGATCCGTTCTCGAATAACAGGTGAGTTTTCGCCTATGCCTGCCGTAAAAACGATTGCATCCACAGGATCTCCTATGGCTGCAAAATAGGCGCCGATGTACTTTCGCACACGATAACAAAATGCATCTACCGCCAGCGCTGCGTTTTGATCTCCCTGTTTTTCTTTTTCCAGTAGATCGCGCATGTCCGAAGCTCCTCCCAGTCCCAGAAGGCCGGACTGACGATTCAGTAGTGTGTCCACTTCCTGGAAAATTAGCTGCTCCTTTTCCTGGAGATAGGCCACAATGGCCGGGTCAAGATCTCCGGAGCGGGTGCCCATGATCAGCCCTTCCAGGGGAGTGAATCCCATACTTGTATCGATGCTGATTCCATTGTGTATTGCACAGGCGCTGGCCCCATTTCCAAGATGAAGTGTGATTAGATTTACATCCTGGGCTGCTCGGTTCAAGTTCCGGGCTGCGATTTCTGCCACATAGCCATGAGAGGTGCCATGAAATCCATATCTTTGAATTCCATGTTTTGTTGCCAGATCTAGAGGGATGGCATAGGTTCTGGCCGGAGCAGGCATTTTCGCATGAAAAGCCGTGTCGAATACAGCCACCTGAGGGCATTGAAATAGTTCCCGGGCCACCTTGATACCATTCAAGTTGGCCGGATTATGCAGTGGTGCATAGAGCGCACATTCTTCGATGGTTTGCTCTATATCCTTGTCAATGATTACTGGTCTGGTGATGCCCGGCCCCCCATGCACCACTCGATGGCCCACAGCCATGCGATGATTTTCCAGAAATACACCTTCCTTTTCTAGAATGGCAGAGATTCTTAGAAGGGCGCTGCGATGATCCTCGAATTGGTCTTCTTCCTGGTACGTATCCTGGTCTGGAATTTCAACTTCCAGTGTACTGGTAGCTCCTTGTTTCTGTCCGATTCGATCCACGGAAGCGCTGGCCAGGTATTCCAGAGATTCGCCGGATCGAAACACATCCAGCTTCAAGGAAGAAGATCCTGAGTTGCATACAAGGATTTCATTTTTCATTTAGGACTCCGGGGAAACTGGTTGCGCTTAGAATTTCGGATCTGCATCGAGCTGCCAAAATGCGAAGGAACCTGATACTCAAAGCAAAGAATCGAAAATTAGAAGTGCACTTTTCCGATTTTGACTCGTTTTTGTGCCTGGGCTCCTGCAACATATACGGCGCAGGCAATACCCATTAGCTTGCATCGCTCTGGATCTGATCGGCTGGGCAGAACCACTGGTGCAGAGGCGCCATAAATTAGCCCTGCAGAAGTTCCTCCGGTGATATGGGCGAAGCTTTTAGCCAGTGCATTTCCGGTTACAATGTCCGGCACCAGAAGTATATCTGCTTTGCCTGCTACCTCACCACCAATCTTTTTATAGGCGGCTGCTTCTTCGCTTATGGCATTGTCCAGGGCGAAAGGGCCGTCCACCAGACCCCCATGGAATTGGTTTCGATCGCCCATTTTTGCAAGCGCAGCGGCTTCTAGAGTTGATTCAATTTTCGGTGCAATAACTTCAACGGCACTTAGTACAGCTACCTTTGGCTTCTGGATGTCAAAGGTCTGGGCCAGGGCTATCGTATTTGCAATAATACGGGCCTTTTGCTCCAGGTCCGGTTTAATATTCATGGCCCCATCGGTAATAAAAAGCAATCTTCCCAGATGTTTGGCCTCCAGGATAAATACATGATTCAATATGTTGTCGGTACGGAGTCCGCCATCTCTGGCAATGACGGTTCGCAGAAAGTCATCGCTATGGATATATCCTTTCATATAAATGGTGCATTTGCCTTCGCTTACAGATTGTACCGCAGCATTGGCTGCATGGATGGGTTCTTTATGATCGAATATTTCGATTCCTTTCAGATCCAGGCCCTGCTTCTGGGCATTTTCTCTGATCAGGGATTCATCACCAAAGAGCGCTGCTTCTGCTATGGACTTGTCCCGGGCTTCGCAAACTGCATTCAGTGTAGCCGGGTCCACTCCGTTGGCCACAGCAATACGTTGTACGGGGTAATCATGGATCTTGTCCAGTACCTGGTCAAAGTTTTGAATCATACCGCAGGAAGCCTCAATACTGCCTCCAGGCAAGTAAAAATAGGTTGAATGTGGTTGGATTAAAAGGCGGATTGCACTGTGTCTTCCATTGATTCCTCGCTTGATGAAGGTGTTCGGGTTCTTCACCTGGATCCCGATCAGTCTGCCTTTGATACACTTGCAGGATTCTTGACCTACTGGTTTGGAGACTATGTGTCCGCTCGCTGGACCAGCAGTGTAGAAGAGGCCATAGAGGAGCTGAACTCGGACCGAGTGGATGTGCTGTTCACCGAAGTGGTATTGCCTGGCCAGGGGGATCCCACTGTATTTATCGATCGATTGATGGAAGAACCGGGGGCAGCTGACAGTCCGGTAGTGGTGTACTCGGATCTAAAAGAGGATATGTTTGCAGTCTATGCTTTTCGGGCCGGGGTTGCGGAGTTCTTTCCCAAGAAAGGAACCAATGCCTATTTGCTTCAATATCGATTAAAGAATCTCTTCCGAATGCAGTTTCGCACCAAGCTATTGTACAGGCAGATCGATGATGCACTTCATCGTTTCCAATCGGCCCATGGAACGTCCCAGTCTGAGATCAAAGATCTGAATGATCTTGTTTCTGAGATGCGAAGGGAGCTTGAAAAGGAATATGAATCCCGCAACAAACTGGAGGAAGAAAAAAAGAAAATCCAGTCGGTGTTTGGTATGTATGTGGATCCGGCCATTGTTCAGGGAATCATGAAAGGAGACATTGCCCTGGAACAGAAAGGGGTGGAGCAGGAGGTGTCTGTGCTTTTTGCTGATATCCGGGGATATACTACCATGGCCGAGGAGCTGGATGCAGAGAAAGTAATTAGTTTTTTGAATGAATACTTTACCTCCATGACAGAGGTATTACTGGGCTACGAAGGATTGATCGATAAATACATTGGCGATGCAATTATGTGTCTGTTCGGAGCGCCGGTGTATAACCCGGAGCATCGGGATAATGCAGTGCAGGCTGCAGTGGAGATGCAGAGCATCTTCGATTTATGGAGCCAGAACTGGAAGCAATCGTATGGAATTTCGCCGCGAATGGGCGTTGGTGTGGCTTCCGGTAATGTGACTCTGGGTAATGTAGGCTCCTTTCAGAAATTGTCCTACACCGCCATTGGTGACATTGTGAATGTGGCTGCCCGCCTGGAGAGTATTGCCAAACCAGGTCAGGTTCTGGTAAATACAGACCTTGTAGATGGGCTAACGGGGGAAGTTCGCTCCAAGTACGATTTTAAAGAACTAGAGCCTGTTGAATTAAAGGGCAAGCATGGCCTGCAACGGGTCTGGTCCGTGCAATTTAGCTAGGCCCATGGTTTCATCGGCGGGAACCAGGTTTTAAAGCTTCAGCACCTGTAGCCGGGCAATCGCTGGAAATCTGTAATCAGGAAATCCCCGAACCTCTCCAAGCAGTAGAGATGCAGAGCGTATGTTGAGGCCAAGGCTATCGGACCGGGGATTTTGCAGTGGTTCAGGTAACGGAACGAATCACCAGAAATAATCCCATCAATGTAAGCAATCCGTAGATTACAGAATTAAACTGCCGGGTGGGAATGCGATGATGCAGGTAGTTTCCAATACTATAGAAGATTGGTAGCGTGGGAATCACAAATGCCATCTGGTTAAGCTGTGGCCTGGCGAATTCTCCAGAGATTACATGACTTATCATGATTCCAGTATTGATCACGGTCCATATAGCCATCAGGGTTGCGCGAAAGGACCGAGGGGATAGACCGGCTCGAGCCAGGCCATACACCAGAAGAGGTCCTCCGGTGTTCATCCATCCCTGTACAAATCCTGCTGATGCAGTCCAGAGGCGACCTGCCAGGCTGCGGGCCGCATGATGCCCTCTTTCATGCATACTTCTGTCATCCGGGGCTTGCTCTTTACCCGAGGCAAGACTCTGTCGCTCTCGATAAAAGCGATAGGGAACGATTAGAAGCAAGAAGATACCCAGCATGGCAGGCAACGGGATCAACAACTCTCGCAAGAACACGCCTGCAAGAACTCCCGGAATCATGATAGGAACGATTAAACGGAATATTACGGGCCGGTTCACATGATGTAGATCGCTTCCCAGAACATAGGCGCTGACAATCAGGTTGGCCATCAATGCTGCGGCGGATATTTGATCCAGGGCAAAGAATAAGCTTCCTGCGGCCAGGGTAATTACCATACCGCCAAAACCTGTAATTCCTGCGATAGTAATACCCGGCCCGATCAGCGCTACGACAATCAGGGCGGTAATGATCTGGGCCTGATCCATCAATTGACGCTTTGTCCTTTAGGCGGAAACCTGGACCAGAACAATGCAAGACTCATCCCTGCGATGATATGCCAGATACCCCACCAGGCAGCCACCAGAGCCATCCCTCCATTTCCATTAAAGAAAGTGAAGATCAGGGTCAGTCCCAGACCGGAGTTCTGAATACCTACCTCAATGCTAACAGCTCTGCGATCCTGTTCTTCCAGACGAGCCAGAAAACTGGCTGTATAGCCCATGGCGATGGCCAGAGCATTGTGCACAAGTACCAGACCAAATACCGCACCTATGTATTTCAGGAAGTGAGTCCAGTTCGCACCCAGGGCTGCCAGAACAAAGCCACCAAAGAAGATAAGTGAAAAGATGCGAAAGGGCTTTCTTAGTTTATGAGCTGTCTTTGGATACTTATGATGAATCCACATGCCAAGCACCAGAGGTATTCCCAGAAGCATGACCACCGTGCCAAACAATTCCAGCGGATCCACACTCAGATCGGTGAGTAGTTGCCGGGTGCCGGGGTTCAAACTGGCCCAGAATGTGATATTGAAAGGAGTCATGACAATGGCTGCAGCTGTGGAAAGTGCAGTCATACTGACGGATAGTGCTGTTGAGCCTTTGGCCAGGTGCGCAATGAAATTGGAAATGTTCCCACCGGGACAGGCCGCGACCAGAAGCACCCCCAGAGCCAGGGATGGCCTGAGATCCAGAATCTGGATGAGTCCAAAGGACAGGGCCGGTAGAATAATGAACTGGCTTACAAGACCGATAATGGGCGCCAGAGGGGCTCTCAATAATCGTTTGAAGTCATGAACGGTAAGATCCAGGGCCACGCCAAACATGACCAGGCCCAGAATTATGTTTAATAAAAATAAGCTATCTTTACTGAAATTTAACTGAATCGCATCCAGCTCGTGCATATCTCTTCCCTGTTTTCGGAGTTGCCTCCGTTATTTTAGGATAGGTCTGGATTCTGGCACGAGCCAGGAAATGGATTAGAGGCTCAGGCAGAACTGGTAAAGTCCGTCGGCCTCAATCTGTTTCTTCTTTGCTTCCAGGTAATCGTCAGACAGAGTAATTCCGTAATACTCTGCGTACTGTTCCAGTTCGCTTTCGTGGTGGGCTAACATTTTACCAAATCCCAGTTTGCGCACCAGCAGGTCGGCCAGGTTCAATAATCTAGACAAATCCTTTTGTTCTTCTATGTTTAGAGGCCTTTGTTCCAGGATTTCCACTACGGAACCGGGCAGGTTCCACAATTTCGCGGCTTCCACTGCGATTACCTCGGAGCGAACACCAAATCTCTTTTCCTCAAACTCTTCGATAGGCTTCGTCTGTCCTTCTTCCAGGAATTCAGTCAGTACTTCAATGTATTTTTTTCTGTCCAGGGAGTTCAATACCACTTTACCCAGGTCCAGCAGGAGTCCGGCCACAAGCGCGAAATCTTCGTACTCCTTCATTTTGTAGTCATGGGCCAGGTAATGAGCCAGTACACCGGTGGAAATGGAATGAGTCCAGACTTCATCTTTGAACTTTCTGTAATTTCCGTGCATAAAGATGGAATCTGCTAGAGCGATGGCCACCATGGATCGAACAGTTCGAAACCCCAGTCTGGTAATTACCTGACGGATTCCAGTAACTCGATTCCCACGGCTGTAAAAAGGGGAATTGGCCAGTTTTAGCATTCGAGCTACCAGCACCTGGTCCGATTGAACCATATTCTCCAGCTTTCCAAAGGATAGATCCGTATCGTCCGGCAGACTAAGTACGGAAACCAGGACCGGGGGTATAATGGCCAGGTCTCGAATTTGTTCTATATATTCTTCTACAGTTGGCATAGTTCTATCCAGAGTTTTAAAAGACATTAATTACGAAAGTTGAATACCATTTCGAGCTAAATCTGGCATTCTTTATCCCCGGTGGGATTGGGATCCATTCTGACACAGATTCGATCCAATTCGATCCCCTGGGTAGGAATCCCTGATATCAAAACAAATCACTGCTCGGTTCCGGCAGCGGGATACTAATTCTATCCGGTCCCGGTCCCGGCTCAATCTGCACGAATCCGTCCAGAACCGTCTTGACTGTTCCCGCAGATGTGGTCGTGCCTGTCGCAGGTTTTCGCTCACGACTCAGTCCCCAGTACCATACCTGAGTAGGGTCGCTAAATGCATCCATTTTTTTGCCGGTATATCGGGTAGACGATAGTGGCGTTAGATGTCGGTCCAGCAGAAAGTCCGAGGCATCTGTGAGTTCATCCCCATAGGGCCCCCTGGTAGTAATCAGGCAGCCCGTACAATCGGCTGGTTGAAGCTCCACGATTAGATGATCACAGGTGAATACTTCCAGAGCGACCAGATCAGAGTCAGGAGTATCCTTCGCATGCAGGAAACATTTCTGAGCTCGAAACTCAATCTCATTTCCGTCATAGCTGTGTCCAATGTATTGAAACAGATGAATCTTGCCTGTGCTACTCAGGGAGAGTTGCCATAGTTCCGTTCTTCCGCCTGGAAAAATCTGCAAGAAGGCCGCCACATTGTTTTTGAATCTATGTTGCAGTGCATCCATTTCGTAGAGGGCCGGTGAGGCGGCAGGAGCCTCTTTCGTCGGAAGAATGGGCCCTGGCGCTGAACATCCGGCAATCCAGATCAGTATAGAGAGGTATGTTCCTGAATTGAAAAGTCTTGCCATCCTCTGCACCATTTGTTCCTCTCTACCTATGTCTCTTCTGAAAAGCATTTTGCCAATCCTTTCCATTCTTTTCTTCGCTTCCATGGCAGGCTGTAAGACCGCCTCCGTGGATGAAAATCAGCCTGGCAAAGTCGTGGATATCTTCTGTGAGAATTCTCAGACTATCCGTGTACACTACAAGAAAGATACAGGTAGCATACTACAAAAAGGACCGGTGGCACTACCCTCCGGTGCAAGCTGTTCCGATGCAGAAGGCTTTAACGACAAGCAAATGCTTCAATTGAAGGAAGAAGGCCAGTGGATTCAGTACTACTCATCAGGTGGAAAACTGGGCGAAGGTCAATACAGTGCTGGAAAAAAGGAAGGTATGTGGACGTTTTACAGCCAGGAAGGGCAGTTGATTCGCGAGGTTATGTATCAAAATGACTTTCAGAATGGCCAGGATACATTTTACTTTCCGGGCACCAGAGACTGGCGTGCCAGAGGGCAGAACAGTAATGGCAAGAAAACCGGTACCTGGGAAGAAAGACTGGCAGCGAACAGCGATTGTATTTCTACCGGGCGATACGTGGAAGACAACAAGCAGGGAGAGTGGACCGAATGTATGAAATCCCAGGATGGGGATATCTATAAAGGCTTTGTGGGTGAATACAGAAAAGGGCTTAAAGACGGTCCGGCAGCATTTTATCATCCTACAGGGGAGCCTATGGCCACCGGAGATTACCGGGCCGATCTGACCTGCCTTCAGAATCCTCCGGATGGAGATAAGACCAAATGCGAAAAGCGAATCGGCACCTGGAAGATCTATCACGATAACGGTAAGCTCTTTTCAGAAGGCTCTTACAATCCCACTACAGGAAAGCGAAACGGAACCTGGACCGAGTACTATGAATCGGGACAGAAAATGGCCATGGGACAGCGAGTACATGCCAGGCAGGGTATGTGGACATTCTGGGACAAATCGGGAAATATCATATTTCAATTTCGCTTCGAAGGCAACGATTTCTCACCCAAATATGCGGTTCTCTATGAAAATGGAAGAAAATCAGCCGAGGGCCCACTATCGATGGGCCTTGTGAAGTATGAGCAGAGCGAAGATCGAATCCATACATCGGCCATATTCAAGAATGGTCCCTGGAAGCTCTATGGGCCCGGTGGTCAGGTGGTGGGCGAAGGCACTTTCGTTCAGAACAAGAAGCATGGGCCCTGGAAAGAAATGGTGAATGGTCGCATGCAGACAGTGCAGTATCAACTGGGATTGAAGCGATAATTACCCTGGAAGCTTTCCGTACTTCCGGAACGGAAGGCCAATTCCATTTTTCCTTGCACGATGGCTACATCCCCAAAGCTGGAGCCCTGGATCGAGATCCGCGAATAGATTTTCTTCGCGGATTTGCTCTGATCTCAATCCGAAAAAAAGCCGCGCTGAGAAAAGCGCGGCCTACCGGAATTAGTTTCGGACATACTCGAGCAATAGAAGACCATTGCCATAGGCCATCTGTTGCTTCAAGGACCAACTACGGATTGCGGACTGAGCACATCGCCACAGAGGAATACCATTACCAAAGGTGACCGGATTCAACTTCAAGATCAAGCGATCCACAAGATCATGTTGCATCAAAAGTCCTGCGAATTCTCCTCCTCCGCAAAGATAGATTGGTTTACCCGGGCCATCCTTGAGCTTTTGAACGGATGGGATAAACTCCTGCCCAATGCATTCGATTCCTTGATCTGCACCCTCCGGCAAATGAAGCCGGCTGGAAAAAACCAGAGTTCTCATATGCGGGTAGGGATTGGCTCCCGGTTTCATCCCAAACTGATAACCAGACTCATAGGTTTTGCGGCCCATGATGGCCGTATCGTACTCTTTTAGGGATTCAAGATAGTCTGTGACGTGCTGGCCTTCCCACAGAAAGCCTTCAGCAGAGCCATCCAAATGTGCAATAAAGCCATCCAGAGAAATGGCCACATGATATACTATTTCTTTCAAAACTCACTCCTGTATTGGTCCAACGCTCGGGTCGGATCCAAAATCATAATAATCCGATTTCGCGATGCCGAATTCGGAAGCTGACTGTTTCAGCGAAGATATGGGAGTGATTATATTACCATTGTTCTAATTGCCTTCTTTCGTTGGCAACACCGCTCGGGTTGGAACTGGCCTTCATAATAAATGAATACACAGATCGGGTCCATCCTTTTTTGAAGCTCAGGTAATATGAGCGCAATCCGCCAATGTATATCCACTGGGGAGCTGCCGGGTCCCCTGCAGGTAGATCATTTCTTGAAAGCTTTAATCTCTGGCTTCTGTTCACCGGGAAAGTATTCCAGAACGGTGGCCGAAGATTCCGTGGTGTATTTTTCTGTATGCCCGTGGTAGCGAATTTCTGCCCCTGGATGAATCATCTGTCTTGCTGTGATTCGAATGGAGTCAGGATTGTTTCTATGCTGGGATAGGTAGTTAAAAATAGATCTGGCTCGTTTCTGTTTTGCCAGTTCCTCCTTGTATTCTCGAAAAGACTGACGTATTTCAGCCTGCAGGGTCACCGGAGGATTGCCGCGATATCGCTGCACTTTATCGCGATACTGCTTCAGAGAATGGGTTAATTTATTTATATGTTCTTCCAGGCCTTCCAGTTCTTTTCTGGATTGTTCCCATTGTCTGGTATTCTTGTAATGGGTGCCCATAAACAGTCGAGTGACGCTTCCCGCCTTGCTACCCAGATGATCGGTGGAGAGATTGCCAAAGCAGACTACTTCGCTTCCGGCCAGTACTGAACCTCCAGATGCCAGTTCAATATTCTCATGGGTTATTACATAGCTGGCCAGGATGGATTTCTGAACATAAAGACTGCCATCTGCGATAATGACTGAATTTTCAATATATGTGGACTGGATACTTCCACTGCATTGCAGGGTTCCCTGTCGGGCTGTGTTGATTCCCTGGTGCACTTCAATATCTCCAGCAACCTTTAAGTGCCCGGATTCGATGGTGCCTCCAACATAGAGATTCCCGCCCACGCGAACCTGAGTGCCACGTTCAATATTCCCCAGAATGCGAACGTTACCATCGTACTCAATGTTTCCAGTTTCCAGGCCAGCATTTCCTTCCACCACCAGCTCCGGGCTGATGTCGATTGTATTTCCATCGTCCACATAGATTCCATGGATTCTGGCAATGTACTTATTGGAGCCTGGCATCTGACTGATGTTCTTTCCCGGCTTTCTGGGAGCGGGATTTGCCGGCTCTGGATGGATTTCATCACCGTACAGATTATACCCGGGTTTGCCCGGGCTTGCAGGAACTATTTCAACTACAGGGTCGCCTTTGTCCACAGTGACGAATTTTTCGATGTTGCGGAAATCCGCTTTGCCATCCTCTCGAATATTGACCTTGTTTACTTCCCGGACAAGCCTGTGGTAGCTGCCATCGATGCCAGGAGTGGCTGGATGCCCCCGGGCTACAGTTTCTTCTATGTGGACTGGCTCGATGCTGCTTCGCACCGTATGGACTACCTTTTCAATGGCCTGCTGATCCACACCGTATTTGACATGGTGTTCATTTAGGGCCTGATAGATTTGTGCGGCGGCAAATGAGGTATCTGGATTGCCACGTATCCGTACAGTGGCAATCATATCATTTTGAACGTTTAGTTCCAGTCTGACCTGTTCTCGATGAGGTCCTTTTTCTGCCGATGTTTCCAATCTGCCCCCAAATTCTACTGGATTTGGCAAATGCCCGGGTTATTTCCGGGGTATGCTTGTACTCTTCTATATATTTACGGCCATTACCGACCCACAAATCAGTGGATTCCATCAGAAGATGGAGCAACCAGGTAAGAATCTGGATCAAGACTACTACGATTCCTACATGGATGGTCAGAAGGACCCGGAAGCCGACCGCAAGGACCGACTGGAGAATAATCTCCTGCGTATGTTAAAAAGCGTCCTTCCCAGGGAGGATACTTTTGAAGGGGCTGATTACGTAAAGAAACTCAACGTCGGGGATTTTGAATATGAAAAAATCAACCGGGACTCTATGTACACCAGGGGAATTTTTCATGAGCTGGGTTATATAGTACCTTCTGACTATATGTATGTCGTTAAAAGCGGACCCTATCTGGTCTTAGCTATATATGAAGGCGATCCGGAGCGATTCCTTCTGGACGTGCAAAGAATCAAAGTGGTAAAGAAAGGTAAGAATTCCGCGGATCATCCAGACTCCCAGTAGAAAATGAGTTTCCGCTGAATGTAAGGCCCGGCGAATTCGGCTGAAATCCCGCGGGTTTTCTATGCCCGGACCTTCAATTTGTCCTTTCTCTACAGGCCCCTGATTAAATTTCTTATTCCATGGCAACAGCGCCGGTTCAACAGAAAAAACGAAACAGAGCATTAATCCTTTCTGGCGGGGGGGCCAGGGGAGCCTATCAGGTGGGAGTGTGGAAATTCCTGCAGGAAATTGGCTGGAATCCAGATCTAATCTGTGGCACTTCGGTGGGGGCCGTAAATGCTAGCGCCATTGGCTGCGGCCTTAATCTGCAGGAACTGGTTCATCTCTGGAAAACCATCGAACGAGGGCGCATCTACCGGATATCGCTATGGAAGCAGATCGTTCATTTCTTTACCAGGCGAGGGTTTAGTCCTTTAATGGATACCGAGCCATTGAAGAACCTGATCCTGGATCGAATGGATCTCAGAACTTTACGAAAGAGCGATCGAGAAATCATTATCACAGCCGTAAATATTCTGAAGTCTCGGCTGAAATTTTTTAACAATCAGGTCATCGACATTGAGCATGTTATGGCATCCAGCGCCATACCCATTTTATTTCCCTGGCAGTACATAGATGGTGAGCCTTACTGGGATGGAGGAGTCATGGCCAACACTCCCATTCTGCCAGCTCTGGAGCGAGGGGCACGGGAAGTAATTGTAGTACTACTGAGTCCGGTGGGCGGTGCCCGTATGCCTCTTCCCAACAGTCGCAGGCAGGCTGCAGAAAGGGTATTTGAGCAATCCTTGATTGGCTCTTACGAATCCTTTATGGCCCATCTTTCCTGGGAATTCAAGCTGCGAGAACAGCAGGGTATGCTTCAAAGCCTGGTGCGTAGAACGTTAACTCTGGGCGATACTAGAATTGCCACTGTAGCTCCTCATCGTATGCTGGGTTTCCAGTCTATTCTGAATTTTACTGCAAGGCAGGCGGACCAGTTGATCCAGGCTGGATACTCAGATGCGCGCAACCAGCTGGCCGAATACTTTGGACTTCATCGAGCTTGAATTTCTGTGTCAGTTTCGCATACTTCGACCGGAATATTATTGATTTAACGGCTCCCAGATAGTCGCAGTGGGCTGTTGGCCAGACAACTCCATCAGGACTGCAAACATCAGTTCCTCGGTGCTCATACCGGACTGATCAATGATTCCCTGGAATTGTTTTTCTGCCATACCCAGGATGGATGTTAGATCGATTTTCCATTTTTCATCTTCGAGGTTAAATTCAAAGCCAATGGGAGCGGTAATCTCTCCCTTCTTTACATGCGTGGTGGCTTTCGTTCCTTCCACACTCTGAATTTCAATTTCCAGGCCCCGAACTCCCTGTTCATCGATCCAGCCTTCATTGACTGCATGAACGAAAAATCCTTTTCCATCCATTGCCTGAAGGGTTTCCGGTTCAATCATGTGACGGGCCATCAATACTTCCATCATATCAACAATGGGAAGTTCTCTTGTTTTGACAGCAGACAGGTTCAGTGCATGATCCAGAGTGCGAGCATAGCGCTTCCTGGTATTGGCATCTACCTGTTCGTAGGCCAGTTCACCGTTCTTGTCCAGAATAGCTGATTTGTAGGTCTGGAAGGTTTCCATAACCTGCTCTTCTGGCGGCGCAGAGCACTGGGCTGCAATAGTCAGTGCGAGGAAAGATGTGGTTAATAATCTGCTGATTTTCATACTTGCTTCCGTTAAATCCGGACAGTAATATATACGAACTATTTAGTAGTCAAGCGATTCTGTCGTTGGTGATTCTCTATTGCTCAACGCAGATCAGCCGGGCTGGAAAACTGCAATTCAGGTTTCCCTCGTTGATACCAACAATGTTTGTAAGTGCAATATGGTTCCCACAGCATCCTGTGCTTACCCAGTTGCCGCACTCCGAAGTTCCTGAATTGGAGCTCATATCGCTTGCCAATCCGGTCCAGGCATCATCCGTATCATTGGAATAGGTATTATCCAGAGGAAAAGGGAAATGTGAATCAGCGGTGGATGTAGCGACTGTTGTAATCCCATCCAGTCTACGGTATTCTGTAGATGGGCTGAGTACCCAGTTCATGGAGCTCCCTCCCGGACAACTACCCTGGTCGGAGCGGCACCAGTGACGCACATCCTTGATTCCAAGTAATGCTTTGAAAGTTCCGGTTCCAGGGTTTCTGCTATCTGTCTGGCAAAGGAGATCCGCTCCGGACAGTCCGTTTACGGCTCCTCCTGTGGGAGTGGCCGATGTCACAAAAAGGTATTTGAACCCCCGGGAAGCAGAGCTGTCCGAATTGCTTCCCGCTATCAGGGCCAGCAGGCTTCGCTCTTCTGGCGGTGAATTCGCATTCTCCTGCTGATAAACAGGATGTAACCAGCAGCCAAATGCCAGAGACATCATTGGAATTGTAATTAAGAGCCAGAGTTTCACTACCTAAATCCGGGGCCTGGTCAGCCGGCTCATTATGCCCGGTACCGTATCGAAGCCACCGTTTTTTTTTTAAAGGGAGAAAATTCAGCTCCACAACTCATTGTTTCTCCACCTGCAGGCCCGTTGCAAGCAGCAATGCTGCAAATAGCGGGTATACATTTCGGGCAGCCGAAAGTAGATCAGGTCCCCTGCTGGAAAGCCATTACAATCACTGGCAATCTAGTGAACGCATAGAATAGAGGCACCAGATTACCATAAATGAGCGTTGGAACCAGCCAGACCAGAGCGATCCATACATTTCCTTCTACTAAGAAGATCAGCCCGCAAAACATCAGAAGTCCCAGATAAAGGTCCAATCCAATCTGTCTTCCCCAGTGCCAGGATGCCATTCTGCGAACGGTCTTTACCAGGCTTTCCCGGTAGGAACAATAAAGGCTGTAGACAAGAAAAGCCAGCCAGATTGATCCAATGATGTACTGGAATAGTCTGGCAGTGGTGTCTACATTTTCGATCTGGGCGGGTGCAATTCCGGGAATCAAACTGGTTGCCACCAGGAAAATGGCCAGGATTACCCACAGCATAACGTTTACTATCATAGGTCTTGATAGCCCGGTTTACTATTTGAGTCAAATCCGCTTAAAGCGTTGGGTCGCTCAAATGCAGAAAAAATAGCTCAGGATGACAATCTACTTGCCATAATGACAATTCACTGTCCAATGGAGTATGGCCCGGGATGGACGAAGCCGCGAGATGGAACTTCTGGAGATTTCAGATGAGATCTACAGATCTTATTTTGCGTTCAAAGATATTGAAGAAAAGCAGCCTTTTCCCGGTGGACGAACCGGGCGTTTCACTCTGTTTGCAATTTTCTCGGAAGGCCCGCTGACGGTTCCAGACCTGGCCTACAGAAAAGCAGTGAGCAGACAGAGGATGCAGCAAGTGGTGGATCTGCTGATTGAGCAGGGTATGCTGCTCAAGGAATCGAATCCCAGACATCAAAAATCCAATCTGATCAATTTGACGGTGAGCGGACGCAGATCTGCAGAAAGCCTTCTAAGACAGGAAAGGAGATTTTTCAGAGACAGGATTCCCTGGGTTAGCATGCGAAAGATATCTACCTGTCTTGAAGTGATTCGGGAATTGCGCAGAGATCTGGAAAAGGATCGATGACATCTCTTGTCAGACGCCACCAGAAAAGTTCAATCCTGTGGCCTATACAAGTTTAGTTTTCGCCTTCTATGACTCCTTTTTCCACCAGCAAATCTCTTAATCGCTCCACTCTGCGATAGTTGACCCAGAAATCTGTAATACCCAGCATAGAAGAGGAGCGTACCGCCAGCCGATTTTCTTCGGGCACAGCCAAAACTTCCAGAAAGTCCAGGAAATGAAAAACGCGACTGTAGGCCTTCGCATATAGATAACCATCCCACTGAGTGCTCACATCCGTTCGCTCCATCTCTTTCACGGTTGCCAGAACTATGGGCCATGCCTCATCCATTGGCATTTTCAGGATAAATGGATCCGTTCCATGAAGATAGGGAACCCAGGACTCGGTGGAGGCGCAGTTAGGAAGGGGAGGGCACCAGAACAGTCCACGGCTGTCTTCCGGGTCTCGCGCAGGAATCCAGATACATTGAGAAATAATGCCAAGTAGAATAGCTCCCGTCAGGGCTCGAAAGGTTCGCATATGTCACTGCAGTACAGATACTTCCTGTGAACATTAAATACCGGACAGGCTTACTTTTGTGCTAGAATCCGAGAAAGGGTATTCAAGGCGGGTTATCTGGATGGAGAGCAGGCTTCAGGAAGAGGAAGAACTATTTAACTAAAAACTGGATCGTCTTCACCAGGAGGTGGGGGCGGAAGCGGATGAGTCAGTGCAGCGGGCCAGCGATGATGAAAGAAAGGTAATGATATCATCTATTGGCCGTACATTGCTCTGCCTGGCTCTGGCGCAGGTTGTGGCCGGATACATTATTCGTGGTCTGGCCGATTAATTGGTCTCAAGATTCTTTCAGGATCCTGGTTCGTTTTTGTTCATACTCTTCGTCTGAGATGAGTCCTGCGCTATGGGCCTCTTTCAGGGACTTTCGTCGGTAACTTCCACGCCCAGGCGTTTGCTCAGCCCCCGGGCCCCGCCTTCCATTACATGGTCGTGATTCCATTGAAAGATAGGCTTTGCAATGGGTGCGAACAGGTTCATCCAGGCTTTTGTTGTGTAAACCTTCCAGTCGTAGCGAATGATAGTGTCATTCCCTTCGCGGTTGAACTCCCATCGGCCGTGCCCTTCCAGTTCGCCAAAGGCATCTCCGGCCAGAACCTTCTCCGGCTCTACGATGGTGGATTTCATGTCAAAAGCCAGGGAATAGGGCAGAGCCCCTTTCCAGGTCATCCTTCGCACAGTCCCCAGATCCTGATCATTTCCCTTGCTCAGTGTTTCTACCTTTTTGACCGCGGGCCACCACTCCGGCCAGGAGTCGCTGCTATGGATTTCCCTGTAAACGTCCGAAAGAGGAGCTTTTGTTCTCCAGATTGTAACGAAGTGGTATTCTTTCATTTGTTGGTTCGCCATTTTCGATGCACTGCTCCTTGCCCCAGGATTACGCTCCCCGGGTCATACTGGTTTTGCGGGCATCATTTTCCATGCCAATGCATTCGAATCTGAAAATGAATAAAACCACCTGATCAGGGGAGTGCGGTTCTGCCTAACTAATCCGGTCTGCGGCTACTGCAGGCCTCAAGAAAACTGTCAGTCCACCCGGTTTTCGGCCACATTCAGGACTACTTTTCCGTAACCCCTGGTTTTCTGACTATGCTCATGGGCTGCCGCCACATCTTGCAAATCGAAGACTCGGTCGATAACCGGCCGAATGTGACCCAGCTCAATCAGTTTGGAGATTTCTTCAAGTTCCTGACCTGACGGCTTTACGAAGGCGTAGGTGTTTATGCGGCCATGGCAAAATGGCTTAAGCGCAGGTTGTAGAATAGTGGATAGGAAGTTCGACGGGCTGATCAGGTTAGAGATGAATCGGCCATCGGGTTTCAGTAGCTCGTGGCATTCTGAATACTTGAGGGTGACTGCCACGTCATAGATTACGTCGAATTGGCCGGGCAGGTCTGTAACGGATTGTTTTCGATAATCATATACCTCCCGGGCCCCCAGATCGCGCACAGCCTCCCGATTGGGCTCACTGCAAAAAGCTGTAACCCGGGCGCCGGCGGCTCGTGCCAGCTGAACCGCAAAGGTCCCCACGCCACCGGATGCTCCATTGATCAGTACGTCTTTATTCTTCAAGTCTGTGCCCAGGGCCTGATACGCAGTGAGTGCAACGAGGGGAATGGAGGCTGCCTCCACGTGCGAGATGCTCTCCGGTTTATGGGCCAGGGTATCTGCCCGGGCTACTGCAAATTCAGCATACGCGCCGCATTGAGTGAATCCATTCCAGGCGAGGACCGGATTGGGATCTATCATGCCAAATACAAGATCTCCCGGATGAAATTGAGAGACATCCTTTCCGCATTCCACCACAATGCCAGAAAGGTCATTGCCCAGAATCATGGGAAAGCGATTGCCGCGAATCCAGCGAAGATCCCCTTCACGAGTTCGGAGATCCAGCGGGTTGATCCCGGCGGCCGCTACTCGAACAAGAACCTGGTTTGCCTGGATTTCAGGCCCTGGTAAATCCTCGGCAATGCGCAGAACCTCCGCATCGCCGAAACGATCAATCACTGCTGCTTTCAAATGGGAACCCCTTATGTAATATCCAGTATTTCGGAATATGGCGGCCCGATTACATTATTTTCCTCGGTCCCTTCCGGTTCTCAAATTCGATGATCCATAAATCCGGGTTACACAATTGACTAAAAATATTTCCATCGACGTCCGAATGCGGTTCCGATTACCAGCCCTCGCGGTCCGCATCGATCTCGGATAGCGGCCGGGCTCCTGCTGGCTTTTTTCGGATGGATTGCTTTCTGTCCGAAATACACTGTCCACTCTCTACGCTGTTATCAGACTGATTCAAAGAGGTCTGAAACCCGCAATTTGTGGCTGAATGAGCTATCTCATCGGTAGCCCCTTCGCTGTAACTTT
This sequence comes from Leptospiraceae bacterium, assembly GCA_040217195.1. Taxonomy (GTDB): domain Bacteria; phylum Spirochaetota; class Leptospiria; order Leptospirales; family Leptonemataceae; genus UBA3465. The sequence goes on along the minus strand of JAVJNR010000009.1, from coordinate 125,075 downwards.
CAGAAGATCGAAATCCGGGAGTCTCTGAGGGACCCTGCTTGAGCGAATGGATCTCATCTCTATCCAGATCGGTGCGAGCCATTTCAAACATTGCATTTGGTAGCAATCCTTCTTCATCGGCAGAAAGTTCGGGCTTGATACGATGCAGAAAATACATATCCATTTCGCCTTTACCTTTTGCCTCTACTTTGCCCCGGTGTTCGCATTCGAACAGATTTTTGACCAGCGAATACGTGGATCCAGAGATGTTGATCATACCGGGACTTCCGGAGGACTCCATTCTGCTGGCTACGTTGACGGTATCTCCCCAGATATCGTATGCAAATTTATTCTGTCCAATAATGCCGGCGGTAACCGGGCCAGTATGAATTCCGATTCTAATCTGCCAGAATTGAAATCCCAGTTGTTGCTTCACTTCTGCCATTTGCTGCATGAACGCTCGTAGCTCAAGTGCAGCCAGGCAGATGTCCACAGGATGGGAATTACCGGGTTCCGGGAGACCGCCTGCACACATATAGGCATCGCCGATTGTTTTCAGTTTTTCCAGGTTGTTTCTGCGACTTACTTCGTCGAACTGAGAAAAGCAACCATCCAGTTCCTGGATCAGTTCGGCAGGTGTCAGGTTGGCGGCCGCCCTGGTGAATCCTACGAAGTCTGTGAAAAGCACTGAAACGGAGTCAAAGTATATGGGTTCGACTCGGCCGGTTTCTTTGAGTTCTCTTGCTGCAGCAGCCGGAAGCACATTGTCCAGGAGTGCATCGGATTCGGCCCGGGCCTGCTCCGCTTCCTCTTTGGCCACCACGGCTTCTTCCCGGGCCTCCTGGGTGATCTGAAGCAAAGCCATGGTTCGCATGGCGCCTGCGATCTGATTACAAAATCGTTCAACGGATTGAATATCTTCCGGGCGGAGCCTTCGGGATGGTTCGCAGGCCAGTATTCCGATGGTATTTCCCTGGATGACCAGAGGCACCTGCAATATAGAATCAAGATTGAATTTTTCTACTATGGTCAGATCCACAGCTGAATCCATGTTTCCAGGAATTCGCCGAAGGTACATGGGTTTTTGCCTACTATACGTGCTATAAAGGGTGCCGGATTCTGGTTCCAACTTAATTCTCAGATCCCGGGTCCACTCCTGAATGTGAGTGGACCACCCAGCGCCGGCACCTGCAACGACATAGATCTCGGACCGGGGCTGATCCACCATAAATAGACAGAAGTTCGTAAGACTGAGGGTATCTTCCAGATAGGTAAAAAGAGCGTGGCAAATACTTTCCAGGTTTGTGCTTTCGTTGGCATGCCTTGAAAGAGTGGCCAGAGCCTGGGTTTCGGCCCGGGCCTGTTCGGTCTTTCGCCCTTCTTCTTTTATTTCGCGAAGTAGTCCATTCATCCGAATAATGCCGGAGATCTGATCGCTCAAAATAGAGAGTTGATTCAGTTGTTCCCGATTGAGCCCTCCCTCAGTGTGAGTCATAAAATTCAGGAAAGCGATGGGCTCATTGTTATTCATCAATGGGTAGACCACCAGATTGTTCATCCTGTATTTTTCGATAATGAATCGTTCAATGTCGGAAGCAATGGATGGGCGAAGAGACCTGTAGTATGTGTAATTCGGGACTCTGCGGTAGGCCACGCTTAGAGCTCCAAATCGAACATTTAGTGGCACGGGAGTCGTGCGAATATGCTCCAGGTCATCTCCTGAAATCCATTCGGGAATGTTCAGCGCGGTCGGCACTACCTGTTGGTTTTCCGGGTCCATGGAGTAGAGAGAGTAGTAATGGATATCGTATGCCTTCGCAACATACTTCTGGACTACATTCATCAATTCCTGGATATCTTCAATGCTGGCGATTCGCTTGAGCAATTGATTGAGGCCTTCTGTCTCTTCCTGGAGTCGTGTGGCAATGTTTCTTTCTTCCTGAACCTGCAGCAGTAGCTGCTTGCTATGAACAGCTCCGGCCACCTGTGCAACCATTCGTTCCATTAATAATCGCGCTCTAAAGTCCGGCAGGTTTGCTTTCTTGCCAGCGAAACTGAAAATGCCGATGACACTGCCCTGGATTGACAGAGGAACGTTCAAAAACCACTCAAATCCGTGATGGGCATGAATGGTCTGATCCACCGGGGAATTCTGCACAAAGGAGGGCCGGATGCGAGGCAGATACATCTTGCGATTCCTGGAAAAGACCTGGTACAGACTTCCGCTTTCATATTTTAGCGGTATAGACCGGATTTCTGCGGGCAAATCGTCCAGGCTGGTTCGGATGCCGTCTTCTATCACAGAATGAGTTTCCAACAGTTCGCCGGTGGGATCTACCAATCGCAGGGATATGGTGTTCACAGCACAATGTCCGAGTACATGTTCGGCCATCAATTGCAGGATTTCCTCGCTGCTGCGGGCCTCGTTTGCTCTGCGGGCCACTTCTGCCAGAATTTCACTATCCGCCCGTTCTCGTAAGGCATCCTGTTTCTGTGCGCTTACCTGTTCCAGAAGATAGGCGTTGTCTGCAGCGCCTGCAATCTGGGCTACCACGGATTCCAGTTTGCGCAGTGCGGCACGATCCATGCGAAACCCGCCAGGATCCATACAGGCCACTCCCAGAACGCGGCCGCTCACCATAACAGGAATCTGGATGACGCTGCTCAGTCCAATTTGTTCTATAACAAACCGGTCTGCTGCAGAGCGGGCCTGCTTGATTCGAGTGAGATCCAGGTACACGGTCCTTTTTCGCTGAATAGTACGGTACAACGTGCCCAGCTCTGGCTCCACCCGGGCTCGAAAGTTTTTTAGTAGGTCTTGCTGTTCATCACTGAGAGTCTCTAAATAGCCTGCCATTCCCCGAATTTCATTTTCTTCAGAGTTCAACAGAAAGAGAAACATCTTTCGCACGGCCAGATGTCTTACCATGTATTGCGCTGTGTCCCGGACTATCGTTTCTAGCTGATGACTTCGGTTTACTGTACGCGTAAGTGTATTTAGAGAATTGAGCTCTTCTGTGCGGCGCTGAACCTTTTGTTCCAGGTTTCTGCTTAAATCCTCCACGTCCCGATAGGTTCTTGCATTTGCTATGGCGGCACCCACCATGCTTCCGATGATGGAAAGAAGTTGCTCATCCAGAGAATCAAAGGCCCCCACCGCCGGGCTTTCCACCGCATAGATTCCGATCAAAGCATCCTGTACAATGAGTGGAATGGCCATCTGACTGGCCGCATTTTCCAGCCCGGGCATGGGACTCCGGTTCTTCACCTGGTCTGCCTTTCCCATCATGGTCATCCGAGCATACAGGGATTGGTAGGTTATCGCCACCGATCTCAGTAGCTTCTTTCTTTTTGCGGCAACACCAATGACGCCCATGCCCACCGGCAGTGTGGCTCCCAGGCCCGGGTCCGGATAACCATGGCTGGCCACAACTTCCAGATTCTTACCGGCTTCATCAGTTAGCAGAATCAGAGAATGGTGAAAATCGAAAGCCTGGTCCAGGCCATCCATGGAAACCTTGAAGATTCGATCCGGATCCAGCGTAGTATTGATTTCAGACGAAAGCTCATGGATCACCTGGAACTCTCTTTCCTTGCGAGCCAGTTGCTGCCGCAGCTGGTTGACGCAAACGGCGGAATCCTCGTCCGGGCTGATCTCGGATTCAAAGCTCATGTCATGCAGGCCTCTGGGCTCCTTCGAGAATGGATGCGCTCAGGACCTTGCAAACAAGAGCGGAGTGTAGCTTAAATACATCGGCCATTCCGGACATGGAAGCAATGGCTTCCAGTTGCATATCCATCTGTTCGAACAAAGGACCTTCCGTTTCTTCTCTTACAAATTCCGCTTCCAGTAACCAGGGGGTGCAATCGGCAGGATGCACCACCTGTATGTGTACTTTTGGGTGTGTTCGAATGTTCTGGTAGGTCTTGGTAAAGAATTGATGGGACAATGCAATATGCTCATCGTCTACAGGGAAAACCTGGGACAATATAGTGGCATTCGGATTGCCGGATGGATCGCATGTGGCGATGGTAGCCGGGATGACACCCTGTAGCGCTGGTTTGATCTCTTCGGGCAACTTCATACTATTTTCCTCTCTTCTGCGGTCATCATGCCGGGGGCCTGGTTGTAGATTTCTTCTACTTGTATTTCCAGGCGAATGGCAGGACTGATTATATAGCGTTCCCAGCCTGCTCCGGCGGACGCTCCAAAGAACTGACTTACTACATGAAGAGTATTTGCCTTGATACCTGCCAGGTACTCTTCTTCCTCGGGGGTGGCTTTCATCGATTGCAGAAAGGGGCCTTTGAATTGGTATCCGGAAAAATTGGTAGCATCCACCATGTTAATTGCTAGCCTCGGGCGTTCTTTGAGATCGGCCAGTGGCCGAGCGGAAAGGGATTCCGGAATAAAACAATTCATGGTTGCTTCTCCGGCTTTCCCGGTAGCTCCCCAGACTCTTGTATAGAACGGTTCCAGTCGGGAGTTTACGGTGCAGATTGCTCCCATTACAGGACCATTCCAGATCCCTATCATTTCATCGGTCAGTATTGACATTCCCAATTCTCCTCTGTGGCTCTTTGTCCGGCAAAAAGGATTGCCTGCGCCGGCTCTTTCGCAACGTTACTGATCCTGGACAGAAAGCAATAGGTTATCCCCCGGCGCTAGCAAACCAGTTTCCTTGCTCAGGGGCATTAGAAGATACTACGGTAAGGGATGCGCAATACCAATTCCTGGTCCGGGAGCAAAAACCCCCTGTTCAGGGGGAGGGAAGTCAGCGATGAATTATGATGCCTCTGCGAATTAGATGCTTTAACCAGGGGCGAACGGCAACTATATAGACGTGATTCTTTTGATGCAATTAGCATCCTGCGAAGTGAAATCGCTCAGTCTGGCACCCTCAGGTATTGGCATTACCAGCCCTGTCTTTCTTTGTCCAGTTCGGACAGTGGTCGGGCCCCCGCATGTTTTCTTCTTTCCGACCCGGCGCGCCGATCGGCTTTTTGGTCGCCGCTTGAGGCTTTCGACTTACCAGTGGAGGTATTATTCTGTGCCTGTGTGGACCCTGTATCAGGTTCCGATTTATCTGGATACCTGGAGGCGGCATGATTCTCATGGATTTCTGATTTCATGGCATTGATTTCGTCCATGTCCATATCCGTCCGTGCAAGCTCAAACATGGCATTGGGAAGCAGTCCTCCCTCATCTGCAGAAAGTTCCGGCTTGATTCTATGCACAAAGTACATGTCCAGTTCGCCCTTTCCCTTGGCCTGAACTTTGCCTCGATATTCGCATTGGAATAGATCTTTGACGAGTTCGTAGGTGGCACCTGAAATATTAACCATTCCCGGGCTGCCCGAGGATTCCATGCGGCTGGCCACGTTTACCGTATCGCCCCAGATATCGTAGGAGAACTTGTTCTGGCCAATGACGCCGGCCGTAACCGGCCCGCTGTGTATGCCAATGCGAATCTGCCAGAATTCATAGCCCAGCTGTCCTTTTACTGCTGCCATCTGATTCATGAAGCTGCGAAATTCAAGGGCGGTCAAGCAGGCATCGATAGCATGACCTTCGTTGGGCACCGGCAGGCCTCCCGCGCACATATAGGCATCACCAATGGTCTTTAGCTTTTCCAGATTGTTTCGGCGGGATACCTCATCGAATTGCGAAAAGCAACCATCCAGCTCCTGGATAAGCTCGGCAGGAGTCAGCCGGGCCGCTGCCTTTGTGAATCCTACAAAGTCTGTGAACATCACGGAAACGTTGTCAAAGTACACAGGTTCCACTCGGCCGGACTCTTTTAGCTCTTTTGCGGTTACGCTGGGCAGCACATTCTCCAGCAAAGCATCGGACTCGGCCCGGGCTACTTCTGCCTCCTCTTTGGCCACCTCAGCTTCTTCTCGGGCCTCCTGGGTGGCCTGGAGCAGAGCAATGATCCTTACTGCGCCGGCAATCTGTTGAATATAACGCTCTGCGGATCGAATTTCCTCACGATTCAGTTTCCTGGTAGGACCACATGCGAAGATGCCTACGACTCGGTCGGATACCACCAGCGGGATTTGCAGTACGGATTCAATCTTCAAATTCCCGACGATTTCCTGGTCCGCCCATCCCCCGAATTCTTCCGGAAATGCGGGCAAATAGAGGGTACGTTTACGACTCCACGTCCGATGCAGCGTTCCCGCGTCGGGTTGTAGTGGTACGCGAAAGTTCCGTTTCCATTCACTGACATCCTGCACTGTATCCCATTTTGCTGGAAGAAGCTCGCTGTCCTGATCGTCCACGATGAATAAAGTGAAATTTTCCAGATCCAGAGTCTGACGCATTAGATGAAAAACGGTTTGTGAAAGATTCTCCAGGTTTACGGTTTCGTTTGCTTCTCTGGAAAGAACGGCCAGGGCTTCGGTTTCACGCCTGGCATTCTCGGCCCGCTGCCGCGCCTGCGCTGTGCTGTTGAGCAAAGCTGTTGCGCGAATGGCGCCGGCCACCTGGTTGCAGAATCGTTCCACCGAAGTGATCTCCTCCCTGGTCAATCGCCGGCGGGGGCCGGAGGTAAGGAACCCAATAACCTCATCCTGGATGAGTAGAGGTACTTGAAGAGCTGAGGTTAGTTTTAGTTTTTCTACAATGATCCGATCTCCGGGTGCAAAAAATGCTTCCGGAAAACGAGGCAGATAGGTTGTTTTCTTTTTTGAATAGGTGCGGTAAAGGGTTCCCACATCCGGTTCCAGTTTATGGTGCGTGGTTTCCAGCCATCGCCTGGTTTCCGGATCCTCGGCGGCGGATGTGTCCCAGGCTGCCGCATGCAGCAACCTGGTTTCGGGCTCCAGGACAAACAAACAGAAGTCGTCCAGTTCAAGGGACTCGCGAAGATGGTCAAAGAGTGTCTGGCTCACAGCTTCCAGGTCTGTTGCTTCGTTGGCCTTCCTGGAGAGTTCGGCCAGCATATCGGTTTCCTTTCTCGCGGCTTCTGTGCGCACGCTCTGCTCTTTCACTTCGCGGATCAATCCGTTCATCCTGATAATTCCTGAGATCTGATCGCTCAAAATGGAGAGTTGACTCAGCTGATCCCTGTTCAGGCCTTCTTTATTGTAGGTTAAAAAATTCAGGAAAACCATTACCTGGTCGCCTTCCATAAGCGGATAGACCACCATGTTCGTTAAGTCGTACTTCTTGCTGACAAATTCTTCAATTGGTGATGTGCCTTCTTGCTTCGCATTTTTAAAATAAGTGTATCGCGGGCTGCGACGATAGGCTATGGTAAAGGCCCCTCCGCGAAAATCCAGCGGAACCGGAGTCTCCATAATGTATTGCCGGTCTTCTGGTCCTATATGATCAGGGAAGTTCATGGCAAGTGCTTGCATCTGCTTTCTTTCATTGTCCACGGAATACAGGGAATAAACACCTATGTCATATGCATCCTTTGAGAATGCCATAACCTCCTCCATGATTTCTTCCAGGTCTTCCATCGGCGCGATGCGCTTGAGTAATTGATTCAGACCTTCTGTTTCTTTCTGTAGAGTGCGAGCTACGTTTCGCTCCGATTCTACCTGCTTCAAGAGCTGTCGGTTCTTTACAGAACCGGACACCTGTACTGTGATCCGTTCCAGAAAATTTCTTTCGCTTTCTGAAAGCTTCTGCCTGGCGGGGCCGGCAAAAGCAATGACTCCAATTACCTCTTCTTGAGCAATCATTGGAATATCCAGAAACCAGTCAAATTGCATGAACTCCAGGTTCTTTCGGTCATGGTCGCTCATTTTTCGTTTCAGTCGTTCCGGCAGTCGGTCCATATAAAGAGGCCTGCCTCGGGATACGACCTGACTCAGGGAACCGGTCTGCTCAAACAGTGGAGGAAAGCGCAGTTCATCGGGCAGCACGCTTCCCGGCTCAATCGGACCTTTTCGCGCGAAGGCCTGTACTTCCAGTCGATTGAGCTCCCGGTTGACGGTGTATAGACCCAGAGTATCTACTCCGCACTTTGCCCGCGCATAATCCAGTACCAGTTCTCCAATTTCAAAAAGATCGGCGCCTGCATCTGCACGGCGGGCCAGTTCTGCCAGCGCCTCGCTGTCTCTTCGTGCGTCCTCCACCTGATCCAGAAGTTGCTTGCTCTGAACGGCACCTGCAATCTGATCTACGATGCGACCCATCAGCTGTCTTTGGCGCAGGCCAGGGCGATGATCCTGTGAACCTACAAAGGCCAATACGCCGATCATGGAACCTCCGGTCATCAACGGTGCTTGAAGAAACCAATCAAATTTGTGAAACTCTACTTGAGCGGCATCTACGGGCGAAGCCTCCAGAAACGGAGGCCTGATGGAGGGAAGAAACATCTTTCGCATTCGCTGTACTACAGCGGCCAGACTTCCGCTTTCGAATTCTATGGGTATGGATTTGATAATATCCGGTACCGGCCGTTCATCGTTCACTTCGCCCGACGATAGGAATGAATGCAACTCAAGCGTGTTTTTCTCCGTATCGACCAGGTAAAGACCCAGTCTGGATACACCGCAGTGAGCCTCCGTGATTCGGGAAGTCTCGATCAGTATGTCTTCTATGCCAGCGCCTTCGTTGGCGCGCCGGGCCAGATTTGCCAGAACCTCGTTCTCTGCTTTCTCCTGCTCGGCCCGCTTTTTCTCTCTGGACAGGTTCTCGGCCAGCTGCCTGGATCGGATGATGCCTGCCAGCTGATCGGCAAGAGTGCCCAGTTCTTCCCGGTCTGCCCTGCTTAATCGTAGATCTGCTCCATAGGAGGTGAAATTGAGCAACGCTACGGGCTCTTTGTTAACGGTCATGGGAAGGGCCAGATATCCCTTGTAGCGAAGATTTTGAAAGATGTCCCGGTCAATCTCGGAGCCGGGGTAATTTCGCCCCGTTTCCATGAACCGCGAAACGTCCGGTACGTAGAAAGGCCTGCCACGTAGAAAGGTTCGCGCAAGAGTGCCTCCCTGTAAGTTAATTGCTACCGATAGACCTTCTGCGTATTCGCCAGCAGCAGCCAGTTGCAGGGACTCTTTATCTTCGAATGTATGTACCTTAATGCTTTGAAGCTCGGTGCGGTCTTCGTTGGGAACCATTACAAGCCCTGACAAAATCCCAAAACGAGAATGCACATAGTGAAAGATCTGATTCAGGATTTCGTCCAGGTTATCTGTAGAGGCGGCAGTCTCGGTAATTCTTGCCAGACCTTCAATGCTCATCCTCTGCTGCTGAACCTGTTGCAGCAAAGCGGCATTGTTAATGGCTCCTGTTACCTGGTCGGCATAATTCTGCAGCTTACCCAGGTCCTTCTGGCTTAATTTTCGCCGCCCCGGATCCACTGCGAGAACACCGATTACATTTCCTTCCAGAAGCAGAGGGAAGTGTGCAATAGAATTTAGCTGCAGTATTTCCCGGGCATATTCATCCACCGGACTTGAGGATTGACGTAATCTACGAAGGTGCACATTTTTCTTTCTTCGATACGTGGAATAGATCAATCCGGATTCCTGGCTAAGAGGTACGCGGGAGGAACGCACGAAGGCCATTTGCTGATCATTGTAATCCAGGCCATACCCTCCAATGCTTTGAAATTCCCTTTCCTTCTCATTGATTACGGTTACGTAGGCTCCTCGCAGAGCCATGGAATTTACTGAGTATTGACAAACCTCTGATACAATGGAGTTCAGGTCCTGCCTTTCGTTAAGTCGTCGCGTAAACTCGGCCAGAGCCCTGGTTTCGCGCTCCAGTTTTTTCGCTGCATCCTTTTCTTCTTCGATTCGCTCCAGAAGCATTTGTTTCTGGGTAGCGCTGGCCACGGTGGCCGCCGCTCGTTCCAGAAATCGGATTTCCTTTCGGGGAATTCTTTTTGCTCTGGGACCGGAAGCGGCAATCATTCCCACCGAGCCCCGGTCCACAACCAGCGGTAGATTAACGAACCAGTCAAACTTCCAGGTGGATTGGATTTCCCGGTCCACAGGCGAATTCTCCAGAAGCTTGCGGTTTACTCGAGGAACATAGATGATTCGGCCTTCTCGATAGCCGCGTGCCAGAATACCTCCTTTTTCGCCGGTACTGATTCGAGCCACAACGTCGGAATATTGCTTCGGATCCGTTGGTTGGCCATCCGCAAAACCGGCCACCAGTTCAAGATACCCGTCATCCCGGGCAACCCAGAGTCCCAGGCGGTCCGCTCCAAGGCGTGCAGTCAAAACCCTGGCCAGAGGGTCCAGCAGGCTTTTTGCATCTGTACCACGGTTGGCCTGTTGGGCCAGATCCGCCAGAATCTCCGATTCCAACTGCTCCGCAAGTGCGGTCGCTCGCGCTGTCTCTGCGCGATCCTTTTCACGGGCCAGTTCCCCTGTCCGGGAGACGACCTTTTTTTCCAGATTCTCTGAAAGATCCTCGGCGCGACGAAAGGCGTCCGAGAAAAGAGCTGCCATCAGAGAAGACTGAGATAACAGAAATGTAAGAAAGCCAAACTGCGCCAGATAGGTTTCGGACTGAAGCACACCCATATTGCCCAGGATGTCATGCGTTGCGGTTCCGATTATAATCCAGACGCCGGCGTTTAGGATCCAGGCACCGCGACGTTTTCGAACAATGGCAAAACCAAGCGCGATCAGGGTGTAAAGAAAGGCAGCCAGGCTGACGCTTTCATAATAGCGAATGTAATTGCTATAGAAATCTACCGGACCAAAAAGAACGGTGGCTGAAAAAAGCCCTCCGATGATCCAGAGCGTGTACGATACAAATCGATTGAACTCGCCCGGGTACCATGCTCGTAGATAGGAAAAGAAAACCGGCACGAGCAAATAGTAGCCCAGGTATTCCAGCATGAATTCAATTTCGTAAAAATCGGCGGAGGGAAAGGCCTGTTGCAAAAGCGTTTGCGTTCCAGTAATTCGAACGCAGAATAGAGCGGCCACGGCCGAAAAAAGGACCAACTGGACGTCATCGCGGCGAAACAGCCAGTAGACCAGATGGTAGAGGGCCATAATGAATGCGATGGCAAGCAGGGAAAGATCGGCCAGATGTCTCCGATACACGGAACTCATGGTTTGAGCGGGTAGCCCGATTGTCATCGTGGAAGTTAGCTCGGCCGCACCTCCACCGGTTCGATGCCGGAAGTTTGCAACATGCCATGTGAGTACAGCCTGATTTTCCTTAATGCATTCCGTTGGAAGGATGGCCACACGAGGAATGCGTTCAGGGGTCGTTGTCTCATAGGAGTTGCCGGCCGTGCCGGTGGCAGCAATCAACGATTCTCCACAATAAAGCCGGTAGGCACCGGTCATGGAAGGGAGGGAAATGGTCAGGCCGGAGGTCGTCTCCGGTAGGCCTTGAAGAACAAGCTGCAATGTTCCGAAGCCGCGGCCGCTAACGCCTTCGATTCCGAGGTGATCCCAGCTACGGGGAACACGCGCGTCATAGGCGTTTCTCAATGGACTGTTTGGAGAGGCGAACTGGCCCCATACAAGTTTCCAATCTCCGCTCAAATTGGCCGATCCATTGCTTTCGAAATCCCATTGTCGTAGATCCAGAACTCCATCCCGGGCAACCGGTGGGCCGGGCCGGGCTGATTGAAAGCAACCAATAGCGACCATTGAGAACAAGGCTATAAGAAAAAGGGGCCCCGGAATCGCGGCTGACATAAAGGATCGCACTGGAAAGAAAAGACGGAGCCGGGCTGGAATTCCGGCCAATAAACTGACTATTCTTTTTGGCAGCCAGAACAGTATACTTGCTAGCAGCAAATCTGCGAGCTGAAACCCGGTTCCCTTTGTGTTTCCAGACCTGCTGTATTTCTGGCTAATTGTCTCCATCGGCTCTACTGTCCTGGTATCGTATGGGCCCCGATTAAAAGCGGCCCATTTGCCACTTCTAACATTTATTGCCATCAATCCCTTATTTTCGAAAGACTGGCAACCGAATCCAGCATGTAGTCGAAGAAAACCCCCAATTCAGGGGGGCAGGAAACGTTAGGTTTGGTTCGAAATTCGGGGAAAATCCCGAAATCTTTTCGGTGGTCCAGGAAGGAGCAAAGGGACCGTTCTACCCGAAAAGCCCGATTCAGCAATAATCATCTGAGAAATGGACCCTTACCCATGCTTGCCGTATGACGAAACCTGGTGCGCAGCCTGGCGCCGGATATTACGGAGCGGGGGTGGCTGATTCTCGAACTAAGGATGGGAGGCAAAGCCATCGCTTCGGTGGCGGAGTTCTTGTTTATGAGCCCTCCTGCGCCATATCATCAAGTAGAAAGCATTTACAGTAAGGCGCAGGTGCACAATCGGGCGGAGCTCGAGCGAAGGGTATTGGAACTCCAGCTGATCTGCTCGATCATCATGCGATACTTCAGCCATTGTAGCGGAGGAACCGGCTACATTGATTGGCTATATCGTTACCATCCCTGGCGGCTTTCATCTATGTCTGAAAGCGGACGGGCGCCGGCCAGTTTCTTCTTTCGGTGTCGGGTTCCGGAGGAGGGGCCATGAATTGGACTTTCGTGGCTGCTCGCGCTGTTCGGACGATTTGAGGGATTCAGAGCATTCGAGAGGTCAAAAGATCCGTTCGGTTCTGAATGATCTCTGGAATCCGTGGATACTCCGTCCTGGAATCCTTCGGCCTTTCGCGCGGCCACGTTCCTGCGTAGGTCATCCAGTTCCTCCATATCCATATCCGTCCGTGCAAGCTCAAACATGGCATTGGGAAGCAGTCCTTCCTCGTCAGCAGAAAGCTCCGGCTTGATTCTATGCACAAAGTACATGTCCAGTTCGCCCTTTCCCTTGGCCTGAACTTTGCCTCGATATTCGCATTCGAATAGATCTTTCACCAGTTCGTATGTGGTGCCCGATATATTCACCATGCCAGGGCTACCGGAGGACTCCATTCGGCTGGCCACGTTTACGGTATCTCCCCAGATATCGTAGGAGAACTTGTTCTGGCCAATGACGCCGGCCGTAACCGGTCCGCTGTGTATGCCAATGCGAATCTGCCAGAATTCATAGCCCAGCTGTCCTTTTACTGCTGCCATCTGATTCATGAAGCTGCGAAATTCAAGAGCTGTCAAGCAGGCATCGATAGCATGACCTTCGTTGGGCACCGGCAGGCCTCCGGCGCACATATAGGCATCGCCAATGGTCTTTAGCTTTTCCATGTTGTTTCGGCGGGATACTTCATCGAATTGCGAAAAGCAGCCGTCCAACTCCTGGATTAGCTCGGCGGGACTTAGATTGGCCGCTGCTTTCGTAAATCCTACAAAGTCTGTGAACAGGACGGAAACATTATCGAAGTACACCGGCTCGACTCGACCAGACTCTTTCAGCTCCTTTGCTGTTACGCTGGGCAGCACATTCTCCAGAAGTGCATCGGATTCGGCCCGGGCCACTTCTGCTTCCTCTTTGGCTGCCACGGCTTCTTCCCGGGCTTCCTGGGTAGCCTGAAGCAGCGCGGTGGTTCGAACAGCTCCGGCGATCTGATCGCATAGTCGCTCAATAGAGGAAATGTCGCTGCGGTTCAAAGCCTTGATTGGATCGGCCACCATGATGGCTACCGTATGCCCCTGAAGTACAAGTGGAACCTGGAGTATGGAGCCTGGATTCAAGGTATTTACAATTTCGAGGTCCTTTCCGGCCAGGGTCTTGGGTATTTCTTTGATATAGAAGGTCTTTTGCCTTTTGTATGTCGAGGACAGAGTTCCCGGATCCCGGCTGAGATTAATGCGAAAGGTGTCCAGCCACTGTTGTCTCTGCTGCTCTGTTCGGCCACCCCGGGCAGCTACAGGTGTCATTTCATGGCTTTCGGTATGCACCACAAATAGCGCCTGATTGTGTATGCTGTAGTGCTTTTCCAGGTGATCAAAGAGTGTATCGCATAGGCTCTGCAGGTTGGAAGTTTCGTTTGCCTGTTTGGCAAGCATGGCCAGGGCCTCTGTTTCCTGCCGCGCCGCTTCGGCCCGCTGCCTGGCCTGGACTGTACTGTTGAGCAGCGCGGTTGCGCGAATGGCGCCTGCCACCTGGTTGCAGAATCGCTCTACGGATGTAATTTCTTCTCGGCTTAATCGGCGGCGGGGACCGGATGTAAAAAAACCAATTACCTCATCCTGGATGATGAGAGGCACCTGAAGGGCAGACGTTAGCTTTAGTTTTTCTACAATAGCCCGGTCCCCCTCCGCAAAGAAGGCTTCTGGAAAGCGGGGCAGGTAGGTTGACTTTTTCTTTGTGTATGTGCGGTACAGGGTACCAATTTCTGGCTCCAGCTTGAAGCGAGTGGTTTCCAGCCAGCGCAGGTTTTCCGGGTCATGGGCAGCCGTGGTATCCCAGGCAGCTGCATGGAGCAACATGGTTTCGGGTTCCAGGACAAAGAGACAGAAATCGTCCAGCTCCAGGGATTCTCGAAGATAGTCAAAGAGTGTCTGGCTCACAGCCTCCAGGTCCGTGGCTTCATTGGCTTTTCGCGAAAGGTCTGCCAGTATCTCGGTTTCTTTTCGGGCGGCCTCAGCGCGAGCACGCTCTGTTTCGGCCTGTTCCAGAAGATTGGCACCGTAAATGGTGCCTGCTATCTGTTCGGCGAACCGTGCAATACTATTGATTTGATCCCGATTTAATTGCAGGCGGCTGGAATAATTGGAGAAATACATCATTCCGATGGTTTGATGCTTTACCTTCAGTGGAACGATGAGCGCCGACTTCAGGTCCACAACTTTGACCAGTTTCTTTAACGGATCGGAAAGCTCCAGAGCTGCGCGTTTCATATCCAATAGATACATCGGTTTGCCCCGCCGGGCAATGTTGTGCGCCAATCCTCCACTCTCATCCAGCGGAATGCGCAGGTTTTGCATAAAATCCCACATATCATCTGTATGGCGCGCGACCTTGTTTGTGCGATAGTAGAACAGCTCATTGGCGTTCGCATCAGCCAGTTGCAGCATGGCCCCTTCAATGCCGAAGTTTTCCTGGGCATAGGACAGGATAATGTCGAAGATCTGCTCCAGATCTGCGGACTCATTGGCTTTTCGGGTGATACGTGCCAGGGCCTCTACTTCCTGCCTGGCGGCTTCGGTTCGGGCGCTTTGCTCTTTTACCTGACGAATCAATCCATTCATTCGAATGATGCCAGAGATCTGATCGCTGAGAATGGATAGCTGACTTAACTGATCTCGATTCAACCCTTCCTCAGTGTATGTCAGAAAGTTCAGAAAGGCCATTACCTGGTCGCCTTCCATGAGCGGATACACCACCATGTTTGTTAGATTGTACGTCTCGGTGACAAACTGCTCTATGGGCGATGTACCTTCCGATTTCGCATTCTTGAAGTATGTGTAGCGGGGACTACGCCGATAGGCGGTGGTAAAGGCCCCGCCGCGAAAATCCAGGGGAACCGGAGTGTCCATGATATACTGTCGATCTTCGGGCGCAATATGATCCGGGAAGTTCATAGCCAGCGCTTGCATCTGCTTGGTTGCGTTGTCCACAGAATACAGGGAATAAATGCCTATGCCGTAGGCTTCTTCGGAAAATGCGATTACCTCATCCATGATTGCTTCCAGGTCTTCCATGGCCGCTATTCGCTTCAGAAGCTGGTTCAGTCCTTCCGTTTCCTTTTGAAGAGTGCGAGCTACGTTTCGTTCTGATTCCACCTGCTTCAAAAGCTGTCGATTCTGTACGGAGCCCGCGACCTGCACGGTGATTCGCTCCAGAAAACTTCTTTCGCTCTTCGAGAGTTTTTGCCTGGCAGGGCCGGCAAAAGCGATCACTCCAATCACTTCTTCTTGAGCTATCATTGGAATATCCAGAAACCAGTCGAATCCCATGAACTCCAGATTCTTTCGGTCATGGTCGCTCATTCGGATCTTCACCCGGCCCGGAAGCCTTCCCATATATAGAGGTTTCCCCCGTGCCACAACCTGGCTGAGACTACCGGTTTCTTCGGCGAGAGGAGGAAACCGTAGTTCTTCCGGTACCGCTCTTACCGGCTCTATGACGCCCTTGCGCGCAATAGCATGAGCTTCCATTCGATGGTGCTCTCGATCTACGGTATAGAGGCCCATCGTATCCACCCCGCATCTTTCCCGGGCATAGTGTAATACCAGTTCTCCAATTTCTGTTAGATCGGCCCCTTCATCTGCACGACGGGCCAGTTCGGCCAGCGCTTCGCTATCCTTTCGCGCTTCCCGGACCTGATCCAATAGCTGCTTGCTTTGCACGGCGCCAGCAATCTGATCAACGATTCGTTCCATCAGTTGTCTTTCGCGAAGACCTGGACGGGTTGAATGCGGCCCCACGAATACAAGTATTCCAATAATCGAGCCGCTTGTGTTCAGTGGGGCCTGCAATGCCCAGTCAAACTTGTGGAATTCCACATGAGCTTTATCAACGTGAGATGCTTCGAGAAACTGTTGTTTCATGTACGGCATGAAAAACTTTCTATTTCTGCGGACTACGGTTGCCAGGCTTCCGCTCTCAAATTCGATCGGTATGGTCTTGATTATTTCCGGCGCCTCTTCCAGATTTTGCAACTGTGCAGATTCCAGAATAGAGTGCAATTCCAGGGTATTTCTTTCGTGATTAACGATATAGAGCCCCAGTCTGGAAACGCCGCACTCCGATTGTACATATCGGGAAGTCTGCGTTAAAATGTCTTCTATGCCAGCGCCTTCGTTAGCCTGCCTGGCCAGATTGGCCAGCGCCTCATTCACCTTTTTCTCCTGCTCTGCCCGCTTCTTTTCTATAGCGAGTCTGTCTGCAAGTTGCCTGGATCGAATGATGCCGGCCAGTTGATCTGCCAGGGTGCCCAGTTCTTCCCTGTCCGATTTGCTCAATCGCAATTCACCGCCGTAGGAGGTGAAGTTTAAAAGCGCTACAGGTTCATTGTTTACTGACATGGGAAGGGCCAGATACCCCTTGTAGCGAAGATTGCTGAAGATCTCCCGGTCGGTCTCTGCCCCTGGATAGTTTCGCTTAACGTTTTGTATACGAGAGGCGTCGGGTACGTAGAACGGACGACCTCGCCGAAATGTGCGGGCCAGCGTACCACCACGGTCATTGATGGGAATAGAAAGGTTCTCCGAGTATCGGCCAACTTCATGTAGTTGTAGCTTATCTTTGTCTTCGAATGTAACGACCCGATAGGTTCTTAGATTCGCATGTTTGTCATCTGGAAGCATGACAATGCCAGATAATATGCCATACCTCTGTCGCACATAGTCAAAGATCTGATCGATGATTTCGTCCAGGTTATCTGTTGAAGCGGCCACTTCTGTGATTTTGGCCATGCCTTCGATACTGAATCTTTGCTGCTGAACCTGTTTTAGCAGCGCTGCATTGTTGATGGCCCCGGTGACCTGGTCGGCATATCTTTGCAGTCGATTCAGGTCCTCCCGTTTGAGCTTTCGCTGTCCTGGATCGACCCCCATGATGCCGATAACATTACCCTGCAAAATCAAAGGTACATGGGCGTAGCTTTTTAGCTCCAACAGTTCCACTACGTAGCGGTCGGTGGGATTATCCAGTTGCGGCAGACGGCGAAAATACAGAGGTTTCTTGCGTTCGTAGGTACGATAATAGGTGCCAGCATCCGGATTCAGAGGCGCCCGGGAACCAGTGGCAAATAGCAATTGCTGGTCGTTGTAATCGCGGCCAAACCCTCCAATATTTTGGAATTCTCGTTCTTTTTCGTTGATTACAGTAATAAAGGTTCCACGAAGATCCAGGGCCTCTACGGCAAATCGACATACCTCTTTTACTACAGAATCCAGGTCCTGTCTTTCATTTAGAAGCCGGGTGAATTCGGCAAGAGCCCTGGTTTCCTGTTCCAGCTTGTTGGCGGAATCCTTTTCTTCTTCAATGGTCTGTAACAGACTTTGCTGTTGCACGGCGCCAGCCACCTGGGCAATCATTCGCCCAATCAAGGCTTTGTCTGAGGGAGGTATTCGCCGCTGGTAACGACCGCCTATGGTTGCAATACCGATGACCTTATCTCCAACCGAAAGCGGTAAATGGTATACCCATTGCAATTTGAAATGGTCAGCTACTGCCCGGTCCACTTCGCTGCTGTCTAGCATTCTCTGCGTGATTCGAGCGAAGTACATTGGCTTGCCGCTGCCAAAAACAATTGGCAGACTACCGCCTTCGGAAGCCAGAGGGACGTTGCGAACAATGTCCGGAATCGTATCCAGCGGAAGGACCTTACCGTTTTCGGAAGCCGTCTGCTGAACAAGTAGCCTCGCCTCCGGATCTGGCAGATACAGGCTAACGCCATGATTACCCACCATGGGTCTTAGAAAATCCGAAAGGGAGCGCACAATCTCTTCCAGTTTGCCGCCTTCCATGGCTTTCCTGGAGAGCTCCGCCAGCATCTCCGTGGCCTGTCTTTCCTGCTCTGCGATGCTTTGTTTCTCTTTTACCTGCTCCAGCAGCTGCAAATTATGTATGGCGCCGGTGATGATGTCGGCCACGCTTTCCAGGAAGGGTAAATCGGAGCGAGAGATTTGATTCTTGCCCTCACCGGACCAGACAATAAGACCCATGGACTGGCCCTTGATGGTCAGAGGCACAATGGCCGCCCAGTCATAGTTCCATTGTTCGTAGAGAGCCTGATCCACCGGATATTCTTTGAGAATTTCCGGATCCATTCGGTCTTGAAAATTGGAACGTCCCCTCAGATAGGTGCGAATCAGACTGTTGTCTCTGTCTTCTACGGGAACGTCTTGCAGTATTTCCGGATAATCCGCCGGGGTATCGCTTCGTCCTTTGCTGTAGCTGGCGCGCAGCTTCAAAATTCGATTTGATTCATCTGCCAGATACAGAGCGATGTTTCGCGCTCCTATGCGGGAGCGGGAAGCGCGATAAATGGGAGCCAGCAATTCTTCGATGCTTGCTCCCTGGTTGGTTTCCCGGGCCAGTTCCGCCAGTAGCTCGCTTTCTTCTTTTTCGCGCTCGGCTTCGATTCTAAGGGACTCCGCCTGATTCTTTTCTGCTTCAATCCGCTCTAATAGGCTTTGCTTTTGGGTGGCGCCGGCCACGGTGGCCGCAGCTCTTTCCAGAAACTTGATTTCCGTTTTAGGAATCCTTTGCGCCTTCGGTCCGGAGGCGGCAATCAAACCTACAGAGCGTTGCTGCACCAGAAGAGGTATATTTACGAACCAGTCAAAATTCCAGGTGGATTGGATTTCTCGATCTACCGGCGATGACTCCAGGTACTTTTGATTAACTCTGGGAGTATAGATGGTTCGTCCTTCCCGAAGCCCTCGGGCAAGGATTCCCCCTTCTTCGCCTGTGCTGATCCGGGCCACAATGTCGGAGTACTGACCTGGATCTGTGGGGCTGCCGTCCGAATATCCTGCCACCAGATGCAGGTATCCGTCCTCTCGAGCAAGCCACAGTCCCAGACGATCCGCTCCCAGCCTGGAAATCAGAATTTGCGCCAGAGGCTCCAGCAAACTTCTGGCATCGGTTCCCCGATTGGCCTGCTGAGCAAGATCGGCCAGGATTTCCGATTCAGACTGCGCCGCAAGAGCAGTAGCCCGGGCTGTCTCTGCATGATCCTTTTCCCGGGCCAGCTCCTCTGTCCGGGAAACTACCTTTTTTTCCAGGTTTTCCGAAAGATCTTCGGCGCGTCGAAAGGCATCCGAAAAAAGGGCTGCCATCAGAGAAGACTGAGACAGAAGAAATGTAAGAAAGCCAAACTGTGCCAGATACGTCTCGGATTGAAGGACACCCATATTGCCCAGGATGTCGTGGGTTGCGGTTCCAATGATAATCCAGACACCGGCGCTGATAATCCAGGCGCCGCGATGTTTTCGAGCAATTGCAATACCAAGCGCGATCAGAGTGTAGAGGAAGGCAGCCAGGCTCACCGATTCATAATACCGAATGAAATTGCTATAAAAGTCTACGGGACCAAAGAGAACAGTAGCTGAAAACAGCGCCGCGACGGTCCAGAGCGCGTATGATACAATGCGATTGAATTCCCGGGGATACCAGGCTCGCAGGTATGAGAAAAACACCGGAACGAGCAGATAGTAGCCCAGGTATTCCAGCATGAACTCAAACTCGTAAAAATCGGCTGCGGGAAAGGCCTGTTGTAAAAGTGTTTGCGTTCCAATAATGCGGACGCAGAACAGGCTGGCCACGGCGGAAAAGAGAATCAACTGGATGTCATTACGGCGAAAAAGCCAGAAGACCAGATGATAGAGACCCATAATGAATGCGATGGCAAGCAGGGAAAGATCGGAAAGATGCCTTTGATACACGGAACCCATCATTTGAGCGGGCAGCCCGATGGTCATCGTGGAAGTTAGCTCGGCCGCGCCGCCACCGGTTCGATGTCTAAAATTGGCAACATGCCAGGTGAGCACAGCCCCGCTGTCCTTGATACAATTCGGTGGAAGGGCGGCGAGGCGGGGAATGCGTTTGGGGATCGTTGTCTCGAAGGAGCTGCCAGCGGTGCCGGTGGAAGCAATCAACGAATCTCCACAATAAAGCCGGTAGGCACCGGTCATGGAAGGTAGTGAAATCATCAGTCCAGTGTCCGGCAGGCCTTGAAGTACAAGTTGAAATGTTCCGAAGCCGCGACCGCCCACACCTTCGATTCCCAGCTGATCCCAGCTACGGGGAACGCGGGCGGCATGAGCGTTTCTCAATGGCCGGTTCGGTGAGGTGAACTGGCTCCATACCAGCTTCCAATCTCCACTCAATTTGGCCGATCCGTCGCGTTCGAAGTCCCATTGCCGCAGATCCAGAATGCCGTTTCTTGCCTCGGGAGTTGTGGTCTCCCGGGTCTCCGCGGAAGTCGGCCCGGCCAACAGTGCGCCGGGCAGGGAAGCCGAAAGAAGCAAAACACTTGCCAGTAGCAGGCTGGAGCGCGAAACCCTCGCCCGCTGCCTGGTTGCGGCCTTCTTGTAGTCTTTATGATTTGTATCCATTGGATTTGCTTTTTCCAGGGTGCACTTCGGGTCCGGATCTACCACCCTGAGGTGGGTACCCCCTACCGGTTTTAGCATTTCCTACCATCCCGATCCTATTTTCGATGGACTGGCAATCGATTCCAGGGTGTAGCTGGCCAAAACCACCTGTTCAGGGGATAAGGAATAGGACAGATTGAGTCGGTTTCATCGATTAATTCAAAACCTGTATCGTTTGTGTGGTACATTGCTCCGCTACGATGTAAGTACAGGCCGCTGTTGGCGAACCTTTAGCCGGGCAGAATGCTACTCTGGCCTTATGCATTCGACCTTTTACCGAAAGAATCCTGGGCTCTGGCGCGTACTCCCCATATTTGCCTTAGTTTGCTTTGGTAATTCTCTGGACGTTAGTCATCTGTATGGCGAGGCCCCGCTGCATTTCGAATTACAATCAGGGGAAATGCAGAAGGAACCGGTGTCCGAAGTCTATAAACGGTCGCTACAGGAAGGACGCATTGAAATTGTCCATCCGGTATGGGACTTCTACTGGATGCAACTGCTCAGTCCCGAGCAAGCGAGGAAGGAAGTCCCCTCCCGAAGAATCCGGGGCATGGATATCTGGAAGAAGTTAGGTTATTCCAGTAGCGGTTATGCTACCTACAGGACATTGATTCCTGTGCCCAGGAACATCCCTCTGGCATTCAGGCTCTCTCAGCAACTTACCTCGGTTCGAGTCTTTATTGACGGGGAGGCAGTGGCAGTAGATGGTTCGCCCGCCATCTCCGAGCAAGAAACCCTGCCGGCCCGAGGGAATCTAATCATAGAACACACTTCACAAAGCGGAATGATCGAGCTAGTGCTCCACATTGCCAATTTTCATTCCTTCCGAGGGGGTGCCCGGGGCATGATCCAGGTGGGACCTGTGGATGAGGTGCGGGAAAGCCGGAATCTGCAAAGAAGCCTGGAATTGCTGGCTTCTGGTTTTCTGGGATCCATCGCTCTCTATCACCTGTTTCTTTTCGCTCTTCAAAGGCGTCAATGGGTCTATCTAATTTTTGCGCTCACATGTTTGAGCTTTGCTCTTCGCATTCCTCTTCTGGGCGAAAAGACGATTCATGAAATACTACCGGGCTTGTCCTGGGAGGTCCAGTATCGTTCGAACATGAGCTTGAACATTGTGACCCCTCCTTTCTTGCTACTTTTCTTCCATAGACTGTTCCCGGCTGCTTTGAATCGAAAACTGTTCTACGGATTTCTAATCGTATGCGGTGCTTTTTCGCTCAGTATTTTTCTGGATACAATAAGTCTGGGTCGCATCATGTTTGCTTATTATCTGGTGGCTGCCGGACCAGCGTTGCTCCTGGGCTTCTATATGGCGCTGGTATATGGCATTCGCCAGAAAGGTAGTGGGCGAACTATGGCTGTGGGGATGGGATTAGTCTCTATTCTGGGAGTGATGGCAATCTATCAGAACTGGTATACCAGGGATTATGCCGGGCAGCTAGCTATTCTTGCATTCGTATCATTCGGTTTTTTCCAGGCCATTGGAGTGGCCCAGAGGCATAATGAAAGTATTGAAAAAGAAAAGATGCTGGGTTTGCATCTGGAACGAAGCCGCCAGGCACTTTCGTATCAAAGGCAGAGCCTGGAAAACGATCTGCATGACAACCTGGGGAGTCGATTGGTGGATCTGAAGCTGGAGTCCGCCCGGATAAATGAAGCTGGCCTCTCTGGCTTGCGAAAGCAGATTGAGGAAATAAACCAGTTGTTTCGCGGGCAGCTTCTGTTTATTGAAGACCTGGAATATTCATCCAGGGATCCGATTACCGGCATTCAGCTATCGATTCTGCGCCGGTACTCCAGCGCCGGTCGAGAGCTAAAGTTTCGTATTTCGGAGAAAGACCGTGCGATGCTGGATAGCCAATTACAGGATGATTCCTTTCGAATGGAGTTTCTACAGATTACCCGGGAAATATGTACCAACGATCTGAAATACGGAGTCCGGGATTCCCGCTGGCGTATATCCATAGATAAGGATCGCTGTATCAGACTATTGCAGTTGAATCGAATCCGATCCGAAGATTCAACCCCGGGACCGGAATGGTCGGGCGTTGCAGCGGAAGATGAACCTGGCCTTTCCAACGCTTCTTCCGAGGCATCCGGGCCCGCCGCTACGAATCAGGCGAATCCAATTCGGGGCGGAGGATTTGGCTCTCCGGAATCATGGGAAGCTTCCGGGGATTCCGAAAATGTATGGGTGAAGGGGCAGAGAGGGGACTCGGCCGCTGCGCCGGAGCATCTACGACGACGGGCCCGGCGATTGAATGGAACAGTGCGGAAAAGGATTATAGGAGCGGTTTTTGCAGTTCAGATTACTATACCCGGAAAGCCCGATGCAGCGAAAATCACCTGAACAGGGGATGCTTTCTGCTGCTTGCTGCATGACGCAACAGGGAGCGCTGCGAATCTCGTCCGGGGGACCTTATGTCTGAAGAATCGAACAGAATCATGGGATCCGAAGAATCTGGAGAATCCGCAGAATCAGAAGGATTCAAAGGAAGCGAAGGGTCCAGAGTAGAATCCAGAGAAGAAATGGGCAAAGGCACTCCGGCGCCGGGTCTCAAACGAAATGGCCGCCCTACCGGTTTGCGGATTGGCCTGGTAGAAAACGATCCCAGATACTGCCGTTTTCTGGTAGCCGAATTGAAGGCATCTGGCCGGTTTCAGGAGCCCATCCTTACCTGGCCCAGCGCCGAACAATTCCTGCGCGATGAACAAAGGCATGAGCTCGATCTATTACTTCTGGACATCGATTTATCCGGCATTAGCGGCGTTCAGCTTTCCGGTATTCTTTCGGTAAAACAGCCGGATTTGACGGTCATTATCCTTAGCAATCTTACTTCCGATGAAGCCATCGTAGAAGCCATAAAGAATGGGGTTAACGGATACCTGCTGAAATCGGAGCTGGAGAATCTGATGAATGCCATTGATATCGTTCTTGGCGGCGGCGCTATGATTACTCCTACCATCGCATTGCGTGTAATGGCCTCCTTTAGACAGGAGCGCAGTCCGGCGCCGGAGATTACGGACCGGGAGAGGCAGATTCTCGAACTTATGGTGGAAGGAAAAACCATCGCTTCGGTGGCAGAGTTTTTACTCTTGAGCCCGCATACAGTTCATCATCATGTAAAGAGCATCTACAAGAAACTGGAGGTGCATAATCGGGCGGAGCTTGTTCGAAAGGTACAGGAACTGTCCTTGATGTAGGATCAATTCCTTATTGGATCGCTCAAAATGAGCGGCAGATTTTGCCGGAACTGCAGCAAAGGGAACTCCTCCATTGCTTCCTCCAGAGCTATAGTATTTTCAGTAAAAAAAGAGGGCCCACAATTCTCTGGAATGCGCTTGCCCGCTTCATGGAATAGTCACAATTTGCGGTGCAGGTGTTCAATTTCTTTCTCAAATGCTTCTTACTGTCCGTGCTGGTGTTGAGCTCTCTTCATTGCCAGGGGAAATTGCCTTCGGAAGCTTCCATCCAGGGTGACCCAGTTTCCAAAGTGCACCTCAATACTCTGCAGCACCAGGGATACTCCGTTGTGGAGCCTGTCTGGGATTTTTTCTGGAATCGCTACATTGAACCCGGGGCAATCCAGTCTTCGGCCCCGGAACGACTGAAGCCGGATTTTAGAGTCCAGGGCATGAGACCCTGGACCCGGCTACCAGGAACCACTGGAAAGGGTTATGCAAGCTATCGAACCTTGCTGGATCTTCCTCAAGGTCGACCAATTGCATTTATTCTCTCCCAGCAGCTAACTTCGGCCCGGGTATACGTGGATGGACAACTTCTTGCCAGTGATGGACATCCAGGCACAAGCGAAACAAATACGGAACCATCCAGGGGTGAACTTTACTTTGAATATACGCCGCGGAAACCCCGAACTGAAATAATCCTGCATATTGCCAATTTCCATACGTTTCGCGGCGGCTTACGGGCAGCCTTCGAAATAGGTTGGCCAGATAAGATTAAGACTCTTCAAAACAGAAGGGACTTTCTGGAAATCCTGGCCACGGGCTTTCTGGGTGCCATCGCTTTCTATAATCTTTTCCTGTTCTGGATGCAAAGAAGAGAAAAGGCCTATCTGGTATTTGCATTTCTATGTCTTAGTTTTGCTCTTCGCATTCCTTTGCTGGGAGAAAGGACCATCCATGATATATGGCCGGAGTTGAACTGGGAGTGGCAATATCGATTTAATATGACTCTGAATATCTTGAGTCCACCGTTAATGCTCATGTATTTTCGCGGACTGTTTCCATCGGCCCTGGGCCGCATCCCTTTTGCTATCTTGCTTTCGGTCTGTGGAGCCTTTGTAGTAACCCTGATTGCAGATACGGCGGTTCTGGCAATGTTGATGTACGGATACTATTTATTTGTGGCCGGTCCGGTATTGCTTATTTGTGCATACATTGTCTTGATTCGATCGTTTCAGGAAGCAGGAAGCACCCGGATCATGGGATTCGGGATGGTCATCGTCTGTATATTCGGTTTGCTGGCCATTTTTCAGAACTGGCAGAGCCGAGAAGGGGCGGCGGATCTGGCTGTTTTAGCATTTGTAAGCTTTGGACTGTTCCAGGGCATTGGTGTGGCACAGAGGCATAAAGAAAGCCTGGAAAACGAAAAGGCTCTTGGAATACGTCTGGAAAGAAGTAAGGAAGCGTTGATTCATCAAAGACAGTCCCTGGAAAATGATCTGCATGATACTCTGGGAAGCAAGCTTGTGGATTTGCAGATTCAGTTGTCCCGGGAACTGGGACCCGGAAATTCTTCATCATTGCTGCAGACCAGGGTAGCGGAGATAAATGATCTGTTTCGCGGTGAATTGCTATTCATGGAAGATCTGGAATTTGCCTCCAGGGAGCCTACAACTGGAATTCAGCTTTCCTTATTGCGAAGGTATTCGGATTCAGGCCGAGAACTGATATTTCAATGCGAAAGGCCAGATGCCCTGGACCGAGCTCTAAGTGATGATGCATTGCGTATGGACTTTCTTCAGCTTACGCGGGAGTTATGCACGAATGATCTAAAATACGGTACCGGCGAATCAGTGTGGCGGCTGGCTGCAACATCGGATTCACTGCTTCTGAGTCAGAAGAATCGAATCCGTAATGAGGCCGCCGCAGCTCCGATTTACGCGAGGACTGAGCCTGAGGAGGAACCGGAGACCCATTTAGCCGTCCATGCTCGAAAAAGAGCCGGTAAAATGGGCGGCGTAACCAGGGTGCGAATTCTGGGAGAGTCCTATTGTTTTCGAGCGAAGTTGCCCTATTAACCATTAAATATTGTACGCAAACCCCCTGAACAGGGGGCATTTGCGGAAACGCCCTGGATGACAGATTTGAATACATACTAGCTTCTGGTGCGCTGGAAGGTCTTATGAAAGAACAAATAATGGATAACCAAAATACTCCAGATGAAGGGCCGGGAAGTAAGGCTTCCAGAGTCGGAGTCGTTGAAAATGACCCTGTATACAGGGATCATCTAATCTCTGAGCTCACTGCCATTTCGGTGGTTCGTCCTCCTGTGCACTCCTGGAATTCAGCCGAGTTATTCTTGCGCGATGAAACACGGTTGGAACTGGATCTATTGCTTCTGGATATTGATCTATCTGGAATAAGCGGCATTCAACTGGCTGGAATTCTGGCATTGAAGCAACCGGACCTTCCTATTATCATTCTGAGCAACCTGACTTCGGATGAAGCTATTTTCCAGGCCATCCAGAACGGAGTAAAAGGTTACCTTCTTAAATCTGAACTTTCCAGCCTGGCCGATGCCATTCACGTTGTGCTGGGAGGTGGAGCCATGATAACTCCCACCATTGCATTGCGAGTCATGTCCTCCTTTCAGAAGGCCCCTCTTTCCGGGCCAAATTTGACCGATCGGGAGCGTCAGATTCTGGAGCTTATGGTGCGAGGAAAAACTATCAAATCCGTGGCCGAGTTCTTATTGCTAAGTCCTCATACAGTGCACGATTACGTGAAGAGTATATACAAGAAGCTTGAGGTACACAATCGGGCGGAGCTGGTTCGAAAGGTTCAGGAGTTGCAGTTGATTTAAATCGTTCTGCCTCGGGAATGGCCCTGGCATTCCAGGTTCAGGGTTTACCATCCCTGTCGACTATCGTCTATATCAGAAAGAGGACGAGCCCCGGCCAGTTTTTTCTTTTTGCGTCCCGGGCTGTCAGGGCCGGAATTGGATCCATTCTTATTAGAATTCCCCGCTGCTTCCGTGGAGACTTCGCCCTTCAGGACTGCCACATCCCGTCGCAGTTCATCCAGCTCCTCCATGTCCATATCGGTGCGTGCAAGCTCAAACATTGCATTGGGCAGAAGACCATCTTCATCTGCAGAAAGCTCTGGCTTGATTCGATGAAGAAAATACATATCCATTTCTCCTTTTCCTTTGGCCTGCACCTTGCCTCGATGCTCGCATTCGAACAGATCTTTTACCAGATCATACGTGGCTCCGGAGATGTTTACCATTCCGGGGCTGCCGGATGACTCCATTCGACTGGCCACGTTTACAGTATCGCCCCAGATATCATAGGCGAACTTGTTTTGACCGATTACCCCGGCCGTTACCGGACCGCTGTGGATACCAATTCGAATCTGCCAGAATTGAAATCCCAGTTGTTGCTTGACTTCGGCCATTTGTTTCATAAAGCTTCTAAACTCAAGAGCTGTAAGGCAGGCATCGATGGCATGCCCTTCGTTGGGCACGGGAAGCCCACCGGCGCACATGTAGGCATCGCCGATGGTCTTTAGTTTTTCCATAGAGTTGCGCCAGCTTACTTCATCGAACTGGGAAAAGCAGCCATCCAGCTCCTGGATGAGTTCCGCCGGACTCAAATTGGCCGCCGCTTTTGTGAATCCCACGAAGTCTGTAAACAGCACAGAAACGGAATCATAATAGATGGGCTCCACATGTCCTCTTTCCTTGAGCTCCCGGGCGGCTGCGCTGGGCAGCACATTTTCCAGAAGCGCATCGGATTCGGCGCGAGCCACTTCAGCCTCCTCTTTGGCCACCACCGCCTCTTCCCTGGCTTCCTGAGTGGCCTGCAAAAGAGCTATGACTCGAACTGCACCGGCGATCTGTTCGCAATACCTTTCTGCGGATCGGATCTCTTCCCGGGACAGGGAGCGTGTGGGTCCGCAGGCAAAAATGGCCACCACCCGGTCTGTAACAATCAGTGGAATCTGTAAAACGGAGGTAATCTTGAGCCTTCGCACAATTTCCAGGTCCGGCCAGGCCGCCCCCTGCAACGGAAGTCGGGGCAGATAGGTGGATTTTCGTCTGGTCCAGGTCTTGAACAGAGTGCCTCCTTCGGGCTTTAAAGGTACGCGAAATTCGGTATCCCAGTTCTGAATATTCTCATGGGTGTCAAAATGTACCGGAACCAATTCTGTATCGGTGTCGTTTACCAGAAACAGTCCCTGATTTTGCAGATTCAGGGTTTCTCTAAGTACATCGAACACTCCCTGACTGAGCATCTGCAGATTTGTGGTTTCGTTGGCCTTCCTGGAAAGCCTGGCCAGAATATCGGTTTCTTTTTTTGCCTGGGCGGCTCTTCTGCTTTCTTCGCGCACAGCCCGGACCAGGCTGTTGGTGCGAATGATGCCGGCCAATTGATCTGCAAGGGTCTTTAATTCCTCTCGCACGCTTCGATTCAGTTTGAAGCTTTCTTTGTATGCGGTAAAATTTAACAGTGCCACAGGCTCTTCTTTGACGTGCATGGGCAGGCTGAAATAGCCGCGGTATTTTAGGTTGTTTGCTATCTCTCGGTCCATCTCTGCCCCTGGATACTCCCGGTCTGAGACACCTAACCGGCGGGCATCGGCCACATAGAAGGGTTTACCGCGAAGGAAGGTTCTGGCCAGGATCCCTCCGGATTCTGCGATGGGAAGCCGCAGGTTCTGGGCGTATGCAAAGGCATCGTGCAGGACCAGAGCGTCCCGATCCTCGTAGGAAAAGACCCGGTAGCTTACCAGTTCGGTTCCGTCCGGATTGGGTAGCATTACCACTCCGGATGCGATACCGTATCTTCTATGAACATAGGCAAAGATCTGATCCAGGATTTCGTCCAGATTGTCTGTGGAGGCTGCGATTCGCGTAATTCGAGCCAGTCCTTCGATGCTGCTTCGCTGTTCCTCCACTCGTTGGAACAGACTGGCATTGTTTATGGCCCCTGCCACATGATCAGCATAGGTTTCCAGTCGCTTCAGATCCTGCCTGGAAAGCTTCCGTTTTCCGGGATCCACTGCCATGAGTCCAATTACCCTGTCTTCCAGAAGCAGAGGAATCAACGCAAAGCTTTGTAGCTCAAATAAATCCGCAAGCATAGCATTGAACGGGCCCTGACCGGAAGGAATTCGAGGAAGATACAATGACTTCTTTCGTTGATAGACACTGAAGTACAGACCAGCATCTGCATTTATGGATACCCTGGATCCCCGGACGAATATCTCCTGCTGATAGGTGTAATCTATACCAGATCCGCCAATGCTCTGGAATTCATGTTCTACATCATCTACTATAGCGATAAAGGCGCCCCGGAGTCCCAGGGACTGCACGGCGTAGCGACACACCTCTTCTACAATGGAGTTTAGATCCGCTCTTTGATTCAGCAACCTGGTAAAATCAGCCAGGGCCGTGGATTCCCGTTGTAGTAAATGGGCTGTTTCCTTTTCCAGTTCGATGGTATGCAGTAACTCCTGCATTTGAATGGCGCCGGCCACCTGGGCGATCATCCTTTCCAGATATAGCTTGTCCTGAAAACCCAGAGAAGACGGCTGCTGACCCGCCAGAGATGCGATGCCAATCACTCGATCGTTTACAACCAGGGGTATATGATAGCACCAGGTAAGCTGATAGTGGCTTTGGATGGCCAGGTCCACCGGCGAGGTTTCCAGAAAGGCTTTTGATATTCGCGGTAGATACATTGTTTTTGCCCGGGAGAAGCATCGGTGTAGAGTACCGCTTTCAGGCTTCAGAGCAACATAGCGTATGCTGTTCGGTAGATCCTCCGGCGAAACCAGAGTGCCGGTATGGATGACGGAACGGGCGCTTAACAGTGTGGCTTCCGGGTCCGGCAAATAGATGGTGATTCCGTGTGGACCTACAAGCTCAGTCACCGGTTTCTGCATGGCGATGAGAATGGAGTCGATGTCCTTGCTTTCAATGGCTACCCGGGACAGTTCGGCCAGGATTTCGCTGTTTTTCTGTTCTTTATCCGCCAGGGCTTTGGACTCTTTAACCTCCTGGTTTTCTTCTTCTACGGCCTGAAGCAGAAATTGCTTTTGAACGGCACCAGAGATCTGCGCCACTACAGCCTCCAGGCGCGACAAATCGTGTCGGTTCAGTTTCTTGCTTCCTGGATCTATGGTGGCCACTCCCAGCACTTTGCCATCCACCATGGCCGGTATCTGTACCACCGAGGTCATCTTTAGCCGTTCCACCACCCGACGGTCGATCATCGATTCCGGCGGACGTACCCGGCTGAAATCAAGGTATAGTGTCTTCTTTCTTTGAATGGTGCGATACAGTGTGCCCAGATCGGGCTCAATGGGTGTGCGAAGATCTTCGAAGAATTGTCGGTCTTCTTCTGGAAGATCTCCAATCTGTCCTCCGTTGCCACGAAGGGTGTTGTCCTGCGTATGGATCATAAATAGAAACATCCGTCGCATACCCAGACGCTTCACCATGAAGTCCGATGTACGGCTTACAATGAATCCCAGGTCCTGGCTTTCGTTTACGGATCGTGTAAGCTCATTCAATGCATCCAGTTCGCCGGTTCGCTGATCCACTCTGGTTTCCAGATCCCGGGATAGATCTTCCAGTTCATTGAATGCATTGGAAAGACGTGTGGAAAGGGCGAACGATTGGCCTACAATGAATATCATTAGTCCGTACTGGGCCAGGTAGATCCCAGGAAGTATGGACATAGCTACCAGTACATCGTTGGTTACTGTTAGCGCCAGGATCGCCAGCGAAAAAGCCACCGGTCTGGCTCCCAGTCTTTTCCTTCGAAGAATCTGAACAGTCCAGAAAGTACAGATTGCTACAGCTGCCAGAGCGGCGATCTGCATGGGTGGGAGAGTCCAGACAAATTGCCTTAATGGTAGAACTAAACCAGAGACTGAACTTAGAAGTGCGAATGCTCCTACAAATCTTGCCGGCCAGCGGGGCATATCCTCCCGATACAATCGGCGGGCGAACATGAGAAAGGAGGCCACGGAAAGGTACAGACAAATATATTCCAGTCGAAGTGCCGTTTCACCATCCAGGCCTGAAATAAGACGGGCCAGTAGCTTTTCCCCGCTCTGGGCGGCCCAGAGTGCTACCAGAATACAGTAAAGCGCGAAATACAGAGGAGCACTTTCGCTTCTTCGAGTAAGGAATAGGCCCAGATGATACAGACCAATCAGAACCAGTCCACCGGCCAGAAACAGCCCCATGGCCACGGATCTTTCATCCTGGTTTCGCAGATAACTTTCATTGCCCAGCCTGGGAGCGGACCAGAGCCCGGCCTGTCTGTGTCCGTAGTTGGCTACGTTTATCAGGATTTCATTTTCTTTTTCCAGGATTTCACCGGGGATTCGAACGATCCTGGGTCTCATCGCATCTGTAAGAGTTCTGGATCGGGACTGAATATCTCCCATCTCTAGCAGCAGTTGTCCGTTCAGAAAAAGCTGATACGAAGTGTTAATGGTTGGAATTTTCAGGGCCAGATCGTTGTAGCTCTCTGGATCCGATAGAAGCCATTTCAGAGCATAGCTTGCACGTCCATCCGATGGTAATGCAGGATCCAGTTCGGTGGCCATTGTCCATGAGCCTTCGATAGATCGCAGATTACGTCCTTCGGATTCTGAAACCCCGATGGTAGGCAATCGTTCTTTCCATTTCTCTGGAGCCAGAAATTCGGACTGGAAATGCCATTCTCCATTTAGGTCCAGAACGTCTGTGTCCAGCCGGTTTTCTTTAATTTCCAGGATCCCCTTTTGGACAGAACGGGGTGCTTGCTCAACTTGAGAACAACCGGCTAAGAGCGAAAACACAAATAGCGTTAGAACCCAGCGTCGGCAACGGTGGCTTCGAAGTGAAAAGATCCGGCATTCCATAACGGGCCGGCAGTATGATGTGCTGCAATGCCGGCAGCAACAGAATTACAGTTTCTGCCTTCCGAAACCCCCTGTTCGGGGGGATGCGAAACGGTTCGGGGCGCTCAGGTAATGCGAAAGTACTGAATACTGGGATTGCCAGACTCGGCCAGGCTATCCGAACTTTAGAAAATCGGGGTGCGCCGCAGCGCCCCGCACCGCCCGGGCAATCACCGCAGCCATGCCTCCGTTGACTGAATCAGGCTTGACCAGGCCCGCCCACACGGGGCAATTTCCGAATAGGTAGCCGGGGCCTCTACTTCATGTGGAGATGCGTCCTCAGCCTTTCGTTTCTCCCATGAGTCCGCTAAAGAAAACACTCACCAGCTCATTCACGCTCCAATACACTGTGGGTCCGGCGATGGTAATCCTCTATAAGTTGAGTCTTCACTGGTTCGATCATCCATCGGCCCATCGGTTCACCTGGATCGAAACGATGATTCCAGTGTTTACTCCATTTCTGATCATTCCGATTTCCAATTTTCGACTGTTTTCCGGGCGCATTAGCCTGGAGAAATGGAGCTGGTATGCCTTCGCTGCCGCATTTATTATGAGTATTTCTATCACATTTTCTGTGATTCGAACCGGTGGTCCCGCCGGGTTCGCCGCTCTTATGATTGTAGGTGGAGTGACTCCCTTTGTGGGTGTTATGGGTAGGTTCCGGCTGGCCCTGATTGTATTTTCTTTCATTCCCACTTACTTGATCACCGTGCAATTCGCCGGGCTGGAAGAAAAACCGGATATGCTGGACCGTGTCTGGCTCAGTGTAATGACGTCGCTCTGCGGTATCGCTATTCTGACACGATCCAGGATAGAGCAGAGCCGTACTGATCGGATTGCTGAGCTTCGCAGAAGGGCCGGCAAAGCAGCACGAGACGTGGCCGAAGAAAAGAAGAAATCTGATAAGCTGCTTCTTAACATACTCCCGGCTGAAATTGCCGAAGAGCTTAAAGCGCGAAATCAGGTCAAACCAGTTGGATTCGAATCCGCCTCGGTGCTCTTCACCGATTTCAAGGGATTTACAGCCATTGCAGAAGCGCTTTCGCCGGAGGAGCTGGTGGGCGAGCTGGATCAATGCTTCAGCTACTTTGATGCTGTGGTCTCTCGCAATAACCTGGAAAAATTGAAGACCATTGGCGATTCCTTTATGTGCGCTGGCGGGGTGCCAGTTCAAAATCAAAGCCATGCCCTGGACTGCTGTCTGGCCGCTCTGGAAATTCAATCCTTCATGCAAGAAATGAAAGTCATTCGCGAGAAGCAAGGACTACCGTACTGGCAGCTTCGTCTGGGCATCCATTCTGGACCTCTGGTGGCAGGGGTTATCGGCGAAAAAAAGTTCTCCTACGATGTATGGGGTGATACCGTAAATACCGCCAGTCGTGCCGAGTCCTCCGGCGAAGTAGGTCGGATCAACATTACATCTGGCACCTATGATCTGGTGAAGGATTACTTTGATTGCACTTTTCGTGGGTCCGTTCCGGCTAAAAATAAAGGAAGCATTGATATGTATTTTGTGGATCGTATTAAAGCGATCCACTGTCAGGACGACCAGGGAAGAGTGCCAGGACCAATCATGCGTGCGAAACTGGAAACCCTCCGCGCGCAAACTACCTGACTCCGTGCTAAAGCAAGAAAGCACCTTAATCCTGGCATCTGGCTGCGGCACCAGGCGGAGTTCGGTGTACGGCGTTCCTTGCATACGGTTTGCAGTAGCCTAAACCGGGCAATGCTGGCTTTAATTGCATGATTGCAGCCCGCCACGCCATAAGCAGCTATTGCCAACTATTCACATTTAATTAGATGGGAAATTCACTTGCGCCAGAATGGCCTGCAACGCACCATCCTGCATGCAATGGGATGCCATCTATAAATCTGAAGTAAGCCCGGTTCTTGCGAATTTTTCGTCCGGACCTCCCATCTGGGTCTATGTTATGGTGGGCCTTTTCGCCCTGGCCGGAATTGCACTGATCATCTGGGCGCCCTTAAAGGTAAAACTGGGAGGTGTTGTACTGCTTTTTTTCTGTGGTTTTATTGGATTTATGGTTTTGAAGAGTTCTGGCGTCAAACCGGGGCAGCCCGCGGAATTCCATAAGGGTACTGTGCTGGAAAAGATTCGAAAGAAGCAGGTTGTCAAAAAGACCACCGGTATTATGGAGCCTGAAATTACCTACTGGATTCGTTTCCAAACCAATGAGTCCGGCAAATTTGACGATTCAGGCATTCTAGAAAGTATAGAGCCGGAAAATGTTGAAAGGGAAATTTTGATCTCTGAATCGCTCTACGCATCCCTTCGGGAAGGTCAGTCGATAACGGGAGTTATCTTACCTACAGCTCAGGACTCATTTCATTTTCTGGTGCAACCGGATGGCAGTGTTTTGAAGTAGGATCTGTGCCTGCTGAATTTTTCTCCGGATTATTCTGTTTTGAACCATGTAGTTTGTTGCTTTAGCCGGGAGGCCAGCTCCACATTCTGGGCTGATAGTTCCGAAAGGTGCCTGGAAGCTTCTGCATGTTTCTGAGCTGCATTGTTGATCTGTCCAATGGTATCTGAGGCTTCCTGGATGGCCTTCTTCTGCTCGCTTACAATCGAATAGATCAATTCTGTTTGATCTTCCAGCATGTCCAGGTTGGATTTAGTCTGCATCTGAATCAATTCCTGCTGCGGCAATTCTTCAGCCACTTGCACCAGGGCTGATTTCAACTCCAGCACTCCTTCGCTCATTCTGAGTGCTCTCTTTACAGCATTTTCGATCACAGCCGTGCTTGTCTCGACTCGCATTCCATTTTCTTTCATCATGGATGATATCCGGACAATACTTTCATTTGTGCGATCGGCCAGACGTGATACTTCCGAGGCTACAACCGCAAATCCCCTACCATATTCGCCTGCTCTTGCAGCCTCAATGGATGCATTCAAGGCCAGTAGATTGATACGTTCTGCGATCTCCTGGATTTCGACTCCAATTGTGGACATTTCCCGGGTGTTTCGCACGATTGCCTCCATTTCCGTGCTAGCATTTTTCATTTCCTGAGTACCTTCCTGGGCATCGCCGGCCAGCTGCTGGGCTTGATTGCTACCATTTCTGATTTGCTCTTCGAGACTATCGGATAAAGCTCGCAGCTTTTTCATAGATGTTTGCAACTCGGTAAGCCGGGACTTCTCCTCATCCATAGAGGAGTTTACTCTGTCTGCAGAGGCACTAACTTCTTCCATGGCTGCCGAAATCTGCTCCAGCGATGCTGCCTGATCCTGCAAGCCGGTACTGATCATATCCACCGTTCCCATAGAAATGTTCCCATTATCTTCAATTGATACTGCCACCGATCCAATGCCCCGGATGGATCCAGAAAGCCTCTCTGCGAAACGATTAAAATATCCGGCCGATCTTCCAATTTCGCTACTCTGATTCGCATCCAGTCGAAGAGTTAAATCCCCTTCGCCCTGACTCAAGTCTTCCATTCTGGATTCCAGGGCGCGAATTGGTCTGACCATGGAAAGGATGACTCGCCATAGAACTACGAAGGAAATAAAAAGAGCAATGGTTATACTGACCAGCTTCAGCATTTGCTCGTACCTGAATCCAGAAATACGAGCCTCCAGCAGTCTCTGCAGTTCTGTATTCGCAGGATGGAGGAAGTCCTGTAAGGATTTGAGCCAGGATTCAGTGGCCGTTCGGGTACCTTCACTGTTGCGATACCTTCGGGCTGCCTCAAGAAATTCCTGAAATACCGGTTTCAGTAACTCGGCGGTTTTTGAGTTTTCTTCGAAAGCGGTGCCCATGGAGTCTTGCACACTTTCCAGGCTGGAATCTAGCAGGGTTTGCTGGGTGCGAATTGCATATTCATCCTCTGCTTTTCTGGCCAGCTCCAGATCTCGAGTTATACTGATTAGTTCCGGGATGCGAAGCAGAACAATGTCCATCAAGTAATAGGAGTCCAGATCCGGGTCCAGGATGAGGTTGGACTGATCCCCAATTCGTTTGACCAGAGCCCGACCCTTCTCGAATGCCTCTGCATCAAGTCGGGCCAGGTCCTGAAATTGCTTTTCAACATCCAGAGCTGCGCCCTGGTCGGAGTGAGCTTTCTTCAGGGATTCCGGTAGTACCGTAATTTCAGAAAACCCCAGATCTCTTTGGGTGAGGGAGATCAATACAGGAATTCCCTGATCAAGGTAGCCGGCACCCAGTATTTCCTTATTCGCAAAGTCGATGGCTCGATTCTGTTCGATAACCAGAAGGAATATCAGGAAAGGGTAGGCCAAACATAGAAGTCCGACCACCATCAAAAGTCGTGCCGTTATGCTGAATCTTGCCAGTCCTTTTTCCGAATTTTCACTTTCCCTTTGTAGCTCATCCATATGCGATCCACCTGTATCTGAGGGGACGGGCCGTGGAAGTCCTTTCCACTTACTATTTTTGCGAATTAATTGGCAGGCCGGGTTTTTTCTTTGCTCCAGGCCCAGGAATTGAATACTTGATATCAATGCCATCCTCCGGCGAAAAACAGTCCATAGAATCTCTCAATCCTTCCTTTCGCATGGAACATAGCTATCCGGTGTACTTCACCAGGAATGCTCTGGACCCGGCCAATGATCTTCTGGCAAGAGCCATGGAACTGAAGGGTGCAGAATTGCCAAACGAGAAAGAGTCAATACCTGGTTTGGATGCCACTTCCTCCGAACTGAGTATTTCGTCTGACAGCACATCGCTACAGGACATGGCGCGGACCAGAAATAGGCGGCCGGTGCGATATCTGATTATCCTGGATGCCGGATTGCTGGAAGCACGGCCGGGTTTGCAACAAGAACTGTACAGCTATTTCAAGAACTATCATTCCATCGATCCTGGTCCTGGGCAAACTATTGTGTTGCCCGGAGGTGAGGCCTGTAAGAACGAATTTTCGCATCTAACTTCTATCTATGAAGCCGTTGCCCGGCAGAGGATTGACCGTCACTCCTACATTCTGGCCATAGGAGGTGGAGCCCTCATCGATGTAGCTGGATTTGCAGCAGCCACCGCTCATCGCGGGATTCGATTGATTCGCATCCCTACAACCGTACTGGCTCAAAACGATGCATCGGTGGGAGTCAAGAACGGAATGAATTTCGCTGGCCGAAAAAACTTTATTGGCAGCTTTGCTCCACCGAATGCAGTTATAAATGATTTCGCATTCCTGGACAGCCTTTCGGACAGAGATAAACGGGCCGGGATGGCAGAAGCTATCAAGGTGGCTTTAATTCGGGACGGAGCTTTTTTTCAGTGGATGGAAGCCCATGCAGGTCAACTGGGGCGTTTTGAGAGCTGGGCTCTTGAACATTTGATTTTTCGCTGTGCGGAATTACATTTAAATCAGATCAGCCGAGGAGGGGATCCATTTGAAAGCGGCTCTGCAAGGCCTCTGGACTTTGGTCATTGGTCGGCGCATAAGCTGGAAGAACTCTCCGGTCATAGTATTCGGCATGGGGAAGCGGTGGCCATGGGTATGGCCCTGGACTCTATCTATTCCTGGAAAATGGGAATTCTGGAAGAAAAGGAAGTTAATCGAGTTCTGTCGCTGCTGCGATTACTGGAGTTTCCTTTATATACGGAGTTCTGGAATCAACTGTCCATTGAACAGTCGTTGCAGGAGTTCCGGGAGCATCTTGGTGGCGAACTGTGCATAACGTTACTGGAAGCGACTGGCCAGGCCAGAGAAGTGCATACCATCGATGCCAGGAAAATGCATGAATCCCTGCAATACCTGCAGGCCCGGTTTGCGAAGCCGGAGGATCGTAGAGTGCATATCAACGGTGAGGGTGGATTGCCCGGAAAAATTGAAACTAAATCTGAACCTGAAAAAAATTCTGAGAATAAATCTGAATCTGATATCGGAAGTGCAAGTTGATACTGAGTACACTGAAAACATGGGCTTCATTGATGCGATTGGCTAATGGATTTACGGCCATTTCCAACATTCTCGCTGCCTATTTCATAATCTCTGCCTGGAAAGGCTGGCTTCCATTTCCGGGATTTCTGGTACTTTCCACGATATGCTTCTACTACGGTGGCATGGTACTGAACGATTTTTTTGATCAATCCCGGGATGCCCTGGAAAGACCGGAACGCCCGATTCCCAGGGGCAGAATCTCCTCCAGGGCCGCCGGTTTAATGGGCTTCTACCTTCTACTTTGCGGTTGGATTTTCGCTGCATTTCAGGGGATTGCTTCTGCGACGGTGGCAGGGTTGCTTGCACTATCTATTCTGGTGTACAATCGAATTCTGAAAGAGGGCCTTTCTGGCTCATTGATGATGGGTCTATGTCGCTATTTGAACTGGTTTCTTGGAATCAGCTTTCTCTTTAATGCAACTTCTTCACTGCAGGGTATACAGTCAGGGCTTTTACTGGGACATGTGCCTCAAGTATTGCAAACGATTCTTCTGATTCCTGTACCGATATTTCTTTATGTATTCTCGCTTACCATATTGAGTAAAGAAGAGACCGAGGCCCGGCGAAGATGGCCTCTGTATGTGTCCATTTCTGGTCTATTCCTTTGCGCTGCCTCTGTAATAGTTCTCTATGATGCTGAGGTGCTCCGGGGATGGTGGGGTCTGGTTGCCCTGGCATCCGGCTTAATCTATCTTATTTATCGACTATTCGCCCTGAGCAGGGATTTTCGTAGTGGTACTATACAGTCTATCATCAAGATGATGGTTCTGGGTATCATCCCTCTGGATGCGTTGCTTGTGCTTTCTGCAGGAACGGACTGGATGGAAAGCGTGCTTGCAGCAGGAGCAGTGCTACTGCTGCTCTGGCCGGCAAGAGCTCTTTCTGGCAGATTCGCAGTGACATGATACGCCCAGGGAAGGCGCCGGTCCGGCACAATTCAATGCGGGTCCACATGGCAGGCAACGGCGGCTCCGTCGTTCGGATAAATCGGCCGTTTCCCAGGGGAAGCTTTTTCTTTCCGGGGAAGGTGCAGTCTTCCAATCTGGTTGTTTCCATGGCGATTCAACGGGAAAAAAATGGAGTTTATGATTGGTTACTGGAAAGTCTCACGGCTCATCTGGAAGAGACAGGCAGGCACTGGCTTCAAGAGGTACTGTTCGAGCCGGATCTGTATTCCGTACTGGATCGCAGGATGGCGGCTGCCAGAAGAAAAGTGGGCCATCATCCGGTGAAGTTGCAGATCCCTTATTCTATCCTTGAATGGAGCGAGCCCTCCGCTCTCCTGTCTGGATCTTCCTGGGAAACCGCGGGCTGGGACGTTTCCGATGTAGCCAGGATTCTTCTACTTCTCAGTTGTATGTATGGTCGCTCCGGTTCTGAGCAAATAGTGAAAGAAGCATTTCGCAGAGGCGACGAAAAAGAGAAATGTGCCATTATGAAAGGCATCCTGCTACTGGACCCGAATGGACGGCTCCGTTCGGTGTGTGTGGATGCATGCAGGACCAACAGCCTGGATCTATTTGCTTCGGTTGCAATGGGCAATCCCTATCCCTGTATATACTTTGAAGAGTCCGAGTTCAATCAGATGGTGCTGAAGGCTCTCTTCCTGGAAATGGACATATCCAGGGTCCAGGGATTGGCCGGTAGGACTACCGCTGCCCTGATCCAGATGGCGCATGACTTTAGGGAAGAAAGAGAGGCAGCAGGCAGAACTGTTCCTGGAAGCATTCGCTTGATACTGGAATAGATCCAGACCGCAGCAAGGCCTGCAAACCGGTTTTCGCCGGACTAAACTGGAAGACATTGGAGGAACCGTTTTATGCAATACTTTGATCCACATATTCACATGATTTCTCGAACTACGGATGACTACGAAGCGATGGCAAAAGCTGGAATCATCGGAGTCGTAGAGCCTGCATTCTGGCAAGGACAGCCCAGAACGCATGTGGGCACCTTTATAGACTACTTCGATGCCCTGGTGGGCTGGGAACGGTTTCGGGCCAGTCAGTTCGGCATTCTACATTATTGCACCATGGCATTGAATCCAAAAGAAGCCAATAATCTTGAATTGGCCGAGTCTGTTATGGAACTCCTTCCACGATATTGCGAGAAAGATGGTGTGGTAGCTGTAGGCGAAATTGGCCTGGACGATGGCACGGAGGTTGAAGAGCGATTTTTGAGAAAGCAGCTAGAACTGGCCATGGAAATGGAGCTGCCTGCATTGATTCATACCCCTCATCGAGATAAGCTAAGCGGTACCCGCCGGATCATCGAGATAGTAAAGGAAGTGGGCATTGAAGAGAATATGGTGCTTATCGATCATCTAAATGAACAGACGTTACCGCTGGTTCTGGAAACAGATTGCTGGCGTGGACATTCCATCTATCCAAAGACTAAAATGAGCGAAGATAGAATGGTCAAATTGCTTCAGCAATACGGAACCAGGAAGATGGTTGTTAATAGCGCAGCAGACTGGGGCGTCAGCGATCCTCTAAAGGTGCCAAAAACCGGCCATGCGATGAAGGAAGCTGGATTTAGCGATTCGGAGATTCGCACAGTGCTTTTCGAAAACCCGATCAATTTTTATGCGCTCAGTGGTCGCATTTCCATTGAAGAGGTTCAGCGCCCCAGAGTGGACCAGACCAGGTTATGGATGGATAACTCCGCGCTCCGAGGCCAGGAACCAACCGTAGAGGGTTAGTTGATCTCCAGAATAGAAAAATCGGAACTGACTTATTGTAGCAATGTCCATCCCGGAGAAAGCGCAGAATCTGTAATCCAGAATCTGCGTCGCTACGTTGGCCAGACTCGCCAGGATCGAGGTCTGGATGTAATGTCTGCCGGAATCTGGATCAGTGATCGTGCGGCCAGAGAGCTACAGGATCCCGGGCTTCGTAAGAAATATATAGAGACACTGAAAAAGGAAAATCTCTGGCCTGTATCGATCAATGGTTTTCCGTTTGGCGGATTTCATGACAGCCGTGTTAAGGAAACCGTATATGAGCCGGACTGGTCTGAATCGGATCGTCTCGAGTATTCAATGATGCTGGTGAACCTGGCTGCAGAGGCACTCCAGGAAGCTCCGGCGGGTTTTCGGCATTGTGCTATATCCACTGTGCCTCTGGGATTTAAGGCATCCTGGTCTTTCGAAAAAGAACAGGATGCCCTGGCAAATCTTATAAAAATACAGAATCGCCTGGAACAGGTAAATAAGGATTCTGGAGTGGATATTTCTATATGCCTGGAAATGGAGCCTGGCTGCGCACTGGAAGCGACGGATGAACTAATTCAGTTCTGGGACCGTCTCCGGGACTTCGCTGCCAGCAATGATAATCGTTCGAACCAGAATTCAGACAAAGAACATCGAAATGCGAATTCAATCTCTCATCTGGGTGTATGCTATGATGTTTGCCATCAGGCTGTTATGTTTGAGGACATTGGCTTCTCGCTACGCTCTTTGCATAGAGCAGGAATTCCAGTGTTCAAGATCCAGATTTCCAGCGCCATCGAAGTAAGATGGCCTGGGGCGAAATCTGCGGAAGATCCGGCGGCGAAGGAGCAATTGATCATAGACAGGCTAAGTCCATTTTGCGATGAACGCTATTTACATCAGACCTCTGTCTATTCTGGTTCTCTGGAAAGTCAGACACCGGCCGCCAATGAGGGTCAGAGCCGGTCCGTGTCTGGCAGCTTGCAGCGATTTCTGGATCTGCCCATGGCACTGAATGAAAAAGAATCCAGGTCCGGTCCCGGAGGCGGATTTAAAGATCGTGAAACCTGGAGAATCCACTATCATGTTCCCATTCATCTGAATGACCTGGAACAAAGCGACACTTCGGATGGATATCTGTTCACAACGCGAAAGCAGATTGAAGAAGCTCTGGATTTCTTAATGGAAAGCCAGGCCAGGCCAATTCTTGAAATTGAAACCTATACCTGGACCGTTTTGCCGCCCGGAATTCGAAATCGATATGAGAATGTAATTGAAGCTATTCAATTGGAATTTCAGTATCT
Source organism: Leptospiraceae bacterium (assembly GCA_040217195.1). Taxonomy (GTDB): domain Bacteria; phylum Spirochaetota; class Leptospiria; order Leptospirales; family Leptonemataceae; genus UBA3465. The sequence goes on along the minus strand of JAVJNR010000009.1, from coordinate 83,061 downwards.
GGAAAAAGAGCTGGAGCGTCGAAAGCTCCTGGAATAGAAGTACCAATTCAGAAGCGATCAGTGCATTAGATCTATGTCGACGATGACCGAATCGGTCTAAATCCGAAACTATCGCAACAACTATGAAAAAGAATGAATCCATCGTGAAGCGCAACTCTGGAAAGGATCCGCTACAGAAGCATCTGGCCGTCATCAACGTAGTTGGCTTAACTCCTGAATTGATAGGCGAAGATACACCGAATTTAAAGAATCTTGCCGCACAGAGATTTTTGCAGCCTGTGCAGGGAGTTTTCCCATCGGTAACAACTACAGCCCAGAGTTCCATGCTTACAGGATTGCAACCAGCGGATCATGGAATTGTTGGCAATGGATGGTACTTTCGCGAACAGGATGAAATCGCATTCTGGAAACAGTCCAATGAGCTGGTCCGAGGCGAAAAGATCTGGCAAACCCTGGGCAGAAAGCTTCCTGGATTTCGCACATCAAATCTATTCTGGTGGTATAACATGAATACCACGGTAGACTATTCCATGACTCCCAAACCCCATTACGGCGCCGATGGGCGAAAGGATTTTGATGTTTATTCCAGTCCGGCTTTTCATCGTGATATTGAATCAAAGATAGGCAAATTTCCTTTCTTCTCTTTCTGGGGGCCTCGCTCCGGCATTGAAGCCAGTCAGTGGATTGGACGATGTGCCGTGGAGGAATTTCGTATTCATAGACCAAACCTTCAGTTAGTGTATCTTCCGCACCTGGATTACAATTTGCAGAAGCTGGGACCCGCCCATCCGGATATTCGCAAAGACTTAAGGCAAATCGATGCGGTGGTAGGTGAATTGGTACATGAGCTGGGCGATCAGGGCTGCGATAGCATGATAGTATCAGAATATGGTATAAGTCCGGTTCACAGTAGCATTTCAATCAATCAGGAACTGAGAAAAGCCGGTTTTCTAAGCGTCCGGGATTCCTTGAAAACAGAGCTCCTGGATACAGGTTCCAGTACCGCTTTCGCAGTGGCAGATCATCAGATAGCCCACGTATATGTTCGGGATCGTAGCAGAATCAAAGAAGTCCAGACTTTCCTGGAGGGAATCCAGGGAGTGGAAACGGTGCTGGACCGACGGGGTATGCGCAATCTAGGGCTTACCGGTGGAGAGATCTCATCTAGAGCTCTGGATGGTAAATGGGCCGGTGTTGCTGCTCAAAGGGCAGGGGACCTGGTTGCTGTGGCTCGGCCGGGAGTCTGGTTTAATTATTACTACTGGCTGGATGAAGATCTGGCTCCGGATTTTGCACGCACAGTGGACATTCACCGAAAGCCCGGTTATGATCCAGTGGAACTATTCACAGATTCCAGGCCATTTCTCAAGTCTCGCATAGCCTGGAAAGTCCTCAAAAAGAAGATGGGCTTTAGAATGCTAATGGATGTGATCCCCCTTCGGCCGGATCTGGTCCGAGGAAGCCATGGCCGACTCAATGAACTCTACAAAGGACCATTGATGATTGGTGCGGAGGCTCATCGGGGGAAGCTACCGTCCAGACTAACGGATTTGCATTCGGTGATCCGAAGGTATTTCTCCTGAAAAAGAAACTGGAGCATACTGCGCACTGATCGCCGATTCTTCACCTACGGTCGATTTTCGAAAAATGGAATTTCTATACAATTACGGTAGTTGCTTTTGCAGTAAATGCTTGTCAGCAATGAAGTTATCTTTATGGTTTGGTCTTCTTTATGAGTCAATCCAACCCCTATCAAGTGAATGTACCTCTGGATACCCGTGGAGCTGGAAACGGTTTTCATGCATTGGGTGGCCCGGGGAGATTTCTGAAAATTTCTCTGAGAGCTTATCTGGTTCTGGCCATCCTCATGACTGGTCTGCATCTTCTATATGTTGTAGTAGTGTCCCGTTTATTGGACGGACAGACGACTCTGACCTCCTCAATTCAGGAGGAGGGCGATTTGCAGGATGGACTAATAGGCCTCACTGCGATAATGGTAATTATCGTATACTGGGCCACCATCATCGCATCCATAATGTGGATTGTCCGGGCTCATAAGAATTTACCTCTGCTGGGCGCTCGAGGAATGACCATTACACCAGGCTGGGCAGTGGGCTGGTTTTTTGTGCCAATCGCCAATTACTGGAAACCCTATGAAGCCATGAAGCAGTTATGGCAGGCAAGTATTTCTGCCAGAGATGGTGGAACCGGATCCAGTTGGAAGTCGCTAGCAGTACCCGGATTTATGGCTGGCTGGTGGGCGCTCTGGGTAATAAGCAATATTGGTGGATCCATCTCCTTTCGATTGGGGATGCGAGCCGAAACTCTAGATGAGCTACTGGGAATCGGTTATCTGGATCTCGTGCTTGCTCCTCTGGAGATTTTTCTTGCATTGATGTATTATAAGATCGTTTCAGGAATTACCGAAGCCCAGGAAAAAGCCAGCCATACAGTAGCGAACCTGGAATCAGCTACGGGCTCCTCCGGCGAAACCCGGGAAGACCAATCGGAACCGCGATTTCCATCATCAGAAGGTCGGTTTCCCACAAGCGAAAGCGAGCAAGGATTTGGCCCGGGATCCGGAAACTGATATCTATACGATAATTATTCTCTAACTTGTGAACAGGTGGACGCTCAGCAGAACAATCCCTACCGGGCGAATGCTCCACTGGTAATCCCAAAACCATTTCGTGCACCTGATACTCTAGCCAGAATGCATCATCTGGTTTTCTCGGTCTGGATAATTTATTGCGTCTGGATATTACTCAGGCAGCGGATAATTCTGATGGCAAGGTTGCACCCTCAGCACAGTATTCCATGGCTGGAAATCGTTCTTCGGGGTCACGGGGCGGCTACTTGAGAGCCAGGCGTAACCTGGATAGATTCTCTACCAGTTTTTCAAAGGTTTGATCCCGGTGAGGATCGGTGGGGAAGGGCAACACTTTGCGACCATCTTCCCCACTCATCTCGATAACAATTGTGGATTCATCGCCTTTGCGAATGGTTCTGGCAAAAGCCAGATTAATAATTTCCCCATCGCCCAGGCGAAGCCACATTATCCGTTCCTCTGTGCAAAATCCTTCATGAAGTCAGCCAATGCTTTGCAGCCTTCCTGACTCATAGCATTGTAAATTGAGGCTCGTAGACCACCCACAGAGCGATGCCCTTTCAGGCCATCCATGCCCTGCTTTTTGGTCTCTTCCAAGAATTTCGCATTCAGATCATCGCTTTTGCAATTGAATGTGATATTCATCAAAGAGCGGCTTTCTTTTTGCGAATGACCTATGTAGAACTCAGGATTGGCATCGATTACATCGTAGATCAGGGCTGCCTTGCTTTCATTGTGTCTGGCAATCCCTTCCAGGCCGCTTTTTCCATCGATCCATTCCAGAATCAAACCCAGCATATAGATTTGAAATGTAGGAGGAGTGTTATAGAGGCTCTTATTTTCGCCATAAGTACTATAGCGAAACATTGTAGGAGTGTCTTCTTTCTCGCGCTTATATAATTCCTTGTCCACAATGGCCACAGCCATTCCCGATGGGCCTGCATTTTTTTGCAGACCAGCATAGGCAATGCCTACTCCATCCCAGCTGATTGGCTTGCTCAGAAAATCTGAGCTCATATCAATAGTCAGTACACTTCCATTGGGATTCGGGAAGGTTTTGAACTGAGTTCCGAAGATGGTGTTGTTGGACGTTGCATGTACATAGTCCAGGCCTTCTGGAACATTAATTGGATCCGGAATATGATTGAAGTTTGTATCTTTGGAGCTTGCAATTACCTGGAAATCAAGACCCTGGATCTTGGCCTGCTCAATCGCTTTCTTGGACCAACTACCAGTATTGATGTAGCCCGCCTTTCTTCCTTTACCGGAAAGATTCATAGGAATGAGTGCGAACTGCGTGGATGCGCCGCCTCCCATGTAGTTGATGTCAAAACGATCTGGAATATTTGCTAGTTTGCGCAGTAACTCAAATGATTTTTCATGAACGGCATCAAAGATCTTGCCGCGATGAGACATCTCAATAATAGACATGCCGCTGCCCTGAAAATCCAGGAACTCATCCCTGGCCTTCTCCAGAACTTCAACCGGCAAAGTAGCCGGTCCGGCGGAAAAGTTGAAAATTCTACTCATTCTTTACGAAAAACCTGCAGGCACCCGCCGCGTAAAGTGAGATTTGAGGCGATGCAACAGGCTAAGTTGAATCCAGGTTCTCTGCCTGTTCTGTCTCTCCGCTTCGGAAAAAGCCTTGAATGTATGATCGATTACAATCAGCCTCTGGAATAGGGGGGTACTGAGTGCCATCAGTTTTTACAGCTCTAACCTATAACCGGCTCCACCTGGTCAGGCGGTCTATTCTCCTTTTTCCTTTGCTTGTATCGAGCCTGGCTTTGGTATGCTGGGTATGGCCTTCTTCCGAAGTCCCCTGGCTTCTGCAGGGCAAAGCTACCATGAAATTCAATACAGCCCTGACTTTATTGGGGCTTACTCTGGCCTGCCTTCTTTTTCATCGAAAGAACTCTGCCCGCTATTCCATCCCTGTGCTCTTGCTTATGCTCATTCCTGTGCTAACGGTAGCTGGATGGGCACCTATGGATGAGCTATTCGTCGAGGATTCCTATACTGAAATCGGGATTCCAGGTCAGATGTCCTTCATGACGGCCATTGGCCTTCTATTTCTGGGCGGTGCCTTCATCGCCATCAGTCTTTTTCGGCTGGCCGTGCTTTCCACCGGACTTGGCTTTCTAGCGTTTATTGCTGGGCTGGTTCGCCTGGTGGGTCGGGTGTACGGAGACGTGGATCTAGGCTCCGGTGCGCTGTATTCCACGATGTCCTGGTCCACCACGGTTTCGATAATCGCTCTGGCGGCAGGAATCCTTCTTCTACGACCCGGCAATCCAATCTTAATCCCAGTATTTCGGGGACGAAGATTGGGTCTGGCCATCCTGGCATTGGTGGTTTCCCTTGGTTTTCCTTTCCTGGCCGGACTGCTGTTCTTGCATCTACTGCGAATCGGCCTTATTTCTGTAGCCCTGGGCACGGAGGCATTGGCCCTGCTTTCTATGATTGGTTTTCTGGCTTTCAGTTATCAAATATTGAGGCACAAATTTGCATTGAATCGGGCCGTGCGTCGCACATATACTTCGGCCATGGCGGACCGACTGGGCTATCCCTTCTTATTATGGGATGCCAATGGAACGTTACTGGAAACGAACGGTGCCTTTCGTAGTTTGCTGGGCGGGCTCAGACGTTCCATCCATGGATCTTCATTACTGGACCTGATACCACCCGAGAGCAATCTCAAAACCAGTCTACCAGGTGTGCCGGGACTTAAACAAACCGCACAGGTTCCGGGGCATTTCTCCGGCACTCTCTGGGATGCCCGGCAGGAGCCAATGGCAGTTATTCTTTTTGTCCGTGAAGAGAGTCGCCGGGATGAAGTGTTCTATAGCGCCTCGGTGCGTTCGGGGAAAGAGGCAGAACTAATTCAGGCCTCACAGGATCAGGAGGCATTCCAGCTTTTTACTGCCGGGATTTCGGCGGGAATCTGGGAATGGGATATTGATTCCGGTCTGGAGCGATGGTCTGATTCATTCTATCAAATTCTAGGTTACGAACCAGGGGACATTCCGGCCACCTATGATACCTTTCTAAACACCCTATTACATCCAGATAACCGGCAGCAGGTGCTCGATGCAGTGGAACTGCACTTGAATAGCGGCCACAGATATAAGCTGGAAGTACGTATGCGAACCAAGGATGGAAGCTATAAATGGTATGAAACAGCGGGTTTTGCCAGTCGAGATGCGGATGGCGGTCCGCACAGAATGGTTGGTTCTCTGGTAGACATTGACCAGAGAAAGAACCTGGAATCTCAAAATGCCAGTCAATCCGAGGAATTAAAGAGAAGTATCCGGGCACTGGATAACCAGAGAAATAGATTGCTGGCCTTTTCACAGATCGTGGCACACAATTTACGATCCTATGCCGGTAACATTAAGGTTCTTATCGATGAGTATGAAATTGAGCCTGAGCCGGCAGAACAGGAAGAGCTCTGGGAAATGCTTAAGAGATCGTCCAATAACTTGATGCAAACGCTCGATGATCTTTCTTCGGTAGTTCAGGTTCAGCATTCTATCCACCTGTCCTACGAAGCCATTGATTTAAATTCACTCTTGAAAAAGATCGAGGGAACATTGCATGGAGCGTTCCATGGAGTTCCTTTTCAATTGATCCGGGATAATCACCTTGTCCGTCCGTTCCATAGCCAGCCCGCGTATCTAGAAAGTATCCTGTATAACCTAATATCTAATGCAATAAAATACAGGCATCCGGATCGGGAACCTGAAATCCGGATTACTATTAAAGAAGCAGAAGAAGCAACGGAAGATCAAAAGCGAATGAAGATCCTGGTGCAGGATAACGGTCTTGGTATGGATCTGGAGAAATATGGCGATAAGTTGTTTGGTTTATATAAGACCTTTCATGGCAATAAGGATGCTCGTGGTCTGGGACTATATCTCACATTTCAGCAAATTGAATCTCTGGGAGGTTTTATTTCTGTAGAAAGTGAAGTAGGAAAGGGGACCACTTTTTGTATTGACCTTCCCATGGTTTTAGAACCAATTATGGAATCGTCTCCTTGAACCCATTGTTGATGGATTCAAGGAACTGATCCAATTGGTAGAGTGGTTTCCATCCTCAATTAAAGGAATGCTCCGAATGAGATTACAACCCGGCAGGTCTTCCGGAGCCCGTAAAACGTTTATTCCAGTTCTGTTGTTGGCAGTGTCTGTCATCTCCTGCGTGAAGGAAGGGAAACCTCTGCTGAGCCAGCAAGGGCAGTTTCAGATTCCTGACCGGAAGGAAGGGGACGTCAGTCGGATCTATCCGCTAAGGGGCAATGTTTCGTTCCAGTGGATAAAGGAGCCTGCAACCGGATCAAAATCAGCTTCAGGAATGGAGCGGCCAATTCATCGAAGCTGGCGGAACATGGATTCCAGAAATGAGGCAACCTCCTCATCGGGCCTGGGAATCTACAGGTTTACAATCCAGGTACCGGAGACTCAGGGGCCCTACGGAATCTGGCTGGGAAGGCAGAATTCTGCATTCGAAATATTTGTAAACAGCCAGCGCCAGGCCGGGGCAGGAAATGTGGCTGTCCAGGCAGAGGCAATGGAGCCTGCACTGTCGCGACCGCTGGTGGTTCTAAATGCAGGGTCCAATGAGATTGAACTTCGGGTATCAAATTTTCAGAACCCCCTGGGCGGGCCCATGGAAGAGTCCATGGTTGGCTCCCTTCAATCTCTGCGACGCGCCGAGCTCTTTCTGGCTCTTCGGCAAATGCTGGTTTTTGGCAGCATGGTGGTGGGCTCAGTCTTTTTTCTCATCATTTTCCTGGCCTGGCCGGCTGATCGATCTTTCTTTTATTTCTTCTGGATAGCGCTATTTGCTGGTTTGCGGGCCAGTCTTACCGGTTCCCTGCTGGGCTACGAATTGTTCCCGCATGGCTATGAGCTTTTTGCCTGGATGGAGTTTTCAATTGATCTGTTAATCGCTCCTATTTTTCTCTATTTCCTTTTAGAGTTCTTAAAGGTAGGCGGATTGCTGCTACTGAAGCGAAGCCTATTGATCGTCCCGGTGCTGATCTCTGCGGCCTCTATCTTTTTACCTGTTGCAGTCTATTCGAAATACACCATTGCTGCTCAAGTGTTTTCAGGGGGAACAGCTCTGATAATCCTCATTATTCTTGCACGCGAAGTACTCAAATTTCGAAGAGAGGCCATGCTTGTGGGGGTTGCATTTCTGGTACTTGTGTTTGCCCTGGCCAATGACTTTTTCCGCGCGGATGGTCTGGACTCCCCGGTACATTATGAGACCGGATCCCTGGGTTTTCTTTTTTTCCTGTTCCCAATTGCAGTCATGCTCGGGCGTCGGACCGCAAAATTCTCAAAGAAGAACTTTGAACTATCTACGGAACTAAGGGAAACCAATGAAGCTCTGCGCCACTTTGTCCCGGAACAATTTCTTTCCTTTTTGAGCGATGACATTCGCAGTGTTAGGCTGGGTCAGGTAGTAGAAACTCAAGTTACCGTGATGTTTGTGGACATTCGTAATTTTACCAGACTCTCAGAAAACATGGGACCGGAGAAGACCATGCAATTTCTCAATGAGTATTTGAGTCGAGTGGGACCCATGGTCAATGAAAAGGGTGGCTTTATTGATAAGTTTTTGGGCGATGGCTTGCTGGCATTGTTTCCTGGCTCGGCAGATAGCGCTGTGGAATGCGCAATACGTATACAGAAAGAGATTTCAACCCACAATGATAGCCGAATGCTCAAAGAAGGGCCGCCGGTCAATGTCGTAGTTGCATTGAGTACCGGTCGGGTGGCCCTGGGCACGGTGGGATTTTTGGGAAGAATGGATACAACGGTTATCGGAGATACAGTAAACCTTGCGGCCCGACTGGAATCCCTTTCGAAGAAACTGGGAAGTGGAATACTAATGTCAGCGGCCACCGTTCGTTTGCTCAAAAATGACTGCGCTCGTAGAGAGATAGACCACATTCAAATCAGAGGAAAAAAGGATCCTGTGACTGTCTATGAATGCTTCGAGGCGGATCCACCTCATCTGAAGGAGCAAAAAAGTGCGGCCACCGGGGCATTGATTGGCGGGCTGGCCCTGAAGCAAGCTCTGCAGTACAGGGAAGCGTATCATCAGTTTGTAGATACCTTACGAATTGCTCCTGCTGATCCCATCATAGCCTGGCACATTGAAAAATGCCAGGCCGCCTTAGTGAGAGAGAAAATGGAACCAGAGAAGAATAGGATCTTATACGTAGAAGATAATGTGATCACAGAACAGGTCTTACGCCGAAGGCTGGGCCCTCTTTATGAAATCACTACTGTAGGCACTATTGCAGAGGCTATGGAGGAGATCCGAGCGAACCAGTTTGATATCTTGATATCTGATATGCACCTGCCAGATGGGGATGGCCCTGAATTAATCCGCAGTGTAAGGTCCTCTCTGGGGGCCATGTCTGCTAATCTTGAGCTGTATATCTTAACTGCAGACTCATCCCAGGAGGCAAAAGATCAGGCAATGAATGTTAACTGTCGCCTGTTTTTGAAGCCGGATGGGCTGAAAGAACTGGTGCAATTGATTAAGGCGGAGTCCCGGTCGAAATAGTCGATGGTTGGCGCGACGGGGCCAGAACGAGAAAAGCTTGAACTGTAGTCAGCGGAATGTTCAAGTGTGCAACTGGATATGGAATCTCAAAGAAAGATAGATCTGGCCTGTATAATTGATGACGATGAAGCCTATACGTATACAGCCGGGCGTCTAATCAAGCGCCGCCAGATGTGCAGAAACCTCATGGTTTTCTCAGATGGATCGGAAGCCTTGGAGTATCTGACGGCGGTCACCAGTAATCCGGAGCAAATACCGGAAATAATTTTGCTGGATATAAATATGCCAGTGATGGATGGCTGGGAGTTCATGGAGAGATTTTCTCAAATGCGGTCCGATCTACCCAGGCAGGTAACGGTATTTATGGTGAGTTCCAGCACAGATCCTGCAGACATGGAAAGAGCGAAGAAAATTCAGGAAATAGCCGGCTATATCGTCAAACCAGTAACCGAAGAAGAACTGGCTGCCGTATTTCTTCCCTGAAATAGACCGCTGAATTCGCCGCGAATTAGTATTGAACAGAGTCTATGGAGCAGGCTATAGGTGTAGCCAGTCCACAATTGCCTGGTAACTGACTGCTTACGTCTGACTCAATGCCCGCAGTTCATGGCTCTGCCGTGCTATACTATCAATTCCCTGTTTTAACCGAGTGGAGGCCTCGTTAATTCTACTTACCTCGGAGTCCAGGCTGGTTATTGTCCTTGCCAGCTCCTGCTGTCCTTCTATCTGCTCACGCGCCGTGCTAATAACAACTCCGGCCCGGTCCCTCTGAGTTTCCAATTCAGCAATCAGGTTTTCCAGTATTTCATTCTGACTCTTGAGCAGGTCAGAAGTAGCCCGGACCTGCTGTTCGGTTTCTCTGGTCCTGGTTCTCTGGGTGGTGGCCTGACTAACGGCATTATCCGCATGGGAACGGGCATTTGCAATTGTATGCAGTGATTGTTCCACAATATCGCTAATTTTGCGGACGTTCTCGGCCGTATAATCTGCAAGTTTGCTAACTTCAGTGGCTACCACGGCAAATCCTCGGCCGGCATCTCCGGCTCTGGCTGCTTCAATGGATGCATTCAAGGACAGTAGATTCGTCTTATCTGCGATCTCAATCATAATAGTGGTTATCTGCTGCACGCTTGCAAAGGCCTGTTCCAGATCCAGAAGGCTACCTGTGGTCTGCTCAATAGCCTCACCGGTAGCCTGCATACTGTCCATACTATCTCGGGCTGAACGATTCAGGGATTCGTTGGAGCGGGCTACATGATCTATGATACTTCGCAGCCTCTGGCTTTCGCTTGCCATTCTCTCAATACCCTGGCTCTGGGATTGTACGGTTTCCGATGTGCTGGTCGCACTGGCCGTAAGCTCTTCTGAAACAGCATTGGCTTGCTCCAGCGCTGCTGCCTGGGCTTCGATTCTACCGGTGGTATCCTCCACGAATCTCTTGAAATCGGCCGTGGTGGCCTCCAGCTCCAGTGCATGATTGGCCAGCTTTTCCCGCCGTTCCTTCAATGACTGAATCAGTGCTGCTTTTTCCCCTGCATGGTCATCGGCAATTCTAGAAAGCCCCCTGTGCATCTGTAGAACTCCGGCAATGATGGTTCCGGTAAGGACAATGAACAATGTTTGCAATATGCAATTTGGCAAGCTGAGGACGTGATTCAATGGATCGGGTTTGCCTCCAAATGCAACGCCATTGTTGGCCGCCATGACCAGGCCCATCGCATAAAGTAGACCGGCATAAAGAGTCAGTGCAAATGTGAACCTTGGAGAACCCAGCAGAGCCGAGTAACCGATGCTAATAAAGAATATGGCAAATACCGGCATGTTACCTATCATCTGATAGGCCTGGTAGGTGCCGTGAAAGCAGACTACAGCGAAGATGCCGCCCAATGTGGTTAGATCCAGAAACACGGCCAGCCGGGCATACCGACGGGGAATACGACCGCCCCGCATAAGGTAGAGTCCCAGAAGGCCCAGAAATAGGTAGACCAGTGTGCCCACTGCTTCTGCCTGTATAATGATTAAATGAAACCGGCCGATTCCAGTGGCCAGAACCGCTCCGGCAAAAACCAGGGCAAGGCCAAGCCGAACATAGTTGGAAAACCGGTAACTCCGTGCTAATATGGAGTCAGCCGAATCGTTATCATTTTTGCCGGTGGAAGCCATGGGATTTCCCGACGATCTTGGATCGGATGTTACAAAACTGTCAAGACAAAAGAGCTGACACAACGTTGGGCTTTTGAGCCCCCGCTCGGTAGCGCAAGCAACGATTCCGTGCATCGATTGTGCTACAAACCAAATCGTGTGGTTTGGCTTGCGAGGTCTTTATATCCGTGGGTAAAAACCGGACTTCAAAGGCCGAGCGTTAGGGGAGATCCGGATCTCCGCGATCAGGTGGGGCAACTGGAAGGCGGCAGCAATTTGAGAGGGTTGCGCCGCAACCCACCCGGTTCATGCAAGGTCCGTAGGACCGCAAAAAAAGATAACGGGAGGGCGGCTACAGGAGGTAGCCGAGTGAGCGTACCTGGAGATCTTGATCTCCGCGATCAGGTAGGCCAACTGGAAGGCGGCAGCAATTTGAGGGGGTTGCGCCGCAACCCAACCGGTTCATGCAAGGTCCGTAGGACCGCAAAAAAAGATAACGGGAGGGCGGCTACAGGAGGTAGCCGAGTGAGCGTACCTGGAGATCTTGATCTCCGCGATCAGGATGATCGCAAGGTCCGTAGGACCGCAAAAAAAGAAAACGGGAGCGCGGCTACAGGAGGTAGCCGAGCGAGCGTACCTGGAGATCTTGATCTCCGCGATCAGGATGATCGCAAGGTCCGTAGGACCGCAAAAAAAGAAAACGGGAGCGCGGCTACAGGAGGTAGCCGAGTGAGCGTACCTGGAGATCTTGATCTCCGCGATCAGGATGATCGCAAGGTCCGTAGGACCGCAAAAAAAGAAAACGGGAGCGCGGCTACAGGAGGTAGCCGAGCGAGCGTACCTCTATAAAACACTATGAATTTACCGCAATTGGAAAAGCAATTCTTTCTGGCCAGGCATGAGCCTCTCTGTCCTTACTTCAAGGATCGGCCTGCATCATTGCTTTTTCTTCGCGGCGATAATGTGGGGCAGATGTATCGAATGCTGCTGGATGAAGGGTACAGACGTAGCGGGGATCACCTTTATCGTCCGGATTGTCCATCCTGCCGGGAATGTCAGATTTATAGAGTGCATGTAGACTCCTTCGAAATGCGAAAGAGCCAGCGAAGGGTGTTTCGATCGGGTCAGCAGCGATTTCAGTACAGATTGGTGCGACCGGGAATGACCCAGGAGAAAATGGATTTATATCGAAAGTATCTGGCAGCCCAGCATGGCGATCCGGAACAGGCATTGATGCTGGATGAATTTTCCTATATGGAGTTTTTCGTACGAAGTTTTCTTGGAGATCGAACTCGCGAATTACAGATCTGGGATGAGGGTAAAATGATAGGCCTGGGTATATGCGATTTGATCATGGATGCCTGGAGTTCGGTGTATTTCTTTTTCGATCCGGAATACAGCTCATATTCTCCTGGACACTATTCTATGTTGCTGGAAATTCATCTGGCTCAGGAAATGGGATTGGATTATTACTATCCGGGATTTTTGATTCATGGCATATCGGCCATGGAGTATAAAAACAAGCTTCGACCTGGTCAGGTAAAGATCATAGGCTCCGAGGATTTTGCGGACTACTTCCCGCTGTCCTCTTCCTCAGATGGCCAGAAATGAAAACTTCCCGAAAATGCTCCGAATTTTTTATGAATTGTTTTTCCACCACTGTTAAGTACGGATTTGGAAAGTCGATAAAGGAATTGTGATTGATAGTCTCCAGGAATAGATCCTCCAGAAGAATCCGCCAGACGCATACGGGTTTCTCTCCTTTGTCTGAAGGCGGACAAAAGGCTGTTTCGTGGCAGCCATGGAGGGTATTATTCTATCCTGAAAGACAAACAGGGGGGCGTTCGTCCCCCCTGCTATTTTCAATTCTCGTTGCTCTACTTGCTTTCGGATCGATTACCAACTCCGCATACGCAGAGCAATCTGACAATCCTGCTAATTCCAGCTCTGTGTCTTTTGCCTATGGTCCCGCTCTATGGGGCTCCGGAAGCATTCTGGATGGTGCAGGAAATGATTTAGAATTGCTGGCTGGCTTTATCAACACAGGGATTCTATACGAGCCTACCTACACTCCCATCATACAGCAGCTGGGCCCCATCTATCAGGCCCCCGAGTTTGAGCTACGTTCGGACAATGTGGCCATTAACTATCAGTCCAGCGAAGCTGGTGGATGGAGCTGGGGAGTGTCCTTTCGCTATTTAAATGTTTGGGGCCGCGCTGATGTTCCACTGACCTACGTACAGTTGGATCGGTACACGCCTCTATCTGGATTCTATCAAACCACCGAGGGGACTCGAAGCTGGTTTCTTCTGGCTACCAGCTATGCTCTGGACGGTACTCTGGCTTACCATTTCAGTCCCGGGGCGGACATAGATCCCTATTTGCAGATTTCTGCCGGAGTGGGACGGGGCTTTCTGGGCGATGTAGAAACCCATGCCTGGCTTATGGAATACCATGCTGCTGTTTCCGCCGGACTGAGGTTCAATCTAAGCGAATCCTACTTCCTTTACACAGAAGCTTACATGGTAGGCCACTGGGCCGTTACGCAGCCGCGAAATAACCCGATTGACTTCACAGAGGTGCTGGTAAATCCAGAAAAGGGGAGTTTGTATCTGGGCCGTCTGTATTTCGGAGCCGGATTTCGCTTGAATTAAGATGAGAACCAATATAGTCCACATCGGTGCTACCGAGCTTAACTATGAAATTCGTAAGATTGTAGATGTGGCCCACGAAATTGCCCGGATGAGCGGACAGCCCATCCAGTGGGAAAACATAGGCGATCCCATTCAGAAGGGAGAATCCTTGCCTGTATGGATGAAGGAAATTGTTGCCAGTCATGCAATGAAGGATGAAACCTATGGCTACAGTCCCACCAAAGGACTTCTGGAGACTCGGGAATTTCTGGCCAGGCGAAGAAATTCCAGGGGAACTGTAAAGATCGATGCAAACGATATACTGTTCTTTAATGGCCTGGGAGATGCGGTCAGCAAAGTATACGGTTTTCTGCGAAGGGAAGCCCGTGTAATCGGACCTTCTCCAGCCTATCCAACCCATTCTTCTGCAGAAGCAGCTCATTCCGGTTATCCGCCCATTACCTATCAGCTGGACCCGGCCCGGGGCTGGATGCCAGATCTGGAAGAGCTACGAAATAAGGTAAAATACAACGAAAGCATTGCTGGAATAATGATTATCAATCCGGACAATCCCACCGGAGCAGTATTTCCCCGGGAAATAATCGAAGAGATGGTGGAGATTGCCAGAAAGTACAAACTCTTTCTGGTAGCAGATGAAATCTACATCAACATGGTTTACAATGGCAAGGAATGCACACCCATTAGCGAAGTAGTGGGTGAGGTTCCAGCCATCGCATTAAAGGGCATTTCCAAAGAGTTTCCCTGGCCAGGCGGGCGCTGCGGATGGATGGAAGTTTATAACCATCATAAAGATCCCATGTTTGAACTCTACATTCAGAGCATTCTGAATGCGAAGATGCTTGAGGTGTCTTCCACCACATTACCCCAGGCTGTAATCCCGGAAGTAATGAGCAATCCTGAATACGAGAACTGGCAGCGACAGAGAAATGGATTTTTCGAAAAGCGCAGTCAGATGATAGGAAAGATTTTTGCGGATTGTCCCGGAGTAATCGTCAATCCTCCGGATGGAGCTTTCTACGTAAGTGTTGTTTTCGATCAACCTCTGAAAGAGAATATGCATCTAAAGATGCCAGATTCTACAATTCAGGCTTACATCGATAAGCTCTGTCCTCCTGGAGTGGAGCCGGATCGAAAGTTTGTGTACCATCTTCTGGGTTCTCGAAATATTTGCGTGGTACCTCTTTCCAGTTTTGTTACCGATTTAAGCGGATTTAGATGCACACTTCTGGAAAAGGATGACCAGAAATTCGAAGAGACCTATCGCACCGTTGCAGAGGCCATCCAGGAATTCTTGAAAAGCTAGATTGGTCTGACAGAAAAAGGGGAGCTATCTGGTGGAAGCGGCAGCCAGTCGTTCCGAAGGATCCCATTCCAGAGGCTCGTCGAGAACCTGCGAACCACCCAGAAGCAAATCGGCCAGTCTATCCAGGCAGGCTCTTTGATCCAGATCCGGGTTCAGGGCCAGCTCAATTTGAATTCCGCGCAAAGCGCCCAGAAACAGAGTAATGTCTTCTGGACGCTGAAATCCAAATACTTCAGAGATATCCCTGCGTTTACAGGCCATGGTTTGCATCATGGCATCCTTCACTCTGGGCATTTCACGGCCCAGACTACAAATGTCTGCTTCCATGGTGCCGGCGGATGCACCTGCCTGACAGAAGAATTCCAGCATTTCTCTTCGAGTGGATGCTTCAGCAACGATTCTATGGGCCTCTGCATGCAGACGAAAAATCATTCGAGCAAATAGATTCTCCTGGCTTCCATAATAATGATGAATCAGACCCTGATTCACTCCTGCGAATTCGGCAATGCTACGGGATGTAGTTCCCTGATAGCCTTTTTCCAGAAGGCTTCGATAGGCGCCGAAGAGCAGTTTTTCTTCACTGCTGAGCTCTTCGAAATTTAGAGGCCAGAAACTCATATCTCAGGGGAACAGAAAAACCAACCGCTGACCAGCAGTTTTCCAATTTTCCTTGTTGCCGCTACTTGCCCGAGTAAATAACATCTCTATAATGAGTGTTCCATCGATTATCCGGCCGCCGGTGCGCATTCAGCCTGTGGGCCAGTACAGGTTTCAACCAGTTCCTTCGGCAAGTCCCTCGGGCAAAATCTCCGGGCCGGGATTTTCAATCTCGAGTTTCAGACTTAGATGGGCTCTGGTGCTGTTATCAGGTCTGCTTCTAATTCCCAACATACAGAATACATCCAATCCCGGCCAGGGCGATGAAGTAATGCACATCGCCACTGTGCACGATTCGCTGGAATCGGACTCCATTCTATATCCGGAACTAAACGGATTCGTAAACTACTACAAGCCGCCGCTGCTATTCTGGCTGGGCATGGCCTCTGAAAAGGTCTCGGAATGGCTGGGCATGGATCAAATGCTTCTGGCAGAGAGAATCATTTCTGTATTTTCCAGTGCGCTGGCGGCTCTGTTCATATTTGAGCTTCTACTACTTTATCGGGCCGCTCCAGGGACAGCTTTCCTGTGGGCTGCCATGTATCTGTCTACTCTGGGTGTAATGAAGTTCGGGCGTTTACTGATGTTCGAGCAAATCATGGCAGCCCATATTCTGGCCACTCTGTATCTATTCGCTCGATGGCTTCTGGCAGGTGGCTCCGGTAAACTGTTCTCCCTGGGGCTACTGGTGGGCAGTAGTTATTTGTATAAAGGAGCACTTGTGCCCATCTACCTGGTGCTCGGACTTCTAACCTGGGCCTTTATGCAATGGGTGCGAACCTCCGGTCGGTTCAGGGCCGGGATTAACGCTCAGGCCATCGGGCCGGTGATACGGGCCGGTATTCCGGTAATGGCAGGTGCTATCATTCCTCTAGTTGCCTATGCACTTTATCTGATGGGTCATCCCCGGGGTATGGATCTGGTAAACTATTTTCTGGTCTTTGAAAATGCTGCGAAGTTCGTCGATGCGAATCAGGGGGAATGGATTCTGCTTCAGGGGATTATACTCTATTCGCTGCCCTGGACTTTTCTGCTGCTTGGCTCCATACGAAGCCTGTTTAGATCGTCTTACTCACTGGTTACTCCTGCTCGTCAGTTTGCCTGGCTGCTGGTTCTAGCATTTCTGGCTGTATTACTGTTTCATTTAGTTCCACACCGAAAAGCGGATTACTACATGCTGCCTCTATTCGGATTGCTCTTTGTTGCAGGGGGCCTGGCACCGGCCCGGAGCATGCGAAGCACTCAATGGCTGGTTGTATTTCTGTCCATTACTGTCAGTCTTTCCCTGATGTACCTCGGTCATTATGTGGCGGCCCTGACCTGTACGATTCCGGCAATGGCCGCAATCTACATACTGATTTCCAGTCCCAGGGATTTCCGAAATGCTGAATCCAGGGAATTTAAACAGATCCTGCCTGGATTGGTGTTTTCACTTCTATTGCCATTTACTGTTTTTCCGGCAATCTTTCCGCCTCTGCTGTCCGGCGCTGCCAGAGAAAGACTGAACCATGAATCAGTTTGTATTATTAGTGAAAACCCCTGGAGTGCTCTTGCATACGGTGCTGTGCTGAAGGAATCCCAATTGAAACAGCGTCATCCCGACCTGGCCGGCGAATGCGATGGCAGTTCTTTTATCGTTGAGCATGATCCTGCTGCATCGCTTAAGGGCTATCGCGTTCTGGAACGGCATCCGGTCTGGAAAGAAGCCAGTGCAGCGCAGTACTGGAATCATCTGGGTAATCCAGAATCCATGCAAAGGAGTCGTATAATCTATGAAAGGAATCCGTAAGTATTCACCCCTGCTACTATTTGCTACGGTGTGCATGAGCCTGGCGGCGGCGAACTGGAAGGATCGATCCGGAGCTGAATTGCCTTCTGAAGAGGCAACTGCTGTGTGTTCGCAAACCTGCAATCAGTTCGCTAGCTGTGCTTCATCGCAATTGCCGCCGCATATGAGCGCCGAAACGTTTCGCTCCGGCTGCTATTCTGGATGTATGAAACATGCAGGGACTGTGAAGAATTGCCTGAGCAGGGGAGCCATTACCTGCGAGGAGATAATGGAATGCTCATTAAAGGCCCACTTCAAAAAACAGTAAGCCAGTTTATTCGATTTGCTCTTGTGGGTGCTCTGGGAACTGCCATCAACCTGGCGATTTTTGAAACAGTTCGCAGGCTGGGATTACACTATCTTCCATCTGCATCCCTATCATTTCTTCTGGCTGCAACCAGCAACTATGTAATCAATAGCCGATGGACCTTTTCTGGAAATCAGGACTCCCTGAAATCCTGGTTACTGTATGTAATGGTAAATCTGATAGGGTTGGGCGCGAACCTGATAGTGCTCATGATCTTTACTGAAAGTTTGCACTGGCCGGTGGTTCTGGCTCAGCTGGCGGGCATTGCTGCAGGCACGGTACTGAACTTTGTTTTGAGCAAAACCCTGGTTTTTTCTGCGGGCTTCGGCGAAACAGAGGGATAGACCTCCCGCTGATTTTTCATAGAATCGGAAAAAGGATCTTAAAATGCAGAGATGACAGGCCGGGGGCGGGCCAGGAAAGCCCGCCATGGCCGGCAATTGGATTAGTCCTCTGCCTCGCCCATCTGGGATTGCAGATAGTTTTGAATGCCTATTTTCTCGATCAGGCTCAATTGAGTTTCCAGGAAATCCACATGCTCTTCTTCTGACTCCAGGATACTGGAAAATAGTTCCCGGCTAACATAGTCTTTGTTCGCTTCGCAGTATTCGATGGATTCTCTGAGTATAGGTAGTGCATCCATTTCCAGAGCAAGGTCTCCTCGCAGACATTCAGCCACATCTTCGCCGATTCTGAGCTTATTCAGATCCTGAAGATTGGGCAGGCCTTCCAGAAAGAGTACTCTTTCGATAAGCTGATCTGCATGCTTCATCTCATCGATGGATTCCTTGTACTCATACTGAGCCAGTTTGGTCAGGCCCCAGTCCTTGAACATCCTGGAGTGCAGAAAATACTGATTAATGGCCGTTAGTTCATTTCTAATCGATTTGTTTAAATACTCGATTACCTTTTGATCACCTTTCATCGATAGTCCTTCTTTTCTCTATTTTTAATAATACTAACCTGCTAAAATGCAGGAATTCCACTTGCGACCATCCCATTTTACATGGAAGAATCCGGTTCTGGCCACAATCTGTCGTGGCTAAGTTATTGGCAATGATGGAAGGAGACGACTGCAAAAGCCCGGACCTGAGAGTCTGTAGATGACTGTGAGTCTCAATATCTCGGTACAGGTGGTGAGCTGGACCTCTGGATCCCGTGCGAAAAAACCTGGAATCAGGCCAGCATACTGCTACTGGAAAATGGAACCGGGCTCTGGGCCGGTGCTCCATCGCTTAACTGGTCCTGGATCACAGCTTCCGCATGCACACGGCACCGGCCGCAGCTGCTACCCACACCCAGATCCTGCTCCAGATCTTCCACACACCTTGCCCCGTTGTCCACAGCCCGGCGTATGGATTTGTCATTCACAGCTTTACAGATGCAAACAAACATAGGCCTATAAGAAATGAGACTCAGTCTCACGTCAACACTGTACATCACAGGAATAGAAAAAAATTTCGGGCTTCTGTAGTCTGAAATCCAGACATCCGGATCCGGAACCCGGTTCGCCGGCCCCCTGTCCCCAGCCTTTAAAACCGTCTACACACGTACAGTTCCCGGGTCCAGACCACTTGAAGTCCGGATATCCGGTCCGTCCAAACGGGAAAACCGATTGGAAGTGCCAGAAATCGAACAGAGTGCCGCCATTGCAGATTTAGGGATGACAGATTCGCGCCGCAAAATCCTCTGCATCCATGGGTCAACTGGAAGAAGTAAAAAGAAAGCTAAGGCAATATACCGGCAAGGAAGCTAAACCGCAGACTGAAGAGGAAGATGAGGATATAAGCTTCTGGGGTGGTCTGACAATTACGGCCATTGTTTTTCTGCTCATTGGATTTGGAGCTTTGCTGTATAGAAATTACGGTACTCCGCCGGCCTCCATGGATGGATGGCTGACCTATGGTGGAATTATCTGCCTGGTTCTTTCCATTCTGCTCAGTGTTCTGGTACTGATCAAAGAGTTCCTGATGCTATTGCTGGTAGGATTTCTGTTTCTGGTCCCTACCTGGATTTTCGATGAGTTCTTCGATATTTTCCTGATCAAGATTCTGTACTACATTATCGTATTTGCTGTACTTGCCTGGCGTTCTGCGAAGATGATTCTTCCTGCAATCTGCATTGCACTGATCTTGATCTTTAAGCCCTGGAAACGACCGGAAGAAGTGAAGCTTCCTGGAGAATCTCTTGGACCCAGAATCGAGTACGTTGTTCAGCGAAACAGCATCTCCTGGGAATCCTTGCTTTGAACCAGATCCACAAAATTTTCCAGACTCAGTAACTGCTTTCGTGCTGGTTCCGGAAACAGACGATGATAGGGTCGGGGAATCACCAGTTGAACTCCGGCCTCTTTCATTTCTGCCAGCTGCGCCCGGCTGATTCCCTGTTGCAAAGTGAACAGATGCTTGGAAGGAATTCGATCCGCTTCGCTTAGTATCTGTCTCCATCGATCCTTGCATGTGGTTTTTACGCCCAGAAAGGTTAATCTGCCTTCTGGAAAAGATGCATCTGAATAGGCCTCCCCGGAAGGAAAGATAAAGTCCGGCTTCTTATTCCCTTCCGTCTTCGTTTGCGAAGAATAGCCAATATTCACCGATTGAAAGAGTGCTGCCAGATGAAGCTCCAGACCGTATCCGGCCCTGGACTTTCGTCGATTTAGAATTGTAAGCGAAAGTTGAATCATATCCTCCAGGGTAGAAAACCCCTGATTTAAATATTCACCGTATTTTCGCACCTCCAGCCATCTAAAGATACGATACTCCATATCGATCCATCGCAGTAGCTTTTCATCCAGACTCAGCGATTCGGTTCTAAAGTATAGTTCGCATTGTTCTCTGGCCAGGTTGGCCAGTAAATCCGCTGTGGGGAAGGGGGTTCCGGTGTCCAGATATTCGCTCAGAGCCAGGTGCAGACTTTTCTGAAATTGATCTTCGGAGACGGAATGCAGTCCAGGAAGTTGAATCTCTCCATTTTGAATGGCATAGGCTCGTCCAGAATCCGATGGATTCAAACTGAGCTCTTCAAAGAATGCTTCTATATTTTCTTCTCTGGAAAGCAGAAAACCCTGAAAGATACCCTCTTCCAGACGAGCCAGAATTAGTAGATCTCCGGTGTTCTCTTCGCCCAGAAAATGAAATCCTCGTGTAAGATGATATTCGCTTCGAGTGCCTTTTCCATACCATCGAAAACGGCTGGCTGTTACACTGGAATCCGGCCAGTGAATTTCTACATCCCTGTATTCATTTTCACCTTTCTTTCCAGGCTCGGGCATAAATAGCCAGTAGGCTTCCCGGTGAATGTAGAATCCAGCCTGATGGGAACCGGTGGCCCCACTTTCATTGGCAGACAGAAACTTAAAGAAGAATCCTGTACTCTTCAAGCAGACGCTGGCCGGGGCCTTACCCTCAAAGCGCCCTGGCAGGTTCTGAAAAGGAAGCAACATTGGATACGTAAATCATTAACTCGGATGCAATCTCGGTGACCAGAGGGACCACTACAGAGTTACCGAATTGCCGGTACGCCTGGGTATCGGATACCGGGATCTGGAAACTGTCAGGAAATCCCATAAGTCGGGCACATTCCCTGGGAGTTAGCTTCCGGGGATTCTTTGCGTTCTGACGCACGAGGATCTCAGCTCCATCCTTGTAATACCTGGCACTCAGGGTACGCGTTGTATCTTCCGGTCCCACCAGACCAAATCCAAATCCATTTCCCTGAGCCTTATGTTTTACAGCATAGTCCTGATGCCATTGCCAGAGTTTATCCGAAATAGTGTACCGATCTTCAATGGCATCCTCCGGCTCCAGAATAGACCCCAGGGGTGGTGGACTGGCTGAAGGTTGAGGGAAGCGAAAGAATGGCGGTTTTTCAAATGAATCTCTGTGAAACCCTACGATGTAGATTCTTTCTCTGTGCTGAGGAACATAGTATCTTCCATCCAGCACGGAATGAAACACTGTGTATCCCAGTTCCTGCAAAGTGCTCAGAATAATTGAGAAAGTCCGACCCTGGTCATGGGATTTAAGGTTCTTAACATTTTCCAGAAGTATGGCCGAAGGCTTTTTCTCTGTAAGGATACGAGCGATATCAAAGAACAACGTTCCCTGGGTTAAATCTTTGAACCCATGGTCTCGTCCCAGGGATCCTTTTTTGGATACACCGGCAATGGAAAATGGCTGGCAGGGAAAACCGCCTACCAGGATTTCATGGTCCGGGATTTCAGAAGCCGACACCTCTTTAATATCGCCTGCCGGTTCATCGCCAAAGTTCGCCTGGTAGGTACGTCGGCTGAAGGAATCAATCTCCGAAGAAAATACGCATCGACCCCCGGCCGATTCCAGGGCCAGGCGGAAACCACCGATGCCCGCGAAAAGGTCAATAAATCGCACAGTAGGATTTGCAGTCCTGGACTCCAAGGGAGGACAGGGTGCCTTCCATGCATTCGGTGTCAAAAGAATTATGTCTCGGTTTTTAATCAGAATTGTTGTCAAATTCGTCTCTGGAACCGATTCTGGAATGTGCTGCTCTGGTTAGAGCGGTCCAGAATTTCTGGAATTTGCTGTCCGTATCCGGGGCACTCCAGGCCCGGTAGAACCGGTGAATGGGCCGGGAATGCAGCCATGGGACTGAAAAAAACGCCAGATGAAACCCAGTAATGAGACAGTCAGGCCTGCTGCGCCTGAAATGGATGCCCCGGGACTGGGACTTCGCAGGGAGCACTACGAGCATCTAAGGCAGGGCCTTCCGGTTCAGACCACCTGGTTTGAAGCCATTACGGAAAACTACCTGGATAGTCTGGGTCGGCCCAGACACATGCTTCGCCAGGTTCGCCGGAATTATCCGGTGGCCCTTCATGGAGTCAGTCTTTCCATCGCCTCTGCAGAACTATTCCCCCTGGCGCAAAACGCCCAGACATCCCCGGAAAGCATGCAAAATTACCTGAAACGATGGAGATTACTGATCGAGGAGATTGAGCCATTCATCGTAAGCGATCATCTTTGCTGGACCAGAACTCCTGCTCTACAGAGCCATGATTTGCTTCCTGTTTCATACAGTGAGCCCTGGTTGAAACGGTTGTGCGAAAATGTGGATTTTGTTCAGAGCTTTCTGGGAAGAAGCATCGCGCTGGAAAATGTATCCAGTTATGTTTCCTGGGCCAATTCCGAAATGCAGGAGTGGGAGTTTCTAAATGAAGTAAGCCAGCGCACCGGTTGCGGAATACTTCTGGACATAAATAATGTGGCCGTGAATGCGCATAATCATGAAATGAATAGCGAGAATTTCATACTGGGCATCCGTCCGGAATCGGTGTGGCAGTATCACATAGCCGGTCATGAAGTCCTGGAACATATTCGATTCGACACTCATGGTCAGGCTGTGTCTTCAGAAGTGCGAAACCTGTATGCCCGAGCCCTGGAGATCATTGGACCCAGGCCATTGCTTCTGGAACGAGATCAGGACATTCCGGATCTTCCGGAACTGGAAATGGAGCTGATGGAACTTGCCCGGGTACCGGCCAGTATAGATAATCCATCCGCGACTTTGCATCCAGAAAGAAACATCCATTCGGCCACGGCCCTGACCAAAGCACTGCCGGACAGAGAACCAGGCGAAGTGGCCGGTGATCAACAAAGATTCATTGAATCTCTGTTCAAAGGAAAGCTACCAATGGATGTTCACGATTCCTTGAAGGGTGCTGGCCAACCAGGACTGAATGCATTGCAGAGTATGAATGTCTACAGGGATTCTATCTTAAGCCGGCTGATGGAAGCCCTGGAGGAACTCTATGCCCCTCTGCTGGACATTAATGATTCCTGTCTAAACTGGTTTCAAGAGTACATTCAGACTCATCCACCGAAGCATTACAATCTATCCGATTACGGGCATAACATGTCTGCCTTTCTAAAAGGCAGGGATACTGTGGCCAGCGATATAGCCCGTCTTTGTTTTTTACAGAACAGATTCTTCCACGGTCAGAGGCCTGGAGGTGGATGGATTCAGGCTCAACTCTATCAAGAAAAAGGGGTGGGTATTAGCAGAAATATTGCCCTTCTGTCCGTCTCCCATTCAGCCATTGTTCGCTGGAAAGCATGGAAAGAACAAAAGTCGGATTTTGACCCGGAGGAAGAAAAGAAAGTGCCGCTGATTATTTTTCGCAGTCCGTCCGGTCCAATCAGTCTTCGCGAATTGAAGTCCTTTGAAGCTGCATTGCTGGTTCGACTGCTTCGAGGCTGGACTCTGTTCGAATGCATGCAATGGCTGGGAACTGTGGAGTCGGT
Source organism: Leptospiraceae bacterium (assembly GCA_040217195.1). Taxonomy (GTDB): domain Bacteria; phylum Spirochaetota; class Leptospiria; order Leptospirales; family Leptonemataceae; genus UBA3465. Next base: position 58,699 of record JAVJNR010000009.1, on the reverse strand, counting down.
GCAAACCGAAGAAGTATCAAGCTTCTTTCGCTTTCTAACCCTGGCAGAAATCTACCGGCCGGAATCTGAAAAGGCAACTACTGGGGCCGGCCCTTAGTTCAGAAGCGAACATGAAAACCCAGTCGTAGCCCATCCCCTGCCGGAGTGGGCGAAACAGTGGTTAGCATACCCTTTCCAGGTTCATAGAGCCAGAGATCCGTTAAATTCCAGGCATACAATGCAAGGGTAAGCGTAGCGCCTACATTTGCATAGGTGGCCAGTTGATCTGCCTGGGTTCTGGTTGCTTCCAGCTTATTCAATGATAGAATCGTAACTAGCCCAAGAGCGGCGGCGGAGTCATAGTTCACGACAAGCGGTGAATAGTTTATGAAATCCGTGGCAGCATCGTTATATTGAGTACGTTGCACTTCAAATTCCCGGTAAAGTATGCCGGTGGTACCTGCCAGAGCCAGAAAACTGCCCCCATAGATATAAGCGGCCTGAGTTCGACCCTGATAATACTGGCCCCAGCCCGGGAGTAGAGCACTTCGCCACATGGCCCCCAGCAGAGTGGGCTTAGAGGCCGGTTCCGGTTTTGGCTCTGGCCTGGGCTCCGGTTTTGGTTCCGGCCTGGGTTCTGGTTTCGGTTCGGGTTTTGGCTCTGGTCTGGGTTCTGGCTTAGGCTCAGGCTTTGGTTCCGGTTTTGGTTCTGGCTTCGGTTCGGTAGCTCCATAATCGATCCGGCCAATTGTGGATTTGGGAATGACTCGCATCCCCTCTTTGGTCAGGATACGAACCTGGGTTGTGTTTTGATTTACAATCTGTCCGTAAATCACCTGCCCATTTCTTAGATAGATTGCCTCGGCTGCCAGCGATCCGGGCAGGAAAAAGCAAATAAAAATAAATAATGATAGAATTCGAAATTGCTTCATTTCATGTGTTCCTGGCATTCATTGCTCTACTCAAACCACCGGTCCAAAGCATCCGTATGCAGAGCACACTAAAGAAATCAGCTCTGATGACAAGTGCAATTGTCATTTCGCTCTTTACGATTCAATGTGGTGATTCGAATACATCGCCCAGGGTACGCAGGGCCAGTGACCATTCCCTGTTCTTTCGTCAGATATCCAATTGCCCGGAGTCTCTCAGAGTCGTACCACCGGAGACAGTTAAAAGTCGATTCCTTCCCTTTCGCAGTATTTCAGACATACCTGCCGATTCCAGGGCATTGCTTTTTCAATGGTACGCACCGGAATCAGGTGCCAGAAACCCAACTCTCTGGCTAGGTCGTTATTATGATCTTGCTACTGTCTACCTGGACGGAGAACAGGTCTGGCAAACACCGTCGGAAGAGGGCCGCTTCCGGGGCATTGAATGGAATCTTATCCCATTGCCAGACAGGGGTGTAGAGATTACGGTTTGCTTCCAGCTGGGATCCATCCCTTCCTTCGCAAGAGCCGGGCCTCTGGATCCAATGATCATTGGATCTGCATCGGAAGTCCTGGAGCATGTTTTTAGATCCGAAATAGATGACCTGGGAATCATGTCCATCAGTCTGGCGCTCTCTATCACTGGAATGGCATTGTTCTTCTTCTGGCCCCCCATGCGAAAGCCGGGGATGCTCTATCTGTCGCTACTACTGCTAAACATGTCTCTCTATCAATTGAGTACTTCATCGATATCACAGCTCATCGCTCCGAATGCTTTGATTCGTCTGGCGTTGTTTTCGGTGGGGTGTGCAATGTTTCCTCCAGTGTTTACCCGGCTAGTTTCATCCATTTTCGATTCTAAATCCATTCGATGGATTTCTTATGTATTGTTTGTAGCCGCGGCGCTAAGTCTGGGTCATAACTGGACAGCAGGAGGGATGCATATTGCTGGCTGGGCCGCCGCATACTCCGGAGCCACCTCTCCAATTATTGTTCTGGGAGTTATGGTGGCCGCCATTGGCTGGATCTTCCGAGGAATCCGCAAGGGATGGATTTTGCTTTTTGCCATGCTGCCATTTTTCCTTTCAGCCTTGTTTGAATACCTGGGAGTTGTTTTTGGGCTCTGGGGCGAGAATGCATTTTCAGGCAGATGGACATTTCTGGTCTTTCAGGTGGGCCTGGCCGTCATTGTGATGACGCAGATAAATCAGCTGCGAATGGCTCAGGAAAAAAGTCAGGAGCAAAAGTATCAATCCGGAAGGAGCGTAGCTGAGAATCGCTATCGCACACTTCAAGAAAGGATGGCTCCACACTTTCTTTTCAATTCTTTGAATCTGATTCACTCCTATATCGAACGAGGAAATCCCAGAGCAGGGGATGCGATCATGATGCTGGCATCCCATTACCGGTATTTAATCAACGATATGGAACGACGACTGGTTCTATTTGATCAGGAATGGGAATTTTCTCGTCGCTACTGTCAGCTGGTTCAATTTCGCTTTGAAGATCATCTTCGCATTGAAATGGAACGGCACGGCGATTTTAGCGGGGTTTTTATACCTCCTCTTACAATCCAGCCAATTATCGAGAACGCTTATCAGCACGGATTAAGGGATTACACAAGTAATGGAATTATCCAGGTACTAGCACACGTACAGGATGAGGAGGTAAGAATCCAGGTTCTGGACAATGGCCGAGGAATTGACCAGAACAGCAACTACGTTTCCTCCATCGGCGGTGTGGAAAGAAGACTCCAGGAAAATTTCCAGCAGGCCCGGATCACCATGTCAAGACGTGCTGACCGGGGCACCTGTGTTGAAATCGCCTATCGCCTGGAGCCTCTTGCTCTGGAAGAGGACGATCCAGAAAGCGAAGAATCAGGATAGTTTTGCAAGCTCCCTGTCTCTTTCTTTCATTAACTCCAGAATATGGAAGTTAAGAACCGGAGTACTGGAAACAATCACTTCAATGTCCTTGCGCTGTACTTCCAGGATAACCCCTTCTGAATTGGCACGAATTGTGGAGTTTCGTATTCGGTGAGCCAGACTGGCATGTTCACCGAACAGGTCTCCGGGCTTGAGTTCTTTTACCTTAATGGAACCATGCTCCACCTGAAATGTACCCTGCAAAATAATGTAGAATTGATTGTCCTGGCTACCCTGCTTGATAATCGTTTCTCCTTCTTTTACCTCCCGTCTACGTCCTACCCGGGCCAGCTTATCGTTTACATAGTCTGAGAATTCCTTGAATGGATGGCTCTTTTCCAGATCGGAACGATTCTGCCACATACTTTGCATTTCGCCGATTCGATTTTCTGCAACAAGAAAGGAATACCAGGTTCTTTCATCTATGGCGCAAAGTGTTACCGGAGTCCGGGCCACAATAGAGGCGCTTCGTTCGGATTGCTGGTTTACGGCAGCCATTTCACCTATAATATCACCTGCCTCCTTTATGGCCACTTCCAGAAGGGACTTACCGTCATGAAACATTACGCTGCATTTTCCGGTAAGGATAATGAAGATCAGTCCTTTATTTTCCTCACCCTGTTTCATAATCACATCGCCGGAGTTATATTGCTGGATTCGAATCTCATTCATTAGAGCCGTGGCCCATTCTTCTGACACTCCTTTGAAATGATTCTGAAGTACAAGCATGGCCTTTACAAGCAATGCCTGGCTGGCATGGTATTGATCATCGATCACAGGATAACGTTTTCCGGCCCGTGCCATAGAGAAGGTTGCATCGAACTCTGCAGGGAGGTTCTCCAGATGCATAAAAACAATCTTCTCTGAACTGGAGGCGATGGAATCCTTTGGATCTCCATGCAATATCCCTTTTCCTCCGTCCGGAAAAATCAAATCATAGGGACTGTGATACAGAGATAGAATATGCTCATATTTGTCCGGAGCCACCACTCCATCGTCTTTCATCTGCTTGATGTCATCCAGGGACTTATTATCTCCCACAAATACTATGCGATTCTGACGACCGTCGGACTTCATTACGAATGTAGCTCCAGCGGTCGGGATGGAATGCACGGTATAATGCGGGATTACCTGCATGCCATAAAAATCATTTTCTTGATAGGGCTCCAGTTCGAAGAAATCAAAAAAACTGTATAGATCATCAATGCTCAGCTCCGTCTGTAAAGATAGCTTTTGCAGAGCCATCCAGTAGATTTCCCGGGTGCCCAGAAACTGAATCTTATTGTTGAACTGCAGCAGCGGAAACATATTGCAATGATCATCGTGTATGTGAGACATGTAGATTGCATTAATCTGCTGACAGGAAATGCCTCTGGCATTCAGAGTATCCTCCAGGTAGGGAGGACAGTCGATTAGCATATAGTTGGAATTGTAGTTCAGCAGCAAAGCAGAGCAGGGCTTCCCCGGAGTGAATCCGGATCCTCCTCCAAGCACATCTATGCCAAAACGAAAGGGAGTCCTCGGAGTATAGCTGGGCTTTAGATCATAGGCCAGTGGCTGACGCTCGGTAAAGTTAATATCAATAATCTCTCCGCCTATTTCATAGACATTCTTATCTCTGTGACGAATCTCGCAGGCACGGCCGTTTAACGAGACCTCTAGAACATCATCCTTAAAGAAGGAAAAGTCTACAAATCCATCAATGCTAATCTCTTTTCCTTCCGGGTCCTTGATGGCGATATGCCTGGACTCTTTATAAAGCCTCTGGTAGTACTTGCTGGCTCCGATGGCATTGTACTCCTTTACGCTGGGCCCCAGCAGCGAAAGCTGTAATAGCTGGCGATTATTTTTTACCTGTCTTTTATTGCCTCCAATATTTAGCTTCACCCCTTTCTGGAAATTGCCCATCAGAAACAGGAAATTATAGAGCGGAAACTCCGTACTGTTTTGCAGGGTGCCATTGCGATGAAGGGTATCTGGAATTATGATTAGATCAGGAAAAGGTATCTGCTTGATCATCAGATGTTTGATAATCTCCGGAGGGCAACCAAAGAGCACAGAGAAATGTTCTCCCTCATAAATTTTAACTCCCGGGATTACATCAACAACTGGCATAGAACTTCCTGATATTTAGCTGGCAACAATCTCCAATTACTACAGGGGAAGGCCAGACATGCAAGTAGTAATCGATCCTGGCAGGGTTTACAGCGAAATATCTGTAATACTGATTCTGGATTACTTTTAGATAGAAATCAAGCCGCCATATCTGTTTCGCTCAGTCGGGCCAGTTCTGCAGCCTGCGAAGAAATCCTGTCAATGCCTTCGGCCAGGCTTCTGGCGGTTTCATTAATTTCTGAGATTTCTTTATCAAGGCTTTCCATGGTGCGGGCCAGCTCTTTCTGTCCATCGATCTGTTCTCTGGAACTGTTCATTACCTCGCTTGCGCGATTTCGCTGAATGCCCAGCTCTGAGATTAATTCTTCTAGAATACTTGCCTGTCTCGATAGTAGCTGAGATGTTTTCTCAGCCTGCTCATTGGTTCGATTCGTCTGCTCTTTTTGGAAGCTAGCATGTTGCGACGCTTCATCCGCCTGTTTTCTGGCTTCATCAATTGTACTCATAGATTCGCCTACAATCTGGGCAATCTGTCGCACGTTTTGTCCTGTAAAATCTGCAAGCTTGCTTACTTCATTGGCAACCACAGCAAAGCCCCGGCCTGCATCGCCGGCCCGGGCCGCCTCAATGGATGCATTTAAAGAAAGCAAGTTGGTCTTATCTGCGATCTCAGTCATTACATCGGTGATCTGACTCACATTTGTAAAAGCTTCTTCCAGCCGTCCCAGAATTGTATTGGTTCCCTGGACCGATGCCAGGACTGTATCCATGCTCTTCACAGCATCCGATGCACTGCCTGTAAGTTGCTGATTCGAAGCACCGATTTCGTTCACCAGCGCATTTAGCTCCGTACTTCCTTGAGCCATTTTCTCAATTCCATTACTCTGTCGCTCTACGATACTGGAGGTCTGGGAAGCACTGGCAGTTAACTCTTCGGTCACTGCATTGGCCTGTTCCAGAGCGGCGGCCTGACTTTCAATTCTTCGAGTAGTATCATCAATGAAGGACTTGAATTGCACTGTAGCATTATCCAGTTCCCGAGCATGCATGGCCAGAACATGCTTCTGATCGGTTAAAGAAGAAACTAGCTCAGCGTTGGATTTGGCATGACCATCGGAAATGGCGGAGATTTCATTCTGGAGCCTGAGAACACCTGCGACGATGCCACCCACCACCGGCAGATAGGACACCATTACTACAAAATCTACGAGACCCAGTGTGTATTCATTATAGATTTGTGTGTCTCCGAATATTAGGCCGGATTGATTAGCAGCAAACAGAGCCGCCGTTAACAGGGCGGCCGACCATGCAGACAGCAGGACAGTCAGCAGGGCGGATCCTAGCAGGGCCGAGTAGCCCAGGATGATAAAGAAAACCGCATAGACCGACGAGTCCTTTAGAATATCGAATGCAGTTTCCCTGGAATCCAGGCAGCTAACGATAAAGATCATACCCACAACGGTTATATCGCTAAAAACAGCCACCCGTGAATACTTTCGAGGGATGCGACCTCCACGCATTGCAATGAGAGCCCCAATACCCACCAATAGATAGACCAGTGTGCCCACGGCCTCGGCGCGAATAATAATTCCGGTGGATTTTCCCAGCCAGCTGGCAGTCACCGCTGCACCAAACAGAAAGGCCAGGCCCAGGCGGATGTAATTGATAATTCGATAACCACGGGCCATTACATCCCTGGTAGTTTTTTGACTTATACTCATCTGATTTTCACTTAATGCTTACTAAATGGAGCAGGTATCGAATTCATGGGACGGATAGAAATCCTTTATGATAATCGGAATCTTTTTCGGTGGGCTTCCAGTTGTCCTGGCCACCGGGGTGCGCCTCGACCCTGGAGGGCCATTACTTCCGATAATGTATCTTATGTCTCAATCCGGGTCGGTATATCCGGAAGCGGCCTGACTAATAAGGAGGAAATCCAATTCACTCTGGACCCAGTTTAACGCCAGGACCAAAATGGATGTTGGATATGAGAAGATCGGTTTTCTGCTGTTCGGAAATCAAAGGCTCTGACTTTGCAGAAACTACGCTCAGCCAGGGCAGCCCGACAGCAATGGAGATAGAAATTATCATTGCGATAAGAATTTGATGACTGGTTCTAAAGCTGCTCCTGTTCTCTGGACTTCTTATCAGATACTCTGGATCGCGGATTCAGTTGTCTTGCTTCTGCTGGTTTGATTTCGCTGGCCCAGTCGAAGCACAGGCTTTCGAAGTCGATTAAGGCCTGGATGGTCCGGATTGCACATTCGTGGTTCTCTTCTCGAAAACTATCGCATGCCTGCTGTCGGAGATATTACTCTGCATTTCCAAGTAATCGCATTTGACTACCGCTATCGTACAGGGTTCGAAAAGGCCCTGGTTCCAATGGCGGGTCAAATGCCTGACAGAAGCTACCACTGACTCTTTGCACACTCAATATCGTGGAGGAAGTGGATGCATAGTCCGATGTTGCGCCAGGCGCCACAGTTGGAATTGAAAGCGCCAATATGCTGCCGCAACCGGCCCCCTCATAAAACTCATATCCCGATGCTGAGGGCCCAGAATTATGAACACGAATCAAGGTATAAGTTTCACTTTTCTCTGCCATAATCGCCGTAAGCGCAATCAATTCTATATGCGTGTCCGTCAGGTTCCCACTGGGCGTACAACTCATCACTGCTACCAGGAGAAGCGCCACCAGGGGGAATCTCATTGGGCTGCACATATTAAAAGATCCTGCTCAAAATGGAAATCGTAATGCCAGAATAGCTATCCTGCACATTGCTGCCATCCGAGGTGGAGAGGTTCAGTGCCTGTACCGTTGGAGCCAGTCCATCACGCTGACTTAGCTGAAGTAGCGAAGAATCGTTCTTTCGAGTGGTCTGAACGTATTGCTGATACCGTGCGGAAATCCGAATGAGTAGAGCATCGGAAACTGAATAGCTATATGTTACATCAATCAGTCCGCCATTGATATCAACCCAGTTTCTCTCTCTGATCGAATAGAAAATCTTGTTGGAAGAGCGGGCAAAAAGACCGGGTGAAAACTCAATCTGTGCCTGAATCTGATTGTCCAGCGACTGGGTTCCCCGCAACTTCATGAACCCAATCGAGAAAGTCAATGCATCGTAATCGCCAGGAGTAAATGCATAGGAAAGGCCAGCCAATGGACCGCTTGTGGTCATTTCCATACCAAAGTTCGCTTTCACCGGAATAGCCGAATAAGTGTACTCTTCCAGGGTAGAGGAGCTCTCTCGATCATATTGCAGGCCAGCGCCCCAGGCCAGACCTTTGGAAGCATCAATGCGAAACTGAATCGCCTTGATCCCAAAGAAAATAAAGAAACCAGAACCTATTGATCGCGCAGCGTGCAATTCATGTTCGGAGCGATTGTATCTGGCATTCAGATGATATGGGATACGAGTTAGAATCTGTCGGGTTTCTTCGGACCGGGCAAAATGAATCGTAGAGTATATGCTTGCATTTGCGATTCCGAAATGACCATAGTAAGAAAATGACCAGTCTCCGGTGGTATACGTCGCTCCAGCCCCGATCTGATCAAGGCTCTCAATCCCGGAATCAAATTCTTGAATAAAAAAATTAGACGAGAAAGCGGTGGATACGACAGCTCTAGAGAAATTCCCTTTACTGTATGCATCGAATAATCCTGCATTCCAGACCTGGCTGCCGCCCCGTATTCCCAGGTATAAGCTTTCAGACAAAACCGCAGAATTTGGGAAGAAAGCTATGACGGCGAGAATGAATGCTACGAAACGACCCATATTTAAAGTGGTGGAGTCAGAAAGCCGGCCATTCTCCGGAGATTTCTCCGAGGCCTCTCATAATCCGGGTCCGCCTGCGCCGCTTTCTCAAATTCCTTTCTTGCTTCTTTCCGCAGGTCGGTAGCCGCATCTTCCTCCTCTCTTGCAGAAGCCTTCTCCATTAGAATTTCTCCTTCATAGTTAGAAAGCAGCGCACTCATCTCCCGGGTTTCAAAACTATCAGCAAGAATCTCTTCTTCCGAATTGTTCAAGCTTGTGCCAAGATTTGCCAGCAGAGTAAGGGAAAGCTGTTTCAGAGGACTGACACCAGGCAATAACACATTTCTGGTAGGACCTGCCACGGTATGAGATGCAAGCACCTGTCCAGTGGCTACATCCGTCACCCTTGCCGTGATCGAGACCACACCATCAATGGTAGAAAAGCTTCCCGTCAGCACCAGATCGGCATTAAGCTGTTTGCCATACTTTATGGGGTCAGGTCCGGTCATTCCGCTATGCTGATAGGAAAGCTCCTGGACCAGCCTGGTTCTATCAGAGGACCGTAAGACCCGAAAAAGACCGCTGGTCTGAAAATCAGACAAAATTAAGTCTGGAATCGCACGCCTCAATGAAGCGAAGTGAGTCGGTTGGCCAGGAGAATTGTTTTCAAAATCCAGAAACACAAGAGTGGGCCGCTTCTCTGTGGGAATCTGGCGCAGGGTTTTCCGCTCTGACGTGCAGCTCACTACCATCAGCAATAGAAAAAAGTAGCCCCAGTATCTGACACACTTCTTGATCATACCAGCCTTTGATAGTTAGTTAAAACTAACAAGAGTCAATCCTTTTTCTCCACTTCCTACTGGTTGGTGGGCATAGCTGAATGGCCGAATGGAAAGCCCGGACCCGAAAGTCGAAGTCCATTGGTATAGCCCAGCGCCCAACCGGAGGCCCAAATAGAGTGGTGAATTGATGAACCGTCTGCGCACCGAATCGGGGAACTAAGAGGCTTATCCGCCCCGCGCGAAGGCTCGCCAGGGATAAAGTGTATTCCACAGAGTTACGAATGGGAATAGCATTTGCCAGAAAAACCGCAGGTACGGCACAAAATCAGCTGTCTAAAAAAGCACTGCACTCGTCCTGGATTACCTGCCCGGGGAAACGCCTGGATAACCTCTTTCAGCCCGACGCTTTTTTCTCTACAAATCTCTTGAAGTCTTCCTGATACTTTCGTGTCTGCTTCTTGAAGCTTCCCTTCATAAAGATAGAAAGAAGCGCCATCAGACCCTTGAATCGGAATTCACTGTCATTTTCATATCTGGTGCGACCGTCGGGCAGACCCACAAATAGATTGCGCACACGATTCCATACTCCATCTGTTTCATAGAGTACTCGGTACTCATCTGGCAGAGTATTAATCTCCACGGTTTCAGTCATTACGATGGTACGGTTGCCAATCTTGAAAGTCAGCCTGGCTTTGCTTCCTATCTGACCTGGACGCCCAGAAATCTGTTCATAGGACTGAAGTCCTTCCATCCAGTCCGGAAAATGATCCGGATCCGCCACGTAAGGAGCCACCGATTTTATGGGCGCTTCAATGATTGTTGCAGTTGTATAACGCATGGAACAGACCGGTATGTACTACGCTACTGGAGTAAGTCAAGGAGAAAGACCTCCTGATTTTTTACAGTTTCTGTCTCAAACTCTGGTAACCTGGCCCCTGCAGGCACTCGGCCCTGATAGGACCATATCCAGGCGCCGGCCCAACCATTCATTCGCATTTCTGCAATCATTCTAGAGAAGCCTTCCGGCTGAATACCCCGGGATTCTTCAACTGTATTCAAAACTGTATGGGAATCCAGGGGAGCCATAGGTATTTCTCCCAGAACAACAGGAGCACAGAGTTCTGCATACGGAGCTTTAGTTCGATAAATGTCTTTCTGTTCCATCCAGGAGTATAGGTGCCACTGGTAGAAATCCAGCTCCAGGCGATTCCAGGCCCGGGGCCAGCCAGGGGATACCTGCCCCACGGTAATTTGTGCATTGCTGCTACCCCGGATCGTCCGGGCCAGGTCCATCAGGAACTCTTCCATAAATTCATGGTTTACCGGCTGAACTGATTCCACAAAGAATCGAAGTTACAAGCAGCAAAGATACTACCGCGAAGAACCGTACGATCCCTGGTCACACACCTGTAATGATTTGTAATTCCGGATCACTCTGGATTTCTGGTCCGGCCATGATTCAATTCAGACGCTCAGCGATCCGAAAACTCGGCCAGCTTTTCCAGGGATGCATCCCACCAGCGACCGGTGGCAATATCCACAGGAGGCGAAAGACTCTGTCCTGGTCTGGGAGTCCAGACTTCAATCTGGTCCTGTCTGGCAGACTGCAGGGTTCTCTCAGCTGGCTCTGTCCATCCATGGAATGCCAGATTAAAGGTTCCCCAGTGCACCGGTACAAATTTCCTGGCCCGTACATCCTTATGGGCCTGTAGAGCTTCCTCCGGTGTAAAATGCACAAAGGCCCATCGATCATCATAAGCGCCTATAGCCATAAGCGAAACATCAAAGGGTCCCAGTCTTTCGCCAATTTCTTTGAAAGCTTCGAAGTAACCTGTATCGCCAGAATAGAAGATACGATGCTCCGGTCCAAGAATGGCCCAGCTACTCCACAGGGTTTTATCCCGATCGGAAAGGGTTCGTCCAGAGAAGTGCTGAGCCGGAGTGGCCACAAATGTGATGGGGCCTATTTTTACTTCATCCCACCAGTCCAGTTCCTCGATCCTGGATTCCTCTATACCCCAGTGCTCCAGATGCGATCCCACCCCCAGAGGCACCAGGAACTTAGTCCCGGTTCGTGCCAGGGCCTGTATAGTTGGATAATCTAAATGGTCATAGTGATCATGCGAAATCACCACAGCATCGATGGGCAATTGAATAAGTTCTTCCAGCGAGATAGGGTTTTCATGAAATCTTGCAGGACCAATAAAGGATACAGGGGAAACCCTTTCGCCCCAGACAGGATCGATAAGAACCATGGAGCCATCAATTTCCAGCAAAATAGAAGAATGCCCGAACCAGGTAATCCGAAGTCCATTCTCAGGGGGCTCCTGGAAATCCGCCCTGGTTCGCTTCTGTATGGATAATGCCTTCTGCGGTTCTATGGGCTCATCGTTTGTCAGAAATTCCCAGGCCACCGCCAGAAAAGCCGGACTTTCCGGTGCCTCATGCACATTTACAAAGCCTTCCTCTCCATATTGCTCCGATTTTTGAATTCTTTCCAGACGGTTGCCTTCCGGCTTCTGCCCAAAGCTGGCGCAATTCAGATAGAATCCAGCAGCCAGAAATAAGAGGAGAAATGGCAATATAGAATAGTAGAAAGGCCGAATCAGGGCCGATGCAGTTTTTTTCATAGCGATGTGACTCTCGGGGGATTCGTTGCCAGGATGTTTTCGGTTACCTCCTGGATTATCAATCCACTTGCCAGTCCGCTCTGCAAACTTACATTGCTACCATGTCAGATCAATGGAGAGAAAAAGAGAATTCGGCGGAGGTTTCCGCCAGTGGCAGAAAGCGTCTGATCTGGGCTGGACTGGGAATTGCGGCAATATTCTGTATTTGTGCAATACTGAACCTGGCAACTGCAGAATTTCCTTTCTGTGTGTCCAGTAGCTGGTGCTTCTCTTCCAGAGAAAGCCCCTTTCTGGTGGCCCTGTTTCAGACTCTGTCCTTTGTGTTGCTCATTGCAGGTCTACTTCTGGGCACTCGATGGGCCGTGGCCATGCTGGTCTCACCCAGAGCCTATCTGTACTTTGCATTATTCTTTTCTGCAATTGGCATTTCAGGCACAATTATCTGGTTTCTTACGGTTCCCGACAACGAGCGTCTGCAATACATCCATGTCCCACTGATTGGCGCCGGTCTTGTAATTCTGGGTATCTTATTCTTGCTTTATTTCCCCGGTGGATTGCGAAGGCCTCTTCGCTCTTCCGATTCTATGGAACCCGAAGAAGCGAAGAAGTAATCTAGCATGGATGGGCCGGGCTTGAGCCCGGATATATTCGCCAACTACGCAAAGGGTAATAGAAGCATTCGCAGCAAGGAAAATAAAAATACCGCACTGGAAAGACCCAGCAGGCTCAGTCTGGTGCGATCATCCCTTAACACAGCTGCAAGTCCTGCGAAGAACAGTGCAATGGTAAAGTATACAGTAACCAGAGTAAAGGCATCTCCGGTCTGATTGGCTTTAATCCCCTCTTCCATTTTTGCCTGGGCTTCTTTTGCAAGAGTATCTCCAGGAGACCGCCTGGATATCTTATATCGTGGGCTTTCCAGAAAAGGCAGGTAGGCAATCTTCGCTTCCAGGTCATAAATCTCAGACAGTACCTTTTCTCGGTCCGGAGACTCCTCTTCCAGCTCTTCGAAGGCTTCCCACTTCGCCTCCAGATCAGCTTCGATTTTACCTTCCTCACCGTATGCCAGTGCATCGATCTTTTTGGAGTAGGAATTGTCTGCCCAGGCGATGGCTCTTACCATATCTTTGGAAATCATTTTGTCCACATCTTCGGCAGTACGGGGATCTTCGCGTAAATACTCCAGGTATACCATGGTATCGAAGCTTGTAGCAAGGGCACCGTTCAGGTATTCTCGGTTCGCATTTCCGAAGCTAATCACAGCCTGGTTGTAGGCTGTAAGACAATTGCCGCCCCAGAGTGCGGATTGATAGGCGGCGAAAGCCGCCAGTATGGTACCAAGCCCCAGAAGAATAGTGGCCACCACTTCCAGGTTACTCTTGATACGGGATAGAAAACTCTGTTCAGATTCTGACATAAAAACCTCCAATCAGTAATTCGGTTTTCGCCGAGAGGAGAACAGAAGGCTACAGACTATAAAAATTAGTCAAGCCGGAGATGAGAATTGCCGCGATTTATTTTCGCCTTGCGGTGTCGCATCCTTAAGTCCTGAAGTCTGATTGGACTAACTTTATCTGATGCAACCTTAAACCGAAAGGCCCGTACCGAGATACTTGTATTCGGATTGAACCGGACCTGCTGCAGCCAAAAAGTAAGACTCTTAAACCGGAGGGTGTTGATTTGCTTGCCCGGGAATCCATCTGAAATAGAATTTCAATATGGAATCCAATCCCGTACCCACAGGCGGAGGAGCCATCCTGGGCCTTCTTGGCCTGCTACTGGCATTTATTGGCGGTCTGATTTCAGTGGTTATCGTCCTGGAGTATGATCCGGAAGCCCGGGGCTTTCTGGATCATGGAGTTCCCGTAGAAGGCAAGGTATTGGAGGTCCAGCGATATGAGAATCCAGAACCACTGCCCTGGGAACCACCGGTGGGCATCCTCCTTACCGTTCAATATCTCCTGGAAGGAAAAACCTATAAAGCGAAGTCCAGACCGGTTTTTGGCTCTCAGGCTGAATACCTGAAGCAGGGCACCGAAATCTCTGCGTATGTCAAAACCAGTGAACCGGACTACATCCTGTTGCGCAATGCCATGCCTCATGCGCCACGAGACTTGAACGACATTCTGGCCCCTGCTATTTTCTGGATTCTGGGAGCGATTTGTCTGATTTTTGGACCGGAACTTCTATACGCAGGAACAACCGAGGCGCCGCAAGATTCTCTCAAGCTGGACAAGGCCAGGAAGAAAATCGGATGACTCTGGTTGCGGCCATTTCTATCGGATTCGCACTTCAGACCTTTCTGTTATCTTCCGCAACTTTGAGGCAAGATCACTGGAAGAAAGTGACTCTGCTGGCAATCATCTGGTGTATTCTACCGGTTTCAGTGGAGCTGATTCTGATGCTTTTTCTGGATCGAAGCGAAACAGGCGATATTTCCGGATTCGCATTACTGTCTTTCCTGTTTGTAGCTCCATTTTATGGATTCTTGAATGCACGACTTTTGCAATCCATTAATGAAGAAAGTCTGCTATTTCTTAGCCTGGCTGTATTATATCTACTATTCATTCATGCCTGGCATCCGTTCTGGCTTATCCTGACTATTATTCCGGTCCTAACGCTGCTGCTACGCCATAGAAACCAGGATTCCCTTCTGGCTCCCATGCTGGGATATGGGCTATTTCTTTTCCTATTGATTACAGTAACGCTATTACAGTTTCAGAGGATCTATGTAACCATGGCTCTTCCGGAAAACCAGCAGCCGGGCTTCTTTGATCTGCTGATGGGAAGTATGCTGGCTCTCTATCTTGCTTTCCATCTCTGGTTTGCAGCCAAATTTATTATGATAGCATTTACCTGCATTCGCTTCCGAGGACGGGAACTGGCCAGACCGTTATTTCAAAGTAAGATGCGAAACAGGCACCTTCCCTACCCGGCCATCATTCTAGTATTATCCATTCAGGCAATGATCTATGCTGGAAATGCCCGGTTCGGTTGGCTGGCACCGGAACTGGTAATTGAAGCTTCTATACTGTTTCTGCCCCAGGCTGTAAATTTCTGGCTTCGCAGTAGCAATCACATTGGTGCATGAAACTAGCTCTTTGCGCAACCACGCATTATTACCACTTCGCAGAGAGGTATTGATGTCTATCTATAGGTTTCGGTCCAGCTGTTTATGCAAACTGGTAAGTAGCCTCTTTCTAGATAGTGGTTTGGTAAGTATGTCTGCAGTTCGATAGGATTTCATACGATTTATGTTTTCTTCCATTGCATCAGCCGTGAATAGGATTACAGGTATGGAGCGAATTTCCGATTCGGCTCTAAGAAGTGATAGCATTTCATAACCATCCATGACTGGCATATGCAGATCCAGAAGAATAATGTCCGGAAGCTCTCTGCGAGCCATCTCCAGGCCTTCCGCTCCATTGATTGCCTGGATCAACTTCAGACGCTCATCCTTCAAGTAATGAGATACCAGGGTTCGATTATCCTCGTTATCGTCTACGAGCAATACTTTCTGACCGTTAAAATAGGGCTTCCCGGATTGCTGAGCCTCGGCAGAAAGTCCAACTCTCTGCGCCGCAAGTATGCGATCCAGAACCAGAGTGAAGTGGCTGCCACGACCGATTTCGCTTTCCAGTTCAATATGACCGCCCAGTAGATGGGCCAGCCGGCTGGAAATGGTCAATCCCAGACCTGAACCCTCCTGTCTCTCCCTGCGAATGGCCTTATCCTGAACAAAGGCTTCAAAAATTCGAATTTTCTGCGGCTCCGCAATACCCGGACCTGTATCGATTACCTGGAATTCATAGGTGTACTGATCATCATTGTCTTTGTGGCCCCGAACTCTCAGGGTTACAGACCCGGAATCTGTGAATTTAACTGCATTTCCGGCAAGGTTAAGAAGTATCTGACGCAGGCGATGTTCATCGGTAAGTATCCACCTGGGCAGATTATCCTGGTAGTCTGATATCCAGCTCAGTCCTTTTTGCTGAATCATATAGGCGAATACATCTCGTATCTCATCGCAAAGCTGACGCCAGTCACAACTAACCGGATTAATCTGAAGCTTACCTGCTTCAATGCGGGAAAGATCCAGAATATCGTTTAGAAGATTCAGTAGAGATCTACCGTTCTTTCTTATGGCACTAAGATACTGTCGCTGCTGCGGATCAGTGAGTTCATCGTCCAGTAAATCTGCAAATCCCAGTGTGGCATTTAAAGGAGTGCGAATTTCATGACTCATATTTGCCAGAAATTCAGATTTGGCTTTGCTGGCGGCTTCTGCAACGGTGGTAATCCGTCTTAATTCTATATACCGACTTCTCTGGCGAAATACCCAGAGATAGAGCCCGGTGGAGAGTAACAGACAGGCAGCGCTTCCAATGGTCCAGATTAGCCACAGACCCGGAGATTGCTGCTTCCAGCCTTCCCGGGGAATGGCACCCAGCTGCCAGGATCCTTCGGGCAGGCGAACATTCAAAAGAACCGGATCCGAGTCAAAGACAGATTCATCGCCCCAGAAAACCTCTCCTCTGGAGCCCTGCCCATCGGTTCCTCGAATGGCCAGATAATTCCATTGCTCTTCGCCCAGACCTGATGCTGATAGCAAAGAAGGAGTGTCGATAACTACGCTGACCAGGCCCCAGTACCTGGCATACTCTCCTTTACCCACGTATACCGGCGTTCGTGCAATAAAAGCCCGGCCGCCCTGCACCAGATCCACCGGACCTGCAATGGAGGTCTTCTGGGTACGCATCATTCTTTCTACCGATGGCCATTGCTCCGCGTTATTGCGATAGTTCAAACCAATGGCTGTTTCATTCCCCTTTACGGGATATACATAACGAATCACATTATCCGGAGCCAGCCCGATGTTGCGAATATGAGCTTTGCTGCTTAGAATCTCTTCTGCGATTGCATGAAAATCGGATGCATTGATCCTTGGATTTACAGCCAGAAATGCAGTCAGGCCCCGGGTCAAATACATGGTCTTATTGATTTCAGATTCCATGCGTCCCCGAAGTTCGCTGAGCTGATCGGTCATCCTGGCTCGCAACTCCTGGCGGTACCTCCGGTTTTCGAAATCCACCACAAGAACCAGCATGGAAAGAGTCAGAATCAATGGCAGCGTAAAAGCCACCATTGGAGCTAACCTAGATTCGCTCCAGTTGCGACTCTTGAATTTTCCTTCCAGACCAAACATTAGGGCTTACTGATTCTTCTTCCACTCCCCGTAATCGTCAATCAACTGCTTAAAAAGTGCATCGGCCATATAATGTCCACCGGGATAGGTTACGTGGGTATAGTCTGACTGGATAAGCCCGCGACTAACCGCTTTACGCAATCCATCTGTTCCGCCCAGCAATTCATAGCCATCAAAGTAGGCCAGGCCCATATCAAAGGCAACACGCTTCTGAATCTCCCGTACCCTGGAATGAGCCTCATAGGGCTGAAAATAGCCGCCCTGTTTCAAGAAACGATCCCAGGGTCCCAGAATTAAGATCGAAGTGTGGGGCACTGCTTTTTGAATACGGGAATACAGGGTTCTTAACTGTCGTTCATATAACTCTGCATTAAATCCCTGAACCGAATAATGAAGAGTCTGGGATTCGTTGATTCCAAACTGAAAAATTAGTAAATCCGGCGCAAATTTGCGGTAACCGCAGATAAACTGCTCTTCTGGAATACCCAGTAGCCAGGCCTGGTGCAATCCCCTCATGACTACGGCGCTGAAAGAAATCCCTTCATCGGTTTCTACTGCAAGTGAATCGATATAGGGAGTTCCCTCGAAGCTCATCTCAATTCGTCTGGAAGGAGGGATTGAGAATTCTACGGATTGGCACTGTCCCTGAAACTCAATTTCCCTGGTCATGGATTCCAAAGAGCCCTCTTCCGTGCGATAGGTCAGTTGAGCTCTGGCCTGGCTGTCTTCTCCCTGGCGCAGAATTAGTCTTACCTTTTTCCAGGATTCTCCATTGGTTCCATATCTGGCATTTCTGGGAGAATCCACCTCCGGAATGTCAGGGGCGGAAGGGTTACGCTTTCTGTAGTTTTGATATCTTATTACATCAGATATGGGCGTTCTGGGTGCAGGTTCCTGGATGGTTCGGGCTCCGGGCCCGGTAGGCCTATGCGAAAAACCGGTAAATCCCAGTTCCGGAAAAGTGGGTACATCGAAAGACTCGAAGGGTATTTTCTTTTTTTCGAATCCACCCCGGGTAAGATTTTGATGATCCATTAATCGCGTGGGGGCCCAGTCTACAAAGCGAAGCAATCCTCTGCCTCCATCTCCAAACGTTTCATGAAACCGTCTTTTTAAGCGAACGGTGAGGCAATCCCCCCAGATAACAGAATCTCCAAAAAAGATTACACGGAGGGATCGTTCCTCATGATTATCTCTGAAAGAAAACCTTCCATCCTGGGAGTCCTCCAGAGATTTCAGCTTTTCATAGAATGGCCCGAGGTTGCCTCGTAAAAATAAGTCCTTTCGCACCTCCTCGAAAGCTACAGGCGATGGAGTATTCTTACGATCCCCGGAACAGGCAAATAAAACAGAGGAAAATAAAATGATTATCTGTCCTTGCAATCTGAGTCCCAGCATGGTCTTTTTTGCTCTACCAGTCCAGTAGCTCAATGGAAAAACGTATGGCAATAGGGAGCAAAGTCCGTTGCCGCTTCTGCCAGAGCTTCCCTGCGAGCGGTGGGTGGATAATAAAATGGAGTTAGGGGAGTTACCAGGCCACTGAGAATTGTATGACTCATTAACCTGTACTTTCGCAGTAGTACAGCCCGGTCTGCAGATATCAAACGAAAAGTCAGTTCATACTCAAAGTATTCCACCAGAGGAAAGAGAGTGGAAGTAAATACGGTAAGGACTACATTGGGAAGTCTTCGCCAGAGTGGTGTAATGTCTGTTTGCTCCAGGGTGATCTCAAGCAATAACGAGGAGGAAGGCTCCGAGCGGATTCCATTTTCCTGTAGTGTCCGGGCAAAAAGCTCCCGGTCCTCCGGGAAGTAGGTCCATCCAACATAGTTAATGTGGAAATGGCAGAGATTGCCTTCGGAAGAGTTGTTTCGGCCAGAAGATTTGCCGGGGTCGGTCTTTTCGTCCCGGGAATCAGTATCGGTTTGCTTCGCAGCTAAATCCGTTCTGGTATTTTCGGACCTGGCTGAATTCGGATGCAACGGCGCGAAAGAATCCTGGTAAGAAAGACCCATGGTGCGAACGTCCTGGTAGGCAAAACCAATACATCCTGCAGCAAAGAAAAGTATGCAGAGCAATACAGGTAGGGCAGCCCTGCGAAAACTAAATCCCATCCAGGTTCTCCATGGATTAATCTTCTGAATCCAGAGCAAGAGCATAAACCGGATGAAAACAGGCATCTTCCAGAAAGTAGGACGTTGCCTGAACGGCCTCTTCCTCGATGCTACGGGAGTCCACGAAAGGAACAGCCAGGATTGCTGGCAGGCCCACCAGAACATGGAATTGATTTACGTATTTGTATTCCCGAAGTTTGCGAGATCCATCCCAGACCTGAAAACTAAAGGTTCGCTCTCTGGGTTCGTATATAGGTATTATTCCAAAACTCCATCGAAAGGCCGCCTGACTCAATCGTCTCCAGGTAAAGGCATAGGGGTCACCTTCCATAAAGTCTGCATGATGCTTCCCGGTGGGAAATCCTTCGATGATGATTCGAAGACGCATGCGGCCATCTGAAATAGGTAAAAGAGATGGCCTGGATTGTAACTGCTCCAGAATCGACTTCTGTGCATCCGGCCAGTTGGCCATATGAAAGTTTACAAATTCCGGTTGCATGGCTGGAAGTTCGCAGCTTTCGGTTTTCTGGTCTGGCATGGTTTGTCTATGCTCGTTTATCTGAAACTGAACGCAGGAAAGTAGAAGCGAAAACGAGAAAGTGGATATTAGAAATAGATGCTTCATGGCAGACCAATCCGGACCATTCTAAGTAGACTAAGATTCCTACAAAACGGTTTGCCTTTTTTCCATAGAATGCACAGGGAAGCTTACAGTTAGGCAGCCAGTTCGCATGCACCGAGCTTACGGAATCATCCGTTCAGTAATCCAGATTGCTGCAGGCATGACTCCTGCCCGATTTTCGCCAGAGAGCAGATCCAGTAAATTTACAGAATCAGGGATAAGTCAGGCAGAAAGATAGCTCAAGGACTTTCTTTGATCGGTGCGTATTCGATTTCAAATAGATCCATACTGGCTTCATGAAAATTGGTTACTGCCAGGTAACGGCCATCGTAAGAGACATCCAGACCCGTGGGATAGTCCCCCACTTTTTGCTTTAGAATTACTTTCCATGTACGGGTATCGACTACGGAAACTAGATCCAGCTCCCGCTGGGAGATAAACAGAAATCTACCGGAAGGATCCACATCAATGGTATTGATTCCACCACCCAGATACATCTTGTGTAAGAATTTACCTGTGGCTGGATCAAAGTGATATATCTGGCCTGAATTCAAGTTACTAATTAGAGCTGTACCATCCTTGAGAGCCACCACATGCCGGGGCGAGCCGCCGGTGGGAATTCTTGATGTTACCTTCCCGGTTTCGATATTTAAACGCACGATTTCTCCCGGCCCATGGGGGATGCCATAACACATTATATAAACATCTGTGCTATTGGGAATGGGAAGTATTCCTCTGGGCAGAGCACAGAATTTCTCGAAATGCTTGATTAGTTTACCCTGCTGAAAGTCGATTCGCGCCATACCACCCAGCCATAAAGTAACGAGTGCCTGGGAATCAGAGATCGGCTCAATAATCTTGGGCATGAATCGGTATTCGGTACCACCAAAGTTGCGAATGGAATCTGGTTTGATGGGGCTTCTGGATAGAACCTTTCTCTGAGCCAGATCAAAGTGCACCACTTCGTCGCGAAACATATCGGAATAAAGCAGCCGATCCTTTTGAACTATGAAGCATTCGACGGCGGTGCGGGCAGGCTCCACATGGAGCAATTCCAATGTATCCAGGGAAAAGATCTGCAGAGTACCGGGCCCCAGCTTTTTGGTGATGGCCCCTCCTCCATTGTTCAGATTCACAACATAGAATTCATTTCTTTCAGGATGGAGGCAAACCTGTTTGGGCTGTGCATCTGTTTTGATTCGCTTGATGAACTTCAGATGTACAGTGTAGTTGGCCGGCAACGATTCAGTTTTTTCGGGCACCGACTCCTTTGTAGAGGCGCCGGTACAGGAAATAATCAAAAGAATGCACAGAAGTGCAAAATACAGGAAGTACCTTTTCATACGGTCCTTATTGGGCGGCAGGTTCAGCAGAAGCAGGAGCTTTGAATTCCTCAGGAATTGGAGTGCTACCTTCGATAATTGTAATCCCGTTCTCTTTATCTGTTTTGCCAGTGCGAACTATGTCTTCAATTCGCAGTCCTTCTTTGCCCACATTCAACCATTTCTGAAAATGAGGGGCGCTCTGTAAGACATAGTGGAATCCACGATCTGTGGAAAGCTCGGATCCGGGAGCCCAGGGAAGCTGACCACGATAGACAGAAATAGTCCGAACAATCAAAGATTTCTCATCCACCGGGATGGAAGTCCAGTTACTGCGAAAATCATCACCCAGAGGGAAATACTCTTCTGCATTGGAGTAATACACCATACGAAATACTATACCCATTTTCTTGGCCTGCTCGGCGATAGACTTTACGGTGGTAGGGCCTTTCAGATCCCCGCGAACCGCCTGAATCCTTCCTTTAAGAGCCAGACCACGAATATGGTCATAGGTTTCTTTGCTATTGAGCCATCCGTGGAATTGGAATTTCTCATGAATCACATCGTCATAGCGAAATCTTCGGCGCTGGAAAGGGCCGGAAATGCTCCAGGCTTTGCGAATCAGATCATAATCCGGCTGCCCGGCATAATGCTTTTCGATCACTTCCAGCGCACGAGTCTTGGATCCTGGTTCCCAGAGTTTGCGAAATTCAGCCGGTGTAGGGCATTCCTGAAGAAATGCAATATGAATCTTGTTTGTAGCCACCACAACCCGGGTAAAGTCCATAAGCCAGATCCATTCGGATTTGGCCCAGGCCGCCAGAGTAAAGTTCTGGGTAGATCCTACACCTACGTAGGCACCGCCTCTGTCCTTAACATGGGATTCAAAAAGATCCAGACGATCTTCGTTCGTAATCGTAGTATCGCCTGTGTCCCAGATAGTGGGCTTCAGATCTTCCTGATTGGTTTGATTAAATAGTTCTTTTTGTTTTTCCGGGGATGGTCCCTGCTTTTCTCCCCCCTGGCAGGCCAGAAAGGACATCATTGCTACAGAAATAAGGACTTTTGCAGTGGTTCGAATCATTACGGAAAGACCAGGGCCCGGCCTTCCTCCGTCGACCTTTTTTTAAATTCCGGCCTATGTGCGTTTCTATCTCCGATTCTCTACCCTTTTACCCGATTGGGAAGCCGCAATGGACCGCCCTAAAGCACCTGAATCAGAAAAGCTGGAACAGGAAGTGGGTTTTTCCAGTCCAATGGTTGGATGCTGGAACCTTTAAAAATAAAACTGACAGCCTACCGGCCACGTCTGTACATTGGAAGCTGACCACCATGATAGCAAGACTTTGCAAACCAGTTCTCATTACCTTTCTTCTGACCTTCGGGCTGCCTGGCGCTGTTCAGGCCGTACCAGGAGATTTTGGCCCCACGGATTTTAGCCGTGTACTTACCTATGCACAGATCAACTACCTGGATCGCAGGTCCATTGATCAAGACCGGGGCTATGTGGATGCGGCCCGTTCAGCCATCGGTTCCATGCCTGCACCTCTGGAACTTCTACCGGCGGACTATATAGATCGTCGCAAGGAATTTGCACCCTATGGAGTTGCAATGCCTGGCAAAGTGCTGAAGCTTCCCTGGACCGATCAGTATGTTATATTCCAGATAGATGCATCCCAGGTAGAAAAGATCAAGGAAAAGCGGGATGCCATTCAGAAGCAGAAATGGGACTCTCTGAATCAGGATCAGCGGGAAAAGGAAGCCAGGCTTCTAAAGGAAAAGCAGCAACAGCAGAGAAAAGCCCTGGATGAAATGTGGGCTGCCACTGGTTTTGATGGCCGGGAATTCACAAAAGTGATGTCCTGGATACAGGAAAATCGGCTAAGATATGGCACTGCCACCGGCCCGGCAACGGAAGAGCAGGAAGATGAGGAGAAACCTACCAGTCCTCCTGCCATGAACTACTATTACTTTCAGGCTGCCCGTGGCTTTCTGAAGAGTTTCGATCCCCATGCGGATCTGCTGGATAGCAAAGTATGGGAAAAAATCCGCAAGGAATCCGAGGATGCCACTTTTGAAGGGATTGGAGCCATTTTGCGAGGCGGCGATGAAGAGGATGTAATTGTAGAAACCCCATTCCCTGGCTCTCCGGCTCTGCGCTCCGGTCTGAAAGCAGGCGATATAATTCGTAAAGTGGATGGAAAAAGCATATCGAATCTTTCCTTGCGCGAGGTTGTAAAACGGATTCGAGGCCCCAGAGGCACCGTAGTCTCTCTGGAAGTGGACCGTCCCACAGATCTAACCACTCGAGAAATCAAAATTGAACGGGATGTGATTGAGCGTAAAGCTGTAGACTCAACCTATCTTAAAGACCATAACATCGGAATTATTCACATCCGCTCCTTTCTATTTCATGAAACTCCCATCACCGCCATGGTGCGAGAAGCCTATGAGGACATTAAGAAGGAAGCGGGAGGACAACCGGCCGGGCTGATCATAGACTTAAGAAACAATCCTGGCGGCGATCTGGGCGAAGCGGTGCGAGTCACTGGATTGTTCATGGAAGCGGAGAGAGTTGTAACCTCCTTGAAATCCAATCGTAGTACTCGGGACCTGGAAAGCGACGGATACCCCATCGTTTCGGACAATCTACCTTTGATGGTTCTTGTGGATGCAGGCTCGGCCAGTGCAAGTGAGATTATGGCATCGGCTCTGCAGGATTACGACCGAGCTTTGATTGTAGGAGATCGAACGTTTGGAAAAGCAACCGTGCAGCAAATCCAGCCTCTAGAAACCAATAGCGCTCCATATCTGGTGAAATTAACTATTGCTCGTTACTATGCCCCCAATGGTTACACCGTGCAAGTGCATGGAGTTCAACCAGACATTCGTATTTCAGATCAAAAGGATGGTGAGTTCCCACTTCGATTCAGAGAAGAGGATATGTGGCACCATCTCCCCAAACTGGCAGAAAAAGATCCCGATGTGGACCGTCAGAAATGGGTGCAGGCTCTACAGAAGAAAGTAAACCACGGGAACGCTGAACAATATCTGAAAGAACATGAAAACGATGCAGTACGTCCGGACTATATGCTTCAAAGAGCGTTGCCCTATCTAAAGGCCATGATCAAGGAAAAGGACTGACACCACAGAGCATTCTGACTTTGTACCCACAGAATGCTTCGTGGGCTCCGCCGATTACATCGATTCGAAAAGCGAATCCTGGAAATTGCACAAACGGATGAAAAACTTGTTTCCATCCATCAACATGGGTTTTCGCGTAAGGCCGAAAATGGTTTTCGCTTCCCAATTTATGGATTGAGCATTGGCACACCGGCCGCACTGAAGAAGACCCCGGTAGGCATTGTGGCTGGAGTCCATGGGCTGGAAACCATAGGAATTCGCATTCTGCTGGACTTCCTCTACCATTGCCTGAAGAATCCGGATTTCTTCCCGGAGATCAAGAAAGGTAAGATAGGCATTCATGCATTGCCCATGGTAAATCCGGGTGGTGTTGCCATGCGACGCAGAGCCAATCCAGCAGGGGTGGATCTGATGCGAAACTCTGGAGTGGAAGCTGAAAAATCCATGCCTTTCTTTGGAGGGCATTCGGTGAGCCATCGACTGCCCTATTTTCGCGGTCAGGGTCTGGAGCCTGAATCCAGAACTCTGTATCGATTTGTCTATGATTCATTCTTCAAAGTGAAGGATCGCCTGATTCCTGTTATCGATTTACATTCTGGATTTGGTTCCGTAGACCATGTCTGGTGGCCTTATGCAGGCACCAAAAAGGCCTGTAGGGACGATGCTCTGTTCCAGGCCATGGGACGTTTTTTTCAGATTCAGGCCGGTCACAGCCAGCTAAACTTCGGTCCACAAAGCGAATCCTATACAACCCATGGAGATCTCTGGGATCTATTCTACGATCATTACTGGAAGCTGCATGCAAAGCCCGGAAAATGGAAATCCAGATTCCTTCCTCTAACTCTTGAAGTAGGAACCTGGAGCGATCTAAAAGAAAAGCCTGGCCGAATCTTTAACCGAAAGAGTATTTTCAATCCAGAAGGACAGAGAAAGAAAGATACTATTGAAAGGTACCGAAAATTCCTGCGAGATCTATTTCGCACGGCCATGACAAAAGAAAAGGATTGGCTGTAGTCCAGTGTAAAGCGCCGATCATTGCAATCAGGAATTCTGCCGCAAATAGAGACTCAAGAAATCTACAGTGCCTTCTGGATCGTCAGTGGTCAGATCATGACCGGCTGTTGGATGAACAAAGTATTTTCCCGGGCTTCCGTATTTTCGAAACAATGCATCGCTGCAGCGAGGGTCCACAAGTCGATCTTTCCTGGATACCAGAAAGATGGGAGAATTAAAATCCGGGTTAGGAGATTTGAAGCGCATGGCTGCCAGTAACTGTCGGCTGAAGTTCGAAAACCGAACAGGATAATGGCTCTGTAGATCAATCCAGTTTTGCAAACCATCTGGATTGGATCGATTACAGCTTCTGGCAAATACGCGGCTTTCCATTGACTGAATATCTTTTCGCACAAGGCCCTGAAAAATGCCCGATGCCAGATCAACCATGGCACCCGGTCGCATTCTCTGATAAACCGGACTCAGCCCCTTCAGGCTGGAATTTACAATGAATGCAAAGTCAAAATCCCCTGGATGACGATTTAGCCAGTCCAGAGCCACCATTCCTCCCAGAGAAATCGCAAACAGGCAGCGAATTTCATTCTGGGGCAGTCCTACCACCGTTCTGGAGCGAAGATCTTCTGTGATGGCTGATATGCGAGCCGGGCTTCGCTCCTGATTTCGCAGTCCAGTACCCGGCAGGTCAGGAAAATGCAAAGTACCATTAAATGGATAGCGGGACTGATTCTCCAGGAGTCTACGAAAGAGAAACCAGTGACCGCTCTGTCGCCCCAGTCCTCGTAAAAAAACCCAGTGTGCTCTTCTTGCCTTCAACGGAAATAGTTCCCTGCGAACACTCCATCCATATAATCGGAAACCCTCTTAATATAACCTTCTCTGTCTTTAAAATAGGCTCCGCAATGGTCCGCTTCTGGCTCAATCCATAATTCTTTCGGATCGCCGGCCATTTCATAGAGCTTGTAGGAATCCTCCACCGGAATGATCCTGTCATTCTCTGCATGGATCAACAGTATGGGCCTGGGGGAAATTCTGGACACCCATCGCAACGGACTTACGTCATCCAGATGATAACTGTATATCGCACTGTTCAAGAACTCAATCAGAGGCATAAGATAGCGGACCGGCACAAATCTTTCCTGTAATCTAAGCTCTACCAGATGTTTTAAATTGGCAAAAGGACAGTCTGCAACCACAGTCTCTACTTCGGGTCTCATAGCCGCAAGCTGCAAAGATATGGCGCCTCCCATGGAATAACCGAGCAATGCTGGCCTGCAAGTTCCTTCCCTGTGCACCACTCGTTGCATTGCATAGTCCAGAGCCGCTTCCCCATCTGCGAATTCGAAATGTCCGATGGAGGCAGTGCTATTCTCGCTTTCTCCTCTTGCACGGTAATCGAACAGAAGTACGTTGTATCCCCTCTTCCACAGCCCGGTTCCAATTCCGATTAGATCATCTTTGCGCCCATGCCTTCCGGTCATGGCCACAACAGTGCGATCGCTACCATTTACAGGAAACCACCAACCCTTCAAAACAACATGATCCCTGGTTACGAATCTTACTTCTTCATGGTCTATATCCAGTTCAAAGGGAGTAATGAAATAATCGTCCAGAAGATCCTTTTTCTTTCTTTGATGAATTGCATGGACGGTCCAGGCCGCCACACCGGCAGATGCTACAGCGGCCAGGCCGACTGCGGTGGCCGCCAGAGAGAGCAAAGAGGCTGCCATACTATTTCCTGATTTCGTTTCTGACATACATTCTTTCAGCTAATTGAGCCTGTATCCTTTCGAAGTGAACCGGGCAGCAGCTTAATTCGTAGAGCCCACAGACTTCTATGGACCTTTCCTGAAAAAAGCAATGCTCCATCCTGATGTAAATCAAGATAGATGGTTTTTTCATTCAATGCCTGAATTCGCAGGCAGCCCGGTACTGTAAGCAGATCCGCAGTAATCTCAGCACTGGTTTCGCTACATCGAAGCCATAGAGCCGCTTCCGGTTTTTTTTCCCAGGCACCGGAAGACTGCTTACTATGATCGGAGCGTCCAGAGAATACAAGACGAAACCGAAGGCCACTGGCATCCGGGATCCCCTGAACCAGAACCTGACGGCCGGAATACCAGGGCAAGCCATGAACTCCCGTACCGGAAAACGGGAATCTATACAGTCTCCATTCTTCCAGACTGCAGAAATGTCTATAGATCTCGCTCAGACCCTTCCTCCAGATGAATTAGATGTCCGGCAGCCACGGTAGCATAGGAGCCGGCGGGTAGAGTAAAATGTAACCATACTGAATTTGAATCTTCCCATTCTACAGTCAGATCCTTCAAAAAGATGAGTCCTGCTCTTCGGGCACCGGGTACTTTCATTCGCTTGAAGTCTTCCTCGGTTCTACCCAGATAGTTCAGAGCATCCCTTTCCAGGGCAAGGGACGGTTCTTCCGGGCTTCGCATTTTTCGGCCAAAGATGGGACCGGTGTAGCTAATCTCTCCATCTTTCAATCGATGGGCCTCTGCAGATGATTCGGGCACTTTGAAAATTCCGCCGGATTCAAGTCTGGTGGCCAGATCTCCATCCATCAGATCAAATAAACAATTCTTTTCGGCGCGAATGCGAAGATAATGATTAAATACATAACTCTGTACAGCCGAAGTGCCCAGATCCAGAAGCCATTTCCGAGCCTTTTTGCCATCCATAAAGGAAAGCCCCTGCTCGAGAGTACTTCCTTCTTTGCCAAACCTCTGGGACCCAAAAAGATTCACCATTCCTTGAGTGACCAGTCTGGATGCAGCCGATTCCAGAAGCTTGTTGCGAATTTCGCTGTCTGAACGTTCCGCCAGATCTGGATGCTTCCTGGCAATCTCAGAGAGAGTATTTCGCAGCTTCAATTCTCTAATCAGGATAGAAAAATGATTTCCTTTGAGGTGTCCCCTTCGCAAAGAATTCTCATGTCGATCAATGCTCAACAATGTCAACGGCTCTTCTAAGTGCGATAACCCTTCGAACTTTTCCTCTGCGTAAGATTTCAAGTCCTCGTTTGAAGCAGATTTGATCTCCCGAAGTCCAGACAGAGGAAAGGAAAATGTCTGAGTACATTCAGCATGTTTGTCTTTCAATCCGGCATAGCCAATGTCCGGCTCAGAAATCGAAAAGGCCCGGGACAGAACCTGGCAAACATCTTTTGTGTTTAGATTTTTTCGGCGAATTTTGAGATATAGAAAGTCGCCCTGTCCCGAATACTCATAGGCTGGAATTTCGGTAACTCTGAAATCTGAAGCCCGGGTCTTTATGGAGCCAGACAGAGACGGTTCATCCAAACCCAGATCTGCTGGCACCAGTGGGCAGGGCCTGGTTTTCCAATCAACCATTCAGGCAACTGCAGGATAATCCTGGACAGCGGTATGAACTATCAAACAGTACTGTTCGCATCGATTTCTTCATCCACTATGCTTCGCACTCGCGCAAAAAGGCCCAGAAGCTGCTCTTTGTCCATTTGTTCTCTGGGAACGTACGTGGCAAAAGAAGTTCTATAGTAGTTTTCCTCCTCCTGCAATCGGAATCCATTATCATTCATGATTTTGGCGACCCTTTGAGAATAGGCCTTGGTAGTAGCAATGGTTACGGAATCCGGCAGTCCGCCAATATGATGAACATGAAAGCAGCAGATCACATCTTCATAGTCCAGTCGATCTATCTCTCTCTTAAGCTCTTCAAAAGTAACCCTGGCTCTTGGCCCTTCTGCTTTCGCATAATTGATCAGCATTCGCTTGAAGTATCTGACCTTCTTTCCATCCGGATTTACTTCAATTCCATTGATGATTCTTCGCTCATCGGTGAGTTCTTTCATGATGTACTCACCCCGTCCACGGCTGGACTCAAAATCGAAATGCTCCGAGGTGACATCGCCTTTCATTGCATTTTGATTTATATCGCTTAATGTATATACCTGCCCTCCTGGAAGCTCATGTTTAAAGGAGCTAACCAGACAGGGATTGACGCTGTCATTTTTGATTTCCAGGCGAACCGTAACATACTTTCCGGAACCATGCTCCAGGATGTTTTGCACCGCCTCAGTTACCATAATACGAATTGCATCTGCATCCAGTCCCAGAAGCTCGGAGAGACGCTTGGCCTGGGTTTTGATTTCATACATGGTGCCATGGCGCTCATTGATTCGCTTCCCCAGTTCCCGGGTCAGCACCTCTTCTCGATCAATCAGCGCTTCATAGACCAGTCTCTTTATGGATGATTGCAGGAATGGAGATTCCTTCACATAGTTTAATTCATCCTGGAGCCTTTTATTCTGCTCTTCCAGTTCTTCCAGCCTATTCTGTAACTCTTCCAGCGTAACGGTCACGTGCGATCCCCCTGTTAGTTCCTGGTCCGGCTCATCTGTCGAAAGCCCCAGGACCCGTACATTAGTTACACTTCCTGCGGGCCCTGTGCCCGAAAAGAAAAAATCAAATCGGAGTATGGAGCACTGCACCGTAGAAAGGCTCACTAAAAAGACATAAGATAGAAGGATTTCAGTCAATTCGGATTGATGGTCCGAATAGTTTACTCTGAGAAGACAATTAGGAAATAGGAATAGTCCTCGAAACAAAGATGGGAAAGAATCTTAATATGGTTCCTCATCGGATCCGGCGGCCACCTTCTCATGCTTTTCCAGCTCCGATTCAAAACGCTGAAATGCGGCATCTGGATCCATGTTTGCAGGCGATGCACCACCTACTCCAGAAGCTGCCTGTTTGATGCTTTTCTGCAGCATTTTCAGTACCACGGCGATCCTTGCATGTAATGCTGCTTCCAGGGCCGGATCCTGATCCTTCTGCTCCAGATGCTTTCTTAGCTTCGCAGCCCTGGCTCTCCATTGATGGTCCACCGGGTAGAGCAGGATCTTATCATTTTCAAAATCCAGGAGTTTGAAACCCTGCTTCTTTACAAATTCCCGAAATTCATCCTCTTTCTTTTCTGAAAAATGGGAAGCCACTTCTTTGACCAGGGGAGGTTTCAGTTGCTCATAATAGTAGCGCTCCAGAGTTTCAATGATTCGTCTCTTGAACTCCAGAGTTTCTGCCTGGCCTGCATGCTCTTTTCTTTCGGTCATCCGTTGCTTATCCCGGGTATCTCTCTTTTCCTGGTTTTTTCCCGATAGCCTTTCCTGTTCTTCCTGAATCTTCTTTTTTGCGTTCTGGAACGCTGCATCCACAACGCTTCGCAAACCCAGAAACATCAGTAGCCTGTAGTACCAGGGAATGAGACTCATGTAGGCTCGTCTCAGAAGTTGCCCGTACGCAACCACAAAGTCGCCATCATGGAATAGCTCTGGAAACGTGGATTCGTACTTCTCGATGAGAAATCGAAAGGCCAGAATTTTCCAGTGACCTTCTGGACCCATGCGAAGCATGATGTTTACCAGTTCAGGAAATATGGCCGGATTTTTTTTGCAGAGTACGTGGAAAGTGCCATCGCTTCTTTCCCAGGTGGAATGGAAAAATCCACTATCGTTAATCAACCGTTTCCATATTTCAGGCGGTATGGCTTCCCGATCCTCTTCGGAGAAGAATCGAATCTGATCTGCAACATCCACTCCCAGACCCAGAATACTATCCCGAATCTCTTTATGCTGCTGATCCATCTCCTTTTCCCAGGTTTCCCGATACTTCTTCTCTACATGGGGATGAAGCTGAATTACCTGCTCCACGGTAAGAGATCCCGGAAAACGAGAGGTGCGACCTGGCGAAGATAGAAGATGTTTCTTTACGGCCGCTGCTTTTTTCTGGGTAAAGTCGGCGGTCTTTCGCACAAAACCTTCCAGGTGGTATCCCTCCTCCTGGGTGGAAATGGACTGAAGCTCCGATTTCAAAGCTGCATTGCCTCGATGCTCGGGGATAATGCGCGATATCATAAAATCGGCGCAGGCTTCAAATCGAACTACAAGTTCCTCTTCGCGAACAGGCAGAAGTCCGTATTCCAGCAAATAAACCACATCCCCTCTACGAATCAGTTCTTCTCGAATCTCATCTCTGGATATACGAAGCATCTCTGCAGGAGGCACAAAATCAAAGGCGGAAGGCTGCAAAACGGATAATGGATCCAGGGCAGCGGTAGGCAGGTTGGATAGGTCCGGCACAGAAGGAGAGTTTAAATCCCTTTCCAGGTCCTTCCAAATCTGATCTCTATTAAATACAGGTCGATTACTGAGGTACCTCTCAATGCTTTCCACGGATTGCATCAACAATTCCTGGAAAAGCTGCTCCGGTCCTATTCGTTCATCACCCCAGTTTGCCAGGTAGCAGGGAGTGACCGTAAGTTTATTGTTGCCTGGATCATACTCGATAAGAAATACCTGAGCAATTAATTGATCCGAAATAAGCCGCTGAAGGGTTTCCTGGGCCTCTTTGCGGCCGTAATCCAGGTTCTCCAGTTCAGGAATCTTCACACCTGCATGGAAAATCACTCCATTCTTGATTTGATCCAGGGCAGAAACGGTTTTGATGGCCTTGTAAACCGCATGATGGGTCTTCTCCGAAAGATTCGCTCCTCGGGCAATTGCCTCGGACTCTTTCAGAATATTAAGGAATTCTTTTTTCTGACCTGCGGCGCTCATTTCAGCTGGCTTTCCAGAACCGGTATCATCGCTTCCATTGCCTCATCCACCGAATCCACAATCTGGAACAGTTCTTTGTCCTGTGGCGCGATCAACCCGTATTCTACAAGGAAATCGAAATCTATCAATCTCTCCCAGAATCTTTTTCCAAATAAGAACACCGGAATCTGATTCCGAATGTTCATGGTTTGCTGCAGAGTCAGGGTTTCAAACAGCTCATCCAGAGTCCCAAAGCCGCCCGGAAAAGCAATCAAGGCCCGTGCGAAAAACAGAAACCAGAATTTACGAGTAAAGAAATAATGGAAGTCAAAGTTTAATTCATCCGTAATAAATGGATTGGGATGTTGTTCACGGGGAAGCTCTATGTTCAGACCAATGCTGGCCCCTCCTGCATCAAAGGCACCTCGATTGGATGCTTCCATAATTCCGGGCCCTCCTCCCGTGCATACCAGGAAGTTCCTTCCGGCCGGTTTTGCATGGGTAAGGGACCAGCGGGTTAATCGCCGACTTACTTCTCTGGCCGCATCATAGAAAGAGTCCAGCTCATTGATTCTGGAGCCAGGATGGCCGCCACCCTGACGCTTCTCCGGCGAAGGTATTCGAGCTGAACCAAAGAATACAACAGTATCTGTGACTCCCAGCTCATCGAAGCGATGCAAGGGGTAATGATACTCGGATAATATTCGCAATGAGCGCGCATGCTCCGAATTAAGGAATTCCTGGTTCTCAAACGCTCTGGGTGGTTTCATGTATTTCCTGAAGAAAGTAGTTCTGTATCATATGATCGGCCAGCAGGGCCCGCCAGGCAATCCAGAACTTATCTAAACGATGTTAGAATTGGACGAGAAATTGATAGTATTTGGGCCGCAACCCACGGGCCTTTATAGATTTTGTTTTGGCGTGACATGTGCATCCGCGCTGAGCAACTGGTCTATATGCGGATCGCAGTAGATGCCCGGCCTCTGTCTCATCCGGGAAGTCGGGATGCCCGCTATGTGGCGGGAATGTTTGATAACCTGGTATCCAGATTGCCAGATGCAGAATGGATACTGCTCTCCCATAAGGCGATTGCGCCTGAGTTTGCAGCATTACTAACCTCGGGCCGAGTGGAGATTCGGGTAGAGTCTTCTTTTGTACCTCAACTGCCAGCTATCTGGATGCAACGATCTTTGCCTCGTATGATAGAAAAAGCCCAGGCAGATATTTTCTGGGGAACCACCGGACTTCTTCCGCGAAACATTAAAAAGAAGCTACCCGGTATCAAAACAATCCTCAATGTAAACGATGTTAGTTTTCGCACTGCACCAGAAGAACTAAAGTTCATCCCTCGTCTGGAACAGAAATACTTCCTGGAAGAAAGTTTACAAAATGCCGATAGCGTACTTTGCCAATCCCAGAGCTTTCGCGATGAACTGATTCAACTCTATCCATCCATTCCGCAGGATAAGATTAAAGTAATCTATCCCGGTATGAATCCTCCTGCCAAGAAAGTAAGCCATCCGCTGGATCTGCCTTTCTTCTCCGAGCATTTTTATCTGAGCGTGGGTACCATTGAGAAGCGCAAGAATTATAAGGTGCTAATGGAAGCCTACAGGCGCGCTCGCAGAGAAAATCCCTATCTGTATCCTCTGGTCATCGCAGGAAAAAACGGAAATGAAATCAAAGATGAACTGGCTGAGCTTATTCAGGGAGCCTACAAACCAGAAGGGATCTATTATATTGAGACCCCGACCGACGGTCAGCTCACCTGGTTATATGAAAGCTGTCGTGTAGCCTTCTTTCCTTCACTTCATGAAAGCTTCCCGTTACGTGTTCTGGAATCGTTGATGCATGGAAAACCTGCTGTCCTTTCGGACATTCCCATCATGCGGGAGATTCATCCACATGGAAGATTTGCATCGCCTACAGATGTGGAAGCCTGGAAGACCTTTCTACTCCAGATGCATGGAAAGGAATTACCCAAACAGGCCACGTTTCAGTCCAAGAAGTGGCAATGGGATAAGAGAAGCGATGAACTGGCCAGAGAATTTAAAGGGATCAACAAAGCGTCCCGATCCGAACCATCCACTTCCTCTGATTGAAAGAGTATTCGGTTAGATACCGAGCCCTGAACGGGCTCGGTTGCCGTAGAATTATTCCACTCCCTGAGCTCCGGGAATGTTTTTCATTAGCTCGGCTTGAGCCGGGGCCAGACAGGCTGCAAATTTCATTTCTTCGCAGGCAGTGTCATTGATGCAATCTTTTACACCCTGAATGCTGTTGGGCGCTTTTTTCTCAATTTCAGCAAGTGACTTCTTGCATTGCTCGCCCACATCGGCGTTTGCAGGCAGAGCGGGATTGTTCTGGATTTCCTGCATACTTTTATCACATTTCAGGACTTTCTGGCAGATAGAATCGTATTGTGTCAGATCTTGTTTGTCGCCTCCACATTGAGTTGCAGCCAGTCCGGCCACAATTGCAAGGCTGAGTAGAATTTTAGATGTGTTCATGGGCTTACCGTGGCCGGCTCCCATGATTCGTCAAGTCCTAACATGGGGCCCGGTACCCGCGTCATGGTCCCTGAGCCTGGCCGACTTCAGGACCGGACCGCGGGCCAGTGCAGGTTTTGTTTGACCGGTTCGGCCCTTTCGAGGTCTCTGCTTCTTGCGGATGAATTTCACGTCCTTTCACTTTGTTTTCTTCTTCTTTACGACGCTCATTCTGGGTCATGTACTGAAAGGACGCCCTCAGAGGCTTTTTCTATTAGCCGCTTCCTACTATTTCTATGGGGTTTTTGAACCCTTCTATCTGGTGCTGATCCTATTTTCCACTGCCTGGGACTATGTGGCTGGAATCGCCATTACATCCAGACGAAACTGGGAACAAAATGGAGGTCTGCCTTCCTTGCTTGCCAGACTTCCGGCCAAAACCTATCTTATTGGCTCGGTTCTGGTAAACCTGGCATTGCTGGGCTACTTTAAATATACGAACTTCGGCATTACAATTCTAAACGATGTCCATCCCCTGGGAAGCTCCATGTTTGCCTTTCCAGCAGAAAGCATCCTGCTGCCGGTGGGCATCTCCTTTTACACCTTTCAGTCCATGAGCTACACCATGGATGTGTATCGCGGGGTGCTGGAAGCCAGAAGGGATCCGGTGGCTTTCGCACTCTATGTAACCTTTTTTCCACAGCTGGTTGCCGGCCCAATTGTACGAGCCACAACCTTTCTGGAGCAGCTGGATCAGGGGTATTCAATCAAGAAACATGATATCCTGGTTGGTGTGACTCGAATCATTGTAGGATTTTTTCGCAAGCTGGTTTTGTCCGATAACCTGGCACCTCTGGTAAACCAGGTATTTACCAATCCTTCAGCCTATGGCACGCTGGATATCTGGGTGGCCTCCCTGGGATTTGGATGGCAGATCTATCTTGATTTTGCCGGCTATACAGATATTGCCCGCGGAGTGGCCCGACTATTTGGCTATGAATTTGAGATCAACTTTCTGTATCCCATGGCCGCCTCTTCTATTACAGATCATTGGAGCCGCTGGCATATTTCACTGACTACCTGGATTCGCGACTATGTATTTATTCCTCTGGGTGGATCCAGGGTAGGACCGGTTCGCATTTATGTAAACATTGGAGTCGTCTGGCTGGCCACCGGCATCTGGCATGGTGCAGCCTACCACTTCGTGGCCTGGGGGATCTGGCAATTTGTGATGATTGCAGCTCACCGGGTTTATGGGAAGACTTCCCTGGGACAAAGACTAAAGGAATCCGGAAGCCTGATCTATAACATCGCCTCCAGGATCTTGCTGTTTTTCTGTCTTAGCTTTGGATTCATCTGGTTTCGCGCACCGGATATGTCCACTGCAACATTGATGATTGGTCGGAAGTTTGGCTTTGAGAACTTGAATGAATCTCTGGTATTTAACAGTTCCCTTCTAGGATTCAGCCAGCTAAAGGATCTAAATGAATTCATTGTCCTTCTGGGCCTGCTCTGGTTCTATGAGATATTCTTCAATAAATATCAACTGGAGTATTTCTGGAAACCCGAGAACCGAAAGAAGTTGATCGCTGTCTTGATCGCAATGATCTATATGATCATCGCAATGACGCCGGCAGAAACTCCGAATTTCATGTACTTTCAATTCTAGTAACAGGGACGCCCCCTGTCCAGTATCTGGATTGAGGTTCTGGACCTGATTGTCGTAGTTGTGAAATCACGGCATAGCCCGCACTGACGAATGGGCCCTGTGTGGTTCACGGCAATACCTTCCTTTTCGGGACTCTGCTTTTTTACTGGACTTTTCAGGGCCCCCGCATTACGCCATTGGTCCAGATGAAAAAGATTCAGGTAAAACAAGAATTCGATGTACCACTTCAAAAATTGCTGGATGCAAGACAGGAAAGGTACAAGCACCTGGATAAATTCCCGGAGCTAAAGAATGTGCACATTGAGGAAGAAAGCCGTGAAGGGGATACCCTGAAACAGGTTCGGCACATAGCCATTTCCGAATCTCTGCCGCAGGTAGTGGCCACACTGCTACCCAGCGGGGCCGAAACCCTGGTGGAAACGTCTACATTTCTGGAAACAACCCATATCCATAACTTTCGCGTAGTTCCCGGCGGAGATCTGGATCATCTATTCGTGATTGAAGGCGAAAGTAAGTATTATGAACTGGGTGACACCCGTTCGGCCCGGGACTACGATATTCAAGTTACCAGCAAGGCCTTCCTGGTAAGCGGACTGGTAGAGAATGCCATCGCAGACGTATATGCCAAGCAACTGGAAAAGGATAAGAAATCCATCCTGAATTTCATTGAGGTACTGGAGAAGGAAAGTGGTGGAGAATCCTGATTCGGCCCGCGCCGAAGTTCTTCTCGAGGCCCTTCCCTACATTCAAAAATTCCACGGTAAAACCATCGTAATAAAATACGGTGGTGCGGCCATGGAACAGGCAGCCCTCCAGGACAAATTTGCAAGAGATGTAGTTCTACTGCGATACGTTGGAATGCGGCCTGTAATTGTGCATGGTGGCGGCCCCAGAATCAACCGACTGCTGGAACGACTGGGTATCACCAGTCAGTTCGTGGATGGACACAGAATCACCGACCATGATGCCATGGAAGTGGCCGAGATGGTTCTTTCCGGCAATATCAACAAAGAAATTGTATCTCTTATCAACCGCGAAGGCGGTCGAGCGGTGGGCATATCCGGTCGGGATGGCAATCTGGCCACTGCTTCCGAACATTCCATTGAAAAGGCCATGGACGATGGATCCACGGAGAAGGTCAGTCTGGGCCGGGTGGGCACTGTAAATGCACGATCTGTGGAACCACAGATTATTCGAGATCTAATCGATAGCGAATATATTCCAGTTATTGCTCCCATCGCAGCAGATGAAAACGGCGAGAGCATGAACGTAAATGCAGATACTATGGCCGGCGCTATCGCTTCTGCTCTTCGGGCCGAAAAGCTAATCCTACTAACCGATACAAGGGGCATCCTGGACGGAGATCAAACACTTACCGGTCTAACCCCCAGAGATGTGGATGAGCTGATTAAGAAAAAGGTCATCTCTGGAGGGATGCTGCCCAAGACTCGCTGCTGCATAGATGCGCTTCAGGCCGGCGTGCGAAGAGCGCATATCATAGATGGCCGGGTACCCCATGCTTTACTTCTGGAGGTCTTCACAGATCATGGCGTGGGTACCTTGATTACACCAGAGGTGCAGGTCTGGGTCTGACACCGGACTTACAATTCCAGTACACCGAAGAGGAACTAAATGCATGCAATAGATGAAAAATACATTCGAGATGTGATTCGCACAATCCCTGACTGGCCGGAGAAAGGTGTAATGTTTCGCGACATTACTACCATCTTCCAGGATTCCAAAGCTCTCCGAGGGATCATGGATTCTTTCATTCAAAGATACATCGACAAAAACATTGATGTTGTTGCAGGCATTGATGCCCGGGGATTCCTTCTGGGAGTTACAATTGCCTATGCGTTGAACATATCTTTCGTACCGGTTCGGAAAAAAGGCAAACTGCCATACGAAACAATATCTCAGAAGTACACCCTGGAATATGGAGAAGCGGAGATTGAAGTTCACAAGGATGCCTGCCAGAGAGGAGATCGAGTTATTCTAATGGATGATTTGATCGCCACCGGAGGAACCATGGAAGCGGGATTGAAGCTACTGGATGGCCTGGGGGCTGAAGTTGTGGAAGCAGCCTGCATAGTAGATCTACCGGATCTGGGCGGTTCTGCGAAACTAA
The DNA here is from genome assembly GCA_040217195.1 of Leptospiraceae bacterium. Classification (GTDB taxonomy): domain Bacteria; phylum Spirochaetota; class Leptospiria; order Leptospirales; family Leptonemataceae; genus UBA3465. The sequence goes on along the minus strand of JAVJNR010000009.1, from coordinate 20,284 downwards.
GAAATGCAGGCACTCCTGTATTCGCGATCTGCGAATTCGAAGGAGATTGAATTGCATCACTCCTTGCGAGTAATCTTTTCGGGCACAGCTCTAACCCTGGCGCTGTTCATCCCTGCAGCAATTCAGGCAGCGCCGGGATATCCGCAGGCAACAGAAATACTCAAACAGGAATGGGAAAAACGATACCCGGCCAGGCTTAAAGCCATCAAAGCCAATCCAGAAGGTAAAGGAGTGTACCGGACCCGGGAAAAAGCTGGTCTGACCTACTACTATCATTTCCGGATAACAGTGCCACGCCTGGTGCGAGCGGAAGATCTTACCATGAAAGAGGAAGGTCTACGCGAAATAGAGCTCTGGATGCGCTTTCGTCCCTCCAGCGATAGCTATGACCTGGCTTTCGTTCGCAGGGATCTATTACCAGGCGGTGGTGTCTGGATACGTCTGTAGCCTGCGCAAAAAAGCATAGACAGTTAGGTGGCCCATGGTCATAGCGAAACCATATGGAACGACCGACCTGGGAAGAGATTAAATCCAGCATCGAACAAAGAATGCAATCTGCATCGGTTCATGAAATCTGCATTCAGGATTTTCTGGATAAAACCAGGAAGGTTTACGATGGAGCCACCGGCCTGGTGGACTGGAACACCATCGGAGATCTGAATCCCCGGGACATTGTGGAAATGGATTCCCTTTCTATGCCTTCGGACACCAGTGCCATCTCAAAATTTGCAATCATCAAATTGAATGGAGGACTGGGCACATCCATGGGCCTCAGCCAGGCCAAGTCATTGATTCATATTCGCCGGGATGCCACTTTTTTTGACATTATCCTGAAGCAGGCACGCCATCTAAGGGAAAAAACCGCACTTGAGATCCCGCTTCTATTCATGAACTCCTTCAATACCAGGTCTGACACTCTGAACTATCCTGGCATTTCAGATATAAATAGCTCTCTTCATCTTGCTGCAGACTTTATCCAGAATCAGGTGCCCAGGCTGGATGCGAAAACACTTCTACCGGTGGGTGACGGAAATGATGGCTCCCACTGGTGTCCGCCCGGCCATGGAGATATCTATAACTCTCTTTGGATTTCTGGCATCCTGGATACTTTGCTGGAGAAAGGCTTCAGCCATGCATTCATTTCAAACGGCGATAACCTGGGCGCCGTGATGCATTCCGGAATTGCAGGCCATATCATTGATGAGGGGCTGGACTTTGCCATGGAGGTAACTCCAAAAACCAGAGCGGACATTAAAGGAGGCGTGTTGTATCGCAGCCTTACTGGACAGAAGCGAATCGAGCTACTGGAAACAGCCCAGGTACCTCCTGACCATAAGAGTGACTTCGAAGATATCAGTAGATTCCAGGATTTTTCTATCAACAATCTGTGGGTAAGCCTGGAGTCACTACGTGATAGACTTAAAGCCGGGCCGCTATCTCTATCGTTAATCGTAAATCAGAAAAGCTTTGATGATCAGCCGGTGCTTCAACTGGAATCTGCCATGGGAGCAGCCGTGGGGCAATTCGACCGCACCCGAATGATTCGAGTTCCCAGAAAGAGATTCGCACCGGTGAAAAATTGTGCCGATCTTCTGGTAAGACGAAGCGATGCCTGCGAGCTGGATGAGAACCAGGCTCTGGTGCTTCGCGCATCCGCTGAGCCGGTAGTTCAACTAGACGACAATTACAAGAGTGTTCAGGATTTTGAGTCCCATTTCCCGGAAGTGCCTTCCCTGCTTTCGGCTCATTCACTAACGGTTGAAGGCCCCTGGTTGTTTGATACTCAGGTGAAGATTCAGGGGGATGTAAGGCTAATCAATCGCACGGGTGCACAGAAGTCCATTTCCTCCTTAAAGCGAGGCACTCTGAACAATGAATCCGTCAATCCCTGAGCCGAATCGCTGAACTCAGAGGCGAGCGTTTCAGCCTTTCGATTGTATCGATCGATACAGCTTTCCAGCCCAAATGATTTTGCGTCTGAATAGCACATTTATTCAAGACAGGCCGAGCCAATAATGGTAGTATAAGATCATAAAGCACGGGAAATACCCGGGGAGGATTTCATGCGATTTGCCAAACAGATGGCCTTTTACTCGGCCTATCATCAAGAGAAGCGAAACATTCTGATTCATGTTGTGGGTGTGCCCACAATTACATTTTCAGTATTACTGGTCCTTAGCTGGATCAATATTCCTGTTCTGGAAGGAGTACCTATTACTGTGGCCATGGTGTTCACGGCAGCTGTACTTCTCTATTACTTTACTCTGGACTTTGTGTTTGCACTGACGGCAACGCTGCTATTCGGAAGTCTGCTGGGTGCAGCCCATTATCTTTCGCTAAATGTGGATAGCACCACCGGATGGATTATCTTCGGAACCGCCCAGGTTCTGGGCTGGGGCACTCAGTTTTATGGTCATTTCATTTTTGAGAAGGACCGACCGGCTCTGTTTGATAACCTGTTCCAGGCATTGATAAGCGCTCCACTATTTGTAGTGGCAGATGTGTTCTTTGAACTGGGTTTTCGCAAGGACCTGGAAAACGAAATCAAGAAGATTCTGGCAGAACAGGGAAAACTGAAAACTTTCGAAGCTGTGGCCTCCTGATTCGGGCTCAGATCTTCATGCCCGCGCCCCTGGGCCGGCCTAACACTCCACTGATCGCAGCTGAAGCAACGTCCTTTGCTCAGCTGCGATTTTCTTGATTCCAGACCTGATTACAGAAACGCGCGGATACAGACGCTCTGTCTCCAAACACAGCAGATGGTGTAATACCAAACAACTCTTTGAAGCTGCGACTCATATGAGCAGAGTCCGAGAATCCTGCCTCATGGGCCGCTTCCGTCAATGTTCTACCATCCTTTAACATGAAAGCAGCCTTTTGCATTCTGGCCCACAGTGCATATCGGCGCACCGGAATACCTACCTGTTTTTTGAACAGATGCATGAATCGATGTTCGGATAAATCGGCCCCTATGGCCAGCTCATGAATTGAAAGTATCTCTGGCAGCGAAGAATGTATATGGTCCAGGCTGGCCGCTATTCTTGGATCCAGTGCTTTCGCAGTACCGGTTCCAGAAGTACTTCCATGATGAAATAGTTCAATCATTTGAAAGAAACGGTGGGACGCATCATCGCAATCCAATTCAAAAAGCCCGGCGCCCAGGGCCCGGATCTGCCGAACCAACTCAGGGTCCAGTATTTGAAGATCTTCCGCCGGAAATCGATACATCTCCGGCACTACCTGAAGAACCAGCATCTTTGCTGTATTGCCCAGAAGGCGATGTCTTTTTCCTGGATTGATGAGAAGACCGGAGTGGCTGAACAACGGGCCATCCTCCTCCAGCATTATTCCAAATTGAGCATCCTCTTCCATGGAAATAAGTAAAGACGATGCATGATGGGAGTGAAAATCGGTATGCAACCCATGGCCCAGAAACAGTATTCGGCCGGGGAAAACAAAGAGATGTCCCTGGAGATCAGCAGTGGAGGATTTGGTTTCATTCTTCATGGATAGAGTTACAGAACTACGAAAGAATCTTCCATTTCAAAGACTGTGTCCAGTGAAATGCTAGTAACATGCGAAGGCTCCAGCCGAATACTATATGGTATCCTGGATTAATAGAATCAAAGAGTTAAATTGAGATGGAAAGACAAGCAATCAGTATTTATCATAAGGAGAGCTCCCCCGTTTAACAGGGATCCAGGTTATGAAAGAAAAAAGCATTAGTCAGTACGCTGCCCGTGGGATTCAGATTACACGATTTATCATTCTTATATTCTTGATACTCGCTGTTGCACTATCCTTCAGTGCATTAACCCAGCTTCAGAATACTCTAAACATCCTGGCGGTTTCCATTTTTGGTACCTATACCTTTTTCTTCGAACTCTGGAGCCGCAAACACCCTGAATCCAATCGATTGAGCCGATTTCTGAGCTATCTGGACATCTTTACCGTGGGCCTGGCCCATTTCGGTGCCATTCTGGATGAACCGGAAGTAGTATCCAGAGTTCTGCCCCAGGCGCCTTTCTATCTGATCTACATGATTTTCACAGCCGCGGCCGCTTTGAACCTGGAGAAAAGATACCATGTAGTGCGAATCGGAATTCTGTCCACACTGATGGTAGTGGCAGCCCCGATCATCGCAATGCTGAATGGAATTCAAATCTCAGCCGATCCCAGCGTTATGTTCTCAGCAGGCTACTATTCAAGAAACATGGCGATTTCATTACCACTGTATTTTATTACATTTACGATTGTAATGCATCGAATGACCGGAGTCTTTCAGAATCTACTCTCGGAAAGCGATGCAGAAAAAGTACGGGCCAATAGCAGAAAGGATGAACTGGAGGATGCCCGGGAGAAAATGGATGCTACCGCCAGCGCCATTCGAGGTGCTGTAGGAGGTATGACTACATTTGTGGGCACCTTCAACGATGAGATGCAAAGCCAGGCATCTGCTTTTGAAGAAATCAGTGCTACCATGGAAGAGTTGAGTTCCACTTCAGAAAAATCCGCAGAGCTGGTCACCAATCAATACAAGCGAATCGATAACATGTCCCAGGACAATACTACCCTGGAACGATTGCTGGGAGAGGTAAACGATTCAGCGGCCACCCTTGCCAGGGAAGTGGGCACGGCCCGCGAGTCCGGCAAGAAAGTATCCGGCGCGGTGCGGGAACTGGGAAGCACCCTGGATGGTATTGAAAGCTCATTTGCACGGGTATCCGAAGTGAATCAAATAATGGCAGAAATTGCCGATCGCACCAATCTACTGGCCCTGAATGCTGCCATTGAAGCGGCCAGGGCCGGTGAACATGGAAGGGGATTTGCAATCGTTGCCCAGGAAGTGGGTAAACTGGCCGAAAACAATGCCACCAATGCAAAAAGCATCGCTGACATCATTGGAGAAAGCTCCCGGCTCATCAAGGAAGGTGGGCGTATCGCTGACGAAGCGGAATCAAGAGTGGGAGAGCAGGAAAAGAGTATTGAAAGGGTGGACGAATTCTTCTCCAGCCTTTCCACCAGAATTGAATCTCAGCAATCCATCAATCGAAAGCTTGTAGATGCATTAAAACACCTTACAGACCTTTCCAGAGAAATCGAACAGCTGGCGCGAGAACAGAGCACTGGCACGGAAGGGGTCACTCGCACAATAGCAGAAATGGAGAGCGGAGTCACCGGGTTGGTTCGTCAGACCTCTGAAATCTCAGATAGTCTGGAACGGATTAAGAAAATGGCCTATCAGTTGCAGGAGCACTCTCAGGATGCAGATGTGCGAAAGGCGGCCAGTTCAGGACAGTAAGTATTGGATGGAAATGGATCGAATGCTTTTGTAGGCAGTTATCAGAATACAACTGCGCAATCGGAAATCAACGCATCTTTGATCTGGAAACTGACTGTACTGTTATAATGAATGCTGTCCAGCATGAGCCCGGACGGCGCCGGATCCGAACCTGTGACTCCAAATATTGGTGCAGTCTCTATCCAGCAGGTATTGCTTCTACCTTCCACATCGCTTTTGATTGCAGGATTGGTAATTTCCTTTTCCGAGTTCAATGAGCTCAAAAGCGTTGGATGGACATCCACAACGGTGATCTGCGCATCCGGGAAACGATTTCGCAGCTCATCCAGAAGCAAGGATGCTGCACTGTACATATTGGACCTGGAAATCCCGCGAAGGATATCATTTCCTCCGGCACTGGAAATCACTATGTGCTGTGGAGATACAGTGTTAATTGCAGGAAGCTGAACTAGCATATCGCATAATGTATTTCCTCCGATAGCAACAGACTGCACCCGAGCAGTTAGAAATCCATCATAGTTATCCGAATAATCCATGGTGGAATCTCCTATGATTACAGTAGTGTACTGGTTGTAATCCCTGGAGAAATCGCCCCAGTTAGAATCATTTTCGTAGGCGGAGTTTAAAGGCTCGCTCCAATCCGTGCATTCCGAGGCAAGATATTGCGGAGGTCCTGGCTGACTGGACAAATAGAGGATAGCACCGACGGTCCAGAGATCAGGGTTTTCAATTGGGCTCTCTGGCTCTGAGCGGGCCATGCAGGCAATTCCGCCCAGGGATACTGCCAACAGCGCAATAGATACCACCCCCCGGAACAGATCTGTTCTCTTCTTTGTCAGAAGTTCAGGCCGCCAGAACGGCCCTATTTGATATTTAGTTGGGGCCACCCCCTTAGCAAGCCAGGTTCCAGGATTTGATCAAGTGTTTTTGAACCACCAACATAGTAGGAAACTACAGCCGGCCTTGCTGGTAGTCATCAAACCACCAGCATTCTTTCAAATCATCGGCACTCTCTCGACGGTCATAATAAGTAACTACCCTGTAGTAGGTCCCAATACATCCTCGTTCCGTATCCGAAAGCTCCATAATAAAGCCCTGACCCTCACCATTGAGAGGACCATCTACTATCTCATCCTCATCAGTACGTTCATCATGGGACGTAGAATAGGAAATAACTACCCCATCGCTTATATATACTGCCAGAAAGATACGATGATGCCAACCATGCATCTTGATCTGGTACCCGCCGCCACTCAGATCCCTGGTAAAGAAGGCCACATCCCTGAAGATGTAGATTCGGTGCAATCTGGTATCCTGGTTACGGGGTAGAGGCATGGGCGGGTTCATGGTCATCTGCCTGTGATACTGACCCTGAAAGATTTCAAGCAGCTCATCTTCTCCGGTCTGCCCCGGTCGAATCCTGGCCAGGCGTTCAGCATTAATTGTTGTGTATTCTTCCGGAGGGAACCGATCTCCAGAAGCAACTTGATGTGGCAGTGCACGGGCGCACTGGAGACACTTTGGGGCGATGAAGCAACTGGTTGCAAAGTAGACTACGCCAACCAGCAACAGAAAACGAACTCCAATGAGCGCCATATGCTCCAGTAAACCAGAACAATAACTATGTCAATCGTCTTCAATTATTACTGGAGAAAGGCTTTCGCGGGTATTACTGAAACCATTCCAGAAATGGGATGGTGGGAAGGTCTATGCCCCATTGCTTCAATAGCAGCGCAAACAATACGCGCAGGAATTCCAGATTGCCGATGGTCAGGCCTAGAGAGACAAGGAGCACAACCCAGATCAGATGTAGAACCCGGTTTGTGTACAGACTTCTGAACAACCCGCCCGCCGTTTCCGTATCATCGGCAATTCGTTCAAAATCTTCCACCCTGGGTTTTCGCAGCCAGTTTTCTGTAAGTGCGGGAAACATCCATAGCCTGAACCAGGGAAAAAGGATCACTATGGGAGCCATAACGATAGTTACCAGAATGGATACTGGATGTGCAAAGGCCAGAATGGCGCCCAGGCCGGCAAAGAAGCTCCTGGAAAAGATCCAGGCCAGCAATGCTTCCTTAACTGCTTTTTCGCCTCCACCTGTGGCCACCGTTGTACCCAGAAGGATCAATACCACGGAAAAGGCAACCCAGGCGATGATGCTTCGAATGGGTTTTCCTTTTGGCACATGGGAAAGCTCTTTAAGGGAAACTTCCTTCTGCTCTTCCAGAGCTTTCATGATTCCCGGAAGATGGCCAGCCCCAACCACTGCCAGAATCTTTTTTCGCTTACTTCCCTTGCCAGAAACCGGGGTCTTTTCGGTTTCGGTTTTTCCATCTGTTACCGTTTCCAGTTCTGGATGATCTTGAGCTGTTCTACGAATACTCTCTGCAAGATAATGATCCCTTTCATCGATGATTACTTCTTTGATGCTATTATACCTGGACGGCAGGCTCTTGAACAGATCCGCAAAGGCATCTTCTTCTTTGAGCCTTTCTACTTCTTCTGGATCCACTTCTTCGCGTACCAGTAGAGACGATAAAAGATAACTGCCAAGCCACATTCTGCGAAAGAAACCAACTCTATTCCAGGCTCTGGAAAGTGTGGCCCGGATTTCCCGGTCTGCAAGGATTACCCTGGCTCCATTTTTCCTGGCCAGAGTTAGAGCCTCTTTCATCTCAGCACCAGGTTCCACACCCGACTGCTCACCAATCTTTTTCTGAAATGCACTGAGCATGAGATTGGCTACCAGGAGAGCCAGTTTCTTCTGGCGGATGACTCTGGCAAGATCCAGCTTCTTCCATCGCTCCGGGTCGCTAATGGCTTCATGCCTGGGACGGCATAACTCAACACAAACGCTGTCCGGTTTGAACTCTTTGAAAGCATGCTGAACATCTTCCACAGATCGCTGAGATACATGAGCTGTACCCAGAACCAGAATATCGGCTTCCTTTGTTTTTAATCGAAAGAGAGGTCCCTCGATTTTGCTCTTTGCTTCAGTATTCGTAAAAGATCCGGTTTTTTGTGCCATAGAAATAGAAAGACTTGATATTGAATCGGGTTGCTGGAACACTTTCCGAAGATCACCCTGATTAGCTACTGAATTTTTGGAGAAGGTTTCCTGGAAGACTTCAAAGGCAAAATGATTCATCTGGGAGTGGCCGAGTGGAAAGCCGCCAAAAGCCCGGATGCTATTCGCACCACCCTGGGATCCTGCGTTGGCATAGTCCTTTATTCTGCGAAAAAGAAAGTGGGTGGAGTCTCCCACGTACTTCTGGCAGAGCCACCGGCAGGTCGGATAATTCAGCGAGGCAAATATGCGCGCACCGCCATAGATATGCTACTGGCTGACCTTCAGAAGCTGGGAGCAGAACCCACCGATCTATCTGCACGAATCTTTGGAGGAGCCTCCATGTTCGATGCACTTCATTCCAGTTTCTTCAATAACATTGGTCAGAGTAATGTATCTGCCACCAGGGAAACCCTGGAAGCCAGAAAAATATCAATTCTAGAGGAGGATGTAGGCGGCAACCTCGGTCGAACCATCACACTATATCTGGACGACGGGCGAATTCTGCTCAGAGCCAACGGCCAGGAGCGATACCTCTACAAGACTTGATTATGGCACAGGCAGAAGAAATAAAGACTCAGATTGAAGCCAGACTTCAGAACATAGAAGGTTTGCCCTCCTTTCCTTCAATCGTTCAGAAAGTACTTTCCATGGTTTCCAACCCGGATGCCAATTTCCAGGAGTTGGCGCAGGAAATATCCAGGGATCCTGGATTGACGGCCGCCATTATACGACTTTCCAATTCAGCTTATTATTCCCCTTCCCGAGAAATTCGCTCGGTTCAGGAAGCCATTGTTACCCTTGGACTTCGCACTGTAAAAGATATAGTCCTGGTAACCACATCGAAAGGAATTCTAAAGCAAAACATTGAAGGCTACAAATTAGAAGCCTCAGATCTCTGGGATCATTCCTTGCTGGTAGCTGGTATCTCCGCTCGAGTGGCTGAAAAAACAAAAGCCGCCGGACCGGATGTGGCCTTTACAGCAGGCCTCATGCACGATGTGGGCAAAGTGGTTCTGGCCAGTTTCTTTCGAAAGATCTATCGCAAGATTGACATGGAAATGCAGGCCAACCCGGAACTAAGGTTTACTGAACTGGAAAAGAAATATATGGGCTATACCCATGGAGAAGTGGGAGCGCATTTACTGAAAATCTGGCATTTTCCGCGTGAGTTGATTGAGGCAGCCCTGTATAACTATAATCCTGAAAAGGCAAAGATCAATCCTCAGCTAACCGCCATTGTCCATGTTGCCAACATGATCGCCCTTTCTGCAGGCGTTGGCGTAGATGCTGGAGGAATGGCCGAGCCTTTAAGCAAACCTGCTCTGGACTCCCTGAAGCTAAAGGAACAGGATCTGCAGCAATTCTACGAGAATTTACCCGAGCTAATGGAAGATCTAAAAGCATTTCGAGAAATGTAAGACCTTTGTTAATTGAGCAACGGGCCTTCAGCCGGGCACAGGAAAGATAATTGCAATGCTTCCCTCTGAAAAACAAAAATCAATCGCACTCATAGGCGCCAGAGGTGCCGGTAAATCCAGATTGTCGCGCAAACTGGGTAAAAAGCTGGCACGACCGGTCTTTTCTACTGATACTCAGATCTCCTTTGTTGCCGATGGCAAGACAGTGCAGCAAATCGTTACCGAGGAAGGATGGGCCGGCTTTCGCCAGAGAGAGTACGAAATCCTGCAGCAAATCTGCAATATGGATGGAGCCATCATCGACTGCGGCGGTGGTATTCTGGTAGAGGCCCCACTTCAGGAAAATGAACCGGAAACCTTTTCGCAGCGAAAAGCCGGGCTATTAAAGGAACACTGTATTGTAATCTATCTAAAGCGGCCCATGAGCTGGCTGCTGGAAAAAGCTGAGCCCTCTGCATCCAGGCCAGATCTGGGTGGAGAGTCCTACGAAGCTTTGCTGAATCGCAGAATGCCCTGGTATGAGAAATCGGCCGATGTCATCCTGGATGCGAAACATCTGGGAACCAAGAATCTAATTCCTATGATCCTGAGCGATCCCGTACTTGCTGATTTTTCCACCGCACATCCCTGAAACACAAAGCTGCGGGTTGCATATAAAATCAAATGATGAGAGCCTAAAGGGGCATCCATTGGTTAGGCCGGGATAAGGCCAATGGTCCCATCCCGATTCACCGAAATGGTGAATGCAGGATGAAACCTGTGAGTCATTTTACTGACAGCTGGGATTGCGTCCCTGGCTTTGAGCGGCCTGACGAAGTGCCAGAGCATCGGCCATATTGGATTGTAGATCCTTAATTCGCGTCGAATCGGAAGGATGGGTGGAAAGAAGTTCCGGCGGTTTACCTCCGCCAGCGGCAGCCATATTCTGCCACAGCTTCACAGACTCCTGCGGATCAAACCCGGCCATGGACATTAGCTTCAGCCCTACTTCATCCGCTTCGGTTTCATGGGAGCGAGAAAACGGAAGCATCACCCCGTACTGAGCACCCAGGCCCAGAGCCTGGGCTACCATAGGATTGTCCGAAGCTCCTTGAACCACAGAAAGCAGCCCTTCGGTTACCATGGCAGTCTGCACCCTGGCCTTTCCGTGCTGTTCGATTACATGGCCCACTTCATGGCCGATTACGGCTGCAAGCTGGTGTTGATTCTTGGCCACTCCGAGTAAGCCTGTATATACACCGATCTTTCCACCGGGCAATGCGAAAGCGTTTACTGCATTGTTGCGAAATACCACGATTTCCCATTCCTTTACGCCGGTATTATCCTGAGTTACATCCAGGATCTTGTTAGCTACACATTTGACATATTTGTTGAGATAGGCCGAGGTTTCGATCTGCTCTTTGCTCTTGATCTCCTCAAAAGCCTCCGTTCCCATCTCATTCATCTGTGCATCGTCAACTAGAGGAAGGGATGCGCAGGAGAATATCAATAGCGCTCCAGTCACACTCATTAAAGCGCGTTTCATTCGGTTCATTCTAAACTCCTGAATACTTTTACTGTGCCATCTGGCATTGTTTCGTCGGACTTCTATCCAGAGAATCTGGCTCGGTCTTTCTGTATTAGACTGATTCTACACCATTTCCTGCAAGAGAGAAAATATCTCCTGCGCGTACTTTTCCATATCGGCGGGGCTGGCAGCGCCCTGGGCCAGCCTGGCCAGATGATACACCTGCCGGGCCACTTTACTCTTTTTGCTATCTGCGGAACCATCGGAACCAAGGATTCCTGGACCACCCAGTTTCTGAATCAATGGATTGCGGGTATTTACGAGCAAGGTATGCTCGCCTGCGAAGGGATTTTCCTTTTCGCCCCACATGGCCGATATTTCGGCCATTCGACGGAGATGTTCGGGCAGTAAGATCATGGCCGGAATCTCATCGGATTTTAGAGCCTCGGCACGAACGGTAATTTTATCGTTGGCCACGGCCTGTTTGAATAGATCCTGGAGCCTGGATTTCAAATCCCGGCTCTGCTCATCCACGATGCTGGAATCTGCATCCTTATCCACAGCATGTTCATGGAGTTCTGCATCCACTCGAACGAATTTTACATCGCCCCGTTTCGCTTCCAGAAGTCCTGTAAAATGATTATCAATCATTGTGCCCAGATGCACAACCTCTATGCCCTGCTTCTGTAGCATTCGCAGTGCCTGGCCCTGGGTTTGCAGATCGGAAACATAATAGATCTTCTGACCTTCCGGATCCTTGCTCTGGGCCAGATATTGCTCAATCGTTACCAGGCGATTGGACTCAGAGCCCAGGACTTCCAGAAGAAGTGAATCCCGTGCCTGATCATAGAAACGTTCATCGCTGAGCATTCCGTACTTAACAAAGGGGGCGATCTCATTCCAGATCTTTTCATATTCTTCACGGTTATTCTTGCATTCCTGCACCAGGCGATCGGCCACCTTCTTGATGATATGCGAAGCAATCTTTCGAACCACCGGCTCATTTTGAATGTACGATCGACTGACATTCAGAGGCAATTCCGGCAGATCAATAACTCCCTGTAGCACCGTCAGGAATTGAGGTATAAGTTCCTGAGCCTGGTCTGTTACGAATACTTGCTGGCAGTAGATCTTAACATTGCTTTTGTTTAGATCCATCTCATGGGCCAGTCGCGGGAAATATAGAATACCCTGCAGTCGGAATGGATGGTCCACATTCAAGTGAATATGGAATAGAGGTTCTCCCTGATGAGGGAAAAGATACTTATAGAATTCCTCGTAATCCTCTTTCTTTAAAGAAGCTGGCTGCTGAGTCCATAGTGGCTTTTGACGATTAACCTGAGCACCATCAATTCGAATGGGTACAGAAAGAAAGTCCAGGTACCGTCTGACCAGTTCAGACACTCTACCGAGCTCGGTGAATTCTTTAGAATCTTCATCGTTTAGATGCAGCCTGATTTCAGTTCCTCGTTTCTCCCTCGATCCCTGACCGATTTCATACTCTTCGCCGCCATCGGATACCCAGCGAACGGGCTGCCCATCTATTTGACAGCTTCTGGTTTCGATCTCTACCTGTTTGCTCACCATGAAGCAGCTGTAAAAACCCAGACCAAAGTGACCTATGATGCCCGAATCCCCATCTTTCAGGTATTTCTCTGCAAACTTCTCTGCGCCCGAAAATGCAATACTGGCAATGTATTCGCGCACTTCATCGGCAGTCATTCCTATGCCATTGTCTTCGATTATTAAGATCCCATTTTCTCGATCCAGCTTCAGATCAATTGCATAATCATCGTCTTCGCTCTGGTAGACCTCCTCGGTAAGTGCCACCTTTTTTACCTTTTCGATGGCATCATGAGCGTTTGAGACCAGCTCCCGAATAAAGATTTCCTTTTCAGAATAGAGCCATTTCTTGATTACTGGAAGGATGTTCTCCGTATGAACCGATAATCGACCCTTTTCCATTGTTGCCACAATAATCCTCCTGTGCTTAACCTTTCCTAAAATATATGCTTATTTCATGGAGCCGGCAATTCCGGTCCATACACTCAATGCCAGCCACTTCCAGGCAGCCAGGTCATTTGTTTTCTTTATCTTCTTTTTTGGGACAGGGGCAGCCCTGAAAACACTGAATCTTGTATCCACGGCAAATAGCCAGGCAGCTATTTCTCAGAGTGTCCCCCTGTTCCGTGCAAACCTCGCCAGTGGGCATATCCAGGCATTCTCCGCAGGCATCTCGTTCATCGGGAAGGCCCTGGGAATCCTCACCGGATTTACAGGCACCGAGCATCAAAGCCAGGCAAATGATAACAATTAGTGCATTTTTTATTCGCATAAATCTATATTCTCCGAATTCGTCGAAACCTTCAGTAGTTTCATTTTTCACGCCGCTCTCTAATTCGGTGAATTCTGGACATTTTCCATCAAGTAGTCTGTGAATTCATCGAAACAGGCAGCTGAAAGATGGCTTGCATCGGTAAACTGATCGCATGGAAATTCCGAAGCAAAGTTCATATCCAGGAAACGAGCCCGCTGTGAATGGCCCAGCTGCTTCATGGTCGGCTCCCAGAGTTCTCGAACAGTCTTAGGAGGATCCTTGTGCCGGAGCTCCACATTGGCCGGCTCCTGGTCAATTCGAACCCTTAGATTCTCGCTCACTCGCACCCAGACCAGATCCGATCTAACATCCAGTTCATTCAAAATTTCCAGGCAACGCCTGGTGAAAAATACCTGATCTTTTGAAAGTTCAAACGGAACGAAGAAATCCTTCCAGATAGAACGGGCATAGATCTCCATTCTTTCCTCTGAATCCACCACCCCTTCTTCCGCTTTTACCGGAACACTACCTCTTTCTTTTCGCAGCGCATCTTCCAGTAGCCCCAGGAATTTTCGAAAGTGCTCCAGATGACCTTCTTCCATGCGATCCTGAATGACCCACAGTTTGGGCCTGTACTGATAAACCAGAAAAAGCTTTTTGGCCACGTAATTACTCAAATCGTTCAAAGAGTAATTGGATGCATGTCGAACCACAAATCCAGGGGGTAAACCTGTAATCATCACCTCATCCAGGGATACCCTGGCAGATTGATTCATACCCTGAGGCGTGACAGCCAGAAATGCATGATCCGGTTTCAATTGACGAGCCTGGAATTGCTCCAGGATGTACAGGTAATAATCCGCCGTTCCGCCAGGTACGGAAAAATTGAATAAAATCCATTCAGGATACTGGCTGGCAATGTATTCGTTCGAGAAAGGCATGGTTCTGGAATTTCCCAGAAGCACCATCACCTTCTTTCGATCTTTCTTTTGCAGATACTGCTCCAGCTCATCCAGCATTTCCAGCTTATGCTCATAATTCTTGAATGATGCGGTGGTGAGGAAGTAATGCTCCAGATCACCAATAAAAAATAGCTTATCCAGGAGAAAAGCGCCCAGAAGTACAATTACCGGGAATAGTAAGATCCTGCGATCCTTCATCTATGTTTCCATGAATCCTCCGGCCGACCCCGGCAAGCATATTCCGCTGCTTGACAGCCTGGGGGGAACTACCTTTATGGAGACTTCCCTATGACGGAGCTCAAGAAATTCCTCAAGGATCCGGTATTTTATGTTCCGGTGCTCTTCCTTCTGGGCCTGGAATTACTTCTTCAAAGTCCTCTCTACCGCAAGCTTCTGGAACCCAATTCCTATGCGGAAAATGTAAATCGAATCACCGAAACAATGAAAACCTCCCCGGTGGAACCCAATGTTCTCATCCTGGGAACTTCGGTGGCCTACCAGGGCGTGAACATGCCGCTACTGAACAAGCTTCTGGAAGATGACGGCATAGTGGTACAAAACGGAGCCAGTCAGGGAGCCATGCTGGAAACCCAGCATGCAATCTATAGAGATATTCGGGATGATTTGCCAGAGCTAAAGGCTGTGATCCATGTGGCTGAAATCTATTTTCCATGGCAGGCAAGGTACAAGTTGGAGCCGGCCAATAAAATCATGCTGGCCCAGTTTCCCCGGCGCCAGGTGCTGCCCATGCTGGGCAACTATCGTTTTGATCTAACAGTTTCAGATTATGCATTCTTTTTATTCAGGACTCTCACCTATAAGCAGGACCTGAGGGATTTAACTCTAAGCCCTCTGGATCGAGTGAAGGATCTGGGCCGAAAATGGAGAAGTGCATCCAGAGATTATCCGCATATCAACGAATATGAATATTCCCTGGCGGCCTACGGAGAAACCCGAAAAGAATGCCTGGAGAGCGCCCTTAAGTATGCGAAGACCGGAACTCTGCCTCAAAAAGATGGAAAATCCCTCTCTGATCGACATCATCGACAGGCAGCCATCGATACCTGCTCCCTGGCAAGTCGCATTCCGGTAGATGATCCCGGGGCTCCAGAATGGACAAATCTATTCTTTCATCGTCTGTCGCTAATGCATGGTGAGATACGTAAAGACGATGTTCAGGTGGTTACCCTATTTGCGCCCTACAGCGATATGATGCCGGTTAGAGAAAATCCGGATCCCATGGATCTATGGGTTTCCAATCTACAGAAAATTCATGGAGGCCAGGCCCAGGTAGTGGATATGCGAGATGCCCTGGACGGACCAGAGAATGCCACCTATTTCTATGACATACTTCATTTGAACAAATATGGCTCGGAAGAGTTTACCTACCTTCTGGCTGATCGACTGCGAGAACTGAAACCGAAAATACTCGGCCAGCAGAACTGAGATGCGATTTACTACACTTACCTTTCTGCTCTTTTTTGTACTGGTCTATCTGCTCTACTGGAGCATGCGGGGCCGGAGCCGATTGTGGCTACTGGGTGCAGCTTCCATGGTATTCTATGGTGCGTGGTCCCCTGGATTCCTTTTGCATTTTGTAGCCATCGTATTGATCAACTTTGGCTTTACCCGGTTAATTCGTCCGGCAGGTCCCAGGCGAAAGCTCTATCTAACGATTGCACTTCTAATCAATTTCAGCAACCTGTTTTTGCTCAAGTATTTCTACTTCTTTCTACGAATCCTTTTTGACATTACCGGTGTAGCTGCCTTCCAGACTGATATTTTCAATCGAGCCCTTTATGACTGGGTGGGCGAAACATCCATCGTTCTACCTCTTGCGATTAGCTTTTATACGTTTCAGATTAGTGCCTATTTAATCGATGAATATCGAAATCAGATCCCGGCGGAGCACGGATTCATAGAGTTCTTTGTCTTCATACTGTTCTTCCCGCAGCTGGTGGCAGGACCCATCATGCGTCACGGGGATTTTTTCCCGCAACTGGACAGGGATCAGATGTCTTCCAAGTTCCTGATTCGAGGAATGACTCTGATTCAGATTGGCCTTATCAAGAAAGTGGCCATCGCAGACAACATTGTAGGCGTAGTAAAACCTATATTTGCCAATCCAGAAGCTTACGATGGCTGGACCAATGTCCTGGCAACCATAGGATTTGCCGCTCAAGTTTATTGCGATTTTTCCGGATACACAGACCTGGCCCGGGGCTTTGGATACATGTTTGGTCTCAAGCTTCCGGAAAACTTTTATGGTCCGTACCTTGCCCCAACAGTGAAAGAACTGTGGCAGCGATGGCACTCTACACTATCCACCTGGATGAGGGACTATCTCTATATCCCTCTGGGTGGCTCCAGAACCAGCCGAGTTCGCGCGGATTTCAACCTGGTTCTAACGTTTACCCTGAGTGGACTCTGGCATGGTGCAAATTACACCTACATCCTCTGGGGCTTCATGCATGGAGTAGCTCTTATATTCGAACGCTACCTGACTCCGGTAGGAAAATCTATTCGAAGTGTATTTGAAAAGGACAATGGAGACGTTCCCGCTTACTACCGCTACACTACAGTTATCGCTAAAACCAGTTTCGTATTTTTTCTGTTTTTGATTGGCGTTGTATTCTTTAATGCTCCCGGCATTGAGCAAAGCTGGGCTATGTTCGTTCAGATTTTCTCTCTGGCATCGGAGGGTAAGGGCACCAATGTTGAGATGATTTTGGGACTATTTGTAGTCACCATGGGACTGAACTGGTATCAGTACACCCCGGGCCGACTTCGATATTTTGAAGAAAGGCCATCTGTTTCCTATCCATTGCTCTTAATCTCCGGACTCCTGGTAATCTGGATTCTGGGGCTGTATGCGCCGGGTAGCGGAGACTTTATCTATTTTCAGTTCTAGGCAGGAGGTAAGAAGATATGGAATGGAAAAAACGTCCCTTTTTGATCTGGCCTCTGGTACTGATCTCAATTGCTTTCTGTGTGGATAAGATTATACTTATACCATCAGTGAGGGAAATCGTAATACCCTGGGATAAGATTGAACCTTTGATCTATGAAAGCCGATTCGATCTTCTGGAGGAACTGAAAAACGATCTACCACAACTGCAGAAAGAAGGATTACAGCCTGGAATCATCCTGGGCTCTTCCAGGTCTGCCGAGTTCTCCAATGAAGTAATCGCTCGCTATGTGCCTGGAACGGAAAGCTACAACTTTTCCACTCCCATGGGCTCGCCCCTTTTTCATTACTATTTTCTGGACAAGATCCTGAAAGCGGGGATCCGGCCGGCATACGTAATGCTGGAACTGGATCCGTTGCTGCTCAGTGATAAATCCATGCACTATACATTGTCCTACTCTCTGGATCCTTCCTTTGTAATTCAGCACCTTGACCTGGATAGAGATGAACCATTCTTCATTTATGATACTAAAGATGCAGGATTGAGCTTTGATGAGGCAGAAATATTCTTTCTAAAACGTGCCTTTGCAATGTATCGCTTTCCGGTGGATGTATCTGAAATCCAGGAAAATCTGGATGAGGTAACCTACATAGAGGAAGGTCAGGTCATAGTTCGGCCAAAGTACGATTTTCGCAAAGAGATGCGAAAACTAACCCTTACAGCCATCAAAGAAAAAAACGGAGGCATCCCAAACCCTATCTTCTTCCAGATAGATGCAAGTCGCATGGAAGAGGATGCAGAGTCTGTCTTCAATCTTCATTTTAGCCAGCCGGAAAAACCGGGACCAGCACTTACGCAGATTCAATTTTTCAAGCTGGCAATGGCCCGGCTACGCCAGGAAGGGATTCCAGTAATGGTTTACTGGCCCATCGTTTCGCCGGTTCTGCAAAAGAAGCTGGAAAAACTGCAGATCAAGGGACCGGATGGGAAAGAAAATCTGTTAGAATTCCATCGCAGAGGAATGCAACAGGTAATCGATGCCGAAGTAGAAAAAGGAGGCCAGATGTATCTGGCCGGATCTGAAATGTGGCAGCCACTGAAATGCAGGGCCTTTGTTGATTCCACCCATTTGAGTGGTGCCTGCTTCGATGAACTCAGTGCCTTGATCTTCGCCCCACTGGCTGAGATGATGCAAAGAGATTCCCGACCCTGACAGATCGAAATAATCCGCCAGCTTCGATTGTATGCCTGCAAACTCTACAGAAAGGCTACATCCACCACTTGCCTGGGTCCCGGAACCGCTACGCAGTCCCGGAGATAATTACGATTGGATAGCGAATTAGCCGAAGGCCCGAACCTGGATGCTGGTTACACGTTCCATACCTGCAGCCACATCCGAAACAATAACCACAGGATCTCCAGGCATTACACGGTTTCTCTGTCTCAGGCGCTCCAGGGCAGACTGTATGGTCTTTTCAGGATCGCTGGAGAAATCCATAAGGAAAGGGACCACAGCACGCACAGTCCAGAGCTTTCGTCGCGTAGAAGACATATTGGTGAATGCATAGATAATGGAGCTTCTGGGTCTGAAGCTGGCAACCTGCCTGGCAAAAATACCACGACGAGTAATTACCAGAATAGCCGGTGCATGAATGGAGTCTGCAAGCTGCACCGCAGAGCGTGCCAGTTCCTCTCTGGTATCCAGGGGAACTCGATGAGTGGCAAAACCGATGCCCGGCTCTTTTTCCATCCTTCTGGCAATTCGATCCAGCATCTGCACGCATTTTACTGGATATTTGCCTGTAGCGGTTTCCCCGGAAAGCATTACACAGTCTGCCTGCTCATAGATGGCATTGGCCACATCGGTGGCCTCTGCACGGGTGGGCATGGGATTTTCAATCATAGATTCCAGAAGATGAGTGGCCACAATGACTGGCTTCCCGGCAAGAACACAGGACTGCACCATCTGACGCTGAACAACGGGTAATTCCTCGATATCGATTTCCACACCCAGATCACCACGAGCGATCATGATTCCATCCGCTACGTTCAAAATCTCCCGGAAGTTTTCTACCCCTTCCTGATTTTCGATCTTTGCAATGATTTGCGCATGTCCTTCCAGATCTTCGATGATCTGACGAGCTTCCAGAACATCTTCCGCTCGTCGCGCAAAAGACAGCGCTACAAAATCCAGATCGTTCTCCACTGCAAAACGAATATCTTTCTTATCCTTTTCTGTAATGGAAGGCAGATTGACTCGAACACCTGGAAGATTGATATGCTTTCTGGATCCCAGCTGACCGCCTTCCAGCACCCTGCACTGTAATCGACCTTCTTCAATAGAAAGAACTTCCAGGTTAATGAGGCCATTGTCCACAGTGATACGATCGCCGGGGCTTAAATCCCGGGCCATATCTCTGTAGTTTACATGAACTGTATGCTCTTCAGCATCCGTGGCAGGAGTTACCGTGAACGTGAAAATATCTCCCACATTCATGTTAAGGCTTTCCGGCAATTCGCCGGTTCGAATCTCCGGACCCTGCAAATCCATGAGGATGGCCACCGGATGGTTCAGTTTCTTGTTAAGATTCTTGATCTGCCTGATGACCTGGCCATGGCTTTCATGGTCTCCATGAGACATGTTGAGCCGGGCTACATTCATCCCGGCTCTGGCAAGTCGGGCAATGGTTTCTGACTTGGCAGTGGCCGGTCCAATGGTGCAGATTATTTTTGTTAGACGAAAATCCCTTCGGGAAGACATTGATTACCTGGATCGAGCAAAGATACGTCCAAAAAAGT
>JAVJNR010000007.1:0-136423 GCA_040217195.1 Leptospiraceae bacterium | reverse complement strand
AGAGCAGAGCAGAGCAGAGCAGAGCAGAGCAGAGCAGAGCAGAGCAGAGCAGAGCAGAGCAGAGCAGAGCAGAGCAGAGCAGAGCAGAGCAGAGCAGAGCAGAGCAGAGCAGAGCAGAGCAGAGCAGAGCAGAGCATTTTTGGGGAAGAGAATCGTTTGAGTATGGGTCGGGTTTCGAGCCACCCGTTTGGAAGCCCCGCATCCGATGAAGAATCCGATGCGGGGTACAAGAATTAATCTGGAATAAATCGATCGGCCACAGCCGCCAGACGACGCTCTCGAATAGCCTGTACAGTTTCGATTTGTTTTTCGTCTAGAAGGGCCCGGGCATGTAGTCCGTATTCGGGAAGGATGGTAGCGTTTTCTACGTTACCTAGCAATTGCTTTCGTGCAAAAAAAATCTGGGCCCTGTAGTCCGGGTCCATTTCTTCTTCAAACCATTCGTGTTGATGTCTCATTCGTCGCCTCCGTGCAACTTTACTGTGTATGGGCCAATCCTGGCTTTTTTTGAGGTCCGGCATCCTTGCCTTTTTCCCTCACTAATAGAATCGGCCGACTGGCGAAACGCTGAATCATTTTTTCCAGGATTTGAGATTTTTTGCGCAGCCGTCCCCGGTTCTGTTTGGCCGAGCTCTGGATCGATTCGCAAGATCTAGGAAGACTGAGCCCGCAGCAAAGGATGTGGCGAGTGCATCTGATTGATGCGACATAATGCTCCGCCGGTGCGGAGTTCAAGTATGGTCCGAGGCTGTTAACGGGCTACTGGCGATTTGTTTTGGATCTCGCCGGGATTACCTGGCATGCTTTTCCAGAAAGGCATCCACGGATTCAGAAAAGTTTTCAATGGAGTTTCTGTATCTGCGAATCAGCATAGAAGAAAGAGGGATGATGACTCCTGGAACCAGTGCACCATACATGATAAAAGTATACATCAATGCATCGTCTCCCAGGTATTCCAGCTGGTAGGTCCTGTCAAAATACACCATTGCCATGGGGCTGATGATTGCAGCAAGCAGTCCCATAACCAGATGCCAGAGTTGATAGGCAGGGCGGATCACTCGTTGTAGAATCATATCTCGAAGAAAAGACGGAGCGCTTTGTAGAGGAAGAGCAGCAACGGACCTTTCAATTTTGTGAAACAAATCGTATTCTGTCTTACAGGTAGCGCATTGTTCCACATGAGCCAGAGCATCCGGACCAAGACTTTCATGGCCTTCCCGGATCTCCTGAATGTAATGTTTGATTTCCATAGTCTCTCTCCAGGCTCTGCAGCCTTTTCGCATCTCGAATTCCGGGTAGCTAATTAGAGCTCTCCGCAAATTGCTTGAGCTTATCTCTAAGCTGCATTTTTCCTCTGTAGACCAGGGACTTCAAAGTTCCTTCAGAGGTATTTAGTTTCTCGCTCATCTCTTTGTATGATAATTTCTCAAAATATAATAACAAAATAGGCAGTCGGTAATTCTCCGGCAAATCCTGCAAGGCCTGTTGTAGCAGACCTTCTATTTCCTCTCTCTCCAGCATCTCCGTGACGATGGACTCCGGTGTATCCGGACCGGCCACTGTCTCATCCAGGATGGCCGGCTCCGTGCTAAAATCCGGCATCCTCTTCTTTTTACTCAGCCGGTTCAATCCCAGGTTCAACGCCAGGCTATAAAGCCAGGTGGATCTCTTGGAGCGTCCTTCAAAGGTCTCCCATTTATCGTAGGCCCTGAGGAATGCATCCTGCACAAAATCCTGGGCATCTTCCTGGTTACCGCGAAATAGTCGCATACCCAGGCTATAAATCATGTCCGTGGAATCCTGAACCAATCGCTCGAATTCTTGGTCTTTCACTTCCAGTTAGTCTCTTTTTCTGGAAGCGACGTAGAAAACGATCAGACCTATTCCCACAAAACTTGGTATCAGCCCTCCCAGCAGGCTGTAAGAGACTCCCTCCACTGCGCCGAAAAGCACGGTCATGGGCAGGCCAACGGCAAAGCTAATGATTCCAATCAGAAGCGAAAAAAGCCGAACATTCTTAAGCGATTGGTACTGATACTGACCCGCTCGAATCAGTTCCTTCTTGAGCTTATAATTCCATAAGAAAAAGAAAAACAGCAACGTAGCTCCGAGAATGACTCCCAGCAAAGGTACAACACTGATTATGATCTGTGCAGCCTCACTGCTCTCCGGTCTGGCTTTTTGAATCTCAATTAGCTGTCTCAGTAACTCCTGTGTGCTCTGTTCTTCCATTCTATATCTCCTGAGAACGCAATCCACTGTCCGGGTTGCAATTTTTTTGCGATTATTTGGGGCTCTTATCTACTACAAGATCAATTAAGAACACAAAATCCCATCCCATGCTTTCCAGACGAATGAATTCCTTGAATGCACTCTCCAGCTCCGCTTCTGAAGGAGAGTTGGATGAAGTAGCGAATTTCTGCAAATCCCGGTCTGGAATCTCCCTTTCCCAGACCCATTGGGCCAGATAGGGAGGTCTTTTTCTGGGAGCAAATTCCAGGATTCTACGCTTCAGTTCCAGGGTAGGCCCCTGGGCCAGGTATTGATAGAACAGATTATAGGGCTTTCTCTGAAAGAGAACGTTAGCCATCTCCTGTCTGGACTCCCGGTCAAAAAGTGGCTTCTTCATCCGACCATCCATCAGTATATCGATGGCTGCCAGATGTAGATGAAAGCTCTGATTCTTTTCTACCCTTCTTTCCATTACCGTTTCATGAAATGCTGCGCCCAATGGATAGGTTGGCCAGAGGCATGGAAAGACTGTATAGGCAAAGGAAATTCCCTTCAGGCCTACGGTGGCCATTACGTGATTGATATGCCTGTAACTTTGAGTGCGAATATCGCAGCTCCAGTCTGTATGGTCTGGACAGAGAGCGCCAATCCTGGACATATACTCGGACCAGTTGCTGGCCAGTTCTGTATCGCCTGTTGCCAGAATGTAGAGTAGAACTCCTCGAGCCATGTCTCTGGAGAAGGATGCCTGCGGGTATTCATTGCCATCGTTTTCGCTTTGCATGCGGCGGGAGGAACGCCACATTCGTCCATCGTCGCTCTGGGATTGTCGGATTGCATCGCAGGCCCAGGGGTTTTTTCCAGTAAAACAAAGTAGCCCATTCCATAGAGTACTGTCCCCATCCCCGGTAAATCTGGATGGAATGGTGCACTGGCTGCGAAGTATATCCGGCCCCACCAGTTTTGATGCCGATCCGTAACATTTAAAAGAATAAGCTACGATAATGGACCGAAGCTCTTTAAGTTCTCTGTCCAGACTTTCATGTTGCTCACGTTCCCATTCTTCCGGTGTCAGGTCCGATATTTCAGACCTGGCCAGGAATTCCGGAGATGGTTGGTCGGCGGAAATGCCTGCAAGGGGAAGGAGGAATAGAAAGATAGGCAAGCAGAGGTTCCAGAAGTGGCTGCGGGGCCTATTTGTTCTAATAATCACACTTGCGCTGTGCGGCGCTTTTTTCACCACTGCAAGAGATACCTGTTTATGTCTGCAATAATATCCGCTCATCAAATTGGCCGCTCCTTTGGCGCCAGACACCTGTTCGAAGATGCTACCGTTACAATAAATGACGACCAGAAGATAGGAGTCATCGGACGTAATGGAGCAGGAAAGTCCACATTCTTTCGGATGGTTCTGGGTGAGGAACATCCGGATGAAGGTGAAATCATCATTCGGAAAGGCGCTGTAATTGCCCATCTAGAACAGCATGACCCCTGGTCTCTGGATGAAGGCATCCTGGACTTCATGATCCGTCATACGGAAGCAGAGCACTGGCAATGCGCCAGGACACTTGCCAGATTCGGATTTAGAGAGGACCAGATGGAGGAGCCTATTGAGGCATTTTCTGGCGGTTATCGAATGAGAATCAAACTAGCCTGCATGCTTGTGCGGGAGCCGGATTTTTTGATGCTGGATGAGCCCACCAACTATCTGGACTTGAATACTCAGCTGATTCTGGAAGAATTCCTGAATACCTTTCGTGGCGGCTATATGGTCATCTCCCACGATCGAGAATTTATTAAGAGAACTACAGACAATACCCTGGAAGTAGCGGACGGCGGATTGTTTCTATTCCCCGGCCCACTGGAAGACTACTTTGAATTTGTGGCCGAGGAAAAGGCCCGAAAAGCTCGCGAGGCCAAGAACGTGGAGGCCCGCAGAAAGCACCTGCAGGCATTTGTGGATCGCTTCGGAGCGAAAGCTTCCAAGGCAACCCAGGCTCAGAGCCGGGTCAAACAACTGGAAAAGCTCAAGCCGATTGAAATTAAGAATAAAATCAGCAATGTGCGAATGAAAGTTCCGGATGTTGCCATTTCCCGGGGCCTCATCTTAACAACAGAGAATTTGAACTGTGGCTATGGCGATATCTCCATTCTGGAAAATGTTGAAATGAAAATCCCTGCAGGAGAAAAATTTGCTATCGTAGGCGAAAACGGCCAGGGAAAGACAACATTTCTAAAGACTCTTGCCGGTGAGCTACCTGTAATAAGTGGCTCCTATCGATGGACCCCGGAAAAAAAAATTGGTTATTATGCTCAGCATGTAAACGAGACTTTGCGCGATAATGAAACGGTCATGGAAGCACTGACCAGATTTGCGCCGCCCAACACCGCTAAACAGGAACTGCTGGCAATGGCTGGTAGCTTTCTATTTCGAGATGAAGAGCTCAAGAAGAAAGTAAAGGTACTCAGCGGAGGCGAAAGATCGCGACTGATTATTGCTGGTCTATTGCTGGGACGCTACGATGTTTTGATGCTTGATGAACCCACCAACCACCTGGATTTTGAAACAGTGGAAGCCCTGGGCGATGGACTGGCCAGATATCAGGGAACGGTATTTTTCGTCAGTCACGACAGAACCTTTGTGAAAACTCTGGCTACTTCCATTCTTGAAGTGCAATCCGGAGAAGTGCGAAACTATCCAGGTACCTACGATGACTACGTCTATGCTCTGGAAGCCAGTTTCCATGAGGGCGGACAAAACTCTAAGGACAAAGGCGGCAAAAGCTCCGGTGGTGCAAAGGCAGCTTCTGTTTCCGGCGGAAAACTGCAACGTTCTCTTTCTCAGGATCATTCGGACAAGGGCCGCCCGGACGGCTCGGAAAGCTCGGAAAGTCCCCAAAAAAAACCGGAAGCTGTTGCCACAGCAGAACTTAGTAGCGCAGATCTAAAGAAGGCAGTGCGAAAGCAGAGAATTGTTGTCAGGGATGCAGAGCAGGCTCTGGAGGCTTTGAACAGGAAGAAGGAATCTCTGGAATCAAACCTGGCCAGCCAGTACACCAAAGAGGACAGTGAAAAGCTGCAGGATGTGCAAAAAGAGCTTATTTCTGCCGAGCAGGTTTGGATACAGGCGGCTGAAGAATTGGCCAAACTGGAAAACTGAAGCAATGGCAGAAATGATGCCCGGGTGGTCATCCATAAAGTTCCGGACCGATAATCTATGAGAAAGCTCCAGAGTCAGGGCAGAAAAGAGGGCGATCAAATCGTCTGGTTTCTCTTCGGTAATCGCATCGAATTTGGTCTAACCGAATTTCAGGAACTGCAGCAGGGCATTCGAGATCATGGATTATACACGTACATCGAACGTGAACGACCATCTCTGAGGAATCATCTGGAAACTATCCTGTACCAATCTCTGCCCGATTACGAAGACTGGGAGAATCCGGATCTGGAGCATGTGCTGGAACAATGTCTGATTGATTTGAAGGATCGAATTCGCTGAATTTCTGTTTTCCAGAAAATGAATGCATTCTGTGAGAGATGGAGTTTCCTGGACTCTGAAACCCATTCTTCGAATGGGTTCCCCGTTAATTCAAGATAGCCGCCAGTTTATACTTCCTGGGTAAGAGCCAGGAAGTATACGAGATCAGTTTCAGGCATCCTGCAATTGCTTTAGCTTTTCTTCTTTTTCTGCTTGAATGATTGCATCCAGCAGGTCCTGCATATCTCCTTCCATCAATTCATTGAGATTATAGGCTGTGTAGCCAATACGATGGTCGGTAACTCTTCCCTGGGGAAAATTATAAGTTCTAATCCTTTCTGACCGGTCTCCAGATTTTACCTGCTCCTTTTTGGCTGCCGCTTCCAGTGCATGTCTTTCTTCTTCGCGCATTTCTAGAAGCCTGGCTCGAAGAACCTTCATGGCTTTGGCCCGGTTCTTCAGCTGACTTCGTTCATCCTGACAGGAAACTACAATACCGCTGGGAATATGAGTCATTCGCACGGCTGATTCAGTCTTATTGACGTGTTGACCGCCGGCACCACTGGCGCGAAAGACATCTACACGTAGATCCTTTTCTTCTATTTCCAGATCTTCATCTTCTGCTTCCGGGAGTACGGATACTGTAACGGCGCTAGTATGGATTCTACCGCCGCTTTCCGTTACTGGTATTCGTTGAACTCGGTGGGCCCCTGCTTCTTTGTGCAGCAATTCCCAGGCTCGCTTACCTTCCACGGAAAAGGTTACTTCTTTGAATCCGCCCAGTTCGGTTTCTGCATAATAGATCGGTTCCAGTTTCAGGCCATTTTCTTCACAGAACCTAGTGTACATTTTCAGAAGGTCGCCTACAAATAGACCGGCTTCATCCCCGCCAGTGCCGGCCCGAATTTCTACAATCAGGGATTTGCCATCATTTGGATCCGGTGGAATAAGCATTGTTTCCACTTCATCTCGCATGGCATCCAGAGATTGCTCCATTTCCTGCTTTTCCAGCTCCGCCATCTCTTTGAGCTCGGAATCCGCGGAATCATCCTTTAAAAGCTCATTGGATTGGTCCAATCTTCGAATCAGGTCCAGGTACTTTCGGAGTGGTTCGATGCGAGCGCTTAGCCGACTGTGCTGGCGGGATAGGTCCTTGAAGGCAGTAGGATCCTGAGAAACCTCCGGAGAGGATAGTTTCTGCTCAATCTCTTCGAATCGCTCTACTTCTCTCTGGACTCTTTCTTTGAGGTTGCGGGAATTCATATGCCCCCGACAGGAATCGAACCTGTGCACATGGTTTAGGAAACCACTGCTCTATCCGCTGAGCTACGGGGGCGTACTTCCCCGTCCTCTGGCTGTGGTGTCCGGTCAACTGAAATCACAACCTGATTGATTCGTGCACTGCGGCCTTCAACATCTTTTCGGATTCTGCTGATTAGAATGCTGTTCTGGAACCGTATTCATGGATACCGGCCGAATCCTATGGTCAAAAAAAGCATGGTAATTGAACGATACTCCATCAGATTCCGTCGTACTGCCAGAGGAAATGATGAGAAAGAGTGCAATTGGACTGATCTTGATTTTGGGCCTTTTCGGAGCCCTATTTTCGGTTATGGCCGATGAATCCGAATGCGACGATGGCGAGGTATTTAAAGATAACCTTTGCTGGTTCCGGGCGGACAAGAAACTAAATCTGGCGGAAGCGCAAGAATACTGTGCCGATGAGGGCGGTCGCTTGCCAACTATGGCAGAATCCAGAGCTCTGCTGGAGCAGTATCGGGGAAAAAAGGTCCGGGATCTGGGAAAGATCTTTGATGTAAATGGCCCATTTTTCTTCTGGGTTCAGCAGGATCCAAATTCCGAAACTGTAAGTATCGTATTGCCGGGTACTTCGGCCACAATGGACCTGGATCCTACAAGTAAGCTTTTCGCACAGTGCGTAAGGAATCCAGGGGAAAGCAGTTCTTTCTTTGGATTCTGAATCTGCGAACTTGACCTCAAAAGTTATCCAGTACCGCTGATCAAGGCTGCTGTGTTTCCAGCGTCTGGCGAATTTTGGACAATCGCACTCGGTGGGCTTCTATGGCATCCTGTGAGAATACCCTCTTTAAGCTTTCCATGGATGTTACATAGAATTCCAGTATCTGTAGCAGCAGGTCTTTTGTGGCCACAATCGGACTACTACCCCCGGTGAGGTATCCGATCACATAACTTTCTGCATTCACCCGTATTCCAAATGTATCCAGTTCGTCTTCTTCGTAGCTGTCCAGTTCTTCGGATTCAGCTTTAAGAATAAGATCCAGAAGAATATCCAGATCAGCAGCCCAGCTGCCGGTCAACATGGTCAGAATAGCCCGAAAGCGATTCTTTTCAGAATAGATACAGATTGGTTTATCAGGGTCTTCGCCTTCGTAAGCCAGAAAATGACTGCCTCGTATCACATCCTTATGGATTAGGCTAAGGTCCTTATATGGACTTTCCTCTTCCGGCGAAAGAGAGAATTTACCTTCCATTCGTTTCAATGCATCTTTTTCCCACTCGGATAATTCTTCCATGCTTGCATTCGTGGAAGCGCCTTGATCTGAATCGCTCATAGGGAAAAAGTGACCACCGTGTTGGATCGGGCAACAACGATTCTGGGTTCCCGAAGCCCGATTAAAGAGGCGAAGTTGACTGTTCTATCAATCAAAGGCCGTTCGTTGAAAAAACGAAGCGCAATCGATAGCCCGGGCTCCACTGGTAGCGCGGCTTCCGGAGCCAGCTCTTCTGTATTGCTGGTTCTCATGCTTCTGATATTCTCCGGCAGCCAGAATTTGATAGCAGAACCAGCATTCCATGGGCAGAAGGTTATGAGCCTGGAATCTTCTGACAGCCAATCCTGGTGGATCACAGATGAGCCGCTGGATCCCCGGGCCACAATATCCGCAGAGTCCTGTCAGAGTGCTTATCCAGGTGTTGAATTCAAGAAAGCCACAGGGAATCGGGAGCTTCCGGGCAAGGGTCTGGCCACCGATCCCTCCCATCCCGTGATATGGTACTGTCGTAGCTTCGAAGTGAGCGGGGAGCCAGAGGGGGCCTTCGCAATAACCCTGGGATCCATTGATGATCGGGACAGAACCTTTTTGAATGGAATTCCCATTGGGTCCACAGGCGATTTCGATGCCACCAGAGCGCAGGCTTACGATCGGGACAGGATATATAGCTTTGAAGGAGCGAAGCTCAAGAGTGGGACAAATTTATTACTGGTACAGGTACGTGGCTATTCTCTGAATTTTCGCTGGGGAATGTATCCTGATGAAACTTCTATTGGCCCTGCCGAAACTATCTATTCTCAATTTTATTCCTACAATTTTTTCACTGCGGCTTTTCTCATCGCCTACTTCACGGTGGCCACGTATTTTCTATTCCTATTCTTGAGACGACAGAAGGAAAGGGAGAATCTATCCTTTGCGGTGTTCGGCTACCTTCTCGTAATCTACCAGTTCTTTCGCACACAATTAAAATACGATGTTCTGGATGATTTCTTACTCTGGAAAAGAATCGAGTATGTGATTCTGTTTCTCATGGTACCTTCCTTCTACTATTTTTTTCGCACATACTTTGAGCTTCCCAGGAATAGATGGACTCGCGCTCTGGATCTGGGGATGCTTATCCCCGGAATCTCCGTTGTCGTCTTTATAGGAATTGTACTTTATTCCGATAGTGCTGCTCTCTGGTCCTCCGTTAATGTGCATTACAATCAGAAGATTCTTGCCTGGCCGGCTTATGTTCTTGGCGCAGTGGGAATTTTAATCTATAGAATCATCAAGCGCGACCGGGATGCCTACTATATGATTGGCGGAGTCTTTATTCTTCTGGGTGCTGCGGTTACTGATTCTTTGACTAACGTTGGTATTCTGAATCTACCCAGACTGGCCGGGTTTGCATTTTCAATTTTTGTTCTTGGCCTTGGGTTAATCCTGGCCAACCGATTTGTGCGAGTCAACGAGCAGGTTGAAGAATTGAATACAACCCTGGAAGGCAAGGTGGAGAAGAGAACGGAAGAGCTCCAGGAAACTCTGCACCAGGTTCGTAGTCTGAAGGTTCAGCAGGATGGGGACTATTTTCTGACATCTCTATTATTACATCCGCTGGCAAGAGTTCATGTGGATTCTCCCCTGGTCCATGTGGAATCTTACTCCAGGCAGAAAAAGCAGTTCCAATTCAAGCACAGGTCTTCGGAGATAGGAGGAGATCTGTCCATCGCATATTCTCTGGATCTAAATGGAAAAAGATACATTGCCTTTATCAATGCAGATGCTATGGGCAAATCCATTCAGGGCGCTGGCGGTGCTATCGTGGTAGGAACAGTGTTCAAATCATTGGTTACCCGAACTAGAATGGATCCCCTTGCTGCAAGTCGCAGTCCGGAGCGATGGCTCAAGGATTGTTTCAAGGAACTCCAGGATGTATTTTGTAGTTTCGATGGTAGTATGCTTGTCTCAGCAGTTATTGGCTTACTCGAAGAAGAGACCGGTTTTCTACTGTTGTTAAATGCAGAGCATCCCTGGACGGTGTCCTACACCGGGGGTAAGGCAAGATTTCTGGAAGAAGGGTTGATGCTGCGTAAGCTGGGTGTGGATGGCTTTGATGCCGGGTTCTATCTTCGAACTTTCCTGATGGAATCCGGGGACATTCTATTTCTTGGTTCCGATGGAAGGGACGATCTAATGATTACAGACAGTGATTCGGGCGAGTTGCGATTGAATGAAGATCATACACTGTTTCTTTCATCCGTTGAACGAGGATCTGGTTCTCTGGAAGGGGTTGTGCAGGAGGTTCTGAAGACCGGTGAGCTTACAGATGACCTTTCTATTCTTCGAGTGGCGTTTCGCGAAGATCCGCCTCCCGGTCACTTCCCCGCCTCTTCGGACCGTCAGAAAGAAGCCTCCTTAAAGCTGCAACGTGCGAAACAGGTCTGGGCCGAGGACACAGGGCAATCCTTGAAACTCGTTCTGGAAGCGGTGAACCATAATCCCTCCCATGATGGACTTTTTCTGGAATCTGCAAACTTGATAGGACAGAAATCGGAATATCGACGGCAGGCCATCCAGCTCTGCGAACGACTGCGAATTAGAAGTCCCCATCGTACGGACAATCTAACTTTGCTGCTCAAGATGCTTCTCGATGAGGGAGACTCAATTCGAGCCCAGCAAATTGCCCGGGAAATTCTTATTCAGGAACCTTCACATAGGGAAGCCCTTACAGCTATGTCCAGGGCGAATAGCTGAAAGGATTATTGCCCCGTCTTGCTTGACTGCCACTGCTCAAAGCTTATCGGGAGAATCAGATCCACAATTGAAGCCTGACCTCCCGAATCGATTTTCACTGTCAATTCTCCTCCCTGGGTGCGAAGAACAGAATCATAATATCTAGATTTATTTTCCGGGATGAAGAATTTTTCTATCCCTGCTTCAAAGCGACCATACTTGCAGTTGCCACGGATAAACACAGGACAGGATTCTACTGAATCACAGGATTTCCAGTATCCACTGGTAGGTTCAGAGGGGTCCGAATAACAGACACAGGTTTCTAAGTTATTCTCTTTCGCATTCAAGGGTTCTTCGTTTTCCTTCAACGGAATGGTATCCTCAAGTTCATCACATTCTGCAATGGGACCATAATCCACGCGATATTGTACGTAATGGCCGGAAAGCAAATCTCTGGGGTCATACCCTTTTACATCGAATTTCATTTCATAACCACTACTGGCTTTGTAGGCGCGAATTCCAGTGATAAGGCCCAGACCTAGAATAGGAAATACAAGTGCAACAATCAGAAGCTTTTGTCTCATTTTAGGCGCTCCTGCAGAAAGGACTGAATTCTTGAACGGCTCCTGGCATAGAGCACCACTCCTCCGATGATCACGGCACCGGCTACAATTAACCCAATTCCAGTGGTCGCCAGATCTTCAAATAATTCGAAGTAAACGATTAGAAATCGAATTCCGGCCAGAACCAGAAAAAAGTCGAAAACGAATCTGTAATCGAAAAACGTGATTCCTGCAGACATTGCAAGCAGTACGAAAATCAAAGCCAGATATATACTCTTGTCGCCCACAGGGTATACGAAGAAGCTGAAGAAGAATAGAAAGTAGAGCAGGCCAAAAGTGATCAAAGTCATGATTCGCCGGCCAAGAGTCCGGGGCAACATGAAGAAGCTATAGGCCGCGCTGCAAACCAGCAGTATGCTTGGTAGAAGTACGCCCAATTCAACGCCGGAGTCTTTTACATCTTCTGCCTCTAGAGCATTAAATGATAGGGCAAAGGCGGTCCCGGACAGAGATGCAAGAGCCCAGAACATGGTTGCTCTGGAATGATTCTCCAGGTTCGGTCCTGCACTTCGTAGTAACAGACTGGTCAGTAGTAGAATGCTACCGAGACTTAACAGATGAACTAGGTTCAAGGCCACATCATCATCGAAGGAGTAATTCTCAAAAGCGAAACTCAGAAAAGAGAAACAAAATCCAATGATCCAGAGATGAAGCAAGAATCGTCCATTCTGTAAAATCATCAAGGGAGCGGTAAGAAATAGAGCAAGGGCCACTGCCTGATAGAATTCACCCGATGTATGAAAGACCTGCGAGATAAGTCCAATGGAAGCCAGTACAAACAGGGAAAAGAATACTCCCAGGGAATAGAAAAGTATGGCAGTGTTTCGAAAGTAGTAAATTGCAGCTCCCGCAGAAATGAGAATTAGAAAATCGACGAATAGTTTTATTCCATCCGGAATCGATTCCCAGTTGGCTGCGATTAAAGAAATCAGGCCCACTGAAATAACAGCAACACCCAGAATTATGAAGCTGTACATTGCATAGGGTCGGGAACTTTGCTCGGACTCGAATTCTTCGATGGCTGTAGCCTGGGAGCTGTTGATGAGTCCTTCATCCACCCAGTTCTTTAACTTTTCTTTTAGCTTCATGTTGGCCTTCAGATTCTGTCCTGCGGACAGTCTCTATCTATATTGTGGGAGAGTAGAACAAGGGTAGAATTTGACAATCCAGATTTAGACGGAAAATTGAGTTGAATATTCTGATGAACCCTGGCGGATTAAGAAACTCTTTGCTAATTCTGAAATCAATCTAATGTCAATCGACCAAAAAAAGAAACGCTTTCTTGTCTTGTTAATTCCCGTGATTTTGTTAACTGTGATGGCCTGGTATTCTGGCGGATGTTCGTCCCTGTACTATTTCCCGGATAATAGAAGCTACTATGATCCGGAGGAATTCTCGTTCGAATATGAATCCGATTTCCTAAAAGTCCAGGACGATGAGCGAATACATTTCTGGTACTTCCCGTCTCAGACGAAACAAACGAAAGCTGTAGTTCTTCATTTTCATGGAAACGCTCAGAATATATCTTCCCATTTTTTGCTATCTGCCTGGTTAGTCCGGTACGGATTTGATGTAATGATTTTTGACTATCGCGGTTATGGCAAATCGGATGGCACTCCATCTCCGGAGAATACCTATCAGGATGCTCTGGTTGCTCTTTCGGAAGCCAGTGGCCGTGCATACGAAAAAGGTGTACCGTTAATTATTCTTGGTCAGAGTCTCGGAGGTGCTGTGGCGTTGCGCGCCATTGTGGATTCAGATGCCAGAAATGAGGTGGCACTTTTTGTAGCCGATAGTACCTTTCCCTCTTATAGACGGATAGTGGAGCGTAAGGCCAGCGAAATCCTTTTTGCTCCTCTGGCTCCTTTCGTATCATTTTTCTTCTCCAATCGCAGATCGCCGGAAGAAACAATTAATGAAATTTCGCCCATTCCTGTGCTCGTCATGCATTCTAGCATGGATCCGGTTGTTGGTTACGAAAATGGAAAGGATCTGTATCAATCTCTTGGACCGCCCAGAAGATTTTATCGCATTCCGGATGCTGGCCACCTTTCCTGGTCCAGAGATGGACAGAGCGTCACAGATCAAATGCTCATCGATACTATGAACCGAGCTTTGCAGGCCCACAGAAACGGAACCTCTCCGTTCGATATTACGGAGTAGTAGGCCATTTCGTACATGAATTTGGAATAGTAATTTGGCTCACCCTGAAGTTTCAGGATCCGGATCTTGCTGGGTCTCGGTTGATTGCTCATTTAGTCCGTAGTAACCGGCAACATTTCTGCGAATTCGCTTTCTGAGTTCATTTAAGCCGGTGCCCTTTGTCGAGGAAACAGCCACAGCCTCTGAGGCAATGCCCATTTCTTTCCATCGCTTTCTGGCTTTTGCCTTTTCTTTCTGATTTAGTCTGTCCCATCTGGTGAATACCCATTGGCATCGTGCACCCTTGTTTAGCAGAATTTGTTCTATGGCCGCTTCTTCTTCGCCAGGCCACCGGGCGCTATCGCACAAAATCAGAGTCATGGTCAGTCCCGGTGCTTCCAGAAAAAATCCTTCGATTATCTTTCCCAGCCTCTTACGTTCCTCTCGCGGCAGATTTGCGTATCCAAAGCCGGGAAGGTCGCAGAGATAAAATGGATTTCCCTCCAGATTGCCTTCGAAGACATTTAGATTGCGAGTTTTCCCTGGAGTTCTTGCGGCTCTGGCCAGATTCTTTTGATTACACAGTGCGCTAATCAAGGAAGATTTCCCGGCGTTGGAGCGACCGGTAAATGCAATCAACGGAGTTTCCGTTAAACCTTCCTGGTCTGGATAGGTAGTTCTAAAGTACACGGATTGAAAAATATTGGAGTTTGGATTCATTTTGTGCAAACGCTTCCAGAAGTGCGCTTGATTTTCCGGATATGATTCTGCCCATAGGAGCTTATGGGCAGTAATCTGAAAGCAAAAAAGCTCTCCGCACTTCTTCTAGTTGTGATGTTGTATCCACAGCTGGAGGCCAGAGCCTACATCCTTGGCGAACAGGACGATTCGAATGCCGGATTATACTTGAATTTTCTTGAACTTTATGTAGCGGATGCATCCAGCTCCTCAGGTGAGAATGCTAGCTCCCTGGTCAACTCGGTTAGAAATAATACCAGCATCTACTCTACCCAAATTGTAAAATACAATGAGCTTTCTTCAAGAGAGCAGGCTCCCATCAGTCCCGGTTTTCGATACAGTCGTCGGTTCGAGGATTCGGATGTTTTTATTGGCTTTAATTATGCGCAAACAAGTCAGATTACTTATCTAAGACAGATCTATGGAAATGACAATTCATTCTTTCGCGATGAAGCGAAAACCACCGAACGAACCACGGGAATTACTCTGGGATATGGACCCATCGATTACACTACGCAGGAAGGTTCCGGGGAGTTCGCTTTTGCATACACAACTATTCGCAGTCGGGGACCATACTCGCAATTGTTCTATAAAACTCCATCCTTCTTGACTGTGGCTCGCATCGCCGCGAACCCTTCCAGCAACGAAGCCTCGCTGGATAATTACAATCTTATAAGCTATTCAACTGGTCAGCTGAACTTTGACATTGAAACCTACAGCCTTCGCAGTGGTTACGCCTGGGTTCTGGGAGATTACTTTAACATGTACGGCCGTCTGGATATGGATTACGTTCAGGGCAATATCAAACTCAGCACTTTTTCGCTTGGCAGTGCAACTCAGGCCATTGCAGCAAGTACTGCTGCTTCTCTGCCCAATGCGAATTACATATCCTTTATGGATGCTCGACTCACAGGGTTCCTGTTCAGACTGGAAATGGGGCTGGTGGCCAAATTACTACCAGGTATTGGACTCAGGTTTGGCTATTACGGACAGATTCCTTTTTTGACTCTTGAAGTTAAGGAATCCTTTGATACCTTTCGCCTCCCCGGGAATGACCCTTATCTTACAAGTTATACTGATCCAGAGCCTTCTTCTCTAAGCGACCGTCAAACCGTACTGCACGGTGCCTTTTTTGCCATTGTTGCAAATTTCTGATTCCAAAACCGAAACCTAGTCCAGTGAGAAATAGCAGAGAAGGCAGCGATCGAAGCCAGCAATCAAAGTCAGCGATCGAAGACAGCAATCGAAGCCAGCGATCGAAGGCAGCGATCAAAGTCAGCGGCCTGCACTCCACTGTACTAAGAACCGCTACTTTCCGGTGCATGCCATCCCAGACGATTAGCTGTTTCTCTGGCCACTCGCGGAATATCCTGCTGCACAAAGTTGTGATGCAGCACCTGAATTCCGATTACATGGTTTACAAGTGCATCTAGCTGCACCAATTCATGCGCTGGTGTCGAGGAGCTTTCATATCTTTCGAATAGTGTCTTGATCCCCTGTTTGTCTAGAAAGCCGGACTTCTCGATTGCTTCGTCCGAGAGGAAGTCTGCGGCCATATCTTTTAGAGCCTTTAGTTTCTTGGGGTCGGTATGCGCCGGAGGGGCCATGAATGCAAACTTCTGTCGTTCGTAGAGAACCTTTGGTAGCACCCCCTTCATGGCTTCACGGAGAACGTATTTTTCTTTATCGCCCTTGATTCTATGGGCTGGAGGTACCCATACTGCCGCTTCTGCAAGATGATGATCTAGAAAGGCAGGTCGAGCTTCCATGGAGTTGGCCATATCTACCCGGTCTCCACCCCAGGTGAGTATCTGTCCTTCCAGCATAGTTTTGATCCATACATACTGGGCCACATCCAGGGGATGCCTGTTTCGAACCATATCTGGATTGATCTGGGCTGCTATGGCTGCTCCCGGATCGTAATTCTTCATCTGCTCTCGAATATCCGGTGCCAGCAGACCAGGAATTTCAGGGGCGCAGGCCAGCCAGGGCTGTAAGCAGGAAGGCGTGAATCCGCAAATACGATTCAGTTCAGGGCTCACAACCTCTTCGGCAGCCAGCATACTACCTTTTACCAGAGCGTTGCTTTCATTCAGTTTGGCCTGAAGATGAAGTCTTTCTCTTTCCGGAAGATGATCCAGACCATGCAGGAACATGTCCCTGCGAAAGGAAGGATATCCGGCAAAAAGTTCATCCGATCCTTCTCCGGTTACAACAACTCTGTAGCCAGCTTCATGAACGTGCTTGCTCATCAGATATTTGGCCACGCCCAGGGTATTATAGATCGTGCGTTCTGTATGCCAGTGAGTCTTTACAAAATGATCATAAAGATGATCTGCTTCCAGTTCCAGTATATCCTGATCTGCCCCTACCGAGCGGGCCATTTCCACAGCGATGGCGCTTTCATCGTACGAATCATTATCAAATCCAATGGTAAATGCCTTAACTGCATCCTGCCTGGAAGCAGCGGCCAGGCCAAGGATGGAACAGGAGTCGATACCTCCTGACAGATAGCAGCCCACAGGAACATCGGCCTCCAATCTGTGTTGTACTGCTTCAATCAGAAGCTCGCGAATCTTTTCTATAGTCTCTGCTTCGGG
The DNA here is from genome assembly GCA_040217195.1 of Leptospiraceae bacterium. Taxonomy (GTDB): domain Bacteria; phylum Spirochaetota; class Leptospiria; order Leptospirales; family Leptonemataceae; genus UBA3465. The sequence continues at coordinate 119,361 of JAVJNR010000007.1, read as the reverse complement.
TACGTCATCATTTCGCTGCCCCAGCTCTGGAAAATCCATGTCCCAGTAAGCAGTTTCTCGAATATGAAATGCTCCGTCCCGTCGTTCTACAATCAGATAATGTCCGGGTTTCACCTGATTGATTCCTTTGAATGGAGTACTGCCGGGAACAATTGTTTGCATCAACTGATGAAAAACACCCTCTGCGTAGAACTCTCTGGGAACCTCCGGATTGGCCAGGATGGACTTTATTTCTGAGCCAAAGACAAACGATTTTCCTGTGTTTATCCAGTACAGTGGCTTTATTCCGAATCGATCTCGAACCAGGTACAGACGGTCCAGCTTCTTATCATATAAAGAAAAGCCAAACTCACCGCGAAGATCTTTCAGCAACGGTTCAAATCCTTTATCAGGATATAAGTTCATTACAATTTCGGAGTCGCTCTTTGTGCGAAAATTGTATCCTCGGGCTGTGAGATCCGTGCGAATTCGTTTGTAATCATAGAATTCACCATTATGGGCCATCAGAAGATTTTCATCGTCCGACCAGAATGGCTGTCGTCCTGATTCATGCAAATCAATGATTGAAAGTCTGGCATGGCTCATACCGACGCCTCGACCTTCTATAGTTTTCCAGCCATAGTCATCCGGACCGCGATGGTACTGGATGGCAGCCATATTCACAAGCGTAGCCGGGCTTATTGGCCTTGCCGGGTCCAGATTCATGATTCCCGAAATTCCACACATAATATTCTCCTAATTTTATTGCATCCCTGAGTACTGGATGCTGGAGGACCTGGCGGTCCTGACTCAGGATATCCTATGGTAAAGTGCATCCTGTTCTAAGTAGCAATGAGCCTGTGGCCTACCTGGAAGCGTATTGCTCAATTTCCTGAATGGCCGTATCTGTATCTATGACTCGTGCGTAGCGATCCTGCAAAGTGAATACTGTAGAATCCTGCAATTCCTGGGTTACTGTGGTACAGGCATCGCTGATCAAGGTAACCAGGTACCCCAGGTCGCTTGCATCTCTAACCGTTGTAGAAACACATTCATTGGTGTATACACCAGTAACAAAAAGACCATGAATATCCAGATTCTTCAAAAGATAATTGATATTCGTGGATGTGAAGCAGCCACTTGCAGTTTTATTAAGAACGATCTCATCGCCTTCTGGTTTTACTTCATCCAGGAATTCCGCTTCCTTGGACCCTGGTGCGGCATGAAGCTTTAGCCTTTTGTGGCCCGGACTTCGATCACGACCATCTTTCGTAAGGGACATGATCCTTGTATGGATTATTTCAAATCCTCTTGAGCGAAAAGTGCGAAGCAATCTCTGTACGTTAGGAATGACAATGTTTTCCAATGTTGAGAAGTAATATTCCTGTGCTTCTGGCGCCACTCCGCTTTTTGCTGGATCGGAGAATACTCCATATCCCTGGGCCGCATCCAGATATTGCATATCGATTACCATCAAGGCAGTGTTATGCTGCTGTAGAGATTCATAACGCTCCTCGTTTTGAATGATGGACTGAGTGTAGCTCTTTTTGAGCGGATCTACATCAATGTATTCTGGATCCAGGTCCTGGATGACTTCTTCCAGCTGTTCATTTGTTGATTCGTGAGTATGTTTCGTCATAATTCTTCTTTGGTAAAAACCTGATCAGGCATCGCTGGCCATTTGCATCAGGGTATGCAAAGCTACATTCGCTCCGGTTTCGATGTCTTCCCAGTCGGTCCACTCTGCAGAGGAATGACTTCGACCGGCTTTACTTGGAACAAATATCATTCCCACCGGGGCAATACGGGCCACTATCTGAGCATCGTGGGCTGCTCCGCTGGGCATTACATGAGTCTGAGCCTGTATTTGACTGGCAGCATTTCGAATCATGTTTTGAATATTATCATCGCAAGCAACCGGATCTACTTCGCTGAGGACATCGAATTCGAACATCAAGTCCCGTCGTCTTGCAATGGCAGATAGAGCTTTTCGAAATGCGGTCATTAAATCCTGTAGGGTCTGGGAATCTGTGTCGCGGCAATCCAGGGAGAATTCGACCTGTCCTGGGACTGTATTTGCCGTCCCTGGAAATAGATCTACCTTACCGATGGTTGCTACGCTGCGATCCGTTCCAATTTCTTCCAGAACGCGAGGTATCTCCATTGAGAACTCTGCCAGACCAGCCAGTGCATCGGCCCGCATGTTCATTGGTGTGGTGCCTGCATGATCCGGGCGGCCTATGAAGCGAATGGACCATTTAAAAAGCCCAGTAATATGACTTACAACTCCGATGGGAACATCCATACTATCGAGCACCGGGCCCTGCTCGATGTGCAGTTCCAGGTAGGACCGGACAGATCGAGGGTTTCGACGGGCATCCAGGGCCTTGATAGCTTCGTAGCCGCAGGCCTTCATAGCATCTGTCAAAGATACTCCATTTAAATCCTTGGATTGGTGAATCTTTTGCGGGTTGATGTCGCCAACAAAGGATTGAGATCCCAGCAATCCACCGAAGCGTCCTTCTTCATCGCTGAAAGATACCAGTTCCAGAGGATAATCCAGGGCTACGCCTTCCTCTTTGAGACGCTGCAGGCATTCCAGACCTGTAAGCACACCAAGGGTGCCATCCAGTGGACCGGCTGCCGGCACAGAATCAATATGAGATCCAATGACTACGCTGGGCTTACTTCGATCACCCAGGTAACCGTGAATGTTTGCAGCGCCGTCCACATCTATTTCTAACCCGGCCTCTTCCATTTTCGCAGAAAGCCAGTTTCTGGCCTGAAGATCATTCTCTGTGAATGCCTGTCGGTAGATTCCATGATCCTGTGATCTACCGATCTGCGAAATTTCATTTATGTTGTTTCGAAGTCGGTCAAAGTTGATTTTTAACTCAGTTGCTACAGTCATTGTATTCCCTCATCGGTATGGTCGATATTCGCAGACCTGCCTAATTGCCCTCAGGCTGATCCACCGGCGAATCCACCACAAGATTGATTCTATGCACCAGGCAAGTTAACAGGGCCATACGGATAAATACAGCACCCCGTGCCTGAGAAAAATACCAGTTATGCTGAGTAGAATCCAGGGATTCGTCTAGCTCCTCTCCGCGAGCCAGAGGATGTAGAATGATGGCCCCGGGTTTCAGATTTGATTTGCTTGTAAGCTTAATATCCCCAGTAAGAGTTTCGTAACTGTCCCCGACCCAGGCAATGGAGTTAATGTATATTACGTCAATTTCTGGAAGTATATCCCGGAATTTGTGTACAACTTCCAGTCGGAGCCCGGCTTCTGCCAGTTCCTCGGCCTGGTCGTCATCCAGCACATCATCGGCCGGGTTTACTACGTAGACTTTGCGTATAGAATCTGAAAAAAGAGAGAGCAGTAACAGTAAGCTTCTAACTGTTCGCATTCGGTTGGGTGTTCCGATGATACCAATCGTTACTTTATCCTTTTCCGAAGCTATACCGGTTCCGAACTCGGGCCTCCATTTCAAAATGGCATAAATATCTGCAAGCGCCTGGGTGGGGTGTTCGTCTATTCCGTTTCCAGCATTAATGATAGGAATGCGAAGAGAGTCCAGCATCGCGTACACTGAGTCTTCATTGCTGTCCCGTAGCACTACTACATCCCCGTAGTTGTTGAACATTTCCCCCACATCTGCAAGGCTTTCGCCTTTGGCTATTCCAGTGGTATTTGGATCGGTGATGGACATGATGTCACCGCCAAGACGATGCCATGCACTTTCGAAAGAAAGTCTGGTTCGGGTGCTGGGTTCGTAGAAAGCACTTACAAGTATTTTACCACGTAGCGGCGGATGAATAAGATCTGGCTGTGTTTCGTAGGAGGCTGCCAGCCGACTGAGCTGCAGTATTTTCTTGCGATCAAATTGTCGGGCAGACACAACGTGCATTCCTGCCAGAGACCGCAATGGTTCAGCATCCTCTGTCACCGCTTCCATCAGGGTTTTAGGCCTTTCAATGCCTCGAATCCCATCTCGACTTACAACAGCCTGCTTTAGTAGTGGATGGATTTTGTCTTGATTGAACATGATTACCTTTAATGCATTTGCGCAGGGAACTTCTCAGCCTGGACAGAGACATTCAATGTTCCACGGTAACAGTTGAACTCTTCAAATGCTTTCGATGGCCCGGAGCCTGAAATAACAATTTCAGACTTAAATTCCGTGTTCATTCTTCAGAGAATACGACAGGGACTGTAATCTGCGCAAAGAATACCATTACACAGAATAATAAGCCTTCAGAGATGCATCAAAAAAAGTACAAAACTTTGAGTGAAGGACGGTTACGTATCTACCAGATTCGCTTCTTTATGAAGTCTATTACCAGAAGAATTAGCATGACCACCGGAGCAAGTGCGCAGAGGGCCAGCGAACCATAGACCAGAATCTCAAAAAGTGTTAACGATAAATACATGATCTCTACTCCTCGGATGCCTCGGCCAACTGATTCCAGGAAAACTGTTGCGGCCATATCAACGTAGATCCTACGGTTATGAGAAAGGAAACGAGTGCTCCGGTGAGAGCGGCTACATAAAAACCTACCATGAAATAGCTTATAAGCCCTGTTGCACTACCCAGAAGCATAGCCAGAGAAGCTCCTATGCGATTGGTCTTTTTCCAGTAAAGCCCTGCAACAATGGGCCATATAGTTGAGGCCACCAGCGCGCCACTGGCATGGAGCATTTGCACCAGGTTCGTAACTCTGGGTAAACAGATGGCCCAGGTAGTTATTCCTAGTATAAGCGTGACGTAGCTGGCTGCTCGGCGCATTTGTTGCTTGGTAGCCCGAGGCTTCAAATGTCTTTTGTAAACATCTTCCAGTAGTAGATCACTGGTGGCAGCCAGAAGAGAATCCAGGCTGGAAGCCAGGGCAGAGAAAATAATAATGAAAATCAAAATGGCTCCGGTCTTTCCCAGAAGGGCAGCGGCTACCATGGGGCCTACCTGATCTGGCTGAGGTATGTTTATGTCCATAGCCACCGATGCCAGAGCAATAAAGCCTGCTGCAATCGGTACCGGGGCCCAGAAGAGTCCGGCCAGCAAATAAGCTTTGAATCCCACACCTTTGCCAAATGCGAAAGCCCGGCTCCACCAGATGTTGGAATGAAAAATTTCTCCCATACCAAATAGCAGATTGTTAAAGAGGAACATTATACTGGCTGGCAGAAGTAGATTCATCAGCTGAGGTCTGCGCTCCATCACTTCGCTGTGAATTGTGTCCAGCCCGGGGCTCATAATTACCATGGCGCCTACTGCCACCATACCGGTAAGTATGACCACTGTCTGAATGAAGTCTGTTCCGATGACTGCCTTGAGCCCCCCGAGCATGGTGTATAGAACACAGATTAAAAGAATCACACTCATTCCAATGCGATAGGGAATACCGGAAAGAGACTCGATCAGGATGCCGCCGCCCATGCCCAGGCTGACTAGAAAGAACATACTATAGGCCAGGCTGATGACCAGAAAGATTCTCCATCCAGTGGGCCCAAACCGAAGACGAAAAAAATCACCGCTGGTATAGCCCGTGGGCATTAGCTGACGGATGCGCGAAGACATGGGTGCAAACAATAAAAGACCCACGGAACCCAGGGAATATCCCAGCATTCCCCAGATCCCCATCTGCAATGCCAGCTGCGGGGCTACCATGGTTGTATTGGTGGTTACCCAGGTTGCCATGGCGGTGCAGGCCGCCAGCGAGAGGCCTACTTTCCGACCTGCCAGCATATGATCATCCAGGCCAGAGTTTCCTCGGCCCCAGAAGTAGCCCAGAGCTACCCAGACAATACTAAAAATCAAGAGCACTACAGCCGCTGTCTGTAGATCCAGAGCCGGGGTCATTGCTCCTCCTCTTTGTTTTTATAAGTGCCCACAATGATCACTGCAGTTGTGATGATAAACAGGAAGGCTCCAATTCCAAAATAAAGAAAAGCCGTCTGGAGGGAATAGTGTTCTACCTTTACATGGTAGGTGTTCGATGCACTGATTAAAGTGTAACCTTCATACTGCGAAAGAGCCCGGTTAACGTCTGCGCTCCAATTAGAAGCGGTTGCACCACCCTGATTTAGCGAATCCCCCTTGCGAAGAAGAAAAATCCGATAATATAGATCTCCATCGGTCTTACCACTCATCGCTACAGACATATCCTGATCATCGTGAAAAATCACAGGATCTTCTAGATTCGGTTGGGTGGACTCCAGTAGAACGAGTCTGTCCGGGGAGGTGGCCTGGCCGGGCCCTACTAACTGAAAATCTTCCGGAAGTTCCCATTTGAGAGTGAAATAGCCTTCACGAGTTGTAGGCGTCTTTCCGCTGAGACCACTGGAAAGAATAATGTCAGGACTATTCGATCGCTGCGTCAGCTCCTCTGCGAGTACAGGTGCAGAAAATAGGATCAGTACAAAGGTAATGGCTGTAGTCTTTAGGAAACTCACTCTAACTCTTTACGGCTGCTTCTCCTCGTTCTCCGGTGCGGATTCTGACAATTTGTTCTACGTCGGTGACTATTATCTTACCATCACCAATGTTTCCCGTCCTGCCTTCTTCCAGTACCACTTCCAGAATATCATCCACAAGATTATCTTCAACTATAATGCTGATCAGAACCTTGGGTAAAAAATCCACAGTGTATTCGGCGCCACGGAAGACTTCCTGATGCCCCTTTTGCCGTCCAAAGCCTTTGACCTCCTGGATGGTCATTCCATGTATACCGGCTCGAACCAGCGCCTCTTTAACCGGTTCCAGTTTGAACGGCTTAATGATTGCTTCGATTTTTTTCATGCGGGCCTCCGGCACGCGAAGTGAGGGATACTCAGTAGGCTATATCTTTATTTTTGTAGTGGCAAGGACTTTTTTTCTAATATTAATGATGAATCGATTTCGGGGATGCGAAAGTCTATATTGATCGATGGTCTGTAAGAATCCAGGATCTATGGCTGCCCATGGTAACTTGCCCGAGTCAGTGACAGTATGCTTATCGCAATTGCATTTCGCTTCGTTTCGCGTATTTGATGCAGGGATTGAGGCGAGTTAAAGGTAACTAATTCTAACCAGCTTTGAGATAGAATTGTTTTCGAATTGTTTGCGCCATGTTGGAGAGCAGGAGGTATTTATTTCTCCTGCTCTCTGGATAAGATCAGTATTCAATTCTGGTGAAGTACTCTTCCAGGTTGGGCTCTTCCAGGCGTCCAAAGTAATCCAGAGCCAGGTCAATGCGATCTGTGAAGATTCCATCGGCACCAAATTGATTGATGAGCCACATTTGCCAGGATTGATTGATTGTATAATAATGAACGATCATTCCACGTGCATGTATCTTGCTTGTGTACCAGGGCCAGGCCATGTAGCCAGAAGGGCCCGCATTGGCCTGCACAGACAGAGCTTCTTCCAGTACTGATTCAAAGCTGCCGGCTTGCTCTACCGTTTCCTGGCCGAAGAGAAAGACTCGCGGAACCGAAGGTGCAAGCTCCTTGAATATTTCCAGACTTTCCACGGAAAAGGACTGCACGATGATGCGACCTGGCATACTGCGAACGGAAACTCGATCCGGCGCATCCAGCGGTGTTTCTTCCAGAGAAGACTCTTCGCTTTCGATTGGCTGCTCATTTCCAATCCAGCCTCGTCGGGTAAGCATATCTACAATTTGCTTTTCTATTCCTGGAAATCGCTCTGGCGACTTTGTTTCCAGATAAAGTCCTGGTTTGTGGTATCCACCTTCTGATATATCAATCAGTTCTTCCAGGGTCAGTATCTTCAGACCTACAAAAGATGGCCTGGCCCATTCAGGACGGGATTCGTTGAACCAGGAACCAGCGTCCAATTGCATGAGTTCTGCATACGTAAATGTATCCACGGTATCCCTGGCTCTTTCGGGAAACACTTCTTCGATATTTGTGGTTCTGCTAAGGTCATCATCATGCAGAGCAATCAAAACTCCATCTTTCGTGCGCTGAATGTCCGCTTCCAGGTAATCCGCTCCCAGTTCTCGGGCAAGCAGATAGGCCGGACGTGTTTCTTCAGGAGCAAGACCGGATGCACCTCGGTGGGCCATCAATGCCGGAAACGGTATACCTCTTTCACGACTCAAATCCTGGCCTGATCCAGGTGGGCTCAGTAGAAAGCTGTACAGAAAGAACAGTGCAATCAGAATAAATGGCAGGGCTGCCAGAATGATTAGAATAGTCTTCAAGCGCATGGCGAACCATGGGATAGAATAAACATCGGTCAATCAGAATTGGAGAGGTCGATTATCGATTAAACGTACATCGTCGCAGAATACAGCCGTGGCGATCCTGGCAGTCCGGTCCTTCTGGATTTCCTCCAGCTTTTGCAGGTTGTCTGGATCTACAATTTCCATGTACTCTACTTTATTGTGGGTGCCGGACTCAATGACGTCCCAGGCAATTTCGCAGAGTTCTCTGCAGTTAACCGCATATTGTCCTCTTCTGTCATTCAGTGTCTTCTGCACCAGATTCAGGGCTCTGGGGATTAAGGCTGCATGCTCCCTGGCTTTGCTGGAAAGTCGTGCATTTCGAGAACTCATGGCCAGTCCATCTTCTTCTCGAACTGTTTCGCAGCCGATTACCTCCAGAGGGAAATCCAGAGCCCGGGCCATGGTGCGGATTACCAGAAATTGCTGATAATCTTTTAGTCCGAAGTAGGATTTCTGAGGCTGCACTATATTGAAGAATTTCGAAACCACCAGAAGCACTCCATCAAAATGCCCGGGCCGATGCAAGCCGCAAAGGTTTCCGGTTAGTTCCGGAATGGCCATCTTCAGCGCCAGTCTGCCTGGAGGGTACATCTCATCCGGATGCGGCAGAAATACAAAGTCCACGCCTTCCTTTTCCAGAGCATCCAGGTCCTGTTTCAAGTCCACAGGATAGTTCTCGTAGTCAGAAGGGTCATTAAACTGAGTGGGATTTACAAATATACTTACAACAGTGGAGTCGCATTCTTTCTGACTTTGACGTATCAAACTTATATGGCCTTCATGCAGAAATCCCATTGTAGGTACAAGTCCAATGCTCTTTCCCTGAAACCTACAATCCTTCAGGGACTCTCTCATCTCTTTGATGCTCTGTACTGTTTTCATTTTCTTTCAATAAATATGCGAATACCAATCGCGGAGGATTTCTTTTTCCTTCGTAGTCCGGGCTTATTTTAGGGCTGAGGCTTTCAGAGCCTGGTACACCCTGGAGGTGGATGGCCGGCCAACGCATTGCTCTATGAAGGACGTGGCTTCGCATAGTTTATCTAAATCGATTCCAGTATTGTAGCCCGAGCGATGAAGTGCATAGACTACATCTTCCGTGGCCACATTGCCTGCAGCGCCGGGCGCATAGGGACAACCGCCCATTCCTCCTGCACTTGCATCGAAAGATCGAATCCCCATATCCACGCCGGCCATTACATTGGCCAGCGCCGTGCCTCTGGTATCATGAAAATGACCGGCTAACTTGTCGGCCGGCGCAATTTTGAGCACCGCTTCCAGCAGACGCTGGATATCCGAGGGAACTGCTGTACCTATCGTTTCCCCCAGAGATATCTCGAAGCATCCCATTTCCAGAAGCTCTGCAGCAATTTGTGCGGATTTTTGTGGATCCTGCAGTCCTTCGTATGGACAGTCCACCACAGTGCTGATGTATCCCCGAACTCGTATGGCCGTTCCATGCAACTCGGACATGATTTCTCGAATTCTATTGAGGCTCTCATCTACAGTTGCATTGGTATTTTTTTGAGTAAAGGTATTGCTGGTAGCTGTAAATACTGCCACGCTTCGCACACCAGCTTCCAACGCCCGTACCAGACCTTTTACGTTGGGCACTAGTACCGGCAGGTTTAGCGTTTCCTGTAAATGGGAGACGGAGGCAAATACCTGCTCTGCATCCGAAAGCTGAGGGATCACTCCTGGTCTTACAAATGAGGTAGATTCCAGCTCCTCTATGCCGCTTGCAGCCAGCAATTCTATGAAGCGAATCTTATCTTCTGCAGAAATAATAGTCTTTTCGTTTTGCAGACCATCTCTGGGCCCCACTTCGCAAATCCGAATATGATTCATATATTGTCTCCAGCCAGAGGTAATTCAAAATAGAAGATTGCGCCATGCTCCGCCTCTCCTGCTCCAAGGGTCCCTGATGAGCGTTTCAAAATGTCCTGAGCCATTAGTAGTCCAAGTCCTGCCCCTTTTTCGCCCCTCACTCCTTCTGAAACGATCCTTTCTTCCAGATTAAACAACTGGTTCCGCGCTTTTTCGGAAAGTCCCCGGCCTTGATCCTGGACCTGAATGCGAATTAAACCTTGCTGCGATCCGGGTTCGGTGCGAATTTCAATTTTCGAATTATCAGGAGAGAACTTGATCGCATTTTCCAGAAGTATCTGAATGCATTTTTGAACCGCTTTTTCTATACCTATGACGATCTGCTCGGAACCAGAAAAGTCCATAGAAATACTTCTTAGATCTGCCTGCGGTTTTACCAGGCCCATGGCAGCAAATATTTGTTCATCTACGTCCTGCCTTTCTAAATTGGCGTCGTAGCGTTCTTTTTGATAGGTCATCCAGCGAAGCAGGCTGTCCAGAATTTCGCCCATCCCGGAAACGGAACGGTTTATTTCCACAGCCATAGTGTTTAGCTCTTCTGCATTAAAGGAACCAGGATTCTCAGCGAACATTTCCGTGAGACTCTTAATAGCATACAGAGGACTCTTTATATCATGATTGATAGTTCTGAGCAAACGCACCTGCTCCTGTCTGAGCAGCTGGAACTCATGTTGGGTGTCTTCCGGCATGATTACCGGTAGAATTCAGAAACGGGAGGATTCGGGCAACTATTTCCGTTGCTGAGCTACAGGCTCCATTGCGCGAAGCCATTCCAGAATGCTCTCCGATGTGCGCTCAACAATAGATTGCACTTCCCGGAAACCGGCGAATCCGCCATAGTAAGGGTCTGGCACGTCGGGGATTCGGGAGCCTTCAACCTCTGGATCGAACTTACGGTACATATAGATCCGGTCTTGCTCTTCTTTGCTGGACGCGGCAGCCAATACATCTTCGTAATTGTGTCGGTCCATGGCCAGTATGTAATCGAATCTTTCCAGGTCAAAGGCAGTGAACTGACGAGCGCGATGTTCAAGCTTGATCCCTGCTTCTGCGGCGGCCTTTCGTGTATCGGGGTGCGGGATTTCGCCGATGTGATAGGCACTGGTACCGGCCGAGTCCACTCTAACTCGATTCTCAAAGCCCAGGCTTTTGATGAGGTGACGCAATGCACCTTCAGCCGCCGGTGATCGGCAAATATTGCCGTGACAAACAAATAGTATAGATAGTGCTGAGGAGTTGTTCGATTCCATATTGCTTTTGCTCCTGGGATGGAAGGGAGGGTTAGCGAGGTTCCAATCTGCGAATAGTGCCAGGGGACTAGAACAGAATCCTGGCCATTTTCTTGCGATACTCGGTTACCAGGGGATTGTTCTGACCCAGCAGATGAAAGCTGGCGATCAATGTCTCTTTTTCTTGCTTTCCTTTATTTCTTTCGAGAGATTCCATGAATCGGTCAAGCACATCACGAATTTCTTTCTCGGTTCCAGAGAGTTTTCCAAGATTCTGTAAATCTTCGGCGGAAGGCTCATTCGAGAGTACATTCAAAATCGCAGTCTTTTCATTTACAAGTTCGGCAGAATTGATGGCTTCTAGAGTTTCTTTCAGGTCATCTGTGTTTCCCTGCTGCAACATTGCTTTCACTGCCTTCCATAATACTGGGCTGTGATTCTGACCGATGGATGGCATTTCCAGAATTTGTCTGGCCGCTGCAACCGGATCGCTCTGAGCCAGTTCATCCAGTTTTTGCATATCTTCATCCTTTACATGCCTGGATAGAAATTCCTTTAACATATGCTCTGGCAGGGCTCCGGTGAATTGATCTACGGGCTCACCGCCGCTAAAAAGCACACAATGGGGAATCCCGGACACATTGTAGGCGCCGGCCAGTCCAGGTTCTTCATCTGTATTGACTTTCACCAGCTGCCATCCATTGAATTCCTGTTCCAGTTTTTCCAGAACCGGTCCCAGCATGCGGCAGGGACCGCACCAGGGAGCCCAGAAATCCACCAGCACCGGGATCGAACGGGACTTCTCAATAACTTCTGTTTGAAATGAATCTTGATCTACGTTTTTCATATGGGCTTACCGTGGGGAATTGGTTCGCAGAATTCGGAGGACATACAGTGGCTCTGTCAAGACAACCGAATTTGAGGGACCTTTTCTCATGTTTTACTGGTCGCTACAATCAATTTAAAACCCCCTGGGGGTATTGACCACCATTCTGCTCTGTTGTGCAGGAAATTCAGATTCAGACCGATTATGACTCCAAGGTGCAACTTAGCTCAACCAGACTTCTATTCGACGGTATCTTAAAAGGAAGAGCTATCCGCACTTTTAAAGCCCTGGGTTTATCCCTGCTTGGCGCTTCCCTGCCAGTGGCTTTCTGGCTGGGTATCGATATGGCTCCCACCGGTGATACCGGCAATCTGACCCTGGCCGGTCTTCTGATTTCCTTGCTATTTCTACTATTTGCAGGGCTCATTCTGGAAATCTATTTCCAGCTGGTCCGTATTCCGGGAGCACTGTTGCTTCGGGTGGAGCATTTCTGGAACTTTGCTTCTCCCGGGATCTGTATCTTTTTGCTAACTGCAGAGCCGTTGATTCGATGGTCCGGCCTAATTTCTGAGGGACCAGTTCTACCGGAACTGGCCGTCCACTCGGTGCTTCTTTCTGCGGCCCTCATTGCATTTCTGGCATTGATTTTCATATTTCCATTGTTTCGGGGAATGAATGCAACCTTTCTATTGGCCGCCGTACTGGGCGCTAGATTTCTGTTACTTCCGGCTTCTGTGGTGCCCGATTCCGGATTTGAGAAATATGCAACGTTCACTCTTTATTCTCTGGTACTTTCGCTTCTAATCTTCCTGTTTCTTCAGAGCCGCCGAAGACTTGCACTGTCGCCGGAGTATGAAACATTCCCGGTGCCTTATGGAATGTCTTATTTTGCCTTTTTCCTTATTCCGGGGATGGTGGCCCTGCATTTTGCTATAGAAACCTGGTATCCACCATTTCCCGGTGAAATTCCGTCTTTGCTTTCCATCTTCCTGGCGGTGCACTGGTGGGTTTCCGGGCTCATGCTCAGTCGGGATGCAGAAGGAAAAGAATCTTCAAATATAACAGCAATCCTTCTATTGCCGCTTCTTGTTGGACAATTCATCCTTTTAAGTTATGTACTGAACAACGGATCGCTCTCCAGGGCGGCGCTTAAGAGTTCACTAACCGGCGAAGCGTTAACTTTCTTTGCTGCTTTCCTGGATAGAGATCGAGATGGAAATTCTTCCTACCCCGGTGATGATCCGGATGACTCCAATCCTTCCATTCGCGCAGACTTTATTTCAATAAAAGAAAAGAATACTTTGCGTAGCCCGGAGGATGATATTGAAAATCCAGAAACACAGGATCGTATACACATAGAAAAAGTAGATGGGCAAAGATTACTGACTCTGGTATTGCCAGAAAGAGCCTTTGTTTCAAGACCTCAAATTGCAGCGCTATCCGTGCTGAGCTCCAATGAGATTTCCTGGGCCGTGCGCAATCTGCTTCATGGAACGGATCCAGTAGCCAGAACGGAAAATCGTTCCTTGCTTTCCGAATTTGTGGATCGTGGATTTCGCACTATTTGTACCGGCAATGGAGATTATTTCAACCATACTCATCCTTCGCGGCTGGATGAAGGGTGCCAGATTCTAGAACCGGTTTCCATTCCATTTGGCGATTCAGAGTCCGGAGAAGACCGCAGGCCCACGGGTGGACTTGATCCTACCGACCTGGATGCAGCCCTGGGGTTTTTACGCGATTCAAGAACTCTCTTTAAGAAGTATAAGGAGGATCGGTTCTTTCTCTGGCTGCATGCGGATCTGCGAAAATCATCCCTGGAGTGGAATCAGCTTCAGCCATTTATGGAATCCTGGCGTAATGATTTCCCGGGAAAAGCTCACACTCTGATTCTTATGGATGGTCCGGTAAATCTGGTATTCATTGACTCGGACCTCTTCTCTGTAGCAAGCCATAGATCTAGAATCGGTTTCTACAGAACCGTGGTTCCAGCACCCTGGGCTCAGAGAATGCATGAAATCCTGGGCCGGGAATTTCTATATCCTATGCAATCTTTTGGAATCGATGATAATCGGTTATGGGTAGGAAATCAGATGACCGGAAGTATGAGCTTCCATCCGCTTCCCTGGGAATCGGACTCAGGCCCGGGCCAGGAAGCGGAAGAAAAAAGAAAGATCAAGAATTTGCAGCCTTGATAATTCCGAAGAATGCATCTGCTTTCAGAGAAGCGCCGCCGATCAGGCCACCGTCAATATCTTCCATCTTAAGAAGTCCCTCTGCATTGTCTGGCTTCATAGAGCCTCCATAGAGAATGCGAGTTTCATTCGCTTTGCCTGCATACATCTGGTTTAGCTTTTCTCGGATCATGGAGTGAACTTTCTGTGCCATTTCAGGAGTTGCATTCTTTCCGGTGCCAATAGCCCAGACAGGTTCGTAGGCTATAACCGTATCCTTTAGATCTGATATTCCCTGAAGTGCTCCAAGAATCTGTCTTTCCACCACTTCGGTGGTCTTATTGGCTTCCCTTTCTTCCAGTGTTTCGCCCACGCATAAAATAGGCTTCAGTCCATTTTCCAGAGCTTTCCGGGTTTTCTTGTTCACTGATTCATCGGTTTCATTAAAGTACTGTCTTTGTTCGCTATGCCCCAGGATTACATAAGTGCATCCCAGGTCTGTTAGCATATCGTGGGAAATCTTTCCGGTAAAAGCACCCTGATCTTCCCAGTGCATGTCCTGAGCACCGACGGAGATTCCTGATCCTTTCAATACATCCAGGACCGCTGGCAAAGCCACATAGGTGGGGCAAACGGCGATCTCAGCAGATTCTGAACCTGTAAGGCTGGATTTCAATTCCTGGGCCAGTTTTCCTGCAGCGCTAGGCACCAGATTCATTTTCCAGTTACCGGCTATGAATTTCTTTCTCATTGGCTTGTTGTTTCGCTTATCGACGGGGCTTACAAGCAAAAATCAGAAAGCGATCCTTGCCTGAAAGATCGGACTCAATTCTATAGTAACATTCAGGAAACTCTTGCTCGCACATTGAGAGGACCGCTTCCGAGATGAAAGGAGAAAGTTCCAGAATGATCAATCCATCTGCATTCAAGAATTCCATGCATTGCTTAAGTATTTGTAAATAAAGTGCCGGTGGATCGGGATGAAATAAGGCCTCTGCGGGTTCATGCATATACGTTTCTGCAGAAAGGGCAGACGTCTCATCTGGATGAACATAGGGCGGATTACAGACGATCAGATCAAAAGCAGAGGCATCCTGCTCCTTAAACGGATTCATCATATCTCCCTGAAACATTCGGAATTCCAGTTCAGAAGAGCCATAGCGATTTGCATTGGCTCTGGCGTAATTCAGTGCCTGGCTGGAAGAATCGGAAAGGGAAATAGTAAGCTTCACTGATGGAAGTTTCTGGTTTCGAATCCGCTCCTGCAGGGTATGCCCGATGGCAACGGCAATACATCCGCTACCTGTGCAAAGATCCAGTATTCTGATTTCCGGCATTCCACTCTGAATGTGTTTCTCCAGCCACTCAAGGGCTATCTCTACCAGTTCTTCGGTCTCCGGTCTGGGAATCAACACTCCAGGGCCGATGGTCAGTTCCAATCCATAGAACTCCGTTTTACCCATGATGTAGGCGAATGGAATTCCCTGGCTGCGTTTCTCTGCAAATATCTCAACTTCCTGCCAGGTTGTCTCATCTAGATTCGGAGGACTCAGTCTTAGTTTCAGTGCATTAATTCCCTGGGTCCAGGAAATCCACAATAGAAGCTCTTTGCGGGCCTCTTCAATAGAGAGTTCATTGAATCCTTCATGGATGCGGTTTGCCAGGCCCTGGATGCGGTTGTTAAATTTCGTTTCTATTTCCAAAACAATTGATACTCGGAAGCCCTGAAAAAGACCTGTAATTATGCCCGATTCAAATCCATGGCTTCATCAGTTTCGGGCTCTGATGGGCATTCGCAACCCCAGAAGAGTATACATGTATTCTATTCTGATCGGCCTTGCCACCGGGGCCGGCGCTGTACTCTTCCATTTGGCTCTGTCCTATGCCGAGCATTTTACTTTCGACTATCTTGTAGGACTTCATCGTACCTATCCTGCAGGAGAGCATCCAATTGGCGGCACTCCTGTTGTGGCCTTTAATCCATGGATGATGATGCTACTTCCAGTGGCCGGAGGATTACTCTGCGGGCTTCTGGTTCACTTTGTATCCAGAGATGCAGCCGGTAGCGGCACGGATACAATGATTGAAGCCTTTCACCGGAAAGAAGGCAAGGTTTCCTCAAGAATTCCTCTATATAAATCTCTGGCTACGATCTTCACTGTGTCGTCTGGCGGTAGTGCCGGTCCGGAAGGCCCCATTATGCAGATTGGTGGTGGTATAGGTTCAGCCATAGCCCGGGTGGTGGGTGCAGGCGCCCGAGCTCGCAGGACTCTGATGCTTGCAGGCATCGCTGGAGGGCTGGGGGCCGTGTTTCGAGCTCCCCTGGGTGGCGCTCTGACTGCGGTGGAGGTTGTCTATAGAGAAGACATTGAAAGTGATTCCTTGATACCCTGTATTCTATCTTCCGTCACTGCCTACCTTGTGGCTCGGGCGGCCGGAGACCAGAGCTCCATTTTTGCTGTGCCCGAGGTCTCTTTGCAGCACTACCATGAACTGGTATTCTATTTCATTCTTGGACTTGCCTGCACTGGAATCGGTTATTTGTTCACTGTATTCTTTAACTATGTCCGGGATACTTTTTCCACCATTCGAGTTCATCCGGTCTGGAAGCCTGCTCTGGGTGGAATGATGGTTGGCCTCATCGGAGTTTTCTTTCCCGAAGTGTACGGCTCCGGTCTGGGTTTTATGCAGCAGATCATACTTGGGAAGAATCCATTCTTGGCTGCGGATCCGGATGGATCCGGTGGCCTGGGAAATCCAGATGATATTCAGGGCCTGGCAGCAGATCCGCTGGCCATCGCAGGTTTCTTTCTACTGATTGCATTGCTAAAAATCGTTACTACGTCCTTTACCGTGGCCAGCGGAGGATCCGGGGGCATATTCGCACCTTCTCTTTTTATTGGAGGAATGCTTGGAGGGGCTGTGGGAACTCTCACAAGCTACTGGTTTCCCGGTCTGGATATATCTGTACCTTCTTTCATTCTGGTGGGGATGGCTGGTTTTTTTAGCGGAGTGGCTGGAGCCCCCATGGCCGGTATGATTACCGTATGCGACATTATCGGAAGCTATGCATTGTTGCCACCTCTAATGATTGTCTCTATCATAGCATCAGTATTGTCCCATAAGTGGTCCGTGTATCGGGGTCAGATGAAGAACCGTTTCGAATCTCCGGCCCATTACTACGATATGAATCTGGATATTCTGGATTCGTTGAAGATCAGGGATGTTTTTTCAGAGTTTAGAACCAGAGCTGTATGCGAAAACCATTTGCTTCTTGCAGATCTTGAAGACCGAGCCCATGAAATACAGGCCAGTGACTTTGTAGTCATTGATAGCGAAAGCAAATACAGAGGCATCTGTTCCTTGAAGAGAGTCCATCATTCCAGGCATACCGGTGCTATTCGAAACCTGATCACCGTCGAAGATGTGCTGGATACTGTACCGCCACTAACTCCGGATGATACTTTGGCCCGTGCTTTAAGGGTTCTGATGCATTCTGAAGTAGATAAGTTCGCCATAATCGACAAAACTGGAACCATCCTGGGATATCTGCGCTTTAACGATGTTTTTCAGGCCTACCATGACAAAGTTCGTCCGCTTCATCCGGCTCCGCCAGCTACGGACTGAGAATCTATTCTGCAGCAACCTTGAGCAAACGAAAACGGTTGTCAGTGCGGCCTTCTGCATTATCTTCGCGTACAGTACATGGTTGTGGCCGAAGACACATTAATCAAGCAAGAGCTTCTGGAAAAGAAGCTGGTGGATGCCAAAGATGAAATTCTGATTCGTCATCAGTCTCAGGGATTATTTACGCTTTTTAGAGCGGACATTCGTCGAGATAAGAAAACCTATCGTAGTTACATTGTTAAGCAGGTGGACTCTGCTAAGATGGGAGAACTGGAAGCGGATGGTCTTCGAGCTCTGGGTCAAACCGGTTGTGCTGTTCCTAAAACCCATGGATTGATTGAATCAAGAGGGCGAAGCTTTCTAATCATGGATTTTGTGGAAACAGGATCCAAGCGAGCCGGTCAGGCAACCTTTGAAGCGAACCTCCGGGCTCTTTATGGAGAGAGACAGACTTCCTACGGCTGGAAAGAAGGTAACTTCATAGGAAATCTGGAGCAGCCCAATGCCTGGCATAACAGCTTTGCCGATTTCTGGTGGCAGGATCGTATTCTACCTCAGGCCGTTCTTGCCATTCAAAAGGGCTTCTTAAAGACTTCCGATCGAAAAACCATGGAGAACCTGGTCTTCAAATTGAGCGAATCCTGGAAGCTGGATGAACTGGGCCCCAGACTGGTACATGGCGATCTATGGTCTGGAAATGTAATTGTTTCTTCCGAAGGTCAGACCTATTTTATCGATCCATCGGTGGCCTGTTCCCATCCGGAACAGGATCTGGCCATGCTTCAACTATTCGGTGCTCCTTTTGATATGGGCAAAGAGACCTTTGAAATGCTGGGCCTTCCTCCTGGCGCTGGAGAAAGGGTACCTTTCTTCCAGCTGTATCCGCTACTGGTTCATGTAAATATTTTTGGTGCCAGCTATGTGAGTGGAGTCAAAGAGGTTCTTCGTACCTATAAGTAGGGAGGCTGATCCAGGGGCTTTTTCAGTACCTGTAACTCATTCAGGCTTCTGCCGGCTCCGGCTCCGGCTCCGGCTTTGCGGCCTTAAATTTCAGATTTCCGTCCTTAACTCTCAGTGCCGGGTTTTTGGCCCCTGGAATCAGTGCCCGGGAGCCAGATGATGAATGTGGTGCCCGCTGAACCGCTCGAATCCAGCTCGATGGTCCCTTCATGGGATTCAATAATTCGATGCACCAGACTGAGGCCCAGGCCAAACCCCCGGGAACTGGATGGTCGCCTGTAAAATGGTTCGAATATGCTATTTCTTTCTGAGTCTGGAATTCCCCCTCCATTGTCCTGCACCAAAATTCGGGCCCCTGAACCTTCCGGGATAAGAGTAATGGAAATTTTTCGGTCCTCTGGATCCGTATGTCGAATTGCATTTTCCAGCAGATTCTGGATAGCAATGCCCAGGCGCGCAGGATCATGATTCAGCCGTAGATCCGGAAGCTGCTGTTGAATTGGAAACCCGGCTGCCTGGAATCTTTGAATGTTCTTTTTCAATGTACTTGCCAGATTTAAATTTTCCTTTTGAAGAGCGCCATGTAGACTACTCAGTCGTTCGTTCTCCAGGACTTCCGTTAACATTGTATCCAGAAGTTCAATTTCTTCTTTCAGGGCTGCAGTACGGTTCGATGAAGGAATGAATTCCAGAGAAAGTTTCATACGAGTCAGCGGTGTACGAATCTCATGGCTCACATCCAGCAGGAGCTGACGTCTGGATTCCAGCATGGACTGAATCTTTTCTTGCATTTCGTTATAGACAGAGGCCAGCTTGCCCAGCTCATCTTTTCGATGCACTTCAATGCGATAATCCAGGTTTCCCCTGGATGTTTCCTGCACTCCAGTCATTAGATGCTTTAAAGGTTTCAGTGTTTTTCGCATCAGGTAGTAGGTAAGGAGCATTACTGTGGAGAGGCTGATCAAGAATCCTAAGATTCCCCAGGCACCATGGTCCATTTCACCCAGAGAGTACTGAATCCAGTAGGTACCTTCCGCTCGATGGATACGCGCCATCAATTTTCCTCGATGAATGTCCAGCTCGTTTCCCGAGTCAGAAAAGAAATCCTCGTCGAACTCAATGTCAAATGGAAGCAAGTTGAATTCCTTTTCTACCGTGGCGGATGGCTGGCCGTCCAGGTCTCGCATACCCGGGCTTGATGGTGAGGGTCGTATCGCATTTTCATCGGTGGAGAATGCCAGTGCCAGCCCATGGGATCGCAGTAAGTTTTGAGCTTCGTCCACAGTGGGAGGTTCTCCCATTCGCACAATGGTAGATTCCAGTAGATATAGCACCGTGTTTTCCAGTTGATTTTCTTCCTGCCATGCTTTGCCCAGACGAAAGAATGCAAACCCCAGTAGATTCAGCAGCAGGCCGGCCAGTAGAAATATTCCAATTAATTTAAGGAATATGGAATGCCTGTTTCTGGAATGGATCCAGCGTCCAGTTAGCGTGTTCAACTCCTGTTTCATAGTTTCTCTAGTCTTTTCTGTTTACCAGAAACAGATATCCTGCTCCTCTAACTGTGCGAATGTATTTTGGCTTATCCGGACTATCTTTTAGCTTATTTCGAATCCTGCTTATTAGAATGTCTATGGTTCGATTAAAAGGCTCGAACTCTTCGCCGTGGATCATTTCGGTCAGTCGATCTCTGGAAAGTACAATGCCGCGGTTAGCCATTAAACACTCCAGGATATCGAACTCCATGGTCGTAAACGGTAACTCTTTTCCATCTAGAATTACAGAGCGGCTCTGTGTGTTTAGCTCCAGGCTACCTGCCAGATACTTTAAAGTGTCCGAGGGATCCTTGCTTCTGGCTTCGCTTCTTCGCAAAAGGGCCCTCATTCGTGCGATCAATTCCCTGGGCTCAAACGGTTTGGACATGTAGTCATCAGCGCCCAGCTCCAGGCCCACAACTCGATCCGTAAGGTCTCCTCTGGCTGTGAGCATGATCACCGGAATATCTAGCCCGGGTCTTACATCTCTCAGAAGGGAAAATCCATCCTCCTGGGGAAGCATTACATCCAGAATCATAATATGCATCTTTCCGCTGGCGAGATGCTTCCTTGCCTGACTGGGAGATGCTGTGGAAATTACCTGGAAGTCAAAACCGGAAAGATACTCGGTTAACAGCTCTGTGATTTTGCGATCATCCTCCACCAGAAGGACATTGCGCCTGGATCCGCTCATTGTTTAATAAGTATGTACCCGGCCGAGGCCGGGTACAGCATTTTTCCTAACGATGGAATCGCTCCCGGATTTCTGAAATCCGTTCGGTCGCTTCCTTCTTTTGTTCTGGAGTCAGAAGTGCATGGAAACGGCCCATGTTCTGTACCAGGGTTGTACGAAATTTCTTGAATTCCGCTTCGGACTTTTCGGACATTTGATTCAACGAATCTGGATTGAACTGTTCGCTGGAGAATTGCTTTTCCAGTTCCTCCAGCATCTGTTGCCGATGGCTTCGGAGGTCCTTGCCGGATTCCAGAATTTCCAGAGCAAGCTGCCTGGTTTCCGATTCCTGCTTTTCACTCAGATCCAGTTTGTCTGCCACTCGGTCGGCTATCTTCTCAGCCATTTCTGCCGGGTCCTTTTTGTCATGCCAGTGTGGTCGACCGCAGGCTCCCACCAGTCCCAGGGTAAGCAGTCCGGCCATTAGACCCATGAACCTTCTTTTCTTGAAAAATCTCTTCATCCTTGGCTCCTTGTATTGAGATAGGATAAGATTAGCATGTAATGGTTAATGAATTGTTAATGGCTTCAAAAAATATGTAGCTGAGCCATCAACCCTGTCTTCTATTGTCTGCGAGCCACCAGGCTCCTAAAGACTCGAAAACCAAAAATGATAGAGAATTTTCAGCCCATAAAATGCCAGGCCTGCCTTGACGGAGCTGATCTGCCTTTTGAATTTCGGATGGCCTTTCAGCCCATCGTCAGCATCGGTCAGCAAAAAGTCTATGCTCAGGAAGCTCTGTGTCGTGGCCCGAATGGCGAAGGAGCCGCCTTTGTTCTGAATCAGGTGAACCCAGAGAACATGTACCGGTTCGATCAAACGGCCCGGGTTAAAGCCATTGAAACAGCTTCCAGGATTGGCATCCAGGGAGATCTGAGTATCAACTTCCTTCCGAATGCAGTCTATAAACCCGAAACATGTATACAGGCCACCCTGGAGGCATCAGCTCGATTCGGTTTTGATACCCGAAGGCTAATTTTTGAATTTAGCGAACAGGAGCAAATATCCGATCCAGATCATCTACTTGGGATCCTGAAAGAATATAGAAGCCAGGGATTTAAGACGGCCCTGGACGATTTTGGGGCCGGGTACTCTGATCTGCGACTTCTCACTCAATTCCAGCCAGACATCGTGAAACTGGATCGTACTCTGGTTTCAGGAATTCATAACTTCAATCCCAAACAAATGATCCTAAAGAACTTAATTTCCCTGGCCGCCGACCTTAATCTATTACTTGTGGCGGAAGGCATCGAAGAAGCGGAAGAAGCGAAATTTCTTCAAGATGCCGGTGTGGATCTACTGCAGGGGTATCTTCTGGCTCGCCCTGCACTGGAAGAAGAGCCTTCTGTAAACTGGGTCTGGAAGAACGAAAAGGTTTGAAGAAAGGGGCCACTTTTAGATTCACCCGTTCAATAGTATGAAAGCAAAATCGCCGGACCAATGACCAATAGATAGGAGCAGAAAAGTTTTGGGAATGCCTGGCGCAGGGAGGCTTACGGTATTCTGAATCCGGGGATTCAAGAGTTACCCTCAGAAAAAAGACGCCGCCGGCGAACCGGCGGCTCCGGTTCAGATGCTTTATTCTACCGGTTTTACTTCCAGGATCTCACCTTGCAGACCACCGCGCAACTCGCTGGCCCGCTTTATCTTTACCAGGTACTCTTTTCTTTCCAGTGCATCAATTTGCTCATGCATTTCTTCCGGATAGGAGCCTACCAGAGAGAACTGGTATCCATCCGGATCGCTAAAATAGGCGATGCGAGTTCCATCGTCCTTTTCCGTATTGCTTCTATACTTTGCCTTTACCGTGTATTCCTTTCCAAATCCATCTGTGCCATCTAAAAAAGGAACTCTCATTGAAGTGTCCGGAACATCGATTGTATCGCTTATGGTGCTGCCTTCCAGATCAGCTACTTCGATCAAATCTGCATCGGAGTACTTTCCACCTTTGGTCACCTTGAATTTGTAGATATATTCGCTACCTGGATCCAGGTTATAGATTTTGGGTTTTTGCTCCGGCGTAAAATAGATGCTAATTCGATTTCCATCGTCATCTTCGCCCCAGAGATACACTCGATCTCCGGATGTGTAAAAAACATTCTTATGTTCAAGAGTTAAGGCGAATTCTTTTCCCACGGCCGCGTCTTCGCCTTCTACAATGGGAGTCAATTTTGTGCCTTCAGATTTTAGGCCACAGGCTGCCAGCAGGCCAGCCAGTAGAATCGTTAATGCGATTCCTGCTTTGTTCATTCTTTTCCTCCAGGGTTTCAAAAGCTCGAAAGCCTTCAATCGGGTGGGAGGATTTAATCCTGATTTTTCTATATGTCAACCGGTTTAAGTGGCATTCGCTTCGATACTGGAAAAAAACGAAATACTTCGCATAGAAGCCGGATCCGGAAACAAATCAGTGGTACATCCGTTACTTGGGGAATCGGAAGCTAGCCTGGATTGTATTAATCGGACATTCAGTTGCATGCTCTGGCATTCTGATTGAGCGCAAATCGTGCCTGAAATCCGCCCGCTGGAGGTTGAGGACGCATTCGATGGCTGTTGACCGCAGAATGCCGGGAAAGATTCTCGGGCCATGCAAGTAACCCTGGATTACAAAGGAAAAATGAAAATGGAGGCCACCAATGACCGGGGCCATACCATGGAAATGGATACTTATGAGACGTCCGGCGGGGATGATAGTGCCCAGACTCCTAAAGAGGCGGTACTATCAGGCCTGGCCGGTTGCACCGCCATGGATATCGTTGGAATTCTAAGAAAGATGCGAATCGACGTGGATTCCATGCGAATCGAGGTAGAAGCGGATCAGACCGATGAACATCCCAAGGTATTCAAGACCATCAAGATGAAGTACATATTCAGCAAGGGTGCAGATCCAGAAAAGATTGAACGAGCAGTGAAGCTTTCCCAGGAACAGTATTGCGGAGTTTCTGCAATGGTAAAAAAGACTGCGGACCTCACCTACGAGATCATCTACGAATAGATTTGCTCTTTGCGGCTGATGCTCTCTCTAGCTGGTTGAGCTACTGTCTGGATGGCCTGCCGCTGAAGTTGTAAATCCGACCAGGGGCGTTAGATACGCTGTTGCCCTGGCTTTACCAGCCCGGTAAAAAATTCCGGGCTGCAAGCGACTTTCTGTAGTTCAGACCGTTTTTGATGGTTGTCCAGTTTTTCTGGCCAGGCTTTCCATTTGATGAGCCAGACTCCCCTCCGGTAACATGGAATTGGCCCATCGCTCTGTATAAAGCTGGCCATGTTTGCCCGGCCGCAAAGATGCGCTGAGTATACTTGGAATTCCAATTACGATCAGGTACAGAGGTCCCAGGATGCGACTTTGATAGGTATGCCCGTACTCATGCGGCCAGGAATTAAAGCCCGGACCACCCAGAAGAAAGGGTCCCAGGGATACACCGGTGTAAGAAGGCATTAATGGGTTGTTCGAAATAATACA
The DNA here is from genome assembly GCA_040217195.1 of Leptospiraceae bacterium. Lineage (GTDB taxonomy): Bacteria > Spirochaetota > Leptospiria > Leptospirales > Leptonemataceae > UBA3465. Next base: position 94,715 of record JAVJNR010000007.1, on the reverse strand, counting down.
GCAATGACCGGGGATTCCATGAGCGGAAGCTCCGGCCAGAAGCGAAGCAATTGAATATAGCAGACCCAGCAAAGTCTGAGGCATAGCCCAGGTGAAATCGATCAGGGCCCGGAGATGAAAGGTTCCGCGTACCAATTCTTTCATAGGTATAATTCCAGATCGAACCTCGGGCCTTCGATAAAGAATTGAAATAACCTGAAGGGCCCCGGGCTACAATATTTGTATTCCAATCCTGAAAGGTTGCCGCTTTCAATCAAAATGCACTTCGTAGACTGCAATCCAGGGTAAAGCAAATCCGGGCATTCCCTTTACTCGGTTACCAGTTTGAAATAGTTCCCTTTTTCGTATTCTTCGTATTTCTTGAAGTTCAATGGCTTGCTGGCCGGTTTGAATGGTCCATCGTAAGGCTTGAGTTCCAGACCTGCGAACAGGGAATAGACTCCTACGGCCAGACTTCGAGCGATTATATCTTTATTGTTTAAAATAAAGAGACGGTCCTTCTTAACGTCCAGATGCCCGATTTCCAGGTAGGCAACGATTGCATTCACCAGAGTGGGAAGGCTGTATGTACTCACAAATGGATCTACGATTTCTGGAATGGCCTTTTTCCCTTCCCGGTTAAGACGATCATCCAACTTTCTGGAACCAAACTGTACGAATCGCATCAATTCATTCGAAGCGTAGTGATTGTCCCCTCCGAATTTTATGGAGGTTCCAGGCACAGTGGCTTCTCTTCTCCAGTGTTCTGGCATCGCTTTTTCTCTATCCCAGAAAGGCCCTTCTGCGCGAAACTGGGAATATTTCATTGAATAAGGTCCCGGGCCGCCTTTTCTGGCTTTCTCCACCCATCCTTTTGGATCTCTGTATCTCCACTGAATCATGTTATGGCGTAAGCCGCGATTCTTTTCCATCCATGGTTCTTTCATATTCTTCTTAACCCAGAAGCCATGGAAATAGACCCAGGTATCTGCGATGGCAATTTCCATTCGATTCCATCCAGCCTGGTTGATGAGCCAGTAGTCAGACCAGGGAAGAGCTTCGAACCGTGCCTCATCTTCGTTATTCAAATGAATCCTGCGAAGCTGATCAAATGTACTGTAGCCCGGAGCCAGAACGGCAGCCATGCCGCCTTCATTACCGGGTCCGGCCGGATTCATATGTAAAGAAACCACCAGATAGGGTTTCTGAGAATTGATGTACGATAAACGGCCGGGAATGATTTTGCTTTTGACTTTTCGATCCGGAAAATCATAGAGCCTGAATGGTTCATTCACATCCGGATGTCCTGCTCCCAGACCCTGTTTTTCCCAGCCTTCTTCGCGGCTCATCACGGATTGGAATCGCACTCTCGTGAACTCTTTCTGGTCGGAAAACTGTCTGAGAATTCCCTGAAACTCCTCCCAGCCTTTTTCGCTTTCCGTTAGTTGAAGATAGTAATGAACCCTGCGGGCCAGGTCCAGCATCACTTTATGCTCTTCGTATTTGCCGTACCGCATTCCGTACAGATAGGGGCTTAGATATTTCTCAGTTACTGGATCCCATTTGTCATCGTAGCCCGCTGTTGGAGCCCCGCCATGGCCCGGATCTACGATTACTGTGTAGGATGGCCCGCCCCATACATCGCATCCTGCTGTCTGAATCAAACAGAGACCTACAAACAGTACGCTGCGAAATCGATAATGAATTAGAACTTTGTAATGGTGCATGAGTCTTCCTGGAAAAAGGCCTGGAATTAAAAATCCACAGCGAAGGGTTTCAGAGCATCAATTAGCCGGGCCGGCAGCCGCACTGGAATTCCTCTTTCGAAATGAATCCACAGAAATTCTCCATGGGCTGTGCAGACGCAATCGTTTTCATTCCACATTGTGCATATCATTTCAAACTTTCGGCTTCCCAGTTTGCTGATTCCTATGGTGACCTCAAGAGTGGCCGGAAAACGAACCTGGCTTCGAAACTGTACCGCCAATTCATGAACCACAGGACCGGTAGGCGCGATCTGCTGAGTGTTCCAGACATCCCTTTCACTGAAGAATTCTGTACGAGCATTTTCGAAATACACTGGATATTTGGTATGATTCACATGGGCAAATGCATCCAGGTCAGACCAGGACACCTTTTGTTGAATGGAATAGGGCAACCTTTTTAATGGGATGCTGGACAATATTTTCTTTTCCTGAACCGACATTACTCCAGATTTTTTTTTCTTTTGCACCAGGCACCCTTTTTTGAACTGACAAGCTCCCTGTAATTCGAACTAGATTTCTCCGGGCGGCTCTTAACCACCCAACTTCCAAAGTCCGGAAGCTGGTAGCCCCACAGACATTTTCCGGATATGTGCTGTAGCCTGAGATCCTGGAAGGAAAGAACCATGACACCTTTTGTTTCAGATCATGCAGATTATTATCCGCCATCCTATCTGCTGGATTGGATGGAGCGTTATTCTCATTTACCCTTTGATTCCACAAATCTGTCTGGCGAAAGTCTGAAGTATTTTAGAAGCCACAATCCTGTAGCTGTATTTCGTCTCAATCCCGGTCAATGGGAGGCGCTGTCTGCTGTGTCCCTGTCTGAGATCGATGAATTTCTGGAAAGCGGAGAATCAGACTCCGAAAGAAAATGGGTTGTATCTTTTCCAGAATGCAAAGAGGATTTTCATCTGCGATTTTTGCAGGAGGATTCAGACTTTGAATTCACCGTAGATCTATTGCGTTTTGACGGCAACTCCTGGGTGGGTCCGGATCAAGCTCGTTCGGACTATCTTTCTGGAACGTTGCGTCCCCTGTCTCAAGGACCTTTTGAAACATCAGACACACTTCGAATCCCTGGAATAGCTTCACTTTTAGATTTTGATCTGGATCCGGCGTTTCGCGCGGACCTGGCCACTGCCTGGTCCGAAGAGGAAGCAGAAAATCTATCCAGAAAATTTATCCGCAAATGCTTCCAAAAGATTGTATGTGGAGCGCGACCTTCTAATGGATTCTTAATTCTCGATTCATTGAATGCTCTGGATTGGTTTTTGCCCGATCTTGCAAAGGGGAAAGGACTGACTCAGAATCGATATCATAAGCATGATATTTTTCATCATTTGATCTATGCCTGTGATGCAGTGGATGAGCCAATTCTAAAACTGCGTCTTGCAGCATTACTTCATGACATTGGTAAATCCGATACTCGCCGGGAGCAGCCGGGAGGCGAAGCTACTTTCCATAACCATGAGGTGGTGGGTGCACGCATTACTGAAAAAATCATGCGTCGCTTTGGTTTTGATGCCAACCTTGGAAAGAGAGTCAAGTTCCTGGTCAGAAACCATATGTTCCATTACACCTCGGAATGGAGCGATCGAGCGGTGCGCCGATTTATGCAGAAGGTCAGTCCTTCCCAGCTGGAGGATTTGATTGCGTTGCGCCTGGCAGATCGAAAAGGGTCCGGGAAAAAACAGGCATTGCCTCGAGCCATCAAAGACTTGATCCGGCACATTGAAGAGATCCGCAAGCAGGAAGAAGAGCTGAAGGTTCGGGATCTGAAAATTGATGGAAAAGATCTGATGGAAATGGGTATGGCTCCAGGTCCTGGAATGGGAGATTTGCTCAAAGGGCTGCTGGATCGGGTGAAATCCGGTGAACTGGACAATGAAAGGGATGCCTTGCTGGAAGCGGCTCGCCTGGAACTTGCAGAAAGCATAGCCTGAACATTGGGAAATCACTTGCCGATCTTGTTATATACCTGTAAGGTCAGCAAAGATGCAGCCCAACGCCCAACTAGACAGGCTTTCCGAGGCCTTTTTTCGCAGGATGAAGTCCTGTCTGGGCATTATTATCACTACCCACCGCGGCCCGGACCCGGACGGATTGGGGGCAGAAATAGCTCTCAACTATCTACTACTAAAACTGGGCTTTGATTCTAGAATCATAAACCACGATGAGGCACCGGAAAAGCTGGGCTTCATTCTGGAAGGACATAAGATCGAAACCTTCGATCAGGTGGATGCCAGGGAAGGTCGAGAACGGCTTCGGGGACGTACAGTGATCAGTGTGGATAACTCTGATCCCGATCGTATTGGAGATGTGGGTTTTCTGCTCAATCAGGATCATTCCAATCTGGTAATCGTTGACCATCACGATGGTGCATCTCCGGATTATGAGAGGCTATTTCAGGATCCGGACTGTGCTTCCAGTTGCGAGCTGGTTTACCGATTCTATGAGGCGGCCGGCCAGGAGATTCCACCAGAAATTGCCCTGGGCTTATATGCAGGCATTGTTGCCGATACAGGCCATTTCAGATACGGAAAGACTACACCGGATACACATCGAATTGCAGCCAGACTTCTGGAAACTGGGATTCGGCCGGAGAAGGTTGCAGAAGGACTCTTGAACAGTCAGCCTCTGGGGCGTCTGGAGCTAAAGAAGAAACTATATCAGAACCTGAGATTCAGCAAAGGAAAGACCATAGCATTCTTTTCCATTCGTAAAGATGAGGTTCTAAAACTTGGTCTGGAATTCGATCACCTGGAAGGTCTGGTAAATGAACTTCTGGAACCAGGATCAGTCAAGGTTGCCGTTCTATTTACGGAACGGGAGCGGGAAAGAACCAGGATTTCTGTTAGGTCCAGGTCCGATGTGGATGTACTGGCGGCTGTTCAGAAGTATGGTGGTGGTGGGCATAAGAATGCCTGCGGGGCCACGGTTGATTCGCCGCTTGACAGCGCCATAGCCGAGTTCATTCCTGTTCTTCAGGCTCAGGTTGGAGAGCCGACGTAGTTGTTCACAACTGAGAGTTCCTTTCAGAACTCGTTCGAATCGGCATGCTCTTTAATTCATTTCTATTCCTTCTTTTCTTTGCTGCAGTATACTTCATCTACTGGACCCTTCCATCCCGGTATCGACCGGGAGTTCTAATTGTTGGCTCCATTTTATTTTATGCCACCTGGGGATTGAACCGGGAGGGATGGTGGGGCATTCGATGGACCGTGCATTTCATCGGCCTGGTAGTCTTGAATTACTTCATGGTGGAATGGATGCTCCGCCATCATGCACGACGGAAGCTGATCATGGCTTTGACCGTGATCATCAATCTGATCAATCTCGCTGTTTTCAAATACTTCGGGTTTTTCGTTCGTGTGGCCGGGGATATGGGAATGGATCTACCTCCCTTCGTGGAGAACATGGATCTGTTTTTGCCTCTGGCCATTAGTTTCTACACGTTTCAGTTAACGGCCTATGTAGTGGATGTGTACAGAGGGGTCATTACTGAAGAGATTCGATTTTCCAGGTTTTTCCTTTTTATTCTATTTTTTCCCCAGCTAATTGCCGGACCGATCATGCGTTCCACTGATTTTTTGCCTCAAACGGCATGGGTGGACAAGGACCGAATTTACAGAGGTTCCTGGCTAATTCTGGGTGGATTGATCAAGAAAGTTCTTCTGGCTGATCCCATGGGCTCCATTGTGGCCCCGGTGTATGCTGCTCCGGAGCTCTACACTGGCTGGAGCATCATGCTGGCCGGAATGTGTTTTTCTCTTCAGGTCTATTGCGATTTTTCCGGTTATACGGACATTGCTCGAGGTTCGGCCCTGTTACTTGGCTACGACATTCCAGAGAACTTCCGGGCCCCATTCTTTTCGGCCAGTGCAAGGGAGCTCTGGCAAAGATGGCATATCACTCTGGCTACCTGGTTACGGGATTATATATATTTTCCACTGGGCGGTAGCAAAGTCACAGCCGCTCGCACCTATGTGAATCAGATCATTACGTTTACTCTGGGCGGCCTATGGCATGGGGCGGACTACACTTACATTGCCTGGGGTGCTATGTGGGGAGTGCTTCTGGCTCTGGAGCGATTCATCGAGCAGGTCCTGGGATGGAAAACAACTCCTGAAAAGAATGGACCACTCAAGATAATAAAGATCTTTTTCATGTTCGTACTGTTTTCCATTGGAGCTCTAATGTTTAGAGCGCAACCGGTGCAGTACAAGACTCTGGAAGTTAGCTCCACCGAAATCATGGGCGAGATGCTTTCGGGCGTTTTTATGCACGGAAGCCATCATTTGAGAGACCATTATTCAGAATCCGGGGGAGATGCAGAAACCCTGGAGTCAGTGTTTGGTGCCGAGGTATTTCGCAGTCAGGAAATTGGACAGATGGGAACAATTGCATTTATGTTTCTGGCATTGTTCCTCTTTCACTGGTTGCAATACAAGCCTGCTCATTTTCAACGTTTCAGACGCTACGATTTCTGGTTAATCCTGATTCTTGGCATAGTCCTGGGAGGCTGGATGCTTCCAGCTCTATCGCAATCTGGCCATCAGTTTATCTATTTCGTATTTTAATGACCATGGAATTGCTAATCCCGGGCAAAAAGAATTCTCCAACGCCGAGCATTGGCCTGTTCTGCTACTTAGAATCCACAAAGGGATATTAATTAATGAAGCGAATTATTCTAATTACATTCTTGCTGATTGGTCTACTACTGATTGGTATTGGGACATTTGTATATTTGCCTACAATAATTCAGGGCCTGGATTTTAGCTCTGCGGAATTTAGACGATTTAACTTGTCGGATCATGCGGATAAAAATGCGACCGATACGCATATCACTTCTGCAGAGGTCATGCTTCCGCAGGAAACCAGAGGTTATATACTAATCGTACCGGACCGGGATTATGACAGGGACTGGAACTCTCCGGGAAATCAAACCAGGCCGGGTCTTCGCTTTGCTCGAAGACTGGTTGAGCGAAATATTGCAGTAATTCGATACAGCCCTCCTGGAAGTGGCGATGAAAGCATAGACCTCACTGATCCGGAGCGGTCTGTACAGGCATTGATGGATGTTCTGGTACTACTCAAGCGCTTTCGGGAATCCGAGAATTTGCCAGAAGCGCCTACCAGTGTTCTGGCCGTGGGCGAAGGTTGTCTGGTTTCCGTTATGGCCTTGCAGAAAACGGAATCTCTGAGAATCTTTGAGCCGGAGCGTCTGATTCTGGCAAATTGTGCATACACAGGAACCGCCCTGACGGAATGGGCTGGTCGAGTGTTCTATAATATGGACCTTACTGGAGCACCCACAGAAATCCAGGAAAAAGCTGCTAAAATCTGGAATGAACACCGTCAGAATATTGAATCAGGCAAAATCCCGGAGATGGACGAAGATGCCTGGGAGGATCGCCTGGAAGAATTAAAGGAAGCCGGTTTATCTTCAGACTTGCTTGCTCTAGAAAAGACTGTTTCGCATCTATACAGGCCATCCAATCGGAAATGGACTCAAAAGGCCGCCCAGCTTGAATTCGCACCGCTGCTTCAATCGCTGCACGTTGTAAGGCCCGGGTTGGATTTAATTCATGTTCTAGGCGAATATGATGAAGAAGTGCATCCCGAAGATAGAACGGATCAAGAAAACACTGTGCGAAGCAGCGATATTTCCAACTACAGATTCGTTTCTCTGGAAAAAACAGACCATGGATTCATTTTGCGAGACTCTCCTCCTGGAAGCCCGGTGGAAAACATGATGCGTCGAAGGGATCCATTTGCAGAATTTAATCCGGAGTTTCTGAAGCTTCTGTCAGGACCAGAAAGCTCTGATTAAAAAACCGATGGCAGGACTTGAAATCTCGCAGAAATAGATTCCGCCAGAGAGTTTGGTAGCCCTGAAGACGAATTCTCTCTAAGCAATCTGGCCTGCCCTGATTTCCCGGCCGTGCTTCTTGATAGTTTCCAGAATCCGCAACTTTAATAGCAATAACCTTAAACAATTACCGGAAAGGTGCATGTCCAGCATCGCAGAACAAAGGCCTTAATGATGGAATGAAAATTAACTGCGCAGCGCATTCTGGATAATCAGTGCATCCATCAAAGCCGCCGGATCGTGAGTGCGAATATACTCTACTTTCTGGTCTGCCAGATAGAGTTCACAGGAAAGGGTGGCGGCGGCCCGGTCCAGAGGAGGTTTGTTCACCAGAGCTCCCAGAAATGACTTTCTGGATACAGATATGAGCAACGGAAGATCAAACTCCTTTCGCAGAAAACCCAGATTACGTAGCACTCGATATGAACACTCCGGATCCGAACCCAGGAAAAATCCCATGCCAGGATCCAGAACAATGCGACTTCTGGCAATGCCAGCGTTTTCCAATTGGGTAAGCCTTTTTCGAAAGAAAGTCGCAATTCGGTCGAGAATGGAATCCGGAGAAACTCTAACGTCTGTGGCAATGCCTTCCTGGATGGAATGCATTAATATGAGCTGACTCTTAGAGTTCAGGAGAGTGGGATAGAAGGATGATTCGGAAAATCCAGTAATATCGTTTAGAAAATCGACGTTTCGCTCCAACGCGAAGGATTGAACTTCTGATTTAAATGAATCCACCGAAACCTGAACGTTTTGCGGTATTTCGTCGCGGTTTCTTAATGTATCGATAATATTGAATGCCAATTCCAGTCGTTGAATTTCGACTGCCGGTTCCACTGGATTCGCAGCTGGATTGCTGCTTGCTGCTCCCAGATCCAGAATTTTGCAACCACTCTGGCAGAGCTCTTTGATCCGGGATTCTAAACTGGACCGTTCCAGATAGCGGCCCCCATCCGAAAATGAGTCTTCGGTGATATTTACAATTCCTAGAAGTTCAGGGCGCCGGGACATTTCTTGCCTCTTTCGGGCAACCTTTACTGCGGCCGGGTTTCTGGAATTTCTTCCGATTCCGCCGGGGCCTCCTCGATTTGGGAGTTTTCGGGAATAGAATTCTCTTCCTGCAAGTCTACGGTAGATTCGTTGCTATTTCCATCCACAGTGGAATCATTTTCTTTAAGTTCCGAGTCCGACCCTGGATTCGAATCTTGCGGATCTGGCTCCAGGGTTTTTCCGAATAGATTGGCCCATTTCTCATTCTTTGATACCAGGGATTGCACTTCATTTAGTTCTGAGGCCTGAACTTTGAAGGACTCAGACTTTGGAATCCAGTAAGAGGCGATTTCCAGAGCCCTGGCCAGCTGTTTCTTTTTCAGCAGGTAATCCAGCAATTCAATGCGAGCGGCGGATTCAAATCGGTCTGGATTCTGCCTCAGCCATCCGGCGGGAGACTCAGGATCTTCTGTGGGCTTCGGCTGAATCTGTGAATCTGTGTTTTGCGGATTGTTTAATGCAAGCTCATCTTTGTAGGCTTCCACGGCGGATCGCGCACGATCGGATTTGTCGAAAATCAGAAACATCTGGATTTCTTCTTCAATCAATTCAGTCCTGGAATTTTTGCCGCGACCAGGGGCCGGCGCCAGAGTTGTGGAAAAAATCAAGGCCCGGTTGGACTGAGCAGCGGTATCAAACTTCATTCCATGGATGCTTTCCAGTTCTTTGCTGCTGATAGAATCCAGAACTGTGCGGGCTCGATCAAAACGCGAACGCGCAATCAAAACATGTACGTACTGCAAAGTTACCGAATTGTAGTACGCCGGCTGATAGACTGTATTTCTATATAGCTGATCCTGGAATTTTTCGTAATCTCCGGGATCCGAACTTAGCAAAGCCTTTACCGATAGTGCATCCAGCTGCTGGCCATCTTCTTTTAATGCGGCCTGCATATTGCTGATGGCTCCCGGACGGTCTCCTTTCATAAGGGCAAGCCTGGAAAGGGCGCCTTTCACCAGAGCTGAATTCTTAACTTTCGCAGCTCCGGCCAGCTGCTCCTCGGCTCGGGGCACATCTTCCAGCTCCAGATAAGTGAGCCCGCGGCCGATTTGAATGAAATATCTAAAGCTGCCGGACGGCCTTTTATTTTGCGCAGTGGCTCGATCAAAAGAGGAAAGGGCATTCTGATACCTACCGAGCTGATAATAGCAAACTCCCAGTTTGTAACTGTATTTCCATTGAGAATCCTTCTTATCCAGGTATTGAAGATGGCTTACAGCTCTGGAATACTGATTCGCTTTCATGGCCACAGAGGCAAGGTTCCATCGCACGGAATGCGCATCTGGTTCTATATCGATGGCTTCCTCATAGTAGCCAATAGCCTCTGCCAGGTTTCCCACTTTTTCAGCTCTTTGTCCCTTTTGAACCAATCGTACCATTTCTGCACTGGATGAACCTCCCTGGTTGGCGGCCATGGACTGGAGACGGGCCATCTCTGGATGATGTTTATATTTCAGGAACTGTCCGCTGTATATGGACACCGCACCCCAGTCTCCAATGTATTTGGAATATAACACTATTTTCCAGAGCGCTTTTTCTCTTAGATCGGCATCCATGCGACGAGCCACGGCCTGCTTGTAGGCCTGGATGGACTGGCCTTTGCGGCCTTTTCGCTCGTGGATAAGTCCTATGTAAAAATGTGCATTTCCGTTGGATGGATCGCTTCGCGTGGATTGCTCCAGAAGCCTCATTGCAGAATCAAAGTCGCCCCTGGCAAATGCAAGACGTCCCTGGCTGTAAGGATTTGCGGATGCAGTGGCCGGTAGTAACAGAGCGGCCATTAGGACAAGGATCAGACAGGCATCCATTCCGATTGCTTTTCTAAATTTCATGGTTCTTTCCGGGGTTCTGGGCCAAGGCAATTGCATGTTACAGCCCAAATGGTGGCAGGAATGCAGTTTTTGTCTCTGGATTCTTGACTTCTAAGAGTATTTGACCATCTTTTGGTTCCCTTCGTTCATTGGAAATCATTTGACATATGGCCCGCTGAATCGGTGTTAAAGGCTGTATGCAACCACCTATTAGATTGTCTCAGGTTACCAAATACTATGGAGACTTTCCAGCCCTGCAAAATGTTAGTTTTGAGATTCAGACCGGGGAAGTGGTGGGTCTTCTGGGCCTGAACGGGGCCGGAAAGACTACCTGTCTGCGATTGCTCACCGGGTTTCTCACTCCTAGCGACGGCATCCTGGAAGTGGAGGGCGAAAACGTAGCCGAGAACCCACTCAGTATACGTAGCAAACTGGGCTATCTTCCTGAAGTTCCACCTCTTTACCTGGAGCTTACGGTTCACGATTATTTGCATTTTGTGGCTCGTCTCCGCGGCGTGAGCGAATCCGAATTCTCCGATGAATTTGACCGAGTTGTGGAGAGAACCAACCTGCAGCCAGCCAGACGATCTTTGATTCGGCATCTATCCCTGGGCTATCGAAAACGAGTGGGCATCGCTCAAGCCCTGATTGGAAATCCTTCCATCTTGATTTTCGATGAACCAGTGTCCGGACTGGATCCCAGACAAATTGTAGAGGTGCGAAACCTGATTCGAGAACTGGCCGGGCAGCATACTATTTTGATATCCAGCCATATACTGACCGAAGTAAGTCGAACCTGTGATCGAGTTCTGATTCTACATAGAGGGAAGATGGCTGCTGCCCTGGAGGGAGAAAAACTGGAAAGCGATCTGGAGACTGAATTTATGAAACATACAACCGGTGAAGTGGAGGTGGGCGTATGAAAGGCTCCCTGAAACGAATCTACTGGGTTTACCTGAAAGAGCTATCTTCGTTCTTTGGCTCCAGTTTACCTCCTCTCAGTATTGGAATCCTGGCTTTCTGCTGCGGATTCGTAAGCGTCATTCTGGCCAGTACCGATCGCGCCACCTACGAGCAGGTTACTGTGGCCCTGTTTTATATCTTCTATCTGCTTACCCTGGGGGCAGGAATATTTCTTTCCATGTCAGCTTTTGTGAACGAGCGAAAGCAAGGAACACTGGAGCTTCTGTACAGTTTACCCATCTCCGATCTGGAATTGGTCATCGGAAAATTTCTTTTGAACCTGACTGTACTTGCCGTACTTCTTCTGCTAATGCAGGGAGTTTACATTTTCTGGATTGCAGAGGCCCCTTTATACATGACGGTTACTGGTCTCATTGGCCTGATCCTGGTGGCCATGTATTCCACTGCAGTGGGCATTTTTGCATCCAGCTTTACAGAAAGCCATTTGATCTCTCTATTAATTGCCACAGGAATTCTGGTGCTGGTAGATATCGGTGGCTATCTGGCAGGTCTATTGCCCGCGCCTGCCCGGGAAATCTTCAGCTATATGCATGCCCTGGATCAGTTTAATCCGTTCACCCGGGGAATCATCCCTCTTCAGGGAACTTTGTTCTTTGGAGGAATGGCCGTTCTATTTCTATTCTTTACCGTTCGAGTGCTGGAGTCTCGACGATGGAGAGGTAACTAAATGAATATCCAGACTATGCGAGAAACGATCAAGCGAATTGGCGGATGGACCCTTCTTTCTGGAGGTATCACCGCCCTGATGGCCTTTCAGTACTTAAACTCCGCCACCGGAATCTTTCTATTTGTTCTGGGATTGCTACTACTTCTGGCTGATCCAATTCTATTGCTACTGAATCGAAAGGATTCTACTCTGGAGGGTCGATGGAATACAATCTATACCAGCTGGGGCCTTACTGTAGCCGCACTGATCTTTTTTATTGTTCGAAGTCAGATTCATGGAGAAGACGATAGTGTTGCTGCGCGAATGCGCTTATTTTTGTTGATCGTCTTTTTGTTTGGATTCATTGGCGCTGTTTTACTGCGAATTTCTACCGGATTGGAATATAGTTCCCGTGCCAGTTTATCCGGTCAGCAATCCAGGGAAAGAAATGCGGTCCGGGCTTCCCTTGGTGTTCTGGCTGCTCTGGCCTTGTTTTCTGCTTTGAATTACCTGGCTGCCATGCGAAACCCAACTCTGGATTTCTCTCCTGGATATTTTTCCTATAGCGAAGAGTCTCGAAAGATCATCTCCACTCTGGATGGAAAAGTGGAGGTTCATGCATTTCTTCCAGTGAAGCAGGCCATCCGAGATAAGGAAGTGAGCAAGACCATGCCCGAGCTCTATCAAATCGGTGAGGATGTTAGAGTGATGCTGCAGCAGTTGCCTAATATTAACTCTTCCATTACTCTTGAGTTTCACAACGCAGATCTTGCAGATTTTCAGTCCGATGAATTTGGTCGAGTATCCAATGGCACAATCATTGTTCGCTCATTGAAAAAGGGAAACGTGGAAGCAGATGATCGTCCCTATGTCGACCGTCGAGTGTATGTATATACCCGGAAGGATATGGAAAGGCTTGAGCGAGAATCTGTTCGGGCCATGTTGCAGGTTTCTTCTCCACCTCGTATGGTATATTTTCCTGCGGCCAATGGGGAGCGAATTGCTTTGCAGAGAGCTGCAGCCAATCCAAACTCTCTGGAGACGTTTCGTGAATTGATTCGCTTCTATAATTATCGATTGAGAGACCTGGGAGCAGGCGCTGACTGGCCAGGACCTATTCCGGACGATGCAGATGCTGTGGTTCTTGCTGGGCCCACCGCGCCCTACGGCGAAGAGGCTCGCAAAGCGATTCTGGATTATGCAAAGAAGGGCGGACGGATAATGATATTAATTGATCCGGCCGGGGACGAAAACTTTGAATGGTTGCTAGAAGAATTACAATCCCCGTACACACATGAGAAGGCTCTGTTAAGTCATAACCCACGTAGGCCGGGGGAGCTATTTATTCAGCAATTCGAAACCCATAGAATGACCGAAAACCTGAACCTGGGTGGACGGGCAGCTATCGTTTATGCGGGCACCGGTTACTTCGAAGAGATGGATCGAAAGGCCCCGGCAATCATAGAACAAAACACCAACGGCGCTGAAGAAAACGAAGAGAATCCTTCTCCAGAAGGTGCGAATCCTCAAGAACCAGAGAAACCGGAAACGAATTCTGAAAAAACGCCAGAGAAAAAGTCGGACGAATTCAAGACTCAGGTATTTCTGTATTCACCGTTTGGAACCACATTGGATCGTAATCGAAACGGAAAACAGGATCCAGGAGAAAGCCAGGGTAGATTTCCTCTGGGGCTTGCTATCGAAAATCCGGCCAGGGATACTCGAATCGCTATCTATTCGGATATCGCATGGATTTCCGAGGCTGGCATTCGATATCAGGCAGACCATAGAAATCCAATTCTAGCCGCGGATACACTGTTCTGGATGACTGAAAGCGAAGTAGCTGCAGCTCTACCGGCTGAGCCAAGAACGGATCGATCCATTCAGATAACGGAAGAGTTGAAGCTGCGTAATTTGATTTTGGGAATTGTTGTATTTCCTCTGGGCCTTTCGATGGCTCTGGGTCTGGCAATTTATTTCTATAGAAAGAATCGTAGATTCGAAGGCAAGGACAAGTGAAGAAAGTACCTGTTTCGCTCTGGGTTCTAATGGTATCTTTGATTGCCCTGGGTGTTTTTCTTTTCCTGGATATAGAGAAGAGCAAAGAGCCGGTGGTCTGGAAACTGGATCTTCAGACCATCAAATATGGGGATCTATCGTTCGAAAAGCAGTCCTCATTCAAGGGCGATCGGTTTTATGTATCGTTCAAAGAGAATGATCGGAGCTATCGCTACAGAGCCAGCACTTCGGTTCCGAATCTGTTCAGTGAATTTGAAGAACTGAAAATGCAGGGATTGTATGCCCTGGAAGGGGAAGTTCGTAAGCAATTCCCTGAAGAACTCTTTGGTCAGAGCGAAGAAACAATTTGCGTGGAACTGATTCCAGCCAGTGAAGCCCTGTTCAAACTCTGTGCGGCCAATAAAGACAGGAATGGAAAGCTATTTGCCGTGGCGAACCGGCCGGAAAATGAAGGAGAGGCTTATCTAATCGCAAAGTATACCATGGATCGGCTGGACTCCGAGCGAACCAATTTTCTTGAGCGGCGAGTATTTCTTTATCCCACTGCATCGAGTACAATTGAAATGGAAGTGAGCTTGCTTTCTGCTTTAGACAAGGATGCCGGTGCAACTGCAATCCAGGGGCTTCCTTTCACTGTGCATTTATTTCGCAAGGAAAAGCAACAAAAGGATGGGCCTCCCATTATGGTCTGGCAAAACAAAAAGGGCGAAGAGGCATCGGCTCAATTTTCCAATCCCCTGGATACAGTCATTCGTCAGTATCAAATCAAGTTTTTTACCTTTGAATACAGTCAGGATCCGGAAAAACTCTGGGAAAAAGCCGAGCCTCTACTGGAAGCTAATATGGTGGCCGGAATCGAAGGGGAAGAAGTGGAGACGATGGAAGTAGAGGTGCGAAAGCCGCTGGAACCTCTGTTAATCCAGGATGTAGAATTATTGTTAATGAGTTCTCCGGCACTTGATGGAGTTCAGGTCATTGATCGCCAAACCGTGGAGCGCACAATCGGCTACATTCGAGGACTCCAACAAATGCAGCCTGGAGGCGATCCGGCAGTACCGATTCCATCGGGACCGGGGCTTTAAGTATGGGCTCTGGCGTTTCAAATACACTGAAGCGAATCCTGGCCGGGTTGATTGTGTTGCTTGCTATCGGGCTATCTTCCTGTATCTATCCGGACTTGAAGGAATTTCCGGAAGAGGACCGTACACTCTATCTGTTCAATTTTTCCAACAGTACATTCGATGCCGATACCCAGGTAGAGTTGAACCGTATTCTAAGAGAAGAGATTCATTCCAAAAAGGACTTTCTTATTACTCCAGAGCCAGATGATGCCAGGCTGGGACTCTACGGTGAGATAACTCTCTATAGAAAAGAAGGCAGACTTTACGACAATCTTCGAAACCCGACCAGGTATGAACTCATTATTGGCGCCCGGATTAGAATGAGGGAGAAGCCTACCGGAAGAGTAATCCTTTCATCTGAAGAGAGTGCAACCGTGCATTATTCCCCTCGGGAAGGGTTTCCGGAATCGGAGTTCCAGGCCAGGCAGCGTCTGCTCAGAGAGCTGGCCCGGAATATACATAGATCCATGGTAGGGGCTTACCGGGGTCAGTACGGCGCAACACCATAATAGAATCTGATTTTCTTGCGATTGGGAGTTGAATAGCAGGCCGATTTCAGACATTGCTGAAAAGAACAGTTCCAATTGATAAAATCCTTGATGCTGAAGGCTGGCCCCTCATCATCCACTTCAATGAAGGTGGAGATAAGCAAAGATCTGGAGGATCTCATTCCAGGTTATCTGGATGGTATTCGCAAAACCATCCAGGACTTTAAGGACTATTTGTCCACGGAAGACTGGGAGAATCTTCGGATTCACGGACACCGTATGAAGGGTTCTGGTGGCGGCTATGGGTTCCACTTTCTAACAGAAAAAGGCAAACAGATTAAGGATGCTGCCAAAGAAAGCGATGGAGCAAGCATTCAATCGGCTATCACCGAGCTTGATGATTACCTGAATTCCGTGGAAATCGAGTTTGTTGAGTCGGAAGATTGGTAAATGAAAATTCTGGTCGTGGATGATAATCCGGACGATCAGCTTCTAGCGAAAACATTTCTTTCGCAGGATGGTTATCCGGGTATTGAAGCTGTAGATTCGGCCGAGGCTGCTTTTTCCGTACTGGAGCTGGATGGGGAAGGTGCGCCAAAATTCGATTTAATACTTCTGGATATTTCTCTTCCTGGAACCGATGGAATTGAAGCCACCCGAACTATCAAGGCCAGCAACAAGTACGCAGAGATTCCAGTCATCATGATGACTGCCCATTCTCCTCAGGACTATCTGGCCCGGGCTTTTCGGGCAGGGGCCATGGACTTCATCAGCAAACCATTCAACAAGATTGAATTTCTGGCTCGAGTGAACGCAGCCATACGTTTGAAACGAGAGATGGACCGCAGGCGTGCCCATGAGAAGGAGCTTGTGGAGATGACCATAAAGCTGGCTCGGGCCAACGAAGAGCTGAAAAAGATCTCAATGATTGATCCTCTGACGGATATTCCCAATCGCCGTCATTTTGATGCTGTTCTTGAAATTGAATTCAACCGTGCTGTTCGAAATGATCAGCCACTCAGTCTGTTAATGATCGATGTAGACTTCTTTAAGCCATTCAATGATACTTATGGGCATCAGGAAGGAGATCTTTGCTTAATTGGTATTGCAAGGATTCTTCGCGAAAGCCTTGCCAGACCAGGTGATCTTGCGGCGCGGTACGGCGGAGAGGAATTTGTGATCATACTACCCGGCACCGATCTGACAGGAGCTGAAGTGGTGGCTCGGAAGATTTTGAACGGTGTGGAGAATCTGGGCATCCCTCATCGAACGAGCACTGTGACAGATCACGTTACTGTAAGCATTGGAGTATCCTCATTCGGGCCTCCAATGAGTAAAGGCGATGAACTAGTGCGAAGCGCA
Organism: Leptospiraceae bacterium; assembly: GCA_040217195.1. GTDB lineage: Bacteria > Spirochaetota > Leptospiria > Leptospirales > Leptonemataceae > UBA3465. Next base: position 77,617 of record JAVJNR010000007.1, on the reverse strand, counting down.
GACCGGGGACTCTACAATGCCAAAGCAAATGGCCGGAATCGGATTGATTACGATCCAGAGCGGCCGGCTTGATCCACTTCGCCCACAATTAGAGTTACATCGTCTTCCCTTGGACTCAGACATTTGGCCTCAGTGTACAGCCATTGCAAGACTGTTCCGCCCCAGACGCCAGGAGCGGATTCTTTGTCCGGAATACGATTAAGCAATTTATGAAAAGAGTCCAGGCTTCCGTTAAAATCCGGTGGGATAGACTCATCTTCGTAGAGTCCATCCGAGAACAGACAGATTATAAATGGTTTTTCCAGGATTAGTTGATTGTTTCGATACTGAAAATCTCGTATCATTCCAATTGGGATTCCGCCCTTCATTAAGATATGCGAAGTTCCATCGGCCTCCATCAAAAATCCCTGTGGGTGGCCTGCAGAGCCATAACTCAGGGTCTGGCTCTTAAAGTCATATATACCATACCAGATAGTAAAGAAGAGTCGGTTTTGCTTTTCCATGGGGAAGGCCCGGTTCAATTCTTTCAGCACTTCCACCGGATCCAATGGATTTGCCTGTAGTCTTCCACTAACCAGAAGCTGGTGAGCAGTTACGGATAAAAGGGATGATCCAATGCCATGGCCCGAGACATCAAGTACGAAAAATCGAAGGCATTCATCAATCCAGTCAAAGTGAAACATATCGCCACCCAGGGTATGGCTGGGGCGATAGATGTAATCGATCCAGGCTTTCTCATCTTTCATGGGCCCGGGGATCTGACTGCGAACATATTCTCGGGCCTGATTCAGGTCGAAGTCCATGATAGCTTGCCGTCTACGCAATGCTTCATTCAAATGGAAAATACGCATTCCCGCTTTAATTCTGGAACGCAATTCCCGGAAATCGAATGGTTTGGTGATGAAATCATCCACTCCGCGATCAAAAGCGGCTACTTTACTGTCCATGTCACCGCTGGCAGTCAGCAGTATGAAATAGCTTGATTCCAGATCCTGCCTATCTCTTAAAGCTTCGCATACTTCCAGACCATCGATTCCAGGAAGGCCATAGTCGCAAAGTATAAGGGCCGGTCTGTGTCGAATGGATAATGCAATTCCTTCCTCTCCAGTCGAAGCACATAGCGCCTCGAATCCCTGATTATTTAGAAAATTTGAGACCAGATCTCGAATGGCTGGATCGTCATCGATTATCAGTATTTCAGTTGCCTGGTTGGACATACTCAAAGAGGTTTAAATGCTCCGTATTTGCACGAAAGCGAAGTTCCTGCACCTGGCAGCCATGCAGCCTGGGCGTATCCTGAGATTCAAGTAGTAAGTACATTCTCTGACAACCTTCTTCTGGCGGCGGCTGACATAGGTCGGTGCTGGCCATGGGATTTCCTTCAATAGGGTATAAAGGAAAGGGGCGGCTACTCAAAGGGATTCTCACCGAAATGTGCCTGGAGCTTCGCACACAGCTATTGGATTCTATTTGATTCAGAATGTGCAGTGTATCATAGGATCTTTTTTCCAGCAAGGGCAACGGTGTGCTTCGATCCAGCAAACCTGCAAATAGCATCAACGGTAGTAGAAGTACAAAACCCCTGGTTCCAAGAAAGAAAACTCCAATTAGAATAATAGGCAATACCGAATAGACATAATGACTCTGAAAGCTATTATGCCACGGATGTCTGGACAATGCATGAAGTATTAGAATCAGGATCAAAGGCAGGGTTAACCGTGGTTGAACCAGAGCCATCCATCCGCCTGCCAGTAAAATAAGAAGAAAGCCGGTGGATTGTGTTCCCTTCCATTCGAAAGCTTCCAGCCAGTAATGGGACCAATCTGCGCCTGTGCCACCTGCCAGAGTCCTCTGACTCAGGATAGCCAGCAGTAGATAGATTCCAGAGGCGATAGTTGTGAACTTGAGACGTCTCTGGTTCTCCGGATTGAATGCAGGTGAGCCTCCTTGCAGTCCTGGTTCGGATCGGTTGGCTCTCCAGTTAAAAAGAAAGAATGATCCAGAGAGCAAGAAGACATAAAGAGCGATGTCTTCTTTTACCATCAAGAGAAGAAGAAGGGATAACCAGTACCAACGGCTGCTTCGTAGTAAAAGGCAGGCTGCAGAAAGAGGTAGAACAAATACTTCAAAGTGAAAGCTAAGACTGAGCCTTAGAATCAACGGATTACAGACTAGAAAACAGGCCAGTACCGGAAGTAGCCATGCATGAGTTTTTCTGATGTAAAGAATGCCCGCTCGATACCACAGAAAGACTCCCAGGCAGGCTCCCAGATACAGAGGCAACATATAGGTGCTGTAATCCGCCCGGGGCATCAGCGAGAAGACCCAGAAAACCGGCTTAAGCAATAGCAAAAAGGGGCTAAAATGATGTCCCAGAAAACTCCCTGTGGGGCCTGTATTTACATAGGGAGTTTCAAGCAGACCGGAATGAGGTAAGGCAGCAGCAATATTTAGAAAATCGTGCTCCTGCAAATAGAAAGAATGGTATGCACTTTGATAAAATAATCCTAGATATAGACAGAACAATCCTACGATTGCATAACCGATCCGGGCGCTCAAGTTCTCGTTACTTGAACCAGTATTGACTTTAAGCCCCGCATCAGTCTGGGAGAATTGCCAGCGAACTAAGAGCGAAAGAATTATTCCTAGAAGCAGCGCGGCCCATTGGGCGAAGCGAATGGTTGTAGTATGCAGTACAGGTACAGAGACCTGATCATATTCGGTGGATGGCGCCAGGATAGAAGTTACAAAGATTATTAAAGGAATGAGCGCACTCAAATAGAGAATCAGTGTGATTCCCTTCCGGTTGAGAAGTTCCCCGATTATTCCTTTCATGCCCGATAGCAACCAGGCTGAAAAATTCTCTCTATTATTCTAATCATTTCCGGAATCACTCTGAAACCACCTTTCTGGATCGGATTTACGAATATGAAATTGATCCTTCTTTAAAGCAATCAGTGTTCTATCCATTTCCAGAAGAAATGATCTAAATCGAAATGGGGCCAGTACTCCTGCTCGGAGCTGATCTTTTCGATAGTCCACAGGTGGAAAGGATTGCCGCAGCGAACCAGGGTCTGCCTGAAAAGAATTGGGTCCTACCAGTACTGTAACGTTTTTCGATAGCAATCCAAGCATGGGGCAATAATCTGTTTCGTTGCAATAGAGAGCAATTTCACTACCAGACGTCACAGGTAGGGCCGAAAATGATAGAGCGCCCTGGATCAGTTCTTTTAGAAGATGGTCTGGTTCTGAAGCGCGATTCGCTGGAGGGGGCCCCAGGTAAACGATCAGCGCAATCTTCCTGCTGGCCAGATTCTTTTTCCAGCGAAGAATATCCGGCACTATTTGTCCGGGTTGAAATGCTTCCAGGGGCATAATGACTACTTTCTGAAAGCTTCGAATGTTGGGCTCGTAGAGGAAGGGGATATAGCGCAAATGTAAATCAGGAAATTCCACTTCCTGGTAATCGCATAGCTCCGGCTCTGGCAGAGTTGTACAGGCTCCGGAAATCTCTGCAAACCCGGATCGCAGGCCAGTATTGCTACTCAAGGTCTGAATATTTCTTCGGACCAGAATCAAGCGTTGAGTTTCCCGTTCCGTTTCATTAAGTTCTGTATCGTCTGAAAGATCGCTGTGCTCTACCTCTTCGCTTAGTATATCTGGATGTGCATCAACCATAAAATTAACTAGCGGATGTTTCGACTGGTCCAGTGAATCTAGAAGTGCAGGGGTACGGGCCATTGCGAAATAGTTATTTCGACCGGTGATGGATGGAATGGCAATGCTTCGAAACGACCGGGTAGTAAATGCTTGAATCATTCGAAAGGAGTCTGGATGAGTTCCCCAACGCTCCGAAGCTCGGGTAAGTGCATCTCTGTAAAGTTCATCCGTTTCTGTATCTATGTTATTTCGAAAGGCCTTCCACTTCAAGGTTCGGAAGCTGGCGGGCTCCTTGAAATTATCAGTGGCCGGACCACGCATCAAGTAGGTCGCATAAAACGTTTCATATTTGAGCGGCTTGCGTGGGCGAACTATAATACCACATCGATTTTCTAAGCGAATAAACCTGGCAAGAACGGCCACTTCCTGGTTGCGGCTTATGTCCAGCATCCTGATATATCGCCTGCCGCGAATGGCCTCATCCTGCAGAGTGCTGGAGTCCAGAGAGCACTCAACTTCCATGCTCATATCTGAGTAGGGATCCACCCCATCCAGCAATTCCAGATCCGTGGTCCTGGATGGCAGCGGGTTACTATAGCATCCAGCTCCCCTTAGCGTAGAATTCGAAAGTGTCTCTTTGAATTCCAGGTCCGTGGGATAAAATTTATCCCAGGCATTGCACACACTTTGCGACCTGCAGTTAGGTACAATGCTCAATAGAATGGTCAGCATCGTGCCAGGGAGCAAAAATGAGGCTCGACCACTATTTTGGGAAATTTTCCCGGAAGGTGTTGAAAAAAAATTGAACTGCAGACTAGTGTCCCCTTCTAACTGATTGTAGCCAGATAGCGACTCTGCCATCCGGCAGAACACTTTTTGGGGTAAGGAGTTTCCGAAAATGAAAAAAGTTTTGATACCCGCAATTTTAGCAGTATTTGCCCTCACAGCGTGCAACTATGGAGATGCTCGTCGAGATGCAACCACCGTTGGTAGCGATGGATGGGTTTTTGAAGGTTGGGCCTGTGCGCCAGATGCTGCAAAAGCATTGGAAGGTATGAGCCCGGCAGAATACTGTACCGATGATGATAACAAAGACTATCTCTATCTGAAGTTTTCAGCCCGTGCTTCCCAGCAGGCTATCCAGAACGGAAGTATTGCCATGAAGCAAACTACCTGTCGGCGAGCCGCTCGTGACCTGGTAGCTGGCGATGGACTGTCCAAGATCATCGGTGACTATCTGGAGCAGGCCTCTGGCGTGGCTGATGGTCAGTCTACTGGATATGCCATTGTAACTCAATCTCGGGGTAAAATCAAAGGGATTGGTCTTTACGATTGCTGCTCCCTGGATTCTAGAACCGGTCATTGTGTAGAAGCTGGTGGAAACGAGACCTGGGAAGATTGCCAGTGTGTTGGTTATCTTAAGTTCCCTGGCGGACAGCGTGCCTTCGAGGCCGCAGCCGAAGAAGCTCAGATTAACCAGTAAGTTTCTAAATGTCAGCGATGCCCCGGGCATCGGAGAAAGGGCGGCTACGGTCGCCCTTTTTTATTGCACCTGGATAGGCCTAGCTTAGCCTGGGGCATGCTTGGAACTTTACGCGATATTACCAAACCGTATGCGCCCTATGCACCCACTTTGCTGAGGTGGATTACCGGCCTGTTTTTGTTGGCTCATGGAATACCCAAGTTATTCCATATACCCGAGTTTACCGCCATGGTTGAGGCAAACTATCTCCGGGCTCCGCTTCATTATCCCATCGTGGCCGGTACGCTGGCTGTAGAAACCGCTCTGGCTCTATGTTTGATAGTTGGTTTCAAGGTGCGAGACATTGCGCTGATTATTGCCTGCTGGTTCTTTGGTGTAGCCTTTGTTGCTCACGGTTCCTCTCTGGGACTACTTTTTAATCTGGAGTCGGGGGATAATCAGGTAAAGTTTGAATATCCGTTCCTGATTGCAGTGAACTGTCTTGTATTAAGTATTCGCGGGGCTGGCCGCTTAGCTTTCGATAAAGAAGACTAATTCGAGATAAACCAGACCGGGAAATGCTGATTTCTCTGGCAGATTTCACTTGATAATCAACGGGAGCCCGGCCTGTGCGGTCGGCTTCCTGTAGCTTGTAGGTGGATTCTTAGAAAAGGCTACCTTCTTGCTGAATCCATTTACGGTAGTACTGCATCCGGATGAGACCCTTCTCTACATAATCTTTCCTGGAAGTAATTCCATCTACCCGGCCTGTATTGTGCATTCTAAAGCATGCCTCCCAGTCCCGGGCCTTGACCTGCTTTCCATAATGGTCCCGGATGTAGGCTACAGACCAGAGAAGATGAAATTCACCTTTCAGGTCGTCAATGGAGCATCCAAGTTCCAGGCAATGGTAGCCCATTATCTGAGTGAGTCCGTAGCTGGTTGCCAGCTCGCGCAGCTTCTGATCATCCAGGTTTTTTACCCGGTTTCTGGGTATGTATCCGAAGGCTTCTCCGGAGTATTTGAGGTCCATTAATCTGTCATAGACAGCGGGTTCGAATCGTCGGCTATCCCGGTTGCCGGCCGGATGGGATTCCAGGGAAATGAGTGCTGCCAGATACTCTGGCGGTATTTCAGTGCCATCCACAGCGTCCTGAATTTCTTCATCCAGGGAATGATACAGATGCAGCATAAGTGCATCATCATCGTTTTCCGGGCAGGCGCCCAGAAATACCAGCAGGAGTATGGGAAGTACAGGAAGCCGCCTGTGGATCGTCCGAATCATGCTCTGTCAATCAACGTTTCTCTTCCAGGATGTCCCGGATTTTTTTGACGTAATTTATCGTTTCCTTGAAAGGAGGAATTCCGCCGTACTTTTCTACAGCACCAGGACCGGCGTTGTAGGCGGCCAGGGCGTCTTCCAGATTACCAAATCTTTCATTCATGGCTTTCAGGTATCGGATCCCGCCATCCAGGTTCTGCACCGGATCTGTGGGATCCACGCCCAGAAGCTTGGCCGTACCTGGCATCAATTGCATCAATCCCTGGGCGCCAGCGGGTGAAACTGCATCCGGGTTGCCGGCTGACTCAGCTTGCATCACTGCTCGTACCAGGTCAGGAGATACTCCATGATCCTGGGCTTTCTCTTCTACCAGAGCATTCAGGATACGCTGAAAATGGGTCGTTCCGGGGGCAGGACCGGGGGCGGAAGCCATGGAGTTCCGTTGGCTCTGACCGGGTGCACTCATCTCAACCGCTTCCTCGGTGGATTTCTTTTCTGCTGCCAGCTGCGGTACCTGATTTAGTTGATCAAACCGCTGCATTATGTCTCTTATCCGAGTCTCAATACGATCCATACCTGGGGCCATACCAGTTAATCGGCCAATTTCCTCCTTTGATGCACAAAAAAATTGAAGAATGGGGCATGAATATCCAATTGGACCATCATGGCAGAACAAGAGAATCCCTACCAGGTATCCCGAGCATCCATAGAAACCTATGGATCGATGCAGGAGGGCGTGGAGTTTTCAGTAGGTCGGATGCTCAAACTGGCCTTTCAAGGGCTTACTTCCAATCTGGGCTTAACGCTGGTTAGCTCCATTGTGTATGCCATCGTTTACTTTGGGGCCCAGATGTTCTGGTTTTGTGGCGGAATCATAGTTACGCCACACCTGGTTGCGGGCTCCATAAGCTACGGCACCGGCGCAGTGAAAGGTGAACCGCGGCTGGAGGATTTATTCAAACCGTTCAACAACTTTGGCGGAGTATTTCTTGCAGGCTTGCTGTACTTTCTATTTCTACTCGTTGGCTATATCGCATTCTTTATTCTATATATTATGACGGCTGCGATTTTCGCAGTATCCGTGGAAAGCATCATCTCTGCGGGTAACATGGGCTCGGATGTAACCGAGGGACTGGGCGAAGACGGTATCATGGGATTGAGCATGATTTCCATCTTTGGAGTGCTTGGACTTACTATTAATTACTTTCTGGCAAGACTGGATCTGGTTTTTCCACTTGTATACGATTTGCGCCTGGGAGCCTGGGATGCCTTTGTCCAGTCCTGGAGATTAACAAAAGGCTACGGATTTAAACTCTTCATGGGTAAGCTTTTTGTCTACTTTCTGCCAGGTTTTGTTATTATTCTACCTATTCTGCTGGGTCTCTTCGTTTCTCTAGGTTTTGGTGCGCTGGCACCGCAGAACATAGGTGCCTTGAATCTGGTGGAGGGTCTCTTTCCATTATTGATCATCGTTGCCATACTGTTGTCCGTGGTCGGGATCGCATTGAAAATGACTCTTGAAGGAGCCATCGCTCATCTGTTTTTGACACCGGCTGTTAAGGAGCAATTAGTACCTGGCTATTCAGAGAACAAACCTCAATTTGTATCTGCGCCCCCGGTTGCCTCCAGAGATATTGGTAGCGATGGATCCGCGGCCAGTCTTCAAGAGTCATCGAGCCAGCAAAATCCTGCATCGGATTCAGCTTCAGGGACTTCTACCATGGATTCGGGACGGGATGCGAACAATGAATCAGGTAGTGCCGGCAGCGATTCCGGCGAAGACCGTTTTCCCAGGCCCGAAGATCGAAAAAATGATCCTTTTAATCCTTACAATTAGGCCAGAAGGCCAGACGGTCAATGCTCACGTTTTATGCGATGGGGTCGATGGTGACGATCTGAAAGGATTTCACCATCTGCAAATTCCAGTTCCCTGGTGGCCCGAGCCGCATAGTCAGACTCATGGGTAACCATAAGAACGGTAACGCCCATTTCATGATTGATCCGTTCTAGAATTCTTAGCACTGTTTCGCCATTAATGGAATCCAGGTTTCCGGTAGGTTCATCGGCAAAGAGCAGGGACGGTTTCATGATCAGTGCACGAGCGATAGCAACTCTTTGCTGTTCGCCGCCAGACATTTGGCCCGGTTTTCTATCTCCTGCATGCGCCACTTCGAACTGTTCAAGCAGGGCCCGGGCATCTGGTTCCATCTTCTGATGCAGTCCCTGCTTTCGCGCAGGCATCAATACATTCTCCAGGGCTGTGAGTTCTGGAAGCAGATAGTGAAATTGAAATACAAAGCCCATTTGCTCATTTCTAAATCTATGTATCTCTAACTCGCGCATGGAATGAATATTCTGACCGCCAACTTCAACCGTTCCACTGGTTAATGTATCCAGACCACTTACGCAGTATAGAAAGGTGGATTTTCCGGAACCTGACCGACCGGTAATAGAAACAAACTGACCGGCCTGGATTTCCAGGTTCAGACCCTTGAGCACAGGCTTGTCCGGATTATCAAAGGATTTTACGAGTCCGTGTATGCGAATATTCATCAGCCGGCTCCTCGAATAATTTCAATTGGCTGCAGTTTTGAGGCTCTTCGAGCAGGCAGATAACTTGAGATAGCTGAAGCAGTAACACTGATGGTAAATCCAACAACATAGATGGATGGCTTATAGGAAACCACCATCTGACGAATTGTATCCTCTCCACCGATGCTAATAGTAGATATATACAGGCAGCCCACAAATCCGATTAGCAGGCCCACTAGCGAGCCAAGAGTGCCAAGTACGAAACCCTGGATCAGAAAAAGCTGAATAGTATCCCTGGAGTCGAATCCAATGGATCGAAGGATTGCGATTTCTTTTTGCTTCTGAAATACAACCATATTCAGGATATTACAGATACCAAATGCGATGATCAGGACGATAACTGCCGTAAGAGATGTGCGAATAACATCCTGCATCTGAAATACAGAAAGAATGCTTTCATTTGCCTGGTCCCAGCTTTCCACTTTGTCTCTTGAAAACTGAGACCACTGAGAAGCTACTTCAGCTGCCTGAGTGACATCGTGCAGTCGAACTACTATATCCGTTACATGCTGTGCGCCATCAGACAGGGATTGGGCCGTTCGAATATCTGTATATATGAAGCCCTGGTCCAGTTGACTGTTGCCAAACTCATATATACCGACGATTCTAAGATTTGCCTTTGTGCCTTCTGGTGTGACTATTTGAATCGTACCGTTGGGCTGCACTCCCAGGTTTTCCTGCATCTTGCTTCCGATGATGGCCAGAGAATTTCCCCGGGCAAGATCAGACATGGTTCCCTGCAAAAGGTTGTCCTCCATGTTGCTCACCGAGCGCTGCTTTTCTGGATCGATTCCAAACAAATAGGATGCGGAGGAATAGTTGCTGTTGCCGGCCATGACCTGCAGATTTAACTGTGGCGCAAAGGCGGCCACTCGGTGATCAGCTTCCAATCTCTGGTACCAGCCGTATACATTGGAAAGATCCTGGGATTTTTCCATTCCACTGGGAGGAGTAACCCAGATAACCTGATCATCCGAAAAGAAAACCCCATCGTAAGACTCCGGGCTACGGTACTCATCGCGGGGGCTAATTCGAATATGCGCATCCGTATTAACAAGCAGGTCTATAATTTGATCCTGGAATCCAAGCATGATCCCGGAAAACATTACGTATGCAGCTGTGCCCAGAGCAATTCCTACGAGAGTCAGAGCACTTTGCTGCAAACGATCCAGAAGTTGACGTGTGGCCAGAAAGAACATAGAGCTATCGTTTGGGAACTATGATCCGGTCATCCATGTTAAGGCTGTCGTCCACAATTTCCACCCACTCCGCATCGGCCGCGCCGATTTTCACAGGTATCCTTTTTCGCAGTCCATTTCGCAATACCTGGACCTGACCTCTCTGTACAGCTCGCTGAGGAATGAGCAATACTTCTTCGCGCCTGGCTATTTGAATGGCAACGTCGGCAGTCATATCGGGCAATACTTCCGGCGGCATTTCGTCTGATTCCACTTCTACAATGAATTCACCACCGGATGAGTATACTCGGGATACAACTCCCGAAATCTTCTTAGATCTGAGCGATTCAAAGCTAAGCTCTGCTTTCAATCCGGGCCGAATTCGCAGGACAGATTCCTGGTCCATAATCAGCTCAACGTGATGATCCTCCATAGTTTTCATTGTAAGGATAGGACTTCCGGGCATGACAATTTCGCTTTCCTCGAATAGAAGGTTGGTTACCACGCCCTGAAACGGGGCTCTAAATAGAATCGAATCTGTGCGAATTAGAGGGTCATTCAAGTTTACTCGATCCCCGGGTCTGGCATAGATGGATTCAATACGACCTGAAACTCCTGTTTTTATAGTGAAAGTTCTGCGCGGAGTTACGGTGCCAAGGCCATAGACTGCTTCCACAATGGGGCCTTTTCGTGGTGTGACCGTTTCAAGGTTCCGACCTAAAATCAAGAATGCAACAATTAGTAATACGGGCGCCAGGACTCCGGCAATTTTCCAGTAGGACCAGGAGTCGGTGCCCTTCTTTTTGAACCAATTCACGTCAATCATTATAGCCTCCCGGTGGCGCCGGAACGGAGCGTTCTCGAAGTTTGATTTCTATTGCATGCCAGGATAGGGTTCTTCGTAGTTTTCATCCAGTTCTATTCCTTCTTCGCCAAATCGTTCCAGAATTTTTCTCCAGATCACATCCACGGTCATTCTTCTGGTTCGAGGCTCAGATAGATGCCTCAAAGTTAGAACTACGGCTCCATTCTGAAACTCAAGAAAAACACCAGGATGCAGTCTTGAGAAATAGATAGCATATTGGTCGGCCGAGTGTTTGATTCGAGAATCGCTATCTGAAATCTGTTCTGTACTTGTAGTTGCAATTTCGCGGATAATCTCCTCTGCGCGCTGCCAGTTGGATGTGCTTTTGACCGGCACTCTTATTTCATTCCAGTTGAACGAAAACTCTTTGCTGGCATTACTTAAAGGTGTTGTCCACAGTAGAGCGTTTGGAAGGTGAACGATTCGCCCGGTGCTCTGTCCTCCCAGGTTTCTAGGAGTCACTTCCATGACTGTGAACTCAAATAATCGGATATCCAGAACGTCGCCTGCAATGCTTTGAATAGTCACTCGGTTGCCGATTTCGAAAGGTCTACGAATTACAATGTAGAACCAGGCGGCCAGGTTCAAAAATACCTCTTTAAAGACGATTAGAATACCGGCTCCGAAAATCCCCAGTACCGTTGCGATGGACCGCAAAGAAGGAAGCCATACCGGAAAGGCCAGGATTAGAAATGCAAGAATGGCAAAGTATGTACTGTTTGTCCTCCAGCGAAGCCTATGCCCCTGGTTTCGCATCCTGCGAGTAGCCAGTCTGAGCAGTACCAGTCGAAGCAAAATCACTGCAATCAGAATGACCACCGTAACAATGATCCTTGGGAGCAATTCCTGCACTGATGTGGCGAAGTATTCTACCACGGCCCTTTTTAAAGCTACGAAGCTATCGGTGTTCAGGATCTGCCCTGTCTGGCTGGGGATTTTCTCTTCCGGCATTTTTTTGTTGACCTTTCCATCTCTGACAGCTAATCTCTATGCGATCTATATATCGAGTTCGAGGAATATGAACACAAAAAAGAAAAGCATTCTTGGGATTGCCCTATTAACCCTGTTGTACACTGGCACAAACTGTGGCTACAACGAAATTCAGATGAAAGATGAGCAGGTGAAGGCCTCCTGGGCCGAGGTGCTGAATCAGTACAAGCGTCGCCAGGATCTAATTCCACAATTGGTAAAAGTAGTAAAAGCCTTTGCCATTCAGGAAAAAGAGGTGCTTGTTGGAGTGATTGAAGCTCGCTCCAAGGCTACCAGTATTCAGGCTACCCCGGAGCTGGTAAATGATCCTCAGGCATTTAACAAATTCCAGCAAGCCCAGGGCGATATTACCCAGGCGTTGAGTCGACTTATGGTTACAGTGGAGCGATACCCTGAACTAAAATCCGATCAGAACTTTCGGGATCTCCAGGCTCAAATTGAGGGAACGGAAAACCGTATCACGGTTGCTCGTAAGCGTTTCATCGATTCCGTTCGGGAATACAACACCACGGTCCGCCAATTCCCGGCAAATCTGACCGCCAAAATTTTCGGTTATCAGACGAAAGATACTTTTGAGGTGGAAAACGAAGAAGAGATGTCCAAACCCCCGGAAATCGATCTGTAGGGTTTTTTCGGATCCTGAACCAAACTCTGCACCCGGAACAAACCCGGGTGCTAATTTCAGAGGCCCCGGTTTACGGGGTTTTTGCTTTTCAAGAGTTGCGCGGTAAAAGTAATATGCCTTTGTATTTTTAAGTTTCTGGAGCAAGATCCCATGGCCCGTTTCATCAAACATTTATTCACTCCACGCTGGAAGGTTTCCAGCTACTTTTCCAGCCAGGATATGCAGGAGATCCAGAGCGCCATTGCTGCCTCGGAGAAAAAACATAGAGCCGAGCTTTGCTTTGCTGTGGAGGCTTCTCTGGAGCCGATCATGGTGCTCAAAAATGTCATCGGCCGAGACCGAGCGCTGAAAGTATTTAGTGACCTTCGAGTCTGGGACACAGAAGAGAATAACGGTGTGTTGCTATATCTACTCCTGGCTGACCACGATATGGAAATCGTGGCAGATAGAGGCATTAACAAGCTTGAAGGAACTCAGACCTGGCAGACGATCTGCGGGGAAATGGAGCAGATGTTCCGAGAGAAGAAATACCGCGAAGGTGTGATTCATGGAATCCAGCGAATCACCGATGTGCTGGCCCGTCATTTTCCATATCGCGAAGGCGATAGGAATGAATTATCTGATAAGCCAGTAATACTATAAGGAGCCTTTGTGGGACATTATTCAGAGAGAGAAAAACCGTACATTGTCAGAGGAATCTATAGTTCTTTTGCTTTTTTTCTGCTGCTTAGCGCCCTATCGCTGCCATCCTCGCTACAGGCTCAGGAAGTACCACTGCCTGAAATGGAGGCTCGAGTTCTGGACCGAGCCGGAATGCTTTCTCCGGCAGATGCCCAGGCCCTCACTCAGAAATTAAAGTCTCTGGAAGATCGCCAGGGGTCTCAGGTTGCCATCGTAATTCTGCCAACAATTGGTGATGTGCCCATCGAGGATTTTTCCATTCGACTGGTGGAAAAATGGAAACTGGGCAGAGAAGGGGTAGATGATGGTGTTCTGATTCTTGTTGCCCAGAATGAAAGAAAAATGCGAATCGAAGTGGGCTATGGTCTGGAGGGTGTTATCCCGGATGCGAAGGCCAATCGAATCATAGACCAGATAATGACGCCAAATTTTAGAGCAGGAAATTACTATGAAGGTCTGGATAAGGCCACAGATGCGATCATCGCATTGATCGATGGCGAAGAACTTCCATCTCTGGAAGATGTTCCGTTACAGAATCAGGAGGGAGAGGGGATCGAATCCTTTGATACCAGTGGATTCGGTCAGTTCTTCTTTATCGCAGTTCTGGTTGGAGCTTTAATTCTTCGTGTTATATATAACGGTTTTTTGGCTGTGAGTATCATGGCTCCGGTGGGAATCCTTCTGGGCTGGTTGCTCATTGGCTTTTCAGTCACTATGATCTTTTCAGCTCTCTTTGCTGCATTCATTGGTGCCTTTGGACGGGGCGGTGGTGTTGGTAGTGGTGGATTCGCCTCTTCGGGTGGCGGATTTTCCTCCGGAGGCGGTGGCTTTAGCGGCGGTTTCAGCGGTGGGGGCGGCAGCTTCGGCGGCGGCGGCGCCTCAGGAAGCTGGTAAATCATGGAAAAGATATGTAGATAAGGGTTTCCTGTTTGCCCGCCTTACCTTATCTTTCAGATGTTGCGAATTAATCAGGACATTGACATGAATTCAAATTCTTCCAGGACCAGGCTGTTGCACTGGCTTGTCACTCTATCTTTGCTTTTTCCATTTGTTGGCTGTGATCGATCTTCGGATCCGTCCGATGAAGTACTGGCCAACCTGCAATGCGAAATTATTACTACCTGCCCATCGCCGTCCCGATTTGGCATGATAGGCGATAGCTGGACAGATTTCGCTTTCGGCCTGGAGCTGCAAAGAGATATGCTGGACTGGTTGCGCCTGGATGGATTTCGAATCACCGCATCGGTGGTTGCAGGACATACATTGCGTCAAGAAGTGGAAAGCAAGCGAGGATTCATCCAGGTAATCGATAATGCCGGTCCGGAAATCAAGTATATGTTCGTTAGCCTGGGTGGTAACGACATGCTTGGATCCATAGGCGAATACGAAGCCAATGGCTTTGAGAATGTGTTACTGGCACGGCAGGCATCCATGGAGATCCGCTTGAAACGGCTGGTGCAGGAGGCTAACTTCTACAAACAGCAGAAGTACGGTGGAGCTCCTCTGACCTTTTTTATACATGGCTATGATTATCCTAACCCAAACTTGAACTCTGCATGTGTACTGGACGCTCTCACGGAAGGAGCAACTGAATCAGAAGCCCAGGATCTAATTCGAAACATTACCAATCGGCACAATGCATTTCTGGCCCGGATGGATTCGGAGATAGTAGAGTTGCATTACATAGATCTCAGAGCTACCCTGGGTGGTCCTCCGGTTTCTCGTTCGGATTATATGTTTGATTGTATTCATCCGAATGACATAGGCTTTCAGTTTGTAACCAATCGATTCGCACTGACCGTGGACCAATACACAGGAGGCCTTCGTGAGTAATGGGCTTCGGGGCATAGTCCTAATGCTATTTCTTTGTCCGGTGGTTCTTCCTGCCCGATCTCCAGGAACGGTGGAGCCCATGACGACTCAGGGGCTGGATGTTGCCAGCCGGGTCCACCTGGGGTTCCATTTTAGCGAACTGGACCGTCATAAGTACTATGAAAGGGAAAGATCCATTTATCTTTCCGGCGAATGGGCCGCCACATCGTATTTTTCGATCTATGGAAAGGTGCCCTACGTGGAGCGGACGGTGACGGATGCGGACAGGCGCCGGTATCTGAATCATATGGAAGCAGGTTTTCGACTTGCTCCAGAATTTGGACCGTTGACCACTACATTCGGGACCACAATTCGCTTTTCCAGGGGCACAAGCCAGGGGGATGTAAAAAAGGATGTGGGTTATCTTCAGCCCTATGCAGGACTGCTTCTGAATCTAGATTGGTTTTATCTGCAAGGCTCCATCATGTGGTCCACCCAGACCAATCCCAGATTTATTGAAGATGTGGATCAGCAGTTCGACCGTTCAGTAATCTATGATCTTGCCATGGGATTTCGCATCGGATCTCTGGATCTTGCTCTGGAAAACAGATATGACCACCGGTATGATCCCGAAGAAAGGAAGAGAGTTCACTGGCTTCTGGGCCCTTCAGTGCGCTGGAATGTGACAGAACGCTTTTCTATGTCGCTTGCCGCACCCTATGCCATCCGGCAGGAAAGGGAAGAAGATTTTCAAATTCATTTCCGAGTCACTTACCGTTTTGGTTCCAGGTAACGATAATAAAACGAAGTGCTTTCTTTCGTTCCGGGTGAATCATAACCTGGATGAAATGGCTCAGTGAATTGCCAGAATACTGAAGAGCAGTGCTGATTGTGCCCCGGTTCCGAATAACTGATGGAAAGAGGTACAAAAACAGCCTGGTTTTCGGTGCATGCAAAATTTTGATTGCCAGCATAACTGTAAGGGTTTAGTACAAATATCTTCGGAGGCCTTAAACAATGCCCGTAAACATGCAAATGACTGTAATAGGACCGACACTGAATATCGTCGGAGAAATTAACGCAGATGAGAAACTGATCATCGAAGGGAAAGTAACCACCAAGGGTATTAACCTGCCCGGACATTCCTTCACAGTAGGACTCGATGCTGTAGTAGAGGGCGATGTTACTTGCGAAACCGCAATCGTTTTGGGTCAGCTCAAAGGCAATGTCAAAGCCAGCAAAGAAATCTACATCGGCGAAAAAGGCACAATTGATGGAGACATCGAAGCGCCTTACATCAAGCTAGAGCCTACGGCCAACCTGACTGGCCGCATGCGTCATTGATTAGATTCTCATTTTCCTTTCTGAACGGTCGCCCCGGCGACCGCTTCTACGTCACTTCCAAAATCCACTGATTATGTAGCATTAGAATCGGCTATCGATTCCTGGGCTCTTAATTTCATTCTACTGCTTATCAAGCCAATCTTGTATTGTTCGAACAGTGCGTCGATCCGGTGATTCGAATTCAAATCCAATGTTCTTAGATCCATCTGCCTGATTTTGATGCACATGACAGCTTATGGCTCTAATTTTCAGAATTGTGTCATTGCTGCGAATCTGTAACCATACTGAGCTACCGGGGCCAGATATAGGAAATTCCCCGGACAGACGAATACAGGCACCTGTACGACTGAGATCAATTAGAGTACAATCCTGGTCATAGGAAGTAGAAGCCTGGGACAGAACTGATTCTGAAACAGATTCATTGCTGTTGGGCTGCAAGTTTACCTGAAGAAAGGCCAGATTGCTCTTGCGGGAAACCCGACGATACACTGGTTCCATTTGCCAGCCTTTGCGAATAGCAGGCTGCATATAGAACTTTACCGGCCTATCTCCAATTTCACGGACCATCACTCCCTGGAGAATACCGAGGGTCACAGAACGAATCATTCGGGCCAGGCGCCTGGATTTATGCTGGGACAGATTAATAAAGGAATTCAGACCGATGAATGGTCGTAGAAGCCGGCTCTGCAAGTTCTTGCGAACTCCCAGTATTTCTGCACCTTCCGGTCCCATCAAATAATACAGATAAGCTTGCGGCAGGCCACGAAGCAATGGTGGCAGCTGACGGTTCACCATGTTCATCAGACTGGCCGTGAGTTCCTTTCCTTCCTTGCTTGGTCCCCATTGCCTTCTCTTATAGGATTGAACACATTCATCCATATCCTGAAAATCTCGAGCCACAAGTTCGGTATCCAGACCAATCATGGAGCTCATGACGGCCCAGCAATGAGTATAGGCTTCTCGGTCTGATTCATTCAGATTAATACCCAGCTTCTCCAGTCCTCGAATCGTTTCGGATCCGAATCCCCCAGCCACTGCGGCCAGGTCCTCCTGGGAAATGGGATCTCCATATTCTTCCGGCCATTCCGGTCTTCGCTTAACAAAGAATCTGGCCGCTGCATGCATCAGTCTGACTTTCTGAATACTCCGAATGGCCCGTCCTTCTGGTCCAAAGGCATCCGGGGATACGATGTCCAGTAGAAACTGAGCCGTTTCTGCAATGCGTCTTCGGGTGTGGTCATACATGGTTCTTGTGAAAGAAAGAGCAAGGGCCGGTCTAGGTGCTGCATAACCTTCGGGAAGGACCAGGCAGAACAAACTAAGCGTCATCGGAAGGCCATATCTGGCAAAAACATCCTGGGCAGCGCGAAGAGCATCAGGGTTTGCGAAGGAGGGAAGGACAGCCGTTTCCTCAAAGTACTTTCGTAATACTGCAGGACATTCGGAAACAGGATCATCGTTTCTTTGAATAGAATCCAGAACGGAATGAATTCCGTCGATTTGACCGCTGGCCAGAAGCTCTTGAATGACTCCATCGGCGATTCGATCTCCCTGGCTCTGATAGGGAGAGAAATGTTCGTCGCTCCATCTTTCCGGTACTGTTTGCGAAGCCAGATCGGCGGCCATTGCTGGATTGTTCATTTCCATGCCCTCACAACACTGTACTTCCAGAGGTTGGCTTTCAGGGCCAGATATTGATCTCTGGCCGCCCTCAGGTTTGCATTTTGTATTTCCTTTCGCATCCCCATGATAGATGCGAATCGTGCTGCGGGATAAAAAATCCTGGAATAATCGTAAAGCCTGCGAGAGGAGCGAATTACTAAATCAGTGAAATCCTTTATTTGAACCGGACCAAAGCCAGCATCACCTAACATGACC
This sequence comes from Leptospiraceae bacterium, assembly GCA_040217195.1. Classification (GTDB taxonomy): domain Bacteria; phylum Spirochaetota; class Leptospiria; order Leptospirales; family Leptonemataceae; genus UBA3465. The sequence continues at coordinate 59,248 of JAVJNR010000007.1, read as the reverse complement.
TCCATTTCTGATTCTCCTGGAAGGTCGGGAACTGCCCATCCATCCAGCCAGGAGCGCATCATATATTTCTGTTCTTCATCTGGAGTTCCACCGGAACGAAATCCATCGGCTATGATTAGCTGACCTCCAGGACGCAAAAGTCGATGGGCTTCTCGGAGAAATCGGGGCTTGTTCCAGGAGTGACAGAAACTTTCAATACACCAGACAATGGAAAAAGACTCTGAAGGCCATTGCAGGTTGTGATAATCCTCTTTTGCAAAGCTCAGTTGCGCCTGGAGGTTGTATTTGCGGGAAAGTTGGCTGGCTCGTTCAAGCTGATGTTCGCATAGAGAAACTCCGTGAACCTTGCATCCATAGTTTCTTGCCAGATAGACTGCACTACCGCCTACACCGCATCCTGCATCCAGGATGTGGTCCCCGCTATTAACTTCTGCAAGGCAGGCCAGCATTCTATTTTCATTTTCCAGAGCCTGACTCAAAGTTCTGGTATCTTCAGTCCAGAATCCAAAGTGCAAAGCATGGGATCGATCGTAGTTCCACAGTAGTCTGTAATCCGTTTTGGATTGCTCGTAATAATGTTCGATGTCTTGCGAATTGAATACACTTTCCTCTGCACCGTTTAATCCCGCAAATTTTACGGATTCCATTCATTCGCCTCCCGCTTCCTTTAATTCTGACTGGCAACTGGTGGGTCCGGGACTACCCGGAGCAATTCAATTACCTTCTTCAGCGCACAGGCAGAGTTCGAACGGGCCCATTCGCACATGCCAGGGCCGTGAATCTGCCGAAGAAGGAATTGATTTGAAATGTGCAGGCGGTCGAGCCAATTTCAGGAAATGGACTGCCAGGTGGTGTAGCGAATTATAGATTGAGCCCTGGAATGCGAAGCGGTAACCCTTTTGCCCGGATTGGATCAAAAGGAAAATGGAGTCCGGGTTGTGCCGATTGCAGAGGGGGATGGATGGGAATGCAGGCCCATAGGGCCCTGGCGAAATCATCAGTGCTCCCGGATATCCTGGTTGCTAATAAGCTCTGGCGGTCTCAGTCGATAGTAAGATCGCAGCACCTCCAGAGAAATCCGCAATGCGAGCCTTCGAGCCATTGGTCCGGTAGTTTTCGGATATCGGGATTCTGGACCAGGCCTGAGAGGAGATGACTGTGGGGCCTGCAGGATCATGGTAACCCTGTTAAATCTCGCCCGGTAACCTATAACGGACGTTACTTCCACTGGCAAGCGCAAGCCAGGGGCCGGAAATAAATGTATGAGAACTCTGATGAATCGCGCCTTTACCGGTTGACTCTTTCCTGGCCGACTGTAGACTACCAGACCTTGCTGGAACCATTCGCTAACACCGACCGGATCCAACTAAAAAAGGATGTCGATCGCGACATGAATCAGGAGATAACTATGCGAAACAGAATTACAAGAAAAATAATGTGGCTGGCTCTGCTGCCGGCTGTTGCCACCCTTTCCTTCTGCGGGGCCAATCTTACTTCCGAAGGAGATACCCTGGAGGTTGTAGAGAAAGGCTCTGGAAAAACCCACACTCTTACTCTGGAGCAGATCAATGTTGAAAGGGATGGGGATGGAGCTTATTTGAGACTTTTCGGGGCATCCAACAAAACGATCTTTGTGTATGTGCCGGAAGAGCTGGCAGGCAAAGCGGGTAACCTGGAACCCAGAAAGAAATATATCTACCAGTTTAAAGTTCCCCAGGGAAATACCGTCGGCACCATGCGAGGCGACCTGATTGAAGTAGCCACGGAAGATGGAAAACCTGTCTCTGATGGGGAAGCTGCTGGATTGCCCGCGCAGATCATTCTAAAAGGCCCCGGCGCTCAGGGGCAGTCATTCACCGTTGAAGGGGAATTGACCAAAAAAGATGAAGAAAAAAAGGAACTCATGTTTCGTGCCAGCGATCCTTACAATAAATCTGTAACTGTATCATACGACGACTCCATGAGCGAAACTGTTGCCGGCCTGGAGGAGAAGAATAGTTATAAAATCAAGCTCAAGCTGGACCGTGCGGACTGGAGACTTTTTGGTACGCTGGAATCCGTAGAATAGAAATCGAACTGACCCTGCCCCAATTCCCGTTGCATCCAGACTCAAGGAACGGCAGCCTCTTTCGCCGTCAACTGACAGAGCCTGGTGGGGCAGGGTCCTGGAATATACAGGACATGATGTACTAGCGGTGGCCGGTTATCAGTAGAACCTGGCCAAACTTTCCTTTCTGGAGCAGAGGCGAATGTATTCGCATAGTATGTGATGGGATGGTGGCACAGTCGAGTCTATTCTTGATTACCTCAATTAGCAACAGACCCGATAGCCTTGGTCATCATACCGGTAGATGTCGTTATTTACACATCCTGGACGTGAGTATTACTGTGTGGCACTTCAATTGTCGACCGAAAGAATTAGATTCACGTCGAGCCTGCCTTTTTCCACCCTTCCAGGGGCATATCGATTGAATACAATGTTATTATAGGGCAGCCAGTTTTCTTCCACATTCCATAGTCCCAGAAAGCGATCGTAGGACATTTCAATAAGGCCGTCTGCAGGATCATTGAGAAACACAATGCGACGCACATCGTCATAACCGGTGACCAGGCGATAGTGCTGACTGTTCTTACTTTCATTATACCACTGGTGCACGATGACAGGGGAGCCGGAGTCCAGATGACCCTGGAGTTCCTGAAAAAATCGATCCCGGATCTTCGCAGATTCAATTCTTGACTCTGGCAGATTTTTGATTCTTGGATTTACTGTTGGAGCAAAACGGCTCAAGAATTCCCGCATTTGATAGGTGCCAGTTCCCGGATATTTTCTCCAGTCCACATCCCCATTCCGGGCATTGCGTTGTAATTGGACCAGTATCTCAGAGTCCTGGAACCTGCCGCTTTCATTGCGAAACAACAGGACCATGGCCCGGGCAATTTCGTACTGATCGTAATCAGTTTCACCCCAGAAGCGAAATACCATTTCTATAACTGCGGGACCGCAAAGTTTGGCCCGGGGCTGCCGGACCAGAGGCACATTTAATCGAACGACTCGTCTGGATACAGAATCGGTACCGGTGGTAATATCAGAGTAATCCGTTTCAGAGGCTGGCCGGGCCGATACACCGGCAACGCATCCGGCAAAGAGACTGAACAGCAGTGGAATGGAAATTAACGTCAGTGATGAGCAGCGTATTGTCAGGCCAATGACGGAATTGTTAGAGTTAGTATTCCTTGCTAAATTCATCCGTCGATTATAGCTCCAGCCCCAATGCTGCAAGGAGAAAAAGCTGGTGGCCTAGAACATCTCATTGTCCAGATAGGCCCTGGCAAATCGCTTGCCGATTTCGATGTAAGATTCTGCAGAAAAGTGCACCGAGTCCTTCAGGGAAAGATCATCGGTTCGGATCATGGTCACTCGATCCATGCGGAGGGCATCTTGAGCCTTTTTTACGGTTGTCCAGTGCCTGTAGACTTCCGGCCTTTTTTGCGTTCCGATTTGTGCGAACACTACCGGAAGCTCTGGTTGTTTCAAATCATGACGTATATTGTCTACAAAATCGGCAAAGAAGTAGGCCCAGAGCGCCGGTTCTGATCTGTTGTAACCCTTGCGGCCATCCAGACGCAATACGAACGGCGGGTTGCCATACTTCTCATTCGGACCGGGCCAGATCACCATCTTTCTCTGGCCCAGTTGGTATTCGCTCATTCCAGCAGGCAGTGCCTTTTTGGAGTCGGAATAATGGATTCGGTTTTCCGATCGTTTTTCCGGTTTTCTGTGATTCTCGGCCAGCAGTCGATCGTAACCAATGTCCAGGGCATCCCATTCTCCTTGAAAAAACAGGACGGCCTTAATTCGGCCCATCTTAGATGCTTCCCTGGAACGCTGAAGACAGGAACCGTACAACGATTCAGGACTCAGTCGGCGTTCCCATTCAAACATTGTGGTGGCTCCCATGGCACATGGAATTAGCCCTATGGCGTCGGATCTGTTTTTTCTGAGTTCCGATGCGAAAGCCAGGGAAGGCCCCACACCTGCTCCGGAATCCCTGGAGACCAGGTCCAACTGATCTTGAGGGTCATCCACTGGTTCCTGTGCCACTTTCCAGCGATAATCGTTTCCGAATACATAAATGGCAGGATCTGACTCCCGGTGCTGAAGATTCTCCAGGTTACCCCGACCGGACATATTGGACTGTCCTGCAAGAATGAATAGATGCAATTCTCCCTGATGCTCTTCCTGAATGGACGATGATGATTCCAGGGCTCTTTTTTGCGCTTCCTGGGAAGGCTGCAAATGAAGGGATTTTGTTTCTCCGCAGCTTTGCGACAGGATGGCAATCAGCGCCCAGATAAAATTGCGCAACGCACAGTGGGACAATCCCGGCTTCTGATGGCTTGCGTTTTTGTCTGGCATTGCATTAACCGAATTCGATTCTGAATTTTCGCAGCTATATATTCCGAGGCGGAGATTGCGTCAGGATTTCACACTTTGGTCAGCCTGGAACAGATTCGCAATTCAATATTCTGAACCTCCGATGTTTTAACCGGAGGAATTCTGAAAATACCAGATCAGGGTGACTGATAATCTGCTATCTACGAAGGTTAAGGACCTTGGGCGGGCTTCCAAAATTACCTGCAAAGGATTGCAAGCATCTGGGGAGTTGCTACATTGCGGAATTATGAGTGATAAGGAAAAGACTCTCCGTTACAAAAAGGGCGATACCACTGTAGTCTGGCAGCCCCATCTTTGTCAACATTCGGCCGTTTGCGTCAAAGGATTGCCCCGGGTATTTAATCCAAAAGCCCGGCCCTGGATCAATACGGAAGGGGCCGAAGAACAGGCGATTCGAGAGCAAGTAATGAAATGTCCGTCCCGGGCCCTTTCTCTGGAGTGACAAAGCGAGGGAAATCTTCTAGATTTTTCTAGGAACACTGCTACTCAGAAGCATTCTTCTAACTCGTCCCTGGCCGATTAGCGACTTAAACGCAGTGTAGTTCCCAGCCTCTCTTCGCAGTCTTCCGGCGGGGATGGCCGGTCGGGAAAATGCACTAGCCTTGCACCTAATTGCGTTGTGCCCGGGTTCGGTGCATCCTTACTTTGCCTTTGAATGCCCATGCTGCCCTCTCAGGATCAGATTGTATTTCGCATAAGTCAGTTCCGCACTAAAGCGGGATTCAGGCAGATATTGCTCATGGTTAGCCTGCTGGATCTTGGAATAGTGGGCGCATTGCTCTATTTCGCCGGGCCACAGGAAGGTTTGGCAGCACTCCGTATTCTAATGCCCCTGTTTTTGGGAATTCTATTGGAACACTTCCATTTAAGGACCAATGGACTACTGCTTTTGCTGATTGGGCTTGTTTCGTTATTATTGAGTGCCGGGGCATTCTTGTGGCCTCTGGAGCCGGATTCTATCCATCGCTGGCCCTATTGGTTTATTGCCTGCTTTCTGTTCCTCTCAGTGCTCGTGCATATTCGAACTGTAAATCAACATCGCAATGAACTTAGTTGTCTCGCGGCCTCCCTGGCTCTTCTGTATTTGATTCTGGAACATCTAAGAGTGGATTATTATCTGAGCCCGCCGCAGTTGGCAGGTTTTTGCGTGGCGACCGTCGCGGTAGCATGGCTTATCATGGGGCACATTCCCCGGTCCGGAATTATAAAAACTGCATCCAGAGAAACAGTATCCAGAGCGTCTTTGCGACCTCTGGTCTTGAGTCTATGGAACGGGATTGCACTGCTCATTCTCACCATTTATCAGCTGGATTTATCTCTGGATTCTCTGGATCGATTTATGGCGGGCGAATCCGTTCCCGGTATCTCCTGGAATTTCTTTTTGCTTGGCGTATCGGCCATCTACTCAGCTCATAATTTCGGAATGCTGGCAGGACTTCTAGATGATTCTCATGGCGATTCTATTCTGGAATTGCATCGTGCCGGAATTGTAAATTTTAGATCCTCCGCTGTAGCTTTCTGGCTTTGTCTTGGTTGCACTGTCAGTCTACTAGCGTTGAATTTTCGCCTGGCAGTCCTTGCGCCGGTGGTGGCTGCCAATGGATGTATATTGTTACTATCGGTGGCCATGCTTGTATATTCCAGATTTGGCTCCGTTTCCAGCGATTAGCAGCAGTGCTGATGCGAAGCACACATATCTACAGTCAAACTCGGATCGAACGACGGTGGACTGCGGTGAAGCCAGGCGAAGGTCTCAGTAGCATTCCCCGGAATTTCGCGCACATGTATCTAATTTGTGAACCAAACCAGACTGAAGGAAAGGCGCCGAAAGGAAAGCCTCAGTAGGATTCAATGCGAAATGCCCTCAGGGTAATTCAAGCTCTACTTTCAATTCGCCCTGCTTAATCTGTCTGGCATCTGATTTGTTGAAAACTATGGAGTTATAGGGTAGCCAGACCTCATCCACCTGCCACAGGTATAGAAATTCAGAGTCTTTCATCTTAATAGGTCCAGATGCCGGATCATTCAAGTAAATCATGCCATTTCTGGAATCGAATCCTGTGACCACGCGAAATCTCTGGCTCTCGCGACTGGAATCCACCCATTGATGAACAATAACGGGAATGCCTCGATTGACGCTTTCCTTTAGCTGCGCCAATCGTTTCTCTTCCAGTTCCTGAATGGCTCTGGTGTTTCGTGGTAGGTGCTGGATTCTATGATTTTCCGTGGGCGCAATTGGCTCCAGGAATTCGCGAATGTAGCCTGTTCCGCTGCCAGGATAGCTACTCCAGTCCATTTCGTCTGCGGTCTTGCCGGAGCGAATCTGAAATAGAGTATGGCTTTTGTAAAATCTTTTGTTCTCTCTAAACTTCCAGACCAGCGCACTGGCTATTTCCAGTTGAGAATATCTCGATTCGCCCCAGTAACGAAATACCATCTCCACCGATGCAGCTCCGGAAAGTGATTCACGGTGCTGAGTTATGGCCGGAACATCCAGGCGAACGGAATCTCTCATTTCTACCGGTTCCGTGGCTACTGCAGGGCCTGTTGTAGCTGGCCCGGAAGTCTGGCATTGGCCGAGTAGGAATAATAGAGTAAGACAGCAGAATCTTGAATGCATGGTACCATCTTAGAGGCATAGATCTGCAATCAAGGGTTTTTGCTATCCGAACCAGAGAGAAGTGTGGGCCCAAACCAGGTCTCCGATTTATGGAGTCCCGGACTTTGCCCATAAGAACGAACTCTTGAGCGGTGCAGGCTCAATCGAACCGCAGGCTCAATTACATTCGGAATACTCCGTAGTTCGTTTCCTGGTTTCCCGTACGATTGCAGATTGCCAGAGTTAGGCCCAGAACTCTTCGGGTGTCCGCAGGATCGATGATACCATCGTCCCAGAGTCGAGCACTGGAGTAGACGCTGGATGACTTATGGTTATAGTCTCGCAAAATGGGCTCTTTGAACTTCTGTTCTTCATCAACCGGCCAATCTTTTCCATCCCGGGCCAGTTGATCCCTTTTGACAGTTGCAAGAACGTTGGCAGCCTGTTCCGGGCCCATAACTGAAATTCGAGCGTTGGGCCACATCCAGAGAAATCTGGGACCAAAGGCTCTTCCGCACATACCATAGTTCCCGGCCCCGTAAGAGCCGCCAATGACAAGACTTATCTTGGGTACATTCGCATTGGATACAGCATGTACCATTTTCGCTCCGTCGCGAGCAATACCCGTGCTTTCGTATTTCTTTCCTACCATGAAGCCAGTGATATTCTGCAGAAACAAAAGCGGAATCTGACGTTGGGTGCACAGCTCAATAAAATGAGTGGTCTTCAATGCAGATTCGCTGAACAACACTCCATTGTTTGCGATGATTCCGGCCTGCATTCCGAATATGCGAGCGAATCCAGTAATGATGGTTGTTCCATAATCCGGTTTAAATTCATGGAACTCGGAACCATCTACTATCCTTGCAATAATTTCGCGAATATCAAATGTCTTGCTGCTGGATTCAGGTATGATACCGTAAAGCTCCCTGGAGCTGTACAATGGGTCTGCTATTTTATCGCCGGGAAGCGTTGCGCCAGCAGACGAGGATGGCGCAGCTTTTTTGCCGCCAGAGGTACCGGTTCTGTGGGTGCTGGCTGTGAGATTAAAATTGGCACCGGAATCATCGCTTACAGTATACTCCGGGCCCAGGTTGGCCACAATTCGTCTTACAATGTTTAGAGCATCCTCATCGTTTACTGCAGCATAATCTGCTACTCCACTTTCTCGTGTGTGTACATCTGCGCCGCCCAGCTCTTCCGGAGTTACCTCTTCGCCTGTGGCTGCTTTTACCAGTGGAGGTCCTCCCAGAAAGATTGTTCCATGGCCACGGACTATGACGGTTTCTTCAGACATGGCTGGAATGTAGGCGCCACCCGCTGTGCAGGATCCCATAACGCATGCTACTTGCGGGATACCGGCTGCAGACAACCGGGCCTGATTGTAGAAAATCCTGCCAAAATGATCTCTATCCGGGAAAACCTCATCTTGCATGGGCAGAAAGGCACCTCCAGAGTCGACCAGGTAAATGCAGGGTAGTCGATTTTCCAGCGCGATCTCCTGAGCTCGAAGATGCTTTTTGACTGTCAGCGGAACATAGGTTCCTCCTTTAACCGTTGCATCGTTCGCCACGATCATCACCGGACAGTTCTGGACCAGGCCAATGCCACAAACGATTCCGGCCGAAGGCGCCTCAAAATCGTAGACATTCGTGGCAGCAAAAGCTCCCACTTCCAGAAAGGGAGACCCTGAATCCAGAAGGAGTTTGATTCGATCCCGGACAAAGAGTTTGCCTCTGTCCTCATGAAGCTTGCGGTTCTTCTCTCCGCCGCCTCCGGCTATCCGCTGCCAGACCTGGCGAATCTCTTCTGTCTTATCGCGAAGGGCCTTTGCATTCGCCTGGAAATCTTCCGAATTTGTATCTATAGTGGATTTCAATGTGCCGCTCATAAGTTGCGACAATCCTCGAGAAACCATTTCTGGAATAAAGAAATAAAAAAGCCCCGCATTGCTGCGGGGCTTCCCTGAAAGGCCGTTTGCCTATCAGTTGTTGGCTCGGTGGCTTTTTTCTCTATAGAAAAACAGTGCTGCAAGGCCTGCGATTCCCAGTGCCAGCAATGTCCACAGAATGGAGCCATTCTGAAAACCGGCCCGAATATAGGCAGCCAGAGCACCTTCAGTCACATAGGGGAAAGTATGTGCCTCGTTGGCTCGTTTGTACCAATCGGCTTTTTCCTGTCCCAGAGACAGATACCAGGTGTCGAAGTCAGGGTATGCTTCTGAGATGCTGGATTTTTCGTAAGGCCAGTTCCATTGTTTTGGAACGGAAAGTGCCCATGGAAAGCCGTTGGAATCCAGATATCGATCGGATCCGTCATCTTCGAAGTATTTTCCTGCGAAGTGTACTTCATGTCCTGTATTGATCACTTTGATGAACAAATCGAATGGAGCTCGTCCCAGTTCGCTTCTGGTCATTGGCTCGCTGAAAGTAATCTCCAATTCGGAGTATTTACCTTCTTTGTAAGATTGTCCATTGGCTGTGTTCTTATGACCCAGAGTTTTATTGCTCTCAGGCATAACTTCAATATCGTTCAGGCTGGCACGGTATTCGTCGATTTCCTCTTCGACTCTCCCCTGGTAATCATACAGCTTGTGATTTACATCGCCGCTTCCAGGAAGATTCAAATGAAGAGTATGCTTGTAGCCCGCTCCTCTGGCCAGGTGCTGGTAAACGCCACGGAGGCGAACAACCTTACCCGCTGAGTTAAGATCAATTTCATGGTAGACTTTTACCACGTAGTCGTTGAAGTCTGCATCGCCCGGGCTTGGGTACAGGTCTTCGTAGGCAACTACCAGTCCATCTGCAGAAGGTAGCTTCACTATGGTGGCTCGGTCCGGATCATTCGGATAAGCATCGTTTTCGTCTGAGATACCATCGTTATCGGCATCGGCCACGCCGGTATCTGTATTTGCAGAGCCGTCGATGGTTACTTCACGGTTAACTTCCTGAACATCTTCTGTAGCGATGGTATCTTCGATGACTTCATCACCAACTTCGATCACTAGATTCAATGTTTCGTTGTCCGGAGTGACTTCAATTGTACCGCTGGCTACACCGTCTTCGCCGGTAACGCCCTGGTAGAGCACTTCTCCAGTGTCTCCATCTTTGATGGTTACTACTGCTCCGTCCACTTCACCGTCATCGTCTACAACGGTAATATTTACATCGATAGTTTCGGAATTCTGAAATTCAAAATCCTCTTCGCCAGTTACATCACCGTTTGTAGTGGTTACTGTCGTTCCCTCAGAGGTTTCGCCAGTGGTTGTAGTGCCTGGAGTGGATTGTGCATCAGCCCCCAGCAAAAAGAAAGGCAAAGCATCCTTGTCCTTCTTGCAATCCGTCAGTATTAAAGATCCGGCTGCTACAATGGCAAGGGCCAGAACTTGACTGTTTATTCTCATTTGAGATCCTCCCGCTCAGTCTGTTTGTTTCTTGCCCGATCCGAATCGATAGGGCATCGAGCTCTCATACGATAAAAAGACGAAGGAAAACCAAAAATTCTTAGGATTAATGCAAAAATCCACGTCAAAACCACCTCAATTCACCCGGGTACTACTGCAAAGAGTGACAGGCCTGGAAGTGATTATGTCGCTTAACGTTACCGAAGAAAGGGCCCCGGAATGGGGCCCATAGGATCATCTATAATAATTATCTCTGATGGGTTTTTTCCCTGTAAAGAAACAACCCCAGCAGACCTGCAAGGCCCAGGGCCAGCATCGACCAGAGCAGGGATCCATTACCAATTCCGGCACGGATATAGGCTGCCAGAGCACCATTGGTTACATAGGGAAATACGTAGCTATCCTGAGCTCTCTTGTACCAATCTGACTTTTCCTGACCCATGGACAAATACCAGGTCTCAAAATCCGGATACCCATCGGCAATGTTACGACTTTCGTAAGGCCAGTTCCATTCTTTGGGAACAGACAGGGCCCAGGGAAATCCGTTAGAATCCATATAGGTATCGGATCCATCTTCTTCTATGTATTTTCCAGGAAAGTGCACTTCTTTTCCGGTATTGATCACTTTGATGAATAGATCAAAGGGAGCACGTCCTAATTCGCTTCTAGATACAGCTTCATTGAGCACGATTTCGATTTCAGCGTACTTTCCACTCTGAAAGGTCTGTCCATTTACAGTGTTACTCTGGCTAATGGTACCATCGCTACGTGGTAGAATCTCAATCCCGGTTAGATTTCCAGACTGGTTATCTTCGCTTTCAAGAGATCCTGTGGAAGAATAGATCTTTCTTGTTACGGTTCCAGAACCGGGAAGAGTCAAATGCAAAGTATGCTTGTAACCAGCGCCGCGAGCAATGTGGCGATAGGTACCGCGAATTCTAATTACCTTTCCGCTTGAATCCAGGTCCAGTTCTTGATTCAGTTTTATGACATAGTCATTGAAGTCTGCATCACCGGGGCTGGGATAAAGGTCTTCGTAGGCAACTACCTGTCCGTCAGCGCTGGGCACCACAACTCGCGTAGCTCTGGTGGAATCATCTGGATAATGATCCGCCGAATCTGATATTCCATCTCCGTCGGCATCTGCAATCGCGGAATCACCGGTGGAACCGTCGATAACCACTTCACGGTTAATTTCCTGAAGGTTATCAGTCGAAACTTCCTGTTCAATGGATTCATCGCCTACCTGAATGATGACCGTTACGGTTTCATTCTCTGGTGTTACTTCAATGGTTCCTGTGACATTACCTTCTTCATCGGTTACACCCTGATACAGAGTTTCATCGGTTTCAGTTTCATTCACGATGACTGTGGCACCCGGCACCGGTCCATCATCATCGGTGACATTTACATTGATGTCAATGGTCTCAGATGTTTGAAACTCGAATTCCTCTTCGCCGGTAACATCACCGTTGGTTGTAGTTACCGTCGTTCCTTCAGATGTTTCTTCAGTAACAGTACTTCCAGGCGCGGATTCTGCATTGCTGCCCAGCAAGAAGAATGGCAGTGCATCCTTATCTTTTTTGCAATCTGTCAGAATAAAAGATCCAGCTACCAGCAAGGCCAGGGCCAGAAATTGACTATATGTTCTCATACGAGATCCTCCCGCTCGATTCGTATCATCACCATCTCTTGCTGGAGAAGGTATCGAGCTCTCATACTTAGATGTGACGGTTTTTGCGAGTGGGACCTGAATAGTAGCGGGGCAATAAAGATGAGTCTGGTAGCCAGTACATACTCGTACAACTGACAGTTAGTGCCCCTGGAATGGCCCAATATGTCGCCTCTGGATTCCTCCGGAACCTAAGGACGTGGCGGGTTGATTACGCTAATAATTCAGGTATTGCCCGGGTTTCTGAGCAGGTAGCCTGCAAAGACTACGGCCAGGCCCAGCGACAGTAAAGACCAGAGAAAGGAGCCATTTTTGAAGAGAATTTCCCAATAAGCTAAATAGGGCTGCTCTGTTAAGAACTGGCCACCCGGGAATGGCTCATCTGCTTTTCTTTTTTGAGGTAATGTGGGCCTGGTTCGATTGGAGAATCCAGACTGGAGGGCTTCCAGATCTAACCCTGAGTCCAGTCCATCCTGATTAGAATGAACCGTGAATCGTCCGGCAAGGCTGGGCCCATTTCTGTGTGAAACCTCTTGAAGGTAGCTTTCAGAAACTATATTCAGTCCTGGCTGGCCTGCCTGAGGGGGCTCAGAGCGCAGGTCCTTCCATCCGGCAGAAGTTACCGCTGATACTCCAAGAAGCAGCACAAGACCGTAGGGTTTCATCACAGGGTACCTGCGAATAGAGGGCCTGCTTGACCCGGCATTCGCTGATTAATTGGACGGCGGAAACCTGGAATTCGTTAAAAAAGTTTGTTATCTTCGTCCCAGGGTAACGGTAACCTTCTGTGTTTCGAGATTTCGAATGATCTCCACTTCTACCTTATCTCCGGGCTTTCTACGGGAAATCAGTCCTACCAGTTCACCGGGATAGATTACCGTCTTTCCATCCACTTTCAGGATTACATCTCCTTTCTTTATTCCGGCAAGATCGGCACCTGTTCCGGGTTTCACGCCGGTTACAAGAACGCCTCGACCGTTTGTAAATTTACGTAAACGGGCCGGCAGCACATCCACGGCCACACCCAGTAAACCTCGATCCACCCGGCCATTTCTGCGAATCTCTTCTATAACATAGCGCACTTCATTGGTCGGAATAGCAAAACCAATGCCAATGGAGCCTCCGCTGGGAGAAAGGATCATACGATTGATTCCTATGACTTCCCCGTCCAGATTGAGCAGTGGGCCACCGGAGTTTCCTTGATTGATGGAAGCGTCGGTTTGAATGAAGTTCAGTCCGCTGGCATCCAGGCCAACCCGGCCCACAGCGGAAATGACTCCTACTGTAAAGGATCCATCCAGACCAAAGGGATTTCCCAGTGCGATGGCCCAGTCTCCGACCTTCACATTATCTGAATCGCCCATTTTCAATGCATCCAGGGAACCAGCTCCCTGAACCCGAATCAATGCAATGTCGGTAAGAGGGTCCGAACCGCGAACCGTGGCCGTGAAGGTTCTTCCATCGTGTAGCTTGACGGTTACTTCCTTTGAGTCACCAATTACATGTCGGTTAGTTACAATCCATCCATTGGAATCGATAATAAATCCACTGCCCTGGGATTGAGGCGTTGCTGGTCCGCTGCCGTTGGGAGCAGGTCGATCTTCCAGAGATTCTGTGGTTATCTGTACCACTCCCGGCCTGGCATAGTCGTACACGGCCCGGAAGATACGTTGAAGAGCACGGGCACTCTTATAGGACTCCCGCAGCGCGGGGTCGTTCATGGGCGAAAATCCGTTTCTTGCCTGAATCGGTGCAACGCCAAGGAATAGAGTGCCAGCTAGAGCGAAGCAAAATAGCCTGATGGTCAAATTCCAGTTACTTCTAATCATGATAGAGATCCTCGGGACGGGCCAGAACGGACCCGGAGAAAATACGGGCCTAATTCAGTATCGGTTTAGACGATGCCGAGCGCAAGAGGTGGCAGGATTTTGATGCCTTTAGATCCATGAAAACGTCGGTGAATCCTGTCACACTGACAGGATCGACTGACAAAATGAAGCCGACAGAAGGCTACTCAGGCATTATTCTGCCTCTGAAGTGCTCGGTGGTTGGTACTATTCCTGCAGGTTAGCCTTTCCCGGCGGACTTTCTTATTCTTCCGGAATCAGCACAGTCAGGAGTAACAAAGGATGGAATCAGTGATTCGTTATGCAGATCAAAATATAACTCAAATTCAGACGGAGGATGTGCCTTTTGAGGCGCCTATTATTCCTCTCAGAAATGCCCTGGTATTTCCTGGAGTTGTGCTACCAATCTTCGTGGGCCGATCCGGTACTCTGGAACTGGTGGAGCAACTGGGTAAGCCTGGAGCTCTGGTCGCTCTATTTACCCAGAAGTCTGCGGATGTAGAGCAAATCGATCAGAAGGATCTATACAGTACCGGAGTGCTCGCTGAGATCCATAAAGTGATGCCCATGAGCGAAGGAGGGTATCAAGTTCTGTTGCAGGGTGTTCAGAAAATTGAGCTGAACCGAATTACCAGCAAGCAGCCCTATTTAACCGGTCGAATCTCCCCGCTAGGCGAGATTGAAGATTATACAGATGAGCAGTTCCAGGAATTCAAAGCCCATGTTCTGGGTTACGTAGAAAGTCATCCCGGGATTCCCGATGAAATATCTACATTTGTTCGAAAGCTAAGTAATCCAAGTGCGCTTGCAAATCAGGTTTTGTTTTTCTCTCAGAAGCCCGCTGAAGAAAAGATCCAGGCTCTTAGAATTAGCTCCATTAAAGAGAAGCTGGAAACAGTACAGAGCTATCTGGTGGAAGAAACTCAGCGCCTGAAAATGGAAAACGAGGTTCGCAAGAAGGTGGAACAGGACACCTCCAAAATGCAGCGAGAGTTCTATTTGCGAAAGCAACTGGAAACTATTCGCAAAGAACTGGGTGAAGAAGATGGCGGCGATGACGATGAGCTGGAAAATCAGCTTCGGGAGAAATCGCTACCTGAAGAGGTGCGAAAACAGGTAAACAAAGAGCTGAGCAGATACCGCCGTCTACAGGATGGTCCCCAGGGCACAATGGAAGCAGGTCAGATTCGCAACTGGCTGGAGCTTGTGAACGATTTACCCTGGGAGGATCCGGAGCCAAGGACCATTGATCTAAAGAAAGCCAGCTCTGCTCTGGATGAAGATCATGAAGGCCTGGAAGAGGTTAAGAAGAGAATTCTGGAACACCTGGCTGTGGAAAAGCAGACCGGAGGTTTCCGGGCCCCAATTCTCTGTCTGGTAGGTCCTCCAGGAGTGGGAAAAACATCCCTGGCTCGATCTGTAGCGAGATCCATGGAACGGCCATTGGTGCGTGCAGCTCTGGGAGGCGTTCGAGATGAAGCGGAAATTCGCGGTCATCGCAGAACCTATGTGGGGGCTCTACCTGGAAAGATTCTGGCAGCGATGAAAAAGGCACGTCAGCGGGATCCAGTTTTTCTCCTGGATGAAATCGACA
Organism: Leptospiraceae bacterium; assembly: GCA_040217195.1. Classification (GTDB taxonomy): domain Bacteria; phylum Spirochaetota; class Leptospiria; order Leptospirales; family Leptonemataceae; genus UBA3465. The sequence continues at coordinate 43,677 of JAVJNR010000007.1, read as the reverse complement.
AAACCGGCGCTTCATTTCATGGAGATCCTTCTGCAGCTTTGCTTGAAGTTCTGGATCCGGAGCAGAACAGCCATTTTGAGGATCACTACCTGGGTCTTTCCTATGATCTTTCCCGGGCACTCTTTATCTGCACTGCGAACAGTCTGGAAACAATTCCGGCACCTCTGTTGGACAGGATGGAATTAGTATTTCTTTCCGGCTATACACTGGCAGAGAAAGAAGCCATTGCAAGAAAGCACCTGCTTCCGAAAATTCTAAGCGATCTTAAGCTACCAGAAGACAAAGTTAGAATCGAAGACGATGCAATTCGTAGAGTGATCGAAAATCATACTCGGGAAGCCGGCGTACGTACTCTGAAGCGAAAACTGGAATCTCTGGCTCGAAAAGCTGTGCTCAGGATTCATGATAACGAAGAGGAAGAATCCGGGCAAATCTTTGGCCGAGATGAAGTTCAGGAACACCTGGGTCGAGATAGATTTATTCGAGACACAAAAGAAGACACTCGAGCGCCGGGTGTGGCCATCGGTCTTGCATGGACTCCGGTGGGCGGCGACATCTTATATATCGAAGCTACTGCTTACGAAGGTAAAGGGGAGCTTCGACTGTCAGGTCAGCTGGGAGATGTTATGAAAGAATCTGCTCTTGCAGCACTTTCATTTCTTAAAGCGCATGCCAGAGAGCTGGGAATCAATCCCCAGGAGCTAAAGCACAAGGATCTGCACGTACATATCCCCAGTGGGGCCACTCCAAAAGATGGTCCTTCCGCCGGAGTAACTTTGCTGACTGCTCTGACCAGCCTGTTTACGAATCGACCTTTAAAGGATGATCTGGCCATGACTGGAGAGATTTCATTGCGTGGTAGGGTGCTTCCGGTGGGAGGCATTAAAGAGAAGGTTCTGGCAGCCAGGACGGCTGGAATCAGCAATGTCTTCCTTCCCGAGAAGAATCGGCCGGACTACGAAGAGCTTCCGGATCATGTAAAAGAGGGACTGGAAGTGCAATTCTATTCTTCAATGATGGAGCTTGTGCAGAATGCGCTTCAGGAGCCTTCGCCCGAGTTTCCGGACCGTGAGGGCTGGTAAACTTTTCGGCCCACCGGTGAATCCGGTGGGCCCCCCTCATTTGCAGCACCTCGCTGCCATTAAACTGAGTATTGCCTGCGGCCATTCTACGGAGCGGCGCAAAAACGCAGCCATGTACTGTTAAACCTTCTTCAGCTGGCCCATCGCTGGCTTCTTTTTCCTTCTGTATCGACCGTTCAGACCGTAAATATCCGGTCAGTCTTCTGAAAGGCCTGCATTTATGGATTTTTCGGACATTGGCCACATTACTGCGACTTAAGCGGTACCGGGAATGGGTTTTAGGTTGCAATTCAGAATCCCTGTCTATAATGAGCCAGGTCCATAATCATGGATGGAAACTAAGTTATATATTACTCAAAGCGCAAAGAGCGCAAGCTCACTTAGAGTAAGAAGGAGAAAGGTTTATGGCCGAAGAGGAAGGCGCGTTAGATAAATTAAAGAATTCCGTAATGGGAGTGCTACTGGGACTGGTCCTGATTCCGGCAAGCTTTGGTGTAGTCTGGTATGCATCCCAACGTGATCAAGCTTCCGAGGAGCTTGCAGGTGCATTCAAAATTGAAGAGATCGCCAAAGCAAAAGAAGAAAACAAAGCGGTTTATTCAACTGGGACTCTAAAAGCACCGGCTCTGGGCGAGCCTGGGGTCATCAAACCTGGAAATTACCTGAGTTTGAGCAAGAGCAGACAGATGTACGGGTACAAGAACGTTGAAAAGTCGCGTAAAGTTGGCGAAAAGACTGAAAAGTATTACGTATGCGAAATGGATTGGTTGAGCAACCCCGGTACCTCTGCGGATGGCAATCAATGTGCCAAAGAAGGCCGCGTAAACCCGGCATTTGCAATACCTGAGTACAGCGCATCCGTGGATCCGACTCTAGAAGTTAGTGGTAAGACCTATACCATTAGCCAGAAGGATCGCGATTATGTTGGTATGCCATCTGCTTCCATAACAGAAGAAGACATGATCGGTGGATTTCCATTCAGTGATGGGAAATTCTATGAAAACGATGCATGTGCCAGTAGCCCAACCGTAGGCTGCGAGCGTTTTTCCTATTCTGGAACAGGGTATGATCCGGCCGCGGAACACACAGTTGTAGGTATGGCGGAAGGCAGTTCATTTGAACCGTTCAAGGAATTCCTCCTGGTAGGCGCTGGCGATTACGAAACAGTGATGGGGAACAAAGCATCCGAGGACACTACGATGACCTGGATTCTATTTGCTGCTTCCGTGCTCTGCCTGGGTGGCGGTCTTAGCCTTCTGGTTGGCCCATTGCTAACTCTAATCGAGTTCATTCCTATTATCGGGGATTTTGGAGCCGGTCTGATTCGCTTCGTATTCTTTGCATTTGCATTTGTGGCTATGGGAATTACATTCCTGCTCATTGAATACTGGTGGCTTGTTCTAATATTCTTTGTGCTGGTCATTGTGGGTATTCTGTTTATGGCAAAAAGCAGAAAGTCCAAGGCTGCATAAGGGATAAAAAAACCAGGATGCCGGAATGGTCTGGCATCGCTCAAGGGGTCGAGAAATCGGCCCCTTTTTATTTTTAGTCTGCGGCCATTGGATCGATGATTCTCAGTGGTACTAAATTAAATATCAGAATGTCTGCAGGTACCTTTCCCGTTCACCGTTTCCCGGCCGTTTGTTCTAAGTTGATATAGCAATCCTATTTGCCTTCCAGGCCATTGAGCTGTATGAAAGACTGCAGGAAAGGTATTGGATGCGGCATGCTCCGGGGCTTCTGGAGGCCGCAGCAGATATCCAGATTTAAGATGCTAGCCAGGCTTTCTGATCTTATATTCCCGGTGGGTCCTATTGCTCGAGGATCCACAGCGTTACTGTCATGTGACGCAGGCATAAAAAAAGCCGACTCAGACAGCCGGCTTTTTTCAGGAGGTGCAGGTTACACTTCCTGCATTAGTGAAGTAGACCTGGAATTATAGATCCGGGCTTCTACCATCATAGATCCGGGCTTCTACCATCCTGCAGATTCTGACCTTGCGGATCTTCCATTATCTCCACAGGTTCTTCCCCATCCTTGTGGTAGCGAAATCGAAGATGCACATCAATCTCATCGTCAAAGCGCTTCTCTCTTGCATCTACTAGATCCCTGTGCCATTTCTGGGGAACTCTAAGATCAAATAGTGGATGCAGCTCTTTGGGGAATGCATACGGATTCTTGGACCAGTTCATCTTAATACCATGAATGGTTGGAATCTCTCCATTTTCCGCATCGATCTTCTCCGTCTTACCGGTAGGATTCAGCATATAGTAGTTTTTGTACGGATACTTTAGAGCAAAAATGAATTCAGCATTGATCTTGGCCTGGCGAGTCAGCTCAATAGAAGCCATATACCCCTCGAGTCTTTTCTGCAATTGAGCTGGAGACAGTGGTCTGCCCTCCGGTAGGTCCTGGCCAATCTGCACCGCTCGTAGACGGGCTTCCTTAGCCATTCCAAGCATCTCGTAGCCTTTTTTCATATTGGCTTCAATCCGGTACTTATTCATCGCATAATGATAGTTTCGCGGATCGTATCTTCTTACATCTACCGGAATTTCACGATCCTGATCAAAATCTCTGCGAAGCTTGGAATTGGGGCCGTAATCTATGGAGATGTCTACCACAGAGGTATCCCTGGGATCGTTGGGATTCTGGCGCTCAATAGATTCTCGAATCATGACCTCGGTGCGATCAATGTATTGCTGCGACATATCTTCCAGCAAATGATCCAATCTGGACTGAGCTTCCAGGAATCGGCTGTAAGAGTTTACAAAGTTTCGTTCGAAAAGATAGATCAGGCCTTCCTGATAGATTCTCTTAATATCCCGGTACGCCGTTACATTTGGCCCGGGATTCCTTCTCTGCTCGTTAATGTCCTGAGGCAAGCATTCTGGAAGAGGCTCGCATGGAAAATTATAGGCCATGGGTCGGAGCTTTCGCAAATATACAATAAGCTCATTTCTCTTTTTGTAGGCTTTTTCACCTACTGATTCGGCTCCCGAATATCCTGTGCTCAGCAGGATTAGCGCCAATCCAATTGCAATTCCTTTGCGGTTCATAGTATGCATTCCCCTGAATAGTCTCTACATGTATCGGTGATTCAATAGGCGAACCTGACAGTACCCATCCCGAAAAAATCCATGCAATCAAGAAATGGAAAAGAAAAAGAGCATTCCTTATGTCGCCTTCCCTGGCAGAAACCGGAGAATCCACCTTGCTTGAGTTGATGGCCGGATTTCAGCCGGTCCGGGCCAGAGTACATTCCATAGCAGAAATTCCGGACTGGCTCTGTGTCTATCCTGGAGAGGCCCGCTTTTTGGGTGCAGAGGATTCCTTTTTTAGCCCAAATTTTTTTGTAGCCTTCCGTGGAGCCGAATATAGGACTATAAGTGTATGCGCGGCAAGGATCAAAGAGTTAAATCCATTTCCTATAAATCGAAGGATATTACCAAATGTCCTCTCTGTCATCATGAGTACCAGATAGAGCAGTTGCACTCCGGAGGAGGGCGATTGATTGCAGGAAAGCTTACCGCTGAGCTACGTCGACTGTACGATGTATCCAAGAAATATGGGCGAATCTATCCCCAGGCCTATCAAATTGTTACCTGTCCGCAATGTCTGTACTCATCGTTTCCCAAGGATTTTAACCAGCTTCAAGCAGATGAAATTGAAAGTCTGAAAAAGGCCACTTTGCAGCGTCGCACCGGTATAGAAAAAATAGTGGGACCGGTGGATTTTAATGAGAATCGAAATCTGGTCCTTGGAGCAGCTTCCTATTTGCTGGCCGTGGATTGCTATCAGCATAGAGGAATGCATGCAGCTCCCACTCCCAAGAAAGGGATCTGCTCTTTGCGCGCCGCGTGGCTTTTCCATGATATGGATGAGGAGTTCCCGAAAATGGGCTTCGATAAGATTCGGGATTTCATGTACACAAAAGCAGTGCGATACTATCAGCCCACTTTAGAAATCATGTCCACCGGTAGTGAGCCCCATGAGCAGTTTATCAATCTTCTGGGTCCGGACACAGACAATAACTGGGGTTTCGATGGAGTCGTTTATCTAAACGGGTATCTCACCAACAAGTATCTGGATTTTGTTACGAAGGATCCCCAGGAGCAGGTCAAACTTCTTGATTTGTGTAAGCGCCACCTGGGCAAACTGTACGGCATGGGAAAGGCATCCAAAAGCAAACCTTCTGTGTTGATGGATATGGCCAAAGATTTGTATGAAGAGATTTCCGGGCGTCTGGAAGCACTGACCGGAGATCCTGTCGAGTCCGAAGCCGGTGCCTGATCGAATCTGGATAGTTCCAGAAATCGAAGGTATTCTTCTATCGGATTCCTTCTTTGATCCCAATCATTCATGATTCTCGCAGCCACAGTGGCCTACGATGGCAGTTCTTTTTCCGGATTTCAGCTCCAGAAAGATGTAAGGACAGTGCAATCCTGTCTGGAAGATGCACTGAAAATCCTCTATAAAGAGAGAATCGTCATTCACTGCGCGGGCCGAACCGATGCCGGTGTTCATGCCACAGGCCAGGTGATTTCCTTTGAAGTTCCGGAGATTCGAGCCCGTCTATTGCCCTCTTTGAATGCTCTCACTCCTGAAGAGATGACAGTTCTCAATATCCAGCCCGCACCTGCGGGCTTTCATCCTCGATTTAGCTGCGTGGCCCGGCAGTATGAATATTTAATTTCGCGCAGTCCTGGCTGGAATCCCTTTCTTCGCGGTCGAGTCTGGCATCGGATTTCCGCACCGCCAGCGTCAGATTTTCAGGACATGCTACCGGTTCTGAAAGGAGAGCAAGATTTTGGCGCACTCACACGTCCTCAGTATCTGGATGAGGGAACCCGGAGGTATCTGGATCTTGTGGAGCTGGATGAGCGTGTGGACCTTTTAAGCGGAGAATCCTTGCTGAGCTTCAGGGTTCGGGGAAATGCTTTTCTACATAACATGATACGCATCATGATTGGAACTTTGATGATGTTGGCCGAGGATTGCCCTGCTTCCCATCGAGTCTCCCGATTGAGGGAAATCCTGGATTCCAGAGACCGAAAATTGGCGGGCAGAACGGCTCCCCCTCAGGGGCTCTACTTTCGTAAGGCCTATTATCCGGAGGATGCTGAGCACCGTGAGGCAGGACTGCAGACACTGTCCGACTATCCACGATTCCGAAGCATACCATGAAATTCCGATGGACCGCAAATCCGGCTTCTTTGACCTGTTCTATTCACCGTGCGCCGAACTCTATGCACCATACTTTTTATGTCTCTGGCCTTTCCGGTCGGCCTACAGGCTCGTGAATCGGATCATCTGAAGCATGAGCTGGGCGTCTGGCTCGGCGGTTCCTTTCCATTTCCATCCACTCCGTATGATGAAGTTCTGGATTCTAACGTAGGTGGTGGAATGTTCTATAGAGTGAACTGGCCATGGGTGTTCTATTCAGAGTTCGGGTTTTCCTACACTACTTATTTTTCTCCTACAACTCAGCTTCTGGTTTCCGCTCCGGTTTATGGGGCTCTGGTTTATCCGCTACCGTTGCCATTCAGGCTGCAGGTAATGGCAAAGCTGGGAGGCGGGGCCGCCTATCTGGAAGTGAGGCCACAGAACCTGCATGGCTGGGATCCTATGCTCTACGGTGGGCTGGAAATGTCTCTTCTGGCCAGTAGAAAGTTTCGAGTTGGTCTTCGCCTGGATGCGAATTACATTATGGATAGTCACCGTCAGCCACCTCTTGAAGCGCAGCTGGGGTACCTATTTCCAGGAACTACCAATGCACGATACCAGGAAAACCGTACCTATGAATTGCGAGATGGTGGGTTCTATCATTTTGGACTGATGGTAAGTTTTATTTTTTGATGCGCCTGTCCGTGGGAGTTAAGAAAAGTCTATGTTAAAAAAGGCAAACACCTTGATCCTCGCTGGAATCCTATTCATAGGTAGCAATTGCTCTTCAGGCGATGATGCTCTGCTTTCTGCTTTGATCAACAGTCGCATGGTTCTAATTCTGAAAGGTACTTATGCCACTGATCGTCCGCTGGATTTCGCACAGATAAACGGAAATACTCTATTCCTTGATAATGATGCCCCGAGTACAGAGGTCCTGGACACTGCAGGAGTACCGGCTTACAGTGAGCTACCTATCTATCTGGATATAGGTGAGATTCGACTGAGTACCAAAGGCTATCTGAGCAATCTTTATGAAATAGACACGGACCGAGATGCCAAGGAATTCTGGGATGTGGCATCCACCACGCGTCAGGTGTACTGTAGCCAGTTCTATGCCACCGTGGCTGCCAACGATTCCTGCCTGGATACTGGTGGTATCATTAACTATCTGGAATTTTTTAATGGAGTAGGTGCTCTGTATCCATCCAGAGACATCGGGCCCGGCGGTTATACCCATGCCGGCGTTTTTATGCGAAGCTTTTTTACTGGTTTCGCGAAGCGAGAAGGAGTCATTCCTCTTGGCCGATTCGATAATAACGATGTTTCCGGAACCGATGTATTGCCTCTGTTGAATTACGATGCAGGCGTTGACGCTGCGGTAAAGGCTGCGTTGCCGCCACAGTGGTTTCCGTTGCATCATGTTACGTATCCCGGTCAACAGGATTCCATGCAGGTCTACAATGGCTATGCATCACTGGTGCTGGAAATTCGCACAAATATTAAAGAGAACCTGATGCTTCATAGCTTCCCGGATGCTGCCGGAGAGTACTTCACTGTCGTGGGCATAAGTGATTGGAGGGTGGAACATACCGGACAATTCGACATGGGCGGAAATGCCCTAACCAGAGCTCGCCTCTTTTATCCTGATTATACAGGAAATATTCAGGTCACCGGTGGCACAGAGAGTACTCGCCATTATTATGCAGTGTACTACGTAAATGAATGCGTCGACCAAACCGGTAGCATTGTATGCAATAAGGACCTGGATTTATTGCCTCTTGCTGCCACTCCGGTCAGAAATGGCGGCGATAACGTAATGACGGAACTGCTGCCCGGTGAGTATGTCCTTCAGTGCAGATACGATGAAGTGCACGATGGATACCCGGAGAAAGTCTTATCAGAGATTCGATTTTCCATGCCCATTAATACGGATATCTCTATTGCCTGTGCCTGCGGGGCCAGCACCACCGTTGGATGTCCTTGAGATTCTATACCTTTCGTCCGGGATTGTACTTTTGAAGTGCTTCATGTAGAGTCTTGCGATCTATTGGTTTGGCAAGATATTCATCGAATCCAGCGGCAAGTATATCGGCTACTTCGGACCTCAACGCGTGTGCCGTCATTGCGATCACAGGATCAGAGTAGCCATTTTCGCGCAATTTTAGAATAACCTCCTTTCCATCCATTTCGGGCATCTGAATGTCCATCAGCACGCAGTCATAACTCTGATCTATCTCCAGTAACCTGTCCAGAGCCTGTTTGCCGTTCTCCAGAGCTTCTGCATCAACTTTGCTTCTAGACAGATAGAGCTGCACTATCTTGCGAATATCTGGATCGTCTTCCACTACAAGTACCTTCATGCCTTCCAGAGAGGGCACATTTATGTCCGGTGATGTGAATCGATCTAGCTGCGGGTTCGTCTCCAGGTTCGGATCCTGGCCAGGGGATTGTCCTGGAACGGGCGATCCGCGGTCTGTACTTTGATTTGTTATCGCCTGTTCATTCAAAACCGGGATGCGAAGAGTGAATCTGCTTCCCTGTCCCGGTTCGCTTTCCACCGTAATCTCCCCTCCCAGGATTTCTGCCAGACGTTGAGAGATCGCAAGGCCCAGTCCGCTTCCACCGTACTTTCGGGTGGTGGAACTATCGGCCTGCATGAATGGCTGGAAAAGATTTCTAAGGACCTCCTTATCAATGCCTATGCCGGTATCGATGACTTCAATATGAAGCTTTTTGCTTTCTATGTTTGCTCGAATAGTAATGCATCCCCGGGACGTAAACTTGATCGCATTGCCAAGCAGGTTGAGCAAAATCTGTCGAAGTCTGCCTGGATCGGATGGGATGAAATCGGGGAGCCTTCCGGTTATCTCCTGGCGAATCTCCAGGTCTTTGGCCCTGGCCTTGGCTTTGAGCATGGTGATCACTTCGTCGATGGTGCCCCGGGGAGAAACGGGAAGAATTTCTATGTCAATCTTCCCTGATTCGATTCGCGATATGTCCAGAATATCGTTAACGATCATCATCAGGTGTTCTCCTGCATCGTGCAAGCTTCGGAGATGGTCTTCAAATTCTTCTTCCGGTAGGTTGCGCTCAGAAAGAAGGTCTGCGTAGCCAAGAATAGATGTCATGGGAGTGCGAATCTCATGGCTCATATTTGCTATGAACGAACTCTTGGCTTCATTGGCGGCCTCAGCCTGACGTGCCAGTTCATTGGCATGCCAGATAGAAAGCTCCAGTTGGCGATTTGTGTCTTCCAATCTTTTATTGGCCAATCTTAATTCATCGTCCTTTTGCATGCGATCGGATACATCCAGGTGCGTTCCCACCATCCGTAGAGGAGCCCCATCCGCTTTCCTTTCGGTTATCTTCCCTTTTCCGGAAATCCAGCGAAAAGATCCGTCCCTGTGTTTCATGCGAAAGGTGATGCTAAACGGGGCCCCTTCGCCGGCCAGGTTTGCCTGAACTTGACTGATTGCATCTACTGCTTCATCAGGATGAAGCAGGGATTTCCATTTTTCAAAGGTCACATCGAAGCTAAAGGGATCATAACCCAGCATTTCGAAACATCGGGGACTCCAGAATACCTCGTCTGTCTCCAGATTCCAGTCCCAGACTCCGTCCCGGGTGGCTTCTAGAGCCATAGAAAGCCTTTCTTCGGATTGTCTGAGGCGGCGTTCATCCTTTTTCTGCTGCGAAATGTCCGTGATGAATCCATGCCACAAAGTGCCACCATTCTCCAATTTCTCCGGATTGGCGTAGCCGTGAAGCCAGCGGACTTCGCCGTCTGGACTGATGGTGCGATACTCCTGGGTCCAGGGTTGCATCGTTCTGGCCGACTCTTCTATGGCGGCCTTTACAGATTCTCTATCCTCCGGATGAAGAGTTCTAAATACAGCCCTGGCATCTTCGCGTACCTCCTCCGGGCGTACTCCATAAATTGAAACCATGGCCTCGGAAGCATAGGGGAACCTGGAACGTCCATCCGGCAACAATTCGTACTGATAGATGACGCCGGGTAATAGACTGGATAATTTATCCAGACGCCCTGCTGCTATCTTTAACTTATCTTCTGCGCGATGAATTTCGGTTCTGTCCTTAATGATGGCAAGGAATCCTGTAATCGTCTCTACTTGATCCGCCAGGGGAGTCAGGGCTAACTCTCCATAGATTTTCTTTCCATCTTTTCGAATGAACGTCCATTCCTGGAATTGGGAGTTCAAGTTCTCTGTGGCGATAACATATAGCAAATCCAGATTGGCATGAATGGTTCTTTGTAGGCCCTGTCCTACGACGTTCGCTCGAAACGTTAATTCTTCTGGATCAAAAAAAGTAAGTGGATTCAAGCTACCCAGGGCTTCACTTTCAGTATAACCCAGAAGCCGGCTGGCTTCTTCATTGAATGTAAGGATGTGACCCTCCAGATCCAGGGTTACAATTCCCTGATGGGCGCTCTTCAGAATGGACTGCATTAGCTGAGCCTGTCTTCTTTTCTGAGTTACGTCCGTCTGAAAACCAATGAAGCACTCAACAGAGCCATTTTCGCTGAATACAGGATCCACTTTCAAATAGACTGTGTACGGTTTACCTTCACGCGTATAATTTAAGATTTCTGTTTCAAAAGATTCCTTTCGTTTTAGATGCTCACTGATCTGTTGAACTGCTTGGGGATCTGTGCCTTCGCCCTGCAGCAGCGGGCCTGGCTTCTGACCCATAAGTTCAGGAAGGGAATATCCGGTAAGATTCAGGAATCCCTGATTGGCCCACTGTATCCTTCCTTCGGGATCTGTGATCAAAATACCACCCGAGAACTGTCGGGCAACGGCTGCTATGGAACTGTCCGGCAAGGAGGAGCCACCGGTACCATCTGGCTCAGTTTTTTTGTCTAACATCCTGCGACCCAATCAGAAGAATAGACCTGATATTCCATCAACGGAATCCGAAAGCAAGAAAAACAGTTCTCCTCGAACTGGAACAATTGATAGGCCGCCTGGTTTTTGCTGTACCAAACCACAGGGTTATCTGCAGCATTCCGTGGAAAAGTGGTTAGACCTTCACCGATTTTCGTCCAATATCTCCATGAGTACAAAAGTGCGGGCCGCATGTACATTGATTTCGATTCTTCTGCTTTCTTCCTGGGCTGGGCTTTCTGCGAAATCCCTGGAGGAGTATTCAACCGAGACAAACGCTCTCATCCAGGCCAGACAATGGAGTTCTCTGGAATCGCTTATGCGCCAGGGGATTGGAGAATACCCGGACAGAGAATGGATGCATGCAAATTTGAATTATGCATTGCGGGAACAAAAAAGATACGATGAAGCTCTTCGTCAGGCTAGAGCAATGCGAGATAAATGGCCAGCATCGGATAGAAGTGCCAGTACCCTGGCCCGGGCATTAACCGCAGCGGCCGCTGGCCTATACCAGGAAGGAAATTATAAAGAAAGTCTTCCCCTGGCGACAGAAGCCATACAGCTAAATGAATCCGAAAGCGGGTACGTTTGGGCCGGCAATGCATTACGCAAGCTGGCACGACTTAAGGAAGCCGTTGAGATTCAAGAAAAAGGCCTGGAAAAACACCCAACAAATCCCTGGTTAAAGCCCAATCTGGCTATAACGTATGCTGCCTGGGCCAAAGAGGCGGAGGAATCCGGGGACTATGATTCGGCGGTAATAAGATTCGAGAAAGCCTGGAAACTGGATTCAGGCCAGGAATACATCTTATTTGGCCTGGGCCGTTCCCTTCGCTCCGCAGGTAAATTCGAAAAGGCCATTGAAACTTTTAAAAGCGGAATGAGCCGATTCAAAGATGCGGATCACTTTAAGAGGGCCGTGGGCTATACGCATCTATTGCGTCTCCGCAGTACAATCGATAAAGCGTCAAATAAAGAGATCGAAAGTCTTGCCAGGAAGGCCCTGGAAGAGTCCTCGAACTTTAACAGTTTTGAGGAAGCTCAGTATCTTGTGACTACGATCGGCGAAGCGTACACTCATACTGGCAATATCGAGGGTCTGCGAAGTGCATTGGAGGTTCTTGAAAAAAATATTGAGGATCCAATACCTCTCTGGGATTTTTACGGAAGACAGATCTACATTTTGGCCAGAATAAAGGGACCGGTATCTGCAGAAGTAAAGGAAGAATCTCTACGTTATAGACGAAAGGCCATGAGCCGTTATGAAGCGAAGAATTCCCCTAGACCTACGATATCGGATCTGTCTCTTCCACTTAAGAATCGGTTTGTCGTATGGGCCGAGTTTGATGGAGACTATATGACCCATACCGGTTTCGCCAAATATTGCTATGATTTCTCTCGCGTAGATGAAAGAGGAAACCCTCTACGTCCGGGCGGAAAAAGACTGAGAGCCGGCGATTATTGGATGTTTGGGGAACCGGTGTATTCAATGACGAAAGGCACCGTAACCAGCATAGTCAACGATCAGCCAGATAATAGCAATGGAAGCTACGGCAGGCAGGGCAACTCGGTAGTTGTAAAGACAGAACAGGGAAGCTTTGCCTTTTACACACATTTCAAACAGGGAAGTATTCGTGTAAAAGAAGGCCAATCGGTGTCCACGGACACAATTCTGGGCGAAGCCGGCAATAGCGGTATGTCCACTGAGCCCCACCTTCATGTCTGTATGTACGATGAAAACTGGGTTAGTCTACCGTTTCGTTTTCGACCGGTGCGAGTAATGGATGGATCCGTAACTAAGAAAACATCCGAGCCGCTACAGAAGGATTGGATCGTAGAGGGGCACTGATGCCCCCCGTTCCACCTGGTTCTGGTTTCAACCGGGTTTGGAGATGCGTCCTGCCAGGCGAGCAGCCATTGCCCTGGGTGTGAACCGAATTGAAAAGGCCATGAACCGGTTTCGCCATCCCGGAATAACGGAAGGCTTTTTTCCCAGTTTTCGCAGGGCCAGAGCAACCACTTCATCCGCATTCATAAATCCTCCAGGGGGATTCAAATGCACATCTGCAGTTTCCTGGAATTTGGTTCTTGTATATCCCGGAGAGAGCGATAACACTGAAATTCCCTGGCCTTTCAACTCGGCCCACAGGGCTTCCCCCAGTAGCAGGTTAAACGCCTTGCTTGCTCCGTAACTGGCAAAGTAAGGTGTGGGCTGGTATGCGGCCACGCTGCCCAGAAAGATCAATCCGCCGGAACCCTTTTTCATCATTGACGACAGGTATTCGTGCGTAAGATCTACTGGTGCTACACAATTCAACATTATCATATTGTGTTCTTTCTCTGCGTCCAGCTCACCCATCCTTCCGTAGGTGCCTACGCCGGCATTGTTCACCAGCAATGAGATTTGCAGTCCGGCGCTATCCGTTTGCCGTTTGACTTCCTTCGCAGCGTTCTCCCTGGAAAGGTCTGCCGAAATGGTGTGCACGTGGATTGAATGCTCTTGCTCTAGCTCCTTGGCCAGCTCCTGAAGCTTTGGTGCGGATCTGGCCACAAGTACTAGATCCATTCCCTTTGCGGCCAGTTGCCTCGAAAATTCCTCTCCAAGGCCGGATGAGGCCCCGGTGACAAGGGCAGTTCCTTCATATTTAAAATTCTTCATATTGGTCTCCTTGATTTTTCATTCTGATTTATCTACCTTCCGGAAGGAATGTTCATTCCGAAAAGAGCCCCTAAAAATACGATCATGGCGCCAGAATGGCCCAGGCATTGCTTCCAGATGATTCCATGACATCGGCGGGAAGTGGATCTGCGGATTGCTCCAGCTTTATGAGTCCCAGGAAAGAGCCATATATCATAGCAATCAGAACTTCCGGGGATCCTTTCCTGATGGCTTTGTTGCGCTGGCCGTTTTCCACCCATTCAACCAGTTCCTTTTCAAACTCAATAGCCACCTTCCTTGACTCTTCCTCCAAATAGCCCCCGTGAGCGTGGATATCCAGGAAAATAAGGGCCTCCGGATGACTGCGGTAGAATCGCCACAAGCGTCCCCAGAACTCCCTAAACTGATTTTCGAAGGAGCTATGGGGCTCCGGCAGCGGTTCTAGAATGGATTTCCGGAACCTGGTTTTCCATTCCCGGTAAAGCGTGTTCACCAGACCCCGCTTATCCTGAAAATGCCGATAGATGCTGCCAGCTCCGACGGATGCCGCTGCGGCCACATCGGGTACGTTTGTGCCATGATAGCCCTTCTGGGAAAAAAGCTTAAGTGCAGCATCAAGAATGCATTTTCGGGTAATGTCCGGGTCGCGATGCACCATACGGAATGAATATTCATTCCGATGCCCGATTAGTCAAGACAAAATAGGAAGAGTATACACTTTTCTTTACCAAAGTTCCGATTCCTTGCGATATAATGGTTTTTCTCCTATTCTGCTCGTCATATACAGTGCTATAGCCATGCAACAGACATCCAAACCAAAGGTTGCCCTTAGTACTGCTGAGACCCTGGTAAAACTGATCCGGCTTCTGGCTCAGTCAGGCAAAAGTAACTTCAAACAGTACCTGGTCTCTCCGCTGCACTATGCTTCCTGGCAAAGAGATTACAGCGCAGAAACCAGCCACAAGATGATGGAGAGGATAGATAAGCAGGCAGAGGATCACGTACATACCGTTGCACCCCTATGCAAGCGTCTCGTGGGTGAAGCACTTACCGAAAGCACCTCCGCCGTGGGGAATGCCTGCATCTTCTTTCTGGAGATGAGCATCCGGCATCATGCAGTTTCCGTTGCCCCGGAGACTCTGGAGTTTATTGGAATCATAGAATCCTCTCTTCGAAAATTTGAGGCCATACTTTCCAGGAAAGCATCCGAAGATTTTGAGCACAAACTGGCAGATATGACGCCGGAAGAAATCGAAGAGGCCTTCAGCCCTGTAGACCTGGGACGTAAATCGGATACAGTTCGCCTGAATCAGGATGCGCGAATCCTGTTCGAGAAGATTAAGCAAGCGAACCAGCGAGAGAATATGGCTCAATGCAGGAAGCTAATAGCAACCTACCTGATTCGATTTGCTGATGAAGAAGAAAACAACCGGGATCAAGTGGAGCAACTTATTGATGCTCTGGAGCAAAGGTCTCCTACCTTTCGAAAAGAGCTTCATGACTTCATGGCAATCGATCTTTTTTACAGGATCAGTAAGGGGATCGCCTCCTCTGATCTAAAAAAGACCATTCAGGGAATCCGAAAGTATGCCTTTATTTTTGAAGGGGATTCTGAAGCTCTATATCACAAAGACATTGACCGACTGGAACGAAAGCTCTATAGTATGATCCGAGAAAAGGGAATGATGAAGCAGCTAATTCGTTCCCGTCAGTGACCATAAAAATCAGGAAGTAAACATGTCAGAAACGTTGGAAATAAAAGCTAGTCGTAAAGGTAGCGTTGTAGTGGTTTCCCTGCAGGGATCCCTGGACGCGGACACTGCACCCCGACTAGAGAAGGCAATGAGCAAGCTAGTATCGGATGGCGAAAAGAAGGTAGTTTGCGATCTAAAGGATTTAAAGTTCATTTCTTCAGCAGGACTGGGAACACTGTCAGCAGCCAGGAAGAAACTTAAAGGAGCGGATGGCGATCTACGGTTGGCCAGTCCTACTCCGGAGGTTCTGGACGTGTTTGAGCTTCTGTCATTTACTCGAATTTTTTCTATTTCCCCGAACCTGGATGAAGCCTTAAAGGATTTTTGATATATTGACTTCCTCCGATAATACGTTACTGCGCTTGCGGAAAAGCGAGCATTCTCTTGAACAGGTGCGCAAAGATCTGGATGCATTTCTAGGCAATCGATTTCGCGCAATCGATAAGAACAGAATCTTCCTTGCTCTGGAAGAAGCTCTAGTAAACGTATTTGAACATACCTATGCTCAAATCGATGGTCTTGTGGAAATCACGATGATTCATCTTCCGGATCGAATCCGTCTAGAGCTCAAAGATGATGGAGCATTGTTCGATCCAACCACAATTCCAATGCCTGATCCGGAGGCTCTGGCTGAGTCTGGAGGCGATGGTGGATACGGATTATTTCTAATGCGAAGCATCATGCAGGTAGAGCACCAAACCAATCCCTCCGGTGGAAATCTTCTTATCCTGGAGAAGCGGTGCCCATCCATGGAGGGACAAAAATGAAGTTCGGTTTCAGGCCGGGGCTAACGTTTAAGATTGGATTGATTACTTCCATTCTGCTGCTCACTCTTGGCGGAACGGTTCTTCTCCTTGCACTGCAGCAACAGCAGAATCTGATAATGGAATTCTCGCTGCAGGAGATCCAGGGTAAACTTGATCCGGTGGAGCGAAAAACAGAAGAGATTCGATATTATGGCGCTGCCCTGGAAGAACTCCATGAAATCCGATCCTTCTATATAGATAAATCGAGCAGCGATGATACAGATAGAAAATGGAATCATTTTGATCTGGAGCAATACGAACGATTGCAGTCTAGGTTAAGAACTGCTCTTTCCTCCAGGGGTACAGATCTGGGGGAATCAGGTTTCAGTCAGCTCCATCAATATGCCGCCTATACATTTGCGGCGCGTAAGAAAATGGCAGAGAGCGATGCAGAGCAGGTCGAGCAATTGCTCAAGGGCTATACCCAGGTAGGCCGAGCACTTGATTGGAAAATTCTGGGCCAAACGGATTATCGTCAGACCTTGCGTTCTGCCTTCGAGGGGCTCGAATCCAGATATAGAATTCAAACGGTTGGCCTTTTCTTTCAGGCCTATTTTGATACGTCGTTGCTTTCGCCAGCCCGCGACATTGACTTTGATATTCAGAGGATTCAAACGCAACTAAATGACCCTGAGCTGGATCCTGAACGAAGGGGAGCACTGTACGAAAGCCTCCGTGGGCTTTTGCAGCGCAGGAATCGGCTTAATCGCCTGGGTAATCCGGAAATTAATTTACTTCAGCCTGGAACCAATGATGAGATTCGGGCCACTCTGAACGATGTGCGACAGGCCTACTATGAAAAGAAGCCTACAGCGGATACGCACCATGCAACCTATTCAACGGATGAGAACTCCTATCTAATTTCCACTCGCACACTGTACATGAAGCCCGAAATTTCGGAGCGGGCCCGCCTTATAATTTCCACAGAGGATTCCGTCGATTCGCAAATCTGGAAAAGATATCTCGCAAAGGAAGCCAGAATTAATTCAAAGCTTCAATCTGTAATATCACAGTTACGAGTCATTCGAGATAAGGAAGGCTCCAGGCCCTATGCTTTAATGAGAAACAAGGACTACAGGGCACTTTACGCAGAATATGAAAAGGTTCGACAGGAGAAATCTGAAGCGCTGAGGGAAGCCCAGGAATCTGCCAGGTCGTTGAATAAGGAATCTCTGGTCGATCTTGATAATCGAAAGCAGGATATTCTGGATGCCATTGAGGACTCCCGGGCAAGAATTCAGGAACTTCAGGCAGAGCTAGAGACGATTAATAATTCTAAAACTTCGGCCAGCGAGGATTCACCAGAGGACGGTGCTTCTGAATCAAAAGAACAGAAGATCATCGATGTAAAGCAACAGATCCAGGATGAGACCAATACCGTACAGGTTCTTCAAAAACGGATACCCGCCATAGAGGAATCAATCAAGGAATTCTTTCCTCGGTCCCATCGAATAGGCGATGCCTTCTTGCATTTAAGGGATTCGATGCTCCTGGACAAGGCAGTATTGCACTTCGTGTACGATCCCACGGCTTACTTCAGTTACGAAGGTTCGCGCATAAATCGGGAAAATAGCCAGAACAAGTGGAATGCCATGAGGCTATGGATTCGCACTTCCTGTTCCGAGGTGTCATCCTGTGGTAATGTATATCTACCTTACCTGGCAGGCGACGGACAATGGGTCAGACCCCGAAGATCTCTGGAAGATCTGATGTGGAAATACGATACGACCGGTTCTGTGGAGCTGGCCCAACTGGCTTTGTTTGAAAACACCGCTGCCTTTACTCGCATATTCTCGGATCGTTCTGTAATTGATACAGCTCTGAAGCAGGAAGAACACAGACTACTAGATATGACTCTATCCATCGGTATACGATTGATGCTGGTGGCTCTGCTTATCTCTTTATTCTTCGTCCGGCGGATTAAATCCATTATTCAAAACGTGGAATTGGTGGGGGCCGGAAACCTGGCAACCAGATTCCATTATCCAGGTAGAGATGAACTGGGCACTCTGGCCACTACATTGAATCGTATGACCGCCGATCTAAGGCATCGCGAGTCTATGATTCAGGAGCTTTCGGCCGCAGAACAGATCCAATCCCAGTTAATGCCATCCGGTTTGCCTGAAAAATTCACGGACACACTGAGCTTTGGGTACCTGTATCGCGCTTCGTCCGGAGTTGGCGGGGACTATTTTGATTTCATTGAAGCATCCGATTCATCGCTGGTATTCTGCATTGCTGATGTTACCGGTCATGGCCCCGGTCCTGCTATGATTATGGCCATGATGAGATCGCACCTGCATTCGATGATTCAGATGGGTGTTTCGCACCCCGGACGGATTCTAAGGGATTTGAACAAAAGGGTGTACGCTGAAACTCCATCCCATGTATTCATTACAATGCTTCTGGGTGTTTATAACAAAGAGAGCCATGAGATCCATTTTGCATCTGCCGGGCACAACAAAGGGCTGATCTACAGATATGAAACGGACATTGTTGAGACTTTACCTGCAGGAGGGTTACCTCTTGGACTGGAAGAAGATGATGTATTCGCATCCATTCTGGATGAGCATAACACTTCGATTCAGAAAGGAGATTTGTTCTTCCAATATACGGATGGAATAAATGAAGCAGCGAGTAACGATGGAAGTCAATTCGGAACGCGTAGAATCGAACGGATTCTGCAGGCCACAGGAAAGAAAAAACCAGAGACAATCATGAGTAGTATGGTATCGAACCTGGAAGCATTCACTGGCAGTAAAGTAATGAAAGATGGACCTACGGAACTGGCAGATGATATTGCAATGATTGCGTTTCGTAGGATTCGTTGATTGAATTTCTGTTCATCTGGATTAGATGAGATCTGCATTGCCGGTCTTTGTCAATAATCCACCGAAGCGGTTCATTCGCCTGGCGATCATTGCAGGGAAACTAAGAAGAGAGGTAAATATGCGATTCAATATTAAAGCACTGGTGATTTCCACGACTTTGCCCGCCAGCCTTGTGATGCTGGCGCTGAGCATATGGTCGCGCCTGTCTGTATCCTTTGGTTCCTATTTCATGCAGGCCTACAATTCAATCCATCCCCATCCATTTACGACTCTGGACCCGGCTTTGCTCTGGCATGAGCAGATCTTTGGAGTAATCTTTGATGTGGTTTATACAGCCGTTGATATAGCTTTTCTTTCCGGTGTTGTGGGATTGCTCTACAACTGGATTGCCGCAAAAACCGGGGATGAACAGCCACCTGCCTGATTCCAGCTCGAGCTCCATTTCCAGAAAGCCGCCCCTGGCCAGGGGGCATTGCGCTGGCGCAACTTTGTTGCGAAGGGGGAATTCTGGTCAGGCCGGATCTGACCTGACCATGGTAGCTTAAAGGCTCTGGTGGCCCAGGTGGACCTTTATTCCATTCAAAGTATTTGCGATTTGAATAAGTACATTTAGACTTCGGACATTCATTTCTTGATCGCTGGTAAAGGATCCCGGGGGAACATTGTTTTTCCAGCCCCAGGCGGTGTGCGATGTATCTCCAACAACCATTTGCAGACCATCCGTTGTGCGAACTAAGAAAGCCAGGCTACCAGCAGTATGTCCTGGCACATGCAGAACGTACAGGCTACCGTCTCCAAAAAAGTCCAGGATCTTCAGATCTTCAGAAGCAGAGTCTTCAGAGTCGCCAAAATCAAGCTCGCGTAGATTCCTTTTTTCTCCTAGAATATCATCCGTACTACCCTGAACGAACATATTCAAAAATAGACCGGCTGTAGATTCCCGAGGACCAATATAAAAGGGAGTTGCAGAGTCGATGTCGCCGGAACCCAGAATATGATCCAGATGCATGTGAGTCAGAAATACACCGTCCGGAGCACCTCCATTTGCCTGCATCCAGTCTGATGTAATCGTATGAATCTTGAGCAAATCCATGTTCATGACTGATTGAACCATGCCGGATACTGGCCAATCTTCAGCGGAGCCCTTGAATACCGAGCCCATACCTGTATCGATGAAGAATCGTCCCTTCTGCGGATGATCGATAACATAAAAGTAAATCTGTATTGGTTCCAGCCCGGACTCCAGGTTAGCTTCCTCGGCTTTTGGATGATCCAGGTTGATCAATCCTCCGCGATCTACCTGCCAGTCTGCTGCGATGACTCTGGTGAACTTAATTGGCCCGCGGCGATTGGAGTTGAGAGTCTCCATCATTGAATCCATAGAAATAGAAACTCCTGCAGTTTCACTGGTGGAGTCAATGGACGTAACGGCACAGCCGGGCTGGACCAGAAATGAAACTATTAGTAAAAGAAATGCGATCTGTTTAGCAATCATGGAAAGAAAGCGGTATGGCTCCCTGGCATTGTCAATCGGATTCGCAATTGCAGCGCTGATTTTGGCGTATGAATTTAGATCCGCGAATCCGCTTCTTCAGTGGATGATCATCCGTATAGGACCCTGAATGCCTGATCGGCTCCTGGAGGAACTTCATCGATGGGCTCATAGCTAATGTCCGGGAAGTCTTGAGCCGCATCCTTTACGGCCCTTGTAACCAGAATCTCTTTCGCTTCTGCAATATCTTCGCCCAGTTTGCTGGCTGCATTCACCTGGGCCCCGTATACATCTGCATCGCCTATGCGAAGCATATGACCGTATCCCAGGCCAACACAGAGCAGCACCTGTTCTTCCGGAATGCGACCAACGTTATACTGTGCTAGAGCCCGCTGCATAGCCACTGCTGCAGAAAGACCTTTGGATGGTTTGCGAAAGATGGCCATGAAGCTATCGCCTTCCACTTTTAATAGAATGCCATCGTTCTCCTCTACGATTGGTAGAAGCACACGTTCCGATTCATGGATGGTTTGCAAAAAGTGGATGATGCCGAATTTTTCTACTCCGCGGGAAAAACCGGAAAGATCGGTGAACATAACAGCCCATTCCTCTCCAAAAAGGTCCCAGATTCTCTGGTCGATCTGTTCTTTATCCGCCCCCGGCTGGACCCTCTGGTCAATTAACCGTTCCAGTCTATCCTCGGATGCGCTGATGAATACAGATCTTCTAAGAGCCATAGGGGGATTATATGGCTGCTGTTGGAACCGCAAGCCCCTTTTTTCATTACCCTGGCCTTTCCCGGAATCCTTTGTTCTGGATAGAGGGCTCCAATCTGGCGAAGTATTGCAAAAACCTGCAACCCCGGCTGGATCCACGGGATCAACCAGGGTCGACTTGAATCAGAGTATGGCCCAATTTCGATCTGTAGCTGAATGGGTTTTGATCGTACTTATTCTGTGCTCGGTTTCGCTGGTATTCGCAGTGACCGCCTGAACCGGAGTCTCCCTCCGATTGTTTCGCTGAAATAATTAGTCCAATTGTATGATCTCAGCCTGGCCCATTCCAGTTTGTCGATTGTATTTGAGCAAGACAAGTGTATTGCCATCCGGAGACAATGCGGCCGGAACGGGTGATTGAATTGTTTCTGAGTCTATCTTGAAATGATGGTCTTCATCCAGGTCCTCATCGAGCACGTAAACTCCGTCCAGTGTGCTCATCACATAACGCCGGGGCGCAACCGAATAGCCTAGAAAATTCTGGCGGTAGTAGAAGCGATGGTCCGAGTCCATGCCTGCGAAGTCATCTGGCATATAGGGCAATCGATCTATTTCTTTGAAAGTACCGTCGGAGGGATTTACCTGTAGTAGGTACCCATCTTCTTCACGAACCACCTGCCGATCCATGTTTGTTACGATGGTAATCTCTGTCGAATTGCGGTTGCTTTGAATGGAATGAACTGCACCCGGAGTCGTGATTCGTCGGACCAACTTCCAATTTGTTGTTGAGTAAACAAATAGTTCACCCACTCGCCAGCTCTTGTTAAATTTATCGTACCATTTTTCGATTTCTTCCTGCAGACGCCTGGCCACATCCACAGTATGAGTCTTGTTGTAGTATCTGTCTTCTGCCTTCTTTGCCTGGATTAGCGCTTCGTGATCTCTGTATTGTCCGCCGGAGAATAAGAATTGGCCATCGCGACTAAAATGCACTGAGGATAGATTGCCCCAGTTATGATCTTCCAGCCGCGCTCTTTGTTTTCCTGTTTTTAGATCCCAGACATAGACCACCTGCTCATCTCCAACACTGGCCAGGTATCGTCCATCCGGCGAAAAGGATAGCCATTCCGCGTATCCAGCTCGATGGCGAAACTGTCGAATCAATCGACCAGTCTTAACATCCACTACTTTGACCAGGCCATTGACATTTCCACCATCATCCGATTCAGCGGTGGCCAGCTGACTACCGTCCGGAGACAGGGCCAGTCCTTTAACGTTTAGATAGCTCTTGTACTGCCTGATTTCCTTTCCCTGCAGTGAGTAAACCCTGACAATCTTATCGCTGGCTACAGCAAAGGATTTGCCGTCCGGAAAGAAAACCACATCCGGTCTGGAGTACTGGGCCTGCATTAATCCCAGATCTACTGACTGGGCGACGAGGGAAAAGGGCATAACCCCAAGGCAAAGACATATAAAGAAAAACTTTCTGAATAAAATCATTCTATGACCGAACTCCTGACCAATAAAGTGCAACTAACATTCAAAAGCGCAATTTCTTTTTACTTTGCGAATCCAGCGGAGTTCCGAAATAATTAGGAGACCCTGTCTCGGATGACTACGAACAACAAAAAATACAGAAGTAAGGCTTTTTTGAAGCCCGCATCAGGGCTGGCATTGTGTACCCTGCTGCTGCAACTTTCCTGTAGCCCTGATTCCAAATGTCGCATAGAAGATCTAAGCTGCACGGAGCGTGGCTTGCCGGCCATTCTCTGGGTGTCCAGCTGTAATTATCGTCCAACCTGCGAAAGCCAGACGGTGGAGGCACCAGGCGGTTCAGTTGCATTTGATTCCTCCGTATTTGCTGACTGCCAGCGAATCAATATTGCCCATGGAGATAATGCAAACGGGGATCTTCGTTTTGCCCGTTCAAACGATGGTGGACTAACCTGGTATACAACTATAGTGGACGATGGCTCCGATACGGGATACCAGAGCCGAACATTCTCGGACAAGAACGAGGTGTTTATTTCTTATCACGATGCAAGCAATGCTAATCTTTGGTTTGCCTATTCTGGAAATCAGGGACTCACATGGCGGAAAATTCAAGTAAACTCAATCGTGGATGATCCAGGCTCGGCGGCAGACATGGTCGTTCGCTCTCCGGAAATCTGGATTTCAGCTCAAGTGAACAATAATCTGACTATCTACTATTCCAACGACAAGGGCCTAACGTGGACGGAATCCGTTGCTGTTCCAGGTCCGAGTCGTGGGTATAGCCCGTCTCTGGTTGTTTCTGGGAATCGGTTCTTTTCTCTGGATTTGGAATCCGCAAACAGTGACATTTATTTTAGCAGATCCCTGGATGGAGGTGCAAACTGGAGCAGCACATTGATTGAGTCTACCGGAACCGTGGGTCAATATTCTTCTCTCGTTCTTATCAATGAAACTCTTGTGGCTGCTTATTACGATGCTACAAATACAAGACTTCGGTTCGCCCGTTCATCAGATCTGGGCAATACCTGGACTGTAGGCACAATAGATGAATCGGCAAATGTAGGAACTCAGTCAGATATGACCACCAATGGTAGTAATATCTATATTTCCTATTACGATGCAACAAATACGGCATTGAGAGTGGCCCGGTCCCGGGATGCTGGATCTACATGGGAAGTAAAGACTCTGGATGCGGGTCCCAATGTCGGTCAATTCACCGGGATCAGTGTAGCCGGCCCCGGTCTCTATGTCTCCTACAGAGATGCAGGCAATTCTGCTCTAAAATTGAGCAGTACCGCGCCAGGATGTTTATTCTCCGAATGAACCTTCCGGCCCAAAGTTAATCGCAGGGTTCTCCACAGTTTCTTTTCCAGTTATCCTGCGCCTGGCCGGGACCCACTGCCAGGCTCTACTGAAATTTTCGATGCAGAATTTTCGCTCCTGCACTGGCAGTTGTTTTTATTTTCGGATCTCGCCATCCGCAGTCTTTCGAATTCGTCGCCGAATTTCTTTGGCCCTTTTTCGATTTGCTTCCAGGATGCTTCTGACCCGCTCGCTTTCATCGTTGGAGAATCGATTCTGAAACATCTTTCGCATCAGTCGATCCGGAAGCACATACCAGGAGGCGCTGGAGCTCACATATATTTCTTCTTGCTCATTGTAAATTACAGCTCTGGTGTAGAGTCGCCGCTTTCTTACGGCCGTTAGCCAGGCTCGAACCTTGATAGTGGAGTTTAATGGCGTGGCCTTGTGATAATTCATATGTAGCTTTTCAGTCATTACCGAATGGCCAACGTGAAAGCAGAGCACCCCCTGAGCCTCATCCAGGATTGTGGCCAGAACTCCTCCATGAAAGTAACCTGGCGCTCCTTCGAAGGCCGCAGTGCCTTCATAGTCGAATCGAACCTCTCCATGTTCTAGATCAAATCGGAAGTCTGCCTGCAGGCCTCTGGGATTTTCGGGACCGCAGCCATAACAATTGGAATGATGCCAGTCCCTGCCAGTCATACTGGGTACGCCCTGAGGAGCTCCGGGAGGAGTGTCGATCTTTTGCATATAGGTCAGAAAAGAGCAGAGGGTTGGCGGGTCAAGAAACGTGTATCTGCACGTATTGCTGCCATGGTCCAGGCAGGCTCAAGCCGGACGCTTTACTGTAGGCAAAATCGCCTGGTTGAAAGTACCGAAATTGGGCCGGGTCATAGGAACCCCCGAAGCTGCGAATTGGCCGAATGAACCCGGAATCCGCCTTTAAATGGCTGTTTTTAGTCCCATTCCGGGGCTATGAAAAGGGGGAATCTTGTTTACTTGAGGGGCCACGAAGCGAATTCTGAACCTGCTTATGGCAAAAAAGAAGTCCTCTAAATCATCCAAGAAGTCGGCTCCAAAGGCAGCGAAAAAGTCCGCAGCAAAGAAGTCCGCTTCCGCCAAAGAATCAAAGAAATCCGCACCGGCAGGCCCTGAGCCCACCTCTGGCAAAAAGCCCCGTTCAGGTAGTGGTGCACTGACGGCCACAGAGACACCGGTTATTGAACGTATAGACATTGCAGCCGCGCTCCAGAAAGGTCTTCGCACAGTTAACGTATCCATCGATAACCAGATGAAAGAGGCCTATCTGGATTATGCCATGAGCGTAATTGTAGGCCGAGCTCTGCCAGATGTGCGGGATGGTCTGAAGCCTGTGCATCGTCGAATTCTATATGCGATGCATGAGAGAGCCTGGAGGCATGATCGTCCTTTCGTGAAGTCTGCCAAGGTGGTAGGTGAAGTTATTGGTAACTATCACCCTCACGGAGACTCCGCAGCCTATGACACCATGGTCCGTATGGCACAGGACTTTGTTATGCGCGTTCCTCTGGTTCAGGGCCAGGGTAACTTTGGATCCATCGATGGTGATAATCCGGCTGCCTATCGATATACAGAAGCTCGGCTTACTCGAGCCGCCGAAGAGCTACTGAAGGACATAGATAAAAATACAGTAGATTTCCTACCAAACTTTGACGATACGAAGCAGGAGCCCAAGGTACTGCCGGCTGCTCTACCCAATCTGCTTATTAACGGTTCCAGTGGAATCGCGGTGGGTATGGCCACCAACATTCCTCCCCATAATCCCACCGAAGTTATAGATGCATGCCATGCATTGATTCAGAACCCGGACTTAACTCCTGCAGATTTGATGAAATACATTCCGGCCCCGGATTTCCCTACAGCTGGAATTATCATTGGTGGCGAAGGTCTGAAATCTGCCTATACCAGTGGTCGCGGATCCTTTCGCATTCGCGCCAAGGTGGATGTGGAAGAAGGAAAGAAGGGAAGGGATGTAATTGTAATTACAGAGATTCCATACCAGGTAAACAAGAAGAATCTGCTTGAGAAAATCGGTGATTTAGTAAGCAACAAAGTCATTGAAGGCATCGCAGACATCAAAGACCTTTCGGACCGTCATGGTATTCGAGTTGAGATTGAACTCAAAAAAGATGCCATGACTCAAATTGTACTCAATCAGCTATTCAAGCAAACTCAGCTCCAGGTTAGTTATGGTATCATCTTCCTTGCTCTGGTGGATGGTCAGCCCAGAATTCTAAACCTTAAAGAGATTCTAGCTCATTTTGTTAAACATCGCAGAGAGGTGGTGGTTCGCCGAACTCAGTATGAACTGGATCAGGCAGAGAAGAGAGCTCATATTCTGGAAGGATTGAAGATTGCCCTCGATTTCATCGATGAAGTAATCAAAATCATTCGCGGATCCAAGACTGTAGACGAAGCTCGTCAGAAGCTAATCAAGCGATTCAAGCTTACCGAAATTCAGGCAAATGCCATTCTGGATATGCGTCTCCAGAAACTTACAAGCCTGGAATCGGAAAAGATAATTGAGGAACTGAACGAACTCAGGACTAAAATCAAGGATTACAAAGATATTCTAAAGAGCGAAAAGCGACAGTATACCATCGTTTCAGACGAATTGGGCGATATGAAGTCCGCGTACGGTTCCAAGCGTGCCACGGAAGTAGACACCAGCAGTGTAGATACATTGAGCTTTGACGTAACGGATCTGATTCCTGATGAAGATGTGGTCATCACATTGACAGAAGATGGGTTCATCAAGCGTATGGGAGTGGATTCCTTCCGTCGTCAGAAACGTGGCGGTCGCGGAGTGCGGGGAGGTTCCAAGCGAGAAGACATCATTCGCTTGATGCGTCTTGGTTCCACTCATGATACACTGCTCCTATTTTCCAATAAAGGAAAGGTGTTTGGAATCAAAGTCCTTGAGCTTCCAGAAGCCAGCCGGGAAGCCCGGGGTAAGTCCGTGAAGGCTCTGTTGAATCTGGCTCAGGAAGAAAAGATTACAGCCATGACTGCAGTGAAGGAGTTCACCGAGTCCCAGGCAATCGTTATGATCAGCCGCGAAGGTATACTCAAGAAATGTAGCCTGGACATCTTCGAGAATGCTAGAAAAGGCGGAATTATTGCCATCAACCTTCGCAAAGAGGATGAACTGATCAATGTTTGCCTGGTTAATCCGGATGACGATGTAATCATAGGAAGCCGGGAAGGCCTGGCCCTTCGCACAAATCTGGCCAGAATGCGCAGCCAGGGCCGAAGCGCCGCAGGCATCATCGGAATGCGGCTGGATAAAGAGGATGCCATTGTAGGAATGGATGTAGTTAAGAAGAACTCTTCATTGTTCGTAATCTCTCAGAAGGGATTCGGAAAAAGGATGGCATTCTCTAACTTTCCGGCCAAAGGTCGCGGCGGAAAAGGGATAACCTATATGAAGGTTGCTGACAAGAATGGAAAAGCAGTATCTCTCTGTACTCTTGGAGACAAGGACGATATTCTGGTTATCGCAGAAAGTGGATATGCCATCCGCCTGCCGGCAAAGGACATTTCGGCTATAGGAAGAAACACGGTAGGTGTTCGAGTAGTAAACCTGTCTGAAGGGGATACCGTTCGAGATGTGGCTATTCTGGCCACGGATCTTTAGTCGGGCTGCTCAGGGTCCGGGGAAAATCTGCCCGGACCCATTTCACTCTGTTAGCCTTGAAGATTCGTACGGAAAACCTCAAAAAAAGCGTAACCTTTGAATCAGCTGGCAGACTAAGAGAAAGATGCTACGCCAGGCAAGAATTCTGCCACAATCATGCAGGGAGGACATTCTTGCAGATCTGGCTACCAGAGCAAATAGCTCAGCTCAGGGGCTTCTGACTTTCTTGATCGAAGGCGAACGGTCCCCGGAGAATCCCGCCTCTCCATTGGATTTTTTTCAGTCCACATCACAGCTTTTAAAAGAAGAGTTCCTTGAATTTGCCCATGGCCTGCTACTCTTTCCAGAAGAGGATAAGACGGCAGTAACCCGGGGCGAAGCCGAGCACCTGCATACTCTGTCCTTTAGTTGCGGAGCCTCTGCACTGTGCTGTTTGCGAAGCGGGCGAGTTCTGGCCGAGTTTGCCATATTGCGAAAAATTCCTTCTGAACTAATCATCCTGGAGTCCGAACCCTCCGGTAATGGACCTTCGGCCGGAGCGGTACTCTCAAAAATACTTAAAGCACGCAGGGATTCCGGTGCAATGGAAAGACTGGCCAATGAGCACTCTTCGTATTTCTTTTTAGCAGCCGGGTATGTTGGCGGCCCCTTTCAAAAAATTCAGACCGACAACGATCTGGAAGATATTCGAAACCGGGCTCTACAGAATTCCGAAAATTAGGGCGGTGGGTAATCGGTAGGTAAAAATATGAAAAGCACAGAAGCAACGATAGGCCAGGAAAGGACACCGGCTCAAGAGCAGATACTGGCGGATTTAAATGCCGGAAAAAAGGACCGGGCCTGGAGATTATTTATTCAGGAATACCAGAGTCGCTTGTATAACCTTTGCTTTCGTATGCTGGGCAACTACGATGATGCCATAGATGCTTTGCAAGAAGCTTATGTACAGATTGATCGTTCACTGCCCGGATTTCGCAACCAGTCCAGCCTTTACACCTGGGCCTATCAGGTAACAGTCTATGTGATATTGAATTTCCGAAAGAAACGATCCAATCACAGAAACCGTCACACCGGGCAGGAGTTTCCGGAAATCTCCAGGCCTGAAGATGATCCGGATCGTATGTGCGAAGAAAAATACAGAAAGCATCTGATCCACGGTGCTCTGCAGAAGCTCCCCGAGGGACAGAGATATCCGCTGATCATGCACGACCTGGATGGATTGACATTTGCAGAAATAGCCAGTACAGTTGATTCTACTCCGGGAGCGGTAAAGGTTAAGGTCTTTCGCGCACGCAAAGCCCTGGAGAGAATTCTCCTGGATGGTCCAGAAGTTCCAGGGTTTGAAAAAATAGGCCGATTTGACGGCCAGTTGCTCAGGAATTTGCTGAGCTGAGAGACGGACGAGCCGGGTCTATATACAGTTTTTCGAAATCTGGAATAGGTATGGCCTTGCTGTATAAATATCCTTGTCCCATTTCACAATTGAGCTCTGCCATATAATCAGCGATTTCCTGGGTTTCAATACCTTCAGCCACAACTTCCAGGCCCAGACTATGGGCCATTTGTACCATGGCGCGTACCAGCGGAGCGGCCTTTTCATCATCCAGGAGTCGAAGCATAAAACTCTTGTCTATTTTCAGTACTTCGAATAGGTTTTTCTGTAAATAGGCGAATGAGGAATAGCCGGTGCCAAAGTCATCCATTACCAGGCGAATGCCTAGTTCTCGAACGTTTTGAAGTAGATCTATGTTTTTGTCCTGAAGAAGTAGATTTTCCGTGATCTCCAGTTTAATGTTGGCAGGATTAACCGAATGCTCCTCGATCAGACTTCGCAGTCTGCTGCGAAGGTCTCCGCGGTTTAGCTGACCGGGAGAAATGTTAACGTTGATAGAGAAATCATTGCGGATGTTATTCCATCGTGCCAGTGCTGCCATGGATTCCTCCAGGACCAGACCGCCCAGTTGTCGAATTTGTCCGGTTTCCTCTGCGATGGGAATAAAAACGTCCGGAGCCACAAAACCCAGTTCAGGCTCCTGCCAGCGAAGTAAAGCCTCACCACCAATGATACTGGATGTTTTTAGATCTACGATTGGTTGAAAATAAACGGACAATTCCTGGTTGCGAATTGCTTGCTCCAGTCTTTCGGATAGATCCAGTCGAATCCGATGCTCCATGTCGCTTTCAGAATCGAACTCCTCTTCCCGGTCCTTGCCTTCTCTCTTGGCATGGATCACAGCGGAATCGGCACTTCGAAATAGCATCAAAGGAGTTTGACCGTGTTCCGGGAAATGAGCGATTCCCACGCTTACAGTGGTTTGAAAGGATGACTCACCGATTTCCACTGGTTGAGAAAAAATGTCTCGCAACCTACTGCCAAAACGACGGGTCTCTTCAGAAGATCCTGAATGATAATGAATCACTGCAAACTCGTCCCCTTCCAGGCGAAAAAGCTGATCCCTGGCGGGCATTTTGTATTTCAGTCGCCGTGCAATTTCGATCAGCATTGTATCGCCCACAATGTGACCGGCGGAGTCATTTACTTTGCGAAAATCGTCAATATCCAGTAGCATTAGCGAGAATTGTTCGTCCGGGTTCTCTCGAATCAACTTTTCAATTGTATCCATCAGGAGGCTTCGGTTGCCTACGCCAGTAAGATCATCATACAGTGACCTGAGCTCCAGACTGGACTTTAATTGCAGAAGGTTGTCATTTCTCTGCTGCATTGTCTGATTATAAGTCTCTACCCTTCGCATACTTCTGGAAAAGCGAAGAGCAAGCATAAATGCCTGGGCTACCACAAATTGAATCTGTCCGAGAGCGACAATGCGAGGACCATCATAATAATGTCTGACAAGCAAGGTATCATGCACTACAGTGGCAGCCATAATTATGCTGGAAACTAACAGGGTTCTTGCACCGGATTCTGTTCTGGTTGCGGCCCGAATCAATCCCACCAGTCCATATATGATGAATGTCAGCATGACATACTGGAAATAGGGGATGATATGCGAAAAGAAGAGTGGTTCGGTAAAGAGGGTTAGCCCGCAGGCAAAAACTGATATTGCAAGATAGAGCAGCGATACTGGATTATAGAAGTACCGAGGGAAAAGTGCCTTTCCGTAGTAAGCGAATACTGGAAGGGCCAGAAAAAAGCAGAAGTACTCCATCCGCAGATAACCCACCCAGGAGACTTCCGGCAGTAGCAGCGGAAGCAGGCGGGGACCCAGCGTCAATTCACGTAGCGCCACCAGAAAGCAGCTCAGACCAAAAAAGAACAGAGCGGTTTCCTGTTTTCGAATTAAAAAGAATCCGCAATGATACAGACCCATAATCAGTAATATTCCTACCATTAAAGTCTGTACCGAGCTATCTCTCCAATTCATTCGGCCCACTGCATAAGAATCGCCAATCGTAATTGGATTCCACACTCCTCCTTTCCTGTAGCTAAAATTGGACACTTCCACGTGCACCATCACTGTGTTGCTTCTGGGTTTGAACTGGAATAGCTCCTCTCCAACGTCCGGCTCATGCTGATTGGCCGTGCGACCTACCTTTCCTCTATGTCCAAGGAGCTCCCGATCAACATAGAGTCGATAGGCCGTCCCAATGTCTGACATTTTGATTCCCAGGCGGCTTTTCTGTGATAGCAATACAGTAAATTCAAAGGTTCCGTAGCCAGAATTGCCGAACGGCCCTTCCTCGGTGGGATATAGGTTCCAGGATCCAGGGATTTGAACAAGGCTGGATGCATTTCCCTGAAATTCAGTTTCGCTCAGCAACTGGTTGGGATAGAAGCGAACCGGACCATGAATGGTCACCACCTGGCTATCTGAGGTATTTCGCAGGTCTATGATACCTGGAGCTGCAAATGCCGATTCCTGCTTCTGGCAGTTCAAAATAAGCAGTGGCAGCAGAAGTAGGATTGCTTTGATAAACCAGACCATCGGATAATGCTATGTATTTAGACTCATTGGAAATGTCCGTGCAATGAAAAAATAATAGAATCGGAGAATATCTCCGTCCATGGTTCTGTCGGAAAAGCGATTCATATACCGGGATGGGGTATTTTATGTAGGGTGAATGGAAAGAAAATATATTTACTTTGCAACAGGAGAGCGGGTTCTGGAGAAATTCTTACGTCTTCTGTCGGAGGTTTCATGTTCAGGTTTCATCTAATCACCCTTTCCTTGCTCTTTGTTCTGGTTCAATGCCAGCCATCAGAGCCTGTGGAGTTGCGAGTTCGTCTGAAGCAAGGCGATAAATACGTTCAGACCGTAACTACAAAGCAAAAGATAGTTCAGGAGCTTCCTTCCATGGCTCCCGGGTCTGCATCTACCAGACAGATTCAAAAGAGCACCACAGCAATTACCTATACCGTCGAATGCACTGGCGTGGACCCGGATGGTATTACTATCAAGCTAACGTATGACCGAATCAAGGTTGAGAAGGAACAGTCCACAGTTTCGGAAGGCTCAGATTCCAATTCTCCCGGTAGAAAGACCGTGTATGATTCAGAAAAGGATAAGAATCCTTCGGATCCCGAAGCTATCGCATATTCTGTGATGATCGGAAATGGCTTTTCAGTGAAGCTTTCGCCCCAGGCAGAAGTTCTGGATATGATCGGTGTTGAGGAGTTTCTGGATCGAGTCTATTCTGGACTGGACATTCCGGACACTCCGCAGGGCAAGCAGGTGCGTAAAATGCTCAAAGAGCAATTTGGCTCCAAAACTATGGAGCATATGCTGGCCAGAAGTTATCTTCCCTATCCCAAAGAGAAGGTGGGCGAAGGAGATAGCTGGGAAAAAACATTCGATCTGGGTGGAGCGGGATTTCCACTTAAAGTAGAAAACACCTATACCGTAGATGATATGGATTCAAGCGAAGTTACTCTTGAAACGAAAGGTGAGATTAGTAGCATTGAAGGCCAGACTCTTAAAATCATGACCATGGAATTCGGATACGATATTAGTGGAAAACAGTCCGGAGAACAGGTGATTGAAACGAAACGTGGCATTGTAGTGCGATCGGAAGTGAAGCAGGATATGAAAGGCGAAATGACGATTCTTTCAGCTCCTCAAATGGCTCAGTCCATGAAGATACCCATGGAAATGGAAACCGTAGTAACTCTGGAAACTGAATAATTGGCAGCAACAATGCCAGATGGTTTCCGAGGAGTCGGTCAAGGTTTCTTTGAGCTTCGAATCTCTTTTTTCAGCATTGTATTTCAGACGCGGTCATTTCTGGCCGCGTCTAACTGCTAACTGCTAACTGCTAACTGCTAAACTCAGAACTCAGAACTTTTAAGAGAGGCCGTCTCGGCCTATCGAATTTTCGCGGGCTGCGGGCCCTATTTGATTTTTTGATTCCAGAGATGATTCAAAGGTCCGGTACCGGAACCAAGCCCGGGCGCATTTTTGATAGCTCCGTCAATGAACTCCCGGGCCAGCTTCACCGCTGCAGGTAAATCCATGTTTTGTGCCATGGCTGCAGTTATTCCGGCGCTGAGAGTGCATCCGGTTCCATGTGTGTTTTTTTCAGGATACAGAGGAAATTCCAGGACTTCCAATTCACCAGCATGAAATAGTACATCGGAAACCTTTTCGTTCTTGGAGCTTTCGGATAGTCGATGGCCTCCTTTGAGTAATACAGATGCACCGGTCTGTTCATGTAACTTTCGGGCAGCTTCTTTCATTTCCTCGAGGTTAGTGATGTTTGCATTCAGTATAACTTCAGCCTCTGGTAGATTGGGAGTAATCAAGGTTGCTTCGTTTAAGAATTCGATCAACGCATCTTCTGCATCAGGTTCTAGCAGTCGATCGCCGGAGGAGGCCACCATGACCGGGTCAACAATCAACGCTTGCTTTTGAGCATACTTCTTCCAGGTGTTTCGCACAGCATCCATGATGTCCCTGGAGAATAGCATTCCGGTTTTAGCTGCCACCACCGGAAAATCTATGAGTACATCTCTGAGCTGTCCGGCCACGATGTCCGGGTCGATGGCCTGAACCGCACTCACTCCTGTAGTATTCTGACAGGTTATGGCGGTGATGGCCGTTGTTCCATAGCAGCCCAGGGCCTGAAAGGTTTTCAGATCGGCCTGTATTCCAGCTCCTCCTCCAGAATCAGATCCAGCTATGGTTAAGACTACGGGAAGACTCATTCAGAAAGGACGATGACTCTTGAATCTGGGTCAAGCCATTCTGCAGACGGCCAGGGCCTTTCTCCATTTACTGCTGGACCGTAGATGAAAGCAGTCGAACCTGCACCCATGTCCGATGGCCAGAAGGTATTTCGAGTGAAGGGCGGCCGTCCTTTGCACGGAGTTATTAGACCAGAAGGAAACAAGAATGAAGCGCTCCCTCTGTTAGCTGCCGCTTTGCTCACGTCCGAACCGGTAATCCTGGAAAACGTTCCTGATATTGAAGATGTGCGTCAGATGATGGGCATTATCCAGCATCTGGGCGCGGAAGTCCAGGCCGTGGAAGGGAGTCCAGGACATGTACGCATCCATACTCCGGATACTCCTAAGAGCGATATCCCATCGGATCTATCTACCCTGCTACGCGGTTCTGTAACTCTGGCCGGACCTCTACTGGCTCGCACTGGCCGAGTATTCTTGCCCAGGCCGGGTGGAGACAGGATTGGTCGTAGAAGACTGGATACTCATATTCTAGCCCTTCAGGCGCTGGGGGCCAAAGTACAAATGTTTCCCGATGGCTTTGAGCTTACAGCCGACAAGCTAGTGGGGGCGGATATCTGGCTGGATGAGGCTTCTGTTACGGGAACCGAAAATGCCGTTTGCGCTGCAGTCATGGCAGAAGGAGAAACCATCATTCGACATGCAGCCAGCGAACCACATGTTCAGGGGTTGTGTCGGCTGCTGGTTTCTATGGGAGTTTCCATCGATGGCATTGGCTCTAACATTCTAAGAATTAAAGGCACTGGCAAACTCGGTGGGGCAACCCATAGGGTTAGTTCCGATTATTTAGAGGTAGGGAGCTTTATTTCTCTGGCAGCAGTTACTGGTGGCGAAGTATTGATTGAAGATGCTGACCTGGAAAATCTACGAATGATTCGTCAGGTATTCTCTCGCCTGGGCATTGAAACAAGACCGGAAGGGGATGCATTGCGAGTTCCAGGTGATCAGAACCTGGAAATCATAAACGATATGGGCGGCGCTGTTCCGCACATAGATGACGCCCCCTGGCCTGGATTTCCGGCCGACATGACTTCCGTAATTCTGGTAACTGCGACTCAGTGCAACGGTACTGTGCTCATCCATGAAAAGATGTTCGAATCGAGATTGTTCTTCGTGGATCGCCTGATTTCTATGGGGGCTAGAATCGTTTTATGCGATCCTCATCGTGCAGTGATTATGGGACCATCGCCATTAAGCGGCGCCGTTGTTTCCAGCCCTGATATTCGGGCAGGCATGGCTATGCTAATCGCAGCACTTTGCGCTCAGGGAGAATCCACAATTCAAAACATTGGCCAGATTGATCGTGGATTTGCTCGAATCGATGAACGGTTGATTAAACTCGGGGCTCGCATTGAGCGAGTGGATGCCTGATGACCAAAACCCAACTCTAGAAACCTGAGAATGAGCCGGCAAGCCTGCCGGCAATGTGCTACAGGCTGCTTACCCGAAGTTTATAGTTTCTAAAAAATGACTTGTTCGGTTTCTAAATTTTACTGACAATAGCTGATGAGGCTTCGAACCACCGTCGTCGGCTGCATTGGTGCACAGATTTGACGATATGACTGGTTCCAATACAGTCACATACGATGGCAGCTCCGGTACTGCATTCGCATTTCCCCGGGGGATCTGGGTAGACTCCATGAATCGAATTTATGTTACTGATGAAACGAATGATCTAATTTATAGATTCGATGATATGTCTGGCGCGAATCAGACTGAGTACAATGGATCAGCTGGACTGTCATTTACCAATCCCACATCTATTGTCGTGCGATAGGGATGTGATTCGATTCGCATCCTGAGTCTGCAGGACCATGCTCTGCCCCTTGATCGGCAGGCATTGGGTCTATTCCTCGGGTCAGCGATGTTCACCCGGGCAGGAATCCTTTCGTAGCCAGGAGCGCTGGCATGCGGGGCCTAGAGAAAACTATCAGATAGCGGAACTGCAATTAGGCGATTCCAGGGCGCAGCAGTCGCTGTACCTGACAGTCCGGCCGGATCTCGGGATAGACTCTCAAATAACATTGCGATAAGCTCGCTCATTATTTAGGACCCGGGCTGGTGGAATTGGCGCCTCGAATAGAAGTCGCATAGACTCTTCTTTGTTCAAAGTGAGCACTTCGCCATCTGCGTAAACTATTCTAGTCTTCCATATATGAGCCCTTTTGCCTGGCGCACCCGCATAATGATCCGGAATTTCGAACAAAGTCCTGACGCCTGGCTCAATGGGCCCTTTACACTCTACCGGAAACACATAATGGCCAACTCCGGTGGCAACCATGACGTCTAACCTCGAACTACGTCTGGGTTTAATGACCTTGCGCTCGTCCCAGCGTGCCGGGTAGAATTGGATGTCGATCTGGCTGATTGTACGGTCTGTGTTGTTGCGCAATGAAAAGAGCAGATGATGCTTTGGAATAACTTTTGAACGCTTGTAATGAGTTCCGAGAACTATGATCGGATAGGTTTCAGGATCATTCATGGCCCGGTTGGCTTCTTCCTGTCTTGCAAGCAGCTGATCATTAATCGCATCAATAGTCTTCGCCAGTTCCGGATTTTTGCTTCGAGCAACGGGAAGCCATGCATGGCCGGGCTCCAGGTCATCTACCTGACCTGCAAGTAGAAGCGGTAACCAGACATATTGCGATCTCTGCACAGTCCATTTTTTTGTTTCATGGATAGTAGTGCCCGGAACTTCAAAGTTGAATGTTAGATGCATCGGATTATAGAAAATACAGGGCAGAGCTCCAAAGGTTAATCCAGAAAAGATGCAGGTCATCCCAATCTCACTGGTTTTCGAAGGAAGTACGCGGACTCCAACTTTCATCCATATTGGTGCGTTCTCATCATGCGATATAGGCTGGTCTTCAGAAAGAGGCCGTATATCCACCTGATTCATATAAACCATACGCTGCTTCGGTTGTTCGGGAGGCTCTTTGATATCATAGGAAACATAGCAGCTCATTAGTAGTGGTAGCAGAAGTATCGCAAGGCGCATTTTCTATCACAGGGAGAAGTAGAGGAGGAGTCAACGGAATAATCCAGACCAAATGAATAGAAAATAGATAGAAGAAAAGAGAGAATATATATAACGAGGCTATTAAAGAGAATAGAAAGCATTGACATATCCTGCGAATCGGTTCAACTGCATCATGGGTTTTTCTGGAAAGGGTGTGTGGGCTGTTCTTCTTTTTTGTGTGCTGGGTTGTGCGACGACGTATTTAGAGCCAGGAGTTGACCAAGAAACTCTCTTTTTGAAGGAACCGATAGAAGAATCAGATATTGCATATGCTGGATTCTATAACTATGATATCTATCTAGATGGTAGCTTTTTCCGACTATACTCCACCGGAAATGACCAGTTTGTTCGCAAATTCCCGGAAGACCATGTTTCCAGGCTACCTGTGCAGCGGAGGATTCCTGTAGAAACAGAAAAAGTAGCCCGGTTAGTTCTTGCTTCCGGGCTCAGGCCCGCCATGAGTCCGCAAGCCATTGCTCGATTGGATCTAAAATCGGCTCGTGGAGTGTATCAGGCCATCCAAACCCTCAAATCCGGTTCCTATGAAGATTTCGCCCTCTTATTCGAATACGA
Organism: Leptospiraceae bacterium; assembly: GCA_040217195.1. GTDB lineage: Bacteria > Spirochaetota > Leptospiria > Leptospirales > Leptonemataceae > UBA3465. The sequence goes on along the minus strand of JAVJNR010000007.1, from coordinate 5,995 downwards.
TGGACAGGAGGATCAATTGTACCTGAACGATTTTGGTCGACCTTTTCTTGCGGTGGGTCGCCATCAGCCTACTTTCAGGAAAGTATCCTTTGGCTGGGGGTTTTCCGGTTTGATGACAGGCTATATTAGCATACTAACCCTGGGACTTGTTCCGGCAGTATGGAAAGAGCCTGCTGAAACCTTCATCATCGTATATGACAGGAACCTGGATGTGGTTGCAAGCACTCGGTATGAGCACGGCACGTATGCGCTCAGCGCGGTGTGGGTCGATAGTGAGGAAGGCTTCGTAATGCCACCAGGAGGTGGCAATCCCCATGCAGGAGGTATTCATGAACGCTCTGCTCAGGGGATGTATGATTTTATGAACTCCGAGGGCTCCGGATTATTCTCAAAATAGCGGTCCACCCTCATTCGGATTTCGCGCTTTGCACTGATGAAGCCAGTTATTGCAATGCCCAGGTTCAAAATCAATTAGGAAATCCGTTCCCGGTGCATAACTTAGCATTTTAGAATCGTAAGTGGTAAAAGCTCTCTTCGTCTTCCACTACCAGAGACGGAGGAAGCGGGGATTCAAACACCAGCCGGGCCGCCGCTGAACCTTCCAGAGATAGACTTTCTCCATCGCTATAATGGATCGTGATTTTGTTCAATCTTGCGTTCGGAAAATGACTGCCAACGTAATGACTCTTGAACTCCAGGACCTCCGTGCTTTCGCCCGGTGCAAGCGGCCCCGAATAATGGATCGCCGGTATATCCTGACTGAAGCTCATTCCAGCAGAAATCGATTTGGTTCTGCTATCTTCTACGGCTGGCTCTGGATCCCGACCCGATATGGGGCTCATATCCAGAATCAATCTCTTGATCGTTTTGTCTGAATTATTCTTTAGACTCAGGAAGAGAGTATTCAATCCAAATTTGCTGACATTGTAATACGATGCACCCAGAACAAGTACCGGATATTTCTCATTATTATCTGTCACTGAATCGATTTGATTCTGATTTCTTACAATCTGTCTGTTTACCCGATCCACGGCAGCTACCAATTCAGCATTTCCGGCCCGAGTTGCGGACTGCCAGGGTCTGCCCTGTTTCAACTCCATTCCAGGGTCTGCAAACATAAATGGCATCCACAAATAGGTATCCTGTTCTACTTCCATTTCGAAGGATTCGTGAATACTTGTGCCAGGTACCCGAAGTTCATATTGCACTATCAATTTGTCTTCCGCAAAGCAGGGCAGGATCGTAAAAGTCATACCGGAGATAATGCAACTTGCAATGGAGAAGCCACTGGCTCGGGAAACGTCCACTATCTCCACATTCATCCATATTGGGGACTGAGAATCATGAGAAATGGGCTCCCTTTTGGAAAGCTCCCTAATCTGGATCTCGTTCAAGTATACGCTTCTTTTCTCTAGTTGGCTCGGCGGCGTCCGGGTTTCATAAAGAACCAGACAATGTAGAACAGGAATTAATAGAAGGATTGGTATTTTATGCACAATGCTATTTGCACCGCTGCAAGCCAATCGTCAAGTGAAGCTCGAATCAGTGAATCAGATATTGAAGCGGCCCATCCAGGGTTGTCTATATTAATATAGAAACAGAAAGATAAATATTGACCTAAATATAGAGTCGGTTAGGTATTGTTTTATGGTTCGCTATCTTTTTCCCTCAGTTCTGATCGTTCTGTTCTGTTCCTTCTGCAGGACGCATTATGTGGAGCCTTCGGTGGGAATCGATCATGCTCGCTCAAAGGAAAGCATTTCGCAAAGAGATGTAGTCTTCGCGGGGTTTTATAACTACCGTGTGGAGAAATCCGGACTGATGTATCGATTGTATTGCGCCGGGAATGCTCAATTTAGAGAGGAGTACAGCGGGCATCATGTAGGAGATCTGTCTGTTGAAGGAAGAACACCTGTGGATCTGCAAAAAGCGGCCAATCTGATTTTACACAACGGTCTGAGACCAGCTATGAATGAAGAGGCTATTGCTGCACAGGACTTACAAAGCCCTCGTGGTATCTATCAGGCTGTAAAATATCTTGAATCTGGCGGTTATGGGGACTTTGCACGTCTCTTTCACTACGATGCGAATACTGATCAGCTATACCTAAATGACTTTGGCAGGCCCTATCTGGCAGTTGGTCTTCATGAGCCCACCTTTCGCAGACCAACCTTTGGTGGTAGAATGATCTTTATTGTAACCTACCTGCTCCACTTCCTTAGCCTGGGTACAGTCCCTGCGGTCTGGATTGATCCGGGAGAGACCAGAATAACAGTGTACAACTCAGACCTGGAAGTTGTTGGCTCATTGCATCTGGATCATTCTACCTACGCACTGGCCAGCAATTGGATTGATGGTGAAGAATACATCGTTCCGGACTCAAACGACAATCCCCATGGAGGTGGAATTCCAAAAGCATCTGCTCCTGCAGTGTATCAGTTTATGAAATCCAGGGGGGATGAACTATTTAAAAGAAATTGAAAACAAAGGCGATGCCCGGATCAGGGCACCCGGCAGCATGCTAGAACTAACAGTTGAATCGATTCAAAAACCGCTGAAGCTTTCAAATAATTTTTGAGACCCGGAATTGCGAAATCAAAACTCTTCGATATTGGGTCCGGACTCTAGATTCGAATGTACCTGGCGGACGGCCTGCATTTTGAATGCTTTGATTAGTGCCCTCGGAGTCACATTCGTAAATCGCTTGAATTCCCGAATAAAATGGGACTGATCATAGAAACCATGGACTCTTTCCAGATAGTTTAGATCCGGATTACTGTGGAATTCCTGAAGCACCCGTTCCATTCTCAAGATTCGAGAGTATAGCTTGGGCGAAACGCCCATAACCTGTTTGAATAGCCTGCGAAAATGTCGACTACTCAGGCCAGCTCTTTCGATGCGCGCTTCGATGGATTGTCGGTCCGCGGGTTCTTCCAGAACTTTAAGAGCATTCCTGAGGGCCTTATGTTCATAGAGATCAATGTTTTTAATTAGCGGCCTAAAATACTCGTCCAGACGACTACACTTCGCCTCGAACGGCAAATTAGAAATCTCCTCAATCAAACTTTGGGCGCCGGGCATGAGTGGGGCAGCATCCAGGCTTCCGTCAATGATTTGTGAAACCTGTGCCCCGATCCAGCTGAAGGCTGCGAAAGGCTGAAGTTCTATGGCCAGGGATCGCATTCGAATGAATGGTTTGGCTCCGATGGCGGGTACCGTGCGAATTCCTGCCAGCATGGCCGGGTAACCCTGGATCAAGGGACCTTTTAGAGCCTGCATATGGTAGATCTCCCCGTAGTTCAGAAGTATGAAGGTCTGGGTCCAGGCCGGAGCCCATCGCTCTCTTGTGTCAATGTCTACTTCCTGAAGGCGATAGTGCTTGATAAATGGGCGCAGTTCCGGCGCTGCCAGGCGGGGCAGGGCACCCGCATCCGGGGGAGGATGCGGGCTCTGTTCTGTTTCTAAATTTGGTTGTTCAGACACGGATCGGGGATTATCCACCGGAAACGACTTTCGAGACTTCCAGTTCTACTTTCTTGCGCAGGCCTTTGCCTTTTATGAAGAAAACACATTCGCAGGTATCCCAGTCTTTATCTTCGCCACGGTCGGCGCATTCCTTCTGTACCACATCGCCTTTGATGATTCCATTTCGAATGGAGTTTACGGCCAGACCTGTAGTCTGCCCATCGATCATTCCGGATTGGGCCTCTATAGTTTCTCCAACCATCTTACGGATAATAAGGTCCATGGCCTGGAGTCTGGCTGCTTCCATACAAGTGGATTGCAGCATAGCTGTGTTCTCGGTCTCTATGGCCTTTTCCGATGCATGGCCGGATCGGCGGATGTAAAAAACATCGAAACCTTCCTCTTCTCGCCAGCCTTCGAACTCTTCCGCTCCGGAAACCTCGGAGGCGCTAGAACAACCGGCCACGACAGCCAGCACCAGCAGGGATACAGCTACCAGTCTGTAGCACTCATCCCTGTAGCTTCGATCTATGGTCTTCCAGCGCCGCATGATTTGAATCAAGGACATATCTGTCTCCTATCTGGCTGACCCTGTCTGTGCAGGGGCAACCCTTCTTGGATACTTAGACACCATCCCTTTTGGTCCGGTTCAAGCGTTTTCTACTGGATTTGTAGCCCGGCCACAGAACATTTGCGTTACAGAGGCCTGCCCGGCAGGTTTCTGATGTAAGAAATCGGGCCTGTAGCTCAGTTGGTTAGAGCAGTGGACTCATAATCCATTGGTCGTGGGTTCAAGTCCCACTGGGCCCACATCTCCATGACAGCTTACTCATGTGTGGCGGGGGCCAGTCCTCGCCCAACGCGCGACCCCTCCCTGGGTCGAGCGTTGGGAGCGCGGGTGAATCGGAAGGCAACTGCAGGTTGCCTTTTGGAATACTCTCGCCTTTCAGTTGAGCCTGTCCCGCTCTCGGACAGGCCCCCGCCACTACAAGTAAGGCCAGGTTCGATGTGGAAAGGTAGGTGGACAACCTTCGGTTGTCTCTGGTTCAATAGAAGTCCCACATCTCCACAAAACCCTTGGGATGTTCGGCGGGGGCGGTGCCTTCGTCGGCCACGCGATCCATCCTTGGATCGAGTGGCCGAGTCGCAACTTCGTGTTGCTAGCTCAGGCACCTCCCCCGCCGGATTTGCAAAGCTTCCCTGTTCGATGTGGCGGGGTTGGAAGCACATCTCCATGACAGCTTACTTTTGATACGGGGCGGCACCCCATCCTCGCCGCGCACGCGGTCCATCCCTGGACCGAGCGCGCGGACGGCAACTTCGTGTTGCCGTGCTCGGAAAGGGCGCCGCCCCACTGCAAGTAAGGCCATGTTCGATATGGCGGGGTTAGAAGCACATCTCCATGACAGCTTTCCGATTTGTGGCCTGTGGTCCGCCTTCGCCCGACGCGCAATCCGTCCCTGGAATGAGCGTCGGGAGCGCGACTTCCTGTCGCTTGCTCGGACGGACCCCAGGCCACTTTTCGCAAGGCCATTTTCGATGTGGCGGGGTTGGTGGGAAGCCTCCGAATTTTTGAAGCGAGAAGCTTTCACTATACCATGCTCTTCCAGAGCCGATCCAGCTTTCTATCCATAGTCCAGAGTTGATAGCCATGGGCCAGACAGGTTGCAAGAATCTGGCAGTCTACGTAGCCGATTCCTTTTCCTGCAAGGTTTCGGATCCCAATAAACTCCAGAAGCGTTGAATCAGGTATGGATTGGCAACGGGGAAGCACCTGCATGAGTTCTGCAATTTCTGGTTTAATACCACCGAGTGCCAGCTCCAGTTCAACCAGGGAATGTAGGATGATTCCGTCCTGCTCTAAGGCGTCCTGCAGATTCTGAACGCCGGGATTGCCCCGAAAGAATTCTACAAAGATACTGGTGTCCGCCAGTATCAAGCAGGCCTACGGGGGGCGGCTTGAATGTTCTTCTGCTGGCCAAACATTCCAGCCAGGGCCTTACGCTTATGTGCAGCGATCAGTTCTCTCAAGCCTGCTTCAATGGTTTCCCGTTTAGTTCGGAACTTATAGATTTTGCTCACCTCCCGCAGCAGATCATCGTCAATATCCACCGTAGTCTTCATATGGGAAAAATACCCATAGCGGCCCGTATGGTCAACGCACATCTCCATGACAGCTTACCATTTTCCGCCCTGGGACCCTCCCTTGCCCGCCACGCGATCCTTCCGTGGATCGAGCGGCGGGGGCGCGACTTCCTGTCGCTAACTCAGGAGGGCCCCAGGGCGCTCAATTGAAAGGCCAGGTTCGATGTTGAAAGATAGGTGGACAACCTTCGGTTGTCTCTTTTTTGAGTAGCCGCAGAGATGCAACGTTCTGCCAGAACTGACCTTCCGTTACAAATAAATCTTCCATAATTTAAACTTGATCCAATAACTACGTAGCATGATATAGACCTCCGGCTCCACGGATGCAACAATCATGGGCTCGTATTTCTACATATCCACGCATAACGGTAGCACTGACGTTGTA
>JAVJNR010000001.1:0-166689 GCA_040217195.1 Leptospiraceae bacterium | reverse complement strand
TCGTTAGAGAACGACAGTGGTTATCTCCTGAACGACCATGAACGAACAACTTGTAGGTTGCCGCTGAAAGTCCTTGTGATGCTACGAATAGCAACACAGCCATTAACGCGAGTTTGCGCATTCAAACACTCCTCTTCCCTGTGCGGGAATTCTTTGTATATTTACCGACCATGTCGGTACCGAACTCCCGGAGGAGTTCGCAGAGCAGTTCTACACTGCTCCAATAATAGAATGGCCCCTGGAGATTCGGATGTCTATCAGAAATTAGAGGCAAGCCGTTCGCGCAGCCAAAATTTATATGAACTTCCTGCTTTCGCATTTCAGTTCGGCGCACCGGAAAAGGTATCCTTGCTAATGCAATTGGATTACTATACTGGACTACTGAATAAAAAAAGGCCGCCTCCAGGAGACGGCCTTAACTTTCGCCGAATACAATTAGTTTTGCATCGACCTGATGATTGGACTATTCGTTTGCCAGTTTTTCCAGAAATTCGATCCTGTTATCCTTTTCTTCGGACTGCCATTCCTGGCCTGAGAATTCAGAAGCTCTGTAGCTTGAGGTCTCATGCCTGGGAGCCGGATCTACATATTCCCAGAGCGGCTCGGTGTGAGTACCGGAAATCTCTTCGCCTGTTTTCATAGATCTTTCCACCATATCGGGTGTTACAGGAGAGTTATTTCTTCGAGCACGAATATCTCGAACAATATAGGGACCATCAATCGCACGATCCTTTATGATCTTACCAAAGAATTCCAGCTCAATTGTGTGGTTGCCCTTCTCTAATTGTCCCTGCCAGCTACTGGTAGCCACAAATCTTTGCTTTCCTTCCTTTTCCTGCAGGTTCGCATCCAGCTGATAATAGCCGGACTTATTCACAGTGATTGGAATTCGAACAGACAAATCTCCGTTGTCCAGAGAGTCATTAATGTTGGTACCGAATTTGGCAACAGTATGAGGTGTGGAGAACCAACCAGCACGCTGGTTGTGTTTGTTTCCGTTAACAGTCATGTTTGCTTCCAGAAAAACATCTCCCCAGTCCTGGGCCGTGGGACGAACCAAAAAGGTATAGATTCCATCGTTGGCTTTTTCGTCGCCGTTTTCGCCATCATCTCCAAAAGCCACAGGCGGCAATGTACCGTATGTCTTTCGGTGCAGTTTCCGGTATACCCTTGGTTCTATGTCTTCTATTTTTACAGCTTTGCCCTGCTCATCCTGACATTGAAGATAGACATGAAAATCTCCGGTCCCCACAGATATGGACTGCTCCGCCCACATTTCGCATTTTTCCGATGCGAATTGAGCCGGCTTTTCACAGTCAGGCACTCCCTCTTTGGTCATCTCGCATCCTTCTGCAGGCTGACTTATGACGCCGGTAGGAGGAAGTTTAAAATCGAATGGATTGGTCAGGTCTTCCTGCCATTCGTAAAGCGGACGCGAATACGGTGGGTATTGGGCCCACTTCTTATATCGTTCCAACTTGGCAATGGGATCTTCATCCACTGCTACAAATTCTCCGTTTTCACCCATCGGTTCTATGGTTGGGTCAAAAGGAGCCGAGGTGATTTCCTCATCCCCGGTTGGTCCCTGCCCGGTACTGTCTGATGTTAGCAGGTATACGGTGACCAGAATCAGAACCAGTACAACAGCTCCGATCACAATCATCGGCAATTTACTCTTCATTGAATCCCCCTCTATTTATGACCGGAACTTATTTCGATGCCTTCTATGTGTCAGCTTTTTTTCATCTAACAGGCAAGTTCAGGGGGCGAAAGTGATTCAGGATTTGCTTTGCTTCTTTTTTGTGGCCTTCTTTCCAGAAGTAATGCCTTTCCCCGGTACACTTTTGGAGCTTCCTTTCTTTCTGGATATAGTGCCGGTGGAACCTTTTTTAGAGTTCTTCGCGGGGCTGGATTTGGCCCCGGGCTTAGTGGAATTTTTGGACTTCTTTATGGATGATTTCTTGCGGGCCGGTTTAATCGTTTCGCTTTCAGTATTTCTTACAACGGTACCCGGTCTCGCTTTCTTTTGTTCATCGGCTGCACTGTCCGAATTCGGTTGCCCATCCTCATCTGGCTTAGAGTTTCTTACTCTGCGAACCGGTCCATCCACTGTTCGCGCGAATCGTTCATTTACCTTTAATCGCTTTATTTTGTTTTGCAAAGTAGAACGATTGATTCTCAAGGCCTGAGCGGCATGGGAAACGTTCTGACCGTTTCGACGAAGCATACTTGCAATAATCCCGGCTTCCAGTTCTTCCATGATATCGTCCAGACTCATACCTCTTTCCAGGCGACTGAGCACTTCATGAGGAATGCCCGATAGTTCAGGATCCTGGAAAATGTACAGGTACCCGGAGATTTGCTGCTCCCTGTGTATGGTGGTGATCTCAACGCTTATACTCAATTCGGGAATGGAAGCAAATAATAGATCTGTGGGATGGGGCCCCTCGCTATACACTCTTGCAAGCAGGCCGCGGGTTAATTCAAGGAAGTAGGATTCAGCCAGGGCCAGGTTCTTATGGAAGAAATCTCTTTGAAGCACCCTTTGCTGAAAGCCTTCGTTATAAAACAGTGCATGTCCGTTTAGATCAGTGGCCAAAATAGGATGTGGAATGGCGGCCAGTACCAGTCTGGCAAACCATTGATCGCTGGATTCAGGTTCTGCATTGATTAATTGATCTTCCGATTGAGCCGCCGCTTCCTGGGCTCTGCGCTCCTTGAGCTCCGAAGCATGGCGAAGTAGCTCGGTATCCTGCCATTCGGTTTTCTTCTGACCGGCGCGATTAATAACGGGCACCGGACACTGAGAAGACAGACGCAGTAGATCCTCGCGACCTATATCCTTTTGCACCCACGATTCCGGTACGGAATCAAATTCGGACTGAGCTCGTTGCAGATCCGATAATTCTCGATTGAGTAGATCCCTGGAAAGATATCCCTCCAGCTGACCGTCCAGGTCACGGACTAGAGGGATGTGATCCAATGAGGAGGAATAAAAAAAACGGATGATTTCAAGCGGCCTGACTCGGGTCACAATGAGACAGGCCTGCTCTGGCTATTTACTGGCAACAACGAAATTTCGAAGAACCTCTGGAAAGGGGCGGATGATATCCAGTTTTTCGGTAAGTTCATACTCCAGAATGTCGCCGGCAGCGGTAATATCATTCTCTTCCAGAGCCGAAGATAGATCACGAAGAAGTTCCATAAGATCTGCAGCAGCCTGCGAGAAAGTCAGATCGCCGGACTGAGCCTCTTCCATTCCAGCGTTCTTGCATCGAGCTTCCAGTGCAAACAGGCAGGACATGAATCCCTGCAGCTTTTCGACCACAGAATCCAGATTCTCCAATGCCTGTGCTTCCCGGCCGGATTGAAAATCCTCGTTTATGGATACGATTTCTTCTTTGAACTGGGGCAATTTACTTTCGAATTGCTCCAGAGCCTCGGCCAGCTCTTCCATCCCGGCGCTCTGAGCCGCCAGTTGTAACGCCAGTCTCATAGACATGGACTTGATGGGTCGCATATGCAATAATACGGTTTCCAGTTCTTCCTTTTGATCCTTGCCCTGCTCCACCGAAACCGCCAGACTATCCATACTGAGTCGAAGTGCATTCATTGTATGAGCGATGGGCGCTGATACCTGTCCTTCCGGCAATGGAACCACTAGATTCTCAAGATCCAGATTGAGTAAACCGGCCAGACTTTCCACGGCCTGATCGATCCACTGATACCCTTCTCTAAGATCCTGCATTTGCTGGGCTGTTAGATATTCCTTTTGAAATAGAAAGGACCCAACCTGATCCAGGTAGCGATCCAGTTCATGGGCCGCCTCAACAATGAAATGGTCATGATCGGCCACCGTGAAATCCATTCTTTCCACGGATTTAAGATCCATGGATTCCAGTCTGGAAGGGGCCACCTCTTGGTTATCCACCAGAAGATTCATGATATAATGATTTTGATTACGAGTCCATTGATCCACAGCATCATACACATCGCGAAGGGTCTTCTCTTCATTTAAAGATGCATCCAGCTTTTGATCGTTTACATAGATATTCATGGCATTCCTCCAGAACTGCTCAAAGAACGGCTAATTCGTTCCAGCCTCGGACTTCCAGGATATATAAGCCCCTTTGCGAAAATCATCGAGGTTTCCAGTCCTGCTTATTATGTCGTAATCATTGCGGAAAAACTGCATAAAAAATCAGGGAGTTCCCAGTTTACTTTTCAAATATTCTGACCTGGACTTGGCTTCTCGAATGGAACTTTCCATTCTTCCGAACTTCTCCCTTAGCTGCTGTTCTTTCTGTGCCAGGCTCCTTTCCTTGTTTGCCATGGCTTCTTTCTTCTGATCAATGCGGCTTTTGATGGTTTCAATACGCGCAGTAATCAACCCTCCGGAGAACTGGACATAGGGCTTCAAAGTTTCATTCATTTTGAAGGCCACACCATTGTCCGTTATTGCATCTTCATTTAGATCAGCAGCAAACAGATCTTTAACGCTTTGCGGAGATTCACTGAGAGCTTTGGTCAATTTGCCATCGTCTACTTTCAGGTATCCATCTTTGATTTCTGACCACTTGGCGCCCACATCCCCGGTGGTAATTCCAATCTGGGCCAGCACTCGATAGTCTGGCTCGCTCAATGATGGATAAGAAGTTGATACCAGGGCCTGCAAGGTTGTAACAATCTGCCGGGTGGTAGGATCGCCGGCAAAGATTCCAGATCGATCTTTCAGCTGTCGATATCCATCTCGGATATCTCCATTCGGATCGGAGGAACGATTCATTTCGAACTCATCGCTCTTTACAAATTGATCGTTTTCTTTGACAAACTTCAGAAGCTCATTGTAGGACTCAACCCAGGCAACAATTTTGGCCTTAATCTCCTCAGTATTGGCTTTTACAGTCACTTCCACAGGACCACTGGTCACTCGATGGAGTGTGAGGCTGGCTCCTTCAATAATGTCAGTGATGTTCTCGTTGCTGCTTCGAGTGATCTCAATTCCATTCATTTTAAGCCTGGCATCTTTGGCCGGCTGGGTTTCGTTTAGAGGTCCAAAAGCAGCATCGGTTTTAGTACTGTCGATGCGAAGACCTCGCACAGACATATCCATACCTTCGTTGGCATCAAATGTAATGGAGGTAATTTTGCTTCCTTCCGGTAGATTCTGAACTGGCAGTTCCATGGGACCGGTATTTGCCTGAAATTGTCTTTTTTGAGTGGATCCATTGGACTCAAAGAATACTGTAATGACTCCGGGGCTGGCGCTGGACGCCTGGGCCTGATCAGAAGGCTTATCTTCGCGCACTGTTCGAGTACGTTCAATATCCGCTGCTGGAAACTTAATATCTCCGGCCTCCACTTCTACATCCGGGCCAGGTCGAGTGCTTTCTGTGCGAACCTTCCTGCGTTGTTCTTCTGTTTGTGCGGTTGGCTCCGTTGATTCCGAGGATTCGGAGCCTTTTCCGGTTACGGTAACGGATATGGTCCCTGGTTCAGAGGTTACACTGAGGCTGGCTTCGCTTCCTTGACTCAGGCTTAGCTGTTGACCATCCGGAGAGATTTCGTATTTCGATTCTGCAGGAGCCTGCATCTTGCTCTGCTGAAAATCCAGTTCCTCGGAAGATTTCTTTTCTACCTTCTTGTTTCCTATGAAGCCTGCCTGCTTCAGAATTCCATCTGGGTCGGAGAAACTAAAGGCACCATCGCTGCCACTCACCGAGGATCTCAAAGAGATAAGTGCATTGTTTGCATCAATGTTGATTACGCTTACTTCATAATCCTGACCGGCCTGACCTTTCAAAGCTCGTTCCAGATCTACCACTCCCCCGCCAGGGAAATCTACATTGAGTTCCTTTTCGCCTACATTGATCGTAAACTTTCCTCGGGGAAGGGTCTCCTTTCTTGACAGCTGGCGGCTGGTAATCTGATGCCTTGTGGCCAGCTCCAGGACTTCTACCGATTGAGAACCTGGATCCACATCCGGAGCCGCCTGGCCGGTAATGGCCCCTGGATCCGAAGACTCCACAGACTTGGTGGCAAAAGGTCCCGCAAATGAATAAAGATCGCGGCTGGCATCGGATAGCTTGCGGGCCCGGTTGCGTAATTCTTCAAACGCTTTGATTTCTACTTTGCTTCGGGCAATATCTTCTTCCATGCGCAGCAAAGGCATGCGCTCCGCTTGCATCAGTTTCTCGATCATCTGACCGGGATTGACTCCTGCATTGTTCTGGAAGATAGCTGGTGCTGGCATTGTTGCTCCTCGGGGCTCACCCCTACTGTACTGTACATCGGGAAATGGCCAAAAACCATTAGTATATGAGACACTTTCTACTGGAATTACAGTGCCAGATGAAGGGCGAATTGCCCGTAATGGCCCGCAATTCGGCCAGAAGAAAAAAAACCGGGCCCGGCTGGAATGTTTTAAAATGCCGCTACCCTGGAGAGCTCCGCTCTGCGGCGACGAAATGGCCGCAGGCAGACTTGACAGCGCTCAACCTCCGTAGGCCCTGGATCTATGGCTCAAACCGGTGAACGAAAATTATTCCGAGTAATATTCATGAATCAAGGAAAATCCTATGAGGTTCTGGCCCGGGAAGTAGAAGCCAGCGATCTATTCGGATTTATAGAGAATCGGGAACTTGTATTTGGAGAGAAATCTCAGGTGCTTGTGGATCCCACGGAGGATGGGCTGAGAAAGGAATTTGAAGATACCAGAAGAATCATACTGCCAATGCACAGCATCGTGCGTATAGAAGAACTGGATCGCAAGGCCCGGGCCAGGGCCCGAGTGGTCTCCCTTCCGAACTCAGCAGCCATCGAAAGCGGACCCGGGATTTACGGAATCCCGCCGAAGGGCAGCCAATAATGGGGCTTAGCGACGTTCTTTGTCGTGATTGATTCGGTTCAGAACATAGAGAAAAAGAAAAGAACCGATTAGAGCCGCAATGATATTCACCCTGGCCAGGTGAATATTCTCCCATTTGGGAATCATCAGAAAATTCACCACCATGGGAAACCAGCTCTTTATATTGGCGATTACATGGACCAGAACGGCACCGATTGTGCCGATCAGGGTAGCTCCCCAGAAGCCTCCCAGAAGATCTCGATTCAATCTGAAATAGTAATAATAGGCCCCGGCAAGACCGCAAAGCCCATAAACCAACAGATCCCGAACAATCATTAAGAAATCAATAAACCATTCCATGCGAATGCAGTTAACCTTTTTGAGTGGCCGCTTTGAGTAAATAAGAATTTACATGGCAGCATTTTGCAGAGATTTACCGGAGATGGAAATCAGGGGAAATACCAGGGTCTTTGGCATAATGGGACATCCGGTTCAGCACTCATTAAGTCCATTATTGCACAATATGGCCTTTCAGGAAACTGGATATGCCGGAGTCTATATTCCTCTGGATGTAAAGGAGACAGGACCTTTCTTAAAACGAACGATGCAAAGCCTCAATCTGGGAGGACTTTCAGTAACCATACCTCATAAAATCTGGGCCCATCGAATGGCAGACCGATCGGATAAACTAAGCCAGATTTGCGGGGCCAGTAACACCCTGCTCTTCCTGGAAAAAAAAGGAGAAACCGTCATTGAAGCAAGGAATTCGGACGGACCTGGCGCCATCCAGGCACTGAAGCAGGCCACCACCATTCGCGGAAAGACCGTGCTCATCTGCGGCTACGGAGGATCGGCCCGGGCCATTGCAGCGCAGCTTCTGATCTCAGAAAAGCCATCCAGGATCTGGATTACCGGAAGAAACAAAACAAGAATCCGGGCATTCATTCGGGATCTAAAAAAGCAATTTCCGGGGGCAGCCATACTTGCACTTGAAAACAATGCATCCTCTTTGCCGCGGCCCGACGTTTCATCCGGAAAGAGCATCAGAAACAATTCCATTCAGGCGAAACGGCAAAAGTCTGATGAAGGGATGCGCTATCCAGATATCATTATCCAAACAACTCCTCTAGGAATGAAGACTCGAAGTAAATCCGTAACAAAGGATCTGCCATTGAATCCAGAACTGATTCAAAGAGGCTGCACCGTATTTGATATAGTGTACAGTCCCATGATTACTCCTCTGATCGCTCTGGCAAAAAAGAAAGGCTGCAAAGTGGTGTACGGTTACAGTATGCTTCTATATCAGGCGGTGTTCCAGTTTCGATGGTTTACCGGCAAGGAACCTCCCGTATCTAAATGGGAAAAGTTACTGAAAAAAGATCTTAAAAGCAAATCCTCCGGATAAAACGTTTCGCAGAACCTTTCAGTACAAGCGAAGTTAGAATGCCTTTAACTATGAATCTCACTGAAGATCTGGAAAATAGAATCAACCCGGAGAAGAATCGAAACTTTGCTCCTCAGGAATTCTCAAAGCGATTATTGAAGCTTCGAAAATTCGCAGAGTTTCACTGGTCTGCATGGAATGGAATTCGAATATCCGTTGTAGGAACCAATGGCAAGGGATCTGTAAGCCATTACCTGTCCGAGCTATTTCGCGCAGGTGGCTATTGCACAGGAGTGTATAGTAGTCCGCATCTACAGCATTACTCCGAAAGAATTCGTATCGATGGAAAAAATGAACAGTCCACTCTGGAAGACGGATACGACAGCCTGCGGCAAACGTTTCTAGACTATGATTCAAAACTATGGGCTGATTTGAGCTACTTTGAACTACTGAGTTTGCTTTCCATGGAGATCTTCCAAAAGAAAAGAATTCCTGTGCAGATCTATGAAGCGGGCCTGGGAGGCAGACTTGATGCTACAAGTCTTTGTAATCCCAATGTTGTGCTAATTACCCGAATAGCCCTGGATCATATGGCCCTTCTGGGTAAAACCAGATCGGCCATCTTTGCTGAAAAACTGGGCATTTCAGGCCCGGATTCCCGAATTTTCTATTTAATGGAGTGCCGGTATGAGCCCCTGGCCCGGCGGATTCTAGATGAATTACGGACCCCGGAAGCCACCGGCCAGAATCGAATCCTTTCTTTTGATAGCCATCTCACCGAGTCTCACTCCATGCCCCGGCATTCCGAAAGCCCATCTGGATATCTAAACCAGAACTTCCAGTTCGCTAAATGGATTGTCTCGGACCTGGTTGACGCTGCTCTAACCGCCAGACCGCAAAACCTGGATTCAGCCTCGGGTCCGAGTGGATTGCAATCGCTTCTGCAAAGTCCCGTCGCAGAAAATGATACAGAAGAACTTTATGGGGCGTCCACTGCTATAGTTGGGCCAGACAATTCGGAAACAAATTCGGAAACAAATTCGAACCAAAAGCGACTGGCAAAGCTGATGCAAAGTCTAGATTCCACAGAATTCCAGGATTTACAGGTGCCTGCCGGACGAATGATGGATATTCGCTTTAAAGGCTTTCGCTGGATATATGATTCAGGGCACAATCCAGCATCGCTACATACAGTGTTATCTACATTTTCTGATCCACCATTGCTGGTTCTAGGAATTCTGCCGGACCGCTCCTATCCTCATTTCTTGCGAGTTGCTCGATGGAAAGGTCTCAAAGATGTATTTTGTATTGAACGCGAAGGCCTGGCACAGCCACCCGGCTCGGATGAAACAGCAGTCCAGAACCAATCAAATGACTCCTTGCAATCCCGGCAAACAGCCATGCGACTGAGAACCGTTGCGGCAACATCTGCAGATTCTATCAGAGATCAGGTCCTCAATTGCGCCCGGCAAAATCAGTACAGCACGATTCTATTTACCGGAAGCTATAGAATCTATGATTTATTTCTGGAAATTCTCGGCCCCGACAGGGTCCATGCCTGATATGGGTCGATTTAGCCCGGAAATTCCGCACCAAGAGTTATTGCAAAGAAGGTCGGCCTGTCAGGCCAGAATGGAGCCTGGTTCTGTTCTGATCCTATATACTGCACCAAAGCGCATCATGTCCAACGACGTGCATTACCGCTTTCGGCAGGATTCCGATTTTTACTATTTAACGGGCCTTCCTGTGGAAGAAGGGGCCCTGGTTTTGAGCAAAGATAAGATGGCTGTGTACGTAAAGCCCGGCAGTCCAGAAAAAGAAACCTGGGAAGGTCCTCAACCGAACCTGGAAGAGACCTGCGAAATGTCTGGTATTGAAGACTCTCGAGATCTGGAGGCATTGCATAAAGATCTGGAAAGCTGGATCAATGGAGTTTCCGCGTTGTACTATTCCTATGGAAGCGATGCAGCCAGAGACCAGGAAGTACTGGGATTATCTCAAAGGTTGCTAATTCGCGGCCGGGCCGGTACTTCCGGACCATACAGGATTGTTCATCCTGCTCTTTTACTCCATGAATTGCGTCTCATCAAGTCAGACTGGGAAGTCCAGCGAATGAAAGCTACAGCTGCAATTACCGCTCAGGCTCATAAGGAGATAATTCAGGCAGCCAGACCGGGCATGGGAGAATATGAACTGGAGTCTATTTTACACAAAGTCTTTCGCAGCCACAACGCCGTGGAGGCCTATCCATCCATTGTAGCTGGCGGAGGGCGTGCCTGTGTTTTGCACTATATAAAGAACGATGAAATCCTGAAAGATGGAGACCTGGTCCTTATGGATGCGGCCGCCGCTCAGGGATATATTCATTCGGATGTAACAAGAACGTTTCCTGTTAATGCAAGGTTTACAGAGCCTCAGAAGGAATTGTATTCCATTGTTTTGAAAGCTCAAAAAAAAGCCATAGAAAGCAGCGTTGTTGGCGCAACCATGGATTCCGTCCATGATGATGCAGTGAGTATTCTGGTGGATGGATTAAAGGATCTGGGACTTGTAAAAGAAAGCAAGGATGAAGCCCTGGCTAAAAAGACCTATCGGCGATTTTACATGCATCGCACAGGGCACTGGATTGGCTATGATGTACACGATGTTGGAAGCTACTATCTGGATGGGCAGGCCCGCCGCTTTGAAGCAGGAATGGCCTGCACAGTAGAACCAGGATTATATATTCCCGGCCACGACGATATTCCGGAGCCCTACAGAAATACAGGGATTCGGATAGAAGATGACATAGTAATAACAAAAGGAGCGCCTTTGAATCTAACTTCAGAGGTGCCCGTAGAGATAGAACAGATCGAGGAACTTAAATGCTAGAGAAATTCATATTGTTCGGAATTGACATTTCCACATTCAGCCTTCTATTGATGGCCGCTTTTCTGACCGCGGCTTATCTGGTACCCCGGGAACTGCGGCGCCGGGGCTTGAAAGAAGAGTACGGGGACCATTCCCTGCTGTTGGCTGTAATTGGAACCATCATCGGTGCCAAGATTGGCTACGTGCTGGAAGTGTGGAGTCGCATCTGGCGAGGCCCGGATGGATTCTGGACCAAACTGGAGTACGTATTATTTAACTATGAGGGGCTTGGAGCCAAGTACGCTGGCAATCCAGATTTTCTGGGACTGTGGGAGACTCTTTTCAGCCCAGGAGGCCTGGTTTTCTACGGCGGATTTGCCATGGGCTTTGCCTTTCTATATTTCTATCTACGGCATAAGAAGCAGCCCATCTGGCAGTACGGAGATGCATTCATCCCTTCCATGGCTGTGGGCTATGGCATTGGAAGACTGGGATGTATTGTAAGCGGCGATGGTTGCTTTGGCTACGGAGCGTCTGTGGATATTCCATTTCTGACCATGGAGTTCTACAAATACGAATCGGTGGTAAAGCTTACCAGCTGGCTGGGTTATAAACCCGGCGGTGTTATGGGTACTCATGGGGTGAGCGTCTGGAATACGCCTCTCATTGAAGCTCTTTCTACCTGGGTACTATTTGCCTGGATGATGCTAAAACTTAGATTTCAAAGCTTCAAACCCGGATTCATGGTGGCTGTATTTCTGGTATGGAATGGAATTTCGCGCTTTCTGGTGGAATTCTTGCGAATCAACGATGCATTGATTCCTGTTCTGGATCATCCAACCTACTCCGATGGCAGATTGATAGAACATCATATTCATCATACTCAGCAAACCGCAGCCTATTTTCAAAACTGGCACTGGTATGGTTTCACTCAAAGTCAGATATTTGGACTGATTATCGCTCTGGCTGCGGTAATCTGGATTATACAGAAGAAGCTCTATATTCGCGATGATACTCAAAAAAGTTGATCTAAGACCATTTCTGGAATCGGTTGTGGAGGATGACTGGCTGCATGTACGCTGGCTGGAAACTCTTTCACTTCTGGAAAACATGGGGGCTCGTAAGATCCACAAGTCCATGTCTCGATTTCCTGAGAAGCTGCAGCGCTCCGAAATAGTGCTTCAGCATGCAGCCGAAGAGGCAAGGCATGCATATTTCTTCAAAAAGCAAATCCATCGATTGCTTCCAGAAGAAATGAAAGGCGATGGAATCAAAAGCAATACGATCTCCCCTCTCTGCCAGTGGTCCGGTATTAAATACTTTCAAAGCCTGGATGGGTTGTGTAAACGCCGGGCCCTGGAGCTTATGCCCGGCAGCTCGCAATATCAGACTCTGTTTTCATATCTGGCGGTTACCTATGTAATCGAAGAAAGAGCTGTGGAAGTATATGGCGTCTATGAAAAGCTACTTCGTCAGAAGGATCTTCCGGTGCATCTATCGGGTCTTCTGAAAGAAGAGGAAGGGCATATGCGCGAAATACTGAATATGGCTGCAGAGCTTCCCCTGGATTTCTCGAAAGAACTGGAAACCATTGGTCAGCAAGAGGGAGCGCTATTCCAGACCTTTGCCGAAAAACTGAGTCAGGCCGCGCTGTCAGCAGCTGTGGCTAACTAATTTTTTCTAGAGTACCGTTCTGGTCTCCGGAATGCCACCTATCAAGGAACCAGGGGTCCCTCTTTTCGCAGGAAATGCAAGGGCCCGGCTTCTCTTCGTAGCCTTTTAAACGTCTCCGTGTACTGATAGGACTGACGACCATATCTTAGTTCCAGATAGTTCAGGATATATCGGTCCTTCAGACTTTCCAGACGGTACTGTTTTTCCAGGGACTTCCCGGATTCACGGGCCCGTCGATGCAGATGAGTAAGGGTTGAGGCTACATAAAAATGAAAGGGCCACTGGGATGCAGCTTCGGTCTCAGTTTGATAATAGCGACGAAGCATCCAGAGTGCATCCTGATAATTTCTGCCTTTGCTCAGATGTATAATGTTCAGCCGCAGGGTTTGTAGATATAGATCTAGATTGGCCCCATCCAGGGGTCCGGCCCGGCCGGAATCCAGTAGCTTGAGCACCTGGTTGTATCCGGCTGCCATCTTTTCATGATGTCGGATCTTCTCATGAGCGAATTGATTTCGCAGAGCATCACGTTTTTCCTGAGCACTCATTGGCCGCGGATCATCGTTATCTTTCAGAGTTCTGTACACATCCTTCTGGTGTTTCAGGAACTTTCGGTCCTGGCTTCGGATCCGCTCAAACATAGAAAGAGCCCGTCTGTAGTAGGCGCTGGTGTAATCTTTGCGAAATACCAGAGCATCGAACCTTCCTTTTACATTTTCTGGATAGGCCCACATCTCCTGGATCTCTCGGGAACGTTCTACCGTAATGCTTCGGGGAACCTGAAAGACCCGTTGCAATTCATAGAAATCCAGGCCTGAGTCAGGTACCTGTGCCAGGGCCGGGGAAATGCAAAGTTGAAGCAAGAAAATCATGGCCAGTCTGGCACACTGGACTCGCCAACCTGTGACCGTTCTATTGGGTCCCGGGCTTTCTGACGCGTAATGCTTACTGTCTTCGGTGCCATTGCAACTGTTGGAAAATCCTGCAATCCTGTTACAAAATAAAAGACCGGGTGTGGCCAGGAATATTTTCACGGAGCCCCTCCCTCCTCCGGTTCGGGCCAGTTGGGGAAAAGAGGCTTTTCATTCCACTCTTCGTTTAGACGGGGCATTTTCAGAGGATCGGAAGTGAAATCTTCATCGTACATTTGTTGGATATCGTTGAGCATGCGAAGCTTAACTGGTCTGGGTCGGCCTTCTTCGTCCAGAAAATCACTAACGACTTCCAATTTTGCATTCACTCGTTTCTTATGCCGATGTATGATTCTTTGAAAATCCAGTTCACCGGTTACTATTTCGAACCTCGTACTTTCAATACCCGGCAAATCGATTTCGAACCGATGTTTGTTGGCTTCTTCTGCGTAACGCTTCGCAGAGGCCCAGTATTTCTCCGCTTCTGCATAGTAGGTTCTGGCAATCAAAAATGAAATCTCCAGATCATCAGCAAAGTCCAGGTCATGAAAGTATAGATGACGTTTATCGAATAGAGATCCAAGCCGCAGATACATTCGCATAATCATTAAATGCGCCTGCATGAACATCAGATTTCGGTACTTATGAAATTGCTCTTCCGTTTCGATCTTGCAAAGCGAGTTTCTGGGGTGACGGAAAGGAGCACTTTGAGCAAGAAATAGAAAGTAGATGTTTTCTTTTAGCTGAGTTACCCGGTAGCCCTGAGGCAGGCCGTAGATTTCATAATAGTCTTCAAAGAATCTGGGGCTATATTTCTTCTGTTGAAATGGAATCCAGTCCGAGAATTTTACCCAGCGGCCCGTGCGATCGTAGTAGTAGTTTAGCCTTAGCTCCCCTTCCGGCTGCTGTGGATAATAGGGATCCGGAAGATGGCGAGAAATAGGCGTTGCCTGTGCGGCAGTGCAGATCAATAGCAATGAAAGACAGATGAAACGCAGCCCACGGCGCAATCTGGACCGGGTGATTACCGACACCATCATCTGGAATCGAACAGCGCCGCTCATTGTCTGGGACTCTTCCATCTCCTTTCTTAGTTCGGGAGATTACAGAAAATCCTGAAATCAGATTGAACTAATACTCAGGAATCCGAGGAGGACACGGCTTCCGCCAGGGTATCATGCATGGTGACAAAATCATCCAGCCCTACAATTTCCATGACCTTCTTGAAATGGGCGGAAAGGCCGGCAAACTCCAGACTGGAAGCTTCATCTGTGGCCCGGGTGATCAGTGCAATTAGAATGGCAATGCCGGAGGAATTGATATACTGAGTTTCAGAAAAGTCCAGAACTACCTTTCCTCTCTTGCCTGCCGGTATACTTAGATAGTGCTGCTCCAGATCTTTTTCCATATCCTGGGTGAATTCACCTTTGATATGAAGCACCGGGCATTCGTAATCATAGGAGGGTATTACTTCGCAGGATGGTGGCATTTTCTCCATTCAGTACTCCGACTCCCAAGACCGGGTTGCGGGTCCTGCAGGCAGAAAGACAATTCCTGTGTATTGTGCAACCAATTAATGGGCTCCTGGGCCCGGAAGAGGCCTTCAAAAATGTATGCAATGGTTGCCCTCTCAGACCGGTCCTGCACATTCCCGATATGGCAGGACCTTTCTCCACCTTCGAAAGCACCTATAAAAAACTGATGCCCGCTGCATTGCAGCAATTCCTTACTCAAGCGGATTTGAATCGATTTATTTCCTCTCGCTACGAATTCCTGGAAGGCAAATCCAGTGAAATCGAAATTCGTATTCGGGAATGGGATGAATTTCCCTGGCTTATCAATTCCAGCACCATCGAAGTTTGCATGCCAGATTCACCGTTTATTACGGATACCATCCTGGATTATCTCAATTCCGAATCTCATAGTATTCATCTGAGTATACCGGCACTTCTTTCTGTGGAGCGAAATGGTCGTAGTATCCAGTCGGTGGAGCCCACAACCGGTCGCAGCAACACCGAAGCCTTTGTTTACGTTGAGATTCAGAAGCTTTCGGACAAAGAGAAGAAGATCATTGAAAAGGACCTGCGCAGAAATCTGCAGGAGTTAAGGCAGGTAGTCCAGGATTTTCCGGTGGCATTGAAACAGCTTACGGCTCTGAGCCTGCCCAACGAAGAACTGGTGGAGGACCGGGAATGGATTTCGGAAAACTTTGTAACCCTGGGCTCCGCCTCATTCTCTGCAGACAAATTGCAAAAGCCCACCGGATTACTCAGAGAAAGCTCCATTCGAAAGCAAGCTCTGAACGATCTACAACGTTTATTTTCTGCCCGCCGAATCGATGCCGGGGAGCTCAATCATACAGAATCCAGCTCCCTGGAAGACTCTCATATGCTTTTTCACGAAAGTCAGATTATGAGCCGGGTGAACCGTCACCGAGCGCTGCATTTAATCCTGATTCCTTCCAGGCCACTTTATCTGCTGGCCGGTCACTTCGCAGGCAGGGGAGAACTAACGCCCAGGTTTCTGAATCCGCCGGCCAGACGTAAAGTTGAAATCCTGGCAGAGAGAATCTATGCACCGCCTAACTCACATCGTAGAAAGCTACTCTTCCAGATCGCACAAATGATTCCGGTGGGGATTTTTCTAAGTCGTCCTCAGAACCTGATCGAGGTTTGGCTGACTCAGATACTGGATAATCTGTATGTTTCTGAGCCTGATTTCGCAGTTAACATTGATCAGGAATACGATATGGTATGGATTCTTGGAATTGTTTCCGGCTCCGAGGCCAGTGCCTTTTCTCCGGAACACATTCAGAGGATCTCCCATCGACTCAAATTCAAACAGGAAATTCTGATTCGAAGGAGAATGAATGAACATGAAATCATGTTTCTGGCGGTTTCGCCGGAATCTCCAGGCACATTAGAACAGCTTCAAAGTGAGCTTTCCGTTTCTGTCAGTCATTTATTTGCCAGCTGGCAAAATCGCTTTCGCAAGGCTCTGACCAATCATTTCATTGGAGAACGATTGATCGAAGAGAAACTCACCGTTTACAGAAATGCATTGAGCCCGGCCTCCGAAGTTCACCAGGACCCGGAAGAAGCATTGCAGGACCTAATTCGGCTGGAAGAGTTGAGTCATCAAAGAGAACTTAAGTCCGCATTTTTTCGCAAGGCAGAAGATGTATTCATCAAGATCTACAGTCTGCATGAAAGGGCCATTGGCGATCTGGTGCCCGTACTGGCCAACTTTGGTTTCCGGGTCACAGATGAATTTACCTTCCCGGCCAGTTTTCCGGACGGTACGCGCTATATCTATGCCTATCGAATTCAAGATGATGAACTGGATAGTCGATACGACACAGCTCTTGCCCGGGTGCTGGAATCTGTAATTCTAAAAACCTCCACCGATGAACCCATCAATCGCCTTTCCGTGTATGGTCTGGATCGACATCAACTGGCTCTGGTAAAATCATTGCATGCTTACCTGTTTCAAATTGATCGAAATTTTTCCCGTGCCTTCATAGCACGGGCCAGCCTTGCTCAAAGGGAATTCATTCAATCTCTTGTACTCTGGCTGGAATATCGTTTTGCGCCAGGGGTGCGCGAACCGGAAAAAGAAAAGGAAGTCTTTGCTCAGTTGCAGAGTCTTCTGGATCAAATTTCTTCTGTCATGGAATCTTTGCTATGTAAGAGACTGATGGAAATCGCCGGTGCCATCGTTAGAACAAACTACTTTGAATTTCTTTCTGAAATTAGCATCAAGCTGCGAAGCCAGGAAATAAAGGGCCTCAGTTCCCCGGTCCCTCTTTTTGAGATCTTTGTTTACTGCTCTGATTTCGAAGCCGTTCATCTCAGGGGAGCGGCCATAGCCCGAGGAGGTATTCGATGGTCGGATCGACCGGACGACTTCCGGACCGAAATCCATGGATTGATGAAAGCACAGATGGTTAAAAACACCATTATCGTTCCAAGTGGTAGCAAAGGAGGCTTCTGTTTGAAGGGAGATCGATCCACAGACCCTGCTTTTGGCCTGGAATGCTACAAACGATTCATGTCTGCCATGCTGGCTCTCACAGACAATCGTACTTCCACCGGAAAGATCAAACGACCAGCTCTAGTTTGCATGGATCATCCAGATCCGTATCTGGTGGTAGCGGCGGACAAAGGAACCGCTCGATTTAGCGACCATGCAAATGAGGTTTCTCTAAAGGCAGGCTTCTGGCTGGGAGATGCATTCGCCTCCGGCGGAAAGCATGGCTATGATCATAAGAAACAGGGTATCACGGCACGGGGTGCCTGGGAATCGGTTCGTCGCCATTTTCATGAAATGGGTCAGAATCCGGAAAATGATCCGATCACAGCTGTGGGCATTGGAGATATGGCAGGCGATGTATTCGGCAACGGAATGCTATTGTCAAAGAGTATGCATCTGGTGGCCGCATTCAATCATAAACATATATTTCTGGACCCGAATCCATCATCTGAAGCCTGGAAGGAGCGAAAGAGACTGTTTGATCAGGTGCTGGGATGGGATTCCTACAACACATCTTTGATTTCCAGAGGCGGCGGAGTATTCGACCGAAGCAGTGCACGCATATCTGTTAGCCAGGAAGTGCAGGAACGTCTGGGAATTTCCGATGCTGAGCATTCCGGTGAGGAACTGATTCGTGCCATTCTTCGAGCCCCGGTGGATCTGCTATGGAATGGAGGGATTGGAACTTACGTAAAATCCTCGGAGGAAAGCCATTCCGATGCCATGGACCCGGCCAATGATAGAGTAAGAATCAATGGAGGCGATATACGAGCCCGGGTCATCGGAGAAGGAGGTAATCTGGGAATGACTCAGGGAGGTCGTATTCAGGCAGCCTTTACCGGCACCCGACTAAACACCGATGCGGTTGATAACTCCGGCGGAGTCGATATGTCGGACCATGAAGTGAACCTGAAGATACTTCTGGAAAGATTACTCAAAACAGGCAATTTAGGCGACTTCGCCCAGCGGAATCAATGGATTGAAAAGCTGGAAGAAAGAATGATTGATCTGGTACTCGAAAACAATCGGGCCGGCAATCTGAGTCTTTCTCTGGATCAACGTAGATTGCAGCAGAGTCCGGATAGCTTTCTGGCTGCCATGCGATGGCTGGAATCCTGCGGCCATACCCTGGATGGATTGTCTGCGGATGAACTACATGTTAGCGATCATCCAGCACGACTTTTTGTACGTCCTGTACTCTGCTCTATGCTGGGGCATGCCCGACTGGAGTTAAAAAATGAGATCCTGGCTTCCGGAGGATTTACTCAACCGGAACTGGAAAAATATCTATTGAACTACTTTCCGGAAGAACTGGTGGAAGCCTTCCCCGAAGAGGTAAAGCAACATCCACTGCGAAAGGAGATCATTGTTACCCAGGTCTTGAATCATTGCATGAATTTTGGAGGAATCACTTTTTTCTGGAGTACAATTCAAAAAACTGGAGCTGGAGCAGCCCAGATCGCACTCAACCGACTGGCTGTAGAAGCTTTTATTCGCGCCTCGGAGCTTCGCGAAGAAAATCATGTAAATGCGGCTGCAGAATTGCAGCATCTGCTCTCCATCGAAGAACAGGTGGAATCCATGACATCCATGCTTCTAATGAATAGTACAGGAGCCCAGGAAATACTCCAAAGCAAACCCGAGCAGAGAGCTAGATTCGCCAGGATTCTGGAGTATCTGGAAGCGCACTGTACCGAATCTGCCGGTGAGAAAAAGACAGGAGCGGAATGTATGGATCGAGCTTTCTGGCTCTTTCTTCAGATGGAGAATCAACTACCGGAAAAGGAATTACTGCAACAATATGTTTCTATTACCCAGTCAGATGCGATGCAGACAGTGGATAGATACCTTGGACTTCCTGTAAGTCCCTATCGAGCTGAGATGCGTTTCTACAGAAGGATTCGCGAAAAAAGAGATAGAGTGGTAAGGGACATGCTAATGGGTCGGCTTCCCCTGGACAGACTGAGTCGATTGCGAGCTCTTACAGATGGCGATGACACTCAAAAAGCTCTGGCTATTTATGAAGGGTTGGAAGCTGTGCTATCCCGGAATCCATTATAAGCCAGCCAGTAAAAGGTTTCCCGGTTTCCTTTTCGACCGCTAACTCCTGCAGGCACTCTGTGCAGAACCTGAAGACCAAGAGTTTGCACAAAGCTCTCAAATTCCTTCTCGATGTCCTTTCTCAAAATATCATCTCGAATAATTCCTGACTCGGTTTTTTCGGAAGCTTCAAATTGATGTTTTAAAAGAAACAATCCCTGGAAAGCTTTTCGGTGCTCTTTAAAGAAACCAAGCAAATGAGTGAGCACATCTCGAATGGAAAGAAACGATACATCGCAAACTACAAAGTAGGAATCAGAATCAAAGAAGGACTGATCAAACCAGGATGATTCAATGTTACGGATGTTCTTTCTTTCTAGAAGGACTACCTCTGTTTTTTGACGCAGCTCATAATCGAAAATTCCGTAAGCTACATCTATTGCATATACCTTGCGAACTCCCTGTTCCAGGAGGGCTGCCGTGAATCCACCATGAGAGGCTCCAATATCCAGACATACAGACTTCTGCAATTCCAGGCCCTGTTCTTTCAAGAATTGAACAGCTGGACGAATCTTCAAAGTGCCTCGATTGCGAAAATCCGGAGGTCGTCTGAACTCCAGCTCATCTCTGGTTGGGCGAAACGAGATACCGGCCTGATGAACCTTGCGTCCATTAATGGACACCATTCCCTGAAGGATGTAGCTACGTGCTATGCTCAGTTCCAGGTCAAATTGCTGACTGAGCCATTCATCCAGGCGGATGGCATTGGCCATTATCTTTCCCTGTCGACCAGATATTCGATGATCGACTTCAGAACAGGAATGGGGTTTTGCACCAATCCATTGGCCACAGGCAAATGATTCAGACGTTCTTCCAGTCTCTGTTTTTCCAGATCAATTCTGCTTTTCGCTTCTTCCAGGCCCAGAAGAGATACCAGAGTCAGCTTTCCGCTCTGTCTATCCTTGCCTGCTGTTTTTCCCAGGGTTGCCGAGTCCTGAGTTTCATCCAGAAGATCGTCCACCATCTGAAATAGAAGTCCCAGGTTTCGCCCGAATTCTGAGTAGCTTCGATGATTGGGCAGTCCCTGGAGCACTGCTCCCATAGAAAGAGCCGCTTCCACCATGGCTGCCGTTTTCTCCAGATGGATGGTTTCTAGAAGCTGCATTTTTTCATCGTCTGTATGAGGATGAAAGAATGGGGCCCGGCTTTCAATGAAGCTTCCCTTCTCAGCACTTAGATCCAGATACTGGCCAGACACCATGCGCAATGCACATCGGCTAAGTATCTGACTGTTGAGACTGCTAACGCTATCTCGTTCCTGATTGGTAAGATAAAACGCAAGAGTGTTCAGAGCATCGCCTGCCAGTATGGCGGCCCATTCATTGAATTTCCGGTGGCTGGACGGCTTACCGCGACGAAGATCATCGTCATCCATACTGGGCAAATCGTCATGAATCAGAGAGTAACAATGAATGCATTCCAGGGCTGCTGCATGAGAAAACAGTCGCTTCTCCTGTGCATTTAACTGAAACGGATCAAAATTTTCGGGAGGAAGATATCCGGCAGAAATGAGGCAGAGTACAGGTCGAATGCGCTTGCCTCCGGATAGAAGGCTATAGAGCACGGGTTCGGAGAGTTCCGGAGGGCCCAGAGACTGAATCAGCCTCTTAAGTGGCCCTTCGAAATACGCATCGATGGCCCGTATGTAGGGCTCGAGGAAAGAACTATCCAATCAGCTCCCCGTCCTTGAAGAAGAAGGATATTTCCTTCTCTGCATTTTCCGGGGAATCGGAACCATGTACAGCATTGGCTTCTTTGCTTTCTGCATAGAGAGCTCGTATGGTGTTGGCGGCCGCTTCTTTTGGATCTGTAGCTCCAATTAAATCGCGCCATTTCTGTACAGCATCACCTGCCTGAAGGGCAGCCACTACAACAGGTCCGGAGATCATATAATTGCACAGATCATCATAAAAAGGTCTTTCTTTATGTACCTCGTAGAATTTTTGTGCGTCAGATTTACTGAGCTGAAGTAGTTTCATACCCAGGATTTTGAATCCTTCTTCCTCGATTCGGGTTACAATATGTCCAATGTGTTTGTTTTTTACCGCATCCGGTTTGAGAATAATCAGTGTTTTTTCCATCGAGGTCCAAAAGCTACGCCTGGCCTGTCCGTCAACGGAATTCCGGTCCCCTCCCTGCATGGTCAGGCCAGTTTAACAGCCGGATTTTTCGGTTCGGACCCGGCTCTGTCGATATATAAGTTGGGTTGGCTACGGGATTTTCCTTTTCTTCTAGAGAAATCTTAAACATTTCTGAATCTGGATAGAAGCCACCAAATGATCATAGATCAAAAAAAATGACCGTTCTACTCATAAAGTCTCAACCAGGTAAGGCCAGCTCAGAAGGAATCATCCATGAAAGTCACTGATACAGGAATCCTATTTGAAGACCTGGGCCGATTGAACGGCTTTTACCTGGAGCTTCGATTGCAGGGCGTTCTCAAGTTTTCCGAACCGGTACTGGACAACACCGGCAATATTCTCATTAAAGAGGATGTATTCGTAAAAGAATCCTTCTTCGATAAGCTCAAAGAAATGGCAGGCTCCTACAAGTCCCATTTTCATGTTACACTGACCGATGAACTAATTGCAAAGATCTCTGAATTTCTGGTCCGCAAAGTGGGAGATTTGAGCAAAGCAGGCCCCGGGCATTTCTTGACCAGGCTTCTGGACCTGCCACACCACAGGCCCGATGCTTACATGCGAAGCGCTTTTAGAAACAAAAGCATAGCGCTTTCTGCATATAGAATCTATCGCGATGATGATGATTTCTTCACACATCTATGTGAACTGGGCCTATTGAATATGGCCATCGTGATGCAGAAATACCTTCGCGTAAAAGGAATCCATAAGAATGCATTTCTGGCAGGCTTTCTATCCGATCTTCCCCTGGCCGGACAGAGTGCCTGGAAAGAGCCTACGGCGGATATCCAGCACGTCAGATCCAGGGCTCGCAAAGCAGCGGAAATGGCAGACAGGTTACTTGTTGCTCCAGAAGTAAGTGCATCCATTGCAGAGTTTCCTCAAGGATTTCCGGTGCCCAGCTTTCCCAGAAATAGTATACCAGACGGAGAGGAATCCAGCTTCTCCGCCGAGCATCTGGAGAATCTTACAGCCTCGCCTGGTGAGGAACAGGAAGCCTTCAATCAGCCCATGAATGAGCAGTCCAGGGACATCATGACAGAAACCCTGCGTATTGCTCATTTCATCATGGAAACCAAGAAACGAATAGAAGATAGCGATTACTTTGCCGAGGAAATGGTCTATCGCGTTAGCTACAATGCGGGAAAAGGTGTATTCCACGATGATCTAATTCGGCCCATCATTCGAAAGTTTCAGGAGTTTGAACTGGAAGCGCGAAAGATGCGTAGACTTGCAGAAATTGAGAATCGGTGCATCCATCCTCCCAGCGCCTGGGCCTATCCCAAACCCAGGGCAGCCCAGATACTTTGCCAGAATCATGTACATGATTGCCCTAAAATCATTCGCGGCTGGGACATCCATGTAATCGCTCCGCAGCAGGCCTTCGGCTGGCTGGGAGCGGACCTGGCTGCCGGTGAATATTCGAAATGCGATCTGGAGGGATTACTTCAGAAGGATCCCATTTTAAACAGTGAACCGGATAAGAAATCCAGGAGACCTGGCTCATCAAATGAAGCGAAAAGTCCTGAAAGCGAAGAAAGTTCAGTAGATGACTCAAACGCTTCCGAGCCTGCAGAATAAACTACAATTCCACGAAACACCGCAAAAAGCAAAATCAATATCAATGCAGGTGTGGCGAACTTCAACGCTGCCGATTCCAGAAATTCATAGATCTGGGTGGCCTTGATCGAAAACAGAGTGGCCACTACCAGTAAACAAATCCCCAGAGTGACGAATCCCAGGGGATGATACTTCAGCGAATGAATTAGATCCCCATGAATTAGAAAGTGCACCGATCGAGTCATGCCGCAGCCCGGACAGGGAAGTCCGGTAATGGAATAGAAAAAACAGATGGATACTCCAGAGTTTCCGGCCCAGTAGGCCAGCATCAGAAATATTGGAGCCAGATACCTCAGAGCCTGCAGCCTGGTATTTCTGGTATTCGGTGGTCTGGGAATCCAGGAAGTGGATGAGCGGCGAGCTTCCAAATACTGTTTATTCTGGGAAACTCCGGCCATTTTTAACTCTTTTAGCGCTGCTTCAGCGAATTCTGCTCACAATGTCAGGATCGCTGTATTCAAGAGATAGTTGATGATACTTCTGCGCCGTTTTCAAGATCATTTCCCTTTCTTGATCCGTTATTTCACGCACTGGTTTGGCTGGAGAACCCATAAAGAGCATTCCTGAGGGGATTTTTTTGCCCGGTGTTAGCATGGAGCCAGCGGCCAGAAAACCAAACGGTTCAATTTCGCATCCATCCATTACAGTAGCACCAATACCTACAAATGAATGATCATGCAGAAAAGCACCATGGATGGTTACATTGTGTCCCAGGGTGCAATGATTTCCTATCACTGTAGGGAACTTCCCGCCTGTAACATGAATCATGCACATATCCTGGATATTTGTGTTCTCACCAATGCGAATATGGTGCACATCCCCTCGAATTGTGCTTCCCCACCATACGGAAGATCCATTTCCAATTCGAACATCTCCAATGACTCTTGCATCTTCGGCAACGAAGCAGGGGCTGCCCAGTTCAGGAATCTTTTCTTTATACTTGTAAATCGCCATAACTTTGATTTCAGAGAATCATTTCAGAGGTAAAATGAGGGTCTCTGATATTTCATAGATTCTGTGGATAGATCGCAGCTGGTGGCCGGAATCCATTTAAACATTAAAACGAAAATAGCAGATATCTCCATCCTGGACAATATATTCCTTACCTTCCAGTCGCATCTTGCCCGCTTCTTTGGCTCCATTCATGGATCCGAATTTTTCCAGATCATCATAGGAGGTAACCTCCGCACGGATAAATCCCTTTTCAATATCTGAGTGGATTTCCCCGGCTGCCACCGGCGCTGTGCTTCCACTGGAAGTGGTCCAGGCACGAACTTCTTGCTCTCCGGCAGTAAAGAAGGTTATCAGTCCCAGAAGGGAGTAGGATGCACGGATCATCCGATTCAGACCTGGCTCTTCCATGCCCAGGCTTTGCAGATATTCCTTTTGTTCCTCTTCGCTCAGACCGCCCAGCTCTTCTTCTATCTTGCCGCATAGACGAACGGCGGCTGCATTTTCGCTGGCTGCGTATTCTTCCACATCTCTGGTCCATTCGTTTCCCGCTGAAAGTGCATCTTCATCGGTATTCATTACATACAGTACAGGACGAATGGTCAGCAGGTAAAACTCCGCGGCAATCTTCTGCGCATCGGCATCCAACTCCACGGCGCGGGCCGGCTTTTCCTGTTCCAGGGTATCGAGAATCTTTTTACCTACCTCCAGCCTTCTGGTAGCTTCTTTGTCTCCGGATTTGGCTTTCTTTTGCAACTTATCCAGCTGCTTTTCCAGGGAGTCCATATCGGCCAGGATCAATTCCAGATCTATGATCTTTATATCTTCGATGGGATGTACTCTACCGCGAACGTGAACAATGTCATCGTCTTCAAAGCAACGGACTACATGGCAGATTGCATTGGTTTCCCGGATATGGGACAGGAACTTATTTCCCAGACCCTCCCCTTTATGGGCTCCTTCCACCAGACCGGCAATATCTACATATTCCATACTGGCAGGAACCTTTTGCCTGGGCTTCACCAGTTCGGTGATCTTCTCCAGCCTGGGATCCGGCACATCCACCCGGCCTACATTGGGCTCGATTGTACAGAATGGATAGTTGGCGGATTGAGCTCCAGCCTTTGTAATAGCATTAAAGATAGTGGATTTACCCACATTGGGAAGACCAACAATACCGCAGCGAAGGGACATGATGCCAGTTCCTGTAACCGAATTGCCAGTTCAACTGAATTACATAATACAAATGCCAGAGAAATCCGCGGCCAGAAAGGATTGCCCCGGCGGGGCTTTTCTATTTGGTTTAACTTGAGATAACCTGGCAAGGATAACTGGAAAGGATCGATAATGAAGAAACGCGTACTGGATGTAGGTCAATGTAATCCGGATCATATGGCCCTTCGTGGCCTGGTAGAGTCCTTTGGAGCTGAGATGCACCGCGTGGCACTGCCCTCCCAGGCCATGGAAAAACTGGAATCCGAAAGCTTTGATCTGGTGCTGGTGAATCGAAAGATTGATCAGGATTACACCGATGGAACTGAGCTTGTAAAGATGATGAAAGCCAACGAGAAAACCCGGGATGTACCGGTCATGCTTGTATCCAACCTTCCCGATGCGCAGAAAGAGGCCATGTCTCTGGGAGCAGAAAAAGGGTTTGGAAAGGATTATCTGAGAGCCCGAAATACTCTAGAGCTACTACAGCCTTACCTGGGCCAGCCGGTAAGATCCTGAGGCCGGACAGTCTCAAAAACGGCACATAAAGGGGCCCTGCACAATCGGCCCGAAGAACAAAGGATGCCATTACTGCCGGGCATGGGCCTATGGCCGGGCCCGCTAGCCGCTTCTGTGCCGGACGGGTCGCAAATTAAAGACAATTTATTATTGACTCTTCATAGAAAATTGCATTCCAATCTACCTCTCCGGATGTGGCATTCCCTGGATTTTTCTTGAAAGCTCCTATGCTCGGAAATCCGGATGGCCCCTCGACCCAACGCTGAACATCCGAAGATTTTCTATGGCCAGAAGCAGCAAAAAAAAATCAAAATCCGGAACCACTGGAAGGGCTTCCAGAGTGAGTAAGAAAAAGGGCAGTTCCAGCAAAGTGGCCAGACGAAAAACCGGCTCCCGGACTTCTCGGTCATCCGGATTACGGTCCTTGAAGCCAGAAGTGCTGGCAATGATATACCATATGCTTATCCTTCTACCAGGAATTGGCGTTATTGTTCTGCGACGCATGGCCCAACCAGCAAGCAATTCTGCCCTGCCCGCATTTCATTACAAAGAAGCTCTTAACTTTCAATTAACTGTGTTGCTTTGTATGGCCCCTGCCTCCATCGCTTCGGTACTGGCAGTATTCATTACCGAAATATGGCCTGTGGCTTATTTATTATGGGCCATAACGACTCCCATCCTGTTCTACAGTCTCATCGTTTCAGTGATAGCCTCTGGCCGGGCTCATTCTGGAGAAAAAATCCCATACCCGCTTTCCTTTCGGTTCCTGAAATAGATATTCCAATCCCATCGTGAACAATCCAGAGGAGAAAATATGAATTCTGTGAAATCTGCATTTACTGGTCTTAACATGGTTGCAAAAAACTGGAAGGTTACCGGAAGTAAGCGAAGCTCCCGCTCCCCATTGGTGGACATACAGGGTAGACCTGCGGGACCAATCTATTATCTTCTTCGAATGTTCATGATTGAATCCAGTTGTGGACTAACCATCGATTCCAAAAATATCATAGTGGAAGAATCCAACGCCACAGGTTTTACCAGAACCTATGTAAGCATTGCGGACGTAACATCTGCAAGCTATGGATTTAAAAAACCCTGGCTTGCCGCTCTGATCATTGCAGGAATTTTTTTCTCCATTGGTTCCTGGATTGGCCTGGCCTGGTATTACTCCGGGATAATCTATGTAGGTGGAATATTGATAGCTCTGGCTTACTATATATTCAGTCAAAATATGTATGTGAGCTTCAATGAAAGCGGAGAGCAGGAGCATACAATCGTTTTTCAAAATTCCCTGGTGGATCGAAACACCATTGATGAAAAGAAGCTGGCCCAGCTCGAGGGAGTGGTTCAAAACCTTGTGGAAAAGAAATAATCTATATGTAAAATAGACTGAGGTTTCTGCCAGGCAGGATTCAGGTTTCCTGGATGCGGCAATTCCACCAGCTCCCCGGGAGTAGATGATCAAAAAATCTAGCCAGGTCGCCGGTACCACCGGGCCGGATAGCGGGGAAATCGGTTTACGGAGTATGGGGATGGGCAATCCTGTGCCCATGAAGGTGAAGTTCTGGGGCGTCCGAGGATCCATAGCCACTCCGGTTAAGGGCCCTACCTTTAGGGATAAGCTAAAACGGATTCTGACCTATGCCACTCCTTCGGATGTAATCGATGAACCTTCCGTGGATAGATTCATCGATTCATTGCCCTTTTCTCTAAGCCATACCTATGGCGGCAACACAACCTGTCTGGAAATCCGTACCAAGAACGATGATTTAATCATTGTGGATGCAGGCACTGGCTTACGCGAACTGGGCGTTAAATTGCTCAGCGAAGGCTACCTGGAAGGCAATGGTAAAGCCAACATTCTGTTCACTCATACGCACTGGGATCATATTCAAGGATTACCATTCTTTATTCCTTTCTTCATCGAAGGAAATGAATTTCATATTCATGCCATAAGCGATGCGATCGAGCAACGTCTTAGATATCAACATAATGAAAGACACTTTCCAGTAGCCTTCGATGCTATGGATGCCACCAAGAAATTCTATCAGCACGAAGAAGGTGAAAGCTGGTCTCTGCACGGACTAAACATTAGCACCAAAGGAATGAAGCATCCTGGCGGTTCCTACTCCTACAGACTGGAAGAAGATGGAAAGGTGCTGATTTTTGGTAGCGATGCAGAATTTCGTTCGGATGATATGGACGATGTAGAATCCTACCTGGAGTATTTTCAGGGAGCGGATGTATTGATTTTTGATACACAGTACACCTTCGAAGAGCAACTACAGAAAATTGACTGGGGGCATAGCTCAGCCTCCATTGCCACCGACATTGCCATGCGAGCCGGAGTAAAAAAGCTGATTCTCTTTCATCATGACCCATCTTACTCGGACGAAAAGCTGGATGAGGTATTTCTGAGGGCCCTTCGATATCGGGAAATGATGGATGTGGATAATACATCCGAGCTGGAAATCAAGATTGCCTACGAAGGCCTGGAACTGGAAATTTAGCAGCAAATCTGAAACAGACCTGGATTTTACTTTGCAGGGCGGCACATTGACTGAATGGATCTAACTATGAAAAACCGCAAAAGCAACACCATTCCAATGACAGCTTCCTTTGCAGTTAGGCTCAGAGCATCGCTTATTGCATTTCTGGCAGCCTTATTATTTGCCTCAGTCATGCTTACCTGCAATACAGGCAAGGAAGCTGGAGCACCGGAATACTGCGATTCGCTGGAAAAGTGCTTCGATGAATGCAATCATAGATATCCGCCGCAGCATGGTTCCAATGAAATTGAAATCTGTTTAAATAGTTGCATTCAGGATCATGGAAATCCGGACGCCTGTCCGTCCATCCGGGATCTGAATTTACAGTAGTTTGATTGCTCGACCCAGAAGGCACAAAACCAAAAACCCGGACTGCCCGAAATGCTCCGGAAGGGAACATCCACCGATCAGGCAAATAGAGCGATAATGACGATGCTCAACCCTATAATCAATGCCAGTGCACCGACCGTCAGCATTGCATAAATCAAAGTAGGCTTTCCATGCAATAAGACCAGTTCCCCTGGATTGGAAGGATTCTTGCGCACCGGCACTTCATCCGGAAATCGGTTCATCCAATTCTCGATGGTACGCTCATCTGAGATTGGCGATTCTGGAAAAATTGATATGGATTCTACCTCTGTCTGGAGTTCCTGAAAGCGAAGGCTAGCTTCCTTTCTAAAGGCAGGCGGACCGCCCCCGGGTCGCCCGGTGGACCTTACATCTCGTTCGATAATTCTGGCCTGCACCTCCGGCCAACCCAGTAATTCCTTTCTGCGGTACAGCTGCTTCATGGATGCAATTACGGCTCCCAGACCTATAAGTAGAAACAATGCAGCTATACCAAATATCATCTTCTTTCCAGTTCGAATAATTCAATCGCAGACTAGTGAATCATCAATGCGTCTCAAAGATAGTCTTTTAGCAACCGTCCCATAAAATTCCTTGCCCATCCAGTAAAACAACGGCCTTTGCTACTCATGACAGCCATCGGAACCCCTTTATCTCCATCCGCCACAAGAGTGCTCTTTTGCGGAGCAGGAGAACTGGCCAAAGAAGTAATCATAGAACTCCAGAGACTGGGAGTGGAAGTCATTGCAGTGGACCGTTATGCAAATGCTCCTGGAATGCAGGTAGCCCATCGAAGTCATGTCAT
This sequence comes from Leptospiraceae bacterium, assembly GCA_040217195.1. GTDB lineage: Bacteria > Spirochaetota > Leptospiria > Leptospirales > Leptonemataceae > UBA3465. Next base: position 136,746 of record JAVJNR010000001.1, on the reverse strand, counting down.
AGACATGCTGGATGGCTTTGCTCTAAGAAGCGTAATCGAAAAAGAAAAGCCCCATTACGTTGTACCTGAAATAGAAGCCATTGCAACCGAGGAACTTCTGAAGCTGGAACGGGAAGGCTTTCCCATCATACCTACTGCCAGGGCGGCTCGATTAACCATGGATCGAGAGGGAATTCGAAAGCTGGCCGCAGAAGAACTGAAGCTACCCACCTCCCCCTATCGCTTTGCAGATACTCTGGAGCAGTTCAGAAAAGCGGTGCAGGACATAGGATTCCCTTTTCTGGTCAAACCGGTAATGAGTAGTTCGGGAAAAGGCCAGAGTCTGGTGCGGCAAAGCGATGGTCCAGAAGCTGTGGATGAGGCCTTTGATTATGCGCAACAGGGAGGAAGAGCAGGAAAAGGCAGAGTGATTATTGAAGGATTCATAGATTTTGATTATGAAATTACCTTGCTTACCGTACGTCATAAAGGCGGCACCTCCTTTTGCAGCCCGGTAGGTCATAGGCAGGTAGATGGCGATTACAGAGAAAGCTGGCAACCCCACCCCATGAGCGACACAGCCCTGGAGAGATCCAGGACTATAGCCAGATCCATTACCGATAACCTGGGCGGCCAGGGAATCTTTGGCGTTGAGCTGTTTATTAAGGGCGACGATGTATGGTTTAGCGAAGTGAGTCCCCGTCCCCATGATACCGGCCTGGTGACTCTACTCAGTCAAGATTTGAGCGAATTCGCACTCCATGCACGGGCTATACTGGACCTACCAGTACCCGGGATTCGTCAACTGGGAGCCTGCGCCAGCCATGCACTGGTATTTGAAGGACAGAGCACAAAGCCAAAGTTTACTGGTCTGGACAAAGCACTGGCCGATCAGGATGTGCAGCTGCGTCTTTTTGGCAAACCGGAAATCCATGGTCACCGTAGACTGGGTGTAGTCCTGGCCCGAGGAAGCACCATTCAGGAAGCCAGAGACCGTGCATCCAGTGCAGCCAGCAAAATTGAAATGATAGAATGATCCGGGAGTGATCCGTGCAAAAAGCCCAGATGGAGAAACTGGACCGTCTATTTGAAAAGACTGTCCGCAATAAACATATTCAGAGCGCTACTTTAAGATTGGAGTCAGGCGATGGACAGTTCTGCTGGAAAGGAGTCTACGGAAATACGGCCCCGGACGGTCCTCCACTTTCCCAGGAGTCTACCTATTTCACCGCAAGCGCCACCAAGATAGTTACAGCTGTAGCCATCTTGATGCTGCATGAAAAAGGGGCTCTGAACATTGAAGATCCTATGCAGGATTATCTGCCCTGGATGGATCTTTCTGGTCTACATAAAAGGAAAGGTCGGGATCGTACCTCGCAGATAAGAATCTATCACCTTCTTGGTCATACTTCAGGCCTGCCAGATTATTTTGAGCAGGGTGGCACCGGTAGCCAGTCACTGTTGCGAAGTCTGCTGGAAGAGGATCGTTTCTGGGATCTAAAATTTGTTCTGGATCGCACGCGGCAAATGAGGCCAGCATTCGACCCCTCGCCGCAGGAAGGATCTTACAGGGCTCATTACTCGGATACAAACTATCAATTGCTGGGTGCCATAATTAAGTCTGTAACCGATGAATCCATGGAAATAGCCATCAATAAGCTAATTTTCTCTGCGCTGGATCTACAGAGTACCTATTTCTATGGAAGAGACCACTCCGATAATCAGCGAGCGGAACCGGCTCTTTTCCTCTACAAAAATGATTGGCTTAGAATTCCAGAAGCCATGGCTTCTTTTCGCACAGATGGTTCCCTGGTATCCAATCCACGAGAGCAAATTAAGATCCTGCGAGCACTGATGAACGGACAGCTAGTAAGCCCGGATATGTTAACAAGGATGCAAAACTGGAATCGAATCTTTTTTCCATTTGAATACGGGTATGGCCTGATGCGATTTTCCCTGCCCCGCATTCTCACAGGCTTGCGACCCATGCCTGCTTTTATTGGCCACTCCGGTGCATCCGGGGCGATCAACTTCCACTGCCCGGATCGAGATCTTTATGTTGCAGGAACGGTGAATCAACTGGCCAGTCGATCCCTGAGCTTTCAGTGGATGGCTCAGTTACCTGGAATTTTTGCCTGAAAAAGGTATTCTATAGTGCTGCGGCAGCATCGAATCAGATCTAGAATTCAAGCAGCCGGTCTTTCTACAATCACAATGGCCACATCGTCTTCAAACACAGATCTCCGGGCCCATTGCGTCATATCATCCAGCAAATAATGGCTGCAGGCTTCGGCTCCCCTTGGAGCTTCTTTCAAGGCCTCTGCCATTCGTCTGGCATTGTAAAACTCACCCTCCGGATTGCGACATTCGCTCAATCCATCCGTATATAAAACGATGCGATCACCTGGCATGAAAGGCCGCTCCACCATTCGATAACCTCTAAACGGAAGGGCTGCCATTAGATGTCCTCTGGGACGAATCCAATCCACCTCGGATCGGTCTCCGGAAACAAATGCAAGGGGAGGATGTCCGGCGGAGGCGTACCTAAAAATTCCTTCTTCGGTATTCACATACAGGGCCCCTGCAGTAATAAACTGACGCTGCAATTTGTCCACCAGGGAAACTCTTGTAAGCTCAAGCAACCTCTCCGGACGATCGGCCAGACTTGTGTGCTCCGAAAAGGCTATCTTGGCCATGGATACACCCAGGGCAGCCGGAAGACCATGGCCGGAAACATCGGCAATCATCACTCCTACCTGGGTACTATCGATTCGAATAAAATCATAGTAATCACCTCCCAGACTTGCCTGAGAAATGTAGGCCACGGATAGCTCCAGACCATCAATGTCCGGTGGATCCGCAGGTAATAGAGATTGATGTAATCGTCTGGCCGTTTCCAGTTCCTCATTTACGAGAGAAAACCTTACATTTTCTTCGCGCATCAATCCATACCGGCGAATTACAACAAGACCCAGAGCACAGACGAATGCAAACAAACTGTAATGAGTGTTTAGCCGCAAATCCTCCAGTATGCCCATGTCCATCAATATAACAAGAGTTGCATTGATTCCATAAATGGCGAAGCCTGCAAGGATGATCCTTGCATCAATGTTTCCTCTCAGGGCCCGGCGTATCTCCAGGCCTGCAATGGTCGCAAGATATAACAGTGAGAAGATCCGAAAAGGAATAGAGGCAAATACACCAATCAAATCAACAGAAATGTACACTAGATAAATAGCAGAAATAAGAATCTGTGCACGGAATAGATAAGTCATGATCAGGCGCTCAACGCCTGTGTAAATGCTGCGAAAGAATGCAAGAACCGAAGGAATTAATATAAACAGTGCAATCCAGCTTGTATAGTGCCAGAGTAGCATATTTCCATAGATGTATTGAGGATACAGAGAGTCCGCCAGAGCCCTGTATCCTTCCGTAAGACAGACAAGAGAAAAGGCAAGATGAGTCCAGCTTTCACGGGTGCGAAGAAAGTGCAAAAAGGAAAATGCACCAATCACCATCAGAGCACCGGCAAATGCAAGAAGCTCAACATTCGAAAGTAATAGCCACTCAATGATATCCGCACGATCATCCAGAACAACCCTGTGATAGATTCCTATGTCTGGATAGTCGGAGTACACTCTTAGATACAGATACTTCCCTTCCAGATCCTGGGGCAGAGGAATAATATGGAAAGGCCATCCCTCAAAGGTGGGTTCAGTGGCATCCAGGTTACCATATTTATAGATCAGTTTTCCATCCACGTACGCTTCAAAAATTAGATCTACACTGTATATGTACAGAGCCGGATCCCGCCATTGCCCTTTCGGTAGCGGTACTCTCTGCCAGATGAATTCATGATCTCCGCGACCCGGTGGTTGTTCGGGAAAAGGAAGTGGGCTCCAACCATCCCGGCCCTTGTTCCCTGGATCCAGGGGCCTTCCGGGTAAGCTGCCTTCTGTACCAGTTTTAAAGTTTCTTCCGGGCAGATCTCCGGACCGGGCCCCTTTCGGCTGATCGACAGCCGGAACTTCATGAGGCTTTAGATATGCGAATTGGCCCTGCTCGACGGGAGAATCCCCCCAGCGGTACTCCCAGGTGGATTCCACTCGAACGCCATCTCCAGGTAACAACTGATTTTCTTCGGTCGGCAAATCCGCTCTACAGGAAACCAGGGCGGTGACAAAGAGAATTGCGAAAATATTTCGATAGCAGACATTCATTCTGTGAACCCGAGCAGCATGACCCGCAAGCATGGTGCCGCAATTCCTTTTTCAGATTGCCAGATAAGAAAAACCATTCAGGGTTTCCGACATTTAAAAATCGAATTACCCTGTACCGCAGCGCTGCCTAATGGGTCATTGGAAGGAGGCCTGGATCAATATGTACGAATACGAAATCCTGGATGTATTTACGGAAAAGAAGTTCGGAGGCAATCCGCTTGCTGTCTTTCCGGCAGCAACTGAAATTCCAGACTCCCTCTATCAGTCCATTGCCCGTGAAATCAATCTTTCTGAAACAGTATTTGTTCTTCCTGCTGAAGATTCTTCGGCTAACTTTCGTTTCAGAATCTTTACTCCGGTTCGGGAGCTGGATTTTGCAGGCCATCCAGTGGTGGGCACAGCCTGCGCTCTGGCCGCCAGGCAGTCGGAAAATCCATATTCCTTTGTTGCGCAGCTCAATGTGGGATTGGCCCGGATGGATGTGAGAATGCAGCACACTGTCTGGGAAGCTACATTCCAGGTCCCCAGAATGCCCGAGCAAGGACCGCCACCCCCTTCCCCGGAGAACCTGTCCAGAGCCTTGAATCTGGCAGAAGATGAAATACTACGAACCGGAGCTTATAGCTGCGGCGCTCCAATACTGTTTCTGGAGCTTGCAAGCCGGGACGCACTGAGCCGGGCCAAGTTGGATCTAGCGTTGTTTCAGGAATTTCTCCAGGGATACTGGGCCCAGGAGATCATGCCATTTTTCAGAGAGGAATATAGAATACATGCAAGAATGTTCGCACCAGCGCTGGGCATTCCCGAAGATCCGGCCACAGGTGGTGCCGCTGCTGCCCTGGCCGGCTATCTAAATGATAATGCAATTGAAGATGAGGCGAAAGCGAACCGGACTCTGTCATGGGAAATTCATCAGGGGCACGATATGGGTCGCCCATCGCTCATAGAATTGGAATTTAGCGTTGAAAATAGAGAAGTAAAACGCATTCAGCTGACAGGAAAAAGCGTACCCATAGCCCGGGGTTCATTTCTGAACCTTTCCTGATTTTGCTTTCGCTGGTCTATTGATACAGTAAGCTCTGCATCGGCCTGGAGAAAAGATCCGGGCCGCGCAGGCTACTTTCGCAAGGAAGCATCAGCTATTTTCTCTAAGATACTCCCGACCTTCCGGAAAGCTCAGCGGATAACCATGCCTGGTTTCCCATTCTGTCCAGAAGCGAATTTCTTCTTCAGGATTTTCGGGTCTCGATCTCCACCTTTTATGAAGCCAGTAATAGTCCGCCGGATGCTCCATGACCTTTTCTTCCAGCCTCTTCACCCATTGGTAGGTAAAATGTCGCTCCCATTCCCGGGGATCAGTGGTAGGGTCAAGGTCAGGTCTTTCAAATGGTTCCATTTGAAAATGCAGACGACCGTGCTGATCATGATAGGAATAACAAAAGATAATAGGTGCCTCTGTCTTTCGTGCGAAGAGCGCAGGCCCCTGAAAGGTGGAGGCCAGTCTGCCCAGGAATGGAAAGAATGGTCCTTCTTTTCCGGCATCCTGATCCGAGATAAATGCAACCAGGGCCTTTTGCTTCAATAGGCGAAATGTAACTCTTGGACTTTCATCCGTATAAACCAGTTTAATGTTCTGCGAACCACGGATTCTTTCGATCCAGGCATTGGCCCAGGGATTGCTCTGTCTCTTGGCAAAAACATGAATCTCTTTTTCTGTGACTCGAGTGATGGACACTCCTTTCCATTCCCAGGAACCCAGATGGCCCAGGACCAGGATACCACCATCTTTTGTTAGCTCTCTGTGCCTGTCTGCATCTGGCTGTTGAACAATCCATCGATCGATGAATTGACGATTCATTCTGGGCTCCTGGTAAAACTCGCAGGTCATTCGAGCCAGGACTCGAAGGTTTTCTTTCACTATTGCCTTAACTTCGTCTGGCTTCCGGTCAGGAAAGCTGGCAGCAATGTTACCATACACTCTATCCCTGACATTGGAAGATAGCACACCCATGAGCAGAGTCAGTCTCTGCATGAACCATACGCGCAGACGGAAAGGCAGGAGCATCAAAAAGAAAACTACAATGCGCACGCTTACATACTCCAGATACTTTAGAGCACCACCCTTTTCTTTCTTCTTTCGCTGCATGACTGTCCAGTAGCTGCTCTGTTGGTGCATGGTCAACGCTAAATGCATACCTGAAACCATACCGGGGAATGCTGGACAGCATTTCATCCGCAAAACAAATGAATTACTGCCCATGGATGCGAATGAGGAAAATCAAGATCAAAATTCAATGCAGGCCCGTACGCTGGCCTATTGCTTCAATCATTCTCCCAGTCCAATTACAATCTATGATCCACAACTGGTCATACGTAGCATTAATCCTGCAGCAGCACGAATTCTGGGCAAAACTGTGAATCAATGCCTGGGCCGAAGCATTCAAGAGATTATGCCAGAAATTGCTGAAGCCGTTCGAAGCCAGGTAAACCAGGCTCTAGCCGGACCTACAGAACGAATCTACGAGCAGACCATGCGATGTGGCGACGGTAAATACAGAACGTTTCAAACCATGGCTCTAAGGATCCCTGGACGGAAAAATGAAACTACTCTCATTCAATTTCATTCCACCGACATTACGCAAAAACAGTCTGACATCAATCATCTGAAAGAAACGGGACAGATGATGAGCCAGATAGCATCCAGCAGTCCGGTGATTCTGTACCTTTTTGATCTACAGGGAGGCCAGAATCGCTATCTAAACAGCCAGTTTGAAAGGATTCTGGGCTGGAACCGGGAAAGGAATGGCCCCATCGACATGCAATATTTTGAGCAGAATTTACACCCGGACGATGCGGCTCAGCTGCAGGAATGGGCCGGACGCTGGAACAATGCCAGCGATGGAGAGGTATATAGCATTCGGTATCGCCTGCGCGATACGTCCGGAACCTACCACTGGTTTCAGACCTACGATACTGTGTTTAGTCGAAGCGATGATGGTAGAGTCAAAGAGATTCTGGGATCGGCAATTGAAATCACGGATCTACAAGAGGCACGCTCAGCCCTGGAATATGAGCAAAGCCGCCTGCAGGCCATTGCGACTCAGGCACCCATCGCCGTTCTGGAGTGTGATGAAGCCGGCCTTATACAGTATCTGAATCGCCGCGAACACAGAATTGGACTGGTACCTGAGAATGTTCTGGGACATTCACTGTTCGAATATGTAGATGCATCGCATCATCTTCAACTCCGGGATTCCATGGACCGAGCTCTGCAAGGAGAATCGGACGTTCAAATCGAACTTCAAACCAATGTTGGCGGAAAATTGCAATGGGCACTGGTAAATATCGCCAGGGTTATTTATGAAGATACCGAGCGCCCGCGAAAAAACCTGCTGATGGTTGGCCAGGAGATTTCCGTCCGAAAGGAGATGGAGATGCGCCTGGAGGATTTATCGGTCAAAGCAGAAGCTGCCAATCGATCCAAGACAGAATTTTTCGTTGGTCTGAGTCATGATATTCGCACTCCCATGAATTCCATCCTGGGTATTGCAGACTTAATGCTGGAAACGGATCTGACTGCAGAACAAAGGGAAATGGCCCAGATACTCAGAGACTCCTCGGAGGCCCTGGCTGGCTTGCTGGAGCGAACCCTGCAGCTTTCTCGAGTTGAAATGGGGCTCATGGGACCTCTTGCAAAACGAGACATTTCCCTGGAAGAGACTTTGCGAAAATCCATCTCTCTGTTTCAGACCCAAGCATCCTCAAAGAACATTGAACTAAGGTCTTCCGTTGCCCCGGAACTTCCATTGAACATTAAGACCTCGGAATCTTCGCTCATGCAGCTGCTGGTAAATCTAATTAGCAATGCAGTTAAGTACACGAATAGCGGTACCGTGCTGGTAGAATTCAAGGGTTCCCATTCCTTACATTCAAATCAGGGGAAGTATCTCTTCCTGGAGGTGACGGACACAGGACCTGGAATTCCCGCAGAGGACCTTTCCCATGTATTTGAAATGTTCTACCGGGGTGCAAATGCACCTAAAGATCAGAGTTCGGCGGGCATAGGCTTAAGCGGCTGTAAGAGACTGGTAGAAGCGGCAGGCGGTACCATCCAGGTCTTTAGCCCTGTTCCAGAAAAAACAACCGGTACCATGGTGCAAGTCCGGTATCCTTACGAAGAGGCTGATTCCAGGGTAGACGATTTTGATTTTGAGGTCTGGCAATTCCAGAACGGTCTTGTACTCTTAGTGGAAGATAATTCCTTGAATCAGTATGTAGCCAGCCGGATGCTTGAAAATGCAGGCCTGAGCCCTGTAATCGTTGCAGATGTTGCCAGTGCCATAAAGGAACTGCAGGAGCAGACTTTTGATCTGGTGCTACTGGATCTGGGTTTGCCTGATGGCGATGGAAGAACCGTGGCCCGGTGGATGCGAAGCCGCAATATTCATACACCTGTAGTGGCTGTTACTGCGGCAGCCTTTGAAGAGGAAAAGCAGAGTGCCCTGGAAGCAGGCATGAATGACTTTCTTACCAAGCCCATGGATCAAAACTCTTTAAGATCGGTACTGAAGAAATACCTGCTCCATCTAAGGAAACCGGATGCATAGAAATCGTTTCCCAAAAAATGATCTGCTTGACCAGGCAAAGGGAATCCTTACAATCCGCCCAGATTTGCTGCTGGAGGAATGCGCATGAAGGAAATCGTACAGGACCCAATTAAGGTTCTGCTATTAACTTTTGTAACCTGTGGGATCTATGGGCTGATCTGGATTTACCAGGTCTCAGCTGCTCTATCGCAGGAACTGCCTGAAGAGGGCATAAACCCGGGGATGGTAATACTTCTATCTTTTGTTACCTGCGGGATTTACTCTCTGATCTGGTACTACAAAATGGGCGAGTGGCTACAAAAGGCCGGACAAAAACACGGAAAAACTCTAGAAAATGAAGGCACATTGCTTTTACTTCTGGGGATCTTTTTCTCACCTGCCGCACTCTATATTATTCAAGAGCGTATCAATAAGATCGCAGCTTGATTTCTAATGATGCCGCAAAGGGGACCCTCCTTTGCGGCTCTATTGTTTCCACCGGGCTGCCGGTGTTCCCTGGATCATCCAGCCAGATTAATCATTGACTGCTATTCAGTCTTCCTTTAGCACTATGCAATGTGTTTGGGCCTACTATCGTCTAAACAGCTTATGGTTCGATTCTGTTGAGGGCTGAACGTTTCAATTAGGACCGCATCCGAGTAAGAGGAAGAAAATGGAAAAAAGCATATTATTCAAAGTTAGACCGGACGGTGAAAATGCACGATGGACCAATCTGGCCCGATTGATTGGTCTTCTGGGAGCCCTGCTGGTACTACTGGCACAGGTACTGGAAGCTCAGGATCTATCCGTTGTTGCTGCCATCCTGCGCTATCCTGGCCTATTGCTATCTCTTGCCAACCTGGTCTGGATTTATCTGCTACCGTCTCTTTTCATGCTAATCCTCTACAGCTTTTCCTATTCCATTCTTGCTCTTCTCAACCTGGTGCACATTTTGATTCTTCAAAAGAACAACGAAGAGCTGGTCTATTTCATGATCAAATTCCTGAATATGCGCACCCGTATAGGTCTATCTATTCTGGGACTGACTCCCAATGTTCCGCATGTAGATCTTTACTCCAGCGATGCAGGAACCGGTCTTATGGGGCTTCGTTTCAAGGTTGCCGAAGACATACCGGTTAGGTGGATTCTATTACGCCTGGCCATTCTTGTAACTCTAGGTATTGTTTTTCTACTGTTCGCACTGGCCATCAGACATATACCCTACTTCGGAATCGTTCTGGGAGTCCTGGGAGGTCTAATTCTTCTGGGGCTGGGATTAATCCTGCTCATTATCTGGATTCACAATGCAATTACTGGAAAGTATATTTTCACTCTGGTGGATCTACATCTGCGGCTAATGCGATTAAATCTTACCATTACCTCCTATTTCACTTTTGTAACAAATGAAGTGAGCGAGTTTAAGCATTGCTTTCGCTCTGTTCTGGAAGAAAGTGCACCCGGAAATAGCCAGGGTTCCTGGGTAAATGCCAATGAGGCAAGACGACTGGACATTAATTTAATAGCTCTTGTAGTTCTAATCGGCTCCACCCAGGGACTGTATCTGTTTATCTGGCTGGCTCGAACGGCAAAACTCATGGGCGATGATCCATTTACAATAATCTCAGTCACCTTTCTGGGAATCTTTCTTCCACTCTCAGTAATTTTCTCCCGTTACTATCGCAGACTGGAAAAGAAAACCGGAAACGATCCAAGCTGGGTGCTTGAATTGTTAATGGTGATCCCTTTCATAAACCTGATTGTGGGTACGTTTACCATTCAGTATATATTGAATCTGGGCAAGAAGACAGCCGGGTAAGGAATCATCCATTGGCCCTGTAAAGCGTACCAGGTACTGGTATGCTTGATTTGTAACGCTCTATCGATGCTGCCGGTCAACGCCTTCGCATGGTTAAGAAAAACTGGAAAAATCGGACTTTCCAACTTTTGCCCTCGCGGAAAACTAAAAACCATTGACAGATGGCCGGCATTGCCCTGGAATCTGCCTCTGTGCGAACCATCGGTTCGCCAATATTAGCTGCCCTCTGGCAGCTGGAGGAATAACCCATGAAACTAGATTTAATGGAAACCATCCAGAACGGTATCCAGCGAGGATTAAAAAACGCCCCGGCCTTGATTGTAAATGGCATTCTCTGGGCATTGACTGCTTGGATTCCGTATTTGAATGCAGGAACCACAATTGGTATGGCGAATCTGCCAGCAAAAATGGCAAGCGACGAAACTTTATCCATGACTGAAATCTTCAATCCTGAATACAGAAAGTCCTTCGGAGAGTTCTTTATTACTGTTGGACTCATAAGCATGGGCGTCATGCCAGCCTTCTTTCTGGTATTTTTCCCCGGATACGTTCTCTTGACTGCCTGGAGCCTCGCTGTCCTTTTAGTTTTGGACCAAAAGCTGGAGCCACTGGCTGCGTTGCGAAAGAGTAATGAACTTACCTATGGAAACAAATGGACCATCTTTTTTGCGAAAGCTCTGCCTCCGTTCGGGATTTTCCTGATAGCTGGCATCGGAATGGCCATCAGCGAATACCTGGGCGGTTTCCTCTACTTCATAGGATTTATTGCGCTCACTCCTGTTAGCCTTGGAATCTCAGCTGAGATCTACAAGAAGCTGGCCAAAAGCTAAGAATTCAGATCAACTACGAAATACAGTAGATTTGAATTGATCTTACAATCGTAATTAGGCGCCTGCGGGCGCCTTTTTTCTGCTTCAGTTAGGGCCCAGCCAGGTGAGAAAACCTGGCAGACCTTGCAGCCAATACCAGTGTCCGGGAGAATGAAACATGAAAAGCAAGATGTCCATCATGGGAATCATTGGCAGCCTTGTGGTTGTGGGCGGTGCAATGCTATACACCCAGTTCAAATCCGAAAATTATACCTTACCCGCTGAATGGGAAGCGGCGGATAACCAACAAATCAAGTACTCCTACGTTTACAAACTTCCTGACCGAAAGGGAGGCTACCGGGTTGTGGATTGCTATACCGTTCAGCCTTTCGTAAATTCCGGGGGACAAACCGTAGAACCGGGCTGCATCGCGAAGTACAAGCTGGAAGCCATCTGTGATAGGGCCAGTTGCACTGAAGTAGATCGATAATCATTGAATTGCCTGGATTTTCTTCAAGGGTCGCTACAGGGCGGTCGTTACACGGCAAATCCTCAAAAGGTGCCATTGTCCTTTATCCGAGAACCTTTCCACTGGCCGCCGGCCTTGCTTATTGAGCTTCGTTTCTACTTGCAATTCTGACCGCCCTGGATGAATCTTTGTGCCCATGAGTGATTTTATAATGTCCATAGATCAGGGCACTACTGGCTCCCGAGTGTTCTGCTTCGATACCTCGGGAAATGTAATTTCCAGTGCCTACAAGGAATTCACGCAGCACTTCCCCAAACCTGGCTGGGTAGAGCACGATGCCGAGGAAATCTGGTCCGGCGTGCAGGACCTGATAGGTGAGGCGCTCCAGAAAGGAAAACTGAATGGCAAGGATTGTCAGGCCATCGGGATTACAAATCAGCGCGAAACCGTGGTAGTATGGGATCATTCCACTGGAAAACCCATCCATAATGCAATTGTCTGGCAGTGCAGACGAACCTCCAGTGTATGTCAGGGATTAAAAGGCAAAGGATACGAAACCACCATCCGAAAGAAAACAGGACTGGTCATTGATGCCTATTTTTCCGGAACCAAAATAGCCTGGATACTGGACAATGTGAACGGGGCCCGATCCAGGGCTGAAAAGGGTGAATTATATGCAGGCACCATCGATTGCTGGTTACTCTATAAACTCACCGGAGAATTCAAGACCGAGTATACCAACGCCTCCAGGACTTTGCTCTATAACATCGAAGAAAAAAAATGGGACGATGACCTGTGCCGTCTAATTGAAGTTCCCAAAAAAATGCTGCCTGAAGTGCATCCCAGTCGTGCAGACTTTGGAAAAACCCGAGGCATCCAGGCCCTGCCCGATGGAATTCCGGTCTGCGCCATGCTTGGAGACCAGCAAGCCGCCCTTTTTGGACAGGTATGCGTTAATCCAGGAGAAGCGAAGAACACCTACGGCACCGGCTGTTTCTTACTTTTTAACACCGGAGATCAGTTCCTGATCAGCCAACAGGGTCTTCTAACCACACTTGCGGTGGATGGACAGGGAGGCGTATGCTATGCTCTGGAAGGAGCGGTTTTTATCGCCGGTGCAGTTGTGCAGTGGCTCCGGGATTATGCTCGATTCTTTGCTCAGGCCCCGGATACGGAAGGATTGATCGAGAATATTAAAGATGAAGAAGACGATGTAGTTTTTGTTCCAGCCTTTAGCGGCCTGGGTGCACCTCACTGGGATATGAATGCTCGGGGCGCAATCTTTGGACTTACAAGGGATACAGATCCGGCGCGAATTACACGAGCGGCCTTGAAGTCTATAGCCTTCCAATCCTATGACCTGGTCAGCGCCATGGAAAAGGATACCGGACAGGATCTACCTTTTCTCCGAGCGGATGGAGGAGCCACAGCCAATAACTATCTAATGCAGTTCCAGGCAGATATCTTGAATAAGCCAGTGGAAAGACCGGCCAATGTTGACACCACAGCTCTGGGATCTGCTTATCTGGCAGGGATTCATGCTGGAATCTGGAAGGATGCGAAGGATCTACTTAAACTGATGGGCGATAAAACTGTTTTCAAGCCTGCCATGGAACCTGGAAGACGCAAAAGAGAAATTCATTACTGGAACAAGGCCATCGGCCGAGTGAAGGACTGGGCCGAGTAGACTTCAGCGAAACTTAAAAGGCATGGAGTTGCGACTATCGTTTCGTATCTGCGAAAGCTCTCGTCCTCTTGCCTCCTTTTTTCGAACCATGTCCTCCCCTTGATGCAATGGAAGGGCCACCGTGAATCGCGTGCCGGTATTGTCGGTGGTTCTACTTCGCACACCGATGGATCCTCCATGTTCCTCAACAATTCTACGAACAATACTTAGCCCCAGACCGCTACCCTCTCCCTGATCTTTTGTGGTGAAGAATGGATCCCAGATTTTTTCAATGTGAGCCGCCGGGATTCCAGGACCATTGTCCTCTATGGTTACACAAACCGCCGGCCCTTTTACCTTACCCACCAGAGCAGCCACCACTCCATTTCCGCTTCTATGTTCTTCTATTAGTTCTGAGCTGGCATCTTTCAAAAAGCGAGTGCTCACAGTTATTTGAGCATCCGACTGCCCCTGCAAAGCCTGCCAGGAATTGGTGAATAGATTTGTCCATACCTGGTTTAGCTCATCTGCATCGCATTCGATCTCCGGTGTTTCGCCCAGGTTTCGATTTACCTGGAGTTGGCCCTTCCAGACCGAAGACAGTATAATCAATGTATTGCTCAAGCCTTCCTCCACAGGAGCCGCTCCGAAGGTTTTCTGTCCTGGATGGGAATAGCTCTTTAGAGCTCGAACAATACGAACAATGCTTTCAATGGAGCCATGGATGTTGCTGAGGTTTTTTCCGGTAGAAGAGATTAATTTCAAGAATTCCAGCAACTGTTCCCGGGGAGATCTGCGTTCAATGCTGGTCTGACTGCGAATGCCTCCTGTTTCGGATTCCTTCGCATCCGTCGGCCCGGAGTCTTCTAGATTCCGGGATACATTCCCGCTGCCACTTAGTTCGTCTGGAGGAAAGTCCGCATTGGCTTCAGGCTGGATTGCATTTTTCTCTGCCGAGCGAACCAGTTCATAAGCAGATAGGATTTTCCCGATTCCCGCCGACTGCAGATCCTCGGAACCTTTATAGAAGCCGGTTTCTACCAGATGCCCAACAAGCTTTTGCAGATCCACTCCTGGCCAACGATTCTCCAGTTCTTTTTGAAGTTCTTTCTTTTTCTTGAATGCACCGGATACATGAATCTTCTGTCTGGACTGCTCCAGAGATAAATGTAATAGCTCTCGCAATCTCTCTTCGCCCAGGATTGCCAGCAGCGCAGGAATATGATCCAGAACTCCGTCCAGGTTTTGCTGTAGATTCATGGAGCCGCCGAATATCACTCCTGCAGGGGTGTTGATCTCATGCGCAATTCCGGCAATCATTACACCGAGCATGGCCATCTTTTCTGACTGAACCAGATGAGCCTGGGTTTCCTCCAGTTTTCTGGTCCTCTCCTTAACCTTTTCTTCCAGGTGCTCCAGGATTCCCTGTAAGCGGGCATAAAGGATGGAATTGCTCAAAGCCATGGTTACCAGGGATCGTACTTCGCTTAGAGCATTCAGTCGAGCCGCAGTCCAATCTATAGTTCCAGGCGGGCCAATAAATAAGATACCAAGCAAAGATTCATTCAATACCAGTGGTAAGATAACCTCAGAATTGGTCTCTTTGAAGAAACTATCTCTCTGGGCTGCCACCTCGGGCAGCAATCCAGGCACAGGCTGATCCCTCTGAATAATTGCATCGTGATCTGCCATGTGCATCAAGAATGGCTCAAACACTCTCCAGCCATGGCGAACTCCAGGCATTTCCTTTTGAAGCGAAAAGGTTCCTTCGCTTTCATCCCAGAGGTAGATTCCAATATGATCCGACTGTAGATAATCTACCAGGAAATCCACCAGCTCCTCGCAAACCTCTTCTGTGGGCCTTAATTGGATCAAAGCATACTTGAATTGATCCAGTCGACGGCGACCCACAGTAACTATTCGATCCGAGCCACGTCGGCCGGGATCTCGCATTGCATTGATGGCCCCATCCAGGGCACCGGATATTACGGAAAGGATTTGTTCAAGTATGTTCAATAGACCAAATTTCGGATGACCTCAGCCGGGATTACAAGAACAATTCCCATTGCATGCCCGATACAGACCAAAGGAACAGGGAGCAACCTGAACAAAAAGAAGCCATAGTATGCCGTATTTTTGGAGCCTACTACAGCATCCTTCCAGAACCCCGACACAGCCCTGAGCTGCGGGCGGTTCTTCGGGGCCGGCTGCGTCTGGAAAAGCAGGATAATCAGCGTAATCCAGTGGCAGTGGGGGACCGCATCGTTTATTCCGAAGAAGATGGAACCGAAGAAGCCATAATTGAGGAGATATTGCCCCGGGACAGTTTTCTGGCCCGTTCCTCGCCTCATGAGACCCATGTACTGGCAGCCAATGTAGACCGTGCCATTGCAGTGTGTGCACTGAAAGACCCCTCCCTTCGGCCGGGTTTCATTGATCGGTTCTTGAGTGCCTGCGAAACCGGAAATGTAGAACCTCACCTGGCATTTACAAAGACCGATTTACTTTCCGAAGCAACCGTGGATTTCGCAGGAAGTATAGAATGCCTGGAGCTGCTTCGAGACCTGGTGGACCCGCAAAAAGAGCCTGATCCTCCTCTTGAAGACCGGGAGTCTTTTACCGCAGAATCCTATGATTTTCTCACTGCATTAAACTATCGAAGACTTGGATACCCCTGCTACTTTTTGGATCTAATTTCCGATGAATCTTCACCTGATCTGGAAAGACTTCAGGAAGTTGTAACTCGGGGAACCACACTGCTCACCGGTCATTCGGGTACAGGTAAATCTACTCTATTTAACAGACTCTTTGGTAATGGAGCTCAGAAAACGTCAGATGTAAGCGAAAGCACCAGGAAAGGAAGACATACTACGACCAATCCAATACTGATGGTTCTTCCGGATGGAGGAATGGTAATCGATACTCCAGGAATAAAAGAATGGGGCGTTGCTCATCTGGATAGAAAGGAGCTACTGGAATCCTTTGTTGAACTGGAGGAGGCTTCGGATAATTGCAGGTTTCGAAACTGTGACCATACCGAAGGCTCTCTAAATTGTGCCGTTCAGGGAATCCTCCAGGGAGACGGTGAAGAAATCTTATTTCCAGAAAGACAAAAAAGCCTGGATCAGATGCTGGAATCATTGAAGAGTCCGGACCGGGTGAGAAAAGGGGATTATATAAAACCCACCGGTCGAATGAGGAATAAATGATAGGCTCCGGAAATCTTGCCATTGCCCGAAACAAAGTGTTCCGGTGTTTCAATTATGGATTTCGCTTAACCGATACTGGTAGAGTGGGTAAAGCAGGCCTTCTTGCATTCATTCTATTTCTAGCCCCGATTTTGAGCCTGCAGGCCGATTGCCCGGTGTATTACAATGGTCGTTCTGCTCTGGAGCTTAAAGGGAACTGGAAAGTCTATAAAGGTCCTCTTTCCGGAGGACAGAATCCATCACTGAACGATTCTCACTGGCAGATCATCTCCCTGCCCTTTACCTTCGATAGCAGTAGCGCGAAAGGATACCGGGGAGAAATCTGGCTTCGCTGTCGTATAGTCCTAACCGGTGATGCCCCGGAGCATGCTGCATTGTTTCTGGGACGAGTCAGGGATGCAGACCAGGTATATTTCAATGGTGTGCCGGTGGGCAAAACTGGCTCGGTGCAGCCATTCAGTCCGGACGTTGAGTCCAGACGAATCTATTCCATTCCCTATGGCCTCTGGCAGGAAGAGAACATTGTAGCCATCCGATTATTTGGAAGCACTGGTGGTGCCGGAATCTTGAACGATCCCCGGGTAGATCATCAGGGGGAACTGTTAACGGAGAATATGCTTTCTTCCAGAGTAGCGGCCGGATTTAGCTTTCTCTTTTTATTTATATCTCTGTATTTCTTTTCTTTTGTAATTTTCACATCCAGAAAAAAGGAAAATCTCTTTCTGGGATTGTTTACCCTTAGCCTGGGCTTTTACCATTTAATTCGCTCTGGCTATCGCTACGTTATCTTTGATGACTTTGTTTTTTCCTATCAGGTGGAACTGCTCTGCCTGTTTATGTTGCCCATTTTATTTTTGAATTTCTTTATCTCCTGGATTGAAAGGGAAAGACCTCTTGTTTTGAAGGTTCTGGAAGTCTTCTATGCAGGTCTCGCTATACCTACAATTTCCATTCCCTTCCTGGGCGAAAACAGTTCTGTATTCTGGTTCGATGTAACCATCTATTCCAACCTGGTGGGAGTTACTGTAGTTCTGATTTACGGTATTTCCATGTTCAAGAGGACCTATGGTCCGCATAGAGACCAGCTACGTTTTATCGGAATAGGTTTCATGTGCCTCATTCCTCCTGTGTTAAATGACATGTTTTCCACTCTGGGTCTGATCAATACTCCCAGAATCCTGGTCTTTGCATTTCCTGTATTTCTGGGATTTATCGCGCTGCAGCTATCCGACGGAATCATTCAACTGAATGCAGCGGTGAAAGAACAGGAGAAAGAACTTAGACAACTGGAAAGAAAGAAGACCGGTACAATCTTGAATATTTCTCAGGAGTTCCAGCATCTGTTTGAGGGAATTAAGAAGCTGATTGGAACTGTTTCTGAAAAAAAGAAAAATGCCAGAGCACAGAATAAAACCGGCCGGGACCTGGATTGCCATCTTACGAATCTGGAAAATCTAATACTGGATAGTAGACTATTAAGCCAGCTGGAAAACGATGAATATCCCGATAAGAATGTTCGCTTCAACCTGCTGGATCAGATAAAGCTAGTAACAGATAGAGCTCTTCGCGCCACCCAGGCCAAGCAGTCTAGATTAATTGTTCACTCCTCTGCAGATGAAATTATATTTAGAGGAGATCCGGAACTGTTTCATGCAATGGTTTACCATCTTGTGGAAAATGCTCTTCTCTATTCGGAAAGTGATGTTGAAATCCGACTGGTTAACGATGATCGTGGAATAACCCTGAATGTTCGAGATGAAGGACCTGGAATACCAGCGGACCAGCAGGAACTGATCTTTGAACGATTTGTTCGCGGAGCCGATGATCACTCTGTGGCGGGCAGCGGCATTGGATTAACTATTGTGGATGAAATTGCAGCCCGTATAGGAGCCAGTCTCAGACTGGACAGTGGGCCCGGCTTTTATACCAGCATGGAAATCTTTATACCTCATGCGGAGGCAGCCTGATGCTTCTGCGCCTCAAAGGTTTCCTTGTAGTGGCATTATTGCTCCTGACCGGTACATTGCAGGCCAGAACGGTGCTGGATTTATCGGGGCCCTGGAAAGTGATTCCATCAGGCAGAATGGAGGATCCCAACGATGAGGCCTGGCCGGTAGTAAAGCTGCCAGGAAATGTTGCCCCTGCCCTCAAAGAAACCGGTAACATTATCTGGCTTCGCAAAGAACTGACCGTTGAGCCTGGCCGGTACAACCTGAGCTTTTTATCCGGGCCCATCTACGACAGACTGGATGTGTACGTAAACGGCATTCGCATTGGTGGAGGGCCAGAAAGCCCGGGTAGACCACTTGTAGTGACAATTCCGGGAAGTATTCTAAAACCAGGATTGAATTTCATTGCGCTTCGGTTGGAAAGCTCCAGAAAAATCTCGGCAGGTATCCTTCAGGGGCCTCTATCTGTGCAGAATACCGATCTGGCCAGGGAAGTATTCTGGAAATCTCAGATTACAAACTTTGTTTTCTCACTTCTATTCTTCTCATCCAGTATTTTCTTCATTCTGCTTCATTTTCGCGTTGAAGCAGGTAGAATCTACCTGCCTTCCGGATTGGGTTATGGTGTGCTAGCACTTCACTTTATGTGCGAAAATGAGATCTTGCACTGGGTATTGCCCATCCATGGAGTTCTGGAAATTACCGGTACAGTTTCAGGAATTTTAATCCCTGCTCTTTTCTATCCATTTGTGATTAGATACTTCGAATTGGAAACCCCGGCCCATTATAGAACTTACTGGTGGTCTGTAATTGCAGTGGCCTTTGTGGCCGCGTTGCTTTACGCTCTACGATTAAATGCAATCGTAGAAATTGTAGAGCTATCCTGGAAGCTAATCAACATTCCGATTTTTTTCTACGCACTATACATTACCTTTCGCCAGTTCATTGAGAAGCAATCCACCGGCGGATTCATGATAGCTACAGGATTCCTGTTTTTTACGATTCATGGTCTGGCATCCATCATTAACCAACAGTTCTGGGTTCCGGGCGCTATACAGCTGGGTTTTTTCTCTGTGGTAGCTCTACTACTTCCAGCTGCAATCATTGTACTTCAGCTTGTAGGCCTTCAGAGAGATGTGGATCTGGGTCGCCTGAAAATGGAATCTGTGAATGAACTTCGTACCAGGATCTTTCATCATATCCATCTGGCGATCTCGCAGCCTGTACTGGAGATCACGGAGCAGGTTCGCACCAAGTTAAAGGTTGGTTTTTCCAGGAAGGAAGCTGCTGGTGTTCAGTTCCATCTAACCGAGCTTGAAAAGAGCCTGGATGATGTACTTGAACTGAGCCGCCTGGAAGTAATGGAAGAACCGGAAGCCCGGGTGCCGGTGAATGTTGGGGACTTTCTAAGCGCTGTGCTTCCCACAAGCGGAGTAACGTGCACTGTGAAAGTGCATCCAAACCTGGAACTGGAGAGTAGCCTTGATCTTGTGCACTCTGCAGTTATTCGCCTGGTGGATTTTCCTGGATTTCAAACCTTTCGACACATTGATTTGATTGTAACGTCTGACCTGGAAGAAAACCTGCATTTTCGCTTTCTGCTACAGCACGATGATCGAAAGACCATGCGCCGAATGCAACGAATCCTGACCGGAAAGCTACCGGACCTGGAAGGCCTCTGGATTCAATGGGGCATTATTCAGGAGATTATCCGAATTCTGGACGGTAACCTTCAGGTTCGAATACTGAATCGAAAATTTCTCTGTATAGACGTTCGACTGGATGCTCATCTTCCCGCAGAGGAGCACCTGGAAAGAGAAGATCGTGGATTAAGAGTAGTTAGTCTTGTAGAGCAGGATAAGGAGGCTGAAGCCCTGGCCCGGGCCGCCGCTTCCAGCGAAGAGCGAATACCAGAAGTGCAGTTTCATGCCAATATGACTACATCCGAGTTTGTAATGTGGGTAAAACAGAAATTCAAGAAATCCGCCTGATCCGTTAACTTTCACCTTTCTGCATCGAGCACTATTCGGGAGTACTTTTGCATGCTATCCACATGGCAGCATGCATTGGTCTACAGATCTGCCTATTTTTGAATCTGCCTTCCGTAAAAATCCTGCAGCGTTTGCCTCAGTTCCTGCTTTGTTTCGGTGCTTTGAACGGTCATCGCATCTCCTGTCAAATCCCTGAGATCTAATGTCTTTTTTCTTAATCTCGGGACCAGCCCGCTAGCTCTCCAGCGGTCCCGATATACCTTCCGCTTCAAAGGATGCCCGGTTACCGGTTTTCTACTCCGGTTTTCCCATTCGAAAAATCCTTCCAATGCTCCCTGAAGATTGGTTCCTTTACTCCTATTTTTCAGAGTCTGACACCAGCAAAAAGGAATCTTGCGTAGCTCTGACGGAGTTACCGAGGTTGCCCTCGGCAGAACACCAGCAAACGCCGGCCGAAGCCCGCAACACTGGCCCTACCCGCGCAAACAGGAAGTTTGCAGGCACCGAAGGTCCGTCCAGCTGCCACCCCTTTTGAATACCCATGGAGGAGGATTTTTAAAAGGGGTACCTCGAATGGTCAATGGACCCGGTGTTCTGTAAACAGAACACCCGCAAACAGGAAGTTTGCAAGCACCGAAGGTCCCTCAAGCTGCCACCCTTTTTGAAAACCCATGGAGGAGGATTTTAAAAGGGGTACCTCGAATGGTCCATGGAACCGGTGTTCTGTAAACAGAACACCCGCAAACAGGAAGTTTGCAAGGACCGAAGGTCCGTCAAGCTGCCAACCCTTTTAATAACCCATGGAGGAGGATTTTCAAAAGGGGTACCTCGGATGGTCCATGGACCCGGTGTTCCGTAAACAGAACACCCGCAAACAGGAAGTTTGCCAAGGCCAGGGGCCGCAACACTGGCCCGACCTGGAAAGGACAGGATGGGCTTTGCAGGTCGGGCACTCTAAAAAAGATTTGCCTGTGTGCTTTCCTGACTGGTTTCATGAATCATGGCCGATCAGGTAGAAATAAAATATGATGGCGGAAGCCTCAGCTTCCCACTAATGACCGCTTCCGATGGAAGCCAGTTTTTTGATGTCCGCGAACTCAAGGAAAAGACCGGGCTTTCGGCCTACGACCCGGATTTACATAATACAGCGATTGCTCGCAGTGCAATTACCTGGATCGATTCTAAATCGGGTCGTCTGCTCTACCGCGGCATCGATGTAGAAGATCTGGTGAATCACTCCAGCTTTGTGGAAACTTCCTACCTGTTAAGCAAAGGTGAGCTTCCCACTCAATCTGAGCTGGACGAATATTCCCGTTCCCTGTCCAAGCATTCCATGATCCATGAATCCATGCGGAACTTTTTCGATTCCTTTCCTGGCAATGCCCACCCTCTTGCAATTCTAGCAACGATGGTAACGGCACTATCCAGCTACTATCCGCAAAGCTTTGAAGAAAATATTCAAAAAGGAGTCGATGTTCGTACCCGACTCCTGGCCAAAGTGCGAACCCTGGCTGCCTGGGCCTACAAAAAGTCCGTTGGTCAACCCACGATCTATCCGCGAGACGAGTTGCCCTATTGTAAGAATTTTCTGAATATGATGTTTGCAGTTCCGGCAGAAGCACACACCGTAGGCGATGCTGATGATCGTGTTTTGAATCAGATCCTGATTCTTTATAGTGACCATGAATACAATGTAGCAACCACTACCATGCGATTTGTGGCAAGCACCCGGGCAAACCTGTTCGCCTGCATCAATGCAGGAATCATGACTCTCTGGGGCGCTCGAGAATCCGATGCGAATTTACCGCCCATCGTACTTCTTCGGGAAATGATTCAGAATTCCGAAAGCCCGGACCAGTATTTCGATCGATTCATTAAGAAAGGCCAACCAATCATCTCAAACGGCCTGGGCCATTCTGCCTATGGGCCAGAAGACCCCCGGGCAACCATCAGTCGAAGAATCTTTCATGAGTATAGGAAGAACCACCCAGATGCAATGAAGTCTCCTTTGATTCGTAAGGCACTGGAAGTGGAAGAGTATACAATGGGCCATCCATTTTTCAAGGAGATGAAGCTGTATCCAAATCTGGATTTTTATTCGGCTCTGATATTCCATTTGCTGGGCATACCGTCCGAAATGAATAACGTGATTCGAGTAATCGGAAAATTATCCGGCTGGCTTTCGCATTGGCTGGAACAGAGAAATGAAACCGAAAGACGCAGCTTTCGTCCTCGCCAGGTCTACACAGGGAAGATGCATAGAAGCTACATTCCCATGGATCAAAGATAGTCCAGGGTGAGGGTTTTGCATAAGCGGGGTAAACTCAACCCCAACAATATTAGAGTTCAGTGCGGATGTACGCAAAAACGCTTTGAGTATCAGGCTGCGAAGCCGCAATAACAACGTATTTTAGCTCGCATCTTTTGCGCTGGCTTTGCTACTCTTTCGGCCTTTTCGACGAATGAATGCATCCAGGATGGGTATGCGAATTCCAAGCTTTCCCAGGGCCGTTGTCAGGAAAACTGCGGCCAATCCCTCGTCCAGCCAGCCTATGATGGGAAATAGATCGGAAGGTTCAGGGTACAGGATGTAAGCTCCTGATAGAACTGCGACAACGATCCAGACGATTCTAAGCCATCCGGTGGCTTTCTCTTCCTGCTCAGAATCTCTAGGTTCTTCTTTTCCTGCAGGTACGGCATGGTGAATCTTTTCTGGCATAACTGTATCTTAGATAGATTTGCAAGCCTGGTCAATCCACATTTTTAGGTTTCGGTGGGCCCCCTGACGGAGTGCAAATTGAAATCCCGGGATATTCAAGAACCAGACGATTTATAGTCAATTTCAGAGGGTGATTAGCCCCTGGAAAATCGTTTGGCCCAGAGAGGGTAACGATCCTTCAAAGCATTTATGGCCCACTCTATATGGACGGACTCGAAACCGCGGTAGTTCAGAAATTGCATCACCTTCCAGTAGCTATCTTCCCGGTCCATAATGGATTCCAGCTTTTCCGATGCTACTTCAAGGCAGTTTTCTTCCCATTCATGCCTTTCCACCGAGGCCAGACTGTCCCGGGCAACGTAACGATCGATTCCCAGGGAGCCCAGCTCCTGCTCAATCCTCCGAGGGCCCTGGCCGGACTTCAAACGATGCTCGATTCGATTGAAGCAGAATCGTTGCTCATTTATGAGATCCATTTCCATCAGTCGATCCAGAATCGAGTCATGCCAGGTTTTCAGGATGCCTTTGCGCGTCAGGTACTGGCGCACCTCAGTGGGAGCTCTTTCGCGTGTACCTAAATACCTGGCAAGGGCCCTTTCATCTCGATCCGTTAGCAGATCCGAAAGCCCCTGTCCGGTTGCGGATCCATCTCGCTTTTTCGCCGTGTCACCGGACCAACCCACTTCATCCGAATCTTCGGTACCGCCACCGAACCCTGCTCCGGAGTCTCCCGTAGAAACATCAATACCCGGGCCAAAATCCCCTTGTTGCGATTCACAATTCCGGTCTTCCTCCTCCTCAATTAGTCCATCATCAGAAGTGTTTTCCGACTCGGGTTTAATCAGTCTCAAATGACTGGCTCTTTTCTTTCTGGAATCCTCTTTCATTGGCGGCTCTGGCCTCCTTACTCCCCTGTTTCCTATCAGCGCTGCGTTTCAAACTTTCTTCTATATAGCGACATAAAATTTGCTTTACAGGCCCCTGTACAGGGCAAGTGTAAACCATTCATGCGACATAATCCGGGAGTTGGGACATGACCCTCGCACTAATTGCCATATCTTTTCTGGGCTCCATTGCCTTTTCTCTATTCCTGCGGAAGCTGGACCGTCCGGCCCATCAACTGACTCAGATCAAGAGAATCGGAGAACTGCAAATCGAGCAACTGGAAAAATCTGCCCAGGAGCATCTTCAGTCCATGAAGGATGCCAGCCTGGAGTTTGAGATGCTGTTTCATCAGTCTCGTCAGACCCTGGACCGCCTCCGGGAAGAAGCGGACGGGTTCGAGACCAGGCTGCAAAGTCTACAGGAAGACCGGCAGCGCATTGATAGCCTTTCCGGACAGCTTCATGAAATCGCAGGAAATGCCAGGGAAGTTCAGGGACAGATTCACATTCTGGAAGATGGTCTGGAAAGAATCAACAGTACGCGCCGCGAAATTGAAGAACTGGATCACCGAGTGCAAGGAGTTCAGGACGATCTTCAGAACAAAACCCGCAGCACCAGAGAAGAGCTGGATCAAGCTCTGGGCGAACTGCTGGAAGAAGCCCGAGAAAAAACTCGCGGATTTGTGGATCAGGAAACGGAATCACTTCGCATACTTCATGACCGGTCAGATAAAATTCATAAACGGCTGGACGATGAAATCTCTCAGATCGAGAGATTGAGCGATCGTGTAGAATCCACGGACCAGAGAGTAGAAGAGCAATGGGAAATCGAAAAAGCCAGGCTGGAAGATCGCTTCACCGCTCTGGAAAGATTGTATAACGAACGAATTCATGGAATGGAATCCGGGCTGGCATCCATCCGTCAGGCTTCAGTGGAGTCAATGAAGGATGAGGTAGCGCGAATCCGCAATGAACTGGATGGATTCAGCCTGGAAACCATGTCTCGAAGGGATGAGATTTTAAACGAAACTCGTCGCATGGCATCCGGTATTGCCGATCAAATTCAAAACTTTCAGGAGAAATTCCTGGCTATAGAAAATCGTCTACTCAAGATAGGCGAAACTCAGAAACAAACTCTGGAAACCAGGATGCAGGAGCTGGAAGAGCACTGGTCCCAGATAGAAGCGGAAAAACTGGAAGCACTGCAGGAAAAACTGGAAGGCCTTGATGAGAACATAGAAGGCGTGCGAAAGCAGCAGGTTCAGGCACTGGGTGCCGATGCAGAGCGAATCCGCCAGGAAATGCGCACAGAATCCAGTTCTGTGCAGGAACAGCTCCAGGGTATACTCCAGGACAGCCGCCGACAGTTTCATGAAGCGGCCCGGGAAGAAGAGCAGAAAATTGAAGAAGCTCGACGTAATTATGAAGAGCTATACGAGCAATTTGAAGGACTTTCCGATCGCCTTAAAGAAGCGCTGGCACGAAAAACCCAGGAACTGGGCGAAGACCTCAAAGATACAGCCCGGGATCAACAGCGCGAAATGGATAAATCTCGCGCAGACTTCTATAAACTGAAAGAGGAACTGGTAGATGTTCTTGGAGCTGTGGAAGAGCATACAAGAGAGCTTTCCAAAGCCAGAAATAAACTACAGGACCAGTCGGATCAGGCAAAATCCGACATACTGGATGCAAGAGATGAACTATTGAAAGAGCTGGAGAAACGAGCATCCCGATTCCTGTCCGAACAGGATGAAAAACTGGGTCGATTGAATGATACCCTGGATGAAAAGATCAGCTCTCAAATCAGTCATCTGGTGGATCGGGGTCAGCTACACATCGACGAACTGGAAAAACGAACTTCCAAGAATATTGAACAATCCATGCATCGTATGGAAGAAGAGGTCAATAAAGCCCGCGATAAATTCTCTCGCATGAAGCAGGAAGTTACGGAAGAATCAGATCGAATGACCGAAATCAAAGATGAGATCTTCCGCCAGATGCAAAGAGATCAGACCAGAATAGCAGCCTTTGAAGAAAAACTCTCCATGGTTGAAAAAGCTGATGAACTGGCCCATTCCCTGGATGATTCGGTTCGCACTCTATCTGAAAGGCTGGATCAGGCCAGGGAAGAACGCAGAAACCTTTCCGATTTCTTCGAGAAAATCGATACTCTGTCAGAAGGCAGAGAGATTCTGGATAGAGAACTGGAAGAACTGGAAGGCCGCAAGGAACGAATTGGTAAAGTAGAGAATCGCTTCCAGGATCTTGAATACAGAATGGAAGAACTGATGGCCAAATTCGTAACCGTTGAGGGTGCCGAAAAAGTTGCAGAAAAGATTGAAGCAAGAATGATGAAATTCGAAGAATATCGCCGAACCTTTGAAGACTTCTTCAAAGATCTAAATGAGCGACGAAAGTTCATCGAAGGCGCCATTCGCCACATTGAAAAATCCCGCAAAGAAGCAGTTACTGCAGGAGACTTTGCCCGGGAAATGATGGGCCAGATGGAAAGAATGGAAATGCGCACAGAGAATGTGGAGCAGGACCTGGAAAAAATGGAAAGCCGTGCCAATACCTTGAAGCATCTGGATACTGAGATTCAGAGAGTAGAATCCAGATTCGAACAAATGGAAGGGCTCATGTCTGACCTGGAAGCGAAGCAAAGCCAGATTGGCTCCATGGCACGAAAGATAGAGGGCATTCAGTCCTCCGGAGAAGTGGTACGAACCGAACTGGAAAGCATCCTGTCCGAAGCAGACGAAAAAATGGATCGCCTGGGAGCTTTTTATCAGACTGTAGATCGTATGCTGGAAGAAGCAGAACGGGTTCATCAAATGGAAGAACAGTTCGAGCTTTCCCGGGCCGATGGTTCCAGGGAACCGGCCACTGCAGGAAATCGAAAATCCGGACGTTCCCAGAGTTCACTTTCTGATTGGAAGAAGGAAGGTATCCTGAGCCTGTATCTAAACCATAAATGGGAACCGGATCTAATCGCTGAGCGAATGAAACTGGATCCAGCTGTGGTAAAATCAGTCATCGCGTCCAACAGCTAATACATTCCGGGCTGCGAGTCGTCTGACCTGACCACTCGCAGCTACTTTACATCGATTAGAATCATAGTTCGGTCGTCTTCAATTTGGCCTGAGATTTCGCCAAGCTCCGACAATCGATCACAGATAGCTTCTATAGTGGCATCCGCCCCAAGTTCAATGGTTTCAGCGGCCAGGGCTCTAAATTCTAGATCTCCAAAGTGAGTTCCCTGCTCGGTCAGAGTTTCATGGATTCCATCTGTATAACAAAAAATTCTATCACCAGACTGAACCTGGAGCTCTTCGCGCTGAAGATTCAATTCATCCACAAGTCCAAGCAGTCGCCCCCCCGGATTCAACTCGATGAACTCATTTGTGATCCTGCGATAAATGAGCAGAGGAAGATGCCCGGCCCTGCTATACTCCAACCGGCCAGACTGCGGATGGATTCTTAAATAGCCTGCCGTAACAAAGTGCTCGCCAAGTTGATTTCGAATGGTTCCATGAATACTTTCTAGAATTTCATCCGGTTTGCAGTGTCCTTCCCGCAGGGCCACGTTATGTGCAATCTTTACCATGGAGGCATACAGTGCAGCCGGTACACCGTGACCGGTGACATCGGCGATTAAGACATTGAACCATTCTTCACTGCGAAAATCATATATATCTCCACCAATGGAGCCTGCAGGCAAATACAGAATAGATACATCCAGGCTATCCGGGAACTCGGGCTTCAACGGTAGAAGCTTCTCCATGATGGAACGAGCTACATCCAGTTCCTTTTCAAAGCTAAGAAGACGTTCCCTCTCAAGAATGGAATCCTTTAACTCAAGAAGCATTTGCACTCGACTTAATAGTTCCACCCGATCCACAGGCCGGGAAATATAGTCGTTGGCCCCGTTATCCATGGCAGTCTCCAGCTCTGCCTGACTTCTACCTCTGCCCACAATAATAATCGGTAGCTCATAGAGAGAAAAATCCTGACGGATTTCCCGGCAGAGCTCGTAGCCATTCTGTCCATTCAGGTACAGGTCGATGATCATAAGATCCACAGGCTCCCTGGCCACATGCTTTTTCAAACTCTGAAGGTTTCCGGCGGATAACACTCTGAATCCGGCCTGTATTAGCCTTCGCTCCTGTGCTCTCAAATGTATGTTATCGTCATCGGCAATAAGGATTGTATGGCTGCCCTCATGAGCTGGAATAAAGTCCGAGACTGGATCCACGCCTTTTTTCGAAGGTATCATTCCTGGCAAAATAGGATGGTTGGACTGGCTTCGGGGAATTGTAAAAATCATCCTGGTTCCCTCACTGGATGATTCGGCTCGAATCATTCCTCCATGTAGCTCAATCAACTTTCGCGTAATGGTCAGTCCCAGGCCTTTGCCACCCTTTCTTCCTGCAGCAAGTTCCGGCCTTTCGAATATAAAGAATATGTCCTCCAGCGCATCAGAAGGAATGCCAGAGCCTGTATCTTCAATAGTGAACTCTACGAACTGGTCCAGGTTCCGGGCACGAACCGTTACCGAGCCCTCCTGAGTAAACTTAATGCCATTGTTGAGCAAATTCAGCAGTATTTGTCGCAGGCGAATCTCATCTGCATAAAGCAGATTTATGGACTCCGGTATATCTGTACTCATTTCAATTCCCCGGGCCACAGCCCAGGGTCTGCACAGATCCATGGCTACGCTCACTACACTGGCAGGCGAAACCGATGTTCTGTTCAGATAGATTTCCGAATTTTTGATTCGATAAAAATCCAGGATATCGTTTACCAGACCACTAACAATGGTGCCTGTGGATGCAATAACGCTAAGACCGTCTCTAAGTTCCTCCATCCGCCCTGGTCGATCCTCACTGCGTCTGCTCAATTCAAGTAGCCCTTCGGTCATTCCTACAATGCCTTCAATTGGTTCCCGCAGCTCCAACGATGTGTTGTAAAGAAATTCATCCTTGATATGATGCGCCTTTTTCAAGCTCTGATAGGCAAACGATTGAGCCTCCTTTTTGTCCATTTCTATGGTTTTGATTCGATCGCCCAGAGCCGCAGATAATAGGATCACTTCCATACCGGAACCGATTTGCATTGCATAGTTACTGAAGAATGAATAAGGGATCCATCCATACTGTTTCATGGCCAGCACTAGAATGGCCATTAGAAGAGTGGTCCAGGCGATGAGAAAGAATCTGGCCGGTCGGTAGCCTCTATACAATCTACGAAGCGCTGCAACGAAAATGAATACAACAAAGGTAACCGAAGAGAGAACAGCGAAATTTAGGGCGATCTGATAGGACAGGATAAAGCTGGACAGGCCACCAACCACGGCCAGAGTCTGCAATACCAGAAGAGGACGATCCAGCATGGTATCGTATCTTTGAGTATTCAGGAAAGTTCTACTGAATTGAATCCCCCAGAATAGCATGAATGCGATAGAAAAAATCAAGGCCTCATTTACCAGGACAGGGTAATCGGGCATAAAGATGGCAAAAAAGTATCCATGATAGAGCAGCTGGAAGAGAGATAGACCGGCAATGTAGAATACATAATGCAGATAGCCGCTGTAGCGAACGGTGATGTACAGAAATGCATTGTACAGAAGCATGGCCAGCATGATACCGAAATATAATCCCTGGGCATACTGAACGGTGCGATCTTTCTGTAGAAGATCCTGGGCGCTACGCACTCTGAGCGGTACCTGAAGCGGTCCATGGCTGCTAACCCTTAGAAGGTACTCTCTGGTCTGACCTGGTGGAATCCTCAAAACAAAAATAAAGTTTCGATGTTCCATTTCACGTTTTGCGAAAGGAAGCATATCGCCGGTGGCGCTTGGTTCATATTTTCCGCCGGGGCCGGAACGAAACAGGGTCACGTAATCAAGCAAAGGATAGAATACCTCCAGGTAAACTGGATCGCCCAGGTCGGTTCCATTCTTGATTGAGAATTTAAGCCAGTGATTGGATGAACTCAGCCCCCGATTCCAGACTTCATCGCCCACGGGCTGAAAACTGGCTCTTTCAATTTGCTCCACCTTCAGCTGACCGGAGGTGTCCACAAATACTTCCAATTCGCCTTGCAGGTCGGTACTGCTAAAACCCTCATCCATCAGGAATGTCCGGGCATTCGCAGGGCCCGCCAAGGCCAACATGAGTATCAAGGAACATAAATACGCGGATAACGCTTTAGGAGATTTCTGACATGGTCCGGCCATACATCCGGCGAAACCAAATGGCAAATAGAAAGGACCGGTTTTTAAAGCATGGCGCCGGTAAGCCTGAGAATCAAGCTTCCAATTTCGAGGGACGAAATACCGCATAATTGGACGGCCCCTCGTGAATTCGAATCTCCCGAACGCATGCACCCTCTTTATTCACCACTTCCTTCAGGCCCGCATAGAACCAGCGACCCAGGTTTTCTGCCGTTGGATTGATTCCTTCAAATTCCGGCAGATTATTTATTAACACATGCTCCATCCGATCCACCAGCTCATTGAGCCGCAATCGAGCAGAGAGAAAATCGTAGCTAATACCGTCCGCGCCCAATCCCCCGTCGGTGCGCGCCAGAAAAACCTCTACCAGCCATGAATGACCATGCACAGGTTCGTCCGAACCATCCGGAAAATATCTGTAAAGATAATGCGAGGACTCAAATCGGCCCTCGATCCGGATCATAAATTCACCTGAATGGTTGGAGAAACCCTGTAGATCTTCCAGCAGGTGAGGATGGGCATTCTGGTCCATGTTCATGCTTCCAGACAATGTTCCGAAAGGATTATGACAACCAGTTTAACCTCTATGGCTTTGGACGGATGAAGCAGGTACATGATTGTATTTTTATTGACCAGGACCGGCTTTTTGCCTTCCTTTGCATCAGTATACTGTGCGCTCGGTATACACTGAGCGCAGGGGCCTCGGGCCCAAAATAGGCCGTATCTGAATAATCAGGGCGGTAAGAGAGGGATAACATGTCATCGGACGTTCAAGAAAAATCACAGTTTACAGCAGACATGACTGTCGGAGAAGCCATGCAGCTTCATCCAGAAGCGGCCATCGTGTTCTCCAGTTATCATCTGGGGGGCTGTTCTCATTGCTCCATCAATGAGCTGGAAACCATTGAGCAGGTTTGCATGGGCTATGGAGTGCCTGTGGAACAACTGCTAGATAGTCTCAATAATCTACTGGAAGATTAATCCAGAAAGGCTTTGCAAAGCAAAGGGGCTTCGGCCCCTTTTTTATTGTACTATTCTGGGCTGGTGTTCTGGCTCCCCATCCCTCTGCCGAAGCTTGTTCTGTCTGTATTGATGCGATAAACATCAACTCCATCTATGGAGGCCAGATCTGCCAGAATGTGATCAATCTCATGCCTTTCGATAAAATCCAGCGGAGTCACAGTTCCGGTGGGTACCTTTCTTCCATTCAAAATACCCTGGGCCAGATAGCCCGGTAGATAGGCAGTGGCACGCTCAGTACCCAGGAAACGAATACCCAGAGTATGAATATGCCTTTCCATCACTGAAGCCTGAACATCGCCTCCCTGAGTGTTTTTCCCCATGATTTCAAGAATCTGAATCCACCTTAAGGAAGGGCTCCAACAAAGAGTGCATAAGGGGTAGTACAAAAAGAATTACAAAAGACGATGTAAAGACTCCGCAGACCACAACCGTAGCCAGGGGACGTTGCACCTCGGCACCAAGGCCGGTGGCCAGCATCATGGGCATAAATCCGAATATGTCCGTTAAAGCCGTCATCGCCACGGCGCGTAATCGGCTTTTCGCTCCCGATATGGCCAGTTCCCGACCGGACATGCCGGTAGCAGCTAGATCCCGATAGCGACTCATAAGTACCACGCCGTTCAGTACCGAAATACCAAACAAAGCGATGAAACCCACTGAGGCAGAAATGCTCAAGGATTGTCCCGAAATAGCCAGACCAATGACTCCGCCTACCAGAGCGAAAGGTACTCCGGCCAGTACCAGAATCGTTCGCACCCAGTCGCGAAAAGCAGAATAGATCATCAAACATACAATAAGAAATGCCAGAGGTGCAACTATGGAAAGTCGCTGACGGGCTTTTTGCAGATTCTTGAAACTACCTCCCCATTCCATAAAATAGCCGGCCGGTAGATCCAGCTGCTCGTCCAGAGCCTGTTGCGCTGCTTCCACCAGGCCCTCCGTATCGGTAGTTTCCGGATTGATCAGAATAGCCCCCCTTCTTTGCATGGAGTCTCTTTTGATCATCTCAAATGTTTTGATCTCTCGTATGTTTGCCAGAGTTCCAAGAGGTTCTGTGGAACTTTCTGTGGTTCCCACAGGTAAACTTTCAAGGGTTTGCAGGTTTCTCTGACTCTCATTCAGCCGAAGTCGAATGGGAAATCTGCGAACGCCACGATAAAGATACCCGGTGTCTTCGCCTCCCAGGCCCATGGAAAGTGTATCAAGTACTTCCTTTCTGCTCAGCCCCAGGCTGCGAAGGGCCTGGAGATCCGGTTCCACTCGAATTACCGGTATCTGTCCTCGAATCTCTGGCTCCGCATTTCCGGCTCCGGGAATGGATGAAACAATTACGGCCGCTTTTTCGCTGAGATCTTGAAGAATTCTCAGGTCTTCTCCATAAATCTTCAAAGTGAGATCCGCCCGGGCTCCTTCCAGCAATTCATTGAACCGCAGTTCAATTGGCTGACTCATTAGAATTCGCTGTCCCGGTACTCGACTCTGCAGCTCCTGGCGCAATGCAGTTCTAAGTTCATCCGGGCTTCTTACCCTGCCCTGCACTGCTGGCCACTGGCTTCTGGCCTTTAGCATTATGTAGCAGTCTCCCAGGTTCACTCCCATTGGATCTGTGGCAATCTCTGCCGACCCAATCCGGGTAAACACCTGATCCACTTCAGGGAACTCTTGAATAACTCCATGCGATATCTCTTCTAACTTCACCGAAGCTTCCGGTGAAATGGAAGGTGGACGAACAAATTGCATGGCAATGGCCCTTTCATATAGCTGGGGAATAAACTCCCCTCCAAGCGTACTCAATGCAATAGCAGCGATGGCGATGAGAGCTACTGCAATACCCAGAACCAATTTACGAAACTCGAAAGCCCGGTCCAACATCCTGGAATAGTAATCTTCCAGCAAAGCAGTAATTCTGGACTCTCGAGAGGAACTTTTTAAGAAGATTCCAGCCAGAGCAGGAACAACAGTAAAAGCCAGGACAAAGGCGGCCAGCAAAGCAAAACAAAAAGCAGCAGCCATGGGTCGAAACATCTTACCTTCGATTCCGGTTAATGCGAACATTGGTAGGAAGACCACTAGAATGATTATCTGGCCGAATCCTGCTGCCCTGCGAATTTCCACCGAAGCCGAGGCAACCGCCTGGCGAATCTCATTTCTATCCAGGTCATGGCCCAGTTCATTTCGTCTGCGCTGAACACGATGCACACATTGATCGATTACAATAACAGCTCCATCAATGATGATACCAAAATCCAGAGCCCCCAGACTCATCAGATTGGCCGATACTCCGGTAAAATACATTCCTATAAGAGTTGCTGCAAGAGATAAAGGAATCACAGCAGAGGCAATGAGAGCTGCTCGAATATTTCCTGTTAGAAAAAGCAAAATAGCAACTACAAGCAAGGCTCCAAAAGCCAGATTTTCCTGAACTGTTTCAATGGTGCCATCCACAAGATAAGAGCGATTGTACAGAGTTCTTAATTCCACATCTTCGGGTAGTGCGGCACGAATCTCTTGCATCTGGCGGTCCACTCGGTTGGATACAGTTCGACTGTTTTCCCCCAGGAGCATAAATACCGTACCCAGAACTCCTTCCTCACCGTTTATTACAGCAGCTCCGGTGCGCACTTCCCGGTCCAGACCCACCCGGGCCACATCACCCACTCGTAAAGTGGTCAAATCCGGTAGTTGTTTAAGAGGTAGAGATTCAATTTCTCCAGTAGATCGCACCAGACCATCACCCTGGACTATGAGCTGATTGGCAGATTGCTGAAAAGTGCCCCCTCCTGCATTTCGATTGCTTTCAATGAGAGCTCGTTTGATGTCATCGAAATGAACTCCATATCGAGCCATGAGTGCAGGGTCCGGCTGCACAAAGTAGACTTCCTCAAATCCACCAATGGTATTCACTTCTGCCACTCCCTGCACGGAAAGCAGCCTTCGTTTAATATCCCACTGCTGGATCGTGCGAAGCCGACTCAATTGTTCCAGACGCTTTTGCGGATCGCTGGACGGATTTTTAACATCTAAACTGTAATGATAGATCTCTCCCAGTCCGGTGGCAATGGGGCCCATCCTGGGCTTATAACCCTGCAGATCCAGAGTGGAAAGCTGCTCGTTAACCAGCTGACGTGCCAGGTAGATGTCGGTGCCTTCCTCGAAGACTACGGTAACCACGGAAAGACCAAAGCGCGTAACCGAACGCACTTCCTGAACTCTGGGAACCGCCCCCATGCTGCTTTCTATGGGATAGGTAATGTTGGCCTCAATGGTTTCTCCATCCAGAGATTCGGCTCTGGTCATTATCTGCACCTGGACGTTTGTTATATCCGGGACTGCATCGATGGGCAAATACTGATAGGCAACTATAGCTCCCAGAAGCAAGGTCGCGGCCAGCATGATGGCCGCTGCCGGATTAAATACAGAATATCGAAGGATTCGATCAAACATGAAATCTCCTGATTGAAAGTGATGGAACAATGAATCGCAGGTCCAGGTTCATCAGTGACCATGACCTGAACCCGAGGCACCAAATGCTTCCAGGTAGCCCAGATGAGTTAAATCTGCGTTTAGAATAACGACTTCAACCTCTGCGAAAGGCACCTCACCTTTAGAGCGAAGTCCCGGGATCCCATCGATGGTGCCTGAAATAAGCACTGGAAAGATCCGGTTACTGATCCTTACGTAAACAAGTATGGCCTGACCTGTCCGAACATGGGAAGTGGCCGGTAAATCTTCCAAACCGTAAGCGCCCGGACTGGAGAATCGAATATTGCAGGTTTTAATGGCTTTCGCAGCCAGGATAATGCCTCGACTTTCATCAGCTTCAATAATGGCCATGTCCTTTCCAGTATTTCGGGACTGTCCATGTCCGGAATGAGAATGGCCATGACTATCCTGTGGCTGCGATATCTTCTGGCTATCCTCCGTGGATTTCCCGGAATCGGATTGCTGGTATTGTCCTTTGCAGCCCGGTAGGATCAGAAAAGCGATGCACTGTAGAACAATGGTCAATTTGAGAAAAGGAATCCAACCATTCCTGTAAGTAGTTCTGCAGAACCTATTATTTAATACTTTCGATAATCTCTTCATCCAGGATTCTCCCTGTTAGAGCATAGCTTCTCCAGAGCATGCTCAAAGCTCTTAGCTGTGCTGCATGGTACTGATGCACGTGTTCTCCGTAGGTTCTATGAAATTCAACCAACAGGGCCGGGCTCAACAGGCCTCGACGAAGATAACCCAGAACGGCATACCTTCTTCCTTCGAGGATACGCATTGTGGGCGAAGTTTTGAGGCCACTGACATGTTGTCTGTAAGAACGAACGATGTACCTGTATTCGCTTTGAATGCCCCGATCTGTTCTCTCCTTCTGGATTTCGCTCGAGTGTTCCCGGGCACGGGCCCTGTCCTGCTCACCGGTATACTGGTTGTACAGAGGAAGAGTCACCGAGAAGCTCAGTCCTAATTCTTTGCTGCTACGTTCTCTGGAATAAAATCCACCGGACTGAGATTTCTGAAGCGAAATCCTGGGACCGATGGTTATGTCCGGCCAGATACGACTGGACTCCAATCGATGGCTATAGGTTGCCCGGGAAACTTCCTGACTGGCATGGGCCTGTTCCAGGGACTTCCCGAAATCTTCAGATATAGCCGGCCATTTTTGAGGATGTCCCGCTGCGATTCGCGAAAGATCCTGGTCATCCAGGGAGCGGCCCAGTTTAACTTCCAGATTACGTCTGATCTGATTCCATCGGTCCTGGGCTTCCAGTTTTTGCTGCCGAAGGGAATCCCGGGCCATTAGATATGTAAATAGACTTGTATTCTGATTCGCATCCCGGCTGGGCAGTCGATACAATCGATATATGGCTGCATTAAAGGCCTGGATGGTTTCGTTCAGGTACTTCAACTCTTCTTGTATATGTTCTAGCTGATAGAGGGCCATGACTGTGCTTAGAATGGTATCCTGCCTGGCCATCTCCAGTTCCAGGGCTCGCAAGCGAATCTCAGCATCTGCTTCTCTGGTTCTAAGTTCCCTTCTATCACCCAGTTCGATCACATGCCTGTATTCCAGTTCCGCTTCGCCCGAAGAAAACATGTACTGCCCGGCCAGAGATGGATTGGGTACGTTATCGGCAATGTCCTTTGTTGCCTGACTTTCCTGAAAGCGCATTCTGGCATGAAGCACTTCTGGATTTCTGTTCAAAGCGCACTTAAGTGCATCTGACGGACCGTTGAGCGGGCACTCCGGACTCTCGATGGATTGTTTATCCGGTGAGTCCTCTGCACTTAAGTTGGATAAGAATCCTGCGAAAGCGAATAGACCGGTCAATGGAATTAAATATCGAATGGTTAATGGTTTCAATTT
This sequence comes from Leptospiraceae bacterium, assembly GCA_040217195.1. Classification (GTDB taxonomy): domain Bacteria; phylum Spirochaetota; class Leptospiria; order Leptospirales; family Leptonemataceae; genus UBA3465. Next base: position 99,832 of record JAVJNR010000001.1, on the reverse strand, counting down.
TTCCTCCTGCAAAAGGGTTTGTGCCTTTATGCAGCAGGAGGAGCATGGGAGGGAGGAAGCAGTCGGCGAATGGAGACCTGGATAGTTCTATGTGCTGGATTAATGGTAGAAACCTGCATCAAATCCAGTTCAAAACAGGATTCTACAGATTGAAAAATGAGAAGTGCAGATGTAGCTTTCCAGATCGATCCGCCCTTTTCCAGCAAATGATCCAGGAAGCTTTCCGGCATGCAATGCCTATCCTGGCAGCCTCTGGATTGGAAGTATTCGGAGAAAGCCGTACTATTTTGAAAGCCAGGCCCGGAATCGTTCTGTGTAACCTCCAATGGATCAGTCTGTGCTACGTTAATTATAGTCCAACCAGTCCGGGATTCTTTCCAGACATCATGGCAGACTGTATAGCCTGAAAACGAGACACCCAGCAGGCATACCAGGAGACTCGCAACAAATTGTTGCCAGCGAAGGGTCACGCATTGAATCTCCAAACCGCCCGATAGATTTCAAATACCTTTTTAGAAGGAATCGAATTCCTGCACAGAATAGGAATTTTTGGATACCGTATTAAACCGATTCGCAGGCTCCACAGCCATGCGTTTGACATTATTCCTGTTTGCAGGTAATAGATTATTCACAATTGAGCAAAGATCAAGATCCATCAAAGTGTGAAGCGACCTGGAGTTAGCACCTATCCCGAAGAAACCATGGATACTGAGCCTGCATAGTTGATGCACGAAAATGAAAAGGGCCACCCATACTTCGGCGGCCCCTGAGAAGAAAGTCTATTCCTGGTGGGAGCTATCTCAACTCACCAGGTCTTCCATAAATTGATGAATCAGACGAACCCCCCAGCCTGTTGCACCCCTGGGCTGACCGCCTTTAACATTGCCTCTCCAGGCAGTGCCAGCTATGTCAAAATGAGCCCAGGGAATATGTGGATCCACAAATCCGGAAAGAAATCTCATAGCCGTAACCGTTCCTGCCGGACGACCGGCTATGTTTCGTGTATCTGCGATATCGGACTTCAGGCCTTCATCATAGATTTGCCAGTGAGGCATTCTCCAGGATCTCTCCAGGGATTTTCGCGAGGCAGTATCGATACGACCGGCCAGAGCATCGGAACCTGTGAGAACTGCCGTGGCCTCATGTCCCAGAGCGATGACGCAGGCACCGGTCAACGTGGCAAAATCCATCAGTATGGTTGGATTATAGTGCTTGCATGTGTAGGATAAAACATCACCAAGAACCAGTCTACCCTCTGCATCTGTATTTTGAATCTCCACCGTTGTTCCATTGTAAGCTGTATAGACATCCCCGGGTTTGATTGCATTTCCATCAGGCATATTCTCAGCCAGGCCAATCAATGCTACAACGGACATGGGTAGCTTTCGCAGTGCAGCACTGGCAATTGCATGTACAGCAAGCGCGGCTCCACACATATCAAATTTCATTTCATGCATTTCGCCTGGCGGCTTCAAAGAAATTCCACCGGTGTCGAAAGTGATTCCTTTACCTACCAGGGCCAGCTTTCCGGAAATTCTGGTTCTGGTAGGGGTGTATTCCAGAGCAATCATTCTAGGTGGAATGGCCGAACCCTTGCCAACTGCGATAATACCACCGCATCCCATCTTTTCCAGCTGAGCGGCCTGGAATACTTTGATCTTTAATCCAGTATCTCTGGCCAGCCCCCGAACATATTGTTCGAATTGAGCCGGATCCATGTGATTGCCTGGCATGGCTGCAATTCTTCGAGCTCCATTTACACAGCGAGCCAGAATTTCTCCTTTCTTGATTCCTTCTCGCACTGCCGATCGATCAGCACCGTTTACATGAATGGCTACTTCTATGGAGGGAGAGTTGCTTTTTCCCGTAGGACGAGCCGCCTTCTGCCTGCTTTTTTTAAGAAGATCCATTGAATCTATCCCAATGCACATTGCTGCTACGGACTGATTAACAGCCTCGGACCAATCATAGGGACCGCGAAAATCTGGATAGGCCGGCTCTGAATCTGATTCTTTGGTGGCCGCTGATCCGCCTCGTGTGGTCTTCTTAAGATGTTTCACTTCACGGGTGGCTCGAGGTGCAAGCAACGGATCCAGTTCAGGGTTGCTGTAAAGTGCACCATAGTCATCCATAGCCTGTACCATTTCCTGCGAAAATGCCAGTATCCATTTCTTATTTTCGCAATCTTTCAATTTGGATGCGAACTTCAGCAATGAGGAATGTAGATTATCTGGATGAAAGCTTTCTGCTTTGCCAACACCGATTAGAATCAGGCCCTCTCCACTGATGTCCAGAACGGAGCCATTTTTCCCCGAAAAGGTACCCTGGGAAAGTTGCCTCTGTAGTCGTTCCCTCATTTCGGGCTTTCTCAAGAATGCTGTGATTGTATCAGCCTCTGTTTTCTCCAGAACTGGCAGGATCGTAGTCACTCGATCCATGGAAGACTGGTCGGCCACGCTAAACTTGATTGGATTTTCTTCAAAACGAACGGTCATTTTCCCACTCCCTTGATTACTTCCATAATTTCTCTGGTATGGTTATCTACTTTAACTTTTGGCCAGGCATGAATTATTTTCAGATTGGAATCCAGCAGGAAGGTTGCACGCTGAATACCCATGAACTTCTTTCCATACATATTCTTTTCTTTCCACACTCCGAATTGTTCGCACAGCTCCGTGGACTCATCGGAAATCAGAGGAAAGTTAATAGATTGCCTGGCGATAAATTTCTGGTGCGATTCTACGGAGTCTGCGCTCACGCCTACAATGCTGTATCCCAGCTTTTTGATATCAGAATTATGATCACGAAAGGAACAGGCCTCTTTTGTACAACCTGGAGTATTGTCCCTGGGGTAGAAATACAGAACCATTCCTTTTTTCCCCAGTAGTTCCTTTAACTTCTTCTTGCTTCCATCTTCCAGAACCACGCTTTGATTCTTTACTTTAGATCCTGTTTCTATGCTCACGATTACCCTCCGCTCCTTCGATCACCGGCTCTGCATGACCAACGCCCGCTGATTCTGGCTGAGCATTGACTCTATGCGAAATGATAGACCGGTCATCTTTTTTACAGATCCTCCAGGTTGTCTTCTATAATAGGGCGACGACCTGCAAAACCCTCATCGTATCCATGCTCGAAGGATAATTCATCCTCTCCATGATGCCAGCAATAGTAACCGGTACCATGATCAAAGTCCACAAGCCAGGGGCCCTTCACTTCGACACCAAGTTCCATGATACTCATAGCCCAGGCGGCCATGATCTCCTGAAGTTTTGCTTCCTGCTCTTCCTGGACATTTTCCGGCATGATATCAGTTCGAATTCGCTTCTCTGCTTCTTCGAACTGATTTCTAGCTTCATTGGTAATCCGTTTAATTTCAGGTAATGCCTTTCTTACTTCGGACAGAGTCCAGATCCGGGGTTTCACAAGGACAATCTTGGAAATGGCCGGGAAAGCAAAAGGAAAATAAAAAACCGGTGACGACAGAGGCTCGGACACACTTTCTATACACATGTCAGAGATACATAATGTAGTCATCATCGGAAGCGGCCCCGCCGCCCATACGGCCGCCATATACGCAGCCCGCGCTGAACTAAAGCCTGTACTCTATGAAGGCTTTATGGCCGGAGGAATTGCAGCTGGCGGACAGCTAACCACAACCACAGATGTAGAGAACTTCCCGGGCTTCCCGGAAGGGATTTCAGGACCAGAGCTAATGGATAAAATGCGCGCTCAGTCCGTTCGGTTCGGAACCAGGATCATCACAGAAACCATTGCAAAAGTAGATCTTTCCCAACGACCATTCAAGCTCTGGCCGCAATACAAAGAAGATAAGGATCCCATTCTGGCACGATCTGTCATTATTAGCACCGGAGCCACCGCCAAGACCCTAGAAATTCCGGGTAAGGATAACTACTGGCAAAAAGGCATCTCCGCCTGTGCTGTATGTGATGGCGCATTGCCTATTTTCCGGGATGTACCGCTTGCGGTCATCGGTGGCGGCGATTCAGCGGCCGAGGAAGCCACCTATCTTACTAAATATGGCTCCACCGTTTATGTGGTTCATAGAAGAGATGAACTGAGAGCTTCAGCCATTATGGCCAAACGACTGGTGGAACATCCTAAAGTGGAAATGCTCTGGAACAGTGTCATAGAAGCCGCTGAAGGGGATGATAAGCAAATCCGCACCATTCAGGTAAAGAATGTGAAGGATGGAAGCTCAAAGACCCTGGATGTGGGAGGTCTGTTTTTTGCCATCGGCCACAAACCCAATACAGATCCTTTCGTAGGTCAAATTGACCTGGATGAAGAAGGCTATATCAAAACAGTACCTGGAACCACCCAGACCAACATAGAAGGCGTTTATGCCGCGGGCGATGTTCAGGATAAGAAATACAGACAGGCCGTTACGGCGGCTGGCTCCGGATGTATGGCGGCTCTGGAAGCAGAACGCTGGCTTTCCGAACAGGAATAGTGCGCAAGCAATCCATCCTGTCCCCATAACTCTAAGATAAGCATGGAATTTCTCTTAATCCCCGCTGCCCCGTTCAGGGTAGCGGGGATCTGCCAGGGCATTTGAAGACCCTGCAGGCCCTTCAAATGCTGGATTATGTGGAAAACCTGTTGACTCCTGCAAGGGACGTTCCACCCATGGCATAGCCCGTCCTTTCAGGTCTTTCTATGGCAAAAGAACCCCGCGAATTCGAAATATTTAAACTTCTAGAGATTACCCGCAACGATAAGTACGCCACCGCAGTGGCTGCCTTTGAGGTAATTGATCAGGCTGAGCGTCTTGACATTCCCCGTAAATGGAAGAACCGAAAGCCTGCTGTTCAGGCCATGATGGCCCTTTCTGAAGACATGATCCGTTATAGTTTCATCACCGATGAAGCCAGGCAGCAACTCAGAGAAGAATTGCAGGATGAAGACAGCATTGAGGCCATGGATATCCTCACCAGCGCTGCTCCAGTCACCGATGATTCCGAAGAGGATCTGGATGAAATCGGAGAAACAGAACCTGTGGATGTGCTCTCTGAAGGTACTGAAGATGCCGAGGATTCAGACGATTCTGATGATGATGACGACGACGATGATGATGATTCGGACGATTCTGATGATGACGATGATAGTGATGATAGCGACACCGATGAGGAGGAAGAGGACGACTGAGTCTTTCTCTTCCTGAGATCCAAGGACCGGTGGAAATTCTTCCCGGTCCGGTTGGCCCTGAACTGAAGATTGCCGGCCACAGTATTCATTCCAGCCGAGCCCCCCTGAAAGAAGCGCATCGATTTATAGATCGCCTGCTTGAAGAATTAGCATCCCCCTCTCGATCCAGGGAAAGCCGCCCCCGGGGCTCACTATTGCTTTGTGGACTGGGACTGGGATATGTCCTTGATGCATTCCTTACCAATACACCGGCTCTGGATTCTCTCTGCCAGTCTCACACAGTTTATCTCTATGAGCCCTGCAGGGAGCTGCGAAACTCTTCCAGAGTCGGTCTTGAAAAAAAGTTAGAGGAATTACTCAAACGTAAAGATATCCATTACCTGGATTCTGCAGTCTGGCAGAATCCGCCCTCTCAATTTGTAGTGCGAATTCTGCCGACCTACCAGCGACATTTTCCAGAAATCCAGGCCTCATTTCAGCCGGACAGAAATGAAAACACCGTCCAGAAATTGATGCCTGTCTGGACCAGGAACTTCCGAATTCGCAGTAAGGAGATGCATACCTTCATTCGTATGCCTGAAAACAGCTCCTTTGTATTTATTGGTGCAGCCCCTGCCCTGGAATCAGCCCCATTTTCCTGGCTACGGCAATATAGAAGACTCTATATTCTGCTCTGCTCTGATACGGCACTTGGCTTTTGCCTGACAAAAGGATTAATTCCAGACTTTGTACTATCTGTGGATCCTTCGCCGGCCACCGGCTACCATTTACTTCAGGCAGAGTATGCCTTTTCCCAGTCCACGGAGTATCCGCCCGGGCAACTGGATGAGAATTGCAAACTGTTAACCTATTCTGCAGGACCCAGGTATCATAGATCTCTTACAGTAAGTGAGGTACTCTACGAATCGGATTTTCCAGCCGAACAGCAAAAGGACTGGCAATGCATATCCAATCCTGTGGGCAACCTGGCTGGTCTGGCCGTAGCTCTGGCCGGGTCGGCTGCGCAGAACGATCTACTGCTGCTGGGAAGCGATGGAGGCGGTACCGGGCTGCAGTCTCATTGTAGAAGTACCGGATATGAGTACTTTGCCCTGGGAATGCAGAATCGCCTGAATTCCCTGGACACCTACTTCTACCGTCTGGCCAGGAAAGGATACGCTGGTGATTCCCGGGACCTGGTATCAGATCTTGAAAATGCAGCCAGTCAGAGAGAGCTCCGAGTCTTCCAGAAGGCCGGCCCTGAATGGATGCAGAGAATCGAAAACCGCGATCGAAATGGGTTGCCAGCGCAGCGAACTCAAGCACTGCCATCTGCCTGAGCTCTGAGAGTTAAAGGACTGCAGAAGAAGTTTGTAGTCTTCGATAATTGAGTAAGTCCCCTGTACCGGAAAAAAGGTCGTCGTGGAAGGCACTGTTACCTTTTCCTGAAATTGGATAGGCCCTGGAGTATTAAATGATTATCCCCGTAGAAGATAGATTCACCGAAGAACAGTTTAAAGAAGTGGAAGAAATTCTTAGCGAATTTTCCTGTTCTCTGGGTACCATACCGGGAACCACTCGCACCATCTATGCGATTCGTGGCGATGAACGCCATGAGCTGATGATAAACCGGCTGGAAGGTTTGTCCTATGTTTCCCGGGTGGATACCATCCAGTCCGCCTACAAACTTATGGATATTAAGTCGGAACTGTACAATCATGAGTTTGGTATTGGAGGCAAGGTATTAACCAGAGATTTGCTTGTGGTGGCCGGACAATGTACCATCGATCCCAGAAATCCAAACTACTTTCTGGAAACAGCACATGCAGTGAAAGAAGCAGGAGCGGATGTAATTCGAGGAGGTATCTGGAAACCCAGAACAAGTCCTCATACCTACCAGGGATCGAATGAAGCGATAGATATTTTACTCCGGGCTGCTCAGGAAACAGGTCTACCGGTGAACACCGAGGTAATGGATGAGGAGCAGTTGGCCATTGCCGTGGATGCCGGTGTTCCAATGATACAGGTAGGAGCACGCAATGCTCTTAATTACTCTCTACTCAAGAAGATAGGCTCCATGACCCGGGGCAAGGGAACATTGATATTGCTAAAGCGAAGCATGCATATGGGCCCTATCAGTGAATTCATCTGTGCGGCAGAATACATCGTGGCAGCTGGCAATCCGAATGTAATGCTCTGCCCCCGGGGTACGGTTCCAGGATTGGACGGCTACCGAAATCATCCGGATGAAAGCATCACTCCTTTATTGAAACAGAAAACCTGGGCCCCTGTGGTAGTGGACCCTTCCCATTCCGTGGGCCGATCCATCTATGTACCCCATTCTGCACTGGCTGCTGTGGCTTACGGTGCAGATGGTCTATGCATTGAATCCCATGTGGATCCCAAGCATGGCATCGGAGATGATCCAAAACAGGCAATTACTCCAGATACATTGGCCGAGCTAATCAAGGATGCCCGAGAAATCTACCAGAGAGTGCGAAAGTATCAGAAGGTCTATGCTCCTCATGAAGCGGCTCCGGCTCGCTAATTTCGAGACATATTCAAAGGTTCCACATCCAGTGGGAGCATTCCAGGGGCCGGTTATCCGGCCCTTTCTTCATTAATTCCCATCCCTGTAATTCCTTGCTACCAGGCCTTCCTATCCCCCATTCTACACACGCGCAGACAACTGTTGCAGGCAGGCCTGAGGCTTCAATGCGTTACATTTTGCTTGCCACAGTCCATGAATGATTTCAAATAAAGAGTCTGGAATCTGCACCGAAACGAATTGAGCGGAAACAGAACTGAAATATAAAACTATTCAAATAAGGAAAAACTAATGGAAGAGAGTTTTTTAACAAGTGTGGGCCTACCGGTGGCCCTGGGCATTATCATGCTCGGCATGGGCCTTACCCTGGTGCTGGACGATTTTAAGAGAGTATTGCAATATCCGGGACCTGTTTTTCTGGGCCTCACCAATCAGATCATTCTGCTGCCCCTTATTGGCTTCGCAATAGCGACCTCATTTGATCTGGAACCCGAGCATGCCGTGGGTATCATGATTCTGGCTGCTTGCCCCGGGGGGGTAACTTCAAATCTATTTGCACACCTGGCTCGCGGGAATACTGCTCTGTCCATCACGCTCACTGCACTTTCCAGTTGCCTGGCTGTATTGACCATACCATTGATTGTAAATTTTGCCATTGGGGAGTTCATGGGAGCCGAGGCAAAACAAATCGATGTTCTTGAAACAGTGCTGAAAGTGATAGGAATTACGATTCTACCCATTTCCATTGGTATGCTGCTTCGATACTTCAAGCCATCTCTTTCCCACAAAGCAGAACGGCCGGTCCGCATACTCTCCACCATCCTCTTAATCCTGATAGTCGCCGGCGCAATCCTTCAGGAAAAAGATATTATCGTGGATGCCTTCAGGACACTGGGGCCTGCTACCCTGGCTTTGAACATCGCCACCATGCTATTAGGATTTCTTTCAGCCCGGCTGCTACTTAAGGATATACGCATGGGTGTTTCCATATCCATGGAATCTGGCCTTCAGAATGGAACCCTGGGTATTGCCATCGCCGCTGAAATTATTAAGAATTCCAAGATGGCCCTGGCCCCTGCTATATACAGCCTGGTCATGTTTGCCACTGGATTCGTTGCCGTGGTAATATTCGGACGAATGGTGAAGAGCTATCAGTTGAAGCACCCTCCATCCGCCACAACCTAGCACTTCGATTTCGGGCCGTGTCTGGCCCGTCTTAGTTTACCCTGCCGCGACTGCAGCCGAATATCGGGCATTAGCGGCAGGGTCCTATCCGAATCCTGGACTTTGACTTTCATCCCCCTGCCCTTCGATTACATCCGGGAAGATACAGAGGTGTCGGCAGTTCACTTTATGAGACTGAGTCTCATTTTAATTGACGGATTTCTGCGTGTTGCTCATAGTAGCCTCTCAGGAGGGTCTATGGAAACAGAACATAAAGTGCAGAATTTACATCGAAATGCCAGCTGTCAGATCGATCGTTGCAGCTGTGGGCAGTATCATTTATCCGTGGGTAGAACCACAATACATCTAAGTGCGGTGCAGTTTTTCAGCATGGCCCATGCAATGCAATCCGTGGACTGGGAAGCTCAGGATGCCAGGGAGCTAAGACTATGAGAGCTCTGTCAAAAAGCGAGATTGGCAGCCTCTGCCGAGCCGACTGTGGCCATCTTCGATTAAATATTTGTAGTGTTTCATTGCAGCTCACCAGAGAGGAATTGCTGGAATTGACCGGGATGCTTCTGCATGGAATGCGACAAATAAACAAACCAGCAACTGGCAATGCCGATCAATGAGTTTCAGCTCTACAGAACGGCCCTCTGACGGTGAAACGTAAAAAAGCGGCTCCGGGAGCCGCCTTTCCCTAATACCCGGTCCGAATGATTGGACCGGCAGTTCAATTTATTTCCCTATGACCCGGACATGGCCATCCGTTGCCGGATCGCCATACCTGTAGATCATTTCTATTTCGCTTCTGCTTCGCGCTTGAGATTGAGCTGAGCCACAGAGAGCAATGCGATGGGCACACTGTAAGCAGAGCAGGATACGTAATCCAGTCCGGCTTCCACGCAAAATTCAATGTTTTCCGGATCGGCTCCATGCTCGCCGCAAAGACCCAGCTTCAAGTCCGGTCGAACAATCCGCCCCCGTTCCGCAGAAATACCAATCAATTCCTTAACTGGCTTACCCAGCACCTGGAATGGATTGTTTGCCAGTAGGTCAAACTCTGTATAAGCAGGGAAGAAGGAGTTAGCATCATCCCGGCTTAAACCGAAGGTAGTCTGGGTCAGGTCATTGGTTCCGTAGCTAAAGAATTCTGCATACTGGGCCAGGTCATCGGAAAGCAGACCGGCTGCAGGCAGCTCAATCATTGTTCCAACTTTATAAGGCACTTCGATTCCCATGGACGTGAAGACCTCTTTGGCAATATCTCGAATCCCCTTGATCGATTTACCCTCGATGACCTTTCCGTTTTTGATAAACTTCAGCTCATTGGGGTTCATCACAATAGGAATCATGATTTCAGGAATGATATCTGTTCCCTGCTTCTTGAGTTCGCAGGCTGCCTCAAAGATAGCCTTAACCTGCATATGATAGATTTCCGGATACGTTACCGCTACTCGACATCCTCGGTGTCCCAGCATCGGATTGAATTCATGAAGTCTTTCAATTCTCTCTTCGATTTCTTTCTTATCTGCGGTGGCACCTTTGTTAGATAGATACTTCAGATAATCGTTCAAAGTATCTTCACTGCGTGGCAGGAATTCATGCAAAGGAGCATCCAGTAATCGAATGGTTACATGATGAGGAGCCATAGTAGCAAAAAGGTCTGTAAAGTCCTGCTTTTGCATGGGCCGCAGGTCTTCCAGAGCCTTCAGTCTCTCTTCCTCGGTTTTGGAGAGAATCATTTCCCGGAATCTCTGAATACGATCTTCTGCAAAGAACATGTGCTCGGTACGACACAGCCCGATTCCATAGGCACCCATGGTTTTGGCTGTCCTGGCATCCCGGCCCAGGTCGGCATTTGCACGAACCAGAAAATCGTCTGTGATGTATTTCTTAACTATGGCAATGAACTCTACCAGTCCATTTGTATGGATATCTGGACTGATCAGATCTGCCTTTCCAATTCCCAGGGTAGGAGCCTTGTAAACCGGCGCATCCATGGTTACGTAATCACCTTCATTGATGCGATGGCCGTCAATTTCCAGGTAATCAGCTCCGATCTTCATCTCAGGCTGAACAATACTCACTTTTCCTAGAGATCGGGACACTACAGGAGCGTGGGACGAATATCCACCTTCATTGGATATTACACCCTGGCCCACTTCGATGGCCTTTACGTCCTCTGCATAGGAGGCAGAAACAACAAGAATAAGACGTGTATCCTCACCTTTTTGAATCGCCTCACGATGTACCTCCATCAATCGGTCTGCAGTAAAGAATACTCGACCAACTGCCGCTCCTGGAGCACCGGTAAGTCCACCGGCAATGGTGGGCATCTTTTCCATGGTCTCAGGATCCACAACGGAGTGTAGAAGCGTAGCCAGCTGACCAGGAGGGATTTGCTCCACGACCCATTTCTCTTCTACAACACCCTCTTTCAGAAGATCCAGTAAGGTTCGCAGATGAGCCTGAGTGGACTTTCGATCTACTGTGGTTTGATTCAGAAGCCATAGCTTCTTCTTTTCGATGATAAATTTAACTTCTCGGATTTCCCGGAACTTCTTCTCCAGAGATGAGCCAATATTCTTTAGCTCGTCCAGATAGGCAGAATCCAGTTGATGGATATCGTCCCCTTTCTTTTCCAGGGTGTAAACATTGCGAAGGAAGCTTCCATCCAGGTTATTGTCACCGGATACGATGTTGCGAGTATTGTACATACCCACTGCAGAATCTTCGCCCAGATTGCCGAATACCATTCCCTGTACTATCAGGGCTGCCGGATCTTCAGAATCCATTTCTGGATCATAATAGCGCTTGGCCAGGTTCTTACAGATTACTGCCAGTTGCTCCAACGGGTCGTCGGGAATATTATCTTTGCCAACCAGACCGAGCATTTCCTGAGCACAGGATTTCAGCCCTTCTACGGTATCCGGATATTTCTTCTGGATTTCATCAAATCGGGCTGCTTCAATATCATAGATTTTCGTTCCTGCAGTTCGCAGAAGATAGCAATACTCGAACCAGGCAGACTTTTCGCCAATCAATGATGCAAAGCCAGCCATGGTTACAGGGGACAGACCTATGTTAAATACTGTGGGATAGATGGGCAGGCTCAGATTGGAGCTTACAACTACCTTCACCAGCAATGGATTGGAAATATCGCCAAACTTTCGGCCGATTCCCTCTTCGATGGCACCAACACCTTCTTTAACTATGGGGGCCAGGTTCGTACTGGCCATGTTAGGGGTGAGTCCAGAATCCAGTACAAAACCGGGGACGATGGGAAGGCCCATGGCTGCCAGCTCAAAGGCTCGCTGTCCACGGCGTCCGGACTTTTCCCAGACTTCTTCGTCGTTTGTGCATCCCTTCTGGCTAAATGGATAAAAATCAGGCATGTCTATCTCCTATCGCAAAATGATCTTTTATTTCAATTCCGTTGTTCATACAGGGCAACACAATTTCGTCCGTTGTCCTTGCAGATATAAAGTGCTTCGTCCGCAAACTTAACCATATCCTCGGATACCTGCAAATGGTCTCTATGCTCAGGCAGGCATGAAACTCCGATGGAGATGGTAATGTGCACATCCTTGCCGTCAATCGGTATGGGCCTGGATTCGATGTTTTTCCTGATCCTTTCGGCCACTTCCATGGCCCGCTCTGGACCGGTTTCAGGCAGAAGTACACAGAATTCTTCACCGCCATAACGGCCGGCCATATCCTCACCGCCCAGCTCATGTACCGTATCCAGAATAACCTGTGCCAGTTCCACCAGAGCCGCATCTCCAGCCTGATGACCGTATTCATTGTTCACCACTCTAAAATGATCAATGTCGCTCATCAGCAGCGCCACAGGGACTCCCTGGTTTTTGAATCTCTTTACCTCATCATCCAGCCTTGCAAGGAAATACGCTTTCATGTAAAGGCCGGTCATGGCATCCACAGTGGCCATTTCATGTAATCTGGCGTTGTCAATGGCCACAGCAGCCTGATCGGCCATCACTTCAAATATCTTCAAATCCCATTCATCGAATTGCCTTTCGCCTGTCTTATTTAAGACCTGCACGGTGCCGATGATTCGCTTCCTGGCTTTCAGAGGTACACACATCATACTGCGCGTTACAAATTCCGTAAGCTGGTCCGCCCGCTTATAGAACCTGGGGTCCTGGGAGCAATCAGGCACCAGCACAGGTTTTCCTTCATGGGCCACCCATCCAGCTATGCCTTCTCCCATTTTCAGTCGAATTTTGCGCACCGCATCGCTCTTTTCGCCACGGACGGTATGAAAATACAGCTCCTGCACCTCATCATCGACCATCATCAAGCTGGATGCTTCTGCTTCCAGGAGTGTCTTGGCCTTTTCCATCAAGGTTCCAAGCACCACTTCCAGATTCAAACTGGAAGAGACCACGCGGTTTACTTCCAGGGTCTCCAGGAGCTTTTCATTCTCCTGCTTCAGTCGATCCAGTTCGGAAACAGTCATGGTTGGCACCTTTCCAGGCTGGAATCGTTTAGAAAAATACTTTTCAATGTGCGCTTCTGCCGATGATTAGATGTATGCAACCGGAAAGTCAATCTCAGGATGAAGCCAGCCAGCATGATGCAATTATACGAAAACATCTGGGCGAACTTGTAACTGGACTTATTAACAGCGGACAACATCAAAGGCTCCATGGCATGCTTGTGGAGCACAGAGTCTTCATAGACGATATCATTCAATTGGTTGAAAATAACTCTCAAGGGAATTCCTGACTCGGGGATTCAGAGGGACCGGGCGTACCGGGCAGTCTGATTTTGCAGATTGCGCATACGCTCGGTAACGGCCAGCCGATCCATCACGTTTATTAATGCCTTGATCCGGTTCAGGACATCAGGCTCTTTTTTTTTTGATACTCCTGGCCCAGGTTTCGCACCTGCCGATCCAGGATTTGCAGTCTGGCCATATCTTTTCTATACTGCTTCCTTGATATCTCCCAGATATATTCTCCTGGAGTAATCTGCAGGATTCTTCCATCCGGCAGGTTCAATCGATCTCCCGGAAAGACCAGGTCCGGATTTCTCAGATCCGGGTCTTGTTCACGCAGGGCCGCAAACCCATTTCTTCGAGCCAGAAGATTGGAGAACTGGAAGACTTCCTGATCTGTGACCTGAACATCCTCTTCTCCCGGAACAGTTCGATTCTCCTGGATGCCTCCTGGAGCGGCAATGCTCAGGGCTGGATCCAGTCCAGCAACCTCGGGTGTTCCCGGATCTGTGGAAGAGGAGTCTGTGAGATATAGCGGATCCTCAGATTCAGGTGCCTCATCGCTGGAGAACCAGCCTTTGACCATGGTTACCACCGAATTCTCTCCGGTCTCATTATCAGTGGTCGCATACAGGCCCAACCCGAGTAGTCCAAGCAAAACCGCCGCCAGAGGAATCAGTAGCCAGGCAGACAGCCCGGTTGTCAGAGATCCCTTTTCTCGATTGCTGCCTCCACCGAACAGGCCTTTCACCCATTCAACGAATTCTGGAATTCGCAGGAATTCGAAGGTTCTTCGTAACCAGTAAGGCAGCTTCATGTGGAAAGGGAGATCACCCTTGTCTTCCACCGGCCCCGATAAATCCAGATCCTGGAGCAGATCACCCAGCCGTTCCCTTTCTTCTGCAAGATGCAGTCTCTCTTCCAGTAGCTTCTCTAGAAACTCCAGTGTGGCTCGCTCCGAAGGAGACTCGTCGCCTTTGTCCAGAATACGGTTCTGTTCCTTTAGATACTTCCTGTATTCCTTTTGCTCGGCCTTGATAGTATCGATTTCCGGAGGGAATACAATGGCAATTCGAGGTGCATGCACCGGACGAACTTGCAGAATGCTGATTCGAGCCTGTACCGCATATACATCAAAGGCCACCGCCCCTTCCAGAGCTTCCAGGTCTCGGACCTTGAGTTTATCGGTTGAATAGCGTTTGAAAACCTTCTCGGACAGTTTGGCCACTTTTGGGAACTTATCCTTCAGAGTACCCAGGTAACTATGGACTGCACGAGTGGCTTCCCCTAGATTAATTCGAAGCAGAATGTTATCCGGGACTGCCTGGGTTCGAATTCGATAAAGCAGATCCAGTACCGCCTCTTCATCCAGGTTCGGGCCACTCTGGCCCATCAGAGACAGTAGCTCCGGCACGGTTTGTTCGAATTCACTACCCTTCAGGCCCAGGGACAGTTCATCGGCCAGATTGGACAGATTTACAATTTGCTGCAGCCTGTATTCGCTTCCGGACAGTAGAGGAAAAGCTGCTCCTTTTAGTTTAGACTTGCTAAATTTCTTTGGCGAAGCATGACCTCGACCTATCAATGTGAGATAGGAGCCGGCTCCTTCGAACTTTTGCCCTTCCTCAAGGCGCATGATTTCTAGGTCAAAAGGCCCTTTGGTAAAATCGAAGGAGCGGGATTGTTTGCCCTTTTGCAGTGGAAAGATGATCTGCATCGGGTATTCCGCTTCCGGATTTGCCTTCATCGCGAAAGCACCATGACTCTTGGATCGAGAGCAGAAGAATACAGTCTCTTTAGAGAATGGCAGGGTTCTGGAATCATCGAAAGTCTTCACCTGAGCCCGATTATACATCCGCTTTAGATGAATGATTCTTTCCATTTCCGGGCAATAAGCACCGAATTGGCGTTCCAGTGTATTGTTTCTGCGAAACTGCTCTGCAAGCCCGGGTAATTCGGCCGTTTCTGCAATAACCATCTGCAGTCTTTCTGGATCAATTGCATTTGCCAGGAAGTGATAATGGACATCTACAGGAGGGTTAAGAGCCAGACCTTTACCCTGCAGACCCCAGTACACAGATAGCATATCTCCATCGGTTTGCAGAGGAAAGAAGGACCAACCATGCTCCATCCGTCGACCTTGCTTGGACAGAATCTTGTTTACCTGTTCATACTCCCGGTCCAGGCCCATACGCCCTCGGCTCAGGGATTGAGAGTCCAGCACTCTGGAGCCTCCCACAGTCACCTGGTATTCACCGGTGGCCATATAGGTAATGGTGCATCGGTCTTTCTGAGACACCCCTTTTTCCGGAGCCGAATAGGAGGAATATTCCACTGGATCATTACCGGCATCCTCTTTGGACCCGGACATTTCATCCTCGTTTGGATCCAGATACCGATGTAGCTGAGTGGTCCTCTCTTTGGAGCCCACGTAGCGAATATGTCCGGACCCGGCTGCAAGAGACTCTTTAAGCCAGGCAGCCTCCAGACCTACATTCCACAGATTTTCTTCCGGAACGACTACGTTCTCGATCTGCGGAAGCAGTCCTGCCGGTACGGAAGTTCCCGCACCAATCCGCGAAAACGGACGCATGTCCGCATCGTGGATGCCCGTATATATCAGAAAGGTATCGCGATCGAATTGAAAGGCCCTTTCTGGACCACGATATTCCGAAGGTAATTTTCTATCCCTTTTCGTTGCCATCTTTGTACTCGAATTTATAGTTTCCCAGTTGGAATGAATCTCCTGGAGAAATCATCCCTTTTGTCTTTTGCGAAGAGAATTCAATGCCCTTTGCTCCCGCAGGTTTCAGGACGGGTATTCCCTTTTTAGTTGTTCCTTTTAGAACTACCTGGCTTGCTCCCAGGTCTTTAATTCGTATCTTGCTTCCTGGCTTCTCTCCCACGGTCACTTTTTTACCGGCCAGCTTGTTCAGTCGCACAGTTTTACCTAGATCCGGATGAGTACTGGCTTCCCAGAAGTGAAGCTGCCCTTTTAAGACGTGGGCTCGCTTGCCACGAATCCGCAGCCAGATTAAAAGTAGCAGGGCCAGTAGAGCAGCCAGGCCACCTGCAACCCATTTCCAGTTAGCCCTGATCTTGTTCCAGAGACCATCCCAGACGCTTGAAGATTTTTCTTCAATATCTTCGGCTGCGCCGGAAAGGTCGATAGGACCATCCCGGGTGGTATCCATAGCGTTCTGGCCTTGATCTCCGTCGCCGGTGGCAGCCGTTTGTCCGTCTGTACCGGGCTTATTCTGCCTGGAAGTATCAACGGTTTTTACATCTGGACTGATTCCCTTTAGACCCTCTTCCAGTTCTTTGCTCTTTTCCGGTCCCAGACTGATGTAGTATACAAAGCTTTTTTTGGGTCCTGGAGGAGCATCCGTGGCTTCAAAATCCTTCAGATTGATTCTGTCCGATCTGGAATCAGGCGCGGGATCGTCTTTTCCATCACTCAAGACTATGAAAAATGACTTTCTGCCTTCTGGAGTGTTCTCGGCCTGAATCTTCTTCAGGGATTGCAGCATCACGGCAATGTCCGTGTAGCGACCTTTCGCTTTAAGCTTGTCTACCCAGCTCAGCACCTCGGCTTTATCCAGGTCCCCTTCAATATCTATGGACTTTTCCAGATAGGCGGACTCATCAAATCGCACCAGGTGCACCCGGTCCCCTTTCTTTAGAAGATCAGTGATTTGCGGCAGAGATTTGTGCACATCATCCATTGTGCCCGATGACATGGATCCGGATGTATCCATGACCATGTAAAAATCTCGACCTTCCTCTCCGCACTGAGTCAGGCCGATTAGTAGAAAAAATACTGCAAACCTGATTAAGGTTTTCCCTTTGCCATTCAAATTGGCCCCCATTAGCTATACTCTCTGTAATCTTTGTTTTCTTTTATATAGTCTCTTGGATCAAAGCCCAGGTTTCCATCTCTGTCAAGATATTCGAGTAACAGAATGTATAGCCACATCAGAGTGTCCTCCCCGGTTTCAATGACCTTGAAGGCTCCCTGGTTTTCCCAGTCCTTAACAATGATCCCCTGACCCAGCACACAAACCAGGTCTGTCTCTCTATTCAATGCAATATCCTTCTCCACAGCGATGTCCTCCAGAGCCTTCTTATGAGAAAGCAGCGGAATCGAAGATTTGAAGGAAAGCAGGATGGAAAAGCATGGTACCAGATCATTCTCTTCCAACTCTGCATCCTGTGCATACAATGTCTTCACTGCTTCCGTAATGGAAGAGTGATTGTAAATATGCCTGGTTTCCAGATCCGTTTCCATACTTCCGAAAGCAAAGATCTGATCTGCCAGAACGTATCCACCTGTTAGATCCAGAAATCGCTTACACCATTTCTGGAATATGATTAGATCTACCGTACGATTTAGAACATGCTTCTTGCTTCGAACCTTTCCCATCCCCACAGAAAACAAGGGGGGCAATAAATCCCTGACATATTCATAGAACTCTTTATAGATCCGGAGGTCCTTTTCCTTACCTGGTAACGCGGCTGTACCACGAGCCGTAAGGCGTTTATCAAGGGCTCCTTTGAGCTCATCGGTCTGGCGGGCAAAATGTTCAGAAAACATACTCTAAACTTCGGCACCTCCTAAAACAGATTCAGCACTTTGTTCATGTCATGCTTCATAAATGATTCAAACCTGGAAGAAGCACCTTCATGCAGGTATTTTTGCAAGCGGCTCACACCTTTGATCTGTGCTCCGGCCACCTGAAACATGATGATCCCTCCATGCTTGACCTTGCCCCATTTGAAAAGAGCATTCAAATCCTGAATCAGTTCCCCTTCATGGTAAACAATTACCTTGTTTCCTGCATGCTTCGCTTCATAGGATTCAATAATGTTTTTCCAGGCCTCCACATTTCCATTGTGGAAAAGCTCATTGGTAACCTGCACAGAATACTTGGGAGTAATATTTCGTTTCCCGGTGGGCGGCGCTGCAGCCTTCTGGGCAGATGGGCCGGCCTGCTGAGGCGCCGCTTGAGCCGCAGGTTTGGGCTCCGGCTTTGGCTCCGGAGCAGAGGTGTCGATAAACCCTGCTGCTTCTTCCGGTACTTTTCCCGCCAGTAGTTGATAAAAAGCCTCTAGAGCTTTTTCAGCGGTTTCGCGTTTTCCATCCCTGGATCGAGCATATACAACAATCAGTTCATCTTTTTTGAGCTCTTGCACTGAAGCCCAGTGCTCCTCATTGGCAGGATTAACGAGTAGCTGTCCTAGAGTGGGATGATAGTATACTAGAGTCAAAGAAACTCCGTTCCATCGAGAGAAGGAAGTAACAATAGGAACAAAGCTAGAAATGCTCTCCTCCATATTCTTGCTCTGAAAGGGCAGCTGCAATCTACTATTTAAAATAACATTAACAATGGCTCCAACCTGGTTCTTCTGGATCTGTCCAGACTCAAGCATTCCGTTGAGATGATCTGCCAGATTCTCATTTCTATCTATGGCTTCGATCAGTCCGGATACACTTACCAGGTGACGCAGTACTTTATTAAAGCTGGTACGCGTACTCAAAGAGCTAAAAAGTTTGGGATTCATTGGCACATCTCCTAGATGGGAGCCTTGGCTCCGCAGGCCTTTATTTTGCACAAATCACAGATCCTTCAACCAAAAACGGACCTGGCTCATTAGGACTACAAAAAAAAGCCCGCATCGTAGGATGCGGGCCTTTTCCCGGAGGTCATGGGGAATTAAAGTTCCTTAAGACCCATGTCTTTCAGTTTATCCTCATAGGACTTGGGAGTCACATCGGCTGATCCCTTTACCCCGCCGGAGGAGCTTTCAGAGGAACTCGACGGCGAAGGAGCCGGGTCCGTATTGGCGCCCCCTGCTGAAGGTGCTGCATATTGAGCATGGCCTTCATCATCTCCGCCATGGTGGCCTCCACCGTGATGACCTTCGTCACCACCTGGCAGACTGGCAAAAGACATCTCTTCATCACCACGAACAGTGGATCGACGACGCTTGAAGGTTGCAAAAGCTGCATCCGCGAATCCTCGAGAAACCCCGTGCAGGAATTCGTTGAGAACGTTTGCCATGCCCTTGAGCATGTACTGCTTACGCTTACTGGTAGCAAGATCCACATCAAGCAACAGACCTGGCTGTAGATGGTGCGGGTTGATTTCGTAAGTGAACTTGTGGAATTGATTTTCCAGGATGGTCAGTCGCTCATCCACAACCACTCGTTCTACCGGATTCTGGTAACCATACATATCCTGCAGCTTTTCCCGTAGGTAGCGAATCTTCTGAGCAGTGTTTCGCGTTTCTACAGTGTAGGTACGGTTATTCTTCTCTACGAAGGTGTTGGTAGTGTCCCGGAAATTCAGATGATCCCATTTCAGTTCATCTGGATCGGAGTGGAGCTCTTTTCGCTCTTTGTTCCACTTCTTGGGCATTACATTGTTGGCCAGATCTTCAAAATCCAGCACAGTCTTCTTAAGACCGAGCCACTTGGATTTTTTCTGATCGTAGATCTGATGCACTACTTCCCACGCAGCATCCACTTCTCGCATGAAAGCAGACATTCTGGTATCGAAGATACGCTTCAGTTCTCGAATCTGGCTTTGATCGAAATACACCAGTCGGATTGAATATCTCTCATCCGGAAGCTGGGTTTCATCTTCATCCTCGTATTCTCGGATGTAACAGTCGCGAGCATTCTTCTTGTTGTCGCATACCTGATAACCAAGCTTGGACGTATCCAGAATGGAAGTCAGGGTGTTAACTGCAGTATTGAAACCTCGGTTTCGAATGTTTTCTGAGTCGATAATCTCTTTAATCGCCTCACGCATGTTCAGAGGATCATAGTCCTCCTGGTCGATTTCAGCTCTCAGACCCTCGATTTTATCGATAAATTTCTTACCAAGTACCGTGTAACGACGAGAATTTGGATCAGAAATATTGTCATCAGTGAACTTATCCACCAGCTTGATGCGCTCGAACATCACCTCGTTGTCGGTCAATTCTGCCCGACCACTATCCACGATCTCTTCTTTGAGAGCTTCAATCTCCCGGTCAATCAGCTCCATAATGTGATTGGCCAGGTTATCTTTCAGCAGATACTCTACAGTAGTCTGATAGTGAAAGATAGGACTGATAAGCTCAGAGTCCAGGATGTTGATGGAGAGTTTGATGTCCGTTACAGTCTTGGGCTTGTACGCATTGTCTTTGAAAACGCATTTCACAATTGAGTAGGCATTCTCACCTCGAACGAAAGCACCCACATCTGTCTTCTGACGAAGAATGGAGTTAGTTTCGTTTTCAAGGTCGTTTACGCCCCGCTGGATGTGCCCTTGCAGGTGACCATACATGTTTACGATGGATTTTTCAATCTCACCGGTGTTAAACTTGTCCGGTCCGGCCAGCTTATCCAGCACTTCCACGATTTCACGCGGAGTGTAACGTGCCAGGGATCGCAATTCCTCTTTGTCGATGAAATCACGAACCTTCTTCACCATTTCATCTTCAACCGTTACAGTGTAGCGATTGAACATGTTAACATAGGCCTGGTTTACATAGTTATAAACCTTGTCCTCGATACTCGCCATGATATCCACATCTTTCAGGACCTCAGGCGGAAGTTTAGTCTGTACAAACCCTTTTACTCGATTCGCAGCATCATCGATAATTTTCTTTGATTCTGCGATCTTATTTCGACCCTCCCATACAAGTGAGGTACGCGAAGTCACCGCGCTGGGAACTGTTGGGTCGATTTTATTTGGACTCTTTGGGAACTGCCCCATTGCCATATTTTCCTCCATCAAGGTATAACAGGTGGAAACGGGTTCACCCGGTTTTCTGTTTTATCGGATAATGGGCTGTGCCGCTTTTCTTTTCAAGAAAAAAAAGAATTTTTGATGGATTTGCTTCTCCTTCCGGGACATAAGCACCGCTTTATCGGAAGCTGTTTCCCTTCATTCTTAAATCCACCATATGCGAAAGCACCCTGCCGAGATCTTTACAACAAAAAACCTATCTTTACAGGTAAAGCCAGCATCCACTGTTCAATTTTTTAGATTAACAAAGCTTTCTTCTTAGAAGTCATCCTCATCAAGAACAGGCTCTGTTGATTCCGGCATAATAACCGGTGAGGTTCCTTCCACCGAATGAGCATCACATGGTTCATCGGGAACGGTTCCTCGAATAAAATATTCCGTAATAGTTTTTGGACACTGAGGAAGTGGTCGTTTGCCTGAAGTTTCACAAACCGTAGCTTGAACAACGCCTTCCGGTGGTCCTGGAAATCGCATAACCGGCTCCCCTTCAAGAGCTCGGTTCATATATCTTCCCCAGATGGGGGCAGCCATGCCTCCACCTGTGCCGGAACGACCAAGACTGATGTTACGATCATAACCAATATATATAGCGGTAACAAGATTGGGCGTATAGCCTACGAACCAGGCATTGGTGGATCTATCTGTTGTTCCAGTTTTGCCTGCAGCCGGTCGACCGTAGAGTCTTGCTGCAGTGCCGGTGCCTTCCTGGACCACATCCTGGAGCAACGATGTCATGATAAATACAGTGGCTTCCAGCAATATTCGCTCTTTTCTCTGACCGGACGGATCAGTTTCATATATTACTGTTCCGTTTCGGTCCTCAATTCTCTGAATAAGGTAAGGCTCAACCCGGTAACCACCGGATGCAAACACCGCATAGGCTTGAACCATTTGTAGAGGAGTCATTTCTTTACTGCCAAGAGCCAGTGTAGCGTTCCTGGGAAATTGATCTTCTGCCACACCAGTTATGGCCGCAATACCAGGTAACAATCTGGCTGGCTGCATATAAGTGAATGCCTGGATGGCCCATGTATTGCGACTCTGGACCAGTGCCGGTCGCATTCGAATTGGGCCCATATAACTTCCGCTGTAATTCTCTGGTGAGTATTCGGATAAATCTGCGGATAACCAGTGCTGTGGCGAATCATCCAGGACCGTGCTGGCAGTCAATTTTCTGTCTGCACCTGGATTTCTGCCGGTGTAATCAATACCAGCCGCATATACAATTGGCTTAAAAGAGCTACCTGGCTGCCTCTGTGCAGAATCAAAGCGAAGTAGCTGATTTCTGGATTCAAAGCCGGTACCACCTACCACTGCAGTAATGGCCCCTGTCTCCGGTCTGAGACTGATTAAAGCTCCTTGAATGCCCTTATCGTCATCATCATTGCTTTCGTTGGAACTTCTCAGCTCTTCTTCAAAAGCACGAGCCACATTCTCCCCTCCAGTCAGGAGATTAAGCATTGTAAATTCATTTCTCCAGTTACGGGCCAGCTCCAGAGAGAAATCTCTTTGCGCCCGGGTACGCTTCACCGAATAATCAGGCAGCCCAAACAGTTTCTGAACCAGGGGCATGAAATCCCCGGCTTCTCGATCAAATATTTCATACCGCTTGAAAGCGGACCTTTTGGGTCTTTCATTAAGCCTTTCCAGCCAGGGAATCATCTGATCTTCAGCAGCCTGTTGATGCTGTACATTGATCGTGGAGTAAATGCGATACCCACCTGTGTACACTTTTCGACGTAGCCGACTGGAAAGCTGATCCAGTACGTAAGCAGTAGCATAAGGAAATCGATTGGTCCTCACACCAAAATAATTTTCATCCGGGTAGCGGTTAAACAAAGACGGATAGTATTCAGTAGCCAGGTAATTGTGTGCTTCGGTGGCATCCCGGGGTGTAATCATTCCGGTTTCAATTAATCGCTGGAAGACCACACGAATCTTTCGGGCTGAATCCGATGGATATTTTAGCGGGCTCAAATCATTGGGCCTGGTGGTTAAAGAAGAAAGAACAGCCACTTCGCCCCAGTTCAGATCTCTGAAATCCTTTTCAAAGTAGAACTGACTGGCTGCCTGCACTCCGTTTGTGCCATGACCCAGGGGCACTTCATTAAAGTAGAGTTCCAGGATTTCATGTTTGGGCAATCGAGCTTCCAGAAAAAGAGCCAGACTGGCCTCCCGGGCCTTTCGCGCAATGGATCGTTCCCGACTTAAATATCTTAAACGGGCCACCTGCTGTGTGATTGTTGAAGCCCCTTCCCTGATTCCGCCGGCCAGAAAGTTCACCACAGCGGCACGGGCTATACCGTATAAATCCAGACCCCAGTGGTCTTCAAAATTGTTGTCTTCGGTGGCAATAAAGGCTCGGGCCACAGGAAGTTTTAGATCTTCCTCTTTCAGATCAATGATCTCTCTACCTGAGTCGCTACGCACATACCGTGCAATAAGCTCTGGCTTTCCATCCAATCCTACGCCGTAAAGGGAAGAAGGTTCATCGTAACCGGCATCGTTCCAGACCAGAAATGGATCTGCAAAGGTAAATGTGATACAGAAGATAATTCCTGATCCGACCAGGCCGGTAAAAACAAGGGCGCGAAGCAATGATCCCCGGGCCAGTTTCTCAAGCTTTCCGCCTATGGAGAAAAAGAAAACTCGGCTTAGTAGACCCACTCCTTCCGGAGGATCAAAAACACCCTGCCGATAGGATTCAACATCCACAACTCCCTGGATGGCTCTTCCACTCCGAATACTTTTCTGCGGACCGGGTTGATTCACCGACGATCTGGCTTTTTTGCCGGAAGCAGGTTTGGTTCCTGCAGCTGTCTTCGACTTGCCGATGGAGGCTTTCTTTCTGGTGGTGGATGGAACCGGGTCCGATTTTTTAGAGGACTTGCCCTTTTTACTGGAAGTACCCCTGGGTCGTGGATTTGAACGGTCCGATGGATCCTTGCTGGCCATGCAGCGTCAAGCTCCGCCAGGGTAGCGCATTATTCAACCAGCTTTCCACCCAGAATACGAGGAAACACACCAGACTGGAAGTATCTATAGAAGAGAACGAGTAAAAAGATCCATCCAGGGGTCTGAGAAATCAAAGAAGCCCAGGCTGCCCCATGAATTCCGTAAGCCGGAATCAATATAGAATTGAAAAGAATACCTGAAACCATACGTAGGCCCGCTTCCAGACCAACCACCACGGGACGGTCCAGGGCCAGCAATGCTGTTCCCAGAGGAGCAAAAACCAGCCTGAGCAAGAATCCAGGATACAGAATCCAGAATACAGAGACGGATCGAATGTACTCTTCTCCATACCAGAATGGCAAAAACCAGGCAAAAATCCAGAAACCCGGGATCAATGCTATTAGGCCGGGAATGATGTACTTATAGATTTGCCGGAAGCTTTCTGCGTACTGGCTGGAACTCTCCAGAACACTGAACCGCGGCAGGATTACACTTTGCATGGTGGCCAGAAGTATGAGAAATCCCTGCATGGGAATTCGCGCCGCATGAAAGAACGCTGCATCCGCTCTCTGGCCCAGGATTAGAACCTCCATCCAATCACTTAATATAGAGAAAAAGCTGGCAGCTATGAGCCATCGATTGTAGGAAAAGAGCTTCTTGATCCAAAAAAAACGGTGATCCCCGGGCGCAGACTGCTCAAAAAAGGACGCTGGAAATATGGCAAAGAAAATGGCCACCGAGATGTAGGGCCCGGCCATAAAGCTAAAGAGCGCTTGCTGAACCGTCAGATGTCCTGAATCCCCGAAATAAAATAGAGTCAATAATGTAAGTCTTACTACACCCGTGGAAGGAATCCAGTAAACCAGCTCCCTGTATTTTTGATGCGCCACAAGTATGGCATCCAGAAAGGAAAAGATGCTCATTCCAAAACCGGAAAGAAGAACCATCAGTAAAATGGAAAGATGATCCGGCGAATGCGCCAGCCTCAAGGGGCCGCCAAGAATGGGAAAAAATCCGGCCGTGGCCCAGGAGGCAATGAGAATGAATGCTATTAAGAATGCATAGAATTTCAGTGATAGAGAGGCCCGCAGAATGGAGGCCATTTCTCCATGATGACCATGATGAAGACTGCGAGACAGATATCGAATGAGCGAATACTGCAATCCGGCCTCGGTTATTGCCTGAATTACAGTTACCTGGGCTACAAACTGACCGTAAACACCGTGATCTTCCACGATGAGAAGTTTGCCCACCACCAGCGAAAACACCAGTGAGCTGAATGAATGAAATGAACGGGAAAGAAAAAGCCCGGCGATCTTGCCCAGACGTCTGCTTTCACCGATTAATGAAAGCGCCCGTTGAAGCATTCCAGTTCCAGTTTGTTTCCCAGACTCCAGATTACCGTGGTAGTTGTATGATCCACCTGGCCATCACTGTAGCTCCTTCGAACTCCTCGCAACCAGGTAGAATCGTGCAGCCCGGTCATAACCAGAACTCCTGAGCCTGCAATCCATTGATCCCCGCGAAGCACCTTTCCAAGCACTCCCAGTTCCCGGGCTTCTGCTTCGGTTTTTTCATTATGGGGATCAATTCTTCCATAGAAACGATAACCATTGGCCCTGGACAGAAACCCAAGAACCAGACCTTCTGGAGCGCCAAAGGAGCCCCATAGCATATGATATCGATTCTGAGGTCTAGCAAAGATATCACAGGCTGCTGAAATCGAACCTGATTCAATCAGTGCTACGCAAGCGCCTGCACTTCGAATCTCATCTATCAACTTTTCATGACGGGGGCGATCCTGGACAATTACGGTAAGACTGGAAAGGGGCACATCCAGGGAAGTCGAAACCCGCTTTAGAATCTCTTTTCTGTCCATGTCAAAGATTTCAGGCCCCGGGTCTGCTTGAATGGGCAGTAGAATCTGTTCCATATAGGTTCCGGGAACATGGATGACCGATCCCTTCTCTGCGGCCAGGATAACAGTCATGGAATCTGGTAAACCACGAGCAAAGTTTGTGGTGCATTCCAGAGGATCCACAATCAAATCCAGGGCCTCACCGCCTGCTCCCAGCTCCTCACCGGAGAACAACATGGGAGCTTCATCCTTCTCCCCTTCACCAATGACAACCGTCATATTATAGGGAAGGCTGTTCAATCCTTCGCGCATGGCCTCTACACAGATATGGTCGGCTCTGTTTTTCTCATTCTTTCCGGACAGTTCAATTACAGCTCGAGCCACTGCATCTGTGACTCCGGCCAGTTCCTTGCCTCGTTCTATCCAGGTATTATCCGGCATCATTGCCCCCGATTGTTTTTTTGCCAGAAAGTCACGGACTTACCAGACCTCAATCCCAGATAACTATACAGGATAGTCTCCAGCGCTTCTCCCTCAGACAGGGAAATGAAACGGATCTCTTGACTAACTTCTTCCGATGAACCGGGCACCTCTCCGGTGCCGGTCAGGTGAAAAGCGGCTCCATGGATCTCTCCAGTCAGGTCCTCTCGTTCGCTTGTAAGATGGATAGATGCATCCAGCGCTTCCCGGTATTTCAATGCATAAGAACGGTTCAGCACCACTCGATCGCCGCTTCTTTCGTACAGTATGTCCAGCTTGCAGGAAACCACCGGACCATCCACCAGTTCACAACTACGATTTATGATGGCTGTCTCGATTATGGAATCATTACGATCGTATACAATTCGGCGGCCCCTGGATTCACCCACCAGATCCACTTCCGGACGAAACACCTGCCCCTGTCCGGACACCTCAGGATTGTAAAACCCGCAGGATAGAGTGAAAAGCAGAAGGCTGAAAAGACCAACAGGCGGAAATTTCGATTGCTCTAGAAAACCCACAACGTACCATCGAATCACTCTCCGTTCAGGGGTAAATCAGGAATTCCAGGCAACCAGATGACAGATACACAGTTTACCGTGGCTACCATACCCTTTGAGCCAGTACGGGACATACTCCGTACAGCCCTGGACCAGCTATTTCATGTAGAAGTTACCGGAATGGAGAATATTCCGGAGTCCGGCGGTGCTATCCTGGTCTGCAACCATACAGATTACCTGGATCCCATGATACAGGGGCTGTACAGCGATCGCAGAATTCATTTCCTGGGCAAAGAAGAGCTTTTTCGTCCGGATGATCAAATTCTGGAAACCCTGTCCCAGGCCCCGGGATGGAGCCATCCAATCTTTTCACCGGTTCGGCTTACTGTAGAAGGAATGCTGAAGTTGTACGGTCTATATCACAGAAGCCAGATGGAAACCTGGGGAGGGCATCCCATTCGGAGGGCCTTCAAAGGGGATTCGGCCCGGGATGCAGTGGCCTACTATCAGGAAGTTGAAGATCAAATGCTGGAATTGCTGAAAGAAGGCCATTTATTATCCATCTTTCCAGAAGGCACCAGAAGTGACACCGGAGTCATGTCCCCTTTCAAACCACTTACAGCCAAACTGGCTTTGAAAGCAGGAGTTCCTGTTATTCCCAGTGGAATTCGAGGTGCACATGGATTCTCAGATGTTCGAACCTTTCTATCCGGAGAAGCGTTTCAAAGAGGCATCTACTATAACATTGGAAACCCAATCCAGCCCTCCGATTTTCCAGACAGGGAACTGGGTGAAAAGGCAGCTGCAAGGGCTCTAACCGAAGACCTTCAGAAGCAGGTCTATGCTCTAACCCTCCATCCGGAAAGACGATCCAGAGGAAGAGAGGTTCC
Organism: Leptospiraceae bacterium; assembly: GCA_040217195.1. GTDB lineage: Bacteria > Spirochaetota > Leptospiria > Leptospirales > Leptonemataceae > UBA3465. Next base: position 71,746 of record JAVJNR010000001.1, on the reverse strand, counting down.
GCGAAAAACCCGTGCAAGACAGCTTTGACAATCTAGAGTAAGGCACTTCGATCTGAAGCCAGACTGACCTGGTGCCGAAGCGGTGCAAATCAGTTCCCTGGACTGAATACCTGTAGTCCAGCACTGGCCTGAGCCTCTCCGTTTCGCCAGATCAATTCATTTGCCTTTGTCCCAGAAGCACCTTCTGTTTCTCCAGCCGATGGAGTAATTGCGGAAATCTTTTTTTCAGAAGAGAATCCTCGGGTCTCAGAGACAACGCAGCGGACCAGTAATCTTCGGTCTTCTTGTAGTTGCCCAGAAAGTAATGGGCCATTCCGGCATACTTCAATGCAGGAAAGTAATCCTCTTTCAATTGCAGGGCCCGGGTCAGGTATTTTAATGATTTCAGATATCTCCTTTCGCGAATCAAGCAGTAGCCGCGATACATTAGAATCTCTGCATTCTGTTTTTCTGAATCCCCTTCCATCAGTTCCAGAGCTTTCTCGTAATTTCGATTCCGAATGAAACTGGAGATCTTTAGTTTGTAAATCAAATCATCATCGATTCGATGATCTTCGGTATTGTGCTGACTTTCCTGAAACCCTATGCGAATCAACGATAGATCATCGGTGGGCTCCCCGGTATGGTAGATAGACTTCACCAGCTTCTTTAGCTTTCCCTGGCTCTTCTCCACCAGACCAAGAATTAACCGGTAATCATAATTTATTTCCGGCACCTCCGTGCCCGGTTTCAGATTGATATCGTCTTTTCCGTCCGATCCAGCTATCAGCACATCTCCAGGTTCCAGCCTGAACCTTTGCAAATGAAAACCCAGCTCGGAAGGACAGCCAAACTTTCGCATGGTCAGCTCGGATTCAATAAACTCTGCATGACCGCCTCTATACAGTATCAAGAACGGATGTTCCGCATTTATGAAAAATAGCTCTCCCGATCGTTCATTTATAAGGCCCAGAATTCCAGAAAACATCATAGCGCCATCGAAAGATAAGAATAGGGTTTGAATTTCTTTATAGGTATCTTCCAGCCAGCGTTCCGGAGAAAGAGCCAGGACCTGACCGGAACCGGTGGCTCTGGTTATCAAGGAGTTTAGAACAGTGCCCATTACAAGAGCTCCTCCGGCACCCTGCATGGATTTTCCCATTCCATCTCCATTGAAAAACATTACATAGTCTTCACCTGCAAAGTTAAGCTGCCCGGTCATGTTGAAATCTCCGCCAAGATGCTGGAACCGCTCTTTGAACAGGAAAGCCTTCTTTTGAATCAGTACACAATCGGTATTCACTTCCTGACTTCTATTCAGTTCATTCATTAATGGCTTCATCAGAAGAGTTGTGAGGAAATAGTCTCCATCCTGACTTCTCTTTAGCTTCTTGATTTCATCCAGAGATACTTCAAATTCCGTTTGCAGATTGTTTAGCTTTTCGATGGTTCGCATCAGATCCTGACCGTACTTTCGATCAATGTAAAGCCCGCATTCCATCTGCTTCATCTTCTGGATCAGCTCTGAAATATACTTTCGCTGGATTATGGATCCATGCTGCGGAGCTATTAGATCTATATCCAGAGATTCAATCTTTCGCAGAGCATAGTTCAGGATATCTCGACTGGGCATGTAGGCCATATGAAAGCCTTCGATGTGTCTGAAATAATGTTCATCCGCAAGAAAATGCCAGGAGTCTTCCAGCCCGCCAAAGATATCACCAGAGAAAAGCACCCTGGTCTGCCCATCGTATGTAACAAAGGCACCGGGTGAATGACAGTAAGGAGTGGTATAGAACTTAAGAAGACGATTCCCGGCCTTGAGCTGAAAGTCATTTTCGTCAATGTTGTAATAGCTGGATTTCAAACCATAATGCTTGATCAATACGGACATTCGGCTATGTGTCACAATCTGCAAATCCGCTCGGTCGATGAGCTTCTCCAGGTAGGGCACCGCAGCACATAGGTCCGGATCCTGATGATGCAGGATGATATACTTCACATCCTTTAGATCGCAGGCCATTTCTATTTTTCGAACAATGTCCTGCCTTTGAAGCATGGAACCCGGGTCGATGAGGATAGATTCGTTTCCGTTCTCAATGAAGTAAGGGTGACATTGAAAAGGATCGTTTTCCAGATAGATTCCAACCCAGAAGATATTCGGAGCCACTTCCACAGGACGATTAAAGTCAAGTTCATTGTCGCAAAGAAGTGAATTGGGTTTCATTCCTATATTTTCGGTAGGAACGCTTTCGCGCAATTGTGATGCCATGGTGCACCCTTTAGCGAGCAGTCAGATAGAAAACCGGAAAACTAAAATAGACTTAGCGATAAGCTCATGAATTCGAATTCCTGTAAGTATGGATAATCAGAATTGATCTCAATACCTCCCTATCCGTAGAATCTTTCATTTTCCTCTGCCGCGCCTGGTGCAGAGCCCGGTTCTAGAAAGCAATTCCCGGGAGTGTTTCTTCGGTTCAGGCTCTGGCCGCGCTGCAAAGCTGCAAAGCTGCAAAGCTGCAAAGCTGCAAAGCTGCAAAGATGCAAAGATGCAAAGATGCAAAGATGCAAAGATGCAAAGATGCAAAGATGCAAAGATGCAAAGATGCAAAGATGCAAAGATGCAAAGATGCGAAGATGCGCACGAAGAAACATCAGCGAATCAAAATTTATTAAAAATTCAACCGAATGCCCAGACGATGCTGGAACTCGTTATTTTTACTGGAATTCGAGAAGGTAGGCGGGCCATGATTCTGCATACCTCCAAAGTCTGAAGTAGTTGGGCCCATCCCTTTCATATCCCATAGAAAGCCAGAAAATTGAGGATTTCCGTTGCCTGAACTGTAGAATCCGCCATCCTTCAGTTCGGTATGCGAAAGATCACCGGATTCTGAATACTGTCTGCGAAGATGATTCTCCAGAAGGCTAAGCTCACCGAACTCCTTATCATCGTGTTCATACCCAAGCCAGAGAAATATTCCAGCAAAAGTTAGAGAAGCTATGGCAGCACCGGAAAAAAGATTGGCCCGATTATCCCAGGCCTTTGCATCCAGTCGGTTGGATTCGATTTGCTGGAACTGATAGATGGAAAAAGAAGGAACATCTGTAATTGCCAGAGACGGTATCTGACTTCGGATGGAGTCCCGGACATCGTTGGCTCGAATAGAGCTATAGGCCCAGCCACCGCCAAGAGCCAGGCTCTGAATCATCAGTCCAAGAGCCAGATCATGATGCGTCCAGTCACCCAGAACATAACCGGGATCACGGAAATACTGTTCTGTGTCGCCTTCGTCCATATTGACGGAAACCGTGGAAGTCTGGCCGGATTTAAGCTCCACTCCTTTGAATCGATCTATATGCTTATCCAGACTGATTCGAACTCGGTGAGTTCCTTCCTTTAGATTTTCCACTTTGAGGGGGGTCTTTCCCAGAAACTCAACATTTAAAAACACGCTTGCACCGGGAGGGTCACTGTCCACCACCAGAGTCGCATTTCCTTGCCGCGGCCTGCATTCGAAACGAAACGCCTGCTGTGAATTTAGATCGACGCTCTTAGTTTCATCTTCACATTCTTCATGACTAACACGCAGATCATAGGTACCCGGGGCCACGGATTCATTCAAAGGAGTCTTACCAAGATACACTTCATCCAGAAATACCAGGGCTCCCGATTTTTCAGAATTCACTCGAATCCTGCCCGATCCCAGGCCCGGTAATCGGCTGCTAATGAACCTTCGAATGCGTAACAGAGTGGCCTCATCGTATGGATTTCTTGCAGGTAGATTGATTATGGTTACTGACTTTTTGCCCCAGACCGCATCATAGAATTCCAGCTCCAGCACCGGATTATTCCGATCACCGCGTATCTTTGCCTGAATCAAATAGTCAGCATTGATGCTTGCTGCCACAGGAAACCCGGATTCAAGTTCTACCAGGTTTCCTTCATTGGGGCCCCAGCGATGAACATTGCCTTCCAGACGAATCTTCTGGCGAGTGGTTCCGATGACACTTTCGGCCAGCTGCGGACTGGAGTAAGGACTTTGAACGCTGGCCTCTCCGGAAGGATCAAGAACAATGTCTGGAGGTCGAAAATCCCTCAAAAACACTGGAAGCGTCATTCCATTAAGTATCATCTGTGGAAGACCAGTTTCTAGATAATCCAGATTGCTGGATCCTGTAAGATTAACAAATGGAATGATTTTCAGGCTACGCGAAACAGGACTGGCGGTGACCACAGGAATATCTTCAGCTTTCAGGCTTGAGAATGTCAGAGGAATTACAATAAACCATAAATGGATCGCAGTCAGGCAACCAGACAGAAATCGCAATGGTAACGATGCCTTCTTAGCCCCTGATCCGGATCGGAGCAAACCTGCATTGGTTCCAATGTTTGCCTTGCTTCCTTTTCTGTTTAATGTTACCATCATGCAAGGCCGGTCCCGGGGCATCGCGAAATACTACAGCGGAAAGAACTCAGGATACTGTCTGCTTCTTATCCTGAAATCGCACAGAGACAATACGAGTCACGCCAGGTTCTTCCTGGGTAACTCCAAAAATGGCTCCGGCCCGTTCCATAGTTAATTTATTATGAGTGATTACAAGAAATTGGCTTCGGGGGGCAAAACTGCCCAGCATTTTCAGAAATCGATGCACATTGCTATCATCCAGAGGTGCATCAATTTCATCCAGCAGGCAAAAAGGTGACGGTCGAACCAGATAGGTAGCAAACATAAGAGCGATGGCAGTCATATTCTGCTCCCCGCCAGAAAGAAGAGTAATAGAACTGTTTTTCTTTCCTGGAGGCTGAACCATAATACTTACGCCGCTATTCATTGGATCGTTTTCATCCGTAAGAGTCAGGCTGGCATTGCCTCCTCCAAACAAAGTCTGGAATACTTCGGTGAAATTGTTTTGAATCCGTTCGAATGTATCCCGGAACAGAGTTCTAGAACTATCATCGATTTCCTGAAGTATGGAAAGTATATTCTTACGAGCTTCTTCTATATCCTGCTTTTGCTTTAATAGTTCGTTCAGGCCTTCTTCGCATCTAGCATATTCATCGATGGCCAGTGCATTGAACTGTCCAAGCCCCTGGATCTCACCTTTGATTCTGCGATATTCGGATTGTTCCGTCTCCTTGTTCAGTCGACGATTTCCACATTCCTCTTCCAGCTCGCCAGGACTCATCTGAAAATCGTTGTATAGCTCTTCTTCCAGAGTCTGCAGAGCTACATTGATGTTTTCCTGGGCTCTTTCCTCTCTGGACATCTCGGGTAATAATCGCTCAATGGAGTCCCGATCTTTGCGAGTTTTCTCTCTTAGCTCGGCGATTCGATTTCGCACCTTTTCGATGTTTTTCTGCATGCTTTCCAGAGTGCTGGCTTTTTCTCTGGTTTCTTTATTATTTCGTTCCAGTTCCTCTTTTTGTTGCTTCTGCTCTTCAGTGAGCTTCAAGAGCAAAGCATCTACACTTTTGATTTCATCGCTTAAGTAGTTTAATCGAGCGCTGGATTGTTCAATCTGGTTTTCTAGCTGGTCTCTGGCTTCCTGAGAGGAATCTTTTCTGGCCTGATAATCCCGAATCTGCAGTTCCAGTTCTACGCGCCGATTCTTCTCTTTTTCAATTCGCAACAGATTCTGTTTTCTTAGCTGCTGTAACTTCTGGTTTTCTTTATGTATTTCAACCTTTCTCTGGTTGAATCCATTCATTTTTTGATCCAGCTCTTCCTTTCTGGAAATTAAGCCTGATTCGCCAAAGAAAAGGGAGCGAAATTCCGCATCCAGCTTCTGGTACTGATCGAAGTCCTTTAATAGAACGGAAAAAGAAAGGCCCTCCACCTGTTTGATCCAGGTAGATTTCTTCTGCTTCATCTCATCGGGCTCATCCGTAGACTTCAGATCTTTAAGCAGAGAATCGACTGTGGATTTTCCTTCCTGAATCCTGGACAGCATCTCATCGGACAACGCTTTGCGACTTTTTTCCGCAGCCTCAATGTCTTTCTTTCTAGCTTCCAGATCATTGATCAACTGCTCGGTGAGGGCTCGTAACTGATCCATCACTGCTTTCTGATCTTTTTCAATCTGTTCGCTTTCGCTTACATTTGCCTCTTCTTTCTTTTGAGATTCCTGCACCTGGATTTCTAGCTCATCCACGGTTTTCTGGAGATCTGCAGACTTCTTCGTTAGATTTTCAATCTCGGAGCTTAAATCCAGTTCAAGCTGCATGGATTGTTCTAACTTACTGCGGGAGGCTTTAAGAAATTTATCCTCCGCATTGAGACGCTCCTGGATTTGATCTTTCTGCCGCGTACGTTCATCGATTTCTTCGGCTACCCGCTGTTGATTCTTTTCCAGGGATTCAATGACCGATAGAGTCTGATGATACTGTCTGTCCAGAGCATGACGCTTTTCCAGATCATCCTGGTTTTGAATCTCTAGATCCTGGGCCTGGGACTCGGATTTTTCGATTCTATCCAGGATGGCCTGTTTCTTTTCAGCAAGCTTCTGTAACTTCTCTTCAATGGACTTCTGTCTGGATTGATTATCGGATATCTTAATATAGCGAATATTCTTGTCGTGCTTGTCCAGATGCTCCTTCAATTTCAGATACTGTCTGGTCTTTCGGGCCTGCCTTTCCAGGTTTTCCAGCTCTCTTTGTTTCTCTTTAAGAATGTCACCCAGACGAAGCAGATTCTGCTCCGTATCATCCAGACGTTTCAGAGTTTCCTGGCGCTCCGCCTTGAAGCGGGAGATTCCAGCAGCCTCATCGAAAAGTAGCCGGCGGTCTTCGGGACTGGCACGAAGAATCTCGGACATTCGGCCCTGCTCCATGATGGAGTAGGCAGTTTTGCCAATGCCAGTATCCATGAGCACCTTTTCGATTTCCTTACGAGTGGTGCGCTTGCCGTTTAGTATGTATTCGCTGGCACTATTTAGATACAGTCTTCGACCGATGCTCACTTCATCCTGGTCCACGGAAAGGGACCGATCTGAATTATCGAAAGCAATCTCCACTTCGGCCATGCCAGCCTGCTTTCTCTTTTCTGAACCCAGGAAGATAACATCTTCCATGTTCTTTCCTCTAAGGGCCCGACCGGATTTCTCTCCCAGCACCCAGCGCACGGCATCTACAATATTGGATTTTCCACATCCATTTGGGCCCACCACCGCAGTTATGCCGGTGCCAGGCTCTATCACGGTTTCATCCGCGAAGGATTTAAATCCTACCATGCGTATTCTTTTTACGTGCATGAAATTCCTCTACCTGCAAAGCAGGCCCGTTGGTTCGGAAAAGCGATCCTGCCGGATCCAGGAAGGATTCAGCAGGCCGACGCCAACCCTGACTGTCAAGCAGTTGGGGATGGCTGGACCGTCAGAGGCCACCAGATATGCTGACGACATAAGGTCCACTGGCCACGTTATGGAAGAAGTGTTCAGAAGAAAGCCCTATCTGCAATTCCTGCGTGGAAAATCGTCACCGGGCCTGACCCTTCAGACTGCCCGGGACGGAACCGCTATTCCTGCCGAAGATGGCAGGCCTCTATGCACCCGGTATGGACCTGAGAAAGAGGCGGAGCGGATTCTTTCCGGAGCTCAGGGCTTAAAGCGCACGCAGATTCTTGTAATACTGGGAGCCGGGAATCCAGAAATCTTCCGGGCCTATAAATCCCTCTTACCGGGACAGATCTGTCTTATCCTGGATCATCGACTCACTCTAGGTGGTTTCTATCTCCAGAGGCTTCTGGAAACAGAGCTGGCTGCCGGGGCGGTCCAGGCCTCTCCGGGATCAGACCAGCAATGGCCACCCTTCCAGGATTCCGAACGCAAATGGAAGGATACGGATGCCAGTATTGAGACACCAGGCAGCACTATAATAGAAGAAAATCCGAATAAACCAGAGCAGCGCACCTCTGCAGATGAATGGAATACGGATGGAGATCCTCCCAGGCAGGGAAAGGAAGAACCGATATCTCAAGCCAGCGGTCCGGAGTTTTCTACACTTAAGCAATATCTCAATACCCCTGGATGCCATCTGTTCTTTGGAGAAGAAACCCTGATTTCTCTCGAGCATTATCTGGAAGGTCTTCCGGCAGAGAATTTCCAGGGGATTCGATTCCTCCGGCACCGGTCTTCCGTTGACCAGGCGCCGGATTTCTATGAATATGTGGAAGCCAGAATGCGTGGCATCCTGCAATCCAGGATGTCCGATCTACTCACCAGATTTGAATTCGAACCATTGTGGCTGCGAAATACATTAATAAACAGTCAGTATGCACGCAGCTCGAATCATCCATCCAACCTGATTTACTGGCAGAATCGATGGACAGACAAACCAGCATTACTGGTTTCAGCCGGTCCCAGTCTCACAGAGACCCTGCCCTTCATACAGAAACACCAGGAAAAATTCTTTATTCTGGCCTGCGATACTGCACTGAAGCCTCTTCTTCGAGCCGGGATTCGTCCTCATGGAGCGCATATCCTGGATGCTCAGAAGCAAACCCTGCTGCACTTCCTGAATGAAGATCTTTCCGATCTAATTTTATTTGCAGATCTGGTCTGTCATCCTTCTCTGATTCGCCATTTAAGCCCTGCAGGCTGGATTTTCTCCTCCACCGCCCGCCTCATTTACAGACCGGATGGAAGCACCGAAGAGCTTCGCACACCTGGAACAGAGCTGCTGGAAGAAATTTGCGGCCCACAGGGTCGTCTCCAGTCTGGAGGTTCGGTGGCAACGTCAGCCTTTGATCTGTTGCGTTTTCTTGGATTTCGCACCATTTACTTTGCCGGTCAGGACCTGGCCTGGACCTTTCGCCAACTTCATGCATTGAATACACACCATTATGAGCGCTGGAACTATATGATCCATCGCAAACTCAGTCTGGAAAGCATCAATGAGCGAGTGATGCAAAAGCGTGATCTGGTGCCGGTACCTTCTGTAGACCAAAAAAGCATTCCCGGTGATTTCATATTAAGCCTGTATCGTAGCTGGTTCGAACAATCCATTGAATCATTGAAAGAGGAGGACCCGGTAAATTGCATTAATCTGTCCAGAAGCGGAAGTAGGATAGAAGGAATGAACAATCTTCGCATGCAAAATCCCCTGGCAGAAATCCACTCCAGTGAGAAACTGAATGCAGCCATCAGACATGATTTACTGGATTCCTTCAGGAATGCACAGACCCCCGGAAAGTCTTTCACTGAGACTGACACCGGGCAGCTCCGGACAATACAGAATTTACTTCTTAATCTATACAATAATCAATCCGGCGCCACGGAGTCGGAAGATGTCTGGAAGAAATTTCCTGAGCTAAGGGCACTCATTCGAAAAACGGAAGTCTATATCAGTAGAAATGCAGAAAAGCTCAGCGAAGAACGGGCAGACGGTGTTTACCGAAAGAATCTGAGCAAGAGCCTGAATCAATTTTTGCGATTCAGTAGCAGATATATTTAGAATCCAGCGCTTCAGGTCCCGGTCTACATGCAGTTGCGCGAATCCTAAAGGGCAAAAAGCCCGACACATCATACTATCGGTCAGACCAAATTACTATATGGAAATGGAAACAGACCGCTTTACGCACTGTTTCTTATAAATATCCGTTCTTCTGCTAAATCCCGGTGGCATCCTGGAGCGGGAATCTATAACTGGTCCTGATTTCTTCTTGATTCACGGATTATGAAGACTACTGGACTATCATCAATCTTTCTGATATTCATCTGTATTCAATGCACAGTCGCAGAATTGGAATGCAGAAGTGAAGATCCAAATTGCATTCCTGCCATCCTGCCAGTAATTCTCATCGGAGGATGTTCGCAGAGTTCAGGGCAGCTGATAAGCCTGGCGGCTGAAGATGGAACTGTAACAGAATCTCCACTCACCGCTTCCACATCCGGTGGAATCGTAAATATCGGTGACCTGGCAGATGCAACCGTAATCCAGCTATTCTTGAGCTTTGATATAAGTGCTCTTCAGGGCGGACTAATGAGCTCGGCCACTGTATCCATTTACCAGGGTAGCTCCAATGGCACTCCGTCCAACATCACTCCATTCTTTGTAGATCATCTAGATTTTGGTACCCTGGACACATCCGACTTCGGAACATCGGCTCTGACCCAGGGGTTTCATGAAATCACCAATGTGACAAATGCATCCTTCAAGACTTTCGATGTCAGTCCTTTCCTGCAGGCTGATCTGCTTGCAGGCAGGACCAGAAGTCAGTACCGAATTCGGGCCACATCCAATGCCGATGGCTCGGCCGACTTCATAGGAATATCCACCGGCGATAGTGGAACCAATCCACCGGCGCTGGATTACACGGTTTGTTTTTAATAGTTAGTTACCGATGGATTGGCGGAATCGGTACAGCCGGCCTCATTCCGGAGAACAAAATGAAGAGAGGTACGCGCCAGAAAGCTCGCCCTGGCCGGATCTGCTAGAATATTGCCGCATCGTTCTAAGATTCGGATTTGTTTTGCTGATGTAACGGGGCGCACGGCGCCTGGAAAATTAACGCTGCGTGGACTACATCAATTGCAAAGCTTTGCGAATCCAGTCAGCGGTGGATGACTCAGCATCCAGTTGATTATCATCGCTACCTGATATTTCTGCGGCCAGGCGTTCCTTTTCCAGCTTCTGTAGCACTTTCAGTACCTGGGCTTCTTTGTATCCAAGTTGCAGCAAAGCCTGTTTTACCAGTTCAGAGGTCTCATCCTCTGGCTCGGCCACCAGTTCTCCGGCTTCAGAGAGACCGGCCCGTGCAGCTCCCTCTTCCAGCTCCAGGAGCTTCAGAAATCGCTTCTTCTTACGATTAACTTCGAAAATTAAAGCTTCAGCTGTAGATTTACCGATTCGAGGGATATGAGTCAGGCCCTTTGTATCTCCGCTTTCGCAAATACCCAGAAGTCCCCGGGTATCCAGATGGCTGAGTATACTTAAAGCAAGTGAGCTGCCAAAGCCTTTAATGTCCTGAATCGTGCGAAATAATTCCCTTTGCTGCGGATCCAGAAATCCATAAAGCCTGTGCTCTTCAGGCAGGATTTGCTGATGAACATGAAAAAACAGCTGAGCCTCAGGTTCCTGATACAATCTGCGTTCCACTGCATCCAGAACATTGAGAGGAACGATCATTTCATATTCCACGGCTCCAGTATCTATAAACAGTCGAGTGCCTGCCTTTCTACTCACAACACCGCGAATCCCTGAAATCATGAACGTCCCTTGCCATGGCCCTTTTTAGATCGAGCACTTAAATTGGATTTTATAGCTTGCTTCTTCTTAGAAGCCGAAGTTGAGCCTTTTTTATTGCCTTTTTTTTCCGAGGTGGCAAATCGAATTTCGCTGCCTGCCTGAAGCATAGCTGCAAATTGATCGGAGTCGGAGATCAGGTTTTCCATGGAAGAAGTTCGCCTTCGGGGCCGGGCCGAATCCTCTATAGGAATCGATGGTCCAGGCCAGGCCACAGGATCGGTCATAGACTCTTTCGCCAGTTCGGCACCGGTCAACGGCACCTCTTGCGGAGGATGCTGAAGCTGTTGATACTCCAGATTGGAGATTGCACTTGCAGCGATGGCGCATCCCAGAGCATCCGCCGCATCGTCGGGACGAATTGGTTCATCGATGTTTAGAAGCATTTGAACCATTCGCATCATTTCAGGCTTTCGAGCCTTTCCAGATCCAGTTATGGATTGTTTGATCTGATTGGGAGTAAGTTCAATGGGCACGATGCTTTTCTGTCCCATGGCAGCCAGAAGGACTCCTCTGGCCTGATAAACTCCTTCGGCTGTGGTAATGTTTCTACCAAAGAAGAGGCGCTCCATGGCCACTCGATCTGGATTCAATCGATCCAGTAGTTCAACAAACTGATTTTGAAGATGGGCCAGGCGAAGGGATAAAGGCTGCCCTGTCGGAGTGGTAAGAGCTCCATAGCTATGTAGCGTGGGCTGATTCAGGGAAGAACCGCGAAAGGATACGAAGCCCCAGCCGGTGATCCCAAACCCGGGGTCCAGCCCCAGAATTTTCAAGCCATCTGCTCCATTTCTGCGTATAGCTCATCGGAAAGATGCATATTGTGATACACGGATTGAACATCGTCATGCTCTTCCAGCTTCTCCAGAAAGTCGAAGATGTTACGAGCTTTCTCTGCATCCACCTGAATTTCAGTTCCTTCCATGGGAAGATAACGTATTCCAGATTCACTGGTTTGCCAGCCTGCATTACTAATGGCTTCTGCAACCTGCGCATAATTATTGGGAGTGGTCAGAATCTCAAAGCTATCGTCATCCGATTTCATATCTTCGGCACCCGCTTCCAGAGCAACTTCCATCACCTGGTCTTCTTCCAGAGTAACTCCATCTTCTTGCTCTTTTGCGATTATGATCTGCCCTCTGCTTTCGAATAAACGGCTCACTGCATTGGCCTCCGCCAGGTTTGCACCATGCTTGTTTACCATACTTTTTACTTCTGGAGTCGTTCTGGATTTTTTATCGGTGAGCGCTTCTACAATCAAACCTACGCCGCCAGGAGCATAGATTTCATATACAACCTCTTCGAAGGTCTGACCTTCCAGTTCGCCTGCCCCTTTTTTAATAGCCCGATCAATGTTGTCATTGGGCATGTTGGCGGACCGGGCTTTGGATATAGCAATTCGTAGCCTGGGATTCATTTCCGGATCTGAACCGCCCAATCTGGCCGATACCATAAGCTCTCGAGAGAGCTTGGTAAACATGATCCCTCTTCGCTTATCCGCGCCTTCTTTTTTATGACGAATATTTGCCCATTTGGAATGACCTGCCATTGCCCTTTATTTCTCCTTTTTTCCTTTGAATGAATTCTGATCTCTTCGTTGATCTATGATTGGACCTTGATTTTGCAATACTTAGGTTTTCCTGGAATCTAAGTTCCAGTTCTGTGGCTTAACTATTGCTCATTCAGATCCAGCTCTTCAATACTTCCTACCCCTTCCCGCATTAAAACGAATGATTTGCCGGTACAGTCCAGTATGGTAGACAGATTATGATGCCTGCTTCCGCCCTCGACCACGGCAGAAATTCGATGTCCGAACTGCTCATCCAGGTATTCTGCGTCTGTGGAGAATTCCTCCGGTCGGATGATGGATGTACTTACAAGAGGTGTATCAATTCTTTCCATGATCTCTCTATGAAGAGGATGGTCTACAATCCGAATACCCACTTCCTTGCGCTTGCCAGTTCCCCTGCGATCCATCTCCCGGTTCGCGCTTAGAATAAATGTGTATGGACCCGGGGTATGAGCTTTAATGAATCTGAATGCATAGTTTGGAATGCTTCTGGCGTAATGGGATGCCATGGCCACATCCTTGCAGAGCAAACTCAGAGGCTGGGTTTCCGGAATATCCTTTAACCGATACAGCTCGGCGATGCTTCGCGGAGAATCCATGCTGCAAATAAATGCATACACTGTATCTGTAGGAACAATGAATATCTCCTCTCGCTGAAGTCCGTCCACAATTCGCTGTATGGTACGTTTTTCTGGATTGTCTGGATGGCAGGGTAATATCATAGTATCTTGTAATTTCTTTGTGATTGCTCTGACTCTATCAAATTTTCACTCTTTCCAAAGATGACGACCAATCAGAACGAACCGTCCTAACGATCCAGACTACTTCCATCCACCCGATCTGTAAATAGCACTTTCAGACTATTCAAACATTGGCGGGCCTCCCGGTGATTCTCAGGCAAAAACAGCTCTTCCATGGTAGCCTGGGAGTCGCTGGCTCTGACCATCAGCCTTTCAAAGGATGTAATCCTTTCTGAGTCAGGATGATTCAATCGCAATTCAATGAGTCTTTCCAGAGCAGAGTTCCTTTCCGGGGCTCTGCATACCGAATCCGGGAAATCCGGTATGGTTTCAAGCAAACTAAAAAGAGCACTGTCACATATCAAGCGATGGTAATTCTCTGGTTGCACCCTCTCCAGAAAATCCGAGTAAGCGGTGTTGCCGGATTTTTCTTCTGCATCCTTGGCAGAGCAATCATAGGACAGACAAATCGAGGCCCCGTAGAAGGAATAGTTTTGCGAGGTTGGATGCCCGGTGCGAGCCGGATGAATCATGCACCCAGGTCTATTGGGCTCAATATAGCCCAGGAAGGGACAAACATAGGTTTCCGGATTATGCCTCTGAATGGAGCTTTCTTTCTTTTCTCGTTGGGCTCTATATTCTGGAAATCGCTGAAAATCCATTTCCAGAGTATGGAATTCCCGGGTTCTCTCTTCCAGAATTCTTTGCCTTTGCCCTTCGGATAAATTCAGATTAGCCACACCACAGCAGGCAAAGCAGGACACATTCTTTTTCTGACAGGCATTCATTCTTTACGGAACTTTCATATGGGTTGCTCTACCATCCAGAAGAGATCAGCCCTTAATAGATTCTGAATTACTCTCAGGTATACTTCTTAGACCGGGTTGGCTCAACTGCAATAGACTTCGCCACTCTGGTCTGAAGTATTCTGCACCGCCCATCAATCCCGGAGTCTCAGGTTTCATCGCTCCAGCCCAGCAAAGGATACTGCAGCTCCTTTTCCGAAGGTTCGAATCGCATGTAAGGTGAAAGCGAAAGTAGCGATCTTCTGGAAGTATTGAAAAAGCAGAGCTGCCCGGCAGACTTCATGATGGACCTTGATAATTGAACATTTTCCATCTGACTGGGAAGGATTCTCATTTCAGTGAGATTCTGACCTCTCAGTTCCAGAGCATCGCCGGCTCCATCTTTCAGATAAACCATTCTATGCCTTCCCAGAAAGGATAAATCTGTAAGCAGGTTGTCAAAAAGGTATTGAAAGGTAACCATGTAAGCATCCGGATGTTCTCCCTCTTCGGATAGAGAAGAACTCCATTTCAGAAGCTTTTCAATATTGTCCCGGTGAAGAAAGAAAGATTCCACAAGCCCCGGCGCCGTTAACTCCACTCCCAGGGAATGAACCTTATTTAGGCCCTCAAATATTTCATGGGTCCAGGCCTGGAAATCCAGAGCATTATTCAAACCTGGTAAGCGAATCTTCAAACTTTCCAGATTGCAAAATAAGATGGAGCCACAAATTCCAAGAGTGTGAAAAAAGCATCTGGAAAGCTTCTCCAGCATCAAGGCGCTGTCCGTCTCACCTCGATCCTGGGCATCCAGAAAACTCTTATAGAGCCTGCTGATTGGATATGGATATTGCTGAATAATTCTTCTTGATGTAAGTATGTTACGGGAGGCGTCGAAGGTCCGTCGATTCCCGGAGCGAAAGATTCTGGTTAATGGATTTCCATGTAGATTGTATGCAGCCCAGGTTAAATCATTTTCCGGGAACTGCTGTCTTGCATGTTTTCTGGCATCGAATATCGCTTCGCCCACGGATCTTTCTTCAAATAATGAGCGATAGAATTGCAGAGCAAATTGAAAGGTATGATCCGAATCCCGAATCTCCCAGGAGGTGCCAATATAGCTGGCAATTCCGGCTCGCAAGAATGCTCCAGCCAGATGATTGAATCGCCTGCCCTCATTTCCAGAATCATCGTCGCCAGACACCTCCTGTCTGCGTAAATGATCTGGCATACTCATACAGCTATTGGAGAATACCAGCCCCGGAAGAGAGCCCATCTTTTCAATTTCCCGGGCTCTCAGGATCTTTCCTTCGGGTAGCAGCCATCCACTTTCTTTTTGACGGGGATCATAGTGCAGATGCCCGGCATAATGAATTATATCTCTGTCTCGAATGGCCTCTAGAAGCTCCATCTTTCCCAGTCTGGGACCGGTTAACAATTCAACATCAATGCGATCCGAGCTAACATCTGCATTCAACGATTCCAGTAATCCCTCCCCTTCCTGGCGGGCCCAGTCCAGATCATCGGTAGGATCTGCGATGATCAAAACGCGCAGACGATCTCTTTCCGCCCGTTGCGATTCAGCCCAGAACCCTGCAATATTTTTTCCTATGGAGAACTTATCTGCAAGAAAGCAGGTGCCTTCGTATAGAAGTTCCCAGGGCAGACTGGCAAGGGTCTGGTCTACATGAAAAAAGAGGAATCCGCCTTCGCTGTTTCGCAACTTTTCCTGAATGGGATCCGGAAAGAACTGATCGAAGAATGTCTGGCCTGCATTTCGCAGACGCCGGGATAGATTCAATTCAAAGGTTAATCCACCTTCCAGCTGATTCGAAAGATGAGCAATTCTTTCCAGTTCTTCCAGAAATTCCTGAATCAAATCTTGATCCACGCTTGTATGCAAATGCGTATCACGGCCAGGGGTTCGGCCCTGGATTAAATTGAAAACATTTACGTTCTCAACTCGATCTATCAGTATATTCAGAATATCCAATTGTTTCGCATTCCAGAAATAATGTTAGAACCGGATTCAGATTGTATCTGGCATCAGGAACGAATCAGATCTGCCATTTCCCGTACGGCTTTTTCCAGACCCACAAATAGAGATCTACATATGATCGAATGACCTATGGAAAATTCCGTAAGACCTGGCAGAGCGGACAGAGGTCGTATATTTTGATAATGCAATCCATGGCCTGCATTCATCTGAAGCCCCAGTTCACATCCACGCTCCACGGAAGATTGAATTCTACTCAGATGCTTCTCGATGGCCTGAGTACGGGACTGCTCCCAATCCAGAGCATAGGCCCCTGTATGTAATTCCACAGAATCGCAGCCCAGGTCATACGCTTTTTGAATCTGGTCCACATCTGGCTCCAGAAAAAGGCACACTACAATTCCCTTTTCCTTTAGTTTGCCTACCACAGCGGATAATTGCTTTTCCAGACCAATGGCATCCAGACCGCCCTCAGTGGTTAATTCCTGCCGTCGCTCGGGCACCAGGGTAACTGCATGTGGATGAGTTCGCAGTGCGATAGATACCATTTCATCTGTAGAACCCATCTCCAGGGTTATAGGAAGCAATGAGGTTTCTCTTAGGATTTCAAGATCTCGATCCTGAATATGCCGTCGATCCTCTCTTAAATGAAGGGTCACCCCATCGGCACCGGCAACTTCACAGATTCCGGCAGCGGTGGTAAGCGAAGGATAACTGGTTTTGCGCACCTGTCGAAGGGTGGCCATATGGTCCAGATTCACCGAAAGGCTGCGTGATAGAGTGGATTTATCCAGTATGACGGCCATAGGCCTTTTTGGAGGCTGCTTTGCCAGGGGCAATCCATTTGCAGGTATCGGCACAGCACCTGCTCCCGTTCAGCGACCCCAGATCCTACTTGCATCAGTTCCGGGGGCCCCTGTACCCTGGGTTAGAATGAAGGAATTGCATATCCAGGTAATCGGAAGAGTTCAGGGAGTGGGATTCAGGCAATTCACTGCCTCCAGAGCTCGCAGACTGGCCCTGCGGGGCTGGGTGAAAAATCGGTCGGATGGTTCTGTGGAATGCAGGGTTCAGGGAGATCCATCTGCTCTCCAGAGATTTCTCGCTGAACTACATAAAGGACCGGCTCTGGCAAGGGTGGACCGTCTGGACCAGCAGGAAGTAACTCCCCAGCAATATAGTGGTTTTGATATAACCTATTCCCGGTGAGGCGCTCCTGCGATGTATTCATCCTGCATTTTGGTCTGCGCATTTTCATTCAGCCACTGTAGCCTGAGTCGCATTTACGATCCTCCCTCTGGCTGGAGTCTAATGCTTGCATGCACCACTTGACTTATTCGACGGTGCCTCCTCTTTAGGATAAGTCATGTCTCTTTATCCCAGAGCCATCCCATCCCATTCTTCCCATAAGGTAGATCCGAGCGTCACTTTTGTCTTTGAGGCCGGCGGAGCCATGGCAGAGATCCTGGAGCTGGCCGAGCGATTTGCAGAACATAACCATCCTGTACTGATTGAAGGAGAAACGGGCACAGGTAAGGAAAGAGTTGCAAGAATTATTCATGGATTGAGCAGCCGGGCCGGACCGATTGTGGCCTTGAACTGCTCGGCCATACCCGCCGAACTGGTAGAGAATGAATTGTTCGGACATGTGCAGGGAGCCTACACAGGTGCCGATGCCGACACGGAAGGTTACGTGCAACGCGCCTCCGGAGGCACTCTTTTTCTGGATGAAATCGGTGATCTGCCTTTGATGCAGCAGGTGAAGCTCTTGCGGCTGGTACAGGAAGGAGAGTTCGAAAAGGTGGGCTCTTCTGATACAGTGAAAGCCGATGTAAGATTTATCTTCGCAACAAACCAGCAATTGGCCACAGAAGTAGATAGAGGATCCTTTCGAAGCGATCTGTTCTACAGGATTCAGACCTTTTCGCTGAGATTGCCTCCCCTTCGTGAGCGAAAGGCGGATATCCCATTGTTAATCCAGCACTATCTCTGGCTGGCCACTGAACAGTTCGATCGACCGGGACTTACATTCGCCGAAGATGCCAGGCAACTACTCATGCAGTATAGCTGGCCAGGAAATGTTCGAGAACTTGAGAATCTAATCTTTCGCTGCGCCCTGCTCAGTCCGACCAAAACCATAGCAGTAGATCAGCTGCCCGAGCAGGTAAGGACCAATGACCTGGAATACCGACGCCGAAAAGTGGAGGAACTGAGGGATGAACTACAAAAAGAAGAAAAGGAACTGCTGCAAGCAGCACTCAATGTAACTGGCGGAAATCAACGCCAGACTGCCAGACTGCTGGGAATATCCAGAGGCAGTCTACAACATCAGCTAAAGAAATTTCCGGAGCTATGGAAGCAATACTCAACCTGATTCTAAGGTTCGGTTTCATTTCCAGAAAGCAGTTCCGATCGCTTCTGGACGAGCCCATTGAAACCCATCAACAGCTAATGGACACACTCCGTGAAAGGCAATGGGTTTCTCCACGGGACATTCAAGAACTGGAGCCACTGCTTGCCAGTCTGGAAGCCATAAGTGAGGGTCCGCCGGAATCCAGAGATCCAAGAATGCAGGACATTCATGCTACGGCAGCCAGGGTGGCAAGAAGCGATTCCAATGTATTGATCCTGGGCGAAAGCGGTGTGGGTAAGTCCAGACTCGCTCGATGGATTCATACTCATAGTCTGCGAAACAAAGGCCCTTTTGTTGTAGTTTCCTGCGGAAGCATACCGGAAGCACTCCTGGAGTCGGAACTATTTGGTGTGGAAAAAGGAGCCTATACCGGCGCTTCCAGAACCAGGGAAGGTAGATTTCAAAAGGCCGGAGGAGGAACCCTTTTTCTGGACGAAATTGGTGAACTGCCCCTGAACCTGCAGGTGAAGTTACTTCGTGCCATCCAGGAAAAGAAGGTAGAACCTCTGGGTAGCGGTCGGGAAGTATATGTGAATGTTCGCCTGATCGCAGCCACGAATCGAGATCTGGAAGAAGACGTTCGAGAAAAGCGATTCAGGGAGGATCTGTACTTTCGTTTAAATGTGGTGCCATTGCTACTGCCTCCGCTGCGAGAGAGAAAGGAGGATATCCCGCTTCTTTTTGACTTTTTCCTGAAAGAGTTCGAAAAGAAGTATGGTCGAATCTTCATCCCGGAAGATCCCATGTTGCCTCAAAAAATGGCGGATTATCCCTGGCCTGGAAACATTCGAGAGCTGGAGAACTGCCTGGAAAGATTGTGCGTTCTGTCCGAAGACGGCAACTTGAAACTGAAAGATCTACCCCCCTCCCTTCAAAAATCCCTTCCTTTAGTCGATTCAGGTAAGCCCGATACCAGGCCAGAAACTTCGAAAGACCGTGATATGGATCCAGCTGCAGGGAATTTCGGAAATACCGATGGACCGGGTTTTTCCCGGGATTTTGTACGTAAGAGCCTCCAGGGAGCCTTTGAAGCCCGCCGGGGCCTTCCTACCATTGCCCAGGCAGAGGAATTTCTGATTCGCAGGGCTCTGGAAAGCACCGCTGGAAGTGTAAGCAAGTCTGCGGAGCTTCTGGATGTGCATCGAAATACCATTCGAAATAAGATTCAGCAGTACGGAATAGACCGTAAATCGCTGGAAAATGGATGAAAGAATCCCTCAAACAGGTCGAAAAAATAGGCAGGAGATCCTATGAATCCTGCAGTAAAACATAAGACCGAATCCGATGTGATCGAACAACTCTGGGAGCTCTACAGTGACCAGAATTTCGAAGAAATGGTATCAGATGCCGAATCAATGGACATAGATTGTCTGGAGCTCGTGAACCTGGCCCGACTTGAGCTGGGGAAGCCACTTCAAAATCTTCCAGAAACCGGGTTGTTCAACGATCTACTTTCGGCGATGAAGCATTACCATGAGCGCTACTATGAAAAAGCTGCCATGGACTTTTCGCGATGGCTACTGCATAAAGGCTATTACAGTGAACTTGCTCTGGACCGATTCACCTTTGCCTGTTCACACAGCAAACGATACGATCTAATCTATACAGTTTGTTCTAAATTGATGAAAACCGGGCACAGACAATCTACCATTCTTGGTGGATTCCTGCTGGGTGCCCATGAATCCGGACGTCATGACCAGGTGATCAAGGGTTTTGAATCTTTTGGAAAAGAAATCAAGAAAACTTCGGTGCTACATCGAGTGGCCCTATCCTATATTCATCTAAATAGAAACCAGGATGCAGAGAATATGCTACTGCGACTGTATGAATCCATTTCCGGAAAACCGTACAGTCAAAACCTGAATGAGTATAGAAAGCGGTACAATGAAAAACTGCCAGAACTGAAGAAGATGGAAAAATCTGGAAAAATGGATACTTCACTTCGCATGGACCTGGGCATGGCCCATCTATTCAATGGTGATTACTCAAAAGCGATCCAGATCTTTCAGTCATTGATCTCCAGCGCTTCTCCTGCCACTGCATAAAACCAATCAGCCCGAACCGTTCAGGCCTGCTCATCGGGCCTGAACTCATGAAAGGCTTTACAGTTTCGCCGTAGATTCCATCTTTCGGTATGCCCTTTGAGCGACCAGAATTAAAGAATATATTGATCGTTGGAGCCACCGGCGAGGCCGGGCTAAGCGCCATCGATGCGGTAAGAAATCATTCCCCGAACGCCCATGTAATTGCCAGCACTCGATCCGATCAAACCGTTCCAGGTACGGATGAGACGATCCATGGGATTGAAATCGATGCCAGCCTGTCCGCAAACCTGCGCGATGCCTTGAAAGAAAAGTCAGATGCCATCGATTTACTTATTTTCACACCGGCCATGGGAGAACCAGGATTTCCGATTCAGGACACCACCGCCGAACAATATGAACAGGCAGCCCAGTTTTCTTTCTATCCTATGCTGGAACTGGAAAAGGATCTAAAGCCCGGCCTTACCGTGGGTTACAGCGCTCTATACTGGCTTTCGCATACACTTGCATTTTACGGCGCCCTGGGCTATGTAAAGAAAGCAATGGAAGACTGGTGCCTGTCAAATCCTGAACGGCGAGCTCTTGTCCGGGGTGGAACCTTCTACTCCAAAAGCGTGAGAGGTATTTCGCTTTTGCTTCAAAGATTGATGAAGAGTACATCCAATCCGGAGTTACTCAAGATGAAAGAAGAATTCGCAGGTTCAGGACTACGCTTTCTGGATTTTTTCCTGGAGTATGCTTCGAGACGAGAAAAGGAAGCCCTGGGACAGCAGTTCTCCGAGGCCTATCGAAGGACCGAGCGTGCGGACTTAACCAGGGGATTAATTCAATTACTAAATGGCGATGGCCCCATTGTTTCAGTGGTTGGTCCCTGGACCTGGACAGATGCAAAACTGCCCGATCTGCCGGACTACTTTTCACGATTCGGGTATTCTGAGTAATGAGCGAGACTTCCAGCTTGCCAGAATCCGGCTGTGGTTTCCGGTTTGAATTTCTAGAGTTTAGTCCGGCTCTTTGCTTCTTTTAGCAGACCCGGTTATTGCCAATCCATCTCCCCGGTTCAAGCACCATACGTCTGGGCCGGACATTTTCCGGCTGCCAGGGCAGAATCGACTGATTTGCTGATTTTCAATTTGGGGATTCCTTGATCTCTGAACTACATTCCACAGATTGATTTCATGGCCGAAGAGAACCTGGTTGAATTTCAGATCTTTTTTCAATCCACAGAACTGCTGGTAACTTTTGGAATCACATTGCTTGGTTTGCTCTTTGGTAAGTTGCAGATCAAAGGAGTTGGATTTGCAAGCTCCGGAACCCTTGTTGTTGCCATGGTGGGAGGCTATTTCTTTCAGTTTGAACCAATCCCCATTCTGCAGGATCTGGGCATTGTATTGTTCTTGCTCTGTGTAGGTCTGGAAGCCGGTCCGGGATTCTTTCGAGCCTTCAAAAAGCATGGCCGTTCCTTTGTTTCTAACGTTCTGGCACTTTTACTATTCGCAGGAATTTTCACGGTGTTACTTCTCTGGATTTCTGGAATTAATAGTGGCATTGGTCTGGGTCTTTTTGCAGGTTCCTTTACTTCCTCGCCTGCTCTCATTAGCGCCATGCAATTCAATCCTGAACGTGAAGTGATTTTTGGCTATGGAGTTGCCTATCCCTTTGGCCTGCTAGGTGTAATCGTTTTTATCAACATTGCCATGAAATTTCTCAGGCCTCGAATGGACCGGGAACTGGCAGGACAGAGTAAGATTTTCACCGCTGTGCATCGCATGGAAAATGAGAAAATGGAAGGCAAACTGTTGAAGAACCTGGATCTATTCCATGACAATCGAGTTGTAGTCACAGGCATTCTCAGAGATGGGACATTGCTGGCTGCCAGCGGCAAAACGAATCTTGTACTGGGAGATCTTCTTCGCCTGGAAGGAAGCGAAGAAGATGTAGCTACCGTAGGAGACCAGGTTGGAGTATCCGTTGACCAGGAAATTGCTCTGGATGGGGATTTAAGTACCAGCAGCATTGTTGTGGAAAACATGAGCGTAATCAATCGCTCTTTGAAAGAACTGGGAATTCGACTTCGATTCAATGCCTCTATTGCAAGGATTGTTCGATCAGAGATAGAGATGTTTCCGTCCCAGGATTTGAGGCTTGAATATGGTGATGTAGTTCATGCAGTAGGCAGTCCGTATCAGCTTGAGCAGCTAAGAATGTTTCTGGGCAATGAGGCTCATTCCGTAGTTCCGCGGGTGGATATTGCTTCCATGGCAGCCACCCTGTTTCTGGCTTTCTTTATTGGAGGAATCATAATTCCTATACCTGGCATGGGACCTTTTTCTTTGGGGCTTGCAGGAGGCGCCCTGGTTAGTGGATTACTCTTCGGACATTTTGGTAGGATCGGAAATTTGATCGGTAGATTCCCCCCCAACGCTACCGCCGTTCTAAAAGACCTGGGCCTGGCATTATTCTTTGTTCAGGTAGGATTCGACACCGGACAGAGCTTTATAAATAATCTGGGCCCGGAAGTCATCCTGTATGCAGCGTTTGCCGTGTTACTGGCCGTTGTTCCCATGGCCGCCAGCCTGGCCTTTGGACATTTAGTAATGAAAATCTCCATTAGCGAATGCTTTGGCGTAATATGCGGAGGAATGACATTTACCCCGGGACTGGATGTAATTCGACAGGTGGACAGTACAGAAAAGCCAGTTGTTGCGTATTCTGCCGTTTATCCGGTTAGTCTAATACTTATCATCGCACTTGTGCAGGGAATGCATCTTGTACTGGCTGCCATGCGCTAGACGTAATTGACAGAAACTCTTCGCAGCAGGGGATTCGCCCCCCGCACGAGGCTTGCAATCCCGTTGGGAGCACATCGGTTCTTGATTTATAGACAGAGGCGCCTTCCCTCGCGGTGACCTGGCTTGCAGCCGGCTCCAAAAAGCAGATCCATCCAGGTTCTCGATATGGAATAGGCCCGGTAAAACCTCTGGATCGAATGTGAAACTGGACCGAAGCCGCTAGAGTCCCCGTGGTCTTTCCACGCGGGATCGGAGACGGAACATGTAATCCTTGTACATATCGTAGCTTTCGATAATGAAAGATAGATTGCTGCAGAAACGGACCACATGAGTAAGAAACATATATCGAACCGGACGAATTACCGATCCATCCTCGGTCTGCGCACGAAGCACTGCTTTGATCTTACCCAGAAATAGAGACCTGGTATCCCGATCGTAATAGCCTTCTTTGCGATACCGACAGGTGGCCAGCTCATCAATGAATCCACGGGCGTAGAAGAAAAAGAACTCTGGATCATTTTCCGCTCTTTCTCGATCTTTCTCTGAAAAGGTATTCAAATAGGTCCACAGCAGCGTAATGCGGCTGGCTCGATTATCATCGCCCAGCTTCTCCCTGGCCTCTTTGTAAAACTCTGAGGCAAGGGCATACTCCACGAATTCCATCCAGGAATCGATGCTGGCCTCTACGGTCTGGAATCGCGTTATATCGTGGACGGTCATAGGCGCCTATAGCATAACCTATGGGCAACCCGGCAGATTTTCAACCTTTATTGGCTCCGGACGGAAAAAACCCATCATCGAAGTTGCTTTACCGGTTCCTGCGACACTAAATTCTGGAGCCCGGAGGAAAACATGCCATATACTGAAGAACTAACCATCGCAGATATTCGAGCCAGAGAAATACTGGACTCCCGAGGAAATCCAACTGTGGAAGTGGATGTACTTCTGGAGGATGGAACCATCGGACGCGCTGCGGTACCTTCTGGAGCCAGTACCGGTGATTTTGAAGCCGTGGAACTGCGGGATGGGGATGCCAGCCGCTACCTGGGCAAGGGTGTGCTAAAAGCTGTGCAAAACGTAGAAGAGAAACTTACCCCTCAACTACTGGACAGGAATGTTTTCAGACAAAAAGAGAATGACCGGCTGATGCTGGAAGTGGACGGAACGGAAAATAAGAGTAATATCGGTGCAAATGCCATACTGGGAGCAAGCCTTGCCATGGCCCGAGCTGCCTCCAGTGCTCTGGGATTGCCATTGTATAGATACCTGGGCGGTCCCAATGCAGGAACCCTGCCTGTTCCTATGATGAACATTATTAATGGAGGGGCCCATGCGGACAATGGAGTGGATTTCCAGGAATTCATGATCATGCCCGTTCGTTTTGATACATTCCGGGAAGCTTTGAGAGCCGGTGCAGAAATCTTTCACAGCCTTA
Organism: Leptospiraceae bacterium; assembly: GCA_040217195.1. Lineage (GTDB taxonomy): Bacteria > Spirochaetota > Leptospiria > Leptospirales > Leptonemataceae > UBA3465. Next base: position 46,752 of record JAVJNR010000001.1, on the reverse strand, counting down.
AAAAGGTGCTCCATGACCGAGGGCTGGGCACGGCGGTTGGAGATGAAGGGGGATTTGCTCCCAACTTAAAATCCAGCGAAGAAGCTATTGAGGTAATTCTAAAGGCCATTGAAAATGCAGGTTATAAACCGGGAGTGCAAATCTTCATTGGTCTGGACTGTGCCAGTTCAGAATTCTATGACAAATCCAGCGGGAAATACAACTATGAGGGCGGAACCAGAAGCCCGGATGAAATGGTAGGTGTTCTGGAAAACCTGGCCAATCGCTTCCCTATCCGCTCCATCGAAGATGGCCTGGATCAGGATGACTGGGATGGATGGAAAAAGCTGACCACCACCCTGGGCCAAAAGGTGCAGCTAGTGGGTGACGATCTACTGGTTACCAATACAAAGAGATTGAGCAAGGCCATCGAAGGCGGAATTGCAAACTCAATTCTGATCAAAGTAAACCAGATTGGCTCACTCACGGAAACCCTGGAAGCTATTGAATTGGCCACCAGATCTAAATACACTTCTGTCATCAGCCATAGATCCGGCGAAACAGAGGATGTGACCATAGCACATATTGCCGTAGCTACCGGAGCCGGACAGATTAAGACTGGATCTCTTTCACGCACGGACCGTGTTGCAAAATACAATGAGCTGCTAAGAATTGAAGAGGATCTGGGCAGTGAAGCCATCTATCCTGGAGAGAATGCATTCTTCAATCTAAAGTAGATTCCAAAACCACCCGGACTTATCGAACTAAAGTCTGAATTCGATAAGTCCGGGGAGTATCCAATGCTAAAGAGCCTGCCTTTTAAAATCCTCATGCTATGGCTGGGACTGTCTGGCCTGATCTATGTATTGTTGCTGGGTGAAGCGGGCTATTTTCACAGAAAGGATCTACAAAATCGTCTGGCCATGCTGCGTCAGGAAATCGAAGAGCTGGAAACCGAAAATCGGCTTTTGCGAGAGAATTACTATCTGATGAAGCAAGGGGATGAGAAAAAAGAGCAGAAAGGAAATCAGAGAGCTATTATCCTGAAGTTCGATAAGGAAGAACCGGTGAACCAGCCGGAAACGGAATTGCATATTACCGGATTGAATCAGATTCGAGCCCTGTACGGCTTTGGCACTCTTTTTGGAGCTCTGGTGGCTCTGGCACTGACTCTGGCGTATCAAAAACGACAGAGTGCTATGAACATGAAGAATCCAGAAACGGAAATTCATTTACAGGAAGAGACTGGACCGCAAACAGAGAACGAGTCCTGATCTTTCCCCCTGGCAGCGCTAGAAGCTGCCCGAAATTTATACGAGAGGAAGAAATGAGCAAACAAAACGACCTGCTGGATCAATTTAATCCCGTTCATTCTGAGATTGAACGGAAATTCCTGGAGAAGCGACAGATCTATCTCTGGGGAGGCGTGGATGATGATTCAGCAAGATATCTCATCGATCGGTTGCTGTATCTGGAAGCCCTGGATCCAGGAAAGGACATCACCATGTTCATTAACAGTCCTGGAGGCGTAATTACCTCTGGTATGGCTGTGGTAGATACAATGAATATGATTTCTTCGGATGTTTCTACTGTATGTATGGGTCTGGCCGCCAGTATGGGTGCGGTATTGCTCACGGTAGGTAGCAAAGGAAAACGAATGGCCTGGCCTCATGCCAGAATAATGATTCACCAGCCATTAATTAGCGGACAGATTGTTGCTCCGGCCATTGACATTAAGATCCATGCAGAGGAGATTCGCAAGACCAGAGAAGAAATCAACCGCATGATCGCAGACACCACAGGAAAACCTCTGGAGCAGGTAGAACGGGATACAGACCGGGACTTCTATCTGACTGCCAAAGAAGCGGTGGATTACGGAATTATCGATTCTGTAATGGAATCCTTTCCAGCCTGATTTCAGATTTCTTTTTTAATCAGCATCGAGCCGTGCCTGCGGGCGCGGCCTGCCCTTTCAGAATTACCGGGGTTCCCTGGCGCGTTTATTGTCGAATGGACTGATTCGGTAGCTACAGAACTACACTAACAATCGCATGGCGCTGTACCTGGCGGATTGGAAACCGTTTGGCATCTACATGGTAATCAGCAAATAGCGATAAAATATTTAATGATTGGCAGGCCCTGAAGCATGAAGCCGGGAATTACTGATCGCGGGCTGGATCCTGGAAAGCCTGAATGAGTTCGAATATTTCCGTTTCATCTTTCGCATCGATGACCTTCTTTCGAAAGGCTTCATCGTTGAACATGCGAGCAATGGAGGCCAGAGTCTTAATATGACGATCGAATCGATTTCGCGGCATGAGAAGCAGCACCACGATCTGAACCGGCTCATCGTCTACGGCCTGGAATTCCAGTGGCTTTCCCAGCACAGCCAGAGATACCACTACATCTTCCACCCATTCTGATGAGCAATGGGGAATAGCCACACCCAGACCAATACCGGTGGACATGGACACTTCCCTTTCTCGCAGACCTTCCCAGATTCTTTCCAGATTGCTCTCCATGGGCGTACCGGACACGGTACGACCCAGCATATCTTTCATGAATTCGAGCTTATCAACGCTAACATCTTCGTAGCGAAATACACTCTGTGAGGTTAATAATTCCTGCAGTTCCATGGTTGCAGCGTTCACCCGGGAGGCCAAAAGCCTCCGGCTGACCTAGCTTCTGTGGGCGGGTTTCTTAACCGTGTAGATCTCGTCTTTAATGGGAAGTTCTTTCTTGAGATTCTTGATATAAGGGAGCAGATCTCCCATTTCTTTGTAATGCTCGCAATTGGGCATCATACGTCGAGCTACAGTGAAGTACTTATAAAGTTTCTCTTCACCGGACCGCTTGGACCACTTCTTCTTGTTGCAGCGAACGCGAAGAATGTATTTATCTTGTTCGGCCTCATACTGCCTTACTACAATGCAGTGGGCACAGTTGGCGCAGTATACTTTTTCGCCAGTGGACATAATGACTCCCTGATTTCCGATTCTGGAGGTTGAAACGCCATCATCCAGAAAAGCTCTTCACGGTCAAGGCTTCTTCCTTTCCTTATCAAAAAAGTTTGAATGAATATATTTCTGAATGAGCTCCAGGTCTTCTTCGGCCGGTTCAATGAAGGCCATTCCTACGTATTTTCCGGATACGCGGCTCACTTCCCCGCCGAATTCCACCTGACGTTCCAGAAGTCGGAACCGAATGGAAAGTCTATCACCCTGATATAGAGTGGAGCGACTTGTGAAGGAAAGACCACCAATTCCGATGTCAACCAGCTGGCAGGTTTGAAAACCGCCGGAGTTATTCAGTGCAAACTCAGCTTCCGCCTGGATTTGTGCTCTTGCTTTCTTTCTTTTTTGCTGCGCCGGGTCACGGAAATGCAACGATTCGTTGAAGAATGATCCTCCGCTCATGCAACCACACATAGCCCGGGTTCAGGAATGTCAAAAGCAATCTGTTCCCGGGTACAAATTGGCTGCAGCAGAAGGAGGGCTTCCATGTCAGAGGTCATCAGAAAGTAGTCTGGAGAGACCCGGGGCGTTTAGCCCCGATAGATCCTGGTAGGATTGATAGGTCCGATTGGTAGGTCCCAGAGGCTCAGGTTTCCTGAGCCTGGGCCTGCTGATGTGTCAATGCCTGCAGTCGCTTTTCGTAGTTAACAGGCAGTCGAATGGGCATATCGAAATGCTCCAGAATTGCATTGAAGGAGATGTACAGAAATCCTGCTGCATAGATTGCCATAAATGGAATCAGAAATGGTTTTTCCACCAGAACAGAGAAGTAGATACAGACGATGCAATAGATGCCCATACCCAGCTCCAGAAATACGGCCGGGTCCAGAGGAATCCGATATTTCATACGTTGCAGCAATCGATCAGCTGATGATTCAATGCGATACTTGGGAGTCCGCTTGAAGCCAGACTTAATTCCTATAAGAGCTTCAAAGAAAGCCCTGGTATTGTTGATTGCAATACCGGTTCCAATCATGATCAGAAAAGGTATCCAGATAATTCTGGTCTTCCAGTTCAGATACAGCTCTCTTTGAGAGTAAACGTAGAAGAATGTAGGCCCGAAAGTGGAGATACTGAGAAAGGTGGCTGCACCAAATAGCACAGACATGGAAACATCATAAATGCTAAAGCCAGTCCACTGATCCATAAGCAATAATGGCATAGCCAAAAAGATATTCAGAATCATCAAAGGATGCACGGAATAGCTGAGTAGATGGATTATCGCTTCAGCCTTGATTTTCCAGCTGAAGTCGGATCGCCAGATTCTGGGTATTAGCTTAAGAGCGGTTTGAATACTTCCCTTACACCAGCGAAATTGCTGAGACTTGAAAGCTGAGATAGTAGCAGGTAGCTCTGCAGGATTTACCACATCGCGAAAATACCGAAATTGCCATCCGGCCAGCTCTGCTCTATAAGAAAGATCAAAATCTTCTGTCAATGTATCTGCCTGCCAGTTACCGGCATCCATGATACACTGCCTTCTCCAGATACCACCAGTGCCATTGAAGTTCATCCAGAGCTTGGTGGCGTTTCGAGCAACCTGCTCGATCACGAAGTGACCATCAATGCCAAAGGACTGGGCCATGGTAAGTAGAGAATAATTGTCGTTAATGTGGCCCCACCGAGTCTGAATCATTCCGATTTCAGGGTCTACAAAGTAAGGCATGGTTTTGATCAAGAAGTCCGGCGCGGGCAGGAAGTCTGCATCAAAGATTGCAATGTAATCTGCATTGGTCTTTTCCAGGCCTTCTCGAAGAGCTCCTGCTTTATGACCCTGTCGATCTACACGATGAATATGCTGAATATTAAAGCCTTCTCTTTTATAAGACTGAACCAGACTTTCTGCCTTTTCCCGGGTTTCATCTGTGGAATCATCCAGGACCTGAATCTCAAGTTTGCTTTTGGGCCACTGAAGTCTTGTGGTAGATTCAATCAATCGATCCACTACATAGAATTCATTGTAGATGGGTAGCTGGATCACCACTTTCGGTAGATCCTTTGCAGGCGTCTTCTTTAGATCGATGGGTTCATGATCTACATCGGAAAGGCAGTATTCATGGTTCTTTCTATAAAGAAAGACCATAAGATATGCATGAACGCCAAAAACAAATAGCGCCACAATATCGAAGGAATATATAATAATTATTAAGACAGCGATCGTATCCATAGGGGTCCTGCAGTTGTGACCACTTCGCAGGAGGGCCCTGTACGGTCAACTCCTTCAAGAGGGCTGGAATGTGCGAAGGAGATATCCGGTAAAGTATGTAGATCTTTAGAAAAGAGTACTCAGGTCATTCTATTCGGATCAATCCCGGGCCTATGGATCTGCAGAATCGGCGCCGGTGGAGTTACTCTCTGTCCGCACCGGAGATAGCAGTATTAAATGCTGGCCTCTGTAATCCCTCTGCTGTAAATCAAAGGCCTTTTGAATCCACTGCGAAATCTCTTCGCTTCCAATCTTCCAGAGGCACGGTGCCTGTACCAATATATATGGTAAGACTCTGTCTTCCTGACTTCGCCTGAGATTTCCCATGAAGCTTTCCAGTTTCTCGCAAGTTCTGTCCTTTTTCCAGAAACTGTAGGGCAAATCGATGAAACAGACCGTATTCTGCTGCTGGCCGGCCAGGATTGGAGCCAGCCTCAGAAAATCTTTATTATGCAATGTTACTGAGAAATCCGGACATACCCGATTTTTCAGCCACTGAAATCTGGATCGATCCAGTTCCACAAGGTGGACTGGATCATAACCACGGCTCAGAGCCTCCAGACCCATCTGGCCGGAGCCAGAGCAAAGATCCCAGAATGCACCGGGTGTAATTGTATTTTCAAGAAGCTGGAAGGCAGCTTCCTTTAGAAGGGAAGGTGTAAAATGCCTGTGTCCGGAAACGGCCGGGGGCAGAGGTATGGATCGGCCCTTGAATTGGCCCTGCCCTATGGAAATTCGGGCAACCTTCAATCCCACCTCTTATCTCGAACTTTACGCAGATACTTCCAGTGTCCCAGATATATATAGGTAAAAATAATACCAAATACCACCGCTCCGATTATCACTTCGTACAGTCTAAGCTGGGCTCTCCAGAATAGAAGCTGCAATGTAACTGGTGCAGGGTTTCCAAGTACAATCAAGAATAGTACAAGAAAGGCTGCCAGAATCAGTGTAAATCGAACAGGCATTTGGATCAGAGCTGAGTGACGTTCACGCTACCACACATTGGGCAGACCATGACATCGGTGTCCACTTCTTCTGCTGCCGGCTCCTCCCATCGGTAATCGCAATCTTCGCAAACGAAACTAACGATATCCAGATCGGTCCGCTCATCCTCTTCCCATTCGTCTAATTCCTGGTCGAATTCTTCATCCATCATATCGGCGTCCAAATTTGAAACAGACCCTATGGCCACAACGAAAAAACCTGACACTGCTGCACCGAGTTTTCCCGGTCCAGCTTAATATTCCCGGGCCTTTCCTTTCGGGCTGCGCTTTTAAAGGTCCGACCGGGAAGGTAAACGGTCCAGAAAGCTTCCCTCTATGGACTGAATCTCATCCCTGAGTTCCTGAATGGAGGGGGATTGGCCACATAATGGGCAATGTGGATCGGCCGCAAAGGAAATGGTTCTAAATCTGGATTCAAGCATTTCGAACTGAATCAATCTTCCGGCAAGGGATGTTCCGGCTTTCAAAAGCATTTTCAGTGCCTCGGCGGCCATGGTTGAACCTACTACCCCGGCCATGGCGCCCAGAACGCCTGCCTCGGCGCAGGTGGGCACTGCATCTTCTGAGGGAGGCCCGGGAAAAAGACAGCGATAGCATGGACGACCCATGGGCATGGCCCGGTCCTGCAAATGTTGTCCCGGGGCAATGATAGTGCCATGATAGCGCAAAATACCGCCAATCAGACAGGGAATACCTGCAAAATAGCAGGCATCGTTGGTAAGAAATTTGGCAGGAATAGAATCTGTAGTTTCCAGAACCAGATCCATACCCTGCAAAGCCTCCATTGCATTGGAGGCAGTGAATCGCCTGGCCCAGTGCTCCACAGTGATGGATGGATTTAATTCCTGAAGTCGGATTCGAGCGGCTTCACCTTTAGAGGAGCCAACATCTGCACTGGAATAAAGGACCTGGCGCTGAAGATTGGTGAGGTCCAGGTCATCGAATTCGAGAAAGCGAATCCTTCCTACTCCGGCCGCAGCCAGATAAAGCAAAACCGGCGAGCCAAGCCCGCCGGCACCAATCACCAGAACACTGGAGGATTTGAGAGCTTCCTGTCCGGCTCGCCCAACTCCAGAAAGCAAAATGTTTCGGGAATAGCGGCTGAGTTCACCGGAATCCAGCATAGAATGCCGGAATTACTTGCTGCGAGCTGCAGCAAGTTTGGAGCTTAGATCCTGTAGCAGATCATCGCGCTCTCCAGAAAGTTCGGATAATAGTTCCGTTACTTCCTGGCCACGATCGTCACCGGCTCCTACCATCACATGCAGGGTAAGTGCAGATGCGTAGCGAATCACCGGGGACTCAGAAGAGCTACCCGCTACCTCAATCAGAGCAGAAGCCACAGCATCTTTTTTATCGGAATCGTCGATGGTAGCCAGAGCATAAGCTGCTTCCAGTTTCACTTCATCGGGATTCTCCGAAGTAAGCAGGTTGAGCAGTTCGGAGCTATAATCCTCCGCCCCTTTTTCGGCGGCGCACTGAGCTCCGGCAATCTGGTCAGAAACAGTGGATGCATTCAATCCACTGGCGCAGGGACGGTCCCCTTCCGCGGCCCAGAGGCTACCGGTAAACAGAATCATTGTAATTGCAGTTAGAATTCGAGCTGACATACCCCACAGTATGCATACCTGGCATTTCAAGTCAATTTGATTTACAACTCAGAAACAAGAAATACCTGTGCTCTATGGATCTACCTCTGCACCCTGTAATTGTCCATTTCCCGGTGGCACTCACCATACTATTTTTGATTCTCTTTCCAGCACTACTTCTCTGGATGGGTGCAAAAGACCAGCGACAGAAAGCCTGGGTGCTGGTACCTGCACTTTCCCTGCTATTGATCGTTATTTCTTACGGCGCCCTTTTCACCGGCGAACAGGATGAAGAACTGGTGGAACAGGTAGTATCTCATGAAGCACTGGAAGCCCATGAACATGCAGCGGAGTATTTCTTCTATTTTAGCTGGGTGCCCTTCCTGATCAGTCTGGCCGGCCTCAAACCGTGGAAAGGAAGAAGTCCATCCCGATGGTTAACGGTGCTTGCTCAGATAGGTCTGGTTTTCTTTATGCTGGATGCAGCCCATAAAGGAGGACTGCTGGTCTACAAGGAAGGGGCTGCCAGAGCCCACTATGAAAAGCTACCCACTGCACCGGAAAATTCCAACCCGGCCGAATCACAAAGGGACGAAGAAGACTGAGCAAACCCTGGACTTGGAAGCTCTATGCCGTTTTAGCCGGAAGCAGCGGTTGCCTGCATTTCGGATTGGCGCAGTGGCAATGCAGGGATTCAATAGTCTGTCCATCGGTTATGGGCAGGGGCTGCAGATCCTGGCCTCCAGATCAGTAGGCTGCAATCTGGTACACTAGATCCAGGGAAATGTTAAAGCTTCCGGACAGTAGCATCCCATCTCTTATCCGGGCTTCTTTTACCAGGAAACTGCGATTATCGCGCAATCGAACCAATAGATGTCCGGATGGATGAGCCGCAAGATTCCATTCGGATAGACTGAATTGAGTTCCGTCCGCAGATTCAAATACTCCTCGAGTCCGTTGAGTGAGCAATAGAATACGAACTAACTTCCCATCGCTTTTTAGGGTGGCTGGCCAGCGCTGAACGCCTGGTCTGCTAATTTCATACTGGTCGGAATTTCTGGAATCCCCGGCCGCCATCAAAGCTTCCAGTCTACCCATGCGAATCTCTTCTTTCCGCTGGTCCGGTTCCGGCCTGTCATCTGGATCCGCAACTACTTCAGGCTCCGCCGAATCCCGGGAGGACTCCTCAATTTCAGATTGATCAAGAGTTTCACTACCATCCACACCAGCAGACTGATTCAGGTCCAGCGCCTCCAGTTCTCTTTGCATGGAAGGGTCCGGGTCATTAAGCACATCTCTGAGAATGCCCTGGTCCTGGCTGGATTGCTTGTTCCATTCCTTGATTTCCTCCACCACCCGGGGCTTTCTGGTCTCAGAAGATGTCTGGATCACTTCCTTTAACGTTTGGGAATCCCCCTGGCGAATAGCTCTGGTCTCTGCATCCTTTCGAACCTGTTTGCCTCCTCCATAAAAGTAGCCGATCATGAGCAATCTACGATTAGCTTCCGTTGCATAGGGGCCCGGGCTGGCTGCTAGTTTCTGAAAGATTACCGTGGCCTGGTCCACCTCGCCGGTCTCTTCCAGGCAGAGACCCAGTCGATAAAGATGAAAAGTGGATAGTGGCCCTTGCTTTCGCAGTCGATTCAGGGTCTGCACGGTGGCCGGACAGTTTCCTGCTTCGAAGAGCATATCCGCCTGCTCAATTAGATCGGCTCCGGTTTCTAATTCAGCCCTTTTCTGATTTTCCAAGAGTTCCAGCAGAAATCGAGCGGCTCGACCGAAATGGGTGGCCGGATAGTTTTGAATTACAGATTCCAGATGCAGCTGTGCCTTTTCCCATTTTCCCAGGGCCAGGTTACAAAACCCCATATGCAATCCCAGGAATGCAGGAAAGGGATCAGGAAAGTCCTGGGGGTTCAGTCTGGAGTAGATGCGAAGCGCCTCATCGTACTTACGGCTGCGTTCAAAATAGAAAGCCAATTTCAATGCCATCAGTTTTTCATGATCGGCTTCCAGCTTTAACGGTTCCTTGAGGGTGAGCAGTCGCACTGCATTGGTTACTACCAGCGCCGCAATGGGCAAGTCGTCCGATTGATCCAGTTCTTCCGAGCTGGTATTCAATACCCTGGATTCCAGGAGGTTTTGCCTGAGCTCTCTTTTCAGTCCTGCATTCTCCTGACGGATTCTATCCATTCTGGAACGCAGAGCTCTGGAGGAAAGCTCCAGATTCATGATTCTTTCTCTTTCCACTGCCTGCTTGATCTGTAAAAATTTTAGATCCAGAATGCCGGCCATTCCGTGGAATAGAAATAGAGTGACTCCGGCAAATACCAGCAATGCAAGGCTACTCAAAGAAATGTAGGATCGAAAAGAGCCCATTATAGATCCAGAACGAGTACGGTTACGTCATCGGTTGCTGATTCCCTGAATTCTTGAATCGAAGATTGAATCCGATCAGCCAGCTCCTCCCCTTGCAGATGGATCGTGGACTGGATCAATGAACGCACACCTTCGGAGCCAAAATCCCTGGAGCCGGACCAGGCTTCCGTAATTCCATCCGAAAAAAGTACCAGACGGTCCCCTGAAGAATACCGGGTCTCCACTTCAGGATATTTCATGTCCGGAAAAAGTCCAATAGGAGTGCCCTGGGATTCCAGAGAGATGAATTGTTCTTCCTTTCGCCGATATAGCAAGCAGTCCACATGGCCGGCTCCGGTATGAACCAGGGTCCCGGGCTTTTTCAGAACAAAAATCCCTGTGGAATAGAATAGAGATGTAAGACGGCCACAGAGCTCAGCATTGATGTTTTCGAAGAGTGCTCCTGGCTGCCTGTTGGTCTGCACCGCTGCATCCATGGCCGACGTTACCATGGCCGTTACCAGGGCTGCCGATACTCCATGACCGGCCGCATCTCCCAGAAAGATTCCCAGTTCCTCTGAGCCAAATGGATACAGATGGCACATATCTCCGCTTACTTCTCGCAATGGCAGATAAACGAAAGCAGGGTTCAGGTACTGGAAATTGCGAAAATCGGGCAGAAAGGCTCGCTGTACATCTTTTCCGATTTCCAGCTCATTTTGCATGGTTCGATTTAGTCTGGAGATGGTTTGCAGCTGAGATTCAATGGTTGAAACCTTCTCCTCAATTGTGCCGGCCATCTGATTAAAGCTCTGCCCCAGATCATCCAGCTCATCCCCTCGACTGAAGTTCCAGGTCACGCGGCCAGACAGATTACCGGATTGCATCTCGGCGCTTGCATCCTTCAACAGAGTCAGACGACGAAAAATGATTTTGTAAACGAATAGTCCAAACAGTACATGGAAGATGATTCCCCAGAGTATAGCCAGCAGGATCTGCCATCGAATCTCATCCATTCGCTCATGAATGGCGGCGATCTGCAGTCTTATATTCAAGAAGGCAGATTTGCCCGGTCGGTCCAGGGGAAGTATGATATCTGCAGTCCAGTCCTCTTCGTTCAGTTCCAGAGAAAACGGTTCCTTGAATATCAGATCTCGGCCGGCCATCTCGCTGGTTCGTTCCAGGATATAGGGATTGGGCGCTTCCGGAGCATCTTGAGAACCGTCCCAGCGATACAGGACCTGACCATCTGAATCAAAGATGATTCCGTAACGAGGGTCGTATCCTTTCAGAGAATCCTTTATCGATTCAAAATAATCCGAATCGGATTGGGCCGGAGCTCTGGAAGTGTTACCCGTCATCACTTCCTGAACCAGGGATCTGGAATGGTAGCGAAATGTATTCTGAAGCAGATCTGTCTGATTCTCCAGAATCATAAATACAAAAAATGCAATGTTAATTGCTGCTAGAGCCGTATAGAGCAGCCCGATGAGTAGAGAAAGTCTGGGGCGCCACTGCATTTAGAGTAACTCCTTGAGTTGACTATCCTGGAACCTGCCCTGAAATTCTGGTTCGCCGGGAAGATCCACCCTGGCTTTACCATTCAATCTACCATTTCGGTATTGCCCCTGCATCAGACCACCCTGATAGGATTCATACTTGCCCTGTCCTTCTGGACGGCCGTTGCGAAACTCTCCTACATAAAGAGAGCCATCCAGGAATACGAATCTACCTGAGCCATGGTACTTCCCGTTGCGAAACATTCCACGATAACTGTTTCCCGAGGAAAGATCCAGCTCCCCGGAACCATGAAACTGCCCGTTCTGAAACTCTCCGCGATAAACGCTTCCATCCTGGAATTGAAAGACTCCCTGCCCTTCAAAAAGACCAGCCCGGAAGCCACCAGAATAAATCTCTAATCCTCTTTGCAGAAGCGATCCATTCCCATGGGGTAACCCCTGCGAAAACTGGCCGGAATACACTGACTCTCCAAGCTTAATCTTACCGGCCCCGTTCATACAGTTTCCGGAGATGCAGCGAAAGGACGGGTCTTCAGACCACAGGCCTGCGCAGCCTGTACAGAAAAAGAGTATCAAAACCGGGATTCGTTTCATTTCTGCGCTTTTTTACTTTCCTGCTCGCGGGCCCTGGTTTCCGCTTCTTCCACTCTTCTTCGTTCTTCCAGGGCAGCATCCCTTTCCTTTTGAATATTCAGCAGACTGCCATCTCCGGCAGCGGTGCATTTACGGACCTCAATTCTGGCAGTAGTAATCGAAAAAAGCGTACCCAACAACACGGTCAAGGAGTAGTCCGTCCAGGTACGCTTTTGCTGAAATACATGTAATGTGCCCGGCTCTTTCGAGGCAGCATACTCATCCGGTAATGAAAGCGGCAGACTTCCGTATAGCCACCAGTAGGCGCGATAATCTCTTGGCTGCTCGCAAACGTGGCTTCTTGCAAGCATATCAAGGTTAACCAGCACTGCTGGCTGTGTGGAACTGCAATTCACTGTAAAGTTGAACGTTACACACAACATGGACAAAGAAATCGCCCGTAAAATATGCCTCACTTAATTGCCAAACTCCTCCACCGATGCATCCTATGACCGATAACCACAGAATTCCACACAGGGACGACTCGCACAATTTTTTCTCTGTTTATTTGAAGCAAAAAACAAAAATTGCGTGCAATGCTGTGGATTTTAAGCTGTTATCGTTACAGGAACGATTGTGCGCTGGTTCAACCTGATACAGATTCTCTCCTTCGCCACATTGTTGCAATGTACTCCGTTCTATGCAGCGGTATTCGGTGGAGGCTCAGAAAGCAGCGAAGAAAATGCACTGCTGTTGGGCCTACTTTCCCCATCTGCCTTAGATCCCGGTGGCGGGCCCACTACACCTCTAATACAAAAGGACTATCTGGCTTATTTAACTACTTCCAAGCCGGATGGAGACATTCGATTTGGTGGCGAATCAACCTGCGATGCCAGCTACTCCGATCCAATTGAAAGAGCTGATTGCTATTGTATGCTCGATTCCAATAATCCCAGTCCCATCACATCTACGTTCAAAGCCTTTATTTCCGGTGGAGGTCGCAATGCCACAGATACTGCAGATTGCGGCGCAGGTTGCACGAATCAATCTGACTGGGTACTCGAACCGAATACGAATTACCTGGATGAGGGTGGAACCACCATCTTCATAACAGGGGCCAATCCAATCTTCGATCCAGACAATAGCCTGGAATTACAGAACTCTATCCGGTACGGCATGGCATCGGCGGAGTTCTGGACTGGAGTGGATGCGGACTGGACTGGATCGCCGGATAACTGCTCGGACTGGACCAACGGCGGTTCTGGAAGCGGACTAACCGGAAGATCCACAAGTTTAAATAGCGCCTTTCTGGCTCATAACAGTAACCGCCCCTGTGATAACAATTTTGGGGCCGGAGCATCCAAGGTTGCCCGTCTGCTCTGTGTTCAGGTAACCAATTAATCCTCGCCCTGCCTTGCAGACAGAATACCTGGCCGATGCACCCTGAAAAAACCGGATAAACACAGCCCGTACCGGGACCTGAAATCGGAGATACACATAAAATAGATTCAGATCAGGAACAATGGACCTTGCTTGCGACTCTGCGTTTTTCCATTTTCGCCCTTCTTTCTACTTGTATCAGTACCTGCCGGCCGGCAGCCTGGACCTATGTCTTTGACAGGGAATCCCCCATCGCATTCTAAAAACCTATCCATCCTGTTTACTATAATTGTCCTTTTGACCTCTTTTTCTGGTCTGGCAGCAATTCCCATTGAGAACCTTCAGGCATCTCTGGATACATCGGAAACCGCCGAAGCCCCTCAGGATCTGTTCAAGCAGATAGAGAATCGCATTCGCCTGGAGAAACTTCCCAATGGACTGCAGATCATAATGCTGGACCAGGAACTGGCCCCGGTGTCTGCACTCTACATTAAGATTCTGGCCGGTGGAGCAGATGAAACCTTAGAAACGGCAGGCATTGCTCATATGCTGGAGCATATGCTCTTCAAAGGTACAGAAAGAATCGGCACCAGAAACTATCAGTCAGAACAAAAGTATCTGGAATTGATTCAGACCTGGTCCAGGGATCTGGATGAATGGCGAAAGAAACTAGAGCAGGCCAGAGCACGAAACGATGATGATGCCATCAAGGAAGCTGAAAGCAAAGTCAAGCTCTGGAAGTTTAGACTACAACTGGCCATAAAAGAGGCATCCAGGTTTCGCATTCCAGAAGAAGACTCAATGCTCTATTCGCGGCACGGTCAGCGAGGATACAATGCCTATACATCTAGAGATCTGACCAACTACCAGATTCAATTACCATCCAACAGAATCGAAGTATGGGCTGCCATAGAAGCAGATCGTTTGAAGAACTCCGTTTTCCGTGAGTTCTACACTGAAAGGGATGTAGTAGCAGAAGAGCGAAGGATGCGTGTAGAAAACGTAGCCTCAAGCAAACTGATGGAAAACTTTCTGATGGAAGTGTACGGAGATCATCCTTACGGAAAGCCTCTTATTGGCCCCATGTCTTCTATCGAATACTTCAACAAAGCCGATGCCATTCAATTCTATGAGAAATATTATACCCCAAACAATGCAGTAATCGCAGTCACTGGAGACTTTGATCCAGATTTTGCAATGCAGATAATTCGTAAGCATTTCGGATCCTGGAATACCGGTCCAGTTATTGAAAGACCCGCCCCTGTGGATCCACCCAGGCGCAACGTTACTGTAGAGCTCAAGGAAAAGGGTTCGCCGGTACTCTATATGGCCTGGTTTAAGCCTGCACTTCTCCATCCGGATAGCCTGAAACTAGAAGTTCTGGGAAGTATTCTAGCAGACGGTCAGGAATCCATCCTGGTTCAAAAGCTCATTCGAGAGAAAAAACTGGCCACTTCCATACGAATCTACACAGGCTTTCCAGGAGAACGATTTACGAATCTATTCTTTATAAGTGCTGTACCTGCTCCTGATGTGGACTATGCCACACTGGAACAGGCTATTCTGGATGAAATTGAAGTTGTAAAGACAGAAGGCATCAGTCAGGAGCATCTAAAGAAAGTTCAAAAGAAAGCTCTGTCAGACTTTGCATTTGGTCTTCGCAGCCCGGCCCGGCTTGCAGATCTACTTTCCTATTATCAGATCATGACAGGCGACTATCGCACATTGTTTAGGAGCTATGAACAACTGGAAACCATCCAGGTATCTCAGATTCAACAGGCTGCCAGACAATACTTGAAGCCTGAATGGACCATGAAAGCCAGGCTTATGCCGGAAAAATAAAAACCGGTGCCAGACCAGGACGATATATTGAGCAAACGAAACCATACAACTATGTTAGAATTTAAATCAAAGATGCAAAGAACTCGCGCTATTATTGAAAATAGGTTCTGGAAGCAGACCGATCCTAATTCGGAAAAGGAAATCCGGCGCTTTCAGAAAAAACCTCAACAACGTTTCGGAATCCGCCGTAGCCTTCTTATTCTGGCTGCAATTGCCTTTAGTATTCCGATGACATCCATGGCCCGCACAGCCGATGATTCGGTACTGTCTGGAATCAAGATTCCCACCTTGAACTTCACACCACCTCCTGTGGATAGCCGAGAACTAACTCCGTATGCAACGCTTTATCGTCTTCACAACGATACACTGCCCGTAGTCAGACTGCGCATTATTATTGAGGGCGGCGAAGACCTGGAGTCTATCAAGGAAGCCGGGAACCTGGATGCCATGGCCGCATTGCTGGAAACCTCCGGAGCTGGAAAGCTTTCTGCTGAAGATATGGCCAACCAGCTTGCACTTCTGGGGGCCAGCATTGGAACCTCTGTATCCGATCAGTCCTGGGAAATCAGCCTTAGCGCTATGCGAGATGACTTTCCCCGGGCCCTGGATCTATTAGTTCTACTTCTTTCTGAGCCAGACTTTGATGAATCCAGCCTGTCCACTGTGAAAAATCAGATGATTACCTCCATTCGTTCCAGAACGGATGATCCCAGTACCATTGGATTTCTCAAGCTAAGTGCAGTGATGTTTCCAGATACTCGAAGGGGCTATGCAATCCAGGAAAAGGATGTGGCTAGAATCAGTCTGGAATCCGCTCGCAGCACTTATGACAACAGACTCAAGAGAGCACGCTACCACATTGCTCTGGATGGTGATTTCCAGGGACTGAATGTAGAAAAGAAACTGGTGGATCTACTCCGTAAACTTCCGGTACCGGAAAAGCCACTTTCTGTTCTGCCCGATAATGGATTCAAGGCACCGGAAGATAAGAATCCCTATCGAGGTAAGATCGTTCATGTCACCGGAGATTATCCCCAGTCTCTTCTAATTGTAGCAAGCCCCACAGTTGCTCATAACTCCAAAGACTTTTACACTTTGCAGCTGGGAAACCATATCCTGGGCGGAGGCTCTTTCACTTCTAGATTGATGCAGGAAATTCGAGTGAAGCGAGGTCTTGCTTACTATGCCTATAGCTTTAATCGCTCCAAAGCCTCGGAGGGTTATCTGGCAGCGGTCAGCGCTACCAGATCTCAACGGGCTGGAGAAACCCTGGGTCTAATGCTTCAGATGATTGAAGGAATGAAAAGCAATGTGGATTCCGGGGACGTTGCCGAGGCAAGAACTGCCATACTAAATTCTCTGGTATTTCTATATGACAATCCTTCCGAAATCCTGGGCGACCATATTCGCTTCAGAATCGATCAAATGCCTGAAAATTATTTAAATCAATTTCCAGAACGTATCAAAGCTGTGGATTCTACAGATATAAAGAATGCCTTCCAGAAATACATGGATCGAGATGACCTGTTTATTGTTGTGGTTGGACCGGAATCCCTGGCTAAAGATCTGCGAAATATTGCACCTGTAATCACTATGGAAGCGGCCCCCTGATCGGGGCCGGCTTATTCCGGACCTTTGATTTTTATCCTTCCGGTGCCGAACTGAACAGTCAAAAAACGGCCTTACACGGAATTACTTCAGTCGATTTGATCTATGCGACTTTCAGAATATAAATATAAGAACTATCGATTTCTTGGATGCTCGGAAGGTGGTGTTTACACTACCATGGGACTTCCACAGTACAAACTGGTCTTCGATATAGGGGTGGGTCATACAAAACTCACCGAATATCAAAGACTGCTTCTAACCCATGGTCACCTGGATCATAGTAGCGGTATTGCCTATTATATATCTCAGAGAGCCCTTCGCAGACTGGATCCACCGGACATTTACTGTCCGCCGGAGCTTGCGGATCCATTGAAGCGAATCTTTGATATCTGGGCAGAAATCGAAGGATTCGAAGCCGGCTACAACCTGCATCCGGTTCAGTATGACCAGTATTACAAGCTTCAGGGAAATGTATATTTTAAGGCCATTCCCAGTATTCATCGAGTTCCTTCCAACGGCTATACCATCCTGGAAAAAACCAGAAAGCTTAAAGAAGAATTTCAGGATCTTCCGGGACATGAAATCGCAGTTCTGAAGCAGAAACGAGACGATCTTTTTTATGACCATGAAAACCCTGTAGTTACATTCTCTGGAGATACTCAGATTGAATTCGTTCTTCAAAATGAAATCGTAAGGCGCTCTAAAATACTTTTCCTGGAATGCACCTATGTAGATGAGAAAAGACCGGTGGAACGAGCCCGTCAATGGGGCCACATTCATCTATTTGAAATTGCAGAACATGCAGAAGCGTTCCGAGATATAGAAAGGCTATTTCTAATTCACTTCTCTCCCAGATACAAACAGGAAGTGATTGTGCAGCAAATTAAGGAAGTACTGCCTGATTGGTTGGCAGAAAAGACCACCCCGTTCCTGTATTCGAGAGATGTACGAAACATCAACCCTCCGACCAGGAAATAGGACCACTCTCACTTCTTATATCCCTATCGGCAGCTCAATACCGGCACGGGTGCGCATAACCAGCGCTGCGCCGCTTTAGGTCGAACTCCGCCCAGAGGAGCTCCATACACGCGCGAGTTCAAATAAACAATGCACGGCAGCTTTATGTCGAACCCGGCCCAGGGGAGCTCAATACGCCCGCGAGTTCGCATAAACAACGCGCGGCAGCTTTAAGTCGAACTCTGAGAGTGGTAACAGGCAGCCGGTTTGCAATGGTCCGGCCGGTGGGAAAGAAAATGGTATGCTTCCAGGGATATCAGGAACTGGTAAGATCCACCGCAGACTTTAGATCCAGTCTACCTTCGTAAACTGCTTTGCCGGTTATAATTCCAGATAGACGGTCCTGCTTTAGATCCAAGAGCTTCTGCACATCTTCCAGAGAAGAGATTCCGCCGGAAGCAATTAGCCGAAATCTAAATCGCTCCAGAATATCTGAAATTTCCTGAACCGGTGGACCTGCTAGAGTTCCATCTGTTTCGATGTTAGTGTAGATCACTTCATTGACTCTCATTTGCTCCAGGGTTCCAAAGTAGTCCATGGTCTTCAAGGAGCTGGCCTCTTCCCAGCCGGAGACTCGAACGATTCCATCCCTGGCATCCACACCTACGATGATCCTTTCCGCAAAATCTTCCAGCGCATCCTTCAGAAACTCAGGGTCCTTCACTGCAGCGGTGCCCAGGATGGCTCGGTCAAATCCTGAGCTCAGAACCTGACGAACCGTATCCAGGTCCCTGATTCCGCCGCCCAGTTGCAGCTCAGCAGATTCCCTTGCTGCAGAAACAATCTCTTCTCTTGCACTTTCATTGATGGACCGATCTCCGGACCTGGCCGCATCCAGATCCACAACATGAATCCTTCGCACGCCGCTCTGCAGGAACCTTTCCACAGGGGCGGATGGGCGCTCCTCATAAAAGGTTGATTCCGAGTAATTCCCCTGATGAAGCCGCACAACGCGTCCACCGAGAAGATCTATGGCAGGTATAATTTTAGTTCGATTCATACAGTTCCTGAGGGTCCGGTCAGGACTGCACCCATCGTTGCAGAAAAGCCAGACCGGCGCGATCAGATTTTTCCGGGTGGAACTGTGTGGCAACGATATTGTCTTTCGCCACCGCAGCCGGAAAGCGAATGCCTTCATATTCAGTCCAGGCAAGAACACTTCCGGCCGGCACCTCTTCTGCATGGTAGGAGTGGATGAAGTACATCCAGTCTCCATCATTCAGACCGGAATTTGCAGAACAATTTTGAAGTTGATTCCAGCCCATATGCGGAACCCTCAGGTTGCCCGAAGGAAAACGACGGATCACTCCAGGAATAAGTCCCAGCCCTGCGACCAGGCCTTCACCCATGGTGCCGTCCGCATTGTGCACCTCTGAGGAGTCATGAAACAATACCTGAAAACCTATGCAAATTCCAAGCATGGGCCGTCCAGATTGTAGATAACTTCTGAGATGCTCCTCTTTGGCTCCTTTCAGGTTCTCCATGGCAGCCTGAAAGGCACCATCCCCGGGCAATACCAGTGCATCACAATTATCAATGGCCCTGGCATCCGAGGTGAAGTCCACGCGGGCGCTGTATAATCTAAGAGCTTTCACTATGGAGTGGATGTTTCCCATTCCATAGTCCAGTACTACAATGTGCTTATCTGCCATATCACCGATGGGCAGATCTGAGGGATATCAGGCTGCCGCTTCTATCCGTTTGCGAGGGCTCGAACTGGTGGTCCACTCTTTTCCGTACCGAAAGGGACGGATCCCTTTTACAATACCTATAAGACTCAGAGATTTCAATATGTAATAAGTAACATCCACTTCATACCAGCGAATTCCCTGTCTGCAGCTATACATACAATGATGGTGGTTGTTATGCCATCCTTCGCCCAATGTCAGTAATGCCAGAAAGAAATTATTCCTGCTATCGTCTGCGGTATCGAAGCGCCTGGAGCCCCATACATGTGCCAGGGAATTAATGGTAAAGGTAGAATGAGCCAATATGATGATAGTAAGAACCCAGCCCCAGAAAAACCAGGCCCAGCCCCCTATCAAGTACATGGATATGGCCAGAATCGTGGTAGGGATCCAGTGGAAACGATCCAGGAAACGAAGCTCAGGAAATTTATAAAAATCTTTAATTCGATCCGGCTCATATTCATCGTGCTCATTGGTTAAAATCCAGCCAATGTGTGAATAGAAAAAGCCCTTCTGGACCGGCGAATGAATATCGGCCTGCGTATCTGAATAACGATGATGATCCCTGTGACTCGCAGCCCACCAGAGCACACCTTTCTGCATGGATGCCTGGGCCATAAAAGCAAAGATGAATTGCCAGAAACGATTTAGTTCGTAGCTTCTATGCGAAAAATATCTGTGGTAGGCTGCGGTAACAAAGAACATGCCTACAGAGTAATTCACAAGTAGCAATACCAGATACTGCCACTTGAAGGGAAAAAATAGCACTCCCAGACAGAGCAAATGCAGAAGTATAAAAGGTATTACAAAACCAAACTTATATTGACGTAAGGATTCCACGTTTTCTAGGACCATACATGAATTGTCAGGTTGCAAAAAAAGAAAGACTAATGCTCCAGACGACTTCATTTCTGCTAACATCACAGAAATGAAGTTAGACCCTGGACAGATTGATTCCAGAAAGCTTACATTTGATCCAGTGGAAGGATACTTTTTGTCCAGGGACAACAGGAAATAAATTCATCCAGACTGAGCCTGTATTGTTACAAGGTGTCAGCATCTTAGCGTTACTCCGCTCGATCCACGATGAATCATCCTTTCAGCCCCGCGCAGGTTTGCATAAACAGCGCGCCGTCGTTTTAAGCCGAACTCCGGCCCGAGGGAGCCCAATACCCGCGCAGGTTCGCATAAACAACGCACCGTCGTTTTAAGCCGAACTCCGGCCCGAGGGAGCCCAATACCCGCGCAGGTTCGCATAAACAACGCACCGTCGTTTTAAGCCGAACTCCCGCCCGAGAGGACAGTTGACCGTCAGCGGATAGCGTCCCTCGGCGAGCAATGGAGGTTTGAATGATTCTAATGATCCAAAGAGTTACAAAGAAAATGGGCTGGATTTCCATCCGGGACCTGGGTACCACCCCTACATTATTCCAGCACTCCTTTGGTAGATGCGATCTGTCCCTGACGACGATCATCCATGGAAATTCCCATCCGCAGTGCATGCCCGAGAGCCTTGAAGACGGCTTCATGGATATGGTGCCGATTGTCTCCGTAATGAACCAGAACATGTAGATTCATTCGCGCATTCATTGCAAACTTCTGCAAGAATTCCAGGCTGAGCTCTGCATCATAGATTCCGAATTTACCATCTTTGATGCTTTCCGGACCTTTATAAGTGAAGTTAAATCGACCGCTTAAATCCAGAGCCACGGTGCATAGCACTTCATCCATGGTCAGAGTGAAATGACCATACCGATGAATTCCCTTCTTATCGCCCAGGGCTTCATGAAGCAGACCACCAAATACAATGGCTGTATCCTCCACGGAATGGTGACAATCAATACCAATATCTCCTCGCAGAAGCAGATCTATATCAATGAGACTCTGCTTGGCAATATGCGAAAGCATATGATCAAAAAACGGTATCTCAGTGTTTAGAGTGGCCTTTCCGGTTCCATCCAGGTCAATCCTCATGCTAATATTGGTTTCTGATGTTTCTCTCTTTTTCTCTGCGGCTCGCAATTCTAACTCCTGTTCTGGACAAGGATGCCTGCACCCCTGCCCAACATACATCGGCTTTAGCCATGTCCTTTCTAAAGAAGTTCAGGTTTATACTTTTAGCGTCCCTTTTTTGGGCGCTTTCTGAACTCCTTTTGAATCTCCTTCATCCATTGGTCTTTTCTCTGACGCAGCGCTTCTTTGGATTCATCGGCCACTGCCTTCTTTCGTTTCTTACGGAATTCTTCCACGATTGCAACTTCCTGGCGAAGATTCCTGTACTGATCTAGAAGCGTGTCTGGAATTCTGCCTTCCACAACAGCCTGTTCTACAGCGCATCCATCTTCTCCGGAGTGATTGCAATCCCGGAACCTGCATTGCTCGGCAATTTGGTCAATTTCCGCGAAAGGGCCCCCGGAATCTATATGATCCAGGCCCAGCTCCCGCATGCCCGGAGTGTCCAGGATTCCAAACCCGTCGGGATGTAAAATCCAATCCCTGCGAACGGTGGTATGCCGGCCTTTACCTGTGGCCTCACTTGTATGAGACGTTTCCTGAACCTCACGACCCAGTAATGCATTTACCAGTGTAGATTTTCCGGCGCCGGATGGACCCACAAAGCAAACCAGAGCAATGGGTGGCCCGTCGGAACCGGTGGCAGTTAGTTCTTTCAACACAGGTAGCAATGCTTCATTTGCCAGGTAAATGGACTGAGACTGAAGGTCCGGCTTCCCGGAGGCCACGGTTACCAGATGGATGAAATCCGGGGAAAGATATTGCCGGGCCTCCTTCTGAAGCTCATGGGCTCTTTCAGGGTCCAGATCGCATTTTGTAATCACCAGCCGAACCGGAGTATTCCCTGCAAACGACAGGTACCGCAAAATGCCGCTTTGCGAAAGAGGACGATCAGCCGGCATGACAATCCAGATCAGATCCACATTGGATGCTATGATCTGACTGCTGTAACTCTGTCCTGATTCTTTTCGACTGAGTAAACTCCTTCGAGGAAGCACCCTTTCGATGAGAGCCATATCATCCACAGGACGCACTTCCACCAGGTCGCCTACAGCGGGCATTACCTGGCCTCCCTGCATCAGCTCCTCCCATTCCATGGGTGGCAGCATCAGGAATCGGCCGGGAAGAATGCCTCTTCGGGGGTCCATTCCAGCAGATACCTTCTTATCGACCAACGGCAGAGTTCCGTATTGATCACCGTAATGAGCGATTACTATACCTAAAATGGAATCGTTTAGCTCGGTGGGGCTTTTTTCAGGTTCACGGTTTTGAGACTCAGGTATGGTCTCTTCTCCGGGCTTTGATTTTGACATTGTTTGACTCCGTTTTCAAACCTTTTTTTCAGGCCCGGCAGAAGGTTCTGCCTGCGGACGCACCTTCCCCGGCTGCTATTCACAGTGGTTTTCGGTTCGGTGCGTAATTCAAACAATCATAGAAAACCTGCGATACGGGATCGCTAGAAAATCTTGGCCCTACCCCGCAACGCAGTCAAGAAAGTTATTCTAGAGAAATTGAAGAGTTATATTATGTAGCACTGGCCGCCTTCGCAGGTTTGCCCGTTTTCGATTTCCGGTCTGCATACATTTCATCAATAAGCGACTCGTATCGATCCGTAACCACATGTCTCTTTACAGACAGTTTAGCAGTAAGTTCATCCCCTTGATCAAACCCTTTGGGAAGCAGCCTGAAATCGATGACTCGTTCAAAGGCTTTGAATCCAGATCCTTCGTTAATTAGCTCTTTGATTTCTTTTTGAATGGCAGCCCGCACCCGGGGATCCTTGCTCAGCATTTCCAGATCGGCCGGTCCGGCATCGAAGGCAGCCGGTTCGGGAACAATCAGGGCTCCCAGATATTTTCGGTCCTGTCCCACCACCATGCAATGCTGAATCAATCTGGATTGCAACAGCCGATTTTCGATGGGTCCCGGCTCAACATTTTCGCCACCCAGAAGTACAATGGTTTCTTTGGAACGTCCCACGATCCGCAAGCAGCCATTGGCAGTCATCATTCCCAGGTCTCCGGTATTGAACCAACCATCGGAGCTTATTACCTTCCTGGTAGCCTCTTCGTTGCGAAAGTAACCTACGGTGACTTGAGGCCCTCGAACATGGATTTCACCTTTCACACCAGGATGGTTTTCTTTAGACTTTCGCCCCTTTTCATTACTCCACCGCACTTCGCCTGTATTTAGATCCACGATTCGCAGCTGTGTATCCCTGTAGATAGGGCCCACTGTCCCAGGAACCAGACGATCAAAGGTGCGAACCGCCAGAACCGGCGATGTTTCCGTGAGTCCATAACCTTCCAGAACCGGTATTCCAATGTCATTGAAGAACTTATCCACGTGCATTGGCAAAGCTCCCCCTCCAGAAACGGATCCTCTCAGTGCTCCGCCGGTGGCCGCTCGGATCTTTTTCAGAACAATCCAATCCATCAATATAGCAGGAATGGCTGTGATGGACCATTTCAAGATCTGATATGGTAGACTGAGAAGGTAAGAAATGGGCGCCGGATGCAATCTCAGATTTCGTCCACGAATTGCCCGCGATGCTCCGCGAAAGGCGGATGCAAGCTTAACTGCCGCATTGAACATTCCTCTTCGCATTGCCGGAGCTTTAGCAACATTCATTAGAATGCCTGCATATATACTTTCCCATAGTCTCGGGGCCGATGCCATGAACGTAGGCCTAACCAATTTAAGATCCTCTTTGAGAGTTCGCACGTTTGAATAGTAGGTACAGGCACCACTATAGATTGCGATCACCTCAAAAGTCCGTTCAAATATATGCCAGACAGGAAGAATAGACAGAATCCTTTCTGCAGGGGAAATTTTAAATGGTAGTCTTTGAACCTGCGATATCAGATTTCCATGAGTAAGCATCACCCCTTTGGGCTTTCCGGTGGTTCCGCTGGTGTAGATCAATGTATACAGATCTTCCAGTCCTATTGTTGCTATTCTGGATTTAACGCACTGGGGATGTCTGGCCATTTGATCCCTGCCTCTGGATTTTAGTCGATCCAGAGACATACAATTTACATCCACGTCTTCAATGCTTGCAGTGGCCAGAAGCTGTTCGGGATTATAAGAAGACTGCCTCAGCTTTTCCAGGGTAGATCGGTTCTCCACTATGACCATCTTCATCTGTGAATGATCTACTATATAGTCAAGTTCATCCACAGTGACATCCGTGCCTCTTGGAACATCGGCCGCACCGGCCATGGTTATTCCAAGACTAACCTGGATCCATTCATAGCGATTATCTGCAAACAGCCCTACTCGATCCCCTTTTTCAATTCCCAGAGATATAAGCCCGGCTGCAATCTCCGATGCTTCCTTGAATAGCTGATCATATGTAAATACTCTGTATGCCCCCGCCTGCCGCAGAGCAAAGGCACCCCGATTACCATGTTTTCGCCTGGTCAGATCAATCATCTGAGCAACGCTTTTCATTTCTTCCATCTTTTCACTCCTCCCAGAGTAATCCTTTGTAGAATCATGATGGAATATTAGCATAGTAGAAAGACACTATCGCCGCGATTTATACTATTACACTGGCGAGTTATAATATGCTACTTCTGAAAGAGCGCCTGCGGGACAGCAGTGCCAGAAAATAGAATTAATCCTGAAGCGATTCGGCCAGGCTTTCCCTGTAGGCCTGAGGAGTTTTTCCAGTCTGCTTTTTAAAGGAGCGATGGAAGGAGCTACGAGAATTAAATCCTACGGCCAGACCTATACTCAGTACGCTTCGATCCCGCTCCTCTCGCAGCATTTGCAGTGCAGCCCGAATACGGTAACCGTTGATGAAATCGGAAAAGTTGCATTGCAGTCTGGAATTCAAGATTTCAGAAATCTGATGTGTGCTTAAATCCAGCTCTCTGGCCAGAGCACTTAGATTAAAATCCTCATCCAGATAGGGACGTTCCGATTCCATGAATTGCAGCAACCGATCCTCGATAGCATCCAAATCCAGATGAAGAAGTCGACTTCTAGCATACCGAACCTGGAAGTCTTCTTTTAAGGAATGAATCAGGCCTGGATGTATGAGTCCGAACAGAAAACCAGAAATAACAAGGGCCGGTAAACTCAGAGCGCTTAGAAGTCGCAGGATTTCCCATCCTGGAATGCTGCCAGCCAGACCCAGCATGAGAGCAATAAAAGCAATGGCGCAAAGACAGATCAGGCCAGAGTATCTGGTACGCATTTCATTATCTGCAATCCAGGAAAGCCGGGAAATAACGGCTAACAGATAGCCCATGGTAATCGCCTTCGAGCCAAAAAAGATAATCCATAGTAATTCCGGACTCTCCGGTGCCGATGGGCCTCGCAGAAAGAGAATCAGAGCAAGGATAGATCCTGCTGCAGGCCAGCTCCAGTGTATCCAGAAGCCCCTAGTTGTTTCTGAAAGATTCTGACGAACCCAGATATAAATGGCCGGGCCTATAGAATAGATCACTGGCACTGGAAGTAGAGAAAAGAAATGGTACGGCGAAATGGGAATGGCAACCATTCTGTAGCCGCCCAGTAGCCAGATTCCACAGGCAGATACAAAATATGCAGAGAGCGCCGCTTTTCTGCCTTTTCGCAAAAGTCCCGATGCAGCCCATACGAAGCAAACAATGGCACCAGCGAAAAGCCAGCTAGCTGCAAGAGTTCTAATCGGCTCCAACTATCTTCTCCCTGAACCATCCCTTTTTGGCGAGATTGGCAACCTGCTTCTATTATTTGATTGCCAGTCTGAAACGCAATCCGAATCTGTCCGAACCGACCTTGCCCAGGTGGCGGAACTGGTAGACGCGCTAGTTTCAGGTACTAGTGGGAGTAATCCTGTGGAGGTTCAAGTCCTCTCCTGGGCACAGTAAGGACGCCGGCTTCTACCGGCGCCCCATCCCTTATCCGCCAGATCAATTCATATCATCGATCTTTACATCGTCAGGAGCGGGTTGCCCCTTTCCTTTCTCTACCAGATCACGAAGACTGAGAAGAAAAATGGCCCATTTCATGCTACAATGAGCTGTAAAATCGCTTTCATTCTTCCAGTCCCTATGTCTAAAATGTATTAGAGTCATGGATTCACCATCCGGGGATTGTCCATTTTTTAGATCGAAGTCCACATGCGAGCCGACCCAGTCTTCCGGTCCGTCCACGCATTCCCAGTGTACTCCATCCAGTCCGGCATCCAGGACTTTCATTTCGAACTGACCCGGACCGAATTTGAATCGAATTCTCTCTCCGGCCATAGACTGGCCATTCTGGAAGTCTCCTTCCACCTCTCTGGTCCACCAGGACGAAAGCCCCTGTTTAGTGGTTAGCGCTTCTGCCACCTTCTGTTCATCTGCGCGAATTCCAATTTTATGGTATATACCGTTCATAGTCGTTTCTCCTATCTAAATTTTGAATGATCCGGCGCTCCTGGAGCCCGAGCAGATCATTCAACCATATAGTTGAATTAACCATGGGCAAACTCCTTGTCAAACATTTAACCATTTGATTGAATATTGTTCAAGCAGGCATCCGCCCCGGAGCGCAGCCTCAAGTGATGCCCGGCAATCCAGCCGACATTTGTCAAAACGATCGCAGATATTAAAGGAATCCTCGGTGTAACAGAGCCGGAATACACCATGGAACCTCCGATGGTCAGCACGATTAGCTCTGCATCTTCCATTCTTGAAACAAGAATGCAACTGGGCGGTCAGGAGCTAAAATTCATTACCATGCTAACTACCTTTGGTTCACCGCTTACTTCTGCAGTTCAAAAGCTGCTGACAGAAGCTCTCTTTCCGGCCAATGCAGAAACAGAGGATTTTTGCCTGGCTCTGGATCCACCAGATACTCTCTTCAAAGATTCTCACTCTGCATTGTATCAAAAGCATTCTTGAGCCTGACATTGATTAATCGCATCCGTTCAGGATCCATTTTGGTAAACTTTCGATCGTAGGTTATGAAGCCATTTATTTCGTCTTCTACATCAGATAGTTGAGTGTATACCAGAACGGCCAGCCCCTTTCGAATACATGGGAGCACCTCTTGCTGATAAAGTCTTTCCACAGCCTCCTCATATTTCTGGCCATCATCGAATTTCTTATATCCGAATATCCTATCCGGATTAAACATATGATCCTTAACGGGTAGGCTATATCCCCCAAATTCAGTGAGTGCAAGAATTCTATTTTGAGCGGCTTTACTGCGAAAGCGAATCTTTGTGAAATAGATATGCCGGCTATGATAATGTCCGGTTTTCTGGTCCGACCAGCCGCTTGCATGATCAATCAATCGCGTGGAATCCTTTTGCGCTACATGTTCGCAAATACGCGACGATTCAAATTGACCCCAGGCCTCATTGAATGGCACCCAGGTGTTTATGCTTACCACATTTTTCAAATGATTTAGCATCTCATCCAGCTCTTTCTCGTACTGGTTTCTACCTGCTGCATCCTTTCTACCAAAGAGCCTGTATTTATTGTCCTTCAAATGAATGCCCGCGATGGCCAGAGCTCCATGAAGAATAATATCCTTACGTTCGCTACCATTCACCATATCCTGCCAGACCAACATACCCAGCCGATCGCAATGATAATACCATCTTAAGGGCTCAATCTTTATGTGCTTTCGTAGTAGATTGAAGCCCATCTTCTTCATTGTATCAATATCGTGGATCATTGCCTCATCGGAGGGAGGAGTAAGTAGACCATCTGGATAATAGCCCTGATCAAGAACTCCGTTTTGAAAACAGGGTCGATGATTCAGGAAGAATTGCTTGCGCCCGTGTAAATCGGTCTGCATAGAAAAATGGCGCATCCCAAAATAGCTTTTTACAGAATCCTCGCAATAGTTAATCTGCAAATCATAGAGATGCGGACTTTCCGGACTCCAGGGATGGAATTCAGATAGAGGAAGAATTATCTGGCCGCAGGTAACCGGAACATCTGATGGAGTTTCCTTCCCATTTCTACTCTTCTGCAGGTAGTCACTTGCATCCAATTCCAGAGAAGCAGTCCCTGCGGAGGTGCCCTCAAAGAAGGCTTCCACCTGGATGGTTCCCCGGCCGGTACAAACGAAATCGATTTGCACAGCTTTTTCGTCGAATAGCGGCTTCAGGGTCAGATCGCAAATATAGTGATCCGGTACACTTTCCAGCCATACCGTTTGCCAGATTCCGGACTGAGGGGTGTACCAGATGCCTCCCCGTTCTATTCTTTGCTTACCTGTCTGGTGGATTGCTGTATCGCTTTCATCCCTGACCAGGACCTGAAGATCGAAACTCTGGTTATGAACCAGATCCGTAATGTCAATTGCGAAAGGAGTAAATCCTCCTTCATGTTCGCCAGCGATCTTCCCATCGATAAATATCCGGGCCCATTGATCCACTGCACCGAAGTGTATGATCAATCGTCCTTCGTGAAAATCCTTCGGAAGAGTTACCGTTCTCTGGTAATGAAGCAATTGGTCCGGCTCCAGAAATCGGCTGACCCCGGAAAGCACACTTTCCGGCGAAAAGGGCACCAGGATCTGCCCCTCATAGTCTACATCCGGCGGTGTAATCTCCGCCAGGTCTTGATTCATGTCAGTTATACGAAACTTCCAATAACCGTTTAAATTCAAGTAGCTGTCTCGTTGTAACTGAGGTCTGGGATATTCCTGCAAGACCGCATCCGGATCCAGAGACTGGCCGTATGGAGTAATAAGTTGATCCGGGTTTACCACCGGTTATGCACCTTCTCTGCGAACCCGAATGCATTCTCCAGCTGTATTCTCTTTCCGTCGTCCAGGATTGCCTCCCCGGAAAAGTGACCGAATACCTGGTGAGCATTCTGACCTATGAGCATAAGATTAATCCTGGTATGACTATCAAACACCGGATGAAATTTCAGGTTCAGCCGGTCCTCGTTTGAGCTGAAGCTCCAGGTGGATAAGAAATCATCCTGGCCATCCCTCTCAGGGAGTCCAAAGTCCACCTGATCCAGTTTATGGGCTACACCGTTATAGAAGAGCATGTTCTCACTGGCCGCAGATGTATCTCCAAATCCATAGCCCAAATTAAATCCGAAAGTGGAGCCATCCGGTAGCCAGGTTGAAAGTGAACTCCAGTACCAGGTATTATTGTAGGACCATACCCCTCGCCCCCAGTCCAGCACACCCAGGTCGCCATTCAGATCAAATTCTCTGGATCCGATACAGAATCTCCCGGTGGCCTGCATACAGTTTACCTTCTGATTGTAGTAGAAGGCCTTTCCCTTTTTATAAGGAGTGGCGATGACTATACTGTCCCGGGGCAGACTACCTAAAACTATGTCTGCTTCCAGGGGTTCGCCTTTTATAAAGTTCGGAGCTTTGATCCTCACTAGTTTCTTTTCCGGCTCTGCAACGATTTCTATTTCCAGTTTCTTGCTACGAAAGCAGGTCCTGCCCTCCCGGCTCTGCGAAGGCAGGCCAAGATTGCCCAGGGGAAACAGAGTAAATTTATCGCAACTATGCTTTCTGCTTTGTTCAAAGTCGAAAAATGTTACGCTTCCCAGACCCATGTATCCGTTGTCAGCCACAACAAAGGCCAGGGCATATCTTTCATTACCTACTAGATAAAAATCCCATTCTTTGATCCGAAGACGGGAAGATTGGATGCGGCTACGGTCATAATCCAGAAGAAGCTCTCTCGAGTACCCCGGTTCGGAGATTAATCCACGTTCATTGTGAAGAGGCTTGCGATCCTGAATCTCATGATTCATTCTTTGAGGCCTCCTGGGCTGGAAAGGAAATATGCTGGTATTCAGGGGACCTCAGAGCCTTCAGGATAAAGAAAAGAGGAATAAATGTAAGCAGCCCGGCAATGGTTCCTCCCAGGTAGATCTCCGGAATGGGAGTGCTCTGTATTATTCCAAATTCATCCGTGTAGGTTGAAGAGCTATTCTTGATGATGGCAGAACCAATAAAAGGCCCTGCAATCATGGGAATCAAGACGAAAAAAACCATGCGAATGCCCACGAAGACACCCACGTGAGATACTGGCATCAAATCCCGGCCCATGGAGTTTAAAACCACCATGGCCAGCAAATAGGTTCCCATCATTAGAATACCCGCAGCAGCGGTAAGAAATGCAGCAGAAAGATCGAACCTGGGCCAGAATCGACCCAGAACGTAAAGAAGCACCATTCCCAGTAGGTAGAGTAATACCGAAATCGTTAAGAATCCCTTTTTATCAAATCGATCTACGTAACGTCCCCCGACAACGCTGATGATGGAAGAAACAATCAGAATAGAGGCAAGCATCAGTGCATAGTCTTTGATACCCAGAAAGAATTCGAAATATAGGATGAAGTAAGGAATGAATACCTGCTGGGCTACTCCCAGAATACAAATGGAAAGAAAGATCAGATAGAGTAGCCAGTTGCTTCTAACCGTGGATGGTTTAAAACCGAAAATCAAGTCCTGTAAATAATGAGCATTCTTTCTTTCTGGAACCTGATCCTGAATAAGAAACAGACCCAGGATACCAGCAAGGATGACAATCCCCCCTACGATAAAAAAGAAAAGCTTCCATTCTCCTCGCTGTGTGAATCCATCCAGAGCTCCAAATACAACAAGCATGGCCAGAAGAGGCATTGTGGCCAGCAGACCTTCCGCTTTCCCACGGTTGGAAGGCACAGTGACATCGTTAACCCAGGCCTGAAAGGCTGCATCGTTGGCCGAGGAACCAATAAAAGTCATGAGGCAGTCCAGAAGAATGATAATTCCCACGGTCGTAGCAATTACCTCAAATCCAGGAAGAAGGGCCTGAACGGTGGCTGGAGTGATAAAACCAAACCCGCCGATGGAGATCCCCCAGATCATATAGCCGCCCACAATGAAAACTTTTCGCTTTCTAAGACGATCTGAAAGAGCCCCAATGGTCAGAGTGGTTACAGTGGCCACAATTGCACTTGCAGCTACCATAATGGCAATGGCATCCGGATCAAAAGTAACAGTCTTATAGAGATATATGTTTAAATACATATTCTCCAGGGCCCAGGCCATTTGACCGATCAGTCCAAAAATGCTGAGACTCACCCAGAGGTTCGCACTGAGGCCCTTATCTTTACGTTCTTTTTGGATGTCCATAATAGTAAGCCATATACAGTCTAGATTCCTTTCGCCTACAAGAAAGTTTTAGAACGTTGAAATAGAAATAATAGATCGAGTCCTCTCGCGGAATCCCGGCTTATTCGATTATTGAAAAGTGCTTTTCCAGTCAGATGATGAGTGGTAATTCCCTCCAGAAAGAGTTCTATCATCGCCGCAGACAATGCCAGATCAGAAGGACCTTCAAAAGAGATCCCATGAATGTATCCACAATACGAAAAACCCTCATCAGAATTGCACCGGTGACACTGCTGTTTGTCTTTGTTCTGCTTTCCTGCAGCGGAATTCCCAGATCCCAGGTATCCTACTCCGGCCAGGAACGAAGCTACTTTGTGCGACTGCCGGATGGATTTGCGCCCGGCTCATCCAGGAAATATCCATTGATTATTCAGCTCCATGGTGGCGGTGGAAATGCAGAATTTGCAGAGTCCATCAGCCAGATGACTGAACCCGCTCAGAAAATGGGATTCATCATGGCTTATCCGGATGGCACGGGCCCCAGAATCTCCCGTGCACTCAAGACCTGGAATGCAGGCGGATGCTGCGGCAAAGCCATGCGAGATAACGTAAACGATGTAGAATTTCTAAGAGCTTTTCTGGATCATTTGATTGCTGAGTATCCGGTAGATGTAAATCGAATCTATCTATGCGGATACTCCAACGGAGGGATGATGACTTATCGAGCGGCGCTCACCCTTGCGCCCAGGCTGGCCGGTATTGCCGTGGTCTCCGGGGCCATGTTTGGCGATGAATCGGCTCCTGCAGCTCCACTACCCGTATTGATTATTCATGGGAAATCGGATGACACCGTTCCTTTTGAGGGCGGACGAAGTGAGATGGAAGTAGTGCAGAACAATATGGAAGGTAGTTTCGCCTCTGTGGAATTTGCATCTCGCTTCTGGGCCAGAAACAACGGATGCGAAATGAATTACAGCTCCCGGCCCTTTAACGGAATTCAGAGATTTCAGCAATGGAGTTATCCCTGTCCCGAAAAAGCACCGGTAACAGTCATTGCACTGCAGGCAGAAGGCCATGCCTGGCCTGGAGGAGTGTCTGGACGCAGAAACGGCCCTGTGCCAACAAAGGATCTATCGGCTTCCAGAGTAATTCTGGATTTCTTCGAAAAGCATAGCCGATAAGGACCTGACTCAACTGGCTGATTCGAATTAGGAATGGATGCTGCCGAAGCAGGATCTATTCTCTGAAAGAAATACGCCCGCGAAAAATTCCCGGCTTCCGGACATCCGATGCGAAAGGATAAGCTGACTATTGGATGAAACGCTTTGCCATGGAAGGCCTCATTTCTGGTAGTCCAATTTTCTTTGGCCGCTTCCCAAAAGGAAATGAAATGGAGCGGATTGAAATCCATCTTCGTTTTGGCTCAGCAATAACCGAAGTATTTGGCTTTCTGGTCTCTACAGGCTCAGTCTCTGACGAATCACTATCTCAAAGCCCAGCCCATTGGATTGGCCCATACATCAAAGTTCGCGCCCGGCAAGACTAATGCCGATGCCAA
Organism: Leptospiraceae bacterium; assembly: GCA_040217195.1. GTDB lineage: Bacteria > Spirochaetota > Leptospiria > Leptospirales > Leptonemataceae > UBA3465. The sequence goes on along the minus strand of JAVJNR010000001.1, from coordinate 13,329 downwards.
TAGCAAAGTGGATCCCGGGATTTTTCAGACCCGCTGCCTACCTTTCCCTAATATATCTCTTTATGATAAATATTTAAATATTCTGTCAAATCCAAGAATTCTAGAATGGATTCCAGGAATGACGGGGAGCTGGACCCTTCCCGGAACCTCTAGCTTGCATGATTGCATAAAAAACCAGGCTGGCCATTAGCCAGATCAACTGAGGAAGCAAAGTAATGGAATGGCCCTGGAATTCGAACAAAGCTGGATTCCACCAGGCACTTCTCCATTCCCAGGCACCTATGCCCAGACTTCCCAGTTCCACAAGTAGCTCCTGAAGTTGGCCCCAGACTACTAAGATCCAGAGCTGAAAAGGACGATATCCATTCCCCGCAGTGAAACCAGAGATAAACCCATCGCCACGCTTTGAACCGGAAAGCAAGCCCACGAGGCCCCATCCTATTAGAAAAATACCCCCATCCCAGAATGAATGAAGTAATGCGCAGACTGGCCAGGGCAACGGAGGCTGCACCAGATAAGCAACAATGGAGTCGGGATCATATGCGGCCCAGGCGTTGAACGGAAATTCCCAGCCCGCTCCCAGCAAGACACCGATCCAGAATACAAAAGAAAGCTCCGGCCCATAACTTTCTTTTTTCCTTCGAGACCAGATCGTAACCAGCACAGGAAGGCAGAGCGCCAGACTGTAATTTACGAGATAGAAAATTCCAGGGTCCACAGGCCACAGTTTAATCGAAGGAGTATTCAATCAATAAATCGGCTATAGACGATGGAGCCCACTTTCGGACATATCCAGCATTCATCCATTCCTCGACCCGGCTGCACACTACATCACAAAAGATCTGAAGATCGTGCAGATACATTGCTCGAATCATATTGATTCTTCCTACCATGGCAATGGAGGCGCCCTCCGGTCCAGGATGGCAATGGAGGCGCCCTCCGGTCCAGGCTGTGGGATTTGCAGAGCAAAAATGCAATTTATGGAAACCCGGCAGGGGCTTCGCTTCGCACTTCCAGCACTTCAATCGGACTGCATGACCCAACCGTTGCGATCCGTTTTCTGCATTCCTTTGACTCTGCAGAAAATGAAAGACTACCTGTGGCGCTGAATCCTTGATCATCTGGATCCGAAGGGAGTTCAACGGCGTTAGTGTCCGGGGACTATTTTTAGGTAGACTATCATTCGGACCGTACTGTAGCCTGCGCACCTGTGAAACCGGTTACTTACTTTTCCTTTCTGGTATTATCTGTAACGGTTATTCTGGCTCTAAAATGTTCCAGTCAGCTCTCCAGAGAGGACCGGCAGAGAATGCGACCTGCCAGCTTGAGTCTGTACCCGGATGAAGATTCCATCGGTGATAAAACAGGACTTTATTATAGCCGCGAAAAGCTCAATGCTGTTCTGGCCCACTCCCATGATTCCTATCAGATTCAGGAGATCCACAATGAGTTAATGGCATTCGATCGATGGATGGAACAAACGGCTCGAGCCTATGGAATCTCCACGGTTACGGTAGCCATAGTCAATGATCAAAATGTAATCTACCAGCGCGGAGTGGAAACTAACCTGCATCGAAAATATCCAGTGGTTTCCTTTACCAAACCATTTACAGCAGTAGCCATCCTTCAACTTGCAGAAAGAGGACGCCTGGATCTGGATGCTCCGGTCAATACTTACCTGCCTGGCTCCGTATATTACCATGCTTACTGGGACCAGGTAACCATCCGCCATCTATTAACCCATACCTCCGGATTGACCGAGGGAGGTTCTCGCATTGCAAGACCTGGAACTATGTTTGCCTATTCAAACAATGGATACCGATTGCTTGGCCGCGTGGTATTGGCTGTGTCCGGATTACCTGTTCATCGCTATTTTCAGGAATTTATTATCAAGCCAATGGAAATGAACCATACCGATAGCGGATACAAAACCGACGGGGCGGCTGGAATGTGGACTTCCACCACAGATCTCCGCAAATTCTTGATGATGATGCTTTCGCATGGAAAATACGGAGAAAAAACCATTCTAAAAGAAAGTAGCTATCTGCAAATGTTCGGCACTCCGGCTGCCAAACCCAGCTGCGAATTTGTGGAATATAGAGGTGTTGCCTGGAGAATCTGGTCGGCTCGAGGACGGCCTCTTCTGGTGAATCATGCCGCACTCTGGTACGGTATGGGAGGGACCATGCAATGGTACCCGGAAAATAATCTGGGCTGGATATTTATGAGTAATCCAAAATCACACAATCATCCTGCGTTTCGGGCATTCTACCTTCGCATTCGTGCAAGACTGAACAACCTGGCAGTGACGATTGGAAATATTCGAGACAATCCTAACTATATCCGGCCCTGCTATTATCAAACGGTAACCTGGTAATCTCCGTTCCATCCAGAAATGGAGATCGACACAACTTCCTGACACCGGTCGTGACATTGCCACTGACAGTGGCTGGCAAGATGATAGATCTGGCACTTTGAGAAAATCGGCTGTCCTAATGCCTGTCCTACCCTTTGGAACATTAGAATTCAACGAATCGCATCTGGCCGGATTTCTTTCTGAGCCGCTCCTGATATGCTGGCATCTTTAGACTGAACCAGGGCCACGAACCGGAGGTTTTGATTGGCTTGCATGGAGCCAGACTCAAAATGTTTGTAAACGGTAGGTTTTAGGTCCGATCGCTTCAAAGGTTTCATCCAGTGAACCACTCCATCATGGGACAGAGTGCGATTCGCATTTTCCCCCCGGGGAACGGAGTTATTTAGCTCATCTTCTGCAAGCAGCAAATACAGTAACTCATCCTCTTTCAGTTCCCTGCTAGTAATCACCGTTATTTGCATTGTATTAGATTCCTTCCAATCAACCTGAATCTGCAGAGTAACTGGAATTGTATCTGGAACGATTTTCGATTCTGCAATGGCTTTTCTGATCTCCGATTCATTATGCCCCACCGTTTCATAACGTCCATCAATCACAATTTGAGGAGTATAAAGCCCTCCTGTGGGAAGTGCCCTGGCATAGTATTCCTGTCTATCGCTGGCCTCTGGTCTCGAATAAGGGTCCGTCCAGCCCAATCGATTCCAGTAGTCCACATGATGCGAAAGAACAATAACCTCTCGGCCATGAATGGTTTTTTCGGCTCGGAATTGGCTCAGTAATGCATCTGCTGGAGGACAGCTGGAGCAACCCTGAGAAGTGAATAGTTCCAGCACCACTGGAGTATCATCTGGAGTTCTTGCATCCACAGCCCCGGAGTCCGGTCCCTGACAGCCCGTTAAAAGGAAGAAGCATCCCACTAGCAGTGGAATCGATTGGAGGCTTACTTTTCGAAGGCGGTAGAATTTACCCAAATGGGCTAATCCCCCGGACGCTTCATAGAATTGCTTTGGTCTGTGGTACATAATTGGAGTTCTCCCGGCCGTAAACTACGGTTACAGGCAGCGAATGTATCATTGGATCGAATGAGACCACAAAAGAGGCTGTTTGTAGCCATGGATGTGCAAAAATCCGGGATTTATTTTCGTCCTAATTGTAATTCAGAACAGAACTCAGGTCGGAACCGTCCTAGAAATGGTGGTGCTGTCTTGCACCGCACATGGGCGCGGCCAGAGGAGGATTCGATGAAAGTTGCAAATAAAGAAATCCGGCTCCAACTCAACGGACCAATTTATGGATCTGCGCAGATAGTCAGCCCCCTTCGGACGGGCATCCAGATTGCATCCTTCAACGGACACAACTCTGAATCAGCGAATAAAAACAGCTCTCTTCTGGCGGGCAACAAGACCACATCCTTCAATGGACACAAATTTGAATCAGCGAATAGATTCAGGGCCTTTATCAAGGCGCTCATCGCTGCAACGATGCCAGCCACCAGATTAATGGTTACCGCTCTGCTCTTTCTTTCTTCTGCATTGTTGGCGCAGGATCGGCCGTCAGTGCTTTTCCTGCGAAATACAAACCAGGGATGGGTGCTGGAAATGCACTTTGGAGATGATCTGTATCGCGCCATGGAAAAATCAGGAATCCACGTTCGGACATTGAGCGATGAGGACTTAAAGAAAGCAGTTGTTCATTACATAGAATCAGGACTGAAGATAGTTTCCCGGGAAGGACTGCCGGCAGAGCCCAATCCAATTCGAGTCGCAACAGACAGGCACTTTGCGATGATAGAGTTTCAACTGAGAAACTGGAAACCAGAATCCAGCCCATTGAATGTAGTTATCCTGGCCGGCTCCGAAAACCCGGGGCATACCAATGTCTTGCGGCTCCCGGACGGTCAGAGTGTAGTTCTGCGAAAGGCCAACCATTTTGCCATGGATCTAAGTCTGCCTGGCTCTTCCGATTCATTTGGAAACACCATTGAAAACCTGAACTATGCAGGTTATCCTCTCTGGTTTCTGGCTCCTCTGATGGCATTAACAACGATATTCTTCTGGCTGGGTAGAAACAAGAAATCGGTTCTTCCAGATGAACTGGAGCCATAGGGTTTCGAACTACGAAGGCTTGTGCTAATAGTCTGACGGAGAATTGTGGATCGGAAGCCAACGCAAACCCAGGCTAATCCTGTCTGTAGCTAATCCTGTCTGTGGCTAGTCCTGTCTGTAGCTAGTCCAGATCCAGGCCAATCCACGAATCGTTGAAAATCTTGCCGATGCAACGGAAATGAAATAATAAAACCAGGGCCCGTTCATGGACGAAGCTTAATAGCACTTACATTAGACCGAATCCCCGCGAGCAAGAAACTGCCTGAAATCAACTTCAGGTATTCTTTCAGCTTTTTTGTTTCACTCAGAGGGACGCTAAAAAAACCTGATGTAACAGTAGTTACTCAGTTGACCAATCCTCCAGCGCCTGGTTGCTTTAGGCAGAGACTTCCTCCGAAGACCTTCCATGAACGGAGTTTCCGGAATAATTCAAAGCCTTTCGCCTGCCGGAATGCAATACAAATCCCAGATTCATTCGGGGATGAGATGGATTCAGCGGGTATAATTTGGGAATATTTATGATCAAAATCATTCACTTCTTTGTTCGTCAGCGTCTATTTATCAACCTTCTGGTAGTCATGATCCTTCTGGCAGGAACTCGAACCATTGTTAACATGAATCGGGAAGCTTTTCCCAATGTTAACTTTGACCGGGTATCCATCACCACCATCTATCCAGGCGCTTCGCCAGATGAAATCGAACAACTGGTCAGTATTCCCATAGAAAAGGAACTCCGCTCCATTAGCGGATTGGATAAGGTAAATTCCTATAACCTGGAAAACATCTCAGTATTTGTACTGGAAATCGATCCCGATGCTTCGGATAAGAAGAAGATCATCGATGACATTAAAGACGGGGTAGATGCAACGGTGGACGATTTGCCCGCCAATTCAGAGCTACCTATAGTAGAAGAAATCACTTTTGATACTCAACCAGTTGTAGATGTCGCATTATTTGGAGGCGATGGTGGACTGGAAGACTACAGGAAGCTTCGTCAAACGGCTCAGCATCTGGAGGATTATATCTATGACGTGGATGGTGTGGCCGAGGTGGAGCTATACGGTTACCGGGATAGAGAGTATCTCGTGGAGGTTCAACCAGAAGCACTTCGCAGGGACAGAGTTGGATTTAATGATGTAATCCAGTCCATTGCCAATCGAAACCTGAACCTGCCTGGCGGAGTTATTCGAAAAGGACCCAACGAATATCTTCTGCGCACCAAAGAACAATACCGGAATGCCCAGGAAATTGCACAAACAGTGGTTCAGGCCAACATAGGCGGTGGAGCCCTGCGTGTGAAAGATCTGGCCACAGTAATCGATACCTATGAAGAGCCTGATTTGCTGGAGCGATTTGATGCCCAGCCAGCCATCATTATGAAAGTCTGGAAGAAAAAAGAATCAGATATGCTGGTTCTTGCAGACACCTTGAAAAATAGCCTGGAGCAGTATAAAGGAGCACAGCTTCCCGAAGGTGTGGAACTTCAGTATTTCAATGATCAAAGCCGGTTTGTCCGGACCCGTTTATCCAGCCTTCTGGTCAATGGAGGGATCGGCTTTGCACTGCTTGCAATCACATTGATTCTCATCCTGGGATTTCGCATGAGCTTTATTGTGGGTATGTCCATTCCTGTGGCTTTTATGGTGGCCTTCATGGGAATGTCCACAGTTGGAATCACACTCAATGTTGTTTCGATGTTCGCACTGGTCATGGTACTGGGCATGATCGTGGACTTTTCCATTGTGGTGGCCGAAAACGGTTTCAGGTACATGGAAGAAGGGATGAGCCGCGTGGAGGCTGTTGAGACCGGTACCGCAGAGGTCTTCTGGCCAGTAACGACCACCCTTCTCTGTATCACCGCAGCATTCTTTCCTCTCCTTTATATGACTGGAATCGTAGGAAAGTTTGTCTGGTCCATCCCCATGGTAATCATTCTTTGTCTCTGCGCCAGCTGGCTGGCAGCCATGTTCATCCTGCCCAGCCATCTAGAGACATTCGCTCGAGTCAAAGACGTGGATCGCCTGGAAGGGGCCAGCGATGGAAGCGACGGAAACTCCGGTGGATTCTTCGGCACTCTGACGGATGGCTATGCGAAATTTCTTTCATTCTGTCTGCACAGACGATACCTGGCTGTGGGCTCACTGATCGGTGTATTTTTTCTTTCTCTGGTTCTTGCTGCATTTGCCCTGGGATTCGTTTTCTTTCCAGGCGGAGGAGGGGAAGGAATCCTGGTGAGGACTCGCATGCCTCAGGGAACCAATCTGCAAACCAACCTGCAGGCACTGAAGCCTCTGGAAGACCTGGCACTGAAAACTCTGCCTCCCGAGGACCTGGAGTCCATGCAAACCAGAGTGGGAGTAGAACTGGCCAATCCTACGGATCCAGCTCCCTCTGAGGCCACGCATAGAGGTACATTAATCCTGAACCTCACTCCTGTGGGAGAAAGGGAAAAAGATGCAGGCGATATGCTGACTTCCCTTCGAAAGGCCACGGAAGCGGCTCGCAAAGAAGGGATGATTCATCAGGATCTTTCTCTGGATTTCAGAATCCAGGAAGGGGGCCCGCCGGTGGGTATGCCCGTGAATGTGGAAATTCGTGGAGATGATATCGAAACACTGAGAACCATCGCCGATGAGTACATGACTTATCTGAGAGGAATTAATGGAGTATTCGATGTTTCTACAGACCTGGAACCGGGAAAACTAGAATACCGGTTCGATGTAAATGAAGTCAAAGCAGCCAGGTCAGAACTGAGCGTGGCCACCATCGCCACTACAATTCGCTCCGCATTCGATGGAGCCATAGCAACCACCGTCAATGAAGGGGAAGATGAAATTGAGGTTCGAGTTCGCTTTCCGGACAGGGCAAGAAGCGGTGAAGAAAATCTCAGGGATGTGTATGTGTCCAACAACAAGGGTGGTCTGGTTCCACTTTCTGCGGTTACGGACTGGGGCGAACCCACTCCTGGATACAGCATGATCAATCGTCTGAACTTCCGCAGGGTGGGCAAGGTCCAGGCAAACGTGGAGAAAGGAACAATTACTTCCGCTGCAGTGAATCAGAAGCTGATTGAGAAATTTCAGGACATAGAGAGCCGTTATCCGGGCTACACGATCAACTATGGTGGTGAAGAAGAAGACCGAAATGAATCCCTGGGCAACCTGGCGGTTCTGTTTGGATTTGCGATGCTCACCATCTATATGATCCTGGCCAGTTTTTTCAGATCATTGATTCTTCCCGTGGTTGTGATGAGTGCCATTCCATTCGGATTGGTAGGTGTGATTCTGGCCCTGCTGGCCCACGGTGAGCCACTTTCCTTTATGTCATTACTGGGTGTGGTCTCCCTTGCCGGAGTTGTTGTTTCGAATACTCTGGTTCTTGTTCAATTTATCATTAATCGAAGGAAAGAGGAACCGGATGTTCACAATGCAGTGGTAAGAGCCGGTTCTATGCGATTCAGGCCGGTATTGCTCACCTCGTTGACTACCGTTCTGGGGCTGATCCCCACGGTATATGGAATTGGTGGAGAAGATGCCTTCGTCGCACCCCTCGCTCTATCCTTCGGGTACGGTCTGGTCTTTGCTACTTTTATTACCCTGGTTCTGGTTCCCTGTCTTTACCTGATCGCAGAGGATCTAAAGAACTTTGGGGCTACTGTTCTGGAGCGATTCAACATCAGCTTGCCCGCCGCTCCGGGTGATGATTAGACTCCTGGCTCAGACCAGCCATTCACAGCGCTCTGGATTATCCGTCGGCCAATCCGGAGTGCGCCCCTTCTGGCAAGTTCAAATCTGAACCGTCCAGCCGGACCAATCGCAGGTTACCGGCCGGACTCAGACCAGAACATTCCAGTAGAATTAACTTCGAGCAATACGCCGGATCGGAATTCGAACGGCCCGGCCAAAACAACCGCAAGCAATACGCCTGATCCAACCCCGAACGATTGGACGGAATCAGCCGCAAGCTATACGTTTGTTCCAATCCCAAACGATTCGACGGAATCAACCGCAAGCTATACGTTTGTTCCAATCCCAAACGATTCGACGGAATCTGCCGCAAGCTATACGTTTGGTCCAACTCCAAACGATTCGACCGAACCAAACGTGATTTTTCCGCCGAGGTCAAACCCGAAGAAATCGGCAGGATGGAAGGGAGCTATTGACCTGAACGATCCAGCAGGACCAACCGTAAGCAGAATCCAGTAATATCCCCGAGTCCGGAATTATGTAACATGGCTTGCATGCCCGGCCTCCAATCCGAGAACCGAAATGGATGCCCGAGGGGAAAAGGCACGGGTTCAGTAGATCATTCTTGATGGGTTTAGTTCTCGCAGCACTTGAGTCGGGACTCCATGGCTGGCTCAGAAACTAAAACGGCCGCCTGAGTCCGGCACCCGGAAAGACTCGAAACCGATCTCCACGAAGCGTGCTAAAATGTCTATGCATCGGTAGGTCCAGTTTCCGTTCTGCGGTTCCGAAACAACCCGCGGGACGGCTGTTGCTTCCCTGTAAATCGCTCTAAGTTCCCTGACCTCAATTTTTTATCGAACGGATGAACTCTGCATTGCGCTTGCTCGTCCAATCAGGTTGCCATTGGCGGTCGTCTCCAGATAGGACTCCCTTTAGCTGCCAAGCCGATTTTATTTCAACCCCATGTCGAAAAAATATGCACACTTCCATTGTAAGAGAGCTTGCATCATATCCTTAAAAAAAACAGAATTGCAAAAATCCAAGCATATATTCAAATTGCTGGGACTTACCGGGCGGAGCTCCGTACGGACAGAGAATTGCGAGACAATTACCTTTTTGCAGACATCCTCTAAGTATGGCAGACCGAATCACGGTTCGCGTAGATTGCTATGGGCCCGGCGAACTTTCGCTACGTTCCAGTTACTATTCAGAAATCAAGGATCTTCTAATTCAAATTCCAGAGTCAAGGTACGATGATAAACTAAATTGTTGGGTGGTACCTCAAGAAGATGATCCGCTAAAGGCTATCACTCGGCTGGGCTACGTTCGTATCAAATTTGAAGGAATACTGAACCTTGGTGATCTGCGGGATGAACTTAAGTTAAGAAGATACAGTGAGCAAACCAGAGATGCCTACGAATGGATTAACCGGATGCTTATTGTTTTTGCAGGTAAGTCAGCCAGAAGAATCGATGAGCAGGATGCCCGAAGATTTCTGGTCCACTGGAGCGAATCCAGGGAGATATCGGATTCAACCTTCGGTCTGGGCATTTCTGCAATCCGATTCTATCATGGAAAGATTCTTGGCAAGAGATCCATGTTCCGGATCGGCCACGGCAAACGCGGTAGAAAGCTTCCCAGCGTCTTGAGCCTGAATGAGGTCTTCATTTTGCTGGAGTCGACCATCAACCTGAAGCATCGCACACTGCTCACTATTGTATACTCGGCCGGGCTAAGAGTCAGCGAAGCAGCAAATCTGAGAACCGTAGATCTGGACTTTCACAGAGGCACTCTGTCTGTCCGCTCTGGAAAAGGAAAGAAGGACCGAATCAGCATCTTCTCCGATTCAGCGCAGAAGCTTACCCTGGAATACCTGAAACGCTATCGCCCATCGCGATGGCTTTTTGAAGGAATTGAATCCGGCCCGATGCACATTCGATCTATGGAAAAGATCTTTCAGGTTGCTCTGAAAAGAGCGAACATCGAGAAGAAGGTCTCTATACACGGGCTTCGGCATGCATTTGCCACACATCTACTGGAACAGGGGATCGATCTGCGGTACATCCAACAACTACTGGGGCATGCATCGGCCCGGACCACCCAGGTCTATACCCACGTTTCCACAGGCCGCTTGACAAGCATCAAAAGCCCACTGGAAATGATGCAAAGAGCCGGTTAATAACTGCAAGACGGATTTATCCCGAACTCTCAAGACGAACCCGAAAATACAAAAGGTTCGCCTATTGTCCTTATTCCGGCCAAACCTGAAACGGTTAAGCGAACACCGGGATGCGGTGAGTTCGACTTATGTTCAGCATAACTGCAACTGCGAACCAAAAGTTCGGCATTGTCCCGAGCTCTGGCCAGAATTGTACCTGTCTGCGATGGATCGGGTAATAGACGTTAGGCGAAATGTGCCCAAAACCAATAATCTCAGGAGAAATAATGAAGAATGTATTGATCTCGGGAGCCTTAACTATGCTCCTTCTTTCCAATATCCTCCTTGCGCACGCGGATGATGAACCCAGCTTGTCAAAGGATATTCCAGTGGACTGCTCATATTTACATGAAGGGGCCTTTCACGTGACTCTTGAATCGGGACTCTTTCTCATATTTGAACGAGACGGTCGGTTTCAGACCACTTACAGACTGTTTCCGAGCAAATTCAAACGAGCCAGAATCGAATGGCACTCAAGCTGCGAGTACACACTAACCATCATTCAAGACGAAGACCCCGGTTTGGGCCAGTCGGTAGGGTTCTCCTACCGACTCCGCATTGTCAACTTTGCTGAGGATTACTACGATGTGCAGCACCAGCTACAGGGAAACCCAGAATGGGTACCTGCCAGCCGAGTCTATAAGGTCGATAGTATTGAGGCAGCCGCAAATCTGCAGCAACAGAAAAACAACTGAGGGGCACACTTCGCCTAACTGCACTTTAAGCGCTGCGGGCGGCCTTCGGCCGCTCCTCGGGTTTCCGCGCTCTCGGCCGAACGGCCGCTAAAGCCGAAGATTCCGTTCCCAACATGCCTCCTCGGCCTGGCCTCGCTGCAGCCGTGCTTTGGGGGAATTTATAGCGCACGGCTGCAGGCGCGCTTGGAAACCAAATCGCGCGCCACAAAAGGCGCGCGACTTCGCTTAAAGACATACGTTATGCGCCATTGCCCATTAAACAAAAGAGAGTGTACCATAGCATTAGCTCTAACGGTGGTAATCTTTCTTACTCCCTTGAAGCTATTTGCCGCACCCGATGGCTCGCTGTCAGATGTCGAATTTATCATTTCTTCCTACGGAAATGACGAAGCTACCATCCTGTGGGTCTTTTATGCAGGCGGGAGATTCCTTTTCTTCCTTCAGTCGAACTATGCACCCAAATCCCCAATGATAGAGCGTGGAAATTGGAACTGTAGTTCAAGTCAATGCTCTGCTGAATTCTTGCAGCTTCCGGCGCAAACTCTTCTTTCCCTATTCTCTAAGACTCCGGGGTTCAAGCTTCTCACTAAGAATCGGTTTCAGTTCTTCACCGATAAGGACTCTCTGGAAATATTCAAGATTAACTGTGAACTATTAAGGATTGAGAAATAAAGGGCAACGGCGCATAACTGCACTTTAAGCGCTGCGGCCTCGCTTCGCTCGGTCCTCGGGTTTCCGCGCTCTCGGCACTACGGCCGCTGAAGCCGAAACTCCAGCCCGGACCAACTCCCTTTCGGCCTGGCCTCGTTGCAGCCGCGCATTTTGGGGATTTTAGAATGCGCGGCTGCAACCGCCGCTCAAACCAAATTGCGCGCCACAGAAGGCGCGCAACTTCGCTTAAAGACGTACGTTATGCGCCATTGCCAATCTACGGCACCATTAAAACCCTAGCTCTTTCCGAACATACTTCTGAACCTCTGCCCGAATTTGCTGCTCCGATTTACCTGCAGTTTGAATATGCAATTTCTTTCCGTTAAGCTCTCGGGCCTTCTTTTCTAATTGCTTAAGTTCCCGCTGAAGCTCTGCTAGACCTTTTACTCGCTTCATTTGATTTTCCTTATCCTAGATTATTTCCCTTAGATTTGTCGGGGTTGGATCGTGGGACTCTCTTATTGTTGGCCTTTTCTACATGGTAGCCCGGATACTTTCCGCGCTCTATTGCATCCGCGAATTCACCGCGAGTCATTTCCCTATTCGTTTCCTTGTCTCGAAATCTCTGATTCAAACCAGTGGCACTTTCCTTGGTAACTTCGACTTTTTTTTTCTGCATTTCTCACTCCTGGTCGACATATGGTCGATACTTGTACAATATAGTTGTTCAGATTGTCCGGCGACTTTTTAATTGTTCATAGCCCTTTTTCTTTCGTGGCCAGAACTACCCAACATGCATTTAGTATATGGCAAGATCAAAGAAGAATCAACTTCACCCTACGCAACAGAAGTTGCTCGATTTACTGAAACAGAATATAGACGAGCCATTGTCTTACCGTGAGCTGATGGAGGAGCTGAATCTCACCTCTCCCAACTTAGTACGCCACCATATTCTCCAACTGGAGGAAAAAGGACACCTCTGGCGGAACCCCGGAAATACCCGGGACTATAAGATCCTTTCGGAAGAAAAGGCCGCACGTACCATCGTATACATTAACAGGTACGGAAGCGGACAATGTGGTCCAAACGGTTCGGTATTAGATGGAGACCCGGTCGAACGCATCCCCCTATATTCCAAAATGATTCCATTTCCACCCGAGGAGGCCTTTGCACTTAGAGCCAAAGGAGATTCAATGATGCCTCGTATCAATCCTGGTGACTTGCTCATAGCTCGGATTTCCCAAACCGCGGATGCAGGAGACCTCGTTGTATGTGTCAATCAAGGCCAAGTACTGATCAAAAAGTATGTCCCATCGATTAAAAGTGAATCAGCACCGATTCTACAATCAATCAATTCAGAAAAGTACCCAGCCTTTACCGTGGCTGACGATTTCCGGATCGAAGGCATAGTCAAATTAATCCTCTCCACCGTTTAAGAATTGGCAACGGCGCATAACTGCACTTTAAGCGCTGCGGGCTCGCTTTCGCTCGCTCCTCGGGTTTCCGCGCTCTCCGGCCGTCGGCTTCTCCCCGGAGCGTGCAGAATATCAGGTCTTAGAGGGCACGCTCCGGGCGCCGACGGCCTTCGTCACAG
>JAVJNR010000008.1:0-618939 GCA_040217195.1 Leptospiraceae bacterium | reverse complement strand
GATCCCGATCCCGATCCCGATCCCGATCCCGATCCCGATCCCGATCCCGATCCCGATCCCGATCCCGATCCCGATCCCGATCCCGATCCCGATCCCGATCCCGATCCCGATCCCGATCCCGATCCCGATCCCGATCGCTGGTAGAGGTTGGGACGACCGTGGAGTTGTCACGGAGAATGATAGTGGAATATAGAGGCGGAAGGATGAGCAGGTAGCTTGTTCAGTGGAGTTGTCTGCAGGGTACACCGAACGGTCCTGGACTGCTCCAGAAATAGTGGACACCCCAATTAGGTAGCCTCTGCATAGGAGGTTGCGATGATGAAGCCAACATACTCCGTTGAGTTCCAGGAACAGGCTGTTCGTAAGACTCTAACGGGAGATGAATCCATACGTGAAATAGCGGAGGGACTGGGCATCAGCGAATGATTTACCATGCGATCGTAGGGATAGGTGCGATAGAGCGAGGTATGCCTCGATCTGTAAACAGAAGAGTGTATCTGGCTGAGCTTTGCTTGATGAGAGCGCCCAGCAATGCAGACAAATTTGCCGGATCCATCCGGCGGGTTCGCATTCCAGGCGGCTATGGCTCTATCTCAGCGTTTTCGCATTTGTTACCAGCGATTGTCGTCTGAATGCACGGTGGCCACGGATGATTCAGACATCTCCTGATTGGGCCCGGGTCTTGAACTGACTCACCGCCTTGTCGAGGGTCTTGCCCGAACGCAGGAGTCGCAGGGCCAGCTCAGCAGAGTCTCGCGAAGATTCCTGTACTTCCTGTGCGGAGCTGGAGATGTTGTCCGTGCTTTTGCTGATTTCCTGAAAAGCAGCGGCCTGCTCACGCATGGAGGCGATGATCTGGTCACTCTGCTCCACAACGCCGCGTAGGACTCCAGTGACTTCTCGCGAGCGTTCCTCTTGTTCGCCGGCCTTGTTGGCAATATCTTCGGTGGCGCGGGCAGCCTTCTGAATATTGGCGGACAGTTCCATCAGGAATGAATAAGTGGACCGGGCGTTTTCAACGCCTCCGCGCATGTCATCCCGTGATACTTCCATCCTGTTACTGATGGTCTGCACATAACTTCGAGTACGCTCGGCCAGTTTGGAGACCTCCTCCGCCACAACCGAAAAGCCCCGTCCTGATTCGCCCGCACGGGCAGCCTCAATCGATGCGTTAAGTGCCAGAAGACTGACCTGATCGGCAATGTCGCTGATCTGGCGCACCTCTTCAAGTACGCTGTCTGTTGAGTGGGCCAACTCCTCCAAGCGGTCGAGAGCGAGCTTCATCCGGCGATCGGCTTCCCGGGATTCTTCCTCGGTAGCCCGCGCTTGCTCCGTTGCCTGAGCTGCCGTTTTTGAGATCTCAGCGATCGATCGCTCCAGTTCTGCCAGGGCTTCCAGCCCTCGCTCATTCTGGCTACTCTGTTCCTCGGCCGCGCGCCCGATGCTGCTGGCAGTGGCATTAACCTGTTCGATGGTGGCCGCCACCTCTTCCAGACCGCTGGCCTGGTCGCTGGCCCGGTCATTGAGCGCATCGCTCTTTAGCTGCAGACGATTGGCATCTTCATTGAGACGATCAGCTGCACCACGGATTGTTCCTACCATCTCGGACAAAGAGCGGGTCATCATCGCCAGGTCCTGCTGTAACAGACCAAACTCATCGCTGGAGGCGGCACCTGCGCGTTCCTCCAGTTCACCCGCGCGAATGGCTCGGGCAGTCTCGAGGCCGTCCTTAAGCGCCGCAGACGAACTGGCCGAAAATGAGAGCGCGGTCACAAGCAGCGTGGGCACGGCCAGCACGGCAAAGACACCAAGGGTCCAGCCAAGATCTAGCAGTTCAATCCACTGGAAACGCACACCGAGGAGCAACGATACGGCCACGAAGAGGGGCACGTTCACCGTTGAGATCATGGTCAGAATTAATCGCTTGCGGAAACTTATGCGGAGGATCGATTGCGGGGGAAGCTCTACGGCCCGTAACGCTGGCAGTGCTAGGATGGGACGCAGTGTATTTTCTGTTCGGAAGTAAAATAGCACCAGAGTGGCCGGGATCGAAAGGAACAGGCCCACGAAGTAGAAAGAAATCTGATGTGGGGTTGCGCTACTGACAGAAGCCATGTAGACTGCGGCAGAACCGGGCCCGAACAGCCAGCGCACAAATACGTCCATACATTCGGATACCGGATAGCGCAGGAGTGCCTGTTTCGCTGCACGTTGATCTTCATCGCTGGCACCTGCTCGGGTGGCGCGATTCAATCTGGAGAGCAGGGCGAGTAATCGAATGGGCCGCCAGATACCGACAATGAGAATAGACACGACGACCCCAATGAGGATGCTCCAGAGGAAGTGGATCAGGTTGCTTCCCTTGAATTCCGTCATTACAAATACATACAACAGGTAGTAGGGCAGAATCACCGGGTAAACTTGCAATTCCAGGCTCACCAGAAGGCGTGAAAAGAGCTGTCGAAAGGTGGGCATGGCATCTGTCATGAAGAACACTCCGAATTCCTTTCTACCAGTCCCGGCTGCACCAGAGGCGGAGTTTTGATCCTGACCGGGATATGGCCGTTCCCATGGCGGTTGGCGTCAATCATGGCAATCATGCTTTCCTATCGGACGTGAAAGGAGGTTTCTATGCAGGATTGTTTCTCGAATAATTCGGGTAATGCCATGCATTTTTGGCATAATTTCTGAATTGGGACATTAAATGGTCAGCTACAGGGGCCCGATCGGGATCAAGACAGGGAATGAGAGTGACCATGACCGAAATAGAAAAATCCCTTTTCATTGGAGTAGAGGCTGGTACATTCTGAGCTCTCCTGATGGAGTGGAAGGAGGAAGTCCTGGGGTCAGTGCTCTGCAATGCCGTGGCCACTCAGTCGTCGTTGAGTATGTGGCCAGGTTCTACCGGGACGCCTGAAGCGCTTTGAGATCATGAAAATCCTCAAGGACATGTTTTCATTCGTGCGCATGGTCGGGTTTCAGGAAAGGTTGCCTGAAAGGTGTCCGAAAAATTGGAGCGGTGCAATCCCAGAAGGATGGGACATGGGGAGATGGAAACTATGTAATGAACAGCGATGCCTTTGTATCTAACTTTGGAACTGCCCTGGGGGAGGATTTCTGCAACAAGGTAATGGTGCAAGCGAGGCTGTTTTTGACTGCTCCGGATTTTAATTGACCCAGTTTACTTTTCACTAATGGTATGGTCTGTGTGGGCTAACCAAAAACGCAATCCGGCCTACGACATTTCTCCTAATTATTCAGTCTCGGGTCCAGGCGAGCTACCTGGTGGGATCCCTTGAAAGTACGCCGGAGATCCGTGGCCGGAATGCGGTTTGCGCCCGCCAACCGCATCTGTGATCAGCGCGGCCTATTGACTTTGCTGATAGACCGCATCTCTGCCCACCTGCTTACACTGCCTTTGCTTCTCGTTTGGAGTTTGGTATCCTGCTCTTATCCTGGACGGGAACCGACCGTGTATTCCTTCAAGGATCCAGACTCCTCGGTGCAAATCGAAAATCTGCATAATCTGGCCTGGCAGAAAGAACAGAGCGCTTCTGTGAACTTTGGACAGCAGCCAGGTAGAGTATGGTTCAAAGTTTTATTACAGCAACCAGGAAGCTCAGTGTTCCGACCGGATTCGGGAGAGACGCCCTGGCATGCTTCCTTCGAGCCAGAAAGCTATCTTCAAATCGATTATCCGCAACTCGATCGAATTCGAGTATACCAGGAAAAGGAAGGCAAGGTTAAGATGCTCTTCGAAACCGGGGATGATTTTCGCTATGAGCATCGACCGGGATACAGCACTCAATTTCTCTTTCCGCTCAGGTCCTGGAAGCCACTCTATGTTCAGGTAGAAACCATCGGACCGACGATCATTCCCCTTCGGCAGCTCAGCGAACAGGAAGTACACGATTATGGGATGCGCAAATTTCTCTTCGTCGGAATCTACATGGGCCTGGGGCTATTGCTCTTTCTGACTGGTCTTGCGCTCTTTGTGTTCACGCGCGAATTTATCTACCTGTATTATGGACTCTATGTTCTGACTTCACTACTGTTTGCGTTCTTGATGGAGGGCTTGAGCTACCCTTTTTTCTGGCCAGAGCTGGTAGTCTGGAACAATTTGTCACTGCCTGCGCTGGGACCACCCGCCTTTATTTTGATCGGACAATTTGCCAAGGAATACCTGGAAATCGTTTCGAGCAAATCTCTGTACCGGTATCGAACGATTACGATCATCCAGGTCATGATCTTTCTTGCCTGGATGTCGGGTCTAATCCTGCCGTACTATACATTTACTCGAATCATTAATGTTGCATACTATCTGATGGCGATAGCGCTTCTTATTGTGTCAATTCGAGCGACAACTGAAAGAAATCCCAACGCCTACTTTTTTCTCACAGGTTGGTCGGTGTTTCTGGTTCTCTCAAGCATTACGACCACCCGTTATCTGGGAATTACACCTGAAAATGTTTTTACCCGGAATGCTGTCTTCTTTGGCTCCGCTTTCGAGTTCATTACTTTCGCGGCAGGCCTTGCTTTTCGGGTCCATACCTTGCGGCGAGAGCGAGAGGATGAGCGGCAGTCTGCTCTGGACGAGCAAAGAGCATTAACGGAATCGTATGCACGTTTCGTTCCGGCGGATTTTATGGGGTTGATGGATAAAGGGTCGGTACGTGAGCTGGCGCTCGGGGATGCGACTGAAGCCCGACTAACTGTGATGTTCGCAGACATTCGATCCTTTACTTCAATCTCGGAGTCTCTCGATCCCGAAGAGAACTTTCGCTTTTTAAACCAACTGCTGGCAACGGTAGGGCCGGTTGTAAGAGACAACCAGGGCTTCATAGATAAATACATTGGGGATTCTATCATGGCTCTGTTTCCCGGGCGACCGGAAGATGCCATTGATACAGGAATCGAGTTCAAGCGGCGACTCCAGGAGTTTAATCGAATTCGCCTGGGAAGAAACCTGGCACCCATACGTATTGGGATCGGAATCAACACATCCGACGTGATGCTGGGCACTATTGGGGAGTCAGAAAGGATGGATGGCACAGTAATCGGAGATGGTGTCAATCTTGCGTCTCGTCTGGAAAGTCTCACTCGCCGCTATGATATCACGATGGCAATTTCGGAGCACTGTTTGATTAGTCTGGAAGACCCGGGCCAGTACAACTACCGTCTCATTGATAGAGTTCGGGCCAAAGGTAAAGAAGAGTCGGTATCGGTAATAGAGATCCTGGACGGCGATCCAGAGGAGGAGCTTGAATCCAGGCTTCTAACCCGAGGGCTGCTTGAAAAGGCCATGAACGATTATCTGGACCGGCGGTTCGATTTGGCCGCCGACCGGTTTGAAAGGGTGCTGGAGCTCTGTCCAGACGATGCAGTACCGAGCATATATCTGGCAAGGATAAAGGAACTTCGCAGCCGCCCACCAGGGCCGGACTGGGATGGCGTCATCTCTATGGACAGTAAGTAGTCACTTTTCGAATATCGTAACGTTTTCATTTGAGAGAGTTTGTTTAACTGGCACATGTTTGTTGGACCGGAATCAGGAAAAATCGGGACTTTCCAAAATGTTTCTAGTTTTACCTGTCAAGTCGGGCGGTAGCACAAGCTCGCCGGGACTGGAACGTGGATAGCTCGCCTAATGACAGCCGAGCGCGTAAAAGCGCCCCGGTGAGTGCGCCTTATGGCGGCCGAGCGCGCAAGAGCGCCCGGGAAGTGCGCCTTATGGCCGCGGAGCGCGCAAAGGCGCACCGATAGTTCGCCTTATTGCAGCGGCCCGCAAAACCGCCCGGGTAGTTCGCCTTATGCCGGCCGAGCGCGCAAACGCGCCCCGATAGTTCGCCTAATGACACCCGAGCGCGTAAAAGCGCCCCGGTGATTTGAGTGTACCGGTGGCGTTGTAGTCACGATGTTTGCTTGCCAGATGAATTAGAAGTCAGGATTGTTTCCTTGGTATGAACGATCACAACCGTCTGGCCCTGGGGCTGGCCTCTCTGGGACGACCCGGATACATCAATCTGGGGCACGGCCAGGACCTTGGTGCAACAGACTACGCATCCATGGAGGACCGCTGTATGGCTATCCTGGATGCTGCCTACGATGCAGGTATCCGACATATAGATGCGGCCCGGTCCTATGGCCGTGCGGAGGATTTTCTGGCTCTATGGATAAAAAGACGTCTGCCAGAAGGGCTGTTCATTAGTTCCAAGTGGGGCTATCGATATACGGCCGATTGGAAAATTCAGGCGGAATCCCATGAAATCAAAGATCATAGTTTGAGCCATTTGCAATCCCAATGGCAGGAAAGTCATGCACGGCTGGGCTCCCACCTGAATCTGTATCAGATCCATTCGGCCACTTTGAATACCGGTGTGCTGAACGATGCTGAGGTACTGAATTTCTTAAGCGATCTAAAGGATAGAGGTTTGCAAATTGGGCTAAGTTTGTCTGGAACGGATCAATCGGCCACTCTGGAACGTGCCCTGGAGATTCGCATCGACGGCTTACAGCTATTCGACTCTGTCCAGGCTACGTGTAATGTTCTGGAACCTGGCGTGGCTCCAACTCTACAAGCTGCACACGAATGCGGCTGGCTTGTGATCGTGAAGGAAGCACTGGCAAATGGCAGGCTCACGGATCGTGGCAATTGCAAGGACTTCCTGGAATTTGCAGGAGGCAAAGGTGTGGCTCCGGATGCCCTTGCTCTGGCGTATATGCTCCACATGCCCTTCGTTTCGCGAGTTCTTCTGGGACCCACGACTCTGGAGCAATTGGAGTCTAATCTGTCTGCCTTGCAAGTGCGACTCTCAGAAGATGACAGGGACATACTGTCCGGAATGCGCGAAGATCCGGCCCATTACTGGAACCGGCGCTCAGCTCTGGAATGGAATTAATCGCAACAGTCTGGCCATGTATGATTCAGATTCGAGGATTATTTACTCCTGGATTTCGCCGGTATTATGCCTTCGAATTGCCCGAGCTGCCGGATTACCGGGATTACGAGGTTTGAGGCTCGCCGAATGGAAGCGGGCCTGCAACTCATCGGCTTATTTCCCTTTTTCCGGCTGACGCAAAATTTACTTGAACCGGCATTGTTGTGGGTATTCCTGGGCGAAGCCGATGCTCCATGGTCATTCCCAACTTGCAGGGACAGAAGGTTCGCGCAGGTTGCCGGAACACCAGCATCATGAGATGTCGGTATTAAAGAGGTAAAAATGGCCAACGTAGTTTCTATCATTATTGGATTGCTTTGCTCGCCCGTAGTCTTTCTGGGCATGATTCCCCTTCTTGGCTGGATGAACTGGTTGATGCTACCCGGAGCCACACTGGGCGCTCTAATTGGTGCCTTCAGCGAGAACAAAGCCGGACTCATCATAAATGTCATAGTGCTAATAGTGGGCGGCTTCCGCCTGTTCATGGGTGGCGGTATCATTTAAAGAAGTATCGTATCGCGGCAAATGCGATAACCGGGATTTGAGCGTTTTTCGGTTTCTCAGGAGATAACCTATGCGCTCTTCCTGGATCGTTTTGCGAAAATTGCCGGGACCAATTCGAAGAGAGCCTTGCAGTCGAATCTCACCGCCAGGAGGGGGCGACCTGCCGGGCAGGATCGAATTTGGATGATACTGCCCTTAGTCGATTCATTGGAAGTATCCTCATTACAGCGAGCCAGCACAACCAGAGAATCCCCGGTAGCAACAGGTCCAATTGCACACAGCCGGGGCTGCGGGCTCCTCTTACAATTTCCGCTCCATCACCTTTCCTTGCTTTCATACACTGAAAGCTGGAGCTCCTTTGCGTTGCATTCCGGAGCTTTGTTCAGCTCTTTGTAGGCTGGATCAGCAATGTATGCCCACGCAACTCGTCGGCGGCCCAGAGAAACCATTTGATCCTGTTCACCCCAGCCGGTTCCCTCAAGCTTCTGTGGTTTCGTAAGAAACTTTCCGTTTATATCGATTTCCACCAGATAAAAATTCCAGGGAATTAGATACGAGTAATTGGACCATTCCTCTTTGGCGCTGTGCTTTGTGCGCTTCATTTCGCCATAACCGAGCAAGTAGCGATCGTTTCCCAGAGCAGTGATTTGTGGATATCCCAGGTAGGAATCCTTGTTCTGTACAATCCATCGCACCGGTCCTGATGGTACAGCGTTTTCATCGAATCGAATCAATCCGATCTCCGTAGGAGGTTGAAGTGGTATTTTATCTTTTGCCACGATGTTGCCTGCATGCCCGACAATGATCCCGAGAAAGCCTCCGTCTGCCAGGGGTAAGATACTTCCAGGACCTCCTTTGTGGATTAGTCTGTGACGGTGGGTGGTCAAGAATTCCCGAGACTCACCATCTTCCCTTCGAATCCAGAGGCCTGCCAGAGATCCAGGTTTTTTGCTTCCATCCGTTCCGCACATCATTGCATATCGTTTGGTTTTCGGATTATAGACCAGCCGGTTAAAGATTGTATGACCGGTACCGCAGGCCCATTTCCATCCTCGGTCCGTATAGGTATGGGTCTTTCGATCCATCACCAGAAATGCATCCGCTTCATGGCACTGGCCTTTCGGATCCGCTACCCTGGCTTTGATCGCCATGCCCAGGGTTCCGTCATCGCCCATACGAATATAATTGTTGCCGTATTCCCAGCTCCAGTCCACGGCCCTGTGCATTCGACTTTTTACTGGCTTTGATACGATGTTGCCATCATTCCATTCATAGAGCCACATTTCATGTTTGGCACACTTTGGCTGAGTCATCCAGTCTTTGCCCGGATGACTGCCCAGAACGTCATGGTCGAAATCTTTATCCCCATAGTTTCGCCGACAGAGTACGCTAACGTTTTTACAATCCGAGCTCACTGCAATTCCTTCCATAAAAACGCATTCTGGATGGTGCTGAATCTGCTCCATCTCAAGTCGTCCGGTTTTCGGATTAAGTGTGCTTTTAATCAATGCGCCGCTGTAATCATCGTTCTTTGCTTTTACTTTCTGGCCAAGTGAGAGGGAAACAAACAGGCTGGGACTCTGCGTATCCTGATTACAGGAGGCGAAGTACATTCTCCTGGGTAAAATAGAATCAGGCTGGTAGTATAGATGCCGGATGATCCATTCATGTTCGCAGGCTACCGGCTGACCTCCGGGAAGATCGGAAATCAATGAGTTTTGAACCAGAGATTTGTTTTGATCGATGGATTCATCGCCGGTATCTACGGATTCTTCGTCAGTAACCAAATCAGGGCAGCGTGCACCAGGAACATTGCGACAGTCGGCGGGCTCGCCAGTACTGTAGGCCAGGGGAATCGATAGAAAGATCCCAATACTTAGCGGCAGAATCGAATAAAGAAGAATACGAAGCCTGTATTGCATGGCAGATTGGATGGCTGCCTATAAATCCTGTCAGCCCATTTTTCCACAGTTGCCCCCAGTAGAAGGCACTGGTGGATCAATAGATTCGAAATAGAAAACTGCGGCGTCTCATACGAGGATCATCGGCAACTTCGCCACTGGATATGCAATACTGACTCTGACCTTGTTGATCTTGCGAAAGGACCTACCCTGGGCTGGATGGCCGGGAGCCATTACCAGGCGTTGGCTGGGCATAGGTGCATAGAGTTGGAGTCATCTCCCCATATTGAACCCCATGAATGGTGCCTGGTGTTCGGATACATTGGGTGAACATGGAGAAGGATAATCAGTGCAGGCCTGGCTTACCATAAGATCGATAGTCCGACCTTTTCAGAGACGAACCATACGAATCTTCGGTTTTCCGGAAGCGGTGCCTAAAGAGTAGAACTACCGGACGATCCCAGGATTCTTTCAGGCTGACAATCCGGCGTTCTACGCACTCTACGAATCAGGCCATCTCGACGAATGTCGTCCAGCTCGCGTATTCTTTCGCGGACAGGCATCTTGCCAGAAACCTGCGTAAGTTGCGGGAAGCGGCGAATTCCTACCGGGAGGCCGGCTCCTTTTTCCGATTGGAAGCAATCGTATATCTAATTACACGGAATCGGACTGGCTAAAATATTCCGATATAACTCTCTGGTAAAAATGAATGCTGATTCAACGATGAAAAGAGCGGACCTAAAAAATCAGATTGTACTAATTCTTGCAGCTACATCAGACATTGGCTTTCACATCGCCCGGGGCTTTGCAGAGCGAGGATTTAACCTCTATCTAACGGGCAGAAACAAACAGAGACTTAAAGAACTTGAGGAAAGTCTGAAGCTCACAGGTGTTTCCATCCGCTCTTATTATTTTGATGTTTCTGATTTTTCATCCCACCAGAGCTTCTATGACTCATTGCCGGAAAAACCTGACATTGTTATTTCTTGTGCGGGTTACTATGAAGATCAAGATGATGCACGTCTGGATTATACAGAGAGCGTTATTACAATAAACGTTAATCTTACCGGCCTCATCACAATCCTCAACACTATCTCCAATGACTTTGAAAACAGGAAAAGTGGCTCTATCGTAGTTCTTGGATCCGTCGCCGGTGAGAGGGGAAGACAGCTGAACTATATTTATGGTTCGGCGAAGGCTGGCATGGCAACATATCTATCAGGACTCCGGAATCGGTTACATGGATCCGGTGTTTCCGTTACTACGATAAAACTGGGGCCGGTTTATACCAGGATGTCAGAGGGCCACAACCTTATGCCTATTCTCACTCTGTCCCCGGGTGCTGCCGCTGAGAAAATCATCAGGGCGGCCCTTAAGAAAAAGGACGTTGTTTACATCTATTGGCCCTGGAGGTACATAATGCTATTGATTCGAATGATTCCAGAAGTGATCTTCAAGCGGCTGCCGCCGTTCTAGCGAAGTGTGCGCTCTGAGTAGTATCTCTCTTTCAGGAATAGTTTCCGTTTATGGAGCTTTGTTCGGCAGATGGAGCCCTGGTATTTCCTTTAAATAAAGGCAGCAAACGTGCTCTTTATTTCTCGAGGTGCCTTATAGGAGTGAGTCTCATTTTATATCCTGCATGGATGGTGCTTCTTCAATCTTGATCGATGATCGACAAGAACCGAATGGTTGCTCTTATCGTCGCCAGCATATCGCGGACCAGAATCTGAGAGCGACTCATTAGACATGGAGTGAATTGTATACTCTTCCAGCTTCCAAATGTTTGATTGATAATTACGGACTCCACTGAAGACAATATTCCAATATCCCTTGCAGAAAGATTGTTGAGAAGGTATACGACCTGTAGATTTTTCATGGCTTTGACCCGCTCTTGATGCCTTCTATGAATTGCAGTTGTGGACAATGCACATTGATAAAAGAACAGAGATTACTCGTATTCTGATGATCACCCTTATGGTTTCTGCGGTAAATCTCTCAATAGACTGAAGCGAGAATTGGCCATCGGATGGGAGTCGCCGGAGGCCCGGCATTCAGTCTTACCTTGAAGTTGCCCATTTGTGTATCTGGAGAGTTTGCTAGGGACAGGCGTATGGCCATGATCTGTAAGTGCTAATATTTATGGGGGCAATTGAGCTATGCCCCTGGGGCAAAGTAATCACATCAGTAACCGTTCGACTCGTTTAATGGATGCACAGAATCTGACCTGTGAGCGTCCGAGTATCCCATCCCTCCGATTCAAAATCCGCTATATTGTCGATCCACCGCGAAGGCCCCACCATATTACTTCTGGGCCTTGCCATTGTACTAGTCGTAATGAATACGATGATGTTCAATCTGGCTTTGCCCTCCGTGGCAGATCAGTTTGGACTCGATCCGGCAGCCACTTCATGGATTGTCACCGCCTATTCCATAACATTTGCCATCGCAGCAATTACATACAGCCGACTGTCCGATTTTATTCCGATTCGTCGTCTTTTCATTGTTGGACTTCTTTTTCTCAGTATTGCGGCATTCGCAGGCTTCTTCAGTAATAGTTTTTTATTCCTTCTATTGGCGCGAATCTTTCAGGCCGTTGGGGGCGGCTCCATCCCAGGCCTGGCGCTGGTTTTGCTTTCTAGATACATTCCTCTGGAGCGACGAGGACGAGCGATGGCCATCGTAATGGCTTCCTTTGCTGTGGGTCTGGGACTGGGACCCATTGTCGGAGGAGCTATCGTAGAATATCTGGGCTGGAACTATCTATTTTTGCTCACCGCATCCACAGGTTTACTGATCCCATTTTTTAAATCAGAAATTCCGGCGGAAAAAGCCGGAGTGGGTAGCTTCGATTTTTTCGGAGCCGCTCTGGCATCTATCGGAATTACATCCTTGCTTCTGGCAATGACAGAGTCGTCGATAATTGCTCTTTGTGTCTCTATCGGTGCCTTTCCAATCTTCTGGTGGCGAATTCAAAATACCAGAAGTCCTTTCGTGATGCCTTCCCTTCTGAAGAGTTCGACCTACTTAACTCTAGTTTCCACGGGGCTTGGCGGTCATATCTGTACTTTCGCAATGCTTTACTTGATGCCGCAAATCCTGGTTGATCATTACCATCTGACGGCCATGGAGGCTGGGCTTGTTATCTTTCCGGGTTCCTTCGCTTCTATGATCGTATCGCCTGTAGTTGGAAGAATGATCGATGGAATAGGAAATCGGCATATACTGGAATTCGCGCCTGTTGTACTTCTGGTGGCTACTGTGCTATTTACCTTTCTTGCCGGAACTTCATTCTTCTATATTCTGCTTATCTTCATTCTGATGAGCATCGCGTTTACCTTTCTTACCAGCAGTGTATCCAATGAAATTTCACGAGTTCTTAATTCCGAGCAGCTGGGTTCAGGTATGGGGCTATTCCAATTGATGCAATTCTTCAGCGGTGCCTTCAGTATTGCTGCTACAGCTACCGGACTGAGTATGCGATCCAAATTTCCCCCGGAGCCGGCCTACGGGTTTATTTTCTGGGGTATGTCCGTGATACTCACTGTTTCCATTTTTGCAGCGTCGTTCTACCTTCGCAGGACAACTGACAAAAGCCGCGATATAGTGAAATCCTGATTCTTAATAGATGCGGGGCCTGGTCCTGAACCGGGGGGCAGGACCTGCTATAGTGTGTTCTTTCGGGATAGATTTTCTGAGTCGGAGTTCGCCTTATGATCATCCGTCGAGTTTTATGCGAACCGGCGGTCTTTGGCTGGGCGGAGTTCGTATTATGATCGTCTGTCGCGTTTCATGCGAACTGGCGGTCTTTGGCTGCTCGGAGTTCGTCTTATGATCCTTCGGCGCGTTTTATGCGAACTGGCGCGCTTCGTTCGGGGGGAGTTCGCCTTATGATCATCCGTCGCGTTTTATGCGAACTGGCTTCGTTGGGCTTGCGTTGCTCGGAGTTCGTCTTATGAGCGTCCGTCGCGTTTTATGCGAACTGGCGGTCTTTGGCTGCTCGGAGTTCGCCTTATGATCCTTCGGCGCGTTTTATGCGAACCGGCGCGCTTCGTTCGGGCGGAGTTCGCCTTATGATCATCCGTCGAGTTTTATGCGAACCGGCGGTCTTTGGCTGGTTGGAGTTCGCCTTATGATCGTCTGGCGCGTTTTATGCGAACCGATGCGCTTGGGTTGAGCGGAGTTCGCCTAATGGTCGTCCGTCGAGTTTTATGCGAACCTGCTTTGTTGGGTTTGAACTCAGAAGCGTTAATATCCTGGTTGCGATCGACGAGCCAGGGTGGCCTCATGATGATATTATTGAGAACAACAATATTTCATTGTCCATTCATCAGTCTCAGTAGGCAGACTGAATGTGAATTGCTCAAGGGCCAAGAATTTTGGGTGCTCTGGCATAGGTGACGCCAAACCAATCAGCACCTCCCACAGTAACTGGATTGAATGTTGAGAAATCCGTGCTATAGGGAAGGCTGCCTGTCAGGGAAGCGACCAGAATCGTAGATCCATCGGATGCTGCATCGGCCGCGTTGGTGCCAAAGTTATCACCGGGTGTGGCGGCTCCAACACCATCCGTAGTCAAGAATGTGCCCCCATCATCCCCGGCTAAGAAGAACACTCCTCGTTGTGGAATGAA
Organism: Leptospiraceae bacterium; assembly: GCA_040217195.1. GTDB lineage: Bacteria > Spirochaetota > Leptospiria > Leptospirales > Leptonemataceae > UBA3465. The sequence goes on along the minus strand of JAVJNR010000008.1, from coordinate 604,966 downwards.
GAGTACCGCATCGGTAACCGCCGAACCAAAGCTACCGGTAATGTTCGGAAAGCCAGAAAATGTAGAAGAGGTGTGGATGCTACTGGCATCATCTGCGATCAGAAAAACGTCATTTCCGAAGGCCAGGCCGGCCCAGGGGTTTCCGCCTGCACTTTCATTTGTCCAGCTAAGACCATCTACCGAGGCAGCCCGAACGCCCCCGAGGCCAACCGCATAGAACTGATTGTTCGCGAATATTACATGATCCAGACGATTACTCAGTCCGATGGAGCGATCGGTCCAGGTTATTCCATCGAAAGAGGTCAAGATCCTATCGTTGCCGCCGTTGATGCCTCCTACTGCGACGAACATACCATGACCGTAGGTCACATCTCTTAGCTCGTCGGATGTACCGGACGTCTGATCCGACCAATCTCCACTGACACCTGTGTAAGAGAGAGCAATTCGGCCCGTATCACCCACTGCCACAAATCCTGCACCTCCGTAGGTTACCGCTCGAAAGCTAGTGCCTGCCAGAACGAAGCTGTTCCAGTTGGTTTGGCCATTGGGGGAAGTAGCAATATTGCCGTTCAAGCCCACAGCCACCCAGCGATCTGTTAGAAGCAATCCGTAGGATAAATAGGTGGCTATGGGATCGCAGGCTGGATCCGGGGATTTGCAGGGTGGCTCAGCAACGCTGCAGGAGGCCATTGTGGCTGCGATTGAAAGAACCGTTGCAATGAATTTCATGCCAACTTTTTCAAGGAGTCCTATTCTGAATCCCTCCATGGGACCAACGGTACAACTAAGAATTAATATGTAATTCAAAAAAGGTCTGTTTCCAGCAAAATTGTTTAGCATCCAGGAGCTATCGAAGATTCGAAGGCTTCTCGCTTTTACTAACAGTCATTTTGGAACTATCACTATTTTCCTGTCCATGCCTGAATTCAACAATTGGATAGGTTTTCCGGGTTGCTTCAATGAAAGAAGGAAGCCGGATCTCTCTAATTCAAGTTCTAATAGTTTCCCTGTTACGTCAAATGCAGTGCGAAATCTGCTGACTGTGCTTATCAAACCTTGTTTTCGTGAAGAAGGGTTTAGCTATCAGCATGTTTCTACCGGTAGGCTACAGTGGTGTGCATCGCGCCTCCAATCCGAATCAAAGCCAGAAGTCGGATCCCCGAGCGGCCGCCGATTGCAGCGATCTACCTGCAGCTTCCAAAGGATGGGATAGGCCCCCATTCCGTTCCAGATCCTTTTCGATTTAGGTATCGAATCATTGCCGGGCAGACCATCGAGGTCTTTGCAACAAGGCGGATAGTCGAATCGATGGCTTTCTGGCTTCCACTGAATGCGCAGATGATTCCTGGAGTATGGAAATAGTACGGACCGAAGTTTGTCCTGAGGCCGTGGTAGCAGCCATGTAATTCCGGGACCTTGTTAAGACTCAGTGGCTCGTATCAAAACGCGCTGCAAGCCCTTCTATGATTAGATTCAACCCAAAATCGAATTCCCGCCGAAAACTATATCCCTTTTTGAAGACTATCTTCTCAGCCATTTCCTGGAGATTGGGATACGTTCCTTGTTCTATGGAATTGGTGAATCCTTCCAAATCGTTCGGGTCCAGTTCACCGTTTTCGAAGGGGAGTGCCAGCTCTTGAATGACGAAGCCATATACAAAGCTATCCTGGATTGCAATCGCATGTGCAGCAAGGTCCAGGGGAAATCCGGCACCAAGAAATCCACCCAGCCTGGTATCTTGATAGTAAAGTGTACCTGGCCCAGGGTTCCGTCTGGAATCCAGCAATCCAACAGCCCATGGATGCCGGAGTAAGACGTCTCTCATTCTAATGGACAGCTGAGTCATCCATTGTTTCCAATTTTGCTTCTTCTTTGTTTCCAGTAGGCTTAATTCTTCAAAGACCCGGTCTACCAACCAATCCAGAAGCTTCTCTCTAGAGGATACATGATGATAGAGAGACATGGCTTCCACTCCCAGGCTGCCGGCCAGCTTTCGCATGCTCAAAGCCTGGATTCCATCTCGATCTGCCTGATTCAGCGCCGCCTCAATGATTCTTTCTCTGGATAGTCTGGTTGCTTTTGCGGAGTCCGGCCTGCTCGTTTCTTTCTTCTTAACCGTCCGAATTGGGCTGTTGCCTGTCTGGTTTTGCGGTGCTTTCTTTTTTTTCAATTCAATCCGACCTCAATTAACTTGACACCTTACACTGTAAGATATTTTTGTGCCTTACGCTGTAAGGATATCAGCCTGGCTGCAGGAGGCAAGCAAAAATGAAAGTTATTCAATTCGAGAACTATGGACCGGCGGATGTGCTGCATATTGTAGAGAAGAGTGTCCCAGAACCGAAAAAGGGAGAGGTAAGAATCAAGATCCATTCCACGGCCATTAACAGTGGAGATTGGAGAGTTCGCAAAGCGGATCCTTTTCTGGTCCGTCTATTCTTCGGTTTGTTCAAGCCCAGGAGATCCGCACGAGTTCTGGGATCGGTTTTGTCCGGTACCGTGGACAAAATCGGGCCAGGAGTGGGGCGATTCTCACAGGGAGACCGAGTATTTGGAATGTCTGATCTGGCCATGGGATGCTACTCTCAGTATATCTGTCTGCCGGAAACCGCTCCCATCGTTAAAGGAACAGAGTCCATTAGCCATGAGCAAGCTGCCTCTATTCCGTTTGGGTTACATACTGCCTTTCATTTTTTAAAAGGAGTGAAGTTGGATCCCAAAATGAAAGTTCTAGTCATCGGTGCTTCGGGAGCCGTCGGTAGTGCAGCGTTGCAATTGGGCTGCATTACTGGCTGTCAGGTCACTGCCGTGGTCAGCGGCAGAAATGTAGATCTGGTAAGGGAACTGGGTGCGAAAGAGGTGATCGACTATGAGAAAGAAGCGCTCTCCGATAGGAGCGAAAAGTACGATGTTGTTGTGGAAACCGTCGATCGCACGGATATTAAGACTTTGCGAAAACTGATCAAGCCCGGCGGACACCTGGTGCTGGTCTCGGCTGGTATGAAGGATATGCTACTGGCAACTGTGCGAAGTCTGCTCTGGAAGGTTAAGGTTCATACGGGTGTGGCGGCGGTGTCAGTGGAGGATATGGAGTACTTTCGCAAGATAGTAGAATCCGGTGATTACACTCCCGTGCTGGAAAAGACCTATGAGCTGACAGAGGTGATTCAGGGGCATCAACATGCAGAGAAAGGCCATAAGAGAGGGAACCTGGCTCTTAGAATGATCGAGCCTTGAGCCGAATTCTTAATTTCGAATGCAACACGGTCTGGAGCCATCTGTTTCGTTCCAGTTCCCGGTCTTTAGGCGTAATGGTAGATTCGTTCAGGGGGAATTAAGTGGATTGGGTCCCCGGGAAAATCGTTTCGTTTGTATCATCGTATGATGGTGGTGCTGGCCTGGTCATTGCATTGGATCTGGCTGGCACTCACTTCACAATCGATTTCAACGCGGTTCAAGGCGGTGCCAGGCATTCCGAAATTGAACTGGCCCGGTACACATTCAGAAGTATCAATATTCAAGTAAAAGGAACTGGTTTGATAGTACACAGTATACTGACCAGGTGCTGCATCTGCGAAAGAAGCAAAAGCGCTTCCGGAGCAATCAGAGGCTGAATAGAGGGCGTATTTGTCCGTTCCTCCGGAGCTATTAAGAAATCGTATTCTGGGCTGCACGGGCTGACTGGCCAGCTGAAGAAAGAGTGCCGTATAAAAGATATCATCTCCATTGTCCCACTCAGATTCATCGGACTGCAAAAAGCAGCCAGCAAGAAATACAAATAGGCAAAAAATAGCCAGTTTTCGAATTCCACTCTGGAATTGTCTTACTTCCATGGTTACCTACTGCCCACTCTGCCCGGGGCATACTTTCGGTTCAACGTTTCAGCCCTTCAGGCTTTTTTCCTGTGCGCGCTATCTGGGGTATCGGATTTCCCGGATAAGCAGCAAATATCGCTTCAACCAGAAGCTGTCATCAAATTTTCCACGCCAGGACTCGAACTTCTAAAGTTGCAGGTACTGTGCCCAATGAGAGGACCGGGTGAGAAGGAGTGCATGGTCAACGATGGAACCGAAGAGCTTATTACATCTAAGATCCTGTCTTTACCAGTCTTTAATTTCAGAATCAATAGCTTGGAACAGAAACCATCATTCGTTTAGCCCTTGCGGCGAAATCCGGCCAGAGGATCGAAAGGTCATTGTTGTTCGAAGGTAACTTGAGGAAACAGAAGCAAGCCAGGATGATTGCATCCCAGGGAAGGGGGCCTAATACGCCAGATCGCTGCCGGAAAAAGAAATGACCTGGCTGGACAAAGCTCTCAAAGTTGTTCATGGGATCTTCTGAAAGACCTGATTATGAGTCAGCCGAACAATCCACTGTGAATTCTCAGGAATCCTCGGTTAGGGATTCTTTCTGGCAGTCTCTGGGCAAAGGCATTGTAGACGTTGCTCTTGCCACTGGACAGACATTGAAGTATGTCTATGAAAAGGGAGACGAAAACAAGCATTTTATCGTTCCGGCCATAAATGGTCTGGTTGGGCATCGCCTCCAGGAATTCAATGATCCGGCTGCAATTCAAATGAGCTTTCGCATGAATGGTTCAGACTGTTCGGTTGCGGACGCCTGGGGAGATGCGAATAATGTTGGTCCGAAAAAATTTACCTGCGTAATATTCGTCCATGGGCTGATGGCAGATGAAATTCCCTGGCAAACGGCCATGCCGGAAAAAACTGGCTATGGACCGGAGCTTTCCAGAAAGAAAGATGTGAAACCTCTGTACGTGCGATATAATACCGGACGACACATTTCGCAAAACGGACAAGCGCTGGACCTTTTGCTGAATCAGTTGATCCGGGAAAGGTCAAATGAAATCCACAGAATCATTCTGGTCGGGCATTCCATGGGTGGCCTTGTTGTGCGAAGCGCCGGCTACTACGGCAAACAAGGAAGAAGCAAATGGATCAAGAAATTGAGTGATGTAGTACTGATAGGAGCCCCTAACGACGGATCATTTCTGGAAAAGTTTGGCCATGTGGCTACCTTCGTTCTAAAAAGCATCTGGAACTATCCCACGCGAATCATCGGACGAATAGCAGATGAAAGAAGTGACGGTATCAAGGATCTTCGCTGGGGCTTCATGGTAGAGGACTGGAAAGGGGAAGATGCCAATAAACTGATGAATGTTAAAAAGACTGAAGTACCGCCTCTGCCGGGATTGAATTACCATCTGCTTCTTGGAAGCATGTCCGAGACAGTAGTTTCCCCGCTGGCCATGTATTTTGGAGATGGACTGGTAGGCACCAGAAGCGCCCTGGGAAAGGAATTTGTAGAATTCAACCAAAAAGCTTCCAGTCAGCCTCGCTCCCCTTTCGCATGGTTGAAACGCAGAAATCCGCCGGCAAAGATCGAATATCATGCCTTTATGACCACCGGTCACCTGGGCTTGCTGAGTAGCCCGGAAATCTGCAAATACCTGCAGAAAATCGCGCAAAGTTGATTCCAGAAGTCAACCCTCCCATCCTTGCTCTTCTCTTGAGGTTGAGCGGACTAATTCGGAATTGATACTCTGGCGCAGCCGGAGTGCGAATTCATATTTCTGAATCAGATGCAGCAAGTGGCAATCAGATCACGTTTGAATGATCGTCCCGGCTGTCTTCCATCCATACTCGGCCCTCCAGAATAGCTTTCTTGAATCCAGCGGGAATCCAATCCATTCACTCTCAAAAAAACCGCCCCTTCAGTCTGGAATTGCTCAACTGAAAAACTGCCTACATAGTTTCTCTGGCGGGTTCATCGATATTAGAGGATAGATCTAATCGTCGGATCATCTGATTCGGGGAATGCCTTTTTCGCTTGTGGATCAATAACCGGACATTAACCTGGGAATAGATGAAGCGAAGCGGGTAGAAACCACTTACGAGTGCCTTCAGGTCCATAAAGTGGATGAAGGACTGTTGCCTTTCAGGAAGAGAGTGAAATGATCAAGAACAAAAGTATAGATATTAAAAGGGATGCCAGCGGGATTCCACACATTACAGCAAAGTCCATGGAGGATCTTTGCTATGGCCAGGGCTATGTACATGCCGTTGATCGCGGAATGCAGATGATATTAATGCGAATCCTGGGGCAGGGCCGGGCCAGCGAGCTTCTGGACTCCAGCGATGAGATGCTGGGCATCGACATTTTCTTTCGCAAGATGAATTGGACTGGAGGCATGCAAAAGCAATTTCAGGCACTTACAGATTTCTCCAGCGCCTGTCTTCAAGCCTATGCTGAGGGCGCAAATGCAGGCTTCAATGGCAAAGTGCCCTGGGAATTTAAACTTCTAGGAGTTCCTTTTGAGCCCTGGAAAATCGAGGACAGTTTTCTAATTTCGCGCATGGTTGGATATCTAACGCTTTCCCAGTCCCAGGGAGAAGTGGAAAGACTACTCATTGAAATGGTTCAGGCAGGAGTTCCCCGCGAAATGCTGGAGGAACTATTTGCAGGCCATCTGCAATGCCTGGATCTGGAACTGATTCAGTCCATCAAATTGGGTGAAAGAATCGTACCAAGTAGTAGGCTGTGGGAAATCGGTCTGCCAAGAATGATGGCCTCCAATAACTGGGTCATCTCAGGAAAGAAAACTGCATCCGGACAGCCCATTTTGTGTAATGATCCTCATCTGGAAATCAATCGCATACCCAATGTCTGGCAGGAAATCGTTCTTAGAACAGAAGATCGGTACGTAATGGGTGGTAGTATGCCGGGAGTACCTGGCGTGCTCACCGGCAGGAATCCGGATCTGTCCTGGGGAGTTACATATTCTTTTATGGATTCCGAGGACTCCTGGGTTGAGAAATGCAAAGATGGAAAGTATTTTCGCGAAGACAGTGGATGGCAGGATTTTTCGCATAGAAAAGAAGTTATTAAGCGAAAGAAGAAGCCCTCCCATGAAGTTACCTTCTATGAGAATAATCATGGCGTTCTGGATGGAAATCCTTACGAAGAGGGAAATTACTTGGCCACTCGCTGGGCCTGCAACGATTCAGGCGGTGCATCCCTTACGCGAATCCTGGAAATGTGGGACGCAAAGAAGGTGGAACAGGGTATGGATATTCTGGGAAGGGTTGAAACTTCCTGGAGCTTCGTATTTGCGGATCGGGATGGAAATATAGGATTTCAAATGTCCGGTTTGATGCCGTTGCGAAACGGAAATTGGAGTGGCTTATTTCCAGTTCCTGGATGGAAAAGTGAAAATGACTGGCAGGGGTTCGCAAGCACTAAAGATCTTCCTCGAATCTTAAACCCGGATCAGGGATTCTTTATTACCACAAATCAGGATTTGAACGAATGGGGCAAACTCAAACCCTTGAACATGCCCATGGGGCCCTATCGAGCGGATCGAATTGCCGAAGTCCTGAATGGCAGGGATGATTTTGCCAGAGAAGATATGTTCGATTTACATTACGATGTTGAGTCTTCACAGGCCAGACAATTTATGCAGATTATTCGTCCGCTTTTGCCACAGACAGAGGAGGCAGCTGTTTTGCGCGAATGGGACTTTCGCTACAATGCGGAGTCCAGAGGTGCGCATTTATTCGAAAGTATTTATCGAAACCTTTACCTGGAAGTATTTGGGCGAAAAGGTATTGGAGAAAACGTGGTAGATTTTCTGGCTTCTGAAACCGGTACATTCATTGATTTCTATATTAATTTCGATCGAATACTGTTATCCGAGAATTCAAGCTGGTTCGGTGGAGAATCCAGAGAAGAGATATATCGCAGGGTTATTGGGAAGTCCTTACAGAAAAAGACACGGCAATGGGGGCAATCGCAGACCATCAAACTCAGCCACATTCTTTTTGGCGGAAAAATGCCTTCTTTCCTGGGATTTGACCGGGGCCCCGTTACTTTAATAGGGGGCCGCGCTACTCCCCACCAAGGGCAGATTTACAATAGCGCCGGCCGGCGCACCAGTTTTGCTCCTTCCATTCGCACAGTTATAGAGATGGAAACAGATGTCTGCTACACAAACCTCATCGGGGGCCCTTCGGATCGTCGCTTTTCCAGGTGGTATGCATCCGATGTGAAAAACTGGGAAAATGGGATATATAAAAGAATCGCTCCAGGTGAGGCGGATGCAACGTTTCCATAAATCTGAATCACCGGAGGCCTGTCCGCGTAAAAGAAGGTAAAACCGGCAGTCGTTTCTGGAATCCGTCCCTGATTAATGGATGCGTCCTGCAAAAAAGCATTGGAGACGGCTACAGGGGAATCTCGGGCCAATGATACTGTTTTTCAAAGTTTTAGATCTAGCGTACCAGAGATTCGTCATTGCATCCAGGGGGGGCGGTTTAAGAGAGAAGGGAGCTAGATGGTATGGCGCCCTGACCACCATTGGTTTCCTTAACAGGCAAATTGCAGCGGATATCTCGAAAGAGCATCTTCCCGGAAAGGTAAGTGAACGCACAGTCAGATTTCATTTGCGCGAATTGTGGATATGTTTCTATTTCCCCGGCTTTCAAATCCCGGTTTGCTTTTGTCCGGGTCCCGGCAAAACTCTTGCTTCAAAATTCGTTCCGGGTTTTCCGTATCGTTATTGGGATGCGATAAGCTCATTGCTTTCTGATGGCATTCGCGCTTGACCTGGATATGCTCAATCCATGTCTGGTCCAAACATGAGCCTGAAGATAGACGAAATAATGAAGTCCCGTGTAATCACGGTAACGCCCCATCAGACAGCAGGACACGTTCGTGAACTGCTCGAAAAGAATAAGATAAACATAGTCCCGGTAGTTGGTCCGGAAAGAGAGGTTCTGGGAGTGGTTTCCTCTGCGGATCTCATCAAGAAGGTATCCGACAATAAGCCTGTGGGACAGTTTATGACAGAAAAGATCTACACCATACCCCGGTATGGGGATGTAGAGTTGGCCGCACGAATGATGCGAAAGCATAAGATTCACCATCTTGTAGTCATTGATGATAAGAAACTGGCCGGGGTGATCAGTTCATTTGATTTGCTTCAGCTTCTGGAGGGCAAGCGATTCGTCATCAAAAATGCCCCCACTCAAAGCAAGGCCACCGGAAAAAGAAGTAAAGCGGAAAGCTGATTCGAACTAGTTTTTCAATCGTCCGGCCCAGTCCGAGGTTACTCTAGTGTGACAATCGTTGTTTCGGCCGGAACCCGAATGGACGAGTCTCCGCACTTATCCCATAGGACACTTCGGTAGGATACAATGCGGGGCCTTTTTCCCAGATAGAATCCCAAAAGACGACTGGTCGAGGGAATTGTTTGCTGATCCAGAATATGTACGGCCGGACCCATATGAAGCCTCAGTCTGCACTTTGACTCATAGGGCCAATCCAGAGGTTCTGCGTCTGTGGCTCGGTTCTGGAATAGAACTGTGTTTTTGGTTTGCCCGTACTGGACATAGGTATCTGTGCCCTTCGGAAAACTAGACTGAGCAAGTAAGATTGGTTTTTCATTCAGGGATGTTGTAATGCGAATACTGCCAACATCATCTGGCAAATCCCTGGATAGCTTCCAGTGATCTATCATAGCATTTCCACGAAGCCGGATTCTTTTTCCGTAAAGCGTCATATCGATCGCAGAGTCCGGCGCAAATTTTCTTCCTTCAATGCTGAGCAAAGAATTACCCTTACGGTCAATTGAGAATCCTTTTTCCGGGACTGTTTCCATTCTGTCTGCGCGGAGACTCAGCGCCACATCTCTCGACTGGAATCGAACAAAAAATCTATTCCGATTCATCTGCACAGAGTGGGGGCCCATTGAAAACAGCTCCTCTGTGAGCTCCACGTCATTCCAGATGTAATGATAGCCGCCGGTGGTATGCTCCCCATCGTGAACGATTGAAACTACCATACCCGCTCCGCCAGATAAACCGAAGGCCGGGGCATAGAGTAGAGCATAGATCTGTACGGATGTGTTTCCGTCCTGGAATCGGAATCGAAGTATTTGATTCTGTTCGGACTCTTTTTGAATTAATGGCCAGGAGCGAAGTTCATTCCCGCTCAGGAAAAGCAATGAAATCAGCACTATGTGTAATTTTCGAAGCACCAGGATCATTAATCTCTGAAGCCCTGCATTACGGTCAAGGTCTATGGTCTTTCTTCTTTCAGCGCTCATTTATTCGCGTTTGGCTTGCCTGAAATGCCCGGAAGCCGATTATCAGGAATGCTTCCCCGGCTGCGGACCTTGATGCTTCTTATTCCATTTCTGGCTACGGGATGTCGGGAGCCCACAGTATCGGACGTTGTGGCAGTGCATGGAGTTCTGGATTTGCAACAGAGTGCCTTGGATTCCAGGAGCATTTCTCTGGCTGGAGAATGGGCTTATTACGAGGGAATACTTGTATCCTCTCCGCCTGAAGCTATCAGGCCTGAAATTGTTTCTATACCGGGCCCCTGGAATGATTATCCGGGAAAAGCCGGTCCAGAGAAGGTTGGTACATATCATCTTCGAATTCTTTTGCCTGAAACATCCGATTTGTTGGCCCTTCGAATAGAAGGGATCTACACCGCCTGGGCCGTTTATGCAGACGGACATCTGCTGATTCGGAGCGGGAAACCAGGCACGGCTGCCAGTTCTATTGCCGGTCCTCGTTCAGGGCTGGTATTCCTTCCGTCGCAAACAAAAAGTCTGGATTTGACTATTCCGGTATCCAACTTTCATTACCGGGAAGGGGGCATCCGTAAACCAATTCGCCTGGGTCCTGCACAATTTCTTCTGGAAAGGGAACGTCTGGATCTATCCTGGGATTTATTCCTTGCCGGAGCTTTTTCCATCGTTGGGTTGTATCATATCTTTATGTTCGCTGTGCGAAGGAGGACTCATGCACCGGCATTCTTTGGGTTGCATTGTTTATCAATTGCAATTCGTCCACTGACCACAGGTCAGGAGTTTCTTTTTCATCAATTCGCACTTCCTGGATGGCATTTCTATCTCTCTCTTGAATACTGCAGTCTTCCATTATCCGTATTTTTCTTTTTGATGTTTTTATGGAGTCTGTTTCCAGATCCAATTTTCCGCCCAGGTTTGATAATCTCTGGAGTGTCAGGTCTGATTCTACTTCTGACTCCATTCTTTTTAGATTCACTGACCCTCAGTCAGTCAGTGGGGTATTATCAAGCACAGATGCTTTTATCTGGAGCCTTCGGACTCTTTATGCTCGGCAGAGCCGTATACCAGAATAGAGATAACAGTCTGGCCGTTCTAATGGGAGGGATTCCATTATTTCTGGGTGTACTGAACGATGTACTCTCTGCCCGAGGAACTATCAATACGATTCAGTTTGGTGAGGCAAGTCTGCTGGCATTCGTTTTTCTGCAATCCGCGCTACTTTCGTTTCGATATGCCCGGTCATTCAACAGGGTAGAGGAGCTTTCGCATGAATTGAGCGAAAAAAACAGGGATTTACAAAGGCTGGACGAATTGAAGGATGATTTTCTTGCCAATACATCCCATGAACTGAGAACTCCTTTGCACGGTATTATTGGAATTACTGAATCTGTGCTTCAGGGGGCCACAGGCAAAATCTCCGAACAGACCAGAGAGAATTTGCGACTTGTGGCTGCCAGTGGCCGGAGACTCACAACCCTTGTAAATGATATTCTGGATTTTTCCAGGGCCAACCATGGAGACCTGGTGTTGCAGCTCAGGAAAGTTGAAGTGCCTGATGCTGTGGACGTTGCTCTGTCTCTGGTGCGACCCCTATTGCGAGATAAGCCAGTAGATTTGATACACAGGCGATCAGAGGTGTCCGCCGTCCTGGCCGATCCAGAAAGATTGAGCCAGATACTGATTAATCTTCTCGGAAATGCAATCAAGTTTACGAACCGGGGCCGGATTGAGGTGGAGGCATTGGAAGAAGGCGAATTTGTTCGAATCAGTGTTCGAGATACCGGCATCGGAATACCTGAAAATCGTCAGGATGCAATTTTTGAATCATTCACCCAGGCGGACGGATCCATAAGTCGAAAATACAGCGGTACCGGATTGGGGCTTTCCATCACTCGTCACCTTGTGTTGCTTCATGGTGGTGAAATAGATGTAAATTCTTCTCAGGGACGCGGTTCTGAATTCAGCTTCACATTGCCGGTATTTAGCAAAGAAAATCAGGCATCCGTGGAGCAAAGTGATTTGCCCGTTCATCCTCTACAGATTCCTTCCGGGAGCACTGGAATCGATTCCAAAGAGGTATATTCAATTGATACAGGGTCGCTGGACCAGCCACGGGCTGAAATCGAGGTTATAGAGGATGATGGCGTCCGGGAACAAAGTGGGAACGGTGTAATTCGCACTCTGGTCGTGGACGATGACCCTGTGAATTTGCAGGTATTACGCAATTTCTTATCTGCAGAAAATCATGTAATTCTGGAGGCATCCAGCGGCACGGAAGCGCTCACGGCCCTGCAGGAATTTGGTCCGGTGGATCTGGTTCTACTGGACGTAATGATGCCTGGATTGACCGGTTATGAGGTTTGCAGAATTCTTCGCCAGTCCCATTCTTACACTGACCTTCCCATTGTCCTTCTGACTGCGCGAAGTAGAACCCAGGATGTAGTAGAAGGTCTGGCCAGCGGGGCAAACGATTATCTGGCCAAGCCTTTTGAGCCGGAGGAGCTTCGTGCGCGAGTCCAGAATATTCTGGCATTGAAAGAGGCGGCCAGAACTCAGGCAGACATGGCAGTCATCCAGAATGAACTCTCCATGGCACGGATGATCCAGCAATCTCTTATTCCGGAAACTCTGCCATCTCCGCAGGGGATTAAAATAGCGCACCTCTATCGATCTATGGTAAATGTTGGAGGTGATTTCTATGATTTTCAACAAGATGAAAGGAGTTTATCCTTGATCATCGCTGATGTATCCGGCCATGGAGTACCTGCAGCACTGATTGTCTCTGTGCTCAAGATGGCATACGTATTCCAGGGCAAGGAATCCATTCTACCGCATGAATTGCTGGCCGGCTTGAACGAAATGCTTTATGGCAACGTTGGGCATGAATTTGTAACTGCCTGTGCATTGCAAATCGATCTGGAGAAGAAGGTTCTGTACCTGGCCAATGCAGGGCATCCACCTTTGTTGCACTGGAAGAAATCTACTAAAGAAATTGCGCAATACAGACCGTTCGGACGGCCCATGGGACTGCTTACGGATGGTGCCTATGAATTGAGCCAACCTGTTTCGCTGGAATCCGGGGACCGGGTTTTTATCTATACGGACGGTGCATTTGAGGCTTCCTCTCCAGAGGGGGTACTTTTTGGAATGGAGGAACTGGTCCGCAGCTTTGCAGAATCAACAGAGATTGAAATCCATGCCTGGTTAACGCAACTAATGGACCGGCTAATCGATTACTCCGGTGGGCCAGGTGAGATTGATGATGACATTGCTGTCATAGCCATTGAGGTGGAATGACCGAGATTCTTTGAGAATTCCCTGGTCGCGGGTTTGCAGAAATCTGAAAAAGTAGGCCCGGGCCACAGCAATAGCCAGGGCAACTGGTGCGAAACAGTTCCATTGGATTTAATCGGGAAGCGTCAGCTCACTGCCCTGGAAACCATTTCTCTATTCTACAGCTGTGAAATCTGGGCGCCGCCCCTCTTTCAGTGCTCCCAGGCCTTCCTGACCGGCGGGGGCCATGATTGCATGGGATGCGAGCTCAATATCATGCTCTATGGCAGGAGGAATGATTTCTTTGTATCGGGCATACATCATTTCCCGGTTCATTCGAACTGTCGATCGTGCGAACTTGAATAGAGCTGAGATATCCTTTCTGGCCCGGTCCATCATGGATTCTTCATCGTCAAAGACTCCATCTATGATTCCAGCCTGCAGAGCCTGATCAGCTTTAAGTGCCTTTCCCAGGATCATATCCCTGGTCATAGTTCGCCCTGTCATATCCTGTAGCATCAATGCGGGAGCGGAAGGGATGGGAAGTCCAATGTTAATCTCCGGGAATCCGAAGCGGGCCTGTTTGCTCTGCATGTAACGAAAATCTGCATACAGACTTAGAATGGCACCATAACCCATTGCATGTCCGTTGAGCACCATGGCCACCGGAAAGGGTAAGTTCAGTACCTGTCCACAGATGTGAAAAGCCGGTCCAATCACTGCCTCAATCTCTTTTTTCGATGTTCCGACGAAGCTGTCTGGCTCAAAACCATTGGAAAAGAATCCGTTGCTTCCGCGAATGATCATTCCTCGAACGGAAGGGTCCTTTTCTGCATCGGTCAGGATAGAGGCAAAGTCCTTTCCAAACGTAGCATCGACTGTATTCTTTTCATTCATCTGGAATGTGATTTCCAGTATCTGATTCTTGATTTCTTTTCCTATTCCGGCCATGCTGCAAAGTGTTCACGGCGAGGTCGGTGTCAAGTCCAACGCCACCATAGAAAAGATGCCCATCTCTGAGCTTCCGGATTGACAAATGGGAAAACGATGTTCCATAGTCCTATGCGCCTGATTACAGCATCCTTCCTTCTTATCTCTCTGACTCTCCTGGTTTCCTGCAACCCGACTCTGGAAAAAGCTCAGGAGTACGCAACTGCAACGGAAGACAAAGGAGTGAAATTCTATTCAGAACTGGCAAATCTTTGCAGTCCCGGGTATTTCCTGAACTACGGAAAGTCTCAGATTTTCTGGAATGGTAAGGGATGGAGAATTAACACAGATCTAAATGTTTCTCTGGGCGCGGAGGCCCGTTCTGTGGAGGAAGCCATAAGGTCCAGTCGCCGGGACATTGCCGGATTCATGGAATGCATGTTCGTTGCAGATAAGTATGACCAGGTAGCAGATATTCAGGTTAAGCTCACATTCCGGGACATAGAAGACCTTTTTAATCCTCTGACCCTTGGAGTCTATCGCATACAGATTGAAAAACTGGACGAGCTGGATAACTGGAAGGAGAAGCCTCCTTTCCTGGACCGGCATCGGGTAAGTCAGTTTATCGAATCTAACATGGAGACAGTTCACGAAGACTGGAGCGAAATCATTCTAGAGTAAATACATTCCCCTGGTCTTCGTTCGATCTGTGAATCGACCCTGGACTCCTTTATCGAATTCTGAAATTAACCCTGGAATCCTCAACCCATCAATCAATACACCGGCCCTGAAACCGGGAAGAAACAGTAGATACCAGGTCCTCACTTCGAGTTTTCTTTGTATCTGAGAGTGTCCGTCCGGGACGAAATGTCCGTTTTATACAACGTTATCATTGTATCTTCTGCAATCCTGAATTCATAAATCTCAATTTCGCTGGACCTATTTCATCGCAGGCGCTAGAATCGTTTCATGGATCAGCGCCAGAAGGAATATGCAGAATACTATTATGCCCGAATGAAGCGATATGAGGGCAATCCCATGTATAAGAATTCATATGAAACAGAGAAAGCACTCTACGAATTGATGCGAGATGCAAAGACAAAAGAAGAGTATCAGAAAAAATTCTTTGGAGAGAAGCTTAACATCAAAAATGCCATTGCACTGGCAAAGGACAGAGAAACAGCGCGACTGAAACATTATCAGGAAATCAAAGAACCCATACGGGCCCGGGGATGTCAGGAGATTCTGGACGTTGTGGATTCTTTTGAAACCGAAGCGGAGATTACCACCGAGATTCCAAAGCTACAGCAAAAAAACAGTATTGCGATTAGCGTGGACGGATTCGCAGACTATTTCTTTAGCGATTTTCCAGTGCTGGAAACTCTGGAGGTGGCCCGTCGTGCAGAAGTGCCCTCTCGCTGGAAGAGTGAAAAAGAAGATTACATCAAGGATACCATCGCCAAAGGAAAGCAAGACTGGCAGGAACAGGTAATTCCCAATGCCAGACAATGGGATCCCGGCTGGAAATTCGATTACTCTTTGATTCGCGAGGAAAGGCATAGAAGAAAGATACCCGTTCCGGATTCAGTGGTGGAGCGACGCCTTAAAGAGCACCAAGAGTACCGGGGGATCAACTAATGCCCCTGGATCCGACAATGGCAGACTCCATGCTGGGTACCTATCGAGGCATGGCCCAGCAGCTAAAAGATGCAGGTAACGATACTGAGGACGCCCGGGAATGTTATGCAGTGTTGGAAAAGATGGAGCAACTGGCCCGGGAAATGGATGACCTGGCAGCTTATTCCACAAAACTCAGCGTAGATGGATTGTTTACCGACTTCTCAACTGCCTATGGTCGTGCCCTGGCAGCAAATACGTCGGTAGATGGCGATAGTAGCGATACAGAGCTAATGGCCAATACCCTGAAATCCTACGAGGATGCACTGAACACGCTCAAAAGTGAGCCAGGGGCTGCCCATGCTGTACCGGTTCTGCAGGAAGTAGTGGATAAAGGAAAATCCGGTCTGAGCTATCCACTGTTTCTAAAAGAATGCGAAGAGAAGGGTATTTTTCTGGGGCTGGATAGTCCCCGGGCAGGTCCCACCATCCAGTACGATATTTATTGCGCAAAAATCTCTTTTCGCCCTCTGGATCAGGAAATGTACGCAAAGCAATGGTCCGCATACCAGGATCTGGTGAAGAAATCCGCCTACGGTTATCCGGATCCTGTACAATGGGAAATTACCAGGCAGAGAATTGAATGGGAATACGAACCACGGCAGATACTCTGGAAGGCCATTGAAGACCGATGGGATCGAATGCTGGACATGGTGCAGGACTGGGTGGATTCATTTTGCAGCTTTGCTCCTCATGATGAGCGATGGTGTGGTATGGGCGGCGTGAACTCCAGGGCGCAGACTCAAAAAAACATTGAGCGTACGCAGGAATGCGAACCGGGCATGCTTAAGGTTAGAGAAGAGATATTCCATGAATACTTCGATTTAGAATGGAAGGATATTTTCCAGCATCCGACCTTTTTGAATCAGCAAAGCAGTGGCCTTCTCTGGTACTCCGACCAGGCCATTGAATTCATTCGGGAGGTGCACGAAATAATGATACCCGGAGCGAAACCGGATTCTGATATGATTTCCAGAGCCGAGAAGCAGCATAATAGTAAAGCATATATTAGAAAAGATCGCGCCACAGCAGAGGAGATGACTCCGATGCCATTTCCAGAATTTCTTAAGACTATCGAATGGAATTGAATTGGTTATGGTATTTCGCAAGCATCTAGCAATCGGTGCGCCCAGTCGCACCTCATCGCACAAATTTAGATTTTCCCTTGCCAGAGAATGCCCTTGGAAGGAATTTCAGACCAGTTTAAATCAGGAGAACGAAATGCCAGAATTCATGAAAAGAGCGGGGTATTTACTACTAGTATTGCTGTTGTCCCTGGGATGTAGCACTTCAGGTGGAGGATCTGGTAGTATAGATCTGGACGACCTGGAGTATGGTCGAGTATCGGCTTATGGCTTTTTACAGGCAGATGTAATGGAAGCAGGGACCGATAAAAGGGTGATCTGGTTTCAATTATTTGATCAGGTAGACGATCAAAAGACCATCGATAGTTACAACGGTCGTTCCGCCCCGGAATTGCTTCCGTATCCTGCGAAAGTGGCGAAGGATATGCATATTTGGATGCTGGTTGGTAATCGATTTGAGATTCGCTTGATAGGAGATAGTAAAGCCCCTGCCTATCGAAAGACTGAAGTTCTCCGGGATTTTATTTTAACTTTCGATCTGGATGCAATGGAAGACTATTCCGGACCAAAGGTTGAAAAGGAAGCACTTAAGCAATTTTTGCCCAAACTAAAGGGATTGAATTAAGCGAATAGTCAAGCGGGGAAGGGGCTTTGACTGGAAGGGTCTGCCCCTTTTCGGAACTACCAAATGCTCGCTTCATAATTTTCGCTTCCAGAACTCCAGGTCCCAATGGTTCTCAGTTGACCGAATTTCATATCCGGGATGCCTGTTTGCATGAAGAAGCTAGACGCGGGTATGGTTTTCCTTTTCATTGCTTGAATTTGTGCACTGCTTCTCTATCTGTTTTTGGACTTACCCTGAGAGGGTTATCCGGACTTTGAAGCTAACAATAGCTCGGAATCCATAGAGCGAGGTCGATACCTTGCCAACCAAGTTGCCGTTTGCGTGGACTGTCATTCTGTGAGAGATTGAAACCTGTATTCCGGGCCCATAGTTGCGGGCACGGAGGGAAATCGGCAGTACTGCCTGTCATGATCCAGCCCTCCTGTTACTAGCATACAGCCAATAGAAATCTTTGAGATTCATACTCAATGTAAATACGCCTTGGCAAACCTTAACCCGGAGAGTACGGACATGAACTGTCTGTAGGTTCCCTCCTAGTTTCTACTGGTATAATCTAGGACGTTTTCTTTAGGTTTTTAGTACCCTGGACAAAAGAATCTTGACGCATTTCCTTTCCGGACTAATAATTCAGGTCCTGAAGTTCTGAAGGGAGAGGGTATGAGGGTTAAGCATTACATTCTGGCGGGCCTAATTGCAGCTACCGGGATGGTCGTAGATATTGGATGGTACATAGAACCGGGATGGCTTCCTGGCTGGCAATGGCTGCTCCTCAAAAGCACAGCCATTGGGTTATTCTTTCTGTCCATAGTATTTCTTCTTCAACGTTTTCGCGGCGATGAGCGCCGTAACCTGCATCGTGTAAGAGATTTAAGAACCACAGCTCAACGGCTGGAAACATACGTTATTAACCTTGCCGATGATGTGAGTATTATTCAGGAAGCCGTGAACCATCAGATTAACAGTGTAATGGAAGTTCAGGAGAGACTGGGCGGCCTAAATGATCTGGCCCAAAAAGCGGTGGATCAGGTTGGGGATCAGACCGGGTCCACAGAAGAAACATCCACTGCAATTCAGTCCGTATCGGAAACCATTCAGGAAGTTGTTCGCAACGCTACCGAAACATCCGAGGCGGCGCGTACCATGAGCGAAAGGGCCGCTCGGGGCGGTGAACTTATGGAGCGCAACCGCCAGAATGTTGCCTCCATTACTGCTGTATTCGAAAGCATTCAGAAACAGATTCGTAAGCTCGGTCAGTCCATTGAGGAAGTGGGACAGATTACGAAAGTCATAGATGATATCTCCGAGCAGACTAATCTTTTGAGCCTTAACGCTGCTATTGAAGCAGCCCGAGCGGGTGATGCTGGTAGGGGCTTTGCCGTGGTTGCTGATGAAGTTAAGAAGCTGGCCGAGAAATCCCAGGATTCCACCCGGGCCATTCATCAATTGATCCAGGGCACTCGAAAGGAGATGAACAATCTCTCCGCAGAAGTAAACAATGCCTCATCTGATGTTGGATCCGCCGTGGAAAGTGCGAAGGAAATGGTGGAGACTCTGGGAACAATTGCGCAATCCGTTCATACAACTCGGGATAGAATTGAACACATTTCCGGTGCCATGGGCCATCATGCCAGCACTATGGAAGAGATCACCAGTGCAGTGCACAGTATTGCTTCCGGTGGTGCAAATATTAAGGACCTTTCCGATGAGCAGGCACTCAGTATCAAAGATATAATATCCAGACTGGATAAATCATATCAATTATCGCTGGAGGCTTCGGAATCAGTTCACAAGGTTTCAGTAAATAGCGAGGAGCTAAAAGATATTGTTCAAAAGACAAAAGGAGATGTAGTTCGAATTTCGGAACGAAAGCGTACGAAGGAAAGAAAGAAGAATACTCTTTCAGTTACAATGTTCTCTGGAGATGTCCCGGCATTGAGCACCCTCAGTCCATCCTTTGATCCTGACTCTTATTCGCTTAAGAGTCAAATTTATGACAGTCTGATTCACAACGATCTGGATGGAAATATGGTACCTGGACTGGCCACTTCCTGGAAGCAATTGGATGATAGATCCTATGAGTTCAGATTACGCTCTGGAGTGAGGTTTCATGACGGTAGTCCATTCGATGCAAGCGATGTAAAATTTACTCTGGATACCATCCTGGATCCGACCACCGGAAGCGGTACTGGATGGATCATGTCTACTATCCAGTCCGTGGAAATAAAGGATCCCCGCACAGTAATCATTCGCACACAAGAGCCAGATGGAATGATCTTGAACCGTCTTACCATGTTTGGATTGATTAGCTCCAGCCGCTACGTTAAGAAGGTCGGCCTGGAAAAAGCTTTAAAACATCCAGTGGGCACCGGTCCTTTTGAATTTATTGATCATGAACCCGGGCAAAGATACAGGCTTAAGCGAAATGCCCGCTACTGGAGAAAGGGTTTTCCCGCCGCCCAGGAGCTGGAGATCAAAATTCTGCCCGAGCGTCGATGGGCCGATCGCTTACTGGCCGGTGAGGTGGATCTGGTTCCCTATCTGTCCGGAAGTAAAGAAAACCTTCTGGCAAGTTCCGATGTGGCAAATATTCAGAAACGACTGGTATTGCAAAGTCCCTGGGTATTCTTAAAAAATCAGGGAGCGCTTGCTGATGTTCGTATCCGCCAGGCCCTGAATTTTGCCATCGACCGAAAAGCCTTAATTCAGAGCGCAGAGAATGGAAATGGAGAGCCACTGTCCTCTCTGGGATTGAAGGGTTCCTTTGGAGCCAATGATCAGCTAAAGCCGTATGACTACGATCTGCGAAAGGCGCGAAAGCTGATGAAAGAGGCTGGATATGAGCAGGGTTTTAGTCTCAGAGCGATTACCTCGGACGTTGCCGAGCACGTTGCCCGGACTGTAAAAGAGCAACTTGCCACAATTTCAGTGGAATTGGAGCTTGAAGTGGTCTCCCGTCCTAAATGGGCCGAAAGGGTTGTTGTGGGTAAAGTCATGGGCAATCCATACGAAGGCGACATTGCATTCAACATGGTGGACAATCCGGTTTATACCATGGCCTTTCATGCAGGGCTTTTTCTATCCTCTGCTGGATTGTTCTCTCTTCTAAGCGATCCGGACTACGATTCCGTATACGAAGCTGCCATGAAGAAGGCAGATCCGGCGGAGCATGAAAAGGCTCTTAAAGAATTGGATCGCTATGTACAAGAGAATGCTCTGATGTTATTTACCTACCAGCAGCTGCGAACAATGGGCGTGGGAAACCAGATTCGTATTCCTGGTGTTCCCATGAACGGTCATGTGGATTTCTTTCTGCTTAGCGATACCACTTTTACTCAGTGAGGCGCCCTGAGATATTATGCGGGCGAAGTAAGCGATCTAAATCAATGGCCTGGAACCCGGACCCGTGGGACTGGAAATCTACTGCTCCAGATAGGCTCCGAAAACCCAGCCTCTGATTCCATTGTGATTGATTCGTGTCCATTTGCCGGTGACATTTCCGATCTGCTCCGATTCGGATTTCTCCTCCAGCACCTGAACTTTCGTTCCCTCAGGTATCAGTGCGAGTTTCGTGGACGTAGTGTTGGGTTTTTCGCGCAGTACGAGTCCGCTGGCCGCAGTAACGGTACGCATGTCCTGGTTTTCTATCTGGACCGAGTCATCGTTCGATGTATCGCAACTCAGAGGCACAATTAGAAGAGCCAGACTAAAACAAAGAGAAGGTCGACAGATCAACATTGAGGGTCAGGAAAATCTTCGGGCATAAAATTGCAATCGGAACCAGGGTATTGTTTCCAAAATGGAAATGATTCCATCTATTTCTGTGCGAGGAAGAATTTGGATTCAAGCGGGTGCGGCTCTGGATCTCCGTGTAGAACAGAAGCAAGGGAATTGTGGTTTGCACGAAAGTGGCATTTTTTTCCCATGTGTCATGGGAGAAAAGACCAGAGACCAGTCCGTTGCTGTATCCAGTGCGCAGGCTTTAGAGCCTGAGTCAGGGCAGGAAGGCGCGGTTAAACCAGAAAAGATGGAGAAGCCTGACGGTGCGGCCAAGCGAGGTCTTAAGGTCTGGATTCTACCATTCATTGTTGTAAATCTGCAGCGGCTGTGGGGACTCACCTGGCGCAGGATTGACATTGGGCGCCAGCCATTTAATGAAATCCATAAAAGCGGAAAGGCCTGGATCTATGGAATCTGGCATACGAATGTACTATTCTCTCCCTATTTGAACCGGGGAATGAAAGCCAATGTAATGATCAGTGACTCCAAAGATGGGGAAATGATCACAAAAGTAGTAAGAAAATTCGGGAATTTCGCCATTCGAGGATCCACAAGTAAAGGGGGCATGCGCGCGCTGAAGAATTGCGTGGTAGCCCTGAAGAAAGGACAGCCGGCTGCCATCACTCCAGATGGGCCCCGAGGTCCGGCCTTTCAGGTTCAGAGTGGCTTAATAATGGCTGCCATGATGTCCGGAAAGCCTATCGTTCCATTCCACTATGAAGGGGTACGTCAATGGATTGCAGAGAAAGCCTGGGATAAGCATCGTGTACCCAAGCCATTCACTCGAGTTGTGGTTTCCTATGGTGAGCCCATCTATGTTCCAGGGAAACTTAACGAAATCGAATTTGAAGAGCAAAAGAATCGGGTGCAGAAGGCCATGGAAGAAAACATGAAACGATGCCAGGCCCACATTGCCGAATTGAAAAAAGCGAAGAAATAGTCAGCGAATGAAGAAGCAGATTCAATCTACTTCTTTTTCTCCTTCCCATTCCTCCGGATATTCAGTTTCGTACCTGCTTAACCTTTCCTGAAGGTTTTTCTTTCCAATGTAATACCGTTCCACTTCGGAACTTCTGGCCTCTGCCCGGAACCTCTCGGCTCGAAGCCTGGAATAGGGATGACTTCTAAAGTATTCTTTCAATGGGTTGGATTCTTCCATTTCATCCGGATTCAGGGAAGCTAGCTTATCAAATGCATTGGCCATACCAAAGGGATTATAGTTTTCTCGAATTAGCATCTGATATCCGTAAAGGTCTGCATCCCCTTCCTGGGTCTTACTGAAAGAAGGTCGAAGCAGTATGCCAACAGACAGGTCAGCGATTTCGCCCAGAGGGCGTGCCTCTATTTTCTGTGCCAGCAGTTGAAATCGAACCATGTCCATGCAATGGGATAGTTCCACATGTCCAATTTCATGACCGAGTACAGAGACCAGCTCTGACTCAGTTTCTACCAGTTCCAGCAATCCACTGGTTACGAACAAGACTCCTCCTGGAGCTGCAGCGGCATTGGGAGAGCTATAGGGTAGAATAAAGACTCTGTAGTTGAAGCCTTTTTCATTGTTCTGCGAAAGGCTACGTACCAGGCTTTCCAGGTATTTCTGGTCTGGATTATCTGGATCTCTGTAGGCCTCATAGCGCAGAGCGATGGCATTTCCCAGTTCCGCTTCGTCAACTTCATTGATGGGGAGTATACGAGTAAGCGCCACGTCAGCGGTTTTCAGAGGCTTACCCAGTAACTCAAACAGTGGCGCTGCTGTGGGAGGAAGCTGTCTTTCTCTGGTGAAGAATAGCCCGGCAGATAAAAATATTCCTGAAACCAGGATTGCGATAAAGGCAAAGAAGCGTACTGGCATAAAAGAATCTCCAATTTTAGAACAGCGAATGGCTAGGTTTTATCAGAGGGGCTCTGATTCGAGCGAAATCTACGGTAGATTACATTCATTAGAATCATGATACCACCAACTCCCAGAAATACAAACGCTTGCATTGCGACGCTGGACTGGCTCAAATCAAAAAATATCAGACGAATTAAGCAGATTACCATGGCAATCTGTGCAACATATCGGAAGTGGTCCTGGTTCAGTCGAAGTCCAATGATAAATACAACAAATACTTCAATCATCCAGAACAGGGTGAGCAATGAACTATCGAAGCTCCAGAATAGAAATAGAGCAACAGACAGAAACAGTGGATAGAAAATCGAAAGCTCCTTTCGGTCCGCTACGGTCTGGAAGCGCTGGAATCTCTGGCTCAGCCAGTCAATCGGCGTATTGCGCTCTCTATGCCCCAGATATGGAGAATACTGCAGGAGCAGATAGATTAGTTGCCCGGCAACTGCAATCAGTCCGCCAAACCATGCCTGGTCTGCCAGGAAATTCGAAGGAGTTGCATAAGTGCTCGAAACAACCGCTGTATGGATGACCGAGGCCCAGAAAAAGAATATTGAATAGATCTCGAATCGGCCTGGAATGATGCTCCAGACTATAGAATAACGTAGTAGCCCGGCCAGAAGGATCCAGATTACAGGCAGCCAGACCGGCCCCATTTCCAGGGCTACAGCCATAGATAAAAACAGGATTACCAGCTCCCAGAAGACCGTTGCGAACCTGGAAAGGATGCCAGTATCGGATTTCTGAACCAGAGGGCCGGTCATGGCCCAGTATAGAAATACAGATATGGCGTAGATCTGAATCAAGAGCCTGGCTCTAATAGGCCCCAGAAGGGTTTCGCTCTGAAGATGCACGAATAGATGCGAAATTAAAAACAGAAGTACCATGGATAGGGCGCCCAGAAACCACACTGGCCGGGCAAGCTGGATTCCAGAGAGTAGTTTTGATTTTCCGGACACAGACCAGCGATCGATTTCCAGAAAAGCGATGGAAAGAGATAGCCACAGTACTCCCGGTAGAAGACTGGAATGGGGACTGGACAGAATATAGGTCAATGCGATTACGTGAATGATCAGAAGCACTGCGAATAACCTGCTTTGAACCCATGGTTGCTTGCCAGGAATATTCATGGGTGCCAGAAGAATGCCTGCCAGAAATAAGATGAGCAGTGGGGCATCGGTAAAGACCTGCAACCCTGGAGACTGGTCATAGGCTCGATAGAATACCAGGAAATGTAATCCAAATAAAACCGGTAGTACTGCTGAAGAGAGCTGATTTAGCTTGAATCCATGCAGGCTAAAGAGTAGAGCCAGAGACAGGCCGGAGATGTAATACTCTGCATTCTCTACGTTACGAAGCGTAATGGCAAGAAGCAGAACGAAAATGCCCGAAAACACTCCCGAAAAAGATAACGGACTTCCAGCGGATAATCCCAGGGATGCATCCAGTCGCTCCTCTTCATTAATTCTATGCCTGTCAAACCAGATATAGGCCAGAGAGAGAATAAGGGAGGCAAGCAGTATACCGGATTGATACCACAATCGATGGGAAGTTAGCTCTGCGAAAAAGATAACCGAGAGAAAAACCCAGGCGATGTGAAGTAGAATAACACCGACTCCCTTTAATAGAGTTTCTCTTTCCATGCTGGCGGCCACCGAGAATGCAAGCATCAGTGCTGTGCATACCAGTCCTGAAGCCAGCAGGTCCCATTCCCATCTTTGCAAAGTTAATGCACCAAGAAGGCTAATCAGCAATGCCATTATGGAGTCTGTATGATACAGCCAGCGAATTTTGGAATTCCTCGCCCTGCGCGCATGCAGGTAAACAGCCAGAGCCACTGAAAATAGAACGATGGTATTGATCCTGGACCCACTACTGTAGAGTGCAAATCCAAGAGCCGCTGTAGCCCAGGTGACTATATGCGAAATGAAAGGCCATCGTTCGAAGGATTTATTTCCATAACGAGAACGATAATGCAGTAGTAATGCAAGTACCGATACTGCACCGGTAGAAAACAGTCCAATCCAGCGAATTCCACCGTGGATTTCGTTGTTTGGAGCCCCGTAATGCATTCCATAAACCAGGTTCGCAAGAAAGAAAACGGATACTGCCTGTAGCAAATGGAATTCCCATCTGGCCCGATAGGAAAGGTATGTACTGAAAATACTGATTCCTGCGATGATGGAGTATAAAAGAGGACTTTTTGGAAGGATCAAGAGTGCAAGTATACTGATTGCCGTATGAATTGAGGCCACCGTTTGAACGGAAGACCACCAGGCCAGGGCCAGGTTTGCGCCTACTCCAAACAAAATCAGTAGAAGAGCCAGGTTCTCATCATGAACCCATCGCATGGCAGGGAAAAGAGCGGATCCCAGACAGGCCAGAAGCAGGATGGCTCCCGATCCGCTACGAATCCATACGGCCAGGGGTCTCCAGTGTTCTTTCCTGGCCAGATAGACGGATGCTGCGAACAGTCCTGCTGCAATGCCCAGAACCATCAGGAAGCGTAAGAACGGTCCCATTTTGAGTGCTGCATACACACCCAGAAAGGCAACGCCAACTACGAGTATAATGGTACCCAGGATTCCGGTCCAATTTTCAGCCAGTGCAGCCTCCAGCTTTTTCCAGCCCAGCTCAAATGCCGTGGGAGGAGGGGGAACTGCTGGCGATTCTACTTCTCTTTCCTGAGGACTGGTTGGGATGGCTGTTGCGTTTCTTCCCTGGCTTTCCATGTAGCGGGCTGCAGAGGCGGACTCTGCAGCCGGAGTATCTTGTTTGCTCTGTTCAATAACCGTAACGCCTGATGGCTCTCTGCGAGAATAGGATTGCTCCGCGGTAAAAGTCGGCGGCTCTGGCTCCCGGACCATGCTCTGGCCGGCTGGCGAAGAAATCTGGTTTTCCAGTTCCCGGACTCGCCTGGACAGGGAGGAGACTTTGAATAATAGATAGATAGGGATAAAAAATGCAGCAAAAGTTAGGATTGTACCAACGGTACCTAAAAAGAAGATAATGATTTCAGTCATCGGTAGCCTTTTGGCCTATGGTAGGCCGGTTAATAGACGATTAGCCTGATCATAGGATGCTTTCTATAAGCAGATGTCCAGCACAATGATAGCTGCAGCCACAGCCCGGGTGCAGGAATTATGAAATCCTGCTGGATTCATAAAGCCTATATTCTAGCAATTGCCCATGGGCGGACTGCATCCCCTGGATTATCTTCCAGCTTTTGCCTTTCTGGTATTAATCTTCTCTCTGGGGGAACTGTTTGTAGTTCAGATCAGGTCCAGAAATATATTATTGGCCGCTGTCTTTCTTGGTTTCGCCATGGTCCTAATTCGAGCCTGGCTATTGCTGACCATGCGAATGCACCTGGTGGCTCCATTCTTTGAGATTACCATGCCGGTCCTGATGTTTATTGGGCCAATGATTCGAGCCTTCCTGGAGGAAAGGGTGGCGCAAAGACCAATTTCCTGGTCGGTACTGCTACTTCATTTTATTCCTGGAATTCTGGTATCACTGATATTGATTCCTAACTTGTTGGAAAGCACACCTGAGAAGCTGGCGCGAATTGAAGCCATTTATAGAGGGCAGCCATCCGGGCCCGGTGTATGGATCTTTCCTCTGGGGCTGGTCCATAATATTTTCTATATGGCATGGGCTGTGCGCGACCTGTCCTCTGATATCAGTCTGGATAGCCTCAAGAAGGAAGGAGTTATACGAGCTTCTCTGGTTTTTCCAGGATTGACCATACTGGGATCATCCGTGGCCCTTGTGGCTTTATTAAGTGGTCACCTGGGTTACCTGGGACTCTCCATATCCATAATTGCATTAAACGGGCCCATGGTTTATTTTGTTCAGAGAAGATATCCGCAGTTCTTTCATGATCTGGAAGTAGTTTACCAGAGAGAAAAGGAAAAGAACCGCTACCAAAAGACCAGGCTGGGAGGAATTGATGTCAAGGATCTAGAAAGTCGCCTGGGCAAAATTATGGAGATGGAGCAGGCTTTCAAAGAGGAGGACCTTTCTCTACCAGAGCTGGCCTCTCGTCTGGACATAACCATGCATCAACTTTCGGAGTACATCAACCACCATTTGAATCAGAACTTTTCCGGTTTTGTAAATCAGTACCGGGTCAGGGCTGCCTGCAAAATGCTTCTGGAAGAGAAGGAGCGCACCGTTCTATCCATTGCCTACGATGTGGGTTTCAATTCGAAATCCACATTTAACGATGCATTTCAGAGACATACAGGGATAAGTCCCGGTCAATATCGCAAGAAACCACCTTCCCTGTAGCGGTTGCAGACCAATTGTATAAATCTGGACCCAATTTTTACGCCGGATTTATACCGCCGGACGACTGATCTGCAAGACCATGCTATCCTGATTCCATACTGATTCCTGGTCGGGCTGCAGGCTCTGCTCCTTCAGCTGCCAGAGAAATGGAATGGGAGGATAGAATGGATCCATTGAATTGTGAATTATCCTGGAGCTGTACCGCAGAGGTGGCCATCTTTCAACTGTTTATGAATGTAGTGCGTTACTATCCTGTGGCCGGGCTGGTCTTTCTGGTGGTATGGGTCTGGGGAAGTCGTCGTTTTATTGGAGCGCGAATCCAGCAGAAATGGCCGGAGTCCAGTAAGATCTGGCATGAGGTTCGATGGTCTTTCGTCACTCTGCTTGTTTTTGTGGGAACAGCCATAGCTAGCATTACGATGGGAAAGGCGGGCTGGAACCAGGTGTATAAAGAGTTTTCCGATTTTGGCTGGGAGTATGCAATATTCAGTCTTGCAGCGATTACGGTCTGGCATGAAACCTGGTTTTACTGGATGCATCGACTGGTTCACAGAAAGCCATTCTTCAAGCTAATCCATCTCACTCATCATCGCTCTACGAATCCAAGTCCTTTTGCGGCGTATGCTTTCAATGCATACGAAGCGTTTCTGGAAGCCATCTATCTGCCTTTGTTTGTATTTCTGGTGCCCATGCATCCTGTGATTATCCTGGTCCACGTAGGCTATGCGATGATCATGAATATCTGGTGGCATTCTGGCTATGAAGTCTTTCCCGCCGGCTGGACTCAGGGCAGGATTACGAAATGGATCAACACATCTACCCATCATAATATGCATCATTCGCATTTTAATGGAAACTTCAGCCTGTATTTCAATTTCTGGGATCGTGTCTGTGGCACAAACTTCCCAAATTACGATGAATATTTCGAAGCGGTAGTGGCGCGCCGCAAAGAGTCCGGACAGGCCAGTATTCAACCTGCCCTGGAGGCAGAAAGAGCGGCCTGAGTTCAAAGCCGGCGAATGCAGGACCGAGCTTCTGAGCCATGTCTCCGTTCAAGGTCCGGCAGGACTCGCAGTTCTGCCGGGCTATTATTAGTTTTGATTTACGTTAAACAAAGGGCGCAGCCTGAGCAGATCCAGAACTCGTTCGCAATCCGGCGATAGGTTGTCTAGAATCAATGTTCGCTGTTTCAGGAAGGACCTGCGTGCGAAATCCACAAGGGCACCAAAGGCGCTGGATGCAATACTGCTTACACCGGACATATCCAGAATAATCAGCGGTTGCTCGGTGCGGTTCAATACCTCTTCCAAAAGCTCTCTCAGGTTGCTATGATTGTCCAGGTTTAGCTGTCCCCGCAGGCGAATGCGTAGCTCATTTCCGCTTTCCAGAAGGGCCAGAAATTCACTGGTTGCTCCTGGATTAGTATTGGCTGATTCGATCTGGTTTTGAGATGCTTTCATTCCTGGCGCTCCGATAATTTAAATATCGATTTTTCGGAGGCTAACTTAACCCTGCCGGACAGTTTTAATAGATAGAAGATATTCGTTTCGCGGATGGATGTTATCTGTTCTGGCCGCTGCTCTTTGCATAGAGCGAGATTCTTGGGTTTCGATTCAATACGTTCTCTTCTTTTAGAACATAGATTTGTCCGCGGAAGCGAAATTCTCCTAACGGAATACCGTTTTTTATCGTCGTAGCCGGAAGTCCTTCATGATTTACCAGTATTTGCTGCCCGGCCAGAACATCGGGTAATAGAAAGGGGGTTCTCTGATACTGTCCGTGACCTGGTTGAGGTATATTGGCGGTACGTTGCAGAGCAGCATAAACATAGGTCTCCCAGTAATTGCCGATAAGTGGCAGCCCCGGATACTTCGATTCCAGGTCTGCTGCGATGGACTGCCTGTACTCGAACGGCTCAGACAATTTGCGCTCGGGCATGGAGGGAAGCAGGACAATCAACAGAATCAATGAAGCAACAAAGCCGCTCAGGTTCGGGCCCGGCCGTGGACCAGTTGACCAGGGCAGGGCAGGCACTCTTGCTTTCAGAAAATTCCATAGAAATAGAATCAATCCTACTGGAATCAAGAACCGAGGTAGAGCCAGGTATCTGGCACCAAATTGATTCAAAGTAAACCAGTTAAGAGGAAGGATTGATAGTAGAAATAGCGCCGAAGCTGCGAGTAAAGCCACAGACATTGTCTGCCGCCGGAGACTAAAGCTTCGGTTTCTCAGGCTGAATACTGAGAGCACGGAAAGCAGGAATCCCAGAGAGACAATCCAGATAGCCAGTTCCCAATTTTCTAGAACGTCATTGAGAACGGCCTTCCAGGCAGTACCTATGTATTCCAGTTTCCATCGTAGCGGGGTTTCGTATTCCTGATAAAAGGCATTTCCATTGAACTGAACTACATAGCGTCTCAACAGACCATGGCCCCAGTATGCGAGAAACACTGGAAGGCATTTCCTCAATCCGTCCATGGCTCGCCTTAGCAAAGGACCTTCTCGGGCGATTCCCTTCAAAAAAGGATAACCCAGAAGATATAGCGCGCTGGAGGGACTGAGCCAGATGCCAAGAAAGGATAAAAAGAAATAAAGCCAGGGATGCCATTTTCGACTGCGACTTTCCGTCAGCCCCAGTGCGAACAAGATGGTACCCAATTGCCAGCCATAAGGCTGGGCTATGTCGAAAATGAAACCGGATACAGGTCGCCAGAAGTGCAAGAGAAGTAATACCAGTGTAAGAAGCAATGGGTTGCGATTTCGAAAGAAGTACATGAAGCCCAGGTGGAGGTAGATGTACATTCCCAGATAAATAGAATAATAATCCCAGTTATTTCCAAGGGCGCGAAATGCCAGAAAAGGCCAGGAGCCAAACCGGTCCTGTCCCCAGTAATAAAGACTGAAAGGAGAGAAGTAATCCGAGTTGGCCATCAGAATTGGAATGGCCGTATCGCTACTGAAGCCACCGATTATGAATTCTGTATCCGGAGCGTAGGCTGGCGCTCTATAAAGGAAAAGGCCTGCAATAAGGATCAGGCAGGCCTTTTGAATCAGGGAAACTCCCCTGAATTTTTTTCCGAATACTGTCACCGCGGCATACTGGATAGTCCGCCGGCATTCACTACAGTTTCATAGCCCATGGATTTCAGGAAGTTGCGGGCTGTTTCGCTTCTACCTCCCGAAGCACAATAGACTACAACTGGCCGGTCCTTTGGACCAACTTCATCGACTCTTTTTTGAAGTTCGGTAACGGGAATGTTTTTAGCCTCAGGATAGTGACCCATATTATACTCCATGGGAGACCGCACATCAATTATCGCCGCACCATTCTCAATCATCGTTTTGATCTCGTTCATACTCTTTTCCTGGTTTTCATGGGCTTCTGCACCACAGGAAATGCCAGCTGCGAAGAGTATTAACCCGAGCAGCAGATTTAGCCTTCTTTGCATCTTTATCCTTCCCATGCGCATCTTTGTGATCAGCTATTCTTAACAAAAGATCGAAGGACCGTTTGAAGTATTCCGCCATTCTTGTAATAATCTATTTCCACCGGGTTGTCCAGTCTGCAAACTACCTTGAATTCTTTGTCGTCTGCTTTGACGGTCAGTTCCTGGCGGGGCTTCAAATCATCAGATAGGCCCAGAATCTCGAATGTCTCTTCTCCGGTTAGTCCAAGGCTTTCATGGCTCTGGCCTTCCTGAAAGACCAGAGGTAGAACACCCATGCCTACGAGATTGGATCGGTGAATCCTTTCAAAGCTTGTTGCGATCACTGCGCGAACGCCAAGCAAAAAGGTTCCTTTGGCCGCCCAGTCCCGGGATGAACCTGTGCCATATTCTGCCCCTGCAAGCACAATGAGCGGAGTATTTCGTTTCTTATACTCCAGGCTTGCATCGTAGATAGACATCTGCTTACCTTCGGGGAGCAGCCTGGTAATTCCACCTTCGGTTCCCGGCGCAATCTGGTTTCGTAAACGAATATTTGCAAACGTTCCCCGAGTCATTACCCGGTCATTACCCCGGCGAGATCCATAGGAGTTGAATTCCTTTACTTCAACGCCGTTATCCTGGAGATATTGTCCGGCGGCGCTGTCTCTGGCGATCGCTCCGGCTGGACTGATATGATCCGTGGTTACTGAATCGGCCACTTTTACCAGGCATTTTGCATCTTTGATGTCGCTCAGCGGTGGTATTTCAAGAGGCATATCAATGAAGAAAGGGGGCTCTTGAATGTAGGTAGACTTGTCCTGCCATTCATAGATCTGACCTTCAGCCACTGGAATATCATTCCACATTTCATTTACTACGCGGACGTTTCCGTACCTGGATGTGTACATTTCAGGTTCGATGGCGGAGGCCACGGTCTTGTGAATATCGTCCGTGGTAGGCCATATATCTTTCAGGAATACATCGTTACCATCTTTACCTTTTCCAATAGGATCTTTGGAAAGGTCAATGTCCATGGTGCCGGCCAATGCATAGGCAACAACCAGAGGAGGACTGGCCAGAAAGTTAGCCTTAACGTGAGGGGAAATTCGGCCTTCAAAATTTCGGTTACCGGACAGGACGCTGGCAGCCACCAGGTTACCTTCATTGATTGCATCTACAACTGGGTCTGGAATGGGGCCCGAATTTCCAATACAGGTGGTGCAACCGTACCCTACGGTTTGAAAACCAAGCTTATCCAGATACTCGGTTAGTCCGGACCGATCCAGATAGTCAGTCACAACCCGAGATCCAGGAGCCAGAGAGGTTTTTACATATGGTTTAACTTCCAGTCCTTTCTCAACGGCATTCTTGGCCAGAAGCCCGGCGCCCACCATAACGTTTGGATTGGATGTGTTCGTACATGATGTGATGGCTGCTATGACCACATCTCCATGTCCGATGTCTGCTTCGTAACCATTCTTGATATGACCTTTCTGCTCAATGGCACTGGAGTCCAGTTCGTAGCCACCATCTTTAACAGAGGATTTCAATAATTCGTTCCATTTGCCTTTCAGAGATGTCATGGCAATGCGATCTTGAGGACGCTTGGGTCCGGCCAGAGATGGTTCCACAGTGCTAAGATCCAGTTCCAGAGAATCTGAGTACACTGGATCCGGCGTGCTGTCCGTGCGAAACATTCCCTGTTCTTTGTAGTAGGCTTCTACCAGGTCTACCTGCTCTTTAGTTCTTCCGGTGCGAAGCATATAATTCAGGGTCTCTGCATCCACCGGGAAGAAGCCGGTGGTGGCTCCATACTCCGGGGCCATGTTGGCAATGGTGGCCCGGTCGGCCAGGCCCATGGAACTCAGTCCAGGGCCATAGAACTCTACGAACTTCTCTACCACACCCTTCTTGCGCAACATCTGAGTTACTGTAAGAACCAGGTCAGTGGCCGTGGCACCTTCGGGTAGCTGGCCTATTAATTTGAATCCAACGACTTGAGGCAGAAGCATGTACATTGGCTGACCAAGCATTACGGCTTCTGCTTCGATGCCTCCTACGCCCCAGCCGAGCACACCCAGACCATTAATCATGGTGGTGTGCGAATCGGTTCCCACAAGACTGTCCGGAAAGGCAACTCCATCTTTCTGTAAAACAACGCCTGCAAGGTATTCCAGGTTTACCTGGTGAACAATTCCGGCTCCTGGAGGTACCACTCCAAAGTTCTGGAAGGCCTGCTGACCCCATTTCAGGAATTCGTATCTTTCTTGATTGCGCTCAAATTCGCGCTCCATATTTTTTATCAGTGCATCATTTTGACCAAAGAAATCTACCTGGATGCTGTGGTCGATGACCAGGTCCACTCGAACCTGTGGATTAATTCGGGACGGATCTCCTTTCATACGTACCATGGCGCTTCGCAGAGCGGCCAGGTCTACTACGCAGGGAACGCCGGTGAAGTCCTGCAGGACGACTCGTCCGGGCAAATAAGGAAACTCTTTAGAAGAGGGCTTATGAGCATCGTAGGCAGCCACGGAATGGATGTCTTTTTCCTCAACGCGATAACCATCCAGATTACGAATAGCTGTTTCCAGCAGGATGCGAATACTGAACGGAAGCTGATCCAGTTTTCCCAGTCCTTCTTTCTCAATAATGTCCAGTTTATGGATTTTTACGTCACCGGCGGAAGTCTTAAGTGATTTTAGGGATGCATCTTTGATAGACATTTAGTTCTCCTGCTTCTAAGAGGAAGCGAAGGAACCGCTGTACTGTCAATTGTTTTAGATTTGAAAGCAGATATGGATATTCAGGACAGGCATTGCACTTCTTAAGAAAGTCAATGCCGGCAGAGAAATAACTTTCGAAAGTCGCTCCGAATTATCCCAAAAACGCAATGCAGCCAATGGACGGGCACCGGGGCCAGAACAGTGAGCGGAATAGACCTGGCCATCATCCGAGGCAAAATGGAGTTAGTGGCTCGAAGCCCGAGGCGTTGTTAGTGGCCCGGGCTAGCTAAATGATTCTTAGCTGCTTTTCCTTTCCCTTTTCACCTCTATGGATGGTCACCGCGGAGGGAGGGACTTCCAGCTCCCGGGCCACTGCAAGTATGACTGCGCGATTTGCTTTTCCCTCCGTGGCCGGCTCGCGAACCCGCACAACCCAGTGGTCCTCCGAGGTCTTCTCCACTCCCACGGTCTTGCAGTTGGGCTTCACTGTTACACGGAGGGAGCGCATATTATTCTGTATGGGGAGGGACGAAGATTCCCTGGCCGGCTGGTCTGGCCTGAGGGCCGTTGGGTCCGTACTCGGCAGCAATCTTCTTTATGTCTTCCACGGCTTTTTCCTGGGAGACTCGGTAAGCCTTCTTTTCTGGAAATGTCTCCACATGCAATGTCTGAGTAGGAAAAGCAAACTCCACTCCCATGGACTGCGCCAGGCGGTAGATCTCCAGCATCAGGTTCTGGCGCTCCACAAGCTCTGTTGACCAGTCCGGAACCTTGAAGAATACATAGACCATGATAACAAGGCTATCCGGTCCGTATTCATGAAACACAACATGATAGTAATCCTTTCTTGTATGGGGGTTGGCTTTGATAATATTTTTAATGCCTTCCAGAAATCCTTCCAGTTTATCCGGACCTGTATCGTATGTGACTCCCAGCTTCAGAAGCAGTCGGCGATACTCCCTTCTACCCATATTATCGATTTTAGCATTCATCAACTCCGCGTTCGGAATAGAGATCAATGAATTATAGAAAGTCCGAATCCTGGTGGAGCGAAATCCAATCTCTTCAACCGTACCTTCTGCTTCACCCACCTTGATCCATTCTCCGGCCTGAAACGGTTTGTCGAATAGAATCATCAGTGATCCAAAGAAGTTAGCCACAGCATCCTTGGCAGCCAGAGCAAAGGCCAGACCTCCAATACCCAGACCGGCCAGAACCGACATTACATTTATTCCTAGATTCTGAATCGTGACCAGCACTCCAAAAACAACAACAAAGATCTTAAGAGTTCTCGAAAGAAGGGGGACAAGCTGATCATCCAGTGTGGACTCGGTCTTGGATGCAATTGCAGTCATGTACTCTGTAGCCACACCAGTGAGGCGATAGGCCAGCCAGATGAAGTTAACACTAAAAAGCATCTGGATGATTACGTTAAAGAAAGTAAGTACGCCTCCGTCGAACCTCAGGTACTTCAATGAAAAATACCAGAACAAGGTAGCCACTGCGAAGCCCGTGGGGCCCCGAAGCGCATCGATTAGTTTATCATCCCACTTGGTTTCACTCTTGGAAACAAGGATAACAAGTTTGCCCACGGAGAATTTAACGATCGTGCGAATGATTAAACCTATTAGAATTACGATGGCCAGTCCCATCCATTGCCAGGTAAGCAGACCCAGAACCTTCTTCTGCGCCCAGGAGGGTATGTACTGGTCCATCCAGGGATCCTTGTAAGCGGCCCCACCACCGGATCCTTCCAGATAGGGCAGGTCCCTCACTTTTTCATAGAATTCCCGACTTCGCTGGATGGTATTGGAGCTAAACAAATATTCGCCGGCACGTTCGCCATCCTTCTGCTCAACAATTATTATTTCGGTGCCTGCCAGTCTCCAACGAGTGGGCAGAGGTTCCTCATCCGTTTCTGCAGGGATTCTCTGATAATCTATAACAATGACCCGGTCCATTACCTCCTTGAGAAGCATGGCCGCCTCCCGTCCTTTTTCTTCTCTGGTTACAGCTGGAATTTCAGATAGGTCCAGGGTTCGAAGTGCATCTTGAATTCGGGCTTCCTTTTCAGCGATCCCCTGGTCTTTGCCTGTCCTATAATCATTCATGGCCTCCATGAATGATTGCATGGTTTCCCGGGGGCTATCTGTGCGAATGGGCTCCAGACGCTTCAGAGCTTCCTCTTCAGCCATCAGTGCGGTGCTGAAAAGCAGCCCCAGAGTCATACTTAGATAGATCGATTTTCTGAATCCCTGAATCATTGTGCCTTCCTGGTTTGAACTGGGCTCCACTGCGGTACATTGTTGGGTCCGGCCAGATGGCTGTGAGTGCGGGAGCGGTCGGTCCCTGAATTGAAATTTCTATACCGTGGAACGGGGACAATGTATTGGCCTGTGCCAATAGGTCGAGTAAAAAGCCACCGGATACTCCGCTGACACAGGCAGGATAAGCTTACGTGGACTGAGAGGAGGCCGGACGATCTGTTTTAGAACCAGCGGATTCAGTTTCCGGTAGTGTATCGTCCAATGGGGGAAGTTCCTCGGTGAGATCTTTGCCTGTTAGTTTCAGTGTTTCATGAACTTGAGCCAGCTCATCCAGATTCAGAACCATGTCCGCTCTAAGCAGGATGATGAATTCATCGTTTACCTTCGCAATTCCGTCCATAAAGTCAGTTCGGATGCGTGCCCCCAGCTCAGGAGTATGCTCCACATTCTCCGCGGGTACGCGGATCACCTCATTGACTGAATCCACAAGAAGGCCCAGGGTTTCCGTAGCCTTTCCATGAAATTCCACAACCAGAATGCAACTGAGCTTGCTTACCCTGGTGGTCATGCCCCACAATCTGGCCTTCAGATCGATAACGGGCACCACGTTACCACGTAGATTTAAGACACCTCGAATATGCTCGGGCATCAGAGGTATCTGAGTCAAAGTCTGGTTTTCGATGATCTCTCGAAGGAATGAGATTTCCAGGCCAAAGACCTGGTCTCCACAATTAAACGAAAGTATTTGTCTATCTTCAGCCATGGTTTAGAATTTCTCAAAATCAGCCTGATTGCCAGAGCTTTCCGAATCCTGTTTTCTGGGCTGCGCCGCTCTCGCAGGTTCGTTGGATCGGCCATTTGTCGGTTGGGCGGCTCCCAGGCCAGTAGAGGCCGATTGATAGCCACCACGCTTCTTCTGGCCGGACTTGCTTTCATCTACTTTAAAGAAAGACAGGTTATCAAGTAAAGAATCAGCCTGACCGGACAATTCTTCGGCAGTGGCTGCCAGTTCTTCAGCCGAGGAGGCACTTTGCTGAGATACCTGGCTCATCTGTTGAATTCCTGTATTGATCTGTTCTGCACCATCTTTCTGCTGTCGCGATGATGCAGAGATTTCAACGACTAGATCCGCCGTTTTCTGGATGCTTGGTTGCATATCTTCGATCAAAGTTCCTGCTTTTGCTGCCACATCGACTGAATTGGCTGCGATTTCGCTGATTTCCTGAGCCGATCCTCTACTTCGTTCGGCCAGCTTTCGCACTTCAGTGGCCACAACTGCAAATCCCTGGCCATGCTCGCCGGCTCGGGCTGCTTCAATGGCTGCATTCAGTGCCAGCAGGTTGGTCTGGTAGGCGATTTCCTGTACTACGTTAATCTTGTCTGCGATCTGTTGCATTGCATCGATGGTTCGTCGCACGGCGGCGCTACCTTCTTTGGCTGCACCGGCGGATTCCTGCGCAATCTTTTCCGTAAGTCCTGCATTCTCGGTATTCTGTACTATGCTAGATACCATCTCTTCCATCGTGGAGGAGCTTTCTTCTACGTTGGCTGCAAGTTCGGAGGAATTCTGGCTCATGGACTGAGCCGAGGAGTTTACCTGCTGCGAAACCTGATTCAAGATTCCTGCATTCTGGCGAACTTCTGAAATAATAGCAGATAGCTTGATCACCATGTTGCGCAGAGCTTCCATCAGATTACCGATTTCATCTTTAGAATCTACGGTTACTTGATGAGTGAGATCTCCCTCGGCCAGGCGATTGGCCAGGTCCACTGCTCTGGCCAACGGATTGGTAATACTTCGAATAATCAGAGCTCCCAGAATAATGGCGAACAACACGCCAATCACGATTGCGCTTACGGTGATAATCAAAATTACATTGTACTCGGCCTCACCTGCATGGAATAATTCGGCTGCTAACCGGTCTTGAAGCTCCACCAGATCATCCATATCTTTGCCCACAGGTTCATAGAGTGGCCTGATCCTGGTGGCGATTGTATTGTTGGCTCCTTCCTGGTTTCCCGTCTTTAACTGGGCTATTGCTACTTCCATACCATCATCTCGAAGCTTCGCATAGTCCGTCTCCCACTTCTGGGCCAGTCGGTCTTCTTCATCGGTATGGTTGGTTCGCATGTATTCAGACCATTCCTCATCGATGGCCTTCAGGTTGCTTTCCACCTGTGCGATTTCTTCTCTAATGAAGGCTTCGTCTTCCGATGTTACGGCTGCAGTAATGGCAACTCGGTTTAATAGTAGAAGGGCGCGAATTTTTGCCAGTTTTTCGAGGGGTATTGTACGATCATTGTAGACACTGCGAAGACTGGTCACTACGTCGTTCATTCCATACAGCCCCAGTGAGCCGATGACCAATAATAGTGTGCTCAGTAACGTTAACAGCACTCCAAGTTTTGCTTTCACCGATAGATTCTTTAACATTTTCATTCTCCAATCGGAAATCCAGGATTAATTCTGACCCGGTATCCGAAATATGATCATTCCACTAATCTGGCCGCCGGATGGTACAATATCCGTACGGCGCATTAACTGGCTCTGGCTTCTCTATCCCCGAAAAATGAGCTCACATCCAGGATATAGGCAATCTGCCCTGTTCCAAGGATCGTAACGCCGCTCACTCCAGGAAGGTTACTGAGAACCTTGCCGCCTTTTCTTACCACTGTCTGGTATTCTCCCAGAAGCTCATCCACCACCAGGCCCACTCGATTGTCTCCCTGCTGGAGTACAATCAGATCATTTGCTCCCGGCGATTGCATCTGAAACGCTTCTGGAAGATTTACACAGGGAACCACATCGCCCCGTAGATTTATATAATTGCCTGCATTTCCGGTTCGTTTATGTGCCGAAAGCTCCGTACATTCAAATACCATATCCAGAGGAACTACGAAGTGTACACCAGCCGCCCGAATCAGGAATCCATCAATGATGGCCAGGGTAAGGGGCAGTCTTAATGTAATTCTTGTTCCCTGACCCTCAACGCTTCTCAATTGAACTGAACCGCCCAGGGCTTCAATATCCTGCTTCACAACATCCAGGCCCACGCCGCGACCAGAATACTGATTCACTGTTTCTTTGGTGGAAAATCCAGGATGGAAAATCCATTGATGAAGTGCCTCTGGATCCACTTCCTGGTCCTGGGTCATGATCCCTTTTTCGATGGCTCTTCTCTTAACTGCATCAGTGCTCACTCCCTGTCCATCGTCTTCGATTTCTACCACAACATGGCCCATGTCCTGAAAGGCTCGCAGCTCAATGGTTCCTGTCTCAGATTTTCCAGCCTGGGTTCTTTCTTCAGGAGTTTCCAGGCCATGGTCGATGGAGTTTCTTACCAGGTGTATCAGAGGATCCTGTATTCGTTCAATCACTCCGCGATCCAGCTCCGTCTCTTCGCCCTGCAATTTTAGCTGAATCTTTTTCTTTAGATCGATGGATGCATCGTGTACTACCCGACGCATTTTCTGGAATACAGTACCAATCTCTATCATTCTAAGACTCATACTCTGCTGGCGCAGATCCTCTATAAGCCTTTCCATAGTGTCGGTTGATGCCCCCAGGGAAGCATCCTTGGATACACGGGATATTTGTTTCAAGCTCTGGGACTGAATGACCAGCTCCCCCACCAGGTTGATCAATGCATCAAGACGCGAGGCATCTACACGCAATGTGGAGTGGGCACTGGCAGACGTGGTCTGCGATGCTTCCTGAGCGGATGTAGAGTTTATAGAGTTAGAACCGGGGGCCGAAGAGGCTGGCCTGGCGGTATTCGCCGAGGATGGTACTTCGGTCTGAGACTGTATCTTTGGCTCTACCGGGGCCTGGGCCGGTCCAGGCGCGGCCTGGGAACCTGCCTGAAGTTTTTCCAGAGGCAATGCAAAAGGCATCTCCTTCCAGATTTTGATCAGCCTTTCTTCTGATTCTGGAAGTGTCTCTATAGTCTGTCTATAATCTGCAGCAGTGCTTTCGGACGTATGGATTCGTAGAATTCCGTTTTGCTTGATAAACTCAAAGGCATCCTCTATGGCAGCCGGGGGCTCTTCGCTTTCCAGTAAGATCTCGAATCCCAGGTATGCCATTTGCGGATCAAGGTCGCTGTAGGTTGGCAACCCATCCAGTACAGTAAATACGCATTGAATCTGACCCAGGTTTCTTAGAAATCGAACGAAGTTTAAAGGGTCCAGGCCTGCCTTCATAGCATCCCCGGGAGGTCGGAAGGAAATATGATAGCTTCCAGAAAGATGATTTAATGGTGGTCCGATAGAGACACCGAATTCGGCCTGTTCTTCCGATGTCATACTCTCCGTATTGTCCTGTGGACCGGAAAGCTCCTCCAGGCGAAGCGAAATCTGACTCTTGAGTTCTTTGTCCTGTTGGAACACTTCGTCCGGGATCTGACCGGTGGCCCCTTCAGCCAGTTCTGCAGTGGATAGAGATTCAATATGATCTCTACAGGAAAGTAGTAAAGGTACGTCGGATGGATTGAATAGTGATGGGTCGCTTCTGTATTTATCGAGCAGGCTTTCTACTGTGTGTGCAAAAGACTCTAGATGCCTGGCCTGAAAGATTCCAGAGTTTCCTTTAATTGTATGGAGAGCACGAAAGAGTGCATCCAGCTCGCCGGGAGTGGTCTGTTGCTCCAGCTGAAATAGACTGTCCTCCACGCGATCCAGTAGATCTCGAATCTCAATTACAAAGGCTTTCTGGATTTCGCTGAGATCCATAATCTACTCGTAGAGGCTATATCGCTTTCGACTATAAGTTAGCTTCAGGGCCTCTTTCTCGGAAGCGGAAATCCGAATCTGGTCTCGAAGAGAGCCCAGAACTCCCGATAGATCCATAATCTTAAGAACAGCAATCGAGTGATTCAGAATCTTGAATACATTGCCGGCATCGTTTGCATTCTTTTTGGCCATAAGTAGTATTTGTAGTCCGGCAGAATCCATCCGCTCAACGCCTTCAGCATTGATAGCCACGTTACCATGAAGATGAGGGGTCAGTAACTTCCAGATTCCGGCCACCTGATCGATGGTCCAGGAACCGGAGGCTTTAAGGATGACTCCCTGATTACTTTCTTGCTCAATCTGCAGCATGTATGCCTCAGTCCAGGGGACAAATTTTCTGCATTACGGCGACCAGCTGGCTCGGCGCAAAAGGCTTTACCAGCCATGCACGAGCCCCGGCCATTTGCCCCTGTTGCTTCTTCTCTTCCTCTGATTCGGTGGTTAGCATGATTATCGGTGTGAAGCGGGCGCTTTCATAGCGATCGTCATCGCGGATTTTTTCAATCATCTGAATTCCGTTAACGTTCGGCATGTTTAGGTCGGAAAGGATTGTATCGAACTTCTCCTTTTCCAGTTTATCCAGGGCATCCTGGCCATCCACAGCCTCTTCAACGGCATAACCGGCTCCCTCCAGGGCCATGCGGGTGAAGCTACGCATGGATTGAGAGTCGTCTATGATCAGTATCTTTTTACTCATAATATTTCCTTTTTGAAAACTCTATATGCCAGTGCAGGGGGACTAATCTCATTCTATCTGACGAAAATCTCAACTGATTTAGCGGCAGGTGAATTCATTTTGCAAGCAAAATCTGGCCGCTACCAATTAATATGTATTAAGTAAAGTCAAATATATACAGGAACCGGTCAGGGAACGGGGGGTAGGGTATTACCTGTGTACAAGGGAGGCAATGTACTGGGGCATTCTGTCCAGCGAAATAACTGTCTGCGCAGCCCCAATGCGAATACCTTCGTACGGCATTCCAAATACTACAGAACTGGCTTCATCCTGGCAACAGGTTCTGGCCCCTGCCTGTCTCATTTCAAGTAGTCCCTGGGCTCCGTCAGCGCCCATCCCGGTGAGCAGTATTCCAGCGCTTAGCTTTCCCACGTGCTGGGCCACGGAGTGAAATAGAACATCGACCGACGGTCTGTGACGGTTCACTGGATCCCCCTGGGATACCTTGCAGGCAAATCCAGCCGCATCCGGGCGCACCTCCAGATGATAGTTGCCCGGAGCGATGTACACCGTGCTATTTTTCAGATTCTCTCCATCCCTGGCCTCCCGAACATGTACGGTGGAAATATGGTCCAGTCTCTGGGCAAAAGCTTCTGTGAATTTTTCCGGCATATGCTGAACAATGACTATGGGTGGCAATGGAGGCCTGAGCGCTGTGATAATGCTTTCAAGAGCCTGAACACCACCTGTGCTCGCTCCGATGGCCACCATCCGGCAGGGCATCTTACTTCTGGGATCGTCCAGTAATTGTTCAAAGTTGGAAGTGGATGAAGGGACTGACCTGGAAATGGTATGTACCGTCCCGGTGCCTGAGCTTTCGCGAGCAGGAGGAGGGGCCGAAGGATGGGATGCGGCGGCGGCCTTGATTAAATGAATTACCTTGTGCTCAATATCCTGGAGGAACTGTTTTACTGCAAGCTGAGGTTTGGGGATGATTTCGATGGCTCCGGCTTCCAGAGCTGCGATGGTGCTCCGGGGAAGTTCACCGGTAACCGAGGAACAGATGATGATGGGAGTATCGTGAGTTTTTTTAATTTCTCGAATAAAAGCTATGCCATCCATGCGTGGCATTTCGATGTCTGTGATAATTACATCCGGCCATTGCTTTTTAAACTTATGCAGCGCAAAAATAGGATCTGCTGCAGTATGCAATACATGGATATCCGGGTCCTGGCTCAGGAGCAGCTTGAATGTCTCCTGGACAACCGCTGAATCATCTACTATGGCTACATTGATCATCGATTTGTTATGGCAATGCGCTTCATCCAGACCTCTCCATTCCATAGATGAAACAATACATTGCGGCCTTCCATTCCGCCCAGGTGTTCTTTGTGAATTCGAAATCCATGATCCTGAAGTAGTTCCCGGGTAATAGCCACGTTCATGGACCCAACGGAACGGTCATTTTCTCCACCGGCGAAGAAGCTTCCTCCTCCGAATACCTTCACCTGAAATTCGGACGGATTTGTACCGGATTTCCTGATGTTTCTCAAGAATAGGTCAATAGCATCGTCAACATAGCGAGCTTCCTGGCCTTTTTCCGGTAGCTCCGGGGTTTTTCGGCGGGGAAGTATGGAGTGGCTCATACCTCCGACGCAGAGTTCCGGATGCCATAGACAGATAGCCACGCAGCTTCCCAGGATAGTGCGAATCCTGGTGGTAGCATCGCCCCAGAAAAACTCCCCCGGACGGAGGAATATGTCCAATACAAAATCAGGTTCTTTGACTGACACTATAGTAGGTTCCAGAGGGGGGCCTGGCGATGTCGGTAGATCATGACTGTAGCGCAGCTGTTTGAGGAGGCGCTGAGATATGAGATTCTATTCCAGCGGAGCGCATCTTCCAGTAAACCTCGCAGATGAAATCGATGCATTCTGCCTGGGTCTTTGCTTTTACTTCATTGGGTCCCCAAACATAGATTCCGTGATTGCGTACGGCCACAGCTGGACTATCTGGAAAACGCTCTATGGCCTTTCGCATAGATGCGGTCAGGTCGCATTCATGAGCTGTATTGTCCACTACAGGTAACTCAAATGTATCAAAGTATCCGTGCCCAATAATGCCTTTGATCATCTCCAATTGAGTGAATTCCAGCACAGACAATTCTTCGTCCAGGCGTCTGGCCAGCATAGTCATTAAAACAACATTGGAGGAATGGGAATGCAAGACGGCGCCGGCATCTCGCAGTTCAAATGCAGAAAGAAATAGAGGAGCGCATTCAGTGAGCTTCAGGGTATTGTTGGCTGGCGTTTCCAGAACTTCGCCCTGTAGATTTACAACAAAGCAATCTTCCGGACGTATCTTTTCCTTCTCTACTCCGCTGGGAGCCATGTAGACCCTGTCATCCCGGCGAATGGAAATCCCTCCACCTGTGCCGGAAACCCATCCCTGGCGATAGAAATTCTGGCACATCTCTGAAATAATCTGTCTTGGATCCTTTTCCATAGTATATCCTTAATTTGTCCTTCCAGCCGGGAGCTACTGCCACTATTGAACAGTGAATGTAAGCCCGGATTGTTTCT
The DNA here is from genome assembly GCA_040217195.1 of Leptospiraceae bacterium. Taxonomy (GTDB): domain Bacteria; phylum Spirochaetota; class Leptospiria; order Leptospirales; family Leptonemataceae; genus UBA3465. The sequence continues at coordinate 560,828 of JAVJNR010000008.1, read as the reverse complement.
CAATAAAATCAAGATTAAAATATCGTTCCCGAATTTTTTGCTGAAGCCTTCTTTCCTGAAAATAGTTGTACCTATGTGCAGAACTGATGGCTCCTGTGATATTGGCAGCGTAGAATATCAGTCCTGCAAGACCAAATACAATGGAGCCTCCATGGCTCACATCTGCTTTTCGCTCGAGATTGTACAGGTACGCTCCACCGCCCAGAAATACCCCATTCCAGAAGAGCGAAAGGGCCGCATCCGTATAATGCTCTGTGTATACATGTCCGGCCCCCGGAAAGAGAGTTGCCAGTCCGCCCGCAATCCAGGGAGACTTTCGGTCCAGAGATTCGTATTCCAGAAGGTCTGTGCGAACCTGGCCAATAAGTAATCTTAAATCTTCATGGCTTGTGCTTTTTTGAAGCCTTTCCAGTCCAGGGTTGGCTCGGCTGTAATCCCCGGCATCAAGATAAACAGAAAGTCCCAGCAGTCGCGCTATATCCTTCTGTTTATCCGGCGCATCCCCGGCCAGAAATTGGTCTCGATCGAAGAGTACATCGTTGTACTCTCCCAGTGGTATGCCTGCAAACATTCGAAGCAGCAACGAAGAATTGTCAAAGCGATTGCGTAATGCATCCCTGGCCCTGCGAAAATCACCGTCTCGCATACGTGCCAGTGCGTACCGTTCTGCACAATCAGTTGATTTTTCGAAGGGAGATTCAAAGAAGGAAAGGGATGCCAGGGGGTATTGACCTGCATTGTATAATGCATTGCCTTGCGGGCGATTGCAGGGCTGGACTTGCTGCGCACTCAATGCAGTGGAGTAGAATTCAAAGACCAGAAATAGCAGGAGCGCCGGGTAATAGAAAAGATTGTGCCTCAGGGCTTTATGCGGCAGCATAGGCTGTAGCATGTTTTTCATAGTTGCGGTCCTTTTTTCAACCGGAAAAAATAAGGAAATGAATAGTAATATCCAGCATAGTAAAAGGAGTAGATCCACAGAAAGATCCGGTGGGCTCAGGTTTTTCTTTCTGGCAGCGCTGGCTATTTCTTCTGTAATTCACTGCACCGCTGCTTCAGAAAAAGAAGATGTGGCCCCCGGGCTGGGACTTGTGGATGCGCTGGTTGAGTATCATCGAACCACCGGTACCCACCTGGACGGCCCCCGATGCCCTATGTATCCTTCCTGCTCCGCCTACGCTCATAAGGCCATTCGCAAACATGGCTGGTATGGATTCTTGATTTCACTTGAGAGATTGTTCTTTCGAGAAGGAGGGGATCTGTCCGAGCGATTTCCTCTGGCTGGCAGGCATTTGTCCGAAACCCCCAGATACCTGGATCCTCTGGAAGCGTCCACAGGCCAGAGACCCCGGCTGGCGGATCCAGAGGAATTAAAATCCTCATCCGGGCCCTACTGATCTACGGCTATTACCGTCTTCCGGGCACAAACAGGCCAGGCAGAATAGGTCCTCCTGTTTCTGGAATTGGTAATGACCTGGCAATGTCTGCTGCCTGACGCCTGGTCCGCCTGCCTGAATTCTGCGGCTTTTCTCGCTTGTCACATGGACATAATAACATATAATCGTGGAACCGATGGATAGCATTTCAACCGACGGAAAAAACCTGGTGGAGTCTCTAAAAGCCAACTCTGCCTATGAGCATCTGAACGATCCGGACTTTTTTGTAGAGTATCCGGTGATGCACAGTCCCTTATCCCTTCCTGGAATGGCTCTGGCCGTTCAATACCTGGATGATGCCATTCAAAAGCAGTCTCCCATCTTACTTGTAGGAGACCGGGACGTGGATGGAGTTACCTCAACGGCATTGCTACACCGATTTCTGGATCAAAGAACCGGTCCGGAAGTGGCCCTGGTCGATACCCTGGTCTCCAGCGAAGGGGATGATTACGGCCTTGCAGGTAGCTTTCTGGACAGGATTATCGCATCCAGAGCGCCCCTGGTCATTCTCATGGATATGGGAAGCGCTCACTTAAGCGAGATACAGCAAGTTCTGGATGCGGGTAAAAGGGTTATCGTTCTGGATCACCATGTTATCTCCGATCCTCAGGGTATTCCCTACTGCGCCTTTATCAACCCAAGGTTATTACCTTACTGCGAAAGTCTGGAACATAGAGGAAAGATCGCCACTGTGGGATTGGTTTATAAACTGCTAATTGCCTATGCACTTTCCCATACTGCTCTGTGGAACCGAGTGGAAATTCTGGCCAGCAAGGATGGAAGTTATAATCTGTACCGGACCGGTGCCTTTTTGCATTCTTCGGTAGATCCATCGTCCAGTGTGCTTCCATCAGAAGTAAGGGATTTGTTGCCAGCTTCGCTGCCCGCTGATGAGTCCCTGGCCAAACAACAGCTGGAGCAATCCCTTCTCTCTATGGGCCAATTCATGGCGGAGAAAGAGATTCAGCCTCCGCTGGCCCTAAACGGAATAATGAACATTCAACCAGACATTCAAAGGATTACGGAAGAGGAACTGGTGGATGAAAGTCGCATGAATTGCAGTCCATGGGTGGAAAGCGAAGAAGGTCGATTGCGAGCCGGGCAATATCTGTTCGCATCCGCTGTAATGCAACGACCTCGGCTTCTGGAATTCATGGTAGAACACTCCGATCTGGCTGCCATCGGTCTTGTTACAGATATGGTACCTCTCCTGGGAGAGAATCGAGTAGTGGCTCGCCTGGGTATGCGATTGAATACTCTATTGGGCAGTGTTATTCCTGAACCGGAATTTCGGCCCGGGCTGGATTCCCTTTATTCAGCTTTGCGAATAGATCGAACGGACTGGTCCGGTCGAGACTTCGGATGGAAGATTGGTCCTGTACTGAATGCGGCAGGCCGAATGGGTGAAACGGAGCTTGCCCTGGATTTACTCTGTAGCTCCAGTCCGGAAGATGCCAGTGCCCTGGCTCGCAAACTTGTAAGACTGAATGAAAAGCGCAAGGATCGTACGCGAAGGAATCAATCCATACTAGAAGAACTTCTGGAAAAGGATCCGGAAAAAACCACAGCTCCCCTAATCGTCTGTTATGATGATCGGCTGGAGCCCGGAGTGTCCGGCATTCTAGCCAGTCGACTCATGGAACGCTATCGCAGGCCAGTGGTCTATATGAATCCCGATGGAGAAAGAGTTCGAGGATCCGTGCGAAGCTTTGGTGGTTTGAGTGCACTTTCTATTCTGGAAGGAGTGTCCGATCATTTACTCCAATATGGAGGCCATCCAGAAGCGGCGGGCTTCTCCCTGGAGCGGGAGGCTCTGGAATTTATTGAAGGTGCTCTATTAACTCATATGGATTCACTGTTGGAATCTACCGGTTGGAATGGAGAGGAGCATTCGGTGCGCGAAGGTCTGGTGGTGGATCTGCCACTTTCTGCACTGAACAAGCAGATCTATGAGCAAATGGAATTTCTGGAGCCCTTTGGTCCGGGAAATCCAGAACCAATATTCAGAATTCAAAACACAGTGATAACAGAGGTTAAATTCATGTCTGGTGGGCTCCATGCTCAGATTACGCTGCAGGGTAATCGAACCGTACGTGGTGTACTCTGGAATCGAGGTGGACTTATTCAGACGATGATTTTGCAGTCAGGACAGGAATCCGAAGCCAGAGGAACCGTTTCCGGTCTTCAAATACCTGTGGACTGGATACTGGGCACCCTGGAGGCGGATGTATTCCGGGGAGGCAAAAAGCGCTCTAAGTTTCAGTTTGTGATTCAGGACCTGGACAGTCCTCTTTTTAAGAACAGTGAAGAATCTGCCGCTACAGCCGGTGCAAAGACTGTTTCGGCAGTGAATGCTGGCTAGAATTCGATTGGCGGGAAGGGTAAGTAGACATGAGCCGCCGCCCGGACAGGTAGAAACTCATAAAGGCTGGGACTGGAAACTCATTAGAATAGAAAAAGCCGTGCTAGAAAACACGGCTTTCAATTTGATCCCATTGCTGCCAGGAGAATGGCCTGGCGACTATTTTGATCTTCTTATGCGATTTGACTGAGCCTACTAAGTTACTGAGCCGTTGGAACAGCATCCTGTTCAATGGAGCCGTTCTGGTCAGATATATAGTATATAACCTGCCACACTTCTTCATTGGATAAAGCCTGGCCACCACGAGCAGGCATGGGAACCTTATTGGGGCCCAGAGCCTCACCGGCGCTAACACCGTTCATGACCAGTTTCGCCAGATTGGTCTCTGCTGCTGGCTGATGCCACCATTCATTGTCAGAGAGGTTGGGGCCAACGCCACCTTCCAGATTGAGACCATGACAGGCCACACAAACTCGGCCGTAGGTTTCTTTTCCAGCTTCAATGGCGGCTGCATCTCGAACTGGAATAATATCAATGCTGGGAACCACATATCGCTGACCCAGCTGGTCACGAACTGTCACAGCATCCGGCTGATTCAGAAAGCCCTGGGAGAAGATGGCAACCATCACGCCACCCACCAGCGCTCCCCAGAAAAGGAAATTCACCCATCCCGGTACGGCTTTGTTATTGCTATTATCACTCATAATTCTTGCCAGATCCTTCTAAGTCGAAAACTGATAAGCCTCAATACTGAGATCTTATTGGTAGAACTCTCCATCGTAAGCAGCCTGTCGGCTTCCCAGGAAGTTCAGATATTCCACCAGAGCATCTCCTCGAGTCTGATCCTCCAGTCTGGAGAATGCAGAGCGCTGATAGGGATCATTCAGCGGAAGGCCGAAGTTCATCATCCAGCGCACTTTCCAGGACAGGGCCAGGGCATCCAGCTCATCCTGGGAGAAGAGATACGTGTAGTTATGATTTCCCGTTCGCATATCAAACTGAGGATTCCTGGGATTCTGATACGGATCACTCTGGAGCAGAGCCCTGAGCGCCGATTTATCCATCTTCAGTCCAATGTGCGAAAGATCAGGACCAATGCGAGTGGAGCCCTGCACGGAAGGAGTAAAAAACAGATTTGCCTGCTTCTGGGGAGCTGGATAGTACCCCAGCTTTTCTGTATCGCTAAAGCGCAGAACCTCCCAGGCCTGGGCTCGAATTCCCTGGCTATGGCAGTACTGGCATCCTTCCTGATAGTAGACTTCCTGACCTTTTAGAACCAGAATGTCTTCAGGAGCTTGCGTATACTGGTGCTTTCCATGCAAATCGGGAGCTCCAAATGGTAGCACGATACTGGCTGCGAAAGCAACAAGCCCGGCCACCACGGTGGTAACAACGGTAGAAGATACTGTTTTGAACGGAGAATTCATATCGTTCGTTTCCTTGGTCTCAATGCGATTGGGCAGACTGGGCCACCGGGGCCTCACTCACCATGCTCGGGCGACTATAAGCCGCCGCTTTTCCGGACAAACCTGCCAGCACGGCCAAAACGCCGGCCAGAGCACCGATAAAAGTCATGATTAGCCCGATTAATACAAATCCATATACAGAATACAGATAACTGAATAGTGCATCCTTTCCTACTTCTGATTCCAGGCTACCTGCGAAGAGAACCTGTGCCCAGGCTGGATTTTCCAGAGCTTTTTCTGCGCCTTCTCCGGCCAGCGAAGAAGCATTCAGGGCCTGAATCCAACCCTGGGTCAGCGCTGCACCCAGAAAGGTTATGATACCAGTATAGAGAAAGAAATTACCGAAGGACTTTAGCTTCGAAGGAGTGGAAGCTTGTTTCCAGTAGCCCAGCAGCAAATAGGCTGATGCCAGGGCCAGAGGTAGTACTGCCGTGGCGGCCAGAGAATACAGGTCCTGGTTATTCCAGGCCATGTAGCGAAAGTCAGATCCAATCAGAGGAATCTGTAGCACAAATCGGACCGCAAGGTAAACACCCACCAGAATCAGACCCCAGCGAAGAGCTTTTCCATCCTGGTCGGACTCAATGATCTTACCGCTTCGAGACAGAGAATAATGAATATTGGCTACTCCCGCAAGCAAAGACATGGTCAGAGCCAGGGCTGCACCAGTGCCCACATACTGCAGAATTTTGGCATCGGCTGTGCCCAGTAAAGTGCCACCGGCGGCCACAGGCACCATCACAGCTCCGGCCAGGATCTGAAAATGTACCGTGGCCTCACTGAATACCGGAAGTTCATAATGCTTTTCCAGCCAGTAGTATCCCATAGTAAACAGAGGGAACAGAATGAAGAACGTAAGCACTGCGTTCCGATACATTTCAGCAACCAGAGCATCCTGGGCTCCGGATGTTGGGGCCGTGGTCACCAGAAGACCATTGGGCATGCCAAAGTTACCCAGGAAATAGAAAACCATCATCCCGCCTATGGTAGCAGCCGTAAGCTTTTCATAGGCCTTTAGATCTTCTTTGCCCCATAGTGCAATTAGTAGTAGGACCAGAAATACAGTGAATACAACCATCATCAGGTTGTCGGCGATCCAGTTCAGCTCACCATATTCTCGACCGGAATTGTAGCCAGCAAAGATGGTAATTATTCCAAATAGAAGGGCCGTTTGATGAGCTCCCAGGGCTGCAAGACCTGCCAGGTCAATGCGAAAGCCTGCTCTAGCATGAATGATTTGATATCCAAGGGCGAAAAAGTAGCCCAGCAATCCGCCAAAGATCAGCAGATTGGAACCCACCGGACGAAGATATCCGTAGGAAAAATAGGAATCCGGTCCGGGCATGAAGGTGATCATCTGAATCTCGTTCACCACGCGGATGGCAACGCCCAGAAGGAGCCATAGAGTGGAGATGATCAGATAAAGCCCTGTTGTTCGATTGTAGTCGTTACTCAGTAGTTTCATAGTTATGATCGATTCCTGTTTGCCTTACTCTTCTGCCGGTGCAGGATTGAATCCACTCATCTCTTCAAGTTTGGGAGGTTGAGGTCTTTCCTTTAGCGGAGTGAAACCCATATTCCAGCGACGACTGCTGGCATAGGCTTGCTTAACCTCTTCCATGGCTGCATGGATGGCTTCTTCGCGTTTGGCCTTGTCTTTGGAAGAAACCGGAGGAGCCAGAGAATACAGGTAATGAGCCATGGCCCAACGTCCCCGGTCTGTATGGGATTGATACGCATGGCCTGAAGGAAGATCAGTGGTCTTTTCAGTTCCTACGGTCATGGCCTTGAAATAATCCACGGGAGTTACTTCCGGGGAGGTGGCATCTGTAAAAGAAGGTACTTCAATTCCCTGTTCTTTCAGGCCTTTTGCTTCCGGGCCATTGCCATCCCAGGCGATGCCATGGCAACTCTTGCAGTTGTACTCGGAACTTGCGTAGTAGACAGATCCATTGTACAGGCTGTCTGCAGTTGCCTTGTAGATGGGCGCAGGCTCCTTTCCGCAGGCCGCTGCTGCCAGAATCAGGATTCCAGATATGATATACTTGTTGGATTGCATCTCTTTCGCTTTCCCTCTAAACATTCCTATTGGTGCATGTGCAGACATTCTTCCAGCTTGGGATCCTTTACAGGCACCAGGTTAGCTCTTGTTAGAGCAGAGCCCACAACGAATATGAAAGCTCCACCCAGCGCCAGAAGGGGGCCCAGTTCTTGCCAGGAAAACATGACAAATGAAGCATCATGTTCCAGGGTTGGGTAGGCCACCCAGTACATATCTACGATCTGTCCCAGAATTACAATCCAGGCGATGACAGACAGAAACTTAATATTACGTTTGTTCTCACGTTTTAGCAGTGCGAAAAAAGGAATAAAGAATCGAAGAACCAGAAGTCCCAGGCTTACCCAGCTCCAGGAGTTGAAGCCCATTTCATCTGTGAACAGTCGATTGTTGTAAAAGTAGGTCTCTTCTGGAATATGTGCGTACCAGATCAGAAGATACTGACAGATTCCAATGTAGGCCCAGAAGATCGTATGGCCCCATAGATATTTTCCCAGATCGTGAATATGATTTTCATTCACTGCATCGCCCAGTAGTCCCCGGCCTTTCAGATAGTTCACCCAGAGAATCAGGGATGCGAATGTTGTTAGAGCAAGACCTGCGAAAATGTAGACGGCCCACATTGTAGAAAACCAGTGAGGCTCCAGACTCATGGAAAGATCCCAGGAGCTAACGGAGAATGTAAGACCAAAAAGAACTAGAAATCCTGCGGACCATTTGATCATGGATTTGGTATGAGATACCTTTCCATCATTGTCCTGGGCTGTGGATTTCTTCCAGAATAGAAGGCCAAAGAAAATCCAGATTCCGATGATAATAAGATTTCTTACAATGAAGAAAGTCTGATCCAGATACGGAGCTTTCCATTGAATCAGTTCGTCTTCTGCAGCTTTTCCCACCCAGTGGTGATACGCATCACCGAGTCCAAAGAATACTGCGACTAGAGCCAGAAGAATTACAGGCAAAAACCAGAAATAGGATTCTGCGATTCGCCGTACAGATACACTCCAGGCCGCGCCGGATGCATGATGCAGGGCCGTGAAATAGATACCGCCCACAGCCACAGGTAAGAATACCAGAACAGCCAGGAGGATAGAAAGAAATAGTCTGGGGTTGTGTCCCGGCACATGCTCTCCATGACCGTGCCAGGGTACGAAAATCTGCGCCACTGTGAGAATCAGTCCCAGCGCTATCAAAGCCAGACTGATTTGCTTCAGCCGGGGAGGGAATTCAAACTTCAGTTTGTCCTGTTCCAGATTTGCTGCCATAGATAATCGTTCCTGTTTCTACTGTCCCTGCTTCTGAAGCAGATTTATATAATGAATGATGGCCCATCGCTCTTTTTCTGTAGTCTGAGCTGCATAAGGCCGCATACGGGCTCGGCCAACGGTAATGATATGGAAGATTCTACCGTCTTCCCAGTTCAGTACCAGTGATTCGTCTCCTACCAGAGCAGGAATATCAGCGAATCGCGGAGTTACCGGTCCATCGCCCATGCCGGTGTTGCCATGGCAAACGGCACAATACGTATTGTATTTCTTCTGACCCAGTTCAAGCACCTCTTTGGTAGGGCGCAGCGGGTTATTCATTTTCGCAGCCTGATCAAAGTCTGCGGCCGGAATCAAATACGGTGTTTTGTTCCTGGGCACAGTGCCTTCTGGAGCTGTACGAGCCGTGGAGCCCGGACCGCCCCAGGATTCCAGCGAGCCCATGGTTTTTTCGTAGTTACCTTCGTAAGCTTCATCCAGGGTGCTGGGATCCTCTTCCTGGGATTCTACTGCCGGAGAATCATGCATATCCAGAAAGAAATGGATACCGGACTGATTCCCTGCGAAATTGCACTGTGCTACGAACACAAGTGCCACAGAAGAGATGGCCAGAGTAATAATGCGGGAAACGGGATTCATATTCGTTGCCTTGTCGATCATGGTATTTCCGGGCTACGCCGACTCCTTAACCGAAGTGATTTCCTCAGCACCCATTTCTTGAAGAAAGGACTTCACGCCTTCTTCATCGTAGTTGGCTGAGTCTTCCGGGATCCAGAGACAGAATTTATCATCAGTAATAGAAGGATGCAGAATCCTCCGGAATGGCCTGGGGATTCGGGAAATCATAAACAATCCAGCCACCGTTGCCAGTCCGCCAAAAAGAATAGTTAGCTCAAAGCAGATAGGAATCATGGCCGGCCAACTATAAGTAGGTTTCCCACCAATATTCAGAGGATAGGAGTTCAGGTTCGGGTATGCATCGATGGCGCGGGTAATGGTATAATTGATCACCTGCTCATGTACGATGAATTGGAGCAGGAATGCAATGGTGAACCCGGTGAGTCCTGCAAAGAATGTTACGTAAGGGAGCCTGGAGCGTTTGAAGCCCATGTCAAACTCCAGGCCGTGCACCGGAAATGGAGTCAGGCAATCGAAGTTCGTAAATCCCTTTTCTTTTGTTTTCTTTGCAGCATCCGAGATTTGCTCCGGTGTGTTGAACAGTCCGAATACTCCCTTTTCGGTTTCCCGGTAAGTGTATTCGAAAGCCTTGTCCAGAATGTTCCGGAAGGCTACGTATTGCTTCTCAAAGAACCGGTCAAAGAATTGTTCCAGTTTTTCTGTCATAGCGTTTAGCTTTTCCATAATTACCTGCCAGATAGTTCTGGATTAATGGCCTCCGCCGTAGCCACGGGCTCCAGGGCTTTTCATTACTGTTTTAATCTCTGCCATAGCGATGGTAGGAAAGAACCTCATGAAGAGCAGGAACAGAGTGAAAAACAATCCAAAGGAACCAATTAGAATTCCAAAGTCATGAATCGTCATGATATATAGATCCCAGCTCGAAGGGAGGTAGTCCCTATGCAGACTGGTTACTACAATCACGTAACGCTCGAACCACATTCCGATGTTTACGAAGATACTGATAATCCACAGTGCTGCAGGATTGGTCCGGATTTTCTTGAACCAGAATAGCTGCGGGGAAATTACATTACAGGATACCATGATCCAGTAGGACCACCAGTAAGGCCCGAGCATCCGGTTGATGAATGCGAAACCTTCAAACTTGGAGCCGGAATACCATGCGATAAAGAACTCCGTGGCATAGGCCAGACCCACCAGTGTCCCGGTGAGCATGGTAATCTTGGCCATATTCTCCAGGTGTTTTACGGTGATGTATTCTTTAAAGCCAAACAGCTCACGCATGAGGATCAGGAGAGTAAGCACCATTCCGAATCCGGAGAAAATCGCCCCGGCCACAAAGTAGGGCGGGAAGATTGTGGTGTGCCATCCAGGAATTACGGAGGTGGCGAAGTCAAAAGATACAATTGTGTGAACGGAAAGAACCAGTGGTGCAGAAAGACCAGCCAGAATCATAGCTGTGGTTTCATAATGCGACCAGGCTCGGGCGGAGCCCACCCAGCCCATAGACAGCACGGAATAGAGGTTCTTTCGCAACTTGTTGAACCATTCCCCGCCTTTGATTTTGTCCCGAACGGAAGCAAAGTCAGGAATCAGTCCCATGTACCAGAATACCAGGGAGATGGTCAAATATGTAGAAATAGCAAATAGGTCCCACAGAAGCGGAGAACGGAAGTTTGGCCAGAGAGTTCCTCTTTCATTCGGGTAAGGAAACAACCAGAATGTAAACCAGGGGCGACCAACGTGAATTAGCGGATAAATACCTGCACAGGCCACGGCAAAGATTGTCATGGCTTCAGCGGAACGGTTTACAGCCGTTCTCCATTCCTGTCGGAAAATATACAGAATTGCAGAAATCAATGTACCGGCATGTCCAATACCGATCCAGAAAACGAACGTGATAATAAAGGAACCCCAGCTTACCGGAACGTTCACACCAACTACGCCCATGCCGACTGCGATCAAATAGCCGATTTCCACAATCAGCAGGGTCAGTAGGCCCAGAGCTACTGCAAAAGCGCCCCACCACCATTTCTCGGGAAATGTATCAAGAGGGCGTGTAATGTCCTGATTAACATCGCCGTAGCTCTTATTACCTTGTACGAGTTCTACTTTTTCCAGGGTTTCTGTATTATTGGCCATTTCTAGTTTGTCCCTTTTCTAATTAAGCCATGGGATTGCGAATCTTCGCAAGATAGGTCACCGAAGGTGCCACACCCAGAAAATCCAGGACGCGGTATCTTCTCTTGTCTTTTTCAGCCAGCTGATATACAGCCGAGGATTTATCGTTGATGTCGCCGAATGTGATGGCTCCAGCACCGCAAACTTCCTGACAGGCCGTTACTACCGTGCCATCTTTGATTCTTTTATCGCCCCGGACTTTCATATCCTGGCGAGCCGCATTAATCCTTTGCACGCAGAAAGTACACTTCTCCATAACCCCTCTGGATCGAACGGTTACGTTGGGGTTCAGTCCCAGCTGCATTGGATCACGGAGTTTGCGCTCCAGACCTTCCATATAATACCAGTTCTCAAACCAGTTAAAGCGGCGCACTTTGTAGGGGCAGTTGTTGGCGCAGTATCTGGTTCCTACACAACGGTTATAGGTCATTACATTTAGACCTTCCGAATTATGGGTGGTAGCTGCCACAGGGCATACATTTTCGCAGGGAGCATTCTCGCACTGCTGGCATAGCATGGGCTGATGGCTTACCGCGGGGTTTTCTTCCGATCCGCTGTAATAGCGGTCGATTCGCAACCAGTGCATTTCTCTACCTACAGATACCTCTTCCGGGCCAACCATAGGAATATTATTTTCAAGATTACAGCTGGTCACACAGGAACCGCAACCTGTACATTTGGAGAGATCCACCACCATATGCCAGCGGAGGTTCTCATACTTCCAGGCTTCCATGAGCTGTGCATTTTGAGGATGCTTTACAGTATACTCATTCAGGAAGCCCTTCGCTTTGCTATACTCGCTATAGCTGGCTTCCATAATGATGGGCCGTTGCTCTTTGGTATACTGAGTTGAGCCAGCAAAAGGAGCGTAAGGAATATCGTCGGAGATGCCAGGAAAGTTGTCTGGCTCATTCATTCCAGTACGATACACGGTTTGAGTATTGCCCAGAGTCTTTCGGTCTCCGGTGTTTTCCAGAGTGACCGTATGACCGGAAAGAGTGAGAGAATCATCACCGGTGGTAGCCACTGAAATGGCATTCACACCACGGTCGTTGCCCACCTTACCTGCTTCCGTGCGACCGTAGCCCAGGGCCACCAGTACTGCATCCGGATGCAGACCGGGTTGCATGTGCACCGGAAGTTCCAGAGTGGTTTCCCCTGATTTGACTTTTACAATAGAGCCTTGCTTCAGTTTTAGTTTGCGAGCCGTAGAAGGAAGAATGGCAGCATAGTTTTCCCAGACGATCTTGGTCACTGGATCAGGAAGTTCCAGGCGATACGCATTGTTTGCCTGACTTCCGTCTCGAACGGCTACTCCCATGAATAGACCCAGTTTCAGACCGTCCTTCTCATCCACACTTCTGGGCAGATTATTCAAAGAACCTGCATTGAATCGACGGGCTGGAGCATTTCCGTTCAGCTTACCAGCATCCGGAGCATAGAATCCGTCCTGGAGTATCTTCACCCAGAAGTTCTGGAAGTTGGCGCCTCCACGTCCGGCCCAGGCCGCTTTCAAATAGCTATGATAATCAGAAGATCCACCCAGGGTGCCACCACTGATTTGAATCAGATAGTCTTCCAGGCTGGCAGAGTCAAAGATGGGACGAACCGTCGGCTGCTGAATGGCAGCAATACCACCGATTACCTCTCGGTCACCCCAGGATTCCAGGAAATGACTCAGTGGAAGCACTGCATTTCCAAGTTTAGCCGTTTCATCGATACGATCGCTGATCGATGCAACGTATGGAACGGCTGCCAGAGCCTCTTTTACCTGAGCACTGGCCGGTAAATGATACTGAATATTCGCGCCGGACACAATCAGGGTTTTGATTTTACCCGCCTTACAGTCCGCCAGCAGAGATAGCATATCCGGTGCAGAGATGCCTACAGAGTAGTTCAATGAGTTGCGGTAGTCTACGGTGATACCGTCGTTGCCACAAATGTCATTTAGCAGACTTACGGCAATTCCAAGAGCTGCCTGACGGCCGGTGGCGGCCAAGGGCGATCCACCCAGGACCAGTCCTTTCCCTCGATTGGACCATAGTTCTTCCGCTGTTTTTTCCAGAGCTGTTTGCTCCAGTTTCAGCACCTCGGCCACTCGTTCAGGAGTGTAGTTCTCCAGAAGTCCGCGGACCTGGGCATTTCCAGTATAAGGACCCACTTTAAGGTTCAGGGTAATGTGCGCGGCCAGAGATAATGCTACCGATGTTTGATCCCCTGGTTTAACAGGGATTCGCATATCGGCGTTGGAACCTGTAAGACTGAACATCGATTCAATGGCGATGAGCCTGGCCGGTTTTCCTTTTGTAGGATCCCTACGGCTGGTGAAATCCGCCGTATGAGCGGCCGGGAATCCCATGGTTCCCAGAAAGTCTGCATCGATGGCCAGAACAAGGTTGGCACGGTCAAATCGATAGTAGGGAATCAGTGCTTCGCCGTAAGAGGCCCGCTGACCCTCTGCGATTTGACGAAGAGTTGGGTCCGCGCGAAACTCTACATGCTTTCCGCCGGGATTAGCGTTTAGAAAGTCTCGAATTAGCTTCTTGCTTGTGGGACTATCTATTGGACCGGTTAGCAGGACATAATCGCCTTTCTTAATCTCGGTTTGCAGTTCGGAAATAAGGGCATCCCGGGAAGCTCGTTTCTTTTTCCTGTTCGTAAGCCTGGCTGGCTTGCGCAGACGATCAGGATCATAAAGATCCATAATGCTGGCCACATCATAACTGGATACTCCGCCTTTAGTCAGCGGATGTTCCGGGTTTCCCGAAATCTTGTTTGGCCTTGCATTCGAAGTCCGAACCACCAGGCCGGTTCCATCGGGAGCTACTGTGGAGTAATAGTTTGCTTCGCCCGGAATATCCTCGGGCGGTCGGATTACAGCCGGTACGATTTGCTCGGTGGGCCGGCGGCATGCGGCTTGCACCAGAACGGCGCCTGCACCCATAAATTTGAGGAAGTTCTTCCGGCTTACGGGCTTCTTTTTGAGTTCGGCAACCATCTCATTCTTGGACATGCCAAACTCGGGCTCTTTATAGTTCTCTGCAGGAGGAGCGTTCCTCTCTTCCAGAGATTGCCAGTATTTTCTAGTTCTATTCTTTGTTTCCATGAAATCCAACCAGGTCGATCCTTCCAGTGATCTCAATAATGACAGGTGCTACAGTCGGTAATGCCCAGGCTATGATTGCCTCCAGGCTCCTTATCCAGGTTCATTTGCTTGGCCTGGTCTCGGTGGCAGTTAACACACCAGCCCATGTTAAACTCGCTGGTTACTTCCACCTTGTCCATTTCAGCAACGTTTCCATGGCATTGAGCGCAGTCATAGCCACGGGCAATGTGAACCTTATGCGAAAACTTTGCATGGTCAGGGAGGTCATGCACTTTATTCCAGCGCATGGGGATCCCTTTTTCATAGGTTTTTCGGAGGTATTGAATATCCGGACTGTCGGAGGCAACGTATGCATGACATTTCATACAGGTTGCTGTGTCCGGTACGCTTGCCATCGCACTCTTGTCCACACTAGTGTGGCAGAACTGGCAGTCTACGCCAAGCTCCCCAGCATGTATCTTGTGGCTGAATGGGATGGGTTGATCGGCAGCGTATCCCTGATACTTCGGATTAACTCCGTACAAGTACACAAATGCGCCGATTAAAGCGAAGAGTAATACAAATTTGATTCCGTGCTTCTTTGCGATTCTTAGAAGAGGTGCCATTTGGCCTGTGCCCTTTTTCCAAATTGGCGGAAGCGCCGCGATGATCGCTGATCCCGCCTTGAACAAGAATGGATTTGCAATGAGGCTGTCAATAGAATCTGCCAGCCGTGCATTCTTTTGCTGTAAAAATTCCGGGTTTTGCCTTTTGTTGAGAACCAATCTCAGAATACATGGAAACTGCCAGAGTTTCCAACCTCACTGACAAATCGACAATGACTTTGCTTCAGAATCACAGGGATCGCCCGATGCAATTGTCAGAGCCTGGTCCATTCCTTGCTATGGCCTTATGTATAGAACAAAGATGGAAGAGACTGATAGGCCTCTGGTGAATGAACGAATGCTAGAAGCAGAGTTAGAGTACACTACAGTATGAGCATTGCCATACCATTCAGCTCATCACCGATCTATGTTATACAGGGTTCATCCCGGGTAAGCTGGTATGCAACAGAGCGGTAGTATACAAAGCAATATTGATATAAGTTCAGATCTCTTTGCAGAGATGAATATGTGCATGATGGAAAGAATACCAGAAGGTTTAGTCCAGGCGCCAGGAGCCATGATATGAAACTAGATAAACTAACAACCAAAGCCCATGAGGCCATTGAAAATGCTCAGGAGATAGCACAGGAAAGAGGAAATCCTGAGGTAATGCCGGAGCATTTACTCTACGAAATATTCCGCCAGGAGGAAGGGATGGGTCCCATGCTTCTGGAAAGGATGGGAGTGTCTCAAAGCACAGTGCTGGGACTTCTGGAAGGTCATCTTGGAACACTTCCCAGAGCCGAAGGCGAAATGGAAATCCGACCATCCAGGGGATTTGCCCAGTTGCTTCAAAGGGCAGATAAGATCGCCAAGAATCGAGACGATCAATATCTGTCCACGGAACATATTGCCCTGGCCTATCTGGAAGATGATACTCAGAAATTAACCGGGGAACTAAAACGATTGGGTCTGGACCCAAAAGAGATCAAGCAGGCGGTTAATGAAATGAGAGGCGGTCAGCCCATAACAAATGACAACCCCGAAGATACGATCGAGGCTCTGTCCAAATATGCCAGAAACCTGAACGATTCAGCCCGTAAAGGTAAGCTGGACCCAGTGATTGGTCGAGATGAAGAGATTCGACGAATCATGCAGGTGCTCAGCCGAAGAACGAAGAACAATCCAATATTGATTGGTGAGCCCGGAACCGGTAAAACGGCCATTGTAGAAGGTCTTGCCGGAAAGATTGTAGCCGGTGAAGTACCGGAAGGCCTGCTGGATAAAGAACTCTATGCATTGGATCTGGGATCCATGATTGCAGGAGCCAAGTATCGCGGAGAATTCGAAGACCGGTTCAAAGCTTTGCTTAATGAGGTTCAGAGATCCGATGGTAGAATCATCCTCTTTATAGATGAAATCCATACCATTGTTGGCGCTGGTGCTGCTGAAGGTTCCCTGGATGCATCCAATATGATCAAGCCTGCACTTGCTCGAGGAGATCTACGATGTATTGGAGCTACGACTCTTAAAGAGTATCAGAAATACATTGAGAAAGATCAGGCTCTGGAAAGGCGCTTTCAGCCGGTGTATGTCAAGGAGCCCTCTGAAGAGGAATCTGTTACCATTCTTCGGGGATTGAAAGACCGTTATGAGCTGCATCATGGTATTCGAGTAACTGACAGTGCTCTAGTGGCTGCAGCCAAGCTTTCAAATCGCTATATCACCGATCGATTCCTGCCGGACAAGGCTGTGGATTTAATCGATGAAGCCATGAGTAAAATGCGCATCGAACTGGATTCCCTTCCGGAAGAACTGGATATCATATCCAAGAAGATTCAGTCTCTGAAGATCGAAAGGGAGGCTCTGAAAAAAGAGAAGGATCCAGTATCCAAGCAAAGGCTCGAAGTTGTGGGTCGAGAGCTGGCCAATCTTGAAGAAGAATTCATGAACAAGAAAGGAGTCTGGGAAGCTGAGCGCGTGGATGTGGAAAAAGCAAAGTCCCTGCGCGAAGAAATCGATTCCTGGAGAATGCAGGAAAAGGAAGCAGAACGAATTGGTGATTTGAATCGAGTGGCCGAAATCCGATACGGTAAGCTGGTCACTCTGGAAAACATGCTTAAAGCCCTGGAAAAGAAGATTGAGGAGAGCAAGAAGCAGTATCTGAAAGAAGAGGTCACTGATGAAGACATCGCAACCATAGTCTCTCGATGGACCGGTATTCCTGTGTCTAGAATGATGCAGGGTGAAAAAGAAAAGCTTCTGGGTATGTTCGATCAACTCAGAACCACAGTCATAGGTCAGGACCATGCACTTCAGGAAGTAAGTGAAGCAATCTTAAGGAATCGAAGTGGATTGAGCGATCCGAATCGGCCGGTGGGAGTTTTCATGTTTGTAGGTCCCACCGGGGTAGGTAAAACCGAGACTGCCCGGGCTTTGAGCAAGTTTCTATTCGACGATGAAAATGCAATGCTTCGAATCGATATGTCAGAGTACATGGAAAAGCATGCTGTGGCTCGACTCATCGGTGCTCCTCCTGGATATGTGGGATACGATGAAGGCGGTCAGCTCACTGAATCTGTGCGTAGAAGGCCCTATCAGGTAATTCTGTTCGATGAAGTGGAAAAGGCTCATCCGGATGTATTCAATCTGTTCTTGCAGCTATTCGATGATGGCAGACTTACGGACTCCAAGGGCCGGATGGTGGATTTTCAAAATACCATAATCATAATGACCTCTAACATTGGAAGCCATCATCTTATGGATAGCTCCAAATCCGAGAAAGAAAAGAAGGCTTTGATCGAAAAGGAGCTTCATACATTTTTTCGTCCCGAGTTCTTGAATCGACTGGATGATACTATCTACTATCATCCAATTTCAGAGGAAGCTTTGAAGGACATTGTAAAGATACAGCTTCGAAAGATTGTTCAGCGAGCCAGGGAGGCTGGTCTGAATGTGAAGGTGGAAAGCACACTGATCAATCATCTGGCCAAGAAGGGTTACGATCCTCAATTCGGTGCCCGACCTCTGAAACGACTGATTCAAAAGGATGTGGGAAACACTCTAAGCCAGGCTATCCTGAAAGGCGATTTCTCTACAGACAAAGAGTATAAGCTGGGTCTGGAAAAGGACAGAGTGGCTCTAAAATAGGACATCCAGCGTGGATGAAGTTAAGTTCAAGCGAGCCCTGGAATTTGCTCAAAGCATTCAAACCAGTATTCTTGAGATCGGACCTACCATTCAGGTAGGTCCTTCTCAGGAGGGTTCCTCTTCTATAGAGAGCGGCCCATTAGCTAACCTGGAATCGAAATCCAATCTTTCGTCCCGGCAGCGGGATGAACTGAATCACTATCTAGAAGAGCTGGGACCATACAGAAAAGGGCCGTTTTCATTTTTCGGGCAGCCAGTCGCATCGCACTGGAACAGCGATGCCAAATGGCAGCACTGCCTTCCCTTTCTGAGAGAAGACTCTTCCATCACGGATGGAGATGTGCTGGATCTGGGCTGCAACAATGGTTACTACTTGCTTCGTTTGCACCAGATCAAGACCGGTGGCCGACTGATCGGAATGGATCCGGCCCCTTCCTTTTTTCAACAATTTAGATTCCTACAGGAAATGCTCAGCATGGAGCATCCCATTCGAAAGATTCGCTTTGTTCCTGCCGCGCATGATGCACTAAATTCGAATCCGAATGCATGCAACGAATCCGGATGGAGCAGTGTCCACGCGGGGGCAGAACTGCCGGAAGATGTGAATATTAATCGAACTTCCGCCCGGGACTTCGGTAAATCAACTGCCGGCACTGAAAAACCTTATAATGCCTCCGGGCTCAGGTCTGGTGGAGAAAAGCCCGAAGATGTGAATATTAGGCAAACTTCGGCCCAGGATTCGGACACCGCCCCGGCTACGGCTGATCTTTCGGGATTATCCTTTGATGCCATTCTATGCTGGGGAGTGATCTACCATCGTACCGATCCCATCGATCTATTACGTACCATCCATGGATCATTAAAGACAGGTGGGGTCCTGTATCTAGAATCCATGGCCATATTGGAAGATCCGGCCGCTCCTTATCCAAGAGCCATTTTTCCGCCGGGAAAATATGCCGGGGCCCGAGGAATCTGGCATGTTCCGGATGCTGGCACTCTAAAAAACTATCTACATCGTAGCGGATTTCGCCAGATTGAAATTCTCAAGCAGTGGGACTACTCCGCAGAATTGAATGCCGATACAGGACTTCCGGTCCTGGAAGAATTTCTGGATGCTGATCGCCCCGGTTTTTTAAAAGATGGGCTTCCGGCCCCGATTCGAATTCTTATTCGGGCCAGGCGCTAGGGGTTCATTGTTGCTGCTCTGGATGTACCCTTTTCCCTTTTTCTATGTGGATTTCAGGTGGTATTTTTTCATTATGCTACACTGACAACGCGGTGAAGCGAAGCAGCAATAGGTCTTAACTGATTCGTCCAATTCGCGAACTTGCAGAATGATTGACCAGAGAAATGGAGAGCCTATTACTCGGTGGCGCCAGGCCGGGAGTTTCGTTTTTTTCGGAGGCGGTTGCCAATGACGGCCCCTGACTGGCGATGCCGAAGAGAACATCCGCGAGGGATTCTTTATCAAGGTATGTGAATGAAAACGTTGCAAACTATCATCCTGGGTTCGGCCGCGGTGCTACTGATTGCGGCTGCGGCGCTTTATGGAACTGCTTATTGGCGAATGCATCGGGTGTACGATTTTCCGGCGGATAATATCGAGATTCCCGCAGATGCCATATCGGTGGCCGAAGGAAAGAGACTTTACTCTGCCAGGCAATGTATTGATTGCCATATGAGCGGCTTCGAGGGTAAAATCACCGGGGAAAGCTTTCTCATTGGTCGCCTTGTCGTTCCGAATTTGACGGGCGGTGCCGGCAGCCGAAGACCCACAGCGGCTGAAATCGTGCGGGCTGTGCGGCATGGAGTGGGAGAGGACGGCAGACCACTGGCCTTCATGCCATCCAATGAATACGCTCATTTGAGCGATGACGAACTCGCAAAGATCATTTCCTATATTAACACCCTTCCTGCGGTAGATAAGGAACTACCCGGAACCGAACTTGGACCGGGCCCCATTCTTCTGGTCGCCCTCGGGTTACCTGGTGCACTACCCGTAGAGCGGATAAATCATGCCATCAATCCGTCGAAGGTTGTGAAAGCGGAGCCAACGGAAGAGTTTGGTCGATATCTATCCCGGGGATGCCACCATTGCCACGGAGTAGATCTTGGAGGGCAAAAGATGATGGGCGAAGCACCGGGTACTCCTCGGGCACCCAACATCACCTTCGACAGAAAGTACGGTATTGGTAAATGGAGCAAAGAGGAGTTTTTCAGAGCCATGCGGCAGGGGGTACGTCCGGATGGTCGAGTGCTCGATCGCACTATGCCGTGGCCGTCGTTTAGCCAGATGACGGACGTGGAGTTGGACGCTTTATGGCTCTATTTGCAATCTTTCCCGCCGGTAGAACAGTAAGCGCCTGAGAGGAAGCTTTCAATCGGGTTTCCAGGTTCACTGCAGAGGATCATTCTCGGTCTGGTAGAACTTCGATGTAGCGTATTGGCCAGTTTCATGAGGTCTGGTTGAATTCGAAGCGGCATGGACGTTGAGTTCTGAGCCCAGGGATCAGGCCGAATTATTCATGAGAATAGGGAGAATCCATCATATTTGGGAACCACAGGTTTCTACCGGCCGCACAGAAACGATTAACACAACTCACTTCTTACTCAGAAGGAAATATGTGGGCATCAGACCCTTTCCTTTAATATCGATCTGTCCTCTGGCCTGAAGAACGAATTCATCGTCCAGAAGACGAGACGCTTCCGCGCTAATGTGGATGTGCCCGGCATTTCCATGGGATTCCATTCGACTGGCTGTATTCACTGCATCGCCCCATAGATCATAAATGAACTTCTTTCGTCCTATCACTCCGGCTACCACCGGGCCGGAATGAATACCAATACGCAATTGAATGTCCGGTGCTTCCGGGATGTGGATCGTGCGCAGCGTACTCTGCATGGCCAGGGCTGCTTCAGCGCATCTCTGGGCCGGGCGATCTACCTTTTCCGGCAAACCGGCAGCTGCCATGTAAGCATCGCCCAGGGTTTTGATTTTCTCCAGTCCGTACTGTTCTGCAATGTCATCGAATCTAGAAAAGATTTCATTCAGTATGCCCACAAGTCTGGTGGGTTCCATTTTGGATGCCAGAGGAGTGAAATTTGCAATATCGGCAAAGATAATACATACATCGTCAAAGCCCTCGGCTATGGGCCCGGGCTCTGCTTTTAATCGGTCTGCGATCCGGGCCGGTAGCACATTTAAAAGCAGGTTTTCGGACCGATGTTTTTCCTCCTGGAGAAGAGAGTGCTGCTCTCTCAGGGCGTTTTGAGCTTCATCCCGCTGCATCCGAAAATGCATCACGTTCACCATTATGTAGCCCATAAATGCAGCCAGGTTTCCAATTAGAAGAAACACAGAGGCCTCTTTTGGAACACCGGCAAACGGAGATGGATACCATTGTTCAGCCAGGATTGCCACAGCAAAAACTATCAAATAGAGGACAAACTGGATCATAGCTTCAGGAAGACTTCGAAAGATCATTCCTCCAAAAGGCCCTCCCATACCCCATATAGCCAGTCCCCCTGTGGCTACAAATCCGCCCAGGGCCCACTGATCCAGCGCCGGTAGGGTGAGCAGGGCAAGAAAGGCAATGTTATGACAAAGTGCAATACTGCCAGTGGCAATGAGCAGCAGCAGATTGATAAAGAAAACACCGGCCAGAACAAGTGGAATTATCGCAGAGCCACTATTAATTACGTAGTACTGAATAGATGCCACCACAACGCTCAGGCCCACCGCGGCTGCCAGCATGGGAACAAACAGTTGCTTATCTCGAATATCATCCTCGGTGTCCCCGGGTCGAATGGTTAGCTTTAGAATCATCGTCTCTCCATAAAAAGCCAGAGGCTAACTCCATTGAGCTAACTTTCAACCTGAAAATCCCGGATTAAATCTGTTCTTTTCGATCCTGGAGGCTGCTCTCTGGTCCCTGGAAGCTCTTTTCTGGTTTGGCCGGGTTGAATATCAAATGTATGGGCGAAGCCGCCTAAGTTGATTGACTGACATTCAAGATACTATACGATGCACCGATGCGAAAGATTGCTCTTCTATTTGTTCTGTCCTGTTTCCCGCTCTGGGCCAATCCCTCCGGCCAGAAGGCCCGAATCCTGGGAGATTATGTAAATCTGCGGGGAGTGCCCACTGTGAACGGAGATGTAGTCACTGTGATGAAAAAAAATGACAGGGTTTCTGTCATTAAACGCCGCAATGAAATGAGCCAGGCGGATGGAAAGTCTAACTACTGGTATAAAATCATTCATGAAAGAACGGGAAAACAGGGCTGGGTATTTGGGACCTATCTGGGCCTGGAGGTAGCCCCTGGCGGAAAGAGTCTGAATCTGGACCGACAGATTGGACCTGTGGGAAACTCGGAAATTCGCATGTTAGAGGTATCCCTGGACGGCACTATCTATGTTGTGCATAATAATTCATTGAGTATCTCCAAAGACGGCGGTGCAATCTGGCAGACCCTGGAGCCTACAGTGCTGGGCCAGAAAATCGGAACCA
This sequence comes from Leptospiraceae bacterium, assembly GCA_040217195.1. GTDB lineage: Bacteria > Spirochaetota > Leptospiria > Leptospirales > Leptonemataceae > UBA3465. The sequence continues at coordinate 538,067 of JAVJNR010000008.1, read as the reverse complement.
TTGATGCCATCCATACATCGGGTAGCAACGGAATCGCCCTGGGGTCTACCGAGGGCGAGGGCTCCGGGTTCTGGATCAGTCATAATGGAGGGCAAACCTGGAGCCGCTTCCGAGCATCCAACGGCCTGCCTTCCAATGAAGTAAAGGATGTAGCAATATTGAGCTCTGCTCGCTGGTTGGCGCTCACAGAAGAAGGTTCCGTAATGACCGAGGATGCCGGTAAATCCTGGAAGCCTCTTAGTGGATATGATCCAGGCGGTGATGCTCTGGCGCTGGCTGTTTGTTCTGGAAGTGCAGGTTCGGTAAGTTTCTGGGTATCCTTCGAAGATGGTGTTGCCCGGGCTCTTCGCAGCGCTCCCGGACAGTTAAGTAGGCTGGACTCATCCGATGAGATAGAGGATTCTCCGGCGCTCGCCTGTTCTTCCGATGGAAGTGTCTGGGCCGGCGGCGACGATGGCATCCACTTACTCAATGAGTCCGGCTACCGGCATTTTGAGAGCGGTAGCGTAAACGATATCATTGCAGTTGGGACTATGGTACTTGTGGCCACCGATAACGGCATTTCTTTTAGCACGGACCAGGGCACCGGATGGTCCAGTTTTACCGCCGAACAGGGGCTGGCCGACGATGAGGTAGATGCGTTGGCATTCGATTCCCGGTCACTCAAACTCTATGTCGCGGCTGACAATAAGATCTCGGTGCTCAGTCTGCGATAGATCTGCAAATGCTTGAATAGAAATGAGTCATCAATCTTACAGAATTTGAGATTGTTCCAGAGACAGAAATGTATGTAGGAATAAAAAAACTAAGCAGCAATGCGAATATTAGGGGAGTTTAAATGAGAAAGAATTGGAAAATCGTACCGGTACTCTGCCTGCTGGCATTGGCCCTCCAGTGTGGTGATGGTCAGAGAGGAATTGTACTCGAGTCCGCTTCAGTAATCGATGATCCGGAGCTTGCACATCCTGAGACCATTGGAAAAGTACGTCCGGGTGAGGAAGTAACGGTCACAGATTCCCGTGAAATCGGTGGCGAGAAATTGGTTCAGATTAAGATGTCCGGCGACACGAAAGGCTGGATTCCGGATAGTGCAATTCAGATTTCGGATAAGAAAGGAAAGCTGGCCGTTCCTGGATTTGCCATCATACCTACCGTGGCCTATGACAAGCCTGGCACCGAAGAACGCAAAGCGGTGGCCCGACTGGCCCGAGGGGAGTCTTTTCGGCTCATTCGAGAAAAGGAAGTGGACGGTAAAAAGTATTCCCAGGTTGGAATTGCCGGACTTGATGAGGTAGCCTGGGTTCCTTCCGGAGATATTTTCATCGGAGAAAAGATCATCCTGACGGCTCTAAACGAAACCAAGATTTATGACCGACCGGATCGCAATCGTCGAACTGTGGGAACTCTGCCCGTGGGAAAGAAAGGCTATCAGGTGGATGAAGAAGGGGATTTTGTTAAATTCAACATCTGGAAAGGTCAGGAACACTGGGTCCTCAGAGAAACCGTAGGCCAGGGAGATGTAAAAGTCCAGCCAGAGGTTGCTATTCAAGGATTTGGCACCGCCACTCTCGATGCCACTAGCTGGGTAGACAGCGATGTTGTAGGTCGGGAGCATGTGTATTCTCCAGAGCAGGCTTTTGACGGTTCGTTCTCAACATCATGGCAGACCAGCAAGAATGGCGGAGTTGGTGAGTCCATGACCATTACATTCGATCGTACCTACGACTATGTGAATGTAGAACTGGTAAATGGATTCGCTAAATCGGAAGAACTGTATAATCAGAATAACAGGATTACGAATGTGAACCTGGTTTGCTTCAATCCTCATGACTCTACTTCCAGGTCCGCGAATCTGGAAGATAATATCATGGACTATCAACATGTGGGCTCCTGCAACGGTGTCTCTGCTATCCGGCTGGAAGTGACCGGAGTTAGTAAGGGCTCCAAGTGGGAGGATGCAGCAATATCGGAAATCCGACTGAGTTCCGGTCCTTGAGCTGAACTGAAAACGTGACCGCGGCGCCCGGGGCCCTGCATCCTGCAGACCCATTTTTTCGGGCGCCCGGCCTGGACGTCAGTGGCCTGTAAGCCACTCAGCTCAGGCTCTGGCAAAACCGCATCGATTTTCCTGATTGCGGTTTTCCGCTTGCCCTACCATGCACATTCGCTTCGCTGGATGTATGCCCCGACGCAAGAAATACCCGGAAGGCCGCACCGGTGATGTAATCAATTTCTATCGGTTTGCTTCCATTGCACAGCCCGAAGAACTGGGCACCGCTCTACTCAGTATTGCAGAGAATCATGGTTTGCACGGTACCGTATTGATTGCACCGGAAGGCATCAATTGCGGGTTTTGTGGCCTGCCGGAAGCCCTGGATGCATTTGTCGAAGAAATGCTGGCAACCTCGGAGTTTGCATTTTTGAAGGGTGCAGAGATAAAAAGACAGAGAACCAATCGAGACCACTATGTATTTCGCCGGCTTCGATTAAAAGTAAAAGCGGAGATTATTACCTTTGGTGAACCCATAGACTGGAATGCCAATCAGGGAAGATTTCTGACTCCAGAGGAATTTCATCGGTTGATGCAATCCGGCCAGGTGGTTCCCATTGATGTGCGAAATGATTTTGAATCCCTGGTAGGCTCGTTCAAAGGAGCCTATAGAATGCCCTTGGAGAAATTCTCCGATTTTCGTGAAAAATATGAAATACTGAATAAGTTCAAGGATAAGACTCTGGTAACATTCTGCACCGGAGGCATTCGATGTGAAAAGGTTGTTCCTTTCATGCGAAGCAAAGGCTATGAAAATGTATTTCAAATAGAAGGCGGAATCATCAACTATCTAAAGAAGTATCCAGATGGCTTCTGGCAGGGGGAATGCTTTGTTTTCGATGATCGTTTTAGCATTGATTCGAAGGAAAAGCAGGGGCGAGTGAAGCCCTGTCCAAAATGCGGACAGCCAATGTTTCCGGAGAGCCGGCTCGAGCAATTGGAAGCGGAAACCCTGGAAAACTATGAGCTCGAAACCCTGGGCACGGAGGATCTGATCTGTTTTCAATGTAACCATAGGGAAGCTGTTGCAGAATCCACTGAAAGTTCCAGCTCACGTTATAGCGAAGAGGAATTACGCTCTCTGGATGAGCGTAAGCTCCGGCTGTAGACACCAAGCAGCCAGCCATTGGGGCTTCAATTCACGGCACCGGATTTTTAGATTTTAATACCATGAAACGAGAGTCCATACCTGCACAGATCAAAAAGAGGTTGGAAACTGCCCCGCCAGACGTGCAGCGAAGCATAAATAGGCTTCGGGAGTTGATTCTTGATGTAGCCAGGGAGGAGCCCATTGGAGGAGTGTCTGAGACGTTGAAATGGAATGCTCCTTCCTATATGGCCCGTTCAGGAAAAGGGACCACTGTTAGACTGGAACACAAGGACCAGGAGTATTTCGTTCGAGTGCATTGCCAGTCCAGAGTCGTGGAACGCGCTCGGGCAAGTGGCTTATCAGGCCTTCATTACGATGGTAGCCGGGGCCTCAGATTCAACGATTCTCATCCACTTCGCAAGAAAGATGAGCAATCCGTCAGGAAATTCATTCGATTGGCTCTTACATATCATTCCTGGAAGTAATCAATTTCTGTAGGGCGGAAGTGTAGTTTTGCCGGATCACTTCTGAATTGTAATTTTCAGAGATGAAAGATGGGCCCTTTCGGGAAACGTCTGAAAGATCGGTAATCGATTGAACGGCCAGAAAGAATTCCTCCCGGTTGCGATAACAAAAGCCACACTGGCTTCTGGCAGTCTGGCCTTCCATAACAGCGCTCTGACCGCTGGAAATAGTAGGCAATCCTCTGGCCCAGGCTTCCAGTAGAACAATGGAAAGACTTTCGTAATGGGATGGATTGACCAGAGCTCGGGCATGGGCATAAAGCCATTCCAGCTCTGCATCACTTACAAAACCGGTCATCACAATATCCGGATGTTCCGGAATGGCCATGGCCGCATTTCCTGCTAGAACTAGCTTCAGCCCCGGATCGCGGTTCTTATCAGATTTGTAGATCAGAAAATACTCAATCAGCTCATCCACTCCTTTGGACACATCCAGACGACCTACAAATAATAGAAATTGCTGCCCCTCCAATCCATGCACCGGCTGCATTTGCGGTCTTTTTCCGGGCAGCCGAACAGGTAGTCCTCCCGGTAATGCCGGAGGAGTGCCTAATGCCGGAGGAGTGCCTGTTGAGTTCTGGTTGCCCATACCATCCAACTTTGCTCGAAGGAGGGATTCTTCCTCAGGAGTACTGGTAATCCATAGATCGGCTGCCTGCAGGCAGTGGATCAAATAAGGAATGGAAAGAGTCCAATCAGGATGGGCAGCTGGAACCAGGCCAACAGGCACCAGGCTTCGCACTTTACTGAGCAACCTGAGGGTGGAACTGTACTGGATGGTGTAGAATAGAACGGCATCCAAATCGGACCGTGCATCCTTTAACAGAGTTTCTTCCAGAGTACGGCTGATGGGGCCCTGGGCTTCTATCCATTGTTGCGTGAGGGTTTCCAGTTCTTTCTTGCTGGCATTGGAATCGGATAATCTAAGCTTAAGATTTTTTTCAGCGCTCACAAATTCAGGAAGGTTTCGCTCATGATCCACTTCGAAGCGGTTTATCTGAACGTTCCCTGAATAAAAAGTTCCGACTGCCAGTTCGTTCGCCCAGGTCAGATAGTTACTGGCACATGTAGTATAGATTCGGATGTTGAATTCGGATTCCAGGAGTTCCGTAACTTTTCGCGCCAGATACTCAATGCCACCGGCGAATCCCTCTCCAAACCTTGGAATGACAAATCCAAGAGTAGGCCTGCTGTAATTCTGTTTTCCTGCTCCGTTCTCTACGGGTGCCTGCCTTTCTGTCCCGGCAGCTCTATCCTGAGGAATCAGGCCATCGTCCATTTCAGTGCTGCCTGGCGTCTGATCCTCATTTCGGGGGGGCTCCGGGCCAGGATTGCGGTTTTTCCCGGGCTCCTGTCCTGCCCCGGGATTTTTCTTTGAGTCCTGCCCGGCGGTAAGGCTCCCTTTTTGCTCTATTTCTTGTTCGGAGCCTGGGAGCAAAGCTATCCATTTCAAGATTGCCAGCCGAATACGTGCATTCAAGCTACGAACTAGAGTGGGCCTTTTTGCAGGCAAATCGCAGCTGCGAGCGATAAGAGTGGAAATCAGGTCTGGACGGAGGCCTCTTTGCAGAGCTCTTGAATAATAATCCAGTGCATCAGAATCCACATGCCGGTCCAGGTAGAGAAGAAACATTAGATCCAGCCATGCGCCTGAAGCTGATTCTTGATCGGGTACAAAGCGAAGTTGCAGGCTCTCTCTCAGGTTTTTCCAGTCTTTCGGATTATCTCTTCGCAGAGCCAGGATGCCGGTATAGAGTGGCAACAGAGATTCTGGTTCAAAATAGGAGGAAAGTCGATCCTGCAGTTCCTTTGCATCGGCAAGCTTGATTACAGGTGCAGTGCCTTTCGGATAAATCCCGCTGAGATCTACTTCAGTCCTGTACAGATCGGATTTCAAGTTCTGGCTCCAGGTTACTGCTGCCCTCAAAAAGCTGATCGGTGGGAGCTTCTATCTCGAAGCTTTCGCTTACATGACTCCAGAAGAAGCAATCTGTGGCATGGCTTCTCCCCCTGTGCAGCGAATAGCCCACGGTATATTTTCCGGGTCCAAGGTTCATCTTAAGATTAAATCGAAGTTCCTGAGTATTCTTACTTCCATGGAATTCTTTTCTCAATAGATAAGAATTGGTTCCGAAAGCGAGTACTCCGGTGGCTGTTTCAATGTGGATCCCACAGGTTAGGTCTGAAATCTCCTCGGTGGCTTCCAACTCAATGGAGATAGTGGCCCGGTCTCCGCTGTAGAATCGATTCACCGATTTTTCCTGTTCATTCAGAATTCGAATTCTACTGCGTAGAGTTCCGTCATTGCTCTGCGATAGGTCTGAGCTACCGGGACTCTGAGCAATGAGATCCATATATCTTCTGGATACATCCGTGGGGTTCCCCCGCATCTCCAACTTTCCTCGATTGAGTAGAACCATCTCATCGCATACGCTTCGAAGCAGATTCATATCATGACTGACAATCAGAATTAACGACCCGTCTTGTCTGTATTTTCTAAAGCGATCCAGACACTTCTGTTGAAAGCTTGCATCACCCACGGCCAGTGCTTCGTCCACCAGAAGCAAATCGCTGCGTTCCAGTGTGGCAACCGAGAATGCCAGGCGCATCTGCATTCCTGTGGAAAAAGTCTTAATTGGCTGGTCGGCGTAGTCTAATAGTTCAGCAAACTCAAGGATTTCATCGGTTTTGCTCCTTAACTGACTGTAGCTATAATTCCAGAGCACTCCATTGTGTTCAATGTTCTGCCTTGCGGTCAATTCAGCGCTAAAGCCCACTCCCAGTTCTAGAATGCTTCGAATCGTTCCCTGGAATTCAATTTTACCGGCGCTTGGTCGACTGACACCGGATAGGATTCGCAGAAATGTGGACTTGCCGGCTCCGTTGGGACCCACTATTCCTACAATAAGACCGGAATCTGGATCATTTTTTTCGGAAGATTCCGGCGCTTCATGCGAAGTATTGGATTTGTCCGGGTTGTTCCATCCCAGATGGAGGTCGAGATTCGACACTGCAACATGCCTTCTGGCAGGAAGCCATAGACCAAAGCTTAATGCAGCTCGGAGCCTCTGCCCCAGGTTTGCGAAGATTGGATACTCTTTATAGAGTCCCCTTACTTTAAGTTCTACACCCATTGCCTGCAGCGACTCTCTAAAGGAAATCGGCGCTGACCTCCCTCAGTCGGAATCTTGATAGCAGCCCGGCCAGACCGCTAAGTAGAACCAGGCAGATAAGTCCAGCAAAGGAAGTGATCTGCAACTCCAGGCCGTAGCTTAGATAGCGTTGAACATCTACCATGCAGAACAGCGGATTCCAGCTCATAATACTGAGAATGTCTGTTCGATGGATGACATACACCATGGGCGTGGACCAGAAAAGAATCTGAAGAAGTAATCTCAAAATCGGGGAAAGGTCCTTGAGCAGCACAGAGGTCCTTTGAAGATAAAGAGATAGAGGAAAGCAGATCAACAGAAACAGGATGCCGGTGCCATAGGCCAGAATAAAGCTAAAGGGCGGGTAGGCATCCCCGGTAGCAGCATTGGCTGTAGAAACCGGACCGAGTAAAGGTCCCAGCCATGCAATTGCACTGGATGCCACAAATAGAATTGTGAAGTGAAATAGTCCCTGAAGCAACGGCACCGCCGACATGGCATCCAGGGCACCAGGAGTTCTACGAATCAATGCTCGGTTCTCAGACAGTATGGAGCCAGACCGCTGAATCATTTCCGATAGCGGAAGCCACAGAGTCATGGCTCCCAGCAGATAATTCAAAAATCCCGGTCCGGTAAGCCTTCGTGATTCCAGGCCCAGATCAGAGGAATCGCCGCCCAGAACTACGCCGAAGATCAAATAGAATAGTGCGATCTGAAATAGGTACTGAATAAAAAGCCAGCCAATCCCCAGCCCAGCTCCAGCAAACTGAACCACGTAATCTCGTTTCGTTAAGGCAAGCAGTAACCTCAGCTTTTGTTGTCTATTCTGCATCAAATGTGTACGGGCTTTTGAGAGTTGTCATTAAAATGCTACCAGAGCTTCCGTCGATTCGTTAGTGATCAATGAGAAAATCCGCCTCCGGGCCTGGTACAGAGTGCAGGAGAAACCAGAAACAAAAAAGGCCCCCTGAGCCCGTAGGCAGGAGGCCTTCCATTCAGAAGTCGGGTGAATTAAACCTTGGGTCCGAACTCTGTAAAATCGAATTCAGCACCGCCCTGGATGTACTGTTCGAAATTCTTAACGAACATGGCAGCCAGTTTTTTGCGCTGAGCTTCGTAGTCCTCTTTCTTGGACCAGGATTCCCAGGGATGAAGCACCTGCTTATCGTAATCATGCAGTTTATTGGGGATCTGCAGATTCATTACATCATCATGAGTGTAATCGTCATGATCCAGGGACTTGTCGAAGATACCATCAATGATAGAGCGAGTGAGCTTGATCTTCATTCTCTGACCCACGCCATAAGGACCGCCAGCCCAGCCCGTGTTTACCAACCAGGCACGAGTATTATGCTTTTTCATTTTTTCGCCCAGCAGTTTGGCATAGCGAGTCGGATGCAGAGTCATAAAGGCAGCACCGAAGCAAGCGGAGAATGTTGCCTGGGGCTCGGTAATTCCGCGTTCCGTTCCGGCTACCTTGGCAGTATATCCTGAAAGGAAATGATACATGGCCTGCTCGGGAGTCAGTCTTGCTACTGGAGGAAGAACTCCAAATGCGTCGCAGGTTAGAAAGATTATGTTTTCCGGCTGACCGGCAACTCCACTTTCAATCCGATTCGGGATGTGATGAATTGGATAACTAACTCGAGTGTTCTCTGTTTTGGAACCATCGCCGTAGTTTACTCTACCATCGTTTTCCAGAACTACATTTTCCAGGAGAGCATCTTTTTTGATGGCAGCATAGATGTCTGGTTCGTCATCCGGGTTGAGGTTGATTACTTTTGCATAGCATCCACCTTCCAGGTTCCAGATTCCTTCATCATCCCATCCATGTTCATCATCACCAATCAGGGGACGCTTTGGATCCGTGGAGAGAGTTGTTTTTCCTGTACCTGACAGTCCAAAGAACAGGGCTGCATCGTTTCGGTCTTTGCCTACGTTTGCAGAGCAATGCATGGTAAGGATGCCTTCCAGAGGCTTGTAGAAATTCATTACGGAGAAGATACCTTTCTTCATTTCTCCGCCATATTCCGTACCACCAATAATGGCCAGTTTACGGCCCAGGTGAAACAGAACGAATACCTCGGAATGCAGTCCATGCTTCTTCCAGTCTATGTCCTTGAAGCCAGAAGCATTCAGGATAGTAAAATCTGGTTCCAGGGATTCCAGTTCGGAGTCTGTAGGACGGATAAACATATTAGTGCAGAAATGGTGCTGCCATGCTTTCTCCGTTACCACTCTCAGGACCATCCGAGTCGACTTTCGAGCGCCAGCATATCCGTCGAATACATATAGAGGCTTTTCGCTGAGATGCGATTGTACCTGCGCCAGTAGTTCGTTAAAAACATCTTCAGATACTTCCTGGTTGATGTTTCCCCACCACAGGTCTTTTTCAGCGACTGGTTCTTTCACGAAGAACTTATCTTTAGGGGAGCGCCCGGTGAAAATACCGGTGTCCACGGTCATGGCTCCCTGAGCAGTCAGGCTGGTTTCGCCATTTTTCTTTTCATGCTCGAAAATCTCATCAAAGCTGAGGTTTCTGTATATAACCGGCGTGTTTTCAATGCCGGGAATTTTTACCATAGTTTTCATTGATCTCTCCCGGGAATGTCGTCCCTGTCACTTTCGGCAAATTAGGAACTTAATTCCGAAGTGGCCGCCAGTTTACACTGATTTCGCAAAACCGGTCAACCGGAAAGTGAATTGTGCTCCGAGCAGGATTCGAACCTGCGACCTCCGGATTCGAAGTCCGTCACTCTATCCAGCTGAGCTACCGGAGCGGTTATAATCCGAATCCTGCGCCAATGATCTGGAGTCAAAGGATTTTCCCAATAGCGCGCCCGGGAAGTGCAGGAAAAAGGCTTTTCCCGGGGACGGCACGGCACTAAGCCGGAGGGGGAGTTTTCTGATTACATGTCTGTTTCCCATAAATTTTTCATTGTTTTCCTGGCAATAATTTCGCTTCCCATACCTGCCCTGGCAGAGCCGGTGATAATGCCCGGAACCGATGCATCGGCCCCGGTTCTCAAGGACTCGGATATGGAGTTCTGGCTGGATTCGTCGACTGAAGAAAGCTATCCGGCGGTGCGAAGCAAAAGCTTCCAGAGTCGGGCCGATCTTGGTACAGGTTTTGGCTTAACCAGGGATGCTGTTTGGATCCGCTTTTCGCTAATGGCTCCTGAAAAGGGAGGACGCTGGTTTCTGCAGTTCGGGCATCCTCTCTACGATGAGCTGGATGTATTTCTATCTAACGGACAAATCTATTCCACCGGTCGTGGCCGAGGAGTGGACAGCCGGCCGGTGGAGCATGCAACCTTTGTATTGCCAGTGGAGCTGGAAGCTGGCGAAAGATTGGAGGTCTATGCAAGGGCAACCAGCGGAGATTCAATCAAGTTTCCCGTGCAGGTCTGGCAGCCGGAAGAGTTCTACAAGAATACGGCCCAGCTCAGACTTGTAACCGGTCTGTACTACGGTGGAATTCTGATTATATTCTTCTATAATTTGCTGTTATTTTTCTCTCTGCGAGATCGAGTTTACCTTTCCTATAGTGCTTATTTGCTGGCTATCCTCTTCTTTATGGCCTCCGAGATGGGGCTAATCAACCTGACCGGACTGGGGCATTGGCCTTACCTGGCGGAGAGGTCAGTTCCAATTGGAATGTCTCTGGCATTGATTTTTCTGGGGACCTTCGTTCTGGATTTTCTCACTCCAAAGAAGTACGCACCTGTACTTCATAAGATCATCCTGGCCTATTTAGCACTGTTCATTCTATTGCTGCCCCTTTCTTTGATTCCGGCCTATATCTATGCGATCATTGCTGGTATGCTTCTGGTAGTTACCTTTGTGCCCATATTGTTTATCACGGCCTTCAAGGGTAGCCGGGCAGGCTTCCGACCTGCTCGAGTGTTTTTGATTTCCTGGTCTGGCATGCTTGTGGCTGTATTGATTTTCGCAGCATCGGTTCCTGGTTGGATACCTACCAATCTACTTACTCGTATGGCCATACCTGCCGGTCTGGTTTTTCAGGTGGTACTGCTTTCTCTGGGACTGGCAGATAGAATTCGCGAATTAAACGCAGACCTTAAGCAGGAAAGGGAGGACCTGGAAAAACAGAAGACATCCCTTCAAACGGCGCTACAGGAAGCAACCTCCACTGCCAGTGAACTTCAGGAAGTAGCCACGGAGCAAAGCCAGCTCGTGGAGCAGCTTTCGGAGATGTCTTCCGATCAGGCCACAGCCAGCGAAGAGGTATTCGCATCTATTGAAGGACTGACTCAGGTTACGGAAGGTATTCATCGCTCCATGGAAGGACAATCCAGGTCGGGGCAACAGATGCAGAATCGGGTGCAGGAGCTGCGAAGCGCCCATGATGCTGTCATCGAAAAGAGCCACCGTAGTAATCAATCCGTGGAAGAAATGAAAGTTGTATTTGCAGATGTGAGTAAACATCTGAAGAGCCTGCAGGGACAAATCTCTGAAATTGAACAGGGCGGCAAATCCATCGCTGATCTGGTAAAAGTCATTGGTGAGATTACAGAAAAAGTAAATATGTTATCTCTCAATGCTTCGATTGAGGCAGCCCGAGCTGGAGAGTTTGGACGGGGATTTGAAGTGGTAGCCGATGAGGTGGGCAAACTGGCAGAGCAGACCAGCGGCCGTTCCAGGGAGATTTCAAGTCGTGTAGATCAAATTCAGAAGTCCATTGTAGGCGGGGCGCGCTCGGCTGAATCCACGGTGGGCTTCGTAGAGCGACTGGCGCAGGATATTCAAAAAGTGCAGGAAAGTTTGTCTGAAATGGCTGGCTCTGTAGAGCAACAAAACCAGGTAGTGGATGTAATTGAAAAACATACTGTGGAGCTTAATCAGAAATCCAGAGAGATAGCTGTGGAGGCCTCCGAGCAGCTGGCTTCCATGCAGGAAGGCCGATCTACTGTTCAACGAATCTCTCAGATGGCAGCTACCTTAAATGAGGCAAATCAGAAGCTGGGGGCTATCTCAGAAAGACTGCGCACCGGAGCACAGAATCTTGTGACTCGCACTCAGGCTTAGAAGATCTGTTCCGTAGCCAGTCTACTTGTCCGTTCCAGAAAAAAGACCAACCCCTGGGGGCCGTTTTTTTTCTAGATCTGGCCACCATTACTGCTGGCAACCATTGTCCAATTTTCGTGCACCAGGTTAACTTCTCAGGTCTACCTGGATGGCGGTTACAATATGGCTCAGCTCATTCATTCGTTGTAGTTGATCTGCAGTTAGTAGATCATCCACAACCAGAACGGATCGAGCATTACCGCCTTTCTTGCGAGCAAGTTCAATGCTTGCAATGTTTACGTTTTCCTGCCCGAGGAAGGATCCAATGGAACCTACAACCCCAGGAACATCGTTGTTTTCGCAGAGGACTAGAATTCCTTCCGGCTTGAATTCGATGGGCAGTTCATTCATGGAAACTACCAGAGGATCTGAATTAATGGCCGTGAACTTCAATGTAGCCGTCTTTCCGGAGGTTGCTTCTAGCTTTATGTCAACGCTGCTTTTGTAAGTGTCCGGATCTTCGGATTTGTTTTCATGCACCCGAATACCACGTTCTTTGGCAAAGACTGGGGCGTTCACATAGTTTAATTGATCATTTCCCAGAGATACACTGAGCACTCCTTTCAGGATGGCAGTGGTTACTGGATCGCACTTGTAATCAGCAATGGTACCTTTGTAGTTCATTTCTACGGTTTTAACATCGCCGCCTACAAAATGAGCCAGAAGCTTACCGGCTCTTTCACCACCTTCGAAGAATGGCTTCAGATAGTCCAGACTGTCCGGATCAATAGAAGGAAAATTCAAGGCATTCCGAGCCACTCCGGTATCAAAGAACTCAATCAGTTCATCAATACTTTCCATTGCCACTGCGAATTCTGCTTCTCCAGTGGAGGCTCCGAGGTGAGGAGTCAGGATCACATTTTCCATTCCTAGAAGGGGAAAATCCGCAGGCACGGGCTCCTGAGTGAATACATCCAGGGCTGCTCCTGCAATCTGGCCAGACTTCAAGCCTTCCAGAACTGCTTCCTCGTTGTAAATACCGCCCCGGGCGCAGTTAATCAGCCTCACTCCCTTCTTTAGATCCTTCAGGTTGTCTTTGTTTACGAAGTCCCTGGTGGTATCTGTCAGTGGGGTGTGTACAGTGATGAAGTCAGATTGCTTGATGATTTCTTCACGGGAAACGATGTCGATTTCCAGATGGGAAAGTGCTTCTGCAGGAATGTATGGATCAAAGCCCAGAACATTCATGCGAAGGCCTTTGGCTCGTTTTACAACTTCTTTGCCAATTCGTCCCAGACCCACAACGCCCAGAGTCTTACCTGTGAGCTCTGTTCCTTTGAATTTCTTCTTCTCCCATTTTCCTTCATGCATGGATTGATTGGCCTGAGGGATGTTTCGCGACATGGAGGTGATTAGCGAAATTGCTTGCTCAGCGGTGGAAACGGAGTTACCGCCAGGAGCATTCATTACAATGATACCCCGTCTGGATGCTTCGGGAATGTCTATATTATCTACTCCCACACCGGCTCGAATGATTAGTTTCAGTTTGGATGCTTTTTCGATAACTTCTTTATCCGCTTTTGTGGCGGACCGAATGATCAGGGCCTCTGCCTGATCAATAACAGAGAGCATTTCTTCTCGGGTATGTCCTTCTTTATAAACAACTTCAAATTTTCCCGAGGATTTTAACCGCTCTACACCTTCTTTATCAAATTTGTCTGAAATTAAGACTGTATGTTGCATACTATGTCAGAATTTTGCACCGCACCCTGGCTGACAACCGGAATGAGGGGCTTAGATAGGCTGCGACGGAAAACGGACGGATCGTCAGGCCGCTTCTCCGAATCGTGTTTCCGCGCGGGTTCGGTTAAACAGCGGACGCGGGTCATAAGGCGAACCGGGCCAGGCTGTATCTCCGCGCGGGTTCGGTTAAACAGCTGGCGCGGATCATAAGGCGAACCGGGCCAGGCTGTATCTCTGCACGGATTCGAGTAAAAAGCGGATGCGGGTCATAAGGCGAACCGGACCGGGCTGTATCTCGGCGCGGGTTCGAGTAAACAGCGGACGCGGATCATAAGGGGAACCGGGCCAGGCTGTATCTCCGCGCGGGTTCGGTTAAACAGCTGGCGCGGATCATAAGGCGAACCGGGCCAGGCTGTATCTCTGCACGGATTCGAGTAAACAGCGGATGCGGGTCATAAGGCGAACCGGACCGGGCTGTATCTCGGCGCGGGTTCGAGTAAACAGCGGACGCGGATCATAAGGCGAACCGGGCGAGGCTGTTCGCCTGCCGTGGACACTAATACTCGTTAGTGACTCTTTCGTTGAACATGCTGGATGCTCCGGCCCCCGGATTGGGCAAATAAACCGGGGGCCCGCAGGAACGGAAATTCCTGAGTAGGTGTCGCGCTTTCAAGGGCTCTGGCAGCGAGAATGCATAAGAACTATCGCCCGGAGCTTTTACAGCGTAACAGAAAAGGTTCAAAGACCTGGGAAATGAACAACTGGCCCTTGTAATGGAAAGCTCCGGAGGCGGCGGACAGTTCTTCCCCTGAATTAGAATAAAGGGTTTCCGAGCTTCCGTTTTCAAGATTCACTCCGTACACTACGGACGGGGAAGGTACAGTTCCATCCTTCAAGTGCCTTAGAAAGGCCAATCCGCTGGGATGAGAAGCAACCAGCAGTCGTCTACCATCGTTATCGAAGAATAGATTGTCCAGTATGGGAGCCTCGAAAATAGGTTTCCGGTCCACCAGTTTACCGCTGTCTTCCCGGCTAAAAACATAAAGGCTGTTCCCCCGGCTTGTGGCAACGAATACCTTTCCTGAATCAGAATTGCCCTGGGGGCTCCTCTGGATGGCCACACCGTTTGCGGAGGCCAAATCCTCGGCGGCCAGTATACACATTTCTGGTGTTTCCTCTGCTGAAGCCAGAGGACCTGGACGGATGCTGCCGGGCTTGCAGAACACCACCGAAGAATTACGTAACGATAGTGCCAGCTCCAGCAGACTGCCCCGGTTACGAGCGTCGTTGGAGACATAGAAACCTCCGCGGTCATCGATTGCCAGGTCATTGGGAGAGTAGAAAAACTCGGAAGTGGTCGATCCAAGAAACTCCAGGGCCTCCGGAAGAATGCGATAAACTAGCACGTGATGGGGACCCTCAACTTCGTCAGGACCATGATTAATTATATATAGTCTGGGTTGTCCTTCTACGTTGCGAATGTCCATTCCATGGGGTGAAAAGAAAAGCCCTTCCGGCTCGCCATGACGGGGAAGTATTGTTGCAGAGAGCTCCGAAGTAGAATCAAGGTTCACGGTGTATATTTCGCCGCGTTCCCAGCCCCGTCGTTCGTGGCTTGATACCAGGATGCGTGGCTTCCCGGCCCCCCGGGAAAAATCCAGGGCAAAGTCTTCTGGGCCAGGGCCCACTGGAATTTGCTGGCAACTGCTCTGCGGTGCAGGGGGCAGACTTGCACAACTCAATAGTAATGTAAGCAAAAGGGTCCCGGAAAAGATGTATGCTAGCGGTCTTCTACGAAAGGAGCCCGACGTCAAGAGTGTTGAATCCAGGCGAAGGCAGCGAAATGTCTGCCCAAGCATTTTATCCATAACTCCAATGATGGATTGCCCGATCCTGCAACCAGGGTAGGTTTCTGATCTTGCCTTGAATTGAATTCGCTTGTTTTCTAGGTTCATTTAGAGCTGTCCTTTACTTTGATTGTCATAAAAAGTTTGGTCATTTAGAAAAAGAATGTAATATATCTGCAAGTCTTTCCAGAGTTCCACCCGCTGATTTGGTTCCCATTGCCCCATCCTTTAAGAATTCCAGTGTCCGGGCTGGGAGGAAGAATTATATTCCCTTCCGTCTGGACAGAATGGACTTTTTTAGGACCTGTCCGCGGCTGCTACCATTCACTACAACAGTACCATCCGCCTTCAGTACTTCGCATTTCATTTCCAGTTTGGTACGAAGCTTTCCATCCTTCACTCGGACCAGGGTTAACCGGCCGGTGATTTCTTCGTCTTCGTACACTGGTTCCCGAAATTCCATGGACATGTCGGAAGAAATGTAATTCATATCGCCTCCGATTTTGGTGACGATGCTTGCTACAAGCAACCCATGAGCCATGATCCTGTCAGTATGGTCTGTGTGGTGCGCCCCATGATCGCCGGTCAATTCCGCAAATTGCAGAATGGCCTGCCGACTGAAACTTCTGCTATGCTCAAATATTCCGCCCTCTTTGAATTCCATTCTCTCACCTCTTTCAACATTGAGTTGCGATTGATTTTAAACAGCAGATTACCCGAAAATCCTGGCTATTCAGAATCCTCTAAGTTGCTCTGCATTCTTTCTAGAAACTGCCCCAGCAAATAAACTTCTTCCTTTTTGAAACCTTTTAAGAGGCTTCCACGAAAAGATTCGGAAATTTCTCTTAGAATCGGGGCAAGTAAGATAGCTTTCCGGGTAAGCCTGACGTTGTATTTGCGAAAATCCTCCCTGGCCCGAGTCCGGGTTACATATCCCTTCATTACCAACCCTTTCACCGTACCAGCTATGGTCGATTTGTCTCGATGTGTGTGCTTGGATATCTCACCCATTTCTACAGGTTGATACCGAGCCACCACATAAAGGACATCGCCGTCGGCGGGGGATACATTTCGAATTCCTCTGCGCTCCATTTCCTGTACAAGAATGCGGTTGGTGCTGCTTCGAATTTGACTCATCAAGAATAATAGATTTTCCGACCCTGATCCCATTTAGTTTGGGTCCAAACTAAATGGGGAGGTGAATCTGTCAACAGGATACTGCAGTCAGCTTTGCTGCTGAGGGGTTGTGGCAGCAGAGAAACGAGAGGTGCATGGCTAAATCAGATCTCTCACTATCGGTATTTGCCGAAGATGTGCGGATTGCATTAGCCAGATGGCTCCGATTGGATTGATTCCGGAATGAAAGGCCTGAACCTCGGGAAATACGGATTGGGAATGGAGAGTCGACCTGAAAATAGGATTGGGTATCGCAGTTGCGAGAGATTCTGGTCAGCCATGCTGAACCCTGCGCCTAAGGTCTCGGGCTTTCCGGCTGTTCTGCCGTTTTCAGAGTTAAGCAGACTTCGGGTGCCGTAACGAAGCGGAGCCGTTTTCAACGTTGAGCAGATAGCGCGGGCCGTAGCAATGAGCAGCCGTTCTCAGCGTTGAGCAGATAGCGCGGGCCTTAGCAATGAGCAGCCGTTCTCAGTGTTGAGCAGATATCCCGGGCCGTAGCGATGTGCAACCGTTCTCAGTGTTGAGCCAATATCCCGGGCCGTGGGAATGAGCAACCGTTCTCAGTGTTGAGCCAATATCCCGGCCGTAGCGATGTTCAGCCGTTTTCGGTGCTTTCACTCAGGATCGGGGGCTACAAAGATGCTTGATGCCGGTCTCCCATAAAGCGCGATGATCAACCCGTGCTTCATCGCCCGAAGAATTGTTTAAACCTCTTCCAGGCAGACGGCCTGGGTGGCAAAGACATATCCTGCAGAGTGTCTTCGATAAAATCTTCCAGGAATCGCACTACCTTGTCGCGAGCATAGTTATGCGTAGGAAGTACATGTCTCGTAGTTCCATCCATGGGGAGCTGGAACATGCAGGCCCGTTTCTCTCGACTGTTGATTCTTGAATAGATGTAGTACTGGTTCTCCGAATTCACTGTTTCATCGTTCTGGCTCATTACCAGACAACAGGGACTGGTGATTAGAGGAAGTCTGTGTCGGACCCCACGAAAGGCTCTTTTAAAACTGTGCAGCGGGCCAAGCGGATAAACGAAACGGTAGCCGACCCAGGGATTCGCTTCATTTACTTCATCAGGCAGTTTTTTATCTAGCTTGATAATGTTTGTAAAAATCTGTGCGACACCAGTGAGCATCAGGCTGAAATCATGAAGGATCATTCTACCGTTGAAATATCCATTAAAGAAAGCAGGCGTAGAAACCAATACCAGGCCTGAAACAGGAGCTCTCAAGGAATTTCGACTGGCCACATCCATGGCAAGTGTTCCTCCCATAGAGAATCCCACCAGGAATACTTCTTTGTACCTTCTTCGGCATTCATGGTACAGATGATTCACATATCTTAGATAATGGTAGTATCTGGTTTTTTGCATCTCATCTGGCGTAGTTCCATGACCGGGAAGCAATGGACCTACAGCCGTATGACCCAGGGAATGAAAGAATTCTCCCAGGGGTCGGGTATTAAAGGCAGATCCGGCGAATCCATGAATTACCAGAAAGCATACATCGGAGTCGCCTTTGAATTCCCAGGGTTCAGCACCAGGCAGAATCTTATCCGGACCAGGTACGCCGGGGTAGGGCACCTCTGGTTCCGGTAATCCGTAGTATCCCAGCAGAAATATTCCGGCAATAATGGCCGCCAGGCCTCCCACAATCCACAGTCCAATCACAGGGAAAGTGGGGATTGGCCCATCCCCCTGCCAAGGAATTTATGTATATGCTGGCCGGCGATCCCGCTGGATTCTACTTCCCTGTATCCATCTCCATGAAAGGCTGGATCTGTGGACGAGGCCCATTCAGACAAAAAAGAAAAGAAACTGAAGCGGCTACATATGCTGTTACCAGAAACAGAATGGAGTCATCTAAAACAACTGGCAGAAAGGCGGGGAGTTTCGGTTTCTGAATTGATCAGATCTGCCTATCAGGATCTGTACTGGCCCCGAAGCAGAATTCGCGCCATGCAAAGACTGGCCCAATGGAACGATGAGCCTCCTCTTGCTGAAACTGAGAGCACATCCTTAAAGGAAGTACTGGAAAGGAACTTCAAATGAGTACCCGGGAGTTCTATGTCGATCCATCGGTTTTCCTGCTTTGCGCATCGCCGGGCAAAGACTCAGAATTGGTGCGTCAGAATCTAGATCAGAGTCTGAAGCAGGGGGCTCATTTCTTCACATCCGTGCTGACCTTTATACAATGGGATTTTATCGCAGCGGAGGCTGGTCTGGATCAGCAACTGGCTCTTTCGATCAGTGACGGTTTCGCAGACCTTTGCTCGGAGATACTTCCGTTCGATGGAGGACACTGGCAAAAAGCCCGGGCTCTGCGAATGGAAAATTCTATTTCGATTCAATTGGCCGGTCATGCAGCCGCTGCGCTGGAAGCAGGATTGATGTGGATATGTTCCACGTCCAAACAATACAGAAAGGTTCCCGGTCTGATCGTAGTAGATTCCAATTTCAATCGCCCCTAGAGCGAAAGTAACTCCAGAACCGGTGGCCATCGGCCTGGCAGGAAGAATTCCCAGGATACAATGTGATTTGCTTGGAAGCTACGCTATTTCTAAAGTCATTGGAGTGGCCGAATAACCGGATTGATCCGGATTTTCGAATTGAATGTTGCTGATACGGATTGCGGGCTTCCTGAACCATTTTTTATTCCACTGGATTGTCCGATGGTTCCGGTGGAGTTAAGTCCAGCTCTTGAAAAAAATCATCCGGTGATCTTTCGATAATAGAATATACCTGGTTTTCCAATTTCAGTTGTAGCCCGTCCGATGTATCGTCCAGAAAATTGTGAAGAGAAGCCATACATGCTCCGCTCAGTCGAGCTGGAATCCCTGACTCGGAATCAGGCATGGAAATCAGGGTCCACAATGTAGAGTCATCCTTGTAAAAGAGAATCGTAGGCTCTGTTCCTGCCTGATTGCCGATCCAGGCAGGATCAAGTTGCGTTTCCATATCGCATTCAAGATAGGCTTTGAAATTGTCAGTACTCAGACTGCTAATAACAAGAGGGAATCCGGCCACGCCCTGGATGTAGCCTTCTTCTTTTCTTTCTCCAAAGCGATTCTCAATATAATACAATCCGTCTGCATCCCTTTTTAGATTCTGCTTAAAGTAATTCAGAATCGAAGCATTCTCGATTGGATTTGTGCGAAAATACCAAACGCCGGCCTGGTTTACGTGGACTTCCGGTTTTGTGTGCATTCATTCCTCTACTGCATCATAGTATAAATGTAGTATCATGATTCCTACCTTTTTTTCCAGGGATTGTCCCGGTTGTACTTTATTGGAATGCATGGACTTGTTTTGAACTTGATAGAGTTCCTGGTTTTCCAGGCGGCTGCTACTAATACATGCGAAGTTAGAACCTCGTTCCTCCATTTCAGATTCAATGTAGCTTCGGAATCCTGGATTGCTGAGATCTCCCTGAAAATTCCGGATAGTAAGTGTGCCCAGAAAGAGGCCCCGCGGTCGAAAGCAGGATTCTCGCAATTCTGTTTTTTGTATATCAAGTGGCCTGCGGCCCGGGTAGTCCGGATGAGGCTGGAATTCTGCAGTATAACAACCGGGTAAAAAAATGCTTCCCAGGGCAAGAGAAAGAGCAACTCTGCTAACCTGTTTTATGGCACACCCTGAAAAGAAAGAAAGGATAAGCTTCCTGTCCCTCCTTGTTCCTTTTGTCTCCGAGGTCATTCCAATCTTTTTTCAAGCGTGGCAGCAGAGTCAATCAGGTCCTGCAGTTAATAAGCTGGAAGAGGAAAATATGGAATTGAGCCGAAGGATCAATGATCTGGAAAGAAAGACCCGTTGGATGCAGTATTTCCTGATCACCCTTGGATTGTTTTTCTCAGCATTCTTGATACTGTTTGTCCTTCGTGGTTAGAACCTGCCTTTGAATAGAGATGTAAAAGGAAAGCAACCCCAAATATGGAACCCAGTCAGGAAGAGATAAGAAAGAAGGAGAACCCGCTGCGAATCGGGGTTTCAACGCTGGATGAGCTAGAAGAGAAAATCAAAGCTTTCCGAATCATGAATCAAAGCGCATTAAAGAAGCGCTTTATCATGTCCAGGGAAGAGTTGCGGGTGCCCACAAACCGGGACCCACTGCTCACCAAGGGTGAGGAGATCGATATTTCCAGAGCCAAACTTCTACGGCGACATTTCGGAGGAGAGCAGGAGTTCAAATGCTTTCAGCCAGATGAAGGAATCGTCATTGTGTCTGACATGAACGAGATGGCCGGAATCTCGCTCAGTATGGACATAGTCACTCAGATGATGAACCTGGGTGGGGGAGCCTACGAGGGATTCATCGATCGAGTGGACTCCTTTTCGGAGTTCTTGAATCTTCTGAAAAAGGCACTGTTTCCCAAGCTAATCATCGTAGGTTTTCTGCCTCCTGGAAGGCTGGAAACCGAGCAATTGAACTTTGTTCGCATTCGGCGAGTGGACCATTATATTCGAGCTATTGAGCTTACGCATAGTATACATAAACCCAGGCCTTATTTTCCCAAACTAAAGCAGGTGCATATTGAATCCGGGGATCAACGTAGCTGGGCCCGATTCATTGTGGAAGTGGTGCGGGAGTATACAAAGTCTTATTTCGTAGAGGACTTCTAGAATATACCAGGCCTTTGTATTGAATCTCCTGGTCTCGGGCAATAAGACTGGCACCGTCTGGATCGGCCCTTCAATAATTGAAAGGGCTGGCTGCTTAAATTGATTCCTGTCAGGTTCTTGCCGCAATTGAAAAGGAACGGGACTCCACAGCCAGGCTATGGGCGTTGCTGAAAACTGACATGACTGCACAGCTATGCCAGTCCTGTCATGGCTGGCATCCAGAAACTGGCCAAACCCGGTCAGTGTAAATCCTGGACCATTTCACCGGGTATCCACCGGTTTCATCCATCAAGCTACCTGTCTAAATCATCGATAATTAAAAGGTGATTACTGGTATTCGTATTGGCTTCGGTATACACCACCATTTCTCAGTTCCGGTTATCCTGATAGGCCTGGCTCTTTCCATTCTGGGATTGCCAGGTTTAATACAGGCAGATCCAGCCCATGATCTGTATCATAAGAGTCTGACTCAGGGCGATGTGGAAGCGGTTCGGATGCTGAAAAGGGCAGCCACACTGGATCCGAATTCTCAGGAAATTCGATTTCGTCTGGCTTTTCTTTTCCATAAAATGAACTATCGCGAACAGGCGGCCCGGGAGTATGAGAATACTCTAAAACTTCAGTCCTGCCATAAGAAGGCTCTGGTGAATCTGGGAAACCTTCATTCCGATGCTCATCGTTACGATCGGGCCGCTTCACTCTATCGAAAAGCTATTGAATGTGCTCCGGATTTCTATGCCGGCTATTATAATCTGGCCCTGGTCAAGAAAGAGGATAGGAGAAGTCTGCTGGAAAAGGCACTGTCTTTGAAGCCAGATCATTTTGGCTCCATGTATCTTCTGGCCAGAACCTACTATGATGAAAACCCCGGGCAGGGACTTACCATGCTCGAAAAGGCCTGCCAGCTAAAGAAGGGTCATCCAGGGTGTCTTCGCGAACTGGGGGAGCTGTACATAGAGGCCAACGAATTCAAGCTGGCCAGAAAGCATTTAAAACGAGCCCTATTTCTGAGCAAGCATCCTGTGGAGCGCAGAGAAATTCGATTGATTCTTCAGCAGATGACTTCTGAAAAACAGAGGCAATCGGATCAAACTCGAAAAAAGTTTAGATTCTCTTCCAGTGGTTCAGGCAGGCTTCCTGGTTCCCCGTATTTGCGATACTTGATCTCCAATTCATGAAGTTTCTTCTTGCGAATATTGGAAAGTCGGTTCTGCAACTCTGAGAAGGCAGGCTGATTGGCCAGATTGTCGCGCACAGCTTTGGAAAATGGAACGTGACGGTAAAGGATGGCTCGGGCCACCTTGTTGAGCTTCATTACACCTTCAGACTCATATCGAATCCAGTTTGTGTAATCGTTTACAAACATATTTCGCTCTCCGCGATATCGCTTCAGCTCAGCAGCCAGTTTTTCCTTGGCTTCCTGAGAAAGCTCTCGGTTCTTCTTGAAGAATTGAATATAGTCTGTGTAATCTGCAGTAAGGGAAGAGTTCGCTATGTTATTCCAGTCTGCTCCCAGGATTGTCTTGGTAAGCTCCCATCGGAAAGCGGCCACAGCTTCAAGTAACAAAGTGTAGAAGTCTGCCGTAGCAAATACAGGCACGGCAATCCTGCCACGGGATCCTTTGAGACGGGAAAGGGCAAGTTCCTGCCACATCATGATTTTAGTTCCTATGGAAGGAACAATAATGAAATTTGGAATGACTCTGGTCTGAACGAACTCTTTCAGTATTCCCTTTTCTTCATCGTTGATCAACACTTCTCTGTGGAAGGCTGAATAATCCGTGGCCAGAAGTTTGTCCAGAGCCTCAGAAATCTTCTCTCTGGTAACAAAAGATTTATCCAGATCGATGGTGATATCGTATCGAGTGAGTATAGGAAATGCGCTGGCCGGACTGCCTGATGTCAGTTTTACATTCGTTTCCAGGAAATTATGCAATTCGTATTTCGAAAGTACGCTGTAATTTGTATATTCTTCCGGAAGGTCGCTTTCTCTCTTCCAGCCCTTTTCTTTGTTTTCCTGTTTTAACTTTTCGAAGTAGGTTTGTCCCATTTCATCGATGGATGGAGGTTCTTTTCGATTTCCTACATGCTCGATCCATTCTCTGGAATACATCACCGGATAGATCTTATTTGCCCGAGTGGTATCCTGGAGATCATAGATAAACTCCAGATGGTTATCATCCAGCATTTCCTCGTCGAAGAATCCAAAATCCAGCATGAGCCGAACCGGTCTGGGTACATTTCCGTTGGATTCTTTGAATTTGAAATGCGCTTTTTCGTACGCTTTCCAGTACAGAGTGGAAATCCCTCTTCGCAACTTGCGGAGTTCCGGGGATGAATCCAGAGGATTATTTACCTTTTTAAGTTCTTTTAAATCTGCGAGAAGCTTCTTGGCTTCATCGTTGGGCATCTGGATAAAACTAAGTATCTTACCTGTGGAGCCCTGGAGATCTTTTTTAATGACATCCATGTCCGCGCCTGCGCGGGCCGCCTTTTTCTCGGCCTGTTCCTCTACGGCTTTGGCTGCCGGATCCTCTTGCAGGAACTCTTCGATTTTCTGAACGGATGGAGTGATGTCTGGAAGAGATCCACCCATCAACGATTTGTAATTCTGTACAGTGCGGGCGATGGTGTCGTGCACCCATCGAATGACCTGTGCAAATTCCGGGGCGGATACACTGGTTACCCCGGACCGGGCCAGATCGGAAAGCATAAAGTATTTCTCTGCGAAGCAGTATTCTCCCTGCACCAGTCCTTCCATTCCTTCCTTGATTCCATGATAGAGCTGTCTCAAATCCTGCTGGGCCTCTCCCAGGATATCTGTCAGACGAATTCCAACTCCCTGAAGAATCTGTAGATCGGCTTTGTACATGGCTCCCTGTACATTGGCGGGAAGGGAAAGGATTCTGCGAAATAGCTGGAAGCTGTCCTGGTCTACGGAGGGTTCAAAATCATAAGTTCTATCCAGGAATTGAGAGTGATCTGCATCCAACCAGGCGCGGTTCAATGATTCAGGGATTTCCCCGCCGTGTTCTTGAAAGCTATCCACCACAATCCTGGCAGCGGCGATCACCGGATCCACAAAGGAGTCTCCTCCGGCCTGTATCTGGTTTTCAAATACCTGTGGATTGCAGCGATAATAAGCCAGAGCCATGTTATCCAGGGTCTTCTGTAAATAGTTGGAAAAATCCTCCATCTGCTTGCTGGACTGCAGAGACTGCATGATTTCCTGCGCCACTGTGCGAACAGCAAGCATTGCCACGTTCAGCTTTCCAAGCACCAGCCCCTGGAATCCCTGATCTCGTTTAACCGGGAAGGCACTGATCACAGAAGGCTTGGTCACTACAAAATTGGTTTCGTACTTTTCTCTGCGGAGGAGAGCCGCAAAGCCAGGGCACGTATTGTTGCCCAGACGGTAGGCGGGATTCTTATGCCCTGGAAACTGAATACCCACTTCGCCCTGGTGAAGCAAGCAAAGCATCTCGGCGCTCTGACCGCTCTGAAACAACACGGTTCCCGGATCTACTTTTTGCTGCTGTAGTGGTTTGCCTGGTTCCAATGGCATCTAATGAATGGCTCCTCTTTGCCCGCAGGCAATCAATCCTTTTTCCAGGGTGCTCCCTTGCGTGGTCCAAAAAGAACGGAACCAAGCCGAATCAGTGTGGCTCCTTCTTCCACAGCGATCTTCCAGTCTCCGGACATACCCATACTTAGTTCCCCTTCAGGAAGACACTGATCCCTCATTTCTCTAAGTCGATGAAAAACCTCTCTTGTTTCCACCGGGTCCTGATTTTCAGGCCCCATTGTCATAAATCCATTGAACTTTAAAGCTTCATTTTCTGGAAGTGTGTCTAGAGACAGGAATTCCTCCGGGGACATTCCGCCCAGCTTGCTCTGTTCTCCGGTGAGTCGCAATTGAATCAGATATTGCATGGGCCATTGAGTTGCCGGTAAATCGACATTGTCCTGACTGTACCGCAGAGCTGACTTTGCCAGTTTCTCCAGGGCGGAAATCGAGGATGCTCCATGTACACGATGAAAAAGTCCAGGCAGGTTACGGGCAAAGCCGGACTGCAAGGGACCAATATGATGATAGATTAAAGGCTCTACGGGATCTGTGTATTTTACTTCCGGGAATTTATCCCGGGCTTCATTGTACCGATTCTCTCCGAAATCTCGTAATCCCAGGTTAGCAAGTTCATCGATTCGCTCCGGTCCATGGGTCTTGGAAACGGCTACAATGGTTACGTCCGGCCGGCCCATTTCCATCAGGGACCGGCGGATTTCCTCCAGAGCCGCCTGGGAGCTATGCTCCATTTACTGGCTATCGCGGGTCAGTCGAGCAACTCGACCTGGATCAATATTTCTTAGTGCCTGACTGTTAAGCTCTTGAGCACCAATGCGTGGAGCCACGGAGGAGTCAATGTTCAG
Source organism: Leptospiraceae bacterium (assembly GCA_040217195.1). GTDB lineage: Bacteria > Spirochaetota > Leptospiria > Leptospirales > Leptonemataceae > UBA3465. Next base: position 512,405 of record JAVJNR010000008.1, on the reverse strand, counting down.
AGCGTAGAGATTTTCCATCTCCACTTCTGTTTTGCGCAAGCGACTGGTTAGCTGATTCAAACTTTCTGCCACCAGAGTCTGAATATCCTTCAGGGATTTTCCCTGGGAGAGTTCAGGAAACAACGGCTCCCCCTGAAACTGCAGTTCAGGTCCCACTTCATTGGAGAATTGATTCAGGTAGGATTGACGAGTTTGTTCCCGGGTGTACTGGTTCTGCAATTCGCCCAGGCTCTTTTGCAAAGTCAGCAGACGGTTTTCCATTCCATCCAGTTCCAATCGATCGCCAGGTCGGGAGGAGGTAGCATTTTCGCGCGGCGCCCGATTTGTTCTGGAGGAGCTATCTTCCTTCCGGTCCTTCAGAATGCTTTCGGCACTGTTCAGTAATGCTTTGCCTGTGATTTGCATAATATTGCCTCAGTTCGTGTTTTTATGTCACCTCGGGCAGCGTGCCAAGGATGACTTTATATCTATCTTTTTTATAGATCGGCGGGAGTACAGCTACTTTCAAGAAAAAAAGGAATTTTTTGTTTTCCCGACATGTTCCGGTCGATTCTTGAACGGTATGAATCGCTCCCGTATGCTTGTGGCCATGGCTCTGGCCTTCTCTTTGCTATCTTTATTGGTTGGAATTATTCAGATTGGAGTGCAATCCAGAGAATCCAAATTCTCAACACCGACCTCCAACTTTCTTACAGCCGGGCAGGCCGGCATTGCCAGGATCGATATTGTGGGTCCCATCGAAGACGGTTTTTCTGCACCAGGATCCACCGGTGCGCAGGATATTGTGGACCAGATCGATGAAGCATCCAGAAATCCCGGTATCCGTGGGATTCTGCTCTACGTGAACAGTCCGGGAGGCACGGTGGGGGCTACCCGTAGAATCTATGATGCCTTAATGGAAGTTCGTCCGAAAAAGCCCATTGTGGCTGTGGTAACCGATGTAGCTGCCAGCGGTGGATATTATATCGCTTCTGCATCGGATGCCATTTTTGCCTATGAGTCTTCCATTCTCGGTTCCATAGGCGCCATTGCAATTCATCCAAACATTGGTCCTTTTCTGGACAAACATGGGGTGCAGATTCAGACATTGACCGCCGGAAGATACAAAGATGCATCCTATCCATTTCGGAACATGACAGAAGAAGAAAGGCAAATGTACCAGCAGGTCCTGGACGATGCCTATCAGCAATTCCTGGCTGATGTGGCTGAAGGTAGAAAAAAGAGCATCAAGGATGTTCGAGAGTGGGCGGATGGTAAGATCTTTTCCGGACGCCAGGCAAAAGCAATTCAAATGATCGATGACCTGGGTGGCGAGAAGGAAGCGGTAGAAAAGCTAAAAATCATTCTTAAAACAGATGAAGATCTGCCCGTTTATCGAGTGGAGCCGGACTTCATGGATCGATTCTTTGCAAACATGGGCGGTTCCGGTCTGAGTCTGCGCCAGGTAAATGGAGGTCCTTTGCATTCCAATCATTCCGGTATTTACAGGGGATCTCCTTTTCGATTTAGCGGGGTCCTGTATATGGCTCCCATGGGCCTTGGGCAAATACCAGGATGGATGGATCTGGCCGGAGGCCGGGCACTGCAATGAGTCGTCTGGATCAGTTTAAAGCTTCCCTGGCCGGTTTGCTGGAGCTGGCCACCGTATGCCTAACATCACCGGCCGATATCAGTGTCTATATTCGTAGCCTGGAAAATCGACGGAGGGGCCTATTAGTATTTCCGGCAGTGGCCGCATTGTCTGCTGTTCTGGCAGTCTGGACAATCTCTCCGCACTATCGTCCATTTTACTTTGTTCCGCTGTTTTTGAGTGTTCTTGTGGTCTTTGTCTTTTTCCTCACTCTTTCTTATCTCAGCGGATCTCTGGTTGATTATTTCATTCAGAGAGTGGCCGCGGATTCAAGGCAGGCTCAGTCCGGTTCTACACGTGAAGAAGCCCAGGCAATATCCATTCTATTGCTGTCCTACCTTCCGGCCATCTTTCTTTATCCTGTGGCCAAGAGTCTTTCTCTGGTTGACTTTGGAGTGTATTTGTTTTACCCTCTGGGCCTTCTAATCTTTGTATGGTGCTTTCTAATCTTTCATCAGTCCTTGATCTATCTGTATGAATTGCCCCGGAAAATCGTTTCCAGGGCTTTGCTGAGATCTTCTGCGGTGCTGGTTATTTTTCCTCTGGCTGCCCTGGGTTTTACGGTAATCGTTCTAAGCGGATTGTTTTAAGTTAAATAGCGCATCGACTATGGTGCTTTTTACCTGCAGGTACAGCTCGGACTCGTTCTTCGAATCTCCGGTTTACCCTGGAAGACTGGCAACTCCAACTGATCAAAGGAAAATCTAAAAAATGCGAATCTTGATCTGTAACGACGATGGCTTACATTCCAACGGTATGCGAAACCTGGAGCAAGTTCTATCCAGGGATCATGAGGTCTGGGCTGTTTGTCCGGATCGACAACGGAGCGGTACCTCGCAGGCAATCTCCCTGAGGGAAACACTTCGCATGCAGGAAGTGGAGCCAGGTCATTTTCAGGTCAGTGGATTTCCTGTGGATTGTGTAAACCTGGCATTGCATAGCGGGATGTTTCCTGAGTTCGATCTGGTGGTCTCCGGCATCAATCATGGCTACAATCTGGGAGACGATGTGCATTACAGTGGTACCGTGGGTGCAGCCAGACATGCATGTATTCATGGCTACCGGGCCGTTGCTATCAGCTGTGGCATCTATGACATAGGTGCAGATTTCAGCCATGTTGCCGAATGGTTCGGTGGCTGGATCCAGGAGAACTTCAGGCGTCTGAATCCTGGAACCGTCTACAATATCAATTACCCGGAGTTTCCCCATTCCGAGCCAGAAGTACAATTCACCAGGCATGGAAGGAGAATCTACAGGGATGCCTATGAGTTGCTGGAAGAAGACGCTGGAAAAAGCTTTGTGTATAAGCTCAAAGAGACGATAATGGGACATAAGGAAGAGGATTTAACCGACTTTTCCGCTATTGAATCTGGCCATGTATCCATTACACCGCTGGATTTGAAGACCACCGATGAACAGGAGCTCCAGGGATGGATAGAGAACGTCAGATCCTAGAAAGGGTACTTTCCCTCAAACAGGTAATCCGCGAAGAACGGGGCGGCCCGGTGGATATGCATGAACTGGGCATCTGCTATTTCTATCTGGAAAATTACGAGCGATGCCTGGAAACCCTGGAAGGACTGATCGATCAATACTCCAATTATGTGGACATTGGCAGGGTTCAGGCTTTGAGAGTCTTTGCCAAGATTCAACTGGAGCAATGGGAAGAAGCTAGATTCATTCTGATGGATCGACTGAAAGTAGAAACCACCGATGAAACCCTGATGGGAATGCTTGCCTATGTCTACGAAAGGGAAGGCAGGTTAAAGGATGCCATTGCTCAACATCGAAGGGTGCTGCAGGTGAATCCGGACAATGTGAACAGTCTCAATTCCCTGGGTTATTTAATCACCCTTTATGGAAAGCCCGAAGAGATGGATGAAGCGTTTCGTTGTCTCAAGAGAGCTATGGAAACCAATCCTGATAATCCGGCCTATCTGGACAGCTTTGGAGTTTTTCTGAACCGAAAAGGGAATAAAGATAGCGCCAGAAAAGCACTTAGCAAAGCGCTCAAGAAGGATCCGGACAACTCGGTAATTCTGGAACATCTAAAAGAAGTTCTGGAGGTTTGAATTAGCTTCGGGCCGGGATCGTTCAGGTAGCGGCCGGCGATCCCTGATCCTTTTTTTGCTTTCTGCGATTTCTTCGCCGGCCTGAAGTTTTGGCAGTCCTGTTCGAATCAGAATTCAATTCGCTCTTCTTCTGTGCAGTCTCTTCCATTCTGGATCTGGACTTTCGCCCGGACTTTCCAGTCTTCTTCGATGCCCTGAGAGCTTCGGAACCATCCGGCTTTCTGGCAACTGGCTTTTTACCTTCTGGCTTGTGGGCATTTGTCTTTCGTTTTCCCTTGGTTGCTTTCGATTCTCTGGCAGGAGTGTCCCAGTGTTTCTTCTGGCCCACATCCAGAAATTCTTTTAGCTTTCTGGCAATGGAACGGGCCTCGGTGGCAAAAATGATATGGCTTCCTTCCGGGAAAGTCAGATCGATGGGAATTCTGCTGGAAATTTTCTTGTAGGACAGTAATGGGTCCGAGGTTCCATGGATGCGAAAAACACGAACCGAATGGCTATCCGGAGGAAGTGGTTTCATGGCCATAGTGGCCTGTAATCCTGGTTCGCCGGACCAGCCTTTGATCCACCGAGGCGCTTCGAAGAATATCTTTCGAGGGAACTGCAGAAACATCTGGGCATATTCTCTGGCTTCCTGGACATTTCTGCGAAAGAGCGGATAGGCCGTTCCTATTGTCCATTGTACAATTCGACGGAGAAAGCCTGGAAGCAGAGAAGGAATCCAGGCCAGAGCCAGAAATGGCTGCCTCACATCCTGACCTCTATAGGCAGTGGATATCAAAATCAAATTTTCTGTGTGCAGGCGATTCTGTCCCACTAGAATCTGAGCGATCATTCCTCCCATGGAGACTCCGATCACCGTATCGTAATGAGGCCTGGATTCGTAGCCATGATCCTGCAACGGCTGAATGCTTTCAGCAAGCGTTACTTCAGCAAGATCCTGAAGAGATTTGATTCTCGAGAGCAGTTCCTTCTGGTTGGGAAAGTCAATTAGATGGTGCTTCCAGGGGCCGGACTGAGAATCGAGAAAATGAATTAACTTTCCGTACATCCGGCGATCTGCACCCAGGCCAGGAATCCATAGAATTCTTCTGGGCCTGGATGGCAACCGGTGTTGTGTCTGGCTGGTTTTTGTCCTTTCGCTGGTTGCTATAGATCTTTTTGGCGACCGGCCATTTGGCCGGGCTGCCCCGGAACGTGACCGATAAGTCGAACTCTTCTTTGAAGGTCGAGCCGCTGAGGGACCTGGAACTGCATCCGGGTTCTTCGCAGAGGATTTCCGGGACCTTTCCTGACTGGAAGGACCGACGGTGGCCTGGCTCTTCCGGTGAACTCGTCCCTCTTTGCGGGAAGGACGAGCATCCCGCTGCTGGCCCTCTGCCAAATCAGGGGATTTCCGCGACTTGCGGGCCATGAATCTCCTGAAGACTATGCACTGTGAAGGAGGTCTGACTTACTTTCTTCAGTCCATTGGCAAAAGCTCGGGCCCCATCCACGGTAGTGATACACAGAACTCGATTTCGAATGGCTTCCTGACGAATCTGGAAAGCATCATCCCTGGTGTCTGCATTTGGCTGAGGAATGTTAATGATGACCTTGATGGCTCCATTCTTCACTTCATCCAGGGCGTTCGGGGATTTCTTTTCTTTTAGCTTGTACAGAGTTTCTGCTTCAATGCCATGTTTTTTGAGAAAGTTGGCCGTTCCGGAGGTGCCAAACAGTCTGTATCCAAGCTCCGTCAGGATCCTGGCTTCATTGACCAGTCCTTCCTTGGCATCATCGCTTACGCTAAAAAAGACTCCACCCTGATTCGACGTGGGGATGCGATCACCGGCTCCCAGCATGGCTTTGATGTAGGACTCTTCGAACGTAGTTGAAATGCCCATCACCTCGCCGGTGGATTTCATTTCCGGTCCCAGTATAATATCAGCCCCTGGAAACCTGGAGAATGGAAGAACGGCTTCCTTTACGGAAACATAGTCCGTCTTTTCCGGTGGGCTGGGCAGAACTTCTTTTAGCTTCTGTCCGCACATGATACGAGTGGCCAGATTGGCCAGAGGTACACCGATGGACTTGCTTACAAAGGGAACGGTTCTGGAGGCCCTGGGATTAACCTCAATTAGATAGAGCTCATCATCCTGAATTGCATACTGAACATTGATCAGGCCTTTAACATCCAGCTCCCGGGCGAGCTTCGTTGTTGCCTCTTTAATCTCATCTATGAGAGCGGGTTTGATATCCTGAGGAGGAAGAACACAGGCTGAATCTCCGGAGTGCACTCCAGCTTCTTCAATGTGCTGCATGATTCCGGCAACAAATACATCTTCTCCGTCTGAAAGTGCATCTACATCGATCTCAACAGCGCCTTCCAGAAACCGGTCAATCAATATAGGATGTTCTGGATTGATGGTGGCAGCCTGCTGCATAAATTGCTCCAGTCCTGCACGATCATGCACAATGGCCATGGCCCGGCCCCCAAGAACGTAGCTGGGACGAACCAGACAGGGATAGCCAATCTTTTCAACCGTGGTCAATGCTTCATCGAAGTTTCGGGCAAAACCGTTATCCGGCTGTTTCAGACCCAGCTTGTTGATCATTTCGCTGAAACGATCTCTATCTTCGGCCCGGTCAATGGAATCCGGAGAGGTTCCAATGATTGGCAGACCAGCTTTCTGTAACTTGGAAGCCAACTTCAGCGGAGTCTGACCTCCAAATTGAACGATGATTCCATCTGGCTTTTCATTTTCGCAAATATGAACCACATCTTCAAAGGTTAGTGGTTCAAAGTATAGCTTGTCTGAAGTGTCGTAGTCCGTTGATACGGTCTCTGGATTGGAATTCACCATAATAGAAGTGATTCCCAGATCATCCAGCGCATAGGCCGCATGGCAGCAGCAATAATCGAATTCAATTCCCTGGCCAATGCGGTTGGGACCGCCGCCCAGGATCATTACCTTTCGGCCGGTATCCTGATCTACGTTGGATTCATCCATGTCTTCGTAGGCTGAATACAGATAAGGAGTTTTGGCTTCGAATTCTCCTCCGCAGGTATCTACTCTGCGAAATACAGGTCTAATGTTAAAATCCTTTCGCTTTTTGGTGAAATCCGCTTCCGCATTGTCCAGAATTTCAATGATTTCAGTTCTTCGATCTTCCAGTCTTTTTTTCTCATCAGCTACAATGGATAGAATTCGCTCACGCTCCGTTAGATAGGCCATTTGCCGGTCCGAGTATCCCCATTCCTTCCAGCCTTTAATGTCTTCGGCGGTTTCTGGCGGTTTGAAAGTTGCCTCGGCTTCTGCAAGTTCCCGGATCTGCCAGAGAAACCAGGGATCAATCATAGTCAGTTTCTGAATTTTTTCTACCGGGAATTGAAGCTCACCATTGATATCCAGATCCATGGCAAGTCTTACATTCAGAATTCTTCCTGGATTGGCTCGACTCAGACTGTCTTCCAGGTAGGCTTGTAACGTACCTTCTTTGCGAAGTTCATGAACTTTGAACAGCTCATCCAGGTTACCATCCGAGCCATAGCCGTAGCGGCCCGTTTCCAGGGAGCGAAATGCCTTTTGAAAGGACTCTGCGAAAGTTCGACCAATGGACATGGTTTCGCCCACAGATTTCATCATACTGCCCAGAGAGTCATTGCTTCCTGGAAATTTTTCAAAGGTAAACCTGGGGATTTTGGTGACTACATAGTCGATAGTTGGTTCGAAGCTGGCTGGAGTGACTCCCGTAATATCGTTGGAGATCTCATCCAGACTGTAGCCTACAGCCAGCAAAGCTGCGATTTTTGCGATTGGAAAGCCGGTGGCCTTACTGGCCAGAGCCGATGAACGGCTAACTCTGGGATTCATTTCAATGACTGCAATTTCGCCGTTAGCCGGATTTACGGCAAACTGGATGTTGGAGCCTCCGGTTTCTACACCAATTTCCCGGATGATGAGCAAGGAAGCATCGCGCATGGCCTGATACTGAACGTCTGACAGGGTTTGCTGAGGTGCAACCGTGATGGAGTCCCCTGTATGAACCCCCATTGGGTCCAGGTTCTCAATGCTGCAAATGATGACCACGTTATCTGCCAGGTCACGCATGACCTCCAGTTCGTACTCTTTCCAGCCAAGGATAGACTGCTCTACCAGAATCTGATGTGTGGGAGATGCATCCAGTCCGCCTTTGCAAATATCTTCAAATTGCTGATCGTCGAAAGCCATACCACCACCGGTACCTCCCAGGGTAAACGATGGTCGAATAATCAAGGGCAGTCCCATGCGCTTGCGAAATTCCAGGGCCTCCTGGTAGCTATCGCATAGTTCCGATTCTGGAACGGCCAGGCCAATATCTTTCATGGCCTGTTTGAATCTGGATCGACTTTCAGCCTTTTCGATGGCTTCAACGTTGGCTCCAATGAGTTTGATTCCTCTTTTTTCGATTTCGCCCCGTCGATTCAGTTCCATCACCAGGTTTAGAGCTGTCTGACCGCCCACGGTAGGAAGGATTGCATCCGGCTTTTCTTTATCCAGAATCTGAATCATGATTTCCGGAGTCATGGGCTCAATGTAGGTGGCATCTGCCAGAGCCGGATCCGTCATAATGGTTGCTGGATTACTATTGAATAGAATGGTGCGAAACCCCTCTTGCTTCAGTACGCGACAGGCCTGAGTACCGCTGTAGTCGAATTCGCAAGCCTGGCCAATAATGATGGGACCGCTTCCGGGTATAAGGATGGATTTGATGTCTGTTCTACGAGGCATAAACGGTGACAGGATCGCCCGGGCAGGGCGGACTGTCCATGAGTATTTCTGGAACTGCAAGATTCTACTGGTCGAGGCGGGAAATTTGCGGTATGTTTATCCGTGAAGCAATCTGGGGCGAAACTGCGCACCATAGGCCCTTTAAAGAAAATTCAAGATTCTGGATGAGAATCCATTCGATGGATATGTATTTATGGCTGACCGCCCGGGTTTGCTGGCCGTTTTGCCATCGATGGAACCCGGACCGACTGCTTCGGGGCATGGGCCGGCTTGAGCGAAAGAATCCGCTAAATAATAGTCTGAAACATTAGTGCAGACGATACGATGGCACCGCCAGGAACGGCTATAGCTGGTCGAAATGCCGGCTGGAAAGAATTCTGTGCAGACTATTCCCCCCGGACAAAGCTCTTGCAGGTTGAACTGTCCAGGTCTATGGAGCATACATAAGGTAGAGGATCCACTCTCTGACTTTCTCCAACCCAGACTTCATAGTGGAGGTGAGTACCTGTGACTCGTCCAGTGCGACCCATCAGGCCCACTCGATCGCCGCGATGAATTCTTTGTCCTACCTTGACGTTAGCCCTGTAGAGATGGGCATACATAGAGTAGAAGCCATTGTCATGACGTATGATCACTGCATTTCCATAGCCTGGATCATAAACCAGGACTCTATGAACTACTCCATCGCCGGTGGCTTGGATGGGTGTTCCATGGGCTCCGCTCATGTCGAAGCCAGAGTGAAACTCCATCACTGCCCGGGTAATCGGATCGATTCGCATTCCGAACCTTGATGAATCCCAGAGGCTGGTAGGTCCTGGGCGCCCCAGAGGCATGGACTGATAAACATTCAATCCTTTCTTAATACGAAAACCGGTGGATTCAAGTAACCTGGAACGATCATCCAGATAGTTGTTCAAGGTCTTCATCGCATAGATGGGTTCCAGATACCTTGTGCCCGGTCCCATATCCACTCGGCCCGTGATTTCCCGGAATAATTCCCCGGATGCTTCATCTCTTGCCTGAGATAATGTAGAAAATGCTTCCAGTTCCTCGGGATCGGTTCCCAGAGTAACTGCAATCTCATCCACATTGGCGCTGATCTGCTTCTGGAGATTTCGCAGTTCTTCTTGCTGTTTTTGGATTTTAAGAGTGGCTGTATAGTTAAGACCGTAAAGATCTTTCAGTCTCTGGATTTCTCTCTGTCGGGCCGCATGCAGATATATACCGTACACGGAAAGACCCACGGCCAGCATCAAAATGCCCGATAGAAATGCAATCATCAGCCAGTTCAATTGAAGAGAGAATATCTTCTCCTGGCCATGAGGGATAACCATGATGGTCAACCGTTCCTGGCCCGGTTGCCGAACGTTTCTATCCAGGGAGTCCTGTAGCCTGGTGAAAAGGCCCATAATATTAGTTAAAACTTAAAATGGGGAGGGTATGTCAATTCTTTTGCCCTGCACCAGGACTTCCTGAATTACACCTGGAAACGGATCCATGACGATAGAATGAAAAGTGTACCCAGCATAGCTCGAAAATAAGAGCGATTGGCCGAACCCCTTCCAGCCCGTCGGTCTAGAGGAGCCCCTTTCCTGGCATTTTTCAGTTTACGATCACCGGTGCTGTCAGTTCTTGCTCAAGCAGGGAGGATTCCGTGTCAGATAATTCAAAGAAACAGTCCAGCGCCAGGAAAGGATCAGGGGAACCAGGTTCCAAACAGAAAATAGATGCGGAATCCGGCAGCGCCGGAAAAAAGCAAAGTGCGGGCAACCAGCCGTCCCCAGCCGAAGATTCCGGGGATCTTTTCGAAACCCGGCTGGAGAAGCTGGAGAAGCTTCGTGCCCAGGGGTACGACCCTTATCAGAAATACTTCAAACCGGACTCTCTGGCACGGAATGTTCATGATTTACCTGAAGGCGATATTGAAAAGCAGCCTGTCTTTCGAATGGCCGGTCGAATTCGCTCTAAAAGAATGATGGGTAAAGCCGGATTTATGGATCTGGTGGATGAATCGGGAAGGGTTCAGATTTACGGACGCAAGGATGAACCTGGAATCAACTTCGATGTATTCAAATCTCTGGATCTGGGAGACATTGTAGGAGTGGCCGGCTATCCATTCGTAACGAAAATGGGAGAGCGCACCCTTCATGTGACCGAGCTGGAGCTTGTTTCAAAATGCCTGAGACCTCTGCCTGTGGTCAAGGAAGCAGATGGCAAAGTCTACGATGCTTTTGCGGATAAAGAGCAGAGATATCGTCAGCGATATGTGGATTTGATCGTAAACCCGGAAGTCCGGGATACCTTTCGAACCAGAAGTAGAATCATCTCCTGGATCCGCGGCTTTCTAGAGAAGAGGGACTTTCTGGAAGTGGAAACCCCGATGATGCATGTCATCCCGGGAGGGGCATCTGCGCGGCCATTTCAGACCCATCATAATGCTCTGGATATGGAATTGTTTCTGCGAATCGCTCCCGAGCTCTATCTGAAGAGATTGCTGGTGGGCGGTGTTCCTCGCGTTTTTGAAATCAATCGAAACTTCAGAAATGAGGGAATATCCTACAAACATAATCCAGAATTTACCATGCTGGAAGTCTATGAATCCTACGGTTCTATGGATTCCATGCTGGAGCTCTGTGAAACTCTCATTACCGGCGTAACTCAAGAGATCCATGGTAGTTTGAAGATTCCCTACGGCGAAGAAGAAATCGATCTTACTCCTCCCTGGCCCCGGATTCCCTATGTGGATGCCATTGAAAAGCATTCCGGAATAAAAGTAACCGCTGCCACCGATTTAAGTGAATTGAAAGAAAAGGCCAAAAAAGCCGGTGTTTCCGAGAAGGATTTACAGGCCTGCGATTCTGTCTGGAAGGTTGCTGAATGCCTCTTCGATGAAAAGGTCGAAGCCAACCTAATTCAGCCAGTATTCATTACTCAATTCCCTCGGGAGCTTTCTCCACTTGCCAAAGCGAATCCGGAGGATCCGTCTGTGGTGGATCGATTCGAGCCATATATTACCGGTCGAGAAATGGGAAATGCATTTTCAGAGCTCAACGACCCTCTGGATCAGCGGGAACGTTTTCAAAAGCAAGTTGAAATGCGCGAAGCGGGCGATGAAGAAGCCGGCTATATGGATCTGGACTATGTTAGAGCGCTGGAATATGGAATGCCTCCGGCTGGAGGAATGGGGATAGGCATCGATCGACTGGTAATGCTACTTACGAATTCTAAATCCATTCGAGATACTATTCTATTTCCTTTGATGAGGCCGGAGCACACAGAGAAGTAGGTTTGCCGGATACGGGGCTGAATGAAAAGCACCGGGCCCTGCCGGATCTACGCCACAGGGTTCGTTTAGTGTGATTGATCCGTGGTATAAGCCGAACTCGGATGGAGCCCCCGATTAAAATCATACCGGGCCCAATACTGTTTGTCAATCTGATTCGGTCCAGCCGGGGTTCGCATTTGCCCGCCCATCTGGAATTAGGCGAACCCGGGTCGTTTATTTTTCAGGCTGGACCGCCGAGTCGCCCGCGAACGTTCATACCGGGCTATGCGACACGGAGCCAAAACTCATATCTGAAGTAAAATTGGGACAAAGTCCCGGGAGTTAGCGCAGCGTGCCGGCAGAGCTTAAATGCATTAAGGCGCTGCCGGGATTCATACAACGGTGATCCTTTTGAGGCAACGCTTCAAAAATGGGTGCAGGTTTAATGAAAATATGAATCAAAAGAAAAGCCCGGCTGGATGCCGGGCTTCGTATTGGGAAACGGCAGAGTCGAATCTACCATTCATCTACTCGTTTTGAACGGGAATCCTAGCTGCATCCTGTAGTGGATCCGCAGGAGTTACACTTCAGGCAGGTACCATTTCTCACCAGAGTGAACTGACCGCATTCCGGGCAGGGATCTCCCTCATAGCCTTTCAGTTTGGCAACAGTGCTGAGATCCATCTCGGCCACGGCGGATGTTCCGGAAGCAGATGCCTGGCTTCCACCGGATCCTTTCATGAATGAAAGCTCCATCATGGCTGATTTATCTTCGTCGGCTGCAGCTGCCTTCGATGAAGGGGCGGACATTTCTGTGACGGACGGAACTGTACTGGTCGTAGCTTCCGCCGAGGCGCTGGCTCCGGCAGGCACTTTATTTGGTGCCGGGGTGTCCCGGGAACTAACCACATCCGGCCGAATGTCTTCTGGTTCCACCTGGGCCAGGTCGTAACGACCGAGGTAGGTAATGGCCAGTTCGCGGAAGATGTAATCGATGATAGATGTGGACATTTTGATATGGGGATTTCCCATAACCATGCCATTAGGTTCGAACCTGGTGAATACAAAGGCCTCCACAAATTCTTCCAGAGGCACTCCGTACTGAAGGCCCAGGGATATAGCAATTGCAAAGCAGTTCATCAAAGAGCGAAAGGCCGCTCCTTCTTTATGCATATCCAGGAAGACTTCGCCCAGAGCTCCATCTTCATATTCGCCGGTGCGAATGTAGACTTTATGCCCACCTACCGATGCCTTCTGTGTATATCCGGCCCGTCGTGCAGGCAATCGACGACGTTTGGCTATATACTTATAGAGAATCTTCTCTACTTCTTTCACAGTGGGTTCAGTAGCCTGGCTTTCTTCCTCAAAATCTTCATCGCTGAGAACATTCAGAGGCTGGGATAGTTTGGATCCATCTCTGTAAAGGGCAATGGCCTTGTTCATCAACTTCCAGCTGAGCCAGTAAGCCTGTTTTACATCTTCGATGGAAGCTTCCATGGGAAGGTTGATGGTTTTGGAAATCGCACCAGATATGAAAGGCTGAGCCGATGCCATCATCTTAACATGGGATTGCCAGGAGAGGTATCGCTTACCGTACCGACCGCATTTGTTGGCACAGTCGAAAACCGGGTAATGCTCTTCTTTCAGATGAGGAGCACCTTCAATAGTCATGGTTCCGGTTACATAATCATTTGCCAGGCGAATCTGTTCTCTGTTAAAGCCCAGGAATTCTAGAAGTTGAAAACCAGGCTGCATTACCTGATCACCGGCTTTCAATGTATTTCTTACAAAGTCTTCACCCAGGGTGAAAGCATTGAAAACGAAGGAAATGTCGAATGCTGAAGGTAGTTCATCTTCCAGCTTCGCAAGTACTTCATCGGTGAATCCTTTTTCCTTCAAAGACTCCGGATTAATATGAGGAGACCCTTTCAGACTTCTATGGCCAGTGGTATGGTTGATTATATCTGCAATCTGCTCCTCGTTGTAGCCCAGTCTACGCAGGGCCGGTGGAACCGACTGATTGATAATCTTAAAGTATCCGCCGCCGGCCAGCTTCTTGAATTTAACAAGAGCAAAGTCCGGTTCTATACCGGTAGTATCGCAATCCATTACCAGACCGATTGTTCCGGTGGGAGCAATTACAGTCATTTGAGCATTTCTGTAGCCATGCTTCTCGCCCATTTGCAGAGCGCGATCCGCTTCATCTCTGGCCGCCATATACAGGTTTTCCGGGCAGATGGAACCATCGATTCCCACAGGAGTAATGCTCAAACCTTCATAGGATTCAGGAGCTTCATTGTACACCGCTCGGCGGTGATTGCGAAAAACTCGCAGCATATGCTCACGGTTGGCTTCAAATCCTGCGAAGGGGCCCAAACGTTCCGACATCTCTGCACTGGTGGCCGCCGCTGTCATGTGCAGGATGGCTGTAATGGCTCCTGCCATAGAACGAGCTTCATCGGAATCGTAGGGGATACCCAGAACCATAAGCAGGCTGCCCAGGTTTGCATATCCAAGACCCAGTGTACGGTACTTATAGGAAAGGTCCGCGATTTCTCTGGACGGAAACTGTGCCATAGTCACAGAAATTTCCAGAACGATGGTCCACAATCGGGCTGCATGACGAAGTGCTATATCATCCACTTCTCCTGTTTGCTCGTTCAAAAAGCGAATCAGGTTCAGGCTGGCCAGGTTGCAGGCCGTATTGTCCAGAAACATGTATTCAGAGCAGGGGTTGGAGGCTCGAATGGGGCCGTCTTCGGGGCAGGTATGCCATTCATTGATGGTTGTATCAAACTGTACTCCTGGATCGGCACTGGCCCAGGCGGCGAAGGAAATCTCCTCCCAGAGATTTCGCGCTTTTACTGTGCGAATCGCAGTAGGTTTTCGATTTTGCTCCGCTGCGATTTCCTTTTCTGTTCTCCAGTAAAGACCCCAGTCTCCATCGTTCTCTACGGCATTCATAAACTCGCCGTTGATTCGCACGGAGTTGTTGGAATTCTGACCGGAGACGGTCTGATAGGCTCTGGATTGCCAGTCAGTGGTTAGCTCTTCAAACAGAATTGAACTGTGCCCTTGATCTACCAGGTCCAGAACGCGACGAATATAGTTTTCGGAAATTTCCGACTTTCGGGCCTCGATAATGGCTTTCTTCAGGTCTGCATTATTCGCAGGGTCGCTTCCGCTTTCTGAAGCAATCTTCATGATATTGTTCAGGTGCCTGTTTGCGAGTTTGGAGCCGGCAACCAGTGAGAGTACCTTTTGCTCTTCGATTACTTTCCAGCCTATGAATTCTTCGATATCTGGATGATCCATGTCCAGACATACCATCTTCGCTGCTCTTCGGGTAGTGCCGCCGGATTTGATCGCCCCGGCAGCCCGGTCGCCAATCTTGAGAAAACTCATCAATCCTGAGCTTTTGCCGCCTCCGCTCAGAGGTTCGCCTTCTGCACGTAGACTGGAGAAGTTTGTCCCTGTGCCGGAACCATACTTGAACAATCGGGCTTCTCGGACCCAGAGATCCATGATGCCTCCATCAGATACCAGATCATCGCCCACAGACTGAATAAAGCATGCATGGGGTTGAGGGCGCTCATAAGCACTCTGGGAACGAATTAATTCCTGGGTGGCTGGATCCACGTAATAATGGCCCTGGCCCTTTCCATCAATACCATAGGCCCAGTGTAGACCTGTATTAAACCATTGCGGCGAATTTGGCGCGGAGATTTGATTCGCCAGCATAAACATCATTTCTTCATAGAATGCCAGTGCGTCTTGCTCGCTGGAGAAATAATCATTCTTGAATCCCCAGTAGGTCCAGCAACCGGCCAGACGATGAAATACCTGCAATGCACTGGTTTCTGGACCGAATCGTTCATCCTCTGGGAGTTCATTCAGGCGATCGTAGTCAGGCTCTCGGCGCTGCAACCATGCAGGAACACCTTCTTCGGCTATGGCTTTGCTGTAGCGGGGCACACCGGCTTTGCGAAAATACTTCTGAGCCAGAATATCCAGGGCTACCTGAGACCATTGCTCCGGTACCTCTACATCTCTGGCTTCAAAGACCACAGTACCATCCGGGTTCACAATTCTGGATGTACGACGGGTCCATTTGAAGAGCTCCCGAATACGGGATTGCTCCTGGGGATTATCATAAGATTCCAGGGCGGGCGCGTCCTGGATCTGGGACGTAAATAAGCGGCTGACTCGCATTTCTGACACTACCTCATCAATATACTAATGGATGGCCGGTTTTCCACCGGACATCGAACGGCCTGAACCGTTTTCCGCAAAAGCGGGTCCGTCCTGAGACGGATACATTTAGAGACAATCCGACCTTTAAGCTGTCCGGCGTTTTTAAATAAACCGGACCCGAACAGCGCGTAGCGGGACCTTCTCAGTTCCCGGCGAAATGCCGAAGCAGTTTCGCTATTGTAACCATTCATTCCAGATTCGGGTATGAAATTTCTGGATTATGTCTCATTAATCCGCACTCGATTTGAATCGCATACGGAGTCTGAAAGGGATATGATCCTCCAATGATTGAGTCAATGTTTTTGTGGTCCGGTTACAGAAAAAATGTGAAGAAATTTGTGGAATATGTCGTCACGGGCCCCTGTTGCAGCAAGTGCAGAATTTGGCTGCGAAACGGCGATTTGATTGGTTTTTGCCGCCAGACGAATCCAAAAGCCGGCATTGGAAATGCAGAAACTTTGATCGCTAATTCGCCCGGCCACTCAAAGCATTCAGGTGAGGCCCAGATGCAATCTGGATTTGCATACTGGAGGAGCCTGCGGCAACCCGACGTCAGCATTCTAGAACAGGAAGCTCAATCCCAGATTCAGCCCCGTGGCCGATGTCCGTCTCGCTGGACCGGATAGGCCCCAGCGTTGCTCCACCTCGATTTCCAGAAAAATTAGTTCCGATGCGCGCAAGCGTAGTCCCGCCTGTAGTGCCGCAAACTCTGCGTAACAACCATCTGAGCTGTACGCTTGCACCCGGCAGGTTCCCAGCAAACCAGTAAGTCCCAGAAAGGGATCAATGCTCTTATTTCTGCGAAAGTGGTAAGTCCAGCCGAATTCAAGAAGATCAAACTGGGCTGTGCTTCCGCCCTGGCTTTGCAGAGACTGCGCTGCATAAAGTAGAAAGACAGGGTCCCTGTTTCCCTTCTGAATTTCATCCCAGAGAAGCCATCGGTGGATACCTCCGGCCTCACTGCATTCGGTGCAATCCAGAATGGCTCTTTCCGATCTGTAGCCGATGCGAAAACTCCATGGATCTCCGGCTTGTGAATATCTCATCTGAATCAGCCCTCTACTTGCATCCAGGGATCGTCTCCGGGATTTCTGATTTCTATTCAACCAGATGTAGGCGAAGGTTCGTTCCGGTTCCGTAAGGGATTGTCTTTCAATCTGATCTAAAAAATAGAGGCTCCGGTAAGTCTCCAGATCTGTGGGACCCGGATTGAGAAACTGTAATCGCGATCCACCTCCTCCGAGATACAAAGACCAGGGACTGGCCGAAGCCGGCGCCAATGAGGTCGCTATACTCAGAAGGGATACTAGAATCGGTATGCGCAATGAATTGTGAAACATAGTCATTATTGCTCAGACAGACTACTTGGACGAATTTATATATGAGAGGTTTAAATAATTTACGATGGCCGGTCGGGGTGGATGGGCAACTTCGGGGAAGGGAATTGGAAATGGGGCCTGCCAGTTGCCACGGTTCAAGTCCGTTGCTTAATTCAGACTGAATGAAGATCTCCATTTTATATGAGCCGGATTGCCCGAACTTTGAACAGGCTCGAGCGGAGGTGGAGTCCCTTTGCCGGCAGGAAAACCTGGATTTCTCTATAGAGATGGTAGATACGAGCAGCAAAAACTGTCCATCGGAACTGCGCAATTTCGGATCTCCTTCAGTGCTTGTGGACGGTCAGGAAGTGGATGCTGCCTCCGACGCAGGGAAATGCTGTAGAATCTACCGGGGGAGTGGGGGGCAGCTTCAGGGATTTCCGTCCCGTCAATCGATCCTGGATGCCATCCAACGGTCCCGGGATGTAAGTTCGGGCACTCACTGAGATGGCATTGACCGATGGGAGGGTAAGTGCTATCCTGTCATGCGGTTGGCTGTCTCCGGAACCTGCGGCTGGTGGAAAAGGACTCTAGAAGGGACTGGAAAGATAATGAGACATAATCCCACAGTTTTTCACTTCCGGGGGAGGCAAATTCATGAAATGGATTGACTGGGTTGACGTCTTTTCAACTTTGTCATCGGGCGGATAGATGGGGAAGCTTTCCATAAGCTTCGCAATCCTCACAATCATACTCTGTGCATTCCTGGGCTCGGTGGCCGGGTCTTTATTGCACAGGGTTTTTGGACTGGCCTTCTTGGATTTCAGTCTGACCGGTGAACCGCTCACTGTAGCAAAGGATTTCTATATAATAAAGATCCTGGAAGTTACGGTCACTCCTGGAGCGTTAATTGGCGTTCTACTGGGTGGCTGGCTTCTTTATAAGAAAGGAAAGAACTAATGTCGACCATCTCAATGAAAACCCTGCTGGAAGCTGGAGTGCACTTCGGCCACCAGACTCGCAAGTGGGACCCTCGCATGGCCCCCTATATCTTCACTGCAAGAAATGGAATTCATATCATTGATCTGCAAAAGACCGTTCAAATGGCCAAGATTGCCTATGAAGCTCTGCGAGAAGCTACTCACCGCGGAAAGAAGGTCCTTTTTGTAGGCACCAAAAAGCAAGCCCGGGGCGCTGTAGAGCGTGAAGCCAAGCGTTGCAAAATGTTCTATGTGAACACCCGCTGGCCCGGTGGATTGCTGACCAACTGGAATACTGTAAAGAAATCCATCGCTCGTCTGAAGAGACTGGAGGCCATGGAAGAATCAGGAACCTTCGAGCAAGAAGCACGTACCAAGAAGGAAGTGCTAATGCTTCAAAGGGAGCTGGATAATCTGCGAAAGAACCTGTCCGGTATCAAGGATATGCTTACTCCGCCGGATATCATGTTCGTGATTGATCCAAGTAAAGAGGCCATCGCTATCCGAGAAGCCAAGAATCTGGGAATCGAGATCTATGCAGTAGTAGACTCCAATTGTAATCCAGAACTGATCGACCATCCAATTCCTGGAAACGATGATGCGATTCGGGCAATCTCTTTATTTCTGCAAACCATGGCAGATGCAATTATCGAAGGAACCGAAGGAATTGTTGGAACTTCCGAGTTTACTGACGACGATGAGCAGTTCGATCCAGATTCCATCCCGGTAGATTCCATTCGCTACAAAGGCGAATACGATGAGTCCGGAGAATTTATTGAAGATGCACCAATTGCAGCCCCGGCTGCTGAGCCTGTAGTGGACGAAGAAGCCAAAGCCTACATCAAGGGAGAAGGCGAAGGCGAAGGTGAAGCAGAAGGCGAGGTTAAAGCCGAAGGCGAAAAAGCAACTCAAGAGGAAGCATAATGGCAGCCGTTACAACTGACCAGATTAAAGAACTACGTGAAATGACCGGCGCTGGCATGATGGATTGCAAGCGCACACTGGAAGAAACTGCCGGTGATCTGAAAAAAGCTGCGGACGCTCTGCGTTCTAAGGGACTGGCCAAAGCTGCCAAGCGCATGGATCGCACTACCGGAGTCGGTCGAGTATTCTCCTACATCCACGGAGAAGGAAACATTGGAGTTCTACTGCAGCTTAACTGCGAAACGGATTTTGTAGCTCGAAATGAAGACTTCGCCCAGCTAGGAAAGGATATATGCATGCAGATTGCAGCGCAGGCTCCTCTGGCTGTTACCGCTGAAGATGTTCCTGAAGACGAAATTGAGCGCGAAAAGCAGGTAGTGGAAGCCCAGCTAAAGGAAGAAGGCAAGAAGCCAGAGCAGATCGAAAAGATCGTTCCTGGAAAAATGAAGAAATTCTTCTCTGAAGTAGCCCTTCTTGAGCAGCCCTATATCAAGGATCCCAAGACTACCATTCAGGACCTGGTGAAAGAAGCCATTTCCAAGTTCGGTGAAAATATCACCGTTGGAAGGTTCACCCGTTATCAGGTAGGTTAATTCCATGTCTGAGTTTCCCTACCGAAGAATCCTCCTGAAGCTTTCCGGAGAATCCTTCACCACCAGGGGAAGCAATGGACTGGAGGTAGATCTGGTTCGTAAAGTGGCGGGGCAAATCAAGCTCTGCCACAAAGCCGGAATTGCTGTTGCCGTGGTTATCGGCGGCGGCAATATTCTACGAGGCTCCCAGTTTGCTGAAGCAGGCATGGACCGGGCCACCGCCGACTACATGGGCATGATAGGAACTGTGATCAATGCTCTGGCCCTTCAAGATGCCTGCGAAAATGTAGGTCTGATTACCAGAGTTCAGTCCGCCATTGAAATGAAATCCATCTGCGAATCTTATATTCGTAGAAAGGCCATGCGCCACCTGGAAAAGAATCGAATCGTAATATTTGCTGGCGGAACCGGTAATCCATACTTCACCACAGATACAACAGCCGCCCTTCGTGCCGTAGAAGTGGGAAGTCAGGTTATCTTGAAAGCTACCAAAGTGGATGGAGTCTATGACTCCGATCCAATGAAAAATGAGGATGCCAAACGCTTCAGGCATATTTCCTACATGGAATCTATTCAGCGTCGTCTAAAGGTAATGGATACTACGGCACTTACTCTTTGCATGGAGAATAACCTGCCTATTTTAGTGTTTGATATCTTCAAAGAAGGAAATCTTGAGAAATTGATTGCCGGAGAAGATATCGGTACTCTTATCTCGTCAAAGGAAGGACTGGAATATGCCTGAAGAAACTGGCGTTGAAGAGATTCTGCTGGAAGCAGAAGAGAAGATGCAAAAAAGCATCGAATCCTATAAGCGAGATCTGGCCACTATTCGAGCGGCGCGGGCCACTCCGAATATGCTGGATGGTATTCAGGTTGAATACTATGGAGCCATGACTCCACTGAATCAACTGGCATCGCTGAATATTCCCGAAGCCAGAATGATGGTTTTAACTCCTTTCGATAAGACTGCCCTGGGAGATATTGAAAAAGCCATTCAAAAGAGTGATCTGGGTCTTACGCCTCAAAATGATGGAAGTATGATCCGTCTGGTGCTACCAGAACTTTCTATGGAAAGACGTCAGGAGCTGGTGAAGCAGGTAAAAAGCAGACTGGAAGAAACTAAAGTGGCCATACGTAACGTCCGTCGGGATGCCAATGACCATATCAAGAAGCTAAGCGGCCTGCCAGAAGATGAATCTAAATCCAGCCAGGAAGAGATTCAGAAAATCACCGACCAATCCATAGCCGAAGCAGATAAGCTGGCCGAACAGAAAGAAGAAAGCATTCTTACTGTCTGAGGTATTCCCCTGGGCCAGTCCCAATCTAATCCAAACCACATAGCCATTATCCTGGACGGAAATGGACGATGGGCCAGTGCGCGAGGCCTTTCCAGACAGGAAGGTCACCGCGCCGGCGGCGAAGCTCTGAGACGATTGCTGGATGATGTGATTGATCAGGGCATACCGGTGCTATCCATGTATGCTTTTTCTACAGAGAACTGGAAAAGGCCGGATACAGAGGTGACTGCTCTATGGGGATTAATGGAGGAGTTCTTCGGAAAGTATCTGGATGTATGTCTGGAAAAAGGAGTTCGCATTCGCTGCAGCGGTGCCATCAATCGGATCCCACCCGGGCCCTCCGGCGTACTGAAACGGGCCATGGAAGCCACCAGGGATCTGGACAGGCTCACTGCGAACTTCTGTATCAATTACGGATCCAGGGCTGAAATAGTCCGCGCCTGCAATCATTTAATCAAGAAACGGTCCGGCGGCTTTTTCAAACGCCTTAGAGGAATGATCCAGCCAGTGACAGAATCTGAACTGGATGCCGAGTTGTATACGGCCGGACTGGGAGATGTGGATCTTCTGGTTCGACCCGGCGGTGAATACAGGATATCCAATTTTCTTCTCTGGCAATGCGCCTATGCCGAACTCTACTTTACAGAGGTGTATTGGCCGGATTTTGATAGCACAGAACTGAACCGGGCTCTGGAATGGTTCCGAAGTCGACAGCGTCGATTTGGCGGGCTTCAGGATAGTACCTGAGCCCGGAGCACGGGCTGCACGACAGAAAGGAGAACACGTCCCATGGGCGAAACGACCAAACGAATCATTTCTGGACTGACCATCGGAGCGGTGGTCATTGTCGCTCTATATCATAATACAGCCTTCTACTCCATTGGAGTGGTGGTGCTTGTAGGACTGGTTTCCTTTCTGGGAGTTGAGGAGTTCTATAGACTCAGCGATCGAGGACTGGAAGGCAGACCCTTACGATTTCCGGGCTTTTTGATGGTAATTCTCATACTGGTGAATTTCTATCTGATGTATGCGGCCGAAAAGCATCCGGACCTGGCTTTGCAAAGCGATCTGCCGGCCCAGTGGTTCACTCCCTGGACTGGCACTTTTCCCATGATTCTCATCGTTTCGGTGATTCTTACATCCAGCCTTCAACTGGTGTTTCGGCCCATAGATGGGGCCATCTTTTCAGCGGCCACCACTCTGTTTGCGCCGTTGTATGTGGCTCTTCCGCTGGCTATGATCTTCCCCCTCTTTCAGCTAAAGATGGGAGTGTTTTATTTTGTTTTTATCGCTCTGGCCACAATCATGACCGATGCAGGAGCCTACTTTGCCGGAAAGTGGTTCGGAAAGCATAATGCTGGTCTGAAGGTAAGTCCCAGAAAGACCTATGAAGGCTATATTGGAGGTGTCATCTTTGCTGTAGCCTTCAATCAGGGATTTCTGTATCTATGGCAGCATTTTACCGGCCAGGGTGGTCCCCAGATGTTAGGTTATGTGGAAGCCGGAGTACTCACAGCCGTTCTTTCTGTTGTCTCCGTTTTCGGAGACCTGGTAGAAAGTCAGCTCAAGCGAGATGCAAAGATCAAAGACTCTGCATCTATGATTCCAGGACACGGTGGTATCCTGGATCTGATTGATGCGCTATTGTTTACAATACCTCTGGGAACTGTGTACTTCCTGTATCGATAGAATGGACTTTTCTCTAATCAGACGCAACCAGGCCAAACCCACGCAATCGTTGTGTCTGCTCGGTGCTTCCGGCTCTGTAGGAGGCACCACCATTCGTTATCTGGAGCGATTTTCCGGGATTCGCCTGGAATCTGTAAGTGTACATTCCTCCATGGATAAGCTGCGAGAACTGTTGCAGAGTTTCCAGCCTGACTCGGCTTGCATCAGTCATGAAGATGCCTTTGATTATGCAATCCATGGATTGAAATCGGACTATCCTTCCGTAAGGTTTTTTCGGGGCGCGGATGGACTTGTGGATATGGTGAAGTCCAGCCAGGCAGATACCGTTCTAACAGCGGTGGTAGGGGCCTGCGGGATTCGAGCTACGGTTGCGGGAATTGAAGCTGGAAAAAAGATAGCTCTGGCCAATAAGGAAACCCTGGTAACCGCCGGACCGGCGATCAGGGCCCATCCTGCATTCACTCTGGACTCAAAAAGTACTGCCTGCATTGTTCCGGTGGATTCAGAGCATAATTCACTGTTTCAATTGCTGGAAGGGCAGAACCTGGATCATGTGCATCGAATCCTGCTCACTGCATCGGGAGGTCCGTTTCGGGACTGGACCGGAGCTCAGATTCGCAGGGCCAGGCGAGAAGAGGTTTTGAATCATCCGACCTGGACCATGGGCCCCAAGATCACGGTGGATTCTGCTGGAATGATCAACAAAGGCCTGGAACTCATCGAAGCGCGATTTCTTTTCTCCTGTGAACCGGAGCAACTGGATGTACGCATTCATCGAAATTCAATCGTACACTCCATGATTCAGCTCAAAGACGGAAGCTTTCATCTGTCCTGCAGTCATCCAGATATGATATTCCCTGTGGCGCATACGCTGCATTATCCTGAGAGTGTGCCAGACTCCCATCCAGAAATGTCCTTTCCGGAAGCCTGGCCGGCATTATCTTTTGAAATGGTGGATGACCGATTTCCAGGTTTTTCTCTTTGCAGAAAGGCCATGGAGTCCGGGGGCACAGCTCCGGCCATTCTGAATGCGGCCAATGAGGTGGCCGTGGATGCATTTCTAAGGGACAGGATCTCTTTCAGTCAGATTCCGGAAACCATTGAAGATGCATTACAGAACGGAGAGATCCGCCAGACCACTGACCTCGAAGAATTGATCGCTGCAGATGAGAAAACCCGCAGTGATCTATTGCAGAAGCTGGGGGCGCTGAGCGTCACCGAGTAAGGAAGACTTTAGATGATCATTACTATTCTGGCCGGCGTATTCATGCTCGGCGTTTGCATTATAATCCATGAGCTGGGCCATTTATTGATGGGCAAAGCGGTGGGAGTAAAAGCAGAGATTTTTTCTGTAGGATATGGCCGCGGTATCTGGAAGAAAAAAATTGGCGATACTACCTGGCAGATTACCGGGATTCCTCTGGGCGGTTATGTAAAGTTTTACGGTGACGACTACGAAGAGGGTCGCGATGTACCTGGCGGTTTTTTTTCTGTACCTCCTCTCAAGCGAATCATTCCCGTTCTGGGCGGGCCTCTATTCAACTTGATACTGGGTGCCATCATTTTTCTGGGCCTGGGCATGTTCACGGCCCCTCCATCCAACGAAGTGACCATCCTGGAAGAACTTGGAGCGGATTCTCCGGCCTATCAGGGCGGCTTACGCACCGGCGATCGAGTGGTGGCCATCGATGGTCAGCCGGTGGAGAATTTTTACGATATCCAGAATGGAGTGATTTTATCCGGAGGCAGGCCTCTGCCTTTTGAGGTGCTTCGTGATGGAGAGAGAGTTAATCTGACCATTACTCCGGCCGTGGATTCTGCCGGGCGAGCCTCCATTGGAATTCGGGTGCCCGGGGACCGATTGCTTCGTGTGGACTATCCCTTTGGCGCTGTAATGAGTTATCGTTTCGATGAAATCTTTGGTGATACCCAGCCTCCAGATCATTTAAGGGCGCTGCCCTATCTGGAAGAAGGGGATGTAATTCTTTCTGTGGAAGGTACCACACCCACATCCGTGCTGGATCTACAGAGATTGTTGGGACAGCATAGCGACGGAACCGTATCGGTAAAAGTCCGCAGAGAAACCGCCTCCTGGCTGGCTCCCTGGTTTACAGAGGAAGTGAACGTACAGGTACCGGTAGAAGGGGAGTATCGAGTCTGGCTTCGAAATATTAAAGATCTAAAATACAACTCCATGGTGCCGGATCAGCAACTGGTTTCCCATGCTCCGGAACATCAGAGGTTGCTGGGTGATCTGAAATTTGGCGATGGACCATCCCTTTCCTACAGAAGCCTGGCCCAGAGATATTCAGAAAAGCAAAGAACAGACCTTCGAGTGGGCAGCCAGAACTATGAAGCGGATGTGTTGGGAGAAAAGATCGGGCTAATGGGATTTCGCCCCGCCCAGGTGATTGATCC
Source organism: Leptospiraceae bacterium (assembly GCA_040217195.1). Lineage (GTDB taxonomy): Bacteria > Spirochaetota > Leptospiria > Leptospirales > Leptonemataceae > UBA3465. The sequence continues at coordinate 487,212 of JAVJNR010000008.1, read as the reverse complement.
CAGAACCGGCGAACTACCTCCCATTGGTGAGGGTGTGCAGAGAGGCCTGGAGAGAACCTATCAGGCAGTGATGCTCTATCCGGAGTTCTTTTCCCAGATCTTTGCCGGACGAGTCTCCTTCATCGATAATGCAGCCGGGCCTGTAAGGATGTTTGCCTATGCAGGTGCAATCGCTCGATCCAGCCTCACCGAATATTTTCATCTGATGGCAGCCATTTCCATTGCTCTGATGGTAATTAATCTGCTGCCTTTTCCCATGGTGGATGGTGGACACATAGTGTTCTTTCTTCTGGAAGCCATTGCCGGACGCCCCCTTTCAAGAAATGTAATGGAGGGTATTTACCGCTTTGGATTCATCGTTCTGGTAAGCCTGGGGCTCTGGATTATGTACAAAGACGTGGTGGATGTGCTTACATTCTGATTGTCCTCAGGGCAACGGAGCCAAATCTCGTTCCAGATGAAAGCTTCGCATTTCCTGATTCCTACACTTAGAGAAGATCCCCAGGATGCTCAGGTGGCATCCCATCGTCTGATGCTTCGAGCTGGCCTGGTTCGAAAACTTGGAGCCGGTCTGTATTATCTACTACCTGCGGGATTGAGAGTCATTCGAAAGATCGAAAACATTGTCCGCGAAGAAATGAATCGGAGCGGCGCCCTTGAGTTTCAGCTTCCGGTATTGATTCCTTCCGAGCTTTGGGAAACTTCCGGTCGATGGAATACTATGGGAAAAGAGATGTTTCGCATCCAGGATCGTCATGAAGTCTGGAATGTTTTGGGCCCCACACATGAAGAGTCCTTTACCGAATTGATGCAGCAGATTCTCAGATCCTATCGCGATCTGCCAGTGAATGTATATCAAATTCATACTAAATTCAGGGATGAAATTCGGCCCAGATTTGGAGTCATTCGTTCCCGGGAATTCATAATGAAAGATGCTTATTCCTTTCATGCAGATGAAGAAAGCCTGGCTGCCACCTATCAGGAGATGCGAAGAACCTACCGCAGAATCTTTCAGCGCGCGGGATTGGAGACTGTACCTGTGGAGGCGGATTCCGGGGCCATGGGAGGAAGTGGCTCGGAGGAATTCATGGTGCCTTCGGAGATAGGCGAAGAGGTATTATTGCTTTCAGACAAATATCGAAGCAACCAGGAAAAGACTCCGGTGATCTATGAAGAGTCTCTGGAAGCAGGTGCGGAAACAAAGCGTCCCACGGCACCTGAAAAAAAGAATCTGGAGATCATCGAGACTCCAAAGATCAAAACAATCGAAGAACTGGCAGAATTTTTGAAAGTCCCTTCTTCGGATTTACTCAAGAGCGTGCTCTATCGCACGGAGAATGGACTCGTATTTATCGGGATTCGGGGTGATCGAGATATCAATGAAGTTAAATTAAAGAATCATTTGAAATGCAATGAGCTGGAACCTGCCTCCGATGCGGACTTCAAAAAAATAGGAAGCGTTCCTGGAAGTGCAGGACCTTTTGATCTCAACCAGGTGGATAATCTTATTACACTCTTTGATCTGTCTGCGCTCACTCGAGCCACCTGGATTACAGGTGGCAATGAAAGGGATCAACATGTGAAAGGATTCTGGCTCACAGATGAGCAGCGCAAATCAGCTGTGGATCTGGCCCTGGCTGTGGACGGAGATCCTTCGCCGGCAGGTGATGGCCCTATGAAGGCCATGCGGGGCATAGAAGTGGGCCATATCTTTAAACTCGGCAAAAAATACACGAATGCTTTCAATATGACGGTTCTGGATCCGGATCAGAAGCCTATCACTCCCATCATGGGTTGCTATGGTGTTGGAATCAATCGGACTATGGCTACAGTCATCGAGCAAAGCCACGATGAAAAAGGAATCGTATGGCCTATCTCTGTGGCGCCGTTCGAAATCTGTCTTGTTAGTATAACAAAGACAGAGGAAGAAAAGTCCAGGGCTCAAGCCGTCTACCAGGTGATGCTCGATCAGGGTCTGGATGTTTACTGGGATGATAGGGACCTTCGTCCGGGAGTTCGATTTAACGATGCAGAACTTGTGGGATACCCCATCCGAATTACTCTGGGAAAATTCTATTTTCAGGATGGACAGGCCGAGGTTCAGATACGCAGCTCTGGTGAAAGCAAGAAAATAGACGGGGGGCAGGACCATTCGGGACTGATCTGGGAGATTCAATCCATCCGGAAGCAGCTCTTCGCCGAGCTAAAGCCCGAGGATTGATTTAGAATTCAATAAAGATTCATTATCAGGCAACAATCATGGGCAAATCTGTGGAAAAGTTAGAGTCTAAATCCGCGAAGAACAAATCGCAGACAAAAAAAGAGAAGAAGGCGCCCCTGGAAAGTGGAAAGAAGAAAGAAGGCCGTTCGGAGGAAGGTCGGAATTCTGGCAAGTCCGCATCTGCAAAGAACGGTACAGGCAAAGTGAGCCTCCTGAATCGAAAGGGCTATTTTGGACCATACGGCGGTCGCTACAGTCCTGAAGTTCTGATTCCGGCCATCGATGAGCTGGAAAAGGCTTACGAGAAATACAAGAAAGACAAAGGCTTTGTCCGGGAATTCCAGGATTATCAGAAACAGTATATTGGTCGTCCGTCTCTTCTGACCTACGCTCCCAATTTAAGCAATGCATGGGGAGCGGAAATCTATCTCAAAAGAGAGGATCTTAACCATACAGGGGCTCATAAAATCAACAATGCAATTGGCCAGGCATTGCTTGCCCGAAGAATGGGAAAGAAGCGAATCATCGCAGAAACGGGTGCAGGTCAACATGGAGTGGCCACCGCAACCGCTGCTGCTCGTCTGGGATTCGAATGCGTGGTATATATGGGCGCCGAAGATGTGCGTCGTCAAAAGCTCAACTGCTATAGAATGGAATTGCTGGGAGCGAAAGTAATTCCGGTAACCAGTGGAAATGCAACCTTGAAGGATGCTACAAATGAGGCCATGCGAGACTGGTCCAGAAATGCCCTGGATACCCATTACATAATAGGCTCTGCCATCGGGCCCCATCCTTTTCCTACTATTGTGCGAGATTTTCAATCCATGATTGGCGAAGAAGCTAGAAAACAATTCAAGAAAGCCACTGGCGATTTGCCAGATGCGGTCCTTGCCTGTGTGGGAGGTGGATCCAATGCAATCGGAATTTTCTACGGTTTTCTCAAGGATAAGAAAGTTCGGCTCATAGGAACCGAAGCTGGAGGTCGTGGGTTAAAGCCAGGAGAAAATTCGGCCAGTATTTCCTTTGGTCGCCCTGGTTATTTTCATGGCACCCGTTCATTGTACATTCAGGATAACGATGGACAGATCGAAAATGTCCATAGTGTAAGTGCAGGCCTGGATTATCCGGGGGTAGGGCCGGAGCATGCCTACCTGGCGGTTAGCGGTCGTGCCGAGTATAGAATGGTGAACGATGATTCAGCTGTGGAAGCATTCAAAGAGGTATCTCGTCTGGAAGGTATCTTGCCTGCACTGGAAACTTCGCATACCTTTGCCATGGCAAAAGAGCTGGCCGCGGAGAGCCAGAGTTCGCTGAATAATAATCCGGGTAAGGAGTCTGGTTCCGATAAAGGCAAGAAATCCGGTAAATCCAGAAAGAAGCGTCAGAAGCTACTGATCTGTCTATCTGGCAGAGGCGACAAGGATGTGGCCGAGATTGCACGCCTATCTGGCATCGAGCTATGATCGGAGAAGGTAACTCTACTGTCATTGCTGTCGGATTTCCTAAAGGCAGATTCGCAAGAGCATTCGATTCCAACGGGCGGTCTTGCAGAAGGCTGGTAGCTTTGAAACTCCTGCCTTTACTTTTAATAGCTTCTGGACTGATTCAATGTTCCTCTGTGGATGCTTTCTGGTATGCAAATCCAGATTTCTATTTTCGTGGAAAAGAGGGAGAGCATACAGCAGCCCGGCTAAATTCCCATGGAGTGAATCACTCAATATGGGCCTACACGGGAGCCTTTACAGTCATGCGAGGTCCCTGCATCGTCCCTCTCTGGGATGCGGAGCCTCCAATACTTAATCAACAGTATGTGAGCCTGCACTGGAAAATCGATGCACCGGAGGAGATGTTTCCGCTTAAAATCCATAGACAGACTCTGGAGATTCGCAGCGAAGAGGGAAACTTTACGCCAAAAAATGTGTACACTTGCGATGTTGAGCAAGGCAAAGTGGGCCTGCAGGATGAATTCAACGATGAAGCCAGCGATGTGCTGATCCTGGACAGGCCCGCCTGTCTGGTATTTCGGTACTATGATTTGTACTTTGGAAAAGTAGAGGAATTCTATTTCAGCCCTCTGGTTCATTCCGGAGACGAACCGGTGGATACTCCTACTGTGAGATTTCGCTCTCGCAGAGATTACAGCTACGAGCCTTACGAATTTCCATTTATGTATATGCCGGTTCGTTAGAGCATCGAACCATGCTATCGGGAGGTCATCCTTTACTCCCCGAAAAACTATCCCTGCTGGGATCTAACTTACGCGCTGCCAAATTCTCCGGAAAATCCGAATACTTGCTTACTCTCCCCAGGAATCTTCGATTTCTGCTCCCGGATATCTGAGCTTTCGCATGTCTTTAAGTACCAGGAGGTTATCGATCATGACAGATACCGGCCCGTCCTGTTCGTGTGGATGGCTGCGAATTAGAAACCCTTTAAACTGGCCTCCAGCACGAATTCTATGATCCTTACCTTTCCTGAATTGTGCAGCTGGAAGATTCACGGTGATTCTTTTCCAGCCTTCCCACACCAGCGCTCCCAGAGGAACCTCAACTTCCCGGCCACGGGGATCCAGAAAGAGTGCAGAAAGGGAGTGCTTCTGATTCTGGGCATGAACCCACAGAGATAATCGAAACAATTCTCCTTCCAGAGGCACGGGGTTTCGCAGTAAAACCTGATAGATCTGCTTTCCGGGTACATCAAAGGATGTGTGTACCAAAAGACACCGATGGTAGGTAACGTCAGGTTGCACTCTCTGGTTTAATATCTGTATTTCTTCCAGGAATTCCGGACCATCCGGTGAGCGATAAGCGTATTCAATAATACTTAAATCTGTACTGGGAGCTCTTGTGTAATAATCTCGTTTGGATTCAAATAGATCGATGGCCTGCAATTCCATCCGACGGGGCATTTCTTCTAGCATCCCTTCCAGAAGGCGAATTTGTTCTCTGGCATCTTTTTTGCTTTCTGGAGAGATGGAACCTATCTGCTTTCCGGGCAGACATAGAATGCCTGCAAATAGTGTAGCCAGAATCAGTTGGTGCACTGGCTTCCTGCTGCGCCGAGTTTCCAGAGTTTTGCCTTCAGAGTTAAAAGTGAGTACACCTCCCTCTGGTAGGCCTTTCCAGCTTTTCGGATTAATTCTAACGATGCAGTTACCCACATCTATACTAACGGTAGATTCGTCAGTTTCCTGAATGCCTGTGCCCCGGAGGGTTTCCCTTTCTTTTCCTGGGACGACCCCTTTTAACCTCGTTGAACTTCTTTTTATCACCGGTTTCCGATTTGGATGCTTCAGTGGTTTTTTTTCCAGCGAGAGGTTTTTTGCCTGCTGCTTTTTTTCGGGGCGCTGATCCGGGGCCCTCTGCTGCCATGCTTTCCAGCTTCTTTTTCCAGGCTCGCATTCCGGGATAATCCAGGGAGTAAGGATCGGTTTCTTTTATGGTTTCCAGGCAAAGCGGATTCAAGAATTCCTCTCCCTCTCGGGGCAATTCCCGAATCTGGAATTCTTTGCCCTGAAGGTTAAATCTCAATGCCAGGGCATGCAAATAGGTGCGATCCTCCTGTCTGGCTTCGCTAAAGGCATTGTACAGAGGGTCTCCCAGAATGGAAAATCCCACACTTTTCAGTGCAACTCGAATCTGATGCGTTTTTCCTGTAATTGGACGGACCCAGAGAAGTCGCAATCCCGTTCGTTGCTCCTGCAAGGGTTCGGAAACAAAGGATGTTCGAGCCGGATTATCCCTGGTTCGGAGAAGTTTGTAGGAGCCCCGTCGACTCTTTTCCATGTCGCCCACTATCAAGGCAGCCTTCTTAAATCCGGCCCTGGCTGAAAGAGCCACATAAATCTTCTCCGCTCGGTGAAAGCGAAATTCATTACCCAGCAAATTGGCATTTTTTCGGCCCTTGGCGCAGAGCAGAATTCCAGATGTAACCTTATCCAGTCTATGGACAGGATATAGTCGATCGGCCTGATCGGAGCACAATGCTCGCATTTCATCCAGAAAATCTGTTTTCTGGGAATCCTCAAAGAAAACAAGGCCTGCCGGCTTATAGAAGGCGGCGTAATCCTCGGTTTCCTGAATCAAAATTACAGGATGTTTGGCAGGGCTCATACGAAAAGACTCATAAGAAAATGATTTGTAGACCAGGGCATTGATGAGAAATCAGAAACATGTGCGATACGTTTGTGGTCACTTCTAACGGATCCGGTCCTGCGATTTTCGGAAAGAACTCGGATCGGGAGCCAAACGAGGCTCAGGCCATTGAACGAGTGCCCGCCGCAGATTACGATCTGAAAAACCAGGGAAAATTAAAAACCACTTACATAGAAATTCCGCAGGTTCAGCATACCCATGAAATTCTTATATCTCGTCCTTTCCATATGTGGGGAGCGGAGATGGGTGTCAACGAGCATGGTCTTACCATTGGGAATGAAGCTGTATTTACAAAGCTTCCTATTGAAAAAAAGGACACCGGGCTCACCGGCATGGATATGCTGCGCCTGGCACTGGAAAGGGCGGACGATGCGCAGTCTGCACTTGAAACCATTACCAGTTTGCTAGAAGAGTATGGCCAGGATGCCTGTGGCGGATATCAGGATCGAAAGTTCTACTACCATAATAGCTTTATCATAGCAGATCCCCAAAGAGCCTATGTGCTGGAGACTGCTGACCGATTCTGGGTTGCGGTAGAAGTGCAGGGACATGCATCCATTTCCAATGGTTTGACCATCGCAGAACATTTCGATTTGAGTTCAAAGAATCTGGCCGATGAAGCGCGAAAGGCAGGCCTATTAAAGGCCGGAAAGCCGATGGACTTTCGCAAAGTCTTTTCAGACTCCTTCTATACTAAAATGTCCGGATGTAAATTTCGTCAGAATAGCTCCTATTCTCAGGCCGGGGCCAGAGCCAGCACTATGACTCAAAGGGATGCAATGCGCATACTGCGAAGCCATGGAGATTACGATGGTAAAAAGGGATTTCATCCATCTAAGACAGGAATGAAAAGTCTGTGCCTGCATGCTTCTGGACTTACAGCGCCTTCCCAGACCACCGGATCCATGGTTGTTCAATTGGATGAAAGGCCTGTTGTTTGGTTTACCGGTACTTCGGCTCCCTGCCTCTCAATATTCAAACCATTCTTCTTTGGTCATAGCAATCTACAAGGTACTGACTGGATACTTCCGGGGGCCAGGCCGGATGAAAGTTTGTGGTGGATGCATGAAAGGCTGCACCGAGGGGTACTTACAGATTTCATGAAGTATGCTCCGGATATTCAGGCCAGGCGAGATGCACTGGAGTACGAATTTATTTCCAGACTACCGGATAGAGATCAGCCTGCAGATGCAGTGGAGCAATATTCGAATCGATGTTTGAATCGCGGTAGAGATATGCTGATGCAGCAATTACAGAGGCTGGACATTTCTACATCTCAGAAAAAGCTTTTTTCCGGTTCACTGGCCCATCCCATGTATACCATGTTCTGGAAGGGCTTTGATGGCAAGATTCCTCATTAACGAGCCTCCGTAACCGTCTGTATTGGTCAGAAGTGCAAAAAGATGGGCTTTAGGGGGCCTGCCCCGGGCCGGGGAAGGTCAATTGTTTCTGGAAGCAGCGATCTGCTCACACTTTCAACGAGGATTTCAGGCGAAAGTTTAGAAGAGAGCAAAATCCGCGGGATCTAGACGATGGGAGCGAATCCAGTGGGAGAGAATTCATCACTCCCATCGGTCATCGCCCTTAAGCGACGTTATATTTCGTCTGCCTTAAGTTTCTCTCGTTCGATTTTGAAATTGTATTTGTTGAATAAATCATCCTGAATTTTCTGCACAGCAGTCTGGCTCTGAGCCTGGCGCAGTTGCTGTCGGATGGTTTCTTTTACAACAGCCAGAGGTTTTCCATTGAATTGATTGTGCTTTCGCAGGTTATAGTATTCCTGGATTTGCTCATCGGTGACTTCCATACCCTCAATGCTTTTCTGTATGTAGCGACCGGCCAGTGCTTCATTCTTGTAGAATTTTTGCAAAAATTCGTAGAGCTCGCTATCTTTTACATCCTCATATTCCGGAGATAGCTGCAGAATCTCTGTAGGAATATAGATATTCTGAAGGATTTGAAGAAGCGTCGAATCGTTCAAATCTTTCGTATTTACGATTTTCTTAAAATCTGCAACGGTGCGCTTTTTGCCATCCAGTTCGATGATCCAGGTATCGGCACTTTCCTTTGCGAAGGATTCAGGCTTCAGTTCTTCTCGATTCAGTTTGAATTCATACTTTTTTTCAAGTTCATCAATATGGGTCCAGAGCTTCTCATTGTTCTGACTTCTGGATCGAACCAGTCGTTCGGAATACTGATTCGCCTGAGTTTCAATCATTGTGGGGCTGATTTCTTGTTTGAGACCAGCTTTCTTCGCTCGCTCGGCCAGCTCATTAAAGTAGGACTGATAGAATTCTGCCAGCTCATCGGCTTCCAGTTCATCGGTGGAGATTCTTCGAGCCACGTAGAACATATTATCAGCATCGATAACAATGAATTTACCTTTCTCTGCATCCTTCAGAGGTTTTGTTATGAATTCCAGTAGATCCGGTTTACAGGAGACGCAATGAGGTACAATCTTGCCAGCATTCATTTTAGTTTCCTGGCTTTCGCTGGCTTCAATTACCAGATTGGCAATTTCCTCCTCTGAGCTCATATCGTTTAGCTTCGTAGCCAGGGCCTCAGCCTCTGGTCTTCGGTCCCGTTGCTTATCCTTTCTCAGGATGGCAATCTGGATGCTAATTAGCTCAAATGGATCATCGGTTCTAAGATAGCCCTGAAAAGAACGAAGCAATGCCTTTCTCTCCAGCAGGTTGGAGTTCCCGTCCAGCCAGGCCTGGGCTTCCTGATCGTCCTTCAGTTCATTGGCAGCCAGCCTGTAGGTTCCAATCATTTTCAGGATTTCATTTTGCTGGGCGGTTGTGATTTTATCATCGGACTGACCACTGGCCTGAACCAATCGTCGCATGTCGCCGCGTGTGATTTCTCCCCCATCGTAGGTGGCCAGTACTTCCCCATCGCCTCCGCAGAATGCAGTACTGCAGAAGGCAATGGCTGAGATTGCTATAAAGAGTCCGGTCTTTTTTGAATTATAAAGAAATGCATTCATAAGCCCAGGTTCGGCCCGTTCTGCTGGGAGTCAAAGACTAAAGAAAGGCTCGGTCATGCTCATTTCCTTCGGTGACTTAAACTCAGAAATGGGAAAGGGGCCTGCAGTCAATTTTGGTAGAATGCCCCTGGTCAGGAAACTCAGTTTGGTTTTGCAGGGCCAGTATGGAAGCTACTCGAAGCGAAATTCGAAGGCTGGTTTTTCTGTTTCCTGCTTTGTATCAGTGGTCGCCGGTCTGGCGGCCGGAGCCTGGGTTTTTCTGGCTGGCCTGGGTTTGGAACGACCATTACTTACAGCCTCTTTGGAAGGAAGCTGTATGCTTACCTCTGAGCTTTCTTCCGTTGCGGCTGTTTCAGCCAGTGTGGCCGAACCTTCGGAAATCACTCTCTGGGTGAGGATTTTCTGTTTGAAATCCTTCAATCGGGAGGACTCCTCGATCAGAGAATCCCGAAGGCGAATAGAATACTCCCTGTCCATGGGCAGGCCGGAAAGCATTCCGTCCAGCTCCTCCAGGTCGCGTTCGATCCTTTCCAGTCGCCTGAGTAGATGAATAACTTTTAACTTCAAGGGTGCCTTCTTACTGATGCATTTGTTTTCTGCTGTCAAGCGCCAAATAATCCGGTAAATGGTGGAAAAATGAGCAAGGCCAGAGACCATTGCCTCGTTTATGGGCCAGTCCGGCAGTTCCTTTAACTTTTATCGGAAAGCATGGCACCTACTTGGACTCATTGTGCCGCTTTTTGTTTATGTGGATCCAATTCACATGATCTGGCCTGAATTCAAGCATGGGTCTCGCTGGGTGGGCATTGGTTTGCTGGCTTCAGCCACAGTTTTGCTCATTGTGGTAGATAGCGTACGACTAAACAATTCATCCTTTAACCGATTCTTCATTAATCTGGTAGGTCCTCTTATGAAAGAAGAGGAGAGAGACAGATATAATGGTACGGTGCCTTACCTGTTTGCCAATCTTCTACTGTATCTTTTCTTTTCCGATGAAATTGTTGTACTGTCCTGCTTGTTTCTCATGATTGGCGATCCAGCTGCGGCCTATTTTGGTATGCGCTTTGGCAGACTTCGATTCTTCAACGGTAAATCCCTGGAGGGAGCTCTGGGATTTATCTTTGCAGGATTTTTGGCCTGCGCTGGATTTCTGAGCCTGCACACGTATCTGGAAGCCCATTCGAGTATTTTCTGGTTATACGGATCTGAGATTGGACCCGGTTACTGGTGGCTTGCGATTTTACTTCTCAGCTCTGTGGGTGCAGGTATCGCAGAGTTTTTTTCTGTAACTGGCTTTCGAGGATTGATTGATGATAACCTTATTGTCCCTCTGGCCGGATGTCTCAGTCTGGCCCTGCTGGGTCATGCGGCGGGCCTTCCATGGTCGGATGTGCTCTTTGATCCAGGCAGGCTTCTGACTTTCTAGCCTGGTATTTATGAAAATCCTGGACCGATACATTGGCTTTGAATTTCTCAAAGCGTTTGCCCTGGCTCTTGTGGGACTGACCATCGTCTTTCTTGCCCTTCAGGTGCTTGATACTCAAAAGATAGATAGCACAGAACCCAAAGAGCTACTTCGATGGCATTATGTTTATAGCCTACCTCAGATAGCTGTATTTGTGACTCCGGCAGCCATGATGTTCTCTGTTTGCTTTGTGGTGGCGCAGTTCGCCATGGCACGAGAGCTGGTGGCGATCTACTCTGCAGGTACTTCCTTTTATCGCGCCATTGTATCCATTTATATTGTAGCTGCCATTGTAAGTGTCGGTACCATTGTTTTCCAGGACCAGGTGGTGACTCCTTCCAACCGAAAAGCTCAGGAATACATTGCTCAATACAAGAAAAACACCAGGCAGGCCAGGGATGTAGTCTGGCAGCGAAATCTTCGAGGAAAAGAAGGTTACTATTTTATCTATTTTTTTGATCGGGATAGAAATCGTATCATTGGCGGCTTTCATTACATGAAAGTGAATGAGGAGGATAAGCCTGTGCGAATGGTGCAGGCTCTATCCGCACAGTACAACGAAGATGGTACCTGGACATTGCAGGTTGTGAAAGATGTGCATCTGGATCAGAAACTAAACGTTACGAAAACCGAATTCAAAGAGTCTCTTGTTATGGATTTTCCAGAGGAGCTGGAATTCTTTTCCAATCCAAAGGTCAATCCTGCGGAGCTGAGCCTTACGGAGCTACTGGAAGAAATTGAGTTTAGAGAACAATATGGGTTTTCCACGGTGCAGTATCTGGTTCATTTTCATCGCTCCCTTTCATTTCCTTTCATGGTTTTGATTGTAGCTGTGGTTGGTTCGGTTGCTGGAAGTATGGGATCCCTGCGGTCCGGAGGTCCGCTCATTCGGAGCCTTCTTCTATCCACGGCCACAATATTCTTTTACCAGCTAACTTTTGAAGTGGGTGAAAACCTGGGTATGGCGGGAGTTGTGCCTCCGGTAATTGCAGGGTGGGGACCCACAGCCATATTTGCATTCATTGGATTCTGGCTTATCTGGAAACGGGGTCGGTAGGCCTCCGGGACAGCGGCTATTTGCCTGGTTGTAAAAGTTATTCACAACGCCTGGCAGGCCAGTCTAATGCTGGTCTTCTGGTCCGCTAACTAGGCGCCGGTGGTTCAGCCAGGCATTTTTGCTTTGTGTTTAGACAGGACTGTTTCTTTCCAGCAGTCGGCTTTCAATCCTGCGAAACACGTCCAGAGGGGCGATCCAGTTCATGCAGGCCAGGTCCCGGCGATAGCATTTCTTATTTCCGAAGATGGAGCAGGGACGACAGGGTAGTTTTTCCACCGGAACTTCCATGATCGCTCTTTCATCCTGACCGTAAGGACCAAAACCGGAATAATGATGTGTGGCTCCCCAGATGGACAGAACCCTGGTTCCCAGAAGCGCTGCGATATGCATGTTAAAGGAGTCCATTGCCAGCATCAGATCCAGCCGCATGATAAGTGCCATTTCACCTTCAATACTCAGATTGCCGGCCACCATGGTTGTTACTCCGGGAAAGCTTTCTTCCAGAATCTTCAGCTGTTCTATTTCCTGCTTTCCACCACCGAACAGAAATATCCTGCATTTCATGTTACGATTCAGCAGACTGACCAGCTCATGTACATGAACAAAAGGCCAGGTTTTAGGACGATGACCCGCGAAAGGTGCAATTCCAATCCAGTAACCTTCCTTTCTACCAATGTCATTTTTCTTCAGAAAGTCGGTGGCCAGGGCACGGCTACGTGTATCTGGACTTATCCAGGGCCCTCGATCAGGCTTCGCATGTAAGCCCGCTCGTTCGAAAACATGTAGATATCTCTCGACTACATGAGGCAATGGGAATAGTTTCTTTCGCTTCCTTCGAGTCTGTTTTAGCTTTTCGCGCCTGCCTTTTACAATGCTGGAGAATTTCAGTCCCTGAAACTTAAAAAGAAAGCGAAGGATCCTGGATCGCGTGGAGCCATGTACATCGATACCATGATCGTAGGGACCCAGAACTCGAAGCTCTCTATACAAACGGTAGATCCCTTTCAAGCCTCTATACTGAGGTTGCTTCAGATCTACTCCAATTACTTCTACTCCAGGTATGTTGAAAAAGAAGGGTTCAAAGGCTCTGCGTGTCACCAGAGTCATGCGAATATTACTATATTTGCCAGCCATTGCGCTGAGCACAGGCACAAGCAGGGCAACATCGCCCATGGCCGAGAATCTGAGTATCAGAAGATGCATGCTCAGTTTTTGGACTTGGCGTACAGAACAGGGTTCAGGGATTCATCGTTGTACATTTTCATCTGCCTGTAGACTTTGGCAAATCTCTTACCTGCTTGAATGTCTTCGATCAATTCATCAAATGCACGGATCAAATCAGATTTCTGTTCCATAAGAACATCAAGTTTGGACTGGCACTTTTGAATATGATCCGGTGATGCATCTGTGCGCTCCACCTGTTCTTTCATATGATAAATCTTCAATGCAAGGATACTCAGCCGATCCATAGCCCAGCCCGGACTTTCGGTGTTCAAACGTGCATCCGGCTGAGGTTTTGCTTCTTTCAGCATCTCAATGTACATATCATCTACAAGTTCCACAACATTGGTTCTGTCCTGATTGGAACTGTCGATACGTCTCTTAAGCGCCAGTCCTTCTTGGGGATTGATTTCCGGTTCTCGAACAATATCTTCCAGATGCCATTGTACTGTATCGATCCAGTTTTTTCGATACAGCAACGCCTCAAGCGTTCCGTCCGGATGCGGATTCTTCATGGGTGCATCCACATGGTCCGTCTTATGATAATCCAGAATGGTCTGTTCAAAGATTTTGAAAGCGGCTGCAGCGTTCATCTGGAGCAGCATCGATATCCCCCATGGCGGCTCAAGGAAAAAACCCCGAGCATTAGCTGCCTTTTCTTCCCAGTTCCCGGCTACGGTCCGCTGCTGCTTCCACGGCTCGGATGATGGCTCCGCGCACCCCATGATCTTCCAGAGCTGCCAGGCCCTCAATGGTGGTTCCGGCCGGAGAACTCACCCTGGTAATCCACTCTGCTGGATGATCGCCGGATTCCAGAAATAAATCCATGGCAGCCCGGATGGTCCTTGCTGCCATTTCAAAGGATTGCCCGGCAGGAATTCCCTGCTTTATGCCAGCTTCTCCCATGCTCTGCAGGAATAGAAATGCATAGGCTGGCCCGGAGCCGCTGAGAGCTGTAACAGCATGCATCTGTTCTTCCTTCTGCACAGCAAATGCCATGCCCATGCCCGAAAATAGCTCCATGGTTAGCTCTTTCAGCTCCTCTGAAGGACAATAAATGCCGCTCACACTCTGTCCGATGGTAGCCCCAAGGTTTGGCATGACCCGGGCGACCCGGGCGCTGGCATTGGGCAGATAGCTTATAATTTCAGCCACAGACACTCCAGCGGCGATGGAAATATAATCCCGATTGCCTTCCAGTGAGTTTAGAGCTGTGGATAGATCCTGAGGCTTTACACAAATGAGAAGAACATCGCAGCCAGTTTCCAGTTCCCGGGCCGTAGGACTTCGATCTACCTTCATCTCTCTGGCCCGATCATGAAGATCCGCCGAGCCAGGCGCCGCATCGAAATAATTCAGTCGAAAGCTTTGATCCGTGATTCCGGCGGCAATGGATTGTGCCATTTTTCCGAATCCCAGAAAACCTATGCTTTTTCCGCTCATAGTTCGGATGTTCAATTCCGAGAGCACAGCGTAAATCCTTTTCTGCGGGTCTCTGTATCAGTTGTGCCATTAGCCCTTCAGTTGCACTATCTGCTCTGATTTGCGGGAGCGGGTAGCCCTTCAGTGGGAGTCTCATCGTAAGGATACATGTTCCATCCCGGTGTAGTCAGCGACGGGCAAATTCAGCTTGAAAGAGAGTATGGGGCATTGTTATACTTGTTACAGAGAGGTGCGAACTTCTCAGGGGGAAATCATGACGACTCAAACAGCAACAGTAGAGAAGGAAGCTCCAGAACAGACCTGGGCCACCTACAAAGAATTCTGGCATTTCTATCTGGGCGAACATGCGGATCCGTGGAATCGGGCCATTCACTTTGTGGGTACTGCGGGCGTATTTATTATTCTGGGACTTGCCATCGCGCTACAGAACTGGTGGCTACTTCTGGCTATGCCGGTATGCGGTTATGGATTTGCCTGGTTCGGTCACTTTTTCGTAGAAAAGAACCGTCCGGCCACTTTTAAAGCCCCATTTAAATCGCTGTTCTCGGATTTCAGAATGTTCTTTAACATTCTATTCTTTCGAATCGGAAAGCATCTAAAGGAAGCTGGAGTAAAATAGGCGCGGCTGGATTTCTCTGACACATAGCCGGGCCCTGAACTTAAAGAGCCTGAATCCAATTACAACCATTCTTGCTGGAGGCTAATGCCTGGTCTCCAGAGAGTCCTTTTTTTTCTTTCGCTGAAGTGCCAGGTCCAGTAGACTTCGTAATAGATCTGGTCGCGTAAGGCCAGATTTTTCCCAGAGTGTGGGATACATACTGATATCTGTAAAACCAGGTAGAGTATTGATTTCGTTTACATAGATTCGATCATCGTCGGTTAAGAAGCAATCCACCCGTGCCAGTCCTTCGCAATACAGGGTCCGGTAGGTTTCCAGGGCCAGTTGTTGAACCCTGTACGACTGATTTTCGGTAATATCTGCCGGAATCAAAAGCTTCGCGCCCTCTGCATCGATATACTTGGATTCATAGGAATAGAATCCGTCCTTTGGAAGTATCTGTCCAATAATGCTGGCTCTGGGGTCTTCGTTTCCCAGAACCGCACATTCAATTTCCTTTCCGGCGATTTGTTCTTCCACCAGGATGCAATCATCGAAGCGAAAGGCCATATCACATGCTTTCTGAAAGCTGATTTGATCGGTAGCCCGGCTCACTCCCACCGAAGAGCCCTGTCGGGAAGGCTTGATAAATACCGGCGAACCAAGTTCGGACGTAATGTTTTCATAGTTAATCTGATTTCGTTCATTACTACGAAGTACCTTGTATCTGGCGGACGGAATGCCTGTCTCCTTCAAGTGAACTTTCATGGCACTCTTATCCATTCCCAGGGCGGATGCGAATACATCGCAGCCCACAAAAGGTCGATCCAGGGTATGGAAGAGTCCCTGGAGGATTCCATCTTCGCCTCCGGTACCGTGTACAATCGGAAAGAAAATGTCAACGTCCACCGCTTCGCCATTTTCAGTTTTTCGTAGAGGATTAAAACTACCGGGATGTAGTCCCAGGGGATGCCCTTTCGAAGAGCCAGCCTTAATCGCAGTGGTGGCTTCGGAGCTTTCACTCAGTTCGTTTAGGGTCTCCAGATCTTTTTCAGAAGGGAATTGCCCGCAATCAACAAGAAAGAAAGCTCCCCGTCTATTCAAATAGATCCAGACAACTTCCAGCGATATTTCCTTGAGGATTCTATCTATGTTTCGAGCCGAGAGGATGGATATTTCATGCTCCGCCGATTTCCCTCCGAATACCAGTCCTACGTTTTGCATATTATTTCCTTCTAATCTAGTTGGCCGTTGCCAATGCAGCTCCAATGATTGCTCGATTAAGTAGCTCAGAACCTCGCATTTGACGAATTCTTCGAAACCTGATCAGCGATTTGACTTTCTGGTCATCTTAGAATTCCTGCTCAGGATTTCTCTGTAATTGACTCTGTCACTTCTGATTCCAGCTGGCTCAAAGAGCGATTTACCACTTCCAGAATGGCTTTTTGAGCTCCGTCGAATCCATTTGCACTGTCCATCAGATGCCTGGGCCCGCCCAGGTCTGCCAGCATTCGCAGTCCCTGGCGACCCAGTTCATCCTTCACCCATTTCTCAAAATAGTAAACCTCTCGTCGGTACAAAGATGCATCCAGCGCGGCCGGGTCAGTGCGTTCTTTGAATAGAGAATTCCAGTAATCCAGAACCTCGTTGAGCCCCATACCGGTCAGGGCGCTGGTGCGAAAGATGGGAACCCGGGCTTCCCCCGGGCGAATCAATTGCAGACTGGCTCTGAGGGCATGGAATGTGCGTTCTGCTGCTTCCTTTTCATCCGATTTGTTAATGATAAATGTATCCGGGATCTCCATGATACCGGCTTTCATAAATTGGATCTGATCTCCGGCCAGTGGCTGCAGCAATAGGAACACTCGATCGGCGGTTTGCTGAATTTCAATTTCGCTCTGGCCTATTCCAACGGTTTCAATGATGATTACATCAAAGATATGATAGAGCAGCCGCAGCACGGAAAACGTCGTTCGGCTGATTCCGCCCAGCTCCTGATCTGAGGCCTGGCTGCGAAAATACAATCGATCATCGCCCAGGGAAAATCGAACCCTGGTGCGATCACCCAGAATGGAACCACCAGAAACGTGGGAAGATGGATCAACTGCCAGTACTGCCAGGCTCTTATTCGGATTCTGCTGGATGAACCTGTTGGCCAGTTCGCCTACAAGAGTGGATTTTCCAGCGCCGGGGGTACCTGTAAAACCCAGAAACATTCCTCTACGGGACTTTCGGGAGGATTGCATTGTTTCTAGAACTTCCTTTCGCTTCAGGGCTGCTTCCGGTCTTGGGTCTTCGAACAGAGAGACCAGCCGTGCAATGGCGAATTTCTGCCGATTAAAGGCTGCGGGAATCAATTCTATGGGGTCGGGCATTTACAGAGTTTCCTTCTGAGCTAAAGATGCTCAAGGACGATGCTTCGGATAATGGAAGCATCGCCTTTGTATTCCCTGATGGATCAAACCAGGGCGGCCTGATTCTTTTCAACTATATCGAAAATCTTTTCCATGATATCGATTAGTTCGAAATCGGAAGGAGTGAAGATCTTGCGAATTCCTCGGCCGGTCAGTGCCTCGAAATCTGCTTTTGGAATGATTCCTCCAAAGACCACGGGAATATGATCCGAGGCTCCGGCTTTCTTCAATTCCTCTATGATCTGATCTGCCAGCTCCATATGCGATCCTGACAGAACGGAAATGCCAATTATATCTGCATTTTCTTCTACAGCACTTTGGACTATTTCCTCAGGAGTCAGACGGATTCCAGAATAGATAACATCGAAACCTGTATGTCTTGCAGACACTGCAATCATTTCAGCCCCATTGCTATGCCCGTCCAGACCAGGTTTACCCACCACGATACGAGGTCTGTGGCCGGCTTTTGTTGTAAAATCTTCCACTCGCTTGCGAAGAGCATTTACTCTATCGTTTTCCAGGGAAAGCTTCTGTCCATCAATCCCTGTGGGTGGTCTGTACTCTCCAAATACCTGGCGAAGTGCATCGGCCCATTCGCCGGTGGTCACACGCGCCAGAGCACATTCCACAGAAGGCTCCATCAAATTGGTTCCTTCATTGGCTGCTTTCTTTAAATCCTCCAGGGCCTTTTTAACTCGTTGCGGATCGCGTTTGGACCTGGTCTCTTCCATGGATTGTACGGTGCGATCTGCACTTTCTGCATCCACTTTGAATACACCACCATCTTCGCCACCAAGCAGAGGACTATCGATTGCTTCGGTCCACTTGTTCACGCCTACTACGATCTGCTCGCCGGTATTTATACGGCTCATTCGCTCGGACATGGATTTGACCAGTGCAGATTTCATATAACCGGATTCTACAGCGGAGCGTATTCCACCCATTTTCAGAATTCGGTCGATTTCGCTTCTTGTGGCATCCTTGAGCTCAGAAACTTTGGATTCTACAACTTTGCTTCCATCGAACAGGTCTGGATATTCCAGAAGGTCTGTTTCATAGGCCATGATTTGTTGCAACCGCAGGGACCATTGCTGGTCCCAGGGACGGGGCAGGGATAGGGCCTCATTCCAGGCAGGCAGTTGCAGAGCTCTACATCGTGCATTCTTGCTAAGAGTCACACCCAGGGTCTCCATAAGGATTCTCCAGGCATTATTCTCCGGCTGATTCTCGGTAAGGCCCAGAGAGTTAACCTGAACTCCGTAGCGAAATCTGCGAAACTTCGGATTATCTACGCCATACCGATCCCGGGTTATCTCTTCCCAGAGTTCGGTGAAGGCTCGCATCTTACACATTTCTTCCACAAAGCGAATGCCTGCGTTGACGAAGAAACTAATGCGACCCACTACTTCCTCGAACTGCTCTTTTTCAAGATTTCCTCGTTCTTTGATTATATCCAGTAGACCAATTGCATTGGCCAGTGCAAAGGCCAGTTCCTGGGCCGGAGTAGCTCCAGCCTCCTGAAGGTGATAGGAACAGATGTTGGATGGATTCCATTTTGGGATTTCTTTGATGCAATATTCATACATCTCGGAAATCAGTCGAAAGCTCGCTTCCGGGGGGAATATGTAAGTTCCTCGAGCTAAATACTCTTTTACCAGATCGTTCTGGGTAGTTCCCTGAAGCTGGCTGAGTTCCACGCCTTTTTCTCTGGCCAGGGCCACGTACAGTGCAAGCAGCCACATGGCTGTGCCGTTAATGGTCATGGAAGTGTTCATTTCTTCGATTGGAATTTGATCGAAGAGTACATGAAAATCGTCCAGGGAGTTGATGGGAACTCCAACCTTGCCTACTTCCGGTTTGGCCAGGGTATGGCTGGAGCTGTAACCGCACTGGGTGGGAAGATCAAATGCTATGGACAGTCCGGTCTGACCTCGACTCAGACCTTCGCGGTAGAGTTTGTTGGTTTCCCAGACATTGGTATGGCCACCGTACGTTCTAAAGATCCATGGCCGATCCCGGCTGGGATTGCCTTCTTTATCATAGATCACATGGTCTTTTTTGGACATAAGAACCTCCGGCCACAGCCTGTTATATCAAATAGATTACTGGTTCCAATGTTCTGAGTCCAGCCCCAATGAAAATGGTTTTTTCCTGCCTGGCGTGGCAATTTTTTCGGATTCCGGCGCTGCCGTTGGCTCATCTCAGAAAAAAATTGATGTAAGGTTGATGGATGCTCTTTTTCAGGGAGTCAATCAACGCAATAATTGTTAGAATCTTTGCAGACCAATGAAGCTATACCCTCCGCATCTAACTCTAGCCTGGATAACGATTCTTACTATGCTGGTTTTTTCCGGCGCCTGCAATGAGCGGAACTCCACCCTGGCAACTAGCTACGGTGCTCAGAGAACCGACGATGAACTCCAGGAAGTATTACTCCAGGCTTGCATTCAATCCAATGCATCGAATCGGCCCATCCTTTTACAGCTGGGCGCAGACTGGTGCACGGATTGTAGGCGAGTCGAAGCTTTGAAGTCGGATGATGAATTGCAGCAGGAATTGCAGAACTGGGTGGATGTGAAAGTCAACGTAGGACAGTACGATCGACATGAATGGTTGATCGAGCATTTCTCCGTTACCTCAATTGCACGCTGGATTGCCTTCGAGCCCAATCCAGAAACAGAAAGTCAGGGATGTAATGGTGATCCCAGAAAGTGGACCGTGATTCAGGACACAGTTCTGGAACCAATCAGTGATGCGAAATCATTGAAAACAGCGCCTGAAATCATCGCCTGGCTACAGCTGGCAAAAGAAACAGAGTGAACCTATTGCTTTCGGATTCTTAATGATCGGGCAATTGAGTGGCTACTCAGTGAGCGGCTACTCTATGTACAGGCCGCAAACTTCCTTGCCGGCATTTTCAGGATTTGCACAGAGCTCCTTTAATTTTTCGCAATAAGGTGCAGAGGCGGGATGGTTTCCCTGCGAATGTTCCGCGCTACAGACCAGGTCACAGGTACGGATATCACCCTCAAGTAAACATCCAGATTTACCGAGCTCGGCCTCTTTTTTGCAGGCCGCTTCGTTTCCCTGAGTGCAGAGATACTTGCAGGATCCGATTTGATTTTCTTCGAAGCAGGGTACTTCTTCTTCGCTTCCGCAGGCCGCCAGAACTGGCAGTCCTGCAACCAGAACGGTAATTATCATTAATCTACGCATACACTCTCCCTCCTGTAAAGACCAGGAATGGCCTGGATCTAAGGGTAGGTTAAAGTCAGAAAATCTATTGTAAAGAATAATTGAGCATGCAGGACTTTATTGAAAGAAACTTCGATATACATTTCGAGTTCTAAATATTATCGAATTTAACTGATACTGGATCTGACCACTCAATCGGTTTTCTCGTCTCCGCCCAAAACTCCGCCTATACTCGGGTACCTGCATGGTTGGACCTGCGATTGCGCAAGCGATTGAACTGCCAGCGACGGCAGAGGAGCTTTGGAGGGAATGCCCGCAACAGTAATCGATGGATTAGCATCGTGCCAGCACCTTGCTTTTTGAACTCAGGGTTCAGCGTTGAGCTGGCATTGCTCATGGTCCCTGTACTGCTCCTGCAGGCACAGTGATTCGATTTTGTTACAATAAGGCTCTGCCGGAGGATGACTTCCGTTCAGTTCTGAAGTGTAGCAGAGTTCAATACAATCTTCCATGCTGCCCTGTTCCAGGCATTTTTCCTGTCCCAGAGGTTCCTCCAGGGCGCAGGCCCCGCTGTTTCCCTGATGACAAAGATACGTACAGTCGCGTAGATTTCCCTGTTCAAAACAGGATTTTTCAGATTCACTCTGGCAGGCAGTGATGCTAAAAAATAGAATGGATGCACAAATCAGATAGATGGAATTCTTCAAATTGTCCCCCAGGGTTTTGGATCCCCGGAAACTCCTGGAAAATCCTACTATGTAAAGCAAAAACCAGGTTAATCTTATTCAGGAAATACATTGTCCGTTACGGCGCCGAATTCTGCCGAGCCCACTGTGCTTGCATATTTTGCAATCACACCTCTGCGATACATGGGGGGCCGCTCTTTCCATTCTTTGCGCCGCACTTCCAGTTCTGCTTCCGTAATATGAATCTGAAGGAGGTTATCCTCTGCATCGATGGTTATGATTTCTCCCTCTCGCACCAGAGCGATGGGTCCGCCAAGAGCCGCTTCAGGAGCCACATGCCCTACAACCATTCCATAGGTACCGCCAGAAAAACGACCATCGGTAATCAGGCCTACGCTATCTCCCAGTCCTTTGCCAATCAGAGCTGAAGTGGGAGAAAGCATCTCTCGCATTCCTGGTCCTCCTCGAGGACCTTCATATCTAATAACAATGATATCGCCTGGCTCGATTACATCGGAGAGGATGGCATCCATACATTCCTCTTCCGAATCAAAAATACGGGCCGGTCCGCTAATGGCCGGCTTGGCCACACCGGAAATCTTGGCAACGGCTCCCCCTGGAGCCAGGTTTCCTCGAAGGATGACCAGGTGTCCTCTTTTGTAGATGGGGCTATCCAGAGGATAGATCAAATCCTGGTTCTCTGGAATTCCAGACGGTAACTCGGCCAGATTTTCTGCCACTATCTTTCCCGTGCAGGTTAGGCAATCGCCATGAATCAGACCTGCCTCCAGAAGCATCTTCATGATGCGAGGAACTCCTCCCAGGCGATGCAAATCCACAGCCAGGTATTTGCCTGACGGTTTCATATCCAGGATGTGCGGTACCTTTTGCGCGATTCGCTCAAAGTCATCGATGCTCAAATCTACATTCATATCATGAGCGATAGCCAGCAAATGCAGCACGGCATTGGTGGATCCGCCCATGGCCATAACGACGGAAATGGCGTTTTCGAAGGCTTTTCGAGTCATGATATCTGCAGGCCTGATATTTTTTTTAATTAGTTCGTAGACTGCCTTTCCGCTCTCTCCAGCCGAATCCGCCTTTTCCTGGTCCGGGCTTCCCATTGTGGAGGAACCTGGAAGGCTCATGCCCAGAGCTTCAATGGCGCTGGACATTGTATTGGCTGTGTACATCCCTCCGCAACTGCCGGTACCTGGACAGGCATGCTTTTCAATCTGCTCGAATTCCTCCTTATCGATTCTTCCTCCCTGGAATTGCCCGACAGATTCGAAAACGGATACGATGTTTAGATCCTTATCTTTATAATGACCCGGATAGATTGTGCCTCCGTAAACAAAAACGGATGGAATGTTCAATCGAGCAATGGCCATCATTGCGCCTGGCATGTTCTTGTCGCAACCACCGATGGCCACCAGGCCATCCATGTGTTGTCCCCGGCATACGGTTTCTATGGAATCTGCAATCACCTCCCGGCTTACCAGGGAAAACTTCATTCCTTCCGAGCCCATGGAGATACCGTCTGAAATGGTGATGGTACCAAAAACCTGGGCCATTCCTCCGGCTCCAAAGATTCCCTTCTCGGCAGATTGTTCCAGAGGACGGATTCCGGCATTGCAGGGAGTTATGGTTGAATGGCCACTGGCGACTGCAATGACTGGTTTGCGAAAATCTTCGTCGCTGAATCCCACAGCCCGCATCATGGCCCGGTTGGGAGCACGACGATCTCCCTTTGTTATGTTCTGACTATTCCAGTTCAGGTCTTTGTTCGCAGATGGCATGGCTCCAGGTTGGACGGAGGCCTGAGACGGTCAATGCTTTCGAGACAGTATCTTTACTTCTCGGTGCCGGAGATTTGATCACCGTCTGTGTTTCTGGAACGGAATAGAGGGGAGGTGATTTCACTTATTTGCTCCTGCAACGTTTTGCTTCCTTCCTCCATTAACTCACGATTCACAAACTGCCCTTTTAGCTCCTCCAGGCTGTTGTAGGTAAGCTTCTGGATCAGTCCGGCCGTTTTTTCTCCATCAGGGCCTCGCAAGGAATCCAGGACTTGATCCACTATACCTCCAATGGCTTCTTTGCCCTCCTGGCTTTCCACAGTGGCTGCAATGGTTTCAAAGAGGGATTCCACAACATCGGCGCCTCCCTTTTGCAAAACCGGTCTTAGAATGGCGTTGGGAACAAAGCGAAAAGCCGTGGATTCCAGGGATTTTTCCAGGCTGATTCGAACAAGCTCAGCCACCCTGGGACGAAAAGGAAGGATTCTTTCCCGGGTAAGCTTCTCTGTTTGCTCCAGTACCACCTCCTTGATTTCCTCCCTGTGAGGTTCCAGAGAGTCCGCCAGGAATTGGCCTTCTCTTGTTTTCTGCACCTCGGATTGAAGCTGGGAAATGATCTGAATGGCCACCATGCCGGATATCTCCCGGGAGAGCAGATCCGAGTAGCTCTTTATGGTTCGCACAATCAAACCATCGCCTGCGGCCAGCAATTCGGATTGTCGCAGACGGGCCCAGATAGCCATCACCCGGAACAGTCGAAGTAATCGAAGCCAGCTTGATGGAAAAAGGCTTAGAAAATCGTACCAGTTGTAGACCGGGAATAGAAACCAGCGGGACGGAGCCTTGCGAAAGAATAACAGGAATCGAATGACAAAATCAAAGAAGAAGAAAATCAGGAAAGGAAGGTCGATGGTGCTCCAGTACAAATTCACAAAATCGCCGTCGATGTCTCTGTGGCGAAAATAGTTAACCTCCATTAAGGGAGCAATTGTGGAGTTAAAGTGGTCGAAACGGTCTTCGTAGTTCGTGGGATCGAGAGTCCAGTAATGAATAAATGCATCGTCGTAGGATTCAATTTCTTGATTTGTTTCCTCTCTTACGAACTGGCGAATGCGGCCCTTTATTTTTTCCAGGTTCTTGCTCAGACCGGCTGTTTGAAAGGGATTCTCTTCTAGCATTTCAACGGATAGAGCTGCCAGCTCATTGCTTTTCGCTTTTGTGGCCCGGGAAAAAACTCCTCCTGTGGCCAGGTCAACCTCAATGGATTGCCTTAGATCTTTAACTCGATTCAGGTAATCTGTAGTGAAACGATTTTCTTCAATGCCTTTAAGCCTATCGTATTGCTGTACAACTTCAGGAGCGTAGTGATACAGATAGGGCCGCATTCTAAGATACATTAGATCAAAAGAGATTAGAGCCAGGTTGGTCACAGCAATGATGATCATCACTATGTCCCAGAGAATACTCCACTGCTGTCCCTGTTCTCGAATTTTAGACCACTTTAGCAAATCGAGTTTCCCTTCAGTAATGGATTAATCTATGGATCCCGGTCATCATCAATCCATCCGTTAATGCAGGTCAGAATGCCGGGCGTATAGTCAATATCCATCAATTTTCCTGGTCACTGAGAGTATGAAGGATCTCAAAAAAGGATTTTTCTGTGAATTCTCAGCTCCGTTTTTTTCGGATGTCAGACAGAGCCATTTTCAATTCCGGGAACTGAAAGTGGAATCCTTCCTTTAGCAATCGATTGGGGATTACATATCTTCCGTATAGCGCTAGATCTGGATCAGTATTCATAAGCAGAGGAGCTCCCAGTTTTACCATCCAGGCAGTGGCCGGAAGGCCAATGGGCATCTTCATTGATCTACGCAATGAGCGCATGAAATCCTTTTGACTTACCGGTTCTGGTGCACTGGCGATGTAAGCCCCTTTCATTTTAGGGTCTTCAATTCCACGCAGAAAGATCCGATTCATATCCAGTTCATGAATCCAGCTCATCCCCTGGTTTCCGTGGCCCACTCGACCGCCCAGACCCAGACGAACAAGCAATGCCAGGCGTTTCAATGCTCCACCATTCGCTCCGATTACAAAACTTGTGCGTAGTATTACTCCTCGCATGGTTCGGGGAAGCGCGTTTGCAAAAGCTGCTTCCCAGGCTACTCCAACGTCGGGTGCCAGGCCATAACCAATGGCCGATTCCTCATTGCAAGTTTCCAGAGAGTCGCCGTAGATATGGGCCGTTGACATCTGAACCCAGACTGATGGTTTTTTGCGCACCGTTTTTAGCGCCTGGCCAAGAACGGTAGTACTCTCGACTCTCGAGCGCAGTATTTCATCCATGGTTTCAGGAGTTTTGATACAATCCACTGTTCGCCCGGCCAGGTTGACCAGAGCGAAAGCTCCTTCCAGATGCCCGGCCCAATTGCCCGGATGTCGTCCATCCCAGGTAATATGCTTTGCCGAGGCCGGTATCTGTTCAGGTTTGCTTCTGGAAATCAGAACAATCTGATAGTTCTGGTCTGCAAGATAACGGGCCAGACTGAGACCCAGGTAACCGCTCCCACCTGCAATGACTATCTTTCCTTTTTCCCGGACCCTGGACTTTGACCTATTCTTGCCAGCGGGCGAGGCTTGTTTCCATCCATGGGAATCTAATTTCATGATCTATATAGACGAGCCTGGCAGATTTGTGGTCTGACTTTCTGTTGAATCGGAAATAAAAACCGGCCGTGAAGAAGGCTATCAATAATGCAAACAGGCGTTGAGGTTCCGAGGCATTTCAGTGATGGGCGACTTCCAGTGATGGACTCTATTCGAATAGATGTAGAACTCCTGGCAGTTTCTAAGACCCTGCCGGTGCACTGTCAGAATCTATTCCAGGGCAGCCAGCTCTTCTAGAAATCCGGAAGACAATATGGGGAAGCGAAAATAGGTGCGTGGATCTATGTTTTCATCGTCTAGATGAAATGAAACAGCGATTCGTTCCCTTTTCCACTGATTGCGAGACCAAAGCGTAAAATATTTACGAATGGCCTGTATGAGTTCGGAGCGGCTATAATCGCCCGAAAAAGGCCGAAATCTGGTTTCTCCTGGCAGCTGAGGGTTGGAACCGGAGATGGGCGAAACAGGTACTTTAAGCGAATTCAAGGCAGGATCATTTTCTTGCTGAAGCGCTGAAGATTTCGATTGGCTGTTTGAAATTGTTTTCTCCATCACAGGTAGCCTTTGATCTTTCAGAAGCTCTTCCAGTATCTGAGCCGGTCCCTGACGGTCTCTCACGGCCAGCTTTTGAATTCTATTAAGCAGATCATAGGCCATGAGATCATCTTCATCGGTTTGATGCTGCTGCCCCGGTCGTAGCTCCGCTGTGGGTTGCTGCTCATTGATGGCCCGCAGGGCCGGGATGGGTCCATAGGAATCCCCGGTATGTTCCATGAATAGAAGCCAGGCGCGAAGAAAATTCTTATCAATACCGGCTATGGGAGCGATGCCACCAGATGTGTCCCCATCCATGGTGCAATATCCCACAGCCCCTTCGCTACGATTTCCAGTAGCTATGAGCAGACTTCCAGTAGAGTTGGCAAGCATCCATACAAATGGACTCCTTGCCCTGGCCTGAATATTCTGAAGCACTATATCATCGCTTTGCCATTCCAATTTTCTTTCATAGGCCTGCTCATAGATACCTATATAGTTATCTACAATGCTTTGAATCTGTACCTGTTGATGATTGCTTCCCAGAGCCTCTGCAAGCAGTCGAGCTGCCTGGCTGGTAGTGGTGGAGCTTTGATCCGTTCCCTGGTATACTGTGAATAGCAGATGCTTTAGCAGAGGTTCAATCGTACCGGAACTGGTTTCGCCGCGAATGTCCGGTTCTTCGAGCAGGTCTTCTCTGTCGATGGCCTGTAGAAATCCTTTTAAGCCCAGGTCGGTTATGCCGGTTCGGACCATCCGTTCCACGAGGACTGCGCAGGCCCCGCTGTCAGCTCCTCCAGAAAGGGAAAGTGCAAATCCTCGAGAATGGCTCTTTCGTAAATAATCGAATAATGCCAGAGTGGTTGCATAAAGAAATTCCAGATAGGGATTTCCATGGCGCCGGCCCAGATACTGCGAAGAATTGGAGGCTCCGACTGTATCTTGGGAATCTGTAAGGGGTTCTGCTCCCTGGCGAACAGAAGTGCCGGAATCGCCGCTGGAGCTTCTTGCGGATCCATCCGGATTATCTTCATTCCGGGAGTCGTTGTGGGAAAAACCAGCCCTGGCCGGTCCCTTTTCCTCGCCGGGTAAGCGAAATCCGAATTCCTTTTTGAAATGAGTCTCCAGGCGAACGGTGGCAGATTCCAGCATACTGCCGGGAGGAATGCTGATAGACTCCCTGAAGCTATGTGTTTGAACCCTTTTAGATCGATTCATTATTGGATTGAATTCAATATTGTGAACCGTGTACGGCTTAAACGAAAATGCCGTACTTTCCAGTAACAATTCGCCTGAATGACAGGCAAGGGTCTGTCCATCGTATATGGCGCGGCCCGCTTCATTTCCCAGAAGGTTTACAGATACATAGGTGCAATGAAAGGCTCGGGATGATTCCAGGGCGATTTGTCGACGAATTCTTTGTTTGCCAATGGCGAAATGGGAGGCCGTAGGGCTGAGTATTAGATCAAACGAAGAACCAGCATGCTGACTGGCCGGGCGATTGTCCACCCAGGAGTCTTCACAGATCTCAATCAGGAATCGAAGCCGGCCGGTGTCAAAAATAGTAGGCCCGAAAGGGATACCATTTGGTCCAGTTTGATCCGGGCCACTCTTATGCGGATGAAACCAGCGAGGTTCATAATGAATTCCATCGCCGGCCAGGTGCTGTTTGGGCACAATGGCTGCCACAGAGCCTGAATGAATTACGGCCGCTACGTTATACAATAGTCCCTGATGCATATAGGGCAGGCCAACGATTACAGGTACAGAGCCGGCAATTCCTCCCAGCTTTTCGCAAAGCAAGTCCAGGCTATCCAGGCTACTCTGCCACATCTCTGGCATATGAAATGCATCTTCGCATCCGTATCCGGAAATGCAGAGCTCCGGAAAGAGGATCACTTCCGGCCCGGACTTCATTGCTTCTTCCGCTGCCTGCAGGATTCGCTTTCGGTTGCCGGACCAATCCAGGGGAGTCTGGTTTACGGATGCTGTTGAAATGCGAATCCGCATCTATGCAGCCTGCAGGGATTTCATGATGGCTTCTAGAATGGGCTTTCCTTCTGTTTTTCCGTTGGCCGGATCAGTGGCGCGTTCTGGATGGGGCATCATACCCATTATCCGTCCATCCTCATTTGTGATTCCTGCAATGTTCTCAATGGAACCATTGGGGTTGTCCTGATACCGAAATGCGATCTGCCCATTGTCATTGAGAGCTTTAAGGGTATCTTCGCTGGCTCTGTAATTGCCTTCGCCATGGGAAACCGGAATGGACATGGGGCCCAGCAGTTTGCCAAAAACAGAATTTGAGGTCTCGGGCAAAAGTGACACATCTTTGCAGATATGTTTCAGGTTCTGGTTTCGTATGAGTGCGCCCGGCAACAAATGGGATTCGCATAAGATTTGAAAACCATTACAGATACCCAGAACGTAGCCTCCCTTTTTCGCATGCTGAATCAAATCCTGCATGGCCGGCGCGAAACGGGCAATGGCCCCGGCTCTTAGATAGTCCCCATAGGAGAATCCGCCAGGAACAACCAGAAGATCATAGGGTCGGGAAATGGGATTTGCATGCCAGAGCATATCGGTGGGTACGCTGAAAAAGTCCTGAAGAATGGTCTGAATATCTCGATCGCAGTTGGATCCTGGAAATGTAATTACACCTGCTTTCATGTCTGATCTGCCTTCCTGGTGTTAACTTGCCAGCACCGATCCACTGGAATCCAGCAATTCGAAGCGAAAGGACTCGATTACTGGATTGGACAGTAGTTTCTGGCTCATCTCATCCACCTGGGCCCGGGCTTGATCCACCGACGGTGCGTCCAACTTTAGTTCAATGTATTTTCCAATCCGCACATCCTGCACCGATTCATAGCCCATATGATGCAGGGCGGTGTTCACCGCCTGACCCTGGGGATCCAGTACAGATTCCTTCAACGTAACGTAAACCCTTGCATTGATCACAGGGACGGTGTAAATTGCGCTCGCTCAGGAGAAACTCTTTTTTGATTCCCCACAGGACCGGGCAGGACTATGCTGCAAGCATGGCACCTTCGACACTACCGCATTGGATGAAAGAGGTGGATTCCGGAATTTATTGCGTGGATTGCGACTATGTTCAGCCGGAGCTCGCCTGCGCCTACATAATGCTAAACGAAAAGGGCCGGGCTGCCTTTCTGGAAACGAATACCAGCCTGGCCGTACCTCGATTCCTGGAGGCCTTACAAATCCTGGAAATTCCAGCGGAGAATGTGGATTGGATCATACCCACCCATGTTCATCTGGATCATGCTGGCGGAGCCGGCGCATTGCTGAATGAGTGCAAAGATGCAACAGTGCTTGCCCATCCCAGGGCAGCCCGTCATCTTATAGATCCCGGTCGTTTGATTCAGAGCTCCATTCAGGTCTATGGAGAGGAAACATTTCAAAAACTCTATGGTGAGATCATTCCCTGCGAAGAGACTCGTGTGCGAATCATGGCCGATGGTGAATTGCTCTACTGGGAAGATCGAACCCTGGAATTCTTGCATACCAGAGGGCATGCGAATCATCATTTTTGCATTTTTGAGAAAAGCTGCAATGGAGTGTTTACCGGCGATAGTTTTGGAATTGCCTATCCGGATCTTCAGTCCGGAGGTGATTTTCTATTCGCATCCAGCACGCCTACGGATTTCGACCCGGAAGCGGCGCATGGTAGCCTGAAAAAGATTCGATCCACCGGAGCAGATAAGGTCTTTCTGACGCACTTTGGCCGATTGGATAATCTGGATGCAGCGGAAAGTCAATTGCATGAGAGTCTTGAATTCCTGGAGAAATTGCTAACCGATGCCAGTACAACTCTGGCTTCAGGAAAGAAAGAGAATTCTGATTCGGACCAGGATTCTAAATCCGCAGAGGAGAATGTACAGAGGCAGATCCTGGATCACTGGATAGAGCGACTGAATCAGAATGGGCTACAGGACTCCGTTGCATTGAACGAGAGACTGAATATGGATGCTGCCTTGAATGCGGCTGGAATCGTTTTTGCTGCAAGGCGTGCGATCAAGAAGGGCTGAATGTTCACGAGGATGGTTTTTTTCGGATTGAGTTCGGGAGAACTATTTTCCAGGTAAGATGGCCGGCCCATTCGTCTAAAGAACCATGCATCGCCTCACTGACCTATTTTTCCGTTCTATCAAGAAGGATCAGCCTATCTCACAACCGATTTCCAGAATTAAACCAGGAGTCCAGGCTTTCCGTGTAAAAATCCTGGCGGTCCTGGCTGCGTTTTGCTTTTTCATGGTTTCTGCATTATGGGCCTGGCCCACGAGTATCGCATACGAAATACGTTTCGATGAGGCTCAGGTAGTAACCCTGGCTTTCACCGATGAAGGCGATGCCCTGATTACCGGTCATGCAGATGGAACAGTTGCCATTCGGGATGCGGACGATGGCGATGTGCAAAGAAGCTTTAAGGCTCATAAAGGTCGAGTGTATCAGCTGGATGCTCAGCTAAACGGAGAACTAATCGCAACCGGTACGCTGGGTAAAGATCAGGTAAAGGTCTGGAATTCGAGAAGCGGTGAGCTGAAATACTCACTTTCTCAATTCGATGAAACCTTTGGACTGGCCTTCTCTTCCGATAACAAATTCCTTGTGATTTCAGGTGCCCGGGCAGGTAGAACCTATCTGGAATTGTGGAACATGCAAACCGGATCTAAGGTGTCCACTCTG
This sequence comes from Leptospiraceae bacterium, assembly GCA_040217195.1. GTDB lineage: Bacteria > Spirochaetota > Leptospiria > Leptospirales > Leptonemataceae > UBA3465. Next base: position 456,062 of record JAVJNR010000008.1, on the reverse strand, counting down.
GGTTCTTTTGCTGTAAATGATTTTGTGCCGGGTAAGATCCTGTTTAGTAGTGACTCGCAGAAAATCTTTGTTTCTGTTCAGAATCGATTACACGGTATCCATATCTGGTCCGTGAATGGTCAGAAACTTAAGACCATTCCTTATAGCGATGACATCATTTCAATGAGTCTGCACCAAAACGAATCCATTGCTGTGGGGGCTACATTCAAGAGTCAGGTCGTTGTAATAGATCTAAATACAGGTCGTGTTTTGCGAACCATGAGCGGACATAAAGGACATGTTACTTCAGTGGCCAGAATCGATGAGCATCATGCGGTAAGTGTAAGTTACAAAAGAGATCCCACAGGTCCGTTCATTATCTGGGATATACGCACCGGAAACCGGGTGGCCACTGTAAGTGAAAAAATCTCTTCCATCAATCAAGTTGCTGTGAATCCAAAAACCGGAGACATCGTGCTTGCACTCAATACCTTTGGAAACCTGGGAAATCCATCCACACTGGTTGTTTACGAGAATTAGTTCGGTCAGGACTCAATTTCAGGACCGGTACTGAGTGAAGCCGTACTGGATTTCCAGACTGGATTGACTGAGATTCCGATTCAAAATTGGCCCCGGCATTTGGTGCCGGGCGGATAGAAGTTTAAAAACGACATTTGATGCGGGCCGAATTTAAATTAAAGACCTTTATTTGGCGCGGGATGGATTCCGTTCTATCAGTTGTATTCGGTTCCTGTCGGATTCAATTCCAGGATTTGTATTAATCGCGTGTCGGACCCATAGGATGTCTGGTACTTCTGATTCTGGCGCCGTTTTAAATTGAGGTTTAATCTTAGAATTCGAATTACTTGCTTTCCCTTCGCAGAAACCAGCCCAGATTCATTCCTCCGTCCACTGGAAGCACTGTTCCATTTACGAAACCTGCCTGGTCTGAGGCCAGATAGCCAATGGCTGCAGCCACTTCTTTCGGACTGCCCGCTCTGGCTGGTAAATTCATGGAAGCCAGCTTTTGCCTGGTCTGCGAATCATAGTTTTGCTGAACGCCTGGAGTATCTATGAATCCGGGTCGGACGATATTTCCGGTTATTTCATTGTGTCCCTGTTCTACTGCTATGGTACGGATCAAGGATTCCTGAACTGATTTAACTGCGCCGTAAACTCCCTGTCCCGGGCCTGACAGACCTGCAATGGCCGAGCTCACCAGGATCCATCGACCGAATTTTTGATTCTTCTGTTCGGGCAGAAAACCGCGATACAGAGCCAGAGGAACTTCGCAATTTCTGCTAATTGCACCGCTTAGAGAATTAGCCTGTAATTGGCTCAGTCGCCCCAAATCCGATCTGGCGAAATAATTCCACACAACTATGTCCGGGATGCCCCACTGTTTACAGTGTTCCATGATGGAGTGGGCACTCTCTGATTCGGCCAGGTCCAGTACCAGATGCGAATGATCCGTGCCGGGTAATGAATCCAGAAGTTTTTTCAGCTCGCCGCCGTTTCTTGCGATCAGCAATATCCGGGCCTGCCTGGCCGCCAGCAGTTCTGCTGTTTCAGCGCCAATGCCGCGGCTGGCGCCCAGAATGATTACAGTTTTTCCATGCATGGAATGTTTTCAGTCCTGTTATGATTTCCCGAATAGTCACTAAGTATTGATTAGAAGGCTGCCCCAGGCCAATCCACCACCCACTGCATTTAATAGAATTCGCCGGCCGGATGCCTGTTGCCCTTCCAGAGCTTCAGCCAGAGCAATGGGTAAAGTGGCCGATCCGCAATTGCCGTAACGGTCCAGGCATCGGAAAAGTTTATTCGAGTGGGATCCCATGGATTGAGCCAGCAGATCAAGAATGGAATTACTTGTCTGATGAGGTATGTAAAGGTCGATGTCCTGAAAGCTGCGATTTTCAGATTCAATTAAGGATTGCTGGGATTGCATCCAGAACGGTTTCACATCGGAGGAGAGGGAATCCGATTGGCCCATGTAATATTCCTGCTGATCCAGGGCCTGCCTGGTAGGTGGCAGGATGCCCGGAACTCCCATGGAATCCGCATAGCTTCCATCAGAATTCAGAAATCCAGTTACAAGTCCCCTGCCTGGATCATCCACTTTCTGCAATAGAATAGCTCCTGCTCCATCTCCGGCCGCATAGATAAATGGACCGTTTATTGAGATTACACGACTGAGAGTTTCAGCAGATGCGATCAATACTGAACGGGCTGCCCCGGCCAGGAATTGATAGGCAATGCTCAGAGCATAGATTGTGCTGGAACAGCCAGATTTCATTTCGAAAGCAGGGCCCTGAAATCCCAGGCGGCCGCCTACCAGAGTACCCAGGGACGATGTATACCTGGGCGACGTGGTAGAAACGGCGATGAATAGATCTATTTCTCGAATCGACATTCCGGTTTCACTGAGCACTTTTTCTGCAGCCTGTTGCATTAGATCCGCCGAATTCTCTTCCTGTCCAGTCCTGGGCGACTCCGGAGGCAGGGTCCAGTGTCTGCGGCTAAACCCTTTCTTCGCCGGATGATCCGGGTCCAGGCCTTTTATTGCCATGGCCTCCCTCCAGTCAGGACCATAAACCAGGGCATGAATATCTTCGTTACTTACCCAGGTACCTGAGGCAGAGAAGGCGCTGGAGGCTCCCATGAGTGCTACTCCCGGAACCGGTGTAAGTTTTAATCCGCCCATGACTCGTTTGTTCCGTTCTATATCTGCAAAGATAGAATTTTTTTCTCTGTTACAGCTCGGCTTCTTTCCGGGGATCTGGATTTGAGGGACCGGACGGTGTTTTCTATCTGAATCCTAATATTGAATTATGATTGATATACTTTTCAATCCGCCTCATACCAGCAACCGGGAGCCCCACCATCAAATGGAATCAGTAGCTACACCGTTGCCCCTGGGAGAATTGCCAGGGCCCGGACCCATTCCGGAAAAGATGCATGCCCAGGTGATTCGGCGAGAGAGGTATGGAGATCCTTCCAGTGCCTTTCAAATGGAAATTGTGGATGTACCTTTGCCTGGACCGGATGAAGTTCTGGTAGCTGTGAAGAGGGCCGGTCTGAACTACAACAATGTCTGGGCTTCCCTGGGTCATCCAGTGGATGTGATTTCCATGCGCATGAAGCAGGGAGCCGGTGAGGATTTTCACATAGGAGGATCTGATGCTGCAGGGATAGTTTATGCCACCGGTTCCAGCGTTCAGAATTTTCATGAAGGTGATGAAGTGGTTGTGTCTCCTGCCAGCTGGGATTCATCCGATCCATACATTCAGTCCGGAGGCGATCCTTCCATGGCTCCCAGCCTGCTAGCCTGGGGCTATGAGACTAACTGGGGCTCCTTTGCTCAGTTCTGTCTTGTGAAATCCTGGCAACTCTATCCCAGGCCAAAGGCCCTGGATTGGAATCAAAGTGCCGTATATCTGCTTTGCGGGGCCACAGCCGTTCGAATGCTACTTCACTGGTCTCCCAATACCGTTTCTCGGGGTATGCCTGTACTTATATGGGGCGGTGCCGGTGGAGTTGGCTCCATGGCCATTCAGATTGTGCGAAGCTGCGGAGGCCTACCTGTGGCAGTGGTGAATTCGCAGGAAAAAAAGTCGGTGGTAGAATCTCTGGGTGCGGTGGCCATCAATCGCTCGGAATTCATAGTGCCGGGTCTGCCCGTTGGAGCTCGGGACCGCTCCTGGTTCAAACAGGCAGATGCTTTTCGAGAAGAAGTATTACGATTAACAGGTGGTGTCAGTCCTGAAATTGTATTGGAGCATCCAGGGCAGAATACTCTTCCAATATCTCAGTATTGTTGTTCTTCCGGCGGAATGGTTGTGATTTGTGCAGGCACCACCGGCTATATGGCTCAAATGGAAGGAGGGCTTTTCTGCTCAAGTAGTCAGCGCCTTCAGGGCTCCCATTTTGCCGGTCGGCCCGACATCGATTACTTACATCAATTGATCCAGGATGGAAAATTGGCTCCCTATCTGGGAGCCATTCATTCCTTTGAAGAGATTGGAACTATTCATGGTCGAATGAGACTAAATGAGCATCCTCCTGGAAATACAGCTTTCATTATTGCAGATTAGTTAAACGCCATGGCACAAAGATACACCAGAATTAGACCGGGTTATCCGTCCGGAATATTCATTTCCGGTTCCGGTGGCTTTTTGCCTTCAAGTCCCGTGGACAATGAGATTCTAATCAGGGATCGTTCCCTGGATACAACACCTGAATGGATTGAAAGTCATGTGGGTGTGCGGCAGAGACATTTTGCGGATTCGAATCTGGCAACCAGCGACCTGGGTGCATCTGCTGCCCTTCTGGCTCTGGAGAATGCCGGGCTGAAGGCTACGGATCTGGATCATATCATCCTTTGTACAACTACCGGGGACTGGACCTCTCCTGCAGCGGCAAATCGCATACAGAATCTCATTGGAGCGGACTGCCCGGCAGAAGATAAGCAATCGGCCTGCGCCAGTTTTCTGTTTGGTCTGGACCATGGAGTGCGTCTGGTGGCTGGCGGATTGAATCATGTAATGGTCATTGGAGCAGACATCAAGTCTCGATTTATCCAGGCCCGGGACAGGCGGCTGGGCCCCATTTTTGCCGATGGGGCGGGCGCCATCATACTTTCCAGGACGGAGGCCTCAGGCGGTATGCTTGGCTGCGAACTCTGGTCCGATGGATCCAGAGCCCTGAATCTCTATACGCCTGCAGGAGGCAGTGCCATGCCTGCTTCGGAGGAGACTGTTAAGAAGGGCCTGCATTCGGTGAAAATGACTGTGGATGGTCATCAGATATTCGCAGATGCAGTGGAGGCCATGTCCGAGTTATGTATTCTGGTTTGCGAGCAGGCAGATATATCGTTGGATCAAATCGATTGCTTCATTCCACATCAGGCAAATCTAAAAATCATGAAAACGGTGGGACAGAAACTGGGCATTTCCATGGATAAGACTGTAATCACCATCGATTATACCGGAAATACAACGTCTGCTACCCTTCCTTTTGCCCTGGATGTGGCTCGCAGAGAGGGAAAGTTATTTCCGGGGGCAAGAGTTCTGCTTACTGCAGCCGGGGCCGGCTATTCGGGCGGAGCCGCCCTGTATCAGGAAATCAATAGACCGTAGTCCCGAAGAATTAGACCGGAGAAAATCGAATAGGGATTAGTTATGCATAGTACATTGATCGAGGTTCTGGAATATCGGGCCCGTCTCAGTCCGGATAGAACGGCCATGGTCGGACAGGCCAGTGCCACCTACGGGGAGCTCAGAAACAAGGCCCATTACATGGCTCATCGACTTAGGAGCATGGATCTAAAATCCGGCGATCGAGTGGGTCTTCTGGAATACAACAGTGCCTCTGCTGTGCAGCTAATTCTGGGCTGCGCTTTCGCAGGTGTAATTCCGGTAATTCTGAACTGGCGTTTATCACGAGAAGAAACAGATTTCATTCTGGATGATGCGGATTGTCAGATCGTTTTCGCAGGAAAGGATTTTCTACCTCTGGTGGAAGAGTCTTCTCGCCAGGTTGTTAATCTTCCCGGCGATTTCTGGGAGTCCGGACGCAGCGAGTCAGCAATGGACAATCCGGTTCTACCGGAGGCCGGACAGACGTTTCTTCAGCTCTACACATCGGGCACAACCAGTCATCCTAAAGGCGTGCCCATGAATCATGCCAATATCCTGGCCTTGCTGGAACAGCTCAGATTGGAAACACCTTCCTTTGGGTTTGGATCCGTCAACCTGGTCTGTGCCCCTTTTTTCCATATCGCCGGCGTAGGTATTCTATTTATGGGTTTTCTGGGAGGGGCGACCAATGTTTTGCTTCCTCGCTTTGATCCAGGGGCCGTTATCCAGGCCATCGAGACGCATCAGATCAGTCATGGATTGATGGTTCCGGCCATGCAGCAGGCTGTAATCAATCATCCGGACGCAGCCACCGCCGATTTCTCATCTCTGAAGCATTTGATCTACGGAGCCTCTCCCATTTCCCGTCCTTTGCTGGAAGCATCCCATGCCAGGTTGAAATGCGATTATACCCAGGCCTATGGTCTAACAGAAACCACCGGAGTGGCAACGATACTTTCTGTACAGGATCATCTGGACATACTTCAGGTGCATTCCTCATCCACCAGGGCTGCAGCAAGGACCGGAACGCCGGATCGAAGTGCCTCGGCTGGAAAGGCTGCTGCAGGAATTGAAATTCAGATTCGCTCAGGAGATGAAATCTGCAAACCAGGAGAATCCGGAGAAGTATTTCTGCGAGGAGCAACCGTTGTGGATAGCTACTGGAATCGACCGGAGGAAAACAAAGAATGTTTTCAGGACGGCTGGTTCGCTTCGGGAGACATTGGATATCTGGATTCGGATGGTTATCTGTATCTACTGGATCGTAAGAACGATCTGATCATATCCAAAGGAGAAAAAATCTATCCCATCGAGGTGGAACGCTTTCTGGCAGAGCATCCGGACATACGGGACGTTTCGGTTGTGGGCATACCGGATGATGAATTTGGAGAGGCAGTCTGCGCATTTATTGTTTCAGATCGTAGCATGGATGCAGCGGAGCTACGGTCCTGGAAACCGGAAGCTCTGGCCCAGTACAAACGGCCCCGTCGTGTGGAAATGATTGAAGCTCTTCCCAGAAATCCCTCCGGCAAAGTACTCCGCAGGCAATTGAGAGACCCTTTCTGGAAAGGTCAAAATCGATCCATTCATTGACCGCTTCTCAATCAGCCGGTGCTGACTTACCTTTTTTCCAGGATTTGCACTACCTGACGGGCCACAGCGGGAAAGCACATGCTCTTTAGATGGAATGAGTCCACCAGGTCCAGACAGGGAAATCCTTCGATTTCCATTGGGTCTAAAATTGTAAATCTAGCACCGGGATACTCTTCTTCCAGAGATTGCGTCAGAGAAATTAGTTCAGCTCTGTGACGATCGAATAAATCGTATTCCTGCATTGCCTGGCGAAGACCCGGAGTGGAAGGAGGCCAGTATAGAATTACCTCTTTTCTTTGGCTTGCAAGCAACCTCAAAGTCCGTTTAAAAAATATCATCTGCGATGGTGCCAGAACCAGATACTGAATATGCATTCTACTGGTAATCCTCTCATGGGATGCCAGGTCTTGTGGATCCGGATCGGGCTGAGCGTAAGTAGGGCGTCCGCCCCGATGCTTTCTCAACGTTTCTCTGGATTCTCGGATTAGCTCCTGTTTGATTTCCCACTTGTGCAGTGCTTTGAGATCCCCCGAGCCGGTGGGAACCAGGGTAGTCTTTTGATTTTCCAGGATGTTAGCCGGGTTGATCGGATATTTACTCAATGAGATATACTGCTTCACAAAGAAAGTTTCCGCCTCATCCACGTTAAAGCCGGCTCCTTCCGCATCCCAAATGTTTAGTGGTCTGGATTCGTCCAGTTCAAGATTCTCCAGTACAAAATCAGGATCATAGGAATAGGCCAGAGATACTTTAGTATTTGTGCGATTCAGTATAGTGGGGTCGAATTCCAAAAAAACGAAGTCCACCTGGTCCAGCAGTCCTGCTTCCTGAATCCGTTCCAGCCAGTAAAAGTAATAGGATGGGGTGGCGGCCGGTGCTGAAAAATTGTAGGTATAATGCTGCCCGGTCAATCGGTCTATTTCTGTATTGTCAAATTCCATGATCCTGGAAGTGCCAAACAACAGTCCCAGCTTGAGGCCTTCTTTTTCTCGATCCGATGCCTCACCCAGAAGTTGCCGAAAGAGCATTTCTTTGAACTGGTAATTCTCTCTTTCGAAGTTTGTCCATCGCACTGTGTATTTTACAATGTCTGGATTGTTGAATAGTCGATCCGCAGCCAGAAGTCCCAGAATCATCAGTAATGGAATGAAAAGTATTTTATAACGAATAAAATCCATATCGCATTTGCCTCTGCCTAAAATTTAAAGTAAAAGAAGTCTTCTGAACCCGGAGCGAAAGCACCCAGCAATGCTGCAACCAGAAAGCCCAGAACAAAAAGAGCCAGATAATACAACCAGGCTCTTTGCTTTCCTGGACTGTACTGCTTTAGCTGAAAAGCATTGAAAATCATGGCAGCCAGAAATGCACTGAAGAACCAGCCAGTGTAGACGGATCGCTCGCCTGTGGCACCGGTAAACATACGATCATACATCGTGGCTGCTGTTTCCATGTCCGGCGTGATAAACAATACGAATCCAGCGCCAAGAATTGTTAGTGTATAAATAGGTCCTGTGAAGGCCTGAAGTTTTTGCAGCCAGGGAAATCTCTGGGATAGAACCGGAAGTATTTCCTGTTTTTGAAGCCTTCTGTATTGAATTTCCATCGCGATAAAGCAACCGTGATAGACGCCCAGAAGTAGATAATTGTAAGAGGCCCCATGCCATAGCCCTACCATGGCCCAGGTAAGAATTACATTGAACTGAGTTCGAATAAAGGATACGGACTGGCCGCCCATGGCTATGTAAACATAGTCTCTAAGCCAGGAGGTAAGAGTTCGATGCCAGTTATTCCACAGAGCCCGAACCGAGCGGCTGAAATAGGGAGCAAAGAAATTTTCCGGTAGTTCAATGCCAAGTAGCTTGCCCTGACCACGAGCAAGATCGGTATACCCGGAGAAATCGCAGTACAGCTGTGCTCCGAATGCGAAGCAACCGGCCACAAGTGTAAACCAGTCAAATCGTTCCGGTTGCCCAAAAATCAATGTAGTGTGCGGCACCAGATTATCTGCGATCAGAATCTTTTTTACCACTCCCTGGATAAGAAGATAGATTCCGGATATCAATTTTTGATGGTCCGGTTTTATGGAATGAGGATCCTCAATTTGATAGAAGAATTCGCTGTGGCGGACGATAGGTCCTGCCACCAGTTGTGGAAAAAACAATATGAATGTTAAATATTGGATCAGGCTGTGCCTTTTTTCGATTTCTCCCCGGTAAGTGTCCACTGCATAGGCGATTAACTGAAATGTGTAAAAGCTAATAGCAAGAGGAAGTACAATGCCTTTTACTGAGAATTCATCTATCAGAAGCTGATTGAATTCCTGTCGTTCAAATAGATTTAATCCGGTTACATCCAGCAGGATCCGCAAAAAGAAGTAGAAGTACTTAAAGAAAAATAGGTTGGTCGCATCAAGCAGAACCAGCGCAATGAGCCATCCCTTTTTGGCCTGCGAATTTCTAATTCGCAGGATGAACAGGAAGTTCAGAAGTACTATAGATAGAAAGTGGATTGCAAAGGGAGGCGACCAGAACGCGTAGAAAAAAATGGAGGAAAGTACAACTACATAGAGCCTGGCCTGCCCGCGAACGCTCCAGTAAACAAGATAAATAAATACAAAGAAAATTAGAAATATAGCTGTATTAAAGAGCATGCAACAGGCTACTCTTGTCCTGCCTCCAGAGCTGCATCAATCCTTTTTCTTATCTCCTCATAGAGTTCCACAGTTCTTTGAATCACGTTGTCGGGTAATTTCGGAGCCGGCGGAGTCTTATTCCAGCCAAGCTGCTCCACATAATCCCGAATGTACTGCTTATCGAATCCGGCCTGGTTTTTACCAGGTTCATACTGAGAGGCCTCCCAGTAACGGCTGGAATCTGGAGTGAGCATTTCATCGATTATATAGATTTCATCACTCAAGAGACCAAATTCAAACTTAGTATCACATAGAAGAATTCCCTGGTCTGCCATCAGAGCGGAAGCCTCTTTGAATATTGCTATGGAAATGTCTTTCAGTCGGTGGGCCAGCTCTCCCAGGGACTTTTCCATGACTTCAAATCCAATGTTTTCATCGTGATCGCCCACAGCCGCCTTGGTGGCTGGTGTGAATATTGGCTCTGGAAGCTGATCTCCCAGCCGCAATCCAGGGGGTAATTCAATGCCGCAAATAGAGCCATTCTTTTGATAGTCCTTCCATCCTGAACCTGCAATGTATCCGCGGACCACACATTCAAAGTCCACTCTTTGAGTTTTAAGCACCAGGCAGCTACGGCCTTCCAGTTTCGTATCGTCGCAGAAAGGCTCTGGAAAATCGGATGGATTGGATGAGATCCAGTGATCTTTGAAATTCAGCTTCTGTTGCAGCCCGGTTTGGCGGAGCCATCGAAACCATTTTGTGGATACCTGGTTCAGGATTTTACCTTTGCCGGGAATGGAATCCGGAAAAACTACATCGAAAGCGGAAAGCCGATCGCTGGAAACCAGTAGAATCTGATCGTCCAGGTCATAAAGATCTCTTACTTTTCCCCGGTATGTGGGCTGCATACGCCATTGCAGGGCTCAGGCATCTGGGATCAATTCTTTTGATTCCCCTGGCCGTCAGATTGAAGTTCAGCGATTATATTTGATGCTCTGGGATTTTAAGGACCCGGGCTCCAATCAAAGCATAATCGGGCGATCTGTATTTTGCTGGGGTTCCAGGAATTCTTTCTCGGTTTTTCGTACCCTGCGAGTTACCGTTTCTGCACTCAAAGGTTTTCCCTGTCCGGACATGGTTCCGGGGCATTCCTTCTTGAGCTGCCGGAAATTGGCTTTGCTCTGGAAATTGGAAGGCCAGAATGGAAAGGTGCTGCATTGCATGGGACGTACAGGATAGATGGAGCATTGATTGTTCTCCAGCAGAATGCAGGCATCTCCAGAACGATGCACATAGTATCCAGGAATCTTTTCCTGAATCAACTTCCGCTTTAATCGGGAGAATGCGAAAGCGGAAAGTTGTAAGTAGTCTTTAATAGCCTGCAAATCTTCTTCGGTAAAATAAACATCCCCCGGTCCTTTGCAGCAGTTCCCGCAGGCGGTACACTTGAAGTCAAAGGTTCCATTTTCCAGTGTCTGCTCCACTCGTTCCTGTCTGGTCTTTGCTTCATGCATTGATCCAGGGGCGCCGGCCGTTCTTTCCCTGTCAAGTGTGGGGTATTCTATGATCTCCAGGCATCCAGCCCCGATCAGCTCTGGATGCCGGATTAGAATCCTTATGTCACTTTGATTCTGGCTATTATGTCGTCTTGAATGTCTTCTGAAAAAAAATGCAGTATTGGCGGCTGTAAACCTTCATACTGGAGCAAATTCGCTTATGGAAGCCTGCGATTTTTACGAATCAGTGTACGATGCAAAGTGCAATGCTTCCAATTGTATCCGGTCATAAGTCACCGGAAGCAACTCTTGCGAACCGGGGCAACTCGGAAGCCCCCCAGGGTCTTAGCTTCATTCATCTACTGGGCGCTTCCGATTCTGAAAGCCGGGGAACTCCAGGTGCACGAAATTTTCCCGGGGAGTTCCGACCCATTGCGACTCAGAGTCCCATAGACCTGGCTCCCGTTGCCCAAGAACCTCTAAGCCCGGCAGCTCAGTATGAATTCAGCATTCCCCCTCAGACAGAAAAGGTGCGGGATTCCCAGAGCTATTTTTATGCAGCGGGAATGGAGGACAACTCAGCTCCGGCAAAAGAGCAGAATGCAATTAACCAAAACTCCGATTTAGATTCGGACTATCGCTCCAACCAGCAAGAGCAACTGAATGCCTCCCGGGAAAAGGCCGCCGAGTTGCGGGACCTGGAAAAGCAAAAGCAGCAGAAAGCAGAACTGGACGCTCGTCAAAAAGAGGCAGATCTAAAAGGCCGCGATCGTATTCAAGAGCAACAGGACCGCAAAGAAGCAAGGATTGAGGCTGAACGACAGGAAAAACAGGCTGCCGAAAAGGAAGCCAGCCTGGCCGCAAAGAAAGAAAAACAGGCAGAGCGCTCGAGTACAGAAAAAGAAACTGAAGGAAAGCTAAGCAGTTCCAGGAAGGATTCGGAAACTACGAAAGAAACCGGTTCCCATACCAGAGCTTCGGATGCTGGCTCCATCGCCGGAATAAGCGGACAACAGGGACAGAAATTTCAGGTCTCCAGTGAATCAGAAAAAGGGGCTCTTACAGAAGCAATCCTTAAGCAGGCACTGATCCAGAACGAAAAGTCTGGAGAGAAATCTGAAGAGACTGTTTCCAGCAAAGGCAAAGAGGGCCTGTGGGATCGATTAACGTCTCTGGATCGCAACGAACTAAAAGAAATCAAAGATAAAATCCAGGCTCATCCGGAATTCGACAAAGCGCTGAAAGCAATGCGAGAAGGAAAGGATCTGAATACCTTCATCCAGCGGATTGTAGAGGAACTGGACCGAAAGGATCTAAAAAACCTTAAGGATCTGGCCCAGAGTGCCTTTCGCACTAACACAGAAGTTGTAAGCGGCAATGTTGTGGGAGGTCGCCAGGTTCCTGAAAGCAAATGGAACGTGGAAGGTCCGGGCCTTTCATCCGAGATGCGAGTTCGCACCGATGAAAAAGCATCTACCAGCGGAAAGGGCGGAGACGGACAGAGTCAGAATCAATCCAGATCCGATGGACAAACCCTGAACTTCAGAATGGATTCTGTGGCTGCAGCGGATGCTCGCAGCAAAGCCACCGCTGAGAATAAAGAAGCACTACCATACGATCGCAAGCAATTCGAAAAAATGGTAGAACAGGCCAGAGTACGCCTGGGATCCGATGGTCGCTCCACTGCACAGATTCGCATGAATCCGGAGCATCTGGGTAGAATGCATCTGGATCTTGTGATGAAGGACAATGTAATCAGCGGCCGCGTCCTGGTAGAAAACCAGCAAGCATTCAAGATGATCCAGGAAGACATAGACAATCTGCGTCAGGAACTTGCAAAGCATGGCATCCAACTGGATACGCTAAATATTAAAACCCGGGAATCTCTGCAGAGTCAACTACAGCAGGAGAACCGACAGTCCATGCAGTTTGATCAGCAGGATCTGCAGAACGGAAATAGCAAGGAAAGAGAGGGAAACTCGCCTTCAGAAAATCCTGAAAATACCGAGAAGTACGATAGCACCGGACCTACGCTGGAAGAACGATCCATCGCAGATGTCAGTGAAGGTCTTCTGGTGGGAAGCGGTGCCGGCCGCATCGACCTGAGTGTTTGAGGCAGCGGCGCAGAATTATAGAGTTATTGATATCAACGGGATTATGCTAGAGTTGATTCGTATCTGAAGGCAAAAAGAAAATGGAACCAGTGGATTTAAAAGCGAAAGATCAGTACCTGCAACAGGACAGAAGCGTCAGCATTAAGAATGAGCTGGAAAAGCAGCAAAAGCTCAAGGATAGCGGTCTAAACGGTGTAGAAGTACGCGAGACAATCAAGTCTCTGGGTAAGGATGATTTTCTCAAGCTACTGGTGACTCAATTAACTCATCAGGATCCGACCAAGCCTCAGACAGACCAGGATTTCATCGCTCAAATGGCGCAATTTTCCTCTCTGGAGCAGATGCAAAATGTGTCCAAGAACCTGAGCAAACTCAGCGAAAGACAGTCTGCAAATATTGTTGGAAAATTCGTAGTTGGAAAAGACTTTGTAACCGGGCAGGAAGTGACCGGAGTCGCTGCCGCAATATTCTATGATGGATCCGGCGAAGGATTCGTAAAAGTGCGCGGCCGCACTATTAATCTAAACGACGTTTCATTGATTGGAGATCCGCACCAGTTCAAAAAGGAATATGGCGGGTATGGTCCAGATGAAGGGCCCGCTACCAGAAAGGAGCCTGCCAATCCCGCCAATCCTGCAAATCCTTCCAGACCGGAAAGAACTGCACCGGATGAGATGGGAATCTCGCAATCCAATCCGCAACAGCCAGCACCTGGCAGAAATCCGGCTCTGGAACCCGGCGTTAAGCCTGCCCAGACCAATCCTGTAACTCCGGCCAATGAGGATGTTCGCCCCGGGGCTGAAACAGGCCTGGACAACAAAGCCTCTGAACCGGCGGCCACTACTGAAGAACTCTTAAAGCATATTCCGGAGATAAAGTCTGGCGAGGAGCCTCAAAAGGTAAGTCCAGAGCTTCGTCCCGGGCCGGTGCTTCCGGAAACAAATAAACCGGAAAGCGAATTGGAGAAACAATCCGAGGAAGATCGAAAATCCAGTCAGTCCTATTTCAATCATCTGTATCAAGAAAATAAAGAGGAGTCCAGAGCCATGTCTCTGGCTGTGTAAGGAGCAAAGAAGCTTATGATGCGTTCACTGTATTCCGGCGTTTCCGGGTTAAAGAACCACCAGGTTCGAATGGATGTGATCGGTCACAATGTGGCCAACGTGAATACTCATGGATATAAATCCGAAAGAGTGAATTTCATGGATATGATCAGCCAGGAATTGAGCGGTGCCTCAGAACCTAAAGAGAACATTGGAGGTATTAACCCGATGCAGGTTGGTCTGGGTTCCATGATCTCTTCAATAGATAAAATCATGACTCAGGGTTCGCTGCAGACCACGGGTAAAAATACCGATGTGGCTATCTCCGGCGAAGGCTTCTTTGTTATCCGCGATGGAGACAAGCAGTTCTATACCAGAGCAGGATTCTTCAACATTGATAAAGATGGTAATTACGTTCATCCAGGCACAGGTCTGCATGTGCAGGGCTGGAATGCTCGCATGGATGAAAACGAAAATGCATATGTAAACACATCTGCATCCATCGAAGATATTAAGATTCCTCTGTATTCCAAGAAGCCAGCCAAGGCAACTCAGGAAGTAGTATTTCAGTCCAACCTGAATCAGGCTGTGGATATAGTGCCTGCGGATGCAACGGAAGAACAGATCAACCAATTCATCAGTGGACCACCGGATCAAAGAAGAGGCCATGCCACTACAATCAACGTCTATGATCCAGAAGGAAATAAGCGAGAGCTCCGACTGGAAATGTGGAAGACCGATGAGAACCGCTGGACTGGACGAGTCAATCTAGATGGCGCCACCAACGTCTCTGTTAATGTGACCGGTCCGGCCGGTCAGGATACAGCTGTTCCTGGAAGCAATAACTTCGAACTGGGATTTTCCAGCGACGGTCGTTTGATGAATGTTAGCGATGGCGTGGACACTCTAAACGACGGAAAGCTTGAGATTCAGGTCTCTTTTCGCATTCCTGGAAATCCAGAAACTCAGACATTTACCATGGATATGGGTCAGGCCGGAGAAGTGAAAGGTGTAACTCAGTATGCCTCGGATTTCACTACCAAGGCTGTAGAGCAGGATGGATATCCCATGGGATATCTGGAAGCTTTCTCCATCGATAATACCGGGACCATTACCGGAACCTATTCTAATGGTGTGAAAGAGCCTCTGGCCCGAATTGCACTTGCCACGTTTACCAATCCGGCCGGTCTGGATAAAGCAGGGGAAACCAAATTTGCTTATTCCATGAACTCCGGAGAGGCGAATATTGGAGAAGCCGGTCTGGCAGGAAAAGGTAAGATCAATGCCGGTCTTCTTGAGATGTCCAATGTGGATCTGGCCGATCAGTTTACTGATATGATTGTAACTCAGAGAGGCTTTCAGGCTAACTCGCGAACCATCACTACCACAGATCAGATGATCCAGGAAGTGCTGGGACTGAAACGATAGGCCGATAACTGGCTCAGCAAGCGGTCAGGAGTAATCTGAGATTCAGGCTTTGAAAGCTGGATTTCAAAATTCTTCGAGCCGCCGCTGCCATCTGTCAGATAGACAGATGGCAGCAGGATCTGATTCTAATTCTTTTTCTTCGCTCAGAAAGGGAGAGCTCTTCTCCCAAATGATCAAAAAAGGCTTTCGGACACGAAAGCCTTTCTTTTTTATCGAAGTATGAATGCACCGGGAACAAGGCGCCGAAGGCCCTTTTCCAGAAAGGGAAGAAGAGGGGGAATTGTTATCCTGCTATGTGTGGTGATGGGATTAACCGCCACCGAATTTATAGCCCTGCCTTTTCAGAAAAAGAGTTTTGGGCAATTCAAAGCAGCTCAGGTACTGGCAGAGGGATTTAAGGCCCGTTTGCTGGCCCATGCAGGCTTTCAGGCTGGACTGGCCGCCATTCGCAACGTTCCTGAAGAGTATCTCTATAGCAGCGGATTAATACTCAATCCGCCCAACATTGCCATCAGCAAGGATTGCAAAGGTTGCTACATTAGCTACCGAATCCTGCCCGAAGATGGA
Organism: Leptospiraceae bacterium; assembly: GCA_040217195.1. Lineage (GTDB taxonomy): Bacteria > Spirochaetota > Leptospiria > Leptospirales > Leptonemataceae > UBA3465. Next base: position 440,069 of record JAVJNR010000008.1, on the reverse strand, counting down.
AAGGTAAACGTGAACAATCTGGTTCTTACATTTGAGGACCGTCCCAATGAAACCTACCGAGCTATTCTGCGGCGATTATTTCAACCACTGGCCCTGGATATTCCGGTGGAGAACATTGATGCACTCATAGACTGGATCGATGAAAACGATACGGTTGAAGGCCGAGGTGCGGAACGCTCTTATTATGAATCGCTTCAACCTTCCAGGAAGATCAAGAACTTCCGTTTATTTAGTCTGTCCGAACTGGCCATGGTCAAAGGATTCAGCCAGGAAATGATCTATGAATCCAGGGAACCCGAGGGATGGGCCGAAGATCAGGAAGAACTGGCATTTCAAACCATCGATGAAAAGAACCTCAAAACTGTGGACGATTATGTCCTGGCCAATAACATCACAGCCTATCTTCCTCCACCAGGGGACAATGGCAGAATTAATATCAATGCAGCCCGATATCATACAGTGCTGGCGTTGAGCAATTCCATGAGCCAGAAGGCGGTTCTGGAACTATTCAAGCTAAGAAGGCAAAACAATGGATACATTGATGACATAGCGAAACTACGGGAATTGCCTTCCTTTCAGGTGCAAACGGAGCTTGGCGTCACTCTGTATGAGGAAATCACCGGTGGAGGAGGGGAGAATACCTCATTAATTAAGACGGAAGGTGACATTTACCGCATTGTAGGAATCGGTACAGTGGACCTGGGTTCCGATAAAGGAGAGGAGGCCCTTGTTGTTCGCAGAGTGGTGGGTCTCTATGATCGGAAGAATGCAAGGCTTCTCTACTATAGAGAGGACTAGGAGAAAGAGTCGGGAAACAGGCAGACCGGAACATGGCATTATTTCAGAACAGATACCTAATCATTGACTGTGGAAATCGGTACATTAAAGGACTCCTGGTCCAGGAAGGCCTGGGAGCCCGAAAGATTCTAAGAGCAGAGATGCTGCCCGCTGTGAGCAGAGCAGATCGTCCGGAAGCAGAAAGCGAAGAAGATGCAGCCCGGGACGATTACGAATATAACCTGGTACGATTTATCCAGTCCTTTTTCCCGGAAGAGACCAGCTACATTCTAACACTTCCATTAAGCGAGACCTATGTTCGAGATATCGACATTCCAGTGGTCCACCCGGTGCAGGCCCTGGAGATACTTCCAAACGAGGTCGAGAACAAGGTTCCTATCTCGCTGGAAGATGCAGAGGTGATAGGTGAATACTGGAAATCGGACGAAGAAGCCAGTCATTTTATTTCCTATACGGCACCCTTGAATTCTATTGAAGCCGCAGTGGATCCCTTGATTCGCAGTGGTGGAAACGTTCGAATGCTGACTGTGCCTACGGCTGCTCTGGCCAGCGCCATCCAGATGCTTCCCGAGCATCTATTTCTGGGAAAGATTCTGGGCCAGGCGGATATTGGCTATCAGGATACTTTGATCAATCTTCTGGATTCCGGTGCTGTGTGCTTTACCAGAAGTATTCCTTTCGGTTTTCAGGATTTAATCCAGGAGATTCAGGAGATTACCGGTTATGAACTGGAACGTGCTGAGTCTCTAATTAAGGACCTTGAACTGGATGTAAGCGAAAGTAAGTCCGGTGGATACAATGAAGCCGTTCTGGCCATGTACCGGCTGAACAAAGAAGATGCGAAGAAGATAATCCGTAAAACAAAGGATTTCTACCGCGAAGTAGCTGCAGAGATTGAACGAACTCTAATTTCCGCTCCGGTGCCCTCACCAGATGCTGTGTATATCTCTGGCGGTGGAGCAACCCTGCCTGGATGCGATGATTTTCTTGAGACTAGCCTGGGAATTCCGGTGAATCCGTACCCGCTTCAGCTGGAAACGGAGAACATTGCCCCCTGGGTCATGGCCCTGGGCATGATGGAACATTTCGCGCGGAAACAAAAGGAAAGAATCGATTTTCTTTCCACACCGTTCGGCAGTACTCTGCGAAGAGGCGAAATTCGACTCAGTGCTTTTTCCACTCCGCTTTACATTGCATCTGTGGGGCTTGTAGTTTTACTCATTGGTTTTATAGTTGGGATTGCCATGGATCGAAGTCGCCTGGCCGAATATCGCGCCATTGCAGACAAGGAAGCCCAGCGAATTGTTCCGGGTTACCGGCCCGGAGCCCAGGTCCCCGTGGATGCAGTAAGGACGGTCTGCAATGAAAGATTGGCCATGGCTCAGACCAGGTACGGCGGTTTTCGCAGCCTGGATATTCTTCGGGAAATCTCTGAAAAGACGCCGGCCCGAGCCGAAGTAGGCGAATTAAAAGTCAAGGTACTGCATTACAGGGAAAACCAGGTAGATCTTGGACTGGAACTGGGAAGATCCACACAAATCGCTCAGGTGCAGCAGGCCTTGCGAGAAAGCAAAATGTTTTCTGCAGTTACTGAAAGTCGGTCCGATGAATTGCCGGGCCAGAAAGTAAGGGTTCGATTTACCATTAATCTGGCCAACGATGGCGGAACCTCGGGAGTGAGCTGCGACTGATGCTGGATAAGTTAAACGACAGAGAGAGGATGTTTGTCTTTGGTGGTGGGCTAATTATCGCAGCTTTTCTGCTTATTCTGGGTATTATTACAATCCTGGGACACAGGGCAGAACTGAGAACTAGAGTGGAAACTGCCAGACAGGATCTGCAGAAGATTCGACAGATGGGTCAGTTAATTCAAAGACTTCCTTCTGGTAGCCAGGCCCCGTCCGAAGAGCAATTAAAGAATCAGCTTCGTCAGATGATTGAAAGCCAGGGATTGCAACGATCCAGCATGAATTCCAATGTGACTCAGGTAAGCAAGGGTCAGGAAAAGATTGTAGTAGATATTAGTTTTAATTCAGAGAAGCTGGTGGATGTATTTCAGTTTTTATATCAGGTGGAGGTAGGCGGAGCGGTATCTGCTCGAGTGGAGGATCTACAGATCACCAGGCCTTACTCGGAAAAGGAAGTATACGACGTTCGAATTAAGATATCTGTTCAAAGACCGGCCCAGGGTGGAGGAGAGCGGTAATGGCTGACGAAGAGTTGCTGGAAGAGCAATACGATTCCGCCCCACCGGTGGAACCGGATCCGGTCTTGCTTGAAGAGCCGGGCACTGATATCGACGATGACTTTGAAGAGACCACTTTGACCGGTCGACAGAAGATATGGATTGGAGTTTCAGTTCTTCTTTCCTTTGTTGTATTCTTTGTAGCACTCTTTCCGCTGGAGATTATTATTCGAAGCGTTCTGCAGGATCCACAATCAGGAATGCAGGCAGACTTCACATCCATCAATCTAAATGCATTTGGTAGCGATGAAATAGAAGGATTTCAATTTCGGGTGGGGAACTTTACTATTTCAAGTCCTCTGGTAGAATCCGGAATTTCCTGGATTGGATTACTGAAGGATGATCTCCAGGGTAACATTATTCTAAACGGCAAGTTCAGTTTACAGGCAGGGGATGTGGCCGTTACCGGCGAAAAAGCTATGCTGAAGCTGAATTTGCCAGAATCTCTAGCACAGCCTGCATCCACCTGGGTGGGCGATCTAGAGCTAGAGCTACAGTCCGTGAATTTTACAGCACTTCCTTCCGGAATTCCGCTGCCCATCTCTCCTTCCGATCTGGTTGTTAGCCAGGGACGCATACGAATGGGCTTTGATGGAGGTGGAGTCAATTTTGAAGGCAGCAAGCTTCAGACCAATCTGTTTGATATTCGTTTAACCGGAAGAGGCACAATTCGGGGTCCTCTGGCCAGCATGCAGCTAAATGGGCGAATTTGCCTGAGGCCGGTATCGGATTTACAGCAGGAGAACCGTGCCATTTATGACTTCTATACAGCCTTTGGTGGCGCCGGCGGTGGAGAACTCTGTTTCAAGCTGGAGGGAAATCTCTCCAATCCAAGGTTCCTGCCTGAATCCAGTCCTCTGGATACCGGCACCGAAGCGCCCAAACCGGATGCAGAACCTGAGGCCGTAGAGAACGAAGATGAAGAAGGTACCCCTGACACTGGAGAACAAGAGAGCCCGTAGAAATTACGAGGTTCTTGAAACCCTGGAAGTGGGAATTGCACTGCAGGGAACAGAAGTAAAAAGCCTGCGTGCCGGGGGCGGCGATCTTCTGGATTCTTTTGCTACCATTCAGGGCGATGAGCTATATTTGCTCAATCTGCGAATCCAGCCCTATAGAAATGCAACTCATTTTAACCATGAGGAAACCAGGACTCGCAAGCTTCTGCTTCATCGAAAAGAAATCGATAAATTAACCAGTAAGATTCGCGAAAAGAAACTAACGGCTGTACCTTTGAAGCTTTATTTCAATGACCGTGGCAAGGTAAAGATCCTGCTTGGGATTTGCCGTGGAAAGCAGAAGGCAGATAAGCGTCAGGACGAAAAGAAGAAAGAAGCCGACCGGGAAATGGCTCGTGCTCTTCGAGATGCGAATCGATAGATTCCGGATTATATAAAATGGCAAAACACATCCCAGTAGTGGGCCTGGCTGGCCGCAGGAATGCAGGCAAATCCTCTCTATTCAATGCACTGTTGGGAAAGAACCGCGCTTTGACCCATGAAACCCCCGGATTGACAAGAGACGTACTAAAAGGCGAAGTAAACCGCTACGGAATGCGATTTTACATTCTGGATCTACCGGGCCTGGACCTGGAACCGGACAATGGTCTGGACGATGCCATCGTGGCCCGGGCCCGTGAAATTTTAAAATCTGTGGATTTGCTCATCTATTTGATGGAGCCTCCGGCCGCAGATGCTTTCGACATTGATTTTATTCAGTGGCTGCGAAAAGAGAATCGACCGCTGCTTCTAGTTGTAAACAAGATAGATGCTCCGGAAAAAGAATCTGACATTTACGGTTTCTATGAGGATGGTCTGGATCCTCTGCCAGTATCGGCGGCCAGCAAATACCATCTGAAAGATATGTGCGAAGCAGTGAAGTCCACTCTGGAGTCTCTGGGAATTGCCATGCCTCCCGCTCTGGAGCGCAGTCCTTCAGGCCTGGCCGAGCCGCACTGGAAGAGAAGAAAGAATAGGGCCGCCTCAGAATCGCAGGAGGACCCGGGTGGGGTGGCCATAGAAGAGGAAATGGAAAATGAGTCTGATGGCCATGCCTCCATTGAGATGCCAGACAATCCAGATGGCGATCCGCACAGTCTTACAGTAGTGACCGAAGAGGATAATGCCGCTGACTCGGACGAATTGGTTGAGCAGACCATGGAAGGTTCTGGCGCAGGGCCGGTTTCAGTAAATCTTCAAGAGCCCACTCTGACGGAGCAGGAGATTGAAAGCATCTGGCAGGATCGACGTAGAAGCAAAGAAATACGTTCAACTACTATTAGCGATGATAGAACGAGCGACTTACGAATCAGTCTGGTGGGGAAGCAAAATGCCGGTAAGTCATCTCTATTTAACAGGCTGGTAAATGAGGAACTTTCTCTGGTTTCGGATGTGGCGGGTACAACTAGAGATACTCTGGACACTCTGTTTCGTTTTCGCGGAAAGGCAATTCGAATAATCGATACAGCCGGGCTAAAGAAAAGAGGAGCTGTTAAGAATGCCACGGATTTCTATTCTATGCGGCGAAGCCTTCGTGCCATGCAGGATAGCGAAGTTGTAGTGCACCTAATCGATGGACTGAAAGGCATAAGCGATTACGATAAAAAAATTCAGGCAATGATTGGCCGATTCGCTCGACCATGCATTATGGTAGTCAATAAATGGGATGCTGTTCCAGACAAAGATCATAAAACTCAGAAAAACTTTCTTCTGGATCTTAAAGCGGCCTTTCGCTTTCTGGAAACTGTTCCGGTGCTCTTTATTTCCGCTCTAACTGGAAAGAACACTCTTAAAATCATCGAAGAAGCTCTGGCATTGAAAGAGAAATCCGCCTATCGCGTGAGCACCTCCGAGCTAAATAATAGAATCAAAATATGGTTTCGGGACTGGCCTGGAAAAAATGCAGGGTTTCGTATCCTGTATGCCACCCAGCCGGATGCCAATCCGCCTGTATTTTTATTCTTTATAAACGATAAGCAAAAGATGCAGAAGGGATTTCCTCGCTTTGTTGAGAATAAAATTCGGCAGGATTTTGGATTGCAGGGAATTCCTATTCGAGTTTTCTTCAGAGAGCGGAGCGGATAATGGATTCCTATTACGATCTTGTTGAACAGACCGAGGACGTTACTCCTGAATATAAAACAGAAACAGGCGAATGGTTTCTGGACATGTACCCGAATCAGAAGGCCGTTGATCTCTACCACTGGCTTTATCTGGGAGAATTTGGTTACGGTGGTGAAGCTCCGCCCAGTGCCCTGGATCAGCTAACCGAGGATATTCGAATCGCACGATTTCATCCGCCCCGGTACAATGGAGTCTGGGAACCACTGGGTCTGGCCGGTCGATTGCTGAAGATTAACCTGGTTTCCTACTCCGATGCTGGGTGTCCTCTTCCGCGCCTGATTCAACTCTCGGAGAGAGTGAAGGAATTGCGACCCAATAGCCTTCGTTTTAAGGGTGACTGGAACTTCATGAAAACCATTGTGGTTCCCGGAATGGAACTTACGCTGGATCAGATTCATCAATACGAAAATCAGATCCCGTTGCATATGACACCTTACATGGGTTTTACCGAGGAGTTCGAACGTCTGTACGGTCAGGCTTTTCGCATTGTACCCAGAAAGTCTTTCTTCCAATATTTCCCGGAGTTTCAGGATGACTCATTTAGCCGCCACTGAGATACCTCGAGCTTTTATCTGGAAAGGTGAGTACCTGCATTTACTTGATCAAACCAGATTACCTCTGGAGCAGCACTGGCTTACATTGAGGAATCTTGACGAGGTGGCTGAGGCCATCAAGATGCTAAGAGTAAGGGGAGCTCCTGCAATTGGCGTGGCCGCTGCCTACGGCGTTGTCCTGGAGATCAGAAATTTCCGGCAGAAAGAGGCGGATAAATGGCTAAACCGTCTATTGCAAATTACTGAGATTCTGCGCCAGACTCGCCCTACCGCAGTAAATCTGTTTCATTGCATGGATCGTATGGATCGAGCGGCTAGAAGCTATGTGGAATCTCTGTCTCATCCGCAGGTCAATCCTGCAGAAGCGGCGTCTCGTATGGAAGAAGTGGCGGTAGCCATCCATCGAGAAGATGAAGACCTTTGCAATCGCATGGGCAGCCATGGAGCTGACCTGATCCAGGACGGAAATTCTATTCTAACACATTGCAACGCTGGCGCTGTGGCCACCGGCGGACTGGGCACAGCACTGGCTGCCATCTATAAGGCTCATCTGTCCGGAAAGACAATCCAGGTCTATGCAGATGAAACCAGGCCATTACTGCAGGGAGGCCGAATTACTGCCTGGGAGCTTTTTGAAGCTGGAATACCTGTAAAACTGATCACGGACAGTATGGCTGCTTCCGTTATGGCCGATGGCAAAATCGATCTGATTCTGGTAGGTGCCGATCGAATCGCTTCCAACGGAGACACGGCCAATAAAATAGGGACCCTGGGGCTGGCAGTAATGGCCCATCATTTTGGAATTCCGATGTACATTGTGGCTCCCACCACTACTCTGGATCCTTCATTGGATTCCGGAAAAGAAATCGTAATCGAAGAACGAAATGCCGATGAAGTGCGACAGTTTCAGGGCCTATACAGTGCGCCCGCAGAAGTGGATGTGTTTAACCCGGCTTTTGATGTCACTGGTGGAGATTTGATCAGCGGCATTGTAACTGAGCTGGGTATCCATAGACCGCCCTATGATTTCAGGACTCTTCTGGCCAGGCAGTCCTGAGAAAAATCAGGAACCGGTACTTTCCAGGAATTCTATTAATCGTTCCCTGGTGTTTATCGTTGGATCTTTCCAGACTTCTTCCAGGCAACTCTGAAGAACGTCACCGATTTGCTTACCCTGGAATCCCATTTCCATGAGATCTTTTCCGCTTAGAGCCAGGTCCTTGATCCGAAATGGATCTGAAGTATAGCTGGAATTCAAAGCATCCAGGGTTCCTTTCATTTGGCCTGCTTCCGGTGCAATACACTGGATGTACGCTTGCCAGGTGAGGAGAAAGGATTCCAGGCGATGATCCAGAACCTTGCTGAGCTGAAACAGGGATTTTCTAATTTCCGGAAGTCCATTTGACCGTTGCCAGCCAGTATAGTTTTTCATTCCAACTGCATCCAGAGCATCCAGGAGTAGAAAGCTTGCTTCCAGGCACTGCACTGTATGGTTGGGAAACTTCCAGCGTTTCAGTATTGCCATAAGATCCGATGAATTGGAATACGGAAACAGGCTATGCAGCCACAAGAACACTCGTATATCCACCAGCCAGTCCGAGCTATTCTCAATATCTGTGGCTCTTTCTTTAAACCATGCGAATCTTTTTCTTTTAACATCAATTGGTAATGCTTGCAGGGATCGATTTTCGCCGTGCTCCAGTGGTCTGGTATCACCGGAATTATTGCTCTTTTGATTGGCCAGAGCCTGGAACATCAATTCATCGTCAGTTAATGCTTCTCCAGAAGATTCAACGTTAGCGCGATTCAAGAATACAGATAATAATCCGCTCTTTTGGATCTCCAGAAGCATAGGCATGGGGTCTGCACTTTTCAGTCCTTTGCGAAGCTCGTCGGTGAATCTTTCGATGGCCACCATGGCTGTTCTCTTTTGTACTTCTGGTTCACTCAGGGCCTTTTGAGTGGTCTCCTCCAATCTGAATTCCAGAGTAGAGAGAAATCGACAGGCCCGAATGGGTCTGAGACCATCTTCAAAGAATCGGTCCCGGGCTTCGCCGATGGTTCGAATTAATCGATTTTTCAGATCATCCAGGCCACCGTGTTCATCCACCAGGTCTTCGCTTATTGGATCATAGGCCAGGGCATTTACAGTAAAATCTCGTCTGCATAAATCTTCGCTCAGGGATTTTCCAAACTGAACCTGGTCTGGCCTTCGTCCATCCGTATAGCTACCCTCGGTCCGGTATGTAGTCAATTCCAGGGAATGCCCCAGCATTCGAACAGTAATGGTGCCATGTTCGATGCCGGTGGGAATCGTCTTTTTGAACAGTTTTCTGGATTCTTGAGGCAATGCATCCGTGGTCAGATCCAGGTCCTTTGCTGGCATACCCCGTAAGAGGTCTCGAACACAGCCTCCCACCAGATAGCATTCGTATCCGGATTCCTGCAATACTCGGGCAATTTCCTGAACGGCCTTCCTTTGCGTAGGTTCTAATGGTTGGAGTAGATCCGGATGGAGCATGGTCTAAAAACGGTTTTCAAGGACCCCCTTCAAGGAAATCCTGTCCAGAAATTCTTATTATCCAGGAGAAGCGTGGATGAAGCTTCATGAGTATCAAGCCAAGCAATTACTAAAGCGTCATGGTGTTAAGGTTCAGGACGGTAAAGTCGTGGACAAAAAAGAGGATATCGGGGCGGCCTATGATTCCCTGGGAGGCGGCGTAATCGCAGTCAAATCCCAGGTCCATGCCGGAGGACGAGGAAAAGGCGTTCTCTATGAAGGAGCCGATCCCCACAAGGATGCCAAGATTCAAGAAGGTGGAGTTAAGATAGCCAAGTCCAGAGAGGAAGCCGTAGAATTCGGTTCTAAAATGCTGGGAAACTATCTGGTAACACATCAAACCGGGGGCACCGGAAAGCAAGTCCACAAGATATTCCTGGAAAAAGGGACCGCAATCGAGCGGGAGCTGTATCTCAGTATTCTGCATGATCGTGCCCTGAACAAGCCCATTGTAATGTGCTCCACGGAAGGTGGAATGGACATTGAAGAGGTGGCTGAAAAGACCCCTGAAAAGATCATAAAAATACCCGTTGAACCAGCTATTGGACTACAGCCCTGGCAGGCCCGGGAAATCCTGTTTGCCTTTGGTCTGCCCAAGGAATCCCTGAAACAGGGAGTACCTTTCCTGCTTGGTCTATGGAAGGCCTACGATGAAGAGGATTCCTCCATGCTGGAGATCAACCCTCTGGTAGTTGAGAAATCCGGCGAACTGGTAGCTCTGGACTGCAAATTTAGCTACGATGAAAATGCAATGTTTCGGCATCCAGAAGCGGCCGAGATGCGAGATATCACCGAAGAGGATCCTCTGGAAGTACGTGCCGGAGAATTCAATCTGAACTATGTGCACCTGGACGGAAACGTTGGCTGTATGGTTAACGGAGCCGGGCTGGCCATGGCCACCATGGACCTGGTAAAACTGGCCGGCGCCGAACCAGCAAACTTTCTGGATGTAGGCGGTGGAGCCAATCCTACCACTGTTGCCAACGGGTTTCGCATCATCCTGGAAGATCCAAAAGTAAAAGCTATCTTCGTCAATATCTTTGGCGGAATCGTTCAATGTGACCGGGTGGCCAACGGTATCGTTCAGGCCGCTCAGGAAGTAAAGATTGGAGTTCCTCTAATTGTAAGACTGAAAGGAACCAATGCTGAACTGGCCAGAGAGATTCTGCAGAAATCCGGTCTGCCCATTACAGTAGCCGAGGAATTAACGGATTCAGCGGAAAAGGTGGCGGCTGCTGTAAAATAGAGTTTCGCGGGTCCACTCCGGTTTCGGATGAGATACTGGATGTGGTCCTGGACTCTAAAGCAGCAAAACAGAGTTATAATATGATAGGAGATAGTAATGGCAGTTTTAGTAACAGATGATACCAGAGTGGTAGTTCAGGGAATCACAGGAAAAGAGGGTTCCTTTCATACAGAGCAAATGATTGAGTATGGAACGCAAGTAGTGGCCGGAGTGACTCCTGGCCGCGGCGGCCAGCAATTTGGACCCGGAGTTCCCATCTTTAACACATTGCGTGAAGCAAAGGAAATCGAAGGAGCGAATGCTGCTGTGATTTTCGTTCCGCCTCCGTTCGCAGCCGATGCGATTCTGGAAGCTGTGGGTGCAGAAATCGAATTATGTGTATGTATTACGGAAGGAATTCCGGTGCGAGACATGGCCCGAGTGTATACTGTACTTCAAAACTCAAAAACCAGACTGGTGGGACCCAACTGTCCAGGCGTTATTTCTCCAGGCAAAGGTAAAATCGGCATTATGCCGGCCAGCATTCATAAGCCTGGAAATATTGGAGTCGTTTCCAGGAGTGGAACTCTGACCTACGAAACTGTTGGTCAGCTTTCTCTGGTAGGTCTGGGACAGAGCACCTGTATTGGAATTGGAGGGGATCCGGTAATCGGTACCAAGCATAAAGATGCCATCCAGCTCTTGAACGATGATCCAGACACAGAAGGAATTATCATGATCGGCGAGATTGGTGGTACCGATGAAGAGGATGCGGCTGAATGGGTGAAAGACAATGTTAAGAAGCCCATGGTAGGATTTATAGCAGGTCAGACCGCCCCTCCCGGAAAGAGAATGGGGCATGCGGGTGCCATCATCTCTGGAGGCAAAGGAACGGCTCAGAGTAAGATGGAAGCCATGAAAGCTGCTGGAATTGCCGTGGTTCAATCTCCCGCAGACATTGGCTCAAAAATGAAGGAACTACTGGGTAAGTAATTCTTGAATCGATGGGCCTGAGTTTCAGGTCCGCTACAGAATGAACCCAGAGTTCAGGGACCCGGCAATTCAAGCCCTGGATCCCGCAAGAAGCCCGGCAGTCCTGTCGGGCTTTTTTTGTACTGTTCAATCGCCGGTTGCTTCTTTCTTCCTCACCCGCCGGGAAGCCTTCGCCCGGATTATACCATCGAATTATACCATCGAATTATACTATCCAGTAGCTCTTTCAAAATATCGCACACTCTGGGCGGTTCAGGGGGGCGTCCGCGAGAGTTCCTACCTATAGGCCTGGCCAATGGAATTTGATACAGGGTCCAGAATTTCTGAAATGCAAAAAAAAAGTTGCATAAATTGCACCCCGATAATATGCAAGTGAATCGTTGCATATGGATGGGGCAGTGAAAGGAGGAATCATGGACTATCAAATTGAGAGAAGTGTGGAAATTAAGGCGCCTTTGCAAAGAGTATGGACGGCGCTCACCGATTACTGCGAATTCGGAAAATGGTTTCATGTGGATTTAGACCAACCTTTTGAAGAAGGGCATGTATCCACCGGTCGAATGACCTATCCCGGATATGAAGGGTATCCCTGGAAGGCAATAATTGAGAAGATTCAACCTGAGTCTTTGTTCGCATTTTCCTGGAGTCATGAGGACCAGGATGTTGAAGGAAGCACTCGAGTGGAGTTCCATCTGCAACCTCAAGGCAATGGAACGCTACTGACGGTAAAGGAATCTGGTTTCGAAGCATTGCCGGAAGATGCTCGATTGAGGATCCTTCGCAGCAATGAGAAAGGATGGAAGATTCAAACGGAGAATGTTCGAAATTACCTGGAGCAGAGGACACAATGAATGCAAAGGGAAAGAAATCAACCTCTCGGATGGAGGGCACAAACAGGCATTCGATCAAATCCAGCAAAGGCATAAAAGAGAAAAAAGCTACCGAAACGGAGGGACGGCTACTTAGCAGAATTCGTTCCGGGGAGGTGGCAATCTGGTCGGACGACTTCTCCGAGAATCATTCTTCCGTAGGTACCTCCGATTATACCTCCAGCGACCTGGAATCAGCTGCTCAAGTATTTGCTGCTCTTGGAAATCCTTCCAGGATTCGTTTGCTTAAGAAAATCCAGGGAGCTACCAATCCGTCCATTTCCGAATTAAGCGAAAGGTCTGGAATGACCCGGCAGGCCATCACCGTTCATCTCACCGTGCTGGAGCAGGCAGGTTTGATTCAAAAAAAAGCGGAGGGCAGGGAACGTCGCTACGGAATTCGAAGGGATGGGTTCCGCAGATCTAGCGCTATGCTGCAATCTATTGCCGCTCAATGGGATGAAAACCTGGATAGACTCAAATTGAACCTGGAGTAACCCAGCGAGAAAGAAGGCTAATTCTCCGCGCGAAGGATACGACAAATACGGCGATCCTAATCGAAAAAGAACGAATGATTTTTTCCAGCGAAATACTGTTGCTCTGCAGGCTATGAAATCCTCTAAAGTATATGGGACCAAGAATGCGCATTTATTTCTTTGCTTTTCTCATAATCCTGCCGGCCTTGAATTGCGGCACTCCAGCACTGGATTGCAGACCGGAGGACGGCTCATGCAATGCCCTGGCTTTTGCCTCAATATTCAGCAGTGAACTTTTTAAGAGTTGCAGTTCCCAGGAACTGGTATTTCAGCAAACTCCTTCAGCAGATGCCGGAAGCTCATGGGCCGGAATGGGATACAGTCCGGGCTTTGGACGGTTTATTTCTCTGGCAGGAGGGGCCTCGCCCACCACATCCATGGTGTCTCTAGATGGTATCAACTGGTCGGCGGCCGTTGGAGTGGTTGCAGAAGAGTGGAGGGATGTCACAGGAATGAACGGAATAATAATAGGAACATCGATTACGAACAATGCCATTACCAGATCCACGGACGGGGTGAACTTCAGTTCGGTTGGCGGAGTCCCTGCAGGTCTGTGGAAATCGGTGGCAACCGGCAATGGACTCTTTGTAGCCGTGGATCAAGATACAGGTTCCGCAAACAGTGCCATGGTTTCCAGTGACGGACTGTCCTGGTCGCCATCCACAACGAACGGAGGTCTTCAATGGACTGATGTTGCCTTTGGGAATGGGATTTTTGTGGCCGTGGGTACTTCCGCTACAGCTGTTATGACGTCTCCAGATGGAGCGGTGTGGACCTCGGTACCCGGTGCGCCTACCACAGGTGTTTGGAGGGCAGTCACCTTTGGCAACGGAAGGTTCGTGGCTGTAGCGGATTCAGGTACGGACCAGGTAATGACTTCCACCGATGGCAGCACCTGGGTTGCCTCTCCCACCCCGGCCGGGCATCCGTGGAGCAGCATTACCTATGGGGATGGTCGATTTGTGGCCCTGGCTACTGGTGGGGCGGATCAAGTTCTAACTTCCACCGATGGCATGTTATGGTCAGTGCAGCCCGCTCCAATTACAGTAAGTTGGAGCGGAGTATCCTACAGCCCACTGAGTCGGCGATTTGCAGCCGTAGCCAGCACCGGAGAGGCAATGTATGCCAATTGCTTCTAACGATTAGACCGATTTATGGTACCTGGATAGCGTGCGATCCCGGAAGGATTTTCTTGACACATCCTGGAGAATGAGGCCGGCTAAAGCATGCGAATCAGAAGCTATATCCTGGCCGGATTCTTATCCATAGTGTCGTTTGGAGCCTCTCTGGCCGAGCCTCCTGCCTATCTTGGTATCACCCTGGGAGAAACCCGAGACAAAGCCCAGGCCACCCTGGAAGAAAGGTTTCCCGAGGCGCCAGATCCCGCCGTTTTCGAAGATGAAAAGACCACCATGATCATCTACAAGAACCTGGATGCAACGTATCAAAAGCTTACGCTGCATTTTCATCCAAATGGAAAGCTTTCCGGAATGAATGTAACCATGCCTCTTGAAAAGGAAGAGCTTCTACTTGAGTTGCTTCCAGTCTACGGCACTCCGACGAAACCGACAAAGAGGGGCTACGTCTGGAAACTAGAGGGCAACTATCAGATCAACGCTACCGTTTTTGAGAAGGGCTCCATTACGTTGAAGCTAATGGATCGGAAAGCCTATGAAAAATGGGGTCGTCCCTGGTTGGATTCTGAAGAGTCTGACTAATAAGAATTACCTGGCTGGTCGGGCTGAAAACAGAGTCTTCGGTGTTAGTAGATTCTCCGGATCAAATCTGGAGGCGAATGCGAACGGAAATAAAGCCGCAGGCCCTCTTCAACCTGGGTACTGCAAGGGAAGGCGTTTAAATAACAACGCGGCATTTCCATAGAGCGCGGGGTGGGCGCGTCTGACTGCCTGGATTTGTTTTAGTGACATAATCAATACTTATTGTCTTATTATATGTAATACATATCGTTTCACGTGAAACCAGCTGAGGTGTTTATTTACGATGGTTGCGTTACTTACCGAAGAAGGGCAGTGCTAACTGAAAGCCTATTTGTCGTTCTCTTACTTCCCGATCTGATGATGCGGAACACAGGACCAGAAGCAGATTTGCATCTCAGGTCTGCTCCAGGGATGGAGTGTTAAGCGTACGCTTAATTCGATCCAGAACTAGAAATCGTGGAACATAGGAACGATTGCTTCTGTAGATCAATGCCATCTTTCCCAGCTGTACGCTGCCTGGATCGGGAAGGGAGTCTGTCTCAGCAGTTTTCATTCTTCGGGCATATCCAAGGTATCTTTGAAGCTTACGATTGGATTGCAGCTGACAGGCTCTGGTGCTGCATCGGCAGTGATTTCGGTCATCCATGAGGCCGCAATGGCCTTGCATGAATTCAGTCATTCGGCTGCGGGCTCGTGAGAGACGTTGTCTGTAGGCCTGGCTTGATGTTCCGAGCACATAACCAGCATCGTCACTGTGCATGTTGAATACCTCCCCAAGTATGAAGGCCATGCGGGAGTTTCGGTCCAGGCATTGTAGCATGGCATGTGTGCAGGCCGTTTGCACCTCTCGGGCTTTAGAGGACAGGGAATCCTCCGCATCTTCCGTGACGGAATTCCAATCCGAGGGCCTGTCCAGTGGCATGGATGCCGAGCCAGCAATCTCCCGGGACATGTCTTCAAAGCTGAGATTCGAACGCTCAAGCAACGTTCTTTTCGTATCGATTAGGTAGTTGGTTGCGATTCTGTAGGTCCAGGTAGAAAAAGCGCTTCTGAATTCAAACTGATTGAGGTGCAGCATTATCTTTACCAGAATTTCCTGAGCCGCATCTTCGGCTTCCTGTGGATGCCATAGGAAACGCAAAGCCAGATTGTATATCTGATCTCGAACACTGAGTAGAATGCCTTCCAGCGCATCAGCATCCCCCTGCAAAGCCAGGGGGATGAGAGTCTTATAGTCCAGATCGCTCATGATTGAGTCCCTTACCAGGCAATAGGGATCTCAAGAGCTACGATTGGCAAGTACTGTTGCAATCAGTGCTAGAAGTGCTGGCAGACCCTGAGTATACAGTATGGTGAGCTTGGCTGTGAAACCGCCCACTATGCCTGCGATAATAACGCATACCAGAAAGAATATTGTATTTGTAAAGGCCTGACGTTTCTCGGCTATGAGAAATGCGGACCAGATCAGTCCGGCTGCCAGAAATCCATTGTACAATCCCTGATTTACGGCCAGCGTCGCTGAGGAAGCTGCGGCTTCCGGGGGCAGATTGAATATCTTCAGTCCATAGTCCGGATGCTCCCAGAGAAACATCTCCAGCACCAGAAATAGGATATGCTCCAGCGCAACCAGCGCGATGAGGATTTTAGATAGTAGTTTCATTTTTGCTCCTGAAATCTCAGATTCAATGCAGCGAGAACTTACATTGAATCGTTTGAGTCTTTGTTAGTTAGACTGAGCTCCAGGATGGATTGTGACCGGGAGCGCATTTTTTTTGAGGATTTTGCCCATATGCCTCCCGGGCGGAATCGTCGTCTGGGTGGAAGGAATTCACATTCAGGGATTGCTCCATTTTGGCGCTTTCAACGCAGTACCGGGACAAGTAAGACCGCTCAATCTTCTGATTCTGGATTTCGGTCTGCCGGACAAACCCGCAAAGCCATTGATTATCCCATAGCTATTTCTATCTATGTATCCTGCATTTCTGCATTTCCCGGAACGGCAATTCCAGCCACTGGCAGTAAATCCAGATAGCTTCCGATAATGTGGATTATGTCTCATTTCCTTGCATTCGGTGGCTATAAACACTCTGATGGTTTACACGCCAGTCCGGGCTGAATGAATCAAAACACCACATCGTCCACACTACATAGTCCGCACGGGGGCTACAGTTTTCTTGATTCAAATTCATTGATTTGCGAGTTTCATACAAAAATTGGCCTGACAGTCCCATGAAATTGAGGATCCGAAGAGTCTGGCTGAGAGTGATTCTGGTTCCGGGACGGTAATTGTCCTGTTGATTAAAAGTCGCGATCTCTGTCAGACCCCGAATTTCTGAAAATTCGGAAGTAGAAACTCCCAGTCTCTGGATCATAAAACACAGTATCTATCGGTGGCGGGCCCAGTGCCAAAAGGGCTGCTCAACTTGCATGCTCAATTGGCCCGGATTCAAGCGCTTGAAATAGCCCACAGTAGCGGACCGGTGAATTCGAAGATCTTAAATCTTCTATATGGCTATGGAGCGCTGGTGCATCCCAGTTTTTCCGAAGCGGCCAACTCTGAATCTCCAATGGCAAAGAAATTCTCAAGACGGAGTAATCGGATGGTGAGTTGAACGGTTTCTGATGGGTCCACGAGAATCATCCGGCCGCCGATTCGAGTGAGATCCTGCTGGAAGCCGATGATGGCACCCATGATGCTGGAACTAAAATGGTCAACTTCGCTGAGGTTCATGATTATCCTGGGCTGATCCAGATCCAGCAGTTCCAGAAACAAACTCCTGAGCTCATAATGCCTTTCCAGTTCCCAGTGGCCGCGAAAGCGCAGTAGGACACAATTGCCCTGCTCCTTCTTTTCTACCTCGGCCCACATGTCTCCAATTCGTAATCCGCCTCTGTACAGAAAAGCTGATTTTATTATTTCAGCACAGTTTCATGAATTTAGGGTGCCTGCTTGAAGTTACCGTGGGACTGATGTAACATGTTGTCAGTATTTAATTGCCAGGAATGCTAAACATCGCCGGTCGAGTGTTTAGGACATTAGATTGTAACAGGTGATAAAGCCCAGTGATGCGAACAGAAGATTTCGCACCACTGGCCTGTCCTTATTTCCAGAGCTGTGCTGCTGGTTATTGAAGTAAGATTTCTGGTTTCAGGTTAACTTCGTCGCGTATTGCATCGTCCGGTTTGCCTTTGTATACAACGCCCCATTTCTGTCGATCTATGTTAAAATCTGCAGTTACGCGATTGGGATTGCCAGATTCATCCTTCTCAACGCTGGCCTTAAACTGAATGGAATGAGTGGTATCACGCATGGTAAGGTTTCCGGTTACCTGTAATGAATCTCCCTGCTTTTCAACAGAAGTAATGGAAAATTTGCTCTCCGGATATTTCTGAACCTCAAAAAAATCCGTAGTCCGTAAATGCTTTTCCAGCTTCTGTTTCTTTTCGCCAGTAAGATCAAGCACTGTGATAGTGCTCATATCCATTACGAATTCGCCGCCTGTTATTTCCTCGCCATCGACGAAGATATGACCGCTCTTTATTCTTATGGTGCCATTGTGCTGGCCTGTGATCTTAGTTCCTATCCACGAAACCTTGCTTTGCTCAATATTTATACTTCTTTTTTCTCCGGTGGCTTCGGATTCGGTCGTCGCCTCTCCGGTTGTTGCCATTTCAGCATCTGGTGCCTCTGCGCAGGAGAAAATCAGTGTTCCAGTGAGAATTAAAATCAAGCTCTTATGCATAGTTAAAGAATCCTTTTCGATTGAGTTTACTGCAATAAATAGTAAATCGATTCTTGCGACGAGCCAAAAATGAAAGCACTTTCGTATTGCGAATAATGCATATTGAAGGCTGCGAGATACGGTTGGCGATTAGATTACTAAGCCGGCCTGGATGCAAATCTTGCCGACCAGGGATTATCCTCCAGCGCCATTTTTTGATTCTGTGGATTGGATTAAGTCATGAATGCTCTGTTCCAGAGTAGCTACATCGATTGGTTTGGTAATGAATCCATTCATACCGCAGGCCTTACAATGATCTTCTACTTCAGACAAAACGTGGGCTGTAATAGCAATGATCGGCAAACGTTCGTTGCTATTTCCCGCCTGGCCGGAGCGAATGGCTCTTGTGGTTTCGAATCCATCGATTCCTGGCATTTCAAGGTCCATCAATACCAGGTCGTATTTGCGTTCATTCAAGCTGTCCAGCGCTGCATAGCCATTGGACACGGTATGCACTGCATGGCCTTCCTGCTCCAGTACGGTACGTTGGACAAGTGCATTGATACTGTTGTCCTCTACCATCAAGATGTTTAGAGGCGAATTCTTTCCCCGTTGTCTGGACGGTCGGTCTCTACGGTTCTGCGGTGATAACCGAAATGGAATGTTTGCTTTGAAAGTGCTTCCTTTTCCGGGGGTGCTGGATACTGAAATTGCACCTCCCATGGCATTGACTATATTTTTGGTGATGTACAGTCCCAGTCCGGTCCCGCTGGAATGCTTGATCAGCCGATTCTCACCAATTTGCACTTGCGAAAATTTTTCGAATATTAGATCCAGGTTCTCTTCCGATATTCCGGGTCCTGTATCGCTGACTGTAAGCTCCACCTGGCATTTTCCATTCCCGTCACTATCAGTGATTCGTTTCAGCGACAGACTGATTTGGCCTTCGATTGTGTATCGGGCCGCATTTCCCAGAAGACCGAGCATTACTTGAGCGAATCGATTGGAGTCTCCCAGTACTGAGTCAGGAATTTGATCATCTATGGACATTTTATAGCCAAGACCCTTTTGCTGGATCTCCCGTTCGACCAGGGATGTAGTTCTTAATGCAGTATCGCGAATGGAAAATTCTTCTTCGGAGAGTTCAAGCTCCCCTTTTTCTATTACAGCGGAATCCAGCAAATCTGAGATGATGTTCATTAAATGACCGGATGCATCTCGCACTGTCTCCAGATAGGAACGTACATTGGAGCCCAGCTCTTCTTCCAGAGCCAGTTCCGTCATCCCGATAATTGCATTCATGGGTGTGCGAAGCTCATGGCTCAGGTTCCCCAGGAAAAGGGTTTTTGCACGGTTTGCTTTTTCTGCTTCTTCGCGGGCCTGGAAGGCTTCCTGTTGGGCTAGAGCCCGAGCGGTGATGTCCTGAAAGGATCCATAGATCCTGATTACCTGACCCGAGAAATCTTTAATGGGAAGACCGGTTGCAATTCCAAAAATATGTTTTCCGTCCCGCCGAATGGCCTCTAGCTCAATATAATAGGGAATCTTTCTTTGAATGCATCTTTCAATTGCTTCGCTCAGTCGATGGTAGCTCTCAGCAGTATAAAGCGACTGTTGTTCCTTAAAAGTAGGAGGTCCCTCTTCTGGCAGGATTCCAAATAAATTGAATAGCTCATCAGACCAGGTAATCAGGTCGGATTCCACTTCCCATTCCCAGCTACCCAGGCTGGCAATGTGCTCTGCTCTAAGTAGCATATTTGTGGTTCGTTTCAGTCTGTCTTCGAATTCCTTTCTCTCGGTTATATCCTGGACGGAACCAAAGATTCGAACACATTTATCACCCTCCATTACCGGCCGGCCGGATACCACCACCCATTTATCCGAATAAGCAGCAGTTCGCATTCTAAGTTCAATATCGAATGGCTGGCCATGATCTGTGGCTACGGTGACCAATTGTTCCAGTCTTGCATGATCATCGGGAAGAAAGAACTGCAGCTGCGAATGCAGGTCAGGTACAAAGGAATCCTGGGTTTCAAAGATTGTATGCGTTGCATGGGTCCAGACGATTTCGCCGGAAAGCACATCCAGTTCCCATCCGCCTACACGTGCTACCTGTCCGGTTTGCTCCAGCAATTGCCGGGAGCGTTCCAGGTCGTATGATCGTTCCTGAATTAATCGTTCCAGATCTCTGTGATAGGAGTCCTGCTGCGAAGAATGATCCGAGGCATCAGTGCTGTCTACGTTTGTAAAGTCTTCTCTGGTTCGAGCCCAGCCAAGCAATGCCGATCCCATGATTTCTGGAGGTAGAATATAATCTGCTGCGCTGATGCCTGGATTGTCTTTGTCGCCCAGGCTAAATCGGTCTGAAATAGTAACGATTCCCATTTCTTTGAGTTCGCGAATGATTGGATCAATCGGGTGTGAAAGATCAGGTAACAAAACGACGGCAAGGTTCCGATCGAAGCTATGAAAGTAAGTGCCCAGGATGTAGTTTCCGCCTGGCTGATCAAAGTTTCGGACTGCGAATCGATCGTTTTCTATGGAGAAAGTCTCTCTGGACGGAGTTGTATAGATCCTATTCGGATTGATCTTCTCTCCATTGGTAATAGCCTGGAAGGTTCTGGTTCCGGAAATCTGCTGGATGGACTCCTGGCCGGGCGGTACAGAATTCTCTCCGTCGGCAATCAATACGATTCCTGCCTGGAGATCCCGGGGGATGCCTGTCAAGAAAGTCTGCAGGGCAGTTGTATTCCTGGCCGCATAGGCGACCAGGATCAAAGGGGGCGACTTTGAAATGTTCATTCCGGTTCTCTTGCCTTCTTAAGCCAATGGAACCTTTCAGGGATCCCCGATTTCTTTATTTAGGTCCGATGCAGCCCACCGGGATTGGCAGCACCAGTTTACAGGCGGACCATTGCACTCGGTCCAGCGGCTGATTCAGTAAGTCTTGAATTACCAGTATTCGACGACTAAAAAGTAGAATCGATTGCTTTATGCAGCAAAAAAAACGCAACGAACCAGAACTATTTAAGAGGCAGCTCAGTGTTGAGTTAGAATGTCGAAATCGCTCAGTAAACATTCATGGGCTCGTTATTGAGAATGGGGGCCCGGAGGTTTATGAATTCTGCTTTTTGGGCTGGCATACAGATAAGTCTAAAGAGTTTCCCCGGCCAGTAGTCATGGATTGCCGGGTTTCTCACATAACAAGAATTTGCTTTTTCCGGGCCTCCACGGATTCTGGCCAGCAATGGCTGTGGACGCGCGCTACATTCGGAACTTCTCCATCATCGCTCATATTGATCATGGAAAATCCACCCTGGCCGATCGCCTTCTTGAACTTGGTCATATAACCAATGACCGAACCAGGAAAGAACAAATCCTGGACTCCATGGATATTGAAAGGGAGCGCGGGATTACCATTAAGTCCAATTCGGCCACCTTTGATTTCATTGCCCTGGACGGAAACACCTACACATTGAACTTAATTGATACTCCAGGCCACGTGGACTTTTCCTACGAGGTTTCCCGTTCACTTGCTGCCTGCGAAGGAGTGCTTCTGGTTGTTGATGCCACGCAGGGCGTGGAGGCTCAAACCCTGGCCAATCTTTATCTGGCCATGGAGCATGATCTGGAAATCATTCCCGTGATCAATAAAATAGATCTACCAGCGGCCAATGTGGATCGATGTCTTGAACTCATAGAAAAAAGTCTGGGCCTGGACCGGGAACGGGCCATTCCAGTGTCCGCCAAGACCGGCGAAAATGTGCAGAATGTTCTGGAAGCCATTGTAAAATACATCCCGGCTCCTGTTGCGGATCTGGATGCACCACTAAGAGCCCTGATCCATGATTCCATATACGACTCCTACAACGGGGCGGTGATGAAGGTCCGTGTATTCGATGGAAAGATGAGGAAGGGTGATCGGATCTATATCATGGGCACTGATAAAGAATTCATGGTTACGGACCTGGGCATCAATACAATTGTTCCGGTAAAGAGAGATACGCTTCAGGCCGGTGAAGTGGGTTACGTTATCGCCGGAATCAAATCTGTTGAGGACACTCGTGTAGGCGATACAGTTACCATGGCATCCCGAAAAGCCACGCAAGCGCTTCCAGGTTACCAGGAAGCAAAACCCATGGTATTTTCAGGTCTGTTCCCGGTAATGGGAGATGACTTTGAACAATTGAAGGATGCGCTTCATAAACTCAAACTAAACGATGCTGCTTTGATCTTCGAACAGGAAAATTCCATGGCTCTGGGCTTTGGTTTTCGTGTAGGTTATCTTGGATTGCTTCACATGGAAATCGTGCAGGAGAGACTGGAAAGAGAGTTTGGGCTGGATCTAATCAATACTGCACCGAGTGTTAAGAACCGTATCACGGATACGAAAGGCAAAATAATCTACATTGATAATCCGAGTAACTGGCCGGATCCTACAAAGTATGATAAAAAAGAGGAGCCCTATGTAAAGGCCACCATCCTCACACCTCAGGATTATATGGGCAATCTCATTGGTCTGCTTCAGGAAAAACGAGGAATTCAAAATAACATTCTCTATCTGGAAGATGGTAAGGTGCAGTTGCTCTATGACATCCCTCTGGCAGAAGTGATCTATGAATTCTATGACCGTCTGAAATCTATTTCCCGGGGCTATGCTTCTTTAGATTATGAGCTGGCGGATTATCGGGAGTCCGATCTGGTCAAGGTGGATATTCTGGTAAACGGTGAACCTGTGGATGCTCTTGCTATGATCGTTCATAGAAGTGTGGCGGATGCTCGAGGCAGACAATTCGTGGAGCGATTAAAGGCATTGATTCCCAGGCATCAATTTCAGATTCCATTGCAGGCTGCCATCGGAGCAAAGGTCATTGCACGAGAGAATATTTCTGCACTCAAGAAGAATGTAACTGCCAAGTGCTACGGTGGTGACATTTCGCGAAAGCGAAAGCTTCTGGAAAAGCAAAAAGAGGGAAAGAAGCGAATGAAGCAGATTGGCTCTGTGGAAATCCCGCAGGATGCTTTTCTGGCTCTACTAAAAACAGAACAATAATCCCTGCTTCAACAATCTGGCCAAGCTCCCTGCTCTTTCTATTTCATTGAACCTATTGGATCTACTTAATATATCAATTGTGCTTACGTCCATGCTATAGGTTACGCTCCTCGAGAAAAGAGATTGAATCCACTGATTGATCCTTCGACTTTGCAAACTCCGATACTTCAAGGCCTTCAGTTGTTCGGGTTACCGTTGCGCACCTATCCTAATTTATCTCTGGCAAAAGCTAACGATGCATTATTGAGTGGATTCAAAGAAGGTACCCGGAAACATGGTTTCTCAGTTCAGGAATTTGAGGAGTCTGGAGATTGAAATCATTGAGAAAACTTAGTATTGTATTTGGCGTTTTACTAATTCTGGGAATTGTCTGCGGGGTATTCTCCTCCGTGCTTGCTCTGGAGCAGCCAGACTATCTCAGCACTCTGGTAGGCATTTCCGTTCAGGTCTACATCGCAGTGTTTTTTCAGGCTACGATGGCTGTAGTCTATGTTCTGATTGCAACTGTGTTGTACCCTGTATTTCGAGAGAGACAGCCGGTACTTGCTGTCATCCATACAGGATTTCGACTGGTGGGTTCTGCCTTTCTGTTTGCCGGGATTGCCTCCTTACTACTATTGCTACTTGTTAGTGAAAGCTATGTCAATGCTTCTGTAGAGAATCATGCCTACCATGAAACCCTGGGGCAGATATTGAGGGCCGGTAGAGACTGGTTAAACCATGTGGCTATGATTCTTCCCTGGAGTATTGGGGGAATTTTTCTATACTACCTGTTTCTACAAAGCGAACTCATTCCGGTCTGGCTTTCCATATGGGGATTGATCGCCTCGGGTTTGACCGTCCTGGCTACCGTATTACTGATGCTAAACATGATCCAGATTGTCTCTACTGCTTACATGGTCATGAATGCTCCTACAGCAATTCTAGAGGTAACCCTGGCAATGTATCTTTTTATCAAAGGATTTAAGAGCATTGACCATGAGTAGAACTTGATTCAGATTGGGCCTTCCAACGCGCTTGCCGCAGGACTGGTATTCGTTTGCGTATCAGACGGCCGCAGAAACCTCCAGCCAACGAACGATGGAAGAACCTTATGATAGCGCCAATCCAAAAGCCCGGAAAAGCAATGCGAACTATCATTCGGCTGGCTCTGGCCTTCGCTGTAATTCTTATGTTCGGCCTGGGAGGTTGCCAGGTATTCGAAGAATTGCATTACGTCTATGTATTGCCGAATACCAGCCTGGTTCCTGGAGCCGAAAATTTGCCAGAGCCCAGGAAGCTGGATGCAGACCATACGAGTGGCAGTGAGATGGACCATAGCCATTTGCCGGCCATCATCTCGGATGGTAGCGGTTCTTCTTTAAGGTTCTATCTCAGGAGCCCGGAGCAAGGGAAGTCCGGTCAGCCCTCCATTGAATTGTTTGCTACAATTGTAGATGCCACCATGGCCAGAAATCTTTATCGGAACAGTCGAGGCCAGGGCGAAGCCGGTCGCATGCCTGATCTGATGCTACTGGAGATTCGAGTCAAAAATAGCAGTTCCTCCACGATTAGCGTGAACCCCTACTCTACAGTCATTGAATGCGATGGGAAAATCAGAGAGCCTTTAGAGCCTGAGTTGTATCTGGAACAGTATGCCGGTCTTTCGCACATCTGGTTATCCTATGCATGGCATATGATTCCAACCAGGAGTCCATTTTTCTTTCGCCAGGATCCAGGAAGTTTTGAGCTCAGGGATGAATATCTTCTTTCGGCCATGGAGAAGGAATCCCTGCGAAAACAAGAATTGGATTTCCTGCAGGAGCTGCGCAAAGCTATCACACTGGACCCGGGTTCGGATATGATTTTGTTTTTGCCCTTTCATTCTTTGCCCATCAACTCTAACTGCGAATTGAGCTTCCGTTTGCAGGGGTTGCCGGCCAGAAGCTTTAGCTTTGAAAAGAAAAGGATCAGTCATGAACAATGGAAATCCTTAAAAGAAAGCCCGGAATGGGAATCACACCGATCCAGATACCTTTCGGAAAGGCAGTCTTTCTTTGAGCAGCTGGGCGAAGAGGAAGAAAGACTTCAGAGCAGTCATATCAATCGAAGAAAGGAATTCTGCCAGGACATTCCAGAAGAATCAGAACTACAGAGTAAACTGAGGTTCTGCAACGATTCCTTCTGGTTTCGCTGGTCTGGTTCCGGATTCGAATAAATTCAACGATATGGCGGACTCTTCTAGATGAATTTCTGCAGAATCCTGGCCGAGCTAGAATGTAGCGGCGTCTGGTCTGCCCATAGATAGGCCGTCTGCTGCATCCATTTTGCTTCCTGCACAGACATATGCTGTAGCAGAGTCTCGTCATGGTTATCCAGCTCATTTTGTGACGGAGCCGGGCTATTTCTCAAATATTCCAGCATCCAGGGATCGCCGGCCAGAAGCTCTATGGCCGGTCTATCGGACCGAAATTCATAAACCTCAGTTTTCCACTGGAATTCTTGAATATGGGATCGAATCCAGCGCAGAATTCTAAGAGTGGCAAAAAGTGGTGCGAATTCAGGCCCGGTAATATGCAATTGAAACCCTTCGCATATAAGGTCTGCATGTTTATGAAATGTGGGCATGAATCGCAAAGGTCTGAGTGTGGCCCCTGGAACAAATAGTGGGGCCTGTTCCACCAAAGGGCCCAGGAAAGGAGCGCCAAAGATTTCAAATGGTCGAGTGCATCCGCGACCTTCGCTCAGGTTGGTGCCCTCCAGAAGACATTGTCCTGGATACACCATTGCTGTGTTCAACGTGGGCATATTTGGCGAAGGATAGATCAGGAATTCATTTCTGGAATCAATGCCATCAGAGGTCCCATCTAGATACTGGGATTCTAGATTAGAAGCCGGCGGATGCCCATCCGAAATGGCTGTACCCCAGGTTTGGACCAATACAGCTGCCGGATCCATACCAAGCCATTTACAGAACAACCGTGCCATTTCACCGGTACTCAGTCCATGCCGGTGGATCACTCCAGGTAGACCTACAAAGCTTTCATATTCCTGATCCAGTATGCTTCCTTCAACAATCCGACCCAATGGGTTGGGCCGATCCAGAACCAGGCAACGTAAATGCGAGCCATCTCCACGCAACTCCTGAATTACCTGCAGGCAGTAGAACATGGTGGTCAGAAATGTGTAGTATCTACTTCCCACATCCTGGAGATCCACAATGAGCCAGTCCAGGTCCGAAAGCCGGCTGGATTGCGGTTTAAGACTTTTCTCTTTGAATCCGTAGAGAGAAAGAAATTCCGTCCGGGAATTTTCCTCCGATCCCAGAAATGCGGCATAGGCGCTGGTTTCTTCCAGGCCTATCTGATCCTGCAATTCTGCAAACAGTCCATGTTCTGGTAGAAAAATGCGAAGGCTGTCACAATGACGGGCCAGTAATTGAAAGGTATAGGCTCGGTCCTGCAGGCTGTAAGCGGTCTGATTGGCAAGCAAACCAATTCTATGGCCTCCCTGCTCCGCCAGGAATTTCTTAATAAAGGATTCAGTCATGGATGGCTCTTACTTCAGGACTGGTCGGCCACAATTTGTGGACAAATTGGATTCTGTGCACGGCCAGGGCCCCAGACCGATTCATTTCCGTTCTCTGTCATTCTTTTCTGGTGATTGAGGATTTCTCTATTGACTGAGTAGCGGTCGATTATGTCACCTGATATTTGTGTCCGGTCCCCGGCTGAACCCCCATCAGGCTGAAGCTGTGCATCATGTCCGCGGGCCCCTGCTTATATTTGCCGGGGCCGGTAGCGGCAAGACGCGAGTCATCACCCATCGAATTCAGTACATGCTGCAGCAAGGGATAGCTTCGTCCTGCATCGTGGCTGTATCTTTTACAAATAAGAGCGCCAAAGAAATGAAGCACCGACTTCAGAGGATGGCCGGAAGCAAAGCACTGCGAGGCATGGTGCTTTCCACCTTCCATGCACTTGGTAACCGTATACTTCAAAAAGAAATTCGAATTCTTGGCTACAGGGATCCATTCTCCATTCTAGATTCGGATGATGGGCTTCAACTCTATGCAAGCATCTACCGAGATCTGAAACTGGACCCGGATCAGGTGAAAGAGGATTCCATGCCCTTTATGGTTTCACTCTGCAAGAACTCCAACATGCATCATGAAGACTGGGCCAACAGTCGAAGCCTGCCTGTTTCTGCCGGTTTCTTTTGCGATGTATACGAAAGATATCATGCAAGTTTGAAATCTTTGAATGCGGTAGATTTTGATGATCTAATTCTGCTGCCGGCCAGGATATTCAAAAAGTACCCAGAGGTTCTGGAGAAATATCGTCGTCGATTTCGCTATTTCATGATCGATGAATTTCAGGATACGAATCCCACTCAGTACGAACTGCTACTATCTCTGGTTGGTGATGAAAAGAATCTCTGCGTAGTAGGCGACGATGATCAGTCCATCTATGGCTGGCGCGGTGCAGATGTCGGAATCATACAGAACTTTCAGACCGATTTTCCGGATGCTAAAATTGTCAGACTGGAGCATAACTATCGATCCTCTTCCAGGATACTTTCTGCTGCCAATGCAGTGATTGCGAATAATTCGAAGAGAGTTCAGAAAATACTACGTGCCACAGGCGAAGAAGGAGAACAGATCTCTCTGATTATGGCAGAGGATGAAGAACAGGAAGCCATGATGGTGGCAGATATTATTCAGAATCGCATCATTCATGCTGCTCAGAATCCAGGAGACTTTGCAATACTTTATCGAACCAATTTTCAGTCCAGGGCCTTTGAGCAGGAACTGAGAAAGCTGCAGATTCCTCATCATGTTGTGGGAGGCTATAAATTCTTTGATCGCAAGGAAGTGAAGGATCTTCTTGCCTACCTGCGCGTTATAGCCAATCGAAGCGATGAAATATCATTACTGCGAATCCTGAATCGTCCTCGTCGAGGTATTGGAGAAGGAAGTGTTCAGAAAATTGGGGCCTTCTTGCAAACCATGGCTGAAGAGGCAGAATTAAATGGTATGAAAAGGCCGGATTTCTTCCATGCTCTGGAAAGAATCGGTTCCACACCTGGATTAATTCCGGGGATTCCATCCAAACAGGTAAGCGCAATCTATGAATTTGTGGAATTCATAGAGAAATACAAAAAGGAGTTTTCCCGCGCCCGTAAGCTGGCTCCGGTTCTTTCTACCATGATTCAGGAATTGAACTGGGAGCATGAATTCATGCGCGAAGGTTCCGATGAAAATGCAGTACGGGCCAGGATGCTCAACCTTTCAGAATTAACCAACATGCTGGCCTTCTTTGAAGGCAACTGGGAGGATCCCAATCCGCCGGGTCTTTTTGACTTTCTGGCCAGAATTAGTCTACAGGCCAGCGATGAGGACGATGACAATCCCCGAGGCAGAGTTCAGCTATTGACGTTGCATCTTTCCAAAGGCCTGGAGTTTCCCACTGTATTTCTAACCGGAATGATGGAGGGAATTTTTCCGGGCGAGCGTTCCATTTCGGAATCTGATAATCCGGAAGCAGCTCTGGAAGAGGAGCGACGACTTTGCTATGTAGGCATAACCCGGGCCATGAAGAAGCTTTTTTTGACCGCAAGCCGCACTCGCAGAAGGTTCGGCGAAACGGAAGAAAAGGAACCTTCCCGATTCCTGGATGAAATCCCGGAGGAACTGCTGGATCGGGAAGATCACAGCGTAAGTCAGATGGCGGAACGAAAGAAGGATGAAATGGAAGAATGGTTGACCGATCTTCGAAATAATCTGAAAGTCAGTCTATGAATGCCTCGCTGGGTCTTGAATTTTATCTGGTTGTACTGGCTGCCTCTCTGTTTACAGCTGTTCTAAGTGCTATCCTGACTGGTCTGGTTTTTTACTACTATTACAGGTCCAGGGTTGCGGCCAAGCTGGAAGAAGAGCTGGATGAGTACGCAGAAATAGTCAAGCAACGACTGAAAGACGGAGTGGAAGAAGCTGGAGAATCCATGCTGCCACGGTTCAAAGAAGAGGTGCGCTCCGGTTTTCGAGAAGCCATCACAGATGCTCTATCGGGGCAAATGGTAGAAGATACGGTGCGAGCCATGACCAAATCAGGTACTACTATCGTAGAATCCAGCCTGAATCTACTGCTGGGCCGAAGGGATTCGGAAGGTCGTCCCGGCTCGGGAAACGGACCAGGCGTTAGCTCCGAATAGAAGGCCTGAAGTGGTCTCCGTCTTGTGCCCTGATTTGATCCATCCCTCTGCATTTCGTAGGGGATGTAGTCATACTTGAAGCGGTCTAGCTTCTCTGGTATCTCAGTTCATCGCCGAAGACGGTTTCGCTGCATGGCACCGACATCCCCGGTAGTCCATTAGCGAAATCTGGAAATTAGATATAGAAGTGCGGACAACACAACACTGATCAGTATACTTGTAGTTAGTGGAAAATAGAAAGAGAAGTTCTCTTTTTCTATTCGAATGTCTCCTGGCAGATGCCCCGGCCAGCTAAAGGGCCCTCCGAATCGGCTTGCGAGAAAGATTAGAAGACCGACTCCGAAAATCAAAGCGCCGGTAATCATTAACATCCTGGCCATTAGATAAGTGTAATCATTCCCATTTTCGGTGGCCAGTGCTGAATTGTCGTTGATTCAGCGCGGAGGTCAGATCGAGATCTCTGGACCGGGGGAATTCTGGCGCAGATGTTTGATGGTATCAGGACTTACCGTCCCTGCCGACTGCGTTCCGGCAATTTCTGACGTTCATGAAATTTTGCAGTTTCCACTTCAGAAAGGAAGCGATTTAAGAGATGGGGATGGTCCGGTATAATGGCTCCGAAATTATCCTGATGCATCTTGATAAGATCCAGTTCGATGGGATAGCCGCGAGTCGATGATTTTATGCTAGAATCTACCAGTTGTCTGCTTATCAGTCCAATCATTCGGTTCAATACTCGATCGTATTCTTTCACATCTTCGGTAATAGAAGGATTACGCACTTCATCGTAGCTTACGTACTGATATTCCTTCTTCTCTTCGATGGGCGTTCTGGATTCCAGGATTGCAAGTACTCCGTATTTGCGGGATCTGCGCACTCGCTTGATTCCCTGTTTGTAGAAATTGATTTGATTCGTATATAGTTTCTTGCCTATGTTGCTGCCCCGTTGATGAAAAAGCCTGGAGGATTCCAGGTCACGAAATCCCAGTTGGAGAAAATGTTTGGATTTGGCATCCTGGGTGCGCAGGATAATGGGTGCCGCGGACTCCAGAAGAATCCAGGTACCATCAATGTAGTATTCCAGAATCTCTTTATAGACTTGCTGGAGTAGATTTCTGGATGTGCTGAGCTCTCGGTAGGTATGGCCGTAATTTCCCTGTAAATAATAGATGCCGGCGAAGAAGTCATGCTCCACGGCCAATTTCATTTTCTCACTTAGCTTTTCTTTCAGGGCAAGGCCGGTTTGCAGTCCCTCGCTGGGCTGTTGATTATTTTCCGGAGTAACAGGCAAATTGCTGAGCGCCACATTAATGAATTCCATGTCCTGTCGGTTGGTTTTCAGGAGTGCACCCATATTGGAATAATCCGGACTTTCCGCGCCCAGGGGTGATGGCCCTGGCAAATGGGCTACAGAGTTTTCTTGAATCGATGGGGACAGGAAAAAGAGGCCCAGAATCAGTAGCAGTAAACGGACAGATGGCGCGGTTTTGCTTGTAAAAAGCTGGGCCTTTTCGAAAAATAAGTTCCCCGGATACGGTCGCATACAGTCTAAATATCGGCCCAATCCTGCAAATACAGGAAAAATTATGCTTAAACCTTTTGCTCCTATTCGAGCCTATTTTAGAATCCATGGAAGAGCCGGGATTATTCCGGCTGTGGCCTTCGTTTTCTTATCCGGATTTCTGAGTCTGCTGCTTGCTGGTCTCTGGAGGGCTGTGGATCGGCCCCTGGAGGCCTTACCGGCCGCCATATCCAATCCTCTGGAGGAGCCCGGCGCTCCCAATCCAAACATCCTGGAAGTAATTCAGGCCAGTCCCCGAGGGCTTCTGGAAACGGCTCAGCTGGAACAGGAAATCATTGTAGTATTCAATCATCCGATGGTCCCTCTGGGGCGGGTCGAAGAGGCAAAACGAGAGTCCTTTCGTATTGAGCCTGCCATCAAAGGCAAGATCCGCTGGTACGGCACCAGGGTGGCCGCCTTTATTCCGGAGGAACCACTGAAGCCCGGTAGCTCCTACAAGATTACCGTGCCAGAACAGAAAGCACTGAACGGAAAGGAAATGGCAAAGTCCTATTCGTTTTCTTTCAGAACTCCGCCTTTAAAGCTTCATTATTCCTATCCCTATTCCGGCAATCGCATTCGATACGAAGAGGAATTTAAGCTCTATTTTAATTACCCGGTATCTATAAGAGATATTCAGCGAATGGGCAAAATCCTGGCCAATGGTCGACCGGTGGGCTTTGAGGCAACCTATCGTATGGATGATTCGGATGATTCTGACCTGGAATCGGAGGAGTCCCGGAGCCGCGTTCGACTGATTCCCAAGGAAGAATTGCCCAGAAATGCAAAGATTCAGATTATCCTTGGTAAGGGATTACCGCCGGAAGGTGGCAACGACGGCCTGGAGCAGGAAGCAGTCATTACGTATCAGACCTACGGACCTCTGGAAGTTAGTTTGAGTGAAAAAAAGAAGTACTTTCAGGATGCCTGGGGAGTTGGTTTGCGATTTAACAACCCGGTAAATCCAGCTACAGCATTGCAACATATTCGCCTGGATCCACCCTTAAAGCGAAGTACTCCGGATGAAGATGAAACAACCTTTATGTCTGTCCGGGAATGGCCCGTAGAAGCCGGACAAACCGTTACCATCCATGTATCTGCTGGATTAACTGATGTGATGGGAAATAAGCTGGCAAAGAGTCATAAATTCGAAGTCCAGCTACCGGTCTATCGACCGGACTTTTCCATGCGATATGGAACCTCCGAAGTAATTGAATCCGAAATGAAGCAGCAGGTGGCAGCCAGCATGGCTGCCATACCTGAATTCACTGTAGGGCATCGAGCACTGGATGTTTCCGATATTCAGCAGTATCTGGCCAATAGTAGCAGCAGTTCCTATCTAAAAAAGTTAAGCTACAAGACCAGGGAGATAAAGACAAATCTAAAACCTGTGGATGCAGCCACCTTTGGTGTAGATTTTTCTCCATATTTAGACAGCAAGAAGAGAGGCTGGGTCGCGGTTTATGTAGCCGCCGATACCCTGGACTGGAAGGATCGCAAACAACGAGAGAGCTCCTACCGAATTTTGCAATCCACTGATCTCGGCATGATCGTAAAAGAAAGTCCCCGTGGAATTCATGTCTGGGTTCATAAACTGAGCAACAATAAGCCTGTGAGCGATGCCACAGTGGATGCGTATACAATTTCCAGCAAACATGGAAGCTGCAAGACTGATGCAAAAGGGTACTGCGAAGTTAAGAGAAACCAGGACAGGCTCACGTCCGGCACTCTGGTTGTTGCCAGTACCAAAGAGGATCGAGCATTTCTTACTTCAAGAGATCATTATCGCTATACATGGAGTGTATCGTCTTATTTCGACTATACAGCCGGGTATCCGGATCTCAAGGGACTTATTGAGTTTGACCGCAGACTGTATCGTCCGGGGGAGCAGATCCATATCAAAGCCTTCCTTGCACTTCTAAGTCATGGAAAACTGGAAGCGCTGAGCAAGAACAAGGGTAAGGTTTTTGCCACAGTAACGAATTCCAGGGGTAAAGTAATCAAGGAAGGAATGCTCAGCGGTACCGATGAAGGGGGAGTAGATCTATCCCTGGATACGGAAAAGGATGCTCCCACCGGTCATTATACAGTCCAGCTGAGACTCATGGAAATAAATGGAAGGCCTGTAAAGGGCATAGACGGATTCCCTGACCGAGAGTTGTCCGCTACCTTCCAGGTTGAGGAGTTCAGACCGGCTACCTTCTCGGCTTCCATTGACGGAGTGCAGGATTCTGTGGATGGCTCCACGCTTGATCTGGTGGCTCGAGGAGTTTATTTATTTGGTGCTCCAATGAGTGGGGCCAGTTCTACCTTGAGCCTGTACGCAAACAGTACAGATATCTCCGACTCTCGTTTCCGAGGCTTTGCCTTTGGTGACTGGGTGTACGATGAATATGAATCCACCTCACAGGGGCTGGTGGCTCGCCTGGAAGGAACGCTGGATGGAAAAGGAGAGATGAGACATGCTTTCCGGACAAATCTGGCGCATAAGAAGCCGCTAATTCTTGAAACTGAGAATGCAGGCAATATTGAACTCAAGCCACATCTGACGCTAACGGTAGAAAACCAGGTTCGGGATCTGGGGGATCGGTCAGTTTCTACAACCAGATCTGCAACGGTTTTTGCAGACGAAGTATTCCCTGGAATCAAACGTCTGCGGTACTTCGTTGCCGCCGGCCAGCCGGCTAAATTTCAGCTTATTGCATTAAATAAGAATAAGCGAGTTGAAAGCGCTGATCTAACGATTGAAGTCTTTCGCCGGGTCTATCGCACAAGTGAAACCAGAGGTCCTGGTGGTTCCGCTCGAAATGAAACCACGGAAACCCTGGAGAGAGTGAGCAAGGACAGTCTGGAAACCGGGGCCAGCCCCGTGGAGTATAGCTTTACGCCCAGAGAAGCCGGCTCCTATTTCATAGTTGCACGGACTTCTTCCGGAGCCTATGCAAGGGTTCCCTTTTATGCCGGCGGAAGTGGTTACGGTTACTGGGGTCTTTCCAGAGATGATAGAATTGAACTGATTCCCGAGCAAACGGACTATAAGCCCGGCGATACGGCCAGTATTCTGATTCAGTCCCCTTATAAGAATGCAACGGCAATAATTACTGTAGAACGAGAAAAGGTTTTCGAGCAGCGAACGATCGAGCTCACATCTTCGGCTCAGAGCATTCAGGTGCCCATCAAGGGAGAATACCTTCCTGAAATTCATGTGGGGGTGATGCTAATTCGCCCCAGAACCGAGGCCAATCCCACTCGCACCGAAGATCCGGGTAAACCTCAGTTCAAGATGGGAATGATAAGACTAAACGTTTCCAGTGAGCAAAAGAGAATTCCACTAACTATTAAGACTAGCTGTGATCCCTGTAAGCCAGGAATGGAAGTAACAACTACCATTCGCACCGTGCCCAACGCAGAGGTAGCGCTATCCGTGGCTGATCGTGCTGTTCTGGATCTTTTGAATTATAATTTCTCCGATCCCGTGCAAGCCATGTATTCCGGATGGCCTCTTGGAGTTCGGGTGCTGGAGAATCGAGGCTCCTTGATAGAGCAACTTCTGCTGGCCACCAAAGGCGACAGTCCGGGCGGCGGAGGTGATGAACAGGATTCAGGCGGTTTTGGCCTGGACGGGGATCAGTCCACCCGCAGAAATTTCAAATACACTGCGTACTGGAATCCTACTCTGAAAGCGAATAGTAAAGGAGAGATTCAGTTTACGTTCAAGCTGCCAGATAACCTCACTACCTTTCGTTTTATGGCCATGGCGGCCAGAGATGGAGGCTATGCGAAGACAGACTATGAAATCCAGGTGCGAAGGGACATTGTAATCCAGAAGCTAATTCCCCGATTCATTCGTCCAGGAGATAAACTGGAAGTGGGCTCACTGGTTATCAATTCCACCAATGCGAAGAAGAACTTGAAGCTTCAGATGAAGCTAGAGGGACTGAAATGTGAAAAGCCTTTGAGCAAGAATATGAGCCTCTCTGCGGGCGAAACCGGCGAAGCAACAGAGACCTGCTGGCTACCAATGCCTGAAAAAAAAGCAGAGCTTCCTGTTTCTGGAACGGAGCTAAAGGGTAGTTTTGATGCAAGCGAAAATGGCCGTACCCTGGATGCCATGGAATTCCAATTTCCAATATTGATTGAAAGATACAGAGAGGCATTTGCAACCACTGGTATGGCAACCAGCGATCAAAAAGGAGAGGAGTTCATTTCCATTCCGGACCCTGCGGAATACCCGGCAGAAGTGGAAATTCAATTGAGCTCCACAGTCCTGCAGGCTCTGGAAGGAGCATTCTACTATTTTGACAGATATCCTTATCTATGTCTGGAACAGCGAAGTAGTGCGTACCTTGTTTCTCTGGTCACTCCGGAAAGATACCTGCCAGAAAAGTTCATGGGCAAATATTCCCGGGCACAACTGGAGGATCTTGTTCTTGATTCTATAGGGGAGTTTCAGAATGCGAATGGAGGTTTCAGACTCTGGAAAGAAGATACCAGCGGCCTATCTTCTCCTTATACCACGGCCTATGTATTTCTGGTGCTTCAGGAGGCCAAAAAGAGAGGTCGTCCGGTTTCTGCACGAACCCTGGCAAGAGCTGAAGCATACCTGAGAAACTACAGTAAGAATCCGGAGAAAGACTTCCGGGGGTATCTGCTGGAAACTCTGTCTCTTATCAACTATGTTCTTCGAGATCGTCCGGTTGCCGGGCTAACAGACTATCTGGTCAAGCATAGAGATGATCTGTCTTTACGCTCCAGCGCTTACCTGCTGCTTTCGGACCTGGAATCTGGCGCCATCCAATTGGATGCATCCGTGTCCGAGCAATTGCTCCAGAGGTTCCAGAACCAGGTGCGATGGAATGCAAGAAGAGCAGAACTTCAGGAAAGGGTTTCGTTCTCCTATTCCAGGGCTTTTTACTCGGAAGAAGGAACCGTTGCTCTATGGTTGAGAGTACTGACTGCCTGGAAGCCACAGCATCCACTGGTGCCCAGGTTGGTTCAATCGGTGATTGTTCGCAATCCTTACAAATCCTCCAGCCATTCAGAGGCTTTGATGGCTCTGGCCCTTGCCAACTACCATGAAAAAATTGAGAAGAGTGCCGATACCGGTTATTCAATAACGATGGGCAAGAAATCCATTTTTGATGGAAAACTAACCGAAAAAGATCCTGAGAAAAACCTCAAGCTTTCTGCAGATCAATTGAAGGAATTCTATACCGGCTCGCTACAGAATTTTGACTTTGTCTCCAGGGGCCCCGGTCAACTTTACTACACTACCTGGATGCAGTACACAATCCCTCCTCTGCGCCCGGAACCGGCTGATGAAGGAATCGAGGTGCACAGAACGATTCAACCCCTGGACCAGGCTCTGGGCAAGGGCAGTACATCTCCATTTGTGGCCGGCGAAGATGAAATGAAGCGAGGAAGAATCTATCTGGTGCGTATCACCGTTACAACAACCAGACCTCTGAGCCATTTCATATTAAGAGATCCTCTACCATCTCATAGTGAAATTGTAAACACTGGATTTGCCACCGAATCCTTCAGTGCCAGTGGCTTGAGAACCCAATCTTCGGACAGCTACTGGTGGGCCAGCCCGGCCCTGATAGATCATCGGGATGATGCCTTTGAAGTTGTGCAAACCTATCTGCCCGCGGGGGCGCATCAGTTCGTGTATCTAATCAGGCCACTGTTTCGGGGACAGGCTCTGTATCCGGCAGCCAGTGCCTACAGCATGTATGAGCCCGAGATTTTCGGTCGGAGCGCCGATGCAATACAGGTGGTGGAGTAAATGAAAGACTGTTTGTACCTGAGGCTCATTGAGTCCCAGTAGCCGGACAGGCCCCTGACCGATTACTGCAATGCATTGGCGCAACAAGGTAATAGCCCTGGGTTCAGGGGCCTGGAGGTTTAGTCTGGCCAGTCTTAGCAAGCTGGGCAGACTCATCCGGAATCATCTGAACAAACCGGTCTATGGCGAGTGGCCTCGCATCAATGGTTACTTTACCGGCTTTCTCATTCTTTATGTTTTGGGCTCTCTGTCCTTCTTCTTGAGCCCCCTTCCCGGTCGCAGAGACAGTGATATATTCCTTCTTTCCAGGCATCAGGAATTAATTTTCGAATACAGCAATCCCGATCTGGGAATTCAAAAGGCTCCGGGCCGAATACCGGACACATTCATCCGCCTTTTGCTTCTGGCCGAGGATCAGAATTATTATCATCATGGTGGCCTGGATTTCCAGGCAATAATCCGTGCCTTCTTATCCAACGTCAGGGAAGGTCGAATCGTAAGCGGAGCTTCTACCATCCCGCAGCAATACGTTCGAATTGCATTTAAGCACAGAATGCCTGAAAGTGCATTGTTGAGAAAACCAGTAGAAGCACTATATGCGATCAAGGTCAGTTCCCATTGGAGCAAGGATGAACTTCTGGATCGATATATTCAGAATGCACCTCTGGGACGGAACAGAAAAGGATTCCCGGCTGCTGCGAGATACTATTTTGATAAGGATCTGTCTTTATTGAGTTGCGAAGAGCAGTCGTTGCTCATTGTACTTCTAAGGCGAACCTCAATGAATCTAGAGGCGATGAAAAATAGAATGCAGCATCTGTTTCTTAGAACTAAATCGGAAATGCCGATCCTGGCCGAGCAATGCGGCTGGCAGTCCGAAGAGCATATTAAGTTCCCGAGTTCCTTTCGATTCCTGGATGCTGGCGATCATTCCACGGAGGAAACAGAATCCGTTTCGGAAGCATCCAATTCTGAAATACAGATCTCTGGATATCCGCACAGTGCCCCTCACCTGGGAGTCTATCTGTTTCACAACCTGGATGTGCGCGGAGAGGTTCTGACTGAACTGGACAATGGATTGCAAACCCATATTCAAAGCATCATTCAGGCCGAGCTATCGGTGCTGGAAGATAAAGGAGCCAACCAGGCGGCGGTTATAGTTCTGGAACGGGGTTCTGAATTCTGGAATCTGAGGGCCATGATAGGCTCATCGGATTTCGAAGGTCAGGACGGTCAGGTTAATGGGGCCCTGGCCATTCACGATGCTGGCAGTGTACTGAAGCCTTTCCTGTATGCACTGGCAGTGCAGGAAATGGGGCTACGTCCTGGCCATTTGATCGATGACAGCGAATACGTGATTACGGATTCTATTCGAAAGGAAACATATGCGCCGCGAAATCATGATCTGAAGTTCAGTGGAACCATCACTGTTCGCGAAGCACTTGCCGGTTCTCGCAATATCCCTGCAGTGCGACTCATTGAAAGGCTGGGTGCCCAACGATTCTACGACTTGCTAAAATCTGCCGGTTTTGAGCACATGCAGGAGCCTGCCCGAGACTACGGCCCATCTCTGGCACTGGGAACCGGGGGTGCTACACTATTTGAAGTAACCCTTCTTTACGGGGCCCTGGCCGCTGAAGGAGAAATGTTGCCGGTTCAAATTGCTCACAGTCCAGTTCTTAGATTTGGTCAGAGAAAGCAGCTATTTCGCACAGACACTGCCCTGCTAATCCGCCATATTCTTTCCGATCGGGAAGCCAGAAGGGGTTCCTTTGGTCCACGGAGTTTTCTGGACTTTCCCTTTGATGTGGCCGCCAAGACAGGAACCTCCAAGGATTTTCGCGATTCCTGGGCCGTAGGATACACGACCAACCATGTGGTGGGCGTATGGGTGGGCAACTTTCGCAGCGAACCCACTCTGGGTGTATCCGGAGCGAGAGGGGCCGGGCGGATAATGCATCAGGTGATGCGGATGCTTTACGAAAATAGCGATTCCAGGTTTCATTATCCGGATAGCTGGAGATACGCAAATATATGCAAAAAGACCGGCCATCTTGCCGGTCCGAATTGTCCTGCCTGGACCGAACCCTTCTTACCCGAGGATGTACTACCTCCTCCCTGCTCGGGAATTCATGAGGCCAGTCAGCCGATGGGCATTCTGCACCCTCTGGATGATCAAATCTTTGTTCTGGATCCACATAGACCGGAGGATAGCCAGTCAGTGCTTCTGGAAATTCGCGCAGAATCGGATTGCTACTACAGCATCAATGGTCAGATGCATAGGATTCCAGCCGGCGGACATCTGAGAACACAGATTAAGCCTGTTGCTGGAAGCTATGAGATTACACTTCATTGTCCCGGAAAACCGCCGGTCCGTACACTGTTTCGAATCAGTGAATGAGCGATGTGGAATTTTTTTAGCGGCAAAGAGTTAAGTCCTGAGCATCAGGTTTCGCATACTGGCCAGATCCTGCACTATGTATGGCCCGGAATCGGCCAGTTCTATGCGCTCGACTTTGGTGCATCCGCTTGACCATAGTGCATCCGCTTGACCATAGTGTATGCGCCCGGACTCCTGCATTTGCCTGCTCCATCGCAATAGCTTGAACTGCGAAAAGCGTTCCGGGACTGGTGTTGAGTATTCGGATTCCAGCGATGGGTTTCAGGCGCGGGCAAGGCCGCAAATGCAGGAATTACAGTATCTCATTTTCCAGTAATTGTTCATAGGTTTCTCGTTTTCGAATTAGTTTGTGGGATTTACCGCGCACAAGTACTTCAGCCGCTCTGGGTCTGGTATTGTAATTCGAAGACATGATGAATCCATAGGCGCCTGCGGAAGCTAGCACTGCCAGGTCCTCTTCGCGAAAGTCCGGCAGATCTCTACCTCTGGCCAGAAAGTCCCCGCTTTCGCATACAGGTCCTACCAGATCGCCATACGATGTGCCTCGATTACTGCTTTCTGGCAGCACCCGATGATAGGCCTGATACAGAGAGGGTCGAAGCAGATCATTCATGGCCGCATCGCATACGAAGAAAGTGCGATCTTCATTGGATTTTTTGTACAATATTCTGGTTATTAGAAATCCCGAGTTTCCGGCCACACTTCGGCCGGGCTCAAAAGTGATCTTTCGTACCTTCCCGTTTGTGTTTGCCTGGTTTTCATTGATCCATTTCCAGATTTGCTTTACAAACTCGGACGGGTCCGGGGTCTCCAGAGGCTCATCCAGATTATGGTCTTCCAGATAATCTATGCCCAGACCTCCACCTACATCAATCTCGTTTATCGGGATGCCTGCCTCTTCGATTTGCTGCACCAGGCCCAACAGTCTTTCCGCTGCTTCTCTGTAAGAGCCTGTGTCCAGAAGCTGTGAACCGATATGAAATCCAGCTGCTTTGATTTCAATTCCTGGCAATTGCGCTGCTTCTCGATAAATTTCCAGCGCCTCAGAATGTGCTACACCGAATTTGTTTTCTTTCAGGCCAGTGGAGATATAGGGGTGGGTTTTTGGGTCCACATCTGGATTGATTCGGATGCCTACGGGAGCAATTTTTTCCCGTTGGCTGGCAATCCTGGAAATCAATCTAAGCTCAGATGCGCTTTCAACGCTGAATAGATGGATGCTCGATTCCAGAGCAAATGCGATTTCCTCTTCTGTTTTTCCCACTCCGGAGAATACAATTTTTGCCGGATCTATACCGGCTTTCAGGCAACGGTACAGTTCTCCGCCACTGACTATATCGGCTCCCCAGCCTCGAGAGGCGACCAGTCGAAGCAACTCCAGATTGGAATTAGCCTTCATTCCATAGCAGAACTGAATCTGATCCTCCAGACCTTCTCTACCCTTGTTGTAGAGATCAAGTCTTGATTCAAAGTAGCTGGCCGAATAGACGTACAGAGGCGTTCCGTAGGCTTGAACCAGATCTACCACGGATACGTCTTCTATTTGTAGCCGGTTTTCCAGGTAAGTGACGGGTAGGTTCTCTTTCATTAATATGGAGCAGGTCCTGTTTCAGTTTTCTCGGTTTTTGCCGATGGTAGGATAGAAAAGTACCGGCCCTGGCCCTTGCCAGTAGATTTTGAATGATATGATGCATCTAAGAAAAACCAGTTTCCTGATTTTACTCACCGTCATCAGTGCCTATGGTCTGCCCTTGCTTTCTGGACCTGACTCCAGTCACTCCCCTCTGCAGGCCGAGGAGCCTTCGTCTGAACCAACCGAAGAAGAGAAAGATCGAAATTCGGAAGACAGTTTCTTTTTTTCGGAGGATTCCCCTGAGCCTGATAGTCCGGTTCTGGAGAAGCCTTTCCAGGATCCGGATGAACCAGTCCATGAGCCCGGTCAATGGGAGGATCCAGAGATTCCCTCAAGCTTTCCAGAGTTACAAATTCTGGATGAGTTAAGTCAGAAAAAATCCCTGGAGAGAATGCAGAAAGCTCGCAGCCTGTATAAGACAGCGGGTGAATTGATGCGAGAAGCAGGCCAGGAATTCGAAACAGCGAAAAAGAAAATCGAAAGGCTACCGGCTCAGTATGACTGGCAGAAGCAGGAAAAGAAGGATCGTCTTGACCGGGAAAAGCGACAGGTATTTTCAAAGTACAGAAATAAGGCTGTGAGCTATCTCATAGAGTCCATGAAGCAGCTGGATAAGGTTCAGAATCCGGAAATCAAGAAGAGCGAGCCTTATTTGAACCTCAAAGGAGCTGCCATTCGAGAGTACGTAAAGCTGCAGTTCCAGAACGGAAATCCAGGAATGACTATTTCAGTTCTGGAAGAATACCTGGAGCTCAAGAAGGAGCATGCTACCGAGTCCGAACCCTATCGCCTGCTGGCCATTGCCTATAGAACTCAAGAAGCATCTGCAAAAGAAATGGGGCGGGAAGATGTTTACCGTGCCATGAAAGCCCGAAAGAATGAAAACATTCTAAAGTATGCTGAACTGAAGTATGGTAAGGATTCCTACGAATACAAACGTCTCAAAGTGCAGGTAGATCGCACCACGGTGCAACCGGTTTCTGTACCCTGATTGGTTTTCCCGGAGGTTATTCGTTTAATGAGACTTCTGGTTTGCGGCTCCGCTTGCCTTCAGTGAAACGTACTGGTTTCGGGCAGACTGGAAAGGCTATCAGCCTTTTATGTTGAGCTTAATCTGGCCGATTGGGTACAATCCACGAATACTTATTTTATCCCAGGCGAGTTTCAGCAGGTTTAGTAGCTCGGGATTGGCTTATGGGCATTAGTTGATGTACAGTCCTGGAGAGGCCAGGGTTTCCAGCCTTTCTTTTCTGCCGCCCACCTTGACGATCATTTCGATCTGTACCAGTCGGGGTAAAGCGGCATTTTTCTTTGTATTCCAACCTTCATCATCATACCAGGTCTTTGCATTGTAGCTATATTTGAAGTTTAGTGAAAGGATCCCCTCGGCCATAGGATAGTGGGCTCCCCCCTTTCCCGGGTACTCATCCACCTGCTGATCTTCTCTGCGATACAGTATATATCCATCCTGGTCGGACGTTGCATTCTCCGGAGGAGCCAGATAGAAGGAGACCTCCCTTACCTCTGGAGTGCCGCTTTCTTCGGCTCCGGGTACCACAGAAGCAAAGGTGAGCTCATCCATAGAACCTGTGCCTGTGGTTTTGCTTTTTCCATAGAATACCAGACGTTCGATATCTGCCATGTAGTAGGTATTGTTAATCGCTGTTCGAATGTTTTCCAAAGCCAGCATGGCTCTTTGTCTGGCTTCTGCCGGAGGAGAGCCTTCCCGGGCGATTTCGGAAGCTCGAAAGAATACACCAAACATGACAGAGAACAGGACGCCCATAATCAGCACAACCATGGCTAATTCCACCAGTGTTAAGCCGGACCGATTTCGTCCGAATCCATTATTTCTAGCGGCCAGATGGCGTAACCGTCTGGCATAGTAGAACTGAGGCTTTTGAATTCTGGAATCTGTCATGTTAATGGCTCAATCCATTTCTTATAAGCGGAATCTCTACATCTGTCTGCTGGTAGATCCAGATTCCGATCACTTTGCTTCCTTCTATTCCCTTAAGACTGGCCGATAAATACCAGCTCACTCGCAAACAATCTCTAACTGCCGAGCGCCTCTACGGCCGTTCAGGTAGATGTAACACAGTCTCAAGGAGTTCCCATTTCCGTGGGCTTATCTGCGGAACGCAGGGTTTCAACTCTATACATTTCGAATTCTCGCTGCCCAAGAGGAATTTTGATATCAATAACAATTCTATAAACGTTTACATCTCCGCCAGTCACCGATGCTTCTGAGGAACCGGCCTTTTCAATGGTCTGTTCTTGATTCTGAACACCTGCAGGCAATTTATCGTCAATGTTCACTCCTTTGATTTCACCGGAGGAAATTGTATCCTGAAGATTGATCTTGTCCTGATTAACTGTTACTTTCACTTCGTAGCCGGCGTAGATGCCTGAATTTGCAGGAAAGCTATGGGAATTGTTTGTAGGTTCCAGACTGGGAGTGCTCAGTAGCTGGCTCATCTTCGTTTGAGCGAGGCTGGATGCTATGGAAAGTCTGTCTGCCTCCACCTGCGCCTTAATGGAACTTGCGATCTGCATGGTGATCGTCATGGTGAATACTGCAGTCACCAGAGTTGCTATGGCCATTTCCACAAGAGTGAGACCGGTTCTGTTTCGGATGTTTGTATTCCAGTTCTTGAGGATATGGCCTAATCTGTGCCATTCGCTGGAAGATGACACTTGATCCGGGACATTGCCTGTCTTTGCTAAGTTACCACCGTTTCTACCTGGAAAGAATCGCATCAGAATTCCTCCAGGTCCTGGGACCAATCCCGATCCAGGTCCAGTTCCGCCTCTCCGTCAGCGATTCTTGTGCTTCCTCCATACCGGTTGAGAATTACAGTCTTAGATGCAAGCGGAGGCTCTCCCAGATACACGGCAACCTGTTCGGCTGTGCCATCCGGTAGAAATATGATGGTTATCTTTCCTTCCTGCACCTTGCCGCTCAGGCCTACAGAAACTCCCAGCAATCCGTTGGAATCTGCCAGACTATGATCGAACTTTTCCTTCTCATCGCTCCGATTGTTGGCACGCTCTATCAGATAGCCTCTGTACCGGTTCTCGGTAAGATCAAATTCAATGTAGAAAGTGTTATTTGTAAACAGAGCTGTATTTCGTGCGCTTTGAAAGTAGCCCCGAAGGGTTTCTGCTTCGGTTTCTGTACTTCTAAGGTTGGGAATTGCAGAATAAAGCGAAGTAACTACGCCGATCATTATGCCAAGTATCAAAATCACTATGGCAGTTTCTACAAGGGTCAGTCCGGCTCGAACCCTCAATCGTATGCTATTCCGGGTCTTCATCTTTCTACTGTCCGGAATGGTAATCTGCCAGGGCTATTTTATGGAAGCCCTGGCGTACCATCTGGATCAATCCTTGAGATAGGGCGGCCAGCTGGATTTATCTGTGATGGCGAAATCCTGGTTCATTCCTTCGCCTCCTGGTTGACCGTCTGCGCCGTATGTGCATAGCTCACGGTATCCATTTTGATCGCATACGAAGTAGGGACGACCCCACATATCTTCGATTAGTTTTTCATCGATTCCGCGCCACCCATTCTGCTGATCATCCTGGGAAAGCATATCGATGGCTGTACCCGTTGGTATCTGGTTTACACGGCGCTCATACTTTTCCCAGTTCAGTTTTAGCATCGGCTCATTTCTTTTTACGCCCATGAGACGAGCTTCATCCACGGAATCTGTATTAATACCTGCATAGACAATGCCAATGATGATTCCCAGAACCATAAGTACAATGGCCAGTTCTACCAGTGTAAGGCCTCGTCTGGATTTTTGCTTTCGGACCCTTCGCAGGGCTCTGCTCAGTTTTTCTTTTGCGGTCTGAGCCTGGAACACCTCTTTCATTTCTTCTCTCCTGTCTGTATTGCCCATCTTCCGGGCAGCTCTAGAATTGCATATTCT
The DNA here is from genome assembly GCA_040217195.1 of Leptospiraceae bacterium. Taxonomy (GTDB): domain Bacteria; phylum Spirochaetota; class Leptospiria; order Leptospirales; family Leptonemataceae; genus UBA3465. The sequence continues at coordinate 395,164 of JAVJNR010000008.1, read as the reverse complement.
GCTGCAGATCGTTGATAGGCAACAGAATTGCCATCATGATTAAAGCGATCAGTCCCCCCATTAATATAATCATGATGGGTTCAAGTAAAGTGGAAAATTTCTGCACCGCGGCGTTCACTTCCTCATCCAGAATGTCTGCGATTTTGTTTACCATTCCAGGAATGTTGTCGGAAGCCTCTCCAGCGCTGAGCATTCCCAGAATCATCTGATTTACTATTACCGAGTCCCGGAAGGCTTCTGTAATTCGGCTGCCCTCCTTGATTTTTGCAATGGCCCCTTCAATCTCTGCATGGAAAATGGAATGGTTTACCACTTTGGAAACCACCTGCAGGGATGTAATCAGAGGAACCCGGTTTTCCAGCATCACCCCCAGATTTCGCGAGAACCTGGCCAGAAGGGATTTCTGCAAAAGGCTACCAATGAGAGGCACTTTCAAAAGTAGTTCTTCGATCCGGCGCCTGCCTTCTGGAGTGGAATAGTACCTCTGCACTCCATAGACTGCGCCGGCGATAATACCAATTACGATCAGGATTTTCCAGGAGCTCATTAAATCGGATATGGCCAGAACCACCTGGGTAATCAGGGGCAGATCCATATCCATTTCTTCAAATAGGCGTTCAATCTGAGGAACAACAATGCCCATCAGAAAGGCCATGATGGCTCCCAGAAGTACAAGCATAAGCAGCGGATAGAACAGCGCTGCCTGCACCTTACTTTTCATTGTCAGATTGGCTTCTTCCAGGTCGGCCAATCTCAGCAAAGCCTTTTCGTAGGTACCGGTCTTTTCCCCCACACTAATGAGGTTGCCATAGATTGAAGGAAATATGGCCGGATGCTTCGAAAGTGCTATGGAAAGTGAGTCTCCCTCCACAACATCTGATTTCACCTCGATTAGCGCTTTCTTGAGGAATTCATTTTCTGTTTGATCTATAATGTTGTTCATGGATCGGTCCAGGGGCAGACCTGCATCCAGAAGAGTTCCCAGTTGACGGGCAAATAGGGCCACATCCCGCCTTGGTACCCGATAGATTAGTTTAGTAAGAAAGGGAAATAGCTCTCTTTCTCTTTTCTCTTCATCCTGAGAGATAGTGCGAACATAGAGGCCCTTTGTACGGAGCATTTTCCGTGCCAGAACGGCATTTCCAGCATCCAGGATTCCTTTCTCTTCTTTTCCTTTGCGGTTAAGGGCTGTATATCGGTAGATGGGCATTAGCTGACACGTAACACTTCTTCCGGTGTTGTGAGTCCGTCTATCACCTTTCGGCGACCGTACTCCAGCAGAGTCATCATCCCCTGAGCATCGGCCACTTCACGGATTTGTTCTGAGTCCTTTCCTTGCAGGATGGCTCTCTGGACCTGTGTATCCACTTCCATGAATTCATAAAGACCGTTTCGACCCATATAGCCGGTGCCCACGCATTGATCGCATCCTTCGCCTTTGTAAAGAACTCCTTTCTTGAGCTGACCAGGAGTAATTCCAAGATCCTTCAATTCTCCGGCGGGCGGTTTATAGGTAGTCTTACAATGCGGACATATGACTCGCACAAGCCTTTGCGCGATAACAGCTCGCACGGTGGAAGTGATCAGATAGGGCTCAATTCCCATATCAATTAACCTGGTGACGGCCGCAGGTGCATCGTTTGTGTGGAGGGTGGACAGAACCAGGTGACCTGTAAGAGCAGCCTGAATGGCAATACGAGCCGTTTCCTGGTCTCGAATCTCACCTACCATAATGATATCTGGATCCTGGCGAAGCATGGTTCTAAGACAATGAGCAAAGGAAAGGCCAATCTTATCCTGGACCTGGGTCTGGGACACTCCTGATATTTCATATTCCACCGGATCTTCGGCAGTCATGATGTTTCGCTCGGATTGATTCAGTTCGCTAAGAACAGCGTACAGTGTGGTGGACTTACCGGAGCCCGTGGGACCGGTTACCAGAATAATTCCATTTGGCTCGGCGATAACGTTTCGAATGCTTTGCTCCACATCTGGATAAAAGCCCAGGGTTTGCAGGCTGAATTTAACATCTGTCTTATTCAAGAGTCTCATTACCACTCTCTCACCGTAACGAGTGGGAATGGTAGATACGCGAATATCTACTTCTTTACCAGAAAGTTTGATCTTGATTCGCCCATCCTGGGGTAATCGATTTTCGGCGATGTTCATATTCGCCATAATCTTGATTCTGGATACCACTCCTGCATGGATCATACGCGGAGGGCTCAATCTGGGGTGCAGGATACCGTCAATACGATACCGAATATCCAGGGTCTTTTCGTATGGCTCAATATGGATATCGGAGGCTCTTTCCTGTACTCCCTGGGAAAGGATTGCATTCACCATTCGGATGATGGGGGCCTCATTGGCCATATCCATTGTATCTTCCGAAAGGCTGTCCAGGTCTGCATACTCATCGCCGTCCAGGCCTTCCATTACTTCCTCGGCTGTAGCACTGGCCTGCTGGAAGTTTGCATGAATGATTCGCATGATCTCCGTATCCGAGGACATAACGAAGTTCACCCTGTAGCCTTTTAGGTACTGGCGAATATCATCCATGGGATGGATCTCTGCCGGATTGGCCACGGCCACAGTGATCGTTTTTCCTTTTCTGGAAATGGGAATCACCCGGTTTCGCTCAATTAGCTGCCGGGGAATGCGACTGAAAAGAGGATCGGACTGATAATTAAGCTTGGTTTCGAATTTGTAGCCGTACTGGTTGGCCAGAGCCTTTAGTACATCCGCCTCTTCGGCCATTCCCTTTTTCTGAATGATCTGACCTATGCGAAGCGGAGACTTCTCTTTGATCTTGAGGACTTCATCCAGCTCTTCGCGGTTGATGACCCCCTCTTCCAGAAGAATTTCGCCAAAAGGCTTTCTCATAGCTTCATTGCACCCCGGGCCGTTCCGAAAGCAACCATTTCATTAATTCTCAGGGCTCCTCTTCCATTTCCTCTGCGTCTTTCGGAGTATCCGTGTCCGTAGCGGGCTCCGGACCGTAAGAATTGGAATCAGGGCCAGAGTTAATGTCATCGGAGCTGTCCGAATCCATGGGATCCTCAACCTTTTCCCGGGAGGGCTTTGGCTTGCTCAGCTCCTCAAAATTGGGACGCTTATAAGGTTTCACAGGATGCTCTTCAACATTATCCTCCAGTATTTCCTCCCGGCCACCTGGTGGGTCTGGCTGAGGCCACAGGTTCAGCTCTTCCACTCGTTTGCGGCTTTCCTGAATCTGGGTTTCTCGTTTGAAATTTGTAATTCGATCCGCATCGTCCCGGTCATCCAGGATATGAGGAGTGATAAATATCATCAAGTTGGTTCTCTGATTGGTCATTGTAGTGCGGCGAAAGAGAAAACCCAGCAATGGGATGTCTCCCAGAAGTGGTATCTGCTTTATGGCCTGTAATCGCTCATTGGATACCAGACCGCCGATTACGATGGTTTGTTGATTATCCACGGTGATGTAGGTTTTTACATTTCGCTTATTAAAAGTAGGATTACTGATAGAAGAAACTCCGCCCTCAATGTTGGTAATCTCGGCGAATACATCCAGTGAGATGTTGCCTTCCGTATTGATATGAGGAGTGAACTTGAGCTTGATTCCTGCAGGACGATACTCAAAGGAGTTTACAGTCGCTTCAGATGCTCCGCCGCCGGACGTCCTTTCCTGGGTTCTCACCGGAACGTCCTGACCCACATTGATCTCTGCTTCCTGATTATCCAGAGTTAGAACCTGGGGCGCAGACAGCACATTAAAGTTTTGATTGTCAATGTTTGCGTTAAAGATTCCCAGAAGCTCGCCGCCGCGTTCCAGAAAGCCCAGGGAAAAACCGGACAGGGTGTTGTTACCTGTGATTCGCCCGGTTTCCGGATCCACCAGGTTACCTTCCACAGCGTAACCGGAGTTAAACTGCGTATGCGCCGAGTTTACGCCCTGGTATCGCCAGTCAATACCAAAGTCATTTGTATTGCTTCCTCTTACTTCAACGATCAGTACTTCCAGAAGTATCTGTTGTCTTTTCTGGTCCAGTTGATCTATGATGTTCTTTATTTCTTCCCATTCTTTCGAGTTTGCAGTTACAATTATGGAATTGGATTCCTTGTGTGCCACCGCTTTGATCTTTCCGGTTGTGGTGACTGCCTTGGGTTTACCATCTTCGCCCTCTTCTTGTGCCGCAGCTGGATTGTCCAAACGAACAAGAACCTGAGCCAGACTTTCGGCCTGAAGATTTTTTACCTGATAGATATGGACTCCTTCATTGCCCTGAGATCCATCCTTATCCATGCCATCGGGAAGGATGGATTTAGTAATATCCATCAATCGCTTAACAACAGGAGCATAACCGGTGACGATAACTGCATTACCGGAGCGATAGGTTTCAACCTGGGCTCCCTTACCTGCCAGGCTTTTTAATAGTTGAGCGTATTCCTGCAGGTTAACCCTGGGCGGCACTTTAAATACCTTGCTCAGAGTCTCCGTGGCGTTTGAATCGATCTCCCCATCCGTGGCCTCGGAAACGGTCTGCGCTTTCTCTGCCGGAATGACCTTTATGATGTTGCCCTCTTCTACGATTGCGTAGCCTCGCACCTCCAGAACGCTTCGCAGAAAGTCCATAGCCCTGGAAATAGGAATGGGCTTGTAATAGATAATATTGATTTTGCCTTTTACCGAGTCATCTACCAGAATGTTTTTCCTGGTGACGCGGGCCATGTTTTCCAGGAAATCTTTGATTTCCATGTCCCTGAAGTTGGGGATGAAGGTTCCCCGGGGCGCCCTCTGAGGAGGACGTTCTGCCATGATCGGGCCTGTAATCAGGAAAAAGCCCAAAAGCAGAGCAATACTCTTTGTATATAACGATCGCCGCATTTGATTGTCCGATGACTTTTTCTATCTATCGGATTTGGCAGTGCCAATTCTGAATCGGTAGCGCACTAATTCTGGTCGATGAATTGTGTTAATTCAGTAAAAGGGAAAGCACTTCCAGGGGGTGGTCCGCCAGGCCAAAGGTTCGCGTAATCATTTCATTAAATCCCGGGAATAATGGACATAACTGCTAAAATAAAGGCATCGAAAAGGAAAGGATTCTGGTACCTGGATGGTCGGCTGGATGGATAGCCCGGACCGGGCTGCCCGGTTGGATGAGTCGTCTTACAGGAAAGGAACCAATCAATTTTGAATAATGATTTCGTAGGGGATGTTTTTGCCGCCCCTTTCCAGATCCACAGTGAATTTATCCTGGGTCTTTACTGATTGCCAGATCTGAAACATCTTTTCCGGCTTTTCCAGAGGTTGGCCGTTCACTCTTTTCAAAATGTCACCGCTTCTGGCTCCCATTTCATAGAGAATATTACTCTGAGGAACCATGATTAAGCGAAGTCCCAGGATCTTTCCATCTTTGGTAATGGGAGCAAATTTGTTTTCGTAGAGGATCTCCTGGTTGTTGGCCAGTTCCAGTATTTTGGATCTCTGTACGGTTATTTTGGTAGCATTGGGATCTGATTCCGTTTGATTTTGGGCCTGTTGCTTTTCAATTGCAGTACCGGTGGATTCGCCTACACGAATGGTGAGTTTGGAATCGCCACGCTGAATCACAATTCCTTCAGCGAATATACTGATTATTTTGGAGCCCCCCACCTCTTCGCCCAGGTAGTATTCGTTAGGTTCGGATTCCCCTTCCAGTTGAATGGCTGCATTGGCAAATTCCGGGGATCCGGCCAGAACGCCCATTAAAGTAAATTGTTTGATCTCCGCGATTTCAATTCCCTCTTCGCCTTTAACTACAGGCGAATCACGAAAGAAATTCCCTGAAATGATTTCCTGATAATCTTCGAACGGTCGGGATGGCGGAGGAGTGATTATGGGGCCCGGGTTGGATCCGTTCCCGGGACCTGCCTGCGGATCGGCAGAAGCACTGCCAAGCTGGGAGGAAAGAAAGACGATGATCAAATAAGCGAGAGACGCTCCCAGGAATGCCCCTGCGCCAACGGAAAGAAGAAAGATATTCTTCTGCAGTCTTGCAAGGAAATAGGACATCAGTCTTTGTAGGCGGCTTCTTTGGTACCGGCAGGTACAGCTTCTTTCATTTTAAGAGCTATCCAGGGATTCATGGGTTTCTTCATTTTGCGAACCTCAAAGTGGAGGTGTGGCCCGGTGGCAGCGCCAGTTCGACCTACTTCAGCAATTACCTGTCCCTGACGTACAATGTCGCCCTTTTTGACTCGATTCAACCGTGCATGAGCATAAACAGAAAGGTATCCATCGGCATGACGAAGGAAAACAACGTTTCCATATCCGTTCATTCTACCAGAATAGATAACCAGGCCATCCCGGGAGGCTTTGATTTCTGCGCCCATGGGTGCACCAAAATCCAATCCTTTATGGAAATGATAACTACCGGAAAATGGGTTTCGTCTCTTTCCGTATCCTGAAGTGAGTCTGCCTTCAATAGGACGAATGAATACCGGGCGATAGGAGTAGCCTGCCGGCAGTCCTTTCTTGATGATAACCAGTTTCTGGCCCACTTTCAGTGGATCGTTAATGCGAATCTTGTTCCAATCTGCAATACTGGCAACCGACACTCCCTGCCCCTGGGCAATCTTGTACAGAGTATCTCCCTTTTTGACCACGTAGGTTTCTTTCTTTTCTACCGGTTCCGGACTGCCCTTAACTTTCAACTTCTGGCCTACATTGAGGTCATTTTGATCTACAGCCGGATTCAAAGTCTTTATCTGGGCCACCGAGATGCCCAGTTTCTGGCTAATTGAGTAATAGGTATCGCCTTTTTGAACCGTGTAGTTTTCTGTTTTTAGATCCGAGGTGTTGGCAAAAGAGAAGGATTCATCGCTTTGCTTCTCCAGGTCTTCATCGCTGGCAATGGATTCTGGAATTAAGATGGCCGGGGTCCGTTTTCCAAAAGCTTGTTCTAGTTTTTTCTGATCCAGATCTACAGAGTTAGTAGATTCAATGCCCTGGAAGTACTTTTCAATGGCATCATCAATCAGGTCCTGGCCCTGTTCAGCTCCTGGATGTGCCTGGAGTGCACCGGAAATCAGAAAGATGCCCAGTACCCATTTCGCAGCAGACCTCATAGATGCTTTATCGACCATTTGCTTCATCATATTCAATGATTCCTGAGTGTTTCCTGCCTGGCGATACGCCTGAAGATCTTTCTGCAATCTGGTTCTACGGCCAGGGCCCCGAAAGGGATAGTGCTCAGTTGGCTGGACTCAGTAGCTGGTTTAGCCGCTCCTCCACAAGCTGTCGACCATTTCCCTTCTCTGTATCCACATCGTCGGAGAAAAGGTACATAATCACATGGCCTGGCGTATTCTCTCTTTCCTTTTTAGCTTCCCGGGCTCGAATCTTGACCCAGTCCGGAGAGCTCTCTACCTGGATTTTGAGTAAAGTTCCCCGTGGAAACAGTGGGTTGTCTTTATCTGCCTGGTTGGCGAACTCAGGAAAAATATCAGTTTTTGCACGATAAACCGTTTTCTCCAGTTCCTGATTCCATTGAACTGTTTCACCGGTTTTCAGGATTGGAGAAGAGCAATAAGCGGCGAATAACAATGGCATTAGAGCCAGGATTGCTTTTTTATTTCTAAATTCTGGAAGCATGCCCATGCAGAATCCTGACCGGCCCTTTTTTTGGCAACGCTTCTTTCGGATGACACATCTAGCAGTATGGAATATGCATCCTTGCAGACTCCTTTGTTGAACAGTGCAGGAAATCCAGTTGTTCTCACGCTGGAGGTGGTGGTCCGGACCGGAATTCCAGAGTTCAGCTTTTCTGGCATTGCTCCATCCAGGGCCAGAGAAATCACTGAGAGAGTTGTATGCGCTCTGCAAATGAATGGGATTCGATTGAAGCATCGGAATGTCACTCTGCACGCAGAAGGCCAGGTGGACCGACATCTTGAAGAACTACTGGATTTGCCAGTGGCTGTGGTACTGCTGAAAGCTCTTGGTTACTCGCTACCAGGGCTTTCCGGAGCCGGGCAGGCCTGTCTGGGAAAACTCAGCCTGGATGGTTCCGTTCGCAGACTATTACAGCCAGGCCGGATGCTTTCGGTAGCTGGAACCCTGGAATTCCATACACTGACAGCAAATTATCCAGATCAGATCGTCACTTCATTTGGTTCGGCTGCTCCGGTGAATCTTACGGATGTTGCATCCATGCTTGAATCTCAGAAGAGTCGGGATAATCCATCGGTCATCTGCATTGGAGAGGGCCAGGACCAGAAACAGGTTCCCCCCTTTTCCTTGAAAAATCGTAATTATAATTGGATGGCCATGCGTGCTGCGGTGGCTTCTGCGGGAGCCAGGCACAGTATGCTCTGTATGGGACCTCCAGGATCGGGAAAAACTACTCTGGCCCATCTCATCTATGAGATGCTACCATTACCGGACTCTACGGAATGCAGAGAGATTTTTCTTCGCATGAATGGCAGCGAGAAGACTTCAGAAGTACACCGTCCGTTTAGAAGGCCTCATCACAGCATCACACGTGTTGCCATGATTGGAGGAGGAAGCCCCGTAAAGGTGGGAGAGACTACCGAGGCGAATCATGGAATGCTTCTTCTGGATGAGCTGGGAGAGTTTCGCAGAGAGGTTTTGCAGTCCCTGCGAGAGCCTCTGGATTCTCAAAAGGTTCACATTGCCCGGGGGGCTCAAAAAGAGCAACTGCCCTGTATATTCTGGTTTATGGCTACGGCCAATGCCTGTCCCTGTGGAATGGCCGGTTCCAGTGAAGGCATCTGTCAATGTAATGCAGGAGCAATCAGGCAGTATCAGGCCAGAATGCTGGGTGCACTTCAGGATAGAATGGATATTGAGCTATTTCTGGAAAGTGATTCCGATTCTGTATCCAGGGAACTGGTTCTGGAATGGTATCAGAATTTGCTGCACGCCCAGGAACAAAGGTACCGGCAAACCGGAGTAAGATACAATTCAGAGATTGAGGACTGGAATTTCTGTGCCTTTAACGATCAGCAAACAAAGGACCTGTTTTGTGCTGAGACCTCAAATATGAGCAACAGAAAAAGTCACCGAATCCGGCGGCTTGCCCGGAGCATAGCTGATATGTCCGGGGCCGCCTGGATCCAGATGGCACATATACTTGAAGCGTTACGCTATACCTACAGCGACTGGAACTCTATTTCGCAAGAAAATGCGAAAGCTCCATCGCGATACGGTTGATCGCATGCTCCATGTAGTCATCGTTTACGATCTTTTCTTTGTATGTGGAGATGTCACGGGTTGCCATATCCACGCCCTGCTTTCTCAGCAAGACAGGGTCCGGTCCGTACTTCTCCCGCTGGACTTCCTTGTCCGGTTCGAGGAGTATTTTCATTGTTACTTCCCTGTAACGTTTATTTCCATCCGTGGAAATCGACCTTACTCTTTTTATATTTCCGTGGCCGACAAGAGTACATTCGACCCACGGGCAAAATTGGCTGAGAACTTTCCCATCCCACTTTAAAAAATCGAAGAGAAGAGTTCCGGGCCATCCCTTTTCACCCAGATTAAGTCAAAGCTCAGGGGCCAGTCAAGCTCATTCAGTTCCGAAGCAAGTGCTTTATGTCCACTCAGGCGCAGGTAGGCGACATATTCGATTAAAAAGGCACGTGCCACATTCCTTGTTTTATGTCTACGTAGATTCGTCTGGGAGGATAACGGATGCTTCCAGGGATGATTATGGGCCTTTACTTCCACCATGTGCAGATAGAATTTCTCTTTGTGGCTCATTGCGATGATATCTATTTCATTTCGACCGTTGCAGTAATTATGGGCCAGTATTCTGTAGCCCAATCTTCTTAAAAATCTGCAGGCTTTCCACTCTCCCATGTTGCGCATTCGCCTACCTGTGCGAAAGTAAGGAGCGATGAATGATCCGGAGTCTTGCATACACAATGATGTGGGATCTGTGTCTTCTGTTTCGCTTTTTATGACAGTGCCGGCCCTGGAATCCGACGTAAGAAGCCAACATTCACTGCGAATTGATTCTGCGGTTTCTATTTCACTTCCTATCCGAGTGCCGGATCAAAAGCCAGTATCCTCACGATTTCGCTTCTGATGTTTGAGGATTTACTTATTGCGAAAGCGCTGAATCGATGAATAAGTCTGAATCAAAGAACCGGATTCTGAATGATAATCCGGGCCGCGCGGGCGTTCCAGTCCTGGAATCTTGCAGCAGCCTTTGTCAGATGGTGAAAGATTTCAGTTTAGTTCAAGATAAAGTTCGATGGAGACAGCAGGAGGCCATTTAAGGTAATTTACATCTCCTGTTCCAGTTCCAGCTCTGCATCTTGCTCTGAAATCGCCCGCACGATGTATACATTCGTGTATTCCATTAGATCTAAAAAGGTAAGGCCGGAATAAGGCAGTTTCTTTTCATCCCGCAGCAGTCGCAATACCGGTCTCAGGGGTTTTTCTGCATTGGCTCCTACCACCAGGCCAATCTGACCTGTACTGAGTTCAATCAGTGAGCCGAGAGGATACATTCCCATGCAACCCAGAAATGCACGCAAAAGCTTTGGATCGTATTGTTCCGTGCCCAGACTTAGCAAGTTTTTCATTGCATCGTAGTGTAGCTTGGCCGGTCGATAGGGTCTTTCTTCTAGTTGCGCTGAATAGGTATCCACGATGCGAGCGATGCGGGCCATTATATCGATTTGGCCACCGGACAGGCCCTGCGGATAGCCTTTACCATTGAACGATTCCTGGTGCTGGAGAGCTACAACGGCCAGGGAGGCCTTCACCCTGGCATCGTTCAGAAGCATCCTGTATCCGATTAGAGGATGCGTACGGATGGCATTCTTTTCCTGTTCCTCCAGGTCTGTCTTGGATGTGTACAAATCCATGGGCAGCCGTGTCATGCCAGAGTCCATTAGCAGGACGGAAAAGCAGACTTCTTGAAGGCGGGGCCGGGAAAAGTTCAGGGCCTTGCCCAGGTGCACTCCATAGCAGGCAGCATGAACAGAATGAGCCACCAGTGGATTGGAAGATACATGGGTATGACGGGCTGCAATAATGATCAGAGGTACCGCAAATATGTCCTCCACCAGCGCCTGGCATACTTTTAGAACGGCCTGATTATCAAACTGCTTCTTTTCGTTCAAAAGCTTCCAGTTGGCTTCCAGGGTCTTGCCATACTCTGCCAGTCGATTGCGGAATTGATTTCTGTTCTTGCGCAATTGTTCATATTCACTATGAAGACGCAATGCCTCGGCGGAGAAGCTTGCCGAGACTGGAGTGGGCTCTTCCGGAGCATCGAAAGTGCTGGCTTTAGATTCAGGTGCCGTTATGAGCTGACCAGAGGTTTCTACTTCTTCAATGCCCCATTTCTTAAGACGATCGATATCTTTTTGAGACAATTCCTGCTTGGCCTGAACGAGTATATTGTTCGGATCAATATAGACCGGTGCGTCAAAGACCATTCCGGGTTTTAATTGTACTACTTTAAGTTTGCGCATAAAAGATAGCTGATATCTCCAGGAAAGACCTCAGTGGTTGGGACCTTTTCTCAATATTCCAATAGAATCGCAACCCAGTACTGTCCTGATTGCGTCTTTTATTTCAATGTTTCGGTTACAGTGCTACCGTAAATGTAATCGGACTATTGAATTACTGCCTATTTATTCCCCTTTTGACTGTATAGGTAGGCAAAGATTTTGGAGACTGCCACGTACAGATTTTCGGGTATCTCCTGGCCAACTCCGACGCCCTGTAAGAAACCAGCAAGGCCTGGATCCTGAACTACCGTTATACCATGATCCCTGGCTACCTGTACCATCTTATGAGCCAGCTCACCGTCTCCCCGGGCCCTGAGCCGGGGTGCCAGGTCGTTGGCTTCATCAAATGATAGTGCGGCGGCCGTGTATTTGATTTCGTGTTCGATGGTGTTACCCTGAAGTTTATAGCCTACGAATCCCTGGCGTTAAGGCTATACCAATTCTGATTCATTGCTACAAAGTTTTTAGATGCCAGAGATGCCCGGTACTGGTATATCTGCTGATGCAGATGTTGGTTGCAATATACCTGGCTGCACTGTCTAAGCCTCCCATAGTTGACCTGTCTGAAAGAAGGAAGGATCCGGAAATCTGGACAGCAAAGTAATATCTTGAATGGAAGGATCCGAATACTGATCGACCAGGTTCTGCAGGTCGGCTCGGGCATCATCATCCGGTTGTACCACCAACAATCGAACAGATAGATATTCCGCCGTGTCAGCGTAGAAGACAAACAGTGCTGTAGGATGATCTGGCAGGGAAGCTGTCATGGCCCAGAAAGCTGGCCCATCCACAGAGGCCAGTGCCGTCCATTCCTCAGATTCGGAGTCCCCGGTTGCAGACGCTACAACCGCAGATTGGCTTTGTGTACCCTGGGTGCCTTCTTTTGTGGGTCCCGACTCGGTCTGCACATCCCTGTCCTGGCCGGGTCGGCTTTGATTTTTTTGCTTCCAGTACTTCATTAGTGCATCCAGACTCTGAAAGAATTGAAGTCGCTCGGTTCCAAGCTTCATCACAAAATCTCGGAGCGCTGAATTGGATTCAGCGGCAGGATCCAATTCCCCCTTTCCCAGAAGTTTTAAAAAGAACTGCCCATCCTTTTGCTCCACTCGAAAGTTAAGTGTCTGTCCTTCCTGAACTCCCCTGCCCTGAAGAAGTGCTCGAATGGTTTGCCCGCCCAGTTGCATGCGGACTACCTGACCCGGTATTCCAGAGTCCAGGGTTCTTCCCTGCATTTCTCGCCCAACCAGGGACTTGAGCATGTCCATCAGGGGCAAACGTAGCCTGGCTGGTAAATTGCTTAGTTCAACTTTCATTCTTGTCTTCGCGGCCGGGGCATTTCTGAATTTCTATAGCATACAGTTCTGGCCGGACATTCTGAGATTTCTGAGGTCTGCCGGAATGATTCGATGCATCCTTACCTGGCTTCGCTTTAAATAATAACGGAATTAGCTTTTAAGTCTGTAAGATTTTCGATGCACAGCGCTGAGCCCAAGTTCATGGATTTTACTTCGATGGATTGCGGTTCCATACCCGGCATGCTGGGAGAAATCATAGCCAGGATAATATCGATCGAATCGCTCCATGCGCCGATCCCGAAGTACTTTGGCCAGAATGGAGGCCGCTGCAATGGAAAAGACTAGATTGTCGCCACCCACAATGCAATGAACAGCCAAGTCCGGGAACTCATTTCTCAGGCGTTTCAATGCGTAGTTCCCGTCCACCAGAACAGCCGCCGGTTTCACAATTCGCATTGCACGTATTACCGACTGAATCATGCAATCTTCAATGGCAGGGTTAATTCCCACAGAGTCGATCTTTCTGGATGATGCCATTACAGCACCGCAGGCCAGGCTGGCTTTTCGAATTGGCTCTACCAGGACTTCTCTTCTATTTCGGGACAGTCTTTTGGAATCCCGGACCAGGGCAAGGTCTGGTGGCGGACTGGAATGAAAGAATTCCGGGGAAAAAACAGTATAACCGATGGAAACTGGACCTGCCAGACAGCCTCGGCCCGCCTCGTCCAGACCGATTACTGGACCGAAAAAGGCCCTTTCTCGGGGCTCAAATTCAATTGGTTTCATAAACCTGGGAAACGCTAAAAAGCGCCCACAAATGTGCGACGCTCTGGATCCGTGCAGTTAAAGAAGCGAAGGATGAGATGGGGATCTCTCCCCACCTGGATTATTCGCTTTCGGAGGCCGCCGGTGCAGCTTCAGCTGGTGCTGGTGCAGCGGTTTCTTCTTTCTTCTTGGTTGCTTTCTTTTTCTTACCGCCAGATTTCTTGGCTTTGGCAGCAGCCATGGCTGTGGCATTGAAAGCTTCTTTGATTCGAGCGGACTTACCTGATCTCTGACGTAGATAGAAAAGCTTGGCTCTTCTTACTTTACCGCGACGACTTACTTCAATCTTGGCTATGCTGGGAGAGTGATAGGGGAAGATTCTTTCCACACCTACATCATGAGAAACCCGCCGAACCATGAAGGTTCGGGAAAGCCCTTCTCCACGAATGCTGATTACCGCGCCTTCGTAGACCTGGATTCTTTCCTTGTCACCCTCTGTAATTCTGTAGTGCACCTTTACAGTATCGCCTACGTTGAATGAGGGCCATTCCTTGAATGCAATATGATCACCTTTTGCGAGGGTTGCCTTTCCACCATTCAGGGTGATTTGTACCATTTCAGCAGGAGCAGCCTGCTGGGCTTCTTCAGTCCCCTCTGCGGTCTGATTCTCTTTGTTTGTTTCTTCAGTACTCATCTCAATACTCCTGGTTCTATCTGGAAACCATCATCCCTGAGACATACGCCTCATTTATATTTTTCTGGCCGCTCCAGTGCAGCCCTTTTAGTATTGCGTATTGCGACTCTTCAGTTCGCTCTGTTCCTTTCGCCAACGGGCAATCTTTCCGTGATCACCGGAAAGTAGGACCGGAGGAACTTCCCAGTCCAGATACTTTGGAGGTCGCGTATATTGCGGATACTCCAGAGTGCCTTCCTCTTCATGGCTTTCATCCACATGACTTTCATCCGAGCCCATGAAACCAGGAATCAACCGGGTTACACTTTCCAGAAAGCATATGGCCGCTGCATCCCCGGATCCTAGAATGAAGTCTCCCAGAGAAACCTCATAGTCTACCAGGTTTTGCGTCACCCGTTCATCCACCCCTTCAAAGTAACCGGAAAGAAGAGTCAATCCCGGATAGCTGGCGAATGACCGAACCATTTTCTGGTTCAGGCGTTTTCCCCGGGGAGTAAAAAGCACCACAGGAAACGAATCGGGAAGGCTTTTTAGAGCCCTATGAATGGGACCTACTTCAAGGACCATCCCGGGTCCGCCTCCGTAGGGCAAATCATCTATGCGCCCGGATCTGCGAGGATCGGCAAAATGCCGAAGTTGCCTGAAACGCAGTTCCAGCAAGGCTTTTTTAAGGCCCCTTGAAGGCAAGCCACTTTCAAGGAAGTAACGATAGCGCTCCGGAAAAAGTGTTAGAATCTGAAAGATCATACCTGCCATTCCTGGTTGTCCGGGATGCCTCCTTATTCGGCACTGCTTTCTGTAACCGGGTCTTCGGATTTCTCCTCCGGATTGAGTGCAGCCAGATCGGTTACTTGAACCGTTCGATCTAATGTATTTAAAACAGCATGGGGAGCGACCAGAGGAACAAGAATCCGGCTACCTTCCAGGGTTTCCACTTCCAGGATTCCATGGGCCCCGGTTTCTTGATAACCAACTATCCTGGCAGACCGGGAGCCGGTGGCCAGATCTTCGCAGGCGTAGCTCAATAATTCGAATGCAAAAAGATCATTACCGGACCCTTGAATCAGTTCCTTATCTTCTACAAAGAGCCAGAATCCGCGAAACCCCTCCTGCTCGGAAGGTGCAGCCGAATCAGTAAGAATCTGTAGCTTGCTTTTTCCATTGGAAACGGCGCCTTCTCTGACCGCATTAACCGGAATTGCCTCACCTGGCATTTCATTGCTCTGTCCTTCAAAAGGAGGACTATCCGGACCACCGGTGGGTGGAAGCAGGAAGGCGGAAAATTTAGGCGGAAGACTGGCAAGCCCGTCTCCAGGACAGGTGCAAAGGTAAAGAGAGCGATTGGTATGAACTAGCTTCTTGAGCCGAGCGATGGATAGATAGGCCACTCAGTCAATGATTTCCACGCTGTAGCTTGCATCATCCTTCAGGCCCACAGCGTTCACTACATTGCGCAGGGCTCGTGCCACACTGCCGGCCTTTCCGATGACCTTGCCCACATCTTCGTCGGCCACACGAACTTCAATGATGGACTCTTCGGGACCGGCGATTTCGCTGATCTTTAGCTCATCTGGCTGGGAAACGATGTTTTCCAGTACATATTCAATGAAGACGGTAGCCTGGGACATGGGAAACTCCTGAAAATATCTTAGCCTAGAAGACCTTGCTTCTTGAGCAAAGATCGAACTGAATCTGTAGGCTGAGCACCGGATTCAAGCCAGTGCTTAACTCTCTCTTCTTTCAGAACGCAGGCTTCATTGAATGCAATCGGATTATAGTATCCAATTTGCTCGATGAACCGGCCATCTCTGGGATAGCGAGAGTCCGCAGCTACAATTCTGTAGAAGGGTTTCTTCTTGGTTCCGTATCTCTGTAAACGAATTTTGACCACAAACCGAGAAATTATGACGCATGTTTGGTGTCAACAGAAACTGCAGCAGCATCCCGCAATCGACCGATATTGCCTGCAATATCTCCGCCTTTGAAGCAGGCAGAGCCAGCTACAATTCGTCGCGCACCAGCTTCCAGAATCTGACCAATATTGGAGGAATCAATACCGCCATCCACTTCGATGGTAATATCTCGATCTGCGATCAGTTCCTTTAACTTTTGAATCTTTCCCAGACTGGAATGAATGAAGCTCTGGCCGTAGAATCCAGGTTCCACACTCATAATCAATACCAGATCAATTTCATCTAGAAGATAATCCAGGCTGCTCAGAGGAGTGGCCGGATTCAGTGACACTCCAGCTTTGATGCCCTGCTTTCGAATTTCCCGAGCCAGACGCACACCGAAATCTGTGGCTTCCACATGAAATGTGATATTGGCCGGCTCCAGAGGGAAGTATTTGGGCACCTCCTTCTCAGGCTGGGAGACCATTAGATGCACATCCAGCGGAATGCTGGTATGTTGTTTTAGCAATTTGGTATAGAGTTCACCGAAGGACAATGTAGGCACAAAATGCCCATCCATGACATCCATATGCAGGTATTCCACTCTACCTTCCAGCTCCTTCAAGCTTGCTTTCAGATCCGTTAAATCGGCGGCCAGGATAGATGGCGATAAATCCATAGTACTACTCGCTTTGATACAGTGTTCCTCGGCGCTCCAGGACAAAATTCCCTAAGACAAAATTCTCTAACCTGAGAAATCAGGACTGAGGGTTTTTCGGCTCACTACTTTGTTTTCGCATCGAAGCTCAAGAACCTCTGTGTTCCTTCGAAAGAAAACTACAGTGGCGGATTGCGACGATTGTTTCTGGCGAAAGATGGGCTTTCGGCTCTGAGGATCATTTTCTGGATAATGATACAGAGTACACATCTTCTCACCTCGGTACTCGGCCGGGATGTCCACGATTTCTTGCTCATACCCGGACGCAAAGGCAGCGGAAGGCTTCTGAAAGTAAACGTCCAGCTCAAACTGATCCCTGCCCGTCTGTCGGGCTTCAGCCACTCGACCCTGCTCATGTGGCCTGGTGGGATTCAGGATGTTCTTAATGGTGAACGATGCTCCGGTTCGCAGCAAGAATTCATAGGCTAGATCCACCGGCAGTTCCTTGAGCTGGGCCGGTGTAATCTGCTTTCCGCGATACGGATGCGAAGTGGCTACCAGAAAATCTACAGGAAAATCCGGATCCACTTTCTGGCCAGGTAGCGGTGACTGAGCCAGGATGGTTCCTTCTGGGACCCCATCATCAAATACAAGAGAAGTGCTACCTCGAGACAGTGAATATACCTGATCTCCAATTACAATTCTCTCCAGAGCTGCGCTAATACCTGCCTGGCCGGTACCCACCAGGTCTGGAACGGTAAGCAATGGCTGATGCTGGTTTACCACCAGATTCAAGTTCTGTTTGGGCTCTACAATGGTACCTGGACTTATGTTTTGATCCAGGATAATTCCTTCCGGACGGTCCGGGAAGTTACGTTTCTCAATTTCCACGCGTAGCCTGCGTCGATGCAGATCGTTATGAACATTGATATAGTACTGACCCCTGTAATCCTGAAGCGCGAAGCTGCCAGGATCCTCGGATCGAACCAGGAAGATGGTCACAGAAATTAGCACAAATGCGGCGGCTGCCACGATTACGGGAAATAGGGTCTGTAATAGGGTCTTTAAGTATTGCACTTCAGATCTCCGCTGGCATGGCAAATCGCTCACCGGGCTGAATCTTATGCCCGTTCAGAAAAGAAACCGCATCCATTTGTTTTTTATTCTGCGGCTGCAGCGATAGAATCTGCAGAATCTGATTTTGCCCGGTCTTGACGAGCAAAGCAGGTCTGCCATCCAGTCTAAAAGACAGCAGATCTCCAGGGGCTCTTGCCATCAATTGCTTTTCATCCTGCAGGGCGGCCCGCTGATCAGAATCCAGAATTCTACTGCGAAATATCTTAATTAGCTTTCCGTTTAGCAGGCTACGGGCCACCGGCCGGGGATTCATTCCCCTGATTTGATTGTGAATTTCTTGAGCCGATTCATTCCAGTCAATGTATCCGTGCTCTGGCAGGATTTTCCGGCAATAGGTAGCTTTCTGCTCATCTTGTTCCATCGCCTGGCTGGACAGAGACTTCAGGTCCGGCAAGGTATTCAAGACCAGATCGATTCCAGTCGGTACCATCCTTTCGGTGAGTTCTCCGGCGGTTTCATCGGCTCCTATATCCAGGCTCTGTTTCGCTACCACAGCTCCACAGTCCATTTTCTGCGATACGAACTGTAATGACCAGCCCGTACGTTTCAGGCCCTGGAGAATGGCACTTTGAATGGGGCTGGCTCCGCGGAGCTCCGGTAAAAGGGATCCGTGCAAATTGAAAATCCCCAGGCGTCCCAGGCCAAGATATCCTTCTGGAAGTATGGAGCCGTAAGCAAATACAATCACAGCATCCACTTCCTTTAACTTGAGCTCCTCAATGACCTGGGCGGGCTTTTCCGGACGATACAGATGCAATCCCTGTTGCTGGGCCACAGCACTTACAGCGGAAGGCTGGGGAGTGCCGGAACGACCCCGGGGCCGGTCTGGATTGGATACTACATAGTCTATTTCATAGCCCGCATCTAAAAGCGCTTTTAGAAGTTCAGCACTGATTTCCGGTGTGCCCATGTATCCTAGTTTCATTCTCAATCCTTTTCTGTGCGCCGGTTCCAGAGGCCCTTTAGACCACATCCTGGGGATCGGGTTCAAATTCCAGGTGCCCCTTTCTCAGTCCAGGACGAAACGATTTTAGAAGCTCTTTGAGTTCAGGACGAATCTTTTCATAGGTTCTGGTCTTGATCAAGATATGCATTCTGTACTGGTCATGAATTCGTTCGATGGGCGCCGGTGCTGGTCCCAGGATTTCCAGATCATCTGGTCCATCGGCGAACGCAGATTCCAGTAGCTCCGCCAGTTCATCGATTTTCTTTTCTGCATACTCCTGTTCGGGAGCGCGAATGAGGAATCTTAACAGCCGACAGAAAGGCGGATAATTGGTAGCCTGTCTGAGCCGCAGCTCCTGGGAATAAAAGTTTCCATAGTCCTGAGCGGCGGCCAGGTGAATCACAGGATGATCCGGATTAAGGGCTTCAATTAGAACACGTCCCTGGAATCTACCCCTGCCCGCCCTTCCGGCCACTTGCATAAGCAAGGAAAAGGTACGTTCCTGGGCTCTATAATCCGATAGCATCAGACCCTGGTCTGCCTGGAGTACACCTACCAGGGTTACATCCGGAGCATCCAGACCTTTTGCAATCATCTGAGTTCCCATCAAAATATCCAGTTCCTTGCGAAAGAACCGATGCAGGGAATCCTGGAGGTTCTTACCTCCTCTAGAAGTATCTGTATCCACTCGTTCAATACGGGCCTGCAGGAATCTGGAAGCCAGGAATTCTTCCAGTCGCTGCACACCGGTTCCGGTGGCCTTTGTGGGGCCTCCGCATTGTGGGCAATGACCATCGTTCAGGGCCTGAAAGCTGCAATAATGACAGAGCAACAGATTGGGTTTATGAAAATGCAAAGTTACGGAGCAGCGAGGACACTTAACGGTACTTGCACAATTATCGCAATAGATGAATGGCTGATAACCCCTCCGATTTAAAAGCAATATTGTTTGTTGCCCGGCTTTCAGGTTTTTTTCAATCTCTGTAATTAGCTGTCCTGATATAGGGTTCTGGTTTGTCGGTGCCTGTACAACCTGTACCCGGGGAAGAGCACCAGACGCCCGTCCCTTAATTACATGATACTGAAAGAGATCTGGATGAGTTTCGCAGGCTCTTCTACTTTCCAGCCTGGGAGTGGCGGACCCTGCAATGATCATCGCTTTGTCCGATGCTATCCATCGTGCAAGGAGCCTCGCATCATAGCGAGGAGCACTGTTTTCCCGGTATGAACTATCATGTTCTTCATCTATGATTATGTATTTCAGGTCATCTACGGGAGCGAATATGGCGGATCGAGTGCCGACCACCAGCCTGCGCTGCTTATTCAAGACCGAAAGATAATTTAGAAATCGTTCCTGGCCGGGTAATCCTGAATGCAAAAGTGCAATGGAAGATCCAAAGACCTCCTGCAGCCTTTGAATCATCTGGACCGTGAGTGCAATTTCCGGAACAAGAAGTATGGCGCCCCGGCCTTCGAGCAGTGCATCCCTCATTAAATGAATATAGACCTCTGTTTTTCCCGAGCCGGTAATTCCATGAAGGAGGTGCATTCGGCCCGCTACCTGATTGTGCTTTATGCTTTCATAGATGGATATTTGTTCCGGATTTAGAGAGTGTTTCGGTTCCGGCGCGGAGGCATCCGGTAATTCTGGAATCTTTAATTTGCGCGAAGACCTGATTTCGAATGCCCTGGGCGGAGCGGGAAACATCTTGAAGAGCGCTTCCCCCGGGCCGCAAATATAGTAATCCGCCATTCGATGAGCCAGTTGAATCTGAGATTCTGTAACTACAATGGATACATCCAGCAATTCCTGGATATCCAGAACTGGATCTGTTTCGGCCTGATTGGTAATCTCGCAGACTATGCCTGTCTCTTCGCGGTTGTTTAATTTTACGATTACTCGGCTGCCAATTTGAACATCCAGGTCAGGAGGAATTCTGTAGTCCAGGGGACGATCCAGAGGAAGTCTAAACAATACCCTGGCAAAGCGATCAAACACAGTCGGCAGACTTATCTCAGACCTGGCAATGAAAAGGCCTTTTCCAGACTGGCGACGATTTGCTTCTTAATCTTAATTTCCTGTTCCCGGGCTTCTTTGTAAGCTGTCTCCTCACCGGAGGCCTGGGCTTTTCTGGTTCGATTCTCCAGCGAAAGCAAGGCTGCTGGACTGCGGATTACTACAGCGCCAATTTGCTGGGACAGAACGGGCATCTGGATCACTTCTCCGGTTTCTGAGAATTGTTTGGCACCTTCTTCGCCAAATAGAAGTACTGCAGCTGGGCCGGTGATCAGTGCAAGTTTGATGGATTCCCGTTTAATGGTTTCTTCCAGGTGAGTCAGGCAGTTCAAAGTCCTTTCGTTCCAGTCATCGGCCGAACTGGTTTCTGCCACAAAATGACAGGCCGGTAGCTGCTGGAAATGAAGATCATCCATGGATAGCTTCATTCGCTCAATCATACGGCGAAACAAATCATCTTCCTCTTCCCGGGCAAAATAGAGCTTCTGGGACCTGTCCCGGGCCTCGGACTGCTTTCCAAAGGGGCCTTCAAAGTGAACCACCAGCACTGGCTTCTGACCCTGAATAAAAAACCTACGAGTGGCATAGATTCGATCGCTGCAAAGAGTACATTTCTGATTGGCTGTCTGATTCTCTGGCGCTCTAAAGACCTGTGCAGGCTTTCTACTCTCTGAAGGTCGGCCCGGTGTGGACGATGATCGAATAGAGTCCTGGAATGTTGACTTTGGATCGATTATACTCAGGTTATCGTGGGCCTGACGAAGCATATCGCCCATTCCGGAAAAATCAAAGTGCTCTGGCTGAGTTTGACCCTCTTCATTCCAGAGTAATTCTTCATTATCCAGCAATGCAGACAGATCTTCCAGGATGCTCTGCATCTGTTCCAGAGCGGATCCGGATTCCTCAATCGTTCTTTCGGTTGGATTTGGCTGCGTTGATGTCATCTAATTAGTATTCCAGGAAAAACCCGAGCTACAAAGACCCGTCCACTGAAAATCATCGATCTACTGAATTTGATCCAGATCGATTTTTAAGGACTTGATTTTTCGATGCAAGTGAGTTCTTTCCAGTCCCAGAAAGCGGGCGGTCTGACTGATATTCTTTTCATTTTGCTTAAGAGCACGCATGATATAATCTTTTTCGAATTCTTTTCGCGCAGTTTTTAAATCCGAAGAGAGGGGCCCTTCGTTACCTTCTCCTTCCACAGGAAATTGACGTAGATGCAATTGAACTTCCGTTTCTGTAATCTCAGGACCTTCCGATAAGATGGCCATTCGCTCTACAACGTTTTTCAGTTCCCGGACATTACCGGGCCATTGATAGTAGGTAAGAGCTTCTAGAGCTCCCTGAGTAAACGTTCTTGGTTCTATTTGATTTTCTTTTAAGGACTGTCGTAAAAAATGATCCAACAATAAAGGAATATCTCCCGGTCGCTCTCTTAGAGCTGGCATAACAATGGGGATCACATTTAATCTAAAATAAAGGTCTTCTCTGAATTTTCCTTCCTTGATAGCCTGTAACGGATCAATGTTTGTAGCGGCGATAATACGAACATCCACCTCAATCGTTTCGGTGGAACCTACTCGACTGAATCTTTGCTCTTCCAGGACGCGAAGTACCCGGGCCTGAGTGGCCAGAGACATATCACAGATTTCATCCAGAAACAGAGTTCCATCACTGGCCTGTTCGAATTTTCCAATGCGTCTATCCGATGCTCCGGTAAAGGCCCCTTTTTCATGACCAAATAATTCGCTTTCTATCAACTCGCCTGGAATGGCTGCGCAGTTTACATCCACAAATGGATTTTCCGAACGTTTGGAGTTTCTATAGATCGCGCGGGCCACAAGTTCTTTTCCCGTGCCGTTTTCTCCATATATGAAGACTCGGGCATTGGTGCGGGCTGCCTGGGATATGGACTGTTTTACTTTGTGAATCTGCTCGGACTGGCCAATGATTTCATCGAAGCCAAGTTTGATTTCTGCCTTCTTCGCTCCGTTGCTGGCCGGAATCTGCAGAATGGAATTGATTCTGTCCAGTACCACATCCAGGCTCAATGGCTTTTCTAGAAAATCCACCGCTCCTTTCTTTGTGGCCATCACGGCCTGCTCAATTGTGCCATGGCCGCTAATCATCAGTACCGGTAATGCCGGGTATTCAGCTCGAATCTTATCCAGGATATCCAGTCCATCTTCCTTGCCCATCCATACATCCAGAAGGACCATATCCGGCCTTTCCGATTTTAAAGTCTTTAGCATGGCTCGGCCTGTGGCAAAGTCCTCAACAAGGAAGTCCTCATCTTCCAGAATTGCACGGAGGGATGAGCGAATGCTTTGATCGTCGTCTACGATATAGATTTTCATACGGGAAATACCAGAGTGTCTCGCTCGCCATCATTGTCATCGGGTACCGGAAAGAATACACGAAAAGCTGCGCCGCCCAGGCTGGAGCCAGTTACATAGATCCGTGCATTGTGGTCCAGTACAGCTCTTTCCACAAGAGCCAGTCCCAGGCCGTTTCCCTTCTCTCCCTTAGTTGTATAATATGGCTCGAAAATCTGCTCCCTCTGGTCCTCTTCAATACCCGGTCCGGAATCTTCCACTGTGAGTTGAACATATCGCTTTCCGGCCTGTAGATGAGGGGCAGCCGTAACTCGTATGGATGGCCGATCCGGTTCATCTTCAGGCTCCCATTCCATGGATCGAATGGCATCGATGGCATTCTGAATTAAATTGTTTATCATACCGATGACCAGGTTTCGGTCCAGGGCCAGATCCGGTAGATCGGGAGATACTTTTAGATCAAAGTCGATATCGGGGAGGTTATCATAGGCCTGTGTGGATTCATGTAGAAGTTCCATCAAAGAATGCTGCTCCAGTCTTGGAGCGGGCATTCGGGCAAAGTTGGAAAATTCCTCCACAAGATGCTTCAAGACATTTACCTGTTCAAGAATTGTGCTTCCTCCGGAGCGAACAATGTCTTCCAGATTGCCCCGGTCTGGACGGTCCAGCCGCCTGAGCATTCTTTCCGCAGATAGCTGAATTGGAGTGAGCGGATTCTTTATCTCATGGGCCAGTCTGCGAGCCACTTCCTGCCAGGCGGCCACACGCTGGCTATGAAGCAAACGGCCTCTTAAAGTCTGTAGCTCCTCGGTCATTTGATTGAAGCTATCGATAAGTATGCCCAGTTCTCCTTCTGCTTTTACATCCAGTCTGGTATCCAGTTTGCCCTGGGTAACGGATCTTGTGGCCGCAGCCAGAGAAACAATAGGATGGGAGATCTGCCTTGCCAGAAAGATGGCCACTCCAAGAGCGATTGTAATCATCATTGCATAGGCGATGGCCAGGCCCAGGCGAAGATTGTAGGGAATCTTTTCTTCCCATTGCTCATTTCCAGAGGCCACCAGATTTACGATTTCCTGAAACCGGGCTTCCGACCTGGGATTCTCTGCGTATAGATGTCTGGTAATCAAATAATAGCTGTCTGGCCGGGCTGTGGGAATTGTGACCACGGCAAATCGATGACTGGAAGATACTCCTGCAAAGATGGGCGGTCCGGTTTCATTGGCTCTTCGCACCGAACCCCATTCCAGAGGATTCAGGGGCTTATCTCCGAAACGCTTGATCACACTTGAGTCTTCGATCAAAAATACACTTTCCGAATCCTGCTCAAATCCTTTTTCCAGGTTTCCTGGCCAATTCGCCGCCGATGGAAGGTAGGCCTGTCGCAAAGAAACATACTCAGCAAACTTTCTGGTTTCCTTGAGTTCATGCTGTTTTAGCAGGTCCTCCGAAGCCAGCAGGCCTCCTCGAAAATCCAGGGAGAATAGAACTCCGATTACCGTTTCCACTCGATCGGAACTGACAAGAAAGATGGGTATGGAAGGAAATATGGAGACCACCATAAATGCAATCATGAGCCGGTAACGAAGGGATGATCGAAGGTTTCCTGTGCGACGAATCCTCTTATTACGATAGTAATACAGGATAAGAAAGTTCAGAGTTCCCAGAGGAATGAAAAGTACGAGATAGATGAAGATTCGATCTACCGGTGAAGTATCTTCCCGGATAAAGTAGGCTTCTGCCAGAAAAACGGAAATCCATAGAATTAAGATTAGAAACAGCGCATCCCTGAGAAGAATCTTGGATTCCTCTCTTTTCCAGGGCTCTGTTCGTCTCAATTCTCGGCTCCGTTTAATAGACCCGGTAGTTTTTCAATAGCCTGTTTTTCATCATCGCCCCGGATCTCCAGCGTGACTTTTGTTCCTGGACTGAGAGCAAGCATAAGGATTCCCATGATGCTTTTTCCATTAACCGTAACTCCATTGGCGGTTAAGAAGATCTCCGATTTGAATCGGGCCGCTTCTCTTACGAAGATGGAGGCCGGCCGGGCATGGAGCCCTTCCTTCAATTCGATGGTAACATCCACCTTCTCCATTATACAGGCCCCATCAGTGGTTTAGGTGATGCTTTTTTACGTTCCTTCTTAGGGGTGGAATCATCATTTCTGGACTCAGCGGAGACCTGTTCCGAGATTCGAGTATGAATCCTTTCCGAAAGCGAGCGGGCTGCATGAAAGCCCATTCTGCGAGAGCGATGATTCATGGAGGCTGTTTCCACAAGGATGGGAATATTTCGTCCGGGTCTTAAAGGCAGAGTGATGCTGGGGATGGAAACATCCAGGATTTCCATGGTCTGCTCATCTATGCCCAGCCGATCGTATTCTTTGTCTTCATTCCAGTCCTCCAGAAACACCACAAGATCCACCTGCACTTTCTTTCGGATAGCACCAACGCCAAACAAATCCTTAATATTTACAATTCCAATGCCTCTAAGTTCCATATGATGCTCGATCATGGGATCGGATTCACCTATCAGTTCTCCTTTGCCCATGTGCCGAATATGAACCATATCGTCGGCTACCAGGCGGTGACCTCTTTCTATTAGCTCCAGGGCTGTTTCAGATTTTCCAATGCCAGATGGTCCCAGAAGAAGTACTCCCAGGCCAAAGACTTCAATTAGAACTCCGTGAATGGAAGTTTGAGGCGCAAGGGCACGAGTGATAATTCGATTGAAATTCAGTATAAAATCATGGGTGGATAGGGTGCTCTGCAGCAATGGAGTGTCTGTTTCATTGGATTTTTTCAGGAAACAGGAGGGCGGTTGATTTGCATGAGTAAATACCAGAGCCGGATACTCGTAGCTAAAGAATTCATCTTTGATTCTTCCTTCCACTTCTCCGCCGCAGTCCATCAGGTAGGCAAACTCTCCCTGTCCGAATACCTGCAGACGATCATGAGCAAAGTTCCGATAGAACCCGGCCAGCGCCAGACCCGGTCTGTTTACATCTTCATTTCGAATTTCGCGGCTCAGCCCTTTTTCGCCGGCCAGTATGCGCAGTCCCAGCTCCGAAAATTCCAGTAGTCTGCCAGGTTCCATCGAGCTCATATTATCCCCTTTGATTCTTGCCCAGGTGCTTTTCCTTGTGCTTGCGAATCTGCTTTTCCAGTTTCTTTTCCACCAGGTCCAGGGCTGCGTACATATTCCCAGCCTTTTCTTCGGCTACAAACTGACCGCTATCCCCATTGATTGTAATCTCTGCAATCTGCTGGATCTTTTCCACCTTAAAATGCACGGTAGCATTCTGCAGGTTGCTGAAATGCGAAGATAGTTTATCCACGACCTTATCTGCGTACTCCTTGAGAGCATCCGACGAGTCTATATTCTGAAAGTGGTAGCTGGTTTCCATTGGCCCCTCCTGATCCTGATTGTGCTATTTCTTAAAGATGATTTCGAACCGTTCCTTTCTGACTCTCCGCTTTAGCTGATACCGCCATTGGGATAATACGCCGGCGCCTAGCTTTTACGTCCCATACCTTTCAGGATTCTTCTTCTCTCAGCAGATGGAATATTCAATATCTTTCTGTATTTGGCTACTGTCCGACGAGCGATGCTCACTCCTTCTGTGGCAATTCGGTCGGCAATTTCCTGGTCAGAAAGAGGAGCAGTGGGATCTTCGGCATCCACCAGCTTTTGAACTCTCTCTTTGATGTTTGTTGAGGATTCTCCCTTTCCACCATCAGCTTTTTTCAAGGCGCTGGTGAAGAAGTATTTTAATTCAAAAATGCCCCAGCGAGTTTGCACATACTTGTTGGTTGTTATTCTGGAAATGGTGGATTCATGCATTTCCAGGTCATCGGCTACTTCGCGCAGCGTCAAAGGAACCAGATGGCCATGGCCTTTGCGAAAGAATTCTTCCTGTTGCTCCACAATAGTCTGCATCGTACGGTACAGAGTCTGACGCCGCTGTTTGATTCCACGAAGTAACCATGTGGCGCTGGAAAGCTTAGTATCCAGGTACTCTGTATCCCCTTCTTTTCCGCCGGAGAGTAGCTTCTTGTAGGATTCGTTGATCTGAAGGGCAGGAATCCAGTCATCGTTTATGATTACATTGATTCGATCATCCATTTCAACTACGATTAGATCTGGAACTACATAGTCAGGCTCTCGCGTGGAATATCGGGTTCCCGGAAATGGCTCAAGGGTTCGAATAAATTGAAGAGCGGAATGAATCCTGGCTTCATTGCTGCCAGTTTCTTTTTCAATCTTCTTGTAATCCAGCTTCTCCAGGTCCTCGAAATGATGCTCCAGAAGCTTCAATACAAAAGGTTCTGCATTTGCCAGCGCCGCCTGTACCAATAGGGCTTCCTGCACTCCGGCCACACCGCAGCCCGATGGATCCAGCTCCCGTATGGTTGCTAGAATTTTGCTTATTGTGCCTGCACTTAGTTTCTGATCTTCCAGAAGTACTTCCGGAGACTCAGTGAGAAATCCCCTCTGATCGATGGCTGAAATAATGATTGTGGCTGCTTCAAATTCCTCTGCGTTTAGATTGGTCAACCGGAGCTGTTCGGTGAGATATTCTTGCAAGGAGCTATGCGAAGTAACAGCATTCTGTAAGAACTGGTTCTTTCTGTCTGCACCTTCGTAATCGATCTGGCCGTAGTCGCTGTACTCTTCTCTGGACCTGGATTCTGATTCTGCAGCGTCATCTGTACTGGGCGCCGGACGCTCGGCGGGTTCCCGGGAAGTCTCTTCCTCTTCTTTAAGTTCGAGCAGTGGGTTTTCCAGCAGTTCTGTTTGAATTCGTTCTGATAGTTCCAGATTGGAAAGAGGCAGCAATTCAATGGATTGCCGCAGATCCTGGGTCATTACCAGTCTCTGCGTTTGCTTCTGAACTAGTTGCTGAGAAAGAGCCATAGACGACCTAAAGAGTAAAGTCCTCTCCCAGATAGATTTCTTTGATTCTCTTGTCCTGTACCAGTTCCTGGGCTGTGCCTGCCTTCAAGATCTGTCCTGCATACATGATGTACGCCCGGTCCGTAATCTTCAGGGTTTCACGAACATTGTGGTCCGTAATCAGAATTCCCAGTCCCCGTTCCCGGAGCTGTGAAATTAGATCCTGAATGTCTCGAACAGCGATGGGGTCTACGCCGGCAAATGGCTCATCCAGTAGAATAAAGTCCGGTTCTGTGGCCAGGGCTCGGGCAATTTCGCAGCGTCTTCTTTCTCCACCGGAGAGAGTGAATCCTTTTTGATCTGTAACCTTGTTTAGATGCAATTCATCGATTAGAGCATTGGACCGTCTTCGAATCTCTGCCGGGTCTTTGAAGTGCATTTGAAGCACTCCCTCAATGTTCTCTCGCACGGAGAGCTTGCGGAATACCGAGGCTTCCTGGGCCAGGTAGCCCACTCCCAACCGAGCCCGCTTAAACATGGGAAGTTTGGTTACTTCTTGCTCTCCAATAAAGGCTCGGCCTTCATCTGGTTGAACCAGCCCCACCGCCATATAGAATGATGTGGTTTTTCCGGCTCCGTTGGGCCCCAGAAGGCCTACAATCTCTCGGCGGGCTATTTCAAAGGACACTCCATCCACAACCTTCTTTCGGTTATAGATCTTGACCAGACCTTCCATGCGCAATGTACGCATTTTGAAGTCAGGATCGAATCCTCTGTCGGGCATCCGGTCCGCTGGTTCCGGGGATGGTCTGGTTTTTCTGGCTCGAGCCACAAATCCAGAATGAAAGTAGCAATTCGGAAGGCAAACCTTCTTTGACCTTTTTACTTAGAACTGGTCCAGGTTTTGCAGGCCGCATTTTTAGGCAAGCAGTGAATGTAATCTTCCCTGGTTGGATCTATTCTACAATGGCGCCTTGAATGTTCTTTTCAAAGACAATTCGGTCCTGATCCGGATACATTCTAACAAGGCTGCACTGAATCCAGGACCCATCCCGGTAGATACGCGGATTTCCGATAAACTCCAGATAGCCCTCCTTTTCCTCGAATCGCGCAATTTCTCCTCTAGCCTTATCCTCTCCTCGGTTCAGTTCAACGTTGCCCCGGGCCAGTGTTACCTCGGACTGGAAGTCTCGTTCTATAAATGCCCCGGTCAGGGTTCCGGTTACTTCACCGGTTTTCTCATCCAGGAATTCCACCAGTGGATCACCGGTCAGAGTCAGGAATTGTTCCTGTCTTTTGTACTCCATCTCCCGGGCCTTAACTCGAATATTTTCCTCTTTATCTATGAATTCCACACCCTGATCGGTGCTGAGCACAGCCATGGAAGGACCTGTGCCCACCAGGGCAGGAGATCTGAGTTCACGTGTCGGATCCGTGAAGATTACATTTCCAGTAATTCGAGTGACCGGATTCTTCTTATCTGCAAATAGATGTTCAATGCGATCGGCGGAAAGGATCTGTAGAACCGGGCCGGAAGGCTTTTTCTCTTTCTGTGGTTGATCCGGCAATGGCTGTCCTCGACGTTCTGCTTCCTTCCGGGCCTCTTCCATGGCCTTTTCGCGCAATGGACCATGCAGTCGTGCATAGGTTTCCAGATCCTGAGTTGCGATTTTTTCCGGTTCATACGTTGCGTACAGAGTCTTTCCTTCCAGAATCGCTTTTTCTTCGCCGGTATAATAGAGGATTCGATTTCCAGTTAGATACTCGCCCTTTCCCAGGATTCGCGGATTGTCCGGAATTTCTATAAGCTCTTTCGCATCTGTATAGCTGGCTGTATCTGCCAGGATATTATAGTCGCTATGATGGATTCTTACATCTTCTTTTAGATAGGCAACTTTTTCAGCCAGATCACGCTCCATACGAACGCAGGTAATATGAGTGGTTTCCTGCCCTTTTTTTTTGATTCGCATATAGGGCCATCCCAGAAGTTGTACCGTTTCTTTGTCACGATTGTAGACTCCTCTGGAGGCACGGATGAAAATTCCGTTCTCAGAATCATAGATCTGTACTCCACCGGTCATTTTACCGTACTTGCCAGCATCGATTGTGATGGATGGTGCGCGAATCAGTACATTTCCATGCCGAATAGTAGCATTTCCTCGCAGCTGGATTCTCCATTCTGGTTTGCCGTTCAAGTAGATCCTCTGGCGCACCAATTCTGCACCGTAGAAGCGAGTTACGATGTCCCTTCCACGGTCGGTTTTGGCTTTTTGCTCAATTTGAAGTTTGGAATCCTTTTCTGGATCGATGGGTTTTTCCGTTGTTTCCGAATTTGTGGAATCATCTGGATTGCCGGTGGTATCTGCCTCATCCGCTTCCTCTAATGGTCCATCCCAGGGGAAGGTATAGTCGGATTCTTCTTCGGAGGGCAAGGGCGGAAACCATTCCTGCAGGCTCTGGCATCCAGAAAAAATAAACAGAACGGTCAGGGACAAAGGTAATATCCGGCCTTTCAGAAGGGGCTCTGGCCTGCGAATATTGGCCAAAGAAGACCTCTGAAGGCATTGCTGCGAATCCATCGAATGCGGGTCTGGCAGATCTTTATTTCTGGCTTCTGTTATCATTTCTGGGTTTACGGAATGGGGCTCATTCAACGGTACTATTGAAACAGGTCATCACCGCCCCCTGGCGTTGGTGGGGTGGTTCCGGGAATGGATGGTTTGCGCTTCTCCCTCTTGCCGGCTGGCAGTCGGCAGATTTGCTTTTCCTCTTTCATGTACATCACCACACCTCCCCGGCAATGCGTGGAAATCTCCCCTTCCTTGATATAGACGGGTTGATCGCTACGAGCGATCTTCTTTTCCATATCATAGTAGAGTGCTTCGCCGCGAATCTCCCGGTCCAGACCACGCAGATGCACATTTCCAGTCATATACATGATCCCGGTTTTCTGATTCATTTCTGCTTTCTGAGCTGTGAGGACTGTTGATTTGGCTCCATCAATGTCTGTGTATTCGAAATCATAACCTACCAGCCTTTCCTGAGTTTTATCCGAACCTTCACCGGATTCATAGATATAGGCTTCCCTGGCTTTGACTCGCATCTCGGGTGCTCCCAGGGCATTGTACTCTTCCCTGTTGAAATTTGAGATTCGAATGGAGGAACCCTTTTCAGCTCCTTCTTCTTTCATGATAGGAATCTCATCTCCGCAATGTAGCAAGATCAAAGAGATAGAGAGTAAGCTGACCAGTGTTGCACGGGACCGGGTATGGGACCTGGTAGCTTTTGGCCTGGAAAAGGATGGATTCCGGGCGGCTACTCCCAG
Source organism: Leptospiraceae bacterium (assembly GCA_040217195.1). GTDB lineage: Bacteria > Spirochaetota > Leptospiria > Leptospirales > Leptonemataceae > UBA3465. Next base: position 363,689 of record JAVJNR010000008.1, on the reverse strand, counting down.
GTCCTGTAGGATTTGGGAGAATGCATTCATGCGCCCCCGGCTGGAACGGCTCCCCCGGTCTTTACCAGGCGATCAATGTCATATAATTGTTTTAGCAGATCCTCGGACTTGTCCAGCCAGTACTGGTTACTGGAATCGCTCCAGGCGTTGGCCGGATCGGGATGTACTTCCATGAAGAATCCTTCAATGCCCACCGCTGCAGCGGCCCGCATCAATACCGGAGCCATGGCGCGGTCCCCGCCGCTCTGTTTGCCTCCTCCGGGAAGCTGTGTAGAATGAGTGCCATCAAAAATAACCGGTATGTCATTTTGATGCATGATCTCCGGGCTACGCGGATCGAAGACCAGGTTATTGTACCCGAAGCTAACGCCCCGCTCAGTGATCAGATACTTTTCCGAGCCCCTGGATCGGATTTTCTCTGTTATGGTAGGTGCATCGGCTGGAGCCATGAATTGGCCTTTTTTGACGTTTACCCATCGGCCTGAATCGGCGCATGCAAATACTAGATCTGTTTGCCGGCATAGAAATGCAGGAATTTGTAGAATATCCACAACCTGGGCCACCGATGAAACCTGGGATACTTCATGCACGTCTGTAAGGATGGGCACTCCGTAGGTCTCTTTGATGAACTGAAGATCTCGAAGACCTTCCTCCATACCAGGACCTCTCTGGCTGTCTGCAGAGCTTCTATTCGCTTTGTCGAAGCTGGATTTGAATACGTAGGGAATGCCCAGTTTTCCCGTAATTTCAAGCATGGTTTCACATACCTGACTCAGCATATCCCTGCTTTCAATAACGCAGGGACCTGCGATCAGAAAGAATGGTTCATCGCCGCCGATAGAGGTGTTGTTCAAAAAAGGGCGCTTGCTGGCCTGCATAAGGACAGGCTAAGCACTGTCGATGGACAGGCCATTCTTTTTTGATCAAAGGATTGGGCCCTCAGTTCATCGTTCGCTGCTTACAGGGATGGTCAATCGAATCGGACTTCTTTTTCCTACTCCGGCCACATTTCTACAGCATGGCAGAATGGATTCCTGTACGGGTCTGTGGCTATTTCGTCAATTTCGAGGATGCCCGAACAAATCCTGAAAACAATGGATGGGGCTTCACCGGTCGGGTCTGGAATTCAGGATGAAACTGACATCCAATGAACCAGGGGTGGTTCTTAATTTCTACGATTTCGATGAGCTGTCCATCGGGACTGCTGCCGGAAAAGGTAAGACCTGCCTTTTCAAACTCTTCTTTGTATTTTAGTGTGAATTCAAAACGATGCCGATGTCTTTCTTTGATTCTGGTCTGTCCGTATTCCTTATGGGCCAGGGTTCCTTCTTCTACTATGCATGGATAGGAACCCAGGCGCATTGTGCCGCCTTTTTGCTCCAGGCCCATCTGCTCTTCCAGCAATGATATCACTGGATGTTCGGTCTTGGGATCAAACTCGGTGCTGTTTGCATCCTCCAGGCCTACTTCACTTCTGGCGTACTCTATTAAGGCGCATTGCATACCCAGGCAAATTCCAAAGAATGGAATCTTCTTGGTTCTTGCGTAATGGATGGCCTTCAATTTTCCTTCTATGCCTCGGTTTCCAAAGCCTCCAGGAACCAGAATTCCGTGTACTCCTTTGAAAGCCTCTGCAGCGGAGGTCTCCTTTTCCAGCTCTTCTGGATCGACAGAAACAAAATCCACTTCCACCTGGTTGGCAATGCCTCCATGCATCAGCCCTTCATAGATGGAGCGATAGGCATCCTGTAGAGCTATGTACTTACCACAAATGGCGATTCGCACGGTCTTTTTGGGACTTCTGGTTATTTCCAGTAGATCATGCCATTTCTTAAAGTTGAGTCGTTTGGGCTCTATGGAAAAATGATCCAGCACACGCAGATCAAGATGCTCATTTCTGTACATCTCTGGAATCTCGTAAATGCTGCCCTTAATGTCTGAAGCTGAGATAATGTTTTCTTCTCTTACATTGCAGAATAAACCGAGTTTGTCCTTTAAATCCTGGCTCAATGGAGCAGATACCCGGCAAACCAGTAAATCCGGCTGGATACCAAACGTTAGTAATTCTTTTACGCTGTGCTGCGTGGGCTTGGTTTTTGCTTCGCCGGCCACGGTGATTGTAGGGACCAGAGTAAGATGAATAAAGCAAACTCCTTCGCGGCCCCTTTCTCTTCGCATCTGTCGAATGGCTTCCAGAAATGGTACAGATTCAATGTCTCCAACGGTACCGCCTATTTCCACAATGGCAAAGTCCACATCTTCGTTTCGAGTGAGCTCCATCATACGGTTCTTGATTTCGTTGGTGATGTGTGGAATGACCTGAACTGTGCGACCCAGGTAATCCCCTCGTCGTTCTCTCTGGATTACTGCATTGTAGATCTGTCCGGTGCTTACGGAATGAGCTCGACTCAGACTATTACTTGTGAATCGTTCATAGTAACCCAGGTCCAGGTCAGTTTCTGCTCCATCATCTGTAACATAAACCTCCCCATGCTGATAGGGACTCATGGTTCCAGGGTCGATATTGATATAAGGATCCATCTTCTGAAGCGAAACACGGTAGCCCCGGTTTTCCAGAAGGCATCCCAGTGCAGCTACGGTGACCCCTTTTCCCAGAGAAGAGCAAACACCGCCGGTAATAAAGATGAATCGGGCAGACATGAAAGCCATTTCCCCTGCTCCATTCTTGCATCCAACGATTTTTCCAAAAAAGGCCATCAGAAACCTGGATAATCAAATACAAGATTCAGGTAAGCCGGGCATCCAGCCCGGGGCCGGTTTTGCAATCTATCTGGATGGAGGTTGAATTCCGGTGAGAAACAGACCGGAAAGAAAGAAGGCCGCTTTTTCAGGAGTCATGGCCGGATCAGTGCCCATGGTAAGCAATATCTCAAACCCGGCTCCTATTATGGCCCGGGCAAGTAGATCCGGATTCATATCCCGAAAGTAACCTTTACGAACAGCCCAGCGCAAATCCCGTTTTAGATCGTTTAGAATACCTTCTGCAGCGCTTTCTCTGGAGTGTCTATTTCGCAGTTTACTTCGTTGCCCGGGCTGCTCCACGGTTCCCGGGGGCATGCCAAATACCATGGAGCGAAAAATGTTTTGATTTCTGGCAAGCATCCATAGAAGCCCCGGATCAGAGGACAATACCTGAAAGAAACCCAGGTATCCCTCTTCCATAAACGACTTACCGTCCAGGGAATCTCTTCTGGCTCTTTGAACCACGGTGCGGACCTCTGTGCTGATTTCCTGAATCATGGAATCCAGAACCTCTTCTTTGCTCTGGAAATAGTTATAGAAGGTTCCTGCAGCCAGACCGCTGGCTCGGACTATATCTCGCACGGTACAGGCTTCAAAACCCATTTCTGAGAATACCCTGGTAGCACCCTTGACGATTGCGGCACGATTGGCCGCTTTGCGATGTTCTCTGAGACCCGGGCCGGACATTCCTGTAGCATAGATCCTTGAATCCTGGTGGCAAGCAAAAGTTGACGCAAGCGTCACTTTTTCTTGACAGCCCTTCTGTCCATAGTTAAGATTCACCAGGCCGTGCTGGCCAGGGGGAAATATGAAGGGAAAAACCGTAAGCAAAGCAACTCGCTCCACTGGAGCAAAGGGGCGCCGAGCCAATATAAAAAATGAAGGTCGATTACCCAGGGTCTGTATAATCGGTGCTGGTTGCAGCGGCATGACTGCTGCTAAAGCGTTGAAGGATGCCGGAATTCCATTCGACTGCTATGAAAAGGGATCTGACATAGGAGGTCTCTGGCGATTCGGAAATGACAATGGAATGAGCAGCGTTTATAAATCTCTGCATATCAATACGCATAGAGATCGCATGGAATACAGGGATTACCCTATGCCGCAGGATTATCCTGATTACCCATCTCATACATTGATCCATTCTTATTTTCAGGACTATGCGAAGCACTTTGGCCTCTATGACCATATTCAATTTAGAACTTCCGTGCAGCACGTCGAACCCGAATCGGATGGAACCTATGAGGTGACCTTATCCGACGGTCGTCAGATACATTACGATTCCGTGATGGTAGCCAATGGCCACCACTGGTCCGAGCGATGGCCGGATCCCGAGTATCCAGGACAGAAGCAATTCAAAGGGATTCAGTTCCATGCGCATCATTATGTGGATCCTGAAAAACCCCATAACCTGGTGGGTAAGAATGTACTGGTTGTAGGAATGGGCAACAGCGCCATGGATATTGCTACAGAGATTTCCCGTCCCGGTCTTGCGAAGAATGTTTTTCTGTCCGGGCGACGTGGAGCATACGTATTTCCCAAGTATCTGTTCGGCAAGCCGTTCGATAAACTGACCGAAGCATTTCCTGTCTGGGTGCCTTTCTGGTTCAAAGAGTTTGTAGCCTCCATCATTTTCAGGCTTGCTGTGGGAAAAATGTCCAGCTTCGGTTTGCCTGAACCTGACTTTGGCATTGGTCAGGCCCATCCAACTATCTCCAATGAAATCCTGGGACGATTGGGAAGCGGGGATCTCAAATATAGGCCGGGTATTGATCGTCTGGATGCGCGAAATGTATATTTTCAGGATGGCTCTTCCGAGCAGATCGATGCTATTGTCTGGTGTACCGGTTACAATGTAGAGTTTCCTTTCTTTGATGAAGGATTCATTGCGGCTCCCAACAACTACCTGCCTCTATTCCATCGAGCGATTAAACCAGAAAGGCCCGGCATTTGCTTTGTAGGATTGCTCCAGCCTCTGGGGCCGGTTATGCCTCTATCCGAAGCGCAGAGTAAATGGTATGCCGGTCTTCTAAAAGGAGACTACTCTTTGCCTTCTACAAAAAGCATGTATAGCTACATGGAAGCAGAGCAAAAAAGCATGGCACGGCGATACGTTCAATCAGCGCGACATACCATGCAGGTGGATTTTGAGCTATTTCTGGCCGAGCTGGAAAAGGAAAATCGCAAAGGTCGCAAAAGAGCCCGGAGGGAGAATCACAGTCTTTCCATTCAGCCACTGGCTTTCAATTATCCGGAAACTCGATCCAGGCATGCAAACAGCAGCAATGGTCGATCCTCCGGGCCTGCGGCGACAAAAAAAGCCCTGGCCGGACCCGGCAGAAAAAGATAATCCAAAAATAAGAATGCGGGCCGCCCGGCTTTGGCGGTCCTGAAATCAAACATTATGAAACCACAGGAAACGTAACAAGGCAGGCTACCTGCCTGACCGTCCGGTACTTGATTTGGTTTTTTTTCTGGATGAATCCTTCGGGCCAGTCACCGGTCTTTTCGCAGGCGCGGGGGGCTGAGCCAGAATGGAGGTGAATTTCATTTTTCGCTCGAAGTCGAACAGCCGGGGCTTGCCTGCTCTGGTTGGAATAAAAGACATGGCCCGTTCGCTTAATGCAGTGATGGTCAGGCTTGGGTTGACTCCCAGATTCTCAGTAAGCATGGAGCCATCGCACACTCTCAGGTTATGATAGCCGAATACTCGATTTTGCAGATCAATTACACCTTCTTCCGCAGAATCGCCCATAATACAGCCGCCCATTATATGGCCGGTCACAGGAGCATTGAGCAGGACTTCATTTATTGAGCTTCTGGGAATCCCTCCAATCTTATCTGCTACCCGTCGAGTGACCTCATTTCCAATGGGAATGGTGGCCGGGGATTTCTCACTTCCAGGTTCCAGGCGCGATGTGGTGGACCTCTGAAAAGGCCAGGCCCAACGACGCTTTCGAATTAATTGCACGCTATTATCCAGAGTTTGCATGACCAGAAGTATCACAGAGTTTTTAGCAAATCCAAACGGATTGGAAGCTTTCAGGAAATACAATGGATGAGTGAATAACAGGCCCAGATATCGCAGTGGCCGAGGGATGCGACCTGAATCTGCAGGCATGGGGCTTGCCAGCAAACCGAAGAAATCGGCGCCCGCCGGATACCGAACCGGTTCCACATGAGTATGATCATCCACATGAATACTGGAGGTAATGGCCACTCCTCTGGAGTAATCCGGTCGAATCCCCTGTTCCGTTTTACCGTATTTGGTGGCCACCAGAACCGTTTCGCTATTGGTTCGCACTCGACTTCCCAGTCTGGAACTTAGATGCGGCAGACGTCCCTTTTTCTTCATCTCCAGCAATAGTCCAACGGTGCCCATCACTCCTGCAGAAAGGATGACACTCTGAGTACGGAGTTTTTTTCCAGGTAGACCCAAAAATCCTGTGGTGCTTCTGGTCCGTACTTCAAATCCAGATTTTCCATCTGCTGTAGGATCTGGCTGACCGGCTGAGTTCAGTGGCAGCAAATCCACGGCTTTCGTTTCTGGAAATACCTGCACTCCCAGCTTTTCAGCAAGATACAGGTAATTCTTGTCCAGGGTATTCTTGGAATGATAACGACATCCAACCATGCACCCGCCACAGTAATTACATCCCATACGTTCCGGGCCATCCCCCTGGAAAAAGGGATCTCCACCGGAAGTACCGGGACCATCCCCGAAATAGACGCCCACCGGCGTTGGACGAAAGGTATCCTCTTTGCCCATGTCCGAGGCCACTTCTTTGAGAACCCGGTCTGGTTCGAAGAGTTTGGGATTTGTGGTTACGCCCAGCATATGTGATGCAACCCTGTAAAAAGGATGCAAGCCGGATGGTCCTCCCAGTCTGGAAAACACCGGCTTTTTCAGTACTGAATCCGGTGGTACGTACAGGGTATTCGCATAGACCAGGCTGCCTCCGCCTACTCCGGCACCGCTCACCAGGAGAAAATCATTCAGTATATTGATTCGTTGAATTCCATAGAAACCCAGGCGAGGCATCCATAGATACTTTCTGAGATTCCAATTCGTTTTTGGAAATTCATGGGTCTGCCATCTCTTTCCGGATTCCAGAACAGCCACAGAGTAACCCTTTTGAGCCAGGCGAAGAGCGGAAACACTTCCGCCAAAGCCGCTTCCGATAATTATATAATCGAAGTCAAAAGGATGAGAATGCATACACCCTTTCTTACTTCAGGACTTACCTCCGGTCCACACATTTTCCAATGCCAGGGCCATTCCAGAGTTGTGCTGTTCTTGAATTTTCGATCTCAGTCCGGTTCTTTTATTTTCCATTCAAATTTGAGATTCTGAAATGCTGAAATATTGAAATCCGATTATGATGCGTTTGAGTAGCCCGGAATCCGTTTCGATTCTCAGGATTTACTTGCTTCCCTGGACGGATCTGCATTTGCTAAACCATGGCTGGATGGAAGCAGACCCTGGAGGGAAAAACAGGCAGAGCAATACTCAGTCTTCCGGAGGGATTGCTGCGATTTCTTTCCGGAGGAAAAAAGAAAAATGAATCAGGCTTCTTGCTGGATGCCAGAATTCAAATGGGTCTTTTGCTTTCTCGCATCCATGAGCCCACCGAAAACCTTTCTCCACTGGCAGCCAGGCAGCAGTTGTCGGATTTGCTAGAACATTTTAATATGCCTCCGGAGCCCGTGGCCCGGGTAGAAAGCTTTTCCATACCAGGTCCGGACAACGATAGAATTCGACTGCGGCTCTATTCGGCCACCTGCGAAGCAGCTTTGCAGCCAGGTATGATATACTTTCATGGCGGTGGCTTTGTTATCGGGGACCTTGATACAAACGATTCCATGCTTCGAAGTCTGGCCATTCAGAGCGGACTTGTAATTATATCTGTGGACTATCGCCTGGCTCCGGAGTTTCCATATCCTGCGGCCGCAGAAGATGCTCTTTCGGTCTATCAATGGGTGCTGGAACACGGACACAATCTGGGAATAGATTCCAGTCGTCTGGGGCTTGGCGGCGATAGCGCCGGCGGAAATCTATGCCTGAACGTTTGCTTTCGTAGCAAACGTAAGCGATGGAAACGGCCTTCCTTTCAATCCATTATCTATCCCTGGGTTGATCTGGGCAATTCCGCCATCGCCGATAGTTCCATGATCGAAATGGCGGAAGGATACGGATTAACAGGCACAATGCTTGATTACTTTCGTCGCCATGCATTTTCGCAGAATACAGATTTTGAAGATTACATCATAAGTCCATGCCATGCAAGAAAGACCGATTTGAAATCTCTGCCGCCCACATTCATACAGGTTTGCGGATTTGATCCCCTCAGAGATCAGGGTCTGCGGCTGGCCAATCTGATGCAGGAAGCCGGCGCCAATGTTCGAGTGAAAACGTATGAAAGTCTGATCCACGGAGCCATAAATCTCACCGGCACGGTACCGGAGGCCCGCACTCTGGTTGACGAAATGGGCTCATTTTTACTGGAAATGGCCTGAACCATTCGGTGGTGCACCGGGCCCATAAAAGCGGATCCTGGTGGCGCTTCTGAAATCCAATCACCCAGAAATTCCTTTGAGTTTTCTGCCAGGGACTAAAAATTTCATTCGGGCAGGCAGTTTTCACCGAGGCCCAATATGGATTGTGCCAGCCGGGTTTCCATCAAACGGAACCCGGGTTCCAATCTGCCTAACCAGGTCTTTGACTTCTCTTGATAATACTTGAGCTGGAACGTCCTTCCAGAAATGGCAAAATGATTACTTTTCCGCCATAGGATTCCACGATAGAAGCTTCGGGTAATGCCTCTGGTTTGTAATCTCCACCCTTGGTATGAATGTCAGGCTTAAGAATGGACAATAGATTCTCCGGTGTGGATTCGGAAAAAGGCACCAGAAAATCCAGGCAGAAAAGTCCGGCAAGTATTCGAATCCTATCTTCCAGAGTCTGAACGGGGCGTCCTTCACCTTTCAATCCATGTACAGATTCATCCGAATTCAGGCCCAGAATCAGATGATCGCCCAGGTCTCTTGCACGACATAGATATTCCACATGACCTCGATGCAAAATGTCAAAACAGCCATTGGTAAATACGATGGTCTTGCCCTGGTGTTGTAGAGCATTCACTTTCTTGCGCAAGTCCTCTGCGCTTTCATAGATCTTATCTTCCAGGAAATTCAATTGGCTGGTCTTGTTCATTGTGTTGCATCAAATCTACGTTGGATTCTTTCTTCTTTGCATTGTAATTTCTGGAATTTACTCAGTGCATTCCAGGTTTTGGATTTCCGGTTGCTGGTTGCCTCAGAGATCCATTCCAGTAAAATCGAAAGTGGGCCTATTTTCCAGTCTTGATGGGCCGTGGGCTTCAACTTTCGGCTGCGCCCAGTAACTCCTCAGCTTTTACCGTAGCTGCACCAATTCTTCGTATTACAATTCCAGCTGCGAAGTTACTCAGGTGTACCGCTTCTTTCAGGGTTCCACCGCTGGCCATTACAAGAGTAAAAACAGAGATTACCGTATCGCCGGCTCCAGTCACATCGAATACTTCCGTGGCTACCGTCGGGAAATGCCGAATCCGATCGGGCTCAATCAGGCTCATACCTTTTTCACCACGAGTGATAAGCAGGCTTTTGCAGTTCAATCGTTCAAGGATTTCTCGTCCTCCAGTTTCCACGGCTTCATCGGTCTTCAGTTCGCGCAACAGGAATCGCCCGGCTTCCAGATGATTGGGAGTTAGAATATCCACATTGCGGTACTGACTGAAATGGGTAACCTGAGGATCCACTGCTACGTAGGTGCTTTGCCGGGCAGCTCTTTCCACTATTCGACTTATTAGCTCCGGTACAATAACTCCCTTATCATAATCAGACAGAATAATGGCTGCAGATTCCGAGATCGCCTGGTCCAGACGATTGATCAAAGCATCCACTGTAGTTTCCTGGATGGGGCTGCGATCTTCCAGGTCCAGTCTACAGACCTGCTGATTGGCTGCGAAGATTCGTGTCTTTCTGGTGGTGGGGCGATCCAGTTTTTCGAAAAGAATTCTGCCCTGGTCTACACCAAGATCAATTAGATCCTTTTCCAGTTCCTGAGCTCTTTCATCGAAACCGCTAATTCCAGATGCGATCACCGGAACTCCCAGGGCTCTTAGATTGCAGACCACATTACCTGCGCCGCCTGGAATTCGCTCCACTCGTTTCTGCTCTACCACAGGTACCGGTGCTTCCGGAGAGATCCGCTCCACGGAACCAAAGATATACTCATCGATCATAAAATCTCCGAGTACAATGATGGGTCTTTTAGGGAACTCCGATATGATTTGCTCTATTCGGTCTCGCCTCATGGCATCACAAAGATAATTCTGGATTCTCGCAGGGCCTGTCGACCGGTGCGGCTTCCCAGAATCCTTCGGGCATCCGAGGAGTCAATCACCGCATCACCGTTGTTGATGATTTCCGTTGCATAGATAATGGCCGGCCTGAGTCCTGCATTGCCTCTGTCTCTGGCATCCGATAGACTCTTAAAATAAAGAACCGGTGGTCTGCTCAAACCTGGCTGCAGAGTTCCAGGGCCATAGATTCTGCGTCCATTACTCATATAAAGAGCTGGTCGCAGCACAGGTTTAAATCGAAGACCTTCATCCACCATTACGATGATCCCGGTCACTTCATCCTCAGGTCCTTCTGGACTCATGGAAGGAATCCGTTCTCCAGACCGATCAGGTAGTATTCCAAGCAGACCATTTCGGCCATACAGATACAAACCCAGTTCCAGAGTAACATAGCCTTCGCCAGTTCGTCTTGATTTCACTCTCACCCGATCCTGCAGCCGACCAACCTGCATACGGAATCGTTCATTTTCTTGAAGCAGGTCCAGCACAGTCTTATCCGATTCCACAGGAAAGGATTTCAAGGCTTCAAACAATTTTCCCATGGCCAGACGCTGGGCTTCCTGGCGCGCCATAGCTCTTGCTTCGGTAAGAGAACCGGGAGTATCTGCAGAAGGAGAATCCTTACTGTTTACTCTTTTCAAAGGTACTTTGATGGATGTATAGATGAACCCTCCGGTCCAGTTGATGAAAGTCGATTCATCGATTTGTTGTACAAAATGATAGGAGCGAATTGCAAATGGGGCTCCGGGCTCCGGGCCAATAGCATGAACCGAAGTATGAAAGAGTACCACAATAGAAAAGGCCAGCAAAGCCCGAATCTTCAATGATGACATAATTCAGATATCGGCAGACCCGGCGGATTCCCACAGCTCTGTATAGGCCTGTTCCAGCTCCCGGCGCGTACTGATGGGCCTTGCTGGAGGTAATGAATTGAGAATGGTTTTCCCGTACTTTCTGGTTCGGATACGAGGGTCCAAAATAGCAATAATGCCTCGGTCCTTTTCTCCGCGAATCAGGCGGCCGGCCCCCTGCTTCAGTCTCAGAATTGCATGAGGTAGCTGAATGGTAAGAAATGGAGTGCGGCCGGCCTGCTTTTCTGTTTCAATTCTGGCCTCTACCAGAGGATCATCCGGTACCTGAAATGGAATTCTGCAAAGTATGACGCTGCGAAGATCGTCGCCTGAAACATCCACTCCCTGCCAGAAGCTGGCCAACCCAAAAAGCACCGAGGAAGGATCCTTTCTAAACTCTCGGATAGCTCGTCCTGCATCCATGTCCAGCTGGGAGATTACCGGAAGGTCTGCCTGCTCCAGGTAGTTACGCAGCAGATCATGGATTTGCTTCAAGCTCTTTCTGGATGTAAAGAGTACAAAGCAGCCGCCGCCGGTAAGATTGATCATATGCTGAATTTCAGTGGCGCAGCGTTCATTGTACAGCTGTTCATTCTCTGCCGGGTCCGGTATACTTTCTGGCAGATACAAAAGAGCCTGATTGGGATAGTCAAAAGGCGATGGAAGGCTCAGCTCCGATACAGCCGGTGTAATGGCCCGATCCTTTCCTTCAGCGCCTTCAATCGATGCATCTTCTTCGGAATTCTCCGAGTCCATGCCACTTTTGCGACTGGATCTGGAATCAGCTGGCTGCTGGTCCGTGGATAGTCCCAGTCCCTGACGAATGAAGCTAAAGTCTGTGCCTGTTTTCAATGTGGCGGAGCAAAGAATTGTGGCATCCATGGCCTGAATCAATCTTTCCCGAATGAACGTTGAGGATTGGACCGGACCTGCATGCAGATCAATTCCGACCTTATTACCTTCAGCCCATCGAACATGGTTTTCGCCTTCATCCACGGATAAAGAATCAAAGAACTGCATACCTTCATTTATTCGATTCTTCTGAAATTGCAGTTCCAGCATATTCTCCGACTGTAACCGATCTTCATCTTCGCTAAAGAGATCCTCTTCTTGCTCCATCCGGTCTTCCACCATAGAAAGAGTATTTCTACAGGCTTCCATGAAACCGGAAAGCAAACTTAAACGAAGCCCTTTTCGAATTCGCACTCTATGTCCAGGATCCAGGCGGAAGACATGCTGCAATTCTTTCTTTAATCCTTCGGTGGCCTGCATTAGCTCTGCATTTTGAATCAAACCTGTGCGGGCCAGTTGATCCATCTCCGACGGACCCATTCGCATGACCCGGCTACGGTTGATGGTTTCTGCTACTCCATGGGCCTCATCCACCACAATTGCATGGAACTCCGGCAGCAGTTGCCCTTTACTCTCCAGGTGCGCTGCCAGCAGACTATGATTCATAATCAGCAAATGAGCCTGACGCCAACGTTCCCGGGCCAGAAAATAAGGCGAGTGATCATAGTACATGCATTTTCGGCCCAGACAGTCTTCTGAATCCCTGCCCACTTTGCTCCAGAGTTGAGGACTTACCGGTGCCTCGGTTCGCATGGCTATGCTGGTCTCGGAATGGAAACTCAACAGTCTTTCATATTCTTCCGCTCGGTCCGGAGGAATCTCCTTTCCCACTCGATGCATTCTTCGAATACAGAGATAGTTGGAAGCTCCCATGCATACCTCTGCCCGGAATTCTTCGCTGGAAAGCCCCAGAGCCTTCAAGGCCAGGGGTAGATCCTTCTGCAGAATCTGATGCTGCAAATTCCTGGTTTCTGTGCTGATGGCCACCCGTACCTGGTTACGCCGTGCATAGGCTATGAGTGGAATCAGGTATCCCAGGGTTTTACCAATTCCGGTTCCAGCTTCAATGAGCAAAGTTGAGGAATTGGTAAGTGTATTATGGCAGGAAGCGGCGAATTCCAGCTGCCTGTTACGGAGCTGGAATCCGGGAATGTGTTCTGAAAGCGATGAAAAAGATTGCTTCAGTGCTGAAGGAATTTTCAGATTGCGGCTCGACGGATCAGAACCGGATTTGTCCGGGATTACTGTCATTCGAGGTGTAGTTTTCTGCAAGGCCGCTCTTTTTCAATCGATTCAGGAAACGATTGGCCGCTTCAAAATCCGGTTTTAGCTTCAAAGCAAGATTCAAATAGCGCAATGATCTTTCCGGACGATTCCATTGCTGGTAGATTCTGGCCAGAAAATATAGGGCCACAGGATGGACCTTCTTATCCGGGCAGCGCAGACATCGATAAAACCAGGCACAGGCCCGATCCAGGCGATGAGTTTCGTATAGATACACTGCCAGTTCCAGAGTCGAAGTTGCATTTCTTCGATCCTGAAGTACAGCTTTGAATAGATAATGGTCGCCTTTAGCCTGGTCTTTCATTTGTTGCGCGTAGAACCATCCGAGGACGCATCCTACTGAAGATGACGGATCAATCTCATGGGCTCTTAACAAAAAATATTCAGCAGGCTCCATCTTTCCCTGAGCTGCCAGGTCCATGGCCTGTTGTATGGTTTCTAATGATGCTGGGTGTACTGTTCTCATAAAGCAATTTCTTGCTTTATGCTTCGGAACTTCCTGCAACCCTCGATATGATTTTTCCTTCCGGGTAGCGCATTTGACGTATTGCATCGGCAATCTTCGCGCCGCTGAGCTCATATTGATCCATTATCTCTTCCCTTGTTCCATGATCAATGGACTCTGTAGGGAATGCAAAGGTACGCAAATGTTTAGCCTTTATTTCCTGCGGCAGTTGTTCCAGGAGATTCGTACTTGCACTGCAATGGATGTATGCATCTTCAACAAATACAAATCCGTCCACTTCTTCCAGGCTATTGATCAGGGCCCGGATATCCAGCGGTCGAATCCAGCGAAGCCCCAGAACGGTGGAGAGTATTCCATGTTCGTTTCGCAGGATTTTTTCGGCTTCCAGAGCCTGCTCCCACATTACACCCACTGCAATGAGAGCCACATCTTTACCATGACCCTGCACTACCGGCGCATGATCCAGAATGTTCACAGGCTCATCCACGGAATCCGGATCACAGGCTGCCTTGGGAAATCGAACGGCAATAGGTCCTTCATCGTAGGTTTCCGCATACTTCAAGAAAGCCTTTAGCTCGGCTCCTGTAGCAGGCGCATAGATGGCCATGTTGGGCATGGTGTATAGAATACCTGTATCATACAGACCCTGGTGGGTTTCTCCATCCGGGCCTACGCAGCCACCTCGATCGATAACAAATCGAACAGGAAAATTCATCAAAGCCACATCCTGAATCAGCTGATCCAGAGCTCGGTTCAGAAAAGTGGAATAGATACACATGAAGGGAATGGCGCCGCCGGAGGCCAGAGCTCCTGCATAGGAAACAGAGTGTTGTTCTGCAATTCCCACGTCATGGACGCGACCTGGATAGGTTTCAGAGAGCTTGCGCAGACCGCTTCCTTCAATCATTGCAGGAGTCACAGCCACTGCCTTTTTGTTTGTTTCGAAAATTTCCAGCAGTGTATTTCCCACAACATCGCTAAAACCGATTTTCTTGCTCGGTGCCTTTTTGAAGGAGCCATCCTTTCTATCGAAAAGAGTAACGCTATGATATCGAATTGGATTTTCTTCAGCCGGTCGATAGCCCTTTCCTTTTTGAGTCAGCGCATGAATCAGTATGGGGCCTTTCATTTTCAGGGTGCGCTGCAGCACCCGGACCAGTTCATTTACATCGTGACCGTCGATTGGGCCTATGTATCTAAAGCCAAAGTCTTCGAATAAGGAGCCCGGGGTGAGCAAATCTTTGATGGATCTTTCAATTCGCCGGGAAAAAAGCCTAAAGGCAGGACCCAGAACCGGAAGCCAGACCAGAAAACGATACCACATCCGTCTCCAACGATTATAGAGTGAGCTGATGAGCATTCGATTCAGGTATTGATTTAGAGCACCTACGTTTCTGGAAATGCTCATATCGTTGTCGTTGAGCACTACAACACAGTCATTCTTTACGTGGCCGCCATGATTCAGTGCTTCAAAAGCCATGCCCGATGCTATGGAGGCATCGCCGATCACAGCCACACATTTATGGGTTAATCCTTGAATGTCTCGGGCTACTGCTTCGCCCAGTACCTGACTTATGGATGTGCCAGCATGACCAGTGTTATATAGATCATATTCGGATTCATCGCGTTTGGGGAATCCGGAAAGTCCATGTCGCTTTCTCACCGTGCGCAGTCGATCCTTGCGCCCGGTCAAAACCTTATGCGGATAGATTTGATGACCCACATCCCAGATCAGCTTATCCTGAGGCGTCTTAAGAACATAGTGCAGAGCCACGGTGAGCTCCACCACGCCCAGGTTGGAGGCAAAATGCCCCCCTACCTCGGAAAGAGTGTCGATTATATATTCTCTTACGTCCTGGCAAACCCCCGGCAGATCTTTTTCGCCAAATTTGCGTAGATCGGCCGGTAGATTGATCTGATCCAGTAGCGGGTAATTACTCATTTTTTGACTTCGCCTGGGCCTGACGAGATACTTTCAGGTTGTCTATATCTTCAGGATTTACCAGCCCCATAAGCTCGTAAATCCTTACAGGTTCCAGTTTTCCCTTCACTCTTACCAGGTCAAGCTCCCTTGCGTAGACTCGATCCTTCACTCGCTCATAGGTGAATTCCGAGATACAGGTTCTGACGCCGTAGGTTTTGGTAATACCTTCCAACCGAGAGCCCAGGTTTACTGTGTCCCCCATGAGAGTATAATCCATTCGGCGGCTAGAGCCCATATTTCCTACAACAGCAGCCCCGGTATTAATACCAATTCCAATGTCCAGCACAGGAATATTTCTGTCCGACCACATGTCCTGCAGAAGTCGAAGAGCCTGGACCTGAGCAAGGGCAGCCACACAGGCATAGTAGGCATGATCATCGTTTCTGGCCGGTGCTCCCCAGAAGGCCATAATGGCATCACCCATGTATTTATCGATGGTACCTCTGTAATCGATGATCAATTCCGTCATTTCGGATAAATACTCGTTCAGTAGCTGAACTAACTCTTCCGGTCCCAGTTTTTCTGAGATGGTAGTAAAGCCTCGAACATCGGAGAAGAAAACAGTCAGCTCCTTCTTGGATCCACCCAGAGTAATTGTATCTGGATTGGCCAGTAGCTCCTCCACAACATCCTGGGAAACGAATTTGGAGAATGTGCTTCGAATAAACTTAACGTTTTCCTCTTCTGACAGCGCCCGGAATCCAATGAATCCAACCAGCACGGCAAAGATCTGAATGATTGCCGTGGGAAAGACATGGATGAGCGACAACTCTCCAAATGTATAGATAAGAGTTGCCATTGCGAACAGTGCGGTAAGCAAGAGTGCGGCTGCAAAGCTTGCCCAGGTAGGAACCCGGGGCTGATAGAGACCCATCAGCAATCCAATGGCAACTAGAATGAGAAGATCGGTTCCAGGAGAGACTCTACGAGCAAAGTCCTGGTTGAGAATCGTATTTAGAGCATGGGCATGGTGTTCAATACCGGCCATATCGCCATAGGGAGAAAGGTGTATGTCCTTCGCTGTTCCCACACCGGTTGCATAATACATGGCCACAAGCATTATGTTCTTATCAAAATTCTGGATAAAGTTTTCGTTGGTTTCTGACCGGTCCATGAAATCCAGAAGACTATAGCTCTTGAAGCAATAGCGACCGCCTCTGAAGTTGATGAGCATCTGGCCTGTACTATCGATGGGAATAACTACAGTTCGCTCCGGGTTAGGTCGGGCCATTTTGGGTACCGCCTCAAACGTCTCCATGTTGACCATGGCCGAATCGCCTTCCGGAATATTCTCAATGCGAACTTCACCCTTCAAAAAATCTACAGAAACATCCTTTCGAATATCTACTCCGTAGTACTCTGCTGCTGCAACCAGGTCAATACCAGGATAAACCTCTTTTCGCTTGTTGAACGGATTATCGTAGATGGCCACAACGGGCATCTGGAAGTTCATACCGGAGGAGTGCTTTAGAATATTCGCATACCCGGCTCCATCCAGATGTCGAAGTAGATCGGGATACGGAGGATGCATCAATTTTCCCCAGGGCTTGCCGTATTCTACGTTTTCAACTCGTTCGATTCTGAACTTGCTGCTAATTATATCTGTACGCTCCTGGATGTCTGGAATGTCATCCATCGTCTTGGCCGCAACTTCGAACGGAAAGTCAGAAAGTACATCTATCCTGGAATTCTCCGCGGCCTGGGCCAGTGCTTCCGATTGAGGTACCATGCGATTGCCACCCAGCGGTTCGCACCGAAGTTTGGTTCCACAGTCTTCGCCTCCGAACACTCCCTTCTCATCAATAAAGCTAATGTCAAATAGCAGGATTGCTTCTTCCGCATTATCCGAAAGGCTAATTAGATTTCCGTAAACTTCCCAGTTAAGGGGCCATTTTCCTTTCAAGCGCTCAATTGTAGTATTGTCCAGGCCAAGGATTACTATATCACTTCGAATTCCATCCGGAGGAGGTGTAAGCGATCGGGTGCCCTGCTCATTGGATCGTTCCCGATCCTCCTGGGCCTGCTCTTCTGCAGTGAGAGGTGGCTGGCAGTATCTCTCTCCTGTATCTCCATAGAACTGGGAATGGGGATCTCGCATCCAGGAATAGCGCATTCCAATGGCCTGATCTTCCATCTGGCCGATCAAAGGTACCCGATGTAGTAAGAAACTAAAACCAAGAGAAATTAAGAAGCCCAGAAGCAGTGCGCCGGATTTGAGCGTGTCCCATCTCAGGTCCTTCACGGAACGGAGAAGAAAAATACCGGCTACGACTATTATCGTAAGTGCGCCATAGAGAGAGAATACCTGAAGGTCAGGCGAAAATAGATCATCTCCAGGAACTATATTTTCTACCTGAATAAATACAGAGTCCGGAGCAGCCGTATAGGCCATGAAATACCAGAAGGATCCCAGAAAGAGCAATCCCAGCCAGATATACACAGCCCAGGAGTGGGACTCCGTGTAGTCCATAATCCGGTCAAAAAAGAGCAGAAATAGGCCGGCTACAATCAGGCCAGGAACCAGGGTAAAAAATAGCTCCCGGAAGAGCCGAAGAAAGATTACCATGGAATCCCACTCAAATAATAGAGCGGAGCCCAGGGCGATGGGCAGAAATATAAAAAGTGCGGCCGCCGCGAGCAACAGAATGAGACCGAATTTGCGCATGAGAAAGTGAATGATGGACTGCCCGGGACTTACAAGTGTTTTTCGAGGGCGGCCCCGGTTTCGAGGCTGTATTGCGCAATCAGGCCAGGGTCTGAGATGGCTCTATGGCAGAGATGAATCCTGCTGTAGTTTCCCTTAACCTGTCCGCAGCGTGTTCGGGATTTTCATCGATAATTCTCTGATTCAAGCTTCCGACAATGATTCCATCTACATGGGAGGCCAGTTCCCGGGCCTGGTCTGGCTGGCTAATGCCAAATCCGACGAACAGTGGAATTCCGGAATCATTCTTTAATTGGCGGACCTTTTCTGCTGTTTCAGATGGAAGATCTTTTCTCTCTCCGGTGGTACCCAGGCTACTTACATAGTAGATAAATCCCCGGGCCTGGCTACAGATTGCCTTTTCCCGCCTGGAAGCGGTGTTAGGGGCGATCATGTTAATAAGTGCAACATCTCCGGGATGGTTTCTGAAAAGCTCCGCTTCCGGACTGTCAAAGGGAAGATCCGGAATAACCAGCCCCTGCACTCCGCACTCCTGGGCTCGGTTCAGAAATCGCTCAATGCTTCGATGGCAGCCACTGCCTGGGTCCAGTACTGGATCCGCCTTTCTCTCATTTTCTGGATCCAGCTCGGCAAAGAAATGGCTCAATATTGGATTCAGATAACCCAGTAAAACGATGGGTACATTCGGTCGTTTCTGATGAATGTCGAAAGCTGCCTGCAGTACATTATCGATGCTAAAGTCCGGTCTGGCCATGGCTCGCACCATGGCCTGCTGGATTACCGGCCCATCGGCGGTGGGATCGGAAAATGGAATTCCAAGTTCCAGGATATCGGCACCTCCATCAATGAGTGCAACGGCGTAATCCACTGTATGCTGAAAGTCCGGATCCCCGCAGGTGATGTATGGCATGTACAGAGGTCGTTTCTGACTCTGAATTCGTTCTTCTATGTATTTTTGCAGTTTCAAAGTTGCACTTCCTTGCTAATGTCCCGGGCGATTTGTTCATATTCTTCTGTGCTGAACTTCAATCTAGGCGAAGTGAAGGAAATATCCTGTATACTATCCAGCGGAATCAAATGAATATGTACATGGGGTACTTCCAGTCCCACTACCGCCGTGCCGATGCGTTTGCATGGGATGGCTCGTTTAAGTCCAATACCCACCTTTCGCGCAAAATTATTCAATGCGGTGTATTCGCTTTCAGGCATATCAAACAGGTAGTCTATGGGCTTTTTGGGAA
The DNA here is from genome assembly GCA_040217195.1 of Leptospiraceae bacterium. Lineage (GTDB taxonomy): Bacteria > Spirochaetota > Leptospiria > Leptospirales > Leptonemataceae > UBA3465. The sequence goes on along the minus strand of JAVJNR010000008.1, from coordinate 344,177 downwards.
TTGCCAGGACATGGCCCTTCTTCACAGGGTTTACGTCCAGAAAGGCCAGATGGTTCTCATCCTCCGCAACCTTGTGGCAGGGAATTTCGCCTGCTATAATCCTGGAAAAGATTGTGGACATACATCCAGGCTCGAATGCGACCATTTCTCAGACAACCGATAATTCAGTCAAAAAAAGGCTTCCCCGGAAATGCTTCTGGCGGATCCAAAAAAAGCAATCGCTCATTCCATCCCTGTATGGTGGGCGCAACTGGCGCAGGTGAAAACATTATTGCATCACCGGAAACCAGTTGCACCTTTGTAACATGTCAGAGAACAAACCGGTCCTGGATCCAGAAACAATCGAAAAGCTCCGATCCCTCAATCGACCGGGCAAGAAGGACCTGGTGGCAGAACTGGGAGAACTATTTTTTCAGGACTCCCCGGCGCTGCTGGACACCGCCTCGGAGGCGCTGGCAAGCAAGGACTTTGAGGGACTTTACAAAGCGGTACACAGGTTGAAAGGAAGTGCTCTCTACATAGGAGGCACGGAGTTAGGAGATCGGTGCCAGAGAATTATGGCAGCCGCAAGGGCTGAAGATTCCGAAGGCCTTGCGGCAGAAATACAAAAGCTCAGACCGGCCTACGATCGCCTGAGCGAAGCTCTAAACCAGGAGATTGAACAAGGTCTCCCGGGTTAGTGTTCCGGAGCAGCTACTGAGATCTACTTCAATTTATACAGGTCCGGCCGGCACCCTGGGCTGGATGATTGTCCTGGCCGGGTCCTGCAGATTAACCTGGGCCAGATCCTTTTCGCTGATTAGAGGTATTTCAGTCTGTACATTCACTCGAACCTGACCACCTCTCTCCAGATTTAAATGATCCTTTACGTTGAATGCTCGAATTCTACCGCCATGCTTTCGAACGATTTTATCTGCGAAGGTAAGTCCCAGTCCGTAATCCAGGGTTGCGAAACGCTCATCCACTGTTCGGCCCACTCTGTAAAATGGTTCAAAAATGGCTGTTTCATACTGCTCGGGAATCCCCACCACTCCATGGTTTTCCGTTGGCTCCGATACAATTGAGAATTCCAGGGTTTCCACCAGAGGCTTGAATAATATCAGAATGGAACTGCCCTCTCTGGAAAACTTCATAGCATTGATCATTATTTCCTGGATGGCTTCTCTAAGGGTGTCTCTCTCAATCAGAACATAGCGATCCTTCTCATCCTTACCACCCGAGCTCAGTGCAAAACTTTGATTCTTGAGAGCTGCCATTTCCTTCATATCATCCAGAATGAATTCTACTTCATCATAGAATTCCGCAACGGTTAAGGGCTGAAGTTCTGGTGGAGTTCGCAGGATAGTGTTGATGGATTGAAATCGCCGGATTGCCTGTTCAGCGCTGTGCGAATTCTCTATCAGCATATTGACCAGGGCATCAGGAATCAGTAGTCCATCGTCGGTTTGTTGACCCATCATTTGCATATCTCGAACCATGCTCACAAGCATGCCAAATCCGCGGCCCTGGGAAACGATTGTATGAAGGTTACCAAACAAAGACTGATCAAAGCGATCTCCATTGCGAAAGATCAATGTTTCTTTCCAGAGATTCCAGCTGAGCTGCTTTCTTACTCGGATTTCCCTTTCCTTTTCCAGATCTCTTTGCATCTGCCGTAGCTCAAAGACTTCCAGGGATTTTTCCAGGCGATTGAATAGATCTCCTTCGCTCACCGGTTTGATCAAATAATCGTAGATACCCAATTTCATGGTTTCAATGATTCTTTCCCGGTCCTGCTCTACGGTATGAACCAGAATAATAGGAGGCACGGGCTGCTCATTGAGCTGCTGAATCAAATCCTGGCCACTGCTGTCCGGAAGATGGAGATCTACTACAATTACAGGAAAGAAAGAATTGTCGATGGCAACCATAGCTTCTTCGGCCGTGGGCACTATTCGAAATTCATAGTGTGATCTCTCCAGGATGGATTCCAGAACTCGTCCGGTAATCGGATCATCCTCGACGATGAGAATTCTTTGAGGATACTTACCTGTTCTTCTTTTGCTGACGTCTGACATGGGGTCTACCGGTATATGAAATAGACGTCAGGAATGAGTTGAACAAGGAAAAAATTATTTCTGGATTTGCCAGACTCCGAAAAAGGTGTCACGGGATTTCGCATTCCTGGACACCTTTCTGGTCTGCTCGAAATTGGCCACAGAATGGTTCTGTTGCGCCGGAAGACTGAATAGGCTCGGTACTCTGGAGTATGCCGGTGACAGGAGTTTTCCATTTCCCGGCTTCCTTTGCGAATCCCTCTAATACGGAAGGGGAACCATTCTAATACTGAGATAGTAGAGCCTGCATCCTGGCCTTATTTTCCATCCAGCGAAAAAGCCAGTAGCCTACGAATGCAAACATTAGACAAATAGCAGCGAATTGTAAAAACGATTCCAGTCCCAGTTCATTGCCACCAGGGACCACAGCCTCTCGCAACATGGTCATTCCCCTGGTAAGAGGAAAGGCATCGTAAAGGAAGGCAGACCAGGAGCCATCGGCCATGCTGCTACGATTTTGCCAGAACAGACCCAGAAAGGCAAAGTTAATGATCTGGAAAAAGAAACCCACTCGTTTGAAAATTAGAGTCAGTCCTGCAAATAGATAGGCCACTCCATAGACGCCAAAGGCAGTAATGCTCAGTACAAGAATAACCAGGGGAGCTCTTCCCGGCTCTATACCTGTGTCGGGTATGCTCAGGAAATAGGCACCAAGAAGAAGAAAGAAGCTGAGAATTTGTCTGGGCTGCTGCGATATGCCCCGGGCCAGCAGCACTCCGGCCAGGGAATGACCGGAAATACTCAGCTGCTCCAGTGTTCCAGTCTGACTTTCATTCTGTATCTGGCCGGACCATCCCATCTGTGTGGCCAGAACAAACTGCATCAGGCAATACCCCAGAATCATAGTTTCTCGATCTATGGGACTATCCGCTCCGGATAATCCATGCCCTTTGGGCATTAGCTCGGAAAGACCCAGAAGAATGGCCATCAAAATCAAATACATGAAAAACAGAAACGATAGAATCTCCAGAGGATATCTATACATAAAGAGCAGATCTCTCTTGAACTCTGCTTTCACTATCAATGCGAATTCTCTAATCATCTTCATATAAAGCTGGTATCCATGGTAGGTATTTCGGTATAATTTACTGCCAATGCCAGACCTGACGTCTGGCCAAAGGGAATGTTAATTCTGCTCCGGTCTGAGCACTCGAAGGAAAATCTCTTCCAGCTCATCCGTTACTCGATGGCAGGAAAGAATTTCCAGGGAGGAATCCTGAGTTTGCTTCTGGGATAAATAGGACAATAGCTCGGAGACTCCATGGCTATCCTTCAGATCCAGTTCATAGAGGTTTACATCATTTTGCTTCTGCATTAGCTGAAGACCGCGGTCCTTCCATTTTACATCCCAGTCTATCTCACCCTTAATTCTCAGTCTGTAGATGTGGCTCTTGAACACAGCGCGAAGCTCTGGCAGAGTACCTTCCTGGATTAGTTTTCCATGGTTGATAATGCCCACCCTGTCTGCGATTTCTTCTACCAGGTCCATTTGATGAGTTGTAAGTAAGATGGTCCTTCCTTCTTCGCGGGCCATCCGAAGGATCATATCCTTAATCTTTCGGCCGCTTTCAACGTCCAGGCCCAGGGTGGGTTCATCCAGTAATAGAACTTCTGGATCAGTGATTAGCGCTGCTGCAAGTGCCAATTTCTGTAGCATACCACGGGAAAGATGCTGGGACTGATTTTTCTTTTTGGCGTCGATATTCAGCTCTTCCAGTAATCGGGGAGCTTTTTCCTTCACAAGGCTGGAAGGCACTCCCCGCAGGTTGGCAAAGTAATGCAGATTTTCCAGAGGCGTTAATCGCCAGTAAACATTTCTGGTACCCTCAAGTATGGCGCTCAGCTTCTGATAACTGGGGCCCCGTCCAGTTTTTCCGGCAATTTTGATCTCTCCGGAGGTGGCTAGGACCAGCCCGGCAATCATCTTTATGGTAGTGGACTTTCCTGCTCCATTGGGGCCGAGCAAGGAATAGATTTCGCCGGGATTGATCCGGAAGCTAATATCATCCACAGCAGTAAGTGGTGGCTTGGTTGTGAATTGCTTCTTGTAGGTTTTTATCAGGTTCGTTACTTCAAGGCTCATAGTTTTCGGACACAGTCAACTTAGCCAGAGATCTCTGGCAATTCTCTTCATTCTCAGCAGGAAATTCGTCATACAGTTTTGAACCTCATATCCTGGTTGGCATTACTGCATGCATCTAATGAATAACGGGTCTTGCCAGGCAAAGCCAGTACTTTAATCCAGGCCGGCTCAAAAATGCGGGATTTTCCCTTACTTCTTATTGAGATGTTCATGGATCATTTGCAGACCGCGCAAAGTAAGCAGTCCATCCACTTCATCGAATAGATCCGGTCTTTCTGCATGAATCAAGGAGGCCAGACCGCCAGTGGCAATAACTCTGTAGCTTCGGTCCGGTTCCCTTGCGCGAAATTGCTCGATGATTTCGCGAAGCAAACCTATCCATCCAAAGAAAAAGCCGGACTGGATGGAATGCATGGTGGAATCCCCCAGCACACCACCCGGGGGACAGGCAAATTCAATGGGTGGAAGCATGGCCGCCCGTCTGGACAGGGCCTCCATGGACAGCTTGAGTCCAGGAGCAATACTACCGCCCATGTATTGCGAACCATGCATCAAACAAAAGGTAGTTGCGGTGCCCAGGTCGATTACAATCAAATCACCTCCGTACATCTTACTGGCTGCAATAGCATTTACGATTCGGTCCGGACCTATTTCGTAAGGCCTTGGATAAACGAACTCTATGGGCAGCGGTAGCTCATAGTGAACTTTCAAAGGCTCCGTATGATAATAGTCCCGAACCATTTTCTCTACAATTGGATTAAAGCTGGGAACAACGGAGCTGTAGATGAAATATCCAACATCCATCGCTTCAATGCCTGCGGATTGCAGGAACCCCTTCAGGAAGATCCCCAGTTCATCCGAAGTCCGGTCTCGATGGGTTACAGTTCTCCAGGATTTAAGAATTTCCCCGCTACTTTCCAGGCAAAGTCCAAAAACTGTATTTGTGTTTCCAATATCTACTGCCAGGCCATATTTCATAGTTTCCGTTCTCTTCTTTATCTTTCATGGATTCGGTGCCAGAAGGCATTCAAGATTCATGCGGTGCCCCGCGGATGGAAGCTAGCTTTCTATTGGATGATCTCCAGATGGCGAGCACTGTCGGAAATGATAGTTCCATTCTCAAGAACCAGTGAGCCTTCGGAATTGATTCCGCTTACCCGGCTTTCTACCGTTTCATTCCCTTCCTGCAAACGCACCTTCCCTTCCTGCAAACGCACCTTCCTTTGCTGCAAGACGTCCCGTGCAAGATAGTCTCTCAGGAAATCAGGACGCTGATAGCCGGCAGCACCAGCATTTAATCGTTCCACCAGAAAGGGCAAAAATTGTTGCATTGAAGTACTCTCGGGATCTTGTCCTTCCCTGGCATTGTCTGGATTCGCTTTCTGCGAACCTTGCGAAATAAGGGCTCCCGGGGAAATGGGATCCTCTTGCGAAGCTTCCGGCGCTCCCTGCCAGTTGAGACCTATGCCCACTACAGAATGCCACATTGAATTCTGTAGCTTCCCTTCGATGAGAATTCCTCCAATCTTTTGAAGAGAATTATCCCGGGCAATTCGAATCAAATCGTTGGGCCATTTGAGGCCCAATCCCGGAGTATGTGGCTTCAGAGCAGGCCATTTCTCCAGGGCTTCAAGCACCGCCAGTCCAACAGCCAGGGAGAACAAAGGACCAGGAGGTTCCTGCCATGCATAAATCCCTGAAAAATACAGAGCCTTCTGCGGAGATTGTCGCCAGCGACGACCGGAACGGCCCCTGCCAGAGGTCTGGTTCTGTGCGGTTACAATAGTTCCCGGTGCATAGTCTCCGGACATAAGCAATTCATTGGTGGATTCACATTCCTGAAGTTGAATCCACTGATCCAGTTGAAGAGCGGTTGTAGGCTGCATATCATTCTCCAGAGCAGGGTCTAGCACGACTTTCGCGCAGCAAATAAGGCTGCGCTACAAGGCTGGTAAATTACATGGGACTTCCGGTCTGTAGATCTTCTCCGATGGTAGCTGTGACCTTGATCCTCTTTCCGTCTCGAATGATTTCCAGCTCCAGTTTGTTACCGACTCCAGTCTCCTGGACCTGAGCAATCAAATCATCAGGCTCTTCGATGACCGTTCCGTTAGCTTTTGTAATAAAATCGTTTTGCCGAATACCAGCTTCTTCTGCGGCCGAACCGGGCACTACGAATCGCACCAGAACTCCTGGTTCGTTACCCAGATTCAGATAGTTGCGAAAGGATTGGCCGGGCTGAGTCAGGGACACACCAAGGGCTGGTTTTCCAATAACTCTCTTTTCCGTTTTAAGCTGCTGAATGATAGCCTTGGCTTCATTGATAGGAATGGCAAATCCAATTCCCACTGATCCCCCCTGGCCGTTTGGCGAAATGATGGATTGATTGATGCCTACCACTTCACCAAAAATATTGAGCAACGGGCCTCCGGAGTTCCCTGGATTAATGGAAGCATCCGTTTGAATCCTGGAATACCTGGAGTTATCTACCTTTCGCGCCTTGGCAGATATGATTCCCATGGTAAATGTGCTTTCCAGTCCAAACGGGCTACCCAGAGCAAATGCCATCTGTCCTGGCTCCACCTTATCAGAGTCTCCCAGAACAGCCGGTACCAGATCATCTGAGGCTGGCACTTTGATCAGAGCAATATCCGAAGCTTCATCCCGGCCCACCAGGGTGGCCTCCACAGTACGGCTATCGCTAAAGATAACTTCTATCCTTCTGGCCCCTGCAACAACATGGTTGTTGGTAACTATGTAACCTTCTTTGTCGATTACAAAGCCTGCACCGGCTCCTTCGACCTGGCGATAGTACTCAAAGAAGTTTCGCGGCTGAATGACTACATTTGTTCTGATGTAAACTACGGAAGGCTGAGCCTTGCGAAAAACATTCATGTAGTTTTCCTGCAATGCCAGGGCCACCTTCTGATCGTCAGCACTCAGGGGCTGGGCATCCGAGAACTGGTAATTCGCCGAGTTTCGAAATCCGCTATATATCAGAGGACTGAGAAATGTGCCAACCAGTACTCCTAAAAACACCAGGGTGGCAATAGTAAATCGAGATGGTTTATTTGAGGGCATATGAATCTCCAGTAGTACGGGCAGTTATTTCCTGTTATCGCTTTCGGCTGCCTCTATGGTCGTCAGTATTTCCGGGCCATAATTCTCTGCTTTCCAGGCGGTCATCAAATCCATGGATTTCAACTGATCAATGGTAACCGGCCTTTGACGGGCAATCTCTTTCAATACCCGGTTATTCAGAATCATTCCGCTTTCCATATTTCTTTTTTCAGCCACTTCGCTTCGCCAGCCTTTCAGTGTTTTGAACAATTCTTCGGTTCCCGCCTCAAATACCGGTGGGGCCGGCAGCCGATTCCTTTCAATGGGTTCTGCCCCCTGGATGGATTTTAATAAATCGTCGCTGCGTCTGGCAAAGAACCTGGGATGAGCTTTGAATCGTCTGAAATCAGATGCTTTTTCGGGAACATTTCTGGCCATGCGTATCATTTCATGGTTGTTTATGAGTCGGAAGGGAGCAATGTTCTGTGCTGCCGCCTCCTCTTCACGAATATCAAAGATTGCTTTGAATCGTCCTCGCTCTGGAGCGCTAAGCTTTTGCACTCCGTTTACCTTCGCATAAGAATCTGGATCCTTTTCCTTAACATCCGCCGATAAGCTGGCCACCTGGAATTCGATTTCCTGATAGTACTCCTCTTCCAGACCTTGCTTTTTCAGTTCAGGATGCATATGGTTTCTGATTTCTGCCAGATATAGAGTATCCAGATGTGCATAATCGAGCTGAGATTGAGTTAAAGGTCTTTGCTTCCAGTTCGATTTCTGCTCGCCCTTCTCCAGGGTTACACCGCAATAGTAATGCACCAGAGCAGACAGGGAGCAGGCATCGAATCCTAGATACTTGCAGGCCAGGAATGTATCGAATACATTTACAAATTTCCAGCCCAGGTCCCGTTTCAGTTCAACGATATCAGAGGCTGCTGCATGAAAGATTTTCTCTATCGCCTGGTTTTCCATGGCCTGTCCAAGGCTTGCCAGGTTCAGTCCGGCCAGTGGATCTATGATTCCATGCATTCCCTGACAGCTGAACTGAAGCAAACACAGTTCGTTGAAATAGGTATAGAAGCTTGAGCTTTCCGTATCCAGGGCAAGGTAGGGCGAGTTCTCAATGTGGCTCATGGCATCATCCAGGGCCTGCTGAGTATCTATATAGATATAGTCCGCCACGAATTCCAGACTGAGACCAGGGAGCTCACTGGCCAGCGATTTTAGATTCCGGTTGACCCGGCATAGCCTGACCACTCCCTGTTTTCTTATGAATCTTCGTCATAGAGACCTGGTGCCCAATCGGGAACGCAAAATCCAGGGAGCGGGACTGGCCACTGGTCTGGTGCTGGCTGTATTGCTTGGTGTTCTGGTAAGATGGATTTTGCATGGCTGGGTTGCCTATCCTCTGGAAATACCGGACCAATCCATGGCTCCTGCATCGGACATTTCTCTTAAATCGGGAGAGGTGGTATATGTTTCCAGGATGTTTGGCTCAGAAGATCTTAAATCCGGTGCCGTGGTCGTCTTACGCCATCCAGAACTGGAAGATGTGCATATGATTCGACGGATTGTTGGCTTACCCGGACAGACGATTGAATTGAGAGACGCTCAAGTCTACATCAATGGCCGACTTCTGCGGGAATCATTCCAGGAAGTGGCCTACCAGGCCCTGGGTGAAAAAAGACCCATCCTTGCAGACAGCGCCTGGGATCAGATGCCTCCGGTAAGACTCAAACCTGGAGAATACTTCCTTCTGGCAGATAACCGCTACTCTGGACTGGACAGCCGCTTTTTTGGTCCTGTGCCCGCACTGAGAATTCAGGGATTGATTAACCCCTGAAAGCCTACAATGGATTTCATACTTTCCATGCTGGAGAAAACACCGTCTGAGCTGGCTGCGGTTTCACGACCGTGAATTTGCATTTCCATCATCCCCGATGCCATCAGGGCAAAGATCTTGTTTTCTCTTTCCACTCTCTGGCTCCAGTATTCAAAGCCTGATCTTACCTCATCGTTTCCATCGGGCATTATTTCGGAATTCAAGACTTCCAGGGCCGGCGATGGTTCCGGCGAATACAGGGACTGTTCGAGCAGCAGCACCACCGAAAGAATACCATACAATCGATCACATACAGCTTCCCGGTTCAGCTCCAAAAAATCATGACTGTTTTCGCTCATGAAAGAGTTGAAATCCTGCCATTCCTTTTGCAGTGCCCGGGCCGTACTTGCAGCGGCGCTTCCGGTGGCATTCTGAACGGTTCTTTCGATCCATTCTCCCAGAGCACGTTTAATTTTCGGTCTATGATAGGCTTTTAGTGCATGTTCCTGGATAAGTGGATGAGCCCCTTCCCAGGTTTCATTGATTATTGAATCGTTTAGCAGCCTGGGCAGGACCGAAAAATCACCCAGGATTCCATTGCCACCATGTAGCATCATCGCTTTTTGAATCAGCCAGGTGGAATGCACGCTGGAGCAGTATTTCATCAATGGAGTTAACAATCCGCTCAGTACATCCCCTTCTTCTTCCATTCTAAAAGTTCTAAAAATGGCCAGCTCCACAGCCGTCTGTAAAATGCTCATTCTGGAAAGCAGTAGAGTGGTCACAGGAATATCTATGATTCGTTTTCCGTAGGCTGTTCGCACGGATGTGTACGCCAGGGCCTCGCGAAGAGCTCTTCGTCCCATGCCGGCCGCACCAGCAGCCACATGCATACGGCTGGTTTTGATTACATATCGTATTATGTTGGCCAGGCCATGGGATACTCGACCCAGGGGCTCAGCGATCAAATCTTCATAGGTGCACTCAGCGGTTAGTTTTCCCCGAGAGCCAATGATTTCTTTCTTTCGCAGCAGTTGATAGCCGTTCTTGGTTCCATCCTCTTTCAGTCTGGGAACCAGAAACATACCAATTCGTTCCGAATCCTCAATTCGCGCCGTTGTGACCCATAGATCACCAGGATTGGAACAGAACCATTTCTCTCCGGTTAATACCCATTTGCCGTTTTCCAGAGGTCTTGCCACAGTACGATTGGCTCCTACATTGGATCCGCCTACTCTTTCCGTGACATACTGGCCGCACATGAAATGACTATAACTTCCGGGACCGGCCACAAGTGGGAGGTACAATTCCTTTTGCTCATCGGTACCCAGTTCCTTGAGAGCCAGAATCATCCCATCGGTCATGGCCAGTGGACAGGCCACTCCTCCTTCTCCTACCTCATTGCATAGATAGGCCAGGGCCATTCGGTGTAACGTTGTAAATGGATGCTTCCACTCTGGATGGAAGTCCAGATTGACGATTCCGTAATCATAGGAGATTCTTCTGGATTCCAGTTGTTCTGCACAGTAATCTATTTCATCGATTCGGTTACCGGATCGATCAAAAGTGCGGATTTCACCATACTTTCCCTCTCTATGGGAAGCCACAGTTAATTCATCCAGGATGCCGCCGGTCAGTCCTCCATATCCGTGGATATGCCCCATCATGTCCGCGGCATGGTCCTTTTCCAGTCCACTGGCATGCTGCAGCATGATTCTCTGCAGAACTCGGTCCTCCTCAAAGAAGTTCAGACCTCTCAGTCCTTCATAGTCCGAAATGTCGAAAGGCTGTAATCCTGGATTGGCCATTTTTCTGTTGCTCCCGAAGGGTTTCGTTTCAATTTTGAATTGTGAACTCAGCCGTCAATACGGATCAATCCGCACCCCCTTTTCAAAGCCTGGAATTTGAGCCCAATGGGAATTTTACGAATGACCTGTTCTCCTACCAGAGACGTAACACCAGGGAAGTAATGGTAGGCTCTGTTGGAGTTGGCGGCAGCAATCCCATCCGAATTCAATCCATGACCGTGGCGCCAACTCTGGATACAGAGGCCACAGTGGCCGAAGCCATTCAGCTCTTTGATGCTGGATGCGAGATAGTAAGGATTACAGCCCAGGGTCCGAAAGAGGCCAAAAACCTGGAAAGCATTCGAAACAGACTAAATGAGCAGGGATATACAGGTCCGCTGGTGGCAGATATACATTTCTCTCCGCGAGCGGCACTGACAGCGGTAGAGTATGTAGAAAAGGTTCGCATCAATCCAGGCAATTTCGCAGATACAAAGATGTTTGCTGTTCGAGAGTATACGGACCTGGAGTACCAGAAAGAGCTGGAACGAATTCATGATTTGTTTAAGCCTCTGGTTTTGCGCGCCCAGGAGCTTGGCCGGTCCATGCGTATTGGAGTCAACCATGGTTCACTGTCCGATCGTATCATGAATCGCTACGGTGATACTCCGCGAGGAATGGTAGAATCGGCCATAGAGTTTATCAAGATTGCAGAACTCTATGATTACCGGGATATTATCGTTTCTATGAAGGCAAGCAATCCTCAGGTAATGATTCAGGCCTATCGTATGCTGGTGGAGCGGTTTCGCCTGGAAGACATGGATTATCCTCTGCATCTGGGAGTTACAGAAGCAGGCGATGGCAAAGATGGACGAATGAAATCTGCATGTGGAATCGGCGCTTTGCTGGAGGATGGACTGGGAGATACGATTCGAGTCTCCTTAACCGAGGATGCAGTACATGAAGTACCTGTGGCCAGAGCTCTGGCAGATCTATACAATCGATTCCAGGAAAATGCACTGAAAGAATTTTGCCAATCCTGGAAAACTCAAATCCAGGCCCTGCAAAGCTCTTCGTTGAACCTGGCAAGCCGTGTGTCGGAACTGGGATGCAAATCTCTGGCCAATCCGTACACAACCCTGCGAAGAAAGACGGATGCTCCAGCCAGCGCTCAGATCGATACTGAGAATACGCAAGGTTCCCTTGCGCCTGCTATTTCATTCGGAGCACTGAATCCCGTTCGCGCCGGCATCTGGCTCAGTGCGGATCAGAAGCTGCCCGATCAATTAGAAGGAATCGATTTTGTAGTTATCGAGGATGAGGCTCAGCTAGAAGGTTTAAGTGAAATACCTGTATATCTTTCCAGGTCCATTCAGGACGATTGGGATTTAGGCAACGCTGAACCTCTGAATGCACCATCGGTTCTCCCCCTCTATCAATTTACAATCTCAGAATTGCAGAGCATGAAAGCAGACCATTCCTTGAACCCGGCAGCGGCCTATTGTCTTCAGATTGGCTCGGTAGCCGATCTCAAAGATTTGCCCGACGCTTTGAATCAAATCGCTTCCTGGAAACCCACCTGGCTTACTTTGAATTGCCAGGAACCTGTATCCGCAACTCTTAGCTATCGATTGGCAGTGGAGATTCTGGAAAAAATGGGTCAGAGAATCCCTGTGGTTTTATTCTCCTCGGCCGGTGCCAGAAAGCAACTGGCAAGCTCCATGGATTCTGCAGCAGAGGCTGAGATTAACGAAAATGCATCCCTGTATCGCACATCCATTCATAGCGGAGGGTTGCTTCTGGAGGGCCTGGGAGACGGAATCCTGGTTCAATCCTCAGATTCTGCATCCGCTGTTTCCATGGCTCTGGATTTACTGCAAACTACCCGTATTCGGCTTTACCGCACGGAGTACATTAGTTGCCCTTCCTGCGGCCGTACGTTATTCGATCTTCAGGAAACCACGGCCAGGATCAAATCCAAGACCGGTCATCTGAAAGGAGTTAAGATTGCTGTCATGGGCTGCATTGTAAACGGGCCGGGTGAAATGGCAGATGCGGATTTTGGATACGTGGGGTCTGCACCAGGAAAAATCAATCTGTACCATGGCAAAGAAGTGGTTCGAAAGAACATCCCCTCATCAGAAGCAGACCAGGCATTGATTGATTTGATTCAAGAGCATGGTATGTGGCAGGATCCCTGAAAGCTGCTAACCGGGCTGGATGCTCAATTTATAGTCATTCCAGGCTAGATTTCCATTGAACCCCTCAGATCGCATAAGGTGTATCCTTTCTGCGACGGAAAAAGTATCCATGTATTGTTGCCAGCTTCCATGGATTCCTTACCATACTGTATGACCGGCGGATTCCCATCCACGCGCGAAGAAATCCACCGATTGCTTCTAAAATTCCCTGATGGACTGAAATTGAAACATCTGGATTTAAGAGGCCTGGATCTTTCCGGTCTGGACCTTTCCGGAAGCGACTTTGGCGGCAGCGAGCTTTCCGGTGCGAATTTTACTGGAAGTGGCTTACGAGGAGTTTGCTTTTCAGGCTGTGATCTGGAGTTCGTTACCTTCGACGGTGCCGATCTACGAGGTTCCACATTTCATGGAGCTCACCTGAAGAACTGCTCTTTTTCGAAAGTAAGTCTGCCCGAGACCTCCTTCATGAAGACCGACCTGGAGAGTTTAAAATTTCAATCCTGCGATTTTACCAAAGCCTCGGTAATCCTTTCTGAGATGGAGGACTGCCAGCTAATGAACTGCGAACTGCACCGGTCCAGATTCCACGGAACCAGGTTTGTAGAGAGCCGATTCACCGATTGCAGTACCGAAGGCACCCTGATACCTCCTGAGAATAGAGACGGTCTTGAGCTAATTGGCACTACACTGGAAGAATTGCCCGATGATTACTCATCGGCGGACTACTATGGCACCATGTAAGCCTGATTGCCTGGCCCCGGAGACGAATTCAAAACGGTTGCGTCCTGCGCTGCATAAAAAAATCAAGGTTTGATGGCAAAGTTCAAAGCACCTACCATAGAAGAAAAGTCCTCCACCGTGTCTGCAGATCTGTCCAGGAGACAGGAGCGGCAATATGGCCGATATCTGCAGGATTTCAACCAGGGAGATGTATTTATTCATCCGCGAGCCTTCACAGTGGATCGAACATTCGCACAGGAATACGCCACAGTGTTCCATGATGCATGTCCTCTCTTTCTCAGCGCACCCTATGCGCAGGCTCACGGTTTTAAGGATTTACTCGTTCATCCACTCCAGGTATTTAATGTAGTTCTTTCCCTGGGTGTGCAAAATAATTCAGAAAAAGCCATCGCCAACCTGGGCTACTATAATGTTCATTTTCTAAAGCCAGTCTATCCAGGAGATACAATTACAGCTCGTTCTAAAGTTCTGGACCGCCGGGAACGGGGCGAAGGAAAACCTGGGATCGTGCATGTTAAGACTCTGGGATTGAATCAGGCAGGCGAAGTTATTATCCAGTATGAAAGAAAAATCATGATTCCACCCAGAAAAGGGGACGGGCCTTCCCAGGGTGGAAATCCAGAGGCTCCTTTTCCAGAGGTGAGTAATCCAGAAATAGAATTGCCGGAGCTAAAAAAACTAGATGCAGATATGATTGCTCATACCGGTAGCAATACATACTTCGAAGACTTTCAGGTGGGCGATATTCTGGTGCATAAGAATATGCGAACCATTACAGATGAGCATGTGCCCTGGACCTATCGCATGGGAAATACCCATCCATTGCATTATGATAAGATTTACTCCCAGTCTCTTTCCGGTCCGATGAGCGGAGAGCCCATTGTTTACGGTGGACTTGTATTCGGATGGCTGGCCGGTATGGCCAGTCGGGACACTACCGAGAACATGCTCTGGGATCTTGGTTACACCGAAGGATATCATACCCAGCCTGCCATAAGCGGAGATACTGTGGGTTCCATAACCAGAGTTCTTGCTCTGGAAGATGGTCCAATGCCTGGAACGGGAATTCTTCATGCTCAATTCATTGGAGTGAAGAATAAGCGACCCGGAGAGGTTCTGGATGAGCACGGTGAAGATCTATTCATCAAAGAGAACGAAAAGAAGAACCTGGGAAAAGAGAAAATCGAATCTAAAATCTTCGAAATTGAACGAAAGATCCTGATCAAGAAAAGGCCTTCATGAATTTAAACCGAAACCTGGAATCAGACAAGTTTGATCTATTGATCATAGGCGGCGGAATTACCGGTCTGGCCGTTCTGCGAGAAGCAAGCGAACGCGGATTGAGAGCCTGCCTGGTGGAAAAAAATGACTTTGGTTGGTCTACATCGGGCGCCACATCCAAGCTAATTCATGGCGGACTGCGATACCTGGAAAACTACGAATTTGGCCTGGTTCGGGAAAGTCTTCGTGAACGTCGAATCCTGGGCCTGGCAGCCGGTCACCTGGTTCGTCCACTTTCCTTTCTTATTCCTATCTTTCCCTGGAGTCATCCCGGGCGAGTGATCATGCGAGCCGGACTGCTCACCTACGATACACTTTCCTTCGATCGAAATCAGGATGTTCCAGACGACAAACATATTCCCGGGTCTCGCTATTTGAGCAAAAAGGAAATTGTAGAACTGGATCCCACTCTGGACAGCCCGGAAGTAAAATGTGGCTTTGAGTACTATGATTATCAGAGCCTGCGTCCGGAAAGATTGTCCCTGGCGTTTTTGAAATCAGCCGTGGAGAAAGGGGCTGTGGCCTATAATCATACCGAAGCGGTGGAATTCCTGGTTGAAAAGTCTGGAGGCCGCACACAGATTAGCGGCGCTAATGTTCGAGACCGTCTAACAGGTAAGACTGCAACCATCCGAGCTTCATTGACCATTAATGCCAGCGGACCCTGGATGGACCTGGTTCTTGGATTGTTTGAAGATAAGCCCCGGCAGAAGCTACAGAGATCAAAAGGAATTCATCTGCTCACAAAGCCAATCATGGGCAAGCATTCCGTTCTATTTCGCACTCGCACCGGTCGCCATTTCTTCGTTATCCCCTGGGAAGGTCACAGTTTAATTGGCCCCACGGATCGACCCTTCAAGGGGCATCCGGATGATCTTCGTCCCACAGAAACCGACATCGATGAATTAATGAGCGATGTAAACGATACGGTACCCGGGGCTCCACTGAACAAAGAAGATATTTTGCACGTACCGATAGGCATTCGGCCTCTCATTGCTGCAGGAGACGGAGACAGTGGCACCTACAAAGCCAGTCGAAAATATGAAATCTATGATCATGCCGAAGAATCCATAGATGGTCTTATATCTGTAGCCGGGGGAAAATGGACAACGTCTCGTCAGTTGGGCGAAGATGTAGTTCTGGGAGCTCTTAAAAAGTCTGAATTAAAAGATGTCCTTACCAACCGCGCAGACACATCGGTACTTCCTCTGTTCGGATCTCCTGGATACGGAAACCCGGCAGACATTTACCGGGATTTTGCATTAAAAGAATATGGAATGGCAGGAATTGCTCAGTCCAATCATCTTCACCTGATTACAATGTATGGTACAGAGCATGTTCCTGTTCTAAACCTGATGGAACGGGATCGATCTCTGGGCGCACCAGTAAGTAAAGTAAGACCGGAACTGGATGTTATGGCCCAGGTGGTGTACGCTGTTCAAAATGAAGGGGCTCGCACCCTGGAAGACATTCTGGTGCGTAGACTGGCAGTGGGTTCCTACGGGCCAGTGGAAAGACCGGCGCTGGAAGCTGTAGCTCGTCTGGCCGGTAAGCATCTAAAGTGGTCATCCGCCCGGCAGCAGAAAGAAATCAAAGATTACCTAAAGCAGTATCCGCTGGAACATATCCACACCGCTTCTGGTCGACCGGCCATTGAACTTCTGGGCAAAGGGCGAAAATCAACATCGCAGACAAAAGCCGCAAAAGAAAGTAGCAAAACTGCGAAACCAGCATCAACAAAAAAGAAAACCGGCGTAAAGAAACTGGCCAAAAAGAAAACGGCGAAGAAAAAGTCAGCCGGCAAGAAGAGTTCTGTGGCAGCTACCAGGCGATCCGCCAAAAAGACGGCGAAGAAGACGGCCAAAAAGACTACAAAGAAGACGGCGAAAAAGAAAACCAAAAAGACTACTGGCCGGAAACGGTAGTGCAATCCTGCAGTAAGCAGGCTCGACCTTCCGGCGGCCTGTTATGAATCCTGTCTGCGGAATCAATACTGTCTGGACTTTTTAAGGCTGGCTCTGCTCCAGGATACACGGACCAGATACATCCGCAATGTTGCGCCTTGCCTGATTTGGCGTTTAGAATAGAAGTGCCTGAATCTACTGTCCCTTCATCCGAAAATTACCGGAAAGAATCTGAATCAGAATGGTACGGCTTTCCAGTACGCGAAGTTTCAATAACCCCTGGGAGACGATTCCGCTGGACCACTGGCGGCTGCAAGCTGAGTCAGCAAGTCCAGTGCGAACCGAAATCGGCTGCTGGATAGAACTTCCTGCTGACTTTGCCCCAGGGTAACCGGTCCCACCAGATTGTAGTGCAATCTCAAAGGATCGGTCATTAGAAAGATTGTTTCAGGAGTGCCGGTTACTGGTCCTTTCTCTTTGATTTCGAAAGGTGGCTTGAGCACCATCATCGGAATACGAATATTGTAGCGTTCTATGTCCTGCTCCAGTCTGGCTTTCAGTAGAGGATACATTTCTTTGAAATCCGGATCGCTGGAAGCTTTCAAAATGTCCACACCGTTGGATTCCAGATCCGGACTTACAGCAAGGTACATCTCAATTCCCAGGGAACGAGCCTGGTCATACAGAATGTGCAGCGCAGGTAGTTCCTCGATGCATGGAATGCACGTTGGGCTGTAGAAGTTTAAGACCACTCCCCTGGATTCCACGGTTTTCAATGGTACATCATTGCCTTCCAGTGTACGACCTTCCAGAGATAGAATCTCCGGACTGGTATGCACCCCGGGTCTACAGGCGCCTGATATCAGGAACAAACATCCGACCAGAAGTAGGATTATTTGACTGGATAAAATTCTCAATGAGGGCTTTGTAATTCCATCGGATTGTTTGGGCACGGTGCTACTCCAGATACTGGCTGAAAACATACTTACTTTAAGTGTAATATCGAATCCCTTTCTCAGGCCACCTATTTTAGCCGGAGAAAAGGTTTGAGCGACTTATACATCAGAGCTTCAGGCGCTTGAAAACGAATTCAGGAATGCTGCAGATGATGGTCATTATATATTTCCACATCCAGAGAGTATAGATGCTGTTTTTCTTCTTCCTGATAGCCTTCCAGATATCGGCGGCTACTTTCTGTGCAGAGGCAGTGATTGGTCCGGGCAGATCCATGCCTTCCGTCATGGAGGTGCGCACAAACCCTGGCTTTACCGTCAGTACATGAACACCAAATGGAAATAGATAATTTCTTAGTCCGGAAAGATAGGCAGTTAGACCGGCCTTGGCTGCACCGTAATGATAGTTACTCTGTCTTCCTCGATCGCCGGCCACAGAGCTAACCACGGCAATGGTGCCCTGCCCTTCTGATTTCAGAAGTTCACCTATGGGATTTATGGCCTGCACAACTCCGTTGAAATTCGTGGTCAAAATCTTTTCAGCTGTTTCATAATTGCTCCTGGCATCATCCTCGTTCAACATGATGCCAGCAAAACAAACGGTGAGTTCTGGAACACCGTCCAGGGATTCAATCTGCTTTCTCGTACGCTTTGCATCCATTAAATCCAGGCTTAAAGCTTCGGCCAAAATCTTATGACGAATACCCAGATCGGAACACTGGTCTCGAATGTCCTTGATATTTCTACCTGCCAGAATGAGGTTCCAACCCCTGGATGCCAGAAGGTCGGACATTGCCACCGCCATATCGGAAGAGGCACCAATGATCAGAGCCTGCTTCTTTTGCAGCTTGCTTTTCTTCTCTTGAATCTTTTCTTCCGGTCTTCGCTTCGCCATGTCTCTCCAGGTTTCTAAACCCATGTCTGTTGCCAATATTAATCCGTAAATGGAATGAAGTGGCTGCAAGCTCCGCTCAATGCCAGATATTTGTCCACCGTACTTTCCACCAGTCTTCCACTACAAATTGCTCATTGGAAATCGCTGCATCGTTGTGTTTTAAGAAGCACCTGGAGACTCTGGTATCTATACTTTTTTAATGCGACATAATAATTCTGCGCTCTGGCACGGACAACCTTTTCAATCGGGGCTTCCCTGCTCTTTCGCGCTGAATTATTTTCGCCTATGGTTCTAGATCAAAGATGAATCGAAGCATCTAGATTTACAGCATCGGGTGATTATCGCACAATAGAACGATAGAAGAACGCAAGAAGGATCGAAGCGCTAAATGCTGGCAGAAATAGAAAAATCAGTTGAGAGCGAATTCTGGGAGCAGGCCTGCAATGCACTGTCAGCGCATCTGCCCGGGATTTTCTTTGAGCACTTTATCCGGCCTCTGGATCATGACCTGGATTTAGAGTCCAGGAAGCTGTACCTCATCGCCTCCGATGATAGGCGAATTACTCATATTGAGATGAAATATGGACATCTAATTCGCCAGAGTCTGGCCCCTCTTCTACCTGCAGGATTTCAGGTTTGCCTGATCAGCGGGACTTCTGACCAGCCGAAAGGAACTACATCCATTAAATCAGATAGCCGCAGAACCAGAGATTCTGACTTGAATTCTGATACTTTAGATATCGAGAACGCTTCGATTCAGGCATTGAAAGGCTTCGTCTGTGACCCTGCCCTGGAGCCTAGAATCTCAGATCTCTGTCAGAACGATTGGAATGGAATTCTGTATCTTCTAGGACCGTCCGGTTGTGGTAAGAGTCACCTGGCCAGGGTGCTTTCGGCCAGGTATCGCACCCGATCCTATAGCATGGAGGAATTTCTGGTAAGTTTTGCCACGGCCTCCAGGGAAGGAACGTTACTGGAGTGGAAGAAGGAACTGCATGGCCAGCAGCTGGTCATCATCGATGATTTACAATTCCTTCGCAAAAAAGCGGTTCGCACAGCAGAACAGCTTCGCTCATTGATGGATTCTGCCCTGCAAGGCAAATTCAGACTTATCCTGGTAGCTGATCAGCCTGCAAGTCAAATGGATGTAGGACCGGACCTTCGATCCAGATTGCTGGAAGCCCGTCCCCTGGAACTGAATTATCTAACTGACGCCCGGCGCACTTCTCTGCTTGAGGCTCTGGCCCTAAGAAACGGTCTGGAATTGCCAGATGGTTATGCAACCTATCTGGCGCAGAGAATTTCTGGCGATCATCGAAAGCTTCAAAATGCCATTCATCGACTGGCCATTGAGCAGTTGCCCGCAGATCCATCCTGGACCGACCGGCTTCTGGAAGATCTAATGCAGTCCGGCCTGACCGTCGAGCCGTCCCGGGTGCTGGACGTAGTCTGTAAATTTTATAACGTTCATCCGGACCTGCTCACTTCCAGTGCCCGAGACCAGGCCGTGGTCCGGGCCAGGCATTTAAGTGCCTACTTCCTCAATCGACTGGCCGGTATGAAGTTGAATGAAATTGCCATACTGCTGGGTAGAAAAGACCATTCTGCAGTCCTGTATGGCATTCGGAGAACGGATACCTTGTTTGCTCAGGATCTATTCTTGAAGAAGCAAGCGGCCAGTCTGGAAGCGCAGATCTGTCAGAATTAATCTCCAGGCCCGTCTGCCGGGCTTGCGCTTTGATCCATCTATTATTATATTCGTCTAAAGGATAGCAGCGCTGCATTCGGTGTCTGGAATCGGATTTGATTGTCTGGATATTCCGTAGTCCAGCCGTCAAGTTGCCGAAAATAATACCGAACATCCTTTAGAGGCTATCATGATACAAAACCGCAGAAAAATGATCTTTAAAATGGACTATGCCATTCTGGCAGCTTTTTCCTTAATCCTTCTGAGTGCACCCTTAATGGCTACACCCCAGCGTCCGGGAGATGTGGATGCCCGGGCCACATATTTCAGCAAAACAAAAGTGTGGTTCCTTACGGCCAACGGCGAACGATCGGTCTGGTATTCCAATGGCCAGCTAAAAGCCAGGGGACCTTACAAAGAAGGAAGTCGTCAGGGCGAATGGACCTATTACCATGAAAATGGCCAGAAGCAGGCAGAAGGCGCTTATCGCGACGGCAAAATGACCGGTAAATGGACGTTGTACCATTCCAATGGAAAGAAGGAATCCGAGGGAAACTACAAGAACAACTATAAGGATGGTCACTGGATTGTATACGATTCCAACGGAAACAAGTCCGGAGAGGGAAACTTCACAGCTGGATACAAGCATGGATTATGGACCGACTATTATCCCGGCGGAGGAATCTTCTTTAAGGGCGAGTATGTAATGGATGTGGCCCATGGCAAATGGACCTACTATTACCGGAACGGTCAGCTCTATCAATCCGGCGAGTACAACGCAGAGAAGCGAACCGGTCCCTGGAAGATCTGTATTCAGCCTGGAGGACCCTGCGGAACCGAAAGCTTTTCTTCTCCAGCGGCCCCCCGCATCTCCGGTCTGAGTAACGATACAACCCCTGCTTCCAATACTCAGGATCCGGCCGATCTGCTGGATTCTATGGAAGGTAAAAAAGATGTGCCTCCATCCATGGAAGGTAAATGGTCCACAGACTTTTGATTTAACTTCTTCGGAAATGTGAAAACCAGGAATCCAGAACCAGTCCTTAACTGGCCGGAATTCTCGGATATTGCATAAGAAACTCCCTTCAGCCCGGCCGGCGAAACTGGTTCAGGCTGAAGGGCTCCAGCCTTACCGGGCTACTCCCATCGGAACCCCGTCATTTTTCACTAAACCATCCTGACTGTGATGGAACTCTTATGTCCATGCATCCGAAGTACTGTAACTGTAGTCCGTTATACGGCTTTTCCAGCCAATAGCAACCGGCTCATCGCCTCATATTGAATCCGGAGCCAATGGACTTTCCAGGTATTTTACTTTTTTCCATGCTCTTTGAGAATCGGAAAAAATTGAATCAGTAAAGATAGGGCCTGGTGAATGGTCTGCATTCATACTGGCGAAAGGGGGATGCATCCTTTGCTAAAGAGATAATTCTAACAAATTGCTGATCCGATCGAATGCAGCGAGCACAGAGAAAGGGTTTAGGAGTTAACTCACAGTATCGTGCATCCCAGATTTCATAGGCCTGCACGATGGTTTCGTTCTCCTTCCAGGTCCTGCCTATAGGCGGACTATCGGCTCCAAAATCCAGGGAAGGAGTCTCGGGCATCTCAGGTAGCCGGGAGAACTCCTGGGCTGTGCTGTTTTCGAAGGCAGGGATGCCCACAAGGGTCAGGACAAAAACCATGGAGCTCAGTCCCAGCCGGACGGCTTTTTGTTTACGCGGTAAGCGGCGCGCCGTTGTGTATACTGGATGTACGAATTTCCCCACGTTCATATTCTCGACTCAGATCAGTTTTCTCATGAGGATCTGGATTATATCATGCGCTATACCCGTCGCATCGAGGAACTGGGAAAGGATGTATTTGGGATGCTGGAAGGAAATGTTCTGGCCTCCCTGTTCTTCGAATCATCTACCAGAACCCGGCTTAGCTTTGAAACGGCCATGAATCGCCTGGCCGGCCGAGTTGTATCCACGGTGGGATTTCAGTTCTCTTCCATTAGCAAGGGAGAAACCCTTTATGACACCATGAAGATGATAGAAGCCTATGCAGACATTGCTGTGATTCGGCATCCTGTGGAAGGAAGCTCCAGAATTGCCGCTGCTGCAGTTAATGTGCCGGTAATCAATGCCGGCGATGGGGCCGGCCAGCATCCTACTCAGGCACTTCTGGATCTATACACAATCTTCAAGGAAAAAGGGAAACTGGAAGGTCTGAAGATTGCTTTTGTGGGAGATCTTAAGTTTGGTAGAACCATCCATAGCCTGGTCAAGCTACTGGCCCACTATGACGTTGAGATGATTTTTATCTCTCCTGTGGACCTGGCGCTTCCAGAATCCTACCGGAAAGATTTGCGCAATCATGGGGTTATCTTTGAAGAAGAAGAGGATATCAAAGCACTGTGGGACTGCGATGTGGCCTACATAACCAGAATTCAGGAGGAACGGTTCGTAGATCGAAATGAATACCAGAAACTCAAAGACTCCTATAGCATTAACCGGGCTTTCGTTCTGGCTTCCAGAAAACCTACATTGATCATGCATCCATTGCCCCGGGTTTCCGAGCTGTCCACAGATGTGGATGACCTCCCTAATGCTGCCTATTTTCGTCAGGCAGCCTATGGGGTGATTGTAAGAATGGCTCTTCTCTGTATCTGTCTGGGCAAGAAAATGCCCTGAATTTCATATCCCATTCCCTGTACCTGGATCAAATTCGACGTAAATGAAATTGGCTGTGGATACTTCAGAGGCCTAGTTTTCCAGAACCTCCAGGAGCTCTTCCTGGCTTACCTCTTCGCCTCTTTGAATTCTCTCGCGAATCTCCTGTCTTCTTTTTTCTTTTTCGGTTAGCTCTTTCTCCGAATCGGTCTTCATTGGAGTTCCAAGGCCAGTGCGCAGAGAATATAACTCTGCCAGGTTCCAGTTCTGTTTGGTTTCCGGAATAACAGTAAACTCCGGTCCGCAGTTTGCAAGAGAGTCTCCCTCCAGAACTACAAAGCCTGCTCCGAACCTGGTTGTTCTGGCTTTCTTTGAGCATTTATCACTTTTCAAAGTGAAGCTCTCACCGGAACGCACCATGCCATTTCGCAGGAAAAATTCCAGGGTAGGTGAAAATGCCAGTCCAGACTGCCCGGAAATTGGTTCAAAGATATGTTGAATTGAAGAATCCTCTTTTGTTTCTGCGGATTTCTGTATTTCTTCCTGTAAGACAAGATTTCCCTGGTTGCGAATCCAGCAACCTTCATCATCTCGTAAGCATCCATCTTCGAATTTTAAGTGCAGGAATAGATCGTCTCCTTTCAGCTCTCGATCTACAAAGGGGCGGCTGAAATTTTCTACCTTCCAGGAGTCCCCTTCTTTGATTTCCTGGTAGTAGCGGACAAAGACAGTACGAGTCAACAAAGCCTCATCGGGATCGGATTCGATCAATCCCCATCGCTCAGTAATCTCAAATCTCTTGCCGGAAAAAGTGAGATCCCTGGGTACTCGAATCTGATGTAAGAAGAGGCATTGCTGCTGCTGGGGATCCACGGAATGTCGAATCCCTCCGCAGGCAATGGATAGAATGCGCCAGGTATCCCCATCCCTCTGAGTATAGAGTCCTGCCAGAGGGAAATCTGGATCCCCGGATGGTCCACGCAACTGGGTCTTGCAGGAAATTAAAGAAGCCAGCAGTATCATAACCGCAACGATTCGCATCATGCTGACACACTGTTTCGGTCCTCAGCTTTGAAAAGCATAATCGAGTTTTGATTGATTAACTGAGTGCCCGGCCATTCCATTGGTTCGGCGACCATGGCAACCAGTTATCAAAATCACCGCGACAAAATCATCACTGACGATGGCCTTAGACTGTTTACGCAGAGCTGGGTGCCTCAAAAGCCCCAGAAACATTTGGTCATTCATCATGGCTTTGGAGAACATAGCGATCGATATGGAAATGTTCTGGATGTGCTGGCCGGTCAGAAAATTGCCATCTATTCCTTTGATGCACGGGGGCATGGCCGCAGTCAGGGCAAGAAAGGCGACAGTGCCGGCATTTTTCGATATGTAAGGGATCTGGAACAATTCTTACTTCATATACGAGAGAAATGGGGCATCCGAAAGCCATTCTTATTGGGCCATTCCATGGGTGGTCTGGTAGCGGCCTCCTTTGCCACTACGCAGCTGAATCAATGGGAAATAGCTGGATTACTGCTCAGCGCGCCCGGATTGCGAGTGAGCCTCACTCCGGCCATGCAGGCCAAGAAATTTGCGGGCCACTTCCTTTCCGTAATCAAAGATGATTTGATTATGGATGCTGGACTGGATGCGAACTTAATTAGCCACGATGCATCGGTGGTCCAGGCCTATCGATCCGATCCGCTGGTCCATGGAAAGGTAAGTGTGAGAATGGCATTAAGTCTCCTGGAAGCCGGTGAGGAAGTGCTTCGAAGGGCCAGAAAGGTCAGGATTCCGGTCTGGTTAGGCCATGGCTCGGAGGATGGGATTGCCAGTGTGGATGGATCCATGGAATTCTACGAACGAATTTCCTCTGTGGATCGGTCTCTTCAGGTGTACGAGGGACTATATCATGAAATATTCAACGAGATTCGAAGGGAGCCGCTGGAAGATCTAAGAAACTGGCTGGCAAAACACTGATTCCGCTTGCCAAAAAAAACACCCCGGATTAAAAATTTAATTTGACAGGCAATGACGCACCGCACAATACTGACTTGTGCGTTGCACAAAAACGCAGGCAAAAAAACTCAATAAGGTAGGATAGTCATGGATAAGATTCTGCACGACGTTCTCAACGCTGGTATCGCTCTGTTTCGCGCAGGCGAGGATAGCGTAAACAATGCCATCAAAGAAGTTCAAAGAACTTTTGATGAGCTCAAGGCAAAAGGCGCCGCTGACAACAGCGAACCTGCCGTTCAACTGCGCAAAGTACTGGACGACATCGTAGCTCAGGCTAACGATCTGAACCAGAAAACTGGCGATGCATACGGTCAGGCTCTGACTCAACTTCAGGACCTGTACAACAAAGCTACAGTTGAAATCGAAAAAATCGTTCCCGAGGAGCGAGTAAACGAAATCAAAGATAAGATCGAAGAGCTCTCTACTGTTATTAACAGCAAAATCAGCGAGCTACGCGGCGGCGGAGCATCCCCTTCTGGTGGAGCTTCCAAGCCTTCTACCGGAGCGTAAGAATCCGATGCAGCTGCCTCGTGCAGTGCACAGGCCCGGCTCTCGAAGTGAGAGTCGGGCTTTTTTATTGTTCTGGCCAGAAGCTTCCTCTGGCTGCAATTCAGGGATTTGCGGCCTGGAATGACCTGTGAACTATGCATTTCTTTTGCTTTTCTAATTAGCACGGTTGCCGATTTCTGGATCGAAGCTTGGAATCAATTGCTTCGGCCGGACCAATGAACAGAACAGAACAATTCTATACAGGAACGTACGAAGGCAAACAGGACCAGGTTCGCAATCTGGCCCTGCCATCAATCGAGGTATTTCAAAACATCTATCCGGATCGAAATTATCGCATTGATATGGAGATACCGGAGTTTACCGCGATCTGTCCAAAAACTGGACTGCCAGATTTTGGAACCATCTTACTCAGTTACCGACCAAATGAATTCTGTCTGGAACTTAAAAGTTTGAAGGAATATGTTACAGCGTACCGCGACATTGGTATCTTCCATGAAAACGTAGTAAACCGTATGCTGGATGATCTTGTAAAAGCCTGCCAGCCACGATGGTTAAGACTTCATGGAGATTATAACGTCCGTGGAGGAATCAAAACCAGAGTTACTGCCACCTACACCGCTCCCATTTAGGATTAGTTTCGCAAATACATCTGATTCGTTTTTTTCATCCACTGTCGGGCCCCCTGATCCTGGTGGAGAAATCGGGCTATCTGTAATTTGGTTTATACCATGATTACCCCATAAAATCATTGCCGGGAACCTCCCTGACAGGCAAACCAAAGTAACTCTGACGGATGGCGAAGATTTCCGATCCGGTCTATTATGGCTGCGAAGCGCGAAGCATGGAATCCATAAACCCGCTTTTAAAGTCAGGGAAGCGGAATCGACCGATCAATTGTTCCGTGTACCGGCTGCACACCTTCCGTTGTCCAGGAACGTCCGGGGGCAAGGGCAGCGATTCCGGAGCTGCAAACCCCTGCTTCTCCAGGGCCTTGCGAATTTCGGGAAGTGTATAGAACTGTTCCAGATACTGTCTGGTTTCTTCCACAGATGAAGGATTGGGATCCACACCGTTAATCAATCGTTTCCTGTTAAATCCAGGAAAGTGATCCTCCGATGCTTGCATTTTAGCTGCGGCGGCCAGAATAATTCTACATAGATCGTGAACATGTATGCGAGAAATGATTTCATTACCTCTTTCGAAGAATCTGCTTTTACCGGAGGCCAGAAAATGAGGTAGGCTCCTTCCCGGACCATAAAGTCCACCGGAACGTAAAATGAGCGCCTCAGGACGATGCTGCAGCACGGCCTCTTCTACTCTCAAACGACGCATACATTTATCTGTGGTCCCGCTGGCCGAAGCTTCATCCACTTCCAGGATTCCATGGGTTGACGCTGGATACACCGAAGTGCTGGAAACATGAATGTAGGGGATTTCCAGATGATCGGTCGCAGTGCGATAAAGAGGATTGAGTATTTGATCACCTTCCTGCACAGATGGAACTGTATCCAGAATCATGTCTGGTTCAAAATTAGAGTCAAAATCTGTTGTATCGCGGCTCAGAAAGCGTACTTCCACCGGGAATTCCCGGGACAGATAGGTTCCGGTGAAACTCCGGCCCAGGCAAAGAATACGTTGGATGGCCATAGGTTCAGGAGCAGAACTGAGTTGTTGGTGCACAGGCATTTTTCATTCTGGCGTCATGGAATGGGCAGTACTAAATCAATGGCCAATCGATTCTATTGAGGCTCCGCTGAGCTCCCGGGGTATCCTGGTAAGAACTGAAAAGCAGTGGATGGCCGCTCCTTCAGAAGGCCAATACCTGGACATAACGAGTCAGGATTCCACAAGTAACTTTGCCTTGCTTCAACTCTCTGAGTCCGAACTGGAGAATGATTCAACCTGGTCCTTTCTACTCAGGTTTGTGGAACGGAACATACCTGCTCTGGCTCGATTCACAGAGGATCTGGATATTGCTCCAGATGGATTAATTCGCGCTCTGGGCTGGAAAGCCCATTACCGAAGCCGGGAGGAATGGAAAGAATGGGCTGCCCTGGATGCATTGAGTGAAGAGCTTTTCCTTTTATATGATCTTCCTCTGAACATACTTCGCCTATGGGAGAGAATGAAAGATAGCAGAAAGCCCTGGATTCAACTCTGGCAGGAACGAAATTTTCGCAAGAATATAATCAAAGAAATCATCCAATACTATCATGATCTATCTCCGGAGCTGCAGGAGCATGGTTTGAAGCAGGCTCTGGAATTCTCCGCTAACTGGAAGGCCCGTAGTGGCAATTTTCCCGCAGAGCAAATTCGGGATCAGATCTATCAAATGCGATATCCGGAAATCAGCGGGATGCAGGACCGAGTATTCAAACTCCAAAAGAAGTTACCTTCCCATAAGAACCTGAGCTTTATAATACCGGATCATCTGGAGGCCGGTTACCTGGACGTAAGGCTCAGAATTGAATCCGATGCCGATGTTTCGGAACTGACCGGGCTGCTCATGGATGCAGTGGAGGATGGTCAGGTCACCAGAATCCTTGAGTTGATTCAATAGGCCCTGTTGGAGTTGGCCTTGACATGGAAGCCGAACATCCTTTTCTGGATTGCAACGGGATGTGGCGCAGTGGTAGCGCACTCGTCTGGGGGGCGAGTGGTCGCTGGTTCAAATCCAGTCATCCCGAATAAAGGGTCGCAATGGCGGCCCTTTTTTATGTACCGAATCTCTAGCGAATCACTCCATGCTTCACCTTCAATTCCCATAGAGCTACAAATGGAATTGAGGCTTTTCGCTGCTCTAGATAGGATTCCATCCGTGCCCGGTCTGGCAACGTAGGGTCCTGAGGGTGTCTGTAGGTTCGAAGAACTGCATCCACTTTCTGAACAATCTCATTTTTGAGAAAATCCTGCCAGGCCAGAGAGCCGTTGGTCTGAAAATAGTCGTAGAACTCATATTCATCTTTGAAGCTATGTAACTTAACTGACGCTAGTTTGGATTGTGGAATCTGAACAGAAGCTCCGCTTACCTGACTGCCTCTGGTTTCCTGGAAGATTCGATTCAAATCAGTAAGCAGGAAGGATTTAATGCCGGGATTGGAGAAAACAAATTTTACCAGGTCGGTCATTCCTTTGAAATAGATTGCTTTTGTATTTTTCTCCAGATATTGCTCTTTAGATAAACTGGATTCGCTGGCTCTCTTCCCGGTGCCATCTCCGTCTAGAATATCGCGCAGGATCAAATCATACTCTTTGCGAAAGTAAATATTTCCCTCTCGATTCTTCTTGAGAATTCCGGGACCGGCTAGACATCGAGCCAATAGTTCCGGGCTGATTTTTTCCAGTCCGCCAATGGCCTGTACCTCTTCCATCAGTTTGCGTATTCCTGTGGAATAGGACTCTCCGGCAAGAATCTGTTTCATCCCATCGTGTATGGAGGATGAGTATTCGTATCCAGTTTCTTTTTTTTCAAGGAGTTCAAATTCAATCAGTCCATTCCAGAGCTGTTTGGGATTCAGATAATTTCTGGTACGGTAGGGATCAGGAAAATACTTTGCATCGAAAGATGGGTGGTTGAACAGATGGAGTGGATGTTCTCTTCTGTGCATCAGATCGTGGTAGTCGTTAACACAATCATTCAGGCCATTAATGCGAAAAAGCGGAAAGCCAAGTACAATGCCCATGGAGATGATTTCATAGGGCTTCACCAGATTTGGAACTTCAAAGCATTCTACAGAGATATTGGGACTGGCTGATGAACGCTTGGTATAATGATCCATCCTGGGAGGCAAATCGTTACTTGCTTTATCAGGTGCACTGTCCCCTTCCTCAAATACATTTAAGGGGAATTGTGTAACCGCTCTGAAATATTCCATGGAACGAAGTCCATTGAAATTGGCCGATGTGTAGGGCCTCGAATAAGTATCTAGCTTCGTTAGCAAATTCTTGATATGAATCTTTTTCTCTCGCAGTACATCCTGAATCGAAAGGTTTTCAAAGGAAAAGCCTGCAAATCGTTTCTGAATTACCTGAAAAAGCCCCGCTCGTAGTCGATCCACTTCGATGCGGTTCATGGTTGCTTCATCGATCTTCCATTGTCGCTCGTCGCCCTGTTGGCCATAGAGGATCTCCCTGGCTTCATCCGGACTTTTCTGTAGAATCTCAAGGCCCAGCTCTTGATGGATCAATTCCTCCATTTCAGACTGGCTTCTTTCTAGAACTTCCAGTCCAAAACGTCCCATTAAATAGGTCTGAACAATCTGAGTTGTATCGTCTCCACGGTCCATTGCCAGAAAATCCAATTCATTACATAGATCATCCAGGCTCAGTCTTGCACCAAAATGTCGGTTGATGAATCCCTTGATTTCAGGCTTATTCACCAGGTAGAAAAACAGCGGATTCTTCTTCTGCAGCAATTCGAAATGGCTTTTTTGAATCTCATCGTGCAGGCTGTGGGCCAGAGTCTGAAGTCTATCTTCCAGGGGAGCCAGGGTTTCATTTCGTAGCTGATACAGGGCACTCTTGAACTCTCTTAGAAATTCCTCGGTGGATTGAAGCATGGATTCATGGATTAGTTGCAGATGATTCAGCCGAATCATTGTGTAAACTGCTTCCACTCTCTTTGCGCTGAAATCCCCGGTATCCAGGGCACGAAGTTGTTCTTCGATTTCAGAATCCGCATAGAAATTCAGTCCTACCCGGCTTTCGTAGCACATCCCCTGAAAAAACTCCAGCCGGTTCATGACTTTGTCCAGTAGAGCTCTGGTGAATAGAAAGCCTCTTGCTGGATCTGCAGTTATTTCGGCCACCGCTTCTTCCATGACCTGGCGCACCTTTTCCAGTTCCAGTCTCCATCGACTCTCCATTCGTCGAATCAACCGATCTTTATGGTGCTCCATTTCGCCTCGACCGTAGTCCCGACGCATGAGCTCTAGAATGGAAACTACGCCGCTACGATCTCCGCTTCGCATGCTTCGCTGGATTCTATCTCTGTAGCCGTTGAATTCAGCTTTCCAGTCCAGTTTGTAATCCGGATACATTCTTTCAAAGATCAATGCACAGTTTAATCTAAGCGCCCGGACCAGGCCCCGGTTCAAGTCACCGAAGGTTTCCTGAAGCAGTCCGGGATTTACCTTTTCATGGAATCGTTTAATGATTCTTAGAGCAGCCAGTTTAAAACCAATCTCCCGTAGAATGGGCACCGGGTACATGACCCGGGAAATACCAAATGAATTATAGCTGGCTCTTCGCGCCGGTTCGGAGCCATCCTCAGGAAAGTAAATGCTGGCCCTTGTGGAATCGTTTACCATCCTTTCTTCGATGGCGCCTCCTACGGTTGAGCTTACAAAAGTATGTATAAACTGACCTGTTAATTCCTGAACCTGGTCTCGGTCCTGAAGTATGTTACCCGACAGGTTTTCCACATCCAGTAGATAGAGCATCCCATCTTTAAAGAGCCTGTCTTCCAGTTTTACCTGCCGTCCATTTGGATAGGTGGCTTCGAAGGGGTTACCGCTTTGAAAAAAATCCAGCTCCTTCAATGCAGCATAGGCATTGGCTCTTGCATTCTGATTGTATACAACGCGTTTAAATGCAGAGGGCAAAACGATGATACCGTAAAGTTTGGGGGCTGGCCATGTATCTTTGAATACATCATGAATCAATGCAGCCATATCCAGAAGCATTCCATTTCCGGTTCCGCCCACCACAGAAGCGGTGAGGAAAATACTGATCTGTCCTTCCCTGGGAGCATGCTTGATTTGAAAACCCAGATGCTTCATTGCCGCTCTTTCAGGATTGATTTCGAAATAGTAACCTTTATCATCTCTGGGAAAGATTTCGGGTCCTACCTTCTCCAGCGGAATATGAGGACATAGAATAGTGCGGGTTTCTTCATCCAGTTCCAGGTCCAGAATATCATTGTGACCGGGAACAAAGTCAGAGAAATGATATCTGGTTTTTCCAGGCTTAAGTTCAATATCAAGATCCAAAACCTCAACAGCAGACTTTTCCTGCACATCCATGAGCCTAAAGTAAGCTGGATCATTACTCATGGATTCCAGTCGTTCCTTTTCTGCAATCAGGGCATCGCGAATCTTCTCATAGTTATGAAAGAAGGCAAGTCTGCCCAGGGCTCTTGTTTGATTGGCACCCTGCCCTGATCTGGTACTGATTCTGTAGATATCTGGATCCGGAAGCCAGCCATAGGCAGGGTCGTTCTCCCTCAGTCCCTTGAGATAGCTCAGACTGAGCTCTGAGGGCGTGGGTGCCCCTATGTAGAGCATTCTTCGATCTTCCTGGTAATGCTGTTCATTTCCAGGAAAGCGATAGGATTCGCCCTGGCCTTCAATACTGGTCCCAATATCTGTTGTATCGATGCCAATCCAGCGCATGTAGGTTCGCGCCTCCGATGGCATCTCTCTTTCAATTTGGGACCGGGCGGAAAGAATACCTTTCATCCCGGAGCCACCCATCCCAATAATCAGGGATTTTCGAGCCATTGGAAGGTTCTCTTTGAGTACTCTGGTGGCAGATTGAAAAAAACTGGAATCGCTCATTTATAACCTTTTTAAATCCTGGGGGAAGCTGCCTCATTAATCTGTTTGATTGCTTCAGCCCCCCTCCCGAGAAAGGAATGGATCAATCATGGGATAAGCTCCGTCCTGAGAGGGATGCGATGTATCATAACCGGGAAAGATGCGGTAGATGCGCAGATAGAAATCCTGGTCCATACGAGTATAGTTTCCGGCCTCCACCTCCACCGCTTTGGTGAACAGATGAAATTCAAAGTATCCGGCTACAAACTTACCATCGTGTCGCAGTCGGTCTCCCAGTTGAATGCGCAATGGTTTGCCGGACGGAATGCTGGAAAAATGAGGATCCCCCTCTGCATCTGCTTCGGACTGAATTAATAACCGCTGTCTGGAGTTCATCTCTCGAAAGGTCTTATCATCCTGGTCCGGAAAATAAATCAGGGCTTTGCCTGCTCTGCGAAGGTCAACGGAATACTTCTGAATCAGGGTCTTATCTGTATTGTAAATATCCCGGTCCGGATCCTGGCGAATGCGAAATTCAAGTTCAAGATGATTTTCTATGATTTCTGTACTGTGAGTTTTTATCTGCCCTTCATGACGGCCAATGACCACTCGCCTGGACTGGCTTTCCAGGGACTTATCCTTGCCCAGCCGGAATCGATAAACCAGGCCAGGATCTAAGAGCTCCTTTGGAGTTACGGCCGCAGTTGGCTGCGTCGCAGGACGAGGTGCAGAGGCCGGTCTGGGCTGGGCTTTTTTTTTGGGTTTTGGCTCTGGTCCCTTTCTTAGCTTATGCACTTTAAGGGTTAGCACAAAAACGGCTGCCAGGGCAGCCAGAAATCCCAGGCCCAGGGAGACTACCACCACCTGGTGATAGAGTCTGTTTTCGCCTATGACAAGAAACGGAATTAGTCCTGCCACCAGTAGAAAAAGAACTACAACAAAGGATTGTACCGAGATGTATGTTTTATTAGATGCCATGATTATAGATCGATGATCTCCATGGAGTCGTCTTCTACCACTTCAAGTCCATCCGAAGGGCTGGATGACGATTTCTGAGAACCGGATTCTTCTTCTGCGCGCGGGGCTGTACCTACCGGTGGTGTATCCTGGAGCTCTGCAAAAAGGTCCTCTCCGGTTTCAACATTACGCGCAGGTTTCTTTCGTTTATCTTCGCTAAGATCCACAGCTGGATCAAAAATCCGGATGGATCGCAAATAGGGATTCTCCGACATGATACGGTTTCTAACATCCCTGATGACCCTGGCAAGGCATTTTGATTTCTATTCCAGCTACATTCAATTCTACCTGGATAAGTATCCTATTGAATGGAACAATGCCTGTAGGATTTAGTTTCCATAGCTTCCGAAGAGTATGGACTATGTCTTCAAGATTCTTTTTTGGATTGGTGCTCGGCTTCCTGTCTTAGAGTCAGGCTGCGCAATGCATCCGGAATGGATCCTGGATTAAACAGCAATCGGCTGGAACGGCTCAATGGACGATGGATCATCCGTTTGATTTCTGGTATCCTGGCTCTGGCTGCTCGTCTGCCTTCTTCAATGGCCTCGGGTGAACGGTGGAAGTCCATAAATCCATAATCCTGCAGAACTGGCTCGATGGTTATATCTGCAGGATGGGATTTGAAGTTTTCCAGTCGGATGCGATTCATCATGGTATCAATAGTGCGATACATGATTCCGGTCACACCCTCAGCTTTTTCTCTTACTGCATGGGCATCCAGGTCCACCGCAATTACCATATCCGCCCCCAGCTTTCGGGCCAGGCTCACAGGAATGGGGTTTAAGAGTCCGCCGTCTACTAGCTGATAGTCTCCAAAAACCTCCGGAGATAGAAAACCAGGTACGGCAACCGTTGCGCGAACTGCGGGAATCAAAGCACCATCCGAGATATGCACTTCTTGCATGGACGATAGATCTGTGGCTACCACACCGAAGGATCTTTTCAATTCTGAGAATTGTCGAACCGGAAGATACTCTTCCAGAAAGCCCACAAATCGTTTTCCACCAATGAGGCCTCCGGTGCCCACAGAAAAGTCCATGTAAGAAAGGGTAACTCTTGGACTCTTATATCTGGCTGCAAACTCCTCTGCATGCTCCAGAGCATCGGCTGCGAAGAAAGAACCAATAACTCCCCCGGCTGAGGTGCCGGTCACAATGTCGATTTCAATACCGGCGGCTTCCAGCTCTTTAAATACACCTATGTGAGACCAGCCCCGCGCCGAGCCAGAACCCAGAGCAATTCCGATCCTGGGCTTACCAACTCGTAACGGGCCAATCTCAAGATGCATTATACAGCAGCAGCCTCTCTGGGCGCAGAATTCTGGGCCGATGCGATGCCATTCTGGATGCGAATAACATTGCTCTGTAGAATGGCCTTGCTTTCCAGGTTGAATGCCTGAACCATTTTATTTCGTTTCGCGGCTGCATCCTCATTTACACGAGCATTGGAGCGTTCCACAAGCAATCCCATGACGAACCTGGCCGCTGATTGGACTACTTCAAAAGCCAGCTCATCTCTCAGATCGCCCTTTAGTTCTTTGTAGATATTCACGATCTCTTCGAACGTGGACTGCACTTCAAGAAGTGCCTGCGAAGGCTTAAACTTCTGCAATTCCTGTTCAATGTAGGCCCGGAGATTACCGTTAGCTGTCATTCCAGAAACTATTCCTCCAATGGCTGCCACAACCTGCAATTGTGTAGTTCCTTCGTAGATATTGGTAATTCGAGCATCTCGATATATTCGAGCTACATCGTATTCTTCTGTATATCCGGAGCCTCCATGAATCTGAAGAGCATCGAAAGCTACCTGATTGCAGGTTTCTGAAATATAATACTTGGTCAGCGGAGTGAAGAAGTTGGCCAATTTCTCCCAGCTTCTTACTGTTTCATCCTTTCGCACATCCCGATCGGACATACCTTCATGCACCAGTCTTTCTTTGCGCCATAGATAGTTATCTATGGTGCGCGCAGCTTCCTGGAGCAAAGCTCTCATCGCAATGATCTCACGATCCATGCGATCCAGCATCTTCCTTACAGCAGGAATCTCCTGAATCAGTTTTCCAAACTGCTCTCTTTCGCTGGCGTACTTTTTAGCTTCCTGATAGGCGGCTTCTGCAATTCCCATGGATTGTCCTGCAATGCTAAGGCGAGCAGTGTTCATCATTTCCATGGCATACTTAACAAGTCCCTGACCCGTTTCACCAATGAGCTGCGCCGGAGTATCTTCGTACACCACTTCGCATGTTGGAGAACAATGAAGTCCCATCTTATGCTCAATCTTGGCCACGTGTACATCTTTGCCTTCCACAAGAAAAAATGAAAGTCCTCTGGC
The DNA here is from genome assembly GCA_040217195.1 of Leptospiraceae bacterium. Lineage (GTDB taxonomy): Bacteria > Spirochaetota > Leptospiria > Leptospirales > Leptonemataceae > UBA3465. Next base: position 308,594 of record JAVJNR010000008.1, on the reverse strand, counting down.
TCCACTCTCTGGTTTACCAGTTCGTGCAAGAGTGAGAATTACAGATGGGTATTTATCAAATCCGCATGCATGAGTGATGAACCGTTTGGTGCCGGTGATTTTCCAGTTACCATTTTCATCCTGCTCTGCCCTGGTCTGAACACTGGGTAGATCTGATCCGTAGTTGGGCTCAGTAAGTGCCATGGCTCCTACAATCTCGCCCCGGGACATGGCCGGTACCCATTTCTCAATCATTTCTTTAGTGCCGAATTTCTCTACGGTCTCGGCCAGGTTTACACAGCCGATGGCAATTGCAAAGGATGCATCTGCACGACTGGTCATTTCCATCAGCAAAGTCTGGACCGATAGAGGAATGCCCAGACCCCCAAAGCGACGATTTGTGGCATAGGGCATGATTCCCGCTTCTTTCACTGCCTCGTAGGCTTCCACCATGGGCCGGGGAAATGAAACGGTCCCTTTGTCGTATTTCAGGCCTTCATGGTCCATCTTCTGGGAAGCCTGGCTTACAATGGTACCGGCGATTTCACCGGAGCTTTGCATAATTGTGCGATAATAATCTACAGCATCCTTAACATTTCCAGGAGCCAGAGCCAGTTTCTCATCGCCGCTCTTCTGGTATTCCTTTGCATCTGCAAAGCCACCTTCATATGCATTTACGATTTCTTCCCAGTCTGTGATCTCCTCCAGATGGAGTCGAATATCCTCATTATCTTCAAAATAATTGCCTTGAATCATGGACTGTATCCTCCTTTGGGCAGGCGCGAGGCCTTCTACATCCATGGTCAGAGCGTTGACTTTTGAGTCAATCTCTTCCATGTCCAGACCGCGGGCGGCCACTGCCACAATCAGTGTACTATAATGGACGCCGTTGTATCCTGTTTTCTAAAGATCCTTTCAGGTCTTCTTCCCGGCTTCCAGATTTCTGTAACGTACCTTATCCTTGTAACAAAGGGAATACAGGTAACACAGATAAGTGGTTTCTATACTGCATGGATTTTTTCGTTCAGGGATAGCTCATTCGGTAAATGCTTGCCAGCGCTGCCTTCATCCATTCAGGGTAGCGCTCTGGCCCATCAGGGCTGCAAACGACATAGAAGGAAACGTTTCATGCAACAAAAAGCTCCGGTGGAAGATCTACCACTATGGAAACAGATAGCCTATGCCATCGGGCAATTTGGATGGTCTACTATAGTAAACATACTTGGTGTCCAGCTTGTATTTTTCTATAGTCCGCCAGCAGATGCAGGGATTGAGCAATTCCTTCCCAGGTTTGAAATTCTTGTGGTGATTACATCCGTGGTCTTGCTTACTGTTAGCGGTCGATTGTTCGATGCGATAACCGACCCCTTGATTGCCAACCTGAGCGATCGCTCAAAGAATCCCCGGGGACGCCGTATTCCCTTTATGGCCATTGGAGCCATACCGGCTGCTGTATTCTGTGTGCTGATGTTTATTCCAGTATTTGAGCCAGGCTCCTGGATGAACTTTACCTATCTTGTGATTATTCAGCTTCTGTTCTTTCTATTTGTTACGATGTACGTAACTCCGTTCTTTGCGTTGCTTCCTGAACTGGGGCACAATGCCACTCAGAAACTTAACTTGAGTACCTGGATTTCCATTACCTGGGCTCTTGGTTTGATGCTGGCCGCCCAGACACCTGCCATCGGTAGCGCTCTGGAGGGATCCATGGGACTGTCCACGGCAGAAGGCTTTCAGATGGCTACAGCTATCCTGGCCGTAATTGCTGTAATACTAATGTTTGTGCCAGTATTTATTATTGATGAAAAACGCTACTGCGAAAGCGAACCATCTCAGGTGCCCGTTATGGATGCGCTCAAGACTTCCTTTCGGAATAAAAACTTTATTGCTTTCGTATTCTCAGATTTCGTTTATTTCTGTGCACTTACGATCATACTGACCGGCGTTCTTTATTATGCTACGGTATTGCTCTATCCGGAGGATCCGACCGAGGGTAAACAATTAGCCGGACTGTTGATGGTTGTAATGACCATCGCTTCTTTTGCTCTATATCCGCTGGTCAATATCCTCGCCAGACTGTTTGGAAAGCGGATCCTGGTATTGAGCTCCTTTGCCTTCTATGCCTTTGTCTTTCTCTACATCTTCTTTCTGGGACCTTTACCGTTGCCTCCTCTCGTGCAGGGATTGATTCTTGCCGTCAGTGCGGCTGTGCCCAATGCATTTCTGGGAATCTTACAGAACGCTGTACTGGCAGACATTGCAGAACATGACGCTTACAAAACTGGAATCAAACAGGAAGGAATGTATTTTGGCGCTCGAACATTCATGCAAAAGTTCGGGCAAACGGCCGGCCTATTTATTTTTGCAGGACTTACTGTCTTTGGGGTAGATCCCGGTCAGGACACGGGCATTCGATTTAGCGGAATTGCAGGAATGATTCTTTGCATTCTGGCTGTGATTTTCTTTATTCGATACGATGAGAAGACAGTGCTTCGAGAACTGGCTGAAGTAGAGAAAAAGTGATCGAATCTCAGGCAAGCTGTATCAGATTCGCAATATGAGCCAGGAAGAAAACAGGCAACTGGGTAAGGATTTTGCTGATGAGATGGATCCGGGCTCTGGCTCAGGATTTGATCGATTTGCATCGTTTACTGCAGAAGCAGCAAAAGCTGTAGGAGATAGTCTGGGAAATCTGGCCGGCAGTTTAACCGGCAAGAGCCTGGAGGATCGCATACAGGAATATTCGGAGGTGTACGGAGAGATTCTGTTGCATCTAAATGATCGAATGGATGGGCTGGAGAAGCGGCAATCCAGTCTGGAAGAAGCGCGTTTGAGCGCGGATTTGATCAGTCGATTAAAAGAGATGCGCCAGAAAGATCCGGATTTCTTCACTGTGGAAGGCCAGGAAAGGATTCGCACAGACGCCCGAGTGGCCCGTTTTCTTTCTATACTGGCATTCTTTGCATCCCTGGCTGCCCTCTTCGCCGCATTGTTTCAATAGCTGACCTGGATTCTGGCCCAGATACAACTGCTTGATGCGATTGGCTGGCCAACCAGGCGCTGCAAATTGGTCACTGTTCAAACTCAGGAGATTACATGAAGGATAAAGAAACAGATCAGCCAGGCAAGGGCAAAGCTGAAGATTCCTTCTGGCATAACCTGGAAGAAACGCAGAAGCTAGAAGATAGGATAATTCGCGAAATCGAGGATACTCCGGATCAAGAATTGAAATCCCTGACCGCAAAAAAAAGTCCAGGGCAAAAAGGGCAGACTGCACAGGTTCCATTTTCGAAAGTACGTCCAGAACGGGATCCAGCTCTTCAGCCAGACACTGGCAGCTCGGAAGATCCCAGGGATTACTTTCATGATTCCGGTGCCTTCCATGAACTAAAAAGGCGATTCGGTATTCGAAATCGCTTCTGGAGAAAGAACTATAAAAGACTACTTCCCGGACTGAATCGTCTATACGATGAAGCTCTGGTCAGTCGATACAGACCACTAACCGAGGCAGTCCTGGTTTCCTTCGAGCAAAAGGATTCCCACAGACGAGCAGAAATCTATTCCCGGGAATTCACCGAAATACTCCAGCGTTCCAGGCGACTGGGCCCTCTCTATCTTGAACCCAGGCAAAAGTGCCAGATGCCCAGGAAAAGCAAGTCTGGTGAAGGTCCGGTGATCCTAAACGAAGATGGCAGTGCCAATCTAGACCTGCGCGAACAGGTTCTGGCATACTATGATCGCGGAAAAGAGTTACTGGATGCTGGTATTACTGAAGAAGCGCTAAGGAATCGGCTGAAGGAAATGATCGCTAGATTCGAAGAGCCTCCAGAAAGCGCCCCAATTAGCAAAATGATGAACAGTACATGGATGCGCGTCCTTTCATCGCTGGTTCCCGGTTTTCCCTTGATTGGGGTGATTCTTACTGAAATGGATGGACAGCAAGATTTGAACTGGAAGCAACTGGGCAATCGGCTCCTGGGCCGGGCTGCAAAAGAAGGCGCAAACATAGGCCTTCGTCGGGTGCTACGGTACATCCGAGCCCCTGGAGCGTTTCTACCTGTGAGTTTCTTACTGGATCAGGGAATGAATCGAACAGAGCTACTGGGATATCTTTCCGTTCGTGTAGAAAGAAAAACCCGACAGTTGCAGCACATAGCCGGACCGCAGGAAACCTCCAAAAAGCACTTGTAACCAGACCCTGTGAGCAGATTCCAGAGGTATGACTGTCTCTGCTCTTAAATCCAACAACAATGGTATTGCTGGTCCCCTGGTTCTGGTGATCATGGATGGAGTTGGCCTTTTTAAAGGAAAGCAGCAAGGTTATCCCGGCAATGCCCTGGATCTGGCAAATGCACCTACGATCAAAGGTTTAATTGAAAGCGCACCGATAAGCCTCCAGATACAGGCCCATGGCAAGGCCGTTGGTATGCCCGGCGATGATGATATGGGCAATTCAGAGGTAGGTCACAATGCCATCGGGGCCGGGCGGATTTTCGATCAGGGTGCCAAGCTGGTGGGTAAGGCTGTTCAATCAGGCGCCATCTTCACGGATGAACGATGGATGAGTTTCATCGGAACCAGGGAAAACCCGGGAACTGCTCTCACTCCAAAATCGGACGGCTCCCTGCCCGTTGTGCACTTCATGGGTCTTCTGTCCGATGGAAATGTTCACAGTCATATTGATCATCTTCTGGCAATGCTGCGCAAATGCCATGAGTCCGGTGTTGAACAGGTAAGGGTACACATCCTTCTGGATGGAAGGGATGTAAATGAAGTTAGTGCTCTGACTTATGTGGATCAGCTGGAGAGCACTCTGAAGGAACTGGATCCAGGCGGGAAGAACTACCGCATAGCCTCCGGCGGAGGACGAATGAACATTACCATGGATCGCTATGATGCGAACTGGCCCATGGTAGAGAAAGGATGGAAAACCCATGTGGCTGGCGATGCACCTGGTTTTTCCAATGCCACAGAAGCCATTGAAAAAGCCAGGTCCGAAAAGCCCGGAATCATCGACCAGGATCTACCGCCATTCGTAATTACCGAGAATGGCCAGCCGGTTGGCCGGATCCAGAATGGAGATGCAGTTATATTCTTTAACTTTCGGGGAGACAGGGCCATGGAAATGAGTCGAGCTCTTTCCGAGGAGAACTTCTCTGAATTTAAAAGGGAGCCCGAGGTCAAAGTCCATTTCGCCGGAATGATGGAATACGATGGAGATTTAAAGATCCCCTCTCTGTACCTGGTGCCTCCTCCCGAAATCGACGAGACATTGTCCGAGTATATGGTAAAAACTGGTTTAAAAACGTATGCTCTTAGCGAAACCCAGAAATTTGGTCACGTTACATACTTCTGGAACGGAAACAATTCTCAGAAATTCGATGACTCGCTGGAAGTCTGGGAAGAAATTCCATCCGATGTAATTCCTTTTGAACAGAAGCCGGCCATGAAGGCACCGGAAATTACCGAAGCTTTGATCAAAGCCCTTAAGTCCGGCGAATACTCTTTTCTGAGGGTCAACTATGCAAACGGCGATATGGTCGGCCATACAGGGGTTCTCCAAGCAGCCATAGAATCCATCGAATCCGTGGATGCATCGCTGAAGTCTCTGATAGAGGCCTGTGAGCAAACCGGGGCTGCCCTAATCGTCACAGCTGACCATGGAAACTGTGAGGAGATGATAGAGACAGATAAGAAAACCGGAGAGCCAAAGAAGAAAAGCGATGGCTCATTTTCTGCAAAAACAAGTCATACCTTGAATCCAGTTCCCTTTGTAATAACTGGAAAAGGAGTGGATCAATTCACATCCAGCGGTCTGGACGATGGAGGCCTATCGAATATTGCCTCTACAGTTCTGACATTGCTTGGCTACGAACCACCGGCAAACTACCGACCATCTCTGGTTAAACCAAAGTAGGAGGTTGCTGGATCTAATTGCCGCAGGAGAATGTAGAACTCGGCCTCCGTTTTTTCTACGACACACTGGCTCTAAAATAAGAAAGGCCTCATATGCGAGGCCTTCTATTTGAAACACCGAGTGCTGTTTAACCAAGGGACTGATATTTAGTAAACTGGTTCGCTCACAAATCCGCTGTAGCCTTCCGAGCTAAGCTTCAACTTCAACTGTTCTGCAGGATATCGTTCGTTGAATTGCCCCACTCTAACGACATACTCTCCGTTGGAACGCTTTAGTATGAAAACAGGCTGATTGAACTTCTGGAGAAATGTTTTCATCCGATTCGCATTTTCCAGAGTAGAAAACATTCCAACCTGAACCGAATAGTCCTTAAAAGACCTCTCTTCAATCACATCACGATCATTCAGGTTTCGCTCTGAGGGTAGAGGCTGACTCTTATGGCCTTCCTTAAAGAAATCTGCGGTGGCACCATCATTGGCTTTCTTCTTGTCTCCGGTGCGGATGATTCGAATGCCTACAGTAGTCAGCCCCTGTTCTTTAAATCCCAGAACTTCTGCTGCGTATTCGCTTACATCCAGGATCCTACCTTCTACGAATGGGCCACGATCGTTTATTTTTAGCATTACTTCTTTATCATTTTCCAGGTTTTTGACCATGACCATAGTGCCCAGAGGTAATTCTTTATGAGCTCCCGTGAGTTTGCGAGAATCGAACATCTCACCGCTGGCCGTAGGCTTGCCATCAAAATCCCGGCCATACCAGGAAGCCGTACCTGTTAATTCGAAGTTTTGCAGATTTACTTCTGTGGGCTCCGGGCGATTATTCTCCGGATTTGTATGATCCGGATCCATATCTGTGGCCACATTTTCATCTATCTGAGTTTTTCGATTCGATGGCCGATCCGAAGCATCATTGCTCCGGTCCGTGTCTGTATGAGCATAACCAGGAGGGGATGACTTTGGATCACAATTGCAATTCGCATCATGGGTTTTCTGGTCTCCGGCGGGACGGCTTTCAAAGGCATCGTCCTGGCCGCTGAGCTCCTGAAAAAAGGCATCCTCGCCACTTCTGGTTCCATGGCCAGGGCTATTGATATTGTTGGTCACGCAATTGACCCCTATCAAAGCGCTCAGTGCAGTAGTGGCAGTAATAGAAATTAATCGATTCATTGAAAGCTCCAGTTCTCCACCTAAAAGGTCGGACGTCCGTTAGAGGGGCTGAACGCTTTTTTCAGCTCTTCTAAGCTACTCTGGAAGGACGATCCCCCCTCTGGAGTTCCATAACCGGGTATCCAGGCCTCGGGCTATCTCCGGGTAATCTATTGAGTATTCCGATTTAATATCAGTTCAGTGCTTTTTGAGCCATGCGAGCCACTGCCCGGATCCAGGTCTCATTTTCATTCAGGGATGGTATGAATTGAAACTCTTCTCCGCCAGCTGCCATAAAATCCTGCCTGCCACGGATATTCAGTTCCTCCAGAGTTTCCAGGCAATCCGATACAAAGGAAGGCGAAACCATCACAATCTTCTTTTTGCCCTCCGAAGGTAACTCTTCCAGGCGCAGATCTGTATACGGAGTTAACCAGGGAGTTCGGCCCAGTCTGGATTGAAAGGTCATTTCCCAGGAGCCTTCTTTCAAATTCAGCCTTCTGGCCAGACTCGTTGCCGTGGACAGGCACTGAGCCCGGTAGCAAAAGGATGGAGTCTGGCGATCACAGCACTGCCCCAGTTCGCAGCTCCCATCATAACTGGACTTCAATACCTGTCGTTCCGGGATACCGTGAAAGGAAAAGATTACATGGGAATCTGTATCGCATCCTGGACGAATCATTTCTGCCCAGGCATCCAGAAACAGTGAATCATCAAAAAAGGCAGGCTCGGTAGAAATGTACAGGGGGTCCTGAAGGCTTGCATTCTGCCGCATGAGCTCTTTATAACTGGAGCCCATAGAAGCTGTAGAATACTGAGGATAGAGTGCGATGGCATGGATTCTCTCCACTCCCTGGGCACGAAATTCTATCAGCGCTTTTTTAATAGAGGGATTTCCATATCTCATAGCCATCTTCACCGGGAAATCCAGCCTGGATTCCAGGGACTTTTGTAGCATGGATGTGTGATAGATTAGCGGAGAACCATTTTCCGTCCAGATCGAGCGATAGGCATGGGCACTTCTGGCAGGACGAAAAGGAAGAATCACTCCGTAGAGTAGCAGATTTCTTCCCAGGGCAGGCAGGTCGATTACGTCCGGATCAGATAGAAACTCCCTGAGGTAGGATCGTACATCGGACACTCTGGTGGAGTCCGGACTTCCCAGATTAATAATCAGTAGCCCCTTTTTCATTCTGTATCCAGGTAAGCGCGAAGCGATTTACAGGCAACCGTTCTTCCTTTTTCGGGATTCTGCTCTCTTCTACTGCCGTCAATTACCTTCCTTTCCAGTGCCGGGTCCGAGCTTATGCTGTTGTGGAAGTCGTGCATCAGGCAAAGGAAAAACACTATGCTCCGCGCAGGGCCTGTCAAAAATGCCTGCTATCATGTCCTTGCCACGTATTGATACGGCCCAGGTTAAGGGTCAAAGAATCCTCATGCGTGTAGATCTGGCGGATACAGAATCCCCCTTCTGCGATTATTATCTTTCCGAGGTTAGCTCGGCCACCGAGATGCTTCTGGACCGGGGCGCCAGTGTTGTTCTGGCCGGTCACACCGGAAATCCAGAGGGCCGAGGTAGTCTTCCAACTTTGCAGGGGCTGGCTGAACAGCTATCGAAGAAACTGGATGGTATGAAAGTGGATTTCCTGCCTCAGCCAGTCGCGGATCTGGCAAGTCTTTCTAACAATAGCAAAGTTGCATTGATGGAAAACCTGGCTTTGCAGGAAGCAGAGGTTAAGGGAGATAAATCCTTCGCACAATCCATCGCCTCCCAGTGCGATGCCTATGTAAACAATGCATTCGTGGCCAGTAGATTGGAATATGCAACTTTGAAGCATCTTGCCGGAATGCTGGAAAACTATGCCGGCCCCACTCTATATCAAAAATGGGATGCTTTGAGTTCATTCGTTAGCGGAAAGCAAAGACCATCTGGACTCATTCTGGGTGGCCTGGATGTGGCCGGGAAGACCGAGCTTTTCAAGAAGCTCATGCCAGTTCTGGATGCATTTGCTGCCGGGGGCGTAATTGCCAATACCATGCTAAAAGCCAGGGCCATCCAGGTGGCAGAATCCATTGTCGATAATGGTATGGAAGTGGATTCTTTCCAGGTATTGCAGAAGGCAGATCTAGAAGAAATTGAAGCTTTGATTCCTGTGGATCATATAATCGCAGATCAGGTTTCTAGAAAAGCCAAGGTGAAATCCCTTTCTCAGCATTCCGTAACCGACGGATTTATGTCTGTGGATATAGGTTCCAGAACTCTGAGCAACTACGAGAGGCTGATGAAAGGAATGTCTTCCATACTATGGTACGGTCCCCTGGGTGTTGTGGAAATCGACAAGTTTGCCCAGGGCACAAATGCAATGATCAAATCATTGTCCAAATTCAAAGGAAGTCTTATTCTGGCTGGAGAGGACACCTGCACTCAGGCTCTCAGTAGCGGAAAGGATTTTCGTTTTCTGATTCCCGATGGAAAGACTCTACGGGAATTCATTCTAAAAGGTGGTCTGCCGGGTATTCGAGCTCTGGGCAGCTAATCGAAATCATAGAATAATTTAGGAGAAAATCATGGAAATTCTACAATCAGTTGTTGTAATCCTCTTCTTTCTGGTTTGTGCGGTGCTAATATTTCTGGTGCTGATTCAGTCCGGCAAGGGTGGAAGCATGGGAATTATGGGCGGCGGTGGCTCACAGAGCGCCTTCGGTTCCTCCACTGTAGACGTGGTAGAAAAGGCAACCGGTTATGCAGGCATCGCTTTTTTCGTTCTGGCCATCGTGGCAGCCATTGCATTTGCAGACAGCCCGCCTGTGGCACCCACAGATGAAGGAGCGCCTACGGAACAGACCGACAATCTAGATCAGGTTCCTGTAGCGGATCCGGGCGCGGAAGCCCCCGCAGCTCAGCAACCAGCGCCTGCTAATCCGGCCCCATAATTTTGTCCCTGTGGCATTTTTTTTGCTGCAGGGAGTAAATTTCCGGTTTTAACTGTCCTATAATAAGAGGGACGCCAAATATCCAGGGACGGAACTATGAACAAGCATTGGAAAAGGATTTTAATTCTGGTTGGGGCCTCGGCTCTGATCACAACCCAATTGAGCGCGGAGGACCCTTCTCTCGTTGATGTAAAATACGAGAATGATAACTTTCCAGCTCTGCAGAAAACGGAAGAGAATCTGGACGCTAACATCCAGAATGCCTACACTCGAATTCGAGGGTTTGGCCACCTTGTCCCCATGGCCAAGGAAGACCGTATTCTCAAGCAGAAAGAAGAAGCGGATCCTTACGATTTCAAAAACACATTTCGTAATATCAAATTCACTCCTAGAAATACCTACATTCGCTATGTAAAGGAAAGCGCCCCTTTCCTGCTGGTTGGACTGGGTGATCCAGAAACTCTGCAGCAGCAAATTCAAACCCAGGCTCAAAGAGCGCAGGCAGCTGGTCTTCAGGTGCAGCCATTGAACTTTGGAAACCGGGATGGAATTGAGCTCACACAATTCGGCTTCATTTACAGTGAAGGTCCGGAGCGAGAAGCCATTGGATCTGTGAGAAAGAGTGTAACTCTATTCTTCACTCCTTCCGGAGGAGCGGCAGATGCTGAGCAGGCCTGGAAGCTGGATGCTGTGGTAACCAGACTCGTGGAAGACGACTTCAAAATGGGAATCAAGAACGTGGAAGTGATCTATGATCCTTCTCCGGACACTCCTAACATGGACGACGTTTATATCTTCCACCGCTACAATCAGAAAGTGCCCAATACAGTTGTTCTGGGAACCATGCATAACACGGCGAACTTTCCGCTTCGAAACAAATTCAAGCAGAAGTTCTACGTAAAGCTGATGGATCATTTTAACATGCTATACCGTCTGGTGGATGGTTACTCCAAGAAGGATGGTCAGAAATATAACGAAACAATTATCGATTATATGAAAGACCACAACTCCTATTGATAGGCGAATCCTCCTGAAACGCCCCGTACGGGGCCCCTGGAGAACGATAAAGGCCAGCTTCGTGCTGGCCTTTTTTATTTGTGCCTGATCGACATGGCTTCAGCCTTGGATCGTGTCCGAATTCACCGAACTACGTCTGGACGAAACAGAAGCCATTCTGGATTCCCAGCCTGCAGCTACGTTTGCCATTGATGGGGCCTACCGGATTGTCCGGCTGAACAAATCCGCTCTTCGACTGTCCGGTCAGGATAGATACAAGGAAGCCATCGGACAGCCATGCTACAGACTGATCCATAACCGGGACTCAGTCTGCCCGTTCTGCCCGCTGGAAAACGAATGGAATCCACCGCCTCTGTCTGGACCCAGAGAAGAGCCGACCGAGGAAGGCTGGGCCGAAACCCCAACGGAAGAGAAAATAATACATCATCCAGGACTTCAAGGGGAACTGACTTTCAAATTGAATTTCATACTGGGCCAGACCGTCCGAGTCCGCATGGTGGAAATCGTAGAGGATATAACCAGGCAAAGGGAGCAACAAGAAGAGGCTCTGAGAATGGAAAATCTGGCCAGCCTGGGCACGATGATCAGTGGAATTGCACATGAGCTGAACAACCCGCTTACAGGAATGGGACTCACATTGCAGAACCTGGAAGCCAATCTCACGACTATGGAAAGCCGTGAAGTGCTGCATCGATTGCAGATTCTTCAGAAGGATTTGCGCCAGGCGGCTCGAATCGTTTCGGATATTCTGGGGCTGGCCCGGCCAGGAAATCTGACCAGGAACAGAGGTGACCTGCTTCGAGTCATTCAGAGAGCTCAGGCCAACACTGTGAGACTTTATCCGGTACTTTCCAGGCGAATCCACTGGAATCTAAATTCAGAGGAAGACACGGTCATATTCTATTTCAACCAGGAAAAGATTGAAAGACTTCTTATCAATTTGTTCAGGAATTCTCTGCAGGCCTATGATTATTCTCCAGGTGAGATTCGTGTGGAAGTGCGAACCTCACCCAGATATGTGCATATGATCGTAGAAGATGATGCAGGTGGAATTCCTGAAGATCAAATTCGCCGGGTCTTTGTTCCGTTCTACAGCCAATCAGCTGGAGGAAGGGGCACCGGCCTGGGGCTTTCCATTTCTCTCGGTATTGTACGAGAACATAATGGCCGGTTGACAGTTCGCACCAGCGGTAAGAGCACCCGCTTTTTTGTATCCCTCCCTCACCGTCGTAGCGAGGTGGATGGATGAAGCAACAGTCGGTATTGATCGTTGATGATATTCCCTCTATCCGCACGGCCATAGCGGATTATCTTTCTTTTCATTTTGAAGTAATGCAGGCTGCCGATGGAGCTGATGCCTGGGAAGTCTGCCAGAACAAGAGAGTGGATTTCCTTCTAACAGACATTCGAATGCCTCAGATGGGTGGGCTGGAACTAATCGAACTGTTTCGCAAAGAGTATCCTAATAGGCCATTTGCTTTGATGACTGCTTACGATATCAATGACTATGTGCGATATGCCCGGGAATTAAAGATCTGGAATATTATTCCCAAGTCTACATTTCTGGACCTGCACTTCATCCATGTAATGATCCAGAAGCTCCTCTATAAGCGCATCTTCGGCGTCGCTGAATACTTTCCAGAATGTGTTGTGGAGCACTGCAGCTTTGCTACCATGCATCGTCTTTTAAAGGATGAGCAATTCAGTCCAGAAACAGGAAAGCTTTACAGGCTTTCCATAGAAACCCCGGAAGAAAAGGATAGAGCCTGTGATCTGGCCACCGAGCTACTGGGTCGTGGAGGGGCTCCAACCCTGGTGCGTCAAATTCTGGAAGAACTTATGAGCAATGCCATGGTTTACGGCCGGCTTCCAGAACCGGGCAAAAACCGTGTGGAGCTGGAAGCCGGGGTGGTACGCAACTACTGCATACTGGTGGTCCGAGACTTCACAGGTGGACTGGACCGGTCCGAGATTCTCAGACGTCTGGAAAGACAGGTGACTCTGGATGAAAAAGGATTACCTGTGGGCCTGGGCGATCAGCATGGTCGTGGATTGTTTATTAGCCGGGAAAACCTGGATCATTTAATATTCAACATACAGCCAGGTCACTGTACCGAAGTCATTGGAATGCTACTGGCTGACCTGGAAGTAAGAAATCGCGGAGTCTCCATCTATTCCACAGATGCAGGTTCCAGTTGAAACAGTCTCATCTGGCCGCTCAGGTTATGATAGAGTGCCTGACCTTTGTTGGCGGGCAGCAATCTACCTGCCGAATATAGTTCAGGCATGGAAAAGGTTCCCAGCAGCCGACCTTCCTGATCCAGAATCAGCATTCTTCTTTGCTCCTGCATAAGGAAAGCACCATCCATCCAGGCCATCGCCTTATGAAGAGAAGGATCCTGCGAAGCCTCATAGATACGATCCAGAACAATGTCTCCTGAATGAATGGCTATGGTTTCCCCGGGAGGGCCCAGCAATGCCAGATCATCCTGAACCAGCATTGAAATTGTATAGGGATGATTGCTCTTCAGTTCAATATCAAAGCTTCGATTGACCGAGTTTCCCTCCTCTGTCAACTCCAGCTGAAGCACCTGCACCCGATCCTTTCCGTTCTGATCATAATGAAAAGCCAGACTGGTGCCATCCGCAGAAAGAGCTGCACTTCTTGCAAAAATGGGTTCTTCTGAAACGCTACCGCTAAACAGAAGCTTGCCCGCGGTTCCCAGAAGATAGAATCTACCGTCCGAAAACAATACCAGGGCAGAAGCTCCGGATTTCTCCTTTCCAGGTCTGGAAAAGCTGTAGTCTACAAGTAAGCTACCTGAAAGGACAGAAGATTCTACAAGAATTCCGTTTCGATCCATCACATCCACTCGATTGGAGTCACCGGTAATAAGAAGAAGTATGTCGCCATCGGGACTGGAGACCGGATAGGCGGAGCTTTCTCTCTGCCAGAATAGTTCGCCGGTGGAGCTGCGATGTTCTATTTCCTTGCCCATTCGCTGAAACAGGAAATATCCCTGCCCTGCAAAAGGTACATAGATCTTGCGATCTGCCGCCTCTTCGGGAAGCGCCAGAATGCGAGACGATTTAAAGATTTTTTGCTTACCCTCCTGATTCCAGAGCAACTGATAATCCAATCTGGAAATCACATTGCCCGGAGCAGAAATCTCTGCGCTATCGACCTGGGACAGAGCCGGAAGCGGGTCCATGGATACAGCCGGATACCGGAACAGAATTAAAGCCATGATTGGAGAGAACAACAAACCCAGTCGGAGCATGGTAACAGCAGGTTAAAGCAGAGGCCTGGTTTCAATTCAAAAAAAAGGCGACCGGAGGCCGCCAGGGTTGGGAACAGACTGAGTAATGGGGCGATTGCCCCGTCTTCTGCTACAGATAAGCGTTCAGCTTTTGACCGAACTTACCTGTTCTAATCTTACGTATTGCTTTCTTTTCTATTTGTCGGATCCTCTCTTTTGAGAGTCCTACCATTTTGCCAATCTTCTGAAGCGAATACACCGGGCTATCGCCCAGGCCAAACCGGAGTGTAAGCACACGTCTCTCTCTTGGAGTGAGTTCATCCAGACTGGCTTCGATTTCAGTTTTTAGCTGATCTGTCTCAATTGCATATTCGGGACCGGGATCACCATCATCTTCTATGTTTTCTCCCAGAGTAAAGTCCTCTGCATCCGCGAATGGCGCATCCAGACTTAAATGGTCCCGGCTCATGCGCAGAAGATGATTCAGATCTTCCGGCTTCATTTCAACATATTGGGCCAGGTTTTCCAGATTGGATTCCACATCATCCTGGTTATCCATCCATCGCTCTGCCTCTTCAATTCGCCTCAGGTCGGCGGTTCGGTTCAGAGGAAGACGAATCAGATGGGACTTCTGCTGGATGGCAAATAGAATGGATTGTTTGATCCACCATACAGCGTAGGAGATGAAGTGAAAGCCCCGATCCGGGTTGAATCTCTCTGCAGCCTTGATCAGGCCCAGATTACCCTCATTGATCAGATCCATCAGACTCAATCCATAGGATTGATATCTTCGGGCTACCGTTACTACAAACCGAAGGTTGGACCGCACAAGAAGATCCCGTGCTTCCTGATCTGCTTCTCGGGCCTTTGTGGCCACTTCAAACTCCTGCTCTCTTGTGAGCATGGGAATTTTATGGATTTCATTTAGATACCAGTTCAGTATGGAGTCGCTGGCGTCTGAATCGGCACCTTGCTGCGTCCGGGTTCGCTTCTTTGTTTTTGCATTTTCTGCCTTCACCGCATCCTCCTGGGCGATTTTAAATCTCTTCGGATTTAAAATCATTCTAAATCAATAGACGAAAAAAAGCCTTTTGAGGCAAGGAAAAAATCCTGTGCATTTCAGCGCCAGATTGCTATTCCCACCTTTCATGCCTGCACTGATAGTGCGTTCTCTACTCCTCATCGCTCTGGCCTTTCTGGCCACCGGGCTCTCTGCCGAAGAGAGGGGCTTTCCCATCCCCGGAGTGCCTTATGGTCTGGCCCACGACGGTCAATATTTCTGGTTCACCGAGCTCAGCGGACGGAAAATCTACCGGGCCGATGACAAAGGGCGAATGCAGGCCTACTTCTACGGCAATCGCTACCTGTATGGGATTCGGTACTCCCCCTTCGATGGTTACATTTATGCAGGTTCCAGGAATGCTTTTTATCGTTACAGTCCTGTGACCGGCAAGCAAATGGATCGTCTTTCGGTGCCTGTGGATCGTGTGGCCGGAATGGCCTTTGGTCCGGGCGTTGTTTATTTGCTGGAAAAAGGAAACGGCAAAGTCCACGTGTACTCACCGGATTCCGGCAGAATTCTTTACTCCGGACAGACCGGGATCAATGAGGCCAGAGACATAGCTTTCTACCGCGGTCAAATCTGGATCACAGATGGGCAGCAGGGAATGATTCATCGATTCAACCCTGAGACCTTTAAGCGTACCGGCAGTCTGGAGGCACCGTCCCGGGTCCTGAGAGGTCTGACATTTGTAAAAGGAGAACTCTGGATCGTCCATCGGGACCGACTACGTCTGGAACCGGTTTTCTTTTCTGAAGGCCCAAATTTTATAGCCGGTCAGGAAGAGCATCGATCGATTCTTTATCGAATTTCCTGGAATCGGCAGATGAATAGAACTCTGGTAGTGGTTTTACCTGCTTCCGGCCGAGGGCAACGTGTGGGTAGTCCCATGATAACCGGTGGCTTTACTGTGACGTATCTTTCGGACGGAACCAGAGTGGTTGTGATTCAGCCCGGAAAAGCATCCAGCAATAGACTGGAGTTTAAAGTTCCTGTGGCACTGCGAAGCATTCATTATCTTTATCAAGACGAAGAAGCTCCGGAACGAATCGAGCAGAAAGGTTGCTTTGTGGATGTTCGAGAAGGGCGCATAGAGCAAGTTCCTCAATGTAGAATCCTTTATAAAAAGGACCGGGAACCTGCTGTACCCGGACCGGGGAAAGCTCTGGATGGAGGGGTTCAATTTCTAGATTCAGTGCATGATCTGGAGCTGCTACGTATCCCCGAGGATTCCAATCCTTCTATTGTTTATTCAGTGGATGAATTTGAACCATCCCTGTCTCTGGATGATCTAAGGCCTGAAAATGTGGAACTGGAACTATTTCTGGAGGTGGACTGAGTCTCCTTACAGAAAGCTCTTTCGTTACCATAAAAAGTCCAGGAAATCCAGGAAAGCCAAGATCACATGAACGAACTGGACGGGCACATCCTTGAACTTCGCAGCGAATATCTGCAGCAAATTCGATCCTATTTTAGAAGTCACTCCTTTCTGGAAGTAGAAACCCCTGCTCTGAACCGCTGGTCCACGCCAGAACCTTTCTTGCATCCCTTCTTTGTGCGATCTTCGCAACCCGGAGCCCGGGAAGTAAATGCCGCCCCGGATTCCTCTACTGAATTTGAGTCAGATATCTGGCCTGCCTTAATTACCAGTCCAGAATTCAACCTGAAGATACTCTGGTCCAGGCTTCAGCGGAATATCTTTGAAATTGCTCATTGCTTTCGCAGCGGAGAATATGGCAGTCTTCACTCCAGCGAATTTCTGATGTTGGAATGGTACGATAACTCCAGGGATGAATTTCAGAGTATTCAATTCATCTACGAACTTATCCAGAGTCTCCTTGAGAGTTGTAAATCTCTTAGAAATACAAGGATAGATGAGCCTGGTTCATTGGAGCAAGAATCCGGAGGCTCCTTCTCAGACAAATCCGGATTCGTCCAGACATGGATTCCAGCTCTGAAGATCATTTCCGTGGATGAGCTATTCCGTGGTATTCTGGGCACCGGCCTGACCGAACATGAGCTAAGGAATGACTGTTTGAACCGTGGGCATTTTGCAGCAGATACAACAGAGGTATTTAGAAATCGAAACTACGAGGAATTCTTTTTCACTCTCTTCTTAAACTACATAGAGCCGACATTTTCTGTGAATGACATTACCGCCGTGTACGGATTCCCGGAACCTCTGTCCGCCTATGCACAGCTACGAAATGGCATAGCCAGACGATTCGAAGTTTTCTGGAAAGGCCTGGAACTGGCCAACGGTTATTTCGAGCTTCAAGATGCCACCGAGCAACGAAATCGAATGATGGCTGAGGCAAAGCTTAAGAAAGAACTCACCGGTACTGCACCGGTGTTACCCGAGCAATTTCTAAGAAGGATGGATTACGGACTTCCATCCGGTACCGGCGTAGCTCTGGGTCTGGAAAGATTGCTCATGGCTTTGACGGATTGCAAAGCCATTCAAGATATTAGTCCCTTTCCATCAGCTCCTGACGAGCCTGGATAAATCGGGCCATTTCCACATCCAGAGGCGTAATTCCACCCATGTCATGTGTGTGCAGCCAGATTCTAAGCTTGTTATACACATTGAACCACTCTGGATGATGGTCCATTTTCTCTGCCTGGATGGCCACCCCTACCATAAAGGAAAAGGCTTCATTGAAGTCTTCAAACTGAATTTCGCAGAAAAGCTTCCCATCCTTTTCTTCCCAGTCCTTCAGCTCTTTCAATGCATCCTGAATTTCCTGTTCGGTAAGTTTCTTCCGTTCCATAGATTCTCCCTGTGTTTTCGCATTCTTTATTTCTGGGGTTCAATTATATAGCGGATTGGATTCTCATCTCTGGAATCCAGTTTATGCAGACATTGATTAATTTCGGATAGTGGATGTCTGGAAGTAATGCTCATGGTCAGATCCAGCCGGCCGCTATGTAAATGCTCTATGAGCTCTGGCATACTGCGTGAATCGCTACCGTAAGCTCCTCTTATGGAGAGCTCCTTGTAAATCATATAGGGAGGCATGGAGAAGCCCAGGGTCCCTTTTCCCAGGCCTACCATAACATACCGTCCTCCAGGGCGCAATCCGCGAATCAGGTACTCTGCATTCGAATAGACTCCACTAAAATCCACAATTAGATCCAGGTCCCCGGCGGCCCGGATCTTCTGCATGGTGCGCTTCATTTCCCGTGCATTGTAGGTTTCCTGGGCTCCAGCTCTCCGGGCATTGGAAAGGGCTCCATCGTCCACATCCAGGGCAAGGATTCGGTTCGCTTTTAGGGCTCCGGCAATCATCACTCCATGGATCCCCAGACCACCGCAACCTGCGATGAGCACCGATTCGGCTGGTTTCATTTCTCCTACAAAGCGTATGGCATGATAGGGTGTGGAAACCGCATCCGCCAGAATGGCTCCCTGCTCTATGGGAATGGAATCAGGCAGAGGAAAAACCTTGTTTCTTTCTACAACAATCTGTTGTGCAAAGGCACCATCTCGATCGAAGCCAAGTACACCAACTTCTGGACAACGATTTTCTCGCCCGGCCTTACAGGCAGGGCACTTGCCGCAGCTCGTTCCTGCAGAAATGACCACTCGTTGGCCTTTTTTTAGATCCGTTACGCCTTCTCCGCATTCAAGAATATGACCTGCAGATTCATGGCCTGGAATGATCGGGTAATGTTTCAACCGGATCATGGGATGAAGGGTGATATGTAAATCCGATCCGCAAACACCACAGGCCTCTACAGCGACCCGGACTTCACCAGGGCCCAGCTCGGGTTCGTTCACGTCCCGGATGATTAGTTCAGGATTTCCTTTTTCGAGTACTGCGGCTCTCATTTCAAATTAGCATCTCATCCATTCTGGCTTTTCGCAACGAAAAAAAGACCTGCGATAATCAAAAACGTACCGACTATCCTTTCTGTTGTTACCTGCTCACCAATGTAGATACCATAGGCAAGTGTGATCAAATATCCAGCGCTCATGATGGGCCGTGCCATACTTAGATCTGCAACACTAAGTACACCAAGCCACAATAGAATGCTTATTCCATAGCAAAGCCCCAGAAGCAATACTCTCCAGGAAATTAGGATTTCAAAGGTGTACTGGAGTAGTTCGGCGGTGGATCTATCCAGGGGAACCGGTCCTGCGGCTTTCATGGCTTCCTTCATTAGAATTTGACCGAAGGCTCCCAGTATGATTGCAATTGCCAGGGAGCTCCACATTAGAATAGGTTGCTGCATACTCATGTCATTACTCCGGGGATGGTAATACTAGCCGTGCTCCCAGACTTCCAGGTCAATCGTCAGACGGCTACTTCTAAAGTCCAGTGCCGGAACCTTTCATGAGATTCATTTCTGGCATTCTGTACTGCTGCTCAGGAAATCATACGCATCACTTTGCATCTGCTTGAGGACTAGTCCGGCCTCGGTTTCTAGCCGGGCCGCCGCTTCATCTGTATGTGTACGAATGGTGCGTTCAATCTTGTAATTCTTGCAGCGATCGTTCAGGCAATAGGAGTATTCAAAGTAGGTAACTATGTGTCCTGGACGGATTCCTCCAGGTGTTTGAATGAATTCCCGGCGGGGAAAATACGACAGACTCTTTTCCTGGATTTCTATTTTCAAAGTACAATCGGCAGAACCGGTACCATACTTTTGAAACAGCTCCCGATTCATCTCAGTAGCTGAAGTATTTGCAGCCAGCCGCATTTCACTACGATGGATGGACTGTAGAATTCCTGGCTCCAATAAATCGCGAATGGAGCCAGTGGTATTTTCCAGATCGTCGAAAAAGACTCGGTAGTTAGTATAGGATCGAATCCATTCAGAATCATCCAGTCCTTCCCCGGTCCATTGAATGCTTACCGAAGGTCCTTCCTCTGGAGGAGAAATCAAAAACCCCTGGGCCACCACGGGTGGAACCTTCAGTTCAGTGCAGCTGGCCCCAAGAAGGAAAAAGACCATGACAAGTATGGTCGGAGCAGTTCGGTAGAAAGAATCAGGATTTGAGTCGGACATGGTAAGCTTCCGGATAACTATCTAAATTGAAGGATATGAGGTCCTGATGAAGGGATTCCATATTCACTATACCGGAAATATCAGAATGAAAATGGAGAATACCTCCTCTGTCCCATTCCAGAGACTGGGAAGGCTGCTCCAGCTCCTCGGAAATTCCCAGAGGAATGCCAGATCTTGTAGGAATTCTGTAATTTCCTTCATCGATCAGGAGTAATGGGGGCATTCCTGCGGCGAATACTCGAGCCAGATAATAGTCCTCCGGATCCTCTTGATCTGCAGGTTTGACTTCAAGCATCAGGCATTTAAGGGACTGGTGTTTTTCGCAGATGGTTCGATTTAACCTGGCCACGGATGCTCCACTGTCATCATTCAGACAGCTCAGTAGTGATTCAGCCAGGGTATCATCTCTTTGACCTCCGGGCAATTCCTGCATCAAACCCAGAAATGCAAATAGTCCTTCATCGGAACTATTGATTCGCATCAATGCCAGGCCATTCTCCAGAGAGCTGTAGCATTTCAATTCAGTCCCTGACTCTGAAAGCTGAGTTCCATCCGGCAAATACAGTTCTGCTTCAAAGCCAAGGTCCTGAGCCTTGAGCGGATATTCATAGCGCTGCATTGTACACTACTGTAGCCGCCAGAGGCTCTGTATTAGGAAGCGGTTTTTTTTCCAAATCTTTGATTCTGTGTTTTCAGCGAATTCCATCTGGCGATCCTGGCCAAAGTGAGACTTGGACTGGTGAAGCATCTGAATGCGCATCCTCTGGACTTTGGTTTCAGGCAGGATGGTAACCACGATCTGGTTGAAGACACTCCGGCCCGACTCTATGCGATGCTTGGGAATGGCGAACTGGATGCAGCTCTAATTAGCTCTGTGGAATGCCTACGAAATGAGCATCGATTTGGCTACTGTGATTCAGTGGGCGTTTGCTGCGATGGAGCGTTGAGAAGCATCCTATACTTTGAAGCGCGCAACGGTAGAGAGGCCCTGGATCTTCTAGCGTCGCCCCCTAAAAGGATTCTCACAGATAGTGGCTCTCGCAGTTCCGTTGCGCTACTGCAGGTGCTCTATCATGGTACCACCGGTAATCTTCCCGGCATTGAATCCAGAGAACCTGAGCAGTTGGCAGAAGCGGTCCTGAACCAGGACAACACAGGTGGGCTGCTCATCGGCGATGCAGCACTGAGGTTTACTCAAAGACCAGATGCTCAACGTTTCTTTATCAAGGATCTGGGACAATGGTGGAAGGAGAGAGAATCCTTACCTTTCGTATTTGCTCTCTGGGCCTATCCGGCACAGCATCCAGTGGAACATAGACTGTTTCAGGATTCTCTGGATGCCGGATTAAATCATCTTTTGGAAATAGCCGAAGAATCCGAGTTTCCGTTCGCTAAAGAATATATCACTGATCTTCTGCATTATCGTCTGGGTAAGCCTGAATGGCAGGCCCTTGGCCGTTTTCGGGAGCATCTTCAGGCATTGGATTTGCTTTAATCTCCAGTCTCCAGAGGCTGGGATTCTTTCGATTGATCGTACCTTCCAGAGGAACATTGAAATAGATTCTACCTGGACCGGCTGTAGCGCCTGCATTTGCATATACGTTATAATACCAGGGAGCTGTAATCGACAGTTTTAGAGATCTTTGCTTCAAAGAGTCCTCCAAATATTTGTGAAAATTCTGAGCGATTCGTCCGGAATCATCTTTTAGCCCTCCGCTGGTGGGAAAAGCCCTCTGAATGACCAGCCTTTGATCCAGGTAGTAGACCCGGGTTTGTCCCAGTAATAGCTTTTCCAGGGATTCCGGTCGTTTAAATCTAATCCGGTACTGTACCTTTCTCTGCCGAGGGAATCGATCATCGGGCTCGTAGCTTTCGCGACTCTGGAAGTCCTCCAGAATCAATTCGCTTTCTGGAGAAATACCAAATCTCTGCCGAACCGTTTCTTCTGTAGCGGGCAAGAATGCCAGCAAAGACCTTCCGGTTTCAGCCTGCAGAGGTACTTTGTAGCTGTAGTCCACATAGCCGCTATAATTGGGTGCCAGATATAGATTTTCTTCATACTCAAAGCAGGAAAAGCAAAATAGACTCAGTAAAACCAGGGAGGCTTTTTTTATCCTTCCGGGAATTTGAATTGATGCTCTGGGTTCAATGACAGCTCTGTTTCTCATGGCTCCTGCCTCTAATCTACTTCAGACCGCCAGAAGTTATCTGGTTATGATCAAATTCTCGCATTCCATATTCGCTTTGCCGTTTGCAGGCATTGGAATCGTGGAAGTTTTACACTGGGATGGCTTCCAGTTACCTGGAACTGCTGAGATTGTCCATCGAATCATTGCCTGTCTGGTTTGTATGGTGAGTCTTCGAAGTGCAGCCATGGGTTTCAATCGAATTGTGGATCGACATTATGATGCTGCCAATCCCAGGACAGCGTCCCGAGAGATTCCTTCCGGAACCATTTCTCTTAAATCGGCGATAGCCTTCACAGTCATTGGAATGGCCATATTCATCCTGTCAGCATTCACAATGGGGGCTCTGGTTGGACTTTTGTCCTTTGCCGCTATCCTATTTGTAATGGGCTATTCATTGACCAAGCGATTCACATTCCTGTGCCACTATTTTCTGGGATTGGCCATCGGCCTGGTTCCTTCTGCGGTTTGGATTGCCTTCTCGGGCACCCTGGACTGGATTGCAGTGTACTGGTCGCTGGGTCTGGCTCTCTACATTGCTGGATTCGACATCATCTACTCCTGCCAGGATGCAGACTTTGATCGATCCCGGGGTTTGCATTCTCTTCCAGGAACTCTGGGTGTTTCCAGTGCACTCTGGATGGCCAGGTTAAGCCATGTGCTTGCTCTGGCCTGTTTTGCACGGGCCGGACTCGAAGCTAGCAATGGTATGATCTTCTTTGCCGGAGTGGTTCTGGTTGCTGCATTATTTTTTTATGAGCATTATCTGGTGCGAGATGGTCGGGAGGAGAACATCCCGGTGGCCTTTTTTAATGTAAATGCATGGGTCAGTTCCCTGCTCTTTGTTATTCTAATGGCGGACCGATGGATTCCTCTGACAACAATACAGTAGCCGTCTTTCCTCTGGGCACCGTGCTCTTTCCCGGTATGCCCCTTCCGTTACATATATTTGAGCAAAGGTACAGAACCATGATGGAAGAGGTGCTCGCTGGATTGCCGCTCTCTATTTTTTCCATAGTGGAAGGACAGGAAGCCCTGGGAGGCCTGGCAAAAACGGCCAGAGTCGGTACTCTGGTTCAAATGGATTCTGTGGAGCGGATGCCCGATGGAAGAATGAACTTGATCGTGAGCGGTACCCATCGTCTTCGCTGGGAAGGAATTTCATCGCAGGACCCATTTATCAAAGCCCATCTATCGCCATGGCAGGATGAGGATTCAGCTGAAGACGGTCAGCGGCATCCGGAGCTGGCCCGGGAAATTCACCAGGAAATGGCCGATTATCTATCCCTGCTTCAGGTAAAAACCAGAGTGGAATTGCCCAGAGAGCCGCAACTAATCTGTCATCTGGCCATTCAAAATAGTGGATTACCTTTACCACAGAGGCAGACCTTTCTGGAGATTCCCACATTGAGGGAACGGATGGAACGAACATTGAACATGCTACGCCGAAAAAATTTACTGATTCGTGCAAGCCCGGGACCAAACATTCAGCAGGGAGAAAGCTTGAACTAGTTTCCATCCCGCTTATGAACAAGAATCTAATTATCGCAATTACAGGAGCCAGTGGAGCTCTATACGCCAGGCATCTGGTACTTGCCCTGATGGAGCATGTCCCGGGTAAGAGTCAGCTAATCATGAGTCCGGCGGGCCTGCGAGTCTGCAATGAAGAAATGGGCACATCGTTTCAAGACCCGAATGAATATCTAAATTGGATTCAGGAATCCTGTCCGGAAGATACTCAAATCCGGCATTCATTTTCCATCGAGGATTATCGTGATATTGGCGCAAGAGCTGCCTCCGGCTCCAATCATCATGATGGAATGGCTGTTGTTCCCTGCAGCATGAAAACCCTGGCTTCTATCAATCATGGAATTACACAAAATCTGATTGAACGTGCCGCTGACGTAACATTGAAGGAGCGAAGAAAGCTAATCCTTGTTCCGAGAGAGGCCCCCTACAGCCTGATTCATTTGCGCAATATGACGTCTCTTACAGAGGCCGGAGCCATGGTATTGCCCGCAAGCCCCGGGTTCTACCAGAAGCCCCGAACTCTCGATGATCTGGGGCGATTCATTGCAGGCAGGGTGCTTTCTGCTCTGGATATTCATGTCAGGCTCTATTCTCCCTGGCTGGAAGAGCAAGATTTGAAGTAGCTGGTCTACTGAAACTGCAGGCAATCCAGGTCTTCTGCCAGCTCCTTCAAAAAAGCGGTTGGCCAGGCACCCCGCATTGCAAATCTCGCTTCGATGAGCGAAGGTCAGAAGAAAGCAGCCGAGTACAGTAAAGAAACTCTGCAACAACTGGAAATTCTCAAACGAGGGGTGGAAGAGATACTGCCAGAAGAACCTCTTCTTGAAAAGATTGAGAAATCCCTGAAGTCCGGAAAGCCTCTGAAAATCAAAGCGGGGTTCGATCCCACGGCTCCGGATTTGCATCTGGGCCATACCGTGCTTCTTCGCAAGCTTCGCCAGTTTCAGGACCTGGGTCATGAAGTCATTTTTCTCATCGGTGACTTCACAGCCACCATCGGCGATCCAACCGGGCGCTCCGCCACAAGAAAAAGGCTCACCACTGAAGAAGTTAAGGCCAATGCGAAAACCTACGAAGAGCAGGTATTCAAGATTCTGGACCGAGACAGGACACGCATAGTTTTCAACTCTGAATGGTGTATGAGCATGAAGGTGGATGAAGTCCTGGGACTGACGGCTCGCTACACTGTGGCCAGAATGATAGAACGGGATGACTTCCATAAGAGGATGAAGGCAGGAGAAAGCATAAGCATCATCGAATTCATTTATCCTCTGTTTCAGGGCTATGACTCCGTAGTTCTGGAGTCTGACGTGGAACTGGGCGGCACCGATCAGAAGTTTAACCTCCTGGTGGGTCGGGAACTGCAGAATCAGTACGGACAGGAACAACAGGTCATTATGACATTGCCTCTGCTCGTAGGCCTGGACGGTCAGAAAAAGATGTCCAAATCCTACGATAATTACATTGGAATCGACGAAGAGCCATTTAAGATCTTCGCAAAAGCGATGAGTGTTTCCGATGATCTAATGTGGGACTATTACACCCTGTTAACTTCCATTCCATTTGATGAAATAGAAGAGCTGAAACGAACTCCCCTGGATGCAAAAAAGAAACTGGCAGCGCATCTCGTGGATTTTCTTCATCCAGAAGCGGATGCAGATTCTGGTAAGAGTCAGGGCACCCTGGCCAGAGACGCCTGGGATCTGGAAAAAGGAAAGGACGGCAGAGACAAGATGGTTCTGCCGCCGAACACTCCAGTCTTAAAAGTAGAAACCAGCGAGCTACTACTTACTCAGGCAATTGTAGATGCAGGCCTGGAAAAAAGTGCCAGCGCGGTTAAAAGGCTCATTGAATCCGGAGCGATTCGTATGGGCGAAAACCTGGAACCGGTAAAGGACAAGCAATTCATGCTTCGCTTTCCGGGAAACTATCAGTTTAAAATCGGGAAAAAGAAGTATCTGGTCGTCGAATCCAAATAGGGATTCGAACATGAAACCACACCATACAGCTTTTTTACACCAATTATTTAGAAAGGCACTGCCCGGCCTGCTACTTCTGGCTACTGTGGCCTGTCAATCTGGTTCCGGCGAATCTACAAAACCAATTTCCGCTTTGAAAAAGCATGAAGCCAGAGAAGGCGTTCATACTCTGTACGGAATGATAATTCGAAAGGAACCGGCCCCGCGAAGTGTTGAGGCGTATCAGGGTGCAGAGTTCTATTTGCATGATCCCCATTTTCACAATTCCGGTCTGCCATTTTCGGATGATCGAATTGTCTTGCAGCCCTCCGAAAATGTTTCCAGAGAACAGCTTCTAAAATTCAATCATGTATTTGTAACAATTACTGTAGAAAAGGCACCGGGCAGTCTACCGCATCCAGATAGCAGCTATCCCACTAATCCCGACGGAAGTCCCATCCTTCAGGGAACCGGCTGGAAAGTGCTTCAGATACTTCCCTGACATCAAATCAATATGTTTTCTTTGCCAGGCTGGAGCGATCCAGTGAGAAGTCTTTCTCTACCGCCGCAGCAAATTGAAAAAGTTTGTCCTCTTCAAAGTGAGGAGCCGTGATCTGCATCCCCACAGGTAATCCGTCCTCATCCAGACCAAGGGGCAAGCTGAGGGCCGGGACGCCGCCCAGGTTTACGGAAATAGTCATTAGATCGCTTTGATACATGGCGATGGGATTTTCGGATCGTTCGCCTACTTTGAATGCAGTGGTTGGGCTGGTTGGCTGAACAATGAAATCCAGGTCTTTAAAGAAATCCAGATACTCCGCTCTTACCATCTTTCGGGCTTTCTGAGCTGAATTGTAATATGCATCGAAATATCCAGAGGAAAGGACAAACGTACCCAGCAAAATTCGACGCTTCACTTCTGGCCCGAATCCTTCCGTACGACTTCGCACATAAAGATCCTGGAGGTTTGCCTGAGGACTTCTGGTTCCGTACCGAATTCCATCAAACCTGGACAGGTTGCTGGAGGCTTCTGCAGTGGCCAGGATATAGTAGATGGGAATTACATATTGCCAGAGTTTGCTCTGTATTTCTTTTACTTCGCAGCCTTGCTTTTCCAGCCAGTTTCGCATATCTGTGCATGCCTTCCGAATGGATTCATCGAAACCTTCAGCCTTAGAATCCGGGAATAGTACCCCTACTTTTTTTCCACTCAGGGACTTTTTCGTCATTGGTTTTACAGCAGGCGATGTGGGATACTTCTCGGAAAAAGGATGAGATGTAGAGTCCCGGCTGTCCTTTCCTTCGATGACAGAAAGCAATAATGCAGAATCTTCCACGCTGAGAGCCATGGGGCCGATTTGATCCAGGCTGGATGCAAAGGCCACAAGACCATATCTGGAGACTTTTCCGTACGTAGGCTTCATTCCGACAATACCGCAAAACGAGGCCGGCTGTCGAATGGAACCTCCAGTATCGCTTCCCAGAGCCAGTGGGGCGCTCAATGAACCAACGGCAGCGGCCGACCCTCCGGATGACCCTCCAGGAACTCGACCCGGATCAAAAGGATTCAGTGTGGTGCGAAATGCAGAATTCTCTGTGGAAGAGCCCATGGCGAACTCATCCAGGTTAGTTCTACCGTACAGTATGGCTCCTGCTTGCTTGAGTTTTTCTATGACTGTTGCATCGTAAGGAGATCGATAATCTTTTAGAAAATTCGAGCTACAGGTAGTCTTCTCGTTTATATCGCATATGTTATCTTTGATTGCTACCGGAATTCCATCCAGGGCAGAAAGTGCTTTCCCGGCTTTCCGGCGCTTATCTGATTCTTTCGCCTGATCGAGAATCCTGGATTCATCCAGGTCATTGAACATCTCCAGAGGTTTACAAATACCTGCCCGGTCCAGGTAACTTCTGGTAAGTTCCTGGGAGGTGTATTCGCCTGATTCCAGGGCTGCAGAATGCTGAGTAGCGGTTTTATCGATCATGGTATTACTCTTATCTATTGCGTTGTTGCCAGAAACGTAGGGTTACAGGATTTAAGCACGATTCGCGGAGGTTCTTAACCTTCGGATTCTATCACTCCAGGTACTACAAAGTGTCCTGATTGAAAATCTGGCGCAATTCCAGAGATGGTATCGGTAGTCAGAGGCTCCACAGGTTCATCTGGCCTGGTCATATCACGAGTATCCAGTTCAGAATGACCGGCAGCATCGTCGGTAACCTCAATCTCGTTAATTTGATTCACGGATTCCAGTATGCGATTAAAGTCCGACATCAGGTTTTTCAGGCTTTCATCCTCTGGATCCAGCCGCGCCAGTTTACATAAGTCATTGAATTCCGATTCTGAGATCACCATTGACTGAGGCCTGTGGCGGCTCCAGCAGTCAATGGAAATATGAATTGACCGGAGTTCTGTGGATGCCACCCTTTCTGTGTGGATTGGCTCTGGATATCTGCCATTGTACTGTTCGTCGCAGGTTTGATTGTATTTCTCCCCCTTCTGAGCAGGTCTCATAAGACCGAGCCCAGAAAACCTGTAGAGAACAAGAATGCAACCAACCTGCCTTCGACGACTGAAGGCTCTTCGGCCAGGGTGGATAATCGGGACAGAGATGAAATGCTGGATGGAGTTAGAAATCTAGCGAGGGATAATCCCAAAAAGGTTGCTTCTATGGTCCGCCATTGGATGAAGGAGTAGAGACTAATCCCGTTGCCGTCAATCCCCTGAACCTGGTTGCTCGGGTCCATTATATATATAGAATATGGAACACTCCTCAGATAAACCGCCATCCCTCCTCAGCGACATTCGAATCATATTTGCTACCATCCTGACTGATCCGGGCTCATCTCTCGCTTACGGTGCCGATGCCGTTATCGCAGTCACAATAGTGCTCTTTGCAACCAGCTTTGAGGCGGGTATGACAGCAACCCTCACTGCGGGCGGCATTGTAATGAGCGTTTATTTAATCGCAGTACTTGCCTACAACAGTATGATTCGTCATCATACCCATCCTGTGCTGGGAGGCGGTGCCTTCGTCTCTTCGCTTATCACATCCCAGCACATTCGCAGACATCCCAGACTCAAGGCCTTCATTCATAACATGGGCAAACTGGGGACGGCCAGTTTGCTGGCAGATTTCCCGGCTACCCAGGCCATTAGCTTGATTGCCGGTGTAGAGGCGCTGCATTTTATCAATCCAGACATGAATCGTCTTCAATGGGCTCTGGTTCTGGTTGTTCTACTCTCTTTGATTCAGCGATATGGTCTGGGTAACATTTCTCGCTTTATGATCTGGCCTGTACTGGCCTTCTACGCCTCCAATCTGTTGATCAACAGTTACGGTATTATTCAAATATTGCAGAACGGCTGGCATCCGCCGGTAATCTCGAGTGAGATCAAAGCCACGGGAATGGAAAGTATGATTCCCATTGTCCTGGCATCGGTGGCCAACGGTGCCACTCTTATGACCGGTGTGGAGGTGGGTTATTCATCAGTGAATATTCCCTACCACAAAGGCAAGGCCATACGTCTGGCCATGTGGATTCTATTTGGTCTGGTGCTGAGCACCTATTTTATGCAGCTGTTCAATTTCATGGGTCTGGGTATTGTCTATGACAGGGCCATACCGGTTCCCATCGCCATCGCCGCTCATCTGGGCGGTGAATATCTGGCCAAGGGTTTTGGAGTCATTACAGCCATCATGTTGCTGCTGGCAGCGCAAACGGCTCAAACCGATTTTCCTCTGGAAATGCTTCGAGCGGCCCGTAGCCGCTTCTTTCCTCGAGGAGTGGGCGATATGGCCTGGAAAAGAACCAGGCCAGCCTTCCTGCTGGGCGGGCATGAAGGGGTTTATAATCCACGGGCCACAATCATTCTTGGAGTCCTTAGTGCTATTATTCTGTGGCTTTTTCCGTCCAGCCATGCCATCGAAGGTATGTACGGTCTGGCAGTGGTAGCGGCGATGAACATTGATTTGACCAGCTACTTTCTGAGGCAGGTGCGAACCAGGAAATTCTCGCTTCTAACAATCGTTGCTCTACTGGCCATGCATGCCAT
This sequence comes from Leptospiraceae bacterium, assembly GCA_040217195.1. Classification (GTDB taxonomy): domain Bacteria; phylum Spirochaetota; class Leptospiria; order Leptospirales; family Leptonemataceae; genus UBA3465. The sequence goes on along the minus strand of JAVJNR010000008.1, from coordinate 278,535 downwards.
GTTCTGGAACATCACCTATAATAAGTTCTTTGAAGGCGCCTGGTTCATTGTCGTACTAATGCTTCTCTACTTCATTGTATTTCAAATCTCGGAGGCCATCTACGAAATCTGGGAGGAGAAACTCAAAGTAGTTCCTCTGGAGCTGGGACTATGGTATCCAGCCTTTCAAAACCATCCGGTGAATCGAAAGCATATAGTACTGGTTTCTAAATTCCATCCGGGGGTTGTACATTTTCTGCGCAACTTTGTCCGTAGTGGGCAGATGCCCCTTGTTGTGCATTTTCAGAGCGATCCAGGACAGGATGAACCCAATGAAATGCCGGAATGGTTTCTGAATGTACCTGTACCACCGGATATGGATACCATAACAGCAATCAATCAATTCATACGAAAGGAAAAGCCAGATCGAGTGCATCTTATACCATTAATGGTTCGTGGAATCGGTCCCATATTGAATCTGTACTTTGGCAATTCTATAGAGAGATTAAAGTATGCCATTTCCAGACATGCAGATCTGCAGGTAGAATACAATCGCGAAAGAATCGTTTTACACCCATCCGACATTCTCCTGCATATATTTCCATTTCTTCCTGCACGATGGTTTCGTGTTCAGGAAAGCATACATGAATAGCCGATAGGGCTCTTCTCCCCCTTCTTGTAGAAACAGGCATGAAAGATATACAAACCTTCGGACAACTCAAATCTACTGACTACAAATTCCGCCCTATCAAAGCCGAAATGGCAGGCAACCTTGGACGGATCTTAACATCCGGCGATCCGGTAATTCCGGGAATCCATGGCTACGAAGACACGGTAATGCCGCAGCTGTACCATGCTATTCTGGCCGGCCATAACATTGCGATTCTGGGCGAAAAAGGACAGGCGAAGTCCAGGATCATGCGAAACCTGAATCATCTACTGGACGATTACTTCCCGGCCATAGCGGGTACCGAAATACCAGAAAGCCCCTTCAGGCCCATTACTCGCAAAGGAAAGGATCTAATTGCCGAACATGGAGATGATACTCCCATTCACTGGATCTCTAGAGAGGAGCGATACGGCGAACGACTGGCTCCAGGATCTAGAATTGCAGACATAATCGGTGACCTGGACCCTGCGAAGGTGATGGAAGGCAAATCCATGGGCGCGGAAGAAGCGCTACATTTTGGTCTACTGCCCAGGATGAATCATGGAATCTTTGCCATCAATGAGCTGCCGGACCTGGATTATCTGGTTCAGGTTGCCATGTTCAATATTCTGGAAGAAGAGGATATTCAGATTCGTGGATTGCCCCTGCGCATCCCTCTTGATGTATTTGTATGCTTCACTGCCAACCCGGCGGATTATTCGCGATCCGGTAAGATTATTACTCAGCTGAAAGACAGAATCGGTGCTGAAATTCGAACCCATTATCCCAAGACTCGTTCTGTAGGACTGGAGATTACCAGGCAGGAAGCGGGTAATCCAGACATTGAACCTCCGGTGCTTTTTCCAGAATTCATGGAATACATTGTAGAAGAAATCACATCCCAGGCCAGGCACCATCCCATGGTGAATCAAAAATCCGGGGTGAGCGCTCGTTTAAGCATAGCAAACTATGAAACCTGCGTTGCATCCGCACGGAGAAGAGCATTACTCCTGAAGGAATCCCGGGGAGTAGTGAGACCAACAGATCTGGGAAACCTCTTCGCATCCAGTTCCGGAAAGATTGAGCTGGATCCCTATCGCGATGAAGCTGTGACCGAATACCAGATAATTATGCGAATAGTGGATCTTGCCATTAAAGAGATCTTTCTTGAGAGCTTTCCACCTGCGCAATACGATTCTACCTTTGAAGCCATAACGAAACAAATCTATGCTGCCGGACAGGTGGAAATTAGCGATTCCATGCCTGCCAGTGCTTACAGAGGGCTTCTGGAAAACGTACCTGCACTGTTTGACCTTCTTAGAGATAAGAAATGGGACCGGGATGATCAGATGCTTGCAGTAGGCATGGAATTCATCTTTGAAGGCTTAACTGTCACTGAAAAGATTAGCCGCAGGCGTCTGGGAGAGATATCCAGCTTCAAAAGCGTGGATGTTTACTAGAGTTCCGATTCCTCGAAGGCGAGAAATGAGACCGGATATAAGGCTGACTGGGTTGGCAATCCAGGGGCTGAACTGGCTAACGTTTGTTAGAGCGCTGTAATACAGGATGCTCGGGCTGGAGCGATTAAATACCCGGTACCCGGGCTATTGCCGTGTCTAGAGATACGAGAAGCAACAGTTCATACGGGTTCCCGGGATGTTTACTCTGAAAGCCAGGCTCCGTTAGAGATCTATGATTGAATTGAGGTAGTTTCATGAAAGGTGTGCTAATTACTCAATGCCTGCAGAATGATTTTGTTCAGCCCCTGGACCGCTTCGATCCATTGCCCAATCAATTACACGTTGGATATGAGGAATCCCGGCGATTGCTTCTGGGCCAGCTGGAAGATGATCCGGTGAGACTGATGATTGACTGGGCCTATCAGATACCGCAGCAGTCCCTGGAAATCATTCATATTCGAGACTGGCATGATCCAGAGGATCCGGCCCAGGCCATACATCTAAATCAGTTTGGAAGTCATTGTGTTCAGAATACTCCGGGGGCCGAATTCGTTTTCCAGGACCGGATGAGGAATGATCGCCCACATCACATCCTAAATGCCACTGGCCTGAACGATTTCGAGGATACTTCTATTGCTTCAGTGCTGGATAATCTTGGCCAGGAAAACGTTCGAGTGGGCCTAATGGGAGTCTGGACCGAAGCCAAGGTCTACTTCCTGGCCTATGAACTGGCCACTCGATATCCGCAGTTTCAAATCGCTGTATGTAGTGCGCTCTGCGCAAGCTCCTCTCGCTCCATGCATTTCTATGCTCTGGATCAAATCAGAAATATTCTGGGCCTTCAGGTAATTTCATCTCCGGCTTCCTTTGCAGAGTTTCTCACCGGTAAAACGCCAGATCTGATCCGAAGCGAAAATGCAAGAATCGACGGATCCAGATTACACTGGAAGGGCCAGGCGAATGCCACGGATACAGATAAGAGATTACTTCTCTATCTATTTCGAAACAGCAAGGAAGTGGAACTGGCCGTACTGGATGGCGGTTACTCCGGCAACCTGGTGCTGGGTGCAAGAGCCACAGATCATATGGGCCACAGTCAGGTACCTCTGGTGGCCAAAATCGGTCCACGGGATATGATAGCCAGAGAGCGGGCCAGCTTTGAGAGAATCCAGGAAGTTCTGGGAAACAGTGCGCCGGCCATAGTAGATTCTTGCGAACTGGAAGACCGGGGGGCCATTCTCTATCGCTACGCCTCTATGCTGGAAGGAAATGTGCGAACCTTTCAGGATTTTTTCACCGCGGAATCCGAATCTCCTGCGGAGCCACCTGCATTGCTCGAAGAAGTTCTGGATACAATCTTTGAAAAGCAGCTGGGTCGACTGTATGCAGCGGGCGAACCGGAAACGCTGAATCTACTGGAATACTATGATTTTTCTGCCCGATATGCTACCGGAGTGCGCAATCGGGTACTCGCCATAGAACCGGAGGCAACCGGCGATACAGTAACCATAGCCGGCAAGACGGTAAAGAATCCTGCCACATTCTATGAGCAGGACTTGAATCATCTAAGAGAAAATCCTGGTTCCAGAGCCCAGTCCTTTCTACACGGAGATCTAAACGGAAGAAACATCATTCTAGACAGTCGAGATAATGTCTGGCTCATAGATTTCTTTCACACCCATAGAGGACATATTCTGCGGGATTTGATTAAACTGGAAAACGATCTGCTTTTCATAATGACCCCGGTGGAATCTGAAGAGGATCTGAAGGAAGCCCTGGAACTTGCAGATATGCAGATTAATCATCCGGATCTGGGCATGGCCCCGGACCCGGAACTGGCTCATCGATTTAAGCGACCTCAGTTCAAAAAGGCCTGGAAAACCATTTGTCTTTTGCGAAAGCATTATCGGAACTTAATTGGCTCGGATCGGGATCCCTATCAGTTTCATGTGGCTTTCTTGAGATATGCAGTGCATACGCTTTCTTTTGATGAGTGCAACACCTGGCAGAAAAAATGGGCTCTGTATTCAAGTGGTCTTCTAACACAACGGATTGTAGACTCTATTGAAAATGCGCAAAGACTCCGTCTGGATCCTGTGACCATAGCTGAAGGCCCGCCAGTCTATCTTACAATTCTTCCAGGACGAAAGGATCGATTGCGGGATCTTAAAAAGGACCTGGAGACGATCCGGAACGAAAATGTCAAAGGTGTAATGTGTCTGGTTACTCCGGATGAACTTGAGTACTATGGCGTTACCCACCTGATGAGCGCTTATAAAGAGGCGGGCCTGGACTCCCTGGCATTTCCGATTCTGGACCAACATGCACCGTCAGCAGAAGGCCTGCTGGATGCACTTGCCTGGCTGGAAGATCAGAGAGGGAAGGATCATCCAGTGCTTATTCACTGCGTTGGCGGTCTGGGTCGATCCGGTCTGGTTGTAGCTGCCTATTTGATGCAAAAGGGCCTGGACCTGCAGGAGGCTGTAGAAACTGTGAGACTGGCCCGATCACAAAGGGCTATCGAGACCAGGGAACAAATGGACTTTCTCAAGAAAATAGAGTCTACGATTCGAAATCGACCGGAGGCAGGCGTTTGAGTTTGAAGGAGCCCCACTCAATCACACAGAAACTTATCTTTATCACTGGAAAGGGTGGCGTGGGTCGTACCACCGTTGCATCAGCCCTGGGACTGGGATTCGCCGAGGCCGGCGAGAACACTCTAATTGTTCAATGGTCCTTTCGGGACTTTATTTCCCCTTTCTGGAATCGTGAGCCCTGCGGCCATAAACATGTTGAGATCCAGAAAAACCTTAGCGTAATGAACTTCGATCCCTCGGAAGCCATGAAGGAATATTTCGTGGATCATCTGAATATGAAGCTTCTGTATAACCTGGTGCTTCAGAACAACCAGGTGCAGAAACTGTTGCAGTCCGCCCCTGGACTGGAAGAGCTATTCTTTGTTGGTAGACTGTTCTGGCTTTGCGAATTGGCGGAAGAAGAGGCCAACCTGAAATTTGATCGCATTATTGTGGATGCTCCGGCCACCGGACACGGCTCTGCGCTATTTGGAATTGCCAAGACCATCAGCGCTTTTGAGATTACCGGTCCCCTGGTAGATGAAACCAGGCGAGTTAGTGCTCTGTTGTCCGATGCACAGAAAACTGCCATCGTCACTGTGTCCTTGCCGGAGGAACTTCCGGTGGAAGAAACCCTGGAAGCTTTACCTCGTTATGAAAAGGAACCAGGTCATATGCCAGTGGCATTGATTGTAAATCGAAGTGCGCGTCTGCCGGATGCAGATGTGACTCAGCCAGGTTCTCCGGATTTTCTGTATCCTGCGGTTCAATCCGAAGATTTGAAGTCGGAGCTTCGTGCTTTGCAATCCGATCTGCGTCGTAGATTTGATATGGAGCGACGATTGGAACAGGAAAGCCAGGTACCTCTGGTGTCTGTTCCTGATTTGATGATTGAAAATCCATCCCTGGAACCGGCCTTGATTATACGTCAGGTATCCAATACTCCTGCCTTCGCCTCGCTTATAACCAATCGGATGGAGGCCAAGAAGTAAAATGGTGCAGACCTCAAAGCCAAGGCTGGTAGTGTTTCTGGGGGCCGGTGGTGTGGGAAAGACCACGCTCAGTGCATCCTATGCTGCCTATCTGTCCGAACAGGGTCTAAAAGTGGGGCTGATCAGTATTGACCCGGCCAGGCGTCTTCAGTCCGCATTCGGCGGAAGTGGTATTACGGAAGAAGGAAGCATCATCCATGAGTCCAGTAGTGGCGGTCATCTTCGTGGCTGCATGCTGGAGCTCTCCAGCAGTCTGAGACGGTGGATTCGTGCCGAAGGTCTGGGTGAAGATCATGAGGAAAGATTGTTTGCACATCCTCTGTTTCGCACTGTCACAGAAAAAATAGCCTCAGCCACAGAGACTCTGGCGCCCGTTCGAATGGCCGAGTGGCTGGAACAATACCCGGACACGGACTACTTGATAATTGATACTGCGCCTGGAATTCATGCAGTTGATTTTGTCATTCGTCCGGAACGTCTGCTTGCATTTCTGGATAGCAAGATTCTGGAATGGCTTCAATGGTTCGCTGGCAGTGGCGATAATGCGAACTGGTTCCAGAAGATGATTCGCGGCGGAGCCAGGGGAATCTTACAGGCCCTGGGTAAGGTAGGCGGCGAAAATCTAATATTGTCTCTTGGTGAGATGCTTCTACTGCTGGATAAAGTGTTCTTCAGAATGGTGGGTCGGCTACAGCAGGCAAGATCCTGGCTTTCGGACCCGGAAACGGAAATCTACACCGTGGCTGCACTGCGTGATGATGCCATCAGTGTGTCCAGGGAGCTTTCCAGATTGATGGCCCAGGAAAATATTCAGCCGGATGCTCTGCTGCTAAATCGTGCTCTATCCTATGCCATGCTTACGCAGAAATCGAATCTTGAATCCGTGGTAGCGTCCACTTCGGAAGAACAGCTTCTAAAACAGTTTGTAATTAGCATGATTGAAAAGCAAGAGCAGATTCAGAAAAGTATTGCTATGAACCGGGATTTCAAAAGCGTCTATACTCTTCCGGTAATGTCTAATCTGGAGAATAAATCGGAGCTGCGTATCCAGGATCTTAAAGATCTGGGCGAGGCTCTCTATGTTCAGCTTGAACCCCAATAGAAATCCTCTGGGGCTGGTGATTCCCTGCCAGGCTAACAGCCCCCATCGAAAATCGATGCTGGCGCTCCGATTAAATAAGACTGTTTTAGAATCGGTGCATACAGACTAAATCTGACCTGTGAGCCTGGCCATAAAATATTGCCGTAACTTCAGTATCTCTCGCTCATTTACATGCATGGGCTCTTTGCGAATCTCTTCCATCTGTCTGCGCTCTACAGGAGTCATCAATTCATAGAGAGCCAGTAAGGACTCCCGGGAAAGGGAACGTAAGATTAAATGAATTCGATTCCTGGGTGGAATGTATTGAACCGGACTCTCCCGACCTGGCTTTTCCCAGTACCAGCTTCGCAATATATCAGAAGCGCCCCGGGGATCCTGTATTATCAATTGCGAAAGATAAACTCTGGTCATATCCTTCTCGGTGCCGGAAGTGCTTCCCGTCGCTGGAGGGGCTGAGCCAGGATTCGCGGATGTTTCGGATTCCTTGTCGGTCCCGGTCCTGGAGGCATTCTGGGGGCCCTGCCCTCCGGCGATTACATGCCCCCCACCCAGCTTTGGTACGGCCCATCCTTTTAGACTTCCAGAAGCATTGCTGGCCGATGAAGTGCTTTTTCGGTCCGGAGACTGTTTTGCCTCACCGGGTATAGATGGATTCTGTTTTGCAGTTCCGGTCTGGTTACTGTTGGTTCTATTTTTTGGGTCCTTCTTTAGGTTCTTTTCATCTTCTGCATCCCTCTTCAAAGGGAAGTCTGCCTTCTTGAATTGCCGATCCGGCCGCCATTCCTTCATAATAGTCAATATCGGATGTTTTCGGGATTCGTCCAGGGGATTCGCCCCGGAATTCATTTGATTCATACTGTGAGCCGGGAAACCTGACCCGGTGGATCTTCAAAAGGAAATAGAGAGAAGACGGGCCTTCGCAATTATCGCTCATCCGGATGCTGGTAAGACAACTCTGACAGAAAAATTACTTCTGTACGGTGGTGCAATCCAGCTGGCAGGCCATGTTCGCGCCAAGAAGGACCGTAAAAAAACCAAGTCTGATTGGATGACTATGGAGCAGGAACGGGGTATCTCGGTTTCTACAGCGGCCCTTCAATTTCTATACGAGGATCACATCCTCAACCTTCTGGATACACCGGGCCATGAAGATTTCTCGGAAGACACCTACCGCACCTTGATGGCCGTGGATAGTGCCATTATGCTTCTAGACGGAGCCCGGGGCGTGGAGCCTCAGACCATCAAATTATTTCATGTTTGCCGTCAGCGCAACATTCCTATAGTTACCTTTATCAACAAGATGGATCACTTTGCCCGGGATCCATTCTCCTTACTGGATGAGGTGGAGAAAGTGCTGGGTATTACCGCTGTGCCTCTGTTCTGGCCCATCGGCTCCGGACCGGACTTCAAAGGAGTTTATGATTTACGCTCCAAACAGGTATTCCGATACGAAAAAACCACCGGCGGTGCCTATCCAGCTCCCACAGCCACGGGAGGCCTGGATGACCCGGAACTGAAAGCAATGATGGACGATGAGCTATACAATACCTTTCGAGAAGGTGTGGAGCTCTCCTCCGGAGCATTACCGCAGTTCGATGAATCCGAGTTTCTCAAAGGTAACATGACCCCGGTATTTTTTGGATCCGCTTTGAATAACTTTGGAGTGGAATTATTTCTTCAACGCTTCCTGGAGATTGCACCCCGTCCAGCGGACGTACCACTGGAAGGCGGAGATGTACTGAAACCGAATGATCCCAATTTCTCTGCTTTCGTTTTTAAACTTCAGGCAAATATGAATCGGGCTCACCGGGATCGTGTGGCATTCGTTCGCATCACTTCCGGAACTTTTGAGAGAGGTATGACCGTCAATATCTCAGGTCAGAAAAAAACAGCAAGACTTTCCAGTCCGGTGGCATTCTTCGGCCAGGAACGCTCTACCATTGATCATGCCTATCCAGGAGATATCATCGGACTGATCAACCCCGGGCTATATAAACTGGGCGATGTACTCTATTCAGGTGAAGAACCCAACTTTCATCCATTGCCCAGGTTTGCTCCCGAGTTATTCGCTAGACTGGTCCCCGAGGATACGTCCAAACTAAAGCAATTTCGCAAAGGACTGCAGGAACTTCCGGAAGAAGGAGTGGTCCAGGTCTTTACCACAGGCGATGGTAGTGCCATAATAGGGGCCGTCGGTCAGCTACAGTTTGAGGTGATTCGCCACAGAATGCAGGATGAATATGGCGTGGCCTGCCGCCTGGAAAACGTTGGATATGAATGCTCCAGATGGATCAAGCCAGAGGATAAGAATAAGTTCAGTGGATACGATCTTGTAGTGTACGATGAAAAAAGCAATCCTGTAGTACTGTTCAAAAGTGAATTCAGAATGCAGAGCTTTAAGCGGGAAAAACCGGATGTGGAATTATTCGAATCCCCCATTCGTTCTGCAGTTTGATTACATAGAAAAGCTGTATGAAGACAACAGACTATTGCTGATCAGAGTTATTGTATCGGTGTGCATTGCAGCAATGGAAAGAGCCAGATTGGAGCCCGGGAAGGATCAATGGAGAACGAACAACCAAAGTCCATGAAAGGTCATTTTTTGATTTCCGAGTCCAATATGATGGATCCGAATTTCAGACAGACCGTAGTTTTCATGGTAGAGCACAACGATGAAGGTGCTTTTGGACTTGTAGTGAACCGACAATCCGAGCTGACTGTGGCCGATATCATTCCCGAGCTGGCAAACGATCTGGGGAGTCAAAGGCCGGTGTACGTTGGTGGACCGGTACAACAGGAGATGGTTTCCGCACTACATTCCAGCCTGCCGGACGGACCTTCCCCCACTGCTATGGAGATTGTTCCTGGCGTATTCTTTGAACCTGGATTCCGGCAGCTTCAGAAGTTCTTTGAACCTGAAATATGGGAATCCATACCTCCGGAGGATAGACCAACCATCCATACCTTTCTGGGCTACTCTGGATGGGCTCCCGGACAACTGGAAGAGGAAATGCGGTCTGGCACCTGGGTAACATTGAAAGGCAGGCCTGGTATCGTTTTTCATCCCAATCCGGAACAGGGCTGGCGCGATGCACTCCGGGCGAAAGGCGGAATATATAGAATCTTTGCAGACTCCAATCAAGATCCATCATTGAATTGAGATAGTCGGGATAAGGAATGCTAAATCGGCTGGCCTAACGGGCTCCGGAGTCCGGGCCGAGACTGGTTTTTTCCTAAGTTAGCTCAGGGCTCATACTGCTGCTTCTAAAAGAATCCAATGGATCTGGCAGCCTCCCTCCTCACCGATTGGGGCAAATAAGTCATCGGGTCCCGTGGCGGAAAGCTATGAGCAGTAAATGGTAGACCGGAAGCCAATCCAGAGCTATTCTTCCAGGGCTCGCTCAATTGCCAGGGTGCTACCATTGTAAAGTTTCAGTTCATGATTGGATGCGATGGTTTCATTCATGGCCTTCAGAGGCCCTGGATCCTTTTTCCAGTCCAGCAAATCCTGAAGTGCTTCTTTTTCGGACCTTCTTTCAGGTGTAGATTCACCGAGCTTGTAACCATAATCAGCTGAAAATCCTTCATGATCTCCCACTCGACGAAGGAAGAGTCTGGGTATGGGATAGAAAGCCAGCTCCGAAGGCTTGGTGGCCAGGATATCCGAGTAAACAATTGCATAGTCTGTGGCATATACTGCTTCGTAGCGGCTCTCAAAATGAAACACCACCGCATCAAAATCTTCCAGGATAGCTGGAAGGTTCTGTACTTCTGCAAGGGTATTACAGACCTTGTAGCGAATCTCTTTCTTGTTCAGGATAGAAAGCACAGTGTCTTTGAATTCCTGATGATCTCCGCAGTTAATGATTGGCACATAGCTGTTGCGTAGCTCTTCCTGGTCGAAAATCCCCTGGATCCAATTTCGCAGAAATTTCTTTTGAGCACCTGCTCCGCCCACGGGGATAAGCAATCTCAGCCTTTCCTGACTCTGCAATCGACGCAATCGATCGGAGGTAGCATTTTCAAGAGTGGAAAGTACTGGTTCAGAAACCCAGTGTCCTGCAAAGTCCACTTCCGATTCTTCAACTCCCATCTCCAGATAGGCATCTCGCATATGGCGTGTTTGCACTAGATTCAGTGCACCGGGACACAATAGAAAGTATTGCGGTAGAGTATCGTTCACAAGATGTATGATTCGCTCAAATCCAAGAGTGGCGGCAATATGTGCATTTAATGGATATGTAGTTATGATAGGAGTTTGACGATCCATTCCAGAAAAGAGAGAAATCAATCGCGCCGCCAGCAGCATGGAAAAATGAAGAGCTCCAATTCCGCCGCCGGTCATCGCTTTTCCCCACATCCACTCCACAGGACCGCCTATGTCTGTGGCCAGTCTTGAGAATTGACTGTAGAGTGAATCCAGTCTTTCGATACATGTAGATTCATTGCATTCTAGAACCAGGGGATCGTGGAGCGCTGTGGAAATACCTCTTTCAACAGACTGGCTATATACGGAAAAAGCCATGCGATGATGTCCATAGCCCATGCGAATGGTTCCGGTATACAGCTCATAAGGCTTGAGGCCACCCACCGAATGCTCCTCATCCATTCCACTGATTAAATCAATTCCGGGAAAGTAAGGGGACGGACTGGCACTCAGGTCCATCTTCTGGGCCGGTGGATACATGGCCATTAGCCAATCCACTACCAGAGGATTCAAGATGGACGATGAGAGATCCGGTTTCTGTCCGTACAGCTTCACTATTTACGCTTCCTTCTCCGTGATCCTTTGCGTTTGGAGGCTCCTCCTCCGGATACTACAGCCGGTGCAGGGCCGCTCCTCTGACCGTTATCAGCGCCTGCGATTTGTCCGGGCGCCTGTCCGCGGGCCGGAGCTTCAAAACTCTCCATTGTATCGTGACGGGCCGTACCCAGGTTTCTTCTACGGGATTGATTCTGCTCCACCGGACCTTCAATTTGAACCCGGAACAGAAATTCTACAATCTGGGCCTTTACCGTATCCATGACGGCATCAAATATACGAAATCCCTGTAGCTTGTATTCCACCAGAGGATTCTTCTCTGAGTAGGACGAAGCCCAGATACCTTCACGCAGATGGTCCATTTGATACAAATGCTCTTTCCACCGTGCATCCAGAATATCGATTGCGATTCGTTTTTCTATGTATCTGAAGTTCTCTTCGCCCACAGACTCTACGCGCTCCGCATAGAATTTCTGTGCTTCTTCGTTGATTTGCTCGAATATAGCTGCCTGGGGATCTTTACTTGTCTTAAAGTCATCGGATCCGAGTTCCATTTTAAGACCCAGGCCATTGAGCAACCATTCTTCCAGGCTGGCCAGGTCCCAACGGGTGGGATCGTTTGTATCGCAGTGTTCCAGGATTTTTTGCTCCAGAACTTCCTCGGTCCATTCCAGAACAGTGTCCCGAATGCTATCCTGCTCCAGAACTTTGTCCCGCTCTCCATAGATGATTTCTCTTTGGCGGTTCATCACATCATCGTATTCCAGAAGATGCTTTCTAATATCAAAGTTATGGCTTTCCACTCGCTTCTGAGCTCGAGCAATGGCCCGGTCCACCATACCGGCTTCCAGTTCCTGACCATCCGTCATTCCCAGACGTTCCATCAAGCCCATGATTCGAGGGCCTCCGAACAACCTCATCAGGTTGTCTTCCAGGCTAAGATAGAAACGGCTGGACCCGGGGTCCCCCTGACGTCCAGATCGTCCGCGAAGCTGATTATCGATTCGGCGGGATTCGTGGCGCTCTGTGCCTATGATATGCAGTCCGCCTGCATCTTTGACCTGATTATGAAAGCCCAGCCAGATATTCGCTCGATCCAGGACCTCTCGGGCCTGCTTGCTTGCGGCACTACCGGAGATCCGGGCAGCTTCTTCTTTGGCTCGATCGAACTGCTTTTTTAGGAGGGCTTCTTTGAATTTTTCAACGGCCGGCTCTGTTTCCTCCATGTTATCCAGATCTCTGAGATATAGTGGTGCACCACCCAGAACGATGTCGGTTCCGCGTCCGGCCATGTTCGTGGCCACGGTTACGGCGCCCGGTTTACCTGCATTCTCAACAATCTCAGCTTCACGCTGATGTTGTTTTGCATTTAGAACATTATGCGGGATATTATACTTTCTCAGCAGACCGGCCAGAAGTTCCGACTTCTCAATTGATACTGTTCCCACAAGCACCGGCTGCTTGTTCTCAATGCATAACTCTATGTCTTTGGCAATCGCTTCAAACTTCTCTTGCTCTGTTCGATAGACTCGGTCAGGGAAATCCGCCCTGCGAACCGGCTCATTGGTAGGCACCACCACAACTTCCAGGCCGTAAATCTTGCGAAACTCCTCCGCTTCTGTATCCGCTGTACCGGTCATCCCGGACAGCTTTTTGTAGAGCCTGAAGAAATTCTGGAATGTGACCGATGCAAGGGTTTGAGTTTCCTGCTTGATAGTTACTCCTTCCTTCGCTTCGATCGCCTGGTGAAGCCCATCGGAATAACGCCGGCCTTCCATCATCCGACCGGTATGCTCATCGACGATTATGACTTCTCCATCTCTAACTACATAGTCCACTTCATCTTTGAATATTAAATGAGCTTTTAAAGCCTGGCTTGTATGAGCTACAAGCTCCACGTTCTCCGGAGCATAGAGGTTTTCCACCCCCAGTAGTTCTTCAACCCGTTTAACGCCATCTTCCGTGAGCAGTACATTTCTGGACTTTTCATCGATATCGAAGAACCAGCCAAAGATTACATGAGGCTCTTCTTTTCCAGGTTCCACTTCCTTTGGCTCGGGCGCCGGGGCTTTCTCTTCCTCTCGAAGCAACTGCCGAATGGCTTTGTCCAGACGGTTGTATTTATCCGTATTCTCATCGGCCGGACCAGAAATAATGAGAGGGGTTCGAGCTTCATCGATGAGGATGGAGTCCACCTCATCCACAATGGCATAGTTGAAGCCCCGCTGTACCCGAAACTCCAGTTCCGAGACCATGTTATCGCGTAGAAAATCAAAGCCAAATTCGTTATTCGTACCGTAGGTTATATCCGAGCTGTAGGCAGCCTTACGCTGATCCGGATTCATTTCATGTTGAATGACTCCCACAGATACGCCCAGTAGATCAAATACAGGCTTCATCCAGGCTGCATCCCGGCGGGCCAGGTAATCATTTACTGTTACTACATGGACACCGTTTCCAGACAGAGCATTTAGATAAACCGTCAGAGTCGATGTAAGGGTCTTACCCTCACCGGTTTTCATTTCTGCAATTCTGCCACCATGCAGAACCATGCCACCCATAAGCTGAACGTCAAAGTGCCGGAGACCAAGGCTTCGCCAGGCGGCCTCTCTTACCAGGGCGAATGCTTCCGGCAGCAAATCGTCCAGAGATTCCCCCTCCTTTACTCGTTTCTTGAATTCTTCGCTTTTACGGGGGAAGTCAGAAAGCTCTAGTTTCTGCATTTCCGGTTCCAGAGCATTTATCTGCTCCACTACAGGAAGCATGCGCTTGATATCGCGCTCATGCTTGGTTCCAACCACAAGTTTTACAATCTTACCGAACATATATTCCTCAAATCTGTGGGTCTCGATCAGGCTGCGTCGCAACCGAAGTCAATCCAGGAGACTGGAGACCGGCAGTCTCATTCCGATTTCATGCCTACCGACTCTGTGGTCATCCTTTTCTTTCCCGGAAGCACCAGTCCCAGAAGAGCCCAGAAAGGCACCATAACCTCATCGTCCAGAAAGAAGCACTGGAACCAGCCACCAAAGAATACAATCAGAAGTCCGAAGCGCCATAAACGAGCCCGACCTCCAGAATTCAGAATGGCAAGGATGACTGAACCCCAGAAACATAGAAATAGAAGTGCGGCCGGTAGTCCACCAATCGCCGCAAAATTCAGTAGATCGTTATGCGCATGGCCTCTTTGAATCAATGCGTATGGATAATATAGATAGGGCTGAGCCTTTCCTGTAAGCAAAATATCGAGACGTACAAAATCTTCAAAACCGCCCGGGCCCACGCCGGTGAGCGGATATCGCACAGCCATTTCTGCGGCCGCATCCCAGACCATTAACCTTTGATAGTCTGTATGTTTTTCCTCGCCTGTATTTGCTGTGGCGATTTCTTTCATTCGCCCTTCACTACTATCCAGCACTACCAGGCTCAATGTTCCCAGTACCCCAATAGCCAGAATTCCTCCCACCGGTAGCCAGAGAGCCCGGGCCTTCTTTTTCCAGCGTGAGCGAGTAAACCAGTATAATCCCAGAACGGCGGACAGTACCGTTCCCAGCAAAGCGCTGCGGCCGCCATTTAGATACAGTACCAGACTGAGTATCAGGAAGGCACCAGCGCCTATCCAGAATGGTTTCGTTTTTAGACTGGATAGAGGATTTAATACATAACGGCTGGCCAGAGAAAAGGCCAGAAATAGAAAAAATACACCGGCCAGAGCCGCATAGGTCAGATGGGTATTCAAAAGCCCGATGGGCATAAATAGATGAATTACACGGCCGGCCAGAGGAATGCTGCCCACATGATGCTGCAGTCTGGCATCCGGCGAGTCCTGCCAATCATTCTGAATATATTGAGGGATTTTGGCCAGTCTGAACTCTGTGAATACAGAAATGAAGCCAGCTACAAGCAATATGATTCCGGCCCAGAAAAAGCAGCGCAGTAACCAGCGCCGACTTCGGCCATCTCGGCTATGGGTGTAGGTCCAGAGTCCGGCCAGAATCAAAAATACATCCTTAAACTCTTTATTCCAGCCCTGCTGAAGATGCCATATAAATGCCTGGAAGTCTCCGGAGGGCATCAATGAATTGTCCAGTAGATCGGCCCAGGCAGCCAGGGAACGAAGCAGAAGGGATAGTCCAAGCCAGGCGAATAGACCGAATCCCCACCAGAAAGGGGCCGGGATCTGCCATCCTGAAACCTGGACTGAATTGGAAAGTTGAGGCTGAACTCTTCGTCGTTCCAGCACTTCCCAGATCCATCCGATGACGGCCAGAAAGCCGCCCAGGCTCACCAGACTGATAGACATGGCCGAACCAACAATCATGATGGCCCCGCCTGCAAAACTCAATCGGTGGCTATACCCCTGTTGCTGAACGGAAAAGGATTGCATAGATGTGGACCCGGAAAGCATTCTTCCTGCAAACCGCTATCGCGGACTCAGACAAGTTCTGGCAGAGGTAAGGCGTTGTCCAGCAGGGAAAAATTAATCATTATGTTCATCACAATGGGGGGATTCCTGTTCGTGCATGTACGTCTGGCTATGAGCGCCGGTGGAGATCACAACTACCTGAAATCGTTTGAAAATCCCCGGGCCTTCAGCCAGTACAGTCTGATCCTGAAGGATCTATATCCAGGTCTGGATCCAGAAAATGCATTTGATAATAATCCTTCCAGTTGCTTTCGCGAGCCATTGAGCCAGGCAGATCTTCAGGCCACTGCATTGCCGGCTGAGAACCGTTCCACTATCCCGAATTACGCAAACCCGACTCTGTCTGGAGAGCTTGGTTTAAGCCACGGCGCAGGCCATCCGCCCACAACCCAGGATTTTTCCTTTATCAATATTGTTTTCTGCAATTCAGAACATTCGGTTCAGCCTGCACGAGTGCGGGTACAGCTGTTCCGTCAAAAGCTCTATGATGTGGACCGTCAGTACAGAATACCTGATGCGCCGGAACTCTGGAGTACATTTGAGTTTAATCTGAACAACCGGAGCTCCCAGAGATTTCCTCTGGATCTGGAACCATTCGCTGAATCTGCCGGGTTTCCGGATGGATTCTATAATGTCTGGGTTCGTTTGATTTTCTCCATGCCAGTAGGAGGTCAGATCCATGGAAATGCTCCCGGCGGTGCAGAACTCTGCATCCGCAGTATTCAAGTGGGCCATCGAAACTATTTTGCACACTCAGAGGCAGGCGATCACACATGCCCTTGAGAAAAGTAGGCTCCTTATTTCTGGCCCTGCTTGATTTGCTGGAAAGCTCCTTTCAAAGGTTTTTACGCGATGGCCTTGTGGTACGGGCCAATGCAGTGGCCTATGCAGCGGTACTTGCATTGATACCGGCTCTGGCCATGCTGGTTAAATTTGCATCCATCGATCGAGCCAGCCTGCAAATCCAGATAGCAAGATTGCTGGCAGCGTACGGAATCACAGAGTCGGTTCGATTACTGGTAATGCTGGATGAGATCCTGGCCAGAGCCAATGCCATTGCAGGTGTCGGAACATTGTTCGTTCTCTATTCTGCCAACAATCTGATCCGTCACCTGGAAGATGCCTGTAACCATGTATTTCGAGCTCCTGATCGGCCCATTCTATTTCGCTTTGCCATTTATATAGCTTCTTTTGTAATTCTGCCTGCTTTGATCTTTGGCGGTAGCGGGCTGTATCGTCAAACGGTGGCCGCCCTTTCGCCCCCTGCCTACGTAGACCTGGATTTTACAAATGGTAACCTTTATTATTTAGAATCCACCGGAGTACTCCAGGAACATTCCATCGATGGAAAACAGGAGCGAAAGGTCATGGATGCCTTGAATCTGGATGCTCCTTTCCGGGAACGCATCTACGATCCAGGATCCAACCGGATCATAAATAAAATCAGTCCGGATAGCAGTTTGACTCCCCTGGACCGACCTACTCTGACCGAGATTCAAGAATTCAGGAATCTCAGAATCGATGGAGATTATTTCCTGGTAAGCACAGAGTCCGGTCTGCTCATCTACTCCGAAGACGGGGGTATAACCTGGGATTTTCGCAGATATCTTGTAAAGACTGAATCTGCGCTACGAAATGCATTGATTGAAGATGTGGTACTGCTACCGGATCGTGTTGTCTTGCTAACAGGCGATGGACTTCAATCCACCTTACTGGTACTGTCCAGAAGAGATCTGTCCATCATAGATATGAATCCCCTGGAAAGCGCTTATCGTTCTTTGAACGTATTACCGGACGGAATCTACGCCGGCGGAAACGGGAAATATAGAGTGTCCAGAGATCAGGGCTTTAGCTGGAGCCTGCCCATCAATGCCAGTTTTGGAAATAGAAATGAATTGATTCAGTCCATTCATAAGAATGCGCGGGGCGATCTGGTATTCATGTCGCGCTCCGGAATGTTATGGCTGGATACTGTCGAAGGTCAGAGAATCTATCCGCCTCTTTTTGAAAGCGGATCTGCTGGCCAGGGAGGCCTGATGCTGGGAACCAGTGGACCGGCTTTTCTTTATGGAGCGGATGGGATGGTGCGAATCAGCACCGATGGTGGTAGAACCTGGATTCCATCGGATCTGCAGTTAGAGGATACAGAAATCCTGAGCCATGCTCGTTCCGAAGGATATCTGTTTCTTGCCGGAAGTGGACGCTATACCGGGCAGTTTAGATTTATGGGTACCGAAACCCTCTACAATGAGAGCGGGGCTCCGGTGGGTCAAAAGGCGATTTTTGATAGAGGGCCTCAGTCCCGTTATTCGCGTACCGTGACCTACTTCTTGCAGACTCTATTCTACGCTCAGGCATTGCTCCTTGTCTGGTTGGTACTGGCCTTGCTCTTTAGAGCGCTTCCCAATGCAGATGTGAGCTGGAGGGCTGCCTTTGGCGGATCGCTTTTTTCAGCTTTATGCATTGTAGGTTTCTTTCTGGCCTTTCGTATAATCGTAGGTAAGTCCAGCACTACGGCAGCTCTATATGGGGTTTACGTGGCCATTCCTCTGGGGATGATCGTACTTCTTTCTACAGTTCAAATTCTTCTATTTGGTCTGGAGATCTCGTACCTACTGCATAATCCCCGAAGGATTCGGCAAGCTCGCTATCTCAGGAATCCTCGAAAATTCCTGGAATTGCTTTCTTGATAATTGAAGATGGACAGAACCTGGGCACTTCTCTGGGCTCCACCATGACGTATTGTTTAATTTGCGATGCGTTCAAGGTATCTATCTCATCTTTCTGCGAAACCGGTTCATATTTCTTTTTAGAGTTCCTGGTGGTTACGGAGTTGGACTGAAGTAGCGCGGCAGAGGACTTCTTCGCTTTGCCTCTCTGCCTGGCATATTCAGGCCTGGCTTCGGCCACAGACCTGGAGCGGGTTGCGGAGGAATTTTCATTCTGGATCAAACGTTCTTTTTCGGACCATTCCTTCAGAAGTAGCTTTGCCTGTTTGAAGGACAGAGCGATGGAAAGTAACTCTCCTTGAATTCTGTAATTCATAATGGAATGTTTGAATTTGCGTAGCTCCAGGTTTGCCGATTCGTTAGCTTTCTTTTGCTTCGATCCAATACCGCCGAGAAAAGAAGAAAGCTTCTGCTCTATAAAATCCGAGTATATCAAACCGTCGTTACTTCGGATTCGACAGGGAAGAAACCAGTCATTGCGGAAAAGAGGTCTGGATCCGTTTTTGATCAGCATTGCCTGTTCATTGATCGAAATCCAGTATACTTCCAGAAATAGATCCTGCCTGGGAACTTTCTTTAGAGGCGGAACAGTAGATGCCAGGGCAGCTCCACCGGCCTGAAAACTGGAGCAGCTATGTTTCACAGGACATTGCATGCAGGAAGGCAAACCAGGAGTACATATCAAAGCTCCCAGTTCCATAATCGCCTGGTTATGCACTGAAGGCCTGAGCGGACTGCATTCCATCAGAGAACTGGCCATGGAATTGGCCGCTCGAACATAGTCTTTTTCGACAATTCGGAAGCTATCCGATTTAGAATCCTCTCTGGAATCCAATGACACACAGTGATGATCTTGAGAATGCTTTAAGAATATCCGGCTGAGTACGCGAATTACATTTCCGTCGATTACCGGGTCTGGAATTTCCAGGGCTATGCTTCTCACTGCTGCAGCTGTGTAGGGGCCAATCCCGGGAAGGGCCAGGGCTTGCTTTGCATCGGCTGGAAAGGAGGCTCCATGATTTTGCACAATTTGCCTGGCGCAGCTGTGTAGATTTCTGGCCCGACTGTAGTAGCCCAGACCGGCCCAGTGCTCCAGTACATCGGATTGCGAAGCCCTTGCAAGGCTATGCACATCCGGAAAACGCTCCATGAAAGTCTGATAGGCTGGTAGCATGGCCTGAACCCTGGTTTGCTGAAGCATGACCTCGGAAACCAGAGTCCTGTACCAGTGCACATTGGTTCTAAATGGTAACTTTCGATGGTGTTTCGTATACCAGTCTCCCAGACAGGACAGGATTTTCCGGGCCTCATTCGGTTTCGATTCCAGTGCTATTTGGACAGATTCACTCATAGAGCATCTGGAGCCGCCTGGCTCCTATGATAGTGCGGTTGTATTCAGGCAAGAACGGCCATACAAAAACAGTTCGCATATCTGGAATCTCATTCATTGACTTCAAAGACGCGATAGCTTCCGTTCATCGGCCATAAGACCGCCTGGTGCCAGACCTAGCTTCCGGTGCTGGAGTATCGATTCACACCGAAACGCCAGAAAGCCAGGGATAGAACCAGAACCAGTATGCCAATGGGAAGACTCATATAGGCAAGATACGGATGAAAAAGCGTCTGCCCCGTACGATCCAGAAAGAAATGCGCCGGGTAGAAATTAACAAATGCGATGGGAAACATGAAAGTCAGCAAAACCCGCACCGGAAAGCTGTAGATGTGAACTGGATACATTAAGAATTCTCTTGCAGAAAATACAAGCAGGTGTTGAAGCCCTTGATTCTTAATAGCAAAGAATGATACAGCAGCGATGATGATGCGAATCCCGGCCAGTATAAACACTCCGCCAAGAATGCTTCCCGTGAGGAAGGCCACTTTGAACAGATCCCAGTCCAGCTGAATCATGCTGTCTGCCACTACCAGAGCCGCCAGGCCCAGTATTAAATGCGCCACTCCTCCTGGTTCAAATTTCATCGCCAGGATTTGACCGAGCTCCGAAAGTGGGCGAAGCATAACACGATCAAAGGTACCCTCCCGAACCAGTTCCGAGAATTCCGTCATACCGGAGAATACAGCGCTTACGACTCCGTTACATAGTAGTAGCATTGAATAAAGGAATGCCACCTCACCAGGTTGCCAGCCACCCATTTGCTTGAATCGATTGAGCATCAAGGCTATTACGCTAACCTGAGCTCCGTAGAATCCGATTAAAGTAAAGATATAGGCTACAAAGCTGCCCCGATACTCCATCTTGCTTTGAACCGCAGCACGAAGTATGGCCATATAGGACCGAAAGTCCGACCAGGTTTCGCTGGCTTCATTATCTTTGATTTCTACTACATCGCTCATTGGATGATTCCCTTATTGCCAGAGTCAGCCTCCGGCAATACTGAGCTTTCGCAATCCACCATGATAGCTGAGCCAGCATAGCCCTCCCACTGAAAGCAGAAGAATAACGTATCGTAAGAGTAATATTTCATAGGGCATGCTCAATCGATCCAGAAGCAACATTGTGGGAAAATAGAACAGATACGGAAATGGAGTACTCAGAAGTATTTCCACCAGCCATTCAGGAAAAAAATCCAGAGGAATGATGGCCCCGGAGCAAAGAGTAATCATAGCATAATAGAAAATCCAGAAAGGGAAAATCTCTACGAAGAAAAAAGAAAACGAACTAATCAAAAAGGACATCAAAAAGAAAAGCAAAAAGGCCATCAAGTAGACTGGCAGAAATTGAATTAGCAGTCCTGTATCCACCGGAATGCTGATTCCAAACAGGAAGATGCAAAATAAAAGCAAAGGAAATGAGCGGGCAAATAGCTGAAACAGAGAGGATCCGAATGTATCTGAAAGGTACATTAAAGGAAAAGAAAAAGGCTTCATCAGATCCACAGCAATCTCACCGCTTTTCACCTTTTGTGAAAGCAGAGAATCATTTCTTCCAAAGCTGGATTTGATCAAAGTAGATAACACAGCATAGGCTATCATGTTTTCCCGGGTCAGGCCGTTTGCAGTTTCCCCTTCAGGGATGAGCGCTTTCCATACACTGGTGAAAATGAAGATGTATAGAAATGCATTCAGAAGTGCTGTATAGTATTCAAAACGGTACGCCAGGGACCTCTGAAAGGACATGGATACGAACTTCAAATAGGCCATATTAAAGCTCCAGGTTCTTGCCAGCGTAGATTTTCTTTAAAGTTTCCGTGAGATCCTGCTTGCCCACCGTGATTTCCTGAATCCTGGCCCCATGTTCTGTCAGGGTTGCAATCAATTTGCTTACGCTTTCATCAACCTTCAATCGTACCTCCAGGAATTGTCCTCTGGGTTCGGTCATCAAATCAAAGCCTCGTTCCAGAAGAAAGCTGGCATCTGTTTCTTGCTCTAGATGAAGGCTGACCACCTTCTCTTTTTGATAATTTGAAATGAAATCCTTCAGCTGTCCATCGTACTGAACCTGTCCCCGATCCAGCAGAATGAGCCGGCTGGCCAGATACTCAATATCTTCCATGTCATGGGTGGTCAGAACAACGGTAATCTTCTGTTCCTGATTCAGCTGTTTGATGGTTTTGCGAACCACATCCTTGGTGATGATGTCCAGACCGATGGTCGGCTCATCCAGAAATAGAATAGGAGGATCATGCAGCAAAGAGGCTGCCAGATCGGCCCGCATGCGCTGACCCAGAGAGAGTTTTCTTGTCTGTTGCCCCAGAAACTCCTCCATCTTGAGCAGATCCACAAAGTAGTCCAGTCGCTGCTTATATCTTTTTTGCGGGATTCTATATATAGTTCGAAGTAAATCGTAACTTTCGCCCACAGGAAGATCCCACCAGAGCTGGGTTTTCTGGCCAAAAACAACTCCAAGTTTTCTGGCAATTTCCTTGCGACTCTTCTCTGGATTCAGACCGTCGATGCGAATTAATCCGCTGGAAGGTCTGAGTATGCCGGTGAGCATTTTAATGGTCGTAGACTTACCGGCACCATTGGGCCCTAAATAGCCTACCAGCTCTCCCCGACCAATATTGAAATTGATATCCTTTACTGCGTGGATAAACTCCTTTTTGGCGGAGAAGAGGCTTGCCACGGAACCCAGCAGGCCTGCCTTCCGTTTTCTGGATACAAAGGATTTATTGAGATGTTCTACCTGGATGAGCATTTGTTTTCGATGGACTACAGAGATGTGCAACGCTCTCTGGTGACGTGTCTGTGTGCATCCAGAAAGCGATCCGTCGGTTGACGGACTATCAAAAAAAAATCCAGAGAAGGCTTCGCCTGATTTCGCTGCTAAGAGCGGCCACCTTTTTTCTAACCCTTGCCATCATTTTTGCCTGGTCACCGGGCGAAGTCCATTTATTGCCATCGCTCCCTGGCTGGCTTGTCTTTGGATTTCTGGTTCGGTGGTATTCTGGCATCCGCCGGAAGGAGAATTCCTGCATCAACCGACTTGAATACTACAGGGGGCAGCAGGATCGGAGCAGCAATGCCTGGTTTCTTCATAAGGGTGCGGAATCTCAAAGAGCCGATTCAAAAGACATAGAAGAGTTGCAGATCGAAAAGGATCTGTTGCTAACCGGCTCCTATTCTCTTCTAAGCTATCTAGAAACCAGGCTGCCGGCCGGAGAAGATACATTATACGCCTGGATGAGAGATGCACTTAAGCAACCGGATGCCAGCACGATTCAGGATCGACAGAACCGAATCTTTTCCCTGCGCCGTCTGAAAGTACTGCAGGGTCGATGGTACGGCCAGAATCGAGCCCAGCCAGTAAAGCAATCCTCAGAAAGGGATGACAGATCCTTGGAGAAGGAAACGAAACATGCATTCCGAACGGTTCCGGCCTGGCTTGCTGCTGTTGCAGGCACCCTCGCTTTGATTTCCCTGGGGGCATTCTTTTCGCATGAGATTCTGGGCACCAAAGCCTACCATTTTCTCAGTTTTCCTTTACAATGGCTTTTATTCGGTATCTATCTATTGTTTTATCGCAATAAGGAAGCCAGACAGAGATTCGATGAACTTCTATCTTCGCTGGATCAAACTCTTCCGTTTCTGCGCTGCCTGCAGGGATTTCGTTTTCATGACAGCCATCTACACAGGGAGCAGGAGCTTACAAAGAACCTGCGGCAGGAATTGCGTGGAGCCATCGTTCAGGATAGCTTTTATTCACTATTTCGCAATCCCCTGGCCTTTGCACTGGGTGGTTTACTCTTCTCCGGACCAGTCCTGGCCGATTGGTCCATGGGTGGTTTCCTGAAAAAGAATGAAGCTAAGATCAGAGGCTGGTTGCAGGATTTTGCTGCTATGGATGCTATGCTGTCTTTGGCCGGCCACAGCCGATTCCTGGAGCCCATGTGCAGACCTGAAATCGTTTCAGGGAATGAACCTGAGGTGTTTGCACTTCAATTACATCACCCTTTGATTCCAGCAGAAGAATCTGTAGGCAACGACCTGGATTTTAGAAAAGAGCATAGACTATGGATTGTTACTGGATCCAACATGGGTGGGAAATCCACCTTCTTGAGGACTCTGGGTATGAACCTGGTATTGGCACAAATGGGAGGCGCTGTTCGAGCCCGGCAGTTCAAGTTCTGTCCCACACCCATGGTTACATCCATGCAGATTCAGGATAATCTGGCCCGTTCGGAATCTCTCTTCTATGCCGAGGTTCGGTCCTTGAAGCGACTTGTGGATCATCCCTCCCCGGTTTTTTACTTTCTGGATGAAATGCTCAAAGGAACCAATCAAACAGATCGTAGCTTTGCATGTAAG
Organism: Leptospiraceae bacterium; assembly: GCA_040217195.1. GTDB lineage: Bacteria > Spirochaetota > Leptospiria > Leptospirales > Leptonemataceae > UBA3465. The sequence goes on along the minus strand of JAVJNR010000008.1, from coordinate 254,094 downwards.
AAAATTCTATCCCATCTCATAGACTCGGGCTCCTCCGGGCTGCTTACCACCCACGATATGGAATTAACATCATTGAAAGAGAATTACGGCCAGAAGGTTCAACTATTTCACTTCAGAGAGAGTCCTGGAGAAGGACTTCAATTCGACTTCAAATTACATCCAGGTTCTGTGGAAGGCACAACCGCTTTGACAATACTTCGCAGAGAGGGACTACCGGTATGAGTTCAGCACTGGCCGCCATAGACATGGGCACAAATTCCTTCCACATGGTAATCGTAGAGCCCACCGAATCTGGCGGATTTCAGATGCTTACCAGGGAAAAAGAAACTGTAAGACTGGGAAGCGGTGCCGGTGACCTGGAAACTATTACGCCAGAAGCCATGAAAAGAGCTATCGATTGTCTGAATCGATTCAATCGAATTGCAAAAAATAGGAATGCTTCGGTTCGTGCGGTGGCCACATCGGCTGTGCGAGAGGCGCGAAACAGAGATGAATTTCTAAAGCAGGTCAAAAAAGAAACCGGACTTCGAGTGGATGTAATCCAGGGAAATGAAGAGGCCCGACTGATCTATCTTGGAATACTGCAGGCTCTACCCGTATTTGATGAGAGAATCCTTCTTATCGACATAGGTGGAGGCTCCACCGAATATCTCATTGGACAGGGAGGAGTGCCTGAGTTCGCCACCAGTTTGAAACTAGGAGCTATTCGACTTACGGATCGGTTTTTCCCGGACGGACAGGTAAGCGTATCTGGTATTGAAGATGCTAGATACTTCCTTCGACTGAACCTGCTGGGGTTAAAAGCTGAAATGCCGGAGAATATCCCGGATACGGTTATTGGATCTTCGGGCACAGCTCGGACATTGATTGAACTGGTTCAGCAGCATATTCGTAAAGGCGACGGAGATGCCCGGGACATGTCAGCGCAAGAGCTCGATGAGGTTGTGGAGCTCCTTCTGGATTGTAAGAATAGAAAGCAAAGGGAGTCTAAACTGGGCCTGGATGAGAAGCGTTCCGACATTATTGTGGCGGGCGCATTGTTGCTTCAGGAATCGTTTCGCATACTGGGGATCAAGACCATGGTGTACAGCCCGTTTGCTCTTCGCGAAGGGGTAGTATTCGATTCATTTCACAGAAACAGCAGAAGCAAAGATCTTTCCGGTATTCGAAAGAACTCGGTTCTTCAATTGGCCCGAAGAATGGTGCCTCAGGAAGGACCGGCCCAGGTTTGTTCCAGTCTTTCATTAATTATCCTGGATTCTCTGGCCGCAGCAGGAGTCTTCTATGCAGAGGAAGTGGAACGGGAAGTCCTGGAATACGCTGCTCTATTGCATAATTGTGGAATCGCCATAGCTCACTCGGCTCATCATAAACATAGCCATTACATTATTCAGAACTCAGAAATGCTACTGGGCTTTACCGGACGAGAAATCGATGTAATTGCAGCTATTGCCAGGTATCATAGAAAAGCACTGCCTTCCAAGAAACACTCCGAATACGAGGACTTGAATCGCTATGATCGGAATCTGGTTAAGGTTCTGGCAGGTGTTCTGCGAATTTCCATCGGACTTAGTCGTGGAGAATCCGGACGTGTGGATGATGTAAAAGTGAAAAAGCAGGGAAAGGATCTATTGTTTTTCATACATCCTTCGCAGAAGCTTAAGCCGGGCGATGATCTTTCTTTAGAGGAACATGGGGCCGTGCTGCGCAAAGATTTGCTGGAGCAAGCACTGGAAAGAAAGATCGATATTCGAATTTCTGAATAACTCTATGGATTAGTGACTTTTCGGACTCATCAGGATTCCAGAATGACCACTGCCATACTCATTCCGTTAGTATGACTCAAAGAGATATGGAATTGCTGCACACCCATGCCGTCGGCAAGCTCTCGAGCTTTCCTGGACAGAATTAATTTCTTCTTTCCAAAGACCTTGCCGCCCACCTGCACATCTTGATAGCTCAAACCCACCTGCTCGGTGAGATTCAACGCTTTGATGGCCGCCTCCTTCACTGCGAATCGAGCGGACAAATAGGGTACAGGGTCTTCATGCGAAAGGGAGTATTGAATCTCTTCTTCCGAATAAACTCTATTTAAAAATCGGTCGCCAAAGCGATCCAGTGCCTGTCTAATTCGGTGATTTTCCACCAGGTCCGTTCCCAGTCCAAGAATCATGGCATCAAGTGCTCCTGAAATCCCTGCTGTACTTCATTTTCCGGTCTCTGTCTGGGCACGATTCTTTCGAACTGCACCGTAACTCTGGCCGGCAATACATCCAGGATTTCTACTTCTGGTCGATTCAGTCGATCTGTGACCATGATAGGAAGATCATGAATTATGAATGTGGGCTTAATGGAGCGATTGTAGGGATCAAAGAATGCAGGACAATACACCCGAACATCGAATTGATTCTTATTTACCGGCTCCTCTGAGCGAACTCTCAGGTCCACGGTTCCATTACCCAGAACTTTCATGTTTAGATCGGATAGCTGATTAATGCACCGAACTGGCAATTCTTCGAGCACTCTTTCCTCTTCATCCTCTTTGGCAGTCAGGGAAAGCAATCGAGCCCGTACCTGGACTTCCAGTTCCTGGTTGGGGGCAACAGATACGAATTCCGGCAGGTCCGAAATCAGCACCTTCTTCTGAACAATGTCTCTGGTTTCGCTGATCAGCATCTCCCGGGTGGGGATGCGATCCATTTCTGCTACAATGGAATGGGGCCCCTGAACTCTGATACTGGGCGGACTGGTGGATACATAGCCCAGGCCTACATCGGAAAGAGAAGCCAGTTCTAGTGTTGGATCCACCGGTAGTTCTCTTGTCAGGCTACGATCCAGAGTTACTTCCAGGTCTTTATCATACTTGGCTTCTATCTCTCCGGGCGGATCGGGTATGAGAATGACTTTGTACTGATTCTTTCCTGGAATGGGCTTGGCTGGCGAAAATACAGTAATTCGAAATGCAGAGGCATTAAACTCCATCTCTTCTGCGGGCCCGTAGAACTGCACATCCATAAAGGACGGAATACGAGAGCTAAGGATTAAATCTTCCGGAATGTCCGGTCGCTCTACTCGAATATGAAATACCCGGGTAACATTTCTGGTCCACTGAACATAGAAAAAGAGCATGGATGCAATTAATACGCTTCCCAGCTTAACCTTCCAGTTTCTGGTGAAGAAAAGTACCACTCGACGTGCCAGATCCAGAGTCATTGTGCCCCCTCTTCTTTTTTATCCAGAGCCCTTTTCTTGCGTGTCCTGGACCACAGTTCCTGAATCCTGTCATGCAGATCATCGCCCTTAATTGGAGTGTACATCTGACCATTGCACATCAGTGTAATCTTTCCCGTTTCTTCCGAGGTTACAATAATAACAGCATCTGTCTCTTCGCTAATGCCCATGGCGGCCCGGTGTCTGGCTCCATGGGTCTTCTTCAGAACTCTGGAATTAGATAGAGGAAGATAACAGGAAGCAGCTATGATGCGATTGTTTTCGATCATCATGGCCCCATCGTGGAGCGGTGTATCCTTATGGAAGATAGTTTCAATCAATTCTCTGGTAATCAGTCCATCCACTCGCACTGCATTGTCTATAATGGTTTGCGGTCTAATTTCTCGAAGAAGTATTATGATGGATCCTACTTTCTGTCGAGCCATGCTGATGGATGCTTCTGTCAGTTCTTCCAGAGGTAGAACTGCCGGAGCATTCACCCACTGAAAAATAGGCATTCTACCTATTTCAGATACAAGCCTTCGCAATTCCGGCTGCAATAATACGATCAGACCAAAGACCAGATAGGAGGATACATTCGTAATGATCCAGGAAAGTGTTTCTAGATGTAATCGCCTGGCCAGCAAATCCAGCATCAAAATAAAGCCAAAGCCAATCAAAAGCTGCATGGCCCTGGTTCGGCTAAGCAGCATATAGATTCTATAGAGCAGATAGGCTACTACGAAGATGTCCAGGAAGCGCAGAAATGGCCTGAGTAGCTGTAGTAGACTATCGAATTCCATTAACTCAATCCCAGCACACTATCCATGGAATATAGACCTGGTTTCTGTCCATCCAGCCATTTTGCGGCTCGAAGGGCTCCCATGGCAAAGGTATTTCTGGATGCGGCTCTATGAGTAATCTCGATTCTTTCTCCTTCGCCCAGCAGAAATACAGTATGATCGCCCACAACATCGCCACCTCTCAATGCATGGGAGCCGATTTGATTTTTTGGTCTTTCGCCGGTAAGACCGCTTCGACCATGCACAACATCCCCGGCACTCAAACCAAATTGCTCTTCCAGGATTTCCAGTAGCTTCACTGCGGTGCCCGAGGGAGCATCCTTTTTATGTCGATGGTGAATTTCGGTAACTTCCGCTGCATAGTCCGGACCAAGAACTCGGGCGGCCATTCGAGTTAAATGAAACAGTACGTTCACGCCCAGAGACATATTGGGAGAAATGAGCAAAGGAATCTTTTTGGAATATCCCTGAAGTTCCTTTTTCTGTTCTTCACTGAACCCAGTGGTGCCTACTACAAGACCTGTACCACTTTCAGTGCAGGACCTTGCAAGTGACAGGGTGTTTTCTGGTGAGGAAAAATCGATAACCGCGCCCGCCTCTTTCAAGGCGGTTGCTGGATCTGAAGTGATTTCTATACCCAGGCTTCCAATACCGGCCAGAGCCCCGGCATCCTGACCCAGATATTCCGATCCAGCCCGTTCCAGGGCCCCCGAAAGCTCCAGTCCAGCCTGAGCCTGACATCCAATGATGGCCCGGCCCATGCGACCGGCAGCGCCGGACATACAATAACGGCTCAATTGTCCTCTCCAAGCTGTTCCAGTACCGATTTAAGTCTGACTCTCGTCTCATCGGGAAGGGCCACCAGAGGCAGCCGCAATTCCCCGTTACACAATCCCTTAATTTCTGCAGCCGCCTTTACCGGAACCGGATTGGTCTCCCAGAACATTGCATTCATCATATCCAGAAGCTCATAGAATACCTGGTTGCCGGCCGCAAAGTTTCCCTGAAGGAAATGATTTACCATTCGGTTCAACTTCTTTGGATAGATGTTGGATGCGACGGAAATTACTCCCCGGCCGCCCAGTCCCATCACAGCGGGTGTAATGTTATCATCGCCGGAAAGCATGGAAATTCGATCTCCGCAAAGTCGCATAATGCGAGCCATTTGACCTGGATCTCCTGAGGCTTCTTTAACGACCTGGATCGTATCGATTTCCACCAATCGACGAATGGTTTCTGGCTCAATATTTACTGCGGTGCGTCCTTTAATATTATAGAGAACGACTGGCTTTGTGGATTTCTCTGCTATCGCTTTGAAGTGCTGATAGAGACCTTCCTGGGATGGTTTATTGTAATACGGATTCACCAGCATCACTGCATCCACGCCCATGGAGCAGGCATCGGTAGTGAGTTCTATGGCTTCCCTGGTCGAATTGGATCCTGTTCCAGGAATAACGGCCATTCTTCCATTGACCAGTTCCACGGTTTTCTGGATAAGCTCCCGATGCTCCTCATGGCTCAATGTGGGAGACTCACCGGTAGTTCCACAGGGAACAACACCGGCCAGCCCGGCCTCCACCTGTTTCTCAATAAGGTCTCCGTAGGCTCCAAAATCGATGGAGGCCCCCCCTTTCTGAAACGGGGTCATGATAGCTGTATAGAGGCCCTGAAACTGCATATTTACTCCGTGGATGGTCGGAGTTGGCTGGACAAGTGATTTTTCACTTCGTGGGCGGAGATGGTATATCCGGCATAGAAAACTTCCCCGGCAGCCACTGTTCTACGGTATGTCGGTCTACAGGAGGATAGAACTCGAATAGAAAATAAAAAACCCAGAAGAACAGAGTGAGCAGTACCATCCATCGAATGACTGTTTTAGATAGTTCGTCGGAGGCTGCATAGTAGGACACCCAGAGCATAATGGGCCAGATAAGAAATAGCACAGATCCAAAGCTTCGGAACAGATTGATTCCCATGGATACCAGAGTAACATTGAAGCTTTCCTCAAATGCATGGTAGGAAAGCATCAACTCTTTGTAATGATAGAATCCATAAAAGGCAAATATAAGAAGTGCACTGGCTTTCCAGAGTGCTCCAGGTCCCTTGCGAAATAAAAAGAACAGGAGTAGAAAGCACCAGAGAACATAGATCGGCAGAATTATGGATTTCAGTTCTAACATATCAATCAGAGCTCTCCCTGTACAATGGCTCGATAAGACTGAATCATACTGGTAGGACTTGCAATGCCTTTTCCGGCCAGAGAAAAGGCGGTGCCGTGGTCTGGACTGGTGCGAAGAAATGGAAGACCCACGGTAACATTGATTCCATTCATTCCCTCCAGAGATTTAAACGGTATCAGGCCCTGGTCATGATAGCAGGCCAGTATGAGCCGGTACTGATTTCTGGAATGCTCGGTAAACAGTCCATCCGCAGATAGAGGCCCATCCACATTCAGGCCCTGCCTGGAGAGCCTGTCAGCAAAATCGATTAAATAGTCCTGCTCTTCAGAACCTAGAAGGCCTCCTTCCCCGCTATGAGGATTCAAGCCACAGAGTGCTAGTTTTTTGCCCTTAAAGGCCGGTCTTTCCATGATTTCTCGAATTTCGTCCAGAAGCTCCGGCTTCTCCACCGTTTCTTTTAGAGCCACTGGCACATCCTTGATTGGGATGTGGACGGTTAATGGTAATACAGAAAATCTCTGCCCATGCATGAGCATGAGCACCCTACGCCCAAATCGATGGGCCAGGTAACCGGTATGACCGCTGAATCCGGACTGCCCGGCCATATGCACATGCTCTTTGGAAAGCGGTGCCGTAAGTAGACCTCTGCATCCATGATCCTGGATCCAGTCACAGGAGGATTTCAATGCCTGAAAGGCCAGGGCTCCGGACCGTTCTGAAGGATGACCTGGCTTCACGGAGGGTTCATCCGGCTCCACCACTGCCACCTGACCAGGTGCGGACATGGCCTGAGCCACAGTATCCCTTAGATCTTCCAGCCTGGAATAGGAAATTCTCAGTACATCCCTGCCGCTTCGCTTTTCCAGCAAAGCCACAAGATCTTCTGAATTGGATGAGGAATGAAAGATTAGCCAGGATGGGCCGGACGGTTCATACTGCTCCACCAGATGAAGGAGTAATTCCGGTCCTACACCGGCCGGATCTCCGGCGGAGATAATAACCGAATCAGGACGCTTTTGCTCGCGGTCCAAAGAGTTTTTCCAGGGATAGGTTGTCCCTGCCATACTCTGCTTCAATGAAATCTCGAGCTGAATGTTTCAGGTCGTTTGAGATCATGCATCTACCTTCCAGAATGACACCGTTCTGGATAATAAGCTCAGGAGTGCTAATATCGCCCAGGATTCGAGCCGTGGGCAGCAGCATCACTCGATTTCTGGCTGTGATGTTACCTACAATGATTCCCTCTACGATAACAGAGGTGGCTGTGATATTGGTCTTTACTCTTCCGGAAACCCCGATATACAGTTGATCCGCCTGCAGGGACTTCCCTTCGAACTTGCCATCGATCTTCAGTGAACCATTAATGAAGAACCGACCGCTAAAGTAGGAATTTTCCCCGATGGTGGAGTTGGTTACTTCAGATGCTGTCTTTACCAGAGCCATAGCGCAAAGTCCTTCGAATCGCTGTTATGTCCAATCATTTTTGAGTTCTATCCCCTTTAATACGTCCCGTAACAGATATTAGGCCCAATGGATCAGGTCCGGTGGCCAACAGCGGCCCTGAATCCCTGGAAAAGCATTTCCTGTTTAGCCGCCCTGCTTCATCTGCGGCAGACGTAATTGAGCAATGGTCTGATCCAGTAATTCCAGAAATTCCAGCACTGCATCGCGGATGCTGTATCCGTCCAGCATGGTGGCATCCTCGAATTTTGCATTGAATTGAATCCGGTCACTCTTGTTCTGTACCCCAGACCCATTTTGATGAATATCATCGGCTACCTTGCGCATGAACTCTCGCAAAAGCCGGAGCATATCATTGGTTTCAAAGAGGAATACACGGGTCTGCTTATTTTTCATTTTCAGAAGCTGCTCCCGGAAATCCTGCTTTTCGGCCTGGGCATACTCCTCAATTGTTTCGGTGAGTATTTTTAGATTTCGAAGTGCTGTATCCAGATGATGACGTACTGTATCTCTCTCCTGGTTCAGGGAAAAATCCATTCTGGTATGCTGTTCGCTAATGGCCGGCCAGTATTCCTTCTGAATTACATGAAGGATGGTTGCCAGAAAATTCACATCATGATCGCTGCAATTCGGGGATGCTTTGGCGACCGGAAACTTGTCCAGAATGTCATGACCGGTAATTGCCGAAGACTCCGATTTACTGCCTGCAGAACTGCCGGAAGATCCTCCTCCATCCAGGCCCAGCTCCTTTCGCACATCGTCCACCTGCTGCTGCCCGGGATCGAAGTCCGGATACATCACTTTTAACTTTTCCCGGTATTTTTGCAGTTCCCTCTTTACCCGTGCCACCTGGTCCGGATTGGGTGAGGTACGTACAATACCTTCCATTTGCTTGATATAACGGGTGAGCTTATCGATTTCTGATAGCTGGTCCTGATTGAGATCCACGTATTGATCCTCCTGGTAACGGCAATACCGGCAAGAACTTTTATCAGCGGGATAGACTCACAAATTGTTCATGAAAGTATTCCAGATCCGGAAAATGCCTAATAAAGTACTCAGCCTGGTATCGGGCTTCCTGCCATTGTTCGGTATCTTTCAACCATAGTACATAGTAATGCCTGGCCACATTGGACATTCTGGCTGCCTTTTCAAAGAATCGACGGGCCCGTTGCTCAAATCCAGGTCTGGCATTTCGATGCGATCTGAGCACTGTATAGAGTAACACCGCAGCACGATTGAGTCCGCCTGCATGAAAGCCAGATCTGGATCGGTAAGCTGCCAGGTCCATCCAGTCCAATAGTTCCGAACGATCCATGGGGTTGGCGATGGAACCAAGAATGTTTCCAGGGCTTCTTCGCATTGTATCGGCTCCCTGGAATTCCGCAAATGGCTCAACGCTTTCCAGTGCCTCTTCCGTGGCTTCCGGCCAATGCTTTTGGAGTTTATGCAGGTACTTCTGAGCATCCTCCTGGGCCAGGTTGCTCATTCCATGTTTCAGGACTGCCAGGCGGAAGAAGGAATTTCTGGCGGGCAATTCAAGAAGTATACGCAACATCAATCTATACCGACCCTGGATACCGGCCAGATAGAGCAATTCATCTTCAAACGTTACATCGGTCTTGCTCAATTGATAACAGAGTCGAAAGGCCATAAACAGATGACCTCTATGTAGTAAATGTAGATACAACCAGCGAGCATTCCTCCGATCCAGTTCGGTAAAGGGACGAAGAGATTGAAAATCCTCTGTATCGGTGGCGCCCTGAAAAGCCAGGCTGCTGCGCAATCCGCGAATACTCTCAGATGGAATCCCCATCAAGGCCCGATCATACCCGGCCGCTTCCGATTCAGACAGTGAATAGACTCTATGCAGTAATGAATCCTCCAGACAGGCTGCCAGCAAACTGCGGATCCGATTCAACTCACTGTTTTGCGAAGCGGCAAAACGATAGAGCAAACTCATGGCTTTGTCCAATCTACCTTTCCAGAATAGAAAACGAATGGTCCAGGCCACAGCTTCCTTTTCCACAGAAGCCAGCTTATCCAGCCCTCTTTGCATATAGCCAGCAGCCGCAGTTTGAAGTATATTCTCCGTTCTTCTACGTATGTCTGGATCGTGAGCAAATTCAGGCAAAAACAATACATACGGATGGCTGTTAACCGCTACATCGCCGCCCATTCCGGAAAAAAATAAGTCAGCCGGATCAAGACCGGAACGTAGATGACTTCGCAGAAAAGATACATTCCTGTATACGTCGAAAAGGCCATCCTCTCTTGAAATAGCAGCAGGGGCACCGGAGGACTGGGGCTGCCGGGCGCTGGAAAGACTCTGTCCAATGGGCACTGGATACTCCGGAATGGATATTAGAGCAGCGTCCACCATCTGGGATTTCAGGTCAAGAATTGGGGCCAGAGGCTCCGCGGAAATATCGGCTCCGCTGTGTTGACTCGACTCCCTCCAGGCAGCCGGCAATCCGGACTGATCCTTCCAGGTGGAATCGTCCCGGGGCATGAAACCTGTGGCTTCCTCGGCCCGGGGTTCAGCGGCAGCCACAGGCCGGATCTCTGCTTCCTGTATCCAGGAATAATCCGGTTGTGCAGTTGTCTCGGATGGCTGGCCTTGCGGTTCTTTGCCAGTCTCAGCTTTCTCAGTAATCGAGTTTTCTTTTGACACTTGCTGGTCTTGAGAGTCCCCTGGCTGCGATTTTTCTGCGCTGGCAGCTGTCTTGATTACCGAAGGCGCCTTGCGAGGCCTGGATCCAGGCCTTTTCATCCATTTGATAAGAGCATAGACCATTAGAATCACAAGCAGCAGTATTGCCAGGCTGACGGAGACGGATACAATCCAAACATCTCCTCGAAAAAAGGTCTTAGATATTAGTTCCTGAATCTGCATAGGCTACCCTTGAAATCGTTGCATCTGGAAGAGAAAACTGTCCGATGGTAGAGTAAGGTTCTTCTCCTTATTAGGATCGGACAGTATGATGAAACTAAGCGCAAATCTGACGGCTCACTCGCTATTATTCCTCTTTTTTTTCTGCCACCACCTCACGGAAGCCCGGCCACTTTATTCGGATCCATTCGAAATGTTACGAGCTGGCCGATGGTCACAGATACTTCGACATTTTGAACATAGGAGCCCTACGAAGAAGTCAGACTTCTATGCACTTGCCAGAGCACTTCAAAAAAGCAAAGGACATTCCGGTCTGGAAGCTGTGGCACCTTTTCTGAATGTTGTACGCAACGGTTGTATGAACAACGCCACCGAGGCCGAGTTGAATCAATGCCTGGACCGAATTCCGGAGCATTCAGTGAACGATTTGCTCGAGAGACTGGCTTTGTATCGAGCCCAGGAGGCCGCTTCAAAGGACATCAGTAAATCCATACAGGAGAAAATCCTGTCCAGGGCGAATCTGAGTAAAGGAGATGTGCTGGATCAAAAGATTCTCCAGAAACGCCTGGATACTCTCCTGGATACAAATCAAGTAAGCCGGGCCGCAGAGATTGCTCGAAGATTCGAATCCGTATCCGGGGATTATACAGAGTTTCTGAAAGGACGTGCCTTTCGCCGGGCCGGAGAGCGTGAAAAGGCACGGGATTATCTTTTCAAAGCCGCAGAAATGGATCCTCCTGGTTGGCTGGCAAAAGCGATATACTACGAACTAAAGAAGAATGATCCAGCCCTTCCGGACGCCTATTCTGATATTCCCCATTATCGCAGAAAGCTAGTTCTTTTTCAGCAGTATATACCCTCTTCCTTCTACAAGGGCGATGCGATATTCTCCTCCGAAAATCTAATTAGCACCTCCAATGCCATAACAGTGGGACACGATGGAATGGTACTTATGGAGCTCGGGCGTTACCAGGATGTTCTGGAACTTTCTTCCCGGGCCTACACTTATTTATCTTCAAATCCACAGAAGCTCCGAATGTGGGCTCAGCAGATTCGAAAAACCAATCAGATACAGATAGCCAAAAATCTTTTCCAGCGGTTCGAACATGCCAAAAGTCAGGACGCTTCCCTGTGGCATATCTATCTGTCCATGCTGAAGAAATCCGGAAACAAGGACGATTACTTCAAAGAACTTGTAGCCTATCTGAATGAAAACCATGCAGACTATGAAACCCACGATGAACTGATTGAGTTTTTGATCGGAAACGATCCAGATCATCTACACTGGGCGGAAAAACGATACTGGGACTATGCACGAACCATGATGCCTGCCCAGGCAGGCAGCGGCCGATTTGTTTACTGGCTTTACAGATACTATGAAAAGAATAGTCCCGCTGAAAAAGAGGATCTACTGAAAAACTTCTATGTTCGCATGCCTGGTTCTTACTACAAACAAGCATTCTGGGATCTGAATGATTCAAATAAGAAGGATTCATATGTGGAACACTGGTCCTACGTGCGAGACAGAGCAACCTATCTGGGCTGGGTTTCTAGATATGGAGGGAATGAAAAAGCCCTGGCTTTTCTGTCTCGAAAAAATCTAAGCGCCTACTGGAATGAAGATGCTGTAAGAATTCTACGGGATCTAAAGAGAGATCAACAAGCCGTCCCGGAAGACATTGTAGATCTGTTTCGCCTGGGAGAATGGCAACTGGGGATGGAGTTCTTTCGCGAAAGATACAGCGGGAAAGTAAGCGAATATCAATTCCTTCGGAGGCTGGCTCAGACCGGGCTGCGAAGTGATACTCTGTTTGTATCTGTGTACTACACTCGAAATCTACTGCGCGAATCAGGAGTCTCCGAGGATCCATTTACATTGCCGCCGGAATTGCTTCGTATTCTGTATCCCCGGCCCTATCATGGCATTGTACAGAAGTACGGCCAGACATTCAAAGTGGATGAGGCAATGGTCTATGGCCTGATGCGACAGGAAAGTATGTTTCGAGAGTTGGCCATCAGTCGCTCCGGAGCCCGGGGACTCATGCAGATAATGCCCCGTACCGGAGAATGGCTTGCCAGTCGCAGCAATATGCCCAACTACGATCTACTGGATCCAGAAACATCCATTCGTCTGGGCTCCATGTTTTTCGCAGATCTATTGAGAATGTACGATCAAGATTTTCGATGGGCATCCATAGCTTACAATGGAGGTCCAGGAAACCTGAAAAAATGGAAAGCTCGCTACTTTAACGGGGATTTTAACCATTTCCTGGAGCATATTCCCAAAGCAGAGAGCCGGAACTACTGTAGAATCACGCATCAGAACTATATGCATTACTGGATCACGGATAGAATCTACGGCCAGGGCTTGAATTGACAGGGTAAGGCTGCCTTTTTTTCTCACATAGAAGATGAGCTTTACCGTATTTAACTCCCTGACTGGCAAAAAGGAACCCTTTGATCCCGCCGATCCCGGTCGAGTGCGCATCTATAATTGCGGTCCCACTGTATATAATTTCAATCACATCGGGAATTTTAGGGCCTACATTTTCGTAGATCAGTTGCGAAGATATTTGAAATTTCGCGGTTACGGTCTGGACCACGCATCCAACATCACGGATGTAGATGATAAGATAATTGAAAACTCTTTGCGCGAAGGTAAATCCATTCAGGAGTTCACATCTCCCTACGTGGATGCATTTCTGCAGGATCTAAGGACACTTGGAATAGAGACTGTAGAGCATAGACCGAAAGCCACGGAACACATTGATACCATGCTGGAAATGATCGGTGAACTGGAGAAGAGAGGGCATACTTACGAAGTGGATGGAAATGTCTATTTCAAGTTAAAGTCCTTTCCCGAGTATGGTAAGCTTTCCAGGATCGAAACTCAGCATCTAATGACAGCAGCCGGTGGTCGGTTCGAGGCCGATGAATACGATAAAGAGGATGTTCGGGACTTTGCTCTCTGGAAAGCACCGGCCAAAAAGAATGAGCCTGCCTGGCAATCTCGCTGGGGGGACGGAAGACCGGGATGGCATCTTGAATGCTCGGCCATGATTCGCAAGATATACGGCAAGGATGGAATCGACATTCATACTGGCGGAATCGATCTTCTGTTTCCGCACCATGAAAATGAAATAGCTCAAAGTCGAGGAGCCTATCCAGGCGAAAACTTTGTAAGATACTGGATGCATAATGAGCATCTACTGGTAGAAAGCAAAAAGATGTCCAAGTCTCTGGGAAACTTTTTCACTTTGCGAGACCTAACGCAAGACGATAAAGCCCGGAAGCTGGTAGAAAGCGGTATTGCACCGGACTGGATTCTAGATTACATAGATAGTGGGTGGATGCCCCTTTGCATCCGCTATTTGCTGAGCGCCACCCATTATCGTAATAAGCTGAACTTTACCTTTGATGGTCTGAAGGCTGCCCGCACTTCTATCGAGAGGATTCAGCAAGCCATAGATACGCTTCTGGAAAAAACCGGCCAGACAGAATCGCAGCTAATTGCTGAACTGCAATCTCGCAGAAAAAGCGATAAAGCCGGCAAAGGTTCTTCTAAAATCGTTTCCGCCGATTCGCCGTTTGCAGCTGAGCTTAAGGAATTTCTGGAGGCCATGGATGATGATCTGAATATCTCCCGAGCCCTGGCCGCTGTTTTTGAAGCTGTAAAGACTGCCAATACCCTTGCTTCCAGATTCAACCCCCAAGATGCAGGCCAGAAAGGATCCGACGCAGCACATCTTGAAGATGCACTTCTAATGTTGATGGCAGTCAACGATGTACTGGGAGTTCTTCGCTTTCATCCGGAAGAATCCAACCTGGACCATGGACTGGCCCATAAGGTAGAGGATTTGCTTCAACAAAGAACCGATGCCAGAAAATCCAGAGACTTTGCTAGAGCAGATGCGATTCGAGATGAGCTAGCCTCCCTGGGCATTGAAATTAAAGATACGCCGGAAGGCACAAAATGGCACAGGATATAATTTGCGGTCGCCAGGCGGCCCGGGCACTGGATCAGGCTTTGCGAAAGCCAGACGGCCATGTGCCTGCCATCCAGATGGTCTATATCTCAGATAGTTTTCCGGCCAAACTCAAAAAAGATCTGTCTGCTTTACTGGGTAAAGGTCCAGTGCAAACCATGCCTTCCTCCGAGCTTTCCCGGATGACTGATCTTCGACATCAGGGAATTGTGATTCGGTTAAAGCAATCCCTGGATTCTACAGCGAGCCTGCAGAGCAAAGAGGCAGGACTAAAACAGGCATTCACGGACAATCCAGGAGTATATGTCATGCTGGATAGAATCCAGGATGAGCAAAACCTGGGCAGCATTGCGCGAAGCGCTGAGGCTCTGGGTGCGAAAGGATTGATCATAACCGGAAAAGGAGCTCGTCCGGGTAGTGTGGCCGCCCGGGTAAGTGCAGGAGCCACCATGCTTATACCGGTATTTCAAACCAGCAGTCAGTCTGTGGTCAAGACGGCCAGAGCCAATGAATACTGGTTGCTGGGTGCTGATTTTGATCCTTCCAGCGAAACAGAAAGCATCAGTTGTCATGACCTGCACAAACTGCCAGAATCAGGACGATTCATTTTGGTGATCGGTAGTGAAGGAGACGGCATGAAATCCTTATTGCTGGATCAATGCGATTTTAAACTGCACATTCCACTTCGAGGTCAAACAGAGTCTCTGAATGCAGGCGTGGCCACCGCTATATTGCTGGATCGAATCATTCAATTTACCGAGACAGCGCAGTAGTGAACATCCGTGGCATAGATTGCTACGCAAAGACGGCCGCGATGCCATAAACTTCCCTGCCCTGGACTTATCTCCGAAATTCTAATTTGCAATACCGGAAGCGGCACGGCCAAGAAATCGTAAGGCTATTTAGAAAAATCTGACGCCTATAAACTGAATTGAAAGGATTTTTTCAGCCGAGCCCCCGGGCTTTTCAATACCATATAACCCTATGGGAATCCTGGATCTGTGCACTGTATTTCGCGGTAAGATGATTCATTTCATCTATTCGTCAAACAATTGCTTCCACTGGTAGTTGAAGCGTCCGCGAGAGATACCCAGCAGACTGGCTGCCCGAGTTCTATTCCCATCGCTTCTTTCCAGAGCTTCTTTCAGTATATGCCTGCTATAGTTTTGAACCAGATGATCAAAGTCCAGGGTAATTCCAGACGCCAGGCCCAGATCGCTCAGGGCCTGTTTATGGTAAACAGTATTCGCATTTGCAACGGATTGAGTGGCTTGATGGTCAGCTCTGGATGGGTCCAGAGCATGCAGAAATTGATTTAGATCTGGTTTCTGGCTCGGGTACTCCAGAGAGAGTCGAAGTGCCAGGCTTTCCAGTTGGCGAACATTACCTGGCCAGGCATAGTTAAGGGCTGCGTTGCGCAGCTCGGATTCCAGTTGCACCGGAGCGATTCTGTATTTGCTGGAATTTAAAGCCAGATAATGATCCAGTAAAGGAAGTATGTCTTCTTGTCGTTCTCTAAGTGGAGGAATTCTTTCGGTGAGCGTTGAGATACGATAGTACAGATCTTTGCGAAACTCTCCGGTCTGAACCATCAGATTCAAATCTCTATGAGTAGCAAAAAGAAAGCGGCACCGAGCCGACTTTTCTTCGCTGGCACCCAGTGGTCTATATTGCCTTTCCTGGATCAATCTTAGAAGCTTTCCCTGCATTTCCAGAGGCATATCGCCTATTTCATCGAAGAAAAGGATTCCATCTGCAGCTACCTCCACCAGGCCCTTTCTTCTTTCTCTTGCATCGGTGAAAGCACCTCGCATATGTCCGAATAGTTCGCTTTCCCAGAGAGTATCTGGCACCGAGGCACAGTTGATTGGTACAAAGGGACCAGAACTGCCGGACTCCTGATGGATCCAACGTGCGAACAATTCCTTTCCGGTTCCCGTTTCCCCGGAAATCAGAATTGGTACATCCACTGTGGCAAGCCTGGACCAGGTATCCAGGGAATAGTTCCACAATGCATCGCTCACAACTATGGAACGATTGCCCACCTGAATCCTGCGGCTTCCTGGCTGAGCATTGTTCTTACTTTCAGATTCTGTTTGCGAAGGTTTTGAACTCTCACTGGCCAGACTCCGGGAATTCATCTCCATCGCAGGAGGCATTTGGTTTAGTCTAAGACGTGAGTTTTCCCGGCGAATGGCTGCATTTCGCAATGTCAAGGCCAACAATGCGGATCCCATTTCTACAAACAGCGCATCCTGATTATCAAACGGCTTTTGCGCCTCCCCCAGAAGTATGAGACCCACCAGATCTCTCTGAAGCAAGATCGGATAAACGAATTGAAAGCCCATCTGATTCAATGCCCGGCCATAAGATTCCAGGACTGATCCACTGGCATCCGAAGTTGGCGCGGAAACTGAATTATCTATAGAAGACTGTCGGTTGATCTCCAGGCAGATCTCCCGGAGCTCCGGTGTGCTACCGGAGGCAGGACTATGATTGGCCAGAAGGTCTCTAAATGGCAGGGGAATCCCCGTTTCACTGGAACCATCTCCGGTTATCTGGTCTGATCTTCCCAGATTGCCGGCCATGGTCCCTCCATATGCCCTGGAAAGTATGAGTGCAGCCTTTCCACATTCAAAGTGTACTTTCAGAAATTGAACAACATTTTCCAGAAAGGCCGGAATGTCTTCATAGGCATAGCCCATGCTGGGCATCACCTCCAGCATGGCTCGAATGCTGGATTCGGAAAGAGCAACGGTGGACTCAGAATTCTCAGAATTCAGGACATCTTCGGACTTTTTTGAATTGGCTTCCATTCTTCCTCCCGGTCTGCGGTCCACAGCTTCTTCAACCGGAATGAGCTTCCTACACCGGATAATCCAATACCGATCAATATTAGTCAACGTCAAAAATCTATCGATCAATTATTGTCGGCTCGCGTGCTTCCTGGGCGATCTTCCAGTCAGTGAGCGTCCAGATATTCTGGGAAGAGCCTCATTTACTGACAATTCTGAATGGAAGAGCTTCTATTCGGGCCTCAGAAGCTCAAATGCAGCTTCGAAAGCATTTTTCGAGCCCGGGCTGTCTACTTCCATCGCCTGAGATCTTGCCCCGGACTCCAAATAATCTCCTGTAACGGCTGGTACACAGTTTGCAGATATAGATCAGAGATACGGATAGAATCGATAGTTCCGCCAGACTGACCGTTTTTCCAGGCGAAACCTTCGAAACCTGGATATCTGAATCGCAAAGAAATCATGATCGGAACAGGAGAAAGTTTATGAGCAAGGTAAGCGGCGGGGCCGTAGCAGCCCGATTCTTAAAGAATGAAAGTGTAGAAAAGATTTTTGGAATTATCGATGGAACCTATTTTGGGTTCTATTCATCTGCGGTGGCCGATGGGATTGAACTGGTAAGCCCCCGTCATGAAACCAGTGCAGCTCACATGGCCGGTGCCTATGCAAGAAGCTCCGGCCGACTGGGGGTTTGTATGGCCTCCAATGGACCTGGTGTGGCAAACATTCTACCAGGTCTGGTTGTAGAACAGGCAGAAGGAAATCGTGTGCTTCTGATCACCAGTGCACGAAGAACCGGAATCATGTATCCGGATCGCGGAGGCACCTATCAATGTTTTGATCAAACCGGTGTCATAGGTCAAATTGCCAAGCACAGTGAGGCTGTACCTTCCTTTGACCGAATCCCGGAAGTGATGAAACGAGCCCTGCGGTATTGCTTCGAAGGTCGGCCCGGTGTTGTTCATGTGGATATACCGGAAAACATCATGAACGGAAAATTCGAAGGCTCCCTGCCAGAACAATCTGTGAGTTCCTATCGTCGCACTTCTCCAGTTTCGCCGGATGCCGAACAGCTTGAACAGGCCCGCAAGATGCTGGTGGAAGGCAATATGCCCATCATACATGCCGGGGGAGGAATCATTCATGCGCAAGCTTATTCGGAGCTTCAAGAACTGGCTGAATTACTGGGATCGCCGGTAACTACAAGCTGGGGTGCCCGGGGCGTTCTAAACGAAGAACATGAACTGGCTATTCCAATGGTAAACATTGCGCTGAATAATCGTGTGCGAAATTCTGCAGACGTAGTTCTAACTCTGGGGTCGCGAATTGGCGAAACAGACTGGTGGGGTAAAGCTCCTTACTGGGCCAAACCATCCGAACAACAAATGATTCAAGTGGATATGGATCCCATGATTCTGGGTGCGAATAAGCCTGCCAACATAGCCATCCAGGCAGATGTAAAGGCTTTCATGCAGGATCTAATAGAAGCTCTGAAGAAGAACGGACGATCCAAAAAGCCAGATCTATCTAAATTCGAAAAGCGAAAGGTTCAGTACAGAGAAAAGCTGGATAAATCCCTGGAAAAGGAAACGGATTATGTGCACCCGGCCCGCGCTGTAGTAGCCTGCCGGGAAGCGTTCCCGGACAATTCAATACTTGTAGCCGATGGAGGCAACACAGCTATCTGGGCCAACTTCTACTGGAAGGCAAAGACTCCAGGAACAGTACTTTCTACTTTCAAATTCGGAATGCTGGGAGCCGGCGTGGCCCAGGCGCTTGGAGCGGCGAAAGCTCATCCAGATAGAGCAGTATGCTGCATTATTGGAGATGGGGCCATGGGATTTCATCCCCAGGAGATTGAAACAGCGGTACGGCATAACTTGAAGATCGTATACGTAGTACTATGCGATAAGCAATGGGGTATGGTAAAGATGAATCAATCCTTTACCTTGCGCCCATGGAAGATGCTTCTATACAAGAGCCTTGATCCGGGAGAAACCATTGCTGCAGACCTGGGCGAAATCCGCTTTGATCAGGTGGCCGAAGCCATGGGAGCCCATGGAGAGAGAGTATCCCAGAATGGAGGACTGAACGATGCAGTGCATCGATGTCTGGGAGTGAATGGTCCCTCCGTATTACACGTAGATGTGGATCCAGTGGCTCATATGTGGGCACCAGGTCTACGTTATTTCAAGGCAATGCATGAGGAACCATCCGGAAAATGACAAAGATCCTAATTACAGGAGCAGCAGGCTATGTAGGTAGCCTGCTGCATCGACGTTTATCGGAGCAACTGACATCCAGAACTGAAACCGTCTCGCCCGATTCCAAGGCCAGGAGAATGGATCGAAATAATGCCACGGCCACGATGGTTTCCCATGCCCGAATCATTGCAACCGACGTGGCCTTTCCAGGCCCCCTGACTGATGATATGGAGATCTGCGATATTACGGATCCTGTATCTGTAGATCTGCTGTTCGCAAAATATGAGCCGGATCTGGTGTATCATCTTGCATCCATGGTTAATCCCAAAAATGCAGAACAAAGAGAAAGGGCCTACGCCGTAGATGTGGAAGGTAGCCGGAATATACTGGATGCCTGCATCAAATATGGCACCAGAAGGCTGGTGGTTACTTCCAGCGGTGCAGCCTACGGCTATCATGCAAGTAATCCAATTCCCATAACAGAAGACCAGCCTTTGAAGCCCTACACCGGTTTCGCATATTCACATCATAAGCAACTTGTGGAGAAGATGCTGGCAGAACATAGCGCCACGGGCAAGTCTCCAGATGTGGTGGTACTCCGATCCGGAACAATCCTGGGTGAAAACACCAGAAATCAGATTACAGCTTTATTCGAAAAACCACGATTGCTGGGTATCCGCGGAAGCGAAACCCCCTTTGTGTTCATATGGGACGAAGATGTGGTGGGGGCTCTGATGCATGCGGCAAAGACATCTCAAGACATAGAATCAGAGCCCGGGATATCCTTCGTAGCACCGTCAGGAGTTTACAACCTGGCAGGAGACGGCTGGCTGCCCATTCAGGATGTGGCTGCCATTCTTAAAAAGAAGATTCGCTGGCTAATGCCGGGTCCTCTTAAAATACTTCTGGGAATAGCCAGACCTCTTGGCCTCAGCCAGTATGGACCAGAACAAATCCCCTTTTTACAGTACAGACCGGTGCTGGATAATACTCGGCTAAAAGAGGTGTTTGGTTACACTCCAGAGAAGAGCAGCAAGGAAACGTTTCAATTCTTTGTAAAGTCCGCAGGCTTACTATGAAGCGAAGATCCCTGATCGACTGCAAGGTGGCCGTAACCGGTGCCGGTGGGAACCTTGGTAGAGCTCTGGTGGTGGAACTTCTGGGAAGAGGTGCCCGGATACTCGCCATAGATGTAAACCAGAAGGCTCTGGACTCCCTGCGGCCTCTGGCATCGAAAGAGGACCTTTCTATTCAAAGGATGGATCTATCCCGGGCATCCAGAGCCATTGCCTGGAAGAAAGCTGTGCAGTTCCAGCCGGATGGGATTATTCTGAATGCTGGAATTACAAACATAGCTCCGTTTATGGAAACAAAAGAAGAGGACTTTCGCAAAGTCTTCGAGGTAAATTTCTTTTCAGCCGTGGGAGCGCTGCATGCCCTGCTACCAGATCTAATTCAGAAGCGAGGCTTTGTTACGGCCATTTCAAGCGTCAGTGGATTTGCTCCCTTAAAGAATCGCAGCGCTTATTGCCCATCCAAGCATTCCATCAGTGCTTTTATGGATACTCTGCGAAGCGAAACACCGGAGGTAGACTTTCTCATTGCTTATCCTTCCTTTTTGACGACTGAAGTCCAGAGCAGCAGCGACCAGGCGCCCCGTCAGTCTCGGGGGAGTGTAACGCCCCAGCAGGTAGCTCGGGCAATTGTGGAAGGAATAGAGAGACGAAAGCCAAGATTGATGATTCCTTTCCAGGCTCGCATTGCTCGTATTCTCTGGGCCGTTTGGCCTTTGCTATATATGAAGATGATGATTAAGAGAGCCTAAATGCAACGCTTAGCTGTCCCGAGAATTGGAGCAAAAGACTGAATGCAGATTAGAATCCTTTTGGATCATAACGATGCTTACATGATCTGCGCATTTTCCAGGGCCAGAGTTTTCCGATCCGAGCGGATTATCAATGAAACACCTTACCATGGTCCTTTGGAGACGGAGGATGAAGTGACCAATCCACCATCGCCTATTGGGACGAAAGTTCAAGAAAGTAACTCACCGGCGGCCAATGGGAGAAATGTCATAGAAGGTAGTCCGGTTGAGACTATTGCGATGGCACGGGAAGAAGCACCTGATTTTCCAGGTATATTCTGGGTATCATCGAATCCACCACTTTTGAATTCCTGGCCGGATGATTATCCAGACCGCTGAAGGGGCTGGCGCAAGCTCGCACCGGATCCGGCTGAGAAACAGAATCACTGAGATCCAGCGTTAAGAATAGATGGTCCATTTCTTCCGGCGGCACCAGGGGTAAGACGCACTGTGTCTTGCTACTCAGGAAGCGAGACTCCAGGGATCGGCAAGCAGGGGACGTATCCGTAGGCAGAATATCTACTTGCAAAGCATGGTATTGCGATGTGAAGAATCGGTCTTCCTCGCAAATCAGATGAATGCTTTCATTAACTGATACTGGTATTCGAATTTCCGATTTCTCTTTCACATCTGTTTCCAGTCGATAACCCCTGGCCAGGGAATTGAATGGATTCTGAAGAGGATTGAAAAACATATCGTCCTCCACTTCGTAGGAATGCTGGGAAGGTAGTTTGATCAATTTGCAATGATACGCTGTGCCAGTTCCGGTTCGAACCTTAAGAATCAACAATCGACCTGAAGGCGGGTGGAGTTCTTGATTACCCATGCAGAATGCGAAGCCCAGGAGGAAAAGCAATACGGACTTAAAGATCCAATTCTTAGAAGAGCAAATGGTCACAATCATTTTCATCGTTTATTCAGGAAAGGTCGGCACTTTGCAAAGCCGCGGTTCACTATTCCAGTAGCACCTCATTATTTACCGAAATCCGCGGCACCATTCTTTGATTAATCCTTGGTGCAGGCCTCCAGATTCTTTCATATCCCTGGAAAGGAAAAGTGCACGCTCGAATTGGATCCTCACTCTGTACCGGCCGTGACAGATCAAGACTGAGCGATATCTCTTCTGAGTGATCGGTAGGAAGCAATAAATTGCATTCGGAGCTGCTGCTCATGTAACCGGTCCCTCGAGAAAAGCAGTTGGGCTTGATGCCAGATGTACGTTCGTGCAAGTTAATCTTCAATGCATGTAGTTGAGCGGTCAATGACCGATCCTCTTCGCAGAGAATATAAAGGCTTTGGCCGGACCTAATCGGAATGCCGATGCTCTGGGAATTCTTGATTTGAAGGAATACATCCAGATTGGATGGATTTCGATTGAATTCCGGGGATGCAGGGGCTAGCGGGATGGCCTGCTCCAGGTTAAAGGGATAGGAGGATGAAAATTCAAGAATTCTGCATCCATAGTTTCTGGCAGAATTGACGGTGATACGAACCTGGAGCAACCCCACTGGCTGTCTATCGTCGTAGTCAACAGTCTTGCAGGCGAACGTTTGTAAACAAACAGCTAGAACAAACATGATGAGAATTTTTCTCCACCATCCGGACATTCGATAGAAAGGCTGTAGTTTTAGATCTCTGGTCAAATGATTTTATTTAACGTAAATGATTCCAATGAAAGCCTTTCTAGCTGCAAGCAATCAATCTCGCTTCAGCGCCACGTCTCGAGCTGCGATCCTACAACTGCAGCATTACCGAAGCTGCAATTCTATAATCTGATTCGGAGACCGTGTTGAAGAACAAGAATTTGGATTTGGAAAAGTTATAGTTCCGCTGATCCAAAATGTTGCTGTCTATGTTCAGAGCTACCATACCTGCATCTATTAACTCACTGATTGGGCCTCCAAAGAGAAGCCGCCAGCAGAAAGGTCCAGGCACCCACATCCTGGACGAAACGCACGGTTTTTCTGCAGGCATCGGTGAGGAAACGGCCCGCGGCCTCCCAGGCTTGCTGTACTTTTCTAACTACCCCAGACTACAATACATTCGCGATGCATAAAGAGTCCGCCCAGGACTGCCAGGGAGCTGTGATCGATGACTGCAATCTGGGAGATCTTGCCATCGGCCATGGCTTCTTCAAGACTGCGGCCTCCGCCATAAAAGAATGGAAGAAGAAATCCGGAACCATAGGAGCAGGACTCCCCCCTCTTACTTACTTCACCGTTTCCAATAATGTTTCCCGTTATACGGTCATGAACTGTATGCTCGGTAAAAGTCAGAAACTGTCCCTGCATCGGAGATGAAATGCATTGCATCAGTCCCAGAAGAGCGAATGGAATGAATAATCTGAGATATCTTTTCATGAGTTGCTTCCTATTTTTCTCCAGTCACGATTGTGCAGTAATTTCTATAGAGCACAGTGAGAATGTTCAAAGAAGAATGGTCCACAGTTGCTATCCGTCTGATATCGTTGTCTCGGGCTATCTGACCGGCCCCCGCTTCTCCAAGGGCAATCAGTCCCAGGACCTGATGCTGGCATCCTTCCGCAGAAACGTCAGCGCTTACTTCGTTGGATGGATTGATCTCCCCGGCAAAGGTAGTCTTGCTGAATAGAAAGCCGCTGGATGGCCCGGTTACACAGGCGGAAGCAGCCAGCAGGAGAAATGCCAGAAGTGAAATGTATAAGATCTGATTCCTTTTCTTCATGAGCCTTTTACCACCGTGCAGTTCATCTGGAATACAGCGCCCAGTGCCGCCATGATTCTCTGTTCCACGCTGGAAACCTTCTGGATCTCACCGTTTTTCTTGGCTGCCTCAATGGACTGATCCCCCCAGGCTACCAGCCAGAAGAATCCATAAACACAGGCTTCTCCTGTCCTGGTTGATTCGGCGTTCAGGCCAACCTGCTGAGGCACTGTATTCATATGGAACATCAATCCGCCTTTGCCAATGGTTGCTGCCGCGCTATGGTATTCCTGAGCAGGATTTGTATTAGCTCTGAAACCACGGGTTAGAGCAATATCTCCGTTAGCAATGTCAATGCCCATGCAACCGATGCCACTCAGGGCAACCAGCAGAGCCCCGCTTAAAATTATGGGTCTCATCTATATCTCCTGAAGATCATAATTCGAGTAAAATATCATTTTCGATTTATCTCATAGACTTTCAGCAGTGGTTCTAGTTTCTGTCAATCTATTCCTGTTTCTTTATGTTATGGATTAATAATTTTGTTTTTACTTGACCATCATTCCAGAGGTGGAACCTGTGCTGGAAGCCCTTTGCTCAAACCAGTGATGGCTTAGATTCGGGCATACTCTCTGGAGAGAAAAATGATTAGAACGTTATCCTTTCCTCAAATTCTGGCAACTATGACCTTATGTATCGCTGGCCTGCTTCCCCTGGCAGGACTATCTGCTGAATCAAGCTTTACAAAGGGATTTTCACTCTACATCGGTGGAGCCTATTCCTCTGATGAGTATACAGCAGGACCCCAGTTCGAGGATGCCTTCACAAGGGTGGGTCTGGGCCGATTTGTTTTTCCCACTTCGCCTGCGGGGTATTCCGAATTGGAGGAGGCCATTTTAATTGAAAGTGCCAATACCAGCCGATGGAGTCGGGATGAACGACAGTTCAGGATGGGCCTGCACAAAGATATCAATGCCATACCCTTTCTACGGATGAATGCAGGCTTCGTTTATGGAAATGGAGTGGAACAATGTAAATTGAATTGTGGTGAATTTACGCGACTGGCCTATCTAAATTTCTTTCAAACTTCGCCCAATGCAGCTCTGGAGGCTCTGATCCAGGGCTATGCCATACCATTGCCGGCGCCCAGTCTGGAAGGATTGATGAACTACAAAAATGAGTACGGCTACGAATATTATATGGTAGAAGGTGGACTGAGTCTGCACCCCTTTCGAGATGAATTGATAGACCCATATATTGGTCTGGATATTGGTCTGGGTGTCTGCTACGTAGATATCGAATTCGACGGTTCCTGTCGAATTGCAAAAATGGCACCCAAAGTTGGGATTCAGGCCAACGTTTCCGAGAATTTCTTTGCATACTTTCAAATGGACTATGAACTCCATCGGTTGCGAATTGCTAAAACCTATACAGATAGTAATGGCAATTCAGAAACATATGGTCTTGAAAGCCCTACGTTTAGTATGCGCACATTATCATTTGGTATCGGAATTAACATCTAAGAGCGGCGTAGCCTTTTCATCCGGTCTCAATCCATGGGCAGATGCGATGAATCCGAACAGAAGGTAGCCACACAGACATTAGCTCCGGCCTGCCTTCACTCTCGGCCAATCTGCCATAAGCGCAAAGCCCAGGCTGTGTGGGCTCGAAAAATGTACGTTTAAAGAAGAAATGATCTTAAATCAGAAGCATCAGAAGCATCAGAAGCATCTGGTGCTTCATTTCAGAAATCTAAATCAATGACACATCCCGGCCCTGAGCGGACTGCAATGTATGCGATAATAGCATGGCAATAGTCATAGGACCTACGCCGCCTGGAACTGGTGTGATTGCGCTGGCTTTCTTTGAGCAGCTTTCGAAATCTGCATCGCCTATGTTACCTTTGTTGTAGCCTGCATCTATCACAACGCATCCTTCTTTGAGCCAGTCTCCCTGCACAAAGTTAGGTTTGCCGCAGGCTGCAAATACCAGATCGGCCATGGCCAGATGCGAAGGTAGATCCTTTGTTTTGGAATGGCAAACTGTAACGGTAGCATTTGCCTGAATCAGCAGCGCTGCCAGTGGTCTGCCCAGAATGGCAGATCTTCCCACAACCACAGCATGCTTTCCTTCTGTTTCAATTCCATAATGGCTCATCATTTTCATGATTCCGGCCGGAGTGCAACTGGGATAGGAAGGCAAACCAAAGCTCATTAAACCATAGCCCTGAGTCGTAACCCCATCCACATCTTTATCTATGGCAATGGCATCGAAGCAGGCCCTTTCATCGATCTGCTCGGGAACTGGATGCTGTAATAGAATTCCATGCACATCTGGATTCGCATTCAATCTTTGAATCTCTTCCAGTAGCTCCGCTGTAGTAGTGCTTGAAGGCAAATCCCTCCGAATGGATTTCATGCCGGCCTGTTCGCAGGCCTTAACTTTCATTTTTACGTAGGTTTCGCTGGCCGGATCCTGGCCTACAAGTATGGTTGCCAGGCAGGGAATGGGCTTTTCTTCTGATATGCGTCTATCGATTTGTTTACGAATTTCTTCGCGAATTTCTAGAGAGAGGGATTTTCCGTCCAGTAGAGTCACTTCTTCTTATACTTTCCTTTTATAATGCAATACTCAAAGTCATATAGAAATTCTACGGACTGGATTTCAAACCGTTCTTTATGGCCAGGATAGTTTCCGTTTTGCAGCTCCGCCTCTAGAATGAGCCGGGCCGCCTCTCTGGAAGTGGTCTGTTTCATTGCAACACTGTCCTTCTCTATGGCATTTCTTGAGGCCTTTCCGGTGGAAATGATTTCCAGGTTTCCATCTGCCTGTAATCGTCGTTCTATACCTGTAGGAATCTCCGGTTGAAAGAATCTCTTACACTGGGTAGTTCCGGTAAAAGCAAGCATCAAAACCAGAATCCCTAGCTTTTTTGCATTGGCCAGGAATACTCTCTTATTCGAGCGGATTCGGCAAGCCCATTGCATTGATTGAAGGTACCGCGCCTGTGAATTCATTCTGCCAACCATCTACTTTCTCCTGGTAGTCTATGCCACTGTCCCCGGTTGGACGGTGGAATCAGAATTACAGTTCGCCTTTCAATTCGCCTTTAATTGAATGAGTATCCTACTGCCTGGAGTCTAAAAATACTCTATTTAGCCGGCCTTAGTATCCGGGAACATAAAGGAGTATTTAGACTCGTATCCCTTTTCGAACTGATCAATAGAGTCTGCATTGCGCAAAGAAAGGGCAATATCATCGTCTCCATTGACCAGGCATTCCTTTCTAAATGCATCTACTTCAAATTTGTATGTTTTGTCCGAACCCAGGCGTACTTCCTGCTTTTCCAGATCTACAACGACTGGCTGGCTTAAATTGGATTGCACCCACTGAAAAATCTCTTCCACTTCTGCGCTGCTGAGTTGTACTGGAAGCATTCCGTTCTTGAAACAGTTATTGTAGAAGATGTCTGCATAAGAGGGTGCGATAATCGTATAGAATCCATAATCCAGAAGTGCCCAGGGAGCATGTTCCCGACTGGAGCCACAGCCAAAGTTCTCCCTGGCTACCAGGACACTGGCTCCCTTGAATTCAGAACGATTCAGGCTGAATTCTGGATTGGGTTTTGTGCCTTCGTCGTCGGTATAGCGCCAATCGTGAAATAGATGAGTACCAAAACCAGTGCGTTCGATCTTCTTCAGAAACTGCTTGGGAATAATTTGATCTGTATCTACGTTTGCACGGTCCAGTAGTGCGGGAATTCCTTCATGTACGGTAAATGGCTTCATACGGTAACTCCTTCTTTGGTCACTTTGCGAACATCTACAAAATGTCCGTTCAATGCAGCAGCGGCTGCCATTTCAGGACTCACAAGATGGGTTCGCCCTCCTTTGCCCTGCCTGCCTTCAAAATTTCGATTGGATGTGGAGGCGCATCTTTCTCCAGAGGCAAGATTATCATCGTTCATGGCAAGACACATGGAACATCCAGCAAATCGCCATTCGAAGCCAGCATCGGTGAAAATCTTATCCAGTCCTTCCTCCATGGCCTGCCTTCGCACTCTACCGGAACCAGGAACTACCATGGCTCGAATATTTGCGGCTACCTTCTGGCCTTTCACTACATTGGCTGCCCTTCGCAAATCCTCGATTCTGGAATTGGTGCAGGATCCAATAAAAACTGTATTGATTGCAATATCTTCAATCTTTTGACCGCCCTGCAATCCCATGTAGGTTAACGCATGTCTTGCCGTTTCGCGCTCCACAGGATCGGAAATGGAATCTGGATCGGGTACTGATCCATCCACACCTACCACCTGTCCAGGATTGGTTCCCCAGGTAACCTGAGGCGCAATTTCGGAACCTTTCAAGACCACTTCGCGATCATATTTCGCATCGGAATCTGATATAAGGCTTTTCCAGTATTCCACAGCTTTATCAAAATCTGCTCCTTTGGGAGCGAAGTCTTTACCCTTAATATATTCAAACGTGGTTTCATCTGGAGCGATAAGTCCGGCCCGGGCTCCCGCTTCAATGGACATATTACAGATGGTCATCCGGCCTTCCATGGAAAGGTTGCTTATGGCTTCCCCGGCATATTCGATGACATAGCCGGTACCTCCGCTGGCGCTTATTTTTCCAATGATGGCCAGCACTATATCCTTTGCTGTAACTCCGTAGCCCACCGGTCCATCGATTCGAACCAGCATATTCTTGGACTTTCTTTGCTGCAGAGTCTGAGTAGCCAGAACATGCTCAACTTCGCTGGTGCCAATGCCAAAGGCCAGAGCTCCAAAGGCACCGTGAGTAGACGTATGGGAGTCGCCGCAGACAATGGTATGGCCAGGAAGAGTAAGTCCCATCTCAGGTCCGATTACGTGCACAATTCCCTGGTCTTCATTATTTAGATCAAATAGCCGGATCCTGTTCTGTTCGCAGTTATCCTTCAAAGTCTCCATCTGGATTCTGCTAATTTCACCGGCTCCATTCCAGTCCCTGGTGCGGGTGGATACATTATGGTCCATGGTAGCAAAGGTAAGATCCGGCCGACGAACCTTTCTCCCTGCCAGTCTCAGACCCTCGAAAGCCTGAGGAGAGGTCACTTCATGAATTAAATGTCTATCGATGTAAAGTAGTGGAGCGCTCTTTCCATCGTCTGCCACCAGGTGGGCATCGTAGATCTTATCGTAGAGGGTTTTTCCGGCCATGAAATACAAGAAAATAAAGAGCCCCTCTGGTGAAAAGGATTTGTTCCGAGAGTAAACTTGACCGAAAGCTGCTGGCCAAAAGGAGGCTTTTGGTCATCCTGGGCCTATCCGTAACCTGGTCTGAATCCGGGTCTGCAGCAGGCAGTCCGGTGGCTATGAGGCAATGATGCAAGAGTTCTTATCGGAGCAGCAAAAAGAGGTCCTGGAAGCCAATCGTAGCTTTTACTCAGCCTTTGAGAAACTTAGCTGGGATAAGATGAAAGCCTGCTGGGAACACAGTCCAGATGTGATTTGCATCCATCCGCAGCAGCCAACGCTTATCGGATTTGAAGCCATTATGGAATCCTGGAAGATGATCTTTGCCGGCACTTCGTACATGGAGATCGATATCCAGGACAGCAGGGTTATGGCTGGCATGGACCTGGCTGTAGTTCACTGCATTGAATCTGTGATGGCTGTTTCTTCAGGACAGACGAAACGGGGTCAGGTGCGAGCAACAAACGTATTTCGCAAGATTGACGATTCCTGGAAACTTATAATGCATCATGCAGGACAGTAATCCAGTATCTATCGAATCGTTTTTTCTCTTCCCCGGCGCATTTGCTGTACCGTGCATCATCCGGTATTTAAAGGTTTTCATTATCCTTTCGATTCATCAAAACACATTCGTAATATCTGCCTCGATCTTTTGCTTTATGGTCTGCTGATCCTGGCAATTGCTGGCCTATGTTCGGTAATTTAAAATCTGTCTATCGGCAACTTTGTCTGATTACCAGCCCGGCCCTTTTCGCCTGGTTCAGCCTTCTGACTGCATGCTCTCCGGCAGATGACTACCAGCCTCAGCCGCTGCAGGGAATCATAATAATCATAGGTGATGGAATGGGGCTTTCTATGATCAGTGAGGCCTCTCTGGAAAAAGGAAGGCCATTGTATCTAGAAACGATGCCAGTGGTAGGGCTTCAGAAAACCAGTAGTGCTACTGGAAGTGTTACAGATTCTGCAGCTGCCATTACAGCCATGCTTTCCGGGCATAAGACCTATAATGAATGGATCGGCCTGGACTCCCGGAGCAATCGAGTAACTACTTTTTTCGAAATTGCAAAAAGCCGTAACTGGAGCACTGCAATCATTTCCACAAGCTCTGTTACCCATGCAACTCCAGCCGGAGCATTTGTGCACATTCGAAATCGGCATAATGATGAAACCATTGCAAACCAGATCGCACAGAACCCTCCGGATATTCTAATAGGTGGAGGCCGGGACTATTTTATTCCAGCACTGGCAAAGCTACTTCCTGAGGAAGCCTCCCCGACCCATCTACCGAAGGAGAACCTACTTTCTGACCCTTCTGATCCGGCTTCAAATGAAGGTGTTGATTCGGCAATGGACTCCTTAAGGTACCACGGTCTGCAGCTGGATTATTCCAAATTTATGGAAAGCAAGTGCAGTACCCTGTGCATAAACGGGGAACCCACGGATCGATTTCTAGGGCTTCTGGCCAGGGATCATCTTCCCCCGGTTCGCGTAGAGCATCGAATCAAGTATTTTAAGAAATCAAAAACCAGGGATTCAGCCGGACCAGGATCGCCTGCTCCGGACAAAACGAAAGCAAACCTTGATTTCTCTGTTATACCGGAACCCGAACATAGAAAGGATTTTTTGCAGCTGGCCAGCCTGCGAAGCCTTCGAACACTGGAGTCCAGAGATAGACCATTTCTTATGCTCATTGAAGGCAGTCAGATTGATTGGGGTGGTCATGCCAATGCATCGGATTATGCAATCTCAGAGCTTATGGATCTGGATGAAACCCTGGGAGCCCTCCTTCAGGAAACGGAAGGAAAGAACATCCTTATCATAGTAACCGCAGACCATGAAACCGGAGGCCATGCTATCCTGGAAGGCAGTCCTGGCCAGAAACAGAAGTCCGATTTTCTAACCCATGGGCATTCAGCGGAAATGGTTCCTGTGTATGCCCGGGGGCCAGGAGCAGAAACCTTCACCGGCACCTACGAAAACACAGAGATTTTCCATAAATTGCTTGCAGTCATGGAGGCCAGTCCAGCCATTTCGCATTAGGTGACTTTGCAGGTTACCGAGATCTTATTAGGATTACGGACATAGACAGAGATTTGCAAGGTCCTCATGCATTGATCGGCCAGGTTCTGGAGGTCTATGCACGCATTGATTCTCAAATCACATCTTTCAATCAGAAAGAAAGCTTTCGTTGCCCCCCTGGATGCGGTCAATGCTGCGAAAATCCGGACGTAGAAGCCACAGTACTGGAGATTCTACCACTTGCCTGGGATCTGTATGAAACCGGCAGAGCTGAAGAAGTCTACGATTCACTGGAGCAAGAAACCGGCGATAGCCATGGCCCCTGCATTCATTACTCCAGAGACCCTTCCATCCAGGGAAATGGTCGATGTACAGTATATGCAAATCGTCCCTATCTATGCCGGATGTTCGGCTTCTCTTCTCGGTATGATAAGAATGGAGAAGTAGCTCCAGTCTTTTGCAAGCTGCATAAATCCACATGGCCCCGGGAAATAGATCGCATTTCTCAGAGAGTGCGAAGCGGTCTGGCTTTTATTCCAAACTATCAAGATCTGCATTTTGAATTGTATGGAATCGAACCCGGGCTTCAGGGGCAGAGATTTCCAATTAACGTGGCATTAAAAAAGGCCATTGAATATCTGTACTTTCATAGAAGGGAACCGGACCGGGCTGCCTGAAATTAACTTATACCTTTCGCACAGATGAGCCTTTCTGATAGTTCGACCTTGTTCCTACCAAAGAGCAGAAAGTAGCTCCCTGGCCATCCAGGAAACATCACAATGGAATGATAACCTGGCCTGGTGCAGCGCCAATGTCTACTGTGATGGAGGTGACTTCTGGATTGTATATGCAAAATCCTTTCCGGTAGTGTTACGCCCCATTTGCGGCGATTCTTTGATCCTGGTCAGTCATTCGGGCCATATCCAGAAGTTGACTTTCGAACAGAAAATTTGGTTTCAATGGATCCTCGGAATCCCTTAGATGGGGAAGCAGTCCATTAATGAAATACATCTCCACCTGGCCCTTATTCTTGGCCTGAATCTGCCCTCTATGTTCACAGTCGAAGAATCGTTTGGTTCTTTCGTAGGTAGGCCCTGAAATATTAATTCGTCCCGGCTCCCCGGAGGATTCCATTCGGCTGGCCAGATTCACTGTATCTCCCCATACATCGTAGGCGAATTTTTCGGTGCCTATGACTCCGGCCACTAGAGGTCCAGTATGAATTCCTATTCGAATCTCCCAGCTCGGTTTGCCTTCTTTTTCTTTCTGTTCTTTCCAGCGATCCATGAATCGCAGCATTTCCAGCGCGGCCTGGATTGTGCGAATTGGATGATCATGGCTTTCCTCTGGAATACCTCCAGCCGCCATGTATGCATCGCCGATGGTTTTTATCTTCTCTAGCTGGCAGCCTTTGACGATTTTATCAAAGGCGCGAAAGCATTCATCCAGTTCTGAAACCAGTTCCTGCGGACTCATGGACTCTGCAATACCTGTAAAGCCCTTGAAATCTGTAAAAAGCACTGTTACATCATCGTAATGACGGGGCTGCACTTTTCTTTCTCGCTTTAGCTCATCTGCAATGGGAAGAGGTAGAGTGTTCCGTAGTAGCGATTCCGACTTCTCCCTTTCATCCTGAAAATTTCCTGCCAGGATAACTACCAGGATGCCGGTAAACATTTGAACAAAGAAGTATTGTCCCAGGACATCTTCCCATCTTTCCTGATTGCTAGCATAAGGAACTACCAGGTTCGTCTCCCGTTCGATCAAGAAAAGTGCCAGGGTTACCACACCACTGAGTATGATTACAGTGATGGTTGTTTTCCAGTTTCTGCTGAGAATAACACCGATTACCAGTGCAGGAATTAGATAATAATGAGTACCTCCCATGGATCCAGCATTGAGAACAATGTTAACCGAAAGAAATCCAAACATCAGAAACATCAAAGGCCAGTAAAGAGAGCGATAGACAGACTTGAATCGAGAAAAGTAATATAGAACAAAGAATAGGATACCGGTCCCAAAGTTCAGATAGAAAAGCCGAACTCCCATTTCCAGTCCCAGGTTGGAAAAACTACCCAGCAGATTCGAAAGCCCATTCACGAAGGTAATGGTTGAAAATAATCTATGTTCAAGGCTGTGAAACCTGGGATTACCGATAATGAAATAAAGACCGTTTAACAATTTCTGCATACTATACACCGGCTATCCTTCTTGATTTTGCTCAGCAGGGATGCCAGCCTTTCCTGGCTATCCGATAGATTTTCGTATTGTTCCATGCATTGGTTACCAGGTAAAAAGAGTGGTCAGCAAAGCCAGGGTCAAAATTCTGGCATTGTTTAGTGGAAGGTGAAAAAGATCTCTTCTGCGGCCCAATCTCAAAGGGTCATACCGAACAAGTAGCACACTTTTTCGGTCTAAAACAGAGAATGCAGACACCTATGTCTGCAAAGCCAACCCGGAGGGTTCGAACATGAAACGCACAGAACTCGAAAGAAGGCAACGCGAACTACGAAGAGCAGAAAAGAAAGTCGAAGTAATTGAAAGAAAGGTCGGCCGAGAAAAGCGGAATGCTGGTTACTACATCACGCATCTTGCCTCTCTATTCCGTCATGACATGAATGAGATTTTCAATACCAGAGATGATCTGGATATCCTGGAAAGCCTGGAAGGGCTGAAAGAGGATTTGCCAGAAAAACAATGGGAAACGGTCCTTCGAAAAGCCGTTAATCGCACCAAGGTGATTGAAGTAGATCGCGCTGTAACTGAACTGCAGGAAATGATGGGCTCCTAGCCTTCTGCCGGGCCAGGAAATCTGGCCCGATTCCTGTAAACTCCTGTATCCTCGATTAATTCAATAGAAAGTCAGTTTTAGCCAGTTGGCGATTTCCAGTTTGGACCCAAACTGCGAGATGATCCAAACAAACGCTCAGATCTCCGCAAATTAAATCAAAACACCGCCACTCAGTAACTGAATTCCAATTTATTTGGCTTTCTAAACCCGGGAATTCGGAAGTCTCAGTGGATCAGGGTTTCTGTCCAGCCAGATGCATGAGTAGATCTGTGGAAGTTACGATTCCAATCATCGTCTCTGTATTTCGATCTGCCACAATAATTGCATGAATCTTGTTATCCACCATGGCCAGAGCCGCCTGCTGAACCGATACATCCTCGAAGAAAGAAAATATTGGCTGAGTCATGATCTCTTGGACCAGTACGTCCGCTCCCTTCTCTTCAATGATTCTGGTTACAGTAACAAAATTCTCCACATCTTTAGAAGAAAGCATTCCGATTACATCGCCCTGCTGGTCTACAACTGGAATGTGATGAATGCTTTTTTCCTGATATAAAGGAACCACCTCCAGGATCTTTTGATCCTCTCGAACAGTAACAGGGTCCCGGGTCATCAAATCGGCGATGGTAATCATAGGACTGCTTTAAGCCAGGCCCCTGAAGCATCAAGTAGAAACGCAATACCTTGTGAATGCTTTCGGATTCCGAGCCGAATCATCCGATTTGAATGCCGCCTATCTTCGGACCGTAGCGATAGGCGGGGTCGAGCCATGTCTGTTTATTCATGCTTTAGCCAGTCAATGCGATACAGATCCAATCTTCGATCCCTGAAATTTTGCACGGATCCCTGGAAGCGCAGCTCTTTTAATAGATCCATGTCCAGATCGCTTACAAGGGTCATTTCCGTATTTGGAGTGGCCTCGGCGATAATTGCATCATGGGGAAAGGAAAAATCGGAAGGAGAAAACATGGCTGCCTGGGAGTACTGGATATCCATATTCTCCACCCGTGGCAGGTTGCCCACACTGCCAGTAATCACTACATAGCATTCATTCTCAATGGCCCGGGCCTGGGCGCAGCGACGAACTCTTAGATAGGCATTTCTTGTATCGGTCCAGAATGGAACGAATAGAATCTTCATCCCCTGCTCGGCCAGTACTCTGGATAGTTCCGGGAACTCCACATCGTAGCAAATGAGCACTCCAACTTTTCCAATATCTGTTTCGAAGACGCTAAGAGTATCTCCTCCATGCAGTCCCCAGTAAGCCTTTTCATCTGGAGTAATGTGAATCTTGGCCTGGCTTTCCATGGTGCCATCCCGCCGGCAGATATACGATACATTCTTTATACCGCCCTCTTCATCCAGCCAGGGCATGGATCCAGCCACAATGTTGATGTTATAGGCTACGGCCAGATCGCGAACGGCGGCAGCCATATCGTCGGTATAGGTTGCCAGGTGTCGAATGGCCTGACTGGGATGATTTTCAGGACTGTTGGCCAGCAATGGACCGTTGAAGAACTCTGGAAAAAG
The DNA here is from genome assembly GCA_040217195.1 of Leptospiraceae bacterium. Taxonomy (GTDB): domain Bacteria; phylum Spirochaetota; class Leptospiria; order Leptospirales; family Leptonemataceae; genus UBA3465. Next base: position 218,434 of record JAVJNR010000008.1, on the reverse strand, counting down.
CACAAAGTCCGAGTTATAGCCAGCAATGGCATCCACAAAGTATTCCATCTGTTCAATCACATCTTCCATGGAATGGAATCTTCGCATCTGCCATTGTACCGCTCCTACACGGACCACGGATTTTCTGGAACTTAAATAAGAGTCCCGTCTGCCTTCCCGATTTTCATAATAGATGTTAATCCATTCCAGAAGAGTAGCATAGGAGCGGGAATCCTCATCCTCCGGAATATACCTGCGAAGTACCTTGCGTACATGAAAATCATTGGCCAGTTGGAAGCTAAGAACAGGATCGTAGATCTCGCCATTTCGCACTCGATTTATGTATTCCTGTACGCTGAGCTTATCCGAGTGCTTGTTGTATCCTGGGATTCGGCCTCCAGTGATGATTCGCCTAAGGTTCTTTTCTTCGCACAATAGTTTTCTGGCATCGTACAGTCGTCGCCCCAGCCTCAGACCTCTGTATTCTGGATGAACGAATAGATCGATTCCATAGAGAGTATCTGCGGAAGGATCATGAGTATCCAGTCGATTGTAACCGGTAATTTCGTCGTAGGTATGGTTATCGCCAAACCTGGCATAGTTGACGATGAGGCATAGAGCGCAGGCAACGACCTTGCCCTTATCCTCAATGCAGATTTGACCTTCCGGAAAACGATTCAGTAGCACAGAGATCTCTTCCCTGGACCAGGCGCCTCCCATCCGGTTATACACCAGGTTCATTATTTCCTGAACATCGTCGTAATCGTCGATTCGAAGGGTCCGTAGCGTCAGCTTATGGGAAAGATCATCTTCGGTAATTTCTGGTTCACTGCTTGTTTCATTGTTTTCTGGCGCATTCAAGGACATAAGGTCAGAAAATGAATAAACGGGAGCCGGAAAAACCATTTCCTGCTTGCCATAAGTTTTTATTTCTTATGCCGATATAGTATATTATGCAAATCCGCAGGAAATACAACGGGCCTGCGGCCTTGATTCTAGTCGCCCTTCTGGTAGTGGGTGGACTTCGGGCCGAGAGTACTACAGTTCCAGAAACCGAAAATGCTTCACCGAGCACACCGGCCAGTACTCCGAGCAATGGCAAAACCGATTCCAGTTCGGAGCCTTCCACCGTGGATTCCGGTGAATCGTCACCTTCTACCCTGGAATTGCATCATGCCAGGATTGAATACAGAGAGCTGTACTCTTTAAGTCAGGATTACAGGCATATGCTGAATGTCCTGGACGAGAACTTCGGAAGTCCGTCCAACCTTACATCGGGAAAAAGTGAAAACAATCCCGGTGAGCCTGTGGATGCGGAAACTCAGACCCCTAAGAAAAGCAATGAGTTATCCGATTGTCCGGCCAATGCCTATTTACATTACTCCAGAAATGAGATTCCCAGCGCTCTGAACACGGTGCGTAGCTGTATTCAAAAGCAAAGAGAGGCCCTGTCCGCCTATGGGCGAGCCATGAGTGAAAACACTGACATCATTCTGGGCCGATTAAGTGATCGAATTCAGGGACTGATGGGTGAGTCCCAATTTTCATCTACATCCATTTCCAGTCGAAAGCTAAACAAGGGACGCAACCTGCTCAAACTTTCGCTCAAAACTGCACAGCAGGCGGAAGGATTGCTTCAGGAAAAACCGGAAGCTGCAATTCAAAGACTGAGGGTGGCACGATTTCAGGCCATTCAGGGATTAATACTTCTGGAAGATACCTATGCAGGTGAACAGGAGCTAAAGAAGGAATTCGAAACGGCTCTACTCGATGCAGAAGGTAAGGTTCACATTCGTCCCCTGGATGAAAGCAACTATCCGAAAGCCAGAAAGGAAGAGCCTGCGGATCAACCGTCCAACTAATCCTGTCCATGGGCTAGCGTAAACCGGCCGTCTTCAATCACGCCTCCGTCCAGAGGATGCATATAAACATAAACGAATGCTGAAAGCGACCGGATTTGCGGATCATTCGCAGTCATTGCTGCAAGGATCTGTGAATCCGCATGAACTTCTGGATTGGTCAGCAGATGAACCGTTTCAGTGTATCGCTCGTAAAGGATACCCCGGTCTTCTACTTCATCCAGGATATCCAGATGCTTCTCGGCCACCTGGAATAGCTCACCGAACACCCTGGACTCTGGAGCCGGTCGGATAGCCGGATACCAGGTAATGCGATGCAGCCGGTAACCGTCCAGAAATCCCTCTCCCAGAAAATCGCATCCCTTCATGTAGTGATGCAGTCGAAAGCCTCGCTTTAATGTCCCGTACACAAATACGGTATGCATACTCCAGAATTCCTTTCCGGATCATGCAAGGAAAGTGGTTTTTGCTGCTGCTAACCTGGCTGAACTGGTCCTCATGGCTGAAGAAGGATTTGTATGCGGTATAGATGTAGGTGGTGAGAAAAAGGGATTTCACCTGTGCATTTTAGGAAAGGATACAGTAGAGCTGTTTGCCCATGCCCGGCAGCCGCAAGAGTTAATATCGCTTCTGGAAATCCATCTTGCCCATAGAAATAGAAAACTGAAATGTATTGCTGTGGATGGTCCAGCTCGCTCCTTTCGTGCCCGGAATTCCATTCGTGAAAGCGAAGCAGAGCTGGCCCGTCGGGGCTATCGAGTGCTTTACACTCCAGCCAAACGGCCGAATTCGCAGCACTGGATGATAAACAGTGAAACAATCCATCGATCCATGGCCATGCACTTTCCTGATTCCATTCTTCTGGAAACTTATCCTTCGGCCATTTCGGATCGATTGTTTGGCCTGGAAGCCTCCTTGCCCCTGGCTCTTTTTCAAGAAAGAAGAAAGCGAAAGTTCTACGGTGACTACATTGATGCCTATCTCTGCGCCTTGACTGCCAGAAAGTATCTGGAGAATGAAGCTGAAATCCTGGAAGATGGGCCGGCCGATCGCAAGCATCAAAGCCCCTTTGCACTACCAGAATTCTCCATAACCAGGGCCACTTTGAGTTTTATCTTTAACAAGGATCAGGTATTGCTGGGACTCAAGAAAAAAGGCTTTGGAAAAGGTTACTGGAATGGCTTTGGAGGAAAAATCGAAACCGGGGAAAAGCCTGTGCAGGCAGCTGCAAGGGAGATCCAGGAAGAATGTAAACTGAAGGCTTCCCGGCTAAAACCGGCAGGTAAGCTATATTTCCATTTTGATGATGATCCCAGACGAATTGAAGGCTTTCTGTTTACCACTCACAAATTCTCGGGCCAGCCAGAGGAAACAGCGGAGATGAAACCACAATGGTACAATATTCATGAATTACCATTCGATCAAATGTGGGAGGATGACCGATTCTGGCTTCCTTATGTACTCATGGGAAAGAAGGTGCATGCAACATTTCGATTCAAGAAAAAGAAAATGCTGGATTACAGTATTGAGGTGATTCACTAAACAATTCCTACCAGGCAGGACGAATCCCTTCAACAGGATATTCTTTTCCTTTTGCATTGATCAATAGAAAGTGCTTTTCTCCTTTCTTTCGCGCCAGTGCAAATCCATTGCGAAACCGGGTTGCCTCTTCGTATCCGCCTTTCCATACTTTTCCTTTTCCATCAATATACTGGAATAGACCGGACTGGCAGTTTTGAACCAGAGCAACCACTGGTTCCTGAGCAGAAAAGTCCGAACCTCCGGGGCAGCCCAGGGAAAGCACCGTATCAGCTCCCAGTCTAAAGCCCTGAGTATTCTCATGCACGAAATATGAAAGACCGGAAACAGGATCCTGGGCCCATTCCAGGGAGGCTGGAAGCTCCATCGTGCCGGATAGATTCAAGTACCCGAATCGGTCCCAGTGAAAGAACCTGGCCTGTCCTCCCGAAAACGGAAAAATCTTCTGATGCTTGAACTTGAGTACAACTCTTCCCCTGGTATCGATTATGCCAAATAGATGAGGAGGCTTCGGATCCTGTACAGAAGCGCGATTTTCAGAAAAAGGCAGAACTGAACCATAGCGAGGGGAAATAGACCAGTTTCCCTTTTTATCAATGAATCCCCAGAGCCCATTTTTCTTCGCTGCGGCCAGACCCTCAGAGTAATTCTGCACATCTTCGAATTCAGGCGGTATGACCACCTTGCCCTGAAGATCCAGAAATCCGCATTTTGAATTTTTGCAGTAAGAAATGTAACCTTCGGATCTGTAGCCTATCCAATCAAAGTCAAAGCCAAATCTTTGCTCTCCGTCGGTATCGATGTAGCCACATCTCTCATTGCAAACTCTGGCCAGACCATCTTCGAAGAATTCGCCCTGAGTGTAATCCGTTTCCAGTGCCCTGTGGCCCTCTTCATCTAGATAAATGATTTTCGCAGGATGATCCGTAAAGGCCGGAATCAATGGTTCATCGGCGCTTACAGCACCGCCACAACTTGAAAGCAACAGAACCAGGCAAAGGACTCGCACAGGCCCAGTCCAGCAGATTCACTTAAACTTGCAAGAATATCGCAGAATGAGGAACTGACCGCAAGCAGCATGAATCTGGACAGTACACCCAAACTATGGATCCGGCATCCCATGATTCAGTCCGCCCTGGCATCCCGGGGCAAGTCAGGGCTCATTTCTAGAGATCCCGGAGGCTATCTATTCGAAGCTTTCTGTCCTCAGGAAGACAGAAATGTAAAGCTGTATGGATTGTTCGATCTGCAGTCCCGGGCCATGGAATCTCAACGTAGTCTGGCAATACTCATTCATGGCTGGGAAGGTAGTAGTGACTCAGCTTATGTTTTGCGCCTGGGAAAGGAGCTGTACGGGAAAGGATGGGATGTATTTCGCCTGAATCTTCGAGATCACGGACCCACTCATCATCTCAATGAAGGATTGTTCAATGGTTCGCTCATCCATGAAGTATACGATGTGCTTCTACAGGCTGTAAATTTCTGGCAGGAAGAATTCGCAGGCACAGATTCGGTTCGAACGATTGTGGCCGGCTTCTCCATGGGCGGAAACTTTACCATCCGAATCGCCGGTAGCCATAGCCAGGCAAAGAAGAAAATCCCGGGTCTTGCCCATCTATATGCCATATCGCCGGCAGTGGATCCTGAAAAGACCACAAGGTTGCTGGACAGTCATCCCATTCTTGCCCGGTACTTTCTAAAGAAATGGTTTGAGTCATTAAAACTGAAAGAGAGTCATTTTCCGGACACCTACAGCTTTGGAAAATTGTCCGAAGCTGTGGATGTATTAACTCTTACAGATCGGGTTGTTCGTAGCTATTCTCGCTATGACGATGCATCCCACTACTTCCAGAGCTATACCGTCCGACCGGAGCATACTGCCAGGATAAATGTTCCGCTTACTATCCTATCTGCCGAGGATGATCCAATCATTGCAACGGAAGAAGTGGAATCCCTGGCCGATAATCCAAACATTAACCTGATACTCACCCGACACGGTGGGCATAATGGCTTCTTTCTGAATGGACTGGCAAGACCGGCTTACCTGGATCTTGTGGAGCCCTGATTCGCAAAAAAGGCAAACATGCTCCACTCCCTGGATAATGAGGCTTACCTGAATCTTTGTAAAATTTGTTTTATTACGACTCAGCCTTCGCCATTTAGCTCGGCCAGCTGACCGTTCAATGTGCAATAGTCATAGGCGTATCCAAGGGTAAACAGGCCTCCGGTGAGCAGCCAGATAATTCCAGTAATTGGCTTACCCATATAGAAGCGATGAATTCCAAAAAGGCCCAGGAAGGTAAGTAGTATCCAGGCAGTGCCATAGCTGTAGCGTCCATCCACGAACTTTCGATCAGCACTGGCATCCATTCCGGGAATAAGAAAGAAATCAACGATCCAGCCAATGAGAAAAAGTCCACCGGTGTAGAGCCAGATGATTCCGGTTATGGGCTTTCCGTAATAAAACCTGTGTGCTCCTGTAAATCCGAAAATCCACAGAAGATATCCCAGAGTTTTGCTATGTGTATCTGCCATAGCTGAATTGACGACGCCCCGGGCGCGAAGCAATCGAAATTCAAGGCTATAGAATCTGCTTTTCCATAAAGAGTTTTTTAAGCGGTCTTCCATCCGGAAAATAACCGGCCCGACTTCCTCTTATAGAGAAGCCCAGGGATTTATAAAGCCTCAAAGCCGGATTATGAGAAAATACATTCAGTCTAACCTTCCCTATGCCGTTTTGTCTGAGATAATCCAGACAGTGCATTAGAAGTCGTTCTCCCATCCCCCGCCCACGAAGTGCCGAAGAAACGAATACCGAGGCAAGAATTGCTTCTGCTCCCTGACACTTTCGCACCTGTAGAAAGGCATCCTTTCCCTCTGCATACCCATACAGGCCTTCTGGATAATTGAGGAACCGAACATCTTCCAGGAACTCCTGTTCACTGAATGGATAGGAGTAAAGAGAACCGCATAGTTCGAATAGCTGGGTTTCATTTAGACTATTCATATGATCCAGTACATTCTGGTATCCCTGAACTGGACAGAATCGAATGGCAGCTTTTACACCCGGTTCCATTACTTAAGCCGATTTATATTGTTGCTCCAACTGGCCATGGAAATGGCCCGATCAACTAAAACAGATCATCATCCAGTCCAATCGAGACCTTGCCTTTAGGACCTTCAAATTCCAGACGATTCAGATACTGGGCTTTTAATGGCTCTGTTTTACCTTTGGCAGAAAGCTCCACAGTTTCCAGATATTCTGCCGTCTCTCCTACCATGGTAGCCGTTTTTTCAGACACCATGATTGCAGATGGTTTGCAGGCCTTTTCCAGCCTGGAAGCTGTATTCACAGCATCCCCAATGAAGGTTAGCTCCAGAAAGCCATCTCCTCCAATACTACCCAGAATACACTCTCCAGTATGAATTCCCACACGAATGCTAATTTCTTCCTCGCCGCTTTTTAATCTAAAAAGATTCAAAAGATTGAACTGTTTTTGCATCTCAATGGCAGAAAGAAGTGCATTCACCGGATTCTCAAATACAGCAAATATGGAGTCTCCCATAATCTTATCCACAAAGCCATGATTGTGAAGTATTATCGAAGAAGCAGCACCAATCGATGTATTTAGCATTTCCAGTATTGCCTCTGGACTGGTACGCTCTGCAATAGACGTATAGCTTACAAGGTCTGCGAACAGAAAAGTGAACTCTCTTTCTTCGTTGGGTATGTGATCCAGCCCGGCCATACTTGCACTACGGGCACGGTGGGCCAGATGGCTGGATACATAGGGTTTCAAAATCTCATGACTTTTCACCCCTTTCTCAAAGAATCCTGTAGATAGATTGGCTCCTGGAAGTTCTATGTCTTGAAATAGAAGATAGTAGTAGTCCTGACCATTTTCGGATTTCTGGAAGGCAGATAGTTGATATAGACGATGACCATGCTCTTGATCGCGCAACTTGATTCTGTAGTTCTTCAGTGGTTTGCTCCAGTCCATGGAGCGAAGAAATAATTCCTGAAAGGATTCAATGCCAAGAATCTTTAGAATTGTAGCTCCCTGGACATCCTCCTGACGAAATCCCATTCGCCTGAGCAATCTGCCAGATACGGCCCTTATTCTTTGCCCCGGTCCCAGGATAACCGGATAAAGATCCAGCTCCTTGATAAAGAGTCCTGCCAATCCAGAGAACTCCTGTACATTATGACCTTGAGACACTCCCTTTAGTTAACGGGGGGCCCCTTGTTGTCAAGCCGGCATTATTTACGGACTGCCTGTATCAACCCCGGAGTCTGTAACTATCATTATGTTGCTTGCGGCCTGATTTGCACTCCCGAGACTAAGACAATGATGTACTTTGAAGACATGGAAGTAGGATCCGTATATGAACTGGGGGCCTACACTGTAACCGAAGAAGAGATCCTGGAATTTGCCAGGAAATATGATCCACAGCCATTTCATATTGATGAAGAGGCAGCTCAGCAATCCATGTTCGGAGGAATAATTGCCAGTGGCTGGCATACAGCTTCTATCTGCATGCGACTTTATGTAGATGCTATACTAAACAAAGCAGCCAGCATGGGCAGCCCTGGAGTAGATCAGCTTCGCTGGAAAAGACCGGTGAGGCCCGGAGATACTCTAACCGGACAGTTCCGAATCACGGAATGTAAGCCTTTTCGAAAAGGAATAGGTCTAGTAAAAGGAATGGCAGAATTGAAAAACCAGGATGGAAAACTGGTGATGAATTTCCTGGGTCAGGGTATGTTTGGTATGCGCGAAAGCCTTGAGTGAGCTCCGTACCCACGGCAAAAACTAAGGGACAGGCATTTCTGCCGGACTCAAATTCGGTTGACCGCCTGCAAATTTTTGGACATTGATTGTCTCCATGAAAAAGGCCCTACTATCCTGTATCATTGCCGGTCTGATGCTTGCTGCCTGCGATCCTAAACCCGAGGATGATCTACCAGAACTCACTGGCCGGGTAGTAGACCTGGCGGAAATTATCCCTCCTGCCACTGAAACCAGACTGAACTCATTACTGCAGAGGCATGAAGAGGCCACCACCGATCAGGTTGTGGTTTTAACCGTGGAGTCTCTAGAAGGTCTGGAAATCGAAGACTATTCCATTCGAGTAGTGGAAAAATGGAAAATTGGCCAGAAGGGGAAGGATAACGGTGTACTTCTGCTGGTAGCAAAGAATGATCGGAAAGTCCGAATTGAAGTAGGCTATGGCCTGGAAGGAACTCTCACAGACCTTCATTCCGGCCGGATTATTGACAATCGAATTGTACCCGAGTTTAAGAAAGGAAACTTCGGCGAGGGAATCCTTTACGGTGTTTCCGAGATACTCCACCGCCTGGGAAGTCCTGTAGCCTCGGATGCCAGCGATGAACTGTCCGGCACCGGCAGCTTTTCTGGTACGGTCATTGGCGAGCAAGAACCAGCCACAGATACAACATCCATTTCTGGAGTCACCTCCGGATCTGAGCCGGCCACGACTCAGGACTCAACAGAACCCTCAGCTTCCACACCGGACACTTCCGAAGGTCGTAGTTTTGGCGACTGGGTTTCCATTGCTATTGGCGTTGTTTTCATGCTCGGAATCGGCGCCTTTGTTATCTGGATTACCCAGTTCTTTGTACGGGCCATGTTCTTTAGCGAAGGGGCCACAGGATGGGTTTTTCTGGCAGCCATCGGCTGGATTCCTGGATTCATAGGAGCTTCTATATTTACCGGTGCAATGGATGCAGACATAGGCAGCCTCACCTTCTGGCTTTTGCTAATCGCTTTTCTTGGCGGCACGGTGGCCATTCGACTACTATTTCAGCTTACAGACCAGGGCAAGGAACTGTCCAAAAAATGGGAACCGGATATGTCCACGTCCGGTTCTTACAGCGGTAGTAGCTATTCCAGCGGATCTTCTTATTCCTCTTCCTTTTCTTCCGGAAGCAGTTTTAGCGGCGGCGGAGGTAGCTTCGGGGGTGGAGGCGCTTCGGGAAGCTGGTAAGAATCCTGCTGAGTTCAAAATCCATCGTTAAATTCCATCGGCCCTTTGAAAACTCTATCTGTTGAGTTGGATTCTAAAGATGGCCTGGCGGGGCCCGGGCTCGCAGTAAGATCAGCTCAGATGAGCTATCCAGGCAACCTGGTGCAGGTTACCCAGTCCCGGAGCTATTTCCAGAAGTTTCTATAGGCGAAGGAGGATGCCACTCGATCCGATGGATCTTCACGAAGGACCTCTTCGAAAAGCCAGAATGCCTGGTCCCTTCGATTGGCGAAGAATTCCTCCACTCCCTTTTCGAAATCATTCAGGGTCTTCTTTCTCAAAGGGTTCAAATAGTCCCCCGGACGATAGAGCTCAAAGAATTCATGCTTGTTGTTCTGCTCATCGGTGAGTATGAGCACCTTTCTGCGCAATGCATCTTCCGGTAACTCCAGATCACCTTCAATCAGAAATGGAACGGAAAGCCACTGCTGCCATCGGTGCACCTCGGCCAGAAGACTGGCATCCGAAGCTCGAATCAGAGAAACAAAATGGGCACCTGCAGAGCGTCCCTTATGACCCAGGGCCTGCTGATAGACCAGAGCCGAGTCCTGAAAATCATAGGCTTTCTGCAAAGACTCATTGCGCTCCACCAGTACGACCATATAGCCATCCGTATCCGCGCCGGAATACAGACGTCCTCGTAGTTGCTCCTCTTCACCGTAGAAACGGGCGTAGTTCAATGTATCGTCCTGCTTCATCTTCCAGGGCGGCAGTATAGAAACTAACCGGTCTCCCTCATCCTGTCTGGGCGATGCCCATTCCAGATAGGAGTTTAAATCATTTAGATGCTCCCTGGCCTCCATTTTCAGTCCGGGCCCTGGATGTGAGGGAAGAGTGAACAGAAACCTGGTACCCAGATCGCTTTCGCTTGCCAGGGTTATCTTGCCGCCCAGGGCTTCAATCCACAGTCTGCAGAGAGCCAATCCAGTGCCCGCCCCGGGATTATCTACTATAGAGAGAAAGAAGTCGAAAGCGGCCACAGCTTCCCTGGAATCCATGACTGTATCTCTTAATGTGAGCTGAAATCCAATCCATCGACCCTGATCCTGGATCTCCAGATCCAGTCGCCCCTGCTTCTGTCTGTCCAGGCAATAATGGAACAGATTTACGAATATCGCCTCCAGAAAAACCGGATCTACGTCCAGGTGAAGGTTTCGATTGGCCATGATCAGGTTCACCGAGGAATGCACTTCAGCGATTTCCTGGGCTCGATTAAATGAAAAATGTATAGCAGGTTCTACGGGCACACAGGATGGGGCCGGAGGAATGGAACCGGAGCGAATAAGAGAGAATTCATAGAAATCGTTTACGAAGGATCTCAAGCGCAGCCCGGATTCCAGCAAGGTATCCACTTCCCGTCTTAAAACACCATCGGTAAAATGAGCTCCCTGCAGCGCCTCTGCCACACGAATCATACCCTCCATGCGACTGCGAATGTCCATGGCAGATCTTACATATAGATCTCTGGTTAACTGCTGTAGATCGCTTTCCGATTTGCTGCGGACTTTAAGTTCACGGGCAATGCTTTCCACATGCTCGCGACTTTCGCCCACTTTTTCCAGCACCAGGTTCATGGCCCGTGCCACCGTGGAGATTTCATCGGTACCCCGGACCGGAATACGCACGTAGAAGTTCTGCTTCAACACGTTGCGGCTTCCAGTAACCAGGTCTTCAAATCCGGCCAGTACGGATGTTCGAAATAGATAGAGCAGTCCAAGCACGGTAATCAAGGCCAGAAGGCCCGATACCAGATAGATTCTCAGCCGAACATCCGCCAGCACTGCAAATGCCTGATCTTCATAGGCTGCAGCACTTACAACCCATCGAACGGACCAGGAATTATCTGCACTGGTCCATTGAAAGTCTCGATAGTGGGCCAGCTTTTTTCGTGCCTTCTTTTCCCCTGGGTTTCTCCACCAGTATTCATAGACACCGTTGGCAGCCACAGCCAGGTCCCGACCGATCTTCTTTTTGCGAATGGTCCGATCGCCATAAGACTCAATGGAGTCCGCATTTCGGAAGCCCAGGTTGGGATGAGAAACTGCATAGATAGGTAGAGGTGGCTTGTTTTCCCGGAGCATAAATTCCAGGATAAAATAGTACTGATCCTCGGCGCTGGTGCCGTACAGATCCAGATATCTCTGCCTTTCCGCCGGAGTTTTTAGCTGTGGAAGACCTGCATCCATCCTTTCCTGGATGGCTTCTCTTGAGTAATCCTCAGGGTAGCTGGTGCCTGGTAGCAACCAGCCAGGGGAGTACTGAGTGAGAACATAAACATATCCATCTCCGGCTGCCTGGACAGTCACCGTGCTCGGATCTCGCATGATACGCAAATCCAGGGATTGCTCCATTCTGGACTTTCTGGCTCGATCGGCTTCCAGATAAGTGCGAAAGATCCTCAGGCTTACGGCTGGATCCGTAATCAATAGTCCTGCGTCTCCGTCCAGATTCATTATCCAGCCAATTCGCTCATTTCGATGCAGAAATGGCACCACAGGACTGCCATGTTCCAGCTCTTCATGAATGCCTGGAAATTCATCTCCATCTTCCAGGTCCTTGAGCACTGGAGGAATCCAACGAAGTTCACCCGGGGCAAATATGCCGGGAAAGTTTCGCTCAACCTGCGCAATGGTTTGTGGATCCAGGCGAATCCGGATCTGACGGATCTCACCTGCCAGATTACGATCAATAAGTTCCAGGGCTTCTGTACGATTCAGGATTCCCCGGTCATAGAATTCAAGACTGGATTGTAGTTCGTTTGTAGCTAATTGAGTACTTTGTTTTAGATCCTCGATGGTACCTTCCACCAGGGCATCCCGGGCAACGCTATAGCCGTACTGGATGAGAAATAGAGACAGTATCCCCAGGCTTCCAATAATGGCTACCAGCAGTTTGAATCGTAAAGTTCTATGGAAGGGCACTTCGCCCCGGGATTCCACTGCGGATGTTCCTCTCTAAAAATAAGTTCTATCTTGGATGGGCTGTTGTAACAGCTCGAAAGGCGAGCCCGGGCCCGGTATTAACGGACTGGATTGGGTCCCCTTTGCCAGGACAGGAGCGTACAGTGCACTGCCCCATTGGCAAACACTATTTCGGTATCAACATCCTTTGACAGAAAAAAGAGAGCTAGGCAGTTTGTCGTTCTGCGGGCATATCCTGGTAATTGTACAGCAGATCCCGCCGGACCGGAATAAAGCCTGACTCCTGGAGGAACTTGCGTGCTTTCTCTTCGGATTTAATCCCGAAACTACGCAATACATTCTCCTCAATGACAATGGAGGAGATATCATCGGCTCCGGAATGAAGTGCAAGCTGTCCCACACCCTGGCCAAGAACCATCAGACTGGTCTCGATATGATCGATGTTATCCAGAAAGATTCTGCAAATACCCAGCACCTTCAGATATTCCTGAGCGGGTACAGCTCTTACATAGAATTTCTTGGTCTGCTTCTGGAAAGTCCAGGGAATGAAGCTCTTGAATCCGCCGGTGCGATCCTGTAGCTGCCGGATTACATTTAAATGCTCTACGACTTCACTTGCCGTTTCTTCCGAACCAAACACTACATTGGCGCTTCCAGGTAGTCCTTCCCGATGACAGGTTTCCATTACCTCTACCCATTGTTCCGTAGTAGCTTTCTTGGGCGAAAGTATCTTGCGCATCCTTTCTGTTAGTATCTCTGCACCGGCACCGGGAACAGAGTCCAGGCCTGCACTTTTCAGATCCTGCAAAACCTGGGGCAAAGGTCTGCCTGTAATGTCTGCCATACTCCTGAGTTCTACCGGAGAAAAGGCTCGAATATGGATTTGCTGGCCCAGCTTCTCCTTTACATAGCGCATTAATTCCAGATAATAATCAAAGGCCAATTCCGGATAAACACCGCCCTGAAGAAACATCTGATCGGCTCCCTGAGCCACCGCTTCTTCCATTTTCTGCAATACTTCTTCTTTGCTCAGAACATAGCCTTTGCCGTTCCCTATTTCATCCATGAAACTGCAAAAGGAGCATTCTACATTACAGTAATTTGTGTAGTTAACAACGCGAAAGGCAGTATAACTGGCTATGGCCGGGGAAACCTTTCGGTTTCTTAGCTCTCGAGCCACAGCCTGAATCTTCAGGTAATCTCCATTTTCGTATAGCTCCAGTGCCTCTTCAGGACTGATTCGGTTACCGCCCAGAGCCTTCTTCAGGATGGAATCCGTTGTGTCGTTGGCGAAAAGCTGCATGCCTCAATTTTCCAATTCGGGGCACATTGCACAGCTTTTTTCTGGACTTCCGGCCTGTACTCAAATTCCCTGTCTCTACCAGACAACCAAACATCTGCATCGGGAGTTTTTGCATGCTTTCCACCGGGGACATACTAACCCATATTTTTCACATAACCATTTTCACTCTGGCCAATGCTGCCTTTGTTTATGCCGTTTACTATCGGCTTAAGCTGGCCTCAAAGGGTCAGAAAGTGGACAACCTGGCCTCTATCGAAGCCCGGCTCCGCTCATTTCTATTCAACGTTCTGTTTCAGAAGAAGCTGTTTAAGCATCCCGTTCGGGGGCTAATGCATGCCTTTATCTTTTATGGCTTCGTTATTTATGGAGTGCATACTACAAGCCAGATGGTGGCCGGTAATGGCTGGAGCTTTCTTCTGGCGGCCGGGATCAGTCCCTATGAATTCTGGATTCCAGAGTTTACCTATCTGGGGCTGGATCTCACCGAAGGTCAGGCACTTCTGGCCATAACGGGTGTGATTGCTGTCATGGCACTGACCTTTGTGGCCTACTTCAACCTGAAGATTGGTAAAAACTTCTCAGCCCAGAAGAGCCCCGGGATACAGTGGGCCTTTCTGCTGCTGCTCATGGCTGAACTCGGAGCAGGCTTTGCCATCATCATTGGTTCTGGAGCCTTTATCTACGAAGCCGTAGTACAGAATTTCTCCCTGCTGGTTCTTACCGGTCTGGGCTATTTTGCCTACCGCCGCTGGATTCGACGGGCCAAAGGTCTGGATATTCCATCCGCTCAATCTGCAATTGTAATTTTGATGATTGGAACCCTGATGGTGTCTACCCTCATCGGCTCGGCCGCTCAGGTAAGCCTGAATGCAGGGGCCCATGCAAGCTGGGTAAACAACGTAGTTCTCAAGCTACTCGGTTTGCTGGGTATGGACTCTACCGTAGAAGCAGAGGCTGTGCGCAACTTCTCCTGGTGGGTACATATCATGACCGTGTACATCTTCATGGTCTATGTTCCTAACTCCAAGCACGGTCACCTGATTTTTGCTCCTATCAATTTCTTCATGGTTAAAGACCAGCCCATAGGAACCATGAATTACATCGACCTGGAAAGCGAGACTGCTGTATGGGGTGCCGGTAACGTAACCGAGCTGCCCTGGACCAGTATGATCGATGGGCTTTCCTGTATCGAATGCGGCCGCTGCACAGTAGAATGTCCTGCAAATCGCACCGGCAAGCCTCTGGATCCAAAAAAGATCATGGTGGATCTCAAGCATTCCATGTTGGATCACTCCAAAGCAATCATGAGCCATAACCCGGAAGAAGGCCCGGCTCCTTCACCGGTAATTGGCGATCCCTATATCACCGACGAGGAACTGTGGGCCTGTACTTCCTGCGCTGCCTGCGTGGAAGCCTGTCCGGTGGGTAATAACCAGCTGGAAGCCATTCTGGAAATGCGTCGAAACCTGGTTCTGGCCGAAAGCCGAATGCCCCAGGAACTTCAAAATGCATTCGTCAATATGGAGAACAATTCCAATCCATGGGGTGTGGGCGCGCATACCAGAGCGGATTGGGCCGATGGTCTGGGCGTAAAAACCCTGGAAGAAGATCCTAACATCGATGTACTCTATTGGACCGGTTGTGCTGCATCCTTCGACGATAGAAACAAGACCATTGCACGATCTTTCGTAAAGGTTATGCAGGCTGCCAATGTTAACTTCGGTATCCTGGGCGCAGAAGAAGGATGTACCGGAGATAGCGCGCGTCGAGGTGGTAATGAATACCTGTATCAGATGCTTGCTCAAACCAACGTTGAGACTCTGAACAAATACAATGTTAAGAAGATTGTAACTGCCTGTCCTCACTGCTTCAACACACTGAAAAATGAGTATCCGCAATTTGGCGGAAACTTTGATGTTCAGCACCATTCCGATTTTATCGAAGACCTGATCAACGATGGAAAGATTGAGATGGATGAGAAGGCCGTGGAAGAAATGCAGAATCGTCGAGGAACTTACCACGACTCCTGTTATCTGGGAAGGTATAACGATGTGTATGAGCAGCCCAGAAATACCATCCGTGCTGCTCTGGGAATGGACATTGCCGAAGCTTCCGACTCTCATAAGACTTCCCTGTGCTGCGGCGCCGGTGGAGCTCAAATGTGGATGGAAGAGCAGTATGAGAGAGTAAACAACAAACGTACTCAACAGCTCATCGACACTGGAGCAGATACTATTGCTACAGCCTGTCCTTTCTGTATGATCATGATCTCAGACGGTGTAAAAAACACCGAACTGCAGGATGTGAAGGTACTGGATATTGCAGAACTGGTAGCTGCCTCCATGAAAGGCGGCACCGGAGCCATCTCAGGTGGATTCGCCTCAAAGGAAGCCGCTTCCGCCGAGCATTGATCTGCCTAAAATAGGCTGGGATCCGCCGGGCAATAACCGGCGGCAAATCCCCGTAAAAGGCGTCTCAAAATGAGGCGCCTTTTTTTATCTCAATCGTTCTTCTGGCTGGCCTCGAACCCCGGCAGGATGGATCTCGTCCATTCGTTGATGGGCCGTATCTGCATTGCATTTTGCATCGCCGCCGTGGGGCTTTCCTGCTTGTCCACTTTGCCCGAAGAAGCTCCCCACCAGGGTGAGAAATGTATGGAAGCTTATTACGAAGCCCGCCGCAATCAGCAGTCCATTACCGAAAGCTATCACGTAAGCAATACATTGATTTCTTACGCAGGAGCGGTGGTCTGGTTTGGATTTATTCAGGGCCTGGCAATTCCAGCTATTGGAATACCGATGAGCTATGACCGTCACGAAACCCTGGTCGAGAAAAACCGGACTTTTCTGCAGGAAGAATGCTCAAAAGGAACAATTTGAACCCTGGATGGTATTAGCCTGCCCATACCCAACCAAAATGCCTTTCTTTTTTGCTTTCCCGTCTGCGAAGTTCCTGCCATACGAACCTGTAGATGGCGTCGAAGATGGAACCTGGTGGAAGGAGACCGATTCAGATATTGGCTGTACTTCTGTTATTTTGCACTGCTTGTCTCACCGCGCCGCCGGCCAACCCACCGAATCAAAGTCGAGAATGTCAAAAGGCCTTTGATTATTCCTTCGAAAGATATGAAGATATCACCGGCGAGTACAGAAATGCAAACATAGTACTTGGAACAACCGGGGTAATACTCTACTTTATTTTTCCGGAAGCACTGGCCATTCCAGTCGTAGGCCTACCCATCAGCTATCTGCAGCATGAAAGCCTGGCTGATGACAACGTAAATACCTTGATCAGGGATTGCTCTCGCAAACAGAACTGAACACTCTCTGGGGAATGATACGCACTTTAATTCCTGGGCGTCTATGGATTACCACCCCGGCAAATAAATGCAAAAAAACCGTTGCATGCACAATCCGCCGCGGGGCCAAAAAAAATAAGTAATAGATGAATCGGTGACGAACTCTAAATTCTACCCCTGAAGCTTTCCGTAGCCTGCCCCCCCTGGTGTTTCGATTCGTATGGCCTCCCCGGCTTTTACAATTCGACTGCTGCAATAGCCAAGCTCCTTCATTCCATGCTTCTCAATGATCAGATTGATTCCCCTCTTTCCTGCCAGGCCCCCCGAAAGTCCGCTGGCCTGCACAACCCTTCGATTGGACAGGATGGAAACAGTCATATCTTCCAGAAAACGAATCTGACGAATCAGCCCATCGCCTCCGGAAAATTTGCCTCTGCCTCCACTATGGCTGCGAATACTGAATTCTTCCAGTAGGACCGGAAATCGGCTTTCCAGAATCTCAGCATCCGTAATACGAGAATTTGTCATATGACACTGTACAGCTGAAGTTCCAGAAAATCCAGGACCGGCCCCGGAGCCACCCCCTATGGTTTCGTAGTACTGGTAGTTTTCATTTCCAAAACTCAGATTATTCATTGTTCCAGGTCCTGGACTGAGAGCTCCCACAGCCATCAAAATGGTATCTACCAGAACCTGGGATGTTTCCACATTACCTGCAACCACAGGCATGGGATAGATGGCTCTCAGAAACGTCTGACCGGTGCGAATCTCAATCTCATCCAGAGCGCCCGCATTCAATGGAATGGATCTTCCGGCTATTAGATAGAGACTATACAACACTGCGGAGCGCACCACAGCCGGAGGTGTATGGAAATTTGCCACCGGCGGTAGGGAGCTGCCGGAAAAATCGAATAGGAACTTTCCGGAATCGGAGTTGATTACCAATGATATCTCTGCATGATTCTCAATTGATCTATGGCTTTCGCCCTGACCGGAAACTGGATCCAGCTTCAGAGAGGCTCTACGTGGTCCGCCCGCCAGTAAATCAGTTAAGCTATTATGCACGGCCAGTCGGGCCGCATCTCTCAAATAAGATTCCAGCTGTGGCGCTCTACTTTGATCCAGATTATGCAACAATTCCAGCCCACGAATACAGGCCGCTACCTGGGCGGCCACATCGGCCCGATTGGTCTGAGGAGATCGGGCCCCCCCTTTGCGAAACAATTCTTCCAACTCCCCATTCTCTTCCAGGTCACTACGACGGAAGAACCGGGGCGAAATCAAGATTCCCTCATCTTCGATAGATTCTGAAATAGCGGGCATGGAACCAGGGGAAATACCTCCCACATCAGCATGGTGGCCCCGGGCAGCCACGAAGTAGTCTGGCTTTCCCTCAATTCTATCGATGGAATTCCGGATGCCACGTTCTCCATGGCCAGGGGTCTCCACTCCGGAAAGATATACAGGACAGATGACCGTTATATCCGGTAAATGAGTACCGCCTGCATACGGATCATTCAAGAGATAGAATCCATTTTCCCCGGTGAAGCTCTCTCCGGGTGCATCCATATCTGAGTTCTTCCGGCCGGATCTGGAAAGGTTGGGTAGAATAGCCTGAACGCTGTCCTGCATGGAGCCAAGATGCACGGGTATATGAGGTGCACTTACCAGTATCCTACCTTCTGAATCAAAAATGGCGCATGAAAAATCCAATCGCTCCTTGATGTTTACGCTTCTGGCGGTACGCTGTAGAACAGTGCCCATTTCAATTGCTATGGATTCCAGTTTCCTTTGATGTATTTCAGAAGAAATTGCAATGGCCCGGGAGGTATCCGCAGCATCGGCTTCGCCGGTTTCCCGGCGAACATCCAGATCGCCAGATGCAGTAACCAGCCCGGACCAACCGGAAGCAATGTAAACGGTATCAGTAGCCGAGCTAATTAGAATGGGCCCGGTAAAGCTGTCTCCTGCGTCCAGGCTCATCCTCTGCCTGTGTTGCATCTGCTTCCATCCTCCGTCGAATAATCGAATAGATTCAATGATGGATTCTCTGGCCGATGTAACGCTGGATGCCTCTGCGGTGTGTTCTTTGCGTTCACTAAAAGTCTCGGGCCGGGATGCATCCTGGAATAGCTCGGCGCCTCCGTGAAGAAATTCTACAAGCACCGAAGACAGACGAAGCCCCGGTAATGATTCGTATCCATAGAGCTGCTTGAACTTTCGGTTAAAATCGTCTTCAACGGTCTTTAATTCAGGCCAGAAATCATAGGATAAAGAAACATGAAAGTCCGATCCTCCTGGTAGAACTCGAAACTCCAGATGCAGATCTTCCCGATCTTCCTGCTGCGAACTTAAGTTCAGAAAGGCCTGTTTAGCCCTGGACATGGAATCGGATAAAGGCCCACCCAGGGCAATCGTATGCAGAGTGCTATGTTGTGTACCTCCAATTCCGGCCGCCGAAAATAGGCCTGCCAGCCCGGGAAACAGGATACGTTTGATACCGGCCCGACTGGCCACTTCGCAGGCTACCTGGCCTCCTGCACCGCCAAAGCTTACCATAGTATAATTCTCAGGATCCCGGCCCTGCTCGATGGTCATCTTTCGTACAGCTCCGGCCATCTGCTCACATGCTATAGCCAGGAATCCTTCTGCAATTTCCTCCACAGACTCATCCGGCGAATTCATCAGTTCCTGCAGCGCCTCTCCGGAGCGTTTTGGTTGAGGGCTTTGCTTTCCATCTTCTCCAAAAATCGATGGAAATCGGGAAGGAAGCACCCGGCCCAGAACTACATTTGCATCTGTGATTGTGGCGGGGCCACCCAGTCCATAGAAAGCCGGACCAGGCCGAGCTCCGGCGGATTCGGGGCCTACCAGAAGTCTCATTCCATCCTTTTGAAGTATGGAGCCTCCTCCGGAGGCAATGGTATGAATTCTAAGATGAGGGGCCTGAATCTTATAGCCTCCCACCTCTGTGGAATCCTGTCTGAGCAATTTACCTTCGTAGCAAAATACATCGGTGGAAGTGCCACCCATGTCGAAACCAACGGCCATCTTAATATTGTAGCGATTGCAGATTGCTGCCACAGCATTCATCCCTCCGGCCGGCCCGGAAAGCAAACTGTCCTTACCGGAAAACTGACCGGCCGGGTACAGAGATCCGGAGGAGCCCATGAAATAGACAGGAGCAGAACTGAAGGATTCCACTTCAGATGCATAGTTACGTATGAGAGGACCCAGGGCTGCATCCACCAGGGTAGTATCGCCCCGGTCCACAGCACCGGTAAGAAGACTGGATTCATGGGAAAGATATACTGGAAGAGAACTATGTTTTCGAATCCATTCCCCGGCCTGGATTTCATGAACAGGATTCGCCGCTGAATTTAGAAACAGTACGGTCAGGCAATCCACATTCGTCTGACTTATCTGTGAAAGTGCCTTTTCCAGGGTTTCATTATCCAGAGGCTCGATGATCCTACCATCATGGCCAATCCTCTCAGTCACTTCTGCAGATGATACATACAGTAATTCCGGAAGCTTGATCTGCAATGCGAATAGGTCTGGTCTGGACTGATGTCCTATGCGTAGCAGATCTCTGAATCCACGGGTAATAATCAGCCCCACTCTTGCAGTTTTATGCTCCAGCAATGCATTGGTACCGATGGTTGTCCCTACGCGAATCTCCTCAATTCGAGAGAGATCCAGATTCTGCATCTGCGAATCTGCGGCTGTTTCAGTTTTTGAACTGGATTCCCTTCGATTCAGTAGATAGCGAATTCCAGCCTGCACAGGATCGCTGTAATTCTGCGAGGATGACAGTAATTTATGGGTATGCAGTCTATTTTCAGGATCCAGGGCAACGATATCAGTGAACGTCCCCCCTCGATCAGCAAAGAATCTCCATCCTCTGGTCATATCCTTAAATGATTGTTTACCAGCCACAGTCCAGCGTGAATGACCCATGTTTCCTGCGCAACGCTCTGCATTTTCCTGGCAAGTTCGCTTCAATCTAAACAAAGGATTCCCGGTTCGGCGAATTGCATATTCGAGTCTACTTTGCAGCTGGATCTGGGCCGCCTCCCTTGCTGGCTGCACCGTTGAGGAGACTTCCGGGCCTCAGCTGGAATTCGAAGTGAAGTTGGACGAAAGCCTGCTACAATTCTGTGAGCGATGGAAGGCCTCTCAAAGACCAGATTGTGCCGATTTTGAACAGGCTGCCAGGGAATTTTCGGACCATCCGGACCTGAACCCGGCTATTCAGATTTCGGATCTGCCAGCAAGGAAGAGAGACATTGTAAATCTACTGCGTTTTGAGGGGCACTTTATTCCAGGAAAGCATTCCATCCAGAAAGAATCAGATCCGGTGGCCCAGGCAAGAGTATTGCTGCATTATATGGTCCAGGCCAGTGCGAAACGCCTGGTGTCTCTCGAGAAAGATTTTCCATCCACTGATTCAAGAGCTAATAATCTAAGTCGCACAGAACGGATGATACTTGCAAGCATCGTAGAAAAGGAAGCAGTGAGCAATTCAGATTACAGGAAGGTGGCCTCCGTTTTTCTGAATCGCCTGGAAAAAAATCAGGTACTGGGAAGTTGTCCCACAGTAGAGTATGGACTGGGCTATCACAGACCCTTTCTACTATTTAAGGATCTGGAATTACAATCGGACTACAATGTGTATAAAAGAGGTGGTTTACCTCCCGGGCCTGTGGCTCAATTCTCAGACGAAGCGTATAAAGCGGTACTTCAGCCAGAGCAGACCAATGACATTTTCTTTGTGTATGACTGGACCACTGGCAAACTCCATTTTGCAGAGCAATACAGAGATCATAAGGATAATGCAGCTATTGCCAGGGCAAACTTCATCGCCCGGTATGGCAGAGAGGTAATGTACAAAAGGTTCGATGATCTATATTATGAGGATTTACCGCAAAGCGAATACCCGAAAGGCGATTGACAGAGTGCAGTTCTGGTAGTTCAATATATCAGACACATGAAGCAAAGAATACTCGTAGTAGCCAATCGTCTCCCGGTCGCAATTCAAGTAACAGAAAGATCTTTCCATTTTCAACCCAGCCCCGGAGGGCTGGCCAGCGCATTGAGCGCATTGAATGATTCTTATGAGTTGATGTGGATTGGCTGGCCTGGCGAAGTAGATCTATCTATGATTCAGCCAGAAAGCATTTCCGCTGAACTCAAAAAAGAATACAATGCATCCGCCGTTTTTCTGACCAGGCGTCAGTTAAATCGATTCTACTTTGGATTTTCCAATCGAGTGCTCTGGCCTGTGCTTCACTATTTGCCCACTCATATTGATTATGATGAAAAAGACTTTCGCGTTTATAGAGAGGTAAACCGGGTCTTTGCAGATCGTATTGTTGCTGAACTTCAGGAAGGAAATACCGAAGACATTGTATGGATTCACGATTATCAGTTGATGCTGGTGCCTTCCATGGTAAGAGAAAAGATACCGGAAGCTAGAATCGGCTTCTTTTTGCACACTCCATTCCCATCGTCAGAAATGTTTCGAGCCTTACCCTATAGAGAGGAATTGCTTAGAGGCTTACTTGGGTCCAACCTCATTGGCTTTCAAACTCACAGTGGGTTGCGACACTTTCGCAGCAGTCTACTCCATCTTCTGGGCATCGATTCTGAAATCAACCGAATCGATATGGAAGATCATAGTGTACAGATCGGAGCCTACCCTATTTCCGTTGATCCCAGTCGAATTGCCGCTGCCATGGAGGAGCCTGATTTCGAAGAGGATCTACGAATTGTAAGGCAGATCAAAAAGGGTCGGAAAATGATCCTGAGCGTGGACCGGCTGGATTACACCAAAGGTATTCCCGAAAGACTGAGTGCTTACAAGAAGTTCCTGGAAAGAAATCCAGAAAAGGCTGCAGAAGTGGTTTTGGTTCAGGTAGCGGTTCCTTCCAGAACCAAGATCCCTGACTATCGTCATCTGAAGGATAAGGTGGAGGTGATAGTCATGGATATCATTGAAGCCCATGAAGCCCTTCCCGATTCTCCCATCCAGTTCATGTATCGCTCATTGCCATTTCGCAGGCTGGCCGCGTTTTACCGGGAAGCGGATGTAGCTCTGGTAACTCCATACTTCGATGGCATGAACCTGGTGGCCAAGGAATATGTTGCAGTTAAGAAAGATCATGGTGTCCTCATTCTAAGTGAGCTTGCAGGAGCCGCATCCGAACTCGGAGAAGCAATTATCATTAATCCCTGGAATCGGGACCAGATTTCCGATGCTCTGGAAACGGCTCTGGAGCTGGGTCAGGATGAATGCACCCGACGTATGACTGCCATGTATGAGAGAGTCAAAAGGAACAATGTTCACTACTGGTCTAAATCCTTTCTGGAAGATTTGACTCGGAGCACTCAGGAATATGCGGATCGGCACGGTCCGGTGATGCCTCTCAATGTTCAGAAGCGTAATGAACTGAAACAGGAAATGCAAGAAGCCAGCAAGCGACTTCTGCTACTGGACTACGATGGAACCCTGGCTGAGCTTCAGAACCTTCCTCTGGCCGCAGCACCGGATCAGGAATTACGGGAAATTATGGAGCGAATTACAGCCCTGCCCAACACAGACGTGGCCATAGTTACTGGTCGAAAACGCCAGGAGATTGAAGACTGGATGGGCCGATTCCCGGTAATCATATCTGCAGAACATGGGCTCTGGATTCGGATGGTAAACGAACAATGGCAGAAGCAGCTTCCAGAAAGCCATGACCTGGAATGGCTGGGAACGGTAGAGGATATATTCGAGCAGTTCAATTTAAAAACACCGGGCAGCTTCACGGAAAAGAAAGAAGCGGCCCTGGCCTGGCACTACAGACTGAGCGATCCGACCTTTGGTAAATGGCAGGCCAGAGAACTGGTAATGCACTTGAAGAATATGCTCTCCGGTGCTCCTCTCGATGTGCTGGATGGAAAAGCCGTTATTGAAGTTAGAGTTCAGGGCATTCACAAAGGTAACATCATCCCTCACCTGGAAACCAGTGGCCGCAGCTACGATTTCATGATGGCTGCTGGAGACGATGCCACCGATGAACATCTGTTTCAGGCCTTACCTCCTAGAGGATGGTCCATTAAGATTGGAGCCGGGTACACCCATGCACATTTCAGACTAAATGGTGTGCGCGATTTCCGCTCATTGCTTAAGTACCTGGCAGAAGATTAATTTTTCCGGGCCAAAAGTTGACACGATGTAATTTTTTTCTTGCGCCACGCTAACCTATACCCTTAACATGACACCGTGTCACACTTTCTATACCAATAGATATAGAAAGGATTGGCAGTATGCCCTTTCGGCATACTTACCGGGAAGACCTAAAATCTTCTCCGGCGGGCAAGATTCGGGGAATTGCCTGCCGAAAGCTGAGCTGATGCCGGCTATAATCTGGGCCATAGTGCCCGCAGAACCACGTGAGGACGGCCACCGAAAGTGACCGCCGCAACGTAACTGCAGATTGCGAAGCATTCTGCCAAAACACGTGAGGACGGCCACCGAAAGTGACCGCCGCAACGTAACTGCAGATTGCGAAGCATTCTGCCAAAACAGGATGTTTTGCTGGCCCAGAGGGCCAGGGCAGAGCGACGGGAGTAGGATACACGAGGTATCCGACCGAGCGTAACTGCAGATTGCGAAGCATTCTGCCAAAACAGGATGTTTTGCTGGCCCAGAGGGCCAGGGCAGAGCGACGGGAGGAGGATACACGAGGTATCCGACCGAGCGTAACTAGATAGAAGTTTTGCCAGCCAATGGGCTGGGAACGAAGTCAAAACGCAATGCGTTTTGCAGCGAACAGGAAGTTCGCAAGGGCCGAAGGCCCGCAAAATAGAACCACGTGAGGACGGCCACAGGATGTGGCCGCCGCAACGTAACTTTACGGAGGAGTGTATATGAAACTGGGTCGATGGATTGTGGCAGCATTAATGCTATGTGCCACTTCAATTTCCGCTCAGTCTGTGTCCGAGTTGTTCAAGCGACCGGCAGTTATGGGTGATTCCCTGTCTCAGGGTTTTTACGGCGTAACGGTTGAAAAAAAGACACAGAACTGGGCCTATCCTGTCGTTGTATCCAAACAAGCCGGATCCAATGTATACTATAATGAACTGAAAGGTCCTTATGCTAATCTTGAAGACGTATTGAAAGGCGATTGCGGAGTATTCTGCCTGGCCTCGTCTGTTCTTGGTGGCAATGAAAAGACCTACAGCCTGCCTACCCATGCCGGTATCACCGGTGGCGAATATACTTCGGCGCTGCGAACCAGCGGCAATTGCGAAGATATTTATGCCAAGAAATGGGTAAAAGACTGGTACTGGAAAAAATGGTACTGGTACACTTATCGCTGGGTTGAGGTACAGGACTGCCAGAAGCCAGACAAATTCCATAGATTCGGACTGCGCGATGCAGGCACACAAATCCAGGTAATGGAAAAAGTGAAGCCAAGCTTCGTTTTCGCTTCTGTGGGCGCAAACCATGTACTCTGTACAGCTCTGAGCACCACTCTGGATTGTCTGGATGAAGCGCGATTCAAAAGAGACGTTGCAGAAGTAATGCGTCGTCTGGATCGTATTGGAACTATCAAAGGTGGAAGTATCTTTACCGTTCCTAATGTAACATCAATTTACTACCTGGAAAGGTATAACGATCCTCAAGGTCGTGCCAACTACTCGGGCCTGAAAGCCTTCTATCGAAGTGGCGTTTCCAGCCCAAATCATGTTCTGGATGCAGGCGAAGTTGCAACAATTACCAACTTCCTGACCATGCTGAACAATGAACTACGTCGACAGGCTGCAGCTCGAAACTATGCTCTGACTGATGCAGAAGCATTGTTTTCCGACATCAAAGAAAACGGCCGACCAATTCGTCACTCCAGTGGCTGGAGCCCTGGAAATGCGGGAGCCAACTGGCCTCTGCCCGGAAAACCCGGTGTATTTGGTCTGGATGGAGTTCACCCGAACCGCTACGGACATACAGTACTGGCCAATGAGTTGATCAAAGACATTAACCGTCAGTACAGCGTAAACATCCCTCAGGCCAGCGAATATGCAGCCTGGTATTACGACTCCCTGAATAGAAACCCTGTGGATCTGAAGCGCTGGTTAAGCGACAGCATCGTAGGACAGGCTATTTCCTGGATCATCAATATCTTTATCTGATAATGGTCCTACCCTTATCGGGGCCCGGCTTCCTCTGGTGGCCGGGCTTTTTTTATCTTTGACTAATTGTCAAATCTATGACCTATGAATGTAGGATTAGAGGATACCTATGCCCAAATCAAGAATTTACATCATTGTTGCCGTTGTTGCCGTCCTTCTGGTTGCCATAATCTGGCTACTCTCCTCACCCGGAGATGGAAGAGACGATATTGTGGAAGGTCCAGGAGGTACACCACCTCGGGAGTCCTTTGACAGAGATCCTTCCGGAGTGGAATGGCCAGATGCGCCAGCACCGGATATATCCGCAGAAGAAATCCGCCGTCTCTGGCCAGATCTTTACCTGCCACGACCGGATCGGGAAGAAGTGGCCCGTCAGTGGAAAGAGTTCGCAGACAAGCATCCAACAAATCTTTACATACCCAGCCGATTCCAGGCTCCAATGTCCGAATCCCAGGAAAAGGAAAGAAGAGAAACCCTGGATCTGGTGGCTTCCGTTGAGTCCAGACTCGCTACAAGTAAAGCGCAAGCTCGTTCCGCTGAGCCAGGACAGGATGGACCGGATGCACCTTCGGATAGTCCCGTTAAGCCGGAGGAGCAAAGAAAGTACTTTGAATATAGAATCCATGAACTGGAATCCAGAATCCAGCTTATTGAGTATTTCATCAACAACGGAGAGCCGGATAAGCAACAGAAAGATCTGGCCACCGAAGAAATAGCTGGATGGAAAAAGGAACTGGAACAATATCAAGAGGTAATGAAGCAGATTCCGGAGGAATAAGCGAACCATATGCGAATCCTCAGGATTTTCCTCATCTTCTTTATGCTAGGATGGCTATTTAATTGCGGTCCCGAGAAACCGGACCAGATGCCGGAAAGCGAAACACCTTACACCGAGGCAAAGAGCCTGGAGGAAGTGCAAAAGGCACTTCAATCCGATGTATGGTCCGATCGATCCACCGCAATACTTGCAGCCATTGATGGAAACTATCGAGAGGTAATTCCAACCCTCTATCAATTGTTCGATAAGGATGAGCACCCAGCAGTAAGGCAGACCGCAGCGCTGGCTCTGGCCGATTTTGGCGAGACCAGAGCTGCACCTCTTATTGCCGCCAGGCTACGGGATCCCAATGGAGAGAATCCAACCTTTCTACTGGATGCTCTGACCAGGCTGGGAGTTGTATCCACAGCCCCTACAGTAGTGCAGTTTCTTCAACACGATAATCATTCCGTGCGATTGCAGGCCGTAAGAGCGCTGGAAGTAATGAAAGCCAGATCCGCCGGTCCGTTGATTCTTTCGCAGGTTCAGGCTCTGCAGTCACCGGATCCAGACGTGCAAAGAGCATACATCATGGCTCTGGGAAAGATTGGCTATGCACCTGCAGGAGCCTATTTGCTTGGGCTGGCTAAAAAGCTGGAAGCAGGACCGAACCTGGCGGCCGCCTACCTGGCCCTGGGTAGAGTGGATTATCATCCGGCCACCCCGGAACTTATCGCAGCTCTGGATCGCGAATTTGTAAAAGGTAGAGAAAATGCGCTTCAGGCCAGCCTGGAAATCAAAGATAGCCGGGCTCCATCCCTTTCTTTTCCGCTGATCAGCAATGAGCGTCGGGATACAAGATACGCTGCTGCAGAAATCATAGCCACAATACCGGATCCTTCCTTGAATCCCCGCCTCATGCAACTATTAAACGGGGAAACGCCCATCGCTGTTGGGCCGGCAGCCTATGCTCTGGGACGCAGAAAGGTGGCGCAGGCAAGAGCTCCTATTGAAACGGCACTTAAAAACACCGAGTTACCGGACAGAGAAACCATTGCCCGGTCCCTTGGATGGCTGGGGAACAAGGAATCCGTACCTGTTCTTCTGGAAGTCCTAAAAGAAGATGAAGGCGAAGGTAGATACGGCGCAGCCTGGGCACTGGGAATCCTGGAAGCAAAAGAAGCTCTCCCCGATCTGATGCAGGCCGCTCGTTCCTCTGATGAACGCCTGGCCATGATTTCGGTAGAAGCCATTGGAATGATGCGGGATCCATCCACCCTATCCTTTCTGACAACTGTTGCTCAAAGGGATTCGGCCTCTCGGTTTATGGCCATCGATGCCATTGGACAGATTCCAGGAACAGATGCCCTGGATCGCCTGAAAGAGCTTGCGGACTCAAACGATGAAAAACAGAAGCAGGCTGCCATTCGAGCACTCAGGTACAGAGATGAACCCGAGGTTGTAGATATTCTTATAGAAACTCTAAGGCAGACAGATACTACAAGCACTTCTGCCTCAATGATCTATACCCTGCTAAAGGAAAAAACCGGCCAGGAGTACTATACTCGGAATCAGTGGCTCTACTGGTACGATGAAGTGCGCAAATAGTCATTCCTACCCTTAATTCATTGTTTCGATCCGGTATTTCAGTACCGGATCGAATTTTGCCTTTTTATATAGTAAAGCTATTTACCGGATTCCACTTCGAAGAATTATGGAAGACCTGCCCGGTATGAAATCACCGTCCATTCAATTGCTGCTCATTGAGGATAATCCTGTGGCAGCACGTCTTACCCTGGCCATCCTGGAGCAGGAATCCGATTTTGAAATTCAGCACGCCAGCAGTCTAAAAGAAGCTTATGCGAAGCTCTCTGAAGCATCTTTCGATATAGTTCTTCTGGATCTTTATTTGCCCGATGGAGAAGGCCTGAACTCCTTTCGTGCATTTCATCAGAACAATCCAGACTTGCCTGTTGTAATCCTTTCCGGTGTAGATGATAGAGAAGTTGCACTTGCCGCGGTGAAGGAAGGAGCGCAGGACTTTCTGGTAAAAGGAGAGATGGATGCTCTGGTGCTCAAAAAGTCTGTGCGACACTCCATCGAGAGAAAGAAGATCGAAGCTGCCTTAAAAGAAAGTGAAGAAAGATATGCTCTGGCCATGAAAGGAGCCAATGATGGCATCTGGGACTGGGATATTGCCCGGGATAAGTTTCATTTTTCTTCCAGATTCCTTTCCATGATGGGCCTGAATCCAGAACAGGCTCCCCGGACTCTCGATCAATGGGGGGAAATGCTCCATCCAGACGATGCTCCAGCATTCAAGGATTTGATTTTAAAGCACAGAGATGGTACTCTCAAACAACTGCGAATCGAATATCGAATTCAGCAGCCGGATGGACAGTATCGCTGGATGCTAATTCGAGGAGAGGCTGTCCGGGATGAACAGGGACAAGCACGAAGAATGGCCGGTTCTCAAACGGATATTACAGATTTCCGATTGATCGATACTTTGACCGGTCTACCCAACCGATTACTTTTCTCGGACCGGCTGGAACAATCCTATATTCGATTTGAAAAGCATGCCAGTCGAGGTTTTGCATTGATCTACCTTGATATTAACCGATTCGGTCGATTGAATGAAAGCTTTGGAATTCGAGGCGGAGATGCCATTCTAAGCGATGTTGCCCAGAGACTTAGATCCGCTTTAAACCTGGGAGATACAATCTCCAGGCCGGGCTCCGATGAATTCCTGGTTTTAATCGAAGATGTGGACTCTCGTTCCGGAATCTCTGCTGTTGAGTCCCGCCTCAAAGAAGCGCTGCATCGTCCATTGTACTACAAAGAAGAAGAACTGCACCTGGACTTCAGTGCAGGAGTAATTTTCAGCGAGCTCAGAGATGAAGGTCCAGAAAGCCTGATTCGAGATGCCCACAGTGCATTGCAGATGGCCAAGCAAAAAGGAGGTTCTGTATTTCAGGTTTACAGCCATGAAATCAGCGAGGCTTCCCGGGAAAGAATGCAACTGGAGATTCTAATGCGCAAGGCCCTGGATTCGGGCCAATTCAGACTCTATTATCAGCCTCAGTTAGATCTTCGATCGGGAAAAATAAGTGGATTTGAAGCGTTGATTCGATGGGCGCATCCGGAGCTGGGTTTGATCTCACCGGATCGCTTTTTACCGGTGGCTGAAGACACAGGACTGATCGGAAAAATCGGAGAATGGACTATTCGGGAAGCCAGTCAGCAGCTTCAACGATGGCATGATGATGGACATAGAGTCCGAGTGGCCGTAAATCTTTCCCCAACGGAGTTTCGAGCCAGAACAGTGGCTGCCTTTCTGCGAAAGGAACTGGAAGATAAAACCTTCCCTCCCGGCGCTCTGGAAATGGAATTCACAGAAACTGTGGCCCTGGAAAATGTAGAACAGACCATTGAAGAGTTACAGGAAATCCATGAAATGGGCCTGCGCATCGCCGTAGATGATTTTGGAACCGGCTTTTCATCGTTAACTTACTTAAAAAAATTTCCTGTAAATTCGGTGAAGATCGATCGTGAATTTGTGATGAGCATTCCTCATAACTCGGATGATGCGGCCATCGTCAGTGCCATTCTGGCTATGGGTAAGAGTCTGGACCTGGAAGTGGTAGCAGAAGGAGTGGAAACCGAGGCGCAATTGAATTTCCTGAGGGAGCGAAATTGTGAATACGTGCAGGGCTATCTTATCTCCCGCCCTCTACCCGCTGAAGAAGCTCTGGAATTGCTAAAGAATTATTGAATCATCTTGCCCTCTGACCTCGGTACCGCTATGTTGAATCTATGGCCAGGCCGGTAAACGAAATCATACAGAACATTGCATCAGGTTATCCAGACTATCTGGAGTTCAGGTACCATAATCGCAGAATGCGATCCCTTGGAGTTAGAAAAGGTGAATTGCATGAAAACTCTTTTAAACAAATTGAAGGCGCCGGAATCCGGGTACTGAATGGAGGGGCCTGGGGTTTCGCTTCAACTTCCGATCTCTCAGAAGCAGGACTGGAAGCTGCCGTGCAAAAAGCAACTGCCATGGCTCGCTCCATGTCATCGAGAAAAAAGAATCCGGTAACCCTGGCCAGAACAGATCGTCTGGCAAAAGGGGAATTCAACCTGGATGGCTATTTTGATCTACAATCCATGGACCTGGAAGCAAAGTTCCAGACTGTAAGAGACTCCGAAGAAAACCTGAGGAAGTCCAATTCAAGTATTGAAACGGCTGTCTGTCAGTACACAGAAGTATTCGAAGAGAAGTATCTATTCAACACCGATGGTAGCGATTGCTGGGTACGTCTGGTTCGTCCGGAACTGCGTTTTGTTGCCTATGCCGGCGATGGCAGCCGGATCTCCAGAGGCTATGATTCAGTGGGAACCACCGGTGGCTGGCAATGTTTGTTTCAGAATCGTCCTCTGGAGCAATACATTGAAACTGCAGCCAGAAATGCCAGCGATTTGCTCAAAGCAGAGTCCGCGGATGGCGGAAGAAAGAAAGTCATTCTTTCACCGGCCATGGTTGGTCTGCTAAGCCATGAAGCCATAGGCCATACAGTAGAAGCAGATTTTGTACAGGCCGGTTCTGTAGCCCAGGGTAAACTGGGCGAAATGGTAGCCTCCCCTCTGGTAACCCTGTGTGATAGCGGTGCCAGCGAGTATACGCCTCATGCAGGTGGAGAATTGCCTGTAGACGATGAAGGAGTCTATACTCAGCGCACAGAGGTCATTAAAGATGGCAAACTGGTTAACTACTTACATAACCGGGAAAGCGCAGAGAGATTTGGAACCACTCCTACAGGCAATGCCAGAGCCTGGGAATTCTCCGATGAGCCGCTCATCCGCATGCGAAATACCTACATAGCTCCAGGTCAGGATCAACTGGAAGATATGGTTCAGGGCATAGATGATGGGTATTTCATCGATGGACCGGAAGGCGGTCAGGCAGATGCAACCGGCGAATTCATGTTCGGAGCCTCCAGGGTTCGAAGAATCAAAAATGGACAAATTGGAGAAACGGTGCAAAAAGTCTCTGTTTCCGGAAATGCATTTGATGTACTGAAAAGCATAGATGCAGTAAGTACTGATTTTAGATGGGATCTTGGCTCCGGCCATTGTGGTAAGGGACAGCCGGCCAAAGTGGATGCAGGCGGCCCCTATCTTCGCTGCGAACTGCTCGTGGGCGGAGGCCAGTGAGAGATCTATAGATCAAGACTCTTTCGCCACTTTAGCAATTCCCATAAATCGATTACAATTTTGCCTATTTAAACCAAGCTATGACCATAAAAGAACTAGAACTGAATGATACCCTGATACAACGCTCCCGGGAAGCCCTAAATTCTGCCGCAGCCAGGCAGATGGAAGTATTTGGCGGAGCCTCTGAAGAAACCAGAATCGTATATGAAAGCGACGATTTTTCGGTAAGTACCAGCGGAAGTAATAGCAGGCTGGGAATTCGCACACTTCAGGACCACAAACCAGGATTCGTTTCCACCAACTCTACCTCTCCGAAATCCATTCAAAGCGCTGTTAAGGAAGCCTACTCCATTGGCCAGCTTTCTCCACCGTCCGAGCACTATGATTTTGCAAAACCAGAAACCAGGCATTCCCAGGCGCAGCCATTTATCCATGAATCGGATGAACTAATTAATCTATCCGAATCTGAAATCTTTGAATTCACAGAAGAAATTATTTCCAGGGCCACGGCAGATCCCCGGGTTCGCCTGGATCGTGTAGAACTGGCACTGGTTCGAGATGCCCGAAGCATAGTCAATAGTAACGGTATTGAGCTCAGCATGCGACGCGCATACATAAACTGGAGCGCCATGGGCATGGCCCGGGACGGAGACCAGGTAACAAGCTTCGACTATGATGGCGGTGTAGCTTTCGATAAATCCCAGATCAGTTCCAGGATTCAATCCTCCATGGATCGATTTTCCACAAGTGTTCTGGCTTCCTTGAATCCAGGCCAGGGCGAAAGCTATAAAGGCCCGGTTCTATTGCATCCAGCACTGGTCAGGCAATTTGTTCTGGGAACCGTATCATCCAATGCGAATGGAAAAAGCCAGGTGGATGGTACCAGCCCCTGGAAGGATCAAATGGGCGAGTTAGTGGCCATGGCTGGACTGACTGTCTATGAGGACCCCCTGGATACCAGCCGACCGGAGACCTATAATCCATTCGACAGAGAAGGTCATTTTACATCCCGCCATGAACTGGTGGCTGCAGGCAGGCTGAACTTTGTGGGTCATAACATCTACAGCGCCTCTCGAGCAGGTGTAGCGGCCACCGGAAACTCAGCCGGAGGTTCATCCGGCACACCGGGCGTGGGTTTTTTCAACGTTAAGCTGGAGTTCGATGATTCCATTGAAAAGCAGGAACTGAATTCTCTCTATGGACGGCTGAATAAAGGACTATTGATCAAACGATTTAGTGGAAATGCAGATCCGTCTTCTGGCCATTTCTCAGGTGTAGCCAAGAACTCCTACTGGATTGAGAACGGAGAGGTGCGACCGGTGAAGGAAGTTATGGTTTCTGGCAATCTGTTTGATGTTCTAAAGAATGTAGTGGCCGCCACCGACCGGGAGTTTGAGATCATGGGTGGGGCCCGAGCCCCTTACCTTCTGGTAGACGGAATTAGCGTTACTGCAGGACAATAATTCAATCTGGATCATTGACCGGATAAATCTTTCGCCAGACCACGGAAAGGGCGCTTCCTATTAGAGAATGCACCACGCTGGAAACAGCCGCCGGCAGCGCCACAGCAGGATGAGCGAAATGGGCACGAGCCAGTACAACTCCCAGACCTGAATTTTGCATTCCAACCTCAATGGAGATGGTCCTGGCCATGTTTTCCACATCCGGTCGAAAATGAAGTGCAATTCGAGTGAACAGATAACCCAGAAGAAATCCCACGGAGTGCAGAATGATGGCAGCCAGCAGTATGAGCCATCCAGACTCCAGTAGCAGATTTCTATCCTTTCCGATCACAGAAGCAACGATCAGACAGATCAAGAGCACAGCCACGGCCGGCAAGGCAGGCTTCATCCGATGCATGAACGATTCTTTTCCAAAGTAGCGATTGAGCAGAACTCCTCCCAGTACCGGCAAAACTACAATCAACACTGTAGAACGCAGAAGCCCCAGAAAAGATACATCGATGGATGATCCAGAAAGCAAAATCTCAACGGCTGCAGGAGTGGCCAGAGCTGATAGCAGAGTTGAAACAGCTGTCATGGATACGGATAAAGCCACATTGGCCCTGGCCAGAAGAGCCACCACATTGGATGCAGTGCCTCCAGGGCAGCTTGCTACCAGAATCAGACCGGCCCGTAGAGGGGCATCCATTTCGAGCAAGATACCAATTGCATAACCCAGAGCAGGCATGATTGTGTATTGAAATAAAACTCCCAGAAGTATGGGCACCGGAAAGGCAAGGATTCGCTTAAAATCCGCGGGCAAAAGAGTTAGGCCCATGCTGAGCATGATACCTGCCAGGCCCAGTGGGATGAGCAGCCCGGAAAACCAGGTAAACACCGATGGTTCTACAATAGCAATGGATACGCAGATAGCTATCCACAGAGGAAAAAGTAATCCAATCCTTTCGAAGATCCGTGCCATCAGGCGGTACGTTCAAAACGATAAATAGTTCTCCCCTCAAAGGCAGCATCTTCCCGGAAGAAGTATTTTCGACTACGTCCATTCAGACGCTCATGAATTTCTCCAGGCAGGAATATACCATTGTTTGAGGATTCGCGATAGGCCAGGTGTGCAGAGAAATTCAATGCTTCAGAAACCAGACTTCCCATATCTGCGGTATAAACAGTCTGGCCAGCAGACAGTGCAATACTCAATTCGGCGCGATCAATGGGCAATTCACCGGAAAGAAGGAAAATCCTGGAGTTCATTTCCATGGATGCCAGTAAAGCGGATAGAACATCCTCCCCGTCAAAGGCGATGACCAGAGAGTCCTTCTTTTCAATCCAGACCTGACCGCCGTAGGACTCCGGGATACGTCCCAGAACCTTCTTCCAGCGGCTGAGCACCTGCTGTAGCTGCCAATCATCCATCTGTGAAAAAGTGGCCGGGGTAAACTTGATGGTAGCATAAAGAAAGAGGATGTTGTAGGCGTGTCCCTCTTTGAGATTCTTCATTCCGCCGGTTAGCTTCTGGGCGGCAGCCAGACGGGTTTTCTCTTCTTTCTCTTTCTTAATGGCGCTTAGAATTTTTTCTGTATGATTTCGCACTTCCGGATAAGGAGGAAGACCGGCTGCAAACTCACGAATTTTCTTCCATCGTTCTCCATCCAGCAAAGCACGAGCCAGAATATTGGAGAAAATTCCCAGCTTTAGATTCTTTTTCGAGATGAAGTCGATGGCACCCAGGCGAATGCTCTCTACAGCAAGACGTTCTGCATCGTCACGGCTAACTACAATGATGGGCATCCCTACCCGAACCAGTCCATCCAGGAAGGCGAAGAAAGGACGTTCCAGTTCCGTTTCGGTTATAACCAGATCATAATCCGTCTTTCCCAGCCTTTCTTCTGCCTCGGAGATTCGATTAACAAAATCCACCGAAATCCCCTGAAACTGAGACTCCAGAGTGTTCCGATAGTATTCTTGAATTCCCTGGTCTGGATCAATGATTAGCAGTTGCACCTGTTTGTCCTGATATATCCTAGATCGTTAGATTCTGGTAAAGGGCTCCGAAATCAGCGCTGCCGGATTCCTGAAAATATTTACGAAGCTCATCTGGCAGCAAATTAAAGGCCGTTTCGCTCAATATGATGGAGTTTGGAATTCCATGTCTGTCTTCCAGTCTGGAAGCCCGTTCCATATCTTCGCTGTGCATCTTGGATGTATCAGCATGATAGACCACGGAGCCGTAATGAACCCCAATTCTAAGGCGAATGTCATTTTCTTCTCTAAGTGCATTTCGAGTAATATTGTATACCGGTAAATAAGCCAGAATGCCCAGACAGGACATGACAGCACTTTGCACGCAACTATCACCGATGAAGGCGGCCATTCCGCCATCTCCGTACCAGAACCAGATCCGGCCATTATTCAATTCAACATTAGTGCCTACAAAATCCCGCAAAGTGCGAATTGTAGTCTCTACATCCACTTTTACGTTTGTTCGGATGAGTTCGGAACTACCTACAATGTCCACGCTAACAAAAGCCAGTCTATATTCTTGATTCTCTCGTAGAAAGCCCCAGTCCTGTGTCTTGGACTGAGCCTGATCTCGAATGAATCCGCCCTTTTCTCTATCCAGAACAAATCCATGTTCTCGTAACTCATTGATGATTGGCTCAATGCCTTTGAGCTTGATGATTCCTCCGCTTCCACCGCCGCCTTCCAGCATTACCAGCTTGGCGATGAAATCCAGAAGTCGCTCCCTTGCGCTGAAGTACTGAATGACACATTGAGCGGCCACCTGTCGAGGGATGACAATATGATCCCCGAAGCCCGATACCTCGGCCAGGTCAAAAGAAGGATCCACTTCTCTTCCGACATAATGGATCTGTTCTGTGTTTAGGGAACGGGACAGCAGATCCTGCAGGAGCTTTTTTGCCTTTTTCATAAAGCTTCCTGCATTTGGATTGCTGCGTTTCTATTGGGAAGTAAAATTTGGAGACTACCGGGATCGAACCGGTGACCTTCTGCGTGCAAGGCAGACGCTCTCCCAGCTGAGCTAAGCCCCCAAGGAATACTTGGAAGAAAATTCAGAGGCCCTATGCTGTAAAGTCGAAATTGAAATTTTTGGGCTTTACCAGAGATCCAATCGTGGAAATTCATCAAAGCAGTGAATACTGTTCGACGAATTCTCATTACGGGCGCCGGTTCCGGTATCGGTCTGGAAACCGCATTGCAGCTGTCCAGGATGGGACATGAAGTGATTGCTGGCATTCGTAATCCGAATAAATTCCAGAAGCTCTGGAAGAGCAGAGGCGAAAAATCACCTCCTCCATTTAAGATTGCCAGGTTTGATGTAACATCCGCTCGCGAAGTTAAGACTCAGATCGCCCGGGAACTGAAAAATGGCCCCATCCATACGCTAATTAACAATGCAGGTTACGGTCTGTACGGTTGCTTTGAGGAATTGCCGGCCAGCGCATTTCAAAAACAGATGGATACAAATCTCCAGGGCATTTTGAATGTTACGAAAGAACTACTACCCTCCCTGCGATCCATCGAAAATGCTCAGATAATCAATGTAAGTTCTATTCTGGGAAGGGTTGTTCTTCCCACCGGATCTGCATACTGTACCTCCAAATGGGCCGTATCTGGATTTACAAAATCCCTTCGCTATGAGCTGGTCCCTCTGGGTATCCAGGTATGCGCGGTAGAGCCAGGATTGATTCGCACTGAATTCAAGACCAATATGCAGGTGCCTTCCCTGGAAAAATTGAAAGGCCCATACGGTCCTTATAACCGAATGATTGGTTCAGAAATAAAGGAGTATGGATCCTTTTCTACACCTGCCTTTCGCGCAGGACAGAAGATAGCTGCTCTGGTGCAAAAACGTAATCTTCCAGGAACCTATCGCATTGGAACGGATGCAAAGCTGGTATATGCGGCTACAAAGCTTATTCCTGAATCCTGGCTGGACCTGGCTTTCCGCATGGGAACAAAACGAAGATTCAAGAATGCCGGAATGCCTCTTGATGAATAATCCACTTCATATCTAGATCAGTACTATTTTTGAGCGAGAACATGGCAACCAGTAAGAAGACAAGTAAGAAAGCGGCAAAGAAGACAGCCAAAAAAACGGTAAAGACTAGCGCAAAGAAAAAGGCAGCCCCGGCGGCCAAAAAGAAAGCTGCTCCGGCCAAACCGGCTGCCAAGAAATCTAAACCGGCAGCAAGTCCGGCCGCAAAAACCACAACAAAAAAGAGCAGTCCCGCATCCACTCGCGGAGTTTCGGATCCAATCCTGGATCTGGGCAAGGACTGGATCAAAGCAACTCAAGAAAGCACAGTCGATCAAAGCCTGCAAAGAATATTCAAAAGCCTTAAACAAAACCTGGAAGTGGATTCCATTGTTTTTGCTGGTTTGCTGGAAAAACAATACAGAGTTCTATTTGCTTCCAGTGGAAATCAGCAATGGATTGCTTCCAGCCGAACTGACTCACCTGCTTTGAATGATGAATTGATTCAAAATGCCGGAGCATTCAAAGCATCCCATCAACCTGCCGTTGGTTCAACTGTGGAATTCAGTCAGGCAGACGGTGTATTCGCACTCACATTACCCATCCCGGAATCCATGGATTTACCGGAAGGCCACCTACTCGCATTCAGAGAATCAGCTAATTTTGTAAAATCGGATCTAGATTATCTGCGCCTCTTCCAGGGATTTTTTCTATCCCAGTACAGACAGATGGTTGGCGATGAGCTGGCCAGAGAGCTAAAAGCATCCAGTAGCTCCCTCCAATCAGCGGAGAAAGCCAGAGAGAAAGCACAGAACAACCTGGAAGAAGCCAGAAGCAATGTTCAAACCCTTGAATCCACCAGACAGTCCCTTCTGGAGCAAATGGATGCTCTAAAAAAGGAGCATTCCGCTTCGCTGGAGACCAAGCTCAAAGAACAGAAAGAAAAACTGGAAGAAGCTGCAAAGCAGTCACTTCAGGCCAGAGAAGAAGAATTCTCCAGTAAACTGGAATCTGAAAAGCAATCTCTGAGAGAGGAAATTCAATCAGGCCTTGTAGAAAAGCAAGAAGAGAACCAGAAGCTCACAGAATCTCTGGAATCCAGGGAGAAGGCCCTGGAAGAAAAGACCAGGGAAGCTGCGGAACTGAGCCAGGGCATTGATGCAGTTCGAAGCGAACTAGAAACGGAACGAAAGACCAGGACAAACCTGGAAGAAGAGCTTCAGAAAGGAGCAAGCCATCGTCAGCAACTGGAAGATGAGATTGCAGAAAAGACAGAATCTGTTCAGAAATTGAACCAGGAGCTGGAACAACAGCAAGAGACCATACGAAATCTACAAAACCAGAAAAACGATCTAGATAAAAAGGTTCAACAGCTTCATTCAAGCCTTGAAGACACAGAGAAAAATATTGAAGACCAGAAAGCTCAGCTAATTCGCAAACTGGAAGAAAGCGAAAGCGAATCTCTGGATACCATTCATAGACAGGAAGCAGACATATCCAGGCTTACCAGCCAGAGAGATGAGCTTGAGAATTCCCTGGAAACCGCCAATAACCTGCTGGCAGAGAC
Organism: Leptospiraceae bacterium; assembly: GCA_040217195.1. Classification (GTDB taxonomy): domain Bacteria; phylum Spirochaetota; class Leptospiria; order Leptospirales; family Leptonemataceae; genus UBA3465. Next base: position 179,309 of record JAVJNR010000008.1, on the reverse strand, counting down.
CAATCGAAGCCTGGAAGCGGAACAAACTAGCCGCAAAAGGACCGAAGAAGAACTTCGTAACGAAATTCAGACCTATGAAACTCTGGTGCAGGAACAAAAGGAAAAGTTCGAGCAGGATATAAATACTCTGCGAACAGAAAAAGATAATCGAATCAAGGCACTGGAAGAAGAGCGAGATTCCCGGATCAATCAGATCAGCCGTGAAAAGGAAGAAGCCGTTGAGCGAATTACCGCAGAAAAAGACCAGAAAATCCAGCAGCTCAGTGCACAACATGAATCGGAAGTTCAGCAGCTAAGGCAAAAAAGAGAGAATGATATTAGCGAACTGCAAAGCGAGCTGGATCAAACAATAGAAACTCTTAACGAAGAGAAGAATGCTGCTCTGGAAGAACTACGGGCAGACAAAGATTCCAGAATTGAACAACTCAGAACAGATCTGGAAAATCAGATTAAAAGCCAGAAAGCAGCCTACGAACAGGAACTTCAAGAAACCCGGGAAAAAGCATCCAATGACCTGAAAGCTTTACAGGAGCAAAAGGAAAACGAGATCAAGGCAGTTACCGATGAGGCAGCCAGCCGTATCTCAGATATGCAAAACACTCTTGAGCAGAGTGAGAAAGAAGCCACCGAGAAATATGAACAACTGTATCGCACTTCGCAGCAGAATGAAACCGCATTGCGCGAAGAAGCCTATAAGCTAAAGAATCTGTATGATCAGGTAAGCGGAAGTCTGGCCAGGGAAAAAGAGGAGCATTCACAGAACAAAAGTCGTCTGGAGAAAGAACTACAGAATAGACAGGAAGAAATCCAGCGGCTGGAAAGCACAATTGCAGAAAATCGAGCCGACTATGATCGAGCAAGCAATGAAGCAGCCGCTCAGATTCAGGAAAAGGATCAAAACATCCAGGAACTGAATTCTACTCTAAAAAATCGCGATGATCGAATCCATAACCTGGAAATACAGAGAAATCAACTGTCCGGAGAAATCGATTCTTTAAAGCAGAGCATCGCTTCTGCAGAAAAGCAGCACCAGGATCAGGTATTGCAGCTGGAAGCCGAAAGAGACTCCATTCGAAATGAGCTGGAAAGAAATATTCGCAACCTGGAACAGGAACTGGAAAAAACCAGCGCCGACCTGGACCAGACAAGACAGGAACTTCGTATCACCACCCAGGAGCGAAACCGTCTAAACCAGGAAAAGCACGATCTGGAGATTGAAGTATCCGCAAGAAAGCAAACCATTCAGGAAAAGACTGCAGAGATCCAGTCCCTGAATCAGCTAATTGAAGATCTTAAAAAAGAAAGCAGCAAACTGGAAAACCTGATCGCAGAAAAGAATCAGTCCATTCGAGAAGGGCATCAAAGCGAAGAACGACTGCGAAAAGAGATTGGTGCAAGAAAAGAACAGGAAGCCAGGCTTACCCGCGATATTAGAAACCTGGATAGTGAAATCGTAGAACTAAAGGCAGAAATCCAGAGCAAAGAAAACAATATTGGTAAACTGAGTCAGCAGGAGGCCCAGCTCCGGGATACCTTGAATCAACGCCAGAGAGATCTGGACAATGCCAGGAATCGGGAATCTCAGCTAAAGGATGACCTGGACAAAGCACTGACCAGAGAAAAGAATTCCAGAGAAGCCGGATACCTGCTGGCCAGCGCTGCTCGTTCTCTTAGCGAAAGCCAGACCTTTGAAGACAAGCTATCTACTGTAGACAAGCAGGTCTTTGCCAACTACAAATTGCAACGCCTGAGTGTGTTCACTTTGCTCGAAGACGATCTACTGGAACGATTCTACAGCCGCAATGTGCCGGAGTTTCCCGTAAGAGCATCTATTCCGCTGGCTTCCACGTTCTTTGGCGAAGCCCTGGCCACTCACCGACCGTCCATACTTAAGAAGAAGTCCGATGCATGGCCCTATGATCTGCCGGAACTGGAAATCGCAGATAACCAGGAATTCTATAATGCAGAAAGGGATGACCAGGATCCTCAGGCCAGTTTAATCAAGAAGATTAAGAAAGGAAAAAAAACCGAGGAAGTCTATGTGTTGCTGCCGCTTGTAGAAGGGGATCGCACTCGCGGATTGCTGGTTGCTACCTTTCCGGCCAAAACGGAAATCAGCGATGCAGACCAGAAGCTTCTGGAAAGCCTGATTCCTTTTGTATCCACTTCCTTTCAATACGAGAAGAATCGCTCTCATTTGCTGGTCGCGCAGAGAAATATTCGAATTTCAGATGATATACAGGACTTTCTGCACCATCGCTATCTGGAAAGCTCTCGCGGCATTTACCGACTATTGGATCAGAAGCCGGAAGGGCTTCCCGAAGAATTGTTTGTTGATATAAAATCCGTTTCGCGCAGTATACTGCCCCCCCTGGTGGATCGAAATCAAGATTTGCCAGCCAGACTTCAGGAATACATTCTGGGCTTCCAGAGTCGAGCTGAAGAAAATGGAATGGAGTTCGAATTACTCTGGGATGCGCAGGCTGCCAGAAATGTAAAGGCAAGAATCGGAGATCGCTTCCGAAATGTGTTCTGGCTCATGACAGAAGCCATAGATAATGCAATCAAGCATAGCGATGCGCGATGGCTTCAGGTTAAGCTCCAGGAAAAGGACAATACAATTTCCCTTTCCGTGACTGACAATGGAGAAGGCCTGGTGAGAAAGGCAGGTAGCACGGAACCTACTCAGGGTAAAGGTTTGCAGGCCATTCGCACAATTGCCCAATCGCTGCTGGCAAACCTTCAGGTGGAAAAAGGACCTCGGGGTTACGGAACTGCCATTGTACTGAGATGGGATCTCACTGGCCTGGAGCGAAACCCGGAGAAGATGTTGCAGCAGGAAGCTTGACAGTAAATCGCAGGTTGTAACGATCGCAATAAAACATGAAGCGGGGACGACTCAAAGACATTCAACGCAGTCTTGCGCTAATGGCCTTTATCGGCTTCACCGGGCAGTTCGCAATACCGGAACTGCATGAATGTCCTCGTCTTCAGCCCTCCACGGGCGAAACTGAGCACCATAACTCCTCCGGGACTTCTAGAGAGACAAATTCCCAGAATCCAGCCCATACAGCCCAGGCCAATGGCACGGCAAAAGAAGTTCGAGCCACGCCTCCATGCCATGGCAGTGGAGCATCCAATGCCTCAGATGATGGCTCCAATCATGAGCATGAATCCTGTCCGGTTTGCCAGGGCTACATTACCCTGGGATCCATCCTGGCATTTGTACTGGTTTTTAATATCAATCTGGACGGTGCTGTTGTAGAAACAGTCCCTCTGGTTCGAGTTGGGTCCTCACCAGAACAGATTCAATATCTACCAGTTCTGCCTCGCCCGCCGCCCTTTCGTCAGGGCTAGTATCAACGGTTTCCATCAGCATAGCTGACTGATTCGCTTTTGAACCTGCGCAAATGGGTTCAAAGAATTCCTGACCGGCCACTTTCTGTGCCGTTACCAGGTTTGCGCCGATTCAGGAATCCGTTCGTCTACAATTCCATCCGCCCCTACCATACTGGCTGAAGGTTTCTAGATGGAAGACCTGCAGTCCCATATTCGCCCGAGTAAGGAGTGGTCTCTTTTGATTCTCTCCCATACCCGGCATATATTTTTTTCGAGGTAATCGATGATTCGTTATACTAGTATTCGCCTTTTTACGGCTCTAACGCTTTCAAGCGTATTGATGTCCTGTGGCTTTCTGAACCAGCAAGAGGATGATAACATGCTCACCATGCTGGCTCTAGCTGCAACTCCAGCTACCCTGCCCGTCAGCCTGGTTAGCAACGATGCCACAATTTCCTGCAATCAGACATTCACTCTGGGTGCCAACAGTAGCGTTCAAATTCGCGACTTCAGACTGTACCTTTCAGAATTCGCCTGGGTAACACCAGAGGGAGAAGTAAGCGCTACCGTTCCGGATGTAACTGGATGGCAGAAAGATGGTGTTGTCTTAATCGATCTGGAAGACGGAACCGGACATTGCTCCACTTCCGGAACCAGCGATACAAATGCACAGATCATCATTTCTCAGCCACCGGCCAACGCCACCGGTCTTTCTTTCTCAGTGGGGTTACCCGTAACTCAGAACAAACTGGATAATGCTACTTCCGATGCTCCGTTCAACATAGCATCCATGTACTGGTCCTGGACCAGTGGCTATAAATTCACCAAGCTGGAATTCACCGATGGAAGCGATGTAATTAACTTTCACCTGGGATCCACAGCTTGCACCGCAACTGTGAATTGTACAAATGAGATGAAAGGTCGAGTAACCGTCTCAGGTGTCAGCGTTGCCAGTGGGATTCAATTCGATCTTTCTGATTGGTTCTCCGGACAAACCTATGCTGCCACCACCTGTATGGGTAACACCGTAGGCGATGCCACTTTATGCGGTGTAATGCGAAACCGCATGGGACTCAATCAATCCAACGGCACTGCGAATCAAAGCAATGCTCAGGGCTTTGAAGCGAGATAGAAATGCATATCAGGAAGCTCTCTATGCAAAAGATCCGCAATTTGCCCGGGTGGATCCTATTGATCGCACTTTCAGGGTCTCATTGCGCGGATAAGACCGAGGACAACAGTGCACTTCTGCTGGCTCTTGCAGCCAGCGGAGGTTGCGCTCCTTACGAGTGGAATCTGCCTTCGGGCGTACCGTCTCCGGTAGTGCCTTCGGACAATTGCCAGACAGATGCCAGAGTGGAACTGGGTCGCCATTTGTTTTACGACAAGGCCCTTTCCAGGGATGAATCCATGTCCTGCAGCAGTTGCCATTTTCAGGCCAGGGCCTTTGCAGATGGAAAAACAAGGCCCCGCGGTTTGGTGCATGCAGGCCATCCCACGGGAGAGCTGCATCCCAGAAACGCTCAGCAACTGTCCAATGTGGCCTACAGCTCCAGACTTACCTGGAACAATCCACTTCTGAGCACCCTGGAAGGTCAGGCAAGGGTACCCATGTTCTCTGAGTCAGGTCCGTTCACCATAGTAGAACTGGGTCTGCAAAATGATGATTACCTGGATACCATCGCATCGGATGAAACCTATCGCCAGCTTTTTGAACAGGCTTACGATGGTAATATCAATGAACAGAATGTGCGATTCGCGCTAGCTTCTTTTCAGAGATCCATGATGAGCTTTAACTCTACCTGGGATAAGTTTACCCGTGGTACCGCAACAGCCACTCCGGCCCAGGTTCGGGGATTTGAACTGTTCAACGGTGAGATAGCTGAATGCTTCCATTGCCATGGCGGCTTTAACTTTTCAGATACAAGCGTTCATAGCAATTCAGCAACCATCGAATTCGCCTATCACAATAATGGAACCTATTCCGATTCAGAATATTCCAGCAAATCTACCACAGGTCTGGAGGAGGTTACAGGCGACAGCAGTGATCGAGGCAAATTCAGAGCTCCGTCCCTTCGCAATCTGGCCCTGACCATGCCATATTTCCACGACGGCTCTGTGAACTGTGCTTCCCCACCTTCCAATGCAGCCGACCAGTCTGCTATGGAGGCCTGTGCCAGGGAAGCTTTGCGTGATATTGTAGATATGTATCGAGCCGGGGGCGATGCTTTGCAAAGAGGGCAGCCGGTGGGTGGCAGCGTGGATACTACATTAATTCGACCATTCACAATTTCGGATGCGGATAGAAATGATATTGTAGAGTTTCTTCTGGCACTCACGGACTGGGACTTTGCCAGCGATTCAAAATTATCCAATCCCCGTCCATCCAATCCGAGGTTCGGTCCATGAGTTGTTTGCAAAAAGAATTCTGGTTTCTGGAATCTACGATACGTGCCGAAAGCTCCGTCAGGTCCGCCGGCACTAACAGAGTTTCCGGCATTAATGGTTTTATCAAATGTGAAACTGCAGATACTTTGCCCGGGATTGAGAATTCAGGGAGATCTACCAGGTCTATGAGATCTTCCGGTATTCCAGGCTTCATCAGTTATAGAACCGAAGAAACTGCGGCCGGGATTGCGAATTCTGGAAGATCCACCGGGTTGGCTCGTTATGGAATTTCCAGCAAACTCATACAGTCCGGGCTCAATCGTTTATGGATTCTAATGCTGCTCGTTGCTTCGCTGTCAGCTGGGATGCATTGTGTGTATGGTACCGTAGGCGATAGCGAAGAAACGAACAATGCATTGACTTCCTTCTTGCTGGGAAGTGCACGCACCGATCTGCAACTGGAGCTTAGATTCACGGATGGAGGATCGGATGCTATAGACCAGTTTTCCAGCGGAGGAGCTGCCATAGATTTGAGTAGTTTGAGCATTGAAGTCCAGGAGGTTGAAGTCTTCTACGAGCCCGGCCTCTTCCAGGGAATCATTAGTAACCTCCTGTATCTGCACAAAAGCGGAGAGCTTATGGCCCATGGCGAAGAGGAAACGTCCGGTACAGGCAGCTTTCGAACGCCTGGAGGAACCTTTCAGCTTACCGGGTTTACCGGCACCGATGCAGGCGGGCGCAATTATCAGGCCTTAACTTTGAACCTGCAGGTGCCTCCCGGCGATGTAAAAACTGTGCGACTGCACATTGGCCAGATTACAGCCACCGGAACTACAGATGCCAATCCGTTTGCCACCGTTTCCAATGACCTGGCAGATACATCCACTTCCCTCAACTGTACTCTGGATATAAATTTGAACCAATCCGTTTCCAGGCCATTGCTTCTAAACTTTGGGCAGCTTTTCGCAGACGGAACCGGCGCAACAGCCATTCGAAATCGAGTCTCCTCTTCTACTTTCCTGCAGGAGACAGAATGCTTTGTAATATGATAAGAAATGAAATAATGCATCCGGATCCGATTTCTAATCCTAATGCGAATTCCAATGCGATTTCAAATGCGAATTCTAATGCGATTTCAAATGCCGGGGCTGGAAATGATCCCTGCTCTGGCCCGGAAAGACCGGTGCATCCCAAAGCCAACAAGTTCATTCTAACGATCAGCATTGTTTTGATTTTACTCTCTTTGTCTGAACTAAAGGCTCATCATCCTTCGGGTCTTTCCGGTGTTGCAGGCACCAATCCTCTTCCGGCGGATCGAATCATGGCGGATTTTGAATATAGACAAGGCGAAAGAGGCAACCGAAACGTACTTCTAAGCAGGACCAGTCTGGAGCTTTCCTTTCTGGAAGACTTCTCCTGGAGATTGGAACTGGGACATGCAGCTTTTTCCCAGAAGGATGCGCCAGATGCCGCTCGATGGCTCCGGCCCAGAACCGGCTTTCGCTACAGTATTCCCATGGATTCGCCCATTCTGGTTGTGCTGGATGCAGATATGGGTATGGCCGCCACCGGACAGAGTATGATCGATGAGCCATTTTACGATTCTCGCAGTGGACTGACTCTGGGTTATTCCATGGAATCCTTTCTAATTGTTGCTCGAATTGGTGGGATCTTCCCTGTGGGCGATCTGCCCGACAATCGGCAGGAAACACCCTTTTATCCGTGGCAGGAGCCCGAGACCCGAGTGGACAGCACGCTTTTTGAACTGGAAAAGGTTACAGAGTTCTCCCTTCGATTGGCCTATCGGTTTGAATGGATGGAACCCTTCGTTGGTGGTCTGTACAGAAAGCCCCATAGCGGAGTCCTCATCGAAAAAGGCGAAAGCCATCCGGAGTTCTACAGACAATGGGAACTTGGTAGCGGATTCTATATTGGAGACTGGAACATCACGGTGGCCTACCAGAAGCCATTTACGCCTATCGCCAACTACGATATGGAACGATTCTTCCTTTCCCGGGCTGGCTTTTCCACTCGAAGAAATCAGGAAAAGCTGCAGGATGAGATTTTCATTATGTCAGTGGCCTACCATTTCTAGCATTCACAATTACTCTGAGTAGAGCTTTTCTCAAGTGCTGCGCAGACACTTTCGAAGAAGCTCTCATCGTTCGATCTTTACGCGATGCCTGTCTGTCAGTGGAGGAATCTAGCAGGTCAGGAAACTACCAGGCCAGGGCGCCACGGGCTACGAAACTGCCTGGCGCCGAAGCCACCGGGCTACGAAACTGCCTGGCTACAATCCAACCAGCACCGCACAGAGAACGTGGATTCCAGGGAACGATGCCTGAAGAGCCTACCCTTTTACACAGATCAGCTGCTTCAGGCTGTGAACAATCTCTACCAGATCCTTCTGGTTGGCCATTACCACATCTATATCTTTGTACGCGGAAGGTATCTCATCCAGCACACCTCCGTCTTTTCTGCATTCCACTCCCCTTGTTTGCTCCTGCAGATCTTTGATGGAGAATTCCTTGCGAGCCCTGTTTCGACTCATTCGACGACCGGCCCCATGGGAGGCTGAATGAAAGGAATCTGGATTTCCCAGACCACGAACCACGTAGGAGCGGGTACCCATGGAGCCTGGAATCAAACCCAGTTCATCCTTTCGAGCGCTGATGGCTCCCTTGCGAGTCACCAGAACGTCTGAACCAAAGTGATGCTCTTCGGACACATAGTTATGATGGCAGAGAATCGTTTCTTCCAGAGTAAGATCGGGAAAAAAGTTCTGCTGCAAGGCGCGAAAGATAAGAGATGCCATGGTAATTCGATTGCAGAAAGCATATTCCTGAGCCCAGTTCAGATCCCGGCGATACTCCTGCATTTGCGAAGTACCGGAGAGAAAAACCGCAAGATCCGGATCCGGAAGGTCCGCGTTGTGAGCCAGCTTTCGCGCTATAGAAATATGATGATCTGCAAGGCTTTTTCCAATGTTTCTGGAGCCAGAATGCAGAAAGATCCAGACTCTATCCTGCTCATCGTGTACAAGCTCAATGAAATGGTTCCCTCCGCCCAGGGTTCCGCATTGCTTTTGAATCTTTTCTGACTGAGAGCTGCCAAGGACAGCTCTGGTCAGATGCCTGGCCTGACCCAGATTCTTCTCCACACGCTGGCGATGGGAATCGGTTAGATAGAGACCTGGCGATCCCACCACAGTATCTCGGTGGGATTTGAACCCCACAGGCACCGACCGTTCGATTTGGTTGCGAATATTTCTAAGATTGTCTGGAAGATCTTCCAGACTCAGATTTGTGCGAAAAGCTCCCATGCCGCACCCTATGTCTACACCCACGGCAGCGGGGCTAACCGCTTCTTTCATTGCGATGACAGAGCCTACCGTGGCCCCTTTGCCATAATGAACATCTGGCATGGCCGATACATGCTTGAAAACCCAGGGAAGGCTGGCAATGTTTCGCAGCTGACGAATGGCCTGCTCCTCTATTCCGGAAGGATCCGTCCATATTCGAACGGGCAAATGGTCTGTGGAAAGTGTATGGGACATGACTTTATCTTAAATCTTAAAGTTTTGACTTTACTACCCGCTATCATATCTAGCTAATCGAGCCTCCATGGATTAGAAAAGCAAACCGCACAATTGCGGTCAGGAAAAGGCAGAAATTGTTAGAAGCATTCTGGCCGCCGCCGGTTCAAGTAATTTGTCAATCATTTAGAAAATACCAGATCGGTTCGCCTAAGGCAGCAACTCAGAACATAAGGCGAACGATTCCATTTCTTAGAACGAGCGTTCTGCAATCTCCCGGGCCATGGACAGAAGGATAGAAAAGTACGGTACTACACCGAACGGTATGGGAATCATCCATCGTGTGGTTGGCCAAGATTCAGAAGAAAGGCCCGGTATTTCTCCGCGCATCTTCCGCATTTGTGAGCGGAGCTCCGAAACCTCACTTTTTAGCTCCGGCCGAGTTTGCCGGTGTTGTCCCGGGGCTCGCCGATAACGTACCGGGATCACTCGGGGACCACACAGGGACAATTCCATCGGGGGCTCCCGCCGATGAGAGGTGGTCTATAAGTGAAAGGTTGTCAATGAGAATTCACTCAGCATCCGAGTGCGGCTTAAGGCAGCTCGCCGGCTATAAGGCGAACTTCGCGGCATTGGGTAAAGGCGGGCGAAATTGCATTCTTAATAGTTACATCACGTTGCCGGTTTTTCCTCGGGCATTTGCACGGGTGGACTGTCCACCAGTGCAGATGCTTGCATCGGTCATGGAAAAACGATTCTGGTCTTAGAGACCCTTCACAGCTGAAGCTACAGCAAGAATTACGAATCCTGCCATAACCAGATATCCAGCATAAACTGAAACGGTAGGAATCACTACAAAACTTGCGACAATTCCAATGGCTCCTAGAACCACTGCTATAATCCAGGTAATGCTTTTGGGGGCGTTTGTTTTCATACAAACCTCTGATATTTTATTTCCTGTCAGTATCAGTGATCGCTGGGCGCCGGCGATTGATTTTTAGTTCAGGTTCGATGCGGCGTGGCTCTACAGGGAGTCTGAATAATCGAGGGTAATGTTTGTTACAACGTAAAAGATCTTGCTCGCAGGTATGCGCGGTCTTTCGCTGAGCAGGGCATTCATATAGCTGGCGCGTTTCTGATTCGAAAACATCTGTCTCGAATATGGTGATCTAGGCTGATGCGTTCAGAAGGTTGTCGCCCCCACTCCCTGCTCGCGCACAATCGGCTGAAAAACCGGCCCGGAAAACGGCTGCCACCCTTCCGGCCATACGCCACCGATATTCAACAGCAAGATATCCGGCGTGAACATAGTCGGCGGGTAATTTACACGCCGCACCTGGAATTCCAGAGAGGATGCAGCTTTGTCCAGTAAAGGCGCCAGAGCCTCTGCATAGTAGGCAGGCACCCAACCAGGGCTTTATAGCTTTCGATTCTGATTTTATGAAAGCATTCCGTCTCTGGTCAGACAAGCGGCCTGCTTTCTCGAAGGGCATAATTTCTTGTAGACGTCGATAGATCAGCCGGAAGCAATGAGAGTAGCCCGTAGAAATCCGGTAGAGAGAACATAAGCCATGAGATTTAGATTTCGCATAGGTCCCTTCACTTTTGGAAAGAGTGGCCCCCGCCTGAGCGTCTGGAAGAGAGGTAGCGGAATTTCCATCCCACTTTCCAATAAGGGTGGCGACACCTTCGGCAAGATCAAAGAGGGACGAGTTAGCGCTCATTTCGGCGGGTCAAAAGCGAAAAGGAAATCTGATGCCAATACTTCAGAAGAAGAAATGGCAATCACGACCTTTCGCACGGAAGAACGATTACTGCAGCAGCTGCGAAACGGTGGAGTTCCTTGGAGAGCTGTACAGGAGAGCCTGAAGTCCGGACTTTCAGATGAAATCCCGGATCGAAATAATATGGCGTACAGGCTTGTACCGAGGGCGATGGATTCCGTTTTCGGCAATCAGAACTACGCCTGGAAGACTGAGAAACGGCCGGCCCGAAGGGGGGCCGGGGATACAACCTGGATTACTTTGATTTAGGAGGTCCCTATTTGTTTTTGACCCGGCGTCGCAGAATCAAACGAATGCTTTCAGAATCCAAACGGACTGTAACCACCCACCAAATACAATCTCCGGTTTGAGGCGTCCAACTTCCACAAATCCGATTTCACCGAGCGATACCTGCTATTCACAATTTCTGCATGGTATTTGTACTGCTCCATTTGATTGCGATACTCCTCCCGTAAGACGATGAAGCGATCCATAGGACTCCCCTCCAGGTTGCCGGTAAACAGCATTCGAAAGAAACTCAGCAACACTTTGCCTTCCAGACCATCGGCTTCGCGACGCAGCTCGGGTTCAAGGAGGCATAGCTGGCGCGTCGCATCTTTGAGACCGATTAGATCCCCATCCGTGACCGGCTGAGAATCAAAAGTACCCATTAGATTGCGGCATTCGCGACTCACTTCGGAAGGATTCTGTCTTTCCAGCTCTTCGAGTCGGGCAATGGCAATAAAGAGCCTACCGGCATATTCTTCGTTCTTGTTGAAAAAAAGAATATGAACGTGGTGCGCATTCTGCTCGAAGAACGCTATGCCCGGATACGCCCCGCCTACGATCAGGACCGCCAGAATAACTCGTGCTCCGATGAAACGCACCATAGCTAATGCTGCCGGCCATGGAAACGAAGCGCGCGCTTTCAAGGCCTGTGCGATTGAGCGAAGCAAATGCTGAACGAATTTTCCCGAATGTGCGCGCACCGTTGGAATACGAAGTTGAAAGTACAGGGCAATGGCGATCCCCGTGCCGACCAGACCGATCATTATGTAGAGGAAGGTGGACGGCTTTTGGACCACCTCTATTTCTGAGATAGCCAGATCCTGCCATTTCGAGCCAGTGTACCACGACAATATATGCAGCGTAAGCCTGGTTACATCGTTCTCACGGATTTGAATTTCCTGCGGACCGGTATGGTCCAGCACTTGCGTCTCAATACAACGTGCCGCAGCGTTCACGCATATCTTGAGTCGCCGGATGCGTTGGTTTTTATAGTAGAGATCGCCCCAGGGGGCTGCCGACTTCTGGTAGCCATTCCAGAGCCGGATAGATTCGATATCGACAGAATCCCGAAACTTGAGATCGAGCATGACCGGTCGCTTCTTCCAGTGCCCGCGAGTTTGCCAGGATGTTGTAGGATCACCATCCTTGAGATTGTCCGGCACATAGGAAAACCGGCTGTCGTTTGAATCTACGTGCCCGACTCGATCCACGACAGCATAGTCCGCGTTCCGGCTGCAGCTGAGGAAGAGAGCCCCAAGGAGTAATGGTCCACCGGTGAGAATAAGGATTCGCTTGAGCACTGGATTTTCCTATGAGAAATCTAGAATTTTATCTTTCATTGGTTCGATTGGTTGAGGAAGTATAGTCTTTTTTCCTTTCTTGCTGGCACCGGTCTTGGAAGTTATTGACAAGCGGGACCATATGAGCGAAATTTCAGAAGTTCTAGGACGATGCGTTCAGAAGGTTGTCGCCCGGTACGCCCGCACTTCCCGCTCACTCACGATCGGCTGAAAATCCGGCCCGGAAAACGGCTGCCACCCTTCCGGCCATACACCACCGATATTCAACAGCAAGATATCCGGCGTGTACATAGTCGGCGGGTAATTTACACGCCGCACCTGGCATTCCAGAGAGGATGCATCTTTGTCCAGTAAAGGCGCCAGAGCCTCTGCATAGTAGGCAGGCACCCAACCAGGGCTTTATAGCTTTCGATTCTGATGGCGTTAGCGTCGTATTCATTTTCTGGGTCGCGCACCAGCGAAAGCACCTGACCGGCTTCCAGCGGGCGGATACGCTCCTCCCAGTGCTCGGAGATCTGCAATCGGGAGAGCCCTACAGCAAAGAATGTTAGATCGATTCGCCCTTCCACTGGTTCCGGGATGCTCACCACACGAAACCGATCTGTGGCACGCTTTCCATCGGTACGAGCCATCTCCACGAGAGGATCTGGCTCCGAAGAAAAATCCAAGCTGCGAGGACCCTATAATAGAGCCTCGGAGGGAATTGCTTGGCGGTAAGGCAATTATAGCAACAGCTCAGCGTAGGCCGGCAAATACTTGAATAGCTCCCTGTAATGTTCTGGTTCTCCCGGCAGCATCTCAAATTCCTCCGGTAACCAACCATCCGCACATGGCATGCATGAATCCAAGTATATTCGTTCCTTCCTGGTCAGATTCGGAACTCGAATTGAATAGTGCTCCATCCCGGTTTGTGCCCTAATGAATGGGAGGTTGTCAATCGCGCCTCTAATGTTACTGCGGTCTGCATCGCTATCAAGAATAATGCCCCCAACGGTTAACATATCATGACCGTCACCATAGAAGAAATTGAAGAGTGGAAAGTACTCTCGACCGGAATAGTTACAAGCCTCTTGGAGTCGCCTTTCCAAAATAGTCTGATTTAATTTTGAAATATGGCGTCTGGCAATCCTGTCTGGCGCCTCCGCACTAGCAAATTCCGCTGCCTCGGCCGGGGCCACCTCATTAAAGTGCGAGAACCATTCCGCTGGCCCGTCTTTTTCTGAGCCCGGTGGCTCAGAATCTACTGTGGCTATAATAATGGAGTTTGATTTGAGGTATCCCACAGCCGAGTCTAGGTCGCGAACCATACTTGAATCGAGAACGTTGTCAAAATCAAGCCAGAGGATAACTTCATTCATTCCCTGAAGACTCTGCACATAGCTCGAAAAATCGCCGATATAGATGTCCACAAAATCGTAGGGCTTATTGAAATGGACTCTCCTTTCAACATTGCTGCCGCCCTCAATGCTCACCATTCTTCGAATCCCCAGAAACTTATGGAACAAGGTATAATCCACAAAGAAGACAGAACCAAAGCCCACATAAACGTATTCGGATATCTGGAATCCAACGGTACTCAGCTTCATTAGGACATCGACCATCATCCTACGTTCAATCTGCTTCGCAGGCCGCAGTTCATAGTTTACTTTTCGATAGCTTTCTCCGATCGCCATTTTAAAGCTCCGAATCAATGTAATACTGCCATACATGCTTTCCGATGTCTGAATTAGGGAGTTCTCCACGCCTTAGAGATTTCATGACTCGGTCTCTCTCAGCCTTTGGAACCGAAAAGGAAATCCGGATTGTTGTACTCTTTTTCTTCTGAGTGCCGCTTGTAACCCTAAAGGTGGACTTTGTCTCCTCAGAGCGCGATTTACTGACAACGCCCGCTAAATCAGCTTGAGTAGTTTGATCACGAATGCGGCGTTCATCGGCCTCATTCGGAGCTGCTTCCCCCGCGTATAAACTGTTTAGAAATGAAATCACGGGGCGAGCAAGTGCAAACATATGTTGACGTACGGCTTGGTACGCTGCAGACTCTCGATGCAAGCCTTGTTTTGTGGTGGTCCATGGCAGTTTTAGAGGGTCATTCGACTCAAAAATAGCCAGACCAATAAAGCCTCTAAATTTTGAATGGAAAGCTGGCAGTCCGACAGGTAGGCCCCAGCCCGTTAATTCCGTCTTATTTGCGAACACCACCACTCGGCCGTTACAAAGAATGTACCAACCTGCTGTTGATTCTCTCCATTGCTTTTTGGCTGCGACACTTACAATAATGGTAGCTGTTGTCCCTCCAGCGTTGGGAATAGTTTCGATAGAAGGCTGTATATCTTCGCTGCTCCCCAATGGAATATCCACTGGAGTAACCGCCTGACCATTCACGTAAATAGCTATATCCGATTTCAGAAAAAGTGAGTAAGTCACCCCTATTCGGTGAACGACCGACGACTGGAAATTTGCATCTGAAAAAAGTTTTGAAACTGAGTCACGCAAGTCTTGGATCGCAATTTGAGTGGTCCCCTTGAATTTTGCTGTCGGCACACCTACGGCTTGGACTGGAATATCCCAGTCGCCCTTACGACCTGAATCCTTAGCGGCCCATTCAGGAACGTTCAAATCAACTTTGATTCCTTCCTCCATTGTGAATGAGGAAAGAGAAATAGTGTCGCCAATCTTGAACAGTGCTCTTTTTAGACCTATACCATAAGCCCCTAGTACCCCTTTGTCGTAATCCTTCGAATGCCCCATCGAGAAAAGGTCAGTCCGGGCTATATCGCTGGAGATCCCACCGCAATTGTCTTTGATACTGAACTGCGTTGAACTCCAATTTATTTCAATCTTTCTTTTGCTTGTTCTCTTGACCATCTCCTTCTGCCAAAGAAGCTTTTCAATATTCATTTTTTCGCCACAATTGCGCAAGTAACCATCAATAGCATTGTCCACTAGATCGAGTATACAATCCTCAAGATAGATATCCCGAGTGAACATCTCGATAAAGAACCGTTTTTTGGGAAAGCCACTGGCCATGAAATCAGACATTCCTACTACCCTCTCCTCAGCTATTGCTCAATCTAAAATTCACTATCTGACAATTCCATTCCAAAATATCACAAGCCCCGAATCGCATTCCGCCCGCGACGGCGGCAAGCACACCAGAGCCCGTCCCACAAAACGGATCAATATACAAGCCACCCGATTTCCCACTTATCTCAATAATCCTTTTAAATAGAAGGGCAGGCAGTTCGTTTTGGAGTCTATTCTTTGTATTCCCGTGACGAACTGGACTCAAATCATCCCAGAAGTCCGATAAATTTATACCAGAGTTCATGATGATGTCTTTGTAGCCTCCATAATCCTTGAGAAGTTCGCCACAGTGCCGACAATGCTGCGGCGCGATCTTTGGACGCCGCAGCACGGCTGGAGCTCCCTTTGTGTACATTAGCAATGCATAATGCGCTGGATAAAGACCTTCCCTCCGAACGAATCCATTCTTCATGGAAACGGCAATCCAGTGCTTGAAATCCAATGCAGCATTCAACAGGTGGCCTACACGCAACGCCCACTCTGGAATATGATAAAAATAAAGTGTTCCGCCAGGTGCTAGAATGCGAATGCTCTGTCGTAGGATGGAGCCAAGCCACTCTTCGTACACCGTCCTGGCCAATCGGTCAGATACTTTTTTCTTATCCCCGTAATCTTTACCAAGATTAAATGGTGGATCCAAAAATACGATATCTGCGGATTCGCTGCGCTTTGCGGCAAGGAATTCCAGAGCATCAGCATTGACTACTGTCCCATTAACGGAGCCTCCTCTATGGACGAAATAAACGGCATCGGAAGTCATTGATGGCAAAGACTTCTCTATCCTCTTTGCTGTTGTACTATTCACGGATCAATTCTTATATATTCATATGCGCGCCAATCTGCATACCTTGAGGATCGGCTTGCCTGCTAGTGTAACTGGGCCACTCGTGGCCTCAGTTGGCAAGTTCAAATCAGGACGTGGCTCTACACAAGCCTCCCTCCGATAAGCTGCGGAAG
Source organism: Leptospiraceae bacterium (assembly GCA_040217195.1). Taxonomy (GTDB): domain Bacteria; phylum Spirochaetota; class Leptospiria; order Leptospirales; family Leptonemataceae; genus UBA3465. The sequence continues at coordinate 162,654 of JAVJNR010000008.1, read as the reverse complement.
TAACATTTGGCGTGCTTCCGTTAAATTCTTGTTTTCTGCCTTGAGCAGGTTTCCTGTCCGCCAGGTCTCCTTCACAATTTGCCGGAATTGCTCCAACACTCGGGCGTCCGGAACAAGAAGAGGCAACGAGCGCGCCTGTTCTCTATTGAGGCCGGGCACCGCAGCATCGTTATTTATGAAATTCTTGCTCTGAAAGTCGAAGAACAAATATTCTAATGGCAGGGCTGCAGAACTCACAAAGAAAACTGTATCAATAGGATAGAAGTCCTTGGATTCGTAAAACACTGAACCGACATTACCTTTCCGACCAACAATAATCTTGGGCCCCGGAACCAAGGCCTCGTTGTGCCAACCGACGACACCACTCGAGCCGTAGACCGGAAAGGGTCCCTCCGTCCGATCTGAGCTCTTGAGGGACTTACCGTACTGCCAATCACACACCTCCCCCACCTTCTTCACTTCCCATCCTTCCGGAATCCTCCCCATCGACGAATCCACAAACTTCGCCTTCTCATGCCCTGGAAACCGAAAGTACACAAACCACTCCCTGTACAACGCCCGGGCCATCTCCTCCAGAATCCTTATCCTTCTCAGATTATTCTCAATCAAATCATCATACGCCGAAAGAATCCCCGCGATCTTCTTCTGCGTTTCCAGCGGGGGGAGCGGGATTTCCATCTCCTTTAACGCTGCGATTGTATAGGCAGATTGCGAGGAACCAATAACGCAGCGGCTAAGCTGGGCGCGGCCTTCCGGGGCCAGCAACCAATAGTACAGGAATTCCACATTGAGGCCGGAAATGTTTCGAAACCAAGTTAGATTTGCATCTTTGAAATAGAACTGATCCCCCGGCTTAACTATGTAGGGGACACCAAGGGTGCCGACTGAAGTTAACAATAAATCGCCCGCCGCCGGGGCGCCATATTTACTTTTTAACTCTTGGAAGTATTCGGGATCCAGGAAGATCTCAGTGGATACTTTTTGGGCGCCACTGTTCCGCTCTATGATCTCCTTGCCCCGATAAAATGGAATACCTTTGGTACGGTAGTCGCTACGCTTGATTCGGCGACTTGAGGTAATGTCACAAAGTTCGCGGATCCTCCTCTTTTCTGACTCCCCACTCATCACCCCAGGATCTCCTTCGCATTTTTCGAAATCAACTTCTCCAGGCCATGCGCTTCCTTGGTCAGCTCTTCGAATTCAGAATGCAACGCCGCGAATCGTTGCTTGAAATCATCCTCATCCATCTCTTCGCCGGCCGCCACGCCCACATACCTGCCCGGATTCAGACTGTAACCCTGCTCTGCTATTTCAGAAACCGTGGCTACCTTGCATAGACCGGCCACATCTGCGTAGGCTGGCTTCTTTCCAAAGATCTCTTTCATCTTCTCCTCTGCTTCCTTGCCGCCCAGCGAATAGTCTGGCTTTTCTCCTCTATAGAGTCGCACCACATTGGCCAGAAATCCAATCTGTCCTTCCGTCCAGTCCCGGTGCGCCCGGTCTATTTGGCGGTAGATATGCCGCGCATCCAGAAACAGCACCGTATCGCAGCCACGGACAATCCCGGAATCATTCGTCATGGTCGAATCGGCTTTCACCTTAAGAACCTTCTCAAGGATTTTTTCGGGTTGCTCAAGTGCTTCTGCATTCCCAAAACGAATCACAGTAAGCCCCTGAGATTCCAGATAAGAATCCCGTTTCTTATCATGCTTCTTCTGGTCTGCTTTGCTGTGCACAGAGCCATCAAGCTCAAGAACCAGTCCGAGTTCATGACAATAGAAATCCGCAATATACTCGCCGAATTGGTGCTGCCTGCGAAATTTCAACCCTGCCAGATTCTTGTTTCGCAACAACTCCCATAGGAAGGACTCCGCATCCGTATTCTTCTTTCGTAATTCCCTGGCCCGCTCCTTCAAACTCGCAAAATCGAATCCACCGCGATATTTAGTCTTTTTCCCATCTCCCGTTGGGAGAGGGGATCGGGGAGAAGGTGACAAGCCCTCCATTTGCCCATCTCCCCCTGGGAGAGGGGATCGGGGTGAGGGTGGCAAAGCCCGCTTTGCCTTATCGAGGAACCACAAAGTACAGGGAAGGGTTACCGTGTAGAACATGTTCGGACCCACCGCCACCATCACATCCACCGCGCTGTCTTCGATCAGCGTCTTTCGCAGCTCCATCTCGCTGGACCGTGCATCCGAAGCCGAATTCGCCATTACAAATCCGGCCCGTCCTTTCTTGTTCAACGCCGAATAAAACATCTGAATCCACAGATAGTTTCCGTTATCGGTCCGCGGCAGTCCCAGAGGATAGCGCTTGCCCTTTCCTACCTCGGTTTTCAGCCGCTCCTTATCCACCGCATTCACGTTAAACGGCGGATTCGCAAGCACATAGTCAAAACGACCGGTGCTTTTATGCAGATCATCGTAATAGGAGTTCTCTTTTCGAATATCCCCTTCCAGTCCATGCACCGCCAGGTTCATACGAGCGATGGGTATGGCCAGATCCTTCAATTCCTGACCATAGATAGAAATCTCTTTCGAAGGATTCTTCTTATGCCTGGAAACAAACCGCGCACTCTGCACAAACATACCGCCGGAGCCACAGGCAGGATCCAGGATCAATCCATGATAGGGCTCCAGAATCTCCACCATCAGTTGCACAATGGATGTAGGCGTATAGAACTCGCCTCCCAGCTGCCCTTCCGCCATGGCAAAGCTGCTCAGGAAGTATTCGTACACCTTGCCGATAGCATCGCCGCTCATATCCTCCGGAATGGAAGACACCATCTTCAGCAGCTCCGCAAGAGTAGCATTCTCGTAGTTCTGATACCCCTGCGGCAGAATCCCCCGCAGGGATTCATTTTCCTTTTCCACGGCGCTCATGGCCTCATTCACCGCTTTACCCAGATCCGTCCCTTCTGGCAGATTCAGAAGCGTCTCAAACCGGGCCGATTCCGGAAGATACATGATTCCTTTTGCAATATAGGCCTGGGGATCATCCGCCGGAGAGCGCCTTCGGCTGGATCCTCCTTCCTTTTCCAGTTCCTTTTTCATGGCCTGGAAGCGAACATCCGCAAACCGCAGAAAGATCAATCCCAGCACCGGGCCCGAATACTGCGCCGCGGTCAGCCCGGAGTTGGCGCGCATCTGATCCGCCGTCTTCCACAGCCGATCCTCCAGCGCCGATGTAGTTTCATCCTTTTGATAGGGAGCAATCCATTCCATTCAGTTGTATTGTGTCCTGGCCCTGCGACATTCAGGCCGCCGAATAGACACTTTTTTCCTTTGATTCATATTTCTCGTATATATGCTGAAATACCCGGCTTACCTTCTTTTCGTACAGCTCTTTGTCAAAATCCCGGGGCAGGGACTTATCCAGCACCTCTTCAATGGTCAGTCGCACCTGGGCCCGGGCAATGGAACGCTTCCTCCAGTCCAGCACCAGAGCTTCCTTCACCGATTCCATCAGCTCCCTGGCCGCCGCCTTCACCTGGCTGCGTTCCTTTTTCTTTAGTTCCGGCGCAGGCTTCATCAATAGATCAAATATGGCCAGTTCCTCTGCGCTCAGCTCTTCCTGCACCGCCCGGCTCTGCTCCTCGGTCAATGCCTTCGAAAGTGCCAGCAATGCCTTGTAGGCCTCTTCGATGGTGCGGCTGCCTTCGTTGTAGCTCTGGATCAATTCCTCGAACTTCTGGCGAAAATCGTATCTTGTAGGATTCTCATCGATCATCCGGCCAATCTCCCGGGCCAGCTGCGCCTTCAATCGCTCAAGCAGTGTCTTTTTCTCGTCCGATTTCTTGAACTGCTCCTGCAAAGCCTCAAAGTCGATCTTAGAAAGATCCAGTATCCTGTATTCGCTTCCCTTCTCGGCAATTTCAAATCCTTCCGCGGCAATGGATGCATCCAGCAGCCTCTGGATCTCCGCCATCACCTCGCCGGGATCACCCCCTTCCTCCGCGGTGCGCTCCCGTACAACGCGGCCAATCATACCAAGCAGAGCGCATCTGGGCGCAATCTGCGAAAGTGCAGGATCCGGTTTCGCCGCCTGATAGAAGCTCAGTACCTTTCTTTCCTTTGCGATGAATTCTTGACGCACAGGATCCGGACTGCAGAATTCATTGGCCGCATCGCCTATGGCCTTTTGCAGCTCCATTCCGCGAAGCTGCAGCAAAGCCTTTAGATCCACGCCGTGACTCTGTAAATACTCCTCCGTGGATTTCAAAGCATCCATCAGTTCATTGATCAGCTCCGATTTATCCTCCACCGGATGATCGCCGCCCTTTCCTTTTCCGTAGATGGAAAGCGCTTCCTCCAGCGAAGCAAACACATTGGCATAATCTACAATCAGTCCATTCTTCTTTCCAGGCCATACCCGGTTCGCCCGGGCGATGGTCTGCATCAAGGTATGATTGCGCATGGGCTTATCCAGATAGATCGTCGAACAACTGGGAGCATCGAACCCTGTAAGCCACATAGCACATACAAATACCAGACGCAGTGGATCCTCCGGCTCTTTGAACTTCGAAGCCAGATCGTCTTTGTTCATCCGATCCCGGTGCGGCAGAATATCCAGACCCAGCTCCTTCATGGACTCCGCCTCATTCTGTGCCGATGACACCACTACAGCCATATCCGTGCTTTCCAGAATCTCCTTGCGCCGCTGGAAGGCTATGTTGCCCGGATTGGCCTGCAGATCCTTCTGCACCTTCGCAAGCTCATCTGCCCAGGCGGCCTGCACCAGATCATGCATTCGCACTGCCGTGGCCTTATCTATAGAGATTACCATGGCCTTGCCCTGATAACCTCGATCCAGATAATGACTTACAATATCGCCGGCAATCTTCTCCAGACGATCCTGTCTGGTCAGAATATGATACTGACGTCCCAGATCCCTCTGGATCTTTCGCTCATCCGCCACGCTCAAATCCGCATCTTCAATGATCTGATAGATATCGTCGTTTAGATTGGGATTTTCCAGATGTAGCACCGGAGTGCGATTCTCATAGTACAGAGGCACCGTGGCATTGTCTTCTACAGACTGCTTGAAGTCATAAACAGAGATATAGTCACCGAACACCTCTTTGGTCTTCTCTTCGCCTGCAATCAGCGGCGTGCCCGTAAAAGCCAGAAACAATGCATTGGGAAGCGCCCGCCGCATATTCATGGCCAGAACATCGTACTGGCTGCGATGCGCTTCATCTGTAAGAACGATTATATCGCTTCTTTCCGAAAGCACCGGAAACTCTTCATTTTCCCCGGCCCGGAACTTCTGAATCAAGGTAAACACAAATCGATGGTTCTCTTTCAGCAGCCGACGCAGATCCGTCCCGGAGTCCGGTCTGCATTCCTTGCTTTCCGTTTCGCTCAGCACATCGCATTTGGCGAATGTATCTGCGATTTGATCATCCAGCTCCGTGCGATCCGTAATCACTACAAAGGTCCAGTTTCCGGGAAGCTTGCGAAGTACCTTACGGGCAAAGAAAACCATGGAATAACTCTTTCCCGAGCCCTGGGTATGCCAGAAAACCCCGATCCGCCCATGTTTGCCCCTGGCCGCATCCAGCGCCTTGAGCGCATTGTTTACTCCCAGGTACTGATGGTTCTTCGAAAACAGCTTCTTCGTGCCGCCAGACTCATCCGAATACAGAATAAAGTTCTCTACCAGATCCAGAAACCGCCGGGGCTCGCAGGTGCCGCGAATGGCTTTCTCCAGCGACACCGCCGCAGGTTCATCCTCGGACTCCGCCCTTTTCCATTCCGCCAGATGCTCCCAGGGAGCGCTAAAGCTTCCCAGCCGGGTATCCAGTCCGTTGGATGCGATGATAAATGCGTTGTAATGGAATAGCTGCGGAATGTCAGCTTTATAGGATCGAATATTGTCATCGAATGCTCGAAAAGCCGCCACGCCCGGCTTCTTGAGTTCAATCAAGAGTAAAGGAAGACCATTCAAGAATCCTATAAGATCCGGCCGGCGCGTATAATGGGATCCTACAACTGTAAACTGACTGACGATGAGAAAATCATTATTGGATGGATCCGCCCAGTCCACCACCCGCAGCCGCATGGAATCCGGATTGCCGGATTTCGAAGACTGCAGATCCACCAGCACACCATTCAGTAGCAGATCATGAATCTTCCGATTGGCGGCCACCGGATTCCAGGTAGATAGATCCTGGGAGAGGTCATCTGCCGCACGTTGCACCGCATCCTCCGGCGCCTTCGGGTTTAGCTTTCGAAGACTGAGAAGTAGACGGGGTCTGAGTACTACCTCGGCTCGGGTTTCCCGGCCAAAGCCATCGGCTTCTTGTTCCTCAAAGGCGTTGACAAATTCCCAGCCCAGGCTTTCAAAGAGCTCTATGGCAGGCTGTTCCACCAGCTGATCTTCGGAAAGCGGACCGGGCATCTATGGATTACTTCCCTGCATAAGGCACTTTTTTGCAAGAACGATCTTGAAATCAGGTAAAAGCCAGACCGGGGTCGGAATTCCAGACAGTGGAATACTCATTTTCCATCAATAATCTCAGCAAAGGACATTTTATCAGCGGACATTAATGCTCTTAGAATATCTTGACCGCTACACTCCGAATTTTGGCCCTTCTTCTTGATTATTCTACCTTCGGGAGTCAGACAGTTAGCTCTCTGTGAGTCCTCAGGTATTCGGAAAATGCCAAAGTCTTCTGAGTTATAGCCCCAGTACACCCAGGGAATAGGGGAAACCGCCCCTGCGTCCGCTACTTGATCCATGTCTAACTGGCATGTTCGATCGACTCGAGCTGCTCGAACAATGTGATAGGCCCACTGGACTCTGGATGGGGAATCTGCGATAGTCGTTGTAGTGCCAAATTCCCCAAGGAAGACTGGATAACCCTTCTCTTTTGCAATTTCACGCAGGCGTTTGAAATCCGCTCGAATTACATCGCACCCCTTTTTTTCAACTTCCCCTTCCAATGGCTTCCCTGGGATATATGATGGATGTTGACTTCCAGGGAATTTCGCATGCGGACTCCACCAAACGCTCTCAACTTCAGTCTGGTTAATGTTAGAGCACTCGACAGACTGGCAGCATAAACTGCATTTACCGCCTTCCAGCGGCCGAATGGTCCTGTGGGCTTTTATTTCATTCAAGCATCGTGAATTTCTTCTCTTTTCGTATGCCTGGGCAAAACAAGGAGGATCGTAATAATGGGCGGTCAGTATTATGTTCCCGCCATTAGGATTCATTGGCAAGTTCAATTCGTCTAGGCCACGGATGGAGTTCCAATCTGTGCCTCCAATGAGCAATGTCAGCCTGGTGGGCTTTCGATTCTCATCTGAAAAGCCAGAAAGGATTATCTCCCAGCTCTCTCTGTCCATATTTGTACGTGACCATTTATCGGCATTGGGCTCGTTAAGCAATTCGAACATGACTGTGTCATTCCACGGCTCCAGAGCAGAAATGATTAGATTGGTCTGATTAAGAAAAGCCTCCTTCCGGGCAGACCATTCCGAATCCTCCTTTCCCACTTCAATGATTGTGTTATTGTGATGATTGGTTACAATAACCATTATGCCCTCCCCTTTGGCGCGTAGAATAACGCATGCAAGCTGTTCCTCAGGTTGCTGAAATCGAGTAAATTTCGCATTGGGCTTAACGGGTTTCTTGCTCTGGCGGCCCATGTAGTTATTACAGTCCTTCAAAAACTTTCCCGCAACTGAAGAGTCTTTCTGCAATGGAGCAGCGATAGCAGAGAATCTATCTGGATAGACACCCCGATCATATGGACCCAACTTTTCAACATTTGATCTATCATACTCCCATTTCACCGGGACGCGAATTGTGTTAAATCCAGCATTCTTAATTGTCACAATATCATCCGTTGTAATGCGAACACGGTTTGATGGATTGGTAATCTCCAGAAAGTTTGCAAGACTGATGCCTCGACCCATTTTTGCATGGCGTTGCTTGGCCAGTTCGAGCCCATTCTTTGGCTCCTGAGCAACCAGCACGCAAAACGGAATGGTTACCAGTGCTGCGAAAAGAATCCATCTGCGCCTTGAATCAGCGTATTTTTGTTGCCTGAGTTCGTTCATAATTGTACCACCTGCGGGCTCCAGATCGGTCATTATTTATTATTAAGTAACATTAATACCAGCGCTTTTTATACTTCACCATGGAGACCACACAATCGTACCCTAGTACTGCCCGCGATCCCCCGACCTCCTACAAGCTAATGGGCCAACCTCCCTGGAAGCAATCAGCCCTGTCCCCTGCCACAGGCAACGCCTCTCCAGGAGCCAACTGTACGTCCCGAGATTCACGAACGATCAATTAACCCACTCCCCTTAATTTCCCAATGTTCTTGCCAGCCCCTGCAATGATCGATATACTGTGCCCGGCTGACTGAAGGCCCGGTGGATAAACGGTGAGCTCGAGAAAAACATATGAACTATAGAATTAGAATGCTTTTCGCCGGAATCTGGGCCGGCATAGTCACCCTTCTGGTATTTTTGATCAGCCTGGTTACCTGGGGTCGGCCCTTCAGTGCCTGGCTATACGCCCGACTCCTGGGCGGAGTGGGTATGCGAATCCTTGGAATCAAAGTTCGCGTAGAAGGCCTGGAATCCATGTCCTCCGAGCCATCCGTTCTAATGGTCAATCATCAGTCCAATCTGGATGCATTCTTCATGGGCAGTATGTATCCCAGAAATACCGTGGTGCTTGCTAAAAGAGAAATGCTCAAAGTTCCACTGTTCGGTATCATTCTTCTGGCCTCGGATAACATCCTTGTGGATCGCGAAGATGCCTCCGGCGCAAAAAAGGCAGTCACAGATGCCACAAATGCAATCAAGAAACGAGGGCGCCATCTGTGGATTTTCCCGGAAGGAACTAGAAGCAAGGGCAAAGGCCTGGGAGAATTCAAAAAGGGTGCTTTCATCATGGCCATCGCGGCTCAAGCTCCCATCGTGCCCATCGTCAACCAGGACATGGGCCATCTGGTGAATCCAGAGAAAAGGATTCTAAAAGGCGGCACTCATCATGTGAAGGTGTTGCCGGCCATTCCTACGAAAGGACTGCGCTTTAGAGATGCGGATCGTTTAATCCAGGAACTGACTCAGCTCTATCACCGGGAAATGGAAAGCTTCTAAAAAACAGCACCAAACCGCCCTGAAACCTCCAGACTCCGCAATATTTTTTTTGCAACCCGAAAGCCCGGAATCGGTCTTATCCACTGGATCATTCTGGCCCGGCCCCCACAGATCATTGGATCAGGGTCGGAGCTGCAAAATGGACCATATTGGCGCAGAAGTCTGTATTTTCAAATCGCCTGCACCTGGAATGTCAGCCTACGGTTCGAACCACTGAATTCCTGGTCCAGACTGAAATACAGATCTTGCCGGAGGACAATAATGACTCGAACCACCTTTCCACGCAGCGGAACCTTCTATCCAACCCTGAAGCAACGAGTGGATGAATACTTTCAGAAAAACAGCAAAAAGAAAACTGCAACTGCCTCCATCTACCTGAAAGCAGCCCTGATTCTTGGATGGCTTGTGGCTTCCTATGTAGTTCTGGTCTTTTTTTCCAGTAACTTGATCATCGCTGTTCTGGCCGGTTTTGCACTGGCCCAGGGATTTGTTCTGGTGGGATTTAACATCATGCATGATGCCAACCATGGCAGCTTCAGTAGCAACAAATGGATTAATCGTTCATTGAGCTGGACCCTGGAACTGATTGGCGCAAGCAGCCAGATGTGGAAGCAAAAGCACAATGTTCTTCATCATACTTATACAAACGTAGGCGAACTGGACGATGACATCGATACAGGAGGGCTTCTAAGACTGAGCCCCCATCAGCCGCATAAACCCTGGCATCGATTTCAGCGCTGGTATGCACTTCCGCTGTACAGCCTGCTTACCATTTACTGGCTGGGTTATACAGATTTCAAAAAGCTATTCACCGGTCAGATCGGCGCACACCGGATACCTGCAACGTCCCTTCGAGACAAGATACTGTTTTTCCTTACAAAGCTTTTCTATTTCTCCTACGCACTTTTCATCCCTCTGTATTTTCATCCGGTTCTATATGTTCTGCTGGGTTTTCTGGCCGTTCACATGGTAACTGGCGTTACCCTGGCCGTAGTTTTTCAGCTGGCTCATACCACTCCTGCCACTGGATTTCCGCAGGCCAATGAGGACTCCGGTGAATTACCCCAGGACTGGGCCGTGCACCAGGTTCAAACCACCGCCGATTTCGCACCAAACAATGTGCTGGCCACCTGGTATCTGGGAGGACTGAACTTTCAAATCGAGCACCATCTATTTACTCGAATCTGCCATGTTCATTATCCGGCTATCAGCAAAATCGTAAAAGAAACCTGCGAAGAGTTTTCTATCCGATACAATCGCTTTCCTTCCGTGCGAAAGGCCCTGGCCGCTCACTGGAATTTTCTGGGAGCCATGGCGCAAAAACCGGCCCATCAGTGAATCAGCAGGAATCCATACCAGCCACTGAAGACAGGGGAGACAGGAATCGCACGATTCCACTCCTCTGAACCTTCCTTGCCAACGCTACCGGCAGCGCCTCTAATTTTTTAGGTCATTAGAGCCCGTCCGACCTGCCTGCTACGGAACGTATGCATAGGATGCCGGGGGTGTCGCCAGAAAGTCCTCTCCCCGTCGCCGCTGCCCCTGGTCTTGGCCCTGGCCCTGGCCAAATAAAAAAATCCCCTGCCTACTCCAGGCAAATCTATCTACCGTCTTTCCAATTTCCCTGGTTATTCTTCAGCACCGTCTGTTTGAGGCCCAATGGTAAGCTCCGGAGCCTGTGAGCAATACTCGAGCAGCGGTTTTTCCATCCGGCCATTGCATTTTTTTCCTTAACCCGGGGAAAAGGATTTGACTGACTGGCCGCCCAGTCAGTACGCTAGAACCGGCTCCTTTATGCAGCCCAAAAAATACACTCAGAGAACCCATCTGAAGCCCAGGCGGAATCTATGATGAAGACCCATACATTTTTTACCCAATCACCGCGGAGGATTTTTCCTCTATCCATTCTGACCCTGTCGATCCTGCTCGCCGGATGCCAGAAGCCAGCCGAAGATCTGGGACCGCTTATCCTGGCATTGCTTGGCGAGGGCGACAATTCGAGCGATCGCTGTTCTAATTCGAAACTCAATTTCAAAACGGTGGAGATTCCAGAGGTCAACTCATGGGAGTCCGTCCATTTTGCGATGGATCAGTATATAGTCGTGGGCGATAAGGGTACCAATCGGATCATGACTTCTCCGAATGGCCTCCACTGGACAACTCGCCAGGCCGGGCCGCTAAATGAATGGAGTGACATTGCCTCGGGCAACAATCTGCTGGTGGCCATATCCCGGACCGGTACGAATCGCGTCATGATCTCCCTCGATGGCGCTGTCTGGACAGCGATCGTATCGGAGGCAGACGGCAATACTGCTCCGGCGTGGGAATCGATCGTGTACGCAAATGGACAGTTTGTTGCACTTGGAAGATCGACAGGTGTGCTTACTTCTCCAGACGGACTTTTCTGGACCAGGAGATCTACGGGCGAAAACAATGGTTGGTCGGCCGTAACATACGGGAATGGTATTTACGTCGGTGTTGGCGGTGTTTTTCCTTCCAATGACACCCAAATCACCTCGCTCGACGGAATGACCTGGGAAAGCTCCTCTTCGGGGCTCCCACAATCCCCGAAATTCTGGGATATCGTATATGGTAAGGGAGTATTTGTTGCCGTTGGCGATGAGGTTATGTAAGCGCCAAATCCTCCCACCTTCCGGTTCAGGAGAGGCCATGGTAAGCTTCCTTACATGACAGGTGAAAGTAGAGAAATCTGGCAAGAGCGTTACGAGAAGTGGAAGAGCAGCGGGTTATCCATCGCAGAATTCAGTCGGCAGAATGGGCTGAATGATCGTAGTTTTGGCCGCTGGGTAAAGAGATTTAGCAGTGCGGTCCCGGCAAGCTCAGGTAAGAAAAAAGACTTCATAGCTCTACCAGCTCTAAAAGCTTCAGATCCAACGATTCAGATCCGCATTGCGCCAGATGGAGAAATTACCATCGAGGTACACAGGGGATGATCTTCACAGATATTGAGAAGGTAAGGATCTACCTTCGGCCCGGCCGAACAGACATGCGCAAGGCTATCAATGGACTGTCTCAAATGGTGGAGCAGGAAATGGGTAAAGCCTCCATGAACGGAGATCTGTTTCTTTTCTCCAATGGCAAGAGACTTCTAAAGATTCTGTACTGGGATCGCAATGGATTCTGTCTCTGGCAGAAACGTCTGGAAGAGAATCGGTTTCCCTGGCCTGGAGAGTCCTCCGAAGTCAGGGAATTGAGCCAGCAGGAGCTCAGGTGGTTACTTGCCGGTATAGATTTCTTTCGTGCGCACCGTGAACTGAAGTACTCAAGTGTATCCTGATTTTTTCTTGCAAATCAGATAAGCAGACATAATATTCTTCGCGTGACGGTATCGCTTCCGATAGAAGAATACGAAGCTCTAAAAGCTAAACTGCGTTCAGCCGAAACCTCGCTCAAGAATGTTCGAGCTGAGAATACAGTATTGCGAGAAGAACTCAGGCTTGCGAAACGACTTCAATTTGCTCACAAGTCCGAAAAATGGACCCAGGAAGACAAAGCGCAGCAACTGATCTTCAATGAGATAGAGACAGGCGCAGAGTCTTCGGTTGTAGAAAGTGAGGTAGAGCCGCGCACCGAAGTAAAAGGTCATTCTCGAAAAAGGAAAAAGAAAGCCTCAATCCCGGATAACCTGCCCGTAGAAGAAATCATTCATGATATAGACGAATCCCAGAAGACCTGTGCCTGCGGAGAGAAGCTTTCCGAAATCCAGCCAGACCGACGCAGGGAACTGGACCTCATCCCGGCCAAATTGGTGGTGAAAGAGCATGTGTATCGTCAGTATGCATGCAAATCCTGCGAAGGCACTGCCGATGAAAGTAAGCCCGGAGTACTGTCTGCTACGAGAAATCACATTATTCCAGGGAGTTTCGCCTCTCCCGGACTTCTGGCTTACATTCTGGTAAGCAAGTTTGATGACCATCTGCCCTTCTACCGCCTGGAACGCATCTTTAAGCGCCTATCTGTCGAACTATCTCGGACCACGATGTGTAACTGGGCCGTTCAGGTGGGCCGAAAGCTATCCCGCATGCTCGTTCTTATGCGAAAGGATCTTCTTTCCAGCGATTTTGTGGCAGCGGATGAAACCACTTTACAGGTTCTGGATGAAAACGGCCGCCCTGCCCGGGCGAAATCCTATATGTGGCTCTTTAAGTCCGGTCCACCGGATCGACCATTACTGATCTACAGATACGATCCCCGGCGTTCCACCGATGTCCTGCGCAACAACTTGCGAAGGTACAATGGCGCCCTTTTGAGCGATGGCCATGAACCCTATGCCATCTTTGCCAGGGAAAATGGAATCATCCATGCAGGCTGCTGGGCTCATGCACGGCGAAAGTTCAAAGAAGCCTATGATGCCGGTGGATCCGGCCATGCCGAGTCCATTCTGAAAATCATTGGGCGAGTGTACCATTACGAAAGAGTCATGCAGGAAGAAAATGCCACAGCTGAAGAAATCCTGCATTTTCGCAGACTCAAGTCCGCTCGGCTGTTTAAGTTCCTTTTTCGGAAGCTTGTTAAACTGGAAGCAGAGATTACTCCGTCCAGTCCTCTCGGCAAGGCCATTCAGTATGCTCTGGGTGAAAGGCAAAAGCTCGAGGTCTACCTGAGCCGGCCGCACATTCCTATCGACAATAATGCGGTAGAAAGAGCCATCCGACCGTTTGTCGTAGGGCGAAAGAACTGGCTGTTCTCTGGCAATGAGAAGGGGGCTTCAGCCAGTGCCGCCATCTATTCTGTTTTACAAACGGCCCATGCAAACGGCCTGGACTCCTACTGGTATTTCAGGTATCTGCTGGAAAAGTTAAGCTATCCTCAGAGCCGCGCAGATCTTGAAGCGCTGCTTCCGCACCGGATTGATCCCAGCATCATATCCGAATTTCAGAAGGCGCAGAATTAGTCCAGAGGGGAGGATTTGGCGCTTACGAGGTTATAGCCTGGTCACACGACGGTCGCAGCTGGACAGAGATCGGGTCCCCCGTTTTGCAATCGACGCGAGTATCTGGCATCACCTACGGCGACGGACTCTTTGTAGCTGTTGGCTACACATTGATGGATGGTGCAATCGAGAGTGCTGTTCTGACTTCGCCGGACGGTAAAGTATGGACACAACGGTCCATTCCGGTGGCTCAGCCCTGGACTTCGGTAACTTACGAAAAGGGACGTTTTGTAGCAGTCGCCGATGATCAACCATATGCAACGAACCTGGCCATGTATGCAGATTGTGATTGAGGCAAATGGGCGAAGAGAATGCGCGCATTGTTGCGTACAGGCAAAAGTATTATGGTCCAAGCAGAGATGTAAGAGTCCAATGGGTAAGTAAGCGCCAAACCCTCCCCTCTGGACTAACTGGGCCCCTTCTGATATTCGGTAATAATTGTAGGATGAATCTGCTGTGGGAGCCGTCCCTCCAGGTCCGAATGACTCGGAGAATGCTGGAGTTTTTTTGAGGAGATACTCGAAATGCCAGTAGGAGTCCAGGCCCTTAGCTCGGGCGGTTTGTAACACCGAAGACTTAGCAGGACTGGCCGCGGCTCCTGTCTCGTTTCCAGAAAATAGCCAGTTCTTTCGCCCTACGACGGATGGTCGGATGGCTTTTTCTACTGCGTTTCTGTCGCCAGGAAAGCGAATGTCCCCTACGTAGACACACCATTGCATTGCAGCCGCTCCTATGAGATGCACTGTATCCTGGACAGCACCATGCATCGCCCCGGAGAAGCGGGATACCAGATGTGGGCTTATCTTATTTCGAATGCAGCATTGTTCATTGAGTGTCGAATGAAGTGGCTGAATGCGAATTAGCATCCCGGATCCATGTCCTATTATCGTAGTGCAGCTCTAATGAGACACCGATTCCGTCGAAAGCGGTCCCCAGGGGGCACTGATTTCAGGAAAAATAGTGGAAGGAATGGAAAGTGACGATTCAATAGTAGAGGTTTCAATCTTAGTTCAGGAGTCAGGCTCTGAAGATCTATCTTTCCATTATTCTATCTGCATTTCTGTTACCACAATGCGTTTTGCATCCGGTTTTCGATTTCGGACTAACTGGAAATGAAAACGAGAAAGACTTTTCCAGTCTGCTTCTGCTGGGCGCCGCTTTGAGTAACACCACAGTGCTTAAATACGCTTATGTTGCCAATCAGGGTGATGCTTCTATTGGAATGTATTCCGTGGATGATTCCACTGGAGTCTGGACAGCCCTGTCTCCAGCCACTATTGCAAGCGGAGGAGCCAATACCGGCTATCCGATAATTCATCCCAACGGACAATTTCTATATGCCACGAACCAGAGTGCAGATAACATTAGCATGTTTCGCATTGGAAGCGATGGCCAGCTTTCTCAGCTAAGTCCATTTAATGTAGCTACTTCGGGCAGTCAGCCCATTGCAATAGCGGTTCATCCTTCCGGTCTGTACGGTTATGTGGGTTTTAATGCTACGGCCCAAATTGAGATCTATGATATCGATCCTTCCACCGGCCAGTGGACATTTTCCAGTAGCCTTGCTGGCTGCGGTGCAGCACGGGAACTGGAAATTCATCCAAATGGCAACTATCTCTATGCACTATGCTCCAGCGGATCCGAGATTCGCATTCATACCATAACCAGCGGGGCTTTAACCTACATTGGAAGCGCCAGCACCGGAGGTTCGCAGCCAAATGGACTGACCCTCACCGGTGATTTACAGTATCTATATGTTACCAGCCAGAGCAGCAATCTGGTGCGGATGTTCAGCGTAAATAGCTCATCCGGAGCGCTGACTCCCCTATCTCCGGCCACGGTGGGCACAGATACATGGCCTGCCGAAGTAGTGGTGGACGCACAATCCAGATACCTATTTGTAAATTGCTGGCAGTCCGGAGCTCTAACTGTGCGAATGTATAACATAGCAGCCGATGGGCAGCTAAGCGATAATTCCCCAAATTCTGTACCTACGGGGGGCTCAGGCTCCATTCATATGGACATCGATCCCACCGGTCGATACGTCTACGTCTCCAATTCTACGCCGGACAACATCAATATGTTTTCCATTGGATCCACCGGTATCTTAACTTCCAATGGACTGGTATCCACTGGCAACGGACCGCGGGGAATTGCAATCTACACAGAATCTCTACTGGCCGGGGATTCGCCCTGACTTTGCCAGATAAAACTCTGACTCTGAGAAATCCAATCACCGGGATTCGAGCTGGTCTGATCTGCTAATTAATCTTGAATGGACAGTTCTTTCTACGGAATGAAACGAAAGAACTATTGTTTGAGGAAACTGGAGGGGATTTGGGTCAGGGAAGACTCGAACTTCCGACCCCTTCCTTATCAGAGAAGTGCTCTAACCAACTGAGCTACTGACCCGTTGAATGCAGTGTCTTTTTCAGGCCTCTGGCCGTAAAGCATTTTTGCCCGGTAGCGGTCCCTGCTGCCAGAATTCACCGGCCAGGAGAGACCATACAGGCCCGCTTTATTTGCGGGCTTTTTTCTTAGCAGCCTTTTTGGACTTCTTGGCCGCTTTCTTTTTAGCAGTCTTCTTGCTCTTCTTGGCGGACTTCTTAGATTTCTTGGCTGCTTTCTTTTTGGCCGACTTCTTCCCGGAAGCTTTTTTCTTGCTGGCCGGAGTTCCTTTGCTGCCAGACTTCCCTTTGGACTCAAAGAATGCTTTTAATGTTTTTTCGCCTACGCCGGCGGATAGTTTGTATATTTCGGCCGCATCGGATACGCCATGCTTCTGGCAGATTGCTACCTTTCTGCGCAGATAGCGAATATAGGTAACGGAAGTAGCAAGCTTCTGTGCCAGATCCCCTTCAGACATGCTGTATGAAACCACATGTTTCCAGTTCTTCTTCAGTTCTTTTGCATCCACGCCTCCGGTAGCATCATCCTTACGATAATCTCGCTCGGCATAATACCGGACCGCGTACTCGCGCTTACTCTGTTTGATACCTTCAGTGATGTTCTTATTGTATTTCTTTCTGGTAGCGTTACTCATTTGACTGACTCCAGTTCGCATAAAAAAATTCAGGCACGATGATGCAACTCGATTATGAAATTCGCGTCCACATCAGTAAATTTTTTGCGACGTTTCCAGCCATGCCTATGGGGGGGATGGGAAACTAATCCTTTGATCTTAGCTGAAGAATGAAAAGGCGAAGTTACTTTCCCTGGAAGTTAGTATTGAATCAACTTGCTGCGATACTCAGCGCTTTTAGATGCCATGAAGGCATAAAAAAGGTCCGCAGCAATGTGCGAACCTGTTAATTTTGACAGGTATTTAAATACCTGGTCTAGTTTTTTAAACGCTCTCTATCCTGAAGTATGTTTTCCGCTTCTCTTTGCCATTCCAGAGCTTTGTTCGTATAGGCTCCATCTGGAAATTGAGACGATGCACGCTTGAATTCTTCGTAGGCATCCTTCACCTGAGCTCGATCGAACAGTATTATACCCCTTTGGATGTATGCCGCCTGGTCAAGTAGCAGGGAAGGATTCTCTATCACCGCAGAAAACAGCTCCAGAGCTTTGCTCTTTTCGCCACCGGCGCTCAAACTAAGGGCCATTCTATACAATATATTCTCTCGAAGATCAGAATCTGGCCCGGCTTTAAGGGCCGCCTGGAATTTAGAAACCGCTTCCGGGTACTGTTTGTCACGAAAATGTTTAATTCCCTGCTCGTACAGCTCCCTGGCATTTCCTTTGGCTGGCTTCTCGGTTTCTTCCTTACCTTTGTTTTCATCCTTTCTGGGATTTCTGGAAGGCCTGGTAGTGGTAGTCTGTTTGGTTTCTTTCTTCTTTCGAAGACTGGAATCGATCAGATAATCCTCATGATAGTAGTAATTGCTGCGCGGATCCCCATCCAGCATCTCTGCTCTTTCCACTTCTGCATGAAGGTTACCAGGACTGTATTCCAGAGCAATCCTATAGTTTCTTTCTGCCTTTGTTTTCTGTCCTGTAAGTCGGTAGTAATCGCCAAAGGTAGTATGAATCCTGGATTTGATCAGCCGGTTCTGGGTTTTTGCCAGCAACTCCTGAAGGATGGATTTTCCTTCTTCATCGTGACCAAATAGAATCAACAGCCGGCCCAGAAGGTATTCCGTCTTTTCTCTTAGAAGTGGATCTTTCACCCCTTCATCACGTAGAAGCCTTAGATGCTCCACAGCTCGGTTCCGATCACCCAGTCGATCCAGACTGGCTGCAATTCCGTAGGAAGCCCTTTGATTCACATCCTTGTTCAGATCCCTGGAAAGAACATGCACAAAACGATCATGGGCTTTCTGAGCGGATTCCAGAGAGTTCTGTGCCAGATACTCCTCTGCTTCCCGCAGATCGCTCATGCCCTCTTCCATTCTCATCTGCTCTCTTGCATCCGGGCTTCCAGCCAGATTCATTTCTCCCAGAACCCGGCTAAAGCGCCATTGATCCAGAGCCAGAAAGGAAGTTCCGGCGGTGAGAAACAGCAGCCCCGCGATAAAAATTGCTCTTTGTGCCGATAACATTATTCAGTCCTCTCCAGGATTCGTCGGTACCAGAACAATGCCCGATCCCCAAATTGATCGATCACATCCTTCCGGGTAAAAATATCTCGGGCCTGGTTATACTGCCCGGTGAAATAGTAGCTCTGTCCCTGATAGAAGAGTGCCTTCACTCGCACTTCTGCAGGAAGATCCTTTTCCTGTAGAAAGTTACGTACCTCATCCACACAATCCTGGTATTTTTGCATCGCATAGGTTTTGCCCAGGATCTGTCTCAGTCTATCATCGGCGCCAGGTTTGGTATCCGTCTCTGTGGTCTCTGGTTCTGTAGTAGTTACTGGCCCCAGAGGCTTTGGAGTATGATAGACATTGGTTTTTTTCTTCGCAGGATAGTTTTCTACGAATGCATAGTAGTAGCGCTGACCACCGGTGCGATCCAGATATCTGCGAGCGGATGTAGGAATCTCGGCCAGAAACACTCCGGTGCGTTCTATGGCCTGGATGTCCGGCAGAGGCTCTTTGCTACGATACAGAAATAGCTGCACATCCTCTTCGGTAACACCGGAGCCAAACTTCCATTCGAAGATTACCGAATCCCCTTCTACCGTTGCACTCAGATCTTTGATTCGTCCGTCGCCTGGAGTCTCGAATAGGTTCGGTTTATCTGGATCGAAGGATCCGCCGCGAATGGAAACCCCGAAGGCGGTAAAAGTCCTGCCTGCCTGAAGCTCCATAATCTTTCTTCCAGATGTAGACCTTGGAATCAATGCATAGAAATATTGACCGGGCTTCAATCCTGTATCGGTGAAACCGTTGGCGCCATTTTCCACTGTACCTATTTGCTTGGCACGCGTCAGGGCCGAAAGATCCTGGATGGGCTCCGAGGAGCGATACACCTCATAGTCCTTAATAGCAGGACCTGGATCCACCCATAGAAGTCGAATCGTATCTTTGCTTGCCAGATAGGCCATCAAAGAGCCTGGAAGGAAGCTATCAAACTGAACCTTTCGCTCAGGCCTTACATAGGTATGACTGATGTAGGATTCATTCAACGTTAACAGCGGATACTCTTTGTTATTTACGCAGTCAAATACAGAAACACCATAATAGACCTGGTTTCCATCTTCCGGGCTGGTATCTTCGAAGAATGGACTTTCCTCTCTTGCATCTCCCAGGCGAGTCGCTTTGGCCAATCGTTCCGCAGAATCCAGAGGATCCGGACCGCGATAAACATGAAAACGTACGCCAGGAACAGGAGGTTTTTTCCAGTTAAGAACCACTCCCTTCTCTGTATTGATGGCCACTATATCCAGTACCTGAAATTCTTCCGGGCGATAATCCCTGTCCCTATCAGCGGTGCAGGATTCGGAATCTGTGGGTCCAGGACGGCCAACTATGAATGGAACAGCGGTATAGTTCTGACCTGCGATAAGCTTGAGCCTACCATCTTTGGATAGTTCATGGCTGGCCACAATGGCATAATAATACGTTCCCTGAGGAATATCTTTGTCTATGAAAGTGGTTTGCTCCGGTTCCAGTTGTTTGGGAGTCAGGTTGTAGGAATCCAGAAGTAGCTCTCGCGTACTGATGGGACGACTGTATCGCACAATATAAAGACGGGTGGATAGATCGGGATGCACTTCCCAGGAGATCTTCGCAGAATTGGAATAACGAGCATCCGGAGTAACCGTTAGATTTCTTACACGGGGAAATCCGCTATCTCCATCCGGTCGATCGGTGTTTTCATTGTTGGGTATGCCATCATCCGGCCGATTGTCCGCTGGTTTTTCGTCTGAAATGCCAGTGGCATCGCCCTGAGCCATGGGAAGAGGATCAATTCCCGGGATTTTGTCCGGCCGTTCAATACCAAAGAGGCTGCCCATTGCCACAAAGACAATGCAAAGTGTAAAATACCGTCTCATCATTTATTCCTGTCTGAGCCTATCTCTACTATCGGACTTGCCAGTTAGCAAATTCAATTCAGATCATGCAAAAAGCTGCCGATAAAGGCCGCACCGGTGAACATAGATGCGCGGATTACCATTTTACGAAGACCCTAAATATCACCGATACCTGCTCTCTCAGGCCCGGGCCGATCTGTTTCCGGTAAATCGCATCCTGAACCAGCTTCCACTGCATGATACACATAATGTACTGGATTTTGGCATGGGAAACGGCTACTTCCTGGATGCCTTTTTAAAGCATTTGCCAGAAGACGGACATGTCTGGGGCGCCGAATGTCAGGAGCTATTAATAGACTACTGTTTGCAGAGAAAGGTAAAAGAAAAGATCGAAAGATTCACCCCTTTTTACGTAGAGCGCACCGAGCATCCTTTGCTTCCGGACTGGATTCCATCCATGGATTTGATCTTCTGTAGCTGTGTTATGTCTACCTTTGCAGATCCCACACTTGCATTACGAGGCATAGGCAGAGTTCTAAAGGATGAAAGGCCGGTGGTGGTAATCGACTGGGAAAGAAGAGAATCTCCATCCGGGCCTGAAATTCAGCAAAAGGTATCCAGGGATCGCATGGAGTATTTCATCGATGAAGCAGGGTACAATATCTCCCAGCGATTGAAAATCAATGAATTCGTGTATGGAATTGTTCTATTCAAGAATCCAGAGAAATTCGAAGAAACGGTCTATTATCAAATGTAGGATTACTCGTTCCAGGCCTTGAATCACTCAAGGCATTCAAAGCGTTCAAAGGGGCTCAAAGCATTCAGGGAAGGACTTCTTCCAGTTTTCCCTGGACCGATCGATCGCTCTGCGCTTGCCCCAGAGTAAACCAGGCAAGTCTTCCTTTCAGATCTTCGGTACTTCGATTTTCAGTAGAGAATTGAATTCGAACATAATCATCGCTTAAAGCTGTGCCCAGTTGTTTGTCCTGGTCCAGCTGTTCTATGACTCCAATCCTCTTCTGGGCATTCATGGCTGCTATGTACTTCTGCCATTGACTTACTGAAAAGTCCTGCAGAGTGCGAACCCTTTGTTTGGCCACACCGCGATCCACCTGGTCGGGAAGATTCAAAGCATCCGTTCCTTCTCTTGGAGAATAAGGAAAGCAATGAACCTGAACAATGTCCAGATCCTTTAGCAGATCCAGGGTTTCCTGAAAATGGGATTCGCCTTCACCTGGAAATCCAGTAATCACATCCGTTCCCATAAATACATCCGGATTAACCCTTCGTACCGTTTCCATCCTCTTGCGATAGCTTTCTGCAGAGTAGGTTCTGCGCATTAGTCTCAGGATCTCTCGGGATCCGCTCTGAAGAGGTACATGGAAATAATTGCAGAAACGAGGATGCAAACTTAGCTCTGCCAGTTGCTCATCCACATCGCAGGGCTCAATGCTGCTCAGTCGTAGTCGGCTGTAATCCAGTCTTTGAAGTATTTCGAAGATCAATTGATTGAAGGACCGACCCTGATCTCTGTACCATCCGGGATTCACACCGGTAATTACTATTTCTGGAATTCGCCGATCGTTTAGTCGACTAACATGCTCCAGGATTTCATCGAAGGAACGGGATATCCCTCCTCCTCTGGCTCTTGGAATCTTACAATAGCTACAACGTCTATCGCATCCATCCTGAATCTTTAAATAGGCACGACTGTGACCTACAGGAAATACATCACCGTATGCGAATGGATCTTCCAGCACCGGTCGTTTGCTTTCGCCCTTCTGACGATCCAGCCCTCCTGCGGAAAATACCGGTGCAGTGGTTTGCGCAGGCTTTCCCTCTGGAAGGATGCCTTTTTCCAGATCCTCCACAATACCTTTCAGTCCGGTCTTTCGATCATTTCCTATAACTGCAAAGACCCCTGGAATGGAAGCTACGCGATCCGGATCGGTCTGAGCGTAGCAACCTGTAATTACAATCTTGCTGGATGGATTCTTTCGCAGTATCTTGCGAACCAGAGCGCGGCTTCTGGACTCAGCCTGATCCGTTACCGTACAGGTGTTGATGATTGCTATGTCTGGCCCTTTTTCCAGGTTAATGAGTCTATACTTCTGACCCTCATCCAGAAATCGGGCGATGATTCCATCTGACTCGAACTGATTGAGCCGGCAACCCAGGGTATGAATGGCTACGGTTTTTTGTTCCGTAGTAATCATCAGGACGCAGGCAATGTAGACAGGTTTCGTTTTAGAGCTGGATCATCGGGTCTGATCTCAGCTGCTTTCTCCAGGTATTCCCTGGCCTGCTCAATGTAAGCGGCCCTTCTGGCACCATCGGTACGGGCGGCCAGAAGGCTCAGGGTTAATCCCAGATTATTCAAAAGACCAAATTGCAGCCTCTTATCCGAAGTTCCAATACGAGCCGCATTTCGCAGACGGAACTCAGCATTCTCCAGATCGCCTGCTTTCAGATAAAGAACTCCATCCAGATACAGGGCGCGAAAATGATTCGGATCCACAGAAAGTATTTTGCTTACATGAATCCTTGCAGGTTCCACTCGATCCAGGGCAATATAGGCCAGAGCCGCTTCCCAGCGAATCTGCACCGAGTCCGGGTATTTGCCAATGTTGTCTCGAATATGGGCCAGGGATTTGGCCGGCTGCCCGGATCTGCGAAATACCGCTGCCAGCAGTGCATGGGGCTCGGCCCGACCTGGATGATCTTTCATGCAATATCTCAGGTGGGATGCGGCGCTTGCATAATCTCCCTGCTCCAGATAGTTTGCTGCAGCCAGAACTCTGAATGCGTAGGAGGATTTATGATCATCAAAAACCGAGCGAATGGCCTCCAGGGACTGCTCATATTTTCCCTGCTGGAAAAGCTGCACCGCTTCGTTGTACCGCGGTAATTCCTCTGCATGCAGATTACCTGCCCTGAATATTAGTATGGCTAGAATGGATGCCAGGGCAATCCCTGTCAGGGCCTGAAAACCCTGGATATAGTTTCGTTTCATAAGATTAATCCGGTGTTCCGGGAGCTAAACACTTTCAAGAATGTCTTGAGCGCTTCCTTACTATGCTTTTTCTGCGACCTTCCGACGAGGCAAGGAAATTTCGGGCCGGGTCCCGGAGCAAATAACGTATCTGAACCTTACTCTTTCCTTCCAGCAAGAAATGCTCTATGGCCTCTTCACCGACTACCCTGGCATTTCGATCGCAATGTAAAACAGGCACATCCACTCGAGGATCCTGAGCGATAATAGGGCCTAGATCAGCAATGAAATGTCGTATTGGAACGATGGCACTTCCGCTGAAGCTATTTCGACGATGCTTGAAGGAATATTCGATCTCTACAAATCGACTTCGAGGAATGACGGGTCTGCGATAATACGGTCTGATTCTTGTGATTTCTGCATGCCCGTTGGCAACTTTCTGCCATCGCCAACGAGCCAGTTTCACACTAAGGTACAGACAGATACCGGAAAGAACAGCCGATCCGGCCAGCAGAAAGCCGGATTCCAGGGCTACTTGATATGCCGATATTGTCTGTACTGGACTCAACTCACCTGACCCGTATTGGCCGGCCGGGCAGAGGGAGAATCGGAATTTCTAACGGTTACTCCGCCAGACATCTTGATGTTGTTCTGGCTTTTGGCTCGCAATTCTTCTTCTCTTTGCTTCTTTGCCTCTTCCTTTTGCCGGACGATTTCTTCGTATTCGCCCCAGGGATTCTCCTGGAAGCTAAGAGCTTCCGCGGTTCCTTCCCCTTCGGAACTTACAAGAACTATGGTCGGCTCGCGAAAGGCACCTTCCAGGAATCTCTGGGCCATACGGTCTTCAATCTCTCGCTGCAATGTTCTGCGCAGAGGTCTGGCTCCGTATTTCTCATCGAATCCTTTCTTGGCGATCCAGTCTTTCGCTTTATCATCCAGCTCAAGCAGTATCTTCTTATCGAAGAGCTGAGTGTTCATACGTTCCACCATGATACCAATGATCTGGCGAATCTCCTGACTGCTCAGTGAATGAAAGCTGATAATTTCATCGATTCGGTTAAGAAATTCAGGGCTGAAATGCTTCTTAAGAGCTTCCATGGCCTGTTCCTTCTTACCGGTTTCTCGCAGGGATTCATCCTCTGCAAATCCCACACGTCCGCCTTTCTGCAGTTCCCGGGCTCCCAGGTTGGAAGTCATGATGATGATACAGTCACGGAAATCCACTTTGCGACCATGGGTATCGGTTAGAGTTCCCTCTTCCAGAATTTGCAGTAGTATGTTAAATACATCCGGATGCGCCTTTTCAATCTCATCGAATAGAATCACTGAATAAGGATGTCTTCTTACGAATTCTGTTAGCTGACCTGCATCGTCATAGCCCACGTATCCGGGAGGGGATCCAATTAGTTTGGAAACTGAATGGGGCTCCATGTATTCGGACATATCCAGACGGAACAGAGCCTGCTCTTCACCGAACAGAAAATCTGCTACAGCCCGGGCCAGTTCCGTTTTTCCCACTCCGGTAGGTCCCAGGAAAATAAAGGAACCGGATGGTTTTCTATGATCTTTGAATCCAGTTCTGGAACGACGAACCGCCCGACTTACCAGCTCCACAGCGCCGACCTGCCCCACAATTCGGCGAGCCAGCTCCTGCTCCATGCGAAGCAGTTTTTCTGCCTCTCCCTCTTCGATTTTCTCGAGAGGAATTCCAGTCCATAAACTGATTACGGAATATACATCTTCGTCGGAAATATCTACAGAATAGTCAGAGATCTTTTCCTGCCAGTTGTTGATTAGCTCCTGAAGCTGATCCTTCTTGACGTTGATTTCATCTCGGATCTGAGCTGCTCGCTCGTATTCCTGAGCTTTGACCATATCGTCTTTCTTCTGAGTAAGAATCTTGATCTCTTCTTCCAGATCTACAATTTCCTGTGGTCTGGATGAGTTGGCCAGACGAGCCCTGGAACCAGCTTCATCGATTACATCGATGGCTTTATCCGGAAGGAATCTGTCATTGATATAGCGCTCTGCAAGTTTAACCGCAAGCTCCAGGGTGTCATCGGAATAGCGAACCCGGTGATGTTGCTCGAAGGACTTTTTCAGACCTTTGAGAATCAGATAGGCATCTTCCTTGGAAGGTTCTTTTACCTGGATAGGCTGGAAGCGACGCTCAAGAGCTGAGTCCTTCTCAATGTATTTTCTGTACTCGGTAAGAGTTGTTGCTCCAATGCATTGCAGCTCCCCTCTTGCCAGCGCTGGCTTGAGCATGTTAGCCGCATCTATGGCTCCTTCCGCTGCTCCGGCGCCGATTAGAGTGTGCAACTCATCGATAAATACAATTACATTCTGGGAGCTTTGAATTTCTCGCATGATCTTTTTCAGTCGATCTTCAAACTCACCACGGTATTTGGTTCCGGCTACCAGAGAGGCCAGGTCCAGAGAAATGACTCTCTTTTCGAAAAGAATATCTGGAACCTGATTTTGAATAATTCGTTCAGCCAGGCCTTCAACGATGGCAGTCTTGCCAACTCCAGCTTCACCAATTAGCACAGGATTGTTTTTGGTCTTGCGGCAGAGCACCTGAACCAGGCGCTGAATTTCCATTTCACGACCGATCACTGGCTCTAGCTTTTTGTCCCGGGCAAACTGGGTAAGGTCCCGGGCAAACTCATCCAGTGTAGGAGTGCGAGATTTTTCCGTAGTTCCAGTACGTCCGCTGGGCGCAGGACCGCTGGTGGCCACACCCAGAATTCTAAGGATCTCTCCTTTGATAACTGAGTAGTTAACCTGGAAGCTTGCCAGAGATGCTCCGGCTACATTGTTATTATCTCGGAGCAATGCCAGAAGTATGTGCTCGGTGCCCACATAGTTATGCTTCAGTCGGCGGGCTTCTTCTTTGGAATAATCTATGATCTTCTGATATTTATCTGGATTGGGAGTAATTTCCAGAAGCAGTGTATTTCCGCCCTGGCGAGCCCGGCGCTCCACCTCTTTGCGGAGTTCATTGAGATCGATACTCAGGTTCTTCAGGATCTTGATAGCCACAGAGTCTTCTTCCCGGAGCAATCCCAGCAGGATATGCTCCGGACCTATCATATCATGGCCCAGGCGCTTGGCTTCCTGCTGCGCGTATTCGTTAATGACTCTCTTGGCTCTCTTGGTAAAATCAAACATGGGGAGACTCCTACTGGGAAGGGAACGTCTGTACAATAAAAACTATGTCACAGGGCAGTGTCACCGTCTTTTTTATTCTCGGCGGTACACCCTGTTCAATGGCATTGTTAACCATTATGAGCAAGAATTTTTTCGCCGATCTTTTGCTCTCGTACCATTAGACGAGCTAAATAGATTCTAAACCGCTCCAGAACGGAACGAAATCCGGCGGGGCCGGAAATATGCCTGGTGGCCAGCTGGATATGCTGGCCGTCCGGAAAGGATTTTTCACCGCTACCTGGCCTGACTTCGAACCCGGCCCGGTGCAATTCTTTCTTCCAGCGCAGCCAGGACGGGTCCTCCAGAAGTGCAGGAATGCGTACTCTGGCAGACATCCGTAATCCGGATCCGCTGTTGGTCGGACAACCTGTGAGAAAGCCAAAAATTGTAGAGTATTGCCATACAAAAGCACGATCCAGTTTACGAATCTGCCGTATAATCCTACCCAGATGACGCTCCGCCTCTGCCAGGTCCCCGGATGATACCCAGCTCCAGCTAAAGCGAAAATGATCTTCATCCCCCACAGCTACCTGCTGACTGATTCGGTTATTTTCCGGCCATTCCAATCCGGACAGAAACCCCCGATCACTCAAAAAGATTCGTCTTAGATTCTCAGTCTGCTTCAAGCCATCTCGGTAGCTAAGTCCAGGAACGTTTCTTGCCATCCGAACCCGGATTTGAACCTGATCCGGACCCAGTTCCGGCGCATCGGACCAGGAGTCCGCACCAGTAGGCAGTATTTGCTCTGGATCCGGTTGCTCTTTCATTATTTCAAAATAGGTCTGCAGTCTGGCCATGGCGTTACGGCCTGGAACCCGGTAACGACCTGCTTTTTGAAATATGGATTTGCGATAGGATTCAATACCCTGGATAATAGAACCACGAAATACACTGTAGCAATCTTCGCAGCCGCATAGACCGTTACTCAGAAAACTGTATTCCGATATTCCGCAGCCAGGGCATTTAATTGAATTTTCAGGGATTATAGCTTTCTTGCAGGTCTGGCAATAATACATCATTTGCCCGGCCTGGGGATCGAAAATATGGACTGAGGATTCACTCTGACAGGTAGGACAAATCATTCTTGTAATTCCAGATGCCTGATACTGTGGCTAATTACTCCTGTATTTACCCTCTCCAGTTTCGAGCGTAGGATTCGGATCTCAAGAAAAGGATTCTAGATGTCCTTCCTTCAGGCGATACCTCCGGGGCACCCTGCGAGCTAGATCTTGATCATGGGTTACTATTAACATAGTAAATCCAAGCTCTTGCTGCAACTGCCATAATAGGTCGGCCAGTTTTTCCGAATTATCCCGGTCCAGGTTTCCAGTGGGTTCATCGGCCAGAATTAATTTCTTACCGCCCACAAGAGCACGGGCTACTCCGGCCCTGGCCATTTCCCCGCCCGAAATCTGCGAAGGATAATGATGCAATCGGTGCCCCAGACCTACATTCTTTAGCATCTCAATAGCATTATCTGTGCTTCGGGTAACATTCTTTCGCTGAATCCACAGAGGCATAATCACGTTTTCCAGTACCGTAAAGTCTGGAAGCAAATAATGATGCTGAAAAATTAATCCTACGTTGCCTGCGCGAAAGTTTTCTTTCTGTCTTTCATTCATGGAAGTGATCTCTTCTCCGAAGATTCTCACTTTGCCTTCTACTGGAGTGTCGATGGAGCCCACGATATGCAGCAGAGTAGATTTTCCCACGCCACTGGCCCCTTCCACAGAAACAATTTCCCCTGCTCCCACAGCTAGATCCAGCTCTCGAATTACGTGAACAATTTCTCCTTCGCCCCGGTAGGACTTGGACATCTTTTCAATTTCTATGGCTGGTAATTCACTCATGCTGCTGCTAGATCTCCCAATCTTCCCTTCGCACTATCAGTCATTTCGAATGGTTTGCACCGGATCCTGCAAGGCTGCCTGACGGGCCGGAAAGAACCCTGCAAAGCCACTGAGAATCATTGTGGTCAATGCCACTCCAAAAATGATATTCAAGTCTGCGTTAACAGGTAAATGATCGAAGTAGTAGATATTTCTGGGTATTAAATGCACCGGTGCGCAACTGCCAGACCACCAGATACAGGCAGAGTTGATCATATCCTCCACAAGCTGTATCACACTTTCCAGATGGTTGGCCATGAAAATCCCCGTGGCTCCACCAACCGCGGTGGCCAGTAATCCAATGAGCAGGGAATGGGCTGTAAATATGATTAGAACAGAGCCGGTGGGAAGTCCCATGGAGCGAAGCATACCGATGGAGCGACTCTTGGAGCGCACAAGAAGATAGGATGTTACCCAGATTCCAGCTACGCCTGCCAGAATCAGAAGTCCCAGAATCATCACCATCAAAGTCTTTTCCAGCTGCAGAGCGGCCAAAAAGTTACCCCGTTCATCTCGAATCGTTCGAATGGAATATAGATATTGATTTCCAGGAAGAGATTCTCGAATCATTCTTCGCGCTACATCCAGATCAGACAGATTCTCCAGCTGGAAAATCACTTCTGTGCTGCGATTGGGCAGGCCCAGTACTCGTTGCGCTGTGTTGAGAGAAAGAAAGATTAGATTTAGATCAAATTCATAATACCCGGTGCGAAAGAAGCCACCAATGGTAAATACCTGCTGCTGGACCTGCATGCCCTTTGTAAGAGCACCGCCTCTGGGCATAAACAGTCGGATCTGATCGCCCACCTCCCAGTGATAGTAGCGCGCCATTTCCCGGCCTACAATTACAATGTTTCCTCCATCGAACCGATCGAGCAAATCCTGATTGTAGTGAACAATTCGGGGAAAGTCCTTCAGATCTCCGGTTTTCAGGTCTTCCTTGCGCACAGGTAGGGCTCGAATGGCCTTTCCTTCAAATCGATTCTGGATTTCCAGAAGTCCATTTATAGAAATACTGGGAAAGCTGGAGCGCAATAGAGGGGCCAGAGCCTCTTCCCCGGAGGTAGACTCGAGGATCTGTGAATAGTTATCCAGTGAAGCACCGGCCAGACTGCGGCTCAAAGTAATATGATAGCCGGAGTTCCACAGTGAGTTATGCACTTCTTTCTGAAATCCAGTGAAAACAGAAAGCACCACTACCATGATGAATACCATCAGGGCCATAAAGATAAACGATAACCGGGTGCCCAGGCTGAACAGGACCATCCGTCCCTGCCCGCGCAGATACCTTGCAGCTATAAATAATTCCAGACTGAATCGGGAGCGAAACACAGATTGGCAAAGTCCGACGGCAATAAAGGGAGTCAAGGAGGCTTTTATGTTCGATACTGCCCGGGGCCGGTATTGTTTAGCTCCATTCCTCTCCGGTTCTGGCCAGTGATGGCCTTTCCTCCGCCGGTTTCCAATCAGCAATCCTGACCCGAAAATGGAAAAATCACTGACACAGAAAGCGCTCATTCCAGGTTGCAATCCATGTTCCAGAAATCGGCCCTGCTTCTGATTCCATTCTTCCTGTATTTTTTGACATTCATCACCGGCCGACCGGCCTATCATGAGCCGGGCCCGGAAGCACCTCTGAGCGAGGAACCCAGTGTAATATTTGAAAGTGGTCTGATGGGGCGTCTGGTACTGGAATCCAGATTTCTATCGGTAATGGGCGATCCTCTATTGGAAAGCGATGCCCGGCCTTCCGAGGTATTTCGCGCAGTGGAGCGATCCGCGGTGGCCGATCGCTTCTATCTTGCTGTTAGTGCCTTCTGGTGTGTGCTTTTGATGTTTTGTTTTCTGGCAGGCGCCCGGGGATACTGGTTCTACCGTCCCATGCTGCAGGTCATTCTGGGACCTTCCATCGCCATCCTGCTTGCCATTTTACTGGTGGCGCGAAGTAAAGCGCTGGGCATAAATTTTACCGTAACTCTGTACAATCATGTAATTCCAGAAACCATACTACTTGCAATCGGTATTGGAATGCTACTCTACCAGAAGATGCGCCTGGATCCTGTATCCGGCGGACGATCCTTTCTGGACTTCTTACAGAAAAGAGGTACTGTTCAAAAACAACGAATCTCCGGAGGATTGACTGTTACCTTGCAGCTT
The DNA here is from genome assembly GCA_040217195.1 of Leptospiraceae bacterium. Classification (GTDB taxonomy): domain Bacteria; phylum Spirochaetota; class Leptospiria; order Leptospirales; family Leptonemataceae; genus UBA3465. Next base: position 131,903 of record JAVJNR010000008.1, on the reverse strand, counting down.
ATCCTGATTACTCTTTCCGGAGCTTTAATCAGCAACGTTCTACTTCTTCCTCTATACAAGTTGCAGCTTTCCTTCCCTGGATACTTTGGTATCTTGCTCATTGCTGCACTGATTGCACTTGCAGTTTTCTATTTATACAGCTACAGCAAGGTTTCGGCCATGGCAGGTGAGGAGAAATCATTGCTGGCCCCTCCTGCATTTCTGGGATTTCGTATTTTGAGCAATACTATCTTTCTGACTTTGCTCATCGGAGCCATTACAATAGTCATTGGAACGATTGTAAGCCTGGCCATACTCAACATCGATATGCTACAGGGGTCCGGAATACTGCAGCCAGTGAAAGGTCTGTAATCTCGATTACTGCAATTCAGCTACTGGCAGGATTGCAGACATGGCTCATTGTCCAGTCCAGGCTCTCCTATTTCAGGATGTAATTCTCTACCGGCTTTTGAAGGGCATGCACGATGGGGCTCCAATGGGACCGTGGGTAAAACCAGCTTCAGTCAACGACCATCTCTGGTAAGGTCCACCGAGCAAAGGCTCGGGGCTCTCACAGGCAATATATCATTGTTCAATTTATGAGGGTTTGAGCACAAAACCTAGAGAGTCATATCGATTCGCACTGTAGTTTTTTCTTTGCGAGGCTCCGGATATATATTACAGCGATATTGGATCCCTTCCTGGCGACAGATGTCTTCCAGATAGGAGTTGTAGAGCAGACCCAGACCGGCACCCAGCTTTCCATCCTCTTCTTCGCTTCCATAAAAGGATGCCAGGTTAATGCCATCCGTATTGGTTTTCATCTTACGCGCCAGCTGCTGCGACAGTCTTTCATCGATGATGCCGTAGTTGGACACAGAAATCAGGATTCTGTATTGCTGACCGATGGTATTTCTTTCTGGATTCATGGTCCAGGAAAGCTCAAGCATCTGAGAGGTTTTCTGTGCCAGAGCTATAACCTTCTTTCGATTTTCCGCATCTCGCAGAAAGCTGTCCACTCCGCCCCGGTCTGCCAGGTTATGACGGACAATCAATCGTTCGAAGTGGGCTTTTTCTGCATTCTGCACAAACTCCATCAAAAGATTGCTTAGATGGGTTGCTATCTGAGTATGCTGCAGATAGGAATAAATCATGGATGCAAAGGTTCTCTCTATGGCAGACTTAAAACCTGTATGAGAAATCACATAGAATATAAACCAGATTCGTGGATCCACCCGGTCCAGAAATCTAGGTAGAGCTCGAACCCTGGCCTGCTGATCCTCTTCGCTGAGGGCGGTAGAGCCCAGGATCTTTTCCGTAATAATTTCGCGGAGATTTTTCTTCATCCCTTCAATTAGCTGTGGATTGTTCTGCTGCAATGCCTCCACTTTCTGAGGAGAAATATGATTCAAATCTACAATAGAGTTTTTGGGATTCTTACGATTGTATTCTTTTACAACGCTGGATTCGAATAGAGTCCTGGCCAGTGAGGGAGTTAGCTTCTTATAGAGAACACCATAAACAATCAGATTATTGGTGCTGATGATCTCAAAACGCTTTCTTAGAAGATCCGGCAGATTGACATTGATCTCCTCAATGCAAGACTTCATTACAAGTTTCTGAATCGTCTGCGCGTTGTAGCTATCCGACTCCAGACCCTCTTTGGGTAGTCCATCCCTGGAATTCACCTTTTTTAATGCAGGCGATGATCCCACCAGCTCCAGCCCACGGGGCGTGAAAATGATACTGGCCGGAAGTCGTACAAATGGATCCTTTCCCCCCACTGCTGTAGTAGTGCTCATAATCTTCCTGTTTGGCTCCGCAGCCAGAACCGTCGCTTTTTGCCTTAAAGAAGCCTACCGGCATTGAATTTTTTTCAAAAAGCCCGATACTAACTACATGACGGGCAGGCTACTTATTCTATCTCTCTGTTCGTACATCCTAATTTCGGCCGGTCTTTCTTTCAAGTATTACCTGAATGCCAGTCCACTTAACCGAACCAATACAGAGAAACTGTGGAGAAATACGGAGTCTCCAGCACCGCCGGCAGGCGGCGCAGAACAGCCAGAAGGGGCTGAAGAGCCTGAATCGCTCTTTGAAAGAGCCGAAGAACATTTCTTCTCTCGTCGGTACAATACGTCGTTGGCATTATTTCTTCGAGTACTCCAGAATAATCCAGAGCATTCCAGGGCCCATAGCTATGCAGGGGATATTTACCTGATTCAGAAAAAACTGGATGAAGCAGAGCATCACTTTCGCATCGCAGCAGAGATTGGTGAAGAAAAGCATAAGTCCGAGTTCAGGCTGGGCCAGATCGCATATCTAAAAAAGGAGAATCGTGAGGCTAGAACTCATCTACAGCAATCCCTGGAGCATTATCCGGATTTTCCTCCCGCTGTATTCTATCTGGGTCTGGTTTCCTGGAAACTGGAAGATAATCGCAGAGAGGCAGCGCAGCACTGGGAGAAATATCTTACCTTAAAACCTCAGGATCCACAGAAAGTGGCCATTCAACAGGCCATCCAGTATTTGAAAGAAGAGCCTGGATCGGAAGCGGAAGATTCCACTGCGCAGCAGCCGCTAGATCTAGATAAGCTATTAAATTCCGTGGAACCACAACGTCCAGGGGCCAATCCTGTCCCTGGCAAGAATAATGTTTCTGATTCCAGTGATCCAGAATCAAACAGCGAAGAGTCCTCAGATTCCGATAAGGCTTTTCTCGACATTGCCAGATCTCTGGAAACACATCCGGAAAGATTAACCACAGTACTGAACCTGGCTGCCATTCAAAAAGAGCAGAAAAATTATGATAGGGCCAGTCGAATTCTGGAAGAGGCCAATCGACACAGCGATGATCCTCGCATTTCAGCGGAGCTATCCGAAATCTATTCCGAGAAAGGACAGACTGCTGCGGCGCGAAATCTGTTGCGAAAGCAAATAAATCGAAAAGACCTGGAATTAAAAGATAAAGCACTTCCTGCATTAAATCTGGCAATGATTACTCAGGCAAGCCCCGGAAGTCCGCAGAATTCCAGCATCGATGAACGGCCATCGCCAGAGTCTGAAAAAAATCAGAATCCGGACTCAGAGAACTCTACCAGTTCCGATTCGAAGCCTGCTTTGGAAAAACAGCCGTCCAGTGGCGACAGAACTGAAACAGACAATCCCGAATCATCCGAAGAAAATGCGAATCCAGAAGATTCAGCCAATCCAGCCAATAACATTGCTGATGCTAAAAAGGAGTCATCCCCTACCCCGGCCCAGGATTTCTCAGCGGCCATGGATATTCTGGAAAAACAACGGGGATACAGCCATCTTACCGGCGAGGATCGAAAGGACTTTCATCTTATTCAGGCCAGAGAGGCATTTAGAAATGGAGATTCTTCGGCTGCCTATGCCCAGACTTTAAGAATACTGAAAGAGGATCCTGCTGACAAAAGAGGTTTGATACTTGCTGCTTCCATCGCGCAGCAAAGCGAAACCGCCACAAGCTTTGCAGTCTATGAAGAAAGAATTAGAAGTCTGTATGGAAACGATCCGGATATGATGACTGCCCTGGCTCAAATCTACGCCAGAGACGATTCCCTAAAGGCCCGTAAACTACTAAACGACACAGTCAAGAATCATCCGGATAATGTAAATGCTGCTCTTGCTCTGACAGAACTGGAAAGAATAGACCAGCCGGAAAAAGCATTGAAGCGATTGGAGGCTTTGCTGAACAAGCATCCTCAGAATCTCAGACTACTTCAAGCGTATGTAGAAATCAACGTTGAAAAAGGTACAGACAACCCGGAATTTCGCAAGCTATTGCAGCGAATCCAGCAGATGGAAAAGGAAAATCCGGGATCCTTTCCCTTGATCCAGAAATGGAACAGACTATATCCTCCAGCAAAGACCGATTCGCCGGAAAACGGGGACTCAGAAGAAACTAAATCTCTGAAGTAGCGATGGCTGTGGCAAAGCCCCTGTCGCAGCACAGAAAGCCGCCCTGGCAGCCGAATCCACTTCCAGGATGAATGAAAACAGGGCCACAGAATCAATGGCTTTGCATCTGAATCGGCCAACCCCTGCGGTAAGGACAATCAATCCAGCCGCATGGGAATTAATGCCCATAGATTCAAACCTGGCAATGGGCCCTTGCAGAGCATAATCCAAATTGCTCTCTGGGCCGTTTCTATGAATTTGGTCCCATGGCTCAAATTACACTGCCAGCTTCCGGAGAGACCACCACCATTGGAAAAAGTACCGGCGGACTCAGCATCACCCTTTCCTGCATGGGAAATGGTCCTGTAACATCCTTGCTTATTGGAGGAGTTCACGGAGATGAACCGGAAGGATTCCTGTTTGCGGAGCGATTCCTGCAAGAAGTCCAGGAAGGCTCCCTCACTGTTCCGGATCACTTAACATTGTATGTATGCCCCAGACTGAATCCGGATGGATGTTCTGTGGATCGTCGCACAAATGCCAGAAATGTAGATCTAAACAGAAACCTGCCTACAAAGGACTGGACTAAAGATTTTACAAATCCCAGATATTTTCCCGGTCTATCCGCTGGAAGCGAAGTGGAAAGCGAATTAACCGTAGCGCTAATTGAAACCCTGAAACCCAGGATGATCATGAGCCTGCATTCCTATGAGCATGCGATGATTAACTACAACGGGGATTGCCTGGACCTGGCCCAGGCCATGGAAAGCACCAATGGCTTGCCACCCAAGTCAGACATCGGCTATCCTACTCCAGGCAGCCTGGGCACTTATGCTGGCTGGGAAAGAAATATACCAACAATCACTCTGGAATTCCTGCGAGGACAATTACCGGAGGATGCGTATTCGCAGCACCGTCAGGCTGCCCTGGACGGCCTGGCTTTTTATGAGAGCTAAAAGCAAAATCTAAAAATCAACTGGAGAAAACGAATGTACGAAGATATGGAAAAACGGATCAATGAAATCTTTGAGGACCGGGACCTGCTGAAGGAGCCTGCGGCCAAAGAACTGGTTCGTGAAGCCATGGAGGCGTTGAATCAGGGCAAAATTCGGGTGGCCGAACAGGTTTCCCAGGGCAACTGGAAAGTCAACGCCTGGGTGAAAAAAGCGATATTACTCTATTTTCCGATTTCAGAAATGAAAGGAATCAGCTCGGGCGATCTGGAATACTATGATAAAATACCTGTGCGAACCGACCACAGCATGCGCGGTGTTCGAGTGGTTCCACCGGCTGTCTGCAGATACGGAGCCTTTGTGGAGCCTGGCGCTATCATGATGCCTTCCTATGTAAACATCGGAGCTTATGTATCCAGCGGAACCATGGTGGACACCTGGGCCACGGTGGGAAGCTGCGCTCAGGTCGGTAAAGGGGTCCATCTAAGCGGAGGAGTGGGCATTGGCGGTGTTCTGGAACCACCTCAAGGAGCACCTGTTATTATCGAAGATGGAGCCTTTCTGGGATCCCGGGCCATTGTCGTTGAAGGTGTAATGGTAGAGGAAAAAGCCGTTCTGGGAGCCAATGTAGTAATTACAGCATCCACTCCAATTATCGATGTTACCGGCAAAGAGGAAAAAATCACGAAAGGCCGAATTCCGGCCGGTTCTGTAGTAATTCCAGGAACAAGAATGAAGAAGTTTCCTGCAGGGGAATATGGCACACCCTGCGCTTTGATTATAGGAACACGCAAGCAAAGTACAGATGAAAAGACTTCTTTGAACGATGCATTGCGAGAATTCGAAGTGCCGGTATAGTCCTCCGGAATCCGGCGAAGATGCATTATGTATCTTCGCCTTTACAAATCATGATTCGTTCAGTGGTTCAGTGCAGACGAACCGAGGCCCGGTAGAAGCAGCATTCCACCGGAAAGTAGAACCTCCAATGGGCGCTCGCCGACGGACCAGCTGCGAGTCATCCGATAAATAACTCAGCACGAGGATACTAGTTTGCAGCCTGTTCTAAAAGCCACCGGAGTAAGCAAGCGATTCGGTTCCCTGATTGCAGTGGATAACGTGGATCTAACCATTGAGCCCGGGGAATTTCTGGCCCTTCTGGGTCCCAACGGGGCCGGAAAGACAACTCTCATAGAGATGATTGAAGGAATTCAGGATCCGGATTCAGGAAGCATTGAAATTCTGGGAATGCTATGGTCCGAACAGGAAAAGCAGATTAGACAGAAGATCGGTGTGGCCCTCCAGGAAACTCGTTTCTATGATAGACTCACGGTGGAAGAAACACTGCGAATGTTTGGAACATTCTACCAGGCAAGAAATCGAATAGAAGAAATCCTGGGAATCATTCGACTGAAAGATAAGAGAAATACATACACCATGGGATTATCCGGTGGTCAGAGACAGCGACTGGCCCTGGGAGTGGCATTACTCAATGAGCCCACCCTTCTGCTTCTGGATGAACCCACCACCGGTCTGGACCCCAATGCAAGACGGGATGTCTGGGCCATACTTCAGGATTTAAAAAGTCGTGGAGTGACCATGATCCTTACCACACATTACATGGAAGAGGCAGAAAATCTCTGCGAAAGAATTACCATAATGGATCGCGGACGATTCCTGGCTTCTGGAAGTCTAAATGACCTGCTGCGCGATCAGGGAGGAGGCGATATCCTGGAATTTGCTATGGAGCCTGAAAAGCTGGCAGGCCCGGATCTGGAGCAGGAATGGAAATCTATTCCTGGATTTATTCGCCTGGAAAGACCTGGACAGAGCAGACTTCGAATCATCGTCTCAGATGTTCGCCCTGCTCTGGCATTTCTGATGGAAAAGATGGGACCGGACTCCTGGCATCTAAAAGAGCTGGTTTGTCGACGAATGAACCTGGATGATCTATTCACAATCATGACCGGTCGTCATCTGGATGCCACTACAGTGCCCGGTTGAATCGAAATCAAAGAACATTCATCAGGCCGGATGAAACAGTGAAATCCAAAAATCCAGATGGAAAGATCTGCACGAATTCCTGAAAAGATCAGAAGAAAGCGAAGCATATATGAAAGAATGGTTATTACAACTCAGAACCCTTACTGCAGTGAACTTCTATGGATACTTCAGGGAGCCAGCCATTATCTTCTGGGCCCTGGTATTTCCTGCTGGAATTGCAGGTGTGCTGGGAGTGGCCTTCCAGGGCAAGCCTCCAGAAATCGCAATAGCTCTGGTTGGCCCGGTCTCGGTTCAGGATACTGCGCACAGCCAGAATACAGATTTATCCAGATTGCAAACCGATGAGCTTAAAGAATGGAAACTGTTTCTTGAGCAGGCTTCCAGACAGAGTGCCGGGGCTGCAGGGGAATTACAGATCAGTATTCGCACAGAACAGGAAGCTCTGCTTGCCCTTAAACGAGGCGAGATTCAGCTATATGCCAGAGTCGATCAGCCTCTGAATACAGTTCTTGAAAATAGCGAGAAATTCATCTCAATTCAATCTTCGAATCGATCGAGCAACCACAGCAATGTAATCGAGTCTGATAATGAATCAAAATCACCGTCGATTCAATACGATCAAAATGCAATGAATCAGCCGGTTCAGGCTCACTATGATCCCAACAACCCGGAGGCCCGAATTTCTGTTCTGGCACTTCAACAGGCATTGAATCAACTGGTAATGGATCCGAATTTAAAGAATGCAAATCCAATGAAATCGGTGGCGTTGGATCAGGTAGGTGGACGCTACATTGACTTCTTAATACCTGGACTGCTGGCTCTGGGAATCATGAATTCCTGTATGTGGGGCGTGGGCTACGGACTGATCGATCTTAGAGTTAAGAAGCTACTGCGAAGAATGGCAGCCAGTCCAATGCATAAATCGGCCTTTCTGGCTTCGCACTTTGTGGCCAGAATGGCTTTCACGCTTTCAGAAGCTTTGATTCTATTTACTTTCGCTCACTTCCTATTCGATGTATCTGTGCAGGGATCTCTGCCCGGATTGATTTTAATTTTTCTTACCGGTACTCTGGCCTGGAGTGGAATTGGAATACTGTGTTCCAGTCGAGGTCGAAGCATGCATGCTGCCAACGGAATCGTAAATGCAGTTACCTTGCCGCTTACCATGCTTTCTGGAATATTTTTTAGCTATCGAAATTTCCCGGAATGGAGTCAGGAATTCATCCAGTGGTTACCTCTTACAGTTCTGGCTGATTCAGCCCGTGCACTTTTCATAGAGGGTGCTGGATTTACTGAAGTTCTTCTTCCGGCTCTGGTACTTGCTGTCACCGGAGTTCTGGCAGCCTCCCTGGGACTAAAGATCTACAAATGGCATTGAAAGGCCATTCCCACCGACAGGAAAAAAGACAGATTACCTCTTTTTCAGTTGAAAAGTGCAGCACAGATTCCAGGGAACTGTATGCAGGATTGGCTAAAGACTTATCTACCGGAAATACATCCAGAACTGGATCGGGCCATCTATTCAGGTGTCCTCCGGGTACTCAAGCTATGGATGATTGCCATACCACTCTTTGCTGTACTGACTTTGATCTTTCATTACTTCAATGACATCCCGCAGGATTTCTTGCTGGGATTGATGCTATTTCTTGCAGTTACCTTCTTCTTTAATATTCTGGACTGGACCATTCTAAAACGATGTAAACCAGGTCAGATAACCGCCAGGACTCTTCAGGCTGTGGGCCTGGCCTATCCCATTTTCTGCCCTCTTTTTCTCGTATGGATCACTCTGGAAACTCAGCCAGAAGTACTGGGAAGCTTTCTCACAAGTAGCATACCCATGCTGCAGATATTGATGGTGGGCACCACAGTATTTGGATTCTCTCTGCCTCTTGGACTTACAGCAGGAATTCTTTCGGCCCTGGTTTATCTGGGGATTTGTTTTGGTCCAGGAGCCTATGCTCGGCCGGATGTGCCCAACATGGCTGAAATGACATTGTACATTGTACTGGCAGGTTCCATTGCTGGAAAGGCTGGAGATGAGGCGAAGAAGCTGGTGCATCGAGTGGTAGCTTCTATTAAGGATCGAGAATTCGTTACCAGGATCCTGGGTGCCTATGTTTCCGAAGAGATCAAGGATCGATTGCTGGATCAGGGGCTATCCATGGAAGGCGAAGAGAAAGAGGTGACCGTGCTCTTTTCTGATCTACGTGATTTCACGACTCTATCGGAGGAAATGACTCCGCGCCGGGTGGTACAGATTCTAAATCAATACTTCGATCGAATGGTGCGAATTATTCAGGAAGAAGGAGGTGTGGTAGATAAATTCATTGGAGATGCCATCATGGCCTACTTTGGCGCTCCGGTACCTCTGGAAAATCCCAGGGCCAATGCAATGCGGGCCGCTCGTAGAATGCGAGTTGAGCTTAAACTACTCAATGCTCAATTGCTCAAGACTGAAAATATAGAGCTCCAGTCAGGAACCGGATTGCATCATGGCACTGTAGTTCTGGGAAGTATAGGTAGCGAAAAGAGAAGAGATTTTACGATTATTGGAGATGCAGTCAATATTGCGGCCAGGCTGGAAAGCATGACCAGACATCTGGAATCTCCCATCATTTTAAGCGAAGAAGTAAAGCGTGGACTCAAAGAATCAGATCATGTTCTGCGTCCTCTGGAGGAGCTCACTTTAAAAGGTCGCAAAGGTACTGTGATCTGTTATGGATGGAATGACTCTTCAGAATCGCCCCAGAGCGCTACAGAGACAACCCTTTCTAGCTGATTGATATGGCTCAAATTGGGCTCAGTGCTCCATCAGGTTGCGTCGGATTTGCTACAGAATTGGCACTGGATCCTTAAAAGAAACCAGCATACCCGGAAATTATTCACAGAGTAAAAGAGAAACGTTTCTGCCAGGAGATTGATTCATCGAGTGAAGGATAAACCTCTCTGCCAGGGGATTGATTCGCCGAATGAAACCTGGACGTTCCGGCCCCGAATTTCCATTCCACCACGTAGCAGAATGTGCCACGTCTGCCGTAATAAAAATCGGTTGCCTGCCTGCAGGACCGGCCATTGCAATGACTGCCATAGAGCCCCACAATGGGTTATGGTTCAACTCTCAAAATTCCTTCCGAGGCAATCCTATGACACAGAATTCTTTCTCCCTACTTAAATCACTGAAGCCCGCGCCTACTACCAGGCCAACTGGACTGGCTGCATCAGGATTTCCACTTCCACGAAGCAGGCTGATCTGCCTTTTATGTCTCGGGCTACTTCTTGTTTCTGCTCAGTGCGATAAAGCCCAGAAAGATGGACTGCCGCCTGAAGAAGTGGCCAATCGATTGATGGATGGACTACTAACCAATGATTCCGAAAAAGCAAAAAAATACGTAACCGATTCCAGCACCATTATTCTGACTGTTGTCATGAAATTAATAAGCCATGGAGAAGAAGCAGCCAGTCAGTCCGAAAAAGCAGATACAAACGATCTAAAAACGAAGCTCAGGCAGCATACATCCAATATGAGCTGCAAAATCGAAGCCCAGCTGGCAGAATGTAGCTTTCTTTCCAATGAAATACCCACCCTGCCACTTCAGCTAACCGATGAAGGATGGAGGGTGGATCTATGGCTCTATCTAAAGAGGATTCGGGCCAGAACTCAGCCAACTCAGGAATCTATATAATCCTTGAGTTTCTTGCTTCTGGAAGGATGACGAAGCCGACGCAATGCTTTGGCTTCAATCTGACGAATCCGCTCCCTGGTTACCTGGAATACATATCCAACTTCTTCCAGAGTATGCGAATATCCATCGTCCAGACCAAAACGCATGCGAAGTACTTTCTGCTCCCTGGCAGGCAGAGTATTAAGCACACTTCGAATCTGTTCGGCCAGTAGACGATTGGCCGTTTGATTCATTGGGCTTTCCACCTCTGTATCTGGAATAAAATCTCCCAGCTCTGAATCTTCTTCGGAGCCCACAGGCACTTCAAGGCTAATCGGCTCTTTGGCCACGCCTTTAACCGCTTTCACGCGTTGTACGGGCCAGCCCAGACGCTCTGCAATTTCATCGTTTGTAGGTTCCCTGCCGGTTTCCTGCAGAAACATCCTGGTTTCCCTTACCACTTTATTGATCTGCTCGATCATGTGTACAGGGATTCGAATTGTGCGAGCCTGATCCGAAATGGCACGAGTGATGGCCTGACGAATCCACCAGGTTGCATATGTGGAGAACTTATAGCCTTTCTTGTATTCGAATTTATCTACGGCTTTGATAAGACCAATGTTTCCTTCCTGGATCAGATCAAAGAACTGCATACCACGGTTTGCATATCTTTTTGCAATTGATACTACCAGACGAAGGTTGGCTTTGATCAGTTCCTTTTTGGCCTGGGCAATTTCACGCTCACCTTTGGTCAGAGATTCGCCCCATTGCAGTATTTCCTGAATGGAAGATCCGGCATCCTGCTCCATACGGCGGAGCTTTCTTTCGTTGTTTCGAATATCTTTAATAACTTCTCGAACTTCATCGATGGGTACTCCCATCTCCTGTTCGATCATATCCAGCTCTTCATTCTTTTCAATGAAGCGATTGAAGCCCTTGATCTCTTTTATGTCCTTTCCGTATCTAGCTTTTATAGCAAGGAAATGTCGCTGGATTTCCTTGATGCGAAAGACCATGGACTTGATCTTCTGAGAGATTCGCTGAATCTCTTTCTGGGATACTCCAAGCTTGCGTACAGCTTCATCGATGATTGCTTTGGACTCATCTACTTTCTGTTTGTATTCACGCCATTTCTTGGAACCATCGGTGTACTTCTTCAGTCTGGTCTGAGCTTCCTGGTATTTCTTCTCTTCTCGATTGATGATTTCCATCTGCTCGAAGAAAAGCTTTTCCAGTTTCTCCAGTTCATCCTGACTTAAATAGTACGCCTTGTTTGCGAAAATAACATCCGAGATCTTGATTTTTCTAGATCTAATCTTGGGCGTTAGCTTTACGAAATTGGCACGTAGTAACGAAGATCCCAGAATTGTTTCTTCGATGATTTTTTCACCGTTTTCTATCCTGCGAGCAAGAAAGACTTCCTTATCTCCGGAGATAAGGGATACTTTACCTATTTCTTTAAGGTACAGACGGATGGGATCATCGCTGGAAGAGCTGCTACTTTCTTTCTTTTTTCGGGCAGGCTTGGGCGCCGGCGCTGACCCGTTGGCTGCCTGAGCAGGAACCGGGGCCTCTCTGACCACAGGGGCTCCCACAGCCACATCATCTTCCATGCGGCTGGAGTATTCTTCTACGACTTCGATTCCGAGCTGGTTGAGTAGTGTGAATACATCTTCAATACGCTCGGAATTGACGATCTTTTCGGGTAGGTACTCGTTGATCTCGTCGTAGGTAATTTCTCCATTAGCTTTACCAATGGAAATAATCTTCTGTATTTCGGGAAGATCTTCGATTGCCATACGCAGGTTCTCCAGAACTTAATTTTCGACCTCTAAAGGGCCCGAATCACCCTTTCGGGTGGTATTTTTAGGATTTTGTGCGGATTGGCTCCGCAGCTGGAATTCCAGGGTTTTCGTCTCTTTCAAAAGGGCAGAGTACCTCTCCCAAAGGTAGGACTGTTCGACCTCATCGGCCACTACCATTTCCCCCCGGATTTCTGACATCTTCTTTTTGGAGCGCAGAATCCGATGGTGCAGCAATAGCTCATTGAATGTGACTTCCGAACCCTCTTCTTCCTGATTATGTGTATCATCTGATGCCAGTAGTCCGCTAAAGGATTGCATCACTCGATTGGGAAGGTTGGAATGGATCAAAACATCGGAATCCCATCCTTCTCCGCTGAGAAATCTGTCCTCAAGTACTCTCCATAGTATTTCGGAATCTGTGTCCTCAAAATCCAGCTCTCGCAGTTCCTGTAAATGTCCTGACAGAAGACCGGGAGAGGACAATAACTTGACCAGAACGGAACGCTCGCATCGAATTAGCTGCTCCCTATTCTTGCGCAACTCCGGACTGCTTTCGGAGGAGCTGCCGCCAGAGGCAGGCCGATGGCCGGTTCCCTCCGCAGAATTTCCTTCCGAGTTTCCGCCTGGACGCATAATTCCCACACCGGCGCTTCGGGCTTGTGTGGGACCGGATGGTCTATTTTCCGTCCGATGAGTGGTAGGATTGGGGGCAGCAGTGCGCTGTTTCAATTGCTCGATCAATCCCCCCACTTCAATAGAGAGAATACGAGCTGCTTCCTGAGCATAGAATTCCCGAATGATGGAATCCTGGATTTCTCCATAGAGTTTTTGGAACCGATCCACCGCGGCCTTCTTTTCTTCCAGCCCTGGCGGTTCATCAAAGTTTAGATCATGGATAAGATTTCGAATACTTCTGGTCAGTGCTACAGGTTGTTCTGGATCCCCTTTTTGAAAGGCCCTTCCCAGTAAGTCTGGAAACAAAGTATAGAATATTAAATAGCTATCGCTGGAAATAGAGGATTCCAGAAAATCCTGGATGGTACGGCCATCGTATTTTCGGGACAGATCAAATGGATCCATTCCAGTAGGCAAAAAGAACATCCTGGTAGATTGTAGCCCCTGGCCGATGAGAAGGTTGGCACCCTTTCTGGCGGCCTGTCGCCCGGCCGCATCACCATCCAGCATAAGAGTTACATGATCTGCGTATCGCTTCAATTGCTGAATATGATCAGGAGTCAATGCTGTGCCCAGAGGAGCCACCGCAGTTTCTACTCCTGCCTCAGAAAGACCAACTACATCCAGATAGCCTTCAGTCACAATTGCAGATCTGCTTTTTCGAATGGCAGCCATGTTCTCGAACAGACCGTAGAGAACTTTGCTTTTTTGATACACGGAAGATTCCGGGCTGTTCATATACTTGGCCGGATTATCGCTTCCAGGAAGTACGCGACCGCCAAATCCAACTACCTGACCGCTGGCATCTCGAATGGGAAACATGATTCGCCCGCGGAAGAAATCAAAATGCTTACCAGATTTCTCGGACTTTCTGGCCAGGGAGATTCGTTCCAGAGTCTGAAGTTCGTCCGGAAACCTTTCCAGCAGGAATTGCCACTGATCAGGACTGGCTCCGATTTGAAATCGGGAGATGGCTTCATCGCCAATCTTTCTACCCTTTAGATATTTCAGGTAAGCTTCACCGCTGGGACCGGTCAAATATTCGTTGTATAGTCTGGCAGTGCGCATCAATAAATCGTAAGCTGGATCTTTCTTTTCATTCTTCTGGAACTTGCTAATGTCGATTCCTGCAGCCCGGGCAAGGATTTCCATGGCCTCGCGAAAATCCACGCCTTCGTATTCCATGGCGAAAGCGAATAGATCGCCGCCCCGACCGCATCCGAAGCAATGGTAGATACCTTTTTCGGGAGTAACAGTGAATGAAGGAGTTTTCTCTCGGTGGAAGGGACAGAGCCCTTTATAAGATCGATTATATCGTTTGAGCGTAACAAAACGGCCAATATAGGTTTCGATGGGCAAAGAGGATCTTATCCTCTCTTTCAGCTCCCGGGAATTCAATTTTCCATTTTTTTCTGAAGAAGGCTACGAACCAGAGCGCCATCGGCATTCTTGCCTTTCAGGCGGCCCATGACCTGCCCCATTAGCTTGCCGAAATTCTTTTCATCCGAATTGGCTGAAACCACTTCATCGATTATTGCACCGATGGCCTCTTCGGACATTTCTTCTGGCAGATAGGACTTGAGCTTTTCGATGGCCCGGTTTTCCAGCTCCGACTCATCGGTGCGGCCGGCCTTATCCAGATCCACAATGGATTCCTGGCGCTTTTTCACTGCCCTTTTGATGACCGATTCTGTATCGGAGTCCGAAAGCTCTTTGGCCCCGGATTTGGTCATCTCATACTGAATATCTGACTTCAGTAAACGAAGGGTGCCCAGAGTTTCCTGATCCCGGCTTTTCATGGCCGTTTTTAGATCAGATTCTATGCGTTCAACCAGGGAGCTCATTGGACCCTCCGAATCGTTTTGAATTAACCGCGATCTCTGCGAGCCATCATAGCTTGCTTTCTTCTACGTTTGCGAATAGCAGCCTCAATCTTACGCTTTCTCAGCTCAGATGGCTTCTCGAAGAATTCTCTTCTTTTGATTTCCGACTGGATGCCGGCATTAACGCACTCCCTCTTGAAGCGCTTCAGTGCGGATTCGATGGATTCACCATCCTTCAGTACAACGCCTATCATACTCCTCCTTCAAAACTCCTGCAAAAATCTCGGGCTCCCCCCGGAAAGCCGATCGAAAGCTGAGTACACAGAACGACCGAAGTGCCAGAAACGCCTCCGGGGGTCTATGGGTCAACGAAAATTCCGGCGTTATGTCCTGGCATTCGCTCGAGCCAGTAATAGAAATGTTGGCTCAAATTAAGCGCAGAGGCCCCGGAGAATCAACTCGATTTGCATTTCCAGTGGAAGCGGCCTTACCGGTCCCTGCAGGATTGGGCATCTTCCGAGCTGGCTCTTTGTTTTATCGATTACATTTCAGTCAGGGAAAGAAACCTGGACTATGCCGCTGTTCTCATTTAATTCCATCCGAAACCTGAAGCGCTCCATCCTTCGCAACGATGAAGATAAGATACACAGAATTCTGCAGAGTAAACCGGAACTGGTGCAACAGCTACCATCCACGCTGCTTCTGGAAATCTGTCAGGAATCGGTCAAGATTTCCGTGCTGGATGCATTAGTGGAAGCCGGCTGGAGTCCAGATCCAGAAATCAAAGATGCCATGGGTCGTAGTCCTCTGCATCTTTGCGTGGAACTGGGCCGCAACGAGCTGGTGGATTCCTTACTGAAGCTGGGAGCCAATCCAAATTCCAGAGACAGAGATGGGGTTACACCGTTGAATCTTTGCAAGAGCTTCAGTGGCACCGGCGAAATCGCAGAAAAGCTCAGAGCGGCCGGCGGCGATCCACTTCTGGTGGACAAATCAGGAAAGAACTATTTGATGTAGGGCTGATCGCCTGGTCTTTCGGGAAGAATCGGTCTTCGCGGACAGATACGGGTTCCGGACAGGTTGGTCCTGTTTTCCAGGGAGTGGCCTGAATCCTGGTACGGTTCCTGGTGATCAAGGGTTCACGATGGAAAACAGTTCTTTCTTGCAAGATTTAAGTATCGTGTCGCCCATTGTGACATTGGCACTGGCCATCTATATCTTCGTAGAACCCACCAGACGAAATCATTCAAGATACCTGGCGTATTGCATCGCTGTGATTTCCGCAATCCTCTGGTCCCGGTATCTGTTCTTTTCCCGATCCGTTCTGGTAGTTCATTTACCTTTCTTCGTCTATCCTGCTATGTGGTTTCCGGCGCCTCTATTTCACCAACATGTCAGACTGAATACCGAGCCAGGCCCAGGGCAGAGGTGGTTTCTCTTTCCGGCGTTCCTGGCAACCGCAAGCCTCTTCATTCATACCGTCTTTCTGTTCAATAGCCCGGAACTGCAATCCACACATGCAGTATTAAGACATGAAGGCTTTATCTCCAGGTACACTTCGGCGTTTGCTCTCATCGCGGTGCTTTTTAATGTGGCCCTTCTATGGCGTACCATTGCTTTCTTGCGTGGGAGGAAGGCTGCGGGCATCCAGACCAAAAGGCTACTGATACAGTGCATTACTCTGCTTTTATTTGTTCTGACATTTCTGAGTCTGGTTCTCGGCACATTCATTGGATTGTTGAGCAGGCCCTTTCATCCGCTGGAAGCCGTGGCTTCCCTGGGTCTGGCGTACTCATTCGTTCACATAACGATAAAGGAGTCCCTTGATCCATCCAGGCCACAGGCACCCAAGTATGCCAAGCAATCCCTGAAGGCCGAGGCGACCAGCAACCATCTGCAGAAGCTTCGATCATTTATGGACAGTCAAAAGCCTTATCTGGAGGAAGGGATAACGTTAAAGCAATTGGCACGTCGTACAAAGATTCCTGCCCATCATCTGTCAATGGTCATTAACAGCCAGTTATCTATGAATTTCTTTGCTTTCATTAACAGCTATCGCATTGAGGAAGCCAAAAGACTTCTTCAGGATCCTGATTACAGCGAGCATACACTTCTCAGCATAGCCTTTGAAGCGGGTTTTCAGTCCAAGGCAGCGTTCAATAAGGCTTTCAAGCAACAAACCGGCATGTCCCCTGGTGACTTCAGAAAGAAGGCATCATAAAAGCAGGGTATAGAATGAACCGCCTCATCACTGCTCTGATTATTGACTACCGGCCGGCACCAGGTGTGCGCGAATCATTAGATGCAGTTATGAGGCAAAGACAGGTTATACTTAAGCGATAGATAGCATTCAATCTCCACTCGACTCTGATCCGAAAGGTGTTCACTGTACATGATAATTTCCGCTATTTCTCCCTTGAATCTATGAGCCAGAGTGTTTGCATTCCGAGCAATGTAGAAAGGAAAGCTCGTATTATTTATATCTCCGGAGTTTAGATCGCTCACGTCCGATAATTCCCCGTTCAGAAACAAACTCGATACAATTCCATTGAAGGTGCCCGATACCACGTACCATTCATTCTGGTTTGCAGGTCCGCCAGAAAAGAATTCTGTTGTGCCATCCACGCTATTTCTAAAGCTTGCATAGGATAAACCGCTATTTCTCCAATTGAAATACAGAGCTGTAGAATGATTCGGGAAATTATGGTGCTTGGAAAGTAGATTCATTCGATAATCGGAGCCTGGAAAAGGATTGGTGAACCGGGCAACAACTATGATCGTATGCGAATCAAACTCAATGTCCGTGCTTTGCATTTCATCGTCGGTGCCATCAAATTGAAGTGCAGGTAATCCGTTCAACGAGGACTCTAGAAATAGAGGTTGCTGCACGGCAACGCCGGAGAATGCATCGTTTCCCAGACCGGAGGCATCGCTCCATGTTATTACCGGATCGCCATCTGTGAGGCCAAGATCATCTGCTTTAAACCAGATGGCCAGGTCTGCAAATGAGTCCGGAGATCGGGCAAAAAAAGAGTCCGCAACACCATTCGGGTTGGCCAGAAGTAATGCTGCATCGGATTCCAGAGGAGATTCCGGGAAATCCTCAACGCATGATATCAGACAGAAGCTGATTAAGAGAATTCCATACAAGATTCCAGTGCCCTTTGTGGACCATCCTACACCTTCCATACTCGTACCTCATCTGGCCGGGAGTCGGGACATTGTGCCCTGAACCCTGCTTTTGCAGTAAGAGAGTAATGGAAAACCGGGCCCGGGTCGTCCTTCCTCGTAAGGGTAGACCCTTTTTTCAGAGAAAATTAGAATCGATATTGAAAATAGAGGCGGAAGTCTTTCGGACCGGCATTGGCATAAAAGCTCATAGTCTCCGGTTCAGCTCTGGAACCGGGATTTGTATGAAATAGCAGGGCTCCTCCCAGGCCCAGAAGCATGGCGAGATTTAGACCATAGTAGTTTTCGCGGAATACCCGATGCCGATTGGCATCCTCCAGGTTCACCAGATTATGATAAGATAGAGCAGCCAGAGACAGGGCAAAGGGTAGAATCATTCCTCGATCCCGGGTACTCCCATGCAGGTCTATGAAAGAAATGGTACCCATAAAAATTGACCCTCCTCCATACACGGCGCCCAGATATTTTTCCCCATGCGGAGCATACCCGATGGCTGAATGTCCGGCGATAAGAAACTGGGACATCACAAATAGGAGGGTCTCGGAGCCTTCTCTGTTTTCCGGATCCACAGTAAGCGCTGTAAGACTGGCCGAACTCGAAATGTAGTTAGCCAGCAAACAAATTAGAAGCAGGAACATTTTCATTAAACGCGCCACCCCCTTTTGACGCCGGGATGGCTTACTTGTTCGACAGAACCTGCCAGGCCAACGTCAGGTCTACCTACTCGGCCCAGTATTCTGCGCGGTTTAGCGCAAGGGCACATTGAACCGGTCCACCGGGCTCCTCCGGTTCAAACGCAGGGTCCAGGTATTGAACTATCCGGGCATCTTTCACATCTACGGGAATTGGATAAGGCGCCGGGAATTCGCGAGATTGCGCATCTTAGAGAAATCCCATTCGAGGATTGCATTCCCTGGCTTACAGAGATACACTTTCTATTGATTAACCTGGAAGCCTTGCAAGTTTGTATTTCAATGGTCATGTACCGTCATTCGCTTAGTACTGGTTCCATCTAAGTGTGCAACTTCAAGGATTAGCAGTTTAGAAGTCAGTCTAACTGCAAGAAAATCCATGCATAGAATCCAAAGAAACCGTCTTTCGTATAGTACTTTCGCCCCCTGACGTAAGAATACTTTGTACGGTTACACTTTTTTTGTGTGACATAAGTTTTTTGCTGTACCTCTTCGCGTACATAGCCGTTAAGATGATTGTACCAATAATACAGAGGAGCCTGACTTTGAAAGTTACTGCGGATGATTTCAAGAAACAACTAAGACAATACATTCAGTTCCGAGGAATTGATATTGTTCTGTACCTAAAAGATGGTTCTATGGTAGAACTGGACAAGAACCGAAGACTGGAAGGCGATATGGTCATTCGCAATCAGAAGGATGGCAATACAGATTCCATTCATGTGGATGAGATCATAAAGGCTGACTTCTTCGCAGCATAAATTGATTTTCTATATAGTATTCAGTCTCATGATTGGATCGCAGAAGGCTCGCCAGGCGGGCCTTTTTTAATTCCTGCTCAGAGGCATTCCACTGTCAGCCTGAATGGCCCTTGATTCTTCGAACTCTGTGCTTAATTCTGAGAGACGAAAATGTAGATTGGCTGACTGAAAGGTCCGTAAAACACAATACCGGAACCATCCACAGTATCCATGCGGTAAATCCGGTTATTGTCCGTGAACTCAGAAAAATAGATTCGGTTGGAAGCGTCCAAAGTCAGCCCCCGGGGTTGGCCGTAGCTTGTGGTCACATTGTTTTGGGCCTGGTTGCTACCGCTCATATCACTGAATCTGTATAATCCGTTTCCTATACAGCTTACATAGATGTTACCGTCGGTGTCCAGGGCAACGTTGAATGGATTGCTGAACGGTGTTCCCATAGAATTTCCATTGTAATTTGAGCTACCAGAAGTACCCATATCGGGAAATAACATTACGGTATCGGTTCCTGTATCTGATACATAAACATTTCCGGAGCTATCAGCGGCAATGCCCTGGGGATTATTAAAAAGTCCGGAAGCGATTTCCACCTGGCCGGCTCCCTGCATATCATCGAATCGATAGATTCTATCGTTTGTATTGTCCGTTGCGTAGATCCGGTCCTGAGAATCTATGAATAGTCCCTTGATTTGAGTAAATGGATTGCCCACTGCATTTCCATCGTATTCTACCTGATTTGTTCCCAGCATATCATCGAACCGATAGACTCTTGCATTGGAAGCGACATAGACCCTACCCAGACTATCCATAGCTATCCCGGATGGATTGGAAAATGGAGTCCCCAGAGCAGATCCATCATAACTGATCAGGCCCGTGCCCTCCATGTCATCCATGCGATAAAGAAGATTGGAGCCAGAGTCAGCCACAAAAATGTACTGTTTGGAAAGAAGTGCCAGTCCCAGAAGTCCGAGAAAATCAGAACCGGATTTCTCTTCGCTAAAAACACCAAAGATTGGATGGGCCACACATTGACCTGTTAGCAGAGCCAGATAAATGATCAATCCTATTCGTAGCTGGCTCAGCATCCATTAAGAACCCTGGCCAGAAAGGGTAACGTCAAGAAAAATACGGGTAATAATTATAGAAAAGAGAATCCGGGATACGGTATGAATCTCAATGCGAAACTTATAGATCTATCAAACCTTCCAGGGCACTACTCAATAGATCCAGATCCTGCTGACGTAGGTAGCCTTCATTATACAGCTGTCTTAGAAAGAAGTCCCGGCTATCCTTCGTCTCCAGGCGAAGGCGGCTATAGATCAAATCCAGGGCGCTATTTCTGGCGGCTGGCTGAAACCTCTCCGGATCGATGGCCTCTCCATCCTTGATATCAAGCTTCAGTCGAATGGCAGTAATGATATCCTGTTTTCCTTTTTGCAATGCATCGAATTCTTTTACAATTCCCTGCACCGCCTCGGGCAAATATTCAAAGACTCCCTGCTCCAGAAAAAGCTTGTAATTCCTGATAGAATAAAGCCCGGAAGGGACACAGGCTAGAAAATCAGGCTTTCGACTTGCCATCATTTCCAGAATACTTTCGCGTACCTGCTCCGAACTAAATGCAAGAAGTCCAAAGTTTACCGGTGGATTCTGCTCCAGATTAAACCGGAAAATATCCTGCAATTGATCTGCAGAAAAGTATTCCAGATACAGAAATCTTTTGCGTCCCCCGGACGTAGAAATCTCTTCAAGGATTTCTATTGCTTCGCGAATGACTCCTTTTTCAACGTCTGGTATTTCCGTTTTCCCTGCCAGGCGATCCAGTAAATCCAGGTAACCGGTTAGAGTTATCAATTTTTCAGGTTCGTCTCCCATTCGAGCCACTTCTCGGATAGCCAGCATCCGCAACTCCTCTTCCAGAAGTGATAGCACGGAAGCATTGGTAAGACGAGCCAGAAGCCTCAAGCTTCGATCTGCATCCAGGACATTTAATAGGAATATCAGTACACCGGAGTATTTTAGTACGAAATCCTCAAGAAGGTCTGGGTCCAGGGAGACCAGGTAATCCGCAGAGCTTTTAAGCATCAGGAAATTTACCCGCTCATAGACCTGGTGGGCCGGATCTTGAGACTCTGAGTTATGATTCGCACTCACTGGCTCCAATCTGCTCAACTCCACCACGATTGTCCAGAGCGATTCAAGGGACCTGTATCACTGGTTATGCCGGTGTAAAAGAAAAGAGCCAGGTACGATTAAGCTGCTCTATATGAATAAAGACTAAATCTTAAACAATAACGGAATCCTGGACGATATTTCAGTCTGTCCTGATCACCTAGTTTAGACACCATGTTGCCACCGGTGATGGATAGAGTAGAAATACCTTAGAAACCTGATCAGTTCCCATTCCAGTCATCGAATAAACCAGGAGCCGTTTGCTCGGAACCGATTTCACGAATCTCCTGGAGAAAATCCCGGGCATTCTCAGCAAATGGACTGTCTGAATCCATCTCCAGATAGGATTCGAATAGTTCCTCGGATTCGCGAAAGTATTTAAGACTGAAGTAAACCAGGGCAAGATTGTAATAAGATTCTGGAAAGGAAGGATCCAGATCTATGGAGCGCTGAAAAAGCCGAATGCTGGCTGCGAATTTCTCCATGCGATAATAAACATTGGCCAGATTATAGAGCGCCTCAACGCAATCTGCATCCAGCTCCAGCGCCGATTCATAGGCAGTGGAAGCCGATTCCAGATCTCCGGTTTCAAAGAACAGATTTCCCAGCTCGATCCTGGCCGGTAGATAGTCCGGTCTATCCTGGACTATGGCTTCCAGGGTTGACATAGCCCTTTCAGGATCGGATTGTCGAATGGCTTCAAATAATCGAGCTCCCTCTTCCGGGGAGCCCCATTCCGGACCCGGCGGGCCGGTCTCCAGGCCCTTCTCTTCTTCGGCCAGCCTGGCCTCCAGGAGCCTGAGAATTTCATCGTCCTGAGCGCTCCAATCTTCCGGGGTATTAGAACTCTTTCTGGGCTCCAGCTCGACCACCTGTCCGGTATCGGGACCAGTGAAATCCAGCAAGCCCTGGCCCTGCACAGGATCCAGCAAAGCTGTATCTTCTCTCACCCCTAGCAGGGGTCCATCCAGCAATTCCAACTGTAAAAGCGCCTGACCGGGCTCTTCGCCAGCCCGGAATGCCTGGGATTGAAGCATCTTTCGGATTCGTTGGAGTGTGAGGCCGCTGGTACGCCATTTCTCCAGCAATCGAATCCGCTTTAGATCCTCAAATCCCAGACCCTCTGTGGAAGAATTGAGAAGGCCGGTGCTCTTCCAGTAATTTATCTTATGCCTGGGGATGGAGAGTATGTGGGCCGCTTCGGAAATCCGCATGATTTTGCCCGGGCTCAACTTCTTGCTTGCCCCGCTTTCGGGATGCTGGAATTATGTCCCCTGTCATGCAAGCAGAATCTACAAGCAGGAGTAGCTTCCGCGAGAAATTCACCCATCTTCATCTTCATACCACTTACAGCCTTCTGGATGGTGCTATCCGTATACCGGAGCTCATGCAACATTGCAAGGAAAATGGGATGGATAGCGTGGCCATTACCGATCACGGCAACATGTTCGGGGTCATTGAATTCTATACCGAGGCCGTAAAAGCAGGTATCAAACCTATCATCGGCAATGAATTCTACGTTTCGCCGGGCCGAATGACCGAGACAAAGGTCATGGAAAATCTGGCGGATGGAAACAACTACCACCTGATTCTTCTGGCACAGAATGAAACCGGCTACCGCAATCTTATTAAACTAACAAGTAAATCATATACAGATGGATTCTATCGCAAGCCAAGAATCGATTATGAATTTCTGTCTCATCATGCCGATGGTCTGATTTGTCTCACTGCCTGCCTGGGTGGCGAAGTTCAACGCAAGATACTCACAGGCCAGCAAAGTGCTGCAGAGCAACTGGCAGGCAAACTTAAAGAAATCTTTGGACCGGAACGATTCTATCTGGAAATCCAGAATCATGGTCTGGATGATGAGCGACTGGCTGCCAGGGGGAATGTGGAGCTTTCCCGTAAACTGGGCATTCCTCTAGTTCTAACCAATGACAGTCATTTTCTCACTCGAAAGCATCATGAAGTGCAGGATATACTTCTTCGAATCAATCAGAAGAAATCCATAGATGAGGATCTTGCATTCGCATTTAATCCTGAGTTCTATGTAAAAAGCCCGGAAGAGATGTGGAATCTTTTCCCTGAGCTTCCCGACGCATTTCATAATACAAGAAAGATAGCTGAAATGATCTCCATGGAGTTTCAATCAGGCAATCCTTTGCTACCCAATTTCGATGTACCGGAAGGACATAGCCTGAACAGCTACATGCGAGAGCTCTGCCTGCAGGGACTGTCCCGTCGATATCCCACTCCTTTGAACAAAGAAGTGATGGATCGATTTGAATTCGAAATGCAGGTCATCGAAGGCATGGACTTCCCTGGGTACTTTCTGATTGTTCAGGATTTTATTAACTGGGCCAAAGCGCAGAATATCCCTGTGGGTCCAGGACGAGGCTCGGCTGCAGGTTCCATTGTTGCCTACGGCCTGGGAATTACCGACATAGATCCTCTTCGTTATGGATTACTTTTTGAGAGATTCCTGAATCCAGCGCGAAAGGAAATGCCCGATATAGACGTGGACTTTTGCGTGGATCGACGAGAGGAAGTGATAAATTATGTGCGTCATAAATACGGCGAAGATCATGTGGCGCAGATCGTAACCTACGGAACCATGGCGGCCAAAGCCTGTATGAAGGATGTGGCCCGGGTGCTCAAGATGCCTTTCGCAGAGGCAAACAACATCTCCAAGATGATCCCTTCGGTTCCGGGTACCACCCTGGACGATGCCTACGAAAAATCTTCCGAGTTTCGCAATTATGTAGATACCGATGAGCTGGGGAAAAAAGTCTATTCCGTAGCCAAAGCCCTGGAAGGAAACTCCAGACATACAGGAGTGCATGCAGCCGGTGTAGTTATCGGTCCGCGACCACTGGATGAAATCGTTCCTCTGGCCACAGTGGCCACCCCTGGTGGGGGAGATAAAAAAACCAGGCAGCGAATTCTAGTAACTCAGTACGATATGACTACCCTGGCTCTTCCCACGGTGGGCCTGGTAAAAATGGACTTTCTGGGTTTGCGAAACCTCACGGTCATTGCAAACTGTGTTCAAGAAATTAAAAACCGTACCGGAAAGATTCTGGATCTAAATGAAATTCCTCTGGATGATGAAAAGGCATACAAGTTACTTCAGACCGGAAATGTAAAAGGAGTCTTCCAGTTAGAAACCAGCCCCGGCATGCGCGAATTTGTGATTCGCATGAAACCAGAGGTCTTTGAAGACCTGGTGGCCTTGATTGCAATGTACAGACCTGGTCCGCTCCAATCTGGCATGGCAGACGCTTATGTAAACCGGAAGAAAGGCCGGGAAAAGGTAGTCTATCCTCACGATGACCTGGCGGAAATCCTGGGCGAAACCTATGGAGTTGTGCTCTACCAGGAACAGGTGATGCAGATCTCCCAGAAGATAGGTGGATTCACACCGGCTAAATCCGATGACCTGCGAAAGGCCATGGGAAAGAAGAAAAAGGATAAGATGGCCGAGCTTCGTGTGGAGTTTGTGGAAGGTGCCACAGAGCGGGGCTACAATAATAGAGATAAGGATTTCGCAGCCAAACTATATGATCAACTGGCTGAATTTGCCGGTTACGGTTTTAATAAATCCCACTCGGCAGCCTATGCCATGGTGGTGTATCGAACGGCCTACCTGAAGGCAAATTATCCCACAGACTATATGGCAGCCGTTCTGGACTCTGAAATCGATAAAACGGATCGGTTGGTACCATACATTCTGGAATGCAAAGAGATGGGACTTGAAATCCTGGGTCCAGACATCAATCATTCCTATCTGCGATTTCATGTAGAAAAGGAAGGAGTGATTCGCTTTGGACTGAATGCGATCAAGAATGTTGGCGCTCAGGCAGTACAGTCCATCGTAGAAACCCGTGATCAAGAAGGTGGCTTCAATAGCTTCTTCCATTTCATGGAAAACACAGATCTAAAACTCTGCAATCGAAGAACTCTGGAATCCATGGTACTTGCAGGCTGCTTTGAAACCATGGGCTACACCAGAAAGGCTTTGATGGAAAGCCTGGATCTGGCGGTGCAGCATGCTCAGAATCATCAGAAAGATCGCATCAGCGGTCAGAGTTCTCTATTTGATGCCCTGGGGCCACAGATGGCTGAAGAGGAGCCCATACCGCGGGGGCAAGAAGTTGCTGAATACGATGAAGCCACGCTTCTGAACCAGGAAAAGCAGGTTCTGGGAATCTATTTTAGCGGACATCCACTGAGCAAATATGAACGCTTTCTCAAAAGTGCTCGAGTCATACCCATCGAAAAATTGGGTCAGTTTGATAGTGGCAAGGTTGTGGAGATCGCAGCGGTAATTACTGAAGCCACCGTGGCTGTTAATAAGAAGAACAACGAGTACGGAAGATTGCAGATTGAGGATCTTACCGGACGGGTATCCTGCATTGTATTTCCCAGGACTTTCACCGAAATTCGAAATAAGATCGAAGTGGATCAGGCTTTCTGGGTAAAGGCCAAAATCGATAAGAACGATGAAACAGGCACCGTTCAGCTACTGGTGGATGGTCTTTCGCCGCTCAACCGGGAATCCCTGGAAGAAAAACTGGAGCGAAGCTTGCATCTGCAGATTAGCAGAGAAGACCTAAATCAAAAAGTCATTCAAAACCTGGTTACACTCTTTCGCTGCCACCAGGGACCGCTGGCTGTGTATTTCCATCTTTCTTCCGGAGATAGGCAGCAGAATACGGAAGATCCCACTGTAATTCGGGCTCATGAAACCTTTGGAGTTAGCTGGAATCAGGAACTTC
This sequence comes from Leptospiraceae bacterium, assembly GCA_040217195.1. GTDB lineage: Bacteria > Spirochaetota > Leptospiria > Leptospirales > Leptonemataceae > UBA3465. The sequence goes on along the minus strand of JAVJNR010000008.1, from coordinate 105,492 downwards.
AGGAAAAGCTATCTAACATTCCTCAAATTCGAGGAGCCTTTCTTACCGTGGGCGAGCAATCCAGAACCCTGCTTCGTAAAGAAGCCGAAGCCGTTTAAAAAAAGAAAAAGCCCGGCGGTTTCCCGGCCGGGCCTGCAGGCACTCAGCCCGAGATTCAATCAAACGATGGAGAATGGGATTTCGGCGTTGGACGCTCCCTTTAATTCTACAGAATAACTTCCTGGCATGATTCGGTCAAATTGCACTGAACGATCGCTCTTAACGCCACTATGTGATCCAAGTAACCGGCCATCCTTACGCAAAGACAGTCTATAGCTACCTGCCAGGTTTTTCAACGAAAGAGAGACCATGGCTTCGCTGGCAGCGGTTTGCAGTATGCTACAATGTAGATGACCCCGGCCCACCACCAGGCTAAGATCAATTCTTGAACCGGTAGGATTCTCAGATGGTGCCTCTGCAGGAGAAGAACGCCGGGTGGCAACGATGGGTGCCAGCTCCAGTGTGGCTCCAGTCAAACTACCCTGAATCAATTCCATACCGTTTCTAAGCAGCCTGACAACTATACCTTCTGCAGCGGGTCCAGCTTCAGCATCCAGGGCCCGATTCACTGAAGCCAGCAAGGCCTCCGGAACCGGCTCTGCTATACCTTCCATCCTCTGGTTCAGATAGTAATGCTCTACAAGATGAGCCATCTCTGCAGCCGAAATATCCTGAATTGCTCCAGCATCCTTCTTGATTTGATCCAGCATTTCTTCCAGACGCTCAGGCCAGGTGGTCTCATCCAGATTCTGGCCCGAGATTCTCTTGTGCAGCCCGGTGGCAATCAGGGCCTCTTCCAGCTTAATTATTTCATGATTCATAATAGCTCTCCACTAGTTCAGGAGACGAAATTCCAGGCATTTTTCCTGAAAAAAATTACTCCAGAATCGCCTTTCTTACCTCAGCATCCATGCGAAATGCATCCATAATTCTGGACATCATCACAGAAACGCTGCCCTCCGGTATGTTCAGTACATCCGAGACAAAACGATAGGGAGCCCGGACCACAAAGTGACCTTTCTTCCTCTTCTGGATCAGTCTATCTCTCTGGTTTTGTTTCTTTTCTATCAGATGGTCGATTCGGTCCAGTTCCGCCCCTTCTCCGGGGTCCATGCTTCTGGTTTCCATCTCCCCAATAAGCCGGGACCGCTTTGTTTTTAGCTCCAGGATGGACAGATAAAGGGATGTTATCTTATCCTGCTGACCCTGATTTCCTGTGGATCTTTCAGCCAGCTCATTTTTCTGCTCTGCAATTCGCCGAGCCATGTCCGTGAGCTTGCCTCCCGTCTCAGTCTTGAGATATTCCCAGTCTTCTGGCTCCAGATCCAGGTAATAAATGAATACAAGCTTGAATACCATCTGCAGATCCCTGGGCAGATCGGAAAGAATATGATAGAAATGCTCCATAAAGGCAGAATCATCTGCTTTTTCGGTCTCTGGATCAGCTACGGTTTCTATCCACTGCAGATTTCTGGAGTCATCGTCGGACTTCTGCTTTTCCACGGTCTTGACTTCATGCACGGTGCGCATCCAGTCGATAAGCATGTTTCGTAGCACTGTATAGAACCAGGTTCGGAAGCTGCTTTTGCCCTGAAAGGATTTGAACCTCTGACCCGTTTTCAGTCGCTCGAAAGCATACAGATAGAAATCCGAGGCTGCATCCTCATCCAGGTGAAATACACGAAGAGGAAAGTTATAAATATCAGTTGAATAAAGACGAAAAAACTCCTTTAAAGCCAACGGATCTTTGTCCCCGCAACGCTTTACCAGAGCCTGAACTTCCCGGGGGCTCATCCCCTTGTTTTTTTCAACAGCTGTATTCAATGCCTTTATTCCCTCTTTCCAGGTCCGGCCGGACCCGTGAAAGATTCGCTCCTATACCTTACAATATCGGAAAAAAATGGCTGCCTTCCAGCCCACTGTCCAGCAACTTTCCCACTATGCAGCGCTTATGGCCTATTTCTCTGACCTTGTTGATATTGATTCTCCTCGTATTCGGATGGGCTTTTCCATTGATCGCCGGTAACCCCGGCTTTGAATGGCCCCTGATCAAAGGCACTCCTCCGGATCTACGGGGCATTACATCCACCTTTGGAGAATCCAGGGATGATCATTTCCATGCAGGTCTGGATATTGCCAGCCAGGATGAGCCGGTGCAGTCCGTGGCACCGGGCCGAATTCTATACAGCCGCCAGCAATCCGATAACCCATTTAGACCTCTTCCTGGCCCGGGCAATTTGATGATTGTGGATCACGGAGAAGGCTGGTGGAGCGGATACTTTCATCTTCAGGAGCTGGCCCGAATTCGGAAAGGTAACGTCAGCAAGGATACTGTTCTTGGATTTACTGGAAACACCGGTAGGTCTGGAGGCTCGCATTTGCATTTCTTTATTAGCAAGCAATACGGTAAAATCTTCATCAATCCACTGGAAGTGCTCCCCAAAGCCACAGATAAGAATGCACCGGTGGTCCAGGAGATGATATTTTTCACCGATAACGGTAAATCCAGTCTACTACCACGGCAGGAGCACCGAATCCGATTAACCAAATCCTATCCAGTTCATTTGAATATACGGGATCCCGGCCTGGAAAACTCCACCCGTCGTGGCGTCTATAGACTGAAATGGTTCTTGAATGGGAAGGAACTGGGAAGTCGTGAATTTAGCTCAATTAGCTCATCGGACAATGGCTGGCTACTGTCAGGTAAACAACCATTTGAAACTATATTTACGGAATGGTACTACAATATTGGAACTCTGCCTTTCCAGAATGGTAAGAACACCATTACAGTGAAGGCAGAGGATTATGCCGGGAATGTATCTACCACAGAATTCAATCTTGAAATTCAGAAAGAATACTAGGGTCGCCGGGGGTTGGAAAACATTACCATACCTGGACTCAAAAGGGTTCCAGGTTTTTCTGCCTTTAGAGCGCTGAAGGATGTGTCCAGTTCTATCACTCGAAAGGCTCTATCCGGATTCGAATCCAGGAGGAATACCTGGCCTTTCTGTACTCCATCGCTGGCCCCTGCATGGATGTAGATCTGATCATCGTTAATCTTTACGATTTCTCCTCGAACCGGTAGTCTTCTGGCCACTTCCCTGGATATCTGGTAGGTAGCTCGATGCAAAGCGTCCTGGCCCGACACAATGGCCTTTCCACTGTACATCTCTTTTCCAGTGAAACGATCAGATAGTCTGTACTGAATCTCCAGATGTCCTGGCCTTTCTGAATACTGACCGCTGAGAATATACCGAACTCGATTCCTGGAGTCAGATTTTCGATCCAGTTCATCCAGAAACTGAAAATAAGAGGCATCGAATAAAAGGGGTCTGTAATCCGAGCGAATCCGATCCTGAATCTCCATTTCATCCAGAGCCCGTCTGGACCATTGAAAATCCCTCAATTGCTGGCGCAAGGTTCCGTCTGCTGCAATCAATCTTCCATGATCATTCAGCGCATCGCTCAACGCTCTGGAGATTATTTGCTCACCGTTCCAGTGCTGTCCATTGGTAGATTCGAAATCCAGAACCAGAACCACTCCAGGTCGATGAGTATTTGGACCAATGTCATCCAGAAGGTCTTCGCGATACGAAAGATAGTTTTCCTTGGATTGCAGCGCCCTTTCCAGCCTGTACTGCCACAGTGGCTCTTCTGGATTCTGATCTCTTAAAGCTACTAGAGATTCCAGGTACGACTGAAAGTCTCCCCGGGCTCGATGTACATCCAGAAGACGCTTTTCTACCTCTGCATTTCCAGGGGAAAGCTCCAGAGCCTGCTTCAAATGACTGACCATCAAACCGTATCTCAGCTCTTTTTCGTATTGTGTGGCCAGTTGCAGATGGCGGGAAGTTAAATAGGATTTTAGATTCGCAGTGCCGGTATTCTCCCGGCCCAGAATTTCCAGACGGTAGCATGCAAGTACATCATCAGGTGATTTCTGACATAGGGATTGAAGTTCATTAACGGTCTGTTCCAGATACTGTCTGTTTCCTGTTTTGTGAAATAGAGCCTGGGCCAGGTTTGCAGAGATCCTCAATAGATCAGAATCGTCCCCCAGTTCTCTGGCCTGTTCCAGAATATCCAGAGCTTCTTCCGGGTATCCTCTTTCAATATCCAGCTGAATGATTCTCTGCAGAAGCAGTATTCCTGGATCATCTCGCAGCGCCGTGCGAAATGCATCTGCAGCTTCATCTTTCAGTGCCAACCTGGTAGACTCATCGTCTGCATTGTCAGCCTGCAAAGAAAGGACCACTCCTCGGGTAATAGAAAGGCTTCTATGAGCCGGATCCACAGCTGTGGCCTTTTCCAGATAGGCTTTTCCAGACTCAATACGTCCTGCCTTTGTCTCTAGAACGGCCATATCCTGTAGCGCTTCTCTGTAGGCAGGATCCTTTCGAAGAATTAGCTGTAAATATTGGCGAGCCAGATCCAGACGGCCGGCCAGAATTCTCAGTCGAGCCAGTCCGTATAGATTCTCTGCATTTCCCGGGTCTTTCTGCCGCACTTCTTGAAATATGGCCTCAGCCTGTTCCAGTCGATTCAGTCCAGTGAGTGATCTACCCAGACCAATCTTACCATCCAGACTTTTGGGATCGGCCCGAAGTACCTGATTAAAGTGCACCTGAGCCCTTTCAAAATCGCCGATTTCCAGAGAAGCCTTTCCAGATAGAAGATGAGCCCTGGAATAGGAAGGATTCTTTTCCAGAGCTTCGCGTAGCAATTGCAGGGCTTCCCGGTACTCCCCGGTCTGGTATTTCTCTTCTGCTTCTCGATAAAGCTCTATTGAACTACTGTATCTGGGCTCTTCACTGTCTCGGGATAGAACAGGAATTGCGGCCAGTATCATAAAGGGTAATATTAAGAGTGCTTTTTTCATTTTCCGGTTCCGTGTTTATCCGTGAGTCTTTTTTTGTATTACTGCAGATTCTAGAGGATTTAACTTTCTCAGTCCTCGGACGGAACGAAGAATCCGCCATCGCCTACACCGGAGGTGTTTTGAAAGTGAACCTCTACACGCACATCCACATATCGATTTTTTAGAGATTGCCCGGCCAGAGAATCGTAGGTAATGATATATCGATTGTCCTGGTGCTTTCTAATCTCCGTATATATATTCTGAACCCTGGTTTCATCAAAAGCTCTTAAATAGCTGCCGCCGGTGCGATCGGCCAGGGAACGATACAACTCTGTGAGCTCAGAATTTTGCTCAAAGGAAACCACGTGAATCTGTATTTGTTGAGCTCGCGCATACTGAACCAGTTTGTTAACACCATAGGGAGCGAAGGCTTCTTCTGGCAGGCCGCCGGAGACTACCAGAACTACACCTCGCGGTCCGATTTCATCCACAAGCTCACTTAGACCAAAATAACTGGAAAGTCCCAGGGATGGAAGTTCTGAGGTCTCTCCCTCTGACATCAACTTGAGGATTTGCTTTCTCTGCCTACCTTCATAGATCAATCGGCTTTGCTCTCCGCTTCGGACCAGTTTAAAGCGATCTACGACAGTTAAAGGAGCCACCATCGGCTCCAGCACACTGGGAATCATTTCATCCAGGCCTTTCTCTCTTAGAATGGTAGAATTTTCTTTTACGACTACAATGTTGGTTCTTTTCTGATAGGCTCGCATGTTATCTGTGCGAGCCGCTCCAATGCGACGATCGTTTTCATAGATGAATATTTCTCTACGTTCCAGGCCAGGTAATTTCTTTCCATCCCTGGTTTCTGCCTGAACAAATAAGCCAACCGTTGGGAAAGATCCTAGATCCACTTTCTGAACCTTAACATTCAGTCCTGCTCGTTTGTAGGCCTCCGGCGTGGTCATAACCACTTCATGGGCCCCGTAATCTGAAATAAGCAATGAATTGCGAGAATCTGTCTTAACTGAGAATACCCGATTCCAAACAACAGGCCGGTCTTCAAAATCGCGGATTTCTGTGAGCTCTTCTATTTCACCTGTGGATGGAGAAAACCAGAGAACGCCGCTTTTCTCGTCAGCCACCCAGACTTTACCTTCCTTATAATGCAATCCCCTGGGTTCTTTCAACAGTGGATGAGACACTGTATCCAGAAGATTCCCATCTATATCCAGCACATGAATCAGGCCGGCTTTTCGATCGCTAACATAAAGAATGCCTTTTCCATCACCTGCAATGCCTGAAGGTTGCTGAAACCTGGCTTCGGCTGGATTCAGTGTCTGTAAATAGTTTCCGTCCAGGTCAAATTTCTGAATTCTTCCATTTCCAGCATCCGCAACAAACAGATAATCGCTTTCAACTATCAGACCCGATGGACCTCGGAACTGACCTTCTCCGCTTCCTGTATCGCCAAAGGCCAGAGCACGGCCACCGGATGTGCGAAACACCTGAATTCTATCTGCATCGTAATCCGCAACATAGAGCAAATCGTTATGAATAATTCCTGCAATAGGTCCTTGCAATGAGTCATAAAAGGGACCCTGAAAATCGTTTAGCAAAGTTCCATCCGGGCTTATTTGAACAATGCCGGCTTCACGATAATTGATTAGATATTGATTGTTTTTGGAGTCTACAGCAACATCCACTGGATAATCGATTCTTAGCCGTCGAAAAGTGGCGGAATCGTATTTTCTAAGAAAGGATTGCTTACCGGCATCACTGTACTGGTTTAAATGAAACTCTAATATACTCAGCCTCTCGCCCACAGTGGGATAGGCACCACGAGACACCTCCTGGAGATAGCTCCACTGCTCCAGGGCTCCATTATAATCTCCTGAATAATAATAGGAATCCCCCAGGTATCTTCGGGCCAGATGAAAGTAAGGATGAACATCCAGGGCTTTATAAAAGAATTCCCGGGCAGCCACATAGTTCTGTCTATTATAGAAGCCAAGCCCCTTCTGAAAGTGCTGACGGGCCTTTTCCTCTTTGATACGAAATACAGGAAATTCCTGAGAACCTGCGATTGCAGGAAACAGGATGGCAGAAATCAAAATAGCTACAATGGCAGGCCATCTGAACTTGCGCTTTCTGGAGGGAACCTTGAATATGTTTCGGCTCTGAAAATCTTCAGAGGAGCCCCGCTTCCGAGACATAATCCCGGCGAATTGACGCAGATATCTAACTGGTTCGATCTTCATAGGGTCCACGGGCTCTCCCTTTAAGATCGAACCGTTCTTCCGAACGCTTAATTCTTTTTCTGATAGTCTAGCAGAGCCTTATGGTCCTATTCCCAGAGTCCAGAGCCCTGGTAACACGGATCTGGAACGGTCATTGCTCTCTGGGAGGCATTCCTAGCTTCTTTCGCAACTCTTCGTTCTCTTTGAATAGCTCCACTACTTCCTGGTCTGTGTAGATGTTCAATCTCTGCAATGCATCGATGATCTTTTCTCGTTCCATGTTTTCGGTACGGGAAAGATCCAGGGCTCGCTGGGCTGCATCCAGAGTCTCTTTGGCATCTCTCAGTTCCTTATCTCGAAATTCGCTGAGTCTTTCCATGGCCTGCATCTTGGATGTAAGCTCCACCACTTCCCGGTCCTTCAGGGCCAGGGCTTCCTGCATGGCTTTTTCAACTTTTCCTTCAAAATCTCTGTAGGAACTCTCATAATCCAGCAATCTCTGAAAAGCGGCGGATTCTTCCTTGGATTGAGCCAGTTCCTTGCTGGCCAGGTCTCGAAAGCCATCGAATGCTTTGGTCTGCCCTCTTACATCCCTGGCAAAGGTTTGAATGATAGCTCGGTAGTACTCATTATTGATCAATGTTTCCAGAAGTAAGCGTAGATTATCACTTCGAATGGAGTCATCGATGAGAACCACTCTTACATTTCCCTTGAGTCCAACCAGATGGTCCTGGTATTCATCTTCAGGTACTATGAGCACCCTTAGATAGGGAATCAAATCCGCTGATTTTTCCAGAATCCCTCGAATGTAGTCTGCCTGTCCCGATTCTCCCTGGATACAGAACAGATGAATGACGGTTGGATCCGGACTGATGTCCGGCATCTGATCTGGAGCAAGCTCTTCAAGCTGTACTGCAAAGCGACCTACGCTTTGAAAATCGAAGGGGAATTTTCTACCGGAGGAAATGTGCCAGATCTTGACAGTGTACATAGCAGTCCCCCATTCAATAGTGCACACCGATTTCTTCAAGTAAGATTTGTGATTCTGGAAGCCCCCGGATGCACCATTTCCGGTTTTCGGAGGATCCAGGGAATTGAGCATTCAACCCGAGAGCTTTGGTTATTTAGATTTCTTTAGCCGATCCATCTGGTTCCAGAACCAATCCTGCACTTGATTCACTGGAATTCGGGCGAGGATCGGATCCAGGTACCTCTTCAAGGTTTTGGTGTATAGCCAGCGAATCGGAGTGCTCAGGAATTTCAAAGGAGTGAATCCCTCCGTTCTGGAGGCCATAATGTAGATACCCATGAGACCCACTCCGAATACAGGAAGATAGGCACCCTGCCATGGCTTCATTTTTCCATCCAGAGCTTGATTTAGACCCACAGACAGTAATACATAGTAGAGTAACAGAACAACCAGAGCCAGAGAGAAGCTCATTCCTTTTCCGGATCGCTTTACAACCATACCCAGAGGAAAGGAAACAAAGAAAAACAGCATACAGGCCAGAGGTGTTGCAATCCGGCTATGGATCTCATAGTTGAATTCATTTCTCTTTTTCTCTGCCTCATCCTTCAGCCCACGTAGGATTATCAGCATCTGCTGTTTGGCTGTGACTTCTGCCTGGCTTGGCCCGCCTGGCTTACCCACCTTGTCCTGGTTCTCTGCAAGCCACTGTAGAATTTGATTCTGGGTTATGACCATTTCATTCGGGGAGGGAATTCTAAACCCCTCTTCATCTCCGCCGGCCTCTGACATGACACTACCCACACCACGCAGCGCTTCCGAACTGATCCTGTGTTTACCACTCTCCAGACCTTCCAGAAAGGCAAATAACTCCGGAAAGGTGTATTCCTCCGGTTGCACATTCAATTTCCCAAGACCCTTCTTGGGGCCTGGAAGCACAAAGTTCATCTGCCCATCCGCAAAGTCTGTGACTGTGAAGCTTCCCAGGTTTCGGTCCGATTCCACCATGTATCCATTTTCCAGATGGATGATCGGTACTTCCTGGCCATCTTCTATGCGCTTAACAATTCGTCCTCGCTCTGCGCGGATCACTCTGGTGATTACCCCGAATCCAATGGGGATTCGGATATTTTGAACCACCACAACCTCGGAATTTCCTCCAGGGATAACCCGGGAATTCCAGGACCGGATCTGCACATCTTTTAGTTCAGGACCATCTCGTCCGGCTGCATAGATATCCCAGCTATCAGCAGCGGAAGCTTCCATGTCCCCGGCTCCCAGAAACTGACCTGGACGAACCAGAGTGAGACTATGATAGGATTGTAGCCATTGTTGAAAGGCCTGCCTTTCTCTGGCTGCCAGCGGACCGTAGTACAGATTCATGAAGCCCATAAAGAGCATGGTCAAAAAGCCAAAGAAAAGGAAGACTGTGTAAATCCGGGGAAAGCTGATTCCGCTGGCTCGCATGGCCGTAATTTCTGAATCTCCGGACAGACGTCCGGCTGCTAGAATTCCAGAAAGCAGACAGGCAATGGGAACAGTCTGAGTGATTTTTTCCGCCAGCAAATAGTACAGATAGCTGGCCACCCGGGTCAAATCAATGCCCTTTCCTACCAGATCCCCCAGAACGTCCTTTATGACTATGGACATAAAGAGGGTGGTCCAGAAAAACAGCCACGTAAAAAAGGGCTGTAGAATCTCCTTGAAGATGTAAACATCCAGGATATTCGGCTTCAATCTGTAGGCCAACCGGAGTAGCATCCTGTGTCAGAAAATCAGAACATATTATTGATTCAAACCGCTTTTATAGGCGATGTTGTGCTCACCACGCCCATGATTCGGGCCCTGAGGCGATGCAAACCAGGAGCCCATATTGCTGTCATGGTAAAACCGGAGGCTCGTGCCTTTGTGGAAGCCCTGGAAGAAATAGATGAAGTTCTGGTGATCGATAAGAAGAAGTCTCATCGTGGCCTGGGAATGCTCAAGCTAATAAGCGATATCCGAAAACGCAACTTCAGGATCCTTCTATCGCCCCATCAATCCCATAGAACGTCCCTCATCGCCTGGCTCAGTGGAATCCCTGTACGTTTTGGCTACCGATCGGCTGGATTCTCCAGAGCCTATCATCATCGACTCAGGCGTCCCATGGATTTACCAGAGATACACCGCCTGCTCCGCTTTCTAAGTGATAGTATTTGCCCGGACGTTAACCTGGAAGATGATATTCCTCACCTGGAAGAAACGGAAAATGGAAGAACGGAGGCCCAGGAATTATTAACCGAACTGAATATTCGAAAGCCCATCCTGCTGGGTTGTTCCTCTGTATGGGCCACCAAGCGATGGACCGCTCATGGGTTCGCAGAACTGGCCAGGGACCTGATCAAAAAATATAAATCCGATGTACTTCTCATAGGATCTCCGGCAGATTCTGAGGTAGCAGAGCAGATAATTAAAGTGGCCAAAGAATTTGTGGGAAACGATGGGCTGCGCCGAATTCATAATGTATGTGGCAAAACCAGTCTTCCCGGATTGTTCAGCCTCATGAAGCGATCCCAGTTTCTGGTAAGCAATGACTCAGCGCCCGTGCATTTTGGATGTGCGGCTGGTATACCTGTAATAGCTATCTTCGGCCCCACGGTTCCCTCCCTGGGTTATGCACCCATTGCACCCAGAACAACTGTCGCGGAGTTACAGGGATTGTATTGCAGGCCCTGTGGTACCCATGGTTCCCATATTTGTCCTGAAGGGCATTTTCGTTGCATGCGAGAGCTGACACCGGCCATGGTAGAAGAGGAAATACTAAAGGTCGTATAATAAACCATTCCTGCTTGATAGAAACCTTTCGCCAGACGAATCGACCAACCTGGTTGCCATCACCGGTACTACCTGTGATGCAGTCCGATGCAATCGGCAATGGATGTTCCTAGCGTGCTAAACAGACTCTTCAGAGTCAGGTTATAGCTATCAGCTCCAACTCCATAGGCAATCAAGGAATCATATACCGGATAGGATTTTGCCTTTTTCCGTCCAGGCGAACCTCATAATGTAAATGGGGCCCGGTTGTAATACCTGTGTCACCGGCTTTTCCCAGAACGTCGCCAGCTCGCACTTCCTGTCCCTTCTTCACATCGATTCGACTTAGATGAGCATAGATGGTTTCGAATCCGGAAGGATGGATAATATGAACCATGTTGCCGAATCCTCCATGTTTCCCCACTCGATAGACATAGCCTTCTGCAGTAGCTACAATGGAATCTCCGGACCTGGCTTTTAGATCCGTTCCGCCATGGTACTGTAACTTCTTACCGAAGGGACTCTTTCGATTTCCAAAATGGCTGTTTATCAGACGAATTCTACCTACTACAGGCCATCTGTGCGGAATGGCCTGTAGTACACCAATTCCATCCGACAGATAACGTTGATTGGCTGAAAGATGTGCTTCCAGTAAATAGACCGTTCTCAAATCCAGGCCGGTATCAGACGCCGCATCATTGGTTCCAGAAACTTCAACGCTGGAAATTAGATTCTCATCGGTCTGGCTTCGGTAATCTCCGGATTGAAAGATGGACTTAATAATTCCAGGAGCCGGGCGAGCCTTTAGAATCTCATGCAATTCATTCTGCTGAGAGTGAAGCTCTTGCAGCAAGACCCTTCTTGTCTCCATCTCAGATTTTGCGAGCTCCAGGGAGGTTTCCGGGCTCAATAATGAAGCGGACCCTTCCAGAAACGTCCAGGTCAGAAAAATCAGTAATATACAAATCGCAGACCCTATTACAACCGGCAAATGTAAGCCAGCAGATTTAAACGGATCTCTTTGAATCGTATCTGATGAGGTTTCATTGGATGCCTTCGAAGGAATGTACCCGGACACTACTGAAGCGCCATTGTTCTGTCGCTGAGCACCACCATCTGTTTTTTCTCTGGTCCTGCTTTTTGGGCCGGAGCTATAGGCATTACGACTGGCATTAAAAACACCGGGCAACATTTGTCTAGATTGACTGCCTGAAGAATTGCGAGACCAGAGCGAACTGCCGGAATGACCAGACCTGGCCTTATCCCGGCCGAACAGGGAATGCACTAAGCGAAAAACATGGCGGATGAGGAATTGAAGGCCCTGGAACAGTCCATGAAAGATGAGTCGAATTACCTGATAAGGGCTTTTGATTTCGACGATTCGGTTATTATAAACGATTACCAGGCTGGGAAATTGGATCCTGGGAAGGCGAAAGGCTGAAGGCTTTTTCTTTGTAGGCTTCTTCCAGATGATTCTGGATTTTGGGCGCGCCGATGGGTTCTCCTTTTTCGTAGAGCGTTTCACTGTAGGGAATACCATTCGCATGATAGTTGATTACTTTTCCTTCCAGCTCTCCATCGATATAGTTTTCAGTGCGAACCAGGGTGCCTGTAAAGTGGAAATATTCCCATTTCCCGGTCTTTTCCCCGTCTTCGTATTTCCCACGAACCATCAACTGCCCGGACGGATGGTATCGTTTCATTACTCCATCCTTCTTGCCAGCCCTGTGCGCCCCTTCCTCTTCCAGCGTTCCATCCGGATAGAATCGTCGGTACGGACCGTTTTCATTGCCGTAGTCTATACTGATGGCTCCAATTACCGGGTCAACTGGCTCCGGAGCATACAATATAGTTAGATACAGACGTCCGCTATCATCGAAATGTTTCCACAGTCCATCCCGTCGGCCATCCAGATAGATTCCGGTGGTGGTCAGTGTCTTTCCATCCGGCGCATACCAGTTCCAGCGTCCGAATCGCTGCCCTTCCGTCATCTGCCCTTCTGTACTGAGGGCACCGTCTCGGTAATATTGTCGGAATTGCTGTCCCTCCAATACATTCCAGGTCCCTCGACGGCGGTCAAATTCCGCCGATTCAGGGACATTGTCTGGCCTGGGTGGTAGCTTCAATCGATGACATCCTGGTAACAGAAATGTCAGAAGCAAAAGAAAGGTCATCCCTCTCAAAGGCAATAGAGCCAGGAAAGGTATTCTTCTGTTAGATAGCATGAGAACGGGGACGAATAGAACGATTACTGCAGCTCCAGATCTCGATCTGCCAGTACCGAACCAGATGCATCCAGAACCTGAACCCGGTATTTACCGGCATCCAGAGGACCCATGAAATAGATATAGCTGGCAGTTCTGGGAGGCCTTCGGCCCAGCACGGCTTCTTCCACATAGGTGGAGCCTTCAGCCCTTTCCACAAGGATCTTCAAGTAGTCGGTCTTGAGCTCGCCGGCAGGCCATTGAAATCGAATATGAACTGGCGATGCAGCCGATAACCGGGACACCGGATCCGCCGTAAATTGCTCTATGTTTGCACCGGTAATCTCCTGGTTGGACATAGCAAGCTGATAGGAAGGAGCCATAAGATACATAGCTGCTTGCCAGATTACAAATCCCAGAAGCAACAGTACTGCCACAACTCCGGCCATTTTGAATAGCGAATTGTTGCTCTTCTGTCGATCGGCTTCCGTGTAGTCTTCCAGACGGATGTCGCTGGAAACATTATAGATGCTTTCTCTTTTACGTGCCATAGGCCTGGCCCCCGTTTTTTTACTGTGTCCTGTGGAATCAATTCTTTCTGATCGGCCCGTGGATGAGTTTTCTCGGACTCCGGCGGAAGTTTTTTCCCGGGATCCGGATTTGCCGGCCACTTTATCGATTCTACCCGATGGTTCTTCCTTATTGGAATTCTCTGATTCTGGATTCTCAGAGCTGGTTTCGGAATCGGTATCGATTCTGGAGCTATCCGAGGCCCTGGCTTCGTCCACTTCTTCCAGAAATTCCGGGCCGGACGGAGTATCGGACGGATCCGCCGTTTGATCCGTGTCTGAATTGCCTGGCTTTTCTGCCTCTGGCTTAGAGGGGGCCCTGCTTTCAGAGGTGTCCATCTTTTGCTGCGAACCATCTTCCTCTTTTCTTGATTTCTCGGTTCGGCGGCCTGCAATCTCGCCTACAATGCCTTCCATCGAAGGATCATCCTGGCCCAGACTCTTTTTCACTTCTTTTCGAAATTTATCCTTTTTCGATGCCATCCAGAACTTCCTGAATCAAAGCTTGATATTCCCTGGTAATTTTTCCGCCGGGCTGATATTCGAACAGAGTCTGTCTCATCAAATGGGCTTCCTCTACCTGCACCGATCGGCTGATTCTGGTCTTGAACACAGAAATCATCTCTTCCACAGGTTCCAGAACGGCACCGCTGATGGCAGTTCGATCATTGTACATAGTCATTAAAGCACCCAGAATTTTAAGTTCCTGGGAGAATCTATGATGAACTGTTTCCAGAGTATCCAGCATTGTGCGAATTCCATCCAGCGAAAACCGACTGGCCATGATAGGCAATATACAGTAATCGGCTGCGATAAATGCATTCAAGGTCAGAAGGCCCAGATTCGGAGGACAATCCATTATGATATATTCCGGACCGCCCGATTCATAACTAAGCCCTTCCCGGAGCCTGAAGAATCCATCCACATTACCAGCAAGTAAGGTTTCTATTTCTGCAAGTTCCAGTACCGAAGGCAGAAGCTTCAATTTTTCGTTTGTAGTATTGCGAGCCAGCTGCGCTGCCGGAGTCCGGGAGCGAAACAGCTCATGCACGGATTCCTCCCTGGCCGGCGGATCGCTAAATATGGAGGTAGCATTACCCTGGGCATCCAGATCCACAAGCAGGGTTTCATGTCCCCTTCGGGCCAGGCCATCCGCCAGATTCACAGCTGTGGTAGTTTTTCCCACGCCACCCTTTTGATTGGCAATTGCGATTGTGACCACAACCCAGCTTTCCAGAAAGGGGCTGGCCTGGAAAGTGATTTTGCTTGCCCTGGTCCTTTCCACTGAAAAACCGGGGGTATGAGTCATTACGAGCCAGTAATCGGCCTGGAAGTGCACTGCCAGCTGAAGACCAAAACCAAGATCTTCTCCACGGATCCATACCGGTACGGTGGCGCAGCCAATACCCAGGCCGGGCCCGTAACCCTGGGACTCCCAGGAGCCCTTCCCGTTCTGAATGAAAGCGTAATGGAGATGGCTCTAACTGCAGCGCTGGCTCTGGACTGTGAAATCAACCGACATACTCGCTTTGATCGGAAACATTATTTCTATCCGGATCTACCGAAGGGATATCAGATTTCCCAGTACGATAGACCCTATGCGACCGGAGGCAAAGTAGCTTTTCGCAAGAAAGATGCGGAACAGGACACTACGATTCGCATCCATCGAATTCATATGGAAGAAGATGCAGGAAAACTACTGCATGGTCAGGGGGGAACAGAAGCAGTATCCTTTGTGGATCTTAACCGTGCAGGAGTTCCACTTCTAGAAATTGTTTCTGAACCGGATCTACGCAGTTCTGAAGATGCCTACTACTATCTCCAAACACTTCGAAGCATCCTTCGTGCCGTGGAAGTCACGGACGGCAATATGGAAATGGGATCTTTGCGATGCGATGCAAACGTTTCCGTGCGAAAGGGTCCGGATGCTCCGTTCGGAACTCGTGTAGAGATAAAGAACCTGAATTCCTTCAAGGCAGTAAGGGCAGCCATCGACTATCAGATCGAAGAACAAATCGCACTCATTGAATCCGGACAGAAAATTGTACAATCCACAGTACTCTGGGATGCAGACAAGCGTGAAACCCGTCTAATGCGAACCAAGGAAAATGCAGAGGATTACCGTTATTTTCCAGATCCTGATCTTCCAGAGTTTGTTATAGAGGAAGATCTAATTGAAAAAGTACGCAAGGATATGCCAGAGCTGCCAGCTCAGAAGAGACAGCGATACGCTTCTGAATATGGACTGCCAGAGTATGATGCAGATGTATTAACCAGGGAAAAGGAAACCTCTGCCTACTACGAAGAAGTGGTACGAATCACAGAGGATCCCAAGAAATCATCCAACTGGGTTAAGGATGAAGTTCTGGGAATCGTAAACAAACTGGATATAGAAATTGAAGATTTCTTTGTTAATCCCGATCGTCTGGGAAAAATCATCCAGTATCTAAACGAAAAGAAATTCACTCAAAGAATTGCAAAACAGGTCTTCGAGCATTGCTACGAAGAAAAAATGGAAATCGACGATATCATCGAAAAGTACGATTACAAGCCTGTGGACACATCCGATCTACCTGCCATCGTGGAAATGGTCTTTGCAGACAATCCAGAACAGGTTAATGATATTATGAATGGAAAGGACCGGGTGAAAGGCTTTCTGGTGGGACAGATCATGAAAGCTACCCGGGGTCAGGCCCCTCCTGCAGAAGTAAATCGTTTGATCGATGAAACGATAGAAAAGATGAAAGCTGCCAATTAGATTAGGTAAAAAGCCTCTCTGATTCGGCTCATTGCCTGGAAATTGTAGGCGGCAGATTGCGATGCCGGGAATTGGCAGCGTGCAGCCTAGTAACTACGTTAAGCTTTTATTAGATCGGTGCCATAGTTTAGCTGATTTCTACCAGAACAGGTAGCCCATCCGTCTGAAAGTGCAAGGTTTTCGATCGTTTTTGGAACCCGAAAATGATAGTCAAACTGCACCGAACGAAGAGGTAGCTTAAATTGGAAGTAATCCTTATGAGGTTTGAGAACCTGCCTTCTGAACAGGCTCAGTTCGAGATTGTGGCTAAAGCAACAAGCCTCTATCATTCCATCATACATTCCATTGATCCATCCATCTATTCAAGAGAAGAACAACAAGCCTGGTCTCCTGAACCGCCGGAAATCTCCGAATGGATCATTCGGTTTCAAAAAGCCCCGCCCATATTCGCAATTCTTGCTACCGAAGCTCCTTCCGAGCCCACTGCCATCAATCAGCCATCCATCGATTCAAAAAACCCGGTGTCCAATCCCCTGGTGGGGTTCATGAATCTGGAACTGCAATCCTCTCTAGATCCAGGGCCGGTAGGACATGTGGATCTGGCTTATGTTTCTACAGAATACCAGCGAATGGGTATTTCGAGCAAGCTCTATGGAGAAATTGAAAAAAAGGCCCTGGATCTTGGTCTAAAAAAGCTAACGGTGGATGCTTCGCATCTAGCCCGGCCCTTCTTCGAAAAGAAAGGGTTTCGCCTGGTCACCGAAAACCAGGTGCCTAGAAACGGGCTGCTAATTACAAACTTTAGTCTGGAAAAGGATCTAATCCCCCGCGGCCAGAAAGCGAAATCTGAAGTCTAACTTAAAGAACCAGAGGAAAGCAGGCAGGAAATAATTCGTAATCCACTCTTGCCGGCGCATCTGACCCATAGACCTCTCCATCTGCCTCGCCCAGAATTCTTTTCTTGCTTTCCAGAGTCATTCGCCTGGCCTTAAACTCGGTTGCACCGGGAAATCCCTCAATGTGACCAGCATACACCCGGGAACTGGCCATCACCATCCGGGTCTTACTTACATCGCCCACAATCAATCCGTTGAACAGTCCATCCTGTAAATCTGCGGCAGGAGCCCAGTTCATTCCCCCCCCGTTGAATCGACCATTGCAGGCAAAAAAATTGAGAAGCTTGAGCTCCTGTGTATGAAAATGACCGTGTTCATCTTCGTAGGTAAGCTTTACCTGCTCCGGATTGTAAAGGAATAGAGATTTCACTGTATGAAAATAATAGGCTGGCGAACCATGCTGAAAGCGAGAGGACTTTAAACTTTCCATGATCTTTCCTGCGATACCGGCAGATGCAATATTGATAAAGAATCGCTGATCTTTCTCTGATCGGACCTGGCCCACATCTACCAGTTTGAAGGTATTTTTTTGCAGAGCCACATCATAGACTGCACTCAGTTGTCGCAAAGTCTTGATAAAGTCGCTTCCTGTGCCCATGGATATAACACCCAGAGGAACCTTTTGATTGATGATCTTTCCGTTTTCGAAATAGCCGTTGACAGCTTCGTTTATGCTTCCATCGCCTCCGGCCACAATGATCTGGCCGAATTTTTTATCTTTTAATGCCTGGCGCACTCGGCCGCTGGCATCCATGGGTCCCGAGGTTTCGTATAGTTCGAAGGGCCCCAGTTTCTTGCGAATCTCACCCTCCAGAGCTTTGAAGGCAGACCTTGCATTTCCGGCTCGGCTCTTGGGATTCAAAATAATCAATCGCTTCATGAACTTCTCGATTCCTATTTTCTAGTCGGTTGATTTCACTTCTTTTCGTAGGGAAGTGTACCATTAAACACTGTAGGTACGAATCAATAAGCGATACGGGAATTCACAGGACCATTCCATGTAACGCAATGATTCGCTGGCAAGGAGCTTTACCATTAGTGGAAGGGCAGTGACAACTTCTTTTTGGCCAACTCCAGTTCACTGGAGGTTTGCTCCCCACTCCAGCCCAGCTCAGAAGCCATGGTCTCTGCTATTTTTTCTAGTTTTTGCGAATCCGGAAGGCCCAGGGTTCCCAGACCTGTACGTCTCTGAAGCACATCAAGCAGATGCACCGCCATCTCCTTGCGTACTGCATAGACCACCTGGGCCAATAGCTCTCCATCTGCATTCAGACTTTCTTTCCATTCTGGTTTTTCCCTGGCCAATTGGATTACCTCTTCCATTTCCGTGCCATAGGAGGTGGCCAGAGAGTGAAGAGTGTTTCCTTCGAAATCTGGATAAACCTCCCGCCGAGAACTGAGGAAATCTGTAAGCGCTGGAATGTCGCAGCCCACCAGGGGACGACGGGCCGTTTCAGATCCGGGCAATCGAATCTTAAGCTTTTTTGCAATAAACTTCAAAGTGCTCTGTGCCAGGTTTCGGCTGGTGGTGTATTTTCCGCCCTCCACCGTAAGTAGTCCGGCCAGGCCTTCCTTTTCTCCATCAATGATTTCATATTTTCTGGAAGATTTGTACGTGCTTTCTGTATGAGTGTCTGTAAGCGGACGAAGGCCGCCATAAGCATGTACGATGTTGGAATAATCCAGGATTGGCTTTTCAAACGATGAATTGATCTCCTCAATGAATTCATCGATGCTATCCTTGCTCACCTGATAGTCATCTGGATTTCCCTGGTAACCTTTGTCTGTGGTACCAAACAGGCTATGTCCTCTCCAGGGGATGGCAAAGAAATGCCTCCCTCCAGGAGTGAGCATCACCAGTGCATGGTCTCTGGTGACCTGAGGTCCAATAATATGAATTCCTTCCGACATTCTCACTGAATGAGCGGTTTGCTGGCCGGATACCTTCTTGATAATACGCTCGGCCCAGGGACCACCACTATTTACAAAAAGGTTTGCCTTGATTCGAATCTCCCGACCACTGATGGAATCCTTAATCGTGGCCCATCGAAATCGATTATTTTCTTTTTCCAGGTGAATGACTTCAGAATAGTTACTGACTCTGGCTCCAAAAGCGGCTGCCGATTTAATGAAAGCTAGAGTTAGTCTTTCCGGTGCAATACTCTGACAATCGTAATAGACTGCGCCGCCGGTCAGTCCCTGTGCAGGTAGCATGGGCGCAATTTCCAGTACTCTGGATTTCTTCAGACTACGATGATGAGGCAATTTCTTGGATTGATGCCTGGTATGCCCTTTATCAAATGAAAGAAGATCATACAGGAGCATGCCTGCTTTTATGATCCATCGATTAGATTTAAGATTTCCATAATTTGGAATCAAGAAAGGAAGCGGATAGACCAGATTGGGAGCAATGTCTTCCAGAATTCGCCGCTCCCTGAGACTTTCGCGCACCAGTCCAAATTCCAGGTAATTTAAGTATCGCAATCCTCCATGGATCAATTTGGATGTGGCTGCCGATGTTGCTCCACCAAAGTCCGATTTCTCGAATAGAGCCACGGACAACCCGCGACTGGCCGCTTCATAGGCAACGCAGGCTCCGGAAATGCCACCTCCAATAATCACAAGGTCGAATTCTTCAGAAGACTGGCCTTCCACTGTTTCTATGTATCGTTTCATGGGGTCTTTCCTTACAGAGATAGTACTCCTGGATTCAGGGTTTGATCCGGATCCATATGCGATTTAATAGCTTTAATCAGATCAAAGGCCACAGTACCAATTGCATCCGGATACCAGGGAGCCAGTAAGCGACCAATTCCATGATGATGACTGATGGCTGCCCCACTCCGTGCAATTGCATCCACAACACGGCTATGGTATTCTACGAATTGCTGCGAACCCATCTTACCAATAAAAATGAAATACAGGTTCGCTCCCTGCGGATAGAAATGGGAAAGATGACTCATTACCACTACATTGGCCAGTTCATGGCATACCTTGCGAACCGATTGGTGTACATGCGGTAAATTCTCCCAGTCCGTGGAGCACTCCAGAGTATCTATGATGACTCCAAAATCCATCAAATCGTCGCGCATATAGGGATCCTTGAATCGACCTTTTTCCCATTTCCTGGTAACGAAGCTGGTGGTGGGGAATGCTCCAAAATGACGAACCTTGCGACGAACGCTTGCTGCCACCATGCGAGTATAACGATGAGATCCATCCGCTGATCCCAGAAGCAGGCAGCGCTTAGAAGGTTTGTAACCTCCCAGCTTGAGCATGGTGTCCAGAGGAGTGCCATGAACTCCATACAGTCGCATGGCCACGTCGGTTTCTTCAGGATCAGATAATCGAAATACCGAAGGTACTCCTTCCTGGGATTGCATCACTTCTCTCACTGCATCCAGGGCCGAGCCAAAGTCCTTGAACATGTAGCTGAATCGCCTGGTATTTCCAGGAAGGTACCGACGAATCTTCAGAGTTGCCGAAACCAGAATACCCAGAGTTCCTTCCGATCCCATCATGATAGCATCCAGATCCGGGCCCATGGATCTAGCCGGTATTTCTTTTGTAATCAGATCTCCATTGGCAGTTACATAGTCCTGGCTCAATACCATAGTCTCGATCTTGCCAAAGTAGGTGGAATTCTGACCTGCCCCTCTCGTAACAATGGCACCTCCCACGGTTGCGAATTCATAGGATTGAGGAAAATGTCCAAGAGTATAATTATGGTAGGTGCCGGAATTTCGGGCTGCATTCTGCAACTCCTGCTCCAGATCCGGTAGCAGAGCACCGGCTTCCACGGTCACAGATTCATTGATTGAATTTATTTTGAGAATCCGATGCATGTGTTTGCTCAGATCCAGAGTAATCCCTCCCCGTGGCGCCTCACATCCTCTGGTTACACTGGACCCGGCTCCTCTAGTCTGCAGTGCAATCCCCTGATCTCTTGCGAAACGCAGCACATCCACTATCTCCTTTCTATCTCTGGGAAACACCACTGCATCGGGAATGTTTTCCAGTTTCCCTGACCGAATCCTGAACAGATCCAGCATTGTTTTTCCATAGCCTGCTTTAATACGATCGTAGGTAGCCAGAGATACTTGTTCCGGCCCCAGAAGGGAAGTCAAAGCATCCTGTTGCTGTGTGCTCAGACCAGTGGCTATTTCTTGAGAGAAGGTTTCCAGACCCGCATTCTCAGGCTCCTGCAAGTCCCTGGGCCCCAGTTGAAACTTATCCATCATAAGCTTGACCAATCTGGGATTGGGATGCTTGTACACTCCAGGGGAACCCCAGCGAAAAAGAGAACGCACCGAGCGCTCCGGAGTATCCATCACCCATTGAGGTGAGCTATTCTTATGTTTGCTGCTTTCTTTTGACAAAACAGTTTGTTTATGTAAGAGGCCTCCGGCGAATCAATATCTTTTCGAAATGCTGGCAATTGAGCGGCTCAATGGGTAATCTATAATATGCTACTGGCTATTCCGGTTTTTAATGAGGCAGGCTCTCTAAAAGAGGTCTTTTCCGAAATACTACATCATCTACCGCCTCAGATTCAGGCCATCGTTGCTATTGACGATGGCTCCACAGATGGATCTGCGCAACTCCTGGATGAATTGACTGAAACCCATGAAGGTATTTTTGTGAGGCATCACAAAGACAATCATGGGTATGGCTGCGCCATGATTGAGTCCATGCAGATTGCCAGAAAACATGGGTACTCCCATTTGATTACTATGGATTGCGACAGACAGCACCGACCGGCCGATCTGATCCGTTTCATTGGAATGGATGAGGACATTGATATAGTCTCAGGATCCAGGTATCTTCCGGATTCACGAACGCGGGGCAACCCTCCGGCAGATCGTGTAGAGATTAACTCCCGAATTACAGCCAGGCTCAATCGACATTATGACTGGAAACTTTCGGACAGCTTTTGTGGTTTTAAGAGATATAAAATGGAAGGCATTGATCCCGATTTATTCAAGGAAACAGGCTATGCATTTCCCATGGAATTCTGGGCTTACAGTCGAAGAATGGAACTGACGATTGAAGAATTGGCCGTCTCCAGAATATATACCACGGATAGTAGAAGCTTTGGTGAAGATCTGGATCGAAGGAGAAGACGATACAGATACTATCTGGAGACTTTGAAGGAAGCCGAAGAGAGATTTCAGGTACCTGCACCGGCAGCCCCTGGATCCATTGCCTGAATCCCCGACGCTGGCTGGCCTGATCCTATTGGGACAATACGATGGAAAATCCAGAGCAAACACAGTCCAATCAGGGCCAGGCAAGGATGTTTCAGCATCCAGGAATCATTCGTCCCCGCTTCCTTCGAATGATTCGAGCAACCCTTACTCTGACAGTCCTCCAGTTAATCTGGGCCGGTAGCCTGTTCTATATCGGGAGCAAGCATCCTAACATGGTTTTGCTTCCAGGGGAGCCTGCGATAGATACCAGAAGCAATCAGATTACCAGTCCAGAGATGCATCAACAAAGGCCGGTCCTATATCGCCCCATCGTTATCTATGCTCTGTATTCCATGCTCCATGGTTTTTACGTACTCATAGCCTGCGGTATGGCCCGATATCTTAGCAGTGCTGGCTGGCTCAAAACCGCCCTGATATTTTCTATAGTACCGTTACCTGGTTTTCTATTTGGACTATTTCAAATCCCACTCTCACTCTATTTCTTAAAGATACTGCGCGAGCCACTCTGGGCTGATTTTTTTCGCTGGCAGGCACGCCTTCAATCCGGGAATGATTTGACGGCCAGCCGGAGCCCTCAAAAGTAGTGCATCGCTGAGGGGCAGTAGCTCAGCTGGTTAGAGTGCCGGTCTGTCACACCGGAGGTCGCGGGTTCAAGTCCCGTCTGCCCCGCATCTCAAATCTGGGCGTCCGCTCCCGGATACCCAACGAAAAATCCAGACCAATTATCTCTTCCCTTCAAACCAACCATTGCTCCCGTTGCGTCCGAGCGGACGGCGAGATTTGCAATATGGGTAGACGGACGATGTCCACGGATGGACAAGTGTCGCCGTAGGCACGGATGCCGAGAGGCGACGGGCGAACCCGCTCTCGGGATCATTCATGCGGTGCGCGGTAGCGCACATACGATTGCAAGCAGACACGGTCACGGGGACGCTTGCCTACCTTCCATGTGCGAGGAGTGGGAAACGACGAGCAGTCCCGTCTGCCCCGCATCCAGTGCGGCCTTCCGGCCGCGTGCCACCAAAACCATCTCCAGAAACTCCACTTTGTAAAACTGTAAACCGTGCTCGGAGCTTCATGCGGCGCCGCGGTCGGGAGGCTGCTCTGCAGGGTAGACAGACGATGTCCACGGATGGACAAGTGTCGCCGTAGGCACGGATGCCGAGAGGCGACGGGCGAACCCGCTATCGGGATCATTCATGCGGTGCGCGGTAGCGCAACCGGCCAGAAAAGTTGTGGTAATCTGAATTCAGGGACCTGCAATCGGTGATGCGCTATGTTAAGATCGGCTTCGCAATATTCATCTCTGTGGTCACTGTTGCAGCTATGGCCGTGTTCTTCCTCACTCGTCCGGGAAACCTGGATTCGTATTCTCACATCCGATTCCCTCCAGCCGACCAGAAGTCAGGCCCGCTTTCGGCACAATTTCTTGGAGTGTCTACGATTTATATAACGGATGGCCAGTCGCATATTATGACCGATGGATTTTTTTCTCGTCCTTCGCTTGGCAGGGTACTATTTCTTGATCTGGAACCGGATCAAGAGACAATTAAAAGATCTTTGAACCGGGCTGGAATAACCAGGCTAGATGTAATCGTTCCACTGCATTCGCATTACGATCATGCCATGGATTCTGCAGATGTGGCGAAGATCACAAATGCAACTCTGGTTGGTTCTCCCTCTTCGGCCAACATTGCAATCGGGCATGGACTGGAAGAAGACAGAATCCAGCTGGTAGAAATGGGACGCCCCATGCAGATAGGACAGTTTCGACTGACAGTCATACAGTCCCGCCATAGTCCCAATCCGGTTGCTCCCACGGAAGTTTCGGAACCACTTTTCCCGCCGGCGGGCTACAAAGAATATGCCATGGGTCAGTGCTACAGCGTCCTTATTGAACATCCTGAGGGTTCAGCCTTGATTCAGGGCAGCGCGGGCTTCGAACCTGGAGCGTTAGATGGTTTGGATGTGGATGTGGTCTTTCTGGGCGTTGGTGCTCTGGGCAAACAGAGTGCGGATTACAGAGACCGGTATTGGAAAGAAGTGGTGCAAGCGGTAAATCCGGAAAGAATCATTCTCATTCACTGGGATGATTTCTGGATTCCACTGGATGAACCACTGAAGCCGCTGCCATCGGCCATGGATGATTTTGATTCCACCATGGACTGGCTAAAACAGAAAGCGCACCAGGAATCCATAGATCTGGTCATTCCATATGAATTTCAGACAATGGATCCGTACGCTGGACTTAGCAACAAAAACCATTGACTCAATCTGAGGAATGCTCCGTTATCATGAATAGTTACTGTTATGAGAGGATGGATCACATTGTCTCTGTTGCTGGCATTGAGCTCAAATGCAGGAAGCTCCTGTTCGGTCAATGAGCTGGACTGCAGAACGGAGGATGCCAGCTGTGACCCCATGGCCCTTCAGGCTGTGCTTTCCGGGGAATCCGGCCTACTCTCCAGTAATCAAGGCCAGGTTATCATATTTGCATCCAATGCACTCCATCCGGGAAACCGGGGGAATCGATCCATTACATCGTTTTCGTGCACAAGCGAACGAACTACCTATAAGCCAGGCCTATCCTGTACCAATGATATGGCCTTTCTCTCCTACCCCGGTGATGCACTCGTAAATGCACCGGGAAACCATGGGGTGCCCGCGGGTTTGCCAATTGTATCAGAAACATCCACCCAAATTGAAACATCCTGGGCTGCTCTATTCGATGGTAACATTGCAATAAGCCTGAGCGGCGCCGGAGTAGCAACAGTGGGTACACGCTACTGGACAGGAACCGACTTTGACGGTAGTACAACAGCGGATCACTGCAACAGCTGGGGCGATGGTACCGCTGGATTCAACGGTATGGCAGGTCTGAGAACCTCCACAGATTCCACCTGGATCAATACTGAGTCCGTTACCTGCGACAATACACGTCACTTTCTTTGCGTTTGCTGGTAATCCAATAGACTGAATCTACTTTGACAGATCATAGTTGCTAGAATCCAGTTGAACATTCTCTGCAAAGAAGTTCTAAATGAGTCAGTTATTTCGTTCCCTTTCTCCGGCAGGCCGGGCCATATTCTCTGAAGAAGAGATACAGAGCAGCAAAACTATAAATCGACTCCGGTATCTGATGGTGCTCCTTCTGGTGGTACCCATCATGATCACTGCAATGCAGAGTACAGATCCTTACGTTTCGTTAGTATATGCGATAGCAACAATCTTTTATCTAAGCATCACTTTTATACATACCCTGGTACTGCGAAGGAGCCGCGTTGAAGGAATTCGTCGTTGGAATCTACTGGCCATGCTGGGTGATATGAGCATCGGAATCGCGGTCATTTGCTACTGGGGTCTTGCCATTTCTCCTGACAACCTGGGTCTCATGGCCAAGGTCCCGGTCTGGAATTTCATGGCCATTGTGATTCTAACAACCATCTTCCAGTTCAATCCCAGAGTGACCTACTATGCCCTGGGAATATGCTTGTTATTCCACATCACAGTTTCTGTCGCTTTAGTCTATACCGATGTTAAAACCACTACCGACTGGAGAGAGTACATCAATGGGCCCAGCGTAGATCCAGTGGATATCATATTCACAAAGCCAATGCAGTACATCATTATTGCACTCATTGTTTCAGCCTCTGTTCAGAAAACGTTTCTGCTTATTCACCGGACCAGCGAGGCAGAGGCGCACAGGGCCTCCATCGAAAAAGAGTTAGAAATGGCACGGGCCATCCAGCGCTCCAGCATGCCAGGCAATCAACAATTCCCGGCTCAGGTCCATATCTCAACTTTACATGAACCCATGATTCAGGTTGGTGGAGACTATTTCGATTTTCATGTAACAGATAAGGAAGTGGGAATTCTGATGTGCGATGTATCAGGCCACGGCATGCCTGCAGCACTTATTGTATCCATGCTGCACTTACTATTCAGTACCCAGAAGAAAAGTAATGTGCAGCCGGAACGTGTACTGGAGAACATGAACTCCATGCTTCTGGGAAATATTGAGACCCAGTTCGTGACCGCCACATACATCTCCTATGATATCCAGAATGGTATCGCCACAATTACCAATGGAGGACATCCTCCGGCGCTGATCATCCGGGAATCTACAAAGAGCGTAGAATCCCTGAGACCCTTCGGTCGGCCCCTGGGACTATTTGAGAACGGTGAATACGAAACAGAGAGTATTCCCATGCACCCAGAGGATCGATTGCTGATCTACACAGACGGTTTGATTGAAGCAGAAAACCCGATGGGAGAAATGCTAACCGAATCCGGCGTGACTCAATTTCTATTGACCAACCACAATTTGAACGGTGATGAACTGCTGCAATCTCTGCGAAAGTATATCTCGGATTGGACCGGCGGTGCCCCCCTGGACGATGATATAGCCCTGGTTCTGTTCGAACTCCGGGGAGCCGGGAAAATTGCGTGACAGAATATCTCAATTCCAGGCCTTAAAGAAATGCGCATTGAAGTTCAGCATTTAGACAGATCCTCTGTGCTCCGCCTTAAGGGAAGACTGGACCTTGAGCATGTGGCCAGGCTTTCTGAAGCCGTTACGGAAGCACTGAATCAGTCCAAGAGGTTCATTGTATTGAACATGATTGATGTTAGCGATATTAGCTCAACCGGGATTGGTAAGATTCTAACTCTTGCTCGGGAATGCGAAAGTAGAGGAGCAGCTCTTGCAATATCCGACCCATCTGCTGTAGTGGACTATGTTCTGGACCTTGCTCGGATGAAAGATATTTTCAGCATCTACCCCAACGATGAAGAAGCACTAAAACATTTGCGGCGAGTGGACTGATTCGGCACCACCAGGCCATACAGCAAAGTACAACTTTTCATGAAATACATCCGAACTCATCCAATCATTTCTACTATTCTAATTCTGCTTTCATTGTTTCTGGCCACAGGACTGGCACTTTATTCTTATC
Source organism: Leptospiraceae bacterium (assembly GCA_040217195.1). Classification (GTDB taxonomy): domain Bacteria; phylum Spirochaetota; class Leptospiria; order Leptospirales; family Leptonemataceae; genus UBA3465. Next base: position 78,006 of record JAVJNR010000008.1, on the reverse strand, counting down.
AATCATCGCGCATCCTGGCCAGAACAGAAGTAGTAATAAGTCAGGCGAAACCCGAACCCGGTCTGGAAACAGTAAGCTTTGACTCATTAAGGAATTTGCCTGCCCCTGTACAGAAATACTTTCGCCTGGTGCTGACCGATGGACAGCCAATTCTTAGAAAGGTTCGGTTGATTCAAGAGGGAGAATTGATGGTTTCACCGAAGGGCTCTAAATACATAGACTTCCAGGCGCTGCATTGGGCCAGAGCCGATGTTCCGGCCTTCCTGTGGGATGCATCAATGGCGATTGCACCTGCAATATCTATTAGAGTTCTAGATTCCTACAGGGCTGGTACTGGTTCCGGTGAGGTCCTGATGCTTTCCATGATCAAGATGGGCGGTCAGGAAGATAAGCCAGAATTAAATTCGGCCGCACTTTATAGATATCTGGCAGAAGCTGTATGGTATCCCACGGCATTGTTGCCACAAAATGGAGTGGAATGGAAATACGTGGATGAAAATCGAGCCATGGCCACCTTGAACGATTCAGGAATATCCGTATCATTACTATTTTCATTCAATGAGCGCGGAGAAGTAACCGGTATATACACAGAGAATCGTTATGGTTTGTTTGGCGATAAATTCATTCAATATCCCTGGGAAGGTAAGTTTCGGGATTATCGCAGAGCAGGAAATGTAATGATTCCTTTCTACGCAGAAGTGGGCTGGCATCTGCCGGACGGGTTCTGGCTATTCTGGAAAGGAAACATAGAAAGCGCCAGCTACGATTGATAGCTCAATAGAATCCCCGGCTGCGGACTTAGCAAATCAGATGCAGTAAACTGAAAATCGTTCAGGTCACCCATATGACCGGTCTGGCCGGTCCGAGCAATGGAATGAAAAATCTGATCTTAAATTTTTATTAGTGACACCATCCACCAGAGCCGTGACGATTCCAGATTATGAAGCCAGTCTATCTTCTGGCAGTCACCCTGTGGATGACTCAGCCAACTGGAATCAGTGCTATCGAACCAGCTAAGCTAATACCAGAAAACTTCTCATCCATTCCGCAGGGAGACCGAATCTTTACCCATTTAGAAAAGAATGGAAAGACTCTGGGCGTGGTAACCGTCATCGGTCACATATCAGCCAGCCCGGATCGGGTTTATGCAGCCCTTACCAATCCAGAATTAACAAATGAGCTATTTCCCAAATTAAAAGAAAACAAACTCAAATACAGGAAGGGTCCTCTGTACTACTATCATTCCGTTCTAGACTTTCCCTGGCCCGTACAGGATCGCTGGTCATTAAATGAAACTCGGTTCTATCCGGACATTCGTGGCCTTCGATGGAAAAGAACAGACGGATCCATTAAAGTCAACGAAGGTGCATGGAGGCTTTTTCCATCTGAAGTTGGCACTTTAATGATCTACCAGGTAAGGTTCGATCCGGGGCTTGCCATGATTCCGGATTGGCTACTGAATTACGGAATGGAAAAGGAAGCCCCCGGAATTATTCACAGTCTGCGAAAGTTCTTCAAAAAGTGAAGGGTTTCGCTGCGCAACCAGGCAGAAAGAAGATTGCTACCGTTGAATGCCTCCAGTCGACCTGCACAGCACAGAGGTTACCAGACATTCAGCAAGCAGCCCATGGAATGGAGCGCAAACTGTTACGAACGTTGCAGCTGCGACCCGGAACAAAGAAGGGCTTGAATTTCCCTGCCATATTAACGGTCAGACTCAGGTAAAAACGATCTGGCCACCATGAGCCATTTCATAGAAAGCGCCCACGGTAATGATTTCATCGATTTGTTCGCAGAAGTCCTCGCTGGTTAGCTTGAACATGTCTACAGATGCTTTACAACCGTACATGCCAGCCCCAGTATCGTGGATCATTTCAATGAATTCCGGGATGGTCGGGATATCCAGGTCCTCCATCTTCTTATTCATCATATGAGTGGCCAGACCAGACATTCCCGGCAACATCCCGATCACAGTGGGGATATGCATTCCTGGATTGCCCACGGTGGCTACCTTGATGTGCTCCATGGTCTTTTTAGTGACAGCATCCAGACCGAAGAAGGTAAAGAACAGATTTACAGTCATTCCTTCGGCTCGGGCTCCATTGGCCATGATAAGACCTGGATAGATACCTTCCAGAGAACCCTTGCTGATAATGAGCGATATTTTATCTCCACTTAAGTCAATCATACATTTCTCCTGTTAGATATGCTTCCAGACATCTTAAACGCAACCCTCTGGTTTGGGAACACCTGCAATTCGCGCTGCAGTTCCCCCGGGTCTTACTGGAAACAATTTGTATAGCTCTTTAGTATCCACTCCGCTATTCTTGGTAATTCGGCGAACCGTAGGTGATTTACCACTTTCCTGATAATCCTTTCGCATGTATTCGATGACTACCCAGTGCCGATCCGTCATTTCGACTTTGTTGGATCGCGCAATAGCCTCGGCCACATCACGATTCCAATCATCTGGATTCACAAGGAATCCATCATCGTTCAGCTCAACCTTACCATCCTTAACTTCAAATTCCGCCATATTCTAACCTCCACTATTCCTTCGATGATTTCTGAATTTTCTTCCCGGATGTAGACATTCTGGCTGATACCATGGGGATTTTTCGCGCTTTTACGATCATATTCCAGTAAATCCATTTAAATGCCAGCTTTCCCAGATGATTCATTCGATTCTCCTTGAGCAGTGACATAGGTCCGATACCTGCCAGGGGGAACTTTCCCGGTACCGGTTCCTGATCGTAATTGAAATCGATCAACAGCCCCTTCTTATGACCCGATTCAATGAAGCAGTTCGCATGACCGTCAAAAGACGATTCCAGTTCTTTTCCACGGATATAACGTTGAATGTTCTCGATTAACAATTCCCCTTCAAAGTGACCAACCGAACCTGCTTTGGATGTGGGTACATCTGTGGCATCGCCTATGACAAAAATGTTGTCTGCCTTCTTAGACTGCAAAGTATGCTTATCCACCGGAACGAAATTGAGCTCATCTCCCAGATCAGAACGCTCCATCAAAGGATCCCCCATATTGGTAGGAACCGTTACCAGAAGATCAAAGGGAACTTCCCGTCCATCGTATGAGATAAGCTTCTTTTTCTCATTGTCTATCATCTCCACGGCATAATCAGCCACTACATCGATATTCTTGTCCTGCATCAGATGTCCCAGAGCGGCCGAAGCCACCGGCTTCGTAAACGCACCGCCCAGAGGAGTGACGTAGGTGATTTTGGTCTTATCCCGAATGCCCTTCTTCTCAAAGTAATAATCCGCCAGGAAACTGAATTCCAGGGGAGCCACGGGACATTTAATGGGCATCTCATTCACATGAACTACAATGTTACCTCCATTGAAAGAATCCATGGCAGGATAGAGAGCATTGGCACCGTCAATGCTGTAGAAATCGAATATGCTCTTTCGCCATTGCGAACCCAGCATTCCCTGGGTTTCCTCTGGAGCGATACGCGAACCGGTGGCGATTACCAGGATATCATAATTCAAAACCTGGCCATCCTGGAGTTTCAGACGATTCTGCTCCGGCTCAATGACTTCTACCTCTTGCTGAATCCAGTTGGTGCTTTTCGGAAGCAACCCTCCCCTTTCTTTTACGATGTCCTGCTCGGTGTAGAATCCAAAGGGAATAAAAAGATACCCTGGTTGATAGTAATGCTCTGGCTCCGGATCAATAAGACTGATCTGCCATTCCCCGGACTTTAATCTCCGGCCCAGATGATGAGCCATCATAGTTCCTGCCGTTCCACCACCAATAATTACAATTTGTTTCATTCCGTACTCAGACTACCATACCCCCTCTCTGTATGCAAGCGTATGTTATATTACGATGCGAACACGTTGGGATTTTTCCATCGCCAGGCCTGCGAATGCGAAGCAATTTCTGTACTGGAGACCTACCGGTGCACAGCAACTTTGAAATGAGAATCATTCGCGACCACAACTCCTACTCCAATGCCAGGAATGAGCGATAAAACCGGAAACCTCAAAGCTGCCTGACTATCATCGCAACTGCGAAATAATGTTGCCGCCCATCACAAAAGAGAAGACTAGAAAAACAAAAATGAGCACAACCTTCAATAGTATCCGCGTTCCTGATGGCTCGGTAATGTTACTTACAAAAGAAGACACAGATGGAAAATCCGGCAGGTACATGATCTGCCGGGACGTTACCTGGCCGGCCTCAGCAATATCCAGCAGACTTATCACTTCTCTATCCGAACCATTATGCTCTGCTCCATTGCGATCCCTGAATCTGTAATGATACTCTATCTGAGGCTGGCGATTCACATAGACGCCAGTTTCTTTTCTGGATTGAATGGTTGCCTCCGTGAGAACACCGTAGAATTTAAGACGATTCCCGTTTCCTGCCGAAAAGGAGCGAAGGAAGCTGCCAATAACAACCAGAGTTATGACTGCGCCAATTCCAAGAGCGGTTAGCATGGGCATTACCTCAATTGCTGCCAGGGAAAGTAGCAATGAGTCCCATCCCTCAACGGTTTGAAGAAAAGGGGACAGTAGAAAATAGATGCCGTAGCAGGAGCCTGCCAGCACGGAAAACCAGATAATCCAGAACAAGGGTCTGAAGGCCGCCTTTCCTTCCGCCAGAATCACCGTAGGTTGGGGGTTTTCCATACATTTCAATGGAACCGATTTACCCTTTTCGTACCGTCTCTCCTCTGGACGTGTATCCATAAATCGAAACTGATGCTGAATCGTTGAGCCGGCAAAATTCTTAAATTCCACCTGGATTTCAATAGGAGCAGGTTTGCCCGGCGAAGGAGTCCGCAAATACTGGGAACTGGCTATCTCTCCATATACGGGAACTCCATGTTTAGAAATGGACTTTAGCTGATTCCACTTTTTCAGGGTATTCCAGGCAGGCCACAATAGTAGACTTAACCAGAACAGGCCAATCAGAACTCCCAGGACAAGCACAAGGTAAGCATTAATAGTTCCTTCCATGCAAAATTCTGGACTCTCTGTGAAACCTGACGACTCTTTTTCACCGTAGCTTTCGCCCTCCGGCTGACTCAACTCAAAGAGAAGCGGTTTTACGGGCTGTCCCTTTTTTACTTGTGCTTTCGCTTCCCTGTAGGCGCCATCTGTCAGAATGTACGACATTATTGGAGACATCCATGGTCACCTGAAGGCACTTGAATCCCTGCTCGATAAACTGGGCTATGCTTTTCAAAACGGCAGTTATCGACATAGCTCAAGGAAAGCCTTCTTTCTTGGAGACTTTATAGATCGAGGACCGGATAGCCGGGGAGTGGTGAGATTGGTTCGCTCCATGGTGGAGGCCGGAAATGCCAGGGCCATTATGGGAAACCATGAATGGAATGCCCTACAGTATCATACGATCCATAACAGTGGTGGCTACCTGAGACAGAGAAATAGTAAAAATCGAAATCAGCATCTACGAACCCTGGAAAGCTATGAATGCGAAGAAGATAATATATCTTCTGACTTAGAAAATGATCTGTTCTGGTTCTATAGCCTGCCCCTATTCTTTGAAAACCAGGAATTTTGCGCCGTGCATGCAACCTGGGATACAAATCTAATAAAGGAACTAATAAAAAGCCATCCGGACGGAGTGATAGATGAGTGCTTTCTCCGACTGGCCTCCGAAAAGGGGACAAGAGAGTTTGCTATTTCAGATTCTCTGTTAAAGGGACAGGAATGCGAATTACCGGAAGACTGGCACTTTAAAGACAAGGACGGTAACGTCAGAAGTAACGCCAGAATCAAATGGTGGATGGATCCAGAGAGATCAGAAATAGTGCAAAACCGAAATCCGGAAGACTATCTGTTTATTCCAGCGCCATCATCCCGAACAAAAACCATGCCGGCCCTGGATGAATTCCCATCTTATCCGGCTCACGAACGTCCGGTATTTTTTGGACATTACTGGAAAAGATATCCTCCGCAACTGGAAGCGCCAAACGTTTGTTGTCTGGATTACAGTGTGGCCAGAGGCGGCCATCTAATGGCCTATCGCTGGGATGGTTCCAGAATCCTTTCCAGAGAAAACCTGGTATACGTGCCATCCGAGTAGAGTTAAGAAATGCCCGGGAATGATCCGTGTTCACTCCAGATGTCATAGGATCCGCGGATGCAGACTTTCCAATCCCCGGCTTTCATTTGCGTAACTCCGTCCCATAGGTAGCATTTTAGACCATTGAACGACTGCCACCGGATCTGCCTCTGATTCAGGGCAAGGCCCTATCGATCCGGTCCAGGATGGGCAATGCATCCACTTTTTTGACCTCACCCGAAGCCAGCCCTTGATCCAGATTTGCTTTGATCTCTTTCAATTGCTGAAGCATCATTTCTCCAGGTCTGGATTCATAGTCCTTCCATTTTGCAAGAGGTCCCACCATGCCTGCCGCTGTAGTGCCGTTCACTCTGGCTTCGCGAATGATTCCCCTGGCAAGAAATGAATACCCGGCCCCATCCTGTCGATGGAATTGAGCATAGTTTCCTATGAAGCCTCGAAACAGGCTCTGAACATGACCCGGAATATCCCAGACGAATTCCCTGGAGTTGAGCAATTCCTCCAGTTCTTGAATGACTCCGTTGTATCGACCGCTGGCCCGGTATGCGAAGTATTTTTGAATCGTAAGCGAATCCGATTTAAACCTCTGAAAAAAGTCCTCATAGACTGCTTTTCGATCGGTACCTGCATGATTCGCAAGAGCAGACATGACTGCCGTTCTATCGGTCATGTTATCTGCTTTTTCATATATATGCCTGGCTCTTTCCAGGTCGCCCGGGTTGCCGGATTCACAGAGATACTGTAATGCAAGTCGCTTCAATCTACGCAGACCGGTGCCTGTGTAGTTGAACTCATAGGCTTGTCCATTGTTGGTCAGAGATTCTTTGAGCAATTCTTCCCATTTCGACCGAAGAGCGCTGGCCAGAGTCTCCCTAAGCTGCTCGGTGACCCGCTGCAGAATCTGAGGATCCACTGGCTTGATTCGATGCTCCAGTTCCGAAATAGCAGGTAATGAAAGAGCCACAGATTTCAGATTGGGTTCCAGATCTGCCTCTATGTTGCTGGCTATGCTTTCCAGGAAGGCCCGGGACACTTCGGGCAAACTTCCCGATTCCCTGGCATATCGATACAGCCTTTCCATTTCCGCTATGGCCAGCTTCTGGCCTGCATCCCAGCGATTGAATCCATCAGTATCGCTGCGAAGCTGCCGATGTAGTTGCTCCTCGGTGAGTCCTGGATCAAGATCCACGGGAGCCGAAAGGCCCCTCAACAGGGAGTGAAAGGCCGGCTCTTCAGAGACATCGTAAAAAGTAAAGGACTGCTCCGCTTCCGTCAGCATAAGCACACCTTCCTCCATTTTAGAGGACTCCGGAGCCAATCTGAAAGTTATGTTTTTTCCGTTATGCGATACCAGAGCCGACTGCACCGGAATGAGCATCGCTTTCTTTACAGCTTGATCTCTAGTCGGTTCGGTATGCTGACTCAAAAACAATCTGTAGGTTCTGGAATCTGCATCATATTGTCCCCTGGCTTTTACATGTGGTCTTCCTGACTGGGTGTACCAGAGATTGAACTGCCCGGATAAATCCAGACCGGATACAGCCTCCATGCTACTGACAAATTCTGCGATGGTAACTGCCTGGCCATCGTAAGTACTAAAATAATGTTTCACGCCCTCAATGAACTTTTGCTCACCCATCATTACTTTCATCATCCGAATGACTTCCGATCCTTTTATGTAGACTGTGGCTGAATAAATGTTGTCTATAGCCCGAATCTCCGCAGGCATGACCGGATGCGAATTGGGCCCATCGTCTTCAGGAAACTGGCCCCTTCGCAGTACCTGAACAGCACTAATTCTTTCTATGGCCGATGAAGTAGTGAATGCCGTAAATAGCTGTTCCCGATTAACGGTAAGACCTTCCTTCAGGCTTAAGTTAAACCAGTTACGGTTGGTAATACGATTACCGGAATAATTGTGAAAGTATTCATGGCCTATGACATCGATGATGTTCTGGTAGTCATCGTCGGTGGCCGTCTGAGCACTGGCCAGCACCAGGCTATCGCGAAATACATTCAGTCCTTTGTTTTCCATAGCACCCATGGAAAACCTGGACACTGCCACTACTCCATAATCGTTCAAATCATATTCGCATCCGAAGGTCTGCTCATCCCATTTCATGGCACGCTTCAATGCATCCATGGCATGCCAGCCTTTTTCAGCACTGGAAGTATCGGTGTACACACGCAGTCGAACTATACGGCCGCCCATTGTTTCAAATTGATCTTCAATCCAGTCCAGCTGGCCATTGGCTGTTGCGAATAAATAGGATGGCTTGGGCCAGGGATCTTCAAAGCGGGCCCTATGACGTCCATCGCCCAGCTGTATCTTTTCTACTTCATTTCCGTTCGAAATTAAAGTCGGGCACAGGTCTTCCGGGGCTTCAATGGTTACTACATAGGTAGCCATAACATCCGGACGATCCAGAAAAGGAGTAATCCGCCGGAATCCTTCGGATTCGCACTGAGTAACAAAGCAGCGATCACTTTTATAGAATCCGGAAAGAGCGGAATTGTGCTGCGGCTCCAGGTAGGTATCAATAATCAGCTCCACCTGATCTGTACCCCGGGCCATGGGTATATAGATTTTATCCGTATTCGAATCAATATAGTAGCTTTGAGGATCGTTTCCGGGGTCTCCCTGGCAGGCAATACCCGTAAGTTCATTTCCATCCCTTTGAATCTGCTGAATAAATTTTCCTGTCTCTGGATTGGGATCCTGGGCATCCAGAACCAGAAATTCATCTGCCGTACCATCCTCGGTACGGAAATATTTCACATGGGAGCGGACCAGGGTATGGTCTGTAAATATTTGAAATCTGAGCTCTACCCTCTGGGTGGAAAAGGCTGGTGGCCTATAATCGGCCAATCGTACCATTTCAGGCTGGGTCTTTTCAGGGGCAGAAGCTGTATTCATGTAGGATTCCTGACTGAAATCTACGGTTTTGGCACAAAGAAGTCAATTCCTTTGGATTTTGCCTTTCAGCTCCACAGTGAACGGGAAAATAACACTTGCTACATCCGGCGGGTAATCATATAAAGCGTACTAAAAAAAGACGCATCTCCCCATTTGATAGACGATAAAAAGCGGAACCTCCCTGGAGTTTTCCCCGAAAAAAATCCGCTACAGACCGATCCGAAGCGGGCCCGGCCCGCGAATTTGAAGGCTAAATGCCAATGGAAGAATTAGAATTCTTACAACTCAGAACTGAAGCTGAGGCCATGGCCCGGGGAGCGAACCTATCGGAAAAGATTCCCCATGCAGTATTCCAGACCATTCGCCAGTTTTCGCATACGGATCAGCTGAAATCAGGCAATTATTTCTATATCGGATATCACATCCCCCAGCTGGGAACCCTGGAATACGGACAATCCGGAATTCAGGATGTTCTGGAAGAACTGATCAAAGAAAGGCTAATCACTCAGCTATTCTTGATTAAGTTCGATCCCACAGCTCATGGATTGAAACTAATTCCATGCTACATCGCAAGGCCGGAGGATGCCCGGCTCACCACAGAACAGCTCTATAAAGACTTGCTAATGCAATCTGTGGATTCCATCGAAAGTTATGTAAAGACTTCTCCGGGTCTGGATCGGCAGAGTATGCTAAAAGATCTCGAACTGGATTTTAAGTCCGAAAGACCTCCACCTCCTGAGAAGCTAACCTCCACCCTTTTTTCACCACTTCAAGCCCTGGATCCGGCGAACTTCGATTTTGTTCCAAACAGTGAATTAATCCATCATGCAACTGAAATCCTTACAGAGGAGCTGCTTCGTCGAAAGATAGTATTGCCTCTAGTCGAATATGGCTGGATGCCAGTGCGAGCGGAGGAGCTTATTCGCAGATTTGAAATAGCTCAGGAATTCTTGAACCAGACCCTGGTTCCCCATTTTAGAAGTCAGCGAGAGCTCTATTCAGAAATAAAATCCATACAATCCAGTGAAGAAAGCTACTACCTGGATGGCTTCGTACGTAAAACTGCAGACTTTGGATTTAAAAAAGCCAGCGCTGTAAAAAAGCATCTAATGAGTGGCATCGACCGTAAGAATCGAATTGCTGGATCCCTGACTCTGGAAATTATCCTGGGGCTTCATAGAGATGCAGAAAAAGCTTACGAAGAAATCTGGAAGATGGACCGGGATCGAGAATACAAAGAGGTGCGAAACAGTATTGTAGGTTCGGACGTACCGCTGGCCGAGCGCTTAAAATTCTTCGAAGAAGAAGATCTTGCAGAAATAACTCCTGAAGTCTGGCAAAGAATCGTATCCGGGGTGGATTTTCTACATGCAACGTATGAGCGCAGCAATGGCACATGCAATGTTCTTACCAGAAACGATGTGGCATTGTTTCCGCCTCTTGTAAAAATGCTTCTGTCAGCGAACTCAGAAGAGCACTGGAAAATTCTTGCCTTTCGCGCACTGATTGACCGCCATGAAGCCGCTTTGCATTCTTTATTCTACGATACTGAGTTTCTGGATTCATATGGACAATTATTGAGAAAAGCCTATTGGAGTCGCATCCCCTGGTATTTTCGATTGCTACTTCTTCTGGGACTGCGGGGATTTACTGACTCTGCCTTTCAGGGAGCAAAGAAAAGAATCTCCGAAGAGCAGGAGAATTTATCCACCAGAAATCAAAAGAAAAGGGATACAGCGGATCGTCAGAGGATCATTCAGCGCAAGGAGAAAGCAGCCCAGGCAGAGACCATGGAATTTGCGCGACGAATCATAGATATTGTGGATCGCTCCATCTACGAAGAGCATTTGCCGCCCAGGATTTCAGAGGTGGCTGCTTTACTGCCGGATGGTCATCGCCTGGAGTCTTTTGTAGAGTCCCATGGATTCAAGACAGTTGAGCATGGCGATTCAAAATTACTTTTGTATCCCATCGACTTTAACTGGAGAGGCCGGTCTGCACGACTGAGAAGATTTCTGGAAAAACAGCTGGAAACAGGCCACATTCAGGGAGAGGCGGAGTCCAGAATTCGAGCGGTGTTACAATCTGTAGAATCCTCCCTGGCTGGTGCTGCACGACCCAATGTTACCAGCAAAGCAACAACCATGCCGGAATTCCAACCGGCTGCAGCAGGAATGGTTCCCAATGAAGGGGATTACTGAATACACAAAAGACTGCCACCGCACCCTGGCACGGTGGCAGTGTCTTATTTGCAGCTAGCAGACTTTTCGTCAGCGGCCACCTCACAGGTTCGACCTTCGCCGCATTCGCTCTGTAGTTTGTATTCGTAATCGGTGTAGGAAGAACAAAAGATGATATTGTTCTCGCTACAGGCAATTCGAGCTTCTACAGCACTGATTCCTTCACAGGAGTCTCCAATTTTCGGATCTCCCCCACTTCCACTTCCGCCACCACAGGATACTGCCGCAAAAAGCAAGGCTCCTGCTATCAGGCTTACACTCTTCTTAATCATGGAGCGGATTCTATCCTGGAAAAGTCAGACCGCAAGGCTTTTACCGGATACAGGTCTTCAATTCCTAAAAACCGGGAAATATTGACCGATTTATCGGGAATTTCGCTGGAAATATGTCACAGTAGTCAGGTATATTGGGAACATGTCCGTTACCACATCAATAGAGTATCATTTCGAAAATCTGCAGAAAGGATGGGCCATAGTTGGGCGCTCCTCTCGCGGAATCTGCGCATTGTTTCTGGGGGCCAATCAGGAGACACTCCTGGAAGAACTGAAAGCCGCTTTTCCAGAAACCCATCTAAAGGAAGCCCTGGAATTCGAGCCTGTCCTGGATCCAATCCATTTAGTTCCGGCCGGAGATTTCCCGCTGGATCTGCAGGGTACCGATTTTCAGAAATCTGTCTGGATTGCGTTACAGAAGATTCCCGCAGGTCAGACCAGAACCTATGGTGAAATAGCCAATAGCCTGGGTCGTCCAGGGGCTGCTCGAGCCGTGGGACAGGCCTGCGGAGCCAATCAGATCGCAGCCATCATCCCCTGTCATAGAGCTGTTAGTGCCGGTGGCAATTCGGGCGGCTTTCGCTGGGGCTTACAATGGAAGCAAGGCCTGCAGGATGCAGAAGCCCTGAGCAGTCGGCGTAGCGCCTGATTGACTTCGCACAGCGCAATTTGCATAAATTTTGCCCCTGTTACCGTATTGCCGGTTCGGCCCGGGATGCATTCGCATAAATTTCCGGGCCTGTATTCTATTTTTGTCGTTAAGTGTTGACGATAAAAAGCCAGATGAGATATTGACGGCGGTTAAATGAATTAGGTTTTGTGTTGAATATTTCTCTCTCCGTCCTAGACTTTTCTGTCCTGACTTCGCGTTTTTTATTCCTTACAACTTCGATTCATTTAAGGCAGCCCGCAAGGGACTGGCTTTCCCTCCTGGGATGGGCCCTGCCGGCTTACTGGATTTTTAATGCAGAAAGCCCATAAAATGATGCCTGGAGCAAACTATGAACCTGTATGTAGGAAACCTTAACTATGGAACAACCGAGGATTCTCTGAGAAGCCTCTTTTCCAGCTGTGGCGATGTTGTAAGCGCCAAAATCATTATTGATCGGGAAACCGGTCGATCCAAGGGATTCGGATTCGTGGAAATGTCTGACAAATCTGAAGGAATCAAAGCAATCTCTACTTTCGACGGTCAGGAAGTTGATGGCCGAAACATTCGAGTGAATGAAGCCCAGCCCCGAAACGCCGGTGGCGGCGGTGGCCGAAACAGAGACTGGTAATCAGTTAACGTTACATTCTTAAACTTTGAATAGAGAAGCCGGGCGGAATCGCTCGGCTTTCCTTTTTTTGCTGCACAGCACCATTGTCCAGGGACTAAGGAGAAGCCATTCAAGCAAAATTGGTTTGAATGATAGGCCCGGGGATGTATAATTAGAGACCCCGGCGTTTCTGGATCATTCGCTCGGTGCTATCTGGCAGACAGGTGTAGTATGCAATTTTTCAGTTATGAGGTGCATTCCAGTTTCGTAATGTTTGGCCTGGCCCACTGGCTAACACTTTTTGCCCTGCTGGCTTTATTACTCTGGACCTATTTTTTCTTCAGAAATGCATCCAGGGCAACCCGGAACACAGGAGCTCATATCATAGCCGGATTACTGGTGCTCAACGAGGTAGCCATTACCGTCTGGGGAAGCAAAGGATTTACCCAGTTCAATCCCACAGAAAACCTGCCCCTGCATCTATGCGGCCTGAGTATTCTACTTTCAGCAATCATGCTCTGGACCAGGAGCTATCTTCTATTTGAGATAATGTATTTTGCCGGAATTGCAGGTTCCCTGCAGGCATTAATCACACCATATTTGCAGCATGGATTTCCTCATTTTCGCTTCATTCAGCTATTTCTCAGCCATGGGCTGATTCTGGTAGCGGTTGTATTTCTGATTTCCGCGGAAAAGTATAGACCACATCCGGTTTCCATTCTCCGTGCATTGATTTTTCTGGTCGTGATCGGTCCCATAGTCGGAGGGTTGAATTATCTGATGCAATTCCTTCCTCCTTATAAAGTGGGTAATTATTTCTTTCTTTGCTACAAGCCTGGCTCAGCCAGCCTGCTCGATGCACTGCCCGCCTGGCCTTACTATTTAATATTCATGTTGCTTCTGGCCCTGGTCTTTTTTTGCATTCTGTACCTTCCCTATTTCATAAAAGATATATCTGAAAGAAAGAATGGGAAACTGTAATGGAAAATTTGGTGAGTGCTCTTTCGACTACTCTTGACATATTCTGGCACTGAAGACTTCATCGCACGGTGATTGATGTAATTCTAATTGGACATTCAAAGATTATTGAATACGGCTCAAAACTGGTGGCAGATTTGAGTGATGAACAGATGATTTTGCAGCCAGAAGCAAACATGAATCATCCTGCCTGGATTCTTAGCCATCTGAACCTTTATCTACCGGTGATGCAGCATCTGATGAAAGGAGAAGAGTTTCCGGATCCCAGGGATCATACATTTGGTATGAAATCCAAACCGGAAACGAATCCTTCCCTCTATGCAGGAAGAAAGGAATTGGCTTCTGAGTTCAAAGAAGGTAATGAAGGGGCCGCAAGACTATTGCAAACCCTGGGCGAAGAAGCTCTGAAACAGCCTGTGCGGCTCCAGCGATGGCAGGAAAGTATGCCCATCTCCGGGATGGCTCTGGGCTACATTATGCTGGCCCACCAGGGGATTCATCTGGGGCAGCTAAGCGCCTGGCGTCGGGCGGCCGGGTTGCCACCGGTATAGACTGGACTCTAAAGAACTAAATCATCCACATTGAAAAAGCAATTCAGCCCGTTTTCATTCCCGTTACGCAGCGCTGTGGATGTAAATAAATCTCCGGAACAGCAAAATGACAGAATCAAAATCTACCTGGCCCAATTTTAAATGGAGCGTTCGCGCAATCTGTCTGGTTCCCATCCTGATTGCCATAATTTCTCCTGCCCCAGCTCTTGCCTGGTGGGAGCATACGTTACTTACCTATGCAGCCACGGATTCCATGCCATCGCTATCCAGAAAAGTGCAGGTGGAGTCTCTCGAAAGCTTTCTTCGCGCCGAAGGGCCGGGCCTGCAACAGGCACTTATAGCAATGGAAGAAGAATTCAAGAGTATACCTTCCTACCCTGGTATGCCATCCGCACTGACATTTGATCCTGCAGCGCAGGACATCCGTCTTGCCTTCTTGAAGGCTATCCGAATCAATCAAAAAACTCGGCTACTGAACTATGCCCAGTATGTGCCCGGCCATGTTCCAGCAAGCTGTAAAAGTGTTCCGTACAGGCAGATTACCTTCTTACAGGAAGTGGATTATCTGAAAGGTGTCCCTTTCTGCGAAACCGCACCGGGCACGGCCATTTCTGCCCGGGATGTACTGGTATCTGCCAGCGATGAACCGGATTACGGCCACGATATTGCACTGTTCGAGGATAATGAAGGACCGGAGGCAGAGAATTACGGTTTTGGAATTCAGCCATTCGGGAATCCGTCACTGGAATATTCCAGTCAGGCCCCCTTTCATATGGGTTTCTATCACGAATCGGCGATGATCTATGCTCTGGCGGGGTTCCTGAAACGGACCTTTGCCCAGTACCGGGCCCTGCAATACTTGAGACTTGCACAATTCGCTTTCAAAACAGGTCATGATTACTGGGGCTACCGATTCCTGGGATGGGGATTGCATTACGTCCAGGATCTTACTCAGCCCTATCATGCCACAGTTATGCCATCTCGCTCATCGGCCGGAATGATCTGGATCAACCTGCTCAATACAGTGGGCATGAGCGGTCCCCAGAGCAATGCAGTGCAATTACTAACCAATCGTCACCTTGCTCTGGAAAATTTTCAGAGAAATCTGATGTTGCATGATTATAGAAACGGAGCTGAAACCAGGCCTGCTTTCCAGGCACTGGCCGATGACTCCCATGACGCAGAATACGACTACAAAGAGCCTGGCTACATTCGAAGCATAATAGCAGGGGAATCTGCATCCGCAGCATCGGACCTGGATAGTCTTCTGGAAGAGGCCCTGCCCGAGACAGTGGCTCATGATCCTGAGTATACATATGAAGGCGTAGAACCTGAAGAAGACATGTTCGAGCAGCTGAAAAAGAACGGAAAAGCAGAAGCTCTGAGCCAGAAGTTGCTACCGTTATTTCGTTCAGTGGGGATTCACACTAGAAATTATATTCGCCTGGGCCGCAACCAGTAAATTCATATTTCAACAAGTGAAAGATTGTCATTGCGAATCCCTGATACAGAGCGCGCACCAGAATGAATCCATCTGGAGCATTAAAAGACCTTCCTTCTGAAGAGCATTAACAATTGCCGTATGTTCAATGAAATCTGTGTAGCGATTGTTAACTTGTGCTAGAAACAACAGGCACCTCCGATCATTCCTGACCCACCCAACGCTGATACGCACTTAACTCTAACCTTCTGACATTACCGCCTGATGAGAAATCCGCCTAACAGGAGAAATTGCTCCGGTTTCCAGGGTATTCTCGGGTTTTTTCTTGACCCATAGCTTTTTAGGTTCAGGATCTTGATCCTGCTCCTCATGCGAAATATATAGAACAGGCGTCAGAAATGGAAAACCAGGAAGAGAAAGAAATTACAGCACAGCTCATACAGGTATTTGAAGATCTCAAACATCGTCTAAAAAAGGATATCGACGATAGCTTTGAAATCATAACGGACATCCTTAATCAGCAAAACAAATAGGGATGAAAGAGACCGGACAACTTACCTTTCCCTCCATACAGGATTTCTGTCTGTTGCATGCCTGCGCGCAAAGAGGTGTAAAGATTCGATTGGAATTCCAGGAACTGCCTCCGCTGGCATTGTTACGGGAATTGCTTCTTGAGTTACATGTGCATGAAACTGGCTCCACAGGATTCTTTAGAGGGAAACTAGGACGTTGGGTTACCGTTACCGGCATACCTGAGAAAAACCATATTACCCTGCAGTTCTCACTTATTTTCAGAGAAAGAGCACTGGAAGATCTGGCGGCCTTGATTCCGGACTTTCAGGAGGAGTACAGCCTGGGAATGATGTATTTAGAGGAGAGACGGAACAGGGAGGCTCTATGAGCAGATTGAAGAACATTGTGGATGCCATTGTAGCAGAATCCAGTGGAGTTCAGGCCAGATTGCTGGTAGCCAGGATTGGACTAAAAGCGGGGGTAAACCTGTCCCGAATTACTCCAAATACGCCTGAGAATCCGGAACTGGAAAAAAGAATACTTCAGGCAGCCCATCAGGTGCTGGGTAGAGAGCTACAAATCCAGGAGAAGAACGGGGAGGAAGCCCAGAGATGAAGAAATTCAAGGCCAGAGTAAAAACACTGGAAGCAGAAGGTTTGGCAGTAAGCGGCGGCGAACCATTGATCTTTCATTGTAATCATTATAATCTTTTTCTGCAGCGAACAATTGAGGATGTATCCGAATATGTTGATGTAGAAACAATTCTGCGGGTAGGCGGAGTTGTGGCGGTACATTCCATGCTGCATGTATTGTTTCGCAATCATGCAGAACTCCGAAATCCGGTGGATCGCTTAAAAGCAGCGGAAGGTATTTACACGCAACTGGGCTTTGGCCTCCTCGGATTCGATTCGGTAAGCGAAAATGGAGGTACCGTTCAATCGCCACTCACCCATTACAGTCATGGATGGAAAGAGAAATGGGGGAAACGAGATAAGCCTGTGGATTATTTCACCTGTGGATTCATCCAGGCAGCCATGGCAGCCGCTTACTACAAAGCTCCAGGCCACTTTATCGTGCATCAAAGTAAATGCCTTAGCATGGGCGATAATGAAAATGAATTCCAGATCGATGTTAATCCCGATTGTCCGGTAATTCCCATCTCTCCAGGAACCGGAGTAACAATTCAGACATCCAATCAGCCAGGAAGAATCAGCACCAACGTGGATGAGGCCGGTATTACCAGCGCCGTACGTGGCATTCCCCTGGAAGGTGGAAGCGATGGACTGATCCCGGCTTTCGGAGTTATTCTGACCCGACATTTTGCCAATTATTACAATTACATTAGCTATGAAACCACGAAGCAGATTACCGAAGCCACCGGAGAACCGGACCTGGCCCGGGACCTATTTGTGGAAGCAGGCCATGTTTGTGCCTTTAACACATTCGGTGGTATCATGCTGTCGGATGAATGGTACGGTATGATTGAACCTCAATGCAAGACCAGAGAGGACTGGGCTAGCGGCATTGTGGCAGTGGCCAATGCTTTTGGATGGGGCTACTGGTCTATTTCGCAGCTCAATCCGAATGAAAGCCTGCAGATGAATGTGGAAGGTGACTATGAGTCCAACCATTACCTTCGCACATTTGCTCTCTCTGCACATCCCAGAAGCTATTTGTTCACCGGTGGCTCAGCAGGAGTCATGAACCTGCTCTACCATGGCGATATCTGCGCAAAACCGGAGCTCACCGAAGATTACTACCAGGAGCTATTTCAAAGCGATCAGAGTTTTCAGGCGCAACAGACTTCGTGCAGAACCATGGGAAAGGAACTGGCAACTGCGGACGTGAAGCGCATGAATGCAATGCCATAGCAGGATTGAGGTGCAGGCTCTTGACCAACACCAATTGCTCGATGCTCTGGGAAAACTTCTCAATCCACCACCCGGTGAGGAATTCTCCAGCTTCGTAACTACAGCGCTGCGCGAGCAACTGGAGGCCAAATCTGTAATAATCGGGGAACTGGCTCCGGGCGCCACGGAATTGCAGGTTCGAGCTGGCAATCCCCTGGAATCCTTGCCGGAGAAAATCCAGCTTGAAGGAGTCTTTGAAGCACTTCTGGAAGGGAAATCCGGTACACTCACGGAAGGACAGCTGCGGGGAGCCGTGGCACCATTGAGCGATCATAAGAGTGCCATTACCGCTCCGTTAATAGATCCTTATGGACAATGCGCTGGAGCAATTCTTGTGTTCTTTGATCGACCACTGGTAAACAAAGAAACAATAGCCGGTATACTATCTCTTATCGCTCCTCGAATCGCAGAGGAAATGGAGCGAAAACAGGCAGAGGAGCTTATTCTTCAGGCCACCGAAGAGATAGATCATTTCTCTACAAGTTTAAAGGAAATCCATCGACTTAACGTTACGGATTATTCTTCTCTTGAAGCTCTGTTCCAGGATTATCTGCAGACTGGATGTAGAATTTTTGAAATGGATGGCGGCATCCTTCTGCAAAAGGATAAAGAGTCTGTCGAAATAATTCAAAAGACAGAAGTGCTGGATGATTCCACAGAATTCAGCAAAGAAATGGAAGAGGTAATCAGTAGGAATAGTACCGTAACCTTCAATGCCGATCAGATGCAAGATGCTGGATTTACATTCTGGGTAGGCAGTCCCGTCTCCCTGAAGGAAGACACTCCCGCGGTAATCGCATTTTTTTCCAGACAACCGGGGGGAGCTCCATTCGAGCTATTTCACCAGGAAATTCTGGAGCTCATGGCCAGAAGCATTTCCAGTGAAGCACAGAGACGTCAGGCTCTAAAACGGATCCAGTCTCTTAAGAAGCAACAGGACGGGGACTATTTTCTCACATCATTGCTTATTAGGCCACTGAATCAGCCTGACTTTCACTCTGAGAATCATAAAATTGAATGCATTGCGCATCAGAAAAAGACCTTTTCCTTTCGCCACTGGAAGGAGGAACTTGGTGGCGACCTGGCCACAGCCCATAGTTTGACTCTGCAGAATCGGCCTCATGTTGCATTGTTCAATGCAGATGCAATGGGAAAGTCCATGCAGGGTGCAGGCGGAGCACTGGTTTGCGGTTCTGTATTTACCTCCATAATCAAGCGAACTAGAAAGAACCCGGTACTCCAGAAATACAGTCCTGAAAGATGGCTCAAGCATGCCTTCCTGGAATTAAACGACGTTTTTCATTCCTTCGACAGCTCCATGCTAATGTCGGTGAACCTCGCCCTGGTTGATGAATCTTCTGGCACTCTTTATTACATCATCGCAGAACATCCGCTTCCAGTTCTATACAGGAAGGGAAAAGCTCGATTTCTTCCGGATCCCTACCATTATCGCAAGCTAGGATTCCAGAGTCAGCAAAGCGATATAGTAATTACAATCCAGGCTCTATGCCCCGGCGATTGTTTGATTATGGGCTCCGATGGCAGAGACGATATAATGCTTCCGGATTCCGCCGGTTCTTCATACATGAACGAAGATGAGAATCTATTTCTTCGAATCGTAGAAGAAGTGGACGGAGACCCAACTGACCTGATGGAGGCATTGCTTGCCAGAGGTGAATTAACCGATGACCTGTCGGTTTTGCATCTAAAATGTCTGGCACACTCCGTTCCCAATCTATCAAAACTGGCCAGAGAATTGCACAAACAATCTCTGGAGGCTTACCAGTTACAGAGTTATCATGAAGCCTATCGCCATTCTCTGGAAGCGTTGCAACTGGATCCTTCTCTATCCGATGCTTTGAGGGTCTCTACCTTCTGTGCCAAAATGCTGGGCAGAGTACGCGAAAGTGCTGACCTGGGCGAAAGACTTTTTCTGCGAAATCCGGATTTCTTTCCAAATACAATTCATCTATCCAACGTTCACTATCTACTGGGAAATCTTGAACGCTCCCGAACTTTACTGGCTCGAGCCAATCAGCAAAAACCAGATCATCCCACCGGACGCAAGATGAAAGAATTGCTTCGTAACAAGGAAGCTTCGCTCAGCGCTTGAAGCTTAGCTTTTCCTTGTTTCCCTGCCCTCATTTCCAATCATGACAATATGTCTGAACCTGTCATAAAAGAGGGAAAGACTGCCTGGCATATTGCATCCGCAACCAGGCTGGAATTTCTCATCGATGCAGCTTCCTATTATAATGCATTTATGCAGTCTGCCCGATTGGCCAAAAAGTCCATCCTGATTCTTGGATGGGATCTGGACAGCCGTCTGTTGCTCAACCGGGAAGCAGATATGAGCGAAGAAGAACGTACACTATCTCATGCACCGGAACCATTGCCTGGAAACTCCATCACCCTACTTGCCTTTCTAAATGAGCTTCTGGAAAGCTCACCGGATCTTCGCATTCATATACTGAACTGGGACTATTCCGTAATCTATGCACTGGAACGGGAAGCGATGGCAAGCATTAAGCTTTTCTGGGAAGCGAGTAATCGTCTGGATTTTCAATTTGATAATAATCATCCTCCAGGCGCTTCCCATCATCAAAAAGTGGTAGTAATTGATGATAGCATTGCCTTTGCCGGAGGAATCGATCTTACCGGGCAGCGCTGGGATACTGCCATGCATCTTCCCCAGGGCCCGGGTCGGAATAGACCGGACGGAGAATCCTACAATTCCTTTCATGATATTCAGGCCATGGTTTCCGGAGAAGCTGCCAGATGTCTGGGAGAACTGGCTCGAAATCGCTGGATGCGAGCCACTGGAAACCTGCTTCAGCCGCCCACGACCCGGGACATCTGGCCAGAGAAGGTTCCTTCGACCTGGAGGGATGTAAACGTGGGTATTATCCGCACGGATCCGCCGTTCGACAATAGGCCGGAAGTGCGAGAAAGCGAAGCATTTCTCAAGGAAGCGATTTCCAGTGCTCGGGATTATATCTATATAGAAAACCAGTATCTTACATCTACATCCATCGCCGAATCCCTTTGTGAAAGGCTATCTGCCTCGGAGGGCCCAGAATTAGTAATCGTAACTCCCCATGAATGCCCCGGCTGGCTTGAGGAGGCAACCATGGGAGTACTGCGACATCGAATTGTACAAAGACTCCGAGAATCCGATCTTTATGGTCGGCTCTACATTTATTATCCATCCATCAAAGGTGAGGATATATTTGTGCATGCTAAAACCATGGTAGTGGACAACAGAATTGCTTTCGTAGGTTCCACCAATCTGAGCAACCGCTCCATGGGACTGGATACAGAATGCAGCATTGCCCTGGATTCAAATCTTGCCCGGCCCCGGAGCGAAAAATCCATGGAAGGCTCATCGAAAGCAATAGGAGATTCCAGAGCGGACAGCATCGAGCAAGGCATTTGTGATTACCTGGTTCGACTGCTTTCGGAACATCTGGGAACAGATTCGAAATCTATCCAGAAATCATTGCAGGAAGATAGCCTTGCAGGAACCATAAGTCGCTTTCGCGGGAAAGACCGAACACTAATTCCATTAAAGACAGAGACGGATCCCTTTCTCGATGCAGTGATTCCACAGGACTCCATAGATCCGGAAAAACCTCTTGAGCTGCAAAAGGTCCTGGCAGACATTCTGCCCCTGGAATGAATGAAGATTCGCATAGCAACTTACAATATCCACGGAGGAGTTGGTCGGGATGGGATTCATTCCATGGATCGGATTGTGCAGGTAATAGAAGAAATGAATCCAGACATCATAGCCCTTCAGGAAGTGGGTGATCTGGGCGATGAAACCAATGGTAGAAAGCAGTTCCAGAGGCTTGCACGTCTAAAGGGGCTGCACTTTGTAGCAGGACCCACCGGTCCTGGTTACTATGGAAATGCCATCTTGAGCCGCTTTCCGCTCCAGAACCACGGAAGAACTATACTAAACTACAGAAATCGAGAGCCTCGGGGAATGCTGCATTGCGAACTGGACTGCTCCCTATTGCCTGGCTCAATGGCCAGAAACTTCCGAATTCAGGTTTATGCCACTCATCTGGGTTTGGGCTACCGCGAACGTTGGCAGCAAATCCTTCGTCTGGTTGCACGAATAAAGCAGCTAAGAAAAGCGGCGAGCAGTCATGCATTCCTGCTGGGAGATTTAAACATCTGGTGGCCCTTCTCTACACAACTGCGGTATATTCGCAATAACCTCCATGGTCAATGGATCAGCAGTCCCACATTTCCGGCCAGGTTTCCTTTTATTTCTCTGGATCGAATCCTTTTTCTGGGCCCACTCGCTGGCCACCGGCAATTACGACATTCCTCTGGACTGGCCCGAATCGCTTCAGACCATCTTCCCCTCATCGCTGACGTAGAATTGCAATAGTCGAAAGGGAATGGAAGCTCCCAGAACTGCGGCCACCGGGGTTGTATTTATTTTTCACCGGCATCTGGCATGGCCGGCCAGGCCTCCAGAGATGAAGCTCGGTACAGACTCAACGGGGCCTCTTTACCTCGCAATCTTCCCTTTCCGGCAAATTCCAGCCTATATCTTGTAGTATCGATCAGTGCGTTGCAATAATCTTCGCTTACCAGGATTTGCGCCTTCAGCTTTTTACAGGCCCCCTGGATCCGGGCCGTTGTATTCATTGAATCCCCCATGAAAGCAACCTCTCTTTTCCAGTCTCCCAGTTCGCCAACCATGGCTGGACCTATGTGAAGTGCAGACTTAAAATCCGGCACCACTCCGTACTTTTCTCCGAAATATCCTGATTTTGATTCCAGCCTCTTCTTTATGGCAAGCAGTGCCTTAAGAGCCAGTCCATTTCGCGCACCCTGATCAATGTTCCACAGAGCAATGATTTCATCGCCTACATATTTGTTGATTTCCCCTCCATGCTCCCGGATTTCCACACCGGCCTCGACCAGAAAGTCCTGCATCAGCTCAAAGAAGGCAACATGCCCGATCCTTTCTGCGATGGAAGTGGAATCATTCATATCCATAAACAAAAAGGTCCTATCCACAACGGCTGGAACCTTGTATCTTCCAAATAGAAACTTGCCCAGTACGCCGCGGCCTACAAGATCAATGATCTGATGAAAGAAGATAAGAATGATAACAAAGACAGAATAGAAGACCAGATTAATTAGCAGGACCGGTCCAGTCATATAGATCCATACAGAGGATAGAACTTCACTGTGATAGGGCGGTAGACCTGTGATAATGCAATTATAGCCAAATGATAGTGCAAGACTCATGATAAAGTAAAGCAATACCAGAAACAGGCCCCTCCCTACTCCAAGAACCAGAAGCCCGTACTTTTTGAATAGATTGCCCAGAATGAAAAGCTCAAATATGGCCACCATTAATCCCCCGAACAGGCCTCCGGCCAGGTAGGACAAAAGATTCTGGTAAGGATAATAGGGCCCTATCTGCTGCAGATCCGGAGCTGTGCGAATGTAGGCATCGTTGAAGAACAAAAGCAGTGAGACCGTACAAAAATACAAAGTGAAAAAGAAGACCTGCTTAAGACGGTCCAGGGTAACGCGTCGCATGGGGTATTTGCCTGTACCAACCTCTGGAATCAATCTATTATAAAAATGGATGTACAGGATTCGGATTTACAACCCATTCTATACCCGAACTGGGACTGAAGATTATAGACTATTATCCAAGAGAGTGGCTGTAGACCATCCGGATGCACATTGCAGATTGGAGCAGTCCAGATGTCGGCTACATTTTCGCCACGCCAATCTAATCCATCCGACATAAATATGAAATAGAGATAGCTAAAATAATGGTCATGTTAGCTAGAGCTTTTTGCATCCTGGTATTTATAACTGCTTCGTTGCCGGCCATCGAGCCGGATTCCTTGAAGCCGGAAAATATCAATCCTCTGCCTGCTGGACAGGAAATCAGAAAAAGCCTGGTTCGAAAAGGCGGTAGCCTGGGCATTGTTACGGTGGTAGGATATATAGATGCAAAACCAGAAGAAATATACCGGGCCCTGACGGACCCTTCCCTGGTACATCGACTTTTTCCCAAAGTGAAGAGAAATGAACAGAGATACCGTAAAGGAAATCTGTATCACTTCTATTCGGTGCTGGCCTTTCCCTGGCCTCTGGAGGATCGATGGTCCTTGAATGAAACCAGGTTCTTTCCATCCAAACATGCGATTTCCTGGAAGAGAATCGATGGAAGCATCAAGGTGAATGAAGGAGCCTGGAGGTTGCATCCCCATGGTCAGGGAGCACTGATGATTTATCGGGTGAGGTTTGATCCGGGCCTATCTCTGGTACCGGACTGGCTCATTGAGTACGGAATGGAGACCGAAGCTCCGGCCATAATTCAAAATGTAAGATCCTATTTCGCAGGTAGATAAGACTCTATTCGAGAGTCCCTCGGACCGGGCGGCCAGAGTCTGTCATATCGTTTTGTTTTGACCTTCTGTATTCACTGGGAGACTGACCGTGTATTCTGCGAAATGAAGCGTTGAAAGAAGATTTGGAATTGAAGCCGCTTTCCATTGCAATATCCAGAATCGAGAAGGATTCATCTCTTTGCCGCAGAAGATCTACAGCATGTTCCACCCGTCTTTTTTGAATTAGTTGGATAAAGGAACATTTGAAATATCGGTTTATGATCTGCGAGGCTTGAACTGTATTCAGATTCACCGCCTTTGCAAGTTGCGGTAGCTGAAAGTCCGGTTCCAGAAAAGGGCTTTCTTCATCCAGGTACTCGGAAATGGTCTGACCTTTTTGCTGCACCAAATCCTCTGGCAGTAAATTCTTTCTATAACGCAACTCTGGCGGATACATCGCATGATTTTCGCCAGACGTCTCTCTATTGTAGAGCAATACATAGGCCCTGAGTAGAACAATCAAAGAACCGGCAGCGGAAAAAAGACCTGAGTTCAATACGTTGGGATCGAAAGCTGAATAGGAAGCTGCAATTAACAAGAATGAAATTGGTATCCAGTAGTAAGCTCTGGCACCCATGCTAATTCCAATATTCGAAAAGTTCGAACTGGTTTTTTCCCATCGGTACATAGACAGCATTGAATGGCCCATAGAAAAGAGGTTATTAAACAATGCCAGATACAGAATGATCACGCAATCCAGATGAATCTCTACCAGATCTTCTCGCAGGTATCTCATCTTCTCATCCACAGAAGAAAGATGGAATGGAATTAGATATACAGTAACACCCAGAGGAACAATAAACCAGAGTGAATCCCATTTTTGGATTCCTCTGCTTTCCCGGGCTTTCATCGAAAGCGCAAAAAGCGGACCAATCAGGGACATGAAAGTGAAGCCAAATCGGCCCAGGTGAGGCCATTTCAGTACAAGCCCCGTAGCATACAGGTAGCCAATGCCGATGGTGGCGGCCACTATCAGAAGCAGGACTGATTCCAACAGATTTCCGGGCTCCTTCCTCTTATGGAGGAAGTAGACAGCCAGAAGAATACATTGAGCAATGCCCGCCCCATGGATGAAATCCATAGCTAATTCTCAGAGAATTGAAAACGGTGGAAAGCAAAATTGAGCCACACTCAAAGGCTGTCAGGTTCGCCACCGAGCATTCGCAATGCCCAAAGTGTTACGAACTGCCATCCAATGTTCTCGCCTGGAATTCCATGATTCTTCCGGAAATTCCAATTCCGGCCCCTGGGTGCAGGCCCGGGCCATGACTTCCTGGACCGAGCGAATCTTGCAGGATTCCTTACTTTTCTCGACCAGCCCTGCAGGGACGGTCGAATTACGGAAAAACAAAGGTTAGACTACTGCTATGAAACAAAGAAGACAATCCCAATTAAGTCGCCAGGACTTCCTTTTTAAGTCTGGAGGGTTCATCACTGCAGCTGCCCTGGGTTCCCATTGCTCCACATACTCCCAGGCCCGTTTCAGTTCAGGCGCAACAGATCCACTCCAGAATGCGCGCGCTTCCGGACTGCAGACTCCGATCCTGCAAGCACTGGCTGTGGGTATTTCGGCTCCCAATCCGCATAATACGCAGGCCTGGAAGTTTCGACTGATTTCGGACACCGAGGCCCTGCTCTACGTAGATGAAACTAGAATTTTGCCTGAAACAGATCCAACATTCCGCCAGGTCCATTTAGGACAGGGATGCCTTCTGGAGCTACTTTCTGTGGGGGCCGGTGAAATCGGTATGGAATCTAGAATCTCACTTTTTCCGGAGGGTTATGATCCTACCAAAGACCTGGGAAAGAAACCTGTAGCTCGAATCCGACTCCTGCCTTCTGAATTTAAAGATCCCATGTATGCCTTCGTGAGCCATCGCAGAACGGTAAGATCTGCCTATGGGGGTCCAGATATCACTCAAGAGGAATACCATGCATTAGCTCAGCTGACGGCACCACGAGTAAGCAAACTAAAATCCACCAATTCCCAGAATCTGAAAGAACATCTAAAGTTTCATTTTCAGGGCATGGAATCTGAGATGGGTTATTTTCCCACGGCCGATGAATCCAGAAAATGGTTTCGCATTGGAGACGATGAGATCTACGGTAAGAGGGATGGAATTTCCCTGGCCGGCAATGGTATAACAGGTTTGAAGAAATGGTTCTTTGAAACATTCTTTTTGAGCCATGACCCGGATGTATTTCATTCTTCGTCCAACCAGACTGCCTTTCTAGATAGCTACCGAGAGAATCTGTTCTCTGTTAAGGGGCAGATTCTACTCATCACTTCCACCAATACAGTAAAAGACTGGGTGCTCTGTGGAAGGGACTATGCCAGGCTTCAACTGGCGGCCCACAGTCTGGGACTGGTAATGCGGCCCACAAGCCAGCTGATGCAGGAATTCCCGGCAATGATGAAGCTGGCCAAAAAATATAATCGATTTGTAGGAGTGCATCCTCCAGCGAAAATTCAAATCAATGCATTGCTGGGACGCAGCGAAGAAGATTTTCAAGCACCGCGAAGGCCCATTGAGGATATGATCATCTGATTCGAAATCGGGCTTTCTATTCTGGATAGTTGACTGCCTGTAGCTGGCTGCAGGCGTGGCCATTCATAATCTCACCGACTAGAAGGTGATTCTGAAGTTGCATATACCGGAATTAGCTCTTTTCCTCTCATCGCTGCAAGGAGCTAATTCCTTACTACCCGAGAAAATCAGTATTTTTTGCTTGCAGGAAAGCTCCAGCTAAACAATGACTGACCAGTCAGTCACTTTCAGGAGACCGGAGATATCCATGGTATCAGAAATCAAGAAAAAGCAAAAAGCTTCTACCAGCCAGAAGGGGAAACAACGGATCCTGGAGGCAGCTTCCAAACATTTCCAGACTGCCAGCTATGCCCGGACCAGAGTCGACGATATTTGCGAAATGGCGGGGATATCCAAAGGAGCCTTCTATCTATACTTCCAGACTAAAGAGGAAATGATGGAGGAGTTGTTTCGACAGTTCTTTTCAGAAATGCAAGGTAACTTACAGGCATTCATTTCTTCTCATCCCCCGTCCCCTATTGCTGCCCTGGAACTTTTTCGCATGTCTCTGGAAGTAACTCAGGGGGAGCTACATATGACCCGGCTATTTTTTGAGGCATTTGGAAGCACTATAGCAAACGATTCAGGGAGTATGAATACCTTTGTGGGCCGAGTATTTAATCAGATGGCCGGAGACTTGCAAAAGTGGATGCAACTGCCTGAATCGGGAAGAAATACCATGCGAACTTTAATTTCCTGCATGGATGGGATTGTATTGCACTGGGCTTTTTTCAAGACTCCCAGGTCCAAAAGAATCAAGCAAATGGATGCCTTTCTGGAATTGGTGGATCATAGCACATCTGGAGTGTTACCGAATGCAAGAATTTAGAAGCAGTCCCTTTTCCAGTTGGGAGCTACCGAAAATGCCCCGAGGCTTCAATGGGGTAATGTCACGAATCACCGGTCCAGGAGCAAGCCGGGCAGAAATCGCATCTCAAATTGTTCTGCCTATGCTGGCAAGCTCTGCAACGTTATACTATGCCATTTATAATTCGCAAACGGTACTACAGATAGTACTGGCAGGATTGCTTGGATTTGACATAGCCGGTGGAATCGTTACAAACTCCACTTCGTCGGCCAAGCGATGGTATCATCGTTCAGGCCAGGGATTCTGGCAACACATGGGATTCATCTCATTGCACCTCGTTCATCTGTCTATTGTGGCCTTCACATTTGGCACTGGATACTTCTGGCTCCTGATGCATGGCTTAGTGCTCATCCTGTCATCAACGGCCATCTTGCTTTCAGCCATCTATCTACAAAGAACGATCAGCCTTTCGGTGTATTCGCTGGCGCTGATCATCAGCATGATGTTCGGTTCTGTTCCGGGGCTGGAATGGTTTCTACCGCTTTTCTATTTAAAGCTTCTTGTAGCCCACCTGCCGGTGGAGGAGCCCTATCGACCAATCGAAGAGGAAAAGAAACAATGAACTCTGAAACTGTATATGAAAAGAAAACAGCATCTACTCTGCCCAGACTATTCGTGGTATTGAGTGGTGCACTACTACTGGCCGGAGGATCGCACCTGATGTTTGCAAGTCCACTCTGGCCAGGGTATTCGCCTCCCACCGCAGATCCCATCCGAGGGGCCGTTCTGGCCCTGGCCATGGTAATCAGCACCTTGCGAATACTATTCACTCTCATTTATCTGCTTCGAAGAAGTATGAACTGGGAGGAGGCGATGGGTATACCATTCGCATTCATTCTATACTTTCTATTCTTTGGTGCGCTGGTTCGTTTTAATCAAGAACCTGTGGGATGGCTAGAATGGATGGGCCTGGGGCTATTCCTATTTGGCTCTTCATTGAATACTGGATCTGAGCTGGCCCGTCATATCTGGAAGAAACATCCTGAAAACAAAGGAAAACTCTATACCACCGGCCCCTTTGCACTGGCCAGGCATATTAACTATACAGGAGATATTATCTGGGTCGCCGGTATGGCATGCATTACTGGAAGCATTTACTCGGCCATTGTGGTAATCCTTGTAATTTGCTTTTTTGCATTCTTCAATGGACCCATGCTGGATCGATATCTGGCCAGGAAATACGGAGCCCAATATGACGCCTGGGCTAAGAAGACGCGAAGCCTTATACCAGGTTTATTTTAGCAGGTGTCCCGGACACAATCGATGGATTCTTCCTTCAGATCAGGACGGTCGCCCGCCATAACCTTGCGGATATTGCGGTGTTTTTGCTTGCCCGTACCTGTAAGATTTCCCTGAATCGGTACATGAGCCCTATATCTGTAAATACCTGGAAAGGCAAAGGACAGTATTTCAATTACAGAGATCAAAACATATTCTACGTGGATGAAGGTCAGGGCCCTGCTCTTGTATTACTCCATGGTTTTCCTACTTCATCCTATGACTGGTCCTATGTATGGCACGGTTTTCCGCAGTATAGAAAGATCGCTCCAGATTTCATTGGGTTTGGGTATTCCGATAAACCTGGCAAATACCATTATTCTTTAATCGATCAGGCCAGCCTGGTGGAAGGATTACTTGAGAAATTAAACATCCGGGATTATCATATTCTGGCACACGATTATGGCGATACAGTCGCCCAGGAATTACTGGCCAGGCATGAGGCCAGAAAGCATCGAAAGGAGCCTGGAAAGGATTCATCCATTCTGGAAACAAGAAGTTGGACGAATTCGGATTCTCAGTCCAGACTAAATTCCATTTGCTTCTTAAATGGTGGCCTCATTCCAGACACGCATCGCCCAAGAACTATTCAAAAGTTATTGAACAGTCCCCTGGGTTTCATCATTTCGCGTTTCATTAATCAGAAAAAGTTTGAAAAGAGCTTCGCCGAGGTATTTGGTAAAGATACGCGTCCTTCCGCCGAAGAATTGCAGACCTTCTGGGAGCTAATCGAGCATAACAATGGCGTGCGCATCTACCATAAGCTCATTCGTTATATGCGAGAGAGAAAGCAATTCTTTGATCGATGGGTAAACCCTCTTCTGGAAAGCGATGTACCCATGCGATTAATCGATGGTCCGGAGGATCCGGTATCAGGCCGGCACCTTGCGGAACGCTACAGGGAACTGGTTACAGACGCAGACGTGGTCTATCTGGAAGGCATTGGCCATTACCCGCAGACAGAAGATCCAGACGGTGTGATTCAAAACTACCGCAGCTTCCGCGAATCTATCTAACAATCCGCACCGGTCCTTCCGGGCCGGCCCGGAGAGACGTGGCAAATCCGGCAGTAATACAAACCGGGATAATCTGAAGCCTGGCTGAAAAGCAAAAAGGCCATCCAATTGGATGGCCTGAGATTTTTATGATACCGTTGAGTTGCTTCTCAGAGAGATTGCGAAGCATGTTTCTCTGTCGGGCTCAACTCTTTGTATGCATCCCGTAGGGGAATCGAACCCCTGTTGCTGGAATGAAAATCCAGAGTCCTAACCGCTAGACGAACGGGACGTTTTCCGTTGCCGGATCTGAGACGACTGGGGCTCGAACCCAGGACCCTCTCCTTAAAAGGGAGATGCTCTACCAACTGAGCTATCGTCTCTACCGCAGGCACAATGTTTGGAGTGGGCCTGGCGGTCAAGCGAAATAGAAATCTAATGTTGAAAAAGTTCCTGCAATTCTTCGTCTGAGAATAGATGTTCCAGGTTCATAAGAACTACGAACCGATCTTTATGCTTCCCAACTCCGGTTATGAAACGCGTGCTCACCGTCTTAACTGTAGGTGGACCACTATCAATTTCCTCCGAGGCAAAGCGAACCACATGAGATACTTTGTCTACGGATAGTCCTACGCGCCTTCCTCCGGTTTCCAGAATGATGGCCCGGTCCAGTGCGGATTCTTCTTCGTCCAGATGGATACCAAGCTTTCTTTTAAGATTAATAACCGGCAACACCCTTCCCCGGATATCCATTAGTCCCATGAAATATTCCCGGGAATGGGGTACCTTGATAAGCTCGGTTAGACGAACGATTTCATGAACCTGCAGTACCGGTAGTCCATACTCTTCATCTCCCAGTGAGAAGACTATGTACTTCTGTTCTACTTCGGAGATGCTCCGCTTCATTCCTGTGGCAGGTCCCTGCATGATTCAAAATTAGATGAGCCGAATAAGAAAGCAAGCCCGATCAGAGAAAAATCCCCCAAAGTCTCATTTGCATTTCATGCCATACCGTCCATGCCGCCAGACCATGAAAGAATAGTATTTTGGGAATGAAGGGCTCCCTCTGTCGCCATAACCAGTCCAGGCCTCCGGCTGCCAGGCCATAAGCCCCTCCCAGAAAGGCAAATTCCCCCGGCCCCAGTTTACCCATGAGAAAAGCAGCAAACATAGTCAGTCCGACCGCAATGTCCAGTGCCTCCGAAGGCAGCCTTCGCAAAAGCCTTGGTAGTATCCCAGTGACACGATCCTCTCTGCGGCGCTTTCGATCCATATAGCGCCGGAATTCATCCACCAGACGAAGGGGTTTCAGATTTTCCCAGGCTCGGCTTTCCCGGACCAGGTCCTGATGCAATTTGGATTTCAGAGGAAGACCATAAACTCCTCCCATACTGGAAAGAACATGGTTATCCGGAAAGTAATCGAACCATTCCTTGAATCTGGCTATTCGAGAGCTCAGGTCAGCATCTCGATTGCCTGAAAAATCCCTTTCCTGCAGAATCACACCTTTCTTGATCACCGCTACGTACTGCCGCCCACGCTCGCTGGCCATGGTAAGTGTAATTTTCACCATTTCCCGGGCAAAATGGTAATCCAATTCCAGTTCATCGCCTTCTGCAGTTTCTGTAAAATAATGCTTTGAGTATCCTTCCAGACGCGAAGGGCCCGCTTTCCAGAGCCTGCGCATGGCTGACATATCCAGGTCGCTCATACTGATCTATACGGCATTTTCCGGGTCATATGCAGCGTTTTTTCTCCAATAAATCTTGACTGACCGGATGGATGAAGGATCTGGCATTCAGATATGCAGGAACAGGAAACCGTACTGGGTGAAGATATCAAATTCCGGGGTAAGCTGGAATTTGATCAAAAATTGAGAGTGAATGGCCAGTTCAAAGGGACCATCCATACGGGAGGCGATCTATCCATTGGATCCCGGGCCCGCGTAGAAGCGGATGTACAGGCCGGCGTGCTGGTACTGGAAGGCGATCTCACCGGAAATGTGGTGGCCACAAGAAAGGTAAGCCTGCGCAAGAATTGCCAGCTCAAAGGGGATGTGCGTTCGCCGGATCTGGAAGTGGAATCCGGCTCCCGATTCACCGGAAGCTGTCTGATGGATTGACAGATCTTGTCTCTCTCAAGTTTGCAGATTCATGTTCCGGCCACTACGGCCAATCTGGGGCCGGGGTTTGATATTCTGGGAATAGCTCTTTCTCTGGGCACTGATATTAATTTCCAGTTCCACAAAGAAGGGACCTATAAACTCACGGATGACTCCGGTGAATTACTTCCCATTCCACCGGAAAAGAACCTTATTGCCAGGTCTTACAATCGAGTTCTCCAGGAATCCAGTGTTTCTGTGCTGCCCTGGAATGCATCTATCCGGGCAGATTTATTACCTGGCCGCGGATTCGGTTCCTCGGCCATGGCCCTTGTGGCAGGAATACTGGCTGCCAATGAAAGATTGAATGAGCTGGGTAAGAATGCCTGGCCTCTGGAAAAACAAATATCCCTGCTCTGCGAAATGGAAGGACATCCGGACAATGTTGTGCCCGCCCGGGTAGGCGGATGGATCTGTTCTCTGCCAGAAGGAAAGTATTTAAAAAGAACCCTGCCAGCTACCTTTCGTATGATGATTTTGATTCCGGAAAAGCAGATGTCCACCAGGGAAAGCCGGGGCCATCTGCCCGATCATTACACCGCAGAGGATTGCATTTCGAACATGCGTGGCCTTGCTGCCTGGTTTGATTATATTGATCGGGGGAATAAAGACAGCCTTAGAATGGCACTTCAGGGGGATCGGCTACATGAGCCCTATAGAGTGCATGCTGTAGAAGGATTCACAGAACTGAGGGATCTCAGCCTGGAACAGGGTTGTCTGGGCTGTTGTCTTTCTGGATCAGGTCCGGGAATTGCTATTTTTTTTGAGAAGGATGATGTATCAAAGGAGCCGCTGGATCGAATCATCAGCAGAGCATCCTCCTTCGGTTATCAGAGCCGTATCTGCGAAGTAGATTATAACGGCGCTGGAACCATTCGAAACCAGGCTCCTGAAAATGAGGTAAACAATGACACAAATTAACTGGCGAAAGCCTTTCATCGCACTGACAGTAATCAGTATCTCTGCACTATTTCCATTTTGCGGACCACCAGGAGCGGAAGCGACTCTGGATGGAAAAACGTATACCATCGATAACCTTGATGAGAGAACTCGCATTGAGCTAATTCGACAGCACAATGAACGCGTCGCTCAGGCACTTCAGAATCATGTATACGAAAAGATGATAGCCATGGAAGCTGAAAAAGCAGGCAAGTCTTCCGATGAATTCATGGCTCAGCTATTCTCCGAGAATCCATCCCGTGGTGCCATGAATCAAAAGATTCGTAAGATGGCCGAAGACTATGGACTGGAAGTGAATCCCAACCTGCCCAAGCTTCCTGCGGTAGAAATTGCAGTGGAAGACGATCCTGTGCGAGGTAATCCAGAAGCCCAGGTAACCGTTGTTGAATTCTCCGATTTCGATTGTCCCTATTGCATCCGAATTCAGCCAACCGCTCAAAAGATTCGTGAGAAGTACGGTGACAAAATCAAATGGGTTTTCAAAGATTTTCCTTTAAACCAGATTCATCCAGATGCAATGAACAGACACATTGCAGCAAACTGTGTTAAGAAAATTGAACCAGACAAATTCTGGCAATTCTTCGACACAATGTTCGATGAAAGTCAGCTGGAACAGACTAGAAAAGATGGCGGTGCCAGAGAGCTGGCTCTTTCCCTGGGTGTAGATCAGGGAAAATTCGATGAATGTATGACGGATCCAGCCATGCGACAGGAAGTGCTGGCAGATATCGAGCAAGGCGAAAAAGCCGGAGTTCGAGGAACGCCAAGTTTCTACCTGGATGGAGAAGCGTTAACGAATCTAACTCCTGAACAATTCGAAAAGGCAGTGGCAGAAAAGTTAAACTAATTCCATCTATATTCAATACGAGTATTGAGGGGCATTGCGCCCCTCAAAGAAGGTCTCCTCAGGGAGGCCTTTTTTGTTCCCTTTCCAGGACGTGGAATTTGATGATTTACCGGCTTTGGCTGAATCGCTGCATTTGCCGAACTCGGAGACAGCCGACTGAATCGGTAGTAAATAGAAAGCCCCCCTTCCGGGAGGCTCCTATCCAGTATTCCCAATCTGTGTCTGAATACTGCAGCCAGCGCTGCTGACTGAATTGAAATGTGTATTTACAGTATGCCTGTATTATCCACAACACCCATCAGCTCTTTTACTGCCGCTGCACTACTGTCGAGCTGGGATTTTTCTTCTGCTGTTAGTTCAATTTCGATGATCTTTTCAACACCGTCTGACCCGAGCAGAACAGGAACTCCCATGAAGATTCCTTTCTGTCCATACTCACCCTCGCATAGAACGGCGCATGGAAATACTCTCTTCTGGTCTCTGAGGATCGATTCGGCCATAGCAATGGCGCTGGCTCCTGGAGCATAGAACGCAGATCCAGTTTTCAGTAGATTTACAATTTCTCCGCCACCTTTTCGCGTACGGTCCACCATAGCATCAATTCGCTCTTTGGTTAGACCTGGAAAGTCAGGCAGAGGAATACCGGCAATGGTTGAATACCTTGGCAGTGGAACCATGGTATCGCCATGTCCTCCAAGAACGAACGCTGTAATATCCTGTACTGAAACTCCGGTTTCCATGGAAATGAACGTTCGGAACCGAGCTGAGTCCAGAACGCCGGCCATACCGATTACTCGATTTTTGGGGAAACCGGTTACCTTTTGCATCACATATACCATGGCATCCAGAGGATTGGTGATAATGATCACAAAGGAATTGGGAGCGTATTTCTTGATATTGTCCGCAACATCCTTAACGATTTTTGTGTTAGTCCCTACCAGGTCATCCCGGCTCATTCCTGGCTTACGGGGAATACCCGCAGTTACGATGCAAACATCCGCATCTCTAATATCTTCGTAGGAATTGGTTCCAGTAATAGTGCTGTTGCATCCTTCCACCGGGGTAGCTTCATGTAGATCCAGTCCCTTTCCCTGGGGCAATCCGTCCACCACGTCAAACATAACTACATCGCCCAGCTCCTTTTGAGCGGCCAGCAATCCCATGGTTCCGCCGATCTGACCGGATCCAATCAATGCGATTTTTTTACGAGCCATATGAATTCTTTCTCCTGATATACTATTGCCTGCCAATTGAGCAGATCTCCCACTAAGCCATGATCTCAGGTCCTACGGTCAACCCTTTCCCCCGAGTGCGCCTTCCCACGGACAGTCGGTAGAGTCGGCTTGAGCGGTTTCAAAGCAGGCAATATATTTATAGAAAAACACTCGATTTTACAGACGGCCTGTGCTGACATCGGGCAGGCAGGCGGATTGTGGGCCCATTTAAGAGTATTGCCAATCTCAATTCGGTCAAGGGCTGGCTAGCACTGACCCTTCTAACCGTCGTTACTATCGAGGGTACCTATGCCTCTGTAGCCTACGGTACCGAACAGCCTTTGATCTTTTCACTCATCGGGGGAACCATCTTTGCCCTCACAGCCAGATCGAAATACTATGCAGTCATTTTCTACTGCCTTGCACTGTATGTTCGTACATGGATCTGGGCACCGGAAATGGGCGATGTAAACCTTGCCCTGGGGTCCCTGGGAATGACTTTAAGTGCTGCGGTCCCTAACGTTGTTGCAGCTCTATTGTTTCACAGAGATCGAAAGAATAGCATTATTGATTCTCCAGCCCAGCTAGGCAGGCTATTCGCAATTGTTCTGGTGCTTTATCTTATTACCAGCGCTCCTCTATATTACTTCTTCCGCAGCGAACTCAATGAGTTGTTCTGGGGCTATCGACTAATTGCAGACTGTATTGGTTCGGCAGCATCCGTCCTTCTGGTAGGGATGTTTGTTACCTACATGATTACCGGACAGGAGTATGTAGTAGTTAAGTCCAGAATCCCGCACTACCTCACCGCTTTGACTGCGGTACTGTTGCCGGTGCTACTCTGGTTCTTTGTTGTGGGAAACCAGGAACTAACTCGACTTTCACTGTTGCTGGCTGTGCCGGCAGTACTCTACCTTGCCTCCAGCTTCGCACTCATATGGGTTCTGCTTGGATTGATACTGCACAGCATTTCCGTAAGTGTTGCTACGTTGATGGGTGCCGGTCCGTTTGTATCTTCTGATTCGTTTACCACTGCTTTGTCGATTCAGGGGTACCTGATTCTGGTTGTTCTCAGTGCATGGGTCATCGCACTTCAGCGAAAGGGTCAAAAGACTGCTTTTAATGCCATTGAGGCTATGAACAATCACCTGGAGGACATTATCCAGGCAAGGACAGCTGAATTACAGGAAGCCAATAAGAGCCTCAAACGAGAAGTGGATCTTAGAAATCAGGCAGAGGAGTTACTACGTCAGATCACAATGACGGATCCTGTAACTGAGCTTTTGAATCGTCAGGGCTTGAGACAGACATTCCAGGGATCAAAGGAAAGGTATGCAAGCGGATGCATTGTTTTGATTTCTCTGGAAAACCTGCAGGAAATCCTGGAAAACGAAGGCTACGAAATGGCCGAGTCTGTGATTCGCATCATTTCAAGAAGAGTGGAAGGACTTCTGGGCCGGGATCGTGTTGTGGCTCGGTGGGATGATAACAGCTTCGCCATTCTACTGGATAACAAGAAAAGGGATAATCGCAGTTTGTCTGACCTGCTGGAAGATATATCCGGAAAACTTAGAGATCCGGTGGCACTGGGACCGGATTCATTGTCTGTGGAAGCTTTGATCGTGGCTGTTCCGGTGCACCTTTTAAATCTAGAGGATCCTGATCCATTGTCTGATTTCTTTTTGCTGGCCGCATCCACCCTGCAGGATCTTAGACGAAGCGATAATGCATACTCAATTGCCAGAGCTGCTGTTAATTCTACAGAAGGCTCAGGCTACAGACTTCACCAGCAAATCAAGAGTGCATTCCAGGCCGGAGAGTTCTTTGCCCATTTTCAGCCCATCATTGCCAACGATTTAAATAGCCTTCTGGGAAGCGAAGCACTAATTCGATGGAATAACCATGGTCAGATTATGGGTCCAGAAACCTTTATTGCAGTGGCAGAAAGGACCGACTTAATTTTGGACCTGGGATATACGATGCTGGAACAGGTTGCCCGCCAGGCTCGAGCATGGGCAGACATGGATCTGGCATTATATTCGGTGAATACATCAGTGAGACAACTCACCGATCCAGATTTTGCCATGCGAGCCATCGATATCTGGGAAAACCACGGATGCGATACAATAAACTTGAAAATTGAAATCACTGAATCTATTCTTGCTATGGATCATCCTGTGATTAGAAGCAACCTGGAACAGCTGCGAAAGGCTGGCATCTCTATCGCTTTCGATGATTTTGGCACAGGCTTCTCCTCACTCTCCTACCTGGACAAATTTCCCGTAGATTCAATCAAGATCGATCGGGTCTTTGTACAAAAGCTTACTGCTGGCTCAAATTCAAGAGCCGTCATTGAGGCCATGGGTCTAATAGCACAGCAACTGAACCTGGATGTAATTGTAGAAGGTGTGGAGGATCAAGCGAGCCTGGAACAAATCAGAGGCCTCACTCCGGTAACCGGCTGGCAGGGATTCCTGTTCTCGCGCCCCCTTCCGGCTCAAGACTTTGAACAATACGCCAGGCAATTTCCAGGAAAATTGCTGACAGGCTCCGTGTAGAATACTATAAACTGCAGATGGCTCTGACCCGACGGGAAAACCTCACTGAAACTATTAACCATACTGATAGCGATTCGCTTTATCGCTCAAGAAAATACACTCGGGACATGCCGCGTCAGTGCATTGTTTTTTTCGTCTATGGTGGCAATCAGAATCGAGAAAGTGCGAATATTCAGCGCAGGCTGCTCAATCAGCAGGCTCAGATAAGAAAGGATAACTCAGAGGGAGTTTTAATGATTCGAATCGCATCCCTGTGTTCCTCGGAGTTTCCGTGGCCATAGGCGCAGGCAACGTAAGCCACTCCATTCTGGAGGGCGGCCTGACGATCGGACTCCCGGTCCCCAATCAATACACATTCAGCAGGCAGTAGTCCATGCTTCTCCATGGTTTTTGAAACCAGCTCTACCTTTGTATGAATTTCCTGATAGTCGAGTACCGGCACTTCAGTAAATAGAGAGTCAATTCTACTGGCTTTTAGGATCGCATCTACATAGGGCTTTCGGCCATTGGAAGCTGCAAAGATTTTCAGTCCCGCGGCAGCCAGGTCTTCCACGGCCCGGGAAATCCCCTCATAGTAATGGCCTTTTCCATTTTCAATTCTTTGCACAAGATCCTGAAGTATTGAATTACTTAGATCTTCCTTTTCCTGAAAATTGAGTTCCGGTACAAGATTGTCAAAGATGGTGCGCACAGGCTTGCCTATCTGAGCCATGATTTCGTCCAGGGTTGGCAATCTCTCAGGTTTTCCGGTTCTATTCTGGAAAGCCAGGAAATTGTCATGGTACACTTGCTGGATAATCCCTTCGCTGGAAAAAATAGTACCGTCCACATCGAAAAATACTGCCTTGAATTTAGAGGATGCAGTCATGGCGCCACCGTTTCGCTGCTGTTCAGGAAGGCATCCAGATTTTGCTTTAGATGGGCCCTCTGTCCCCTATTCGGATATTTCGCGGAAGCAGCGCCAGGCATTCGACTGCCTCAGACTGGAGGACTCAATCGAGGGATTCGATTTTCAGGGTGGACCTATTTCATTGTAGATCCAGAGATTCCACAAAACGCTCCAGCACAGCTACATGATCTTGCTCGGGGCTGGCCAGGCCGGCTGTGGACTCATAGAGATGCTCATCGAATAAATGAAAATCAAATATTTTGAGCTCAAATTCTGGAAGGGTAATAATCAAGTTCTCTGTATGAATGTCCAGAATCAGCTTTTCTTCTCTGGCCAGGGTTTCCGTATATTCGATCAGCCTTCTAAAATCCTCGGTAATCTTCAAGAGTACCTTTTTCTTTACTCGACCAAATCTTCCTACATCGAATTCGAAATCCCATCTGGGGAAGAACCTGGACATTAACTTGTTTTGCTCGGAATGCACCGCCGCGCTGGCAAACTCTTTGAGATGTTTGCCCACAAGCATGATCTGACTGTCCATGGGCCGAATGGATTCGTAATGCCCTTTTCCAAATGGCTTTTTCCGATATCGCACACCCATGAAGAACTTGGTAGGAAGTACCAGATCAGGCAGCGCTTCCCGAACTTTGGCATAGTGATATCTCTCCATTCCCAGCCGCAAAAACTGAAACCAGAGTCTATCCCTGCTACCTTTACGCTTTCCTTCGCTTAGAAAATCATATAGAGCCAGCTCCTCCTGACTCAGGAATTGTTCCGGTCTCTGATCCACTTCTCGAAACATGGAGCCAAAGATTGGATCTGATGGTAAAACCTGCCGTGAAATCTTAAGTACCATCTTCCAGGGAAGACTGTACACAAATTTATAGCTACCTCTGCCTATATAATGATCCGGCGAAATAGGCATGAAATCTTCGAGGTGCTCCCGTTTATATCGCATCCCCATTCGAAAAACATGACTTACCGGTACCATCCTTTCATAGATTCGCCTGGGCCAGTAGGATTGTCTAAGCTGGAAATCTGCAGGCAGAAAGTCCCGATCTGGAGCAATAGTTTCCCTGGCCTTTCGAAAAGCGGATTCTATATATTCATCGCTAAAGGTACCTATGATGCTGCGCACAGATCGGCCGGCCTCTTTGCCCCTATCGGTGAGTCCCTGTCCGGCCCGCTGAATTCGATTTCGAACCCTTCTGGCAATATCTTTGAATTTCATGTTCTCTGCCTCACCGTTTTACGGTTGACCCCTACCCATCGTCTATGGTCATTGAACTCATCGGGCGTCGTAGCCAAGTGGCCTAAGGCGGGGCTCTGCAAAAGCTCTATCGCCGGTTCAAATCCGGCCGACGCCTCCATTTCTTTTTTCCCATCCATGCCCGGATGATGGAATTGGTAGACATACAGGACTTAAAATCCTGGGACTTCGGTCGTGCGGGTTCAAGTCCCGCTCCGGGTACATCCTCTACCATCTAAATCAGCCTAAAACGGCCAATGCGCCGCTAGCCGAGAAAAGACCACCTCTGGCCCTCACAGGCTCAATCCGGCTGTACTTGCCACGATTCAAATTCCACCAGCAGAGCAACGGAAGGCCATGTATTTACATGACCTCTGACCGGAGCTGCCATAGGGGAAATCAGCCCAGGGCCTTGATTACATCATCCGGAGCCTGAACCAGCTCAATCAACACACCCTCTCCGGACATGGGAAACTCCTCGTTTCCTTTTGGATGAATGAAGCAAACAATGTGTCCGGCCGCTCCTTTTCTGATTCCTCCAGGAGTGAAACGCATCCCTTTTTCGGTCATATATTCCACAGCCTTCTCCAGATCATCCACCCACAGACCAATGTGGTTCAAGGGAGGTACATGGACTCTGGGAGCTTTTTCAGGATCTATGGGTTGCATAATATCCACTTCAATGGCATGAGGGCCGCTGCCGATTCGCAGAATATCCTCATCTACGTTTTCCTTTTCACTCTGGTAGGTGCTGGTTTTTTCCAGGCCAAACATATCAATCCAGAGGCCAGCCAGCTTACCTTTGTCGGTGCCACCAATGGCAATTTGCTGAATTCCAAGAATACGGAAAGGTCTTTCGCTCATGGGTCAGGTCTATCCGGGCCCGGTATTTACGAAAGTAGTTTACCGCCCAACGGGCCCCTGTAATCGGTTGCAAATGGAACTGTGGTTCACCGAAAATCTGGAAATAGCAGCAGATATGCGGCTACAACTTCGAATCAAAAGTACGATTCACTCAGAGACCAGCGAATATCAAAAAATCGATGTTCTGGAAACAGCTTACTGCGGCAAAATGCTGGTTCTTGACGATGTGATCATGACCACAGAGTTCGATGAATTCGCCTATCATGAAATGATTGCCCATGTGCCGGCTTTTGCCCATGCAGCCCCCAGAAAGGCCCTGGTCATTGGCGGCGGAGATGGTGGCACCATTCGCGAATTGTGCAAGCATAAAGATCTGGAAGAAATTCATCTATGTGAAATAGACCGTCGTGTAGTTGAAGTTAGCAAAGAATTCCTGCCTTCCATTGCTTCGGGCTTTGATGATCCAAGAGTGAAATGCTTCTATGAAGATGGCGCTAAATGGGCTGAAGACCATCCGGAAACCTATGATTTGATTCTGGTGGATTCCAGCGATCCTGTAGGACCGGCAGCTGTGCTATTCGGTGAAGCGTTCTACGAAAGTTGCTACGCCTCCCTTCGAGAAGGAGGCATTCTTGCCACTCAGGCAGAGAACATTTACATGCACCGAGACATCATAGAAAGATTGCTTCAGTACGGAGCGAAGTTCTATCAACGACGGTTCTACTACAATACTAGAGTGCCCACCTATCCAGGAGGCATGATCGGATTTACCTTTTTTGCCAAAGGTCAGAACGGACCAGATCCATTTATCAACCTGGAAAAAAGATATAATGAGTCTGAATTAACCGCCCAGGATTTTCGTTTCTGGAATCCCGCCACTCATAAGGCTGCTTTTGCATTACCAGCTTTTGCCACAGATCTGGAGAAGTATTTCGCCTAGTTGACATTCGCTTTTTTTTAAATTGCTCAGTCAATTCAGGGAATCTAAATGCAGTTTAGAATGTCGTCGCACTGACTGATTTTCAGGATCGTTTCGCCAGGCCAAAAGCAGTCCCGAAAAAAAAGAGGCTACGTTTTCTGATAATGGTCCAGGAAGTCCAAAAATGATACGGACGTTTTTGGAGTCGGTAACTCATTAAATCAGAAAGGTCTGGCAACTATCTGCCGGAGCAACCACGTCTCAGATCATTCCCATTCGATAGTTCCAGGGGGCTTGCTGGTTAAATCGAGTAGCACATCTCCGAATCGACCTGTGTCCAGGATTCGATTGCAAAGATCCTGGAGCTGCGAAGTCTCCATAAGAAAAGGACTGGCGGTCATGGCATCCCTGGAATCCACAGGTCGAAGCACAATGCATTCCCTCTTCTGAGAATCATCCGTGCGATACACCGGCAATAGAACCACCGGAAATTGCCAGATTTCCTGATATAGACCGGTTTCTTCCTGAAAATCTTTTACTATGGCATCTGCGATTTGAAGTGCTTCAATTCTGGATCGATTTAGATCCTGGCCGGCTTTAAGCAAATAGGAGCTTACATTGCTGGCGGAAAGAACAACTCGATTGGCTTTAGATAAACGATTGGGAATCATTGTAGCCAGTTCTAGAAGTGAGTCGAATTGACTTTCTTTACTTTCCTTCGCAGCCTGAAAAAGAACTACGGGATGAGCATAGGTTCTTTTATCTCCCTGCACTCCCACTGAAAGCACTGGCAGCAACTGTCCTTCAATACCGGTGGCCTCCAGCAACTCCTGAATCCCACCGCTACTTTCGACCAGAGTTCGAAGATCCACAGAACGCTGTTCATATCCTGCATGATTCTCCGGATCCTCAGGAGTGCACAGACATCGCACTGCCAGCCCGGGTCCGGGAAAGGGATGTCGATCCACTAGATGCTCGGGCAATCCCAGCAGTCGGCCCAGTTGCCGGACTTCATCTTTATAGAGCTCTGACAGGGGTTCAATTATGCGCCCCTCCTCTATCATCCTGGCAATGGCTTCCACTCGATTATGGTGAGTCTTAATCGTATGCGAAGATTTGGTGGAACCGGATTCGATGGTATCCGGATATATAGTTCCCTGTCCCAGTATCCACTCTTCGCTTTGCAGGCCCAGCTTATTCGCATATTCAGCCTGAACCTTCAGAAATAGATCACCTATAATCTTCCGCTTGATCTCTGGCTCAAATTGCCCTTCTAGAGCAGCAAAGAATTCCTCGGATGCATCGTGGACCATTAAATCCAGGCCCAGATTCTTGATTGCGGTTCGTACCTGATTGGCTTCATCCTTTCTCAGAAATCCGGTATCTACCAATAGTCCCTTCAGATGATCTCCCGGCATAGATTCCGCAAGCAGAGTATAGGCCACCGTAGAATCCACACCGCCAGAAACCAGGAAGAAAACCTTCCGTCCTGTGGTATCGGCTTTGATTCGATCCTGCTCTGCTTTCAGGAAATCCTTCAGTTGCCAGGTGCCGCGTAATCCACAAACATCAATGAATCTGGAAAGCAGATCGTCACCAATTTCGGTGTGCGAAACCTCTGGATGAAACTGAATCGAAAACAGGTTTCTGGAAAGATCGCCCAGGGCTGCAAATCTACAATCTGGAGTAGAACCGATTACTTCAAATCCATCTGGAAGCTCTTCCACTTCATCGCCGTGACTCATCCAGACTACTGCTTCATCCGGCAGGCTGCTATAGATACCCCTTTGATCTGGATCGCCATTCCAGTGGATTCGGGCCGCTCCGTATTCTCGGCTGCCAGAAGAAACCACAGTTCCGCCCAGGCTGTGCATCATTAGATGGTGGCCGTAACAAATGCCCAGCACAGGAACGCCAATCGCCAGTATTTCGCTGTCAATGGAAGGCGCCCCCGGTTCATATACGGACTCCGGTCCTCCGGAAAGAATAATTCCATGATAACTGGCTGCTCGAGCCGCATCGAACTGATCTGGAAATTCGATCTCAGTGTAGGCACCCATCCGGCGAATCCTGGATGCGATGAGATGAGCGTACTGCCCTCCAAAATCCAGAACTGCGATTTTTTCCTGCGGATGCGCTGTACCGGGTTCCTTCATACTTCGACCTCTCTAGAATGAGATTATGTCCAGAGAAGTGCGGGGCTATGGGAGGACAATGCAATTCCTGGAGAGTAGAAAACT
The DNA here is from genome assembly GCA_040217195.1 of Leptospiraceae bacterium. Lineage (GTDB taxonomy): Bacteria > Spirochaetota > Leptospiria > Leptospirales > Leptonemataceae > UBA3465. Next base: position 33,774 of record JAVJNR010000008.1, on the reverse strand, counting down.
AGAATCATAAGCGGCCGGCAGTGCCATTAGCTCACATGCTCACTGAGCAAAAAAGATTCAACCCTGGCAGACGATCTGTTCTAGAAATAATTGCCGGTGACCCGGTTTCGCAATTTCCACTTCAAAAGGAAATCCAGGCCTGTGGCCCGATCCACAATCTGCCCATCCCGATCTATCATCACCAGAGTTGGAAAGGCCCGGACACCATAGCGATTTGTGATGGAACCATATTCATCGATAATAACTGGATAGGATACCGCACGATCCTTCAAAAAATCTTGAACTACAGACTGCTCCTCGGCGGTAATACCCAGAATCACCAGGCCCTCATCGTGAAGCTCTTCGAACACAGAATTAAGTATGGGAATCTCGGCCCTGCACGGCATGCACCAGGTGGCCCAGAAACTGAGCACCACGAATTTGCCTCTAAGATCTTCCAGGTTAAACGATTCTCCGTCGATAGAAGAAGCCTGGAACTCCGCAGGCGGCTTTTCCATGGCAGCCTTGTTCGCCATATAAAGTGGAATTTTCTGATAAGCTACAAAGGCCAGTACAGCACCAAAGAGTACCAGAGTAACGGCATTTCGCTTGAGAAATCCATAGAGGCTTTGCATAGACTTGATTCGTTTTTCTCCGTGCCTTCGTTACTGCAAGTGCAAATTCCAGCAATGTCTGCAGATTCCGCTCCCCTGGCCCGGGAAAACCCCGGACTCAGAATTGAAGGCCAAAAAGAGAAAAAGCCGGATCAGATATTCAAGGTAACCATAATTGATAATGACTACAATACCTATGAGCAGGTAATCCGAATCTGTATGAAAGCACTGGGCATTGGCTTTGAGGAGGCGCTTCAGATTGCTCTGGCTGTAGACAATAATGGAGAGGCAGAAGTCTTTCATGGAGATGAAGAAAGCGCAAGAAAGGTTGCCGGAGATATTCGAAGCATTGGTATCGAGGTTCGCGTGGAACCTATTGGCTGATTTAAAAAATCCGTTTTTCAGCATGCATCCTTTGGGACTGAACTGAAATGCAATTCCTAATAAAGAAAGTGGCCTTTAAGCAGGAATTCTCGAAACTTGATTCTATCAATGACTCTTGCAGGGTATGAGAGGCTCGCAGCAAATATCCGATTCTGCTGATTTGAAATCCCTATCAAGCAGAGTAACCCAGGGACCATCGGGCTCAATATAACATGTATTTTCATCCACGTTGACCCGACCAGAATCAAACGAAGTCAAAAAGATGTCCCAGCTTTTCTTTTTTTGTGCGAAGATATTTTTCATTCGCTTCTCTGGGTGGAATAGTAATTGGAACCCGATCCGTAATTTGCAGACCGTATCCATTTAATCCAACAACCTTTTTAGGATTGTTTGTCAATAGATGGATGGTGCTCAGGCCCAGAGAGGAAAGGATCTGAGCGCCTATTCCATAATCTCGCAAATCGGCTTTGAAGCCCAGCTTTTCGTTGGCCTCCACTGTATCCAGACCTTCATCTTGCAGGTTGTAAGCTCGAATCTTGTTTAGAAGTCCAATGCCCCGACCTTCCTGACGAATGTATAACAGAACCCCTTCGCCTCTTTCTGCAATTAAATGCAAAGCCCGGTCCAGCTGCTCTCCACAATCACATCTTTCGGAATGAAAAATATCCCCTGTGAGGCATTCGCTATGAACCCGGACCAGAACATTCTCTTTTCCGGTCACATCGCCTTTGACAAGGGCTACATGCAACTTGTCATCGATAGTAGTTGAAAAAACCTGAATGCTGAAGTCCCCATATGTGGTGGGAAGATTGGACTCTGCTTCCTTGCGAATCAAAGAATCGAATCTAGTTCTATGACGAATCAGGTCTTCGATGGTATAAACATTTATGTCATGCGTTTCTGCGAATTCCAGAAGATCTGGAAGTCTGGCCATTGTACCATCCTCTTTCATTACTTCACAAATCACCGCCGCAGGATTCAGGCCGGCCAGTTTGCATAGATCTACGGAGGCTTCTGTATGCCCGGCTCTGCGAAGTACCCCGCCCCGAACGCTCTTCAGAGGAAATATATGTCCTGGTTTAACCAGATCGTCTGGACGAGTGGCTGGATCGGATAGTAGTCGGATGGTATGTGCTCGATCCGGTGCTGAGATTCCGGTCGTAATTCCCCTGGCGGCATCCACGGATATAGTGAATGCTGTGCCGTATCGTTCGGTGTTTTCGCGAACCATGGGTTCAAGCTGTAGATTATGAATTTTTTCTTCGGACAGTGGGGTGCAGATAAGACCCTTTCCATAGGTGGCCATGAAATTCACCGCTTCCGGTGTAATGTGCTGGGCTGAAATTACCAGATCACCTTCGTTTTCCCTATCCTCAGAGTCCACCAGGATGATTAACTTTCCCTGACGTATCTCTTCAATCGCCTGCTCTATCTTTTTGATCTCTCTGGCCATACACTTCTCCGACTGAGGCCAGTTTCTGAGGAGGCCCTAATCAGGAAACATTTCTTTCAAGATAATACCTGCACGTTCAAATAGCTCTTTTTCTTCTTTCTCCGTTAGAGGTTCGAAGGTACGCTCCTTCCAGCGTCGAGCCAGCTCCACGTATTCCAGACTTCCACCCAGGGTCATTCTGGTTCTGGCTTTGTCCGGATAAATCTTTAGTTCTCCACCCTTCTGGACCACCATACTTCTGGCAGGAATCTTCATGCCTCCCCGAATCATGCAACCAGCGGTGATCATGGCCCCATCACCTATGTCAGCTCCGTCCAGAACTACACAATTGATTCCAATCAGTGCACCACGACCCACTGTGCAGCCATGAAGCATGGCGCGATGGCCCACAAGGGTGTAATCTCCGATGTCCACCCGGCCTCCAGAGTCGCAGTGAATTACGGTGCCATCCTGGATGTTAACCGCCCGGCCCAGAGTGATATGCCCCAGATCTCCGCGAAGAACAGAAGAAGGCCAGATAGAGCAATCCGGGCCCAGCACAACATTTCCGATCACCGACGCTTTTGGATGAATCCAGGCTGTATCATGAACCTTCCCCCGGGGGCCCAGTTCGCCAAGATCGTTTACGTGTCCGGACATAGTAGATCTGCTATTCGATCCTGCAGATTTCTTACCCTTTCGGGAACCGTTGCTTGCAGTCTTTTTCCCGGCACCGGGACTGGTTTTCTTTGTACTCTTTTTCGTTGCCATATGATTCTTACCGAATCAGGAAGCTTCTTCCCTTCGATAGGACCGACCATCATTTCCCTGATCAGATGCCGATCCAGGAGCACCCTCGGTGGCGCTGTGGTATCGATGAATCATTTCTGTGATGGAAGATGCCAGAAGTCCCGGTAGATTCGCATAGTTTTCCCTGGCAATGCTCAGGCTTTCAGGAAAAATCTGTTCCGCTATGGCTCTGGGTCCCAGGCCCACTCCCAGCATCACCAGTCCTCTCTCTTTTAGCTTCTCTACCTCACCCACCAGAGCTTTTGTCTCATGGCTGCGCAGATCTGCTTCCATATTAACTTTTCCTCGACTGCCTCTGAAATCCGAAAGAACTACCAGGATTCTGGTGCGAGCCTCTGTCGAGAAATAGGAACTCAGCTCTTCCATAATATGGCTTTCCGGTATGGTATCTCCATGCCAGGCCTGGGCAATTCCGGAGAATAGATGGCTTTCATATTGTGGACCATACTCTGGATCCAGGTTCTTAAACCATTGCATATCAATATCTACTTTGGAGTTTTTCAGGTCCGAATAACCCACAACGCCAAAAGGAATACGATGATTGCTCAGGATTTCTGCAGAACTCATCAAAGCCACCAGGGTGGCGATGGAGTACTCGAAGTTGAAAATCCGACGACCTTTATTCAGTGCAAAGAGAACCTCAACACCTTTAAGGCGATCTTCATCTATGTTAATGGTAGTTCGATCAAAGATTCTTCCATCGCTGCGACCTGCCAGGTAGGACAGGTATTTTCTCGCATCCACCCGGGAGCCTCTGGATTCATAGCGACGGTTGATATGAATATCTGGATCCATGAAGCGATCCAGATCCACAGTTACACGGTCGATTTCCGGTCCAAATACTTCTTTGAAATCTTCCAGGCTTACGCCAATGCTGTAATCCCATAGAATTTTGCGCTTCTTGAGAAATTCCTGGTACAGCTCTTCACTGCGATAGCCCCAGGCGCCTCCGCCATGGCCGGGGTCGCCCACACCTTTATTTCCCTGGGTGTCCTGTCCGTACCAGGCATCCGGTCCCTCTTTCGTCTGACCGCCAGTTTCAGGAGTATCGATATTGATTCCTTCCTTCAAGTCACGACCATCCAGATTCCATTTCGCTTTACCGGTGTTGGCTTCTCTCCAGTGCTTATCCTGATCCCACCAGATTCTGGATTTATGGGTTTTCTCTTTCAGGGCTTTTTTTTTTGAAATGGTCTTTAGACCATCCAGCAAAGCATCCGGGTTTTGTCCATCCAGCAGAGAGTCCAGAAGTGAGAACATTTTCTCTCTCTCCACAGGATCTGCAATTTCATGTAAATAGGCGATGCCTGCCCCCTCTGCAATAATATCCTTGAGCATTCCCTGATTTAGGTTTTCTGGCTCGGCCACGGCCCATCCTACGGAATCTGTAAACCTGGTCAGATTGGTCAGTCCGAATCGATAAGGCTGAAGATTGGCTGCGCCGATTTCTCTCTTTCGCGCCTTTTCTCTTACTGCTGTGTGGAACTGTTGCATGAGCTTCACCAGTTCAGGAGCTTCCTCCTCGGCCAGACCAAGATGGCTTCGCAGTATGGCTCGCAGAGATTCCGGATCCTCGACCGCGGGGATGGTATAACAGGTAAATCGGTTACGAAAGGCACGACTAACTGTGGGTGAGGTTCGCTGGGAGCGAAAGAATTTGATACCAAAGATTCTAGACTCTGGAGGCAGAAATACCGGTTCATTGCTACCTGACTCCGGAGGAAGCATCAAAGCCCGGGCATCGTCCATCAGCATATTTAGCTTTTCTACCAGCTCAGGACCAGCAGCTTCCAATCCCTGGATCAGGATGAATTCACCGTTTTTCACTGCACGAGTTAAAGGACCGTCTACCCAGTCCACTGCAGCCCCTTCGGAAGAACCGTTACCGGATGCTGGCTTCAGTCCTCCCATTACATCCGCAGTGTGCATTCCGCGGGACAGGGTAACCACATGCAGATCCCGACCCAGAGCGTTGGCAAAGAATCGCACGTATTCATCGGGCTCCACGTCCGAATCTCCTTCCAGCAATACATTTTCCCGGAACTGTATAGCCCGGGCGATTGATTCCAGCAGGTCCGCACGGGCAGGCACAGGAACAAATTCCCGGGATGCCTTCTCTAAATTTGCTTTAAAAGCATCTGCACCGGGAATGCTTGCACCTTCAGAATGAAACTCCTTTAATTCAAGCAAGGCCCGACCAATGGAAAACCGACCGTCCGAATTGGCGGCCAATTCCACAGCTGGATGCTTTCGCTCCGCTATACCGGAAAGACCAAATTCTTTCAGCCGATTTTCGAACATCCCTTTGACTTCAACATGATCCTCTGTTGTGCGAAACGGGCGCAGATAAACATCGGATAGCTCTTGATAGATAGCCTGGGGTTGCTCTTCGATTCTACGAGTCAGTCGAGACAAATTCCTGAGATTAAAATGATATCTCTCCAGATCCCTGGATCCAATCTTCTTGCGAATCACCGCATCTTCCACATCCCGGTTAATGTGAACGATTGCATTTAGCACATCTTCTGGCACATCGGAATAGAGACCTTTGAGGATTTCCACCAGCTCAGCCACTGGATACGGATCCAGATAGACAGTGATAAAGTATTTCTGTATTTCCCTGGGGAGATTTTTGCGGCCTTCGAATCCCTCCGCCGGGTTTTGAGTCGCTACAAACTGAAATCCGGCAGCCGGATCGATGCGGGTGGCATCCCCTTCCAGCATTTCAATGTAGTTTTCGCTGAAGATGGACTGAAATCGTTTTAGCACTTCAGGACTGGCCAGGTTCATCTCATCGGCCACGAATGTGGAGCCCTGGCGCATGGCCTGGCTCAGTGGACCATCGGACCAGACAAAACCATGTGTATTGGGATCCAGTCGGTAAGATCCTACCAGATCCTCGGGTAGCGTATCCTCGTTGAAGCTATATCGAATGGTAGGATGCTTTCGAAGGCTATTTATATAGTAGATAAGTGCATTCTTTCCGACTCCTGCATCTCCCACCAGAAGCAAAGGCCGATTCTGGACTATTGCGGGAAGAATCTTCCTTAGATTTGCACTGGTCGTAGGAGTTAGAATTATATTGGTCTCGGGAATCCAGCCCGGATCTTCATGAAAAACGGGAACATTATATCCTGCAATCTGAATGGATGGCATAATGGACATTGCCTCCTGTATTGATTTTTGAGTCAAAGGAAATGTGCACCGAATTGCTACCGACCCGTTGGGCAGGACATAAACGAATCCTATCATTTCTGTTTCTTTGTGGCCGCACTGCATCTGCCCAACTTGAAAAGCGGAAAAAGCAACCGGCTATTGCTCTACAAAAAACCGCAATTTTCTACTGGCCCATGAACCAGTGCACAAATCCACATTTTGCACAAACCATTACCCGGGCTAATCGATTTAACCAGTCCATTCCCAGATAGGCTATATTTCCATTGATTCCCGATTCCCTCCCGATTCAGGGATCCTCGCCTGTATCCTGCTGGCCGGGCCTGGCATACAAACCGGACTGAGAAAGAATCAGCAGCCGGCGCCCTGGATTTATACTTTTCGGAAATGGGGCTGCCGGCCCTCTGGTTCCATCATGGCAGAATCCTTCCTTTCCGAAAGAATGAACCATATAGACACCTCCCAGATCCGCAGGATGTTTGATCTGGCAGCAAAACTGGACTCGCCCATCAATCTATCTATTGGTCTTCCCCATTTTCCCACTCCGGAACCAATCGTGGAAGCGGCCAGAAAGGCTCTTTCAGAGAATAAGACTGCCTATTCCCAGACCCAGGGGATCATAGAACTGAGACAGCGACTCTGCGAGAAATTTGCAGAAAGTAACGGATTTCAAACCAGGCCTGAAGACATTCTGGTTACCTCCGGGGTGGCCTCAATTCTACAGTTGTTATTTCTAACAACAATCGATCCAGGGGATGAAGTACTACTGATTGAGCCTTCTTTTCTAATCTATAGAGGATTGTCTGGATTCTTTGGAGCAAAGCAAAGAACCGTTTCCGAGGATTTCAAACCGGAGGCCCTGGACAGCCTAAAGTTTGATCGATTAAAGCTAATCCTATATTCCAGCCCATCCAACCCCACCGGTCGAATACTCTCAGCAGATCAAATCAAGGCCCTGGGAAACCTTGCAGATAGGACCGGAGCACTGCTTTGCAGCGATGAGATCTATGAAATCTTCGACTACGACGGTAAATTCAACAGTGCGGCTTCCATTTACGATCAAGCAGTAACTATGATGGGGTTTTCCAAGTCCTACAGTATGACCGGCATGCGACTTGCCGCGGTCACAGGTCCAGAAGAGCTAATCAAGGCCATGACAACTCTACAGCAATATACGATCGTATGTGCTCCAACACCGCATCAATGGGCCGGACTGGCGGCCCTGGATACAGATATGACAGCCCAGGTCAATGACTATAGAAAACGAAGGGACTTTCTGGCAGGAGAATTGAAAGTACATTATGAGTTTGGACCACCGGACGGTGCTTTTTATCTGTTTGCAAAAGTGCCTGAAGATTCTTTGAGTTTCGTACAGAGAGGAATCGACGAACATCAATTACTGGTAGTGCCTGGTAGCATTTTTACCGATCGAGGTAATTGGATTCGCATCTCCTATGCCGCTCCAGATGAAACCCTGGAAAGGGGAGCCCGGGCATTGAAGGCCCTGGTAGGAGCTTGAATACTCCACTGGAAACCATGCCCATCCACGTGATGGTGGGTGCAATGCTTATGGCTTTCATCATGGGAGCCTCGATATTCAGCTTCTACATTGCCAGTGCAAGCAGAGTTCTATATTTCTTTTATGGACCTGCGCGAAAGCAACTGAGCTATGGGCAACGCTGGAAGGAGTTCTTTACCCGTCGATCTTTCTGCGACGATTGCGAAATGCCCATACCTCCGTTGCATGTTATTCCGGTGCTGGGCTATTTCTTCGCTCGAAGACATTGTAAACATTGTCAGGCAGAGATTCCGGCCATCCATCCAATTCTAGAATTCACCGGTGGCTTGCTTTTAATTTACTTCCTGCTTACCAGTCAGGATCTAATTCTTTCAATACTGGCCATTTTATTCTGTGGTCATTTGATCATCGCAATCACCACAGACTGGACATTGTTCAGCCTCGATTATGAAAATACAATTCTTGCAGCTTTGATCGCACTGTGTGCTCTGGCTCGCAAATCCATGCTGTTTTCTGACCCGGGTCAGGAATGGTTTTTACTCAAACAGAATCTAGATCTACTACAGCAGTCTCCGGATGCCCTGGGACTATTGTTTCAATTCCTGGCTGCCAGTGTCTGGATCGGTCCCGTATTGACGGCTTTGTTTGCTCTGATACTTACCCTGCCCCTTCATCTATGGAAGCCGGAAGGACTTGGTCTGGGTGATGTATGGTTGCTCGTACCACTGGCACTTTTTCTGGGAATGCCCTACGTGCTGCTTCCCATTATTCTGGGCTCTGGATGGAGTGTGATCCAGATACTGTTCATTCAGAAGGATCACCGATCCCCGGCACCTCTGGGAGCCTTTATGGCCATCGGTGCGATTCTGGCAGTTACGATTCAGTTCTATTTTCTCTAAGCCACTGCCCTACAGTCACTCTAGATCTCCTACTTTCCAATCATGTGCAAGCCACCCCGGACCGTTCGCAGCCTTTGCCTCGTTCGATTTCCAGAGTGCGTATCGATAAGCATAAAGTGTAATAGATTCGGAGAATAGAGCCCTGGCGGGCTGGTACCGTTTCGCAGAAAGTACGAACCAAACAGGCACGGCCAGGGCCTTTGCAATTAATTGGTTCTGTACATTAATACTTCGTAATTTGGGATAGTGATTTCATTTCCGCCCCAGCCAAAATTGCAGTTACTTCCTACAATCTTTCCAGGATGCACTCCGCCGTTGTAATTGGCTCTACATACATACAGAATCCTGCTACCTTCCCGACCAACTTCGATGGGAACATAACCATTCAAGGCAGGTACCTGCCCGTTGGATGCACGATGCCAGGTGTATCTCTTTATGCTGGACTGGGAAACCTGAAGAGTGAAGTAACTGTTCGCTTCAACTTCATTTCCACCGTAACCAAAATTACAATTACTACCTACAATCTTTCCGGGGTGAAACGTACCGTTCATGAATCCTGCGCATAGGAACAGGTTCTTTCCATTTTCAGTTCCACCATATAGTGTGAATCCATCCACATTTCCGTTAGATCCTTTGACCCATTTATCCTGAGCCATCAGTCCTGCGGAAGATGCGAATATCAGAATTGTAACCAGTACAAATTTTCCTTTCATCTTTTTCTCCTGCGATTTATTAGTTTAATGGACGCCAAAAAACCGCAGCCGGTTCCAGGAAAAGCCAATTAGAATCAGCAATTGCGAATTAAACGCTCTGCAGGAATGAATGAAACATAAACTTGAAAGAGTAAGAGATCAGCGAGGAAAGGTATTTCGAACGGCATTGTGCTTTCTTATTTGAGCAATTGCATTGCTTATGCAAACCTTTCCTGTCTCTGTGTGATTCCAGACATTTAGACCCGAAGGATGGGGAAGCGCAATCCAGTCGAAGGAAATGCCGGCCCAGTCGCTTCTAAATCTTCGTCCTATGATTTGATCTAATTTGTAACTGGCGCGTCCCTTGCTATTTAAATAGGCCTGCAATTGGGCTATTTTCTTAATACTCTGCCCAGCCTTTCCTACAACCGCGGCTGGTGGGGCTCCCTCCGTTAATTCCTGATTTCTAACTTTTGAATCGGTAGCTTTTTTTCGACCCTTTGAGGCTCGGGAATCTTTCTCATCGGTCTTTTGAATCCCTCCATCGGTGTCATTTTGCTTTGAAGAGTGAGAACCTTCTGAAATAAGTATCGCTCTTTCCAGGATTTGATCAATGGCCAGTTTACCTATTGGAATCACAAGCTCGGGCCTGTGATACTTCAATTCGAATTCCATATACGGAATGCAGTTTTCCACTTCCTGCCTGTCCGGTTTTCGATCGCCGTTCTTTGCCTTACCGGGAAAACATCTGCAAACCGCAGACATGTTTACCCGGGCCCGAAAGTCCTCTTCTTCTATGCCGGCCATTGCAAGCCATTTAAAGAGAGTCTTTCCCGCGGTATAGGCAAAGGGTTTGCCAAATCTTTCTTCATGGATTCCTGGGGCCTGCCCCAGGCTAATAATACTGGTTTTCTGTACGCATCCATGCACCGGTTTTCCCTGCATCTTTTCGCACCTCTTGCATGCAAGTAGACTGCGAATATGAGCATCCATGGAGCGATTCGAACTGGTGTTACCTTTTCCTGATTTCATTACCCGATTGGTCTGAAAATAGAGGACTCCTCCGTTCAGCTAAAGGTAATTCTTATCCGTAGAAGCCAAAACCAGGCGCCTCTGAAGCATGAGCCGGAAGATTACTTACTACTTACCATAGATTCGAAGCAGCCGCATATAAACACCCGGGTTTTCCTGGATATAATCCACCAGGTTTTCTCTTGAGATGCGATACACCTCAATCTCAGAAACCGCAATGAAATCGAAAGAGGAAGGAGCTTCTTTCTGGATCTGGTAGATTTCTCCGCAGAAATCTCCCCAGCTCAAGGTTTCAATTACCTCACCGTCTGTAACTACATTCACTTCGCCACGCTTTACAATAAATGCTTCGTAGCAAATTTCGCCTTTCATCAGGATTCTCGTACCTGCAGGATAGGTACGCTGCTCCATTATTAACTCCAGTTGAGTTTTTTGAGCAGAAGTAATTCCCTGGAGAAATCTGGAATGGGAAAGAGTTTCCCATGTTCCGGTTCTACGGATATCATTCAATCTCTTGAATTTTTCAAGAAGCTCGGAACCTCGAATGAAGTTTAGGAACTTGGTCTTTTCAATGGTCAGTGCATTGACGTTTGTTGAGGCCACAACATCTGCACTCCTGGGCTGTTCCAGAATCAGTGAAGCTTCTCCAAAGTATTCGTATGTGCCATATTGCTTGGAAATACTATCATCCTTGACGGATTCCTGCTCCATCCCTTCCACTCGCACATTTCCAGCAACAATGATAAAGAACTTATCGCCTGGAGTGTCTTTCTCGATGATCTTTTCTCCTCTTTCAAAGGTTTCCTCTTCAACGATGGAAAGAAATTCTTTGGACTTGGCTATGGGAAAATCCTTAAATATATCTACGTTGGAAAGTACATCCAGAATTCTATACGCTACTTCATGACGGGGAGGTTTCACCGGAGGATAGAGAGTGTTTTCTATCCCAAAGGTGGCCAGACGCATCCCGGTATCGGCGGGCATATCTTTTTTCGCAATGTGATATACAGTGACCTTCTTCTGTGTTTCCACCGGAAGGGTATTCAGATAGTCGATACGAGTATGCAGTGGAGGAATGCCTGCTTCATGATAGATAATATCATAATGCCAGGGAAAATCATTTAAATCGCGATATCTGGTTTCCGTAAGTACTTCTTTTTCCAGAAGCTCCGAAAACTTTTCTGGCTCGTTCAAATGATCCGAGGAGTAGACAAAGCTTTGATCCTGGAACTGGTATTCGAAACTCAAACTGGGAATCGAATGCAATGCATAGTTAAAGCGAAAGATGGCGCCGTTAATGATGTAATTCTTTCCAATTACAACAGGCACGAAATCAAACAGAGAAAAAAGCTCCTTCTTGGGGATCCGGGTCAGTGCATTGTATTTTCGAATAAATGAGTGGATAACGGTTTCTGTGGTATAGATGGTAATCTTGCCCTCTTCCAGAATCTTCTGAAAGGTACCGGCATCATGGTCTGCATGACAGTGAGTTAAAATAATGGAGTTTATGTGCTTGGGATTGACGTTTGACTTTCTGAGCCACTCAGTTGAGTTCACCGGTGGATCCACCATAATGCCCTGATGATTGATCCAGAGAATAAAACCGGACGTATTGTCATCCGGGTCGAATCCATGACTGGGCCCCAGACAGGTAACTCCCAGAAGCGAAGGCTGATAGGGTTCCGGCATTCTTTCTCCGGCATCGTAAATGATGTTATATCCTACCTCTCCCGGAACTGATATACTTTTCTTGAGACCATCATCCTGGATGGCAAAATCTCCACCGGTCTTTTTCTCAATCGTAACATTGTTGAAACGGACCTTATCATTCTTGAAGATTACAAACCGAACCAGGTCATCCAGTTCCCGATTTCCCCGAAAATGCTCCATCTCCGCTCGCATGTCCGGATACCCAAATGTATCTTCACCGTTTACGTACTCGGACCGCAGATCCACCACTTCCGGACCGAAGACGGATTCTTGAAGAACTACTTTAAACTGCTCACGCTGCTCCTCTGTACATACAACATAGGTCTTTTTTTGTCTCAAATAGAAGTTATAATATAGTGGGAACTCCAGCTCGGCCACGGAGATTCCTTTCTCAACGTGAAAGAATTCACCCGGCAGAACAAAGATCTGTGGCGTGCTCCGGGGCAGAAGCATGGTATCTTTGATGGTTTCAGGGGGGGCACCGAATTGTATGTATCCTACGGAGGTCTCAATGAGATAACCGCCACGAGGAAGCGTTGTATAAGGTTCTGTCAGTATGATTCGGGCCATTTTATTGTTTTTCCTGGGATCTGCGGGCCGGATTACTTTACTTGCGGTCCTGGGGCATTCTGGGAGATTCCCTCAAGGCTATGTTAACCCCCTTGCGCTGGAACACAATTTATTTTCCCCTTCTCTTAACGGTCTTGAGTAGCGGAATATTAAGCTGCTACAGGGAACGAAATTCGGAAGGTCTGGAGGCTCTGGTGCAGCCGGCCGCCGGGCATGAGCATGAGGTGAAAATCCGATTGTCTCAGGTTGAATCCGGAATCCGGACCTTTAACCTGGAGCCCACTCTCGGACATACCCATAACATAATTCTAACCGATGAAATGGTCCAGCAGATCAAAAATGGTGGAGTGGCCGAGCTGGAATCCAGTCTGGAGATGTATCACACTCACATTGTGCGTGTGGAAAAATTCTTTTGAATCAGAAATGCGTCTTAGTCTAGTCGATAGTCAGCAACGTAGTTCCATTCTGTCCCCCCCCGTTACAGCTCAAACAAAAACTGTAAATCCCCACTCCAGTATAGATCCGTCGAGCGAGTCCAGGGTCACATCATTGCTATGACGGAGTATGCGCTCAACTCTTGCCCTACGAATGGTACAGGGGCAAAAAAGAAAGGAGAAGTTGCCCTCTCCTTTCTTGCCAGAAGCTGTGCTTCCCGACGCCCTATGGGCATGTTGCATAGATTACATATGCTTTTCGATAAATTCTTTGAGCTGCTCTTTAGGAAGAAGTCCAACCACTTTGTCCACTGGCTTACCATCTCGATAAAGCACCAGCGTTGGTATGGCGGTAATTCCCAGAGATTGAGCAATACCCTGGTTTTCATCAACGTTTACCTTTGCAAACTTAACGGTTTCCATTTCGCCGGATAGCTCCTCAACAATGGGCGCTACCATACGACAGGGGCCGCACCACTCCGCCCAAAAGTCTACCAGGGTCACTCCCTGAGCTGTTTCTTCGGTAAATTTATCTTCTGATAATGCTTGTACTGCCATTTTCTACTCCTGTGCCTGCGCTGCGGCCATTCCTTCCTTTCCCCGTCAGGTGAAAAGAAAAAAGGGGCCGGGCCATCGACATCTACTTTTTCTTCTTCGTCCCCTTCTTCTGATCTGCAACAATAGCTTCAATTCGCTCCTTGTTCGAGTCCAGGGAGATCTGGATCTTCTCCAGTTCGGTTTTATTACCCGTAAAAACAAAGATTCGTTTTAACATCTCAAAAAGTTTCTGAATGGATTGCAAATCTGCCAGGTCCTGACTGGCCAGTTCATACTTGGATCTAAAATCCTGAGCCGCCGTCTGGGCCTCTTCTGCCAGGAACTGCATATGCTCCTGCAATTCCCTGTAGTAGGGTGCATTGCTATCTTTGGCCGCACCGTATTGTTTGAAGTCCATCAGGTTTCGGGCCAGGATAGTGAGCTTCATATGAAGCTCGGGGAAGTACCAGCGCCATTTTCCTGTACCCACGGCTATCTTTAAGTTCTGCATTGTCTCTCGAAATGCAAGAAGTAGCTTCAATCGCCGGGCCGGATTGATTTGCTGGATTTTTTCCAGTCGATCCTGATTCTCAGTTAGCCCCTCATCAATTTGATCCCCCACCACCTTGACCAGTTCATTAAGTGCATTGGAGACCTCTTTTCGCGCATCCCCCACCAGTTTGTCATTTTTCAGGTTCTGGATCTCATTGGACAATGTGGACATCTGCACCATCAAATTGCAGCTTTTAAGAGAGATAATGGCATTTCTGAACATGAAGTAAGGCTCCATGTCTGCATTCTTTCGAGCTGCACCCTTCAACGTGGAGGATTCCTTTTTCAGTTCCTCCAGGGCATCCTTGTAGGGCCGAACCTTATCGTTGTACAGGGCCTTCTGTTCTTTGGAAATCGCCATAGTTGACGGCAAGATAACAATGCACCGCGTCAAAATTCAAGTTGTAAAAAAAGGCACGGGGCGCAGCGTCGACGGTATGGCACCATTATTCATGACAATGCCAGGACCCGTTGAATGGACGATTATCCTGGTGGTTGTGCTACTGCTTTTCGGAGGCAGAAAACTGCCCCAGCTTGCTAAGGATCTCGGAACCGGGATTCGAGAGTTCAGAAAGTCCGTTTCAAATTCCAGCCCGGAACTGGAAGAACCGGAGCGAGAAACCGTGAATGCGGAGAAGACGCAAAAGCGAAAGAAGTCTAGATCCAAGAGCTAGTCCATGGCTACAGCCAAACGTGCTTCTGCCAAAAAGACAAAAAAAACCTCCAGGACCGTGAAGAAGTCCGGCGGCAACGCCGGACGCAATTCTACCGGTCGCACCAGGCGAAAAGCTAAATCCGTTCAAAAGACCGGAACCAGCGCCTCTACATCCTCGCAATCGGAATCCTTCGACGAAGATACAGATCCCAGGGAAAAATATTTAACTCTGGGGGACCATCTGGAGGAGTTGCGAAAGCGTCTTCTATGGATTGTGGGCATCGTCCTGCTGGGTGCCGCAGGGTTCGGTATTTTCAGTTCACAGATTCACTCCATTCTGGTCCAGCCCTTTGGCGAAATTTCAGATTACCCATTGATTATGGGTAAAGTGGCCGGGCCACTGGTTGTATTAATCAAGCTCAGCCTCATTCTATCTTTTGTAACAACTTTTCCAATGATACTGCTTATCATGTGGGGTTTTATTACTCCTGCAGTAAGTCGAAAAACCGCCTGGATAGGAAGCCTCAGTGTTCTATTCTCCGGCTTTCTCTTCTGGGGCGGCGTAGCCTTCACCTGGTTTCAGCTATTTCCGCTGAGCCTGGAAATGTTTTTCAAGATTATGTTAATGGGGCTGGAAAAGACCATTCCTCAAACGTCCATTGAAGAGTATTACAGCTTCTTTTTCATGATTCATATGGGCGCAGGCCTGTTATTTCAAATTCCGGTACTGTTGATCGCTCTGGGAGCAGCAGGAATACTTACTATAGAGTGGCACAAAAAGCAGTGGCGATTGTTCATAACAGGTATCTTCATCGTCTCTGCTATCCTGACTCCACCGGATCCAGTGACTCAACTGGTGATGGCAGGACCCATCATTTCGCTTTATGTTATATCGGTCCTGGTTGTATGGCTGATTGAGCGCAGTCGACGTAAACGAGGACTTGTGGACCGGGATCTAAGCTAGTAGAGACACCATTCCCCGGCCGGCAATTCCCATTTCCGAGTCAAAGGCCCTGAACTGATGGACCGCTGGTTCACCGACATTTCGTTCATGGGATGTTGGAGCTACTACTAGATAAAGGTGAGCAAGTACGGATGGATCCAGCAGGCGATTCGGCCGGGGCATATTTTAAGATTTACCATAGATACTTCGCGCCCGCGCCTGACTGCGGACTCTCCCCTGCTCCGACGAATCAGGCAGATTCACTAACTGAATGTTAATTCGCTATTACCCTGCATCGGAATGAGGAGCATCTTCATTCTGCGATTTTTGGATTTCAATCTGTTTGGCCAGAATGCAAAATGCAGTAGAAATAAATGGCCACCAAATGGACTTGCTTTCTAATGTAAGCTTTTCTGATTCGCACCAGCTTCACGCTCATTGCACAGCCGATCATCTGTAATACGGATTCGTTTGACTCAACCCGGGAACCGAGCAGCCTTGTTTTCAATGAGTATCCCGAATCACTACATTCACATTCACGGCCTACTGTACATGGATCCCGAGGCCCGGGACATCGGTTTTCAGATGCCGGATGTCCTGGATGAACAATGGGTGCAAACTGCAATCGATGCACTGACTGTGTTTTCCAGAGACATCCCCGGCTGGAGTGCCCGGGCTAAATATGGTGGCATTTTATCCCTTCGTTTTCAATTGAGTGATGGCTTTGTGAATGAGAGAGTATTCGATCATGATTCTCTTCCGGCCACCGCCGAGGAGCCGCTGGCTGCCTTTGTAGATGCTGTAACGCAGGCCAATGCGGACCGCCCATTGTGGGGTGATAGCGAAAACCATCTGGCCGGCGACATTGCCGTAAGATTGGCCGAGCGTTCCATTGATGAGGTTCTTCGTTTTGTACGTTTCCTTGAATCCAATGATCTGGACCACGAAGTATCCCAGGCCTGGCACATTGCACGCATCATTCAGGCACACGGCTGGCGGCCTCAGACTCTGGCCCTGTGGGTGGCTCGTCTGGGAACCTGCGCCGGCCAACATGGCCACGAAACGGAATGGGACCAATACAGCGAGCAGTCGATTCAGGATTTCGTGGCCAGCAACCCGGACCATCGTACGCTACTGGTTCAGCTTATGAGCGGTAATATGGTGGCGGATCAAAGAGAGCTCAGGCATGAAGTGGAACACCATCTTGCGGTGCTGGTAGATGACACCATCGACATCTTCTGGGATGACCTGGAAGAACAGGGATTGGGCGATCTGGCAGAATCGATCCTGAAAGAGACGCAAGAAAGAGCTCAAAAATTGATACGAAAATACACAGGTAGCGGACAAGCTCCGCCGCACTGGCTTTCTGTAATGTAGATAAGTTGGGGACGGAGCGGCCCGCTCCGGGGGACCGAAACGGGAAGTCAGAATGCAAACAGGGCAAAAGGAATGTTAGACCGGACTGAAGCCGTTGCCCACCGAGTTATTGAATAGATAGGGAGATCGCAGTTTTTACCTGAATCAAGCAAACTTCTCTTTCTTTTCTTTGTCCTTATCTTTCTTCTTTTCGTCTTTTTTGTAGGTAAACACTGGCTGATCGCCGCTTTCGATTACCTGCGGAGTAATCACTACCTGATCGATATCCTCATTTCCTGGAATATCGTACATCAGATCCATCATCACTTTCTCTACAATACTTCGAAGCCCTCGGGCACCGGCCTCTCGCTTAATTGCCTCATCAGCAATTCGAGTGATCGCATCATCGGTGAACCTGAGTTTAACATTTTCCATCTCAAACATTTTTTGGTATTGCTTGAGAATGGAGTTTTTGGGCTCAGAAAAGATTTGCTTCAAAGTAGCCACATCCAGATCATCCAGAGTAGCAATCACAGGGATTCGGCCTACGAATTCAGGTATAAGACCGAACTTCATTAGATCATCCGGGATAACATTTCTGAGGATTTCCTGCTTGGTTACTTTACCGCGAGCCACTCCGCTCTGACGGTCAAAACCAATGGTTCTGGAGCCAAGGCGCTTTTGCACCATGTCGTCCAGACCTACGAATGCGCCGCCGCAAATAAACAGTATATTTCTTGTATCGATGGTCAGAAAATCCTGGTGAGGATGTTTTCTGCCGCCCTGAGGAGGAACATTCGCTACCGTTCCTTCTATGATTTTCAAAAGAGCCTGCTGGACGCCTTCGCCAGATACATCTCGAGTAATGGAAGGGTTTTCGGTTTTGCGTGAAATCTTATCGATTTCATCGATATAGATAATTCCTATCTCTGCCTTTTTAACATCATTTTGAGCATTCTGAATCAGCCGAAGAAGAATGTTCTCTACATCTTCGCCAACGTACCCTGCTTCGGTCAGTGCAGTAGCATCCGCTATGGCAAAAGGTACCTTGAGCAATCGAGCAAGGGTCTGCGCCAGCAGAGTCTTACCAGAACCGGTGGGTCCAATAAGCATGATGTTGGATTTATCCAGTTCAACATCGCCTTTCTTCTGGTTCTGCTGAATTCGCTTGTAATGATTATAAACTGCAACAGCCAGAGCCTTTTTGGCTTCATCCTGACCGATCACATATTCATCCAGGATCTTCTTGATCTCTGTGGGACGGGGCAGCTCCTGTATTACACCTGCAGGACCCGCTTCCTGATCGCCTTCCTCGGCGATGATTTCATTACAGAGCTCGATACATTCATCACAGATGTACACACCTGGCCCCGCTACAAGACGCCTAACGGAGTCCTGCTCTTTGCCGCAGAAAGAGCAATGAAGCTTCTCTTTATCTGATCCTTTCTTTCTGGATGCCATTTTTGTCAGTTTCTACTCAGCCGTAGTCGATTTCAAAGAAAATTAACTACTGGTTTTGCCGTTCCCGCTACCAACAAGTTCGGCTCCTTTGGGTTTGATCTCAATCACATGATCGATGAGGCCGTAATCTCTGGCATCTGCCGCCGACATGTTGCGAACTCGATCTGTATCTTTTTCGATCTGCTCCAGAGGCTTTCCTGTATGATTTGCATAGATACGATTTAATCTATCTTTCACACCCAGAATTTCCTTCGCCTGCAGCTCGATATCCACCGCCTGGCCGGTAACACCACCCAGGGGCTGATGCATCATGATTCGGGCATTGGGCAGAGCGGATCTCTTTCCCGCTGTACCGGCAGCCAGCAACAGAGAGGAAATATTGGCCGCCTGACCCACGCAGATGGTCCGGATATCTGGCCGGATATATTGCATGGTGTCATAAATAGCCAGCCCGCTGGAGATATATCCTCCGGGAGAGTTTACATAGAGATAAATGTCTTTTTCCGGATCGTCAGCTTCCAGAAAGAGCATTTGAGCAATGATAATATTGCAATAATTGTCGTCGATGGGATACCCCAGAAAGATAATTCGATCCTTGAGCAGACGGGAATAGATGTCATAGGTCCTTTCCCCTCTTGAGGTCTGCTCGATTACGTAGGGCATAATTGCCATGGATTCCTCCCTTGATAGTGCGCCTGGCGCCGCCGACTTCATAGCCGACATAATCATCTCGACTTCAGATTCTTATATTATCTGGCCGTCACCCGTCAAGTGAACTACGAAACGGATCGATCGTCCAGTAAAGCCGTAAAAAATGAACAGTTTAATTTGCAGGCATGCACTGATCCGAATTTAGGATCAGATTCGATGCCCGAGCTGACTCAGTACTGGAGAGCACCCTCTTCAAAGAGCTTCTCGGCAGATACTGCACTACCTTTCTTGAATTCAGCGTTGTCCCAGATCAGATCCAGGGTTTTTCGCATCCGAACTTCGAAACGAATATCTTCTCTTAAATTCGGATTCTGCACCAGCATATCTACCTGATCGACCGGCACTCGTCCGCCAGCCCTTTCTTTGATCAGATCATCTACTTCAGATTCTTCTACAGTGATTTCTTCTTTTTCTGCTATTTCCGACAGGATGAGGCTTTCTCTTACATGCTTTTCTGCGTCATCCCGCATCCTCTTTTCCAGAGACTCTTTGCTCTCTCCGGCCATCTGAGCAATTTGCTCAAGGGGCATATCCTGCTGGCCAATTCGTCGGCGCAGGTTTTCCAGCCTGCGATCGAATTCTGAATCCACAAGACTGCTTGGTACGTCGAATTTAGTCTTTTCAGTAAGCTCATCTACCAGAGTCTGAAGCACTCTTGAGCGTACGGTGTCCTCCGCAGCTTCCCGAATGTTCTTTTCTACGTCTTTTTTCAGATCATCCAGGGTTTCGAATTCGCCCAGATCCTTGGCAAATTCATCGTTTAGTTCAGGAAGTTCACGATAGGACGCTTCCTTGACGGTAAATGTGACCTGGACCTTCTTTCCTGCAAATTTCTGATCAGGAAAGTCATCGGCCATCAGTTGCTCGTAAGAGCCTTCTTTGCCTACTTCGGTACCAATAACATTCTCTTTTAGACCGGGGAATACATCGTCTCGATTTGTGTAGAACGGAAAATCATCGCTTTCAAAGAGCACTTCCTCCCCATCCTTAACAGACAGGTTCAGCCGGGCATAATCATCTTCTTCGATTTTGCCCTCTTCGCGGCTCTTCATAACCGCATGCTCTTTTCGAAGTAGATCGATCTTCTTTTCGATTACAGAGTCCTCGATCTTGACTTCGCCTTTTTCGCCTTTAAGTTTTCGGTATTTGGCTGGCTTGATCTCGGGGATGTACTCGTACTCCCCTTTGAAAGCTGCACCACTTTCCCTGGAAAGACTGTCGATCTCAAACTGTGGAGCTTTGATGGGAGCTGGATCCAGTTCCGGAAAGATTTCCTGCATGGAATCTTGAATCAGAAGGTTCGCAGCATCCCCGGCCACGGAATCGCCAAGATGACGAGCTACCATATCCAGAGGCACTTTACCTTTTCTGAATCCTGGAAGTTTGACGCTACCCCGGGCCTTTTCGTAGGCTTTCTGGAAGGAACGTTCAACCTCTTCCGCAGTATTGTTGACCGTGATTTCCATCACGGTCTCGGATTTCTTCTTTGTCTTAAATTCCATTCTGTTCGCGAAAGAAAAGGATGAGCGGGAAACGGGATTTGAACCCGCGACCCCCTCCTTGGCAAGGAGGTGCTCTACCGCTGAGCTATTCCCGCATATGCGAGCGAAGGGACTTGAACCCCCACACCTTACGGCACCAGAACCTAAATCTGGCGTGTCTACCAGTTCCACCACGCTCGCGAAACCGGTCTGACCAGGGTCTGGTTTCCGATGGAACGGTCAAGACATTCTTTCGACCGACTCCCGGAAACCGGCCGGTCCACCGGATGGGCGAACGACGGGATTCGAACCCGCGACCACCAGTGCCACAAACTGGCGCTCTACCAACTGAGCTACATCCGCCATATCTGTGCCAGGCTGTGCGCCAGGAGGGAGTCGAACCCCCGACCCACTGCTTAGAAGGCAGTTGCTCTATCCAACTGAGCTACTGGCACATCATTCGGGATGATTGGATTTGAACCAACGACCCTCTGCTCCCAAAGCAGATGCGCTACCCCTGCGCTACATCCCGTGTCAGGAATCAAATCTCCGGGGCCAGGTGCGCCGTCCACCAAAAAACAAACCCTGGCCTTCTATGATGCCCTTTCTGGTGACGATAATCCATATATGGCGCTACCGTTCTGGGAAAGCATGAAACTGGGAAACAAGGATCCCGAGCAGCATGAGCTGGAAGTACTCAAACAGATTCCGGTATTCGACAAACTGCCCCATCGAGCCTTGAAGATGGTCCGCTCTCTCTGCCATGTTCGCCATTTCAAGGAAGGCGAGCATATCTTTAGAACCAATGAACCGGGTGTGGGTATGTATATCATCATGGAAGGTTCTGTGGAAATTTACCGGTTCAAAGGCGATACCGAAGAAGAAGATTCCATGGCTCAGTTCTATGATGGCGATTTCTTTGGTGAACTGGCTCTCCTGGACGATATGCCGCGAACGGCCAGCGCAAGGGCCCAGACCTACTGTAGAATGCTGGGTTTTTTTAGACCGGATCTTCTTAGCCTGATGAATCGAAACCCCAGAATCGCATCCATCATACTGCTGAACATTGCCAGAATCACTGGAAAAAGGCTGATAAAAACCAATGAGCGCCTGGAAGCCACTCTGCTGGAAGACGGCAAGGAACTGGCCTGATGTTTCAAGATACGGATATTTCCACCCATGTAGTAAGAGTTCTATTTGTCAGTCTGGTGCTGGGCTTTCTGGCCGTAACCTTTTATGGCCTCCAGGCTTTGATCATTCCCATAGGACTGTCCGTTCTCCTAACGTTTGCATTGAATCCAGGAGTGGATTTCTTTCAGGGCCTGGGAATCCCCAGACTTCTTTCTGTGATAATTGTCTTAATTCTGTTCATAGGCACTCTGGTACTTTTCTTCAGTGTAATTATCCCTCCGGCCCGCGAAGAAGCGGTGAAATTGATCTCTCAAATGGAAGTGCTGGTAGAATCACTGCCCGGGAAATTGAACTACTGGAAGGAACAACTGGGCATCATTATTCCGGAGCAATATCAGTCCGTTTCTATAGATTTTAAGACTATTTCTTCCATGGTGTTAAAGCCCATCCAGGAAGCTTCCAAAGGATTGCTCTCTTCCATCCCTAACTTTATTACCTATTCACTGGTTACTCCCATCCTGCTTTTTCTATTTCTATTGCAGGGCGATGAAATCTTTCGAAGCGTAATCGGCCTGGTACCCAATCGATATTTTGAACTGGCTGTACTCATTGTTCATAGAACAAGAGGACAGATCGCATCTTATCTGAAAGGAATTTTGATTCAGATCAGCATTCTGGGCTTGATCCTCATTCCAGGATTCTCCCTGGCCGGACTGTCCTACGGCGCTATTCTGGGAACCGTGGCAGCCCTGGTAAATATCATCCCCTATCTGGGTCCTATCATTGGACTGACTCCGGCCATCCTTGTGGCTCTCATTCTGGATGGTGGCAGTGTACCTCTATTTGTTCTTCTGACGTTTGGAATTGCCCAGGCTGTGGATAATATGTTCACTCAACCGGTGGTTCTGGCTCGCAGTGTTTCCGTGCATCCAGTGATCGCCATTCTGGCATTGATTACATTCCAGCAATGGTTGGGAGTCATAGGAATGGTAATTGCGATTCCGGCTGCAGGAGTTCTGGTGATGATGATTTCCACTCTGTATAAGTCTCTCAAAGCATTTAAGGTCATTTGAACCAATCCGGATTCCAGTTCTGCACCGTCCTGGAATCAGCCTGTTAATGAGCTGGATTCCAGAATTTGAATGCCAGTACAAGGGTGAAAAACATTCAAACAACCAGCAAGAAAGGGCCGTCCTATGAACATGCGGCTTTCTCCTTCTAACCTCCGGACCAATGGACTTATCCGTGCCTTCCGGCGTTCTGTTTTCCTGGGCTCCTTACTAATTATTGGTTCCGGGTTGCCGGCCAATGAAAGCTATCCGTTGCCTGTATCCATAACCAGCCTGAAATTACCGGCGGCTCATGCTCTGGGAAACGACAGCAATCCAATCTACACCTACTCCATGAGCGATGCCACACCGGCACCGGAACTTCTATTTATCAATGACCGGGCCTATTTGATCTGGACCGATTCGAACAGCAATGGTCGAATTTCTTTGCTAAAACCCGATCTTTCCTCTGTAGAAAAAGACCTGGTCCAGCTGAGGAATCGAAGAATCGGCGATGCTGTTACGGACGGAAAATCCATTACACTGCTCACCCTGGAATGGCAAACGGTAAAGAATGGAAAAGAACTGCATACTGCCCATCTTGAATCCTACAGTACGACTGGCCGGGCCCTTTTTCGCACAAAGGTTGTAGGTACTCTAAACTACGATAAAGAAGGATCTCAGGGAATCCTGTCTGCCTTCAGTACGTTTAACCTGGGATGGTCCGGAAAAGAATATGCTACCTATTTTACCACCTATCGCAAATGGGACGATGGAGTGGTACATCAAAGCGAATACCTGGCCCTTTTTGATAGAAATGGCAAGCCCGTGATGGATGGCAACAGACCGGCCGGCTGGACCTGGAATGTAAGCCACAGCTTTCGCCCCAGAATTTCCTGGGATGGACAGCGCTTTCTAATGTCTACGGTGGGCGATGCCTATCCCAGGGGGCTGGTGATACAATCCTACCCTTCTACGGGTCGAGAGGTTGCAATAGAGGTGCCGAAAGCGGCCCCCGGAGAAACCTACCAGGATGTGGTCATCAGTACAGGAGACGTTTACGGAAAGGATGGTAGGGGCTGGATAGTCTTCGATAGCCGATTGAATCGCAAGGATTATGATATTGGTATGATTCGCACAGATAAGGATGGTAAACCGGGATCTACTATCTGGATAACTGGCACATCGGAGGCCAGAGAGAGGATTCCCCGAATTCAACCTCTGGGGCAAAACCTTCTACTGGCCTGGGCGGTGGACGGAAGTGGCAACTCACCACAAAGAGCCTGGAATCCAGTAACAGGGGATATGAAAACCCAGCTGGCAGTAGTAGATCCAGACGGAGAAATACTTGTACCAGCATTCTATGTGCCTGCACGAATTCGAGGTGCCACCAGGCTGTTTCAGTTCCCCAACGGTGACGTGGGCTGGATCAACGATGCCACAGCACAGGCTCGGCAGATGGAAATCGTTCGAATATCCATTGCTGGCCCAAACGTTACGGACAATACGAACACAGATACGAACACAGATACCAATACCGATATCACCGATACGGTGGATCCAGACGCCACCGAATTCGATCCATCCCTGAATTTACCAATTTTGCAGAGTGCTTTAAGAGGCGATGCCGGGGCTGTTCAAAGCTTTCTTGCCAGGGGAGCGAATCCCAATGCCAGCCATGAAGGATGGTTTGCAATTCATTATGCTGCCTACTATGGCCATAGCGAAGTATGCAAATTCTTGCTTGAGGCTGGCGCCAAACCAGATACTCTAATCGAAGGTTGGTCCGCATTGCAGCTGGCAGAAAGCCGAGGACATTCGAATGTAGTGGAAGTGCTCAAGCCTGTTAGTCGTAGCAGAAACCGTACAATGAATTCAATGCCCGGTCCCGGCGAAAGTCTGAGCAGACCATTGCAGCAAGAACCCAATCCAGTGCGAAAAAGCATCCGAACCCTGGAAAAAGCCACCGAAATCGGTCCTCCCAGGTCTCGCTAAAGCAAGCCGTTGTGGAATTCGCACAGTGGCTTTCTAGAAATAGTACTTAATCGATGCATGGGCTTCCGAATATCCATTATCTGGATGACCTCGGTAGCCCAGTTCCAGGGCGAAGCTTCGAGTAATGGCCAGGTTGCTATAGAAGTCCAGACGGTCTCGTGCAAGGGAGTCATCGGAATAGTATGCTCCTACATAATCCAGTCGCAGACTCCAAACAGAAAATGGCCGAATTAAGATACCGGTGCGCACAGATGGCACCAGCTGCGAAGAAATACCCTGTCCAGACTCCACGGAAATTCCGGCCAATCCATAAAACAAAATGGACCCCTCATCCAGACCAAGATCTGGCTCCCAGCTATAGCCGCCCCGCATGGTTGCGTACGCTGCATGATGATACGGATCCGTTTTCTGATTCGAAAAAAATGTCAGTTCTTCCAGATACTCCGGCTGAAATTCCTTTTGATACAGCGAAGAGGCCAGGGATCGCACACCCATTTTTACTTCCCAGGACAAAGGCCACAGTCCGGTGGTCACAGGATCCATACTCATCATATTCATCAGCACAAAATCCTCCAGCTCAATTCTGGATTCTTCGCTGTAGGCACGCAACCTGAGAGTAAAGAATTCTAGCTCTCCATACGGAGAATAGCCACGGGCTCGATCATGTAAATCATGCAGTGCTGGACGAAATCTAAATTCTGAGAAGGAGCCCAGACTTGATTGCCCGCCGGATACGCTGAACAAAGTACTTTCATGCCCGATTAAAGGGTTCCTGCCTTCCGGAAATACTTCGTATTTCGGAAGATTGCCGGTAAAACGGGAGGCCCGGGTATCTAAAAGAGATCTGAGTAATTGTTTCTTTTCCTCGGTAAGACTGCCATTACCATCAGCCTGCAAAAGAACTCGATCTGCAGCCACCTCATAAACCAGAGCCTTTTCCTGAATGGACAGATTCTCCATTTGAGGATTCTCAGAATTGCTCAGGGCAAGCATGGCTTCTTTTCCCTCATCGCTCAGCAACAGAACCTTCTTGCGATAGCGGGTTTCCGTGGCTGAATAAAAAATTAGAGAGCGAGCCATTTCCTTTCCATCGACTACCTGCTTCACCGTATCTGCAGGATGCACGTTCCAGAAATAAGAATCAGCCAGGTTCAGGCCGGGACGAGCCAGCTCCAGAAGGTTAAGCAGTCGATAAGAACAATTCTCGCTCAAGAAATAATAATCATAATGCGTAGAATTCATTTCCCAGGCAGCACGGATAAGCTGATCGATTTCCTCCTTTCGCAGGTTCAGTTTAAACTCCCATAGATCCCGCTGCTCTCCTTCCGTATAGGCCTGAAGATGATTCTTAAAAGGCTGAAGTTCCAGAGTGCCATCAAAACCTCCAAACATCCCATCCAGAAAATAGATCATTGGATTGGTACTCGTTACCCGAGCTCCATAGGAAATGCTGGGGTCTGCAGCTACCACAGACACATCCGAAGAGTCTGTTTGGTTAAACTTTAGAAAAGTATGTCCGAATAAGGAGGCCGGGTGACCGGAATAATAAGAGGCGAATACATAGGATAGGGAGTCCGCTTTCAGGTGTTGTGCAAACTCATTATACTCCTCACAGGAAGGCGAAGGAAAACGATTACGATCCAGACTCAGAGTTTCCGTTAGCCAGTGGAATCTAGCTGGAAACCTGCAAATGGGATGATTATCCGAATTGTCCGGTACTGGCCGCAGAAATGCTTCCAGAGTAGCTATTATCTCCGCTTCTGGATTGCGATAACCCTCGGCGGAAAAGAAAAAGGACTTACCATCGGTGGCAGATTCATAACTAAAGGGCTCTTGCTTGTAGCCCAGCAATTTATGCCAGTACGCAGAGCGATGTAGATTTCCGTTGATCGCCCATCGCCTGAGCTGCTCGGGAGTGTACAGAGTTTCCGCCAGGAGGTATTGCGGACTTAGACTTAGCAGAAATATGAAAGTTAGAATATTGCGGGCAGGCATGCAAGGAAAAGGCCGGCGCGAAGCACCGGCCCATAGAATCTGGTCGATTACTTAACGCCAGTAGCCTGGCACTGCTCAGAACCAGTCAGTCGGCTGATTGAAAACAGACCATTCGTAGGCGCACCATTTGCATTAGTAACAGTGGTTACACCTTCTTCGTCCAGGTCATCCAGACACTTGGTTACAGGAGCGCCCAGTGCAGTGAAAATCACTGGAGCTGCATGTGTAGATGTTACAACTTCCTTTCCTTTTACGGTAGTCTTGTCGATGCTCGCGCAGTTAAACAGTGCCAGAGCAGCCAGAAGACTCATTGTCAGTCCGATCTTTTTAATCATAGATCTCTCCTTACATAAGATTGATCCTCGGGTTCTAAAACCAGTCCGGCCTTTCGTCAACTAATATTCCATTTAAATGAATTAAGTATTTTTTGATTTGCTTAAAAAAGTGTGAACAAGCTGTACCTAACTGGACACAATGGTTTCGCATACCCCGGGAGCACTGCACAATTGTTTTTCGCATTGCACCAGGGCATCATTCATCATTTATAGGAAAGAGCTCGGTCCATTATATCCTGCTGTTCCGAAGCATGAATACTGTGAAGTCCGGCGGCCGGCGAAGGAGATTCTGGACGGGCCACAGGCTGTATTCGTTTATCCGTAAGAAGTGCATTGAATCGATCTTCCACAAACTGCCACGCGCCCTGATTAATCGGTTCCTCCTGGACCCATCGCACAATACCGGCACTGCTTTTTTTCAATACATCCTGAATGTCCTTTTCTGGAAACGGATACATCTGCTCAAGACGATTCAATGAGATATCCTCTATCTCTCTTTCTTCCATTGATTTTATCAAATCGTAATAGATCTTACCCGAACAGAATAAAAGTACCTTGTCCTTTCCGGCCCGATCATCGGTTAGCAATTCCTCAAACAGACCGGTTTTGATATCGTCCAGGCTGGATGTTGCCATGGGATGTCGCAATAGACTCTTGGGGGTCATTACAATCAATGGTCGACGCGTTTTACTGAGGATCTGTCTGCGCAGCAGATGGAAATACTGGGCCGGAGTGGTGCAGTTCACAACGTAAAGGTTATTCTTCGCACAGAGTTGCAAAAAGCGCTCAAGGCGTGCGCTGGAATGCTCCGGGCCCTGCCCCTCATACCCATGGGGCAGAAGCATCACAAGGCCGCTCAATCGATACCACTTCACTTCAGAGGAGGAGATAAATTGATCAATGATTATCTGCGCACCATTAACGAAGTCACCGAATTGCGCTTCCCATATTACAAGAGCATGGGGATCACTCAGCGAATAACCATATTCATAGCCTACCACAGAGTATTCGCTCAGCGGCGAATTATGAATATCCAGGGTGCCCTGTTTTTCTGAGATCTGATTCAATGGAATCCACAGATTTTCGTTCTCCGTATCAGTAAATACAGCGTGCCTATGCGAAAAGGTGCCTCGACGAACATCCTGGCCAGACATACGAATATCATGACCGTTTTCCAGGATAGAACCAAAAGCCAGGGCCTCCGCCATACCCCAGTCAATACCCTGCTGCCCTGAAATCATTTTTCTGCGAAGATCCACCAGTTTGCCCAGCTTCTTATGAAGATTAAATCCTTCAGGTACAGTGGTGAGCGCCCCGCCCACTCTTTCCAGTTGCTCTGCCAGCAACCTGGTTTCCGGTTCTGAATCCAATTCGCCATGGGTGTAGTCTGACCAGACTCCACGAAGTGTATCTACCTGCATTCTTTGATTGGATTGCCGGGCCTTTTTGAAGGATTGCTCCAGTCCTTCGTTGATTCCATTCTTGATGAACTCGATTTCATCCTCTGTAATCTCTTCGCTGCGACCAATTTTCTTTTCATACAGAGTGGCCACGGATGGATGATTCTTGATTTTATCGTACATCCTGGGCTGAGTAAATGCCGGCTCATCGGTTTCATTGTGTCCCAGTTTGCGATAGCAGATTAGATCGATTATGGCATCCTTACCGAAGGTTAGTCTATAATCCATACAGAGACGAGCTACACGAAATACAGCGTCCGGATCGTCCCCATTGACATGAAAAATAGGAATCTGGAATCCCTTGGCCAGGTCCGTGGCAAAGGCTGTGGAGCGTGATTCAGAAGGAACTGTAGTAAATCCGATCTGATTGTTGACGATAATATGCAAGCATCCGCCCAGGCGATACCCCTGGAGGTTCATAAAGTTCAAGGATTCAGCCACAACGCCCTGACCAATAAAGGCCGCATCGCCATGAATCAGTACAGGAAGATACTTTTTGCGTTCCTCGTCATGGTTCACCCGTTGTCTGGCGCGAACGCTTCCCAGTACCACTGGATTTACGGCCTCCAGATGACTTGGATTGAACAGAAGAGAAAGGGCCACTTCTCGACCGCTACGGGTCATCTTACGATTGGAATGACCAAGATGGTATTTAACATCAGCATAATCCAGAGTCTCTGGATTGTAGTTCTCATCAAATTCGGCAAAGATAAGTCCTGCGGGTTTTTCCAGGACATTCACCAGAACATTCAATCGCCCCCGGTGAGCCATTCCAATGACCATTCCTTCCAGGTCTGTTTCCCCGCCTCGCTCAATGGCAGTATCTAGAAGAGGTATTAAGGATTCGCCGCCTTCCAGGCTGAATCGTTTCTTCCCCACGTATTTAGTAGCAAGAAAACGTTCAAAGTGTTCTGCCTGATATACCTTTTCGTATAATCGAAGCCTGGTATATTTGTCCAGAGGAGCATTGAATTCCGGAGACTCTATCCGTTCTTGCAGCCACATTCTTTCGGCACGATTACGAATATAGTAGTGCTCACATCCTATAGAACCGCAATAGATACTCTCATAATGATCTATGATTTCCTTCAAGGGTCTGGCTCCCAGGGAAGGTATTCCAGATTCAAAGGATTCGTTTAGATCGGCCTCGGTAAGACCATAGAGAGTGAGCTCCAGACGACTTCGATCGGGCTGAACAAGTCCAAGAGGATCCAGTCTGGATGCCAGATATCCCTGTCTTCTATATTCTAAAACCAGTTGCTGAACTGACTGAGCCTTGCGGCGCTCTCCGGCAATACCAGTGGAAACGACTCCGGAGCCAGCGGAGGCTGCTACCGACTGTCCATTGGAGCCTGCCCGTCCATTCCCCAGGTCTGCAAAGAATCGAGCCCAGTCAGAGCTTACTGAAGACGGATCGTTTAAATACCTTTCATAGAGCTCTTCAAGTTGATGGGCCTGGTCACCATAGAGAATAGAACTGTCCATACCTTTCAAAGAAAGGGTACGCGCTGCAAGTAAAGAGGAAAATCAATAGTTTCTGGCAGGCAGGGGGCCTTCCCATCCAAGAACCTGGACTGCTGATTCGGTTTCTTCAAGTATTAGACGATGCAGTCCAGTATAGGCAGGCCCCATCAAACAATGGCCCTGCTTCTCATCGAATCTAGCCCCATGGACCCTACAAATAATCATTCCTTCTAGATCGAAGAAATTTCCATCATCCAGATCCAGTGGCACTCGAACATGGCCACAACGGTTGAAGAATCCTGTCAGGGCTCCTTCGATTCGGTAAATAAATGCCTGATCTTCCTGGTCTCCGTTGGGAGGTTCCGGTAGCTGTACCCGAAGGGCCTTCGGATGTTCTGGAATGGCTGCCTGGACGACAACCGGATTGCTGTAGAACAATTGCCGCACTATCGAATCAGATACTGCTTGCAATCGGTGGAAATGCCGGCCATGTCTTCGATCATAGGAACAAAAGCAAAAGGCGATGGGAGCTTCTTCCCTTCATCGATGATTGCCAGTCCCTCTTCGCTTCTGGCAAATCGAAATCCCTGAGCGCTTACAAAGGGAGGAACCCTGACCATGTCGAAACAGGCGGGAAATCTTTCAGCATCCCTTATTTCACCCGTGGATGCTTCAATTTCAAGAACCACCGCGGGCAATCGAGCATAGACTCGATCCATGCCATTTCCCCAGGTAAGTTCAGGCAACCCGGGAGCTCCCTCAAAAGGAAAGGAACCGTCTGAGAGTAAGACAGGATCCTTGTGCACCGTGGTTCCTGCCAGGGAATAAAAGGCATAATGAATCTCTCCACCGGGCTCGGACGGGTCCGCATCACTGGTAAAAAGAGCCAGAGTCCGCCCATCCGGAGTTACGAATAAGCCCTGGATCTGTCTTTCTGGCTCAATCAGTATCTTCCCGGTGGCCGATTTTCTGTCGGATGCAACATTGATGGAATAGACTTCTCGCTTGCCCTCGCCCAGCTGATCCGAAGTGCCCCTTTGCATAACAAAACCCCGAGCGTAGGGATAAAAGGACTCTGGAAGGACCCAGCCTTCAAATGTTATCAGAGATCTAGATTCTTCAACCTGACCGTTTCGAACCGCATGAAGTATAATTTCGGTGCTATAGTTACGATTTACGGCTGCCTGACTCCAGGGATTCCAGCTCATTCTGGTTTCAAAATGTAGCAATACTTCATAGACCCGGCTGTTGGCCCACCGTGCATCTACGCTTTGAGAAACGGGCTTCCAGAAGAGCACACTGCAGGATGGCCCCAGTAGCAAGAGTATGGATAGCAAAAATGTAACGAATATTCTATTGAATGTGCCGGACATGGATAAACCTGACCTGGTAATCCAGGTTAGTGGACGGGATATAACAGGGAAGGTAGAAATCAATCAAAACTGAAACTGTTTTCGAGCGGCCTTTCGGCTTTCAGCCCTTCAAAAAGTGGGACCTGGAGGCTACAATAGAAAAAGCCGGGCCCAGAGACCCGGCTTGCAAACCATCCCGAAGGAGGTTTTCAGGATCCAACCTTATCGACGGTTGTAATCGCTATTGGCATCTCGGTGTGAGTGGCCACTTCCACCCTGGTGAACCGTATAATACGGGCTCCAGCGGTAGCTGTAGTCACGGCACGTTTTTGTCCATAGAAAGCCACAACGATAAGACCGAACCAGACGGCTATTTCCTCGAGTACAATTCACTTTCACAGCCTTAACTGTGTTTACGTTGCAAAGTGAGTGATTCGCCAGTACACCATCGTCTTTTCCTGGAAGGAGCGGACTGGTTACTTTCAAGTAATCACTTCCTGTACCTGAAGTTGTATAGTAGGTTCTACCTCTGGATTGGTAGTGGTTAAATCCGTTCCGAGCACCACGGGTACTCACAGATTGATCCAGCTCACCGCCAAGAGTATCGAAACCCAGCCATCCAAGATAACTTGTTGATATATCAGCAAGCTCCGATCCACCGGCTGCACTGGCCATTAACTGAATACGACGAATGTTCAATCCAGATGGATTGTTCAGTCCGAAGTAAGCGGCAAGTACCAGACCACCAGTCGAGTGGGTGTAAATTTCACACGAATTGGATCCCGTGCAGAATGTGCGTAGAGCATCGTGAAGCTGCTTTTGCGCGCCGCAGGTTTCCCAGCTATAAGCTCCGCCGTTTTTGGTTCCATTGAAACCTACATAACGTACGTTGCTCAGTCCTTTTACAGCGCCACCCCAGTAGTTCCTGTAATCATAGGTACCGCTGGAAGTACTGGTCAGAGAACGACAGTGGTTGTCCCCCGATCGACCATGTACGAACAGTTTGTAAGTGGCCGCCGATAGGCCCTGAGATGCTACGAAAAGCAGCACGGCCATTAAAGCCAATTTCTTCATTTGAACACTCCTCATTACCCCGAAGGGCTGTTTTGACCATAATTGGATCTGACACTATGTCAATGTCCATAAAAAAAGTATAAGCAGCGTTACAGAAGCCGGTTTTTTTAACCCTCTGACCGCATACACATCGGGATTTGACGAAATTTGTAATCCTCGGGGAGTATTTCGCTACGTGAAATGGCCAGGATTTGGTCCTGGATCATACGAATTCCGTCAAAAATGGCAATCTGTAAGCGGCGATCGCACGTTGAAAACGGTTAGAACAAATGTAAGCGCGGGGAATGGACGTTTATTTCGGGTTTAGATTCAGCTATCCGGGGCCAATCGGGAGCACGTAAATTGAATTCAGGTCACTGCTTTCAAGAGAGAGGAAAAAAGCCGGGCCCACAGGGAGCCCGGCTTGAGCCAGAACTTATCGACGGTTGTAGTCCCGCTTGGCATCGCCATGCGAGTGTCCGCCACCGCCCCGATAAACTGTATAGTATGGTGACCAGCGATAGCTACGATCGTAGCAGGTGCTCAGCCACAGGAAGCCACAGGAATAGGAACGAGTCATAGTTCCATTTCCCCGTGTACAGGACTGATCCACGCTCTTCACAGTGTTTACATTGCAAAGCGAGTGGTTGGCCAGTACGCCATCGTCTTTTCCCGGTAGGAAAGGACTGGTAGCATACAGGTAGTCTGTACCTTCACCGGAAGTGGTGTAATAGGTTCTTCCTCGAGACTGGTAATGGTTAAATCCATTTCTAGCCCCGCGAGTACTTACAGATTCATCCAGTTCACCGCCCAGGGTATCAAACCCCAGCCAGCCCAGGTAACTGGTTGAAATATCAGCAAGCTCCGATCCACCGGCTGCACTGGCCATTAGCTGAATTCGGCTGATGTTCATTCCAGATGGATTGTTCAGTCCGAAGTAAGCAGCCAGTACCAGACCACCGGTAGAGTGGGTGTAAATTTCGCAGCTGTTGGAA